>NZ_BMWB01000011.1:0-20816 GCF_014651015.1 Streptomyces xantholiticus
CCCGCCGCACCCGCGCCGCCAAGGCCACCGACACGGCCGAAGCCGCCGAGGCGGAGACCAAGCCCCGGCGGACCCGGGCGCGCAAGACCGTGGAGTCGAAGGCGGAAGCTGTCGCCGAGACCGCGACGGAGCCGGAGGCCAAGCCGCGGCGGACGCGTACGCGAAAGGCCGTGGCACAGCCGGAGAGCTGACGCCCGCGCGACTCTGATGGCCCGGCCCCGTGAACGGGGCCGGGCCATCCGGCGCTTTCCCGCCCCGCCCCTTCCCGGAACCGGGGCTCCCGCCGCCCCGTACTCCTACCGCACTTCGCGCGGTGTTTCGGGGCTCCGGACCCCGCGCCTCGATCTCCCCCTGCGGTCTGGCGGCCGTGGTTGGGAGTACCTCCCACGCCGCCGGGCGTAGGGCAAATCCCCCCAACGAGGCTGCATTGCCGCGTGGTGGGCACGAGGCCCGGGCACCCGCGCAGAGCGCAGTCCCGGGCCAGGGGGCCGCCCCATGCCGCCAGGCACAGGGGGAGGAGCCCGGCTCGGGAAGGGGCGGAACGAGGAAACGCGCCGCGCAGCAGGCCTCCACCGCGCCCGCGCCGCGTTAGCCTCATCCGCATGAGCCGGCCGCCCACCTTCGTCCCGCCCCCCTGCGCCCTCCCCCGCGCCCTGTCCACCTCGCGGGGCGCGTTCGCCGTGCTCGATGCGCGCCCGGGTGCGGAGGACACGCGCGGCACCGCGCTGTTGCTGCCCGGGTACACGGGCAGCAAGGAGGACTTCATCGCGATGCTCGAGCCGCTGACCGCGGCCGGCTACCGGGTTGTCGCGGTCGACGGCCGCGGTCAGTACGAGACCGACGGCCCGGCGGATCAGGACGCCTACGTCCAGGACGAGTTGGCAAGGGACGTGCTGGCCCAGGCCGCCGCCCTCGCGGACGACGGTGGGCCGCTGCACCTCGTCGGGCATTCGCTCGGCGGTCAGATCGCCCGCGCCGCCGTCCTCCTGGACGCCTCTCCGTTCGCGACGCTGACGCTGATGTCGTCGGGGCCCGCGCAGATCAGTCCGGCCCAGCAGCAGCGGGTGAAGCTGCTGAGCGACGCGCTCACCGTGATGCCGATGGACCAGGTGTGGCAGGCGATCCTGACCTTCGACGCTCCGGAGGACGCCGCGGAGGAGGCCACGGAGGACCGGGAGGACCTGCGTCAGCGGTGGCTGCGCCACAATCCGGCCCAACTCCTGGCCACCGGCCACCGGCTGACGACGGAACCGGACCGGGTGGCGGAGCTCGCCGCCGTACAACCGCTGCCCAAGCATGTGCTGTCGGGCGAACGCGACGACACCTGGCCGGTGCCGCTTCTGGACGACATGGCCCGGCGCCTGGACGCGCACCGGACGGTCGTCCGCGGCGCGGAGCACTCGCCGAACACGGACCGTCCGCTGGAGACGGCCGCTGCGCTCACACGCTTCTGGGATCAGTACTGAGGATCAGAACTGATCCTGAAGGTGCTGCCAGAACCCGTCCCTCAGCGCACGCCGGAGCACGGCGTGCCCGCGCAGTGAGCGCTGGAGCCGGCGTTCGGCCTCGATGAGCAGGCCCTGGTCGACGGGGCCGGGCAGATACGGGTGGCCGGGCAGCAGTTCGCCCATCTCGGCTCGCCCCCGCTCGCCCAGCCAGGTCGCCGCGATCTGAGCGCCGACGAAACGCACTTCGTCGCGCGACGGCGGCGGGGCGCCCTCGTTCTCGTAGGTCGTTACGGGCCTGCGGGTGATGTAGGGGCGGCAGAAGTCGAGGTCGAAGGTGCGCTGGCTGTCGACCTCCCAGAGCAGGGGTTCCGCCTGATTGCGCCCTTCCGCCGCCTCGATGCCCCACAGGTGGACCCGGGCGCCGTAGCCCTGGGCCGCCTCGACGGCGGAGACGAGGTCCTCGTCGCCGCCGACGAGGGCCGCGTCGCTGATGGAGCGGTGTCGGGCGAGGGACTCCAGGTCGGTGCGGATGAGGGAGTCGACACCCTTCTGCTGGTTGTTGGCGTTCAGGTTGCCGAGCCGCACCTTGACGTCGGGCAGTTCGGCGATGGACTGCTGCTCTGGGGTGTGGATACGGCGCCGGGCGCCGTCGTACCAGTAGACCCTCAGCAGCCGGCTGTCGGCGAAGATCGTGCGCGCCTTGTCGATGAACGCCTCGATGAGGCCTTCGGCGTCCAGGTCGAAGGAGCGCCGGTCCTCGGTACCCGCCACCAGCAACCCGGCCGCAGCGTAGACGTAACCGGCGTCGACGAAGATGGCATGTGTGGAGGGGGTCTTCGCGACCTCGGCGAGCATCCGCTGCAGGAGCTCATTGGTGCGCTCCAGGCGGGTCGTGATCTGGTTGATCTCGGCGTCGTTCATACGCGGCTCATTGTCCGTGCCCGAAGCACTACCCGCCAGTAGTTAGGCATCCAAAAAATTTCCTTAGCGTAGGGAATGTTTGCAGGATGCATCGCGTTGCAGCCGTATGTACACAGACGGAGACATCCGTCTGCCCACTCAGTTCTCCTGCAGGAGGATCACGACGAAGGGAGAAGCGTTTGCGCTTCGAGATCATGCGACTGGACGACGTCAACGGCACCGCCGTGGACAGCACGGTCGTGGACGCCGCCTCCGTCAACCGGATCGTGCAGCAGGCCGCTTACACCGGCCAGCGCATCTACATCCGACCCGCCGACACCACAACTGCTTCATAACGCCTGCGAAGTTCCGATGCACGACGCCCTCGTACGGACGGTCCGTACGGGGGCGTACTGCGTGCGGGAGGGCGGCGGGTCATGCGCCCCGGACGACCTGGGTGACGCCGTTGATGATCTGCTGCACGGCGATCGCGGAGAGCATCATGCCCGCGAGCCGGGTCACGAGGACCACACCGCCGTCCTTGATCAGGCGGATGATCAGCAGCGAATAGCGCATCGTCAGCCAGAGCACGACATGCATCGCCAAGATCGCCGCCCACACCGAGACCTGCTCCCCGGCCCCGTCCGCATGCTGCACGGCGAGGATCACGGAGACGATGGCACCGGGTCCGGCGAGCAACGGCATGCCCAGCGGCACCAGCGCCACATTGACGTCCTTGGTCTGCTTGGGCTCGTCGGTCTTGCCCGTGAGCAGGTCCAGCGCGATCAGCAGCAGGAGCAGTCCGCCGGCGATCATCAGCGCCGGCACCGAGACATGCAGATAGTCGAGGATCTGCTGGCCGAGGATGCCGAAGACGGTGATCACACCGAAGGCGACCGCCACGGCCTGCCAGGCCATCCGGCGCTGCACCTTGGTGGCGCGACCCGAGGTGAGGGCGAGGAAGATCGGCGTGATCCCCGGGGGATCCATGATGACGAAAAGGGTCAGGAAGAGAGAGCCGAAAACGGCAGCGTCGAACACAGTGAGGGCCTAGCGGGAGTGGGTCTTACGAGGTGGACGGGCGAGGGCTACGGACGGACTCCGCCCGTGCCCGGCACCGGGAACGCGCCGGTGGCGCGGCGGGTGATCTCGCCGTAGATCTCCGGGTCGGTGGTGTAGTCGCCGAGCCGGCAGGTCTTGCGGCTGCCGTGGTAGTCGCTCGAGCCGGTCGTCAGCAGCCCGAGGTCCGCTGCGAGGCCGCGCAGACGGGCGCGCGTCGCCTCGTCGTGGTCCATGTGGTCGACCTCGATGCCGTCGAGGCCGCAGGCGGCGAGCTCGGCGATGGCCGCCTCCGGCACCACCCGGCCACGCTTCACGGCGAGCGGGTGGGCGAAGACGGTGACCCCGCCGGCGGCCTTGACCAGGCGGACGGCCGTGAAGGGATCGAGCTCGTGCTTCTCGACGTACGCCCGGCCGCCGTCGGCAAGCCATTGGGGCGTGAAGGCGTCGGAGACGGAGGCCACCACGCCGAGCTCGACGAGGGCCTCCGCTATGTGGGGCCGGCCGACGGAGCCGTCCCCGGCGATACGGGCGACCTGCTCCCACTCGACGGGCACGCCGAGTTCCTTGAGCTTGCCGACCATCGCCCGGGCGCGCGGCACCCGGTCGTCGCGTACGAGCTCGCGCTCGCGCAGCAGCTCGGGCTCCTCCGCGTCGAAGAGGTACGCCAGCATGTGGAGGCCGACACCGTCGAGGCGGCAGGAGAGTTCGGCGCCGGTGACGAGAGTCACGCCGTCCGGGACGGCGGCGGCCGCCTCCGCGTGACCGCGGGTGGTGTCGTGGTCGGTGAGCGCGACGACGTCGAGACCGGCCGCGGCCGCGTTCCGTACCAGCTCCGCCGGGGTGTCCGTACCGTCCGAGGCCGTGGAGTGGGTGTGCAGATCGATGCGCACGACGCGTGACTCCGGGGCTCGGGGCGGACAAGGGGACACCCCAGGATAACTGCCGCGCAAGCGCCCACCGGCCGCCCGGAAGGCGACCCGTGACGCCCCCGGGCCCGTCCCCGGGTTCCGCCCGAGGAGACCTGACGAACGCGGCCCAGGTCAACGCCTAGGACAGGAGCCGCGGTGACAGAGCCCCGCACGGCAACAGTTCGACCTCCGCGCCCGCGTCCCGCAGGTCGGTGAGGACCAGTTCGTCGTACAGCAGCAGCCCGGTCTGCTCCGGCCAGACGATGGCCCACAGCCACAGCCCGCGCGCCTCGCCCGCGAACACCGCACGGTCCTCCGGCGCGCCCGTGACGTGCCACAGCGGGGTGGGCCGGCCCGACGCGAGCACCTTTGCATGCGGCGGCTTGGCGACCTCGATGTGCGGTCCCGGGTCCGGGCCGTCGATCCCTGCGTAGCGGGATCCGAGCCCGACCCCCAGCTCCTCCGCGATCAGCAGCAGCTCGCCGATGCCACCGAGCGGACCCGGCCCCGAACACGCCACCGCGGTGGCGCGGCCGCCGCTGCGGTCGTCGCCCGCGTAGGCGACGCCGGTGAACAGCCAGCCGACCGGCAACGGCCAGGGCATCCACACCGGGACCTGAGCGCGGTGCACCACGACACCGAGGGCCTCGACACTGGGCGGGATCACCGGCTGCAGAGGATGCACGGCACCGTGCACATCGCACTGCCAGGAATCGGCAAAGAGACCGGGCGCCCTCACCCGGCCACCGCACTTCGGGCAACTGGGTTCGCCCCTCATAAGGCCCAACGGTCCTACCCGGCCGACGCCGCGTCAAGGACGATCACCCGTCCGGAGCGTGGCTCCGACCGGGAAAAATAGATGTCGCGTACATTATTTAGGGCCCCCAACTTTACGGACCTCAGCCGCATCGGAGGACGCAGGGCCCTGCCGGCCGGCCTCGGCTCGGGGCCTTTGACGCACCGCGACCGGTGGCGAGTGGCTACGAGCTCGTGCGCCGGTCCGCCGCAGCCGCCGGCCCCTCGTCACGCCGAACCTGAAGCCCCGTCACGCGTCCGAGGACGGCGTGACGGTTTTCACCAACGAGCAGACGGGAAGCGGCGGATCAGTCCAGGGCCACGGACCTGCGCAGCGGATCGCGCAGGTCCGTGCCGTGCGTCAGCCAGCGTCCCTGAAGCTCCGCCGCGCCGTGCACCCGCTTCCACGCCGCCTCGTTCGACGTCATGGGCAGCAGCGGCAGAAAGCGCACCGGGTCCATGGGGTCGCCCAGTTCGAGGTCCTCGACCAGGCCGCCCGGTTCTGCGACCAGCACCGAGCTGAAGGGCGCAGAGGGCCACAGCGCCTCGCCCACGTCGAGCGAGGCGCCCGGTGCGACGACCACGCCCTCGACCTGCGGCGACGCGGCCAGCACGGCGAGCGGGCGCAGCACCTTGTCGGTGTCCGCGAGCCCCGCCCGCACGGTGAGCACCAGCTCGGCACGCGGACCCTTCACCGGGTCCGCGAGGGTGGCGGTGGGGTCGGTCATCGGGTTGGCGGACATGCCTAGGGTGGCGTAGCGCACGATGTCCTTGCCGCCGTCGCGGTCCTGGAAACGCAGGATTTCGATGCGGTCGGTGCCGAGGAACGTCACCGCGGCGCGTGCGTCCGGTTCGCCGAGGGCGCTGCGGAGCCGGGCTTCGACGAGAGCGAGAACATCTTCCATGTCGCGAGCATAAAACGCGTAAGGAACGGGCAAACACACGGATTGACCCGTAGTCGGCTGATAGGCTTGGCCGCTGGTCGGGACGGCACATGGAGACGGCGCACAGAAGTGATGCCTTCGAGTCCCTGACGACACGTCGTCCCTCATGGGGGACCGGCCGGAGGAGGTGAGGCTGCGGTGGATCGAAGTCGATCGTGCAGTACCAGCGGCTCTTCCGCACAGCACCCTTCCCATCGCCGGTCCTGAACCGACGAGCCGGAAACCGGTGAGCTGAGGCCTTCCCGCCCCGGGGCCCCACGGCATTTCGCACGACGGAAGAGCAGCGAGCAATTCGTTTTGCCTGTCTGTAGCGAACGCCGTCACCGCGACCCAGCGGTGCCGCCCGCTTTGCGGACGTATGTCCCACGTCCCCATTCCGGGCTGTGCCACGCCACCGCCGACGGCCTCTCCGTGAAGGAGCCAGCCATGTCGATGATCCGTGACCTGCGTGCAGCGGTCCGCCCCTCGCTGCGCAAGAGCAGCACCCCCTACAGCGGCTACGACGCGACGCGCGACCCCTCGGCGTCCAGCGCGGTCGTCGACTGCGCCGTCTACCGCGACGGCCGTCGCCTCGAGAGCACCACCTGCCTGACCCCGCACGAAGCGATGCTGCGGGTGCGTGAGGGCGGCGGCTTCGCCTGGATCGGACTGCACGAGCCGACGGAGGCGGAATTCGCCGGTATCGCGGCCGAGTTCGGGCTGCACCCCCTGGCCGTCGAGGACGCCGTCCACGCCCACCAGCGGCCCAAGCTGGAGCGCTACGACGACACGCTGTTCACCGTCTTCAAGACGATCCACTACGTGGAGCACGCCGAGCTGACCGCGACCAGCGAGGTCGTGGAGACCGGCGAGGTGATGTGCTTCACCGGGCGGGACTTCGTCATCACCGTGCGGCACGGCGGCAAGGGGTCGCTGCGTGCGCTGCGGTACGGCCTGCAGAAGGACGCCGAGCTGCTCGCCAAGGGTCCTTCGGCTGTGCTGCACGCCATCGCCGACCATGTCGTCGACGGCTACATCGCGGTCGCCGAGGCCGTGCAGGACGACATCGACGAAGTGGAGATCGAGGTCTTCTCCGCACCCGCCAAGGGCAGCACGCGCGGCGGTGACGCGGGACGGATCTACCAGCTCAAGCGTGAGGTGCTGGAGTTCAAGCGGGCCGTCTCCCCGCTGCTGCGGCCGATGCAGCTGCTGAGCGAGCGGCCGATGCGGCTGGTGGACCCCGACATCCAGAAGTACTTCCGCGACGTGGCCGACCACCTCGCCCGGGTGCAGGAGGAGGTCATCGGCTTCGACGAGCTGCTGAACTCCATCCTCCAAGCCAACCTGGCACAGGCGACCGTCGCGCAGAACGAGGACATGCGCAAGATCACCTCGTGGGCGGCCATCATCGCCGTGCCCACGGCGGTCTGCGGGATCTACGGCATGAACTTCGAGCACATGCCGGAGCTGCGGTGGAAGTACGGCTATCCGCTGGTGCTCACCGGCATCGCGGTGGTCTGTTTCGCGATCCACCGCACCCTCAAGCGCAATGGCTGGCTCTAGGTCACGCCCGTGAGCCCGGTCGATAGGCTGCGGGCATGACATCGCATCTGCTCGGCCAGGCGCTCGTCGAGGAGGCCACCAAGAAGTCCGGCCTCATCTGGGTGCGCGGCGACGGTCCGGCGCGCGCCCTGTGGCACGTGTGGCACGAGGGCGCCGCGCACATCGTCGGCGACGGCCCCGGCGAGCAGCCGCTGCCGGGACTCGTGGACGGCGGGGACGCCGAGGTGACCGTCCGCAGCAAGGACAAGGGCGGCCGGCTGGTGGCCTGGTCGGCCCGGGTCACCGAGCTCGCGCCGCACTCCGAGGCGTGGGAGGCGGCCGTCGGCGAGCTCAAGGGCAAGCGGCTGAACGCCCCGGACGCCGAGCAGATGACGGAGCGCTGGGCGCGCGAGTGCCGGGTTCTGCGGCTCGAGCCGCGCGACGCGGTCACCGACCTGCCCGACGGCTCCCTCGCCGCCGCGCCACTGCCGACCGCCGCGACGACCCGGCGGCCCGTACCGGCGGCGCTGCCGAAGCTGCTGCTGAAGCGACGCAAGCGCCGCGGCTGAGGCCCGTCCGTAGCTTCGGGGCTCCGCCCCGGTACCGGTTCCGGTTCCACGGGGCGTACCGAACTCCGCCGGGCCCGGGTACCGCGGCCTCGCGCGGTGTCCTCGAACGCCGGGACTGGCTCAATTCCGCTCAGCGCCCTCAAGCCTCGCCCGGCCGTAGGGGAGTTCGAGGCGGGGGTCCGGGGCCGAGCCCCGGATCGACCCGACGGGCTTCGATCAGGAGCTGGGCTCGGAGGTCTTCGGAAGCTGCTTCCCGTAGTCCACCGTCTCGCCCTGTGCGGGCTCGGTCAGCGGGAAGTCCTTGTCCCAGTCCCCCAGCGTGAGCACCCCCGCACCCCCGGCGCGGGTGAACTGCAGCGGATAGGGACTGCCCTCCAGCGACACGTCGAGCACACCGCCCTGGCCGCCCTCGCCCGCCGTCACCTTGATGGTGCGCACCCCGCCGACCCGGGTCCGGTCGCCCTTGCTGAGCTCGCCCTGCATCCCGAGCAGCCCGTCGAGCAGCACGTCCATGTCGGTGAAGCCGCGGAACTGCTTGTAGGACGGGTCGCCCTTGGGCACCTTCACATACTTGTCGGCCAGCTTCCTCGCCGCCTCCAGGTCCGCCTGGCCGGGCTCCTCCTCCCCGTCTCCGTCCGGGTGGCTCCAGAAACCGGCGTCGGCCTTCAGGAAGAGGGTGTCGCCGATCCTCAGCAGCTCGAAGGCGTTCTCCTTGGAGGTGAGGGAGCCGGTGCCGCCGTCCTGCTTGAGCCGCATGTTCAGCTTGTAGGTGCCGCCCTTGCTGACGAGCGTGCCCGACAGGCGTACGGATGCCGCCGCGTCGGCCGCCGCCCGCGCCTTGGTCTCGATCTCCTCCGCCGAGAGCTTCCCGATCCCGTTGGTCCCCGCGTCCGGGTCTTCTGCGCACGCCGTGAGCGCCACGGCCAACCCGGCGCAGAGCACCGCCGAGAGCGCGGCCCGGCGCACACGGCGGGCCGGAGGGAGGGGAGTCACCAGCGCACTGCCTCTCATCTGTGGGGGGATGGCAGACCGCAGCGTACCGGTGTGGGGTGCACGCTTACGCAGGCAGCCGTACGGACGTCAGCCGGGGGCGACCCGGAACGGTACCGGATAGCCTGAACCAGTCGAAAGGCAGTGCTTCCGGCCGAAGGAGAGGGGCGAGCATGGCGGCGGTCGCTCCTCGGGTCTTCGTCTCGCACCTCGCGGGCGTGCCCGTGTTCGACCCCAACGGCGACCAGGTCGGACGCGTACGCGACCTGGTGGCGATGCTGCGCGTCGGGCGCCGCCCGCCGCGGCTGCTGGGCCTTGTGGTCGAGGTCATCAGCCGCCGCCGGATCTTCCTCCCGATGACCCGGGTCACCGGAATCGAATCGGGACAGGTCATCACGACCGGTGTGCTCAACGTGCGCCGATTCGAGCAGCGGCCGACCGAGCGGCTGGTGCTCGGCGAGCTGCTCGACCGCCGGGTACGCCTGGTGGAGAGCGGCGAGGAGGTCACCGTCCTCGATGTGGCGATCCAGCAGCTGCCCGCCCGTCGCGACTGGGAGATCGACAAGGTCTTCGTACGCAAGGGCAAGGGCGGGGCACTGCGCCGCAGGGGAGAGACGCTGACCCTGGAGTGGTCCGCAGTCACCGGTTTCTCGCTCGAGGAGCACGGGCAGGGGGCCGAGAGCCTGCTCGCCACGTTCGAGCAGTTGCGGCCGGCCGACCTCGCCAATGTGCTGCACCACCTCTCGCCCAAGCGGCGCGCGGAGGTGGCCGCGGCCCTCGACGACGACCGGCTCGCCGATGTGCTGGAGGAGCTCCCGGACGACGACCAGGTGGAGATCCTCGGCAAGCTCAAGGAAGAACGGGCCGCCGACGTCCTGGAGGCCATGGACCCGGACGACGCGGCCGACCTGCTGTCCGAGCTGCCGGAGGAGGACAAGGAGCGTTTGCTGGCCCTGATGCGGCCCGACGACGCGGCCGACGTACGGCGGCTGCTGTCGTACGAGGAGCGCACGGCGGGCGGGCTGATGACGACCGAGCCGATCGTGCTGCGCCCCGACTCCACGGTGGCCGACGCACTCGCCCGGGTGCGGCAACAGGACCTCTCCCCCGCGCTCGCCGCCCAGGTGTACGTGTGCCGGCCGCCCGACGAGACGCCCACCGGCAAGTACCTGGGCACGGTGCACTTCCAACGGCTGCTGCGGGACCCCCCGTTCACCCTGGTCAGCTCGATCGTGGACAGCGACCTGCCACCGCTGCCGCCGGCCGCCCCGCTGCGGGCAGTCACCCAGCACCTCGCTGCGTACAACATGGTGGCGGCACCCGTCGTCGACGAGAGCGGATCGCTGCTGGGGGTCGTGACCGTCGACGACGTACTGGACCATCTGCTCCCGGACGACTGGCGCGAGACCGAGTTCGAGGAGTCCGCCCATGGCTAGCGGGCGGGACCAGGGAATGCCCGACCGGAGCGAACGCGACCGTATGCCGGCCGGGGCGAGCGCCGCGCCGCGGACACGGGTGCGGCTCGATCTGCCGCGCCCACCGCGCCGCAACCTGCTGCCGGAATACGACCCGGAGGCCTTCGGGCGGCTCTCGGAGCAGATCGCACGGTTCCTGGGGACGGGGCGCTTCCTCGTCTGGATGACGCTGACGATCATCGCGTGGGTGGTGTGGAACGTCAGCGCCCCCGTGAATCTGCGTTTCGACGAGTACCCGTTCATCTTCCTGACCCTCGCGCTGTCGCTGCAGGCCTCCTACGCGGCGCCGCTGATCCTGCTGGCGCAGAACCGGCAGGACGACCGGGACCGGGTCAATCTGGAGCAGGACCGCAAGCAGAACGAGCGGTCGATCGCGGACACCGAGTACCTGACCCGCGAGATCGCGGCGCTGCGCATGGGCCTCGGCGAGGTCGCGACCCGGGACTGGATCCGCTCGGAACTGCAGGACGTGATGAGGGAACTGGAGGAGCAGCAGGTCCCGGCCTCGTACGAGCACACCCGCCGGAGTGACGAAGACGACCGCTGACGCTTTCCGGAGGGGGGAGCCAGCGCCGTACCATTCCCGTATGGCTACGGAAGACGCGGTGCTCGAGGCACTGGCGACGGTGAACGACCCCGAGATCAACCGACCGATCACCGAACTGGGCATGGTCAAGTCGGTCGACATCGGGGACGACGGCACTGTCGCCGTCACGGTGTACCTCACCGTCTCAGGCTGTCCCATGCGAGAGACCATCACCAGGAACGTGTCGGAGGCGGTCGCCCGCGTGGAGGGCGTCTCACATGTCGACGTCACTTTGGACGTGATGAGCGACGAGCAGCGCAAGGACCTCGCCGCATCGTTGCGGGGCACCACGGCGGAGCGCGAGGTGCCGTTCGCCAAGCCGGGCTCGCTGACGCGCGTCTACGCGGTCGCGTCCGGCAAGGGCGGCGTGGGCAAGTCCTCGGTGACCGTGAACCTGGCGGCGGCCATGGCGGCCGACGGTCTCAAGGTCGGCGTCGTCGACGCGGACATCTACGGCCACAGCGTGCCGCGCATGCTCGGCGCGGACGGGCGCCCCACCCAGGTCGAGAACATGATCATGCCGCCGTCGGCGAACGGCGTGAAGGTGATCTCCATCGGCATGTTCACCCCGGGCAACGCGCCCGTGGTGTGGCGCGGCCCGATGCTCCACCGGGCCCTGCAGCAGTTCCTCGCCGACGTGTACTGGGGCGATCTGGACGTCCTGCTGCTCGACCTCCCGCCGGGTACGGGCGACATCGCGATCTCCGTCGCCCAGCTCGTCCCGAACGCGGAGATCCTCGTCGTCACCACCCCGCAGCAGGCCGCGGCCGAGGTCGCGGAGCGCGCCGGGTCCATCGCGGTGCAGACGCACCAGAAGATCGTGGGTGTCGTCGAGAACATGTCGGGCATGCCGTGCCCGCACTGCGACGAGATCGTGGACGTCTTCGGCACCGGCGGCGGTCAGCGGGTCGCGGAGGGCCTGACGAAGACGACCGGCGCGACGGTGCCGGTGCTGGGCTCCATCCCGATCGACGTACGGCTCCGTGAGGGCGGCGACGAGGGCAAGCCGGTGGTCCTGACGGACCCGGACTCCCCGGCCGGCTCGGCGCTGCGCGCGATCGCCGGCAAGCTCGGAGGCCGCCGGCGCGGCCTGTCGGGCATGACACTGGGCATCACCCCGCGCAACAAGTTCTGACGGGGCCCTCCCCCGCGAGAGGGGCGCCGCTCGAACAGAGCGGCGCCTTTCTCACTGCGCGTAAGCCGCCGGGTTCGCAACCACCGAGAAGCCGAGGCCGTACGCGCTCATTCCCCGCCCGTACGCCCCGATGTGGACGCCGGACCCGGTCGTCCCGGCCAGCACCCAGCCGAACTCGGACTCGCGGTAGTGGAAGGGCGTCGGCACCCCGTCCACCGGCAGCGAGAGCGTCGACCAGGCGGGGCCGGCCAGATCGTCGGCGAGTTCGAACGCGGTCTCCGTCTGCTGCTCCAGCCAGTCGTCGCGCAGCGAGTGGTCGAGCTTCTCCGGCCAGGTGTGCGCCAGCAGCCCCGACCCGGCGAGCCAGGCGGCCGAGGAGACCGTGGTGGCCTCCAGCACGCCGGTGCCGTCACCGCTGTGTCTGACCGGGCTGGCCGCGACGGTCACCACGACCGCAAAACGCTCTTTGTCGTTGCCGGCCGTCTCGGATCTTATCGTCGGCTCGTCGCCGTGGCCGATCGCACCGTGCTGGACCGTTCCGTCAGCGGCGGTGCCGACCTGCATCAGCCGGCGTGGGCCGGTGAAGGCCGCGTCCAGTCCGTACCACGGGAAGGCGGCGTTCTTGAATCCCTCCGCCGCACGCCGGGCGGCCGTGTCCGCTTGCGCCGTGCGGGACCTGTAGCCGCTCTCGGTCGGCGAATCTCCCGCCGTCCCCTGCTGCTCCGTCACCCGGCTCGTCGTCGACATGTGCCGACCGCCTCCTCCATCTTTCGCACCTGCAGCGGACCCGCCCCCCTCGGGCGTCCTCACTGCCGGACAGATGGAGAATAGCCACCGCGCCGCCGCTCTCAGGGAATGACGGTTCTTCAGGTGGCGTCGGCGTCGAAGGGCGGACGCTCGTCGCGGGCGGGCTTGTCGCCCTTCTTGAGCAGGTCGGGGCCGCCGGTGGGGGACCCGTTCACCGCGGCGGGGACGGAACTCTCCGACCCATCCGAACGCTCTGTGCCGTTGACGGCGTCGGCGACCTCGTTGATCTCCTTCTTGAGGTCGAAACTGCTGCGGATCTCCTTGAGTTCCTTCAGATCCTCGTTCTCCGCGAGCTGCTTGCGGAGATACGTCTTCGGATTGAGGTCCTCGAACTCGAAGTCCTTGAACTCCGGTCCCAGCTCGTTGCGGATGTCCTCCTTCGCGTTCTCGGAGAACGCGCGGACCTTCCGGATGAAGCGGGCGGCGTCCTGGATGACCTTCGGCAGCTTGTCCGGGCCGAAGATGAGCACAGCGAGAACCACGAGCGCCACCAGCTCCAGTGCGCCTATGTCATTGAACACCCTGCTGCTCCTCGTGTTCTTTGTGTTCGCTGTGCCCTGCGTGCCCTCCGCGGCCCGCCGTCCGGCCGGGTTCCGGGCCCGATCCACGGTACCTGGCGAAACTGTCGCCCCGGTACCGTCCGAGCGGCCCCGAGATGGTCATCAGCTGTCCGCGGAGCCGAGGACCAGGGTCAGCGTCCGCTCGTCCCCGCCGCGCCGCAGGGTGAGCTCCAGCTCGTCCCCGGGACGGTGTGCGCGGATCTTGACTATCAGCTCCTCGCCGCTGTGCACCCGACGGCCGTCGACCTTCGTGATGACGTCGCCCGGCTTGACGCCCGCCTCGGCGGCAGGACCGCCCGGTGTGACGGCGGAGGCGTTGCCCTGGCCCTTCTCGCCGACCCGGGCGCCGTCGCCCGTGAACCGCATGTCGAGGCTGACCCCGATCACCGGATGCGTGGCCCTGCCGGTGTTGATCAGCTCCTCGGCGACGCGCTTGCCCTGGTTGATGGGGATCGCGAAGCCCAGTCCGATGGAACCGGCCTGGCCTCCGTCGGCCCCCGCACCGGTGTCAGCGGCCCGGATGGCGCTGTTGATGCCGATGACCCGGGCCTTGCCGTCCACCAGCGGGCCTCCCGAGTTGCCCGGGTTTATCGGTGCGTCGGTCTGCAGGGCGTCGACATAACTGATGTCGCTGCCGTCGCCCTTCTCGCCACCTGCGGTGATCGGGCGCTCCTTCGCGCTGATGATCCCCGAAGTGACCGTGTTCTGAAGGTCGAACGGTGCGCCGATGGCTACGACGGGGTCGCCGACCCTGACGTTGTCCGAGTTGCCGAGCGGCAGCGGCTCGAGGCCTCTGACTCCGGTGACCCTCACGACGGCGAGGTCGTAGCCGCTGTCCTTGCCGACCAGCGTGGCCTTTGCCGTTTCGCCGCCGCTGAAGGTGACCGAAATGTCCCCCGAGGCGCCGGCCGGGTCGACCACGTGGTTGTTGGTGAGGATGTGGCCCTGCTCGTCCAGTACGAAGCCGGTCCCCGTGCCCTGTTCGGTGCCGCCGCTGACGTGCAGGGTGACGACGCCGGGCAGCGCCCTCGCGGCGATGCCGGCGACGCTGTCGGGCGCGCGGTCTGCGCTCTCCGGACCGGCCTGCGGCAGCTCGATCCGGGTCACACCGCCGTTGCGTTCCACGTATGCGCCGACGGCACCGCCGATACCGCCCGAGACGAGTGCGAGGAGCAGGGCACCGACCAGCAGCCGGCCACGGCGGCGTTTGCGCGGGGCCGGTGGCTGACCGTGGTGCGTGAGCGGCTGACCGGGGGCGCTCCAGGGGTCGTACTGGAGCCATACCGAGGACAGGGGCTGCGGGCGCTCGACGACAGGGATCGGAGCACCGGGGGCAGCGGGCGCCGCGGGGACCGGGACGGGCGGCTGCGGCTGCGGCTGCGGCTGCGGCTGGTGAGCCTGTTGGGGGTAGCCGCCGGTGGTCGTCTCGGCGCCGGCCGTCGCGTACTGCGGCGGCAGTGGTGTGCCGTGGGCAGGCGTCGGCACCGGCCGCTGCACGGGAGGCGCCGGCGCCCATGGGCCGGGACCGCCGTACGGCGGGGTGCTGTAGGCGTCCGGCTCGTGCAACGGCTGGCGCCTGGCCGGAGCGGGGACCGTCGCGGTCACTGCGGCATCTGCCGGAGCCGGAACCGCGGCGTCCACGGGCTCGGGCAGTTCGGCGGTGGCCTCGGGCGAGGGCGTCGGCGCGGCGTCGGTTCCCGAGGCCGGCCCGGTCTGCGCCGGCGAAGTGTCCGGGGCCACGGGCGCCACACCGGACGCGGGGGTCGCCGGGGTCTCGTCCGACGCGGGGGTCACTGTGGTCGCGTCCGGCACGGGGGCCTCCTGCTCGGAAGGAACCCCGCGTCCAGTGCTGGGGCGGCTCCACCACTTCGCCTTGGGTCCGGTGGGCTTCCCGTCGTCCATGCTCTCCCCGCAAACTGCCGGCCGATGCGGTGCCCGCGCGGGCACCCGCTGAGATTCAACCAGGTTTGCGAATCCGCGCGCAGGGTCCTGGTCAGGTCCCTCTCAGGTCTCGCCCGTCGCTGGTCAGCGCGAGGGCGACAGCGGCGGGCGAGGCTGTGTGGGAGCCGCCAGATGCGTGGGAACGGGAGTGACCGCCGGGCCGATCGCCGGGGCGGCGGCGAGCTGAAGCACGGACGCCGTCGGTCGGATCAGCGGCGACGTCGAGGATGCATGGGCCAGCGGCGACACTCCGAAGGATCGGTTCAGCGCCTGACCGGCCGGCTCGCCCGGCACCGCGGCGACGACCGGCCCGTAGCCCGGCCTGACCGGGCCGTTCCCCGACCCCCGCCGGCGATCGCCCTCCGTGCCGCGCAGCGACGTCGCGCCGCCTGTGGATCCTGCGTTCGCACCACTCGTGGCGGTCGTCGGCGCCGCGGTGCGCAGCGGCGTCACCTTGCTGCCGGCGCCCTGGCCGCGGGTACCGGAGTCCGGCGAGACGTCCAGCGGGACCGCACCGCCCAGGGCGATCGCGGCGAAGGAGACGGCACTGGCGGCCGCGAAGGCGAACCGTCTGCCGCGCCACGGCGAGCGCTCAGCCTCCGCGCGGCCCACCTCGTGGATACGGAAGCCGCTCCCCCCACCGGGCAGAACGGCCGCGTGGGCGCCCCCGGGGACGTAGGCGAACGTCTCCGCGCGGGGGTCGCGCGGTCTTCCCGCGGAGGGGTTCAGCGCTCCGAACACCCCGCCTGCCGTGCGGCCGGAGCCGAAGGGGCCGCGCTCGTCGTCGTCATCGGCGCCCGGGCCGGCGGGCAGCCCTTGGAGCCGCGCCAGCAGTCCCTCGGACAGCGGCGGCGGGGTGGCCTGTGCGAACACGTTCTTGAGGCGGCGCTGGGCGTCGGCCTCGGCCTTGCACCGGGGACAGGTCGCCAGGTGCGCGAGGACACGGTCCCTGGCGTCGTGCTCGAGCTCACCGTCGACAAGCGCGGCGAGGCGGTCCCCCAGGTGCTGTTCCGCAGGGGTCGGACCTGTACCGCTCACGCCGGGCCGCCCTCCCCCGCCAGACCGACGACACCCACCAGCGAGCGCTGCTGCTCCGCGCGTGCCTCCGGGGAGCGGTGCTGCAGGGCCTTGCGCAGATGGGAGCGGCCACGATGGATCCGGCTGCGAACGGTCCCGAGCTTCACGCCCAGGGTCGCGGCGATCTCCTCGTACGACAGGCCCTCGATGTCGCAGAGCACGACCGCGGCGCGGAACTCGGGCGCGAGCGTGTCCAGCGCCTGCTGCACGTCCGCGTCGAAGTGGCTGTCGTTGAAGACCTGCTGCGGCGACGGCTCGCGACTGGGCAGCCGCTCGGCCGCGTCGTCACCGAGGGCGTCGAAGCGGATCCGCTGCTTGCGGCGGACCATGTCCAGGAAGAGGTTGGTCGTGATCCGGTGGAGCCAGCCCTCGAAGGTGCCGGGTGTGTATGTCGACAGGGAGCGGAAGACACGGACGAAGACCTCCTGGGTGAGGTCCTCGGCATCGTGCTGGTTCCCCGTCAGGCGGTATGCGAGGCGGTAGACCCGTGCGCTGTGCGTGCTGACGATCTCCTCCCATGTGGGAGGGGTCCACGCCTGCGATTCCGCATCCGATGCGAAGGTCGCGGTGGTGACGGAGTCGGAGGGCACGGAACGGTCAGCGGTGTCTGTCACGGATCTCGGCTCACCCACCGACCTGAGAAGGCGCCTCAGCACTCCTCCCCGATCCGCAGGTGCAGCCGCACCTCCCCTATCGGCTCTGGTGGTGTCCAGCGGAGCCCCTACCATAGCCACCTCGCCCGTTAGCTCCGGATAAGAATCTTTACGTGGATTTGGGCCGGGCATCCAGCCCCTGATCCACGTACTTCCTTACTGCCCTGAACAACGACCGGTCCCATCTGCGGGTTCCCGGGCGCAGCGGATACAGTCAGCGTCGCGTGAACTACGGGGACGGGAGAGGGTCATAACCGCCAACCAGCAGACGAGCTGGGCGTTCGCCGACGCCTTCGTCGCCGAGGACGACGCTCTGCGCTGGGCCCGGGACCGGGCCCGGGAGTCAGGGCTGCCCTCGGTGTCGCCGGGCACCGGCGCGGCGCTGCGACTGCTGGCGGCCACGGCGGACGCGAAGGCGGTCGCCGAGATCGGCACCGGCACGGGGGTCTCCGGGATCTACCTGCTGCATGGCATGCGTCCCGACGGAGTGCTGACGACGGTCGACCTGGAGCCGGAGCGGCAGCAGTTCGCCAAGGAGGCGTTCCGCGCGGCCGGCTTCGCCGCGAACCGGGCGCGTTTCATTCCGGGGCGGGCGCTCGACGTCCTGCCACGGCTCGCGGACGGCGGCTACGACCTCGTCTTCTGCGACGGCGACCGCACCGAGTCCCTCGACTACCTCGCTGAATCGTTGCGCCTGCTGCGGCCGGGCGGCCTCGTCTGCTTCGAAGGCGTCTTCGCGGACGGCCGCACGGTCGACTCGGCTGCCCAGCCGGCGGAGGTACTGAGGGTGCGTGAGCTGTTGCGGGCGGTCCGCGAGAGCGCGGAACTCCTGCCGACGCTGCTCCCGGTCGGCGACGGCCTCCTCTGCGCGGTCCGCCGCCCCTGACGCCCGTGGGCGTCGCGCTCTTGCGCCGGGCGCGGCTTCGGGACGCGCCTGCGGCGGACCGTTTCCCCGTCCCGCCCCATCCCGAACCGGGGGCAAGTCCCGGCCCCCCCGGTACCGCGCTCCGCGCGGCGCGCGAACTCCCGTACGGCCCTGACGGCCGCGGGACCTGCCTCGGGACGAGTCGCGTCCGCCCCCGGGTGCGGCCGGGCCCGGCCCCGTGACGCCCGGTCGTGCGCGGGCGTGGGGGCCGGTGGTGCCGCGTCGTGCGCGGGTTCCGTTGCGCGGGGCTGGTCCCCGTCCGCACCCATCCCAAACCGCAGGCCCCGCACCCCGGTACCGCGCTCCGGACGTCGGCCGCACTCCGCCTACCGCCTTACGGCCGCGGGACCCGCCCCCGACGACTTGGGAATGCCGGCGGCAACCGGGCCCACCGAGACTCGAGCATCGTCGGCGCCTGAGGAGCGGGGGCCGGGGGCGGAAGCGCCGGTGCCGGAAAGGCGCGGGGTTGGGGGACGCAGCGGCCCCCGCCGCCACACGCACGCGAACGCACACCGCCCCCGGCACTCACATGCCGGGGGCGGTGGAAATTCTGGGCGCGTCAGCCGACGACCTTCTTCAGGGCGTCGCCGAGTGCATCGGCTTCGTCCGGAGTCAGTTCGACGACAAGCCGACCGCCGCCTTCGAGCGGAACGCGCATGACGATGCCCCGCCCCTCCTTGGTCACCTCGAGCGGGCCGTCGCCCGTCCGCGGCTTCATGGCCGCCATGCTCGTTCCCCTTCCTGAAACCAGCTCATCGCAGCCGGCGGCCCCGTGAGAGGTGCTGTGTCACCGGCATCGAACACATTGCGTCCAGGCCATTATCCCGCATGGCGGGACCCAAAGACCAACATCAGTCGGCATCGCTTGCGCAACGCGCTCTCTCAAAACCACCCAATTCGGCGATGTGCCTGCGATACTTCGCCACCGCCCCGCTGGACGCCCCATGAAGATTCTTTGACGCAGCTCACATGTGCATCCCCGATGATCTCCGTCATGCTGGCCTCGACACTGCCCTCAGAACCACGCTGAACCACTAAGGGGACCCGCCATGGCCGACTCCGTGCTGTACGACGTGACCGACGGGCTCGCGACGATCACGATCAACCGGCCCGAGGCCATGAACGCGATGAACGTCGACGCCAAGGTCGCCCTCCGGGACGCGGCGCAGGCCGCGGCCGCCGACAGCGCCGTGCGTGCGGTGCTGCTCACGGCGGCGGGCGGCAAGGCGTTCTGCGTGGGGCAGGACCTCAAGGAGCACGTGTCTCTGCTCGCCGCGGACCGCGAGTCCGGCAGCGGACAGACGATGAGCACGGTCCGCGAGCACTACAACCCGATCGTCCGCGCCCTGACCGGCATGCCGAAGCCTGTCGTCGCCGGGGTCAACGGCGTCGCCGCCGGAGCCGGTCTCGGTTTCGCGCTGGCCGCCGACTACCGCGTCGTCGCCGACACGGCCAGGTTCACGACGTCGTTCGCGGGTGTGGCGCTCACCGCCGACTCCGGGGTGTCGTGGACGCTGCCCCGGCTGATCGGGCAGAGCCGCGCCGCCGACCTGCTGCTGTTCCCCCGTTCGTTCTCCGCGCAGGAGGCGTTCGAGTGGGGTGTCGCCAACAAGCTCGTCCCGGCGGACGAGCTGGCCGCCGAGGCCGCAGCCGTGGCCCGCACCCTGGCCGACGGGCCCACGCTCGCCTATGCCGCGCTGAAGGAGTCGATGGCGTACGGCGCGGACCGTTCGCTGAGCGAGGCGCTGGACAAGGAGGACGAACTCCAGGCGAAGGCGGGTGCCTCCGAGGACCACGCCATCGCGGTTCAGGCGTTCCTGGCGAAGGAGACCCCCCGCTATCTGGGCCGCTGAGCCGCGCCGGTTTGCGGGCCGTTACGCCGCGCCGCCGCCCCGCGAGACGCAGTCCGTCAGGTGGTCGTCGACGAGCCCGCAGGCCTGCATCAGGGCGTACGCCGTCGTCGGGCCGACGAAGCGCAGGCCGCGCTTCTTGAGCTCCTTGGCAAGTGCAGTGGACTCGTCGGTGACGGCCGGCACGTCGGCGATGGTGCGCGGTGCGGGTCGCCGCGCACCATCGGGGGCGTAGGACCAGATCAGGCTGTCCAGCTCACCCGGGGGCCATTCGGCGAGCACCCGCGCGTTGGCCAGCGTCGCGCGGATCTTGGCCCGGTTGCGGATGATGCCGGGGTCGGCGAGGAGGCGCTCCTCGTCGGCGTCGGTGTATCCGGCCACCGAGGCGATCTTGAAGCCGTCGAAGGCGCTGCGGAACCCTTCCCGGCGGCGCAGGATCGTGATCCAGGACAGGCCGGACTGGAAGGCTTCGAGGCAGAGCCGTTCGAACAGGGCGTCGTCGCCGTGGACCGGGCGGCCCCACTCGTCGTCGTGGTACGCCACGTAGTCCTCGGTGGACAGGCCCCAGGGGCAGCGCAGCCGGCCGTCCGGGCCCGGTACGGCGGCACCGGTCACGACGGTCATCGGCCGGACTCCTCTCCGGGCTTGGTGAACATGTCGGACCGGCCGC
>NZ_BMWB01000011.1:20834-206028 GCF_014651015.1 Streptomyces xantholiticus
TTCGGCGATTCGGGCGTCCCGCTCGGCGAGCTCCGCGCCGAGGCGGCCGAGCACCTCGTCCACGTCAGCCATCCGGTAACCGCGCATGCCAACAGGGAGCCGTAGTGCGTCGACGTCGGCGCGGCCGACGGGCCGGTCCAGGGGCAGCGGGTCGACCAGCTGCTCGGGGGCGGCCTCGGGCAGTGCCGCGGAGTCGCTGCCGCCGATCACGACGAGGGTGACAGCCGCGATGACCACGACCATCGCGATCAGCAAGAACCAGAACACGAGCGACCCTCTCCCCGACTCCCGCGGCTTCCGGTACGTCCCCGGGGAACTTACCCGAGCGGAAAACCGTCCGGTGCTGATCGTGCCACGGGACACCGACAGCTAGGGTCGCAGGCGTACGAGCACAGAGGAGGAAACAGCGGATGCTGCGGCTGGGACGGCGCGAGTTCGACGCGCACGAGCCGGTGATCATGGCGATCGTGAACCGGACGCCGGACTCCTTCTACGACCAGGGGGCGACGTTCCGCGACGAGCCCGCCCTTTCCCGCGTCGAGCAGGCGGTGGCGGAGGGTGCCGCGATCATCGACATAGGCGGGGTGAAGGCAGGTCCCGGCGAGGAGGTGACCGCCGAGGAGGAGGCGCGTCGCACGGTCGGTTTCGTGGCCGAGGTGCGGCGGCGCCATCCGGACGTGGTGATCAGCGTCGACACCTGGCGGCATGACGTGGGCGCGGCGGTCTGCGAGGCGGGCGCCGATGTGCTGAACGACGCGTGGGGCGGCGTGGACCCGAAGCTCGCGGAGGTCGCCGCCCGGTACGGCGCGGGGCTGGTGTGCACACACGCGGGCGGCGCTCAGCCGCGTACGCGTCCGCACCGGGTCGCGTACGACGATGTGATGGCGGACATCCTGCGGGTGACGCTGGGCCTGGCGGAGCGGGCGGTCGAGCTCGGTGTCCGCCGCGACGGGATCATGATCGACCCCGGTCATGACTTCGGCAAGAACACCCGGCACAGCCTGGAGGCCACTCGACGGCTCGGGGAGATGACGGCGACGGGCTGGCCGGTGCTGGTCTCCCTGTCGAACAAGGACTTCGTCGGCGAGACGCTCGACAAGCCGGTCAAGGAACGGGTGCTGGGCACCCTCGCGACGACCGCGGTCTCGGCCTGGCTGGGCGCGCAGGTCTACCGGGTGCACGAGGTGGCGGAGACGAAGCAGGTCCTGGACATGGTGGCCTCGATCGCGGGCCACCGCCCGCCGGCCGTCGCCCGCCGCGGCCTCGCCTGACCGCCGTTCGGGAACGCTGGTCGCTGCCCCCGGCATACGGGGCGCCTGCCCCGGGCGGGAACTCGTGGCCCGGGTCCACTCCGCGAGCGCCCGCCTCCGACACCGGTCCGGAAGACCGCGGCCGGCCGACGGCAGGGCCGGCGCCACCACCGCCCATGCGCGACCGTCCGCCGCGGCCGACCCGGGGCCCCGGACGCATCCGGGGCCCGCACCGGTCAGTGCCGGGGCAGTTACCTGCCCGTCTCCTTCGAGACCATCGCCACCGCCTCGTCCACGTCGTCGGTGACGTGGAACAGCATGAGGTCCCTCTCCGACGCCTTCCCCTGGGCGATCACGGTGTCCCGCAGCCAGTCGATCAGGCCGCTCCAGTAGTCCGTGCCGAACAGCACGATCGGGAAGCGCGTCACCTTGCGGGTCTGGACCAGGGTCAGCGCCTCGAACAGTTCGTCCAGGGTGCCGAGACCGCCCGGCAGCACGACGAAGCCCTGCGCGTACTTCACGAACATCGTCTTGCGGACGAAGAAGTAGCGGAAGTTCACCCCGATGTCGACATGCGCGTTGATGCCCTGCTCGAAGGGCAGCTCGATGCCGAGGCCGACGGAGATGCCCTTGGCCTCGCGGGCACCCTTGTTCGCGGCCTCCATCACGCCCGGGCCGCCGCCCGTGATCACCGCGAAGCCCGCGTCGGCCAGGGCTCTGCCGAGCCGGACGCCGGCCTCGTACTCGGGCGTGCCGACGGGAGTCCGGGCGGAGCCGAAGACGCTGATGGCGCCGGGCAGTTCGGCGAGAGCACCGAAGCCCTCGACGAACTCCGACTGGATGCGCATGACCCGCCACGGGTCGGTGTGCACCCACTGGGAGTCGCCCTCGGTGTCGAGCAGCCGCTGGTCCGTGGTGCCCGGCCTGATCTGTTCCCTGCGGCGCAGTACCGGTCCCAGCCGCTGCTCCTCCAGCGCCCGCAATCCCTCGGGGTTGCTCATGACCTGCTCCCTCCGCCGAACATCATTCGCTTTGGCTCAGGGTAGGTCTGTCAACGTTACGAATGGCGAAATCGGGGCGATCCGCCAGGGTGCGGTGTCAGGAAGTGAGCCAGTCACGCAGCCGCTCCTCGCAGTGCGTGATCCTGTCCACGGCGACGTGCTCGTCCCGCTTGTGCGCGAAGAGCGCGTCGCCGGGGCCGTAGTTGACCGCGGGCACGCCGAGCGCGCTGAAGCGTGAGACGTCGGTCCAGCCGAACTTGGGCTGCGCGGTCCCGCCGACGGCTGCCATGAACGCGGCCGCCGCCGGGTGGGAGAGGCCGGGCAGGGCACCGCCTGTGTGGTCGTCCACCACGATCTCGCTCACACCGCAGTCGGCGAACACCTCGCGGACATGGGCCTCGGCCTCAGCCATGCTGCGGTCGGGGGCGTAGCGGTAGTTGACCACCACGGTGCACTCGTCGGGGATGACATTGGTGGCCACACCTCCCTCGATACCGACGGCGTTGAGGCCCTCGCGGTACTCGAGTCCATCGATGACTGGTCGGCGCGGCTCGTACGAGGCGAGGCGGGCGAGGATCGGGCCGGCTGCGTGGATGGCGTTGGACCCCATCCAGCTGCGTGCGGAGTGTGCGCGCTCCCCCTTCGTCCGCAGATGGACCCGCAGCGTGCCCTGGCAGCCGCCCTCGACCTGAGCGTCGGACGGCTCCAGCAGGACGGCGAAGTCGCCGTCCAGCCAGTCGGGGTGGGCCTCGGCCACATGTCGCAGACCGTTGAGGTGGGCGGCGACCTCTTCGTTGTCGTAGAAGACGAAGGTGAGGTCGCGGTTGGGCTCGGGAACGGTCGCGGCGATCCGCAGCTGGACCGCGACGCCCGACTTCATGTCGCTGGTGCCGCAGCCCCACAGGATGCCGTTCCCGTCGAGCCGCGACGGCACATTGTCGGCGATCGGAACCGTGTCGATGTGCCCGGCGAGCACGACCCGCTCGGTCCGGCCGAGGTGGGTCCTGGCCACGACGTTGTTGCCGTGCCGGTCGACGGTGAGGTGCGGCAGTTCGCGCAGCGCCTCCTCGATGGCGTCGGCGAGGGGCTTCTCGGTGCCGCTGACCGACGGGAAGTCGACCAGGGCGGCCGTGAGCGCGGGTGCGTCGAGGGTGAGGTCAAGCGCGGTCCGGTACATGGCTCGACGATATGCCGTCGCGGGCGGCGCTCGACCGGCACACCCCCTGGATCCGCGAGGGCTCCAGTACGGTAAGCGAGTGTCCGAGACCGCCTCTCCCGTCCGGCGCGGCCGCTCCTTGCGCTTCGTGGCCGCGTTTCTCGTGCTGCTGGCCCTCGTCGGTTACGTCGTGGTGCAGTACGTCACCGGCCCCGGGGCCCCGCGCTGCGTCGTGCGAACGGCCGAGGGCGACGGCCCGTCGTACGAGCTGACCTCCGAGATGGCGGGGAACGCCGCGACGATCGCAGCGGTCGGCACGACGCGCGGGATGCCGGAGCGGGCGGTCACGATCGCGCTGGCGACCGCCCTGCAGGAGTCGGCGCTGCGCAACATCGAACACGGCGACCGGGACTCACTCGGCCTCTTCCAGCAGCGCCCGTCCCAGGGATGGGGCACCCCGGAGCAGATCCTCGACCCCGTCTACGCGTCGGGGAAGTTCTACGAGCACCTCGCCGAGGTGCCCGGCTATTCACGGCTGCCGCTGACGGTCGCAGCGCAGCGCGTGCAGCGCAGCGGTTTCCCACAGGCGTACGCGAAGCACGAGCCGGACGCCACCTTGCTGGCCGCGGCTCTCACGGGCCGGGCATCGGCGACATTGACGTGCCGGACCGGGAGCGGGGGCCTGCCGGGCGACCCGGCCCAGGTGCGGGCGGAGCTGACCCGGGCGTTCGGGGCCGGAGTGCTGCCGAAGAGCGGGAGCGGCCGGGGCCGCGCGGGCGACGCGGACTCGCCGGACGTGACCGTTGCGGTGCAGTCACCCATGGGCGCCGAGGGCGCTGCCGGCGGAGGCGGCGGCAGCGGCCGGGGCGGCGGCCAGGCCGACGCCGCCGGCAGGCGCGGCTGGGAGCTCGCGCACTGGGCTGTCGCGCGGGCGGACGAGCTGCGCATCGACGAGGTCTCCTACGGCGGCCGGGTGTGGAGCGCAGCGGAGTCGCAGGACGGCTGGCGCCCGTCGGGCGCTGCCGCGGACGGCACGCGCGAGGTGCGGATCCGTATCGCACGGTAGTGCTGGACCGCCCTCGAACGAGGCAGTCCACTCTGTTTTGGCGCCGCTTCTTCCCCTCGCCGCGCCCACTCTCGCCGGCGACGCGAATTCCCTTGCGGTCGACGGGAAGTGACGGTTCGGCAGGCGGTGGCACATAGCCGTGTTTGCCCGTTTTCATCCGAGACCGATAATGCGATGCATTACCAACTCTTTACCTCGGCCCACCGCAACTTCTCCCCGCCTCCCCCCGGTTGTCAGGACGTCCGAACGCTCGGACACGCACCACATCCCGAACGTCCTCTCGTCCCAAGGAGCATCATGTCCCTCCCTCTGACCCGCCGGATCGCCCGTGCCGCGCTGATCGTCGCGGCGGGAGCAGCCCCCGTGGTCGGTGCGGCCGGCTCCGCAGGCGCCGTGGATCTCCCGCAGGCTCCGGTCGGGGGCCTCTCGGCCCTCGACGCGGACGACGTCAGCGGCACGGTCGACGGCGTCTCCAGGGAGACCACCGAGGTGGCCGGCCAGGTCGGCGGAAAGACGGCGCAGAAGGCTGCCCCTGTCGCGGCCAAGACCGTCGGCAAGGCGGCCGGGTCGACGGCGCCGGTGGCCGAGAAGGTCGCCGGTGACACCGCCGGGCAGGCCGGCGGCCTGGTCGGCGGCGCGGCCGAGGGCGGCGACCTGCCGACCGACGCCCTGACGGACGGCAGCCTGCCCCCCAGCTCCCTCGGCGGCCTGCCGCTCGGCGGCTGACGCCACGGACCACGTACAGGAAGGGCCACGGAAGAACGGCGGTTTCCAAGGGCCCTTCCTGTACTCGGCGGGGTGCTCAGCCGAGGCGCTTGACCGCAGCCTCGACGCGCTCATCGGTCGCGGTGAACGCCACGCGTACGAAACGCTCGCCGGCCTCCCCGTAGAAGTCGCCGGGCGCCACCAGGATGCCCAGCCCGGCCAGGTACTCGACCGTGTCCCAGCAGGGCTCGTCGCGGGTCGCCCACAGGTAGAGGCTGGCCTCGCTGTGCTCGATCCGGAAGCCGTGCGCCTCGAGCGCGGTCCGCAGGGCGGTGCGGCGGGCGGCGTACCTGGCGCGCTGCTCGGAGACGTGCGCGTCGTCGCCGAGCGCCGCGACGGTGGCCGCCTGCACCGGGGCCGGCGACATCATTCCGCCGTGCTTGCGGATCTGCAGCAGCTCGCCCAGCACGTCGGCGTCGCCCGCGATGAACGCGGCGCGGTAGCCGGCCAGGTTCGAGCGCTTGGAGAGCGAGTGGACGGCCACCACGCCCGCGTACGAGCCGCCGCAGACGTCCGGGTGGAGGACGGAGACGGGCTCCACCTCCCAGCCGAGCTCCAGGTAGCACTCGTCGCTGAAGACCAGCACGCCGTGCTCACGCGCCCAGGCGACGATACGGGTCAGCTCGTCCTTGCCCAGCACCCGGCCGGTCGGGTTGGACGGCGAGTTGAGCCAGAGCAGCTTCAGACCCTCCGGGTCGAGCTCGGTCGGGTCGTCGTAGACCACCGGCGTCGCCCCGCAGAGCCGCGCGCCCACCTCGTAGGTCGGGTAGGCGAGGCGTGGGTAGGCGATCCGGTCGCCCGCGCCCAGGCCGAGCTGGGTCGGCAGCCAGGCCACCAGCTCCTTGGAGCCGACGACGGGCAGGACGTTGGTGTGCGCCACGCCCACCGCGCCGAGCCGCCGCTCGACCCATGACGCGAGCGCGTCGCGCAGCGCCGCCGTGCCCCAGACCGTCGGGTAGCCCGGTGAGTCGGCGGCCTCCGTGAGCGCCCTCCTGATGACCTCGGGGACGGGGTCGACCGGCGTACCCACCGAGAGGTCCACGATGCCGTCGGGGTGGGCGGCGGCCATGGCCTTGTAGGGCTCGAGCTTGTCCCAGGGGAAGACGGGGAGTCGCGAGGAGACTGAGGGCACGGCGGCGCTCACTTTCGGGTCACGGGGCGCTTGCGGGTACGGGGACGTCCGGCGGGTCGGGCGTTGCGGCAGGCGGACGTCAAACGCCTCGGTCCCGTACGGACGACGAACCGTACGGGACCGGGGACATGCGGATCGGATCAGCCGTTCTGCGGCGGCAGGGCGGCGATGAAGGGGTGGTCCCGCTCGATCAGGCCGAGCTTGGAGGCACCACCGGGCGAACCGAGCTCGTCGAAGAACTCGACGTTCGCCTTGTAGTAGTCCTTCCACTCCTCCGGGGTGTCGTCCTCGTAGAAGATGGCCTCGACCGGGCAGACCGGCTCACAAGCACCACAGTCGACGCATTCGTCCGGGTGGATGTACAAGGACCGGGAGCCCTCGTAGATGCAGTCGACGGGGCACTCCTCGATGCACGCCTTGTCCTTGACGTCGACACAAGGCTGCGCGATGACGTAGGTCACGCTGTCGTTCCTCCTCGATAAGGGCTGGCTTGCGCGGGAGCGCGGCGTCGTCGATGCCCGCCTCTAGTATCTCCGTTCTTGGTAACGATCCGAACAGGAGGGGCTCACAGAGCTGTGGAATTCACTGCGGGCGGACAGCTCGAGATCCGGATCACCCCTGCTGACGTGGGCAAAAGGGTCTCGGTGCGACGCTTGAACGACACTGAAGCCTCGATCGCGAAGTTCACCGACACGGTCGGTGTTCTCGCATCCTGGACTGATGGAGTGCTGCTGATCACACGCCGGACCGGCGAGAGTGTCCGCATCCCGGAAACCTCTCTCGTCGCGGGCAAGGTCGTACCGGCGGCGCCCGCGAGGCGCAGAGGTGTCCCCGCGGCGGACTTCCTGGAGCTCGCCCGGGTCACTGCGCGCGCGTGGCGGCCCGTGGAGAGCGAGCGGCTCGGCGACTGGGAGCTGCGGGCGGCCGCCGGGTTCACCCGGCGCGCCAATTCCGTGCTGCCGCTCGGCGACCCCGGCCTGCCGCTGGACGGCGCGCTGGCCCGGGTCCGGGACTGGTACGCGGCTCGCGGCCTTCCCGCGTACGTCCAGACGGCGACCGGCGCGGCAGGGACACAGGAGGAGCTCTGCACCGAGCTCGAGGCACGCCGCTGGCGCCGTGAGGTCTCCGCACAGGTGCAGGTCGGGGGGCTGGCGGCGGTGGGCGACCTGGACGCCGACGTGTCGCGTGTCGTGCTCTCCCGTTCCGCCGACGAGGCATGGCTACGGCGTTACCAGCGGTTCGCTGTGCCTGGACCACATGTGCTCAGGGTCCTGGGCAGCGGCCCTTCGGTGTGGTTCGCCTCGATACCGGGCTCTGAAGGTGCTCCCGCTGCCATCGGCCGGTGTGTGGTCGACGGACGCTGGGCCGGCTTCATGGCGGTGGAAGTGGACCCGGCGAACCGCCGGCAGGGTCTTGCCTCGTCGGTCATGGCCGCCCTGGCCCGCCGGGCCCTCGACGAGGGCGCGTCGGCCGCCTGGCTGCAGGTGGAGTCCGACAACGACGGAGCGCGTGCGCTGTACGCCGCCATGGGATTCTCGGTACACCACCACTACCACCACTACCGGGCACAGTAGGCCGGGGGTACGAGTCACCCATGCAGGAGAACGAGCGGCGGTCCCGCTTCGCGGAGGAGGCCCGCTCCGAGCGCCCGGACCTGGCCCTGCTGTGCCTGCTCATCGGTGCGGAGGCGGACCCGTCGCTGGACGAGGCGGGCATGGACGCGGCCCAGATCGAGCTGGACCGCCTGGCCGGGATGCTCCCGTACGGGCTGCGCGGCCCGCAGGCCTGGGCGGCGGCCCTCGGGGACCTGCTCGGCGGCCGCGAGGGCTTCCACGGCACCCCCGGCGACTACCAGCACCTGGAGTCCTCGCTCCTGCACCAGGTCCTGCGCCGCCGCCGCGGACTGCCGATCCTGCTCTCGGTCGTATGGACGGAGGTCGCCCGCCGGGCGGGCGGCCATGTCTACGGGGTGGCCCTGCCCGGTCACTTCGTCGTCGGGTTCGGCGACCCCGACGAGCAGGTGCTGGCCGACCCCTTCGCGGCCGGCCGCGTCCTGTCCGACGCGGACACAGAACTCCTCGTCACCAGCACAACGGGCACCTCCCCGACCCCGTCCATGCTGACGCCCGCCGATCCGCTCACCGTGGTGTCGCGCATGCTCAACAACATCCGCGCCTGGGCAGCCCTGCGCCCGGAGCAGTCCGCGGTCGCCCTCTGGGCGCTCGACCTCCTGCTGCTCCTCCCCTCCCACCCGGCCCGCCTCCGATTCGAGCGTGCCCAGTTGCTCGTACAGCGCGGCGACTTCGTGACGGGCGCGGCGGAGATGGACGCGTACGCGGAAGTCGTGGACGCGGTCGAACCGACGGCGGCGGAGACGATCAGGGGCCAGGCACGGGCGGCCCGGGCCAGACTGAACTGAGGCGGTCGTGGGGTGTGGGGATGTCACACTTCGCGCTCGGGGAGGTCGACCCCACGCCCGCGGCGGTACGCCGGCGCGGGCACGACTCACCGGAACTCGTGCACGACCTCGATCTCGCCGACGATGTGGGCGTTGAACTCGTCCAGGTCCTCGGCCGGCACCCACAGCTCCAGAATCGTCTCCCCGCCGGCCTGCTGGACGGGGTACCGCGCGGCGAACTCCGACTCGACCTCGAAACGCGTGACGAATCCGGCGCCGTCGTGCTTGACGTTCCAGTCACGGGCGATGCGGATCGCGTAGTCCTCGTTGAGCACGGGATAGAAGATCGGCTGCTCCGGCAACCGCGGCGGCCAGGCCCGCCACCCCGACTCCCGTACGAGATCGAGCTCGACAGGGCCGGTGGGACGCCAGAGGGTGGTAGTGGCAGGGCTGCTGGTCATGAGATCGGACGATAACGCCGGGGCAGGCCACGGGCCACGGGTTTCCGAACGGGGCCGGGGGAGACGGAGAGCAGCGCCCCCACGGGCGGACCTTGCAGGTCGGTCCCACGCGATCGGCACGGCCTGCCGGTGTTCGTGACGTCGATGCTCCTGGGCGGCTCGGCCTGCCACTCCCGTACCGCAACGTCCTTGTGACGTTGGTCGCTTGTCGGGCCGTCAGCCCATAACCACCTTGGTCGACAGACCACGAAGTGAGATCTTTTTCGCACATGCATTCTGCGAACACGGGCTCGCACGGGGGGAATTCGCACTGTGGCCGTAACTGTGCCCGACTGGGCCGACACCCTGCTTGACGTCATCGGCGTCAACTGGCCGAACGTCGACGAGGACGCCTACCGCGACATGGCGGACACCCTTCGGGAGTTCGCCGAGGACCTCGAGGACGACGGCCATCTGGCGAACCAGCATGTGCAACGTTTGCTGTCGTCCGGCCACGGCGAGGCCATCGACGCCCTGAACGGCCACTGGGGCAAGGTCAAGGACAAGCACATCAAGGACATCGCCGGGGCCGCCCGCATCATCGCGGGCGCCCTGGACAAGGCCGCCACGGCGATCGAGGCGATGAAGTACGTCGCCATCGGCCATCTGGGTGTCCTCGCCGGCAAGGCAGGCGTCTCCATGGCCCTCATACCCGTGACCGGCGGCCTCTCGATGCTCCTCGGCGCGGCGGCCATCGGCGTCTGCCAGCAGGCCGTCCGCAAGGTCATCAAGGAGTGCATGGAGGAGGTCGTCGCCTACATCGTCGCCGCGATGACCGAACCGGCCGTCGCCGCGCTGGAGAACATGGCCGCCGACCTCGCCATCCAGCTCGGCGCCGACGCGCTGGGCCTCCAGAACGGCGTCGACATGAACCAGGTCGGCCAGGCGGGCAAGGACGGCTTCAAGGAGGGTGTGCAGGGAGCCAAGGACGCCATGCACCTCGCCTCCGCCGGCGGCTCGGCCGGCCCCGGCGCCGGCAAGGGCGTCCACATCGAGCACTCCGAGCATGAACGCGCCGGTACCAAGCTGAACCTGGTCAGCATCGGCGTCCACGGCAAGACCGCCGGCAAGCTGACGAAGGCCAAGTCCCACCACGGCCGCACCCGCGGCAGGGACGACATCGCCGGCGCGCTGGACCCGGTGGTCGACAAGGCCATGGAGGCCCTGGGCAAGGCCACCAAAGAGATGGGCGACCACCTCGGCAAGAAGCTGCCGAAGGCCGTCAAGGACATCTCCGACAACCAGAAGAAGACCGACCAGGACATCAAGGACAGGCTGGCCCGGCAGAACAAGGGGGACGGCGACGGGCGCGACGGCGCGAAGGGCGGCACCGGCTCCGGAGGCAGCCGGTCCAAGGACTCCGCCCACACCAAGCCGAATTCGCTCAAGGACGCCAAGGACGATCCGCGCCGCAACGGCATCTCGCTCGAGAAGAAGACCTGTGAGAACGACCCGGTGGACGTCGCCACCGGCGAGATGACACTGCCCCAGACGGATCTGTCCCTGCCGGGCGTCCTGCCCCTCGTCCTCCGGCGCACGCACCTCTCCGAATACCGCTACGGCCAGTGGTTCGGCCGTAGCTGGGCCTCGACCCTGGACGAGCGGATCGAACTCGACCCGCTCGGCGGGGGCGCGGTCTGGTCACGCGAGGACGGCTCCCTCCTGATCTACCCCCGGCTGCCGCTGCCGGACGACCTCGACGGCGTCCTGCCTCTTGAGGGGGTGCGTCTGCCTCTCCTGCACGGCGGCGAGGGCAACGGGGAGACCACCTATCGCGTCACCGATCCGCACTCCGGCCTGACGCGCTCGTTCACCGGCAGCCCTTACAACGAGTCGTCCGCGTACTGGCTCAGGGAGATCGAGGACCGCAACCTCAACCGGATCACGTTCACCCGCCGCGGCGACGGCAGTCCAACGGCCGTCACTCACGACGCCGGCTACCGCGTCACCCTTGTCGTCGAGGACTCCCGCGTACGCGAACTCGCCCTGCGCACCCCCGACGGACCGGTCACCGTCATGCGCTACGGCTACGACCCACAGGGCAACCTCGACGCCGTCACCAACTCCTCCGGCCTGCCGCTCCGCTTCACATACGACGCCGACGCCAGAATCACCTCCTGGACCGACCGGAACGACTCGACGTTCCGGTACGTGTACGACGCTGCCGGCCGTGTCGTCCGCACGATCGGCCCGGACGGCTACCTGTCCTCCACGTTCGCCTACGACGCCCACCCCGAGACCGGCGACCCCATCACGCGTTACACGGACTCGGTCGGCGCCACCAAGATCTACCAGTTCAACGACCGCCTCCAGGTCGTCGCCGAGACCGACCCTCTCGGCAACTCGACCCGGCAGGCCTTCGACCGGTACGACCGCCTCCTCTCGCGCACCGACGCCCTCGGTCGGACCACCACGTACACCTACGACGACCGCGGCAACCTCACCCGTGTCGACCACCCGGACGGCACCGCGGCCACCGTCGAGTACAACGAGCTGAACCAGCTCACCTCGGTCACCGGCCCGGACGGGGCGACGTCACGGCAGGAGTACGACGAACGCGGCAACCCCACCCTCTTCACCCGCCCGAACGGGTCGACGACCCGGCTCACGCACGGCCCGCGCGGCCAGCTCACCGGAGTCGACGACTCCCTGGGCGCGCTGGACCGACTGCACTGCGACGCGGCCGGTCTGCCGCTTGCGATCCGCGGCCCGCTCGGCACGATCACCCGCTACACGCGAGACGCATTCGGCCGGGCGACCAGGATCACCGATCCGCAGGGCCGCACGACCGAGTTGGAGTGGACGGTCGAGGGCAAGCTTGCCCGCCGGACCGACCCGGACGGCTCGCAGCAGTCGTGGACGTACGACGGCGAGGGCAACTGTCTGGTCCACACGGATGCGGTGGGGGGCGAGACCCGCTTCGAGTACACCCACTTCGACCTGGTCGCCGCCCGCATCACACCCGACGGCGCCCGTCACGAGTTCGCGCACGACACGGAGCTGCGTCTCGCCGCCGTGACGAACCCGCTTGGCCTCACCTGGAGCTACGAGTACGACGTGGCCGGGCGTCTCACCTCGGAGACGGACTTCGACGGCCGCACCCTCGCCTACACCCATGACGCGATGGGCCGCCTGTCCGCCCGTACGAACGGCCTCGGGCAGACGGTCCGCTACGAGCGCGACTCGGCGGGCCGCGTGATCACGAAGGATGCGGACGGTGCGGTCACCCGCTTCACCTACGACATCCACGGTCACCTCGCCAGTGCCGTAAGCCCGGACGCCGAACTGTCCTTCGTGCGCGACAGCTCGGGCCGCATCCTCCAAGAGATCTGCAACGGCCGGGAACTGAGCAACGCCTACGACGAGACCGGCCGCCGCATCCGCCGCACCACCCCCTCGGGAGCGGTCAGCACCTGGTCCTTCCCCGCGGACCTCCACGCCGAGCTGAACGCCTCGGGCCACCCTGTGGTCTTCGAGTTCGACGAGTCGGGCAGGGAGAGCACCCGCCGCATCGGCGACACACTGGCCATCGAGCACGGCTACGACGCCGGCGGCCGCCTGACCGACCAGCGCGTCCGGGGTGCCGGTGACCGGACCCTCCAGCACCGCACCTACACGTACCGCGCGGACGGCCACCTCACCTCGGTCGACGACCGGCTCGGCGGCCGACGGCAGTTGGAACTGACCCGCGAAGGCCGGGTCACGGGCGTCACCGCCGAGAACTGGAGCGAGCGGTACGCCTACGACGAGGCCGGCAACCAGACGGCAGCGTCCTCCCCCGGCGACGGTGACACCGACGGCCCGCGCGAGTACGTCGGTACCCGCATCACCCGCGCGGGCAGGGTCCGCTACGAACACGACGCGCAGGGCCGGGTCGTCCTGCGCCAGAAGGCCCGTCTCTCGCGCAAGCCGGACACCTGGCACTACGGCTGGGACGCCGAGGACCGCCTCGTCTCTGTCACCACACCCGACGGGACGCGCTGGCGCTACCTGTACGACGCGCTGGGCCGCCGAATCGCCAAGCAACGGCTGTCGGCGGACGGGACGACGGTCGCCGAGGAGGTGACCTTCGCCTGGGACGGCGACACCCTGTGCGAACAGACCACGTCGCTCGCCGACTCCCCCGATTCCATCGCCCTGACCTGGGACCACGACGGCGTGAAGCCGGTCACCCAGGTGGAACGCCGGCTCCTGGACCAGTCGGAGGTCGACCGCCGCTTCTTCGCGATCGTCACGGACCTGGTCGGGACGCCACGCGAACTCGTCGACGAGCAGGGCGAGGTGGCATGGCGCACCCGCGCGACCCTGTGGGGCACGACGACGTGGAACCGCGGCGCGAGCGCGTACACGCCGCTGCGCTTCCCCGGGCAGTACTTCGACCCCGAGTCGGGCCTCCACTACAACCGCCACCGCCACTACGACCCCGAGTCGGGCCGCTACATCTCCCCGGACCCGCTCGGCCTGACCCCGGCACCGAACGCGGTCACCTACGTCGACAACCCGACACGGTGGATCGACCCGCTGGGGTTGGCCACATGCCCGCACAGGGCGAAGGAACCCCGCCACAGCGTGGTGCTGGGCGTGAACCAGAGGCCCACATTCGCGTCGAATACGCTGGCGAGGTACCTACGCAATGACCCCAACGACCCGGATCACGACCCGAACAGGCCCCAGGACCCGGGAGCGCACACCTACAACGGTGGAGACTACGCCGGGATCGAAGGTGGAGCGCCCGTGTGGATGACCAATGTCATGGAAGCCATCCAGGATCGCAACAGCACCCTTTCCATTACCCTCGACGGAATGCAGCAAAGGGGCGGCGCCACCGGCGACTGGAACACGCCTGAGACGATCGTCGCAGCGTTCCAGAATGCAGTGGCGGACGGCTCTCCGTACTCCACCAAGGAAGGAAACAGGCCGCCCGACGGGCTTGGAACAGCCTGGGAAATGAGCCAAGTTGCCTACTACGTGAAGAAGTACGAGATGGATGTCGCGGACGGATACCCAGAGAACCTGCGCGACGGGCGCCCCTGGGAAGAGATCCACTGGTACACACGCGACGACGAGAACGGGGGCTACAGGGAGATCAAGATACCCAAGCCGGATATTCCTGAAATCCAAGTGCCCAAACTGAATGGACAGTGAAGCGCGAAATGCAGAACAATGATTCCATGGAGGCTGCAGCCATGGTGGCCTCCGAATGGCGGGCGATCCTGGAGTACGACCGCGACCTCATCGATCCCGCTATGGTCCGTGCCGCCTACGCCCAACCCCGCCTGCAGGAACTGTTTCCTCGCGTCAGCCACGGGATCCTGCACCTGAGCCGGTGCACGGGCTTCCCCTCATCGCATGACATCCCCCTGGTATACCCCCTGGTCAAGGGAGGCTTCCAGGTCTCTGGCACATCCGACACCGGAATCCTGGGCGAGGTGGCCACGCTCGAGGAGGCGTTCGCCCTGGTAGCGGTCAACCTGCCAGAAGGCTGCGGGCCAGCCATCATCGGAACGGCCAATGACCTGTGACCGCAGACAGCGTTACCGCTCAGTGGCTAGATCTCCTGCAGGCTCCATCGGACCTAGTCGATCCAGTGATGGTCCGAGCGGCATACGCACAGCCACGGCTGCGGGAGCTTTACCCCGGTGTGAGTCACGGCATCATGTTCTTCAAGCAAGGCGACGGACTCACGGGCACTCCCGTTGGAGGCTATGTATATCCCAGGGAGACCGGCCGCTTCTGGGTTCGCGGGCCCCTCGGCGTGGGCTCACTCGGTGAAGTAGACACACTTGAGGAGGCGTTCGCACTGGTCGTGGCGAGTCTCCCCCAGGACAGCGAGTCGGCCCCCACGGAGGAGCTATGACGCGGGCTGCGGAGATTGTGGCTGCCCAGTGGCAGCAGGTCCTGGCGTACGCCGATAGCGTGGTCGATTCGGTCATGGTCCGCGCCGCGTACGCGCAGCCGCGGCTGCGGGAGCTGCACCCCGCGGTGAGCCACGGCACCCTGTTCCTCAGCCGGTGCACCGAGCTGCCGGGCTCCCTCGTGCCCGTGGTGTACCGCAAGGTCGAAGGCGGCTACCAAGTGGACGCCCACGGCATCGGCAGCCTCGGCGAGGTGGACGCCGTCGAGGAGGCCTTCGCGCTTGTCGTGGCCAACCTGCCCAAGGGCTGTGGCCCGGCCGTCATCGGTACGGCGGTCGACGTCCCTGGCTGAGGTCGCCGGCCCGGACGGCGGTGGTGAAGGAAGCCCAAGCGGCCGGGGCAAACGTCACCGACGGGGCGGGTCAGCGCGAGGTGGCTCCGCCGCTGGTTGGAGTCGGCCTCCAAACCTCCATGCCACAAAGAGGAGCGTGACTCAGGTGGCGAAGGATAAGGGTGACCCGGGTGTGCCGGAGTCGGTCACCAAGGAGTGGCTCAGCGTCCTGTCGGAACCATCGAGTGTCATCGATCCCGCCCTGACGCGCGCGGCGTACGAGAATCCACAACTGCGGTCATTCCTTCCCCTGATCAGTCACGGATCTCTTCAATTCAGCCGCTGCACGCGGTACCCGTGGTCCCGGGACGTACCCGCGCTCTTCAGGAGGCGCGCCGGTGGCTTCTCAGTGATCCGTATGTGGGAAACGGGAGAGTCCGGCCGTCGCGAAGTAGGGGTGGCGGACACTGCGGAAGAGGCAGTCGCACTGCTCGTGGCAACTCTTCCCAGGGAGTGGGGACCTGCAATCGAAGGGACGTACGACGACCTGTGAATTCCAGGGAGACCGGCCGCTTCCGGGTACGAGAACCACTCGGTGTGGGGTCGCTTGGCGAGGTCGACACGCTCGAGCAGGCCTTTGCGCTCGTGGTGGCAAACCTGCCCGAGGGGTGCGGCCCGGCCGTCATCGGTACGGCGGACGACGTGCCTGGCTGAGCTCTCCCGACCGCTCGTCACGCCGGTGCCCACGCCCCCATGAGCTCTTCGGGACCGTACGCCGCCGTGACACCATCGGCCTTGAACCCGGACCGTGACACCGCCACCAGCTGGGTCCTGTCGTCAGCACCGGGAACGGCCAGGGCATCGCGGGCAAGGGCCGCCAGGTCCCTCGTGTCGAACGGCGTCCGCTCATGCCACTTCACCGAGCCGACGAACGAGATCTTCCGAGCGGGCACCCTGTCCGCAGCGACGATGTCCACCTCGGGGTTGTTCGTCCGCGGCCACCAACCGCCGATCTCGTACGCGTCCGGCCATGTGTCGTCCGGAAGCAGCCGGGCCAGTGCCGTTCGTACGACAGGTTCGATGGCTCGGCCTCGCCACGAGGTCCAGCCCTTCTCGACCGCCTCGGCGACCAGACGCCCCCGCCCACGTTCGACCTCGGCGATGCCACGCTCGAAGAAGGCGAGCCACAGCCTCAGGTACGGGTCCGCCACGCGGTATCGGCGGTCGCGGTCGCCGGGACGCGACGAAAGAGGGACGTCCACCGCGACCAGTCCCTTGTCGATGAGCTGCTTGAGCGCGGGGTTGAGCGACCCGGGGGGCATCGCCTTGTCCACCGATCCGGCCTTGGCTGCGATGGATGTGAAGGTGCGTTCCCCGGTTCCGATCACGGACAGCACATGCCTCGGCTGCAGGACTGCAGGGAACTCGGCCGCCAGTATCCGCTCGCCCGACACCAGTAGCGCGGAGGTCGGATCCGTCAGGCTGCGCCCCAGGAACGACGGGCGGTCCTCGCCCTCCCGCCACTCCTGGCAGACGAGGGGCAGCCCACCGGTGATCAGAAAGGCGTCGAACGCCTCGGCAGGCGGAAGGGCCGTCATCTGCATGACCTCGTACGGGGAGAGCGGCGGCAGCACCATTTCCACTCCACGCTGGTGGAAAGGACGCCCGTACGTCGACAGTTGCTCCATCATCGCGAGATCGCTGCCGATCAGGACGAGCAGAACGGGCTTGCGGCTGAGGACCCGGTCCCACACCGTCTGCAGCGTGCCCTCCATCACCGGGTCCTGTTCGAGGATCCAGGGAAGCTCGTCCAGTACGACGATGCTCGGGGAGTCGTCCTGCAGCACTGCTGCCAGTTGGCGCAGGGCTGTGTCCCAGTCCGCCACGCGCTCGACACCCGTCAGCAGAGACACATCCGGCAGCGACGAGTCACGGGCAGCCGACAGCAGCCGAGCCCGCTCACGCTGCGGATCCTCGCCGCGGGTCGCCTGATGTACGACATACGGAACGCCTGCCCGCTCGCAGAAGACATCGATCAACCGCGACTTGCCGACCCGGCGACGTCCACGCAACAGCAAGGCTCGGCCGCGCTGGTCGCCCCGGCCTTCGCGCACCCATTCCAGGTGGCGGTCGAGTGTCGCCAGCTCCGACTCCCGCCCGACGAAACCAGCCATGGCAGCTCCCGAGACTCGCCCCCAACTTACTCAATTCAATCATAGTAAGTTGAAAATGAGTAACAACCCAGTCACGCTGGGCGAGGGCGGCCCGCAACGGCGCAGGCACAGCGCCGCACGCATACCACGGTGACGACTACACGTACGGCACGCCGCCGGGCTGGAGACGGTCGATCCGGCCGGTCCCCCGCACCACGTACGCGCGGCCGCGGCTGCGGCTGCGGCTGCGGGCAGCCACAAGCTGTCGGCACGTGGCATCGGCGGCCTCGGCGAGGTGCACACCGTCGAGGAGGCCTTCGCGCTCGTCGTGGCCAACCTGCCCAAGGGCTGTGGCCCGGCCGTCAACGGTACGGCGGACGACGTCCCTAGCTGAGGTCGCCGGCCCGGACGGCGGTGGTGAAGGAGGCCCAGGCTCCCGGATCGAAGGCGACCGACGGGCCGGTGAGGCGCTTGCTGTCGCGGACCGGGACAGCGGTCGGGTGGGCCGCGTCCACCTCGAGGCAGTCGCCGCTGTTGCCGCCGCTGTGACTGGACTTCCGCCAGTCCGGAGCGTGTTCACTGCGCTTCATGCTCGTAATCCTCCGCGACGGACCTGATCAGCGCCAGGGACTTGCGGTGCGACAACGCGTCGCCCAGAGCGTGATCGTAGGCGACGTGGCAGTCCCGGACCACGGACGGGATCTCCCAGACGCGGCCCGTCTTCAGGCCTTCGACGTAGGCGATGGGCGGCAGGTCGTCGAACCGCATGAGCTTCACCTCGCCTTCCATCAGGGTGTGGTAGCCGACATCGAACGGCAGCACATGCACCCGGATACGGCTGCTCTCCCCCAACGCCACGATGTGACGAAGCTGTTCGCCCATCCCGGACGGTCCACCGACAGGACGGCGCAGCACCGACTCGTCGAGGATCGTCCACACCACAGGTGAGTCGAAGTTGTCGAGGATGCGCGCACGCTCCAGGCGTGTGACGAGCAGCCTGTCACGCTCTGACGCGCTCCTCGGCGGGTAGCCGGAGCTCAGCACTTCACGGGCGTACGCCTCGGTCTGGAGGATGCCCGGCACGACCTTCGGCGCGTACTCGCGGATCACCGTCGCCTTCTCCTCGAACTCCAGCGCCTCCGCGAAGTGTTCCGCCACCACCTTGCCGTCCAGCGCCGGGAGGAAGCGCAGGAAGAAGCCGCCCGCACCCAGCACCTGGTCCAGCCGCCGGGCGTCCGCCTCGTCCGGGCGGCGGCGGCCTGCCTCGATGTGGGCGATGTGGGTGCGGGACATGACCGCTCGTTCGCTCAGCTCCTCCTGCGTGAGGCCGGCCGCCTCGCGCCTGCGCTTCAGCTCCTCGCCGTACCTGGTTCGCGAGTGCGGGTTGTCCTCGATCGCCATCCGCCAAGGTCCTTTCGTGCCATACGCGTTGTCACGCGCAAACCCCTACCGAGCGTAATTGCGTCCCCGCCAGGCTGTGAGCGGTTCGGCACAGAGAGCTAGGAGATCAACGGAATTATGGGTGCAGCACACGTAGTAGGCGCCTTTGTCGCCCACGCCGGGACGGACGCCTACGGGCCCGGAAAGGTCATCGGTATGGACGGCGAACACAGACGCGTCAGGTTTGTGTACTTCGTCGCCACCATCCGGGCCACCGACCTTCGAACCGCTTCAGACCTGGAGACCGCGCTGGTCAGGGAGTGGCTGCAGCAGAAGGAGGCGCGATACGGGGGCCGATGGTGATGACCTTGCGCATCTCGCGCGACGGCGGGCGGACCTGGGAGCGGGCAGTCCTGTACCGGCCCGGGCGCGGGGTCGCCCCCATCGATTCGGGGATGCGATGGCCGCCCTGCACATGCCTCCGGTGCATTCACATGAAGTGACCGTGTGTATACAGAAGTTGATGTACGGTGAGCGCAAGACGGCCCCCGTCGCTGGTTGCAGCCGGCGCCGAGGGCCTACACCCCAGTGCTGTGGAAGGAGCACCGGAAATGCTTCGTCATGCTATCCCGCCTGCGCGTTTCTTCTCGCAGATCCCGAACGAGATCCTGCGCCATCCCCGCCTCAACTCCGACGCCGTACGGCTCCTGAGCTGGCAGCTCTCCCTCCCCGCCGACAAGCACGAGTCCCTGTCGGCCACCGCCGCCCGCGCAGGGATCAAGCCCACGGCCTTCCAGCGGGCGAAGAAGCAACTCCTTCAGGAGGGCTTCTTCCACGAATGGAAGGAGCAGGGCCGCGGCGGCCTCTGGCGCACCAAGCAGCTTGTCTCCAACGTCCCGCTGACCGGCGACGCAGCCGCTGCGCTCCGGGACGGGGAACCGGCCCACGCGAAACCGGTCGTCGGTGAACCGGCACCCCGGCCGGTCGGTCGTCATCCAGACCAAGAACGAGAGAAAGACACCTCCAACCCTCCGCAGGAGGCGGGCCCGGAGGCCCGCCAATTGGTCGGCACCCTGCGGGCGCTGGACCCCCGGCTGCGCGTCCCGCGCGGGATGCTCCCCGAACTCGCCGCCCTCGCCGCGCAGTGGCTGAGACTCGGCCACACGGCCGACAGCGTCCGGGAGAACATCAAGCGCTGCCTGCCCACCCCCACCGAGCCCATCCACCGGCCCGGCGGCCTGCTCCGCCACCTGCTGCGCGAAGCGCCACCGGTCCCGGTCCCACCCGAGCCGCCCCGCGTCGCCCGTATGCGCGAGTGCGCGGGCGACGGGCACACCCAGCCGCTGCTGTTCCGTCCGGTCGCCGACGAGGAGCTGTGCCCCGACTGCCGCCAGGAGCAGGCCGGGACGACGACCCGGCCGCCCGCAGGCGTCCTCGCGGCCGTAAAGGGCGTCGCCGCAGCCCGGTCCTTGCTCCGAGGAGGGGCGTAATATGCAGTGTTACGCTGACGTCATGGCCAAGACGCGCATCTCCATCAGCCTGGATCCGGCCGATGCCGACCTGATCCGGACGGTCGCTGCGGAGCACGGCCTGGACGTGTCCGCCTTCCTGGTGATGGCCGGTCGCAAGGAGGCGGCGCGACTGGCCCGCGTAGCAGCGTCGTTTGCGGATATCGACGACGCCATCGCGACGGCCGAGGCGGAGGCGGACGCTCTCACCTGGCCCCCGGAGCCGGACGTACATCCGGAGGAGGCCGCCCGGATCCGGGCCGAGATCGAGGTTGCCCGGGCACGGTCGGCCGCCCGGCGTCGCGGAGGTACGGCGGCGTGAACCTGGGCTGCCCCACGTGCCCCGACCTCTCGGCCCTCGGCGATGTGGTGTACGACGCCGGCATGCTGATCGCCCTTGCGGACAAACGACCGGGCACAGCGCTGGTCCGCCATCGCGAGTTCGCCCGAGGCGGTCGGCCTGTCGTGCCCGCTCCCGTGGTCGCGCAGGCCTGGCGCAGCGGCGCCACCCGGGCCCACCTCGCCCGAGCGCTCAAGGACTGCGCCGTAGTGTGCTGCTACACCGAGACGGAGTGGCGGCGGATCGGTGAACTCATCGGCCGCGCAGACGTTCCGGCCAAAAAGCGACCGGATCCCGTGGACGGGCTTGTCGCACTCACCGCCGTACAGATCGGCGCGACCGTCGTGGCGACGTCCGACCCCATGGACATCCAGGCATATCTGGATCAGCTGCCGGGCGCCGAGTTCGTGGTGCCTCTGCGGGTCTGATCGAGCAAGCCGGACCGGTCGTCCCGGTCTCGCGGAGAGGGACACGGCCCCCCGCCCTGCCGGGCAAGGGGCCATGTGAACCGTGGGAAGCCGGTGGCTCAGCTCGGGTTCAGCTCGATGACCGCCGTGCGCTCCGCCGGGGTCTTGCCGCGGAGGGCCGGGCCCATCGCCTGGGCGACGTCGTCCGCGGTGACCTCGTGCTGCTTGCCGTCGCCCTTGGTGATCATGACTCCGTCGAAGACGCCCTCGAGCAGGGTGTCGATGGCCTTCTTGTCGTAGACCTCGACCAGCCTGCCGTCGATCGCCTTCATCGACAGGATCTTCGGCAGCGACTTCGCCGGGCCGAACTGGATCGACTTGTCGCCCGCCTTGATCGTGATCAGGTCCGACATCGCGGGCTCCGCGAACTCCTTCATCGCCCGGTCGATCTCGGCCTGGGTGATCGTCGGCTCGCGGGTGGTCATGGGCAGTTCCACCACGTTGGGATCACCCGTCTGCACCTGGGTCCGGTAGGCGTCCTTGACCGAGATCATCGAGCGGCCCACGTCCAGCGACCGGCCGGGCTTGCCGGGGACGGCGACCGCTTTGCCGGGCTCGAACCGAATGGTGCCGTCGGTGGATGATCCGGCGGTGCCCGCCAGGTCCGCGAGGGCGACGCTCAGCTTCTCCTCGTCGACGACGATCACCGCCTCGGCGACGCGCTCGCCGCCGAAGAGGGAGCCGATGACGGAGACCGGGTTGTAGTCGCTGCCGGCGGCCCCGCGGACGGTTGCCTGGCTGTCGAGGGACAGTCCGGCCTTGTCCGGGGCGAGCTCGGCTTTCTCCCCGCCGATGGAGAGCTGCAGCGGGGCCTTGGCCCGCTCACCGAACGCCGCCTCGAGCTTGTTGACCGCCTCGTCCTTCGTTCCGCCGCCGATGTCGACGCCGAGGACCGTGGTGCTCTTGGGCACGTCGGAGTGGTTGAGCAGCAGCCCTGCCCCGTAGGCGACACCGAGCAGGCCGACCACGGCCGCGGCGGCCAGTACCAGCTTGGAACGGCCCCTCTTGGCCGGCGCGGGCGCCGGCGTCGGCCGGGGTGCGGGCCTGTCCGCCTCGCCGGGGCCCTCGGGGGCACCACCCCCGGGACCGGCCGGGAACTCCGGTAGGGAGAAGTCCGCGTCGTCGGCCCGCGGCGGGGCGGGCCGCTGGGACAGGATCGGATTGGGGCCGGTACCGGGACCGGTCTGCGGTCCGCCGAGCGGCGGGAACGGCGAACGGTGGGCACCGGGGACCACCGGCATGCCGCTGGTGAGCGTGTCACCGGAGACATGGCCATGGCCCGCGCCGCCCTCGGGCGCGGGCTTCTGCGGCGTGAGCACGGCCGTGTCGTCGGACATCCGCGGCGGGGGCGCGCCGATGCCCGGCGCCGGGGTGCCGGTGCGCGGGCCGAGCGGCATGCTGCCGGCGGCCGGCCCGGCCGTCGGCCCTGCGGGGCCGCCGTTGCGGTCCGGTGCACCGGGCGGACGGGCGCCGGGCGGAGGCGTGCCCGGCCCGGGCGGCGTGAAGCCGTTGCCGGGGCCACCAGGGCCGGCCGCGCCGGGTCCCCGGCCGGCGGGGCGGGAGGGCTCCGCGGGGGAACCGGCCTGCTCCGCGAGGGCCGCCAGACCCGAGCGCGGGGCCGCGGGTCCAGAGGCGCCGGGGCCCTTCGGGGCGCCCGGACCGCCAGGCCCGGGCACCGAACCGGCGGGCGCACCCGCACCCGTGCCGGCACCCGTGCCCTGCCCGGCCGTCGTCCCGGCCGCCGGCTTGCGCGGCGCGAACCAGTCGCTGGTGGCGGACTTCTCCTCGGCCGTCGGTGCCGACGGGCCCGTGGTCTCGCGCGCCGCTCCGGGGCGCGGCGTGCTGCCCGTACGCTCGCTCTCCCGCTCGGTGGCGGCCGATGCGGCTGCGGAAGCAGACCTGGAGCCCGAGCCCGACCCCACGCCGGAGCCCGACGCCTTGGCCGCGTCGGCGTCCGGCCCTGCGCTCACGTCGCTCATCGGCGTACGCATCACGACCGGCGGGATCGGCCGCGAACCCGGGATGTTGATCCGGATGCGCGTCGTCAGCGTCGTCTCGGTCTTCTTCTCTTCCGGCTGCTGCTCGGGCGCCGCTCCCCCGGTCTCGTCCGGGGCGTCCTGCGGGTGCAGCGACGGATACTGGCGCGATCCGTACGGCGGTGTCCCGGAGGGGTACGCGGCTCCACCGCGCCCCTGGGGGCCGGAGGACGAACTGTCAGTTTCACGACTCAAAGCAGGTTCTCCCGGTTGGCTTCGCCGCCCGTTCTTACTGGATAGCTACTGCTGCGGGCGGCTCGGCGGCGCGCACCACCATACTGGCCGCCGCCGACGGACACCCCGGGACTGCGGGAAGCAGCCCTGCGCCGACCGTACGGGCATGGTCAGTTCAGCGGCCTCCCACCCCGTGGGGCGACCCACCCTAGGGGGCGGGTCGAACCGGCTGCTTGCTGGGGTCCTGTCTGCGGCTACCCGCCAAGTCGACCCGGTCCACCGCCGGGTTGCGGCAACCGCGACATGGTGGCACACATCACAGCGACCGCCATGCCGCCGAGCATGAAGACGAGCGGTCCGATCCCGGCGCCGAACATCGCGTCGCCCTCCGGGCGCCCGGCGCTGAGCACGACGATCGCCGCCAGCCAGCCCACGGCCGACGAGGCCACCCCGAGCTGGGTGCCCGTCGCCCGTACGGAGGCGAGGAACAGACCGGCGGAGGCGAGCAGCGCCAGGGCCAACCCGCCGGGGAACCAGGCCGCTTGGACAAGTGAGCCCGCGGCGCCGACGACCGCGCCGAGGATCAGGAGCCCGAGGTACGCCGCGATCCGGCCGGGCCGGGGAGGCTGCGGGGACCGGGTGAGCCAGGAGCCGGGCACGTCCTGTCCGCCGCCGCTCCTGCCCGCGTTGCGCCTGTCCGCATTGCCCCTGTCCGCGTTGCCGCCGCTCCTGCGCGCGTTGCTGCTGCCGCTCATTCCGAGACCCCCGCGAAAAGGTCGTCCTCGCGCTCACCGGGCGCCGCGCCGGACTCCCCGGCGACCAACTGGTAGTACTCGGTGGTGAACAGGGGCTGGCCCAGATCGTTGGAGAGCGCGAAGAACGGTCCGTCCACCGCGATCTGGGTGGCATGAGCCCGCATCGCGGCCGCTTTCCGGTCCGCGTACGGCGTGCCGTCGATCTCCGCAGTGATGTCCGAATCATCCACTACACCGGGAACATCACTGATGTCGGCAACGCCTGGAAAGCCAGCTCCGGCGGCACGCAGCCGCGCGAAGCCTTCCTCAGCCGCCGATCGCGCGACACGGTTCCAGTAGATCTTCGTGATCCTGTGCGGGGTTCCGAGGTCCTGCCGGAAGCCGGAGTCCGCGGCCAGTTCGGCGGCGCGCATGGCCACACGGTGGGCCTGGATGTGGTCCGGGTGCCCGTATCCCCCGTCGGGGTCGTACGTCACGAGCACCTGGGGACGCACCGAGCGGATGACCTCCACGAGATGTCCGGCCGCCTCGTCGACGTCCGCGCTCCAGAACGCCCCTTCGCGGTGGTTCTGCTCGAGCCCCATCATCCCGGAGTCCCGGAAGCGGCCCTGACCACCGAGGAAGCGGTGGTCGGTGACGCCCAGTTCCTTCATGGCGGCGGCCAGTTCCGCGACCCGGTGCGGCCCCAGCCGGTTCTCCCGGTCCGGCGCAAGATGAGCGAGATCGTCCGGAATGACCTCGCCCTCCTCGCCCAGGGTGCACGTCACCAACGTGACGTGCACGCCGGCGTCGGCGTACAGGGCCATCGTGGCGCCGTTGTTGATCGACTCGTCGTCCGGGTGGGCGTGCACCAGGAGCAGACGGCGGGCGGGGAGATCCTTCATACGGACACCCTAGAGCGCACGTCCCCGCAGTGCCCCTGTCAGAACTTGATGCCCCCGATCATCCCCGCGACATTCGTCGTCAGCTCCGTGATGGTCGGCGCGATCGAAGAACTGGCGAGGTAGAACCCGAGCAGAACGCAGACCGCCGCGTGTCCCCCCTTCAGCCCGGATTTCCGGATCAGCAGGAAGACGACGATCGCCAGCAGCACCACCGCCGAAATCGAGAGTGCCACGGCGGTTCACCTCCACAGATATTCGGTCGGGACGGACCAGTTGCATGTGCCGGGACATGTGCCAGGAGGTTCATACCCACCTTGCGCTACGGATCATAACTATCCGTACCTAGGCATCGATCGGTGCACGGCAGCACACGGGGGCGCACACCGCCTAAGGTTCGGTCGCATGACGTCGACGCAGCCGCTCTCCTTTCCGCGTCAGTCCGCGCGGACGCAGCGCTTCACCCTGGGCGCCCCCCGCGCCTTCACCGTGTCGCCGGACGGGTCGCGTGCGGTGTTCCTGCGCTCGGCCTCCGGAACCGACCGGTCCGGGCTGCTGTGGGTGCTCGATCTGGACGGCAACGGCCCGCCGCAGGAACGACCGGCCGCCGATCCTCGGGAGTTGCTGGGCGGCGGCGCCGAGAAGCTGTCCGCCAAGGAGCGGGCCCGGCGCGAGCGCAGCAGGGAGGGTTCTGCGGGGATCGTCGGCTACGCGGTGGACCGGGCGGTCGAGTTGGCGGCGTTCACCCTGTCCGGGCGGCTGTTCACCGCCGAGCTGCGGGCCGGTACCGCACGCGAACTGCCCACTCAGGGGCCGGTACTGGACCCCCGGCCGTCCCCGGACGGCCGTCTCGTGGCGTATGTGGCGGACGGCGCCCTGCGGGTGACGGGCGCGGAGGGCGAGGGGGACCGTGCGCTGGCCGAGCCGGAGGACGAGCACACCACCTACGGCCTCGCGGAGTTCATCGCGGCCGAGGAGATGGACCGCTCGCGCGGCTTCTGGTGGTCACCGGATTCGGACCGGCTGCTCGTCGCCCGCGCCGACGAACGGGACGTGCGGCGCTGGTGGATCTCCGACCCGGCGCATCCGGACCGGGAGCCCGCGAAGGTCGCGTATCCGGCCGCGGGAACGCCCAACGCCGACGTACGGCTGTTCTTCGTCACCCTCGACGGGCAGCGCACGGAGGTGAGCTGGGACCGGAAGCGCTACCCCTACCTGGCGCGTGTGCACTGGTCGGCGGCAGGTCCTCCGCTGCTGCTCGTGCAGTCGCGGGACCAGCGCATCCAGCTCCATCTGGCGGCCGATCCGGAGTCGGGCACGACCCGGACGGTGCACGTGGACGAGGACGCCGCGTGGCTGGAACTCTTCCCCGGTGTGCCGGCCTGGGCCCCCGAGTCGTCGCACGCGCACGGCTTCGGCGGCGGGCGGCTGGTGCGGATCGCCGACGAGGGCGGGGCGCGGGTGCTCGCCGTCGGCGACCGGGTGCTGACCGGCGCACAGCTGCAGCTGCGCGCGGTACTGGACATCGGCGAGAGCGATGTGCTGGTCTCGGCCGCGGCGGGTGAGGAGGCCGCGCAGCCGGAGACCGGGGAGATCCACGTGTACCGGGTGAACGAGCTGGGCGTCGAGCGCGTCTCGGAGGGTCCCGGCGTCCATGCGGCGGTGCGCGCGGGCGGGGTGACCGTCCTCGCCTCGTCGCGTCCCGGAGTGAGCGGCGCCTCGGTACAGGTGCTCAGGGACGGCAAGCAGGTCGCGGTCGTCGCCTCGAACGCCGAGCAGCCGGTGCTGCGTGCCCGGCCGACGCTGACGGAGGCGGGCGAGCGGCGGATTCCGTGCGCGGTGCTGCTGCCGTCGGGACACCGGGACTCGGACGGCCCGCTGCCGGTGCTGATGGACCCGTACGGGGGCCCGCACGGCCAGCGGGTGGTGGCCGCACAGAACCCCCATCTGACCTCGCAGTGGTTCGCCGACCAGGGCTTCGCGGTCGTCGTCGCGGACGGCCGGGGGACCCCCGGCCGCTCCCCCGGCTGGGAGAAGGCGATCGCCGGCGACTTCACTCCCACGCTGGACGACCAGATCGAGGCGCTTCACTCGTTGGCCGGATCCTTCCCGCTCGATCTGACGCGGGTGGCCGTTCGCGGCTGGTCGTACGGCGGTTATCTGGCGGCCATGGCGGTGCTGCGCCGCCCCGACGTCTTCCACGCCGCCGTGGTGGGCGCCCCGGTGACCGACTGGCGGCTCTACGACACCCACTACACCGAGCGCTATCTGGGCGATCCGGCTGCGCACCGGGCGGCGTACGCGAAGAACTCGCTGGTCACCGACGACGGGCTGACGGCTGCGGAGGGCCCGGCACGGCCACTGATGATCGTGCACGGTCTGGCGGACGACAACGTGGTGGTGGCCCACGCACTGCGGCTTTCCTCCGCGCTGCTGGCCGCGGGCCGCCCGCATGAGGTGCTGCCGCTGACCGGAGTGACCCATATGACGCCGCAGGAGCAGATCGCGGAGAACCTGCTGCTGCTCCAGGTCGACTTCCTCAAGCGCTCACTCGGGCTGGAGTGAAGGGCAGTCACCAGTTCGGCGGCCGTGACGAGGGAGGCGGCGGACCGCCGTAACCGGACCCGCCGGGCGGATGTCCGTAGCCGGGCGGTGGCTGCTGGGCGCCGGGCCGGGGATCGTCCATCGGTCCCCTCTCGCCGCGCCGGGTCAAGAGGACGATCAGCACCGGCCCGGTGATCACCTCGAAGAGCGACGTGGCGGTGACCAGCTGGTACTCCAGCGGCACCGCACCGAAGTTCTCGAAGATCCGCAGATGGACGGCGACGTAGGTCCCCACCGCTCCGGACACGAAGGTGTTCACTGCCAGCATCGCGCCGAGCGGGCGGGAGAACACGGCCCTGGCGAGCAGGCCGACGCCCGCCGTCAGACCGAGGACCACGGCGGTGGCCGCCAGCCAGCCCGACGGCGGCGCGAGCAGTCGCTGCGCGACCCGCTCGCCGCCGACCATGCTGTCGAGATAGACCTCCTGGCCGACCGCGTACCCGAAGCGGATCTGCCACACCGTGATCAGAGCCGCGTCCAGGAGCAGCAGCGCCCCGGCGAGCCAGGCCACCACCGACGTCGGCCTGGTGGGCATCGGCCTGGCCGGGGCGGCACGCGGATCCTGGGGTCGGCCGGCCGCATCCGGCGGGCTTCTGCCGGCCACCGCGGTGATCGCGAGCCCGATGGCCAGCCCCAGCACGGCGAAGGTGCTCAGCAGACCGCGGGTGCGCAGCGATTCGGTGGGCTGGAGATATGCCCAGGAGGCGGTGAGGACCCACAGACCGGGCAGCCGGACGGCCAGGGTGAGCACCGCGGTCGCCAGCAGCGCGGAGGCCGCGACCGACGAGCGCAGCACGGCGACGGCCGTGCCCACGTACACCGCGACGAGCGCTCCGTCGACCGGCGAGCTGACCTGCGTGGGCATGGACAGGCTCTGCCGCGGGTCGGAGGCCCACTGCTCGAGGAAGTCGGCGAGGTCGTCCGACGCCGAGATGTCCCGAACGATCCACGCCCCGGTGATCAGTGCGAGCACGCCGCACAGCGCTGCTCCGGTGATCCGGGCCCCCCGCGTAAGAGTCACGCCGTCGATCCTGCAACGGGGGCATGACTCGAACAAGGCAGCGATCGGACAGTCCCGGACAACCGGCGCGCGGTGGTACGGCAGGACCGGCCGGGTCCGCATGGCACGGATCCGGCCGGTCTACGGCACCCGCACGGCCGTACGCTGCTGAGAATGGAGCGTCCGTATATCGGAATCGCGTCGGCCGAGTTGCCTGTCTGTAAACAGAACTGACGGCAACTCACACCGTGCCGGCGTCCCCGCTTCCGCCGGGCTGCGGTCCGCTCGGCACCACGTGCCGCTCCTCCGCGAAGTGGCAGGCCGACGGGTGCTGCACGGCCCCTTCGGCCGTCCGCAAGTGCGGCGGCACGGCCAGCAGCGGAACCTCCACCGCACACCGCTCCTGCGCTTTCCAGCAGCGGGTACGGAATCGGCAGCCGGACGGGATGTTGGTCGGCGACGGCACGTCCCCCGTGAGGATGATCCTCCTCCTGGCCTCGCCGGGGGGACCCCCAGCCGGTGCTCGCGCCTCGGGGTCGGGAATCGGCACGGCCGACAGCAGCGCCTGCGTGTAGGGGTGGGTGGGGTGGTCGTAGATCTCGGCGTCCCTGCCCACCTCCACGATCCGTCCCAGATACATCACGCCGACGCGGTCCGAGATGTGCCGGACGATGGACAGGTCGTGGGCGATGAACACATAGCTGAGCGAGAACTCGCTCTGCAGCTTCTCCAGCAGGTTGATGACCTGTGCCTGCACCGACACGTCCAGCGCGGACACCGGCTCGTCGGCCACGATGATCTCGGGCTGCAGGGCGAGTCCCCGGGCGATGCCGATGCGCTGGCGCTGCCCCCCGGAGAACTGGTGCGGGTAGCGGTTGATGTACTCGGGGTTGAGCCCGACGACGTCCAGGAGGTCCTGCACCTTCCCCCGGCGCGACCCCTTGGGCGCCACCTCCGGATGGATCTCGTACGGCTCGCCGATGATGTCGCCGACCGTCATCCGCGGGTTGAGCGAGGTGTACGGGTCCTGGAACACCATCTGGATGTTGCGCCGCACCGCCTTGAGCGCCCGCCCGGACAGCTGGGAGATGTCCTCCCCCCTGTACCGGATCGAGCCGGCCGTCGGCCGCTCCAGATGGACCAGCATCCTGGCGAGCGTGGACTTGCCGCAGCCCGACTCCCCCACGATGCCGAGCGTTTCGCCGGCGAACAGGTCGACGTCGACGCCGTCGACGGCCTTGACCGCCCCGACCTGCTTCTTGATGAGCACACCCCGGGTGAGCGGGTAGTGCTTGTACAGGTCGCGGACCTCGAGGATCGCCTCAGCCATGGAGTGTCGCCTCCCAGAAGTGGCACGCGCTGCGGCGCTCCTCGTTCACCTCGTACAGCGGCGGAGCGTCGGTGCGGCACACGTCCTGGGCCATCGGGCAGCGCGGGTTGAAGGCACAGCCGGGCGGGATGTGCATCAGATTCGGCGGCAGGCCCTTGATCGCGTACAGCTCCTGTCCCTTCTGGTCCAGACGCGGGATCGACTCCAGCAGCCCCTTGGTGTACGGGTGGGCGGGTGCCCGGTAGATGTCGTGGACGGGGGCGGTCTCGACGATCCGGCCGGCGTACATCACGGCGATCTTGTCGGCGACGTCGGCGACGACGCCGAGGTCGTGCGTGATCAGGACGAGCCCCATGTCGAGCTCGCGCCGGAGCTCGGCCAGCAGGTCCATGACCTGCGCCTGCACGGTCACGTCGAGTGCGGTCGTCGGCTCGTCGGCGATGATCAGGTCCGGCTCCAGCGACAGGGCCATCGCGATCATGATGCGCTGGCGCATGCCGCCGGAGAACTGGTGCGGGTACTGGCCGACCCGTTCCGCGGCGGCGGGGATGCGGACCCGGTCCATCAGCTCGACCGCCTTGGCCTTGGCGTCCTTGCGCGACATCCCCTGGTGGACGACGAACATCTCGCCGAGCTGGTCGCCCACGCTCAGTACCGGGTTGAGGGAGGAGAGGGCGTCCTGGAAGATCATGGCCATCCCGGCGCCTCTGATCTTCCGCCGCTCGTCCTCCCGCATCTTCAGCAGGTCCTGGCCCTTGAAGAGGATCTCGCCCCCGGTGATCCGGCCGGGCGGCATGTCCAGGATCCCCATGACGGCCTGCGCGGTGACGGACTTGCCGGACCCGGACTCACCGAGCACGGCCAGCGTCTCACCGGCATCGACGGTCCAGTCGACGCCGTTGACCGCCTTGGCGACCCCGTCGCGGGTGCGGAACTCCACCTGCAGGCCGCGCACGTCGAGCAGGCTCCCCGGCATGTCCGGCTCCGCGGACATCACTGCCTCGTAGGACGTGGCGGGCATGGCGGCTCCTCAGCGTGGTCAGCGCAGCTTGGGGTCGAGGGCGTCGCGCACCGCGTCGCCGAGCATGATGAAGGCGAGCACCGTGATCGCCAGTGCTCCGGCGGGCCACAGCAGCATGTGCGGGGCGTTGCGGACGTAGGGGGAGGCCGACGAGATGTCGATCCCCCAGGAGACGGTCGGTGGCTTGAGGCCTACGCCCAGGAAGGAAAGCGTCGCCTCCAGCGAGATGTAGGTGCCGAGCGCGATGGTCGCCACCACGATCACCGGGGCGACGGCGTTGGGAGCGATGTGCCGCAGCAGCATCCGTGAGCTGGAGGCCCCGAGCGCCCGGGCGGCCTGCACATAGTCGTTCTGCTTGGCGGTGATGACGGAACCGCGGGCGATACGGGAGATCTGCGGCCAGCCCAGCAGCACCATGAAGCCGACGACCGGCCAGACCGTGCTGCTGGTGATGACGGACAGCAGGACCAGGCCGCCGAGGACGACGGGAATGCCGAAGAAGATGTCGGTGAGCCGGGACAGGGCCGCGTCCCAGGCGCCGCCGAAGAACCCGGCGAGCCCGCCGAGCACCGAGCCGAGCAGCGCCACCCCGAGGGTGGCGCACACGCCGACGGTCACGGAGGCGCGCGCCCCGTAGACCGTACGGGTGTAGACGTCGCAGCCCTGCCCGTTGAACCCGAAGGGGTGGCCCGGCTGGGAGCCCTGCTGTGCCTTGGCGAGGTCGCACGAGTGCGGGTTGCCGGACGCGATCAACGAGGGCCACAGCGAGATGAGGATCAGGAAGAGGATCACCAGGGCGGAGACGATGAAGACCGGGTTGCGCCGCAGGTCGCACCAGGCGTCCGACCAGAGGCTGCGCGGCTTGGCCGAGGGTCCGGTGCCCTCCCGGCCGTCGGGGACCCGTCCGCCAAAGACGACCGACGGATCGCGTTCCAGGGTCTCGCCCTCGCTCATGGCGAGGTCCGTCGCACCGCCTGCTCCGGTGGCGGCGACGGCCGAGTGCGCGGGGTCGTCGAAGTGCGGGTTCTGCCGTGGCTCAGGCATAGCGGATCCTCGGGTCCAGAACGGCGTACAGAAGGTCCACCAGCAGGTTCGCCACGAGGAAGACGATGACGAGGACGCTGACGAAGCCGACGACGGTCTGTGTGTTCTGCCGCAGGATGCCCTGGTAGAGCTGGTATCCGACGCCGTGGATGTTGAAGATCCGCTCGGTGACGATCGCGCCACCCATCAGGGCGCCGATGTCGGTGCCGATGAAGGTGACCACCGGGATCAGGGAGTTGCGCAGCAGATGCCTGCGGATCACCCGGCTCCGCGGCAGGCCCTTGGCCTTCGCCGTGCGGACGTAGTCGGCGCGGGTGTTCTCCGCGATGGACGTGCGGGTGAGCCGGGTGACGTAGGCGAGCGAGACGGAGGCGAGCACGAGTCCGGGGACGATCAGTTCGTCGAGCCTGGCGTCGGTGGAGACGGACGGGTCGATGACGTCCCACTTGTAGCCGAGGAGCAACTGGAGCAGCAGCCCGGTGACGAACGTGGGCACCGAGATGACGACGAGGGTGAGCAGCAGTACCCCGCTGTCGACGGGCCGGCCCCGGCGCAGGCCGGTGACGACGCCGAGGACGATGCCGATGACGATCTCGAAGACGATGGCCACCAGGGTGAGCCTGATCGTGACCGGGAAGGCCTCGCCCATCAGCTCGGTGACCTGCTGTCCGTTGAAGGCGGTGCCGAAGTCCCCGGTGAAGACGTTGCCCATGTAGGTCAGGTACTGCTGCCAGACGGGCATGTCGAGGCCGAACTCCTTGCGCAACTGCGCGGCTGTCGCCGGGTCGCACCGCCGCTCGCCGCAGAGTCCCGCGATGGGGTCGCCCATCACGTTGACCATGAGGAAGATCAGCAGTGTGGCGCCGAGGAAGACGGGGATCATCTGCAGCAGACGCCGGATCACATAACGTCCCATGAAGGGCTCCGGGGGTCATGGGAAGGGTGACGGCCCGGAACTCGTGGCGCCGGGCCGGGCCTTCCGCCGTCAGTCGACCTTGATCTCGTTGTAGACGGGGACGCTGAACGGGTTGAGTGCGAGGTTCGAGATGCGTTCCGAATAGCCGGCGCTGCCGTTCTGGTACCAGAGAGGGATGGCGGCCATCTCGTCCCGTACGACCCTCTCGGCCTCCTTGAAGGTCTCGACGGCCTGGGCGGGGTCGCTCTCGGCGTTGGCGCGGTCGATCAGGCCGTCGAACTTCTTGTTGCTCCACTTGCCGTCGTTGGAGGAGGCGTTGGTGTAGTAGAGCGGCTGCAGGAAGTTCTGGATCAGCGGGTAGTCCATCTGCCAGCCGGCCCGGAAGGGGCCGGACATCTTGGACTGGGTGATCTGGTTGCGGAAGTCGGCGAAGGTGCCGATCGGGTTGCCGACGCAGGCCCGGTCGTTGCCGAGGGCGTTCTTGATGGAGTTGCAGACGGCGTCGACCCAGTCCTTGTGAGAGCCGGTGTCCGCGTTGTACGAGATCGTGATCCGCCCGCCCGGCAGACCGCCGGCCTCCGCGATCAGCTTCTTCGCCCGGGTGGGGTCGTACTCGCACGCCTGGCCGCAGAGCGTCGGATCGTAGCCGCCCTCCTCGCCGAGCACCGGCGAGGTCCAGTCCTTCGCCGGTGTGCGGGTCTGCTGGAAGATGGTGTCGGTGATCTGCTTGCGGTTGATCGCCATGGACAGGCCGGTGCGGAGCTTCGCCCCGTCGGGGGTGTTCCACTCCTTGTCGTAGAAGGGGAAGGCAAGGGTCTGGAGGATGCCGGCAGGGCTGTTGATGTACCGGTCGCCGAGGTCTGCCTGCACGTTCCCCAGCTGGGAGGCGGGCACGTCGTCGACGAGGTCGAGGTTGCCGGCGATCAGGTCGGTGTAGGCGGTGTTGTTGTCGGTGTAGACCTTGAGGTCGATGCCGCCGTTCTGCGCCTTGTCGGGGCCGGTGTAACCGTCCCAGCGGCGCAGCGACATCTGGGAGCCCTTGGCGTACGAGTCGATGGAGTACGGGCCGTTGCCGACCGGCTTGGCGAGCCAGGCGTCGTGGTCGTCGAAGAACGCGCGGGGCAGCGGGGAGAACGCCGCATAGCCGAGGGTCTCCGGCCAGGTGGAGAACTTCTGCGAGAGCTTGACGGTGAAGGTCCTTTCGCCGGTGACCTTCAGACCTGACAAGGTGTCGGCGCGGGCCTCGCCCTCCTCGGGGTGGACCTCGTCGTAGCCGTCGATGTAGCCGAAGAAGTAGGCGTTGCGCTGGTTGTTCTTCACATGGGCGCCGTAGTTCCAGGCGTCCACGAACGACTCGGCGGTGACGGGCTCACCGTTGCTGAACTTCCAGCCGGGCTTGACGGTGACGGTGAAGTTGACCGAGTCACTGGTCTCGATCTTCTCGGCGACCATGTCCTTGGCCTCGCCGGTCCTCGGGTCGTACTGCTTGAGCCCGCGGAAGATCATGTCGAGCACCTTGCCGCCCTGCACCTCGTTGGTGTTGGCGGGCTCCAGGGGGTTCTGCGGGTCGCCCCACGAGGAACTGATGATCCCGTCGGCCCCACTGCCGCCGCTGTCGCTCCCGCCGCCGCAGGCCGCCGTCGCGAGGACGACGGCGGCCGCGCATGCAGCCCACTTCGCGTGGGTGGCTCCGCGCATGGAGTGCCTCCTAGATCCCAAGCCGACTTGGGCCCAATATCGCTCCAGCCGGGATCTAACGCACTTTCAGGACACCCGGTCGGCGGGTGAGGGCAGCGGCAGGACGAGCTCCCAGGTGTCGATCGCGTAGTGCGGTGCCATCCCGTGCGCCTCGTAGAGCGACGCCGCCCGGCTCTCGTTGCGGGTGTCCACCGCCAGCCCGATGGTGTCCCGGCCACGGGCGGCGTACGTACCGAAGGCATGGCGAAGGAGGTGGCCGCCGAGACCGCGGCCCCGCGCGGACCTCCGTACGCCGAGGCTTCCGATCCAGCCCATGGTCTCCTTGTCGTCCCTGGTCAGCAGGACGGCCATGTCTCCTTCGCCCTCGACGGAGGCGATCCACATGAGCGAGCGGTCGCGGCGGCCGGAGTCCGCAAGCCACTGCTCGTAGGTGCGCGGGTGGTGGTCGACGTGCTCCGCGAAGGTCTCCTCCACCAGCGCATGGGCGGTCCGGTGGTCGGCCTCGGCGACGCAGTTGCGCAGCGTCACTCCGGCGGGCGGCTCCGGGACCCGGTCGTCGGCACTCAGCTGACGGGTCATGACCTGGTAGCGCCGCACGGTACGCCAGCCTCGGGCCTCGAGCAGCGTGGTGTCGAGCGTGGGCCGGATGTTGAGGTTCAGACGGAGCACCGCCCGATCGGCACCGCTCGGCGCGGCCTTGCGGGCCGCGCGCTCCTCGATCCTTTCGAGAACCAGCACGGCGGCGTCGGACCGGCCGGGCAGGACGTAGTGGTCGACGCCGATGTCGCCCTTCCCCGAGTCGCTCCACAGAATTCCGTACGCCACGAGGTCACCGTCGTCGTGCACCAGCCAGGAGTCCACCCCGAGGTCGACCTCGGGGTGCGGCAGGTCGGTCTCGACGGTGTGCAGCTCGGTGTCCGGGTGGCCGATCTCGGCGATGTCGACGGCGTTCAGCAGAGCGCATATGACGGGTGCGTCCACGGGCGTCGCGGGCCGGACGGTGAGTGACATGGCGCCACTGTTCGCTCCCCGCCCCCGCGCCCGCAACGCATTTTCGCCTCTCAGGCCGCCGGCTCCCGGGGGACGGTCAGGGCGACCACGACCTCGTCGTCCTCGAAGTCCCCGGTCGGCGTGAAGCCGAGGGCCGCGTAGAGCTTGGCCGCACCGCTGTTGTCCGGGTGGTAGGAGAGACGGATCTCCCGGCAGTCCGGGCGCTCGGACAGCAGCCGGATCATCGCCTCCATGGCCGCTCGCCCCACACCTCTGCCCTGTTCGTCGGCGTCGACGACCACGCCCCCGACCCAATGGGCGCCGTCGTTCTCGTCGAATCCCCACATGATGTGGCCGACCACGGTGTCGTCCGCCAGGACACCGAGCGATGTCCATGCCCCGCCGCGCATCGAGAGCAGCAGATAGCGGGCGGCGAGAGCGGCCACGAAACCGCGCTGCTCGTCGCGCGGCGCGACGTCGGCGACAGCCCGCCAGTTGCCGTCGTCGACCGTGCACAGCGCGATGCGACGGCCGGCTCGATCGGTCAGTCCGTAGTCCATTCGGACACCTTCCGGTGCAGGCGCCGTCCGGCGCAATGCCATTCCACGACGCACAGGGCGCCCACCCCCGAGGGGGCAGGCGCCCTGTGCGTGGGAGAGGGGACTACGCCGCGTGGACGACGTCCTTCTCCTCGGCGAAGTGGCACGCCGACTCGTGCGCGGCCGGGGTGTCCTGCCCCTTGAAGCGCTCGGGCACCGCGAGCAGCGGCACCTCGGTGGCGCACTTGTCCTCGGCCTTCCAGCAGCGAGTGCGGAAGCGGCAGCCCGACGGCGGGTTCGCCGGCGACGGCACGTCGCCGGTGAGGATGATCCGCTCACGGCCCTCGCGCATCTGCGGGTCGGGGACCGGGACGGCGGAGAGCAACGCCTGCGTGTAGGGGTGGGTCGGGTGGTCGTAGATCTGCACGTCGGTGCCGATCTCCGCCATCTTGCCCAGGTACATCACGCCGACCCGGTCCGAGATGTGCCGGACGATGGACAGGTCGTGGGCGATGAAGATGTAGGAGAGGTTGAACTCGTCCTGCAGTTTCTCCATCAGGTTGATGACCTGCGCCTGCACCGACACGTCCAGCGCCGAGACCGGCTCGTCGCAGATGATGATCTCCGGGTTGAGCGCCAGACCGCGCGCGATACCGATGCGCTGGCGCTGACCGCCGGAGAACTGGTGCGGATAGCGGTGGATGTACTCCGGGTTGAGACCGACGACGTCCAGCAGCTCCTGCACCTTGCGGCGCCGGTCGCCCTTCGGAGCCACCTCGGGGTGGATGTCGAAGGGCTCGCCGATGATGTCACCCACCGTCATACGCGGGTTGAGCGAGGTGTACGGGTCCTGGAACACCATCTGGATGTTGCGCCGGACGGCCTTCAGCGCACGCCCGGACAGCCTGGTGATGTCCTGGCCCTTGTAGAAGACCTCGCCGGCTGTCGCCCGCTCCAGCGTCATCAGCAGCTTGGCGACGGTGGACTTGCCACAGCCGGACTCGCCGACGATGCCGAGCGTCTCGCCCTGGTAGAGGTCGAAGGAGACCCCGTCCACGGCCTTGACCGCGCCGACCTGCTTCTTGAAGAGGATGCCCTGGGTCAGCGGGAAGTGCTTGACCAGGTTGCGCACCTGCAGGATCGGCTCACCGCGGCCCACCGGGGCCTCGATCGCCTGGACCGCCGCCTCCTCGGTGGCGGCCTCGACCGTCTCCACCTCGGAGACGTTGGGGGTCGCGTCCACGGCCTCGTTCGTCTTCTTGAGCTCAGCCATGGATCGTCTCCTTCCAGAAGTGGCACGCGCTTCCGCGGCCGGGCAGCTCGCTGCCGTCCTGCTCGGTCACCGGAACCAGCGCCGGGATCTCCGTACGGCAGATGTCGTCCGCCTTGGGGCAGCGCGGGTTGAAGGCGCAACCGGTCGGGATCTTCAGCAGGTTGGGCGGCAGACCCTTGATCGCGTACAACTCCTGGCCCTTCTGGTCCAGGCGCGGGATCGAGTCGAGCAGACCCCGGGTGTACGGGTGCGCCGGCCGCTTGTACAGCTCGTGCACGGGTGCGGTCTCGACGATCCGGCCCGCGTACATCACGGCGATCTTGTCCGCGACGTCGGCGACGACACCGAGGTCGTGGGTGATCAGGATCAGACCCATGTTGTACTCGCGCTGCAGCTCCGCGAGCAGGTCCATGACCTGCGCCTGCACCGTCACGTCGAGCGCGGTGGTCGGCTCGTCGGCGATGATCAGGTCCGGCTCGAGGGCCAGGGCCATGGCGATCATGATGCGCTGGCGCATACCGCCGGAGAACTGGTGCGGGTAGTCGCCGACCCGGGCCTTGGCGGCCGGGATCTTCACCTTGTCCATCAGCTCGATGGACTTGGCCTTGGCTTCCTTCTTCGACAGGCCCTGGTGGACCCGGAACATCTCGCCGAGCTGGTAGCCCACAGAGAGGACCGGGTTGAGGGAGGAGAGCGCGTCCTGGAAGATCATCGCGATCTTCCGGCCGCGGATCTTCCGCCGCTCGTCGTTGCTCATGGTGAGCATGTCCTGGCCGCGGAAGAGGATCTGACCGTGCGGGATCTTCCCCGGCGGCATGTCGAGGATGCCCATGATGGCCTGGGCGGTCACGGACTTGCCGGAGCCGGACTCGCCGAGCACGGCCAGGGTCTCGCCGGAGGCGACGCTGTAGTTCACCCCGTTGACTGCCTTGGCGACACCGTCACGGGTGTGGAACTCGACGTGCAGGTCGCGCACTTCGAGCAGCGGGCCGGACGCCTCGCCGCCGGCGCGGGGCGCCGGGACGCCTGCGGTTTCTTCGATGATGGTCACGTCGTACGCCCTCCTCAGCGCAGCTTGGGGTCGAGGGCGTTGCGAACCGCATCGCCGAACATCAGGAACGAGAGCACCGTGATCGAGACCATCACCGACGGGATGATCAGCACGTGGGGTGCGTTGCGCAGCTGCTCACGTCCACTGGACACGTCGACGCCCCACGAGACCGTCGGTTCGGCGAGGCCGACACCGAGGAACGACAGCGTCGCCTCCGCGGCGATGTAGCCGCCGAGGGCGATCGTCGCGACGACGATGATCGGCGCGACCGCGTTGGGCAGGACGTGCCGGGTCAGGATGCGCGTGGTCGAGGCGCCGAGCGCCTTGGCGGCCACCACGTAGTCCGCCTGCTTGATGGTGATGACCGAACCGCGGGCGACACGGGCGATCTGGGTCCAGCCGAGGAACACCAGGGCGAGGATGACGACCCAGATGGCGCGCTTCTCGAAGCTGGTGAGGACGACGAGCGCGCCCAGCAGGAACGGGATGCCCATGAAGATGTCGGTGATGCGCGACAGGATGGTGTCGACCCAGCCGCCGAAGTAGCCGGCGATCATACCGACGAGCGTGCCGAGGATGGTCACCAGGGCGGTGACGCCGACACCGACGATGATCGAGGCGCGGGCCCCGTAGACGACACGGGAGTAGATCGAGCGGCCCTGTCCGTCGTAACCGAACCAGTCGGGCTGGAAGAAGTGGCTCCAGTTCGGCTGGCCGAGGTAGTGGTTCGCCAGGTCGGCGTCGCGCGGCGAGGCACTGGTGAACAGGCCCGGGAACGCGGACACGATCAGGAGCAGGACGATCAGGCCCGCCGAGACCAGGAAAAGCGGGTTGCGGCGCAGGTCGTGCCAGGCGTCCGACCAAAGGCTGCGCGCCTTGGGCGCCTTGGTGACCAGCACGGTGTCGGGAGCGGCGGCGGTGGTGGTGACCGTCTCGGTCCCGGTGGACGCCGTGGTGGCCGCGGTCTTCTCAGGCATACCGGATCCTCGGGTCCAGGACCGCGTAGAGCAGGTCGACGAGCAGGCTGGTGAGCAGGTACACGAGAACGATCAGCGAGGCGATGCCCACGACCGTCGCGCCCTCGCGGCGGGTGAGCGCATCGAAAATCGTCTTGCCAATGCCCTGGACGTTGAAGATGCCCTCGGTGACGATGGCGCCGGTCATCAGGTTGCCGATGTCGGTACCGAGGAACGTGACCACCGGGACGAGCGAGTTGCGCATCAGGTGGACGCCGATGATCCTGTGGCGCGGCAGGCCCTTGGCGACCGCCGTGCGCATGTAGTCGGAGCGAAGGTTCTCCGCCATGGAGGTACGGGTCAACCGGGCCACGTACGCGAGCGACAGCGAACCGAGAACGATGGCCGGCAGCATGAGGTCGCCGAAGTTCTCGGAGTCCTGAACGGTCGCCGTGGTGACGCCCAGCTGGAAGGCGAAGATGTACTGCATCAGGTAGCCCAGCACGAAGGAGGGCATCGAGATCAGTACGAGGGTGAGGGCGAGCAGCCCACGGTCCCGCACGGAGTCGGGGCGGAGACCCGCGATCACTCCGAGACCGATGCCGACCAGCACCGTGAAGGTGAAGGCGAAGAGCGTCAGCCGGAGAGTGATCGGGAACGCCTGAGCAATGATGTCGGCGATCTCGCGCTTACTGGCGATCTCCGTGCCGAAGTCACCCTGAACCAGGTTGCTCATATAGGTGAGGTATTGCTGCCAGAGCGGCTGGTCCAGGCCGAGATCGCTCCGGATGGACGCCACGACCGCGGGGTCGTACGCCTGGTCCCCCATGAGCGCTCTGACGGGATCGCCGGGCAGCGCGTACATCATGGCGAAGATCAAAAAGGTTGACCCGATGAACACCGGGATCATCTGGAGCAGTCGTCGTGCGACGTAGCGCCCCATGGGTGCCTCCGTGAGGGGTTAACTGGGTCCGCGGGGCTGCCCAATGAGCGGACAGCCCCGCGGACCACCGCCGCCGCCGGATGACCGACGGCGGCGGGTGACGGCCGAGTGGGGATGAGGCCCGCAGGCGCTTACTTGACGGTGACTCCGGTCAGTTCCAGGTCACCGTGGAAGTCGACCTTCACGTTGTCGACGGCCTCGCCGTGGCCACCGTTGATCCGGTAGTACCACAGCGGGATGGCCGGCATCTGCTCGAGAAGCTTCTTCTCGACCTCCTGGTAGCCCTTCACGGCCTCTTCCAGGGAGCTGGCCTTGTCCGCCTTCGCCATCAGGCCGTCGATCTCCTTGTTGGAGAAACGGCCGTTGTTGGACTCGGCGCTGGTGTGGTAGAGCTCCTTGATGAAGTTCACGTTGACGGGGTAGTCGGCCACCCAGCCACCGCGGTACATCGACTTCACCTGGTCGTTGTCACGGGCCTCGAGGTCCGTGGGGAAGTCCGGCTTGGCGTCGCCGACGCAGTCGACACCGGTCGCCTTGCGGATGGACTCGCAGACCGCGGTCACCCACTCCTTGTGGCCGCCGTCGCTGTTGTACTGGATGAACAGCTTGTTCTCCGGGACGCCGCCGCCCTCGGTGATGAGCTGCTTGGCCTTCGCCGGGTTGTACGTGAAGACGTCCGTACCCAGGTCTTGGTTGCCCTTGACCTGCGGCGGCGTGAAGCTCGTCGCGGGGGTACGGGTGTTGTTCAGGACGGTCTTGGTGATCGTGTCACGGTCGATCGCCATGGACAGACCCTGGAGGACCTTGGGGTCGATGTCCTTGAACGTCTTGCTGTAGAACGCCGGAACCAGCGACTGGATGGCGGCGTAGGGCTGCTCAATGGCGCCCTTGCCGAGGTCCTGCTTGTACTTCGGCAGGTCCGTCGGGCCGACCTGGCGGATGATGTCCAGGTTGCCGGAGACGACGTCCTGGTACGCGGCCTCGAGGGTCGTGTAGCTCTTGAACTGGATGCCCTTGTTCTGCGCCTTGTTGGGGCCCTGGTAGTCAGGGTTGGCCGCAACCTGGATCAGCTTCTTGTGGGTCCACTTCTCGAACTTGTACGGGCCGTTGCCGACCGGCTTCTGGCCGAACGCCTTCGGGTCGTCGAAGAAGACCTTCGGCAGCGGCGCGAACGTCGCGTAGCCGAGCTTGTAGTTGAAGTACGGGACCTTGTCCTTCAGCGTGATCGTGAAGGTGGTGTCGTCCACGACCTTCAGGCCGGACATCTTGTCGGCCTTCGGGTCACCCTTCTCGGGGTGCACGTCGTCGTAGCCGGCGATGTCCGCGAACCAGAAGCTGTTCTGCTGGTTGTTCTTGATGTTCGCGTACCAGTTCCACGCGTCGACGTACGACTGCGCGGTGACGGCCTCGCCGTTGTGGAACTTCCAGCCGGACTTGAGCTTGACGGTCCAGGTCTTCGAGTCCTGCGTCTCCACCGACTCGGCGTTGGTGTAGACGATTTCGCCCTGGGCGTCGAAGTCCAGCAGTTGCGTGAAGAGCGACTGGATCACGTACGAGCCGTTGGTCTCGTTCGTGTCGGCCGGGATCAGCGGCTTCTGCGGCTCACCGACGTCGATCGAGACGTAGCCCTCGGGCTTGCCCGACGCGTTCTTCTTCCCCTCATCACCGCTGCCACTACCACAGGCAGTGGCCGCCAGGGCGACAACGATCGCTCCCGCGACCCACTTGGCGCTCTTGGCACCACGCATGGGTTCCTCCTCATGAGTCCACTTGTCACTACAAGAGGGACACGGTTCTACGCGCGCTGACACCCCTGACAGCGCTCGTCAAGTGCCCCGAGTGTGCTCGTGAGTCGGCGCTCCCCACAGCGCATGACCCATTGACCCGAGCTCAATGGAGCCAACTATTAAGTAGGACAGGCCTGTAAACCACACCTAAAGGGTCTCGTTTTGACAACATCAGAGAGGGGCTCCAGCCCGAAACCTGGACAAAGCGATCCCAGACAGACACCCGCGAAACGGACCGTTAACACATGTTCCGGAGCGCGGTGGCCGATATGCGGACACTCGGGCCAGGAAAAGGATTTGACGAACGGCCCGGCCCTCCGCAGTGTCTGCGGAGGGCCGGGCCGTGTGTTCAGCGATTTTGCCAGAGGTCTGGCGATCCGTCAGCCGTGCTTGGCGCGCGAAGCCGCGCGGCCGCGCTCCTTCTGGTCCAGGACGACCTTGCGGATGCGGACCGCCTCCGGGGTCACCTCGACACACTCGTCGTCGCGGCAGAACTCCAGCGACTGCTCCAGCGAGAGCTTGCGCGGCGGGACCACGTTCTCGGTGTTGTCCGCGGAAGCGGCACGCATGTTGGTGAGCTTCTTCTCCTTGGTGATGTTCACGTCCATGTCGTCGGAGCGCGAGTTCTCACCGACGATCATGCCCTCGTACACCTCGGTGCCCGGCTCCACGAAGAGCACACCGCGCTCCTGCAGGTTGATCATCGCGAACGGGGTGACGGCACCCGAACGGTCGGCGACAAGGGATCCGTTGTTGCGCGTGACCAGCGGCCCGAACCACGGCTCGTGACCCTCGTGGATCGAGTGGGCGATGCCGGTGCCGCGGGTGTTGGTCAGGAACTCCGTACGGAATCCGATCAGGCCGCGGGACGGGACGACGAACTCCATGCGCACCCAGCCGGAGCCGTGGTTGGACATGTTGTCCATGCGGCCCTTGCGGACACCCATGAGCTGGGTGACGGCGCCCATGTGCTCCTCGGGCACGTCGATCGTCATGCGCTCGACGGGCTCGTGCACCTTGCCGTCGACCTCCTTGGTGACGACCTGGGGCTTGCCGATGGTCAGCTCGAAGCCCTCGCGACGCATCTGCTCGACCAGGATCGCCAGCGCCAGCTCGCCGCGGCCCTGCACCTCCCACGCGTCGGGGCGCTCGGTGTCCAGCACGCGCAGCGAGACGTTGCCGATCAGCTCGCGGTCCAGGCGGTCCTTGACCTGACGGGCGGTCACCTTGCGGTCCTTCACCGCGGACTTGGCGTCGGCGCCCTTGCCGGTGCCACCACGACCGACCAGCGGCGAGGTGTTCGTACCGATCGTCATGGAGATCGCCGGCTGGTCGACCGTGATCAGCGGCAGCGCGATCGGGTTCTCCGGGTCGGCCAGCGTCTCGCCGATCATGATGTCCGGGATACCGGCGACGGCGCAGATGTCACCTGGGCCGGCCACCTCGGCGGGCTTGCGGGTGAGCGCCTCGGTCATCATCAGCTCGCTGATGCGGACGTTGGAGATCGTGCCGTCGCGCTTGATCCAGGCAACGGTCTGGCCCTTGCGCAGCTCCCCCTGCTCGACCCGGAGCAGCGCGATACGGCCGAGGAAGTTGTCGGCGTCGAGGTTGGTGACGTGCGCCTGCAGCGGGGCGGACTCGTCGTACTCGGGAGCCGGAACGTGCGCGAGCAGCGTGGTGAAGAACGGCTCCAGGCTGTCGCTGTCTGCCGGAACGGTGCCGTCCTCGGGCTTGGTCAGCGAGGCGACGCCGTCACGGGCGCAGGCGTAGACGATCGGGAACTCGATCTGCTCCTCGGTCGCGTCCAGGTCCAGGAACAGGTCGTACGTCTCGTCGACGACCTCGGCGATCCGGGAGTCGGGGCGGTCCGTCTTGTTGATGCAGAGGATGACCGGCATCTTCGCGGCGAGCGCCTTGCGCAGCACGAAGCGGGTCTGCGGGAGCGGGCCCTCCGAGGCGTCGACGAGGAGGACGACCGCGTCCACCATCGACAGACCGCGCTCGACCTCGCCGCCGAAGTCGGCGTGACCGGGGGTGTCGATGATGTTGATGGTGATCGGGGCCCCGCCGGCCTTGGGGTGGTACTTCACGGCGGTGTTCTTGGCCAGGATCGTGATGCCCTTCTCACGCTCCAGGTCGTTCGAGTCCATCATGCGGTCGTCGAGCTGCTCGGCGGCGTGCGCGGCGAAGGCACCGGCCTGCTTCAGCATGGCGTCGACCAGGGTGGTCTTGCCGTGATCGACATGGGCGACGATGGCGACGTTACGGATGTCGTGGCGCGTGGGCATGCGTGCTGGCGCTTCTCTCGATCGTGGGATACAGGCGTTGGATGTGTTTTCCTCATCCGCCCGCCGGGCGGACATGCCACGGCTTGTCCCATGGTACGGGGCCGCTGGGACAGGAGCCTCCCGGAACGATGGGGTCCGGGGCGAAGGAGGCGGGGATCACGCCGCGGCAGGGGGTGCGCCGGCGCGGTGGGGAGCGGACACACAGGGGTCGGCCCGGGTCGAGGGTCGGGCACGAGCTTGCCCGCCGGCGACGCCGGCGGGCAAGGAACTTGAGCCAGTTCTGAGGTTGTGACCTGCTGTTTTCCGTTCAGTCGCTACTTCTTGGCGCCAGCGCCGGGCTTTTTGAAACCGATGTCCTGGTAACGGGGGTCCGCGAACCCGAAGGCTCCCGCGTTGACGACGTTCTTGCGTGCCGCGACCAGCTCGGGCCGCTGGTAGAGCGGAACGGAGCCCGCGGCGGCCCAGATCCTGGCGTCGGCCTTGCGCATCAGATCGCGGGCGGCATCCTTGTCGAGCTCTCCGGCGGCCTGGGTGAAGAGCTGGTCGATGTAGTCCGTGCCGACCCGGGTGTAGTTCTGCTCGACCAGGAGCGAGCCGTCGGAGGCCGGCTTGGGCTTGGCGTAGATCGGCCTGGCGTCGGTCGCCGGGTAGGGGCTGGACGGCCACGAGTACAGGGCCAGGTCGTAGTCGCCGGAGGCGATGTGGTCCTTGAAGAAGCTCGCGTCGTCGACCTTGACGATCTCCGTCCGCACCCCGATCCGGTCGAGCATCTGCGCGATCTTGTCGCCGATGGTGCGCAGCACCTCGGAGCCGGGACCGGACGGCAGGACGAAGCGGAGGCGGAGCGGCTTCCCGTTCTTGCCGAGGGCGCCGCCCGCTGTGGCGCCCTCGGGTGCAGCGGTGCCGCTCGGGGCGTAGGCACCGGCCATACCGTCCTTCTCCCGGGCCTTCTTGTCGCTCGTGTCGCCGGAACCCTCCGCGTCGTCGCGCAGCGACGCGGCCTGGCGGTGCAGCGCGATGCTCTGGAGAGCGGCGGCGGGGGCCGGGGCGAGGATGTGCGTTGCGCGGGATCCGCTGCGTGGGTCGTGGTCGGCGGGCTTGTCGTCGCCGACGGTGTAGCGCCCGTCGCTCGAGGCGACGTCCTCGTTCTTCTCCGATGCCGCCTCCGCGGGTTCGGAGGAGGACCTCGACGAGGGCCCGCCCGAGGGCTCCCCCTCCTTCTTCCCGGCGTCCTTCTGCGCGTCCTCGGCCCTGCCCTTGTTCCCGGCCTCGCCTCCCGCCTCGGCCGGCTCCTCGAGCAGCCCGTCGGGCGTCCAGCCGGCGTCGGCGAGCAGCGCCTGCGCCTCCTGGGTGTCCTGCTTCCCGAGCGCGGCACTGCTGTCCGCGTAGGCGGCCTGGCCGGCGAGCGCGACATGACTGCCGGGCGGCTCTGCAGGCAGGCCGAGCGGAGTGAGGACGGTTTCGGCCAGTTCCTTGCGGTTCACTGCGCGGGCGATCGCGCGGCGGACCCGGTCGTCGGCGAGCGGCCCGGACTCGCCGTTCAGCGCGAGCTGGGTGTGGGCGGGCTCCAACGACTTGCGGACCTCGTACCTGCTGAGGGCCGACTGCTCCTGCGCGTACTTCTTCTCGGCTTCCGCCGCCCGTTTGCGGGCTTCCTGGGCGACCTCGGCGAGCTCCTCGTCGGAGCCGTGGGCCAGTGCCCAGGACTTCAGCGCGGTGGACGGGGCGGTGGCGGCGACGGGGCCGTAGGCGAGCGGGCGGCCACCGCGCCCGGCGTCCTTCACCGCGTAGGAGATACGTTCCGCCGCCGACGGGTCGATGTCCGCCAGGTCGAGCGTCCCGGCAGCCAGTGCGGCGACGCGCCCGTCGCGCGGCACGGCGCTCAGGACCAGCTCGTCGAGCTTGGGCCGCTCCCCCCACCAGCGGGGGTTGCGCACCAGAGTGGTCGTGTTGGCCTGACGGTCGATCCTGGAGATCCGGAAGGGGCCGGCGGTCACGTCCAGCTTGGTGCGGGCGCCGTCGTTGAAGGCCGCCGGTGTCCCGGTCACGTTCTTGGGATAGAGCGGTGTGAACAGCGACTGCCAGTCCGCGTACGGCTTGGTGAAGGTGACCTTGACCTCGAGATCGCTCTCGCCGCGCTCGATCTTCTGGATCCGGTCGTACCCGGCATTGCGGGCCGTCCAGTAAGAAGAATCCTTTCCGCTCAGGGCGCGCCACTGGGTGAGGAAGTCGGGTGCACCGATCTCGCGGCCGTCGCTCCACACCGCTTGCTGGTTGAGCTTGTAGAGCACGACCTGCTTGGGCTCGCGTTCGACGACCTCGGCGGATTCGAGATAGTCCGGATTACGCTGCGGCCGTCCGCTCTCGTCGAGGACGAACAGGGCGGGCAGCACGGCTCCGGCGATCCGGCCGGTGGTCGCATCCGCGTCCGCCTGGAAGGTGTTGAGGGTGGCGGGCATCGAGTCGACGGCCCAGCGCAGGGTGCCTCCGTCGGCCACGAGGCTGCGCTCGGCGGGCGAGATGTCCTGGGCCGGGGGCTTGCCCCGGTCCTGGTCCTCACCCGAGCTGCAGCCGGCGAGGACGGGGAGTACGAGCACTCCGCTCGCGAGCAGTGCGACGGGGCGGAGCCTTCGGGAGCATGTCCGCCCGCGAGGGGCTTCGACCTGGGACATGGCTTGTACCTCTTCGTCCTGTTTTGTCGAATTTAGAGATGATCACACCGATTCCCCACACTGAAGTGGACGGAGCGCCGCACCCGGCGGAGGCACGGCGCACCCGCCGCCAATGCCACCCGTGCGGGCGAACCAAGAACGCCGCACAACCGGACACAAGGGGCGAATATGGGGGGAGTGAGACAACAACCACCAAGGGCGCGCCGGTGGCGCACGCACCGGAATCGCGTACGTCCCCTTCACAAGCGGGGATGTGACGCGCGACACTCGCAGGCGCATGAACGACGCCGCACCCTGCGGAAGTGAGGGCAAGTCATGTCACAGCAGGAAGATCTGGCAGCGGTCCAGAGCCGCCTCGACGAGCTGGTCCGGCGCGTCGGACAGCTGGAGCAGACCGTGGACCAGCTGCGCGCCGCCGGCCCCGTCACGGCCGCCGCCGCGGCTCCGGCCGCCAAGGTCCGTACCGACCTGGTCACCATCCCCGACACTCCGTACGACAACGCCCTGTGGACGGACTCGGACGACGAGGGCCTGGGCGTCCGCGACCGGCACGCGCCCTGACCGGGGCGACGGCAGGACCGGCCCCTGACAGCGGCCCGTGAGGCCGCCGACCCAGTCCACACCCCGACCCACTCCACCCGGAGTCTTCGTTGGCCACTGGTACCGAACCACCACAAGTCAATACGGGCGTGCACGGGGACACGCGCGCCACCATCGCGCCCCGCCATCTGCGGACGGACCGCTGGTGGCTCGCCCCGGCCCTGACCGCCGCCGGACTGCTCGCCTTCATCGTCTACTCGACGTGGCGCGCCTTCGCGAACGACGACTACTACGCGGCGCCCTACGTCTCACCGTTCTACTCGCCCTGTCTGGCGGAGAACTGCCAACCGATGCACGCGGGCCCGAACTGGGAGATCTTCGGCAGCTGGTGGGGCCTGTCCCCCGCGCTGCTGATCCTGATCTTCCCGCTCGGCTTCCGGCTGACCTGCTACTACTACCGCAAGGCCTACTACCGGGGCTTCTGGGCCTCCCCACCGGCCTGCGCCGTCGCCGAACCGCACAAGAAGTACACCGGTGAGACCCGCTTCCCGCTGATCCTCCAGAACATCCACCGGTACTTCTTCTACGCGGCCCTGCCGGTCGCCGCGATCCTCACCTACGACACGGTGCTGGCCTTCCGCGACGAGAACTACGAGTGGGGCCACATGGGCCTCGGCACTCTCGTCTTCCTGGTCAACATCGTGCTGATCTGGGCGTACACCCTCTCGTGCCACTCCTGCCGGCACATCATCGGCGGCAGGCTGCGGCACTTCTCCGAGCACCCGGTGCGCTACCGGCTCTGGGGGTGGGTCGGCAAGCTGAACGCCCGCCACATGCAGCTCGCCTGGGTGTCGCTGTTCAGCGTCGCGCTCGCCGACTTCTACGTCTATCTCGTCGCGTCCGGCGCCTTCGACGATCCGAGGCTGTTCTAGATGGCTGTTGCAGAGGGAAGGTCCTGATGACTGAGCTCGAACGGCAGCAGTGGGACGTCGTCGTGGTGGGAGCGGGCGGCGCGGGCCTGCGCGCCGCCATCGAGGCGCGCGAGCGGGGCGCGCGTACGGCGGTGATCTGCAAGTCCCTGTTCGGCAAGGCGCACACCGTGATGGCCGAGGGCGGCATCGCCGCCTCCATGGGCAACGTGAACTCCAACGACAACTGGCAGGTGCACTTCCGGGACACGATGCGCGGCGGCAAGTTCCTCAACCAGTGGCGGATGGCGGAGCTGCACGCCCGGGAGGCGCCGGACCGGGTGTGGGAGCTGGAGACATGGGGCGCACTCTTCGACCGCACCAAGGACGGCCGGATCTCGCAGCGCAACTTCGGCGGCCACGAGTACCCGCGCCTCGCGCACGTCGGTGACCGCACCGGGCTCGAGCTGATCCGCACCCTCCAGCAGAAGATCGTCTCGCTGCAGCAGGAGGACGAACGAGAGCTCGGCGACTACGAGGCCGGCCTGAAGGTCTTCCAGGAGTGCACGGTGACCCGTGTCCTCAAGGGCGACGGCCGGGTTTCCGGGGTCTTCTGCTACGAGCGGGAGTCCGGCCGTTTCTTCGTCCTCGAAGCGCCCTCCGTCATCCTGGCGACGGGCGGCATCGGCAAGTCCTTCAAGGTGACCTCCAACTCCTGGGAGTACACCGGCGACGGGCACGCCCTGGCGCTGCTGGCGGGCGCCCCGCTGATCAACATGGAGTTCGTGCAGTTCCATCCGACGGGGATGGTCTGGCCGCCGTCGGTGAAGGGCATCCTCGTCACCGAGTCGGTGCGCGGCGACGGCGGGGTGCTGCGCAACTCCGAGGGCAAGCGGTTCATGTTCGACTACGTTCCGGACGTCTTCAAGGAGAAGTACGCCCAGTCCGAGGACGAGGGCGACCGCTGGTACGACGACCCGGACCACAACCGCCGCCCCCCAGAACTGCTGCCGCGCGACGAGGTGGCCCGCGCCATCAACGCCGAGGTCAAAGCGGGCCGCGGCTCCCCGCACGGCGGGGTGTTCCTCGACGTCTCCACCCGGATGCCGGCCGATGTCATCCGGCGCCGGCTGCCGTCGATGTACCACCAGTTCAAGGAGCTGGCAGACGTCGACATCACGGCGGAGGCCATGGAGGTCGGCCCCACCTGCCACTACGTGATGGGCGGCATCGCCGTCGAGTCCGACACCGCCGCCGCTCTCGGCGTACCCGGGCTGTTCGCGGCCGGTGAGGTGGCCGGCGGGATGCACGGCTCCAACCGCCTCGGCGGCAACTCCCTCTCCGACCTGCTCGTCTTCGGCCGCCGCGCCGGTCTCCACGCGGCCGAATACGCCCAGCGGCTCCCCGCGCGGCCCACCGTCGACGAGACCCGGATCGACGCCGCGGCGGCGGAGGCGCTGCGCCCCTTCAGCGCGGAGGGTCCGGCGGACGGCGCGGCCCCGGAGAACCCGTACACGCTCCACCAGGAGCTCCAGCAGACGATGAACGACCTGGTCGGCATCATCCGACGGGCGGGCGAGATGGAACAGGCCCTGGAGAAGCTGGCGGAGCTGCGGGTGCGGGCGAGCCGGGCCGGGGTCGAGGGACACCGGCAGTTCAACCCCGGCTGGCACCTCTCCCTGGACCTGCGGAACATGCTGCTGGTCAGCGAGTGCGTCGCACGGGCGGCCCTGGAACGCACGGAGAGCCGCGGCGGTCACACCCGCGAGGACTGCCCAGGCATGGAGCGTGAATGGCGCCGGGCGAACCTGGTCTGCCGGCTGGCCCCGGCGGCCGGCGCCGATCCGGCGAGCGGCCGGATCGAGCTCGAACGGAAGACGACCGATCCCATCCGTCCCGACCTGCTCGCCCTCTTCGAGAAGGAAGAGCTGGTCAAGTACCTCGCCGAAGAGGAGCTGACCGAGTGAGTGCGTACCGAGCCCACTTCAGGGTCTGGCGGGGTGACCAGGAGGGCGGCGGCCTCGAGGACTTCACCGTGGAGGTGAACGACGGAGAGGTCGTCCTCGACATCATCCACCGTCTCCAGGCCACGCAGGCGTCCGATCTCGCCGTTCGCTGGAACTGCAAGGCCGGCAAGTGCGGCTCGTGCAGTGCGGAGATCAACGGCCGGCCGCGTCTGCTGTGCATGACCCGTATGTCGGTCTTCTCCCGCGAGGAGACCGTCACGGTCACACCGCTGCGCGCGTTCCCCGTGGTGCGGGACCTGGTCACCGACGTCTCCTTCAACTATGCGAAGGCCAGGGAGGTCCCCTCGTTCGTGCCGCCACCGGGTGTCGCGGCCGGTGAGTACCGGATGCAGCAGATGGACGTGGACCGGTCGCAGGAGTTCCGCAAGTGCATCGAGTGCTTCCTGTGCCAGGACACCTGCCATGTGGTGCGCGACCACGAGGAGAACAAGCAGGCCTTCGCCGGACCGCGCTTCCTGATGCGGGTGGCCGAGCTGGACATGCATCCCCTCGACGCGGCCGCGGAGACGGGACTGGACCGCAGGGCGACGGCACAGGACGAACACGGACTCGGCTACTGCAACATCACCAAGTGCTGTACGGAGGTCTGCCCGGAAGGCATCAAGATCACCGACAACGCGCTGATCCCGCTGAAGGAACGGGCCGCCGACCGGAAGTACGACCCGCTGGTGTGGCTGGGCAACAAGATCAGGCGCCGGGAGGGCTGACCGCTCCCCCGGACGGCGGCGGGCCGGCCGGCCCGTCAGCACCACCCTTCGCGGTAGGCCTGCCAGTCGCCTTCCTCCGCCGCGAAGTCCACGTACAACGCGACGCCGAAACGCTTCCGGTCGCGGTCCGTGCGCCCGAGGCCCAGCCGGGTGCCGCGGACCGCGGCCGCGACCGTCTCCGCGTTCTCGTGGTGGCCCAGGTCGTCCTCGTGGAAGAACGGCAGCCCGACCAGCAGATCGGTGCTCTCCGGAGTCACCTCGAGCGCCAGCTCCGTCTGGTGCGCCACATAGCCGCCGTACATGAACTCCCGCGGCATCCAGGTGTCGTAGGACATGACCGCGATCTGGTCGACCCGTCGCGCCACCTGGCCGAAGAACTCCTGCGACCACCACTTCTCGCGGCCGGTGACGGCGGCGTTCACGCTGTGCGCGGCGGGCAGAGGGTCGATCTGGTGGGCGGCGATCGACAGCTGCGCCCTGCGGTGCCTCGTCAGGGTGCGCAGATCGTCGAGCAGGGACAGATAATCGCGGTCGCCGGAGAGGAGCGGCTCGAGGTCGAAGTGGACCCCCGCGAAGCCGGTGTCCAGGATCTGCTCGGCGGAGACCACCACCGCGTCGCGCGACCCCTTGTCGTCGAGGTGCAGTCCGTCGGGGCCGTCGTTCGCGAGTACGTCGCCGAGCCACGCCTGGACCCGGATGCCCGGCATCTCTCGGTGCACCGCGTCGATGAACCACCGGGCGCGGGGGTAGCGGCCGGCGGGCAGCGTGCCGTCGTGCTCCAGCGGGCCCGCGTGCACATACAGGTCCTTGATGCCGGTGCCGCGTATCTGCTCGGCGAACGCCTTCACGTCCGCGTCCTTCTTGCGGCCGTCCACCCACGCGTGGCCGAGCCAGATCGCGTCCTTGCCGCGGGTGCGGGTGCCGTCCTGCAGGTCGCCCGCGTAGTTGATGCGCAGCGTCACCGCCACGGCGAGCGGCGGAACGAGCAGGACCACCGCCAGCGCGAGGGCGACCCGCTTGGGCCACTTCAGCCTCGGGCTCCGCCATCTCCGCCGCAGCGCCCCTCCGCTGCCCTCCGGCCGAGTTCCTGTTGCCCCATTGCCGTTGATCTCCATGCGATGCAGGACTACGACCGGGCACCCGTGGTTCCGGGCGGTGCCGGGTCGCGGCGGGACAGACCGCGACTTAGCCTCCGAAATGTGATGCGAACAGCCGCCCGGGTCCTCCTCGCCGTGCTGACGGCGGCATGGTGGCTGATCGTGCCCGCCGCGGGACCGGTCACTGCCGACGACCCACTGGACCTCTCCCGGCAAGGCCGGATCACCGACCGCGTGGGTGCTCTCGACGACCGCGCCGCACAGGTGTCCCGCGCGCTCGACCGCCTCTACGACGAGCGGCGGCTTCAGCTCTTCGTCGTCTTTGTGTCCGGCTTCTCCGGCCGCTCCCCCCAGGAGTGGACGGCCACGACAGCCGCCAGGACCGGGCTGGGCCAGGAGGACGCCCTGCTCGCCGTCGCCACCCGCGAGCGGCAGTACGCGCACTGGGTCCACGGCGCCTCCCGCCTGACCGACGCCCACCTGGCCGAGGTGGCGGCGACGGCGGTGGAGCCCGCCCTGCGGGAGAACGACTGGGCGGGCGCCGCGATCGGCGCCGCCGACGGCTACGGCGCGGTACTGTCCGGCGCGCCCGTCCCCACGGTGAACATCACGCCCGGCAAGGCGCATCCGGGCTCGGGCGGCGGCGCCGGTACGAGGGCCGACCTGGTGCTGCCGATCGCGGTGGTCGGCGCCGCCGGAGTGTTCGCCGCGTACGCGTACATCAAGCGCAGACGGCGCACGGAAACCCGCACCACCCCCCAGGGCGGCCAGGAGGGCTGGGGCGCGCCGGAGGAGCCCCCGCTCCCGGAGCTCGACGCCAGGTCCAAACAGGCGCTGGTGGACACCGACGACGCGGTACGCACCAGTCAGGAGGAACTCGGCTTCGCAGCGGCGCAGTTCGGGGTCGAGGCAGCGCTGCCGTTCCAGGAGGCGGTGGAGCACGCCCGGCAGGAGCTGACCGCTGCTTTCCGGCTGCGTCAGCAGCTGGACGACGCCCGTCCCGGGGACGACGCCACCCGGCGCAGGATGCTGGACGAGATCGTCTCCCGGTGTGCGGCGGCCGATCGCCGGCTCGACGCCGAGTCGGAGGACTTCGACCGGCTGCGCGACCTGGAACGGAACGCGCGGCAGGCACTGGCCGCCGTAGAAGCCGCCTTCGAGGACATCAGCGGCCGGGTCGTCAGCGCCGAGGCCGCGCTCGGTGTGATGCGGGACCGGTACACACCCTCAGCCGCGGCGCCGGTCGCGAATGACGTGGAGCAGGCCAAGGACCGGTTGGAGTTCGCGACGAACAGTCTCGGCCGGGCCCGGCAGGCCGTCGGGGCGGACGACAACGGCACGGCCGCCGTTCAGGTGCGGGCTGCGGAGGCGGCCGTCGCCCAGGCCACCCGGCTGATCGAGGCCCTCGACCGCCGGGCTCAGGAACTGGCAGAAGCAACCGGGAAACTGCCGGACGCGCTGACCGAGACGGAGACGGACCTGGCAGAGGCACGCGGACTGCTCGAGGGAACCGAGGAAGGCACGTCGACCGCCACGCTCCAGGGCCGGATCACCCGCGCGGAGAAGGTCGTCGCAGAGGTACGAGGCGCCACGGAGGCCGGTCCGTACGACCCGATCGACGCGCTGCGCCGGTTGGGCGAGGCGTATGCGGGACTGGACGCGGCTCTCTCCGGGTCCAGGGAGCAGGAGCAGGGGACACGGCGCGCCCGGGCCCTGCTGGACCGGGCGATGCTCGGCGCACGCTCCGGCATCGGCGCCGCCGCCGACTACATCAGCACGCACCGCGGCGCCGTCGGCAGCGAGGCCCGGACGCGGCTGGCGGAAGCGCAGCGCCGGCTGGAACGGGCAGCGGCACCGGCCGGGGACGACGACGGGACGGGCGGCGATCCGCAGACATCGCTGGCGGAGGCGCAGCGGGCGGACTGGCTGGCGCAGCAGGCGCAGAGCCTCGCGGAGAACGATGTGCGCGGATTCGGGAACCCCTTGGGGCCGGGGGGTGCAACAGGAGTAGGAAGCGCTGGGGGTGGTCTCGGGGGCGCGGTGCTCGGCGGGATCCTCCTCGGCGGAACGCTCGGCGGAGGAAGGGGCGGCGGCCATGGCGGAGATCTCGGGGGCTTCGGCGGTTTCGGCGGCGGGCCCGGCAGCTTCGGCGGCGTCGGCACTCGCGGCCGGATGGGCGGTGGCCGTTTGTGACGCATGGCCGGTGTCCCGGATGGCGTTCAGGGAGCAGTGGCATGACCTACCAGACCGTTCCCGGGCGGGTCGCCCACGCGGCGGAGCCGCACGTCAATACAGCGGGAAGGGGCGGGGTGGCAGAAGGGTCCGCCGCACCCGCACCCACCACGCCGGACGGCGCCCCCCTCAGAACATGCTCAGCAACTGCTCCACCGTCGGCTCCGCCGACCCCTCTCCGTCCGGCAGCGCCAGTTCGAACCACACCGTCTTGCCGCGCGGGGTCCGCCGTGAGCCCCATGCCGCGCTCAGCAGGCCGACCAGTTGCAGTCCACGTCCGCCCTCGTCCGTGTCACGTGCCCGTCGGCGTCTCGGCTGGACCAGGCCCGCGTCCCACACCTCGCACACCAGCGTCCGGTCCCGCAGCAGCCGGAGCCTGATCTCGCCCTCGCCGTACCGCAACGCATTGGTGACCAGTTCACTGACGAGGAGTTCCACCGTGTCGACCAGGGCGTCGAGGCCCCAGGCCGTGAGCTGGCCGCGGGTCAGCTCACGGGCGCGGCCCACGGAGCGGGGCTCCCGCGACAGCCGCCAGTCGCCTACGGCTTCCGCGGGCAGCCCCTGGATACGGGCCATCAGCAGCGCGATGTCGTCCTCGCCGTGCCGGGTGTCGAGCGTGCTGAGCACGTGGTCGCAGACGTCTTCCAGCGGGCGTACCGGATCCGCGAGCGCGGTGCGGAAGGCGCGCAGGCCCTCGTCGAGGGGATGGTGACGGGACTCGACCAGGCCGTCGGTGTAGAGCGCGAGGAGGGAACCCTCGGGGACTTCGACCTCCACCTCCTCGAAGGGTTCGCCGCCCACGCCGAGCGGCATCCCCGGCGGCACGTCGAGCAGCAGCGCCTCTTCGCCGGGCTCGACGAGCACGGGCGGCAGATGGCCGGCGTTGGCGAAGGTGCAGCGGCGGGTGACGGGGTCGTAGACGGCGTAGACGCAGGTGGCGAGGTAGACCTCGGAGAGGTCGGCGTCGCGGGACTTGTGGGCGACCCGGGACGGGACCTGACCCCCGCCCCGGGGGCGGCCTGCCTTCGCGGGGCTGCCGAGCCCGCGGGCGATCTCGTCGAGCGCGGAGAGCACCTCCGCCGGTTCCAGGTCGAGCAGCGCCAGGGTCCGTACGGCGGTGCGCAGTTCGCCCATGGCGACGGCGGCCCGCAGGCCGCGGCCCATCACGTCGCCGACGACCAAGGCGGTGCGGTGGCCGGGCAGTTCGATGACGTCGAACCAGTCGCCGCCGACCTCGGTCGCGGTGGTGCCGGGGAGGTAGCGGCAGGCGATGTCGAGGCCGGCGGCTTCGGGGTCGCCGGGCGGCAGCAGGCTGCGCTGGAGGATGAGGGCTCGCTCGTGCTCCCTGCGGTACAGGCGGGCGTTGTCGATGCAGACGGCGGCACGTGCGGCGAGCTCGACCGCGAGCGCCCGGTCCCTTTCCCCGAACGGCTCGCTGCCCTTGGCCCTGGAGAACTGCGCGAGTCCGACGACGGTGTCGTGCGCCACCATGGGCACGGCAAGCGTCGACTGGACGAGGCTGCCGTCCTGACCGGGGATGGTCCGGACACTGGCTGTACGCAGAGCCCCGGCGCAGGGGGAGTTGAACGGGTAGCGGTGGACCTCGCCGACCGCCGTGGGGGCGCTGCCCTCGGGTGCGCAGCCCGGGGTGGTCATCAGCGGGGCGCCGGAGACGGCGCTGGCGAAGGCGACCCGCCGCAGTTCCGCGCTGCCGCCCCCGTAGCTCTCCGACCTGGCGGATCCCCACTGTCCCGGCGGGGCCTCGTCACCGGTGAGGAGGCCCTGGTAGAGGTCGACGGAGGCGAGGTCGCAGAAGCCGGGGACCGCGACGTCGAGGAGTTCGCGGGCGGTGGTCTCCAGGTCGAGGGAGTTGCCGATGCGGGCGCTCGCCTCGTTGAGGAGGGCGAGGTTGCGGCGGGCGTTCGCGGCTTCGCGGGCGGCTATGTGACGACGTGTGACATCGGTGCCGAGCCCGGCCACACCGACGGGCCGGCCGGATCCACCGTGTACGCGATAGAGGTTGATCGACCAGTGCCTGCGTTCCGTGCTTCCCGGTGCCGTGCCGACGATCTGCAGGTCGGTGACGGACTCGCCGGTCTCCAGGACCCGGCGCAGGGCGGCGTTCATCCGCTCGGCCTCGGGGCGGGAGAGGTAGTCGTGGACCGTGCGGCCTCGGTGGTCGTCGGCGGCGCCGCCGAAGACGGTGGCGAAGCGCTGGTTGGCGCGCTGGACGGTGAGATCCATACCGAAGAGGAGGAAACCGAATGGAGATTGGCCGAATATCGCCTGCGATGCGGCAAGGTCGGTCTCTATCCGGCGCAACGCCCGGACGTCCAGGACGATACAGAGCGCGGCCTGTTCGCCCCTGACCGTCTCACTGGGCATTACATAGATCTCGGCGAGGCCGTGGGCCCGGCCTCCTCCTGGCATACGGAAGGGAACGATTCCCGTCCATTCCTTGCCGTCGAGGACCTCGGCGACCCTGCGGTGGCCTCGTGGGCGAAGCTCCGCGGGCATGAAGACCTCGACCGGATCCTTGCCTCTGACCTCGTCGGCGGTGATGCCGAACAGTTCCACGGCCCGGTCGCTCCACTGGTCGACCAGTCCGTCGTGGCCGATCGAGAAGGAGGCCACCTTGATGTAGTCATAGATCGAGCCAGGCGGGCTGCTCTGCCATACGACATCACTCGCCGTCTCAGGTATTTCGCTCACGCGACCGTCCCCTCCAGCTCACCGCACCGGACCGGCCATGACCGCAGTATTCAGCACTACGGCTCCCACCGGCACGGCGTTCACGATCACAGAGAGGTCTCGTTCGTTTTGAGCCGACTCAGACGTGATCGTCGTCCCTGAAGACTCCTAACCAGCCAGGGCCAGCTCGAACCACACGGTTTTGCCCGTCCTTCCGCGCCGGGTGCCCCAGCGCCGAGCGGAACAGGCCACCAGCTGCAGCCCGCGTCCGCTCTCGTCCTCGGCGCGCGCGGACCTTTCGACCGGCGGATCCGGAAGCGGATCGGAGACTTCGACCAGCAGGACAGGGACCGTGTCGCCGCTCTCCGGGCGGAACAGCCGGAGGGTGATCGGGCCGGGGGTGTACCGCTGGGAATTGGTCACCAGCTCACTGACCAGGAGAACCGTCACATCCCCGACAGCGGTGTCCAGTCCCCATTGCCTGAGCGTTTCCCGGACGGCGTGCCGGGCTGTGCCCACCACGTTCGGTTCGGCCGGAAAAGTCCACTCGGCGCATTCGCCTCGGGTGCCGATCACCCCGATCACTTCCCCGATCACCAGCGGAACCGTGTCCCATTTAAGGGGGTTAATCAGCACATACCCTGTTTGCGGCGCGCCTTACCGTGCGCGGACCGCAATGGATGCACCCGCGGCTCGAACGGCGCACGGTTCAGCGGCGCGCACTCTCCCCGACTCCCTCGCGTCGGCGGCGGGCGCACGCGGCAACCGCGGGCCGGTCCTGGTCGAGCCAGTCGACCGCGTCGAGCTCGTCGGGGGCGAGCCAGCGCAGGGCGTCGTGGTCCTGAAGGGGCTCGGGCTCGCCGGAGACCAGCCGGGCCGTCCAGACCTGGAGCACATATCCCGGCCGCAGCGGCCACTCGCCGGGGACGCGCTCCACCGGCTCCGTCTCGATGCCCAGTTCCTCACGCAGTTCGCGCACCAACGCCTGCTCGGGCCGCTCCCCCGGCTCCACCTTGCCGCCGGGGAGCTCCCAGCGGCCGGCCAGTTCCTCGGGCGCGCTGCGGCGTGCCGCAAGGAGCCGGCCCTCCTCGTACACGGCACCGGCCACGACCACCACACGATCAGTCATGCGCCGGAGCGTACTGCCCGTCGCAATGCCGGGGGCGAGGCACCCTCAGCGCGCCGACCGGCCGATCCGCTCGACCCAGTAGAGCTGCTTGTGGCCGCGGCCGTCGAGCGAATCCGCGATCTTCTGTGCCTCGGCTTCGGTGGCGTACCTGCCGACGCGGTAACAGTTGCCGTTGTCGTCCTGCCGAATGACGAGCCATGGAAGAACAGCACCGCCGTCGGTCATCGCAACCCTCCCTCGGCCCGCCCGAGTATCCGTAACGATCGCCAGGAAACCGCAGTATGCATATGCGGAAGCCTACGCCTGGCCTTCACTGAGCGGATACGGGTTTTTACAAAGAGGCATGAAGAGGGGGCGCATCCGGCCGGATACACCCCCTGCTTGCCTACTGGCTCACTTCACCGGCAGGTGGTAAGCGATCCGGTAGCGGTCCGCCGGCACGACGACCTCGGCCGTCTCCACCGCGCGCCCCGAGGCGAAGTACGTCCGCTCGATGACCATGACCACATGCCCCGGGACGCCGCCGAGCGCCAGCAACTCCTCCGCGAGGCCGGGCCGGGCGCCGACCTCCTCCGTCACGTTGTCCACGACGATGTCGATGGCGGCCATCCGCTCGACGACACCGCAGCCCCCGAGCGGGCCGTCCTCGGGCAGCATGACCGGTGTGCGGCCGGTGACTTCGAGGGGCTCCCAGGAGGTGGAGAGCATCATCGCCTCCCCCGCGTCCCTGAAGAGGTAGCGCGTACGCATCACGCGGTCGCCGGTCTCGATGCCGAGCCGCGCCGCCACCTCCGGCGACGCCCCCTCCTGCTCGCTGCTGGACTCCCAGCTTCCCCTGGCCTCCTCCGCGGCCTGCTCCTGCCGGAACGGACTGGCGCCCGACGGCGGCCGGAAGCCGGATCGGGCGACCCTGCGCGGCACGGGCCGCTCGCGCACATACGTGCCCGAACCGGAGCGGCCCTCCACCAGGCCCTCGGCCATCAGGACCTTGCGCGCCTCGAGCGCGACCGTGTCGGAGACGCCGTACTCCTTGCGGATGCGGGCCTGCGAGGGGAGGCGGGTGTGCGGCGGCAGCGAGCCGTTCACGATCTTCTCGCGGAGATCGCTCGCAACGCGCAGATAGGCGGGCTGCTCACCGAATGTCACTGGCCACTCCCAACGGGTTGACAGACTGCAACAGCCTGGCAACCCTCGGTTGTGAACCGCAAGTATGGGCCAGGGTTTCACCCGAAGTGATGATTTGCCGCTGAGCAGAGGTTTAACGGGGGTACGGGCAGCCGGGCCACCCACCCTTGACCCAATGGTCCATACCAATATGTTTCCTGCGCACACGACTCCGTTCAGGAAGTCCGTTGCCGGTCCGTGCACAGGAATGAGTCCCCTGCGTCGAAGAACCTTTGCCCGGGCGGCTGTTGCCGTCAGCTCGCTCTCGCTCCTCGCCGCCCTCGCGCCTGCGGCGGCCGCGACCTCCGCCCTGGAAGCCCGCCACGGCGGCGGCCGGGGCCACCACCCGAAGCAGTCGTACAAGCGCGTCGGCTGCTTCACCCAGTGGGGTGTCCACGGCCGCGACTTCCAGGTCACCGACATGGACACCAGCGGCCGGGCCGGGAAACTCACCCACATCGACTACGCCTTGGGCAACGTGAACGCCGAGGGCAGATGCTTCACCGGCAACGTCCCCGGTGAGGCCGACACCTGGGCGGACTACGCCCGGCCGCTGTCGGCGGCCGACTCGGTGGACGGCATCGCCGACGCACCGGAGCAGCCGCTCGCCGACAACTTCAACCGGTTGCGGGAGCTCAAGGCCGAGTACCCGGGTCTCAAGGGTTTCGTCTCGCCGGGCGGCTACTCCTCCTCCGGCGGCGGGGTCGTGCTCAGACCGAGCACGTCACGGGCCGCGATCCGGGCCTGCTGGGTCAGCGTCTCCTCCGCCGTCGTCACCTGCGTCCAGAAGGTCTCCTCGTCCGCCGCCTTCGCGGCAAGGTCCCAGTGCCTGCCGGACGCCTCGAACTGCCGCGCCCTCGTACCCAGTGCGGCCGACGCCTCCTCGGGCCAGGAGCGGGCGCGCAGCGCTGTCGCCTGCTCGCGCAGGGCGCCCGACGTCCTTCGCGCCCAACTCCGGTACGCCACGGGGTCGTCGGCGAAATCGGCCTTCGGCTGCTCCGACCGCACCGTCTCCACCATGTGCTCGGCGTTGATGTAGGAGAGCTGGTCCGGGTCGTGGCTGTCCGGGCCCACGCGGAGCGACCCCTTGAGGGCGTCACCGGTGAAGGCGCAGGTCAGCATCCGGTCGCCGCCGGACCAGCTTTCCTCGGTCGGAATGTAGTAGTACGTCTCGAGGTCCTTCGGGAGCGCCCATGAGTCGCGCGCGTAGGCGGCGTTGATGTCCAGGCAGCGTTCTTCGGCGAACGTCTCACCCTTGGGGCCGGCGGGCGCCGGGTCGGACTTCTGCAGCCGGTGGGTGCCGCTCACCTCGGCGTCGTGCTCCTCGTCGCAGGGGACGATCTCGACGTTCACCACCACCCGCTCCAGATCACCGCCCGGCACGTTGAAGCAGTCGCCCCGGCGCAGGTCCTGGGTTCCCTTCGACCGGGCGGCGTCCTCGAAACCCGTCCGGAACCCGTTCCACGCCTCACGCGCGCCGCCCGTCACCACCATGAGCAGCACCAGCAGGGTGCTGATCGAGGACAGGACGATGCCCGCGATCGCCATGCCCTTGCCCCGGCCGCCCTTCCGGCGGAGCTGTCGGAGCGCGACGGTGCCGAGGATCAGTCCGAGGGGTGGCAGACAGCAGACGATGCCCACGACGAGGGAGGTGATGGCGAGCCCGTTCACCGGCACCGGCTGCGGCGGCCGGGGATACGGCAGGAGCTGCTGGTACGGCTGGTACTGCGTGTAGGGCTGCCCGCCCCGTGCGGAGGGGTCCACGGCAAGGCGCTCCTCGTCGGGTCCGCTGCTCGCACCCGACGCGAACAGGCGCGCGAATGATACGCGTGAGGAACGTCGAGGTGGGCGGCCCGGCGTGACACGGCGAAGGGGCGGCCGCGCGAGCGGCCGCCCCTGTGCTGCTGTGCCGGTCACCGGCTCATGGGCTCAGAACTGCAGTGCCCAGGAGTCGATCTTTCCGGTGTCCCACCAGGCGTTGTCGCTGACCCGCAGCTTCCAGGCGCCGTTGGCGGCCTCCGCCGAGGCGTTCACCGTGTAGGTGGTGTTGATGTTGTCGGCGCTGCCGCCGGTGCCGTAGTCCTTCAGCGTGTACGCGGTGCCGTCCGGAGCGACGAGCTGGACCCGGAGGTCACCGATGTAGGTGTGCTGGATGCTGACCGGCACGCTCAGGTCGGAGGGTGCGTTGCCCGAGATTCCGCTCACGGTGACCGGCGACTCGACGGTGGCGTTGTCGTTGATCGCGTAGTCGGTGGTGTTCTCGAAGCGGTCACCGGTCGGCGGCTCCGGGTCGGTGCCCCCGGTGCCCACGTACAGCAGGCGGTTCGGGGAGCCGGTGCCCGGGTTGCCCACGACGCCGCTGGAGGCGGCGGTGGTCAGGGCCGAGGAGACCTGGGCCGGGGTCGCGCTCCTGTTCTGCGCGAGGTACAGGGCCGCCGCGCCCGCGACGTGCGGGGTGGCCATCGAGGTGCCGGAGATGGTGTTCGTCGCCGAGTCGCTGCTGTTCCACGTCGAGGTGATCGACGAGCCCGGGGCGAAGATGTCCAGCACACTGCCGTAGTTGGAGAAGCTCGACCGGGCGTCCGAGTTGGTGGTGGAGCCGACGGTGATGGCTTCCGTGACCCGGGCGGGCGAGTAGTTGGAGGCGTTGGAGCCGTCGTTGCCCGCGGCGACGGCGTAGGTGACGCCGGACGCGATGGAGTTGCGTACGGCGGTGTCGAGGGCGGTGTCGACCCCACCGCCGAGGCTCATGTTGGCGACGGCCGGCTTGACGGCGTTCTGCGTCACCCAGTCGATGCCTGCGACGACCTGCGCGGTGGTGCCGGACCCCTGGTTGTTCAGCACGCGTACGCCGACGATCTTGGCCTTCTTCGCCACGCCGTGCGCGGAGCCCGCGACGGTGCCTGCGACGTGGGTGCCGTGGCCGTGGCCGTCCTGGGCCGTGTTGTCGTTGTCGATGGCGTCGTAGCCGTAGGAGGCACGGCCGCCGAAGTCGGTGTGCGTGATGCGCACGCCGGTGTCGATGATGTACGCCGTGACCCCCTCACCCGCGCTGTCGGGGTAGGTGTAACTCTGGTTCAGCGGCAGGGCCTTCTGGTCGATCCGGTCGAGGCCCCAGGAGGGAGGGCTCGGCTGCGTGCCGGAGATCGTGAAGACGCGGTTCTGCACGACGGACTCGACGGCCGGATCCGCGGCGAACTTCTTGGCCTGCTTCTCGGAGAGTTCGACGGCGTAGCCGTTCAGCGCGGCACTGTACGTCTTCTTGATCTCGGCGCCGTATTGCGCGGCGAGGGCCTTGCCCGCCTTGGATCCCGCGTCGGCCGCGGATTCGTCGAGTGTGACGATGTAGCTGCCCGGTACGGAGTTAGGGGCGCCGGCGTTCTGGATGACGCCGTCGGGCGCAGGCTCCACCGCGGCGGCCGGAAGGGCGGAGACCGTACCGAACGCGAGAGCGGCGACGGCTGTGGCACTGACCGTGGCGAGTCTTCGCCGGGAATCACGCATCACTGACATGTGAGGGGTCCTCCTCATTGGTGGTGCGTTGCTGTGGGGGATGTGGACAGGAGCATGACAAGGTCTGCCGACGGGTTCGCGGCGTTCCCTGTCCACCTGCCGAGCGAAAGGTTGGCCGATCCATAGGAATCCCACAAGAGGTCCGACCGCCAAGTAACAGAGACGCCATACGAATGCCATGCTGCGAAGCCATGACGACCTATCACTGCCCGGACTGCGGCAGCCACTTCGCAACCAGCTCCCTGAGCTGGTGCTGCCCCGACTGCCGCGGCCCCTTGGACCTGGCCTTCAGCGCCTCCCCCGTCCCCCTCGAAGCGCTGGCCGGCCGGGTGAATTCGCTGTGGCGCTACGAGGAGGCGCTGCCCCTCTCCGACCCCGCAGCCTCCCTCGGCGAAGGCCGCACCCCACTCGTCGAACTCACGCGGACCGTCTCCGCGAAGCTCGACTTCCTGACGCCGACGCTCTCCTTCAAGGACCGCGGGGCCGTCATGCTGGCCGAACTCGCCCGGCGTCTCGGACCACGCCGCGTCATCGCCGACAGCAGCGGGAACGCGGGTACGGCGGTCGCCGCGTACTGCGCCCGGGCCGGGCTGGACTGCACCGTATACGTCCCCGAGGCCACGTCCGCCAAGAAGGTCGAACAGATCCGGGCACACGGCGCACGGCTGGAAATCGTCCCCGGCGACCGGGAGACCACCGCGTCGGCCGCCCGCACGGCGGCCGACGCGGAGGGGGTCTTCTACGCGAGCCACGTCTACAACCCGTACTTCCTGCACGGCACCAAGACCTACGTCTACGAGCTGTGGGAGGACCTGGGCGGCCGGCTCCCGGAGGCGGTCGTCGTCCCCGTCGGCAACGGCACCCTGCTGCTGGGCGCGGCCCAGGCACTGTCCGAACTCCACGCGCACGGACTGATCGACTCCCGCCCCGCGCTGATCGCCGTCCAGGCGGAGGCGGTCTCACCGCTGGCTGCGGCGTTCCACGCCGGCGCGGACGGGCTGCTCGACGGCTCCCCCGCCCGGCCGACCCTCGCCGAGGGCATCGCCATTCCGAGACCGCCCCGGGCCCGTCAGATCCTGCGGGCGGTACGGGAGTGGGGCGGGACGTTCCTGACCGTCACGGAGGACGAGATCCGGGCCGCCCAGCGCGATCTCGCCGCCCGCGGCCTGTTCGTCGAATCCACGGGAGTGGCCTGCTGGGCGGCGGCCGGCACATGGACGGACCGCACGGCCGTCGTGCCGCTGTGCGGAGCGGGGTTGAAGACGGGGCTGGCTCCCTGAGGCTCCCCTCGTGCGCGCCCGAGCCGCCGGGTCGCCTTGTCGGTACGATCAGCAACTCGTCGAGGAGGCGTGGATGTCACAGGTGTCGCGGCGGCTGGTGCTGGCCATGGGGGCCGTGGCGCTGACCTCCTCATGCAAGGCCGTCGCCGCCTCCGACGGCCCCGACGAGGGCCCGCTCCGTGCGGAAACGGAGCCGCTGGAGAAGCGCTTCCCCCAGCTCGGCCCGCTGAGAGAGGCCCACTGGCTCGGCTACGACCTCGTGAAGAACAACGACGGCCGGTCACTCCCGGGCCCGTCCGACATCCGCGTGGTGGGGGTCGCCCGCCTCGCGGACGGCACGGTCGAGCGGCTGCTGTCGGTGACGACCCGCGACTTCCGACCGGACGCACCCGTCGACGTGCCCGGGCGCCTCGCTGCCCATGTCCCGGACGGAGCCGGGTGGGTCCACAGCAAGAGCTTCGACAGCGAGATCAGCAAGAACGCCTACACCGGCCGGTTCCTGCTGTCGACGGCAGAGGGGCTGGTCTGGTTCGACGCCGTGAACCCCACGGTGCCGGCGGCCGCGCCCTCCGGATGATCCGAGTCGGGGATCCGCCGCCCACTGCCGACGAATCTCCGACCTTGAGTTCACCGGCCCAGCCGGTCGAGGCGGTCGCGGTGGACCGGGCTCAGTCGCAGGTGCGCCGCGGCCAGGTTCTCCTCGAGGTGGTCGATCCGGGCGGTGCCGGGGATCGGGAGCACGACCTGCGATCGGCCGAGGAGCCATGCGAGCGCGACCTGGGTGGCGGTGGCGCCGAGTTCGGCCGCCACCGCGGCGACTTCGGCCCGTGCACCCGACGCGCCCGCCGCAACAGGGCGCCACGGAAGGAACGCGATTCCCGCCGCCTCGCAGGCCTCGAGCACCGGCTCGTGCTCCCGGTCGACGAGGTTGTAGCGGTTCTGCACGCTCACGATGTCGACGATCTTCCGTGCCTCGTCGAGTTCCGTGGCGGTGACCTCGGACAGTCCGATCCGGCCGAGCTTGCCTTCGCTCCCGAGGTCCCGCAGCGTGCCGAGTTGGTCGGCGAGAGGCGTCCTGGGGTCGATGCGGTGCAGCTGGAGCAGCTCGATGCGCTCGACGCGGAGCCGGCGCAGGGCCTGCTCGACCTGGGCCCGCAGGACGTCCGGCCGGCCGTCCAGCTGCCACTCGCCAGAAGGGCCCGATCGCGCGACGCCGACCTTGGTGGTGACGAGCAGCCCGTCCGGGTAGGGGTGGAGCGCATCGGCGAGGAGCTCCTCATTGGCTCCGCCGCCGTACAGGTAGGCGGTGTCGATCAGCGTGACGCCGAGCTCGACGGCCCGCCGTGCGACCGCCATCGACGCCTCCCGGTCGGCGGCCGACCCGGTCGGCAGGTGCATGGCTCCGAACCCGAGCCGCTGTACGGTCAGTTCCCCGCCGATTCGAAACGTGCTCGATGTCATCCGCTGTCTTCGCCCCTCGGTCAATTCGTCACCCCAGCAGCGACGGGGCGCATCAAGGGCACCTGAAAGGCGCCCGCGCCGCATACGTAAAGTGTGGGCCATGACGGCGGAATCCCCCCTGATACACAGCATGCGTACGGCCGTTGCTGCCGCGCCCGAGGACGTACCCCTGCGGCTGCACCTGGCCGAGCTGCTGCTGGAGGCGGGGCACGCGGATGCCGCGGTGGCGGAGATCGCCGTGACGCTGCAGCACGCGCCCGGTGACGCCCGCGCACGCGAGCTGATGGCCCGGGCCATGGGAGCCGGGCCCTCGCCCGCGGTCATACCCGAGCCGGCTGCCACACCCGGTCCGCCCGCGCCCGTGCCCGATGCCCCGCCCGCATCCGAGGTGCGGCCCGCCGCGGGCTTCGACTGGAGGGCCGCCGAGAACCAGGTCGGTGATGTCGTGCCGCCCCGGTACACCGAGGCGCCGCTCACCGTGGACGGCAGTGGCGATCCGGGTGACGCCGACGCCTGGGACGTGGAGTCGCCCGGGACCGTCCGCCTCGCCGACGTCGGCGGTATGCAGGAGGTCAAGGAGCGTCTGGAGGCGGCCTTCCTGGCGCCACTTCGCAACCCCGAGCTGCGCCGTCTGTACGGCAAGAGCCTGCGCGGCGGGCTTCTGCTGTACGGGCCGCCCGGCTGCGGCAAGACCTTCATCGCGCGGGCCGTCGCCGGTGAACTCGGCGCGAGTTTCCTCTCCGTGTCGGTCAACGACGTGCTGGACATGTGGATCGGGAACTCCGAGCGCAACATGCACGAGGTCTTCCAGACGGCCCGCCGGCAGGCCCCCTGCGTGGTGTTCCTGGACGAGCTGGACGCGCTCGGCGGCAAGCGCAGCCGCACCCAGAGCAATGGCATGCGCACCACCGTCAACCAGCTGCTGACAGAGCTGGACGGCGTGGACGCGGGAGCGAACGAGGGCGTCTTCGTGCTCGCCGCCACCAATGTGCCCTGGGACGTGGACATCGCCCTGCGCCGCCCCGGCCGACTGGACCGGACCCTGCTGGTGCTGCCGCCCGACGGGCCCGCCCGGGAGGCGATCCTCCGCTACCACCTGCGCGAGCGACCCATCGAGAACGTCGACCTGGGCAAGCTGGTCAAGGCCACCGACGGCCTGTCCGGCGCCGACCTGGCCCATGTCTGCGAGGCTGCGGCCGAGCACGCGCTGCTGGATTCGGCCCGCACCGGCACCGTACGCATGATCGGTATGAAGGACCTGCTGGCCGCCGCCAGGAAGATCGCGCCCTCGACGGAACCGTGGTTCGCGGCTGCCCGCAACGTGGCGATGTATGCGAACGACGGCGGGATGTACGACGACCTGGTGACCTATCTCAAGAAGAAGCGGAAGCTGTGACCACACTGCACCCGACCGTCGAACAGGCCCAGGCCCTCATCGACTTCGAACGCTTCGACCAGGCCGCGGCGCTGCTGGGGCGGCACCTCGCCGAGGAGCCCGACGACATACGCGCCTGGGTCAAGATCGGCTACTGCCGTCTGAACACCCAGCGGCCCCAGCAGGCCCTGGAGGCTTCGGACGCGGCCCTGGAACTCGCCCCCGAGGACCACGGCGCGCTCCTGCTGCGCGCCGACGCGCTGGTGCGCCTGCCGGGCAGCGGAGCCTGGCGCGCGGCCGAGCCCGTGCTGCGCGAGGCGGTCCGTGTCGCCCCCCACGACTGGTACGCCTGCGCGATGCTCGCCGACGCCGTCTGGCGCATGTCGGTGGTCCGGTACGCCCAGGCGACGGGCGCCACAGAGCTGCAGCACCACGAGCTCGCCGGCCTGGCCCAAGAGGCGACCGACCTGGTCAGGGAGGCGATACGCCTGGGCCCCGAGGAGGTCTACCCCCTCGTGGTGGCCCAGCAGATCGCCGACTTCACCGGGAACGCCACCGAGGCCGACCGGCTCGAACGCGCCATCCTCCGGCTCGACCCCACCCACCGCGCCGCCCTGGAGGCTCAGACAAGGAAGGCCGCCGGCGCGCCCGGCGTCAAGGCCCCTCGGGCCGCCGACCTGTACGCCGCCGGGCTCGCCGCCGCACCGGACTCCGCCGCGATGCAGGACGGCCTCGACCGGGCCACGTACCGCATGCTGCGCGGCATGCGCTGGCTCGCCCTGCTCGGTGTCGGCCTCGCAGGAGCGATGATGGACCTGTACATCGAAGAGGGCGAGGTGCCAAGCGAGTTGCCGCTCCCGCTCGGTCAGCGCCTCTGGTACCTCGTACCGATGACGGCCATCTGGATCGTCGGCGCCCTGCTCCGCCACCGCCGGCGTCGCACCGGTGTCCGGCTCAACGTCCGGTCACTGCTGCGCCGCGCCGTATGGGCCCGCATCGTGATCGCCCAGGCGGCCTGGGCGATGCTGTGCGCGCTGCTGATCGCCGAGGTCCCGTGGACGGACAGGCTCCTGCCGCAGGTGCTGTTCTGGGCCGGGCTCGTGCCCACACTCGCCACAATCTGGTTCGACCGCCCGAAGGCGGGATGAGCGAAAGCCACGCGGTCGATCGAGGACGGCTGCCACCATGACTTCCCGGAGTCGCACCACCTCCTCGAAGCGGGGACGCCGGAGCCCGGGTCGGACATGCCGTCCGCCGGCGCTGTGCGCGCGATGTCCCGCACGGGGCCCGGCGCATCGCGACCGGGCTCAGCGGGTCGCGCCCAGCCTCCGTCCGGTGGCGCGGCCGGCGGGCCGGCCCTCCTTCTCCTGCGCACCCTCGGCCCAGAGCGAGCGCACATGTCCCAGGTGGCGGGCCATGCACTTCTCCGCACCCTTCGCGTCACCCGCCACCATCAGGTCGAGCAGCTCGATGTGCTCCTCGGCCGACGGGATCAGCTGGTCACGTTCGTCCAGGGCGGTCAGTCCGTACAGCCGCGAGCGCTTGCGCAGATCGCCGACGGTCTCGACGAGCCGGTCGTTGCCGGCGAGTGCGAGCAGGGAGAGATGGAACTGCCGGTCGGCCTCGAGATAGCCGATGAGGTCGTGATCGCACGCGGCGCGCACGATCTCCTCGGCCACCGGCCGCAGCGCCTGAAGGTCCTCGACGGAGGCGCTGCGGGTGATCCGGCCGACCATGGGGACCTCGATCAGGGTGCGGATCTCGGTGTACTGGTCGAGATCGCGTTCATTGACCTCGGTGACACGGAAGCCCTTGTTGCGGACCGGCTCGACGAGGCCCTCGCGGGCCAGGTCGAGCATCGCCTCCCGCACCGGTGTCGCGGAGATCCCGAAGTCCTCGGCGAGGCCGGGCGCCGAGTAGACCTCGCCGGGGCGCAGTTCCCCGGAGATGAGCGCGGCGCGCAGGGCGTGGGCGACCTGGTCGCGCAGCCGCTCCCTGGCGGTGATGAGGTTGCGCTGCTTCAGGTGGCCCATGCCGGTCGTGTTCCCTTCGCCCTGTGCCCTCGTGGCCGAGAGAGTCACCAGCGTACAATGTCACGTTGTTTTCGCAGGTGCCCACGGGGGAGCTACCGGTCGGCCGGCACCAGGGTGTAGGTCCGGCCGGAGGTGTAGAACTCCAGGGCGGCCCGTCCCTGCTCCCGCGGTCCGTGGCTGGATGCTTTCGTTCCGCCGAAGGGCAGATGGAAGTCGACGCCGGTGGAAGGCGCGTTGACGCGCACCAGGCCGGTGTCGAGACCGTCGAGCCCGTGCAGTGTCGCATCGAGCGAGGCGGTGTGCACGGAGGTGACCAGGCCGTACGGAACGGAGTTGGTGATCCGTACCGCGTGGGCCAGGTCGTCGGCGGGCAGCAGGGCCGCCAGCGGTCCGAAGACCTCCTCGCGCAGCAGCCGGTGACCGTGCGGCACCTTCTCGACCAGTGCAGGCGCCGCGTACCAGCCGTCCGTCCCCTCGGGGGCAGTGGCGCCCGCGAGTTCGGCGAGGCCCTCCCGCGCGCGGAGCACCGCGTCGCGGGCCCGCCCGTCGATGAGTGGTCCGCATACCGTGGCGGGATCGGAGGGATCGCCCACGGGGACCGCGCGCAGCGCCTCGGTGAGGGCCTCGCGCAGCGGATCGAGGGCGGCGCCGACCGCGATCACACGGCTGGTTGCCGTGCACTTCTGTCCCGCGTACCCGGCGATCGCGGCGGCGATGTGCGCCGCGGCCCGGGCGATGTCGGAGTCGGGGAGGACGATCGCCGCGTTCAGGCCGCCCATCTCGGCCTGCACCGGAATGCCGCGCGTGGTGGCGGTACGGACCACCGCACCGCCCGTCCTCGTGGACCCGGTGAAGGAGACGACGTCGACGGCGGAGACGACCGCGTTGCCCTCGGTGGGCCCGCCCGGCAGCACGGTGAACACTCCGTCCGGCACCATCCGGCAGACGATCTCGGCCAGGCGCTCGGCGCATGCGGTCGCTTCGGGTGCCGGCTTGAGCACGACGGTGTTGCCGGCCGCGAGCGCCGGGGCCGCCTTCCAGCTGGGGATGGCGAAGGGGAAGTTCCACGGGGTGATGACGCCCGCGACTCCGCGCGGGCGGCGGCGGGTGAGCAGTAGCCCCGCACCGTCGGCCGTCTCGTGAACGGCGCCGACGGGGTCGAAGGGGGTCTGGGCGTAGTACCGCCAGATCGCGGCGGTGCGGGCCACTTCGGCGCGTGCCTCTGCGACCGGCTTGCCCACCTCTCGTACGGCGAGGGCTGCCAGCTCCTCCCCGGCGGCCTCGACGGCGGCGGCGACCGCGCCGAGCGCCGCCGAGCGGGCGGCGGCCCCGCCCGTGAACCAGTCGGGCCGGGCGGTGCGGGCCCGCTCCACGGCGGAGACGGCGGCGAAGGCACCCGGGGCGGGCAGCCGCACGAGAACGTCGGAAGGGTCGGTCGGGTTGTGCGACACGACCTGGCTGGTGGTGGTCACAGGAGGAAACCTCCGGGGAACGGGTCGTCCGGGTCGAGGAAGTACTGGGCGGTGCCGGTGATCCAGGCGCGCCCGGTGATACGGGGGACGACGGCGGGCACCCCGCCGACCTCACTCTCCGCCACCAGACGGCCGGTGAACTCGGTCCCGATGAAGGACTCGTTGACGAAGTCGCGGTGCAGCGGCAGGGCTCCGCGGGCGTGCAGCTGCGCCATCCGCGCGGAGGTGCCGGTGCCGCACGGCGAGCGGTCGAACCAGCCCGGGTGGATGGCCATGGCATGGCGTGAGCGGTGCGCGTCAGAGCCCGGGGCGGCGAGATAGACGTGTTTGACCCCGGCGATCTCGGGCTGCTCCGGGTGGACCGGGCGGTCCGGGGACGCGTTGATCGCGTCCATGACGGCGAGCCCGGCCGTGAGCAGCTCGCCCTTGCGGGACCGGTCGAACGGCAGCCCCAGCGCGTCCAGTTCGACGAACGCGTAGAAGTTGCCCCCGAAGGCGAGGTCGTACCTCACCGTCCCGTGCCCGGGCACGTCCACCTTGCGGTCCAGGCCGGCGCAGAACGCGGGGACGTTGGTGAGCGTGACCGCCTCGGCCGCGCCGTCCTCGACCCGCACGTCGACGGAGACGAGCCCGGCCGGGGTGTCGAGGCGGACGGTGGTGACGGGCTCGGTGACCGGAACCATGCCGGTCTCGACGAGGACGGTGGCCACGCCGATGGTGCCGTGTCCGCACATCGGCAGCAGGCCGGAGACCTCGATGTACAGGACTCCGTAGTCGGCGTCGGGGCGGGTCGGCGGCTGAAGGATCGCGCCGCTCATGGAGGCGTGGCCGCGCGGCTCGTACATCAGGAGCGTGCGCAGATGGTCGAGGTGCTCGATGAAGTGGAGCCTGCGCTCGGCCATCGTGGCGCCGGGGACCACCCCGACGCCTCCGGTGATCACACGCGTGGGCATGCCCTCGGTGTGCGAGTCGACGGCGTGGAAGACATGACGGGTCCGCACGAATGTCCCTTCCTGCGAGGGCGGATCGGGGGTCAGTGGTGGCCGTCGGCGACGGCCTTCCCGGTCGCCGCGCGCACCGTGGCGGCGTCCTTCGCGGACAGCGGCACACGAGGCGGGCGAGTGGGGCCGCCGCGGCGGCCCACGAGGTCCATGGACAACTTGATGGCCTGCACGAACTCGGTCCTGGAGTCCCAGCGGAGCAGCGGATGCAATGCCTTGTAGAGGGGCAGTGCGGTGTCGAGGTCCCCGGCGACGGCGGCGTGGTAGAGCTCGGCGCAGGTCGCGGGAAAGGCGTTCGGACAGCCGGCGATCCAGCCGACGGCGCCCGCGAGGGAGAGCTCGAGCAGAACGTCGTCCGCGCCGACCAGCAGATCGAGGTCCGGAGCGAGTTCGCCGATCTCGTAGGCCCGGCGCACATCACCGCTGAACTCCTTGACGGCCACGATGCTGCCGTCGCCATGGAGCCGGGCCAGCAGATCGGGGGTGAGGTCGACCTTGGTGTCGATGGGGTTGTTGTAGCCCACGACGGGCAGTCCCGCGCGGGCGACCTCCACGAAGTGGGCGCGTACCGCCGGCTCGTCGGCGCGATAGGCATTGGGCGGCAGCAGCAGGACGCTTCCGCAGCCTTCCTCGGCGGCCTGTTCCGCCCAGCGGCGTGACTCAGCGCTGCCGTAGGCGGCGACCCCGGGCATCACGCGGGCTCCGTCGCCCGCGGCTGCGACGGCGGTGCGGACCACGCGGGCCCGCTCGTCGTCGGTGAGGCTCTGGTACTCGCCGAGTGAGCCGTTGGGCACGACGCCGTCGCAGCCCTGGTCGATGAGCCCGCGGACGTGCTCGGCGTAGGCGTCGAGGTCGACGGACAGGTCCTCGCGCAGGGGGAGCGCCGTGGCGACCATGATGCCGCGCCAGGGGCGGTCGGTGGTCCAGGTGGCGGTGGCCTTGGTGGCGGTCATTACAGGACCTCTTCCATAGGGTGTGACATTTGACTAAGCGTTGTACGACACCCACAAGGGGGCGCCCGGACCTCAGTCGCCGGAGGTGGCGGCTCCGTCCGGGCCTGCGGTGTCGGGCCGTTGGGCCGGGGCGGCGGGCGAGGATGTCGGCGCGGTCGTGTCGAGGGAGCCGAGCAACTCCAGCGCGACGGGCACGGCGAGCGGCCGCCGTTCGGGAGAGGGCGGCACGGCCGGGGCGCCCCCTCCCGCCGCGAGGCGGGCCACGGCCGCCCCGCACACCCGGCCCTGGCACCAGCCCATGCCCGCACGGGTGAGCAGCTTGACGGTGCGGGCGTCACGGGCCCCGTGCTCGTCCACCGCCTCACGGATGGCGCCTGCCCGTACCTCCTCGCAGCGGCACACTTCCGTCGCGTCGTCCAGCCAGTCGACCCAGCCCGGCCCCGGCGCGTGCATGGCGGTCATCGCGCCGGCGAAGGCCCGCATGCGCTCGCGCCGCCGCTGAAGCTCCCGCACCCGCCCGTCGCGGGCCGGTTCGTGCCCTCCGCGCACCTGGGCGGCCACCGCGAACCCCGCAAGCTCCCCTTCCACGCGGGCGAGTTGCGCGCCCCCGATGCCACCGGTCTCACCCGCCGCCCACAGGCCCGGCACCGAGGTCTGCTGCAGTGCGTCCAGCGCGAGGGCATACGTCCCGTCCTGCGTACGCCGCGTCGCACACCCGAGGCTCGTGGCCAGCTCGGTCTGGGGGACCAGACCGTGCCCCACCGCGAGCGCGTCGCAGGCGATCCGGCGGCCCGACCCCTGTACGGGCCGCCAGTCGCGGTCGAGCCGGGAGACGGTGACCGCCTCCACCCGGTCGGCGCCGTGGACATCGGTCACCGCACTGCGGGTGCGCAACCGTACGCCGTGCCGCAGCAGCGCGGCGCCGTGGACCACGGCCTCGGCCAGCTTCTGCGGGTTGACGGCGAGTACGTCCGGGCGACGTGCGTACCCGAGATAGCCGGATGCCTCCACCACCAGGGGAACGCGCGCCCCGGCGGCGGCGAGCGAGGAGGCGACGGCGAGCAGCAGCGGGCCGCTGCCCGCCACGACGACGCGCCTGCCGGGCAGGACGAGCCCCGACTTCAGCATCGCCTGCGCTCCTGCGGCGCCCACGACTCCCGGCAGCGTCCAGCCGGGGAAGGGCAGTTGGCGTTCGTAGGCGCCGGTCGCCAGCAGGACGGCGCGGGCATGTACGCGCACCGGGCGCTCGCCGTCGCCGTCCACCCCGGTGACCGCGTGCACCGTCCAGCGCGGGTTCGCCCCGTCCTGCCGTGCCACGGTCCAGACGTGGTGCCCGGCGAGATGGACGACGTCGCTCGCCTCGAGGCGGTGGCGCAGACCGGCGAAGGCGGACCAGTCGTGGTGCAGGGCCTCCGGGCGCACGGCGCCGATGGCCGGGGCGGGGTGGCGGTAGAACTGGCCGCCGATCCGGCCGGCCGTGTCCAGCAGGGCGACCGAGAGCCCCTGTTCGAAGGCGGTGACGGCGCCTGCCAGGCCCGCACAGCCCGCGCCGATCACCACGAGGTCGTGCACCGCGCCGTACGGGTCGTCGGCGGCACGGTCAGACGGCGAGTTCGGCATGGCCGTGTCCTTCCTGAGTGGTGATCGTGTCTCCGGGACGGGCGGGCACCAGACAGGCCCGCCTGTTGGGCCGGCCGTTGATCGTGGCGAGGCAGTCGTAGCACTGGCCGATGCCACAGAACGCTCCGCGCGGACGGCCGCCTCGGCGCGTGGTGCGCCAGGCGAGGACCCCGGCCGACCACAGGGCGGCGGCGACGGACTGCCCGGGCAGCGCGGTGATCGCCCGCCCGTCGAAGGTGATGTCGAACGGGGGCTGTTCGGGTGCCGCGCCGACGAGTTCGGCGGGGGTGCGGTCACGCGCCATGGCGCGGCTCCTTCCGCGGTTGCGAGGTCCCCTCGAACCGGTCGGGTCCGAACGGAGTGATGTCCATGGGGAGCCCGGCCCCGGACACGATCCGGGCGACGATGGTCCCTGTGGCCGGGGCGAGCCCGATCCCCGCGCCTTCGTGCCCGCAGGCGTGCAGCAGGCCGGGTACGCGCGGGTCGGATCCGATCGCGGGCAGATGGTCGGGCAGGTAGGGGCGGAATCCGGCGTACGTCCGTATCGCGTGCACCCCGGCGAGTACCGGGAACAGGCGGGTCGCCTGGGCCGCGAGGCGGCGCAGCGCCTCCACCGACAGGGCGCGGTCGAAGCCGACGCGTTCCCGGCTCGCGCCGATCAGGACCGGCCCGGCCGGGGTGCCCTCGACGACGGCGGAGGTCTGGAGCGCCGCCGAGCCACTGGCGACATCGGCGACGTAGTCGGCCGTGTAGACCTTGTGCCGCACCACGCGCGGCAGCGGCTCGGTGACCAGGACGAAGCCCCGACGGGGGAGCACCGGCAGGTCCACTCCCGCGAGCCGGGCCAGCCGGCCGCCCCAGGTCCCGGCGGCGTTCACCACATACGGAGCGTGCAGATCACCGCTCGCCGTCCGTACGCCCCGTACCTCGCCGCTCGCCCCCTTGAGGATGCCGGTGACCTCCTCGCCCAGCCGCAGGAAGACCCGGCCGGGGCCGTGCCCGCCCACGGCGCGCAGCAGATGTGCCGCGGCGAGCGCGGGCTGCACCTGGGCGTCCTGCGGGTAGTGGAAGCCGCCCGCCAGGTCCTCGGCCAGATGGGGCTCCAGGTCGCGGAGCCGGCCGCTCCCGATCTGCCGGACCCTCACGCCCGCCCGCTCCTGGCGGGCCGCGAAGTCCCGCAGGACCGCCAGGGACGCCTCGCCGGAGGCGACCACCAGGCCGCCCTTGGCCTCGTACTCGATACGGGGCGGCAGCACGTCGGCCAGTTCGCGCCACAACCGGGTGGACAGCAGAGCGAGTTCGAGCTCGGGGCCCGGCTCCTTGTCGGAGACCAGCAGGTTGCCCTCTCCGGCTCCCGTGGTCCCGCCCGCGACGGCGCCGCGGTCGATCACGGTGACGGAGAGGCCGGAGCGTGCGGCGTAGTAGGCGCAGGCGGCGCCGACCACGCCCGCTCCGACGACGACGAGATCCGGGGAGTTCCTCGTGAGCACGTCAGTAATATTTCACATTGCACTGCCACGTGCCAAGAGGCAGGCCACCAAGAGGCGCTCCGAGCCCGGGGCGGGCTCGACCCCTTGATCAGTGCCCCTCGGCCAGCGCCCCCATCCAGGCCTCGATCGCGTCCGGGGTGCGCGGCAGCGCCCCCGACATCAGCCGTGCTCCCTCGGCCGTGATGACGAGGTCGTCCTCGATGCGCACACCGATACCGCGCAGTTCGACCGGGAGCGTCTCGTCGTCCGGCTGGAGGTAGAGGCCGGGCTCGACCGTCAGCACCTGTCCCTCCTCCAGCACCCCGTCGAGATAGGCCGTCGCCCGCGCCTGAGCGCAGTCGTGCACGTCGAGCCCGAGCATGTGCCCACTGCTGCACAGGGTGTAGCGCCGGTGGAACTCGCCCTCGGGGCTCCCCAGGACGCCCCACTCCGTGAGCCCCTCCGCGATCAACCGCATGGCAGCACCGTGGAAGTCACGGAACCGTGCCCCCGGCCTGAGCGCGGCGATGCCCGCCTCCTGGGCGGCGAGCACGAGTTCGTAGACCTGCCGCTGCACGGGCGAGAACCGCCCGGAGAGCGGGAGGGTGCGCGTGATGTCCGCGGTGTACAGACTGTCCGTCTCCACGCCCGCGTCCAGGAGCAGCAACTGTCGCGGGTCCAGCGGCCCGTCGTTGCGTATCCAGTGCAGGACGCAGGCATGGGCACCCGCCGCCGCGATGGTCTCGTAGCCGGTGCCGTTACCCTCGGCGCGGGCACGCAGGCCGAAGACGCCCTCGATCCAGCGCTCACCCCGCGGATGGGCGAGTGCTCGCGGCAGGGAACGCACGACATCCTCGAAGCCCGCGGCGGTGTGGTCCACGGCGAGTTGGAGCTGCTCCACCTCCCAGGCGTCCTTCACCAGCCTCAACTCGCTCAGTGCCGAGGCCAGTTCGGCGTCGACAAGGGCGTCGCGGCCCGGCGGCAGCGTCCCCCGCCCCTCCAGATCGGCGCAGCGGATGCCGGTCAGGTGCTCCGCCTCGGCCAGGTCGGGGCGCCGTCCGACCCAGAACTCGCCGTAGCGGCGGTCCCGGTGGAAGCCGGCGTCGGTGCGCGGCGAGCGCGGCCGCACATACAGCACCGCCTCGTGCCCGTGCAGCCCGTCCGGCTCCATGACCAGGACGTGTCCGGCCTGCTCCTCACCGGTCAGGCCGGTGAGCCAGGCGTACGCACTGTGCGGCCGGAAGCGGTGGTCGCAGTCGTTCGAGCGGACGCTCAACTCCCCCGCCGGGACGATGAGCCGCTCGCCGGGGAAGCGGGCCGACAGCCGGGCACGGCGGCTGGGCGTGAGGCCGGCGACGGGCAGCCGGACGTCGCCGGCGAGCGGGGACGGTGCCCAGCCGCCCGCCATGAATGCCTCGAACTCCGGTGACAGCGGGAGGTCGTGGCTGACCGTCCGGTGGGCGCTCGCCGCGGTTTCCTTCATGCGGTCCTCCTTGATTCGTGCGGGCCTCTTGTGCAGTACAATTTCACATTACTATGTTACGGGTCACATTCAGCCGGCTCGGCTGTCCGACTGTTCACGGAGTGACCACTGATGAACAAGCGCACCCGCACCGCCCTCGCCGCCGCCCTGGTGACGACCCTCGCCCTCGGCGCGGCCGGCTGCTTTGGCGGCACGCGGTCCACGGACGGCAAAGGCCGCGGCACGAATCCCGCCCTCGCCAACCAGGGCGCCGCCATCGGGGGCACCCCCACGAAGGGCGGCACCCTCACCGTCCTGTCGAACCAGGACTTCACCCACCTCGACCCCGCCCGCAACTGGGTCATGGGCGACATGGACTTCGGCACCCGGCTGCTCTACCGCACCCTCGTCACGTACCGTGCCGAGCCGGGCGCCGGCGGCGGGGAGCTGACCCCCGACCTCGCCGCGGACCTCGGCACCTCCTCCAACGGGGCCAGGACCTGGACCTTCAGGCTCAAGAAGGGGCTGAAGTACGAAGACGGGTCGCCCGTCACCGCCCACGACATCAAGTACAACGTCGAGCGGTCCTTCTCCCCCGACCTGCCCGGCGGCCCCGACTACGCGGCCCGCTACCTCGCCGGCGCCGAGGGCTACCAGGGCCCGGCCACGGGAAAGCACCTCGACTCCGTCAAGGTGCCCGACGACCACACGATCGTCTTCGAACTGCGCAAGCCCTTCGCCGAGTTCCCCTACGCCACCGTGCTGCCGACCTTCGCGCCGGTCCCGAAGGCGCGGGACAAGGGCCCCCGGTACGACAACCGCCCCTTCTCCTCCGGTCCGTACAGGATCGAGAGGTACGCACGGGACAAGCAGCTGGTGCTGGTGCGCAACCCCCACTGGGACCCGGGTTCCGACACCGTGCGCAAGGCATACCCGGACAGGATCGTCGTCACGATGGGCCTGAAGGGCAACCAGATCGACGACCGCCTCATCGCCTCCTCCGGCGCCGACTCCTCCGCCGTTCCCTGGGGCAAGCTGCGCCCCGAAAGCGCCTCCAAAGTGCTCACCAGGCCCGACGTCAGGGCCCGGTTGCTGGCCGAGTCCACCAACTGCACCGAGATGGTGCAGATGCACACGGGCCGGGCGCCGTTCGACCATGTGAAGGTCCGTCAGGCCGTGCAGTACGCCCTCGACCGCGAGGCCGTTCTGACCGCATCCGGCGGCCCGGCGCTGGGCGACCCGGCCACCGCCCTCATGCCGGGCTCCCTCTTCGGCGGCAGGCAGCCCGACACCCTGAAGATCCCCCTCGCCGGTGACGTGGCGAAGGCCAGGCAGCTCCTCAAGGAGGCCGGCCGCCCGGACGGCTTCGCCACCAGCATCACCGTCTCGAGCGGCGACAAGGGCGTGGGCGAGGCGATCCAGCAGTCGCTCGGCCGGGCCGGGATCAAGGTCACCATCGAGACCGTCGACCCGTCCGCCTTCTACGACACGATCGGCGACACCGAGAACCGCACCGACCTCGTCTACACGGGCTGGTGCCCCGACTACCCGTCCGGCTCCACCTTCCTGCCCTTCGTCTTCGACGGCCGCTACATCAAGGAGAAGGGCAACTCCGGCAACCACTCGCTCTTCCGCGACAGGGTGACCATGAAACGGATGGACGAGATCGCCGCCATGACCGACGCCCGGCAGGCCGCCAAGGCATGGCAGGACCTGGACGGACGGATCCTCGCCGAGGCCCCCACCGCACCCGCCGTCATCGAACGCATGCCACTGCTGCTCGGCACCAACATCGCCGGAGCATTCGGTCACACCTCCTTCGGCGGCCAGATCGACTACGCCACCGTCGGCCTCAAGGACCCTGCCAAGAGCGGCCGCTGAGGATCCGACCGCTCATGGCAGCCACCACTTCCCCGGCCGTCCCTGCGGGCCGCGGCCCCTGGCAGCTCGCCCGCGCGGAACTGCGCCGGCGGACCTCCGTGAAGCTCTCCCTCGCCGTGGTCGCCCTCTTCGTCTTCATGGCGGCGGCCGCCCCGCTGCTCAGTTCGCTGAGCGGCTGGGGCCCCGACGAGTTCGACAAGAGCGCCGTCGACCCCTATCTCGGCGGGCAGCCCATCGGACCGCTCGGCGGCGTCTCGGCCGAGCACTGGCTCGGCGTCGAACCCGTCACCGGCCGCGACCTGTTCGCCCGGGTCGTGCACGGCGCTCAGGTCTCGCTGCTCATCGCCTTCGCCGCCACAGCCATCGTCGTCGTCACGGGTGTCGCGGCCGGGACCGCGGCCGGCTACTTCGGCGGCGGCACCGACGCCGTGCTCTCCCGGCTGATGGACCTGACCATGTCCTTCCCTTCCCTCATCTTCATGATCGCCATGATGTCGGTGGCCCGTGACGTCAACCGGATCGTGCTGATGACCGCGGTCATCGGCCTCTTCGGCTGGCCCGGCATCGCCCGCGTCGTGCGCGGACAGACGCTCTCGCTCAAGCACCGCGAGTACGTCGACGCCGCCCGCGTCGGCGGCGCCGGTCCCTGGCGCATCCTCACCCGCGACATCCTGCCGGGCGTGGCGGGACCCGTCATCGCGTACACCACCCTGATCGTCCCCGGGATGATCGCCACCGAGGCCGCCCTGAGCTATCTGGGCGTCGGCGTCCGCCCGCCCACCGCGTCCTGGGGGCAGATGATCGCCGAGAGCGTCTCCTTCTACGACACGGATCCCATGTACTTCATCGTCCCGAGCACCTGCCTGTTCCTGACGGTGCTTGCCTTCACCCTGCTCGGCGACGCCCTGAGGGACATCCTCGACCCGAGGAGCGCCCGCGCATGATCCTCTACACGCTGCGGCGGCTGGCCGCCGTCATCGGTGTGCTGACCGCCGTCGCCGCCGTCACCTTCACCATCTTCTACGTCCTTCCCTCCGACCCCGCAGCCGCGGCCTGCGGAAAGGCGTGCAGCGCCGAGCGACTGGCCGCGATCCGCGCCCACATGGGACTCGACCAGCCGCTGTGGCGGCAGTTCTGGGAGTTCGTCAGCGGCATCTTCACCGGCCGCACCACGGGCAGCGGCCAGTACGCCATGCGCTGCGGCTTCCCCTGTCTGGGCTACTCGTACGAGAACAGTGAGGCCGTCTGGGACCTGTTGACGGACCGCCTGCCCGTCTCCGCCTCGCTCGCGATCGGCGCCGCGGCGCTGTGGCTGGCACTCGGTCTGAGCGCCGGCACGGTCGCGGCCCTGCGCAAGGGCACCCTCACCGACCGGGTCCTGATGGTCGGTGCTGTCGGCGCGGCATCGCTGCCGGTCTACTTCACCTCGATGATGCTGATCTACGGCGTCATCCGGGTGGCGGGCCTGCTCCCCTACCCCCAGTACGTGCCCTTCGGCGACGACCCGGTGGGATGGGCGTCGAACCTCCTGCTGCCCTGGCTGGCCCTCGCCGTCCTCTACGCGGCCATGTATGCGCGCCAGAGCCGCAGTTCGATGATCGAGACGATGGCGGAGCCGTACATCCGCACCGCCCGCGCCAAGGGCCTCCCGCGCCGCACCGTCGTCGTCAAGCACGGTCTGCGGGCGGGCATGACGCCCGTCCTCACCCTCTTCGGCATGGACCTCGGCGGCCTGCTCGCCGGCGCGGTGATCACCGAGTCCATCTTCGGACTCCCCGGTGTCGGGCGGCTGTTCTACGGCGCCCTGTCCACCGGCGACCAGCCGGTGATCCTCGGCGTGACCCTTCTCGCGGCAGCCTTCATCGTCGTCGCCAACCTGGCCGTTGACCTGCTCTACGCCGTCGTCGACCCGCGAGTGAGGCTGTGATGGCCGTCGAACCCCTGCTGTCCGTACGGGACCTGACCGTCACCTTCCCGACCGGCGACGGCCCGGTGCGCGCGGTCGACTCGCTCTCCTTCCGCGTCGAACGGGGACGGACCCTCGGCATCGTCGGCGAGTCCGGCTCCGGCAAGTCCGTGACCTCGATGGCGGTGATGGGCCTGCTCACCGGTGCCGAGGTCAGTGGCTCCATCACCCTGGAGGGCCGTGAACTGGTCGGACTCACCGAGCGCGAGCTGAACCGGCTGCGCGGCCGGAAGATGGCGATGATCTTCCAGGACCCGCTCTCCAGCCTGCACCCCTACTACACGGTGGGCGAGCAGATAGCCGAGCACCACCGGGTCCACTTCGGCTCCCGCCGCGCCGCCGCCCGGGCTCGCGCCGTCGAGATGCTCGCCGAGGTCGGGATTCCGGAACCGCGGCGCCGGGCCGGCGAGTACCCCCACCAGTTCTCCGGAGGGATGCGCCAGCGGGTGGTGATCGCCATGGCGCTGGCGTGCGAACCGGACCTGCTCATCGCGGACGAGCCCACCACCGCTCTGGACGTGACCGTCCAGGCCCAGATCCTGGAACTGATCGCCCGGATCCAGCAGGAGCGCTCCCTCGCCGTCGTCCTGATCACCCATGACCTCGGTGTCGTGGCACGCGTCGCCCACGACGTCCTGGTCATGTACGGCGGAAGGGTGGCCGAACAGGCCTCGGTGGAAGCCGTGTTCGCCGCCCCGGCCCACCCCTACACGCGGGGCCTGCTCGACTCCCTGCCCCGGCTCGACGACCCCGACGACGCCCCGTTGCGGGCGATCCCCGGCAACCCACCGTCGCTGCTCGCCCCGGCGCCCGGGTGCGCCTTCGCGCCGCGCTGTCCGCGGGCCGCCCTCGCAGGCGCCGAGGCGCTGGAGCGGTGCGAGCGGATCAGGCCCCGCCCGGCGGCCGTCGCGGGGCACACGGTTGCCTGCCATCTGCCGCTGGGCCCGACCGCGGCCCCGTACACCCCGCCCAGGGAGGCCACCCCATGACGCAGGACGACGCACCAGGTCCGGACCCCTCACGGCCCGGACCCGAACCTCTGCTGTCCGTACGGGACCTGAGCATGACGTTCCCCGGCGGGCGTGGCCGCTCGGCCCGCCCCGTGCGGGCCGTCGACAGAGTCGGCTTCGACGTGGCGAGGGGCGAGACCCTCGGGCTGGTCGGTGAGTCCGGCTGCGGAAAGTCCACCACGGGCCGGATGATCGTGCGCCTCCTCGAGCCGACCGGCGGCTCGGTCAGCTACGACGGCCGCGACATCAGCCATCTCTCCCAGCGCGAGCTGAGGCCGCTGCGGCGGGAGATACAGATGGTGTTCCAGGACCCGCACTCCTCCCTCAACCCGCGCCAGACCGTGGCCCGGATCATCTCCGATCCCCTTCTGGTGCAGGGCAGTACCGCCACTGACGCGCGCCGCCGGGCCACCGAACTGATAGAGCTCGTCGGGCTGATCCCCGAGCACATCGACCGCTACCCGCACGAGTTCTCCGGCGGCCAGGCCCAGCGCATCGGCATCGCCCGCGCACTGGCCACGAGCCCGCGGCTGATCGTCGCGGACGAACCGGTCTCGGCGCTCGACGTCTCCGTGCAGGCCCAGATCGTCAACCTGATGGACCGTCTGCAGCGGGAGCTCTCTCTCGCCCACCTCTTCATCGCCCACGACCTCTCGGTGGTCAAGCGAGTGTGCGACCGGGTCGCCGTGATGTACCTCGGCCGCATCGTCGAGATCGGCCCCAAGGAACGGGTGTACACCGCCCCCGCCCACCCCTATACGCGGTCCCTGCTGTCCGCCGTGCCGCTGCCCGATCCGGTCGGCGAGCGGGCCCGTGAGCGGATCACGCTGCTCGGGGATCCGCCGAGTCCGGCGTCTCCCCCGCCCGGCTGCACCTTCCACCCCCGCTGCCCCAAGACGCAGCGGATCTGCCGGACCGAGGCACCGGAACTCAGGGCCCCGGCACCCGGCGAGGCCCGTCAGGTGGCCTGCCACTTCCCCGAGGCCGTCTGAAACGGGCACGGCTGTGCCTCGGCCCCCTGGGGGTCCGAGGCACGGAGTGATCGATCGCGATCCACGGCGCACATCTCTTTACAGTGCCATTTCACATTACTACGTTACACATCACATGGCGCTCAACTGCCGTTCGAATCAAGGCAGTTGGATCCCGAGAAGCTTTCCGCCACACAGCGCATCTCTTGCCACCTCCCACACAGGAGCCAATGTGTTCCAGTCGAGAAACCCGCGCCGACCTCTGCGTGCGGCCCGGCGCACATCCCTGCGCGCGGTACTGCCCACCGCCGTGACGGCGCTCACGCTCTGCGTGACGGCCGTCCAGCCCGCCCAAGCGGCCGAACCCGCTCCCACCTCGCCCCTCACGCCCACCACCCCTTCGGCGATACGGCCGGCCTCCCCACCGGATTCCGCCGACAGGGTCGACCGCCTGGCCGAGGCCCCGGACCGCGCCGCCCGTCCGCTCCCGGCCCCCAGCGGCGTCAGCCGCGGCCGCGTCCCCGGCCCCCGCACCCCCGCGCAGAAGGGCAGGGCCGAGGCCGGCGTGCCGCGAGCCACCCTCGGCGCGGCAGACGTGCCCTGCACCCTCGACGGCGTCACGGGCCTTTCCCCGAGCCGGTTCGCCGACTTCCTCGCCGACCCCGCCGTCACCGCCGACGGCTGTCTGCGGTCGGTCCTGTGGGCCTGGGACCAGCGCCTCGTACCCGTCATGTCGGACGCGCACGTCCAGACCGTCTCCCGCCGCATCGCCGGCCTCGCCGCCTCCCACGACGGCAGGAACAGCAGCCATCTGCTGGAGATGTTCACGTATCTCCACGCCGTCGCGTACCACGACTTCTCGCGCGACGAGATCGACATCACCGACACACCGACCTTGACCACCATGCGCCGTGGCGTCGCCGCCTTCGGTTCGGCGGCCCGCACCTTCGAAGCCACCCGCACCAACGCCGAGACCCTGCGCGAGGGGCTCTACGCGGCCTCGGCCCCCGGCCTGCGCCAGTACCAACTTCCACTGGTCAAGCGGGTGCTGGCCACCATGGACGCCCGGCACCCCGACACCGCCCAGGACACCTCGTGGGCCGGGGCCGCCCTCGCCGCGCTCAGCCTGAACTACCTCGGCGTCTACCCCGGCAACCAGGACACCGCCTTCCACGCCGCGGCGAAGGCCACCCCCTCCTACCGGGCCGCCTTCAGGGCCTCCGCCCGTCACGCGCACCTCAAGGACAGGCCCAACGCCTGGGTGGTGCGCGACGCGCTGAACGAGTACGGCCGCTTCGGTCAGATAGACGGACTCCGCAAGGAGACCGTCTCCGGCCTGGGCACCCTCCTGGGCGTCACGGCACGCACCTTCGGTGACAGCAGCGAGCCCTGGGCCAAGGTCGCCACCTGGCTGGGCGTGTACGACGCCTGCGCCCCCTACCGCGTGTGCAAGTCCGACATCGAGAAGCGCCTCTTCCCGTACACCTACCTCTACGGCGTCGACGGCCTCGACCGCATCAGGGTCCGCACCGGCCTCGACCGGGCCACCGTCGACCAGCTGTACTACGCGAGCAAGCAGGTCAAGGCCCAGTTCCATCGCGTGGTCGGCAGTGAGGATCCTCTCGCGGGCGACCCCAACCCCGCTCTGAACATCGTCCTGTACTCCTCCCGCAAGGAGTACGAGATCTTCCATCCCCTCCTGACCGGCATGGGCACCGACAACGGCGGCATCTACATCGAGAAGGGCGCGACCTTCTACACGTACCAGCGCCGTGTGCCGCAGGACTCCTCACTGACCCTGGAGGAGCTGTTCCGCCACGAGTACGGTCACTACCTCAACGGCCGGTGGGCGGTGCCCGGCTTCTTCGGCGAGGGCCCCTGGTACGAGGGCGACCGCACCACGGCCATGGACGAGGGCACGGCGGAGTTCTTCGCCGGTGCCAGCCGCAGTGACGGCGTCAAGGTCCGCAAGTCGCTCGTCCAGGGCGTCATCGACGACACGGCGAACGGCGGACCGCGGATGAGCGTGGACCAGTTGCTGCACGCCACGTACGACGGCGACGGCTTCCGCTTCTACGACTACGCGGGCACCTTCTTCGAGTTCCTGTGGACGCAGCACCCCTCACTGCTGCGGGAGATGTACCGCAGCCTGCGCGCCGACGACCCGGCGGCGTTCGACGCCTGGCGCGACCGGCTCGGCAAGGACACGAGCCTGCAGAGCGCGTACGACGCCTTCCTCGACGCGCAGATCGCCCATGTCGACGACCTGTTCGTGCCGAACACCGGCTACGTCCCCCTGGACCAGCTGCGCAACGACTCCGCCGACGGGGCCCGCGCCTCCTTCGTCGCGACGACCGGCAGCATCCCCGCGTGCCACGGCAGCGGCACGGCAGAGCGGCCCCGGTTCGTCTGCACCGGCCGCATCACCGCCAACCTGACCGACGCGGGCGACGCCGACCTCGTCTTCAAGGACATGTCCGAGACGGTCGACCACTTCCTCCTCGACCGCGCCGCGGGCGGCGACAACAACCTGACGGACATGAACTGCTCGTTCGGCGACGTGGACATCTGGTCCGACCGACGCGCGGGCACCTCCGACTACCTCTGCGAGGGACCCCTCCGCAGCTGACGCACCACGCGACCCCTGCGCGCCACCGCCCCCACACGGTGGCGCGCGGGCGACGATGCCTACTTCATCGACGTCCCCGGCCTGGTCGCGCCGTAGCCACGGGACGACGCAAGTCCTTCCGGGCACCGCAGTGCCGGGGCCCGGAAGGGGGTAGCCGTCACCATGCACCGGGCGCCGGCACGAAGCTGCTGCTCCCTGGCGGCGCCCACTGCCATTCACGGAAGAAGTACAGGCTCCGTGGTCACCCCGCTCACCGGCGCGGGGGGCTCGGCGTCCTGCGGCGTACGGCGCGATTATGGATCAGCAGCACAACTTCCCCTCGTGACGGCCACAATCGCTAGGGTTGTCCCATGACCGCACTGCCCGACTGGATGCGCCCGCCGCGCGCGGAAGGCTGGTTCGCGGAGGACCTGGACCGCCTCCCCGAGGCACCACGCCACACCGAGCTCATCGACGGAGCCCTCGTCTTCATGATGTCGCCACAGCGGTCCTGGCATGGCCGCCTCGTCACCGCCCTGACCACCACGCTCATGGCGCAGGCGCCGACTGGCTTCGAGGTCGAGCGGGAGATGACGATCCGCCTCGATGCCCGCAACCGCCCCGAGCCGGACCTCTTGCTGACGGACCTGCCCTATGACCCCGACCGCACGTGGTACGCCCCGGAGGACGTGAAGCTCGTCGTGGAGGCCGTGTCCCCCGAGTCCGCCCACCGCGATCGCACAGTGAAACTTCGCAAGTACGCAGAGGCCGGCATCCCGCACTACTGGTGCATCGAGGACGAGGACGGGGCGCCCGTCGTCCACGTCTACGAGCTCGACGAACCCACCGGCGCCTACGCGCCCGCCGGTATCTTCCGGGGCACCCTCCAGCGCCCGGTGCCCTTCGAGATCAGCCTCGATCTGGACAAGCTGAGCCCGCCTCGACGCACCTGACACTCAGCACGAAGCCAGCACCGGAACGCCGAAGGGGTCGGACTCGTCAGAGTCCGACCCCTTCCGATCTGCATACTTGACGGATCACTTAGCAGAAAGTAAGCGTTCGCCTACACATTGAACCGGAACTCCACCACGTCTCCGTCCTGCATCACGTAGTCCTTGCCCTCCATGCGCGCCTTGCCCTTCGCGCGGGCCTCGGCGACGGAGCCGGTCTCGACCAGGTCGGCGAAGGAGATGACCTCGGCCTTGATGAAGCCCTTCTGGAAGTCGGTGTGGATCACACCGGCCGCCTCGGGGGCGGTGGCGCCCTTCTTGATGGTCCAGGCGCGGGTCTCCTTGGGGCCTGCCGTGAGGTAGGTCTGGAGGCCGAGCGTGTTGAAGCCGACGTGGGCGAGGGTGGCGAGACCCGGCTCCTCGGCGCCGACGGACTGGAGGAGTTCCAGGGCGTCCTCCTCGTCGAGCTCGGCGAGGTCGGCCTCCAGCTTGGCGTTCAGGAAGATCGCCTCCGCGGGCGCGACCAGCGTGCGCTGCTCGTCCTTGAAGGTGTCGTCCGTCAGCTCGTCCTCGTCGACGTTGAAGACGTAGAGGAACGGCTTGGTGGTGAGCAGGTGCAGGTCGTGGAGGAGCTCGGCCTTCTCCGAGCCCTGGACGATGCCGTGCGCGAAGAGCGTGTCGCCCTTCTCGAGGATCTCCTTCGCCGCCTCCACGGCCGCGACCTTGGGGGCCACGTCCTTCTTGATCCGCGACTCCTTCTGCAGACGCGGCAGGACCTTCTCGATGGTCTGGAGGTCCGCGAGGATCAGTTCGGTGTTGATCGTCTCGATGTCGTCCTTGGGCGAGACCTTGCCGTCGACGTGCACGACGTTCTCGTCCTTGAAGGCGCGGATGACCTGGCAGATCGCGTCGGACTCACGGATGTTCGCCAGGAACTTGTTGCCCAGGCCCTCGCCCTCGCTCGCGCCGCGCACGATGCCGGCGATGTCGACGAAGTCGACCGTCGCGGGGAGGATGCGCTGCGAGCCGAAGATCCCCGCGAGCACGGCGAGGCGTGGGTCGGGAACCCCGACGACGCCCACGTTCGGCTCGATGGTGGCGAACGGGTAGTTGGCCGCCAGCACGTCGTTCTTGGTCAGGGCGTTGAACAGGGTCGACTTGCCGACATTCGGCAGACCGACGATTCCGATCGTGAGCGACACGTTGGCGACTTCCTGACGTGGAGAGTTTGGAGGATCGAGGACTGGCGGGAGGCCCCTCGCAGCCCGGGAGGGTGGGGCCGATCCACCAGTTTACGGGCGGCCCGAGCGGCCCTGCGACGGCCGCCCGGGGTCGAACGCAGCGCCAAGGTCGTCCAAAGGGCGTGTCTAGTGCCGGTTTCGCACCTCCTCTCGACCTAGTTTGTCCGGGTGGAGCAGCACAGGACAGGTCGCCCCCAGCCCCGGCAGCAGCCGAAGCCCCCTCTCTCGGCACCAGGCACGCTCGCGGACGCCACCGCGTATCCGGTGCCGGCCCGCCCCCCACGGCCTGTCCCTCCGCTGGTGCAGGCGCTGCGCCGGTTGCCGAACCCCCGGCTGACCGGGCTCGGCGCCGGGCTGTTCGGTGCCGCGACGATGCTGGCGCTGGGCAGCCTCGACCAGCTTCTGTTCAACGGCTCGGCGATCGTCTACGGGCTGCTGTTCCTGCCCGTCAGCGCGCTGACGGCGCTGTGGGTGCGCGAAGCCGACCTGGTCATCGCGCCGATCATCGTGCCGATCGCGTTCACCGTCGGGATCGTGCCGATCTCCGGCGGCAGCGGTGGGTTCGGCGGTCAGACGATGGCCGTGGTGACGGCGCTCGCCGTGCACGCGGGATGGCTGTACGGAGGGACGCTGGTGGCCGGGGTCATCACCTGCGTACGCAAACTGCGGACGATGGGGCGGCGGCAGCGCCGGGGCCGTACGGGCGGCTCCGGCCGGCGCGGCTGAACGCCGACCGGCCGGGCGCGGTTGATTGGGGCAGGCACAGAGGACCGGGGCAGGCACGGACGACCACGCCGGCCGCGGCTCCTACCGGCTCGCCGCCATCGCCGCTCCCACGATCCCCGCGTCGTTCTGCAGCCCCGCCGGGACGATCTCCGCCCGCACGCCCTCGATCAGCGGCAGGAACTTCTCCGACTTGCGGCTCACCCCGCCGCCGATGATGAACAGCTCCGGCGAGAACAGCATCTCCACATGGGCCAGGTACTTCTGCACCCGCCGCGCCCAGTGCGACCAGCTGAGGTCGGCGTCCTCCTTGGCCTTGGTCGACGCCCGCGTCTCCGCGTCGTAGCCGTTCAGTTCGAGATGGCCCAGCTCGGTGTTGGGGACCAGGCGGCCGTCGATGAAGAGGGCGCTGCCGATGCCCGTGCCGAAGGTCAGCAGGATCACAGTGCCCTTGCGGCCGAGGCCGGCACCGAACGTCATCTCGGCAACGCCGGCCGCATCCGCGTCGTTCAGGATCGTGACGGGCAGCCCGCCGATGCGCTCGCCGAGCAGCGAGGCGGCGTCCGTGTCGACCCAGCCCTTGTCCACGTTGGCCGCGGTGCGGGTGATGCCGCCGGTGACGACGCCGGGGAAGGTGATGCCGACCGGTCCGGTCCAGCCGAAGTGACCGATCACCTCCGCGACGCCGTCGGCCACGGCGTCGGGCGTCGCCGGGTGCGGGGTGAGGACCTTGTGGCGCTCCAGCGCCAGATCACCGCGATCCAGGTCCACGGGAGCGCCCTTGATCCCGGATCCGCCGATGTCCACTCCGAAGACGTTCATGGACACAACGTTACGGGCTGGAGCTGGCCGTCACTGCCCCGCGAGGCGGCTCGCCTCGGCGCGCAGGTCGCGGCGGAGCTCCTTCGGCAGCGAGAAGGTGATCGACTCCTCGGCCGCCTTCACGATCTCGACGTCCTCGAAGCCGCGCTGCGACAGAAACTCCAGCACGCCCTCGACCAGCACCTCCGGCACGGAGGCGCCCGACGTGACGCCGACGGTGGAGACGCCTTCCAGCCAGGCTTCGTCGATCTCGTCCGCGAAGTCGACCAGGTGGGCCTCCTTGGCGCCGGCGCCGAGGGCGACCTCGACGAGGCGGACCGAGTTCGAGGAGTTCTTGGAGCCGACCACGATGACCAGGTCGGCCTCGGCGCCCATCTGCTTGACGGCGGTCTGGCGGTTCTGGGTGGCGTAGCAGATGTCGTCGCTCGGGGGCGAGACAAGGCCGGGGAACTTCGTCTTCAGGGCGTCGACGGTCTCCATGGTCTCGTCGACGGACAGGGTGGTCTGGGAGAGCCAGACGACCTTGTCGGGGTTGCGAACCTCCACGTTGGCCACGTCCTCCGGGCCGTCGACCAGGGTGATGTGGTCGGGGGCCTCGCCGGACGTGCCGATGACCTCTTCGTGGCCCTCGTGACCGATCAGGAGAATGTCGTAATCCTCCTGGGCGAAGCGCACGGCCTCCTTGTGGACCTTGGTGACCAGCGGGCAGGTCGCGTCGATCGTCGCGAGCCGGCGCTGCGCCGCCTCCTCGTGCACGGTCGGCGCGACGCCGTGCGCGGAGAACATCACGATCGAGCCCTCCGGCACCTCCGCCGTCTCGTCGACGAAGATCGCGCCCTTCTTCTCGAGGGTCTGCACGACGTACTTGTTGTGGACGATCTCGTGGCGGACGTAGATCGGCGACCCGTACTGCTCCAAGGCCTTCTCGACGGCGATCACGGCACGGTCCACACCTGCGCAGTAGCCGCGGGGAGCGGCGAGGAGGACGCGTCGGGCGGGAGGCGTAGCAGTCATGCCCCCCATCGTAAGGCCGGGCCGAAGCCTCGGTTGATCAGCCACGGGCAGCGGTCGGGGCGGTGCGTGGCCGAGGGCTGCGATGCGCCCCAAGCCCTCCGGGCGGGGCTGACGCCCTCAGGTACGCGGCGCGGGACCGATCGTGCTTCGCGCAGGGCCGGGCGCCCGGGCACCACCTGCCCGGCGGCAGCTTCGCGCCGCCACGCGCCGAGGGGCATCGCGGCCGGCCCGGGGACGCGTGCCGTGCGGCACGCCCGCATCGGCCCGGAGGCCGCTGTGCGGGGGCAGGGGGTTGTCGGAGGGGGCCGTTACGCTCGCCCCTATGGCTCTCAACACGTCCGCGGAATCTCCTCTGCCGGTCGGCGAGGTGTCACGGCTCATCGGCGGGTGGATCGACCGGCTCGGGGCGGTGTGGGTGGAGGGACAGATCACCCAGTTGTCGCGGCGGCCGGGTGCCGGGGTCGTGTTCTTGACGCTGCGCGATCCGTCGTACGACATCTCGCTGAGCGTCACCTGCTTCCGCCAGGTGTTCGACGCCGTGGCCGACGTGGTGGCCGAGGGTGCCCGTGTGGTCGTGTACGCCAAGCCCGAGTGGTACGCGCCCCGGGGGCAGTTGTCGCTGCGGGCCGTGGAGATAAGGCCGGTCGGCATCGGTGAACTGCTGGCCAGACTGGAGCAGTTGAAGCGGTCGCTCGGCGCGGAGGGGCTGTTCGCGCCGGAGCGGAAGAGGGCGCTGCCGTTCCTGCCGCACCGGGTCGGCCTGGTCTGCGGGCGGGCGTCCGCGGCCGAGCGCGACGTGCTGGAGAACGCCCGCCGGCGGTGGCCGCACGTCCGCTTCGAGGTTCGCAACGTCGCCGTGCAGGGCGTGCACGCCGTGCCGCAGGTGGTCCAGGCCGTCAAGGAACTGGACGGCCTGGACGAGGTGGACGTGATCATCGTGGCGCGCGGCGGCGGCAGCGTCGAGGACCTGCTGCCGTTCTCGGACGAGCAGCTGGTCCGCGCGGTGGCCGCATGCACGACACCGGTCGTCTCGGCGATCGGTCACGAGCCGGATTCCCCGCTGCTGGACCTGGTGGCCGATCTGCGCGCCTCCACGCCGACGGACGCGGCGAAGAAGGTCGTGCCGGACGTCGGCGAGGAGTTGGACCGGGTGCGGCAGCTGCGGGACCGGGCGCTGCGCACCGTGCAGGGGCTGCTGGACCGGGAGGAGCGCGGTCTCGCGCATGCGCTGGCCCGGCCGTGCATGGAGCATCCGCAGCGGATGGTGGACGAGCGGGAGGCCGAGGTGGACGCGCTGGTCGCCCGGAGCAGGCGGGTTCTGGGCCATCTGCTGGACCGCGCCGACTCGGAACTGGCGCACACGCGGGCCCGGGTCGTCTCGCTGTCGCCTGCGGCGACGCTTGAGCGGGGCTATGCGGTGCTGCAGCGCACCGACGGCGCCGTGGTCCGCTCGCCGGACGAGGTGCGCGCGGGGGACGCGCTACGAGCTCGCGTCTCGGAGGGTGAGTTCCACGTGCGGGTGACCGAGTGACGCCGCCGGCCGGTGCCGGATCTGTTGTCGTACCTCATGCATAGGGTGGATGGCATGGCTGCCAAGACGGAAGAGGCCGCGCTCGGTTACGAGCAGGCGCGGGACGAGCTGATCGAGGTCGTACGCCGGCTGGAGGCGGGCGGCACGACGCTCGAGGAGTCGCTGGCGCTGTGGGAGCGCGGCGAGGAGCTGGCGAAGGTGTGCCGCCACTGGCTGGAGGGCGCCCGGGCCCGCCTCGACGCGGCCCTGGCGACGCCGGAGGAGGACGGGGCGGACGGCGAGTAGGCGCCACGCGCTCCGCGGCGGCCTCAGCGGGAGACCAGAAGTGTGAAGAGGGTCACAATCCGCAGGTAGTTGAAATTTAATGCATTGCTCGGCGGTTGGCAGCGCCTGTAAGGCATTTTCCACTGATGCGGAAGGCACGCCCGATGTCCCTCGTTCTTGACCCCGCCGCCCAGGACCTCCTCTTCCGTGAGGCCCGCACCGCCAACACCTTCACCGATGAGCCGGTGACCGAGGAGCAGGTCCAGGCGATCTACGACCTGGTCAAGTTCGGCCCGACCGCCTTCAACCAGAGCCCGCTGCGCGTCGTGCTGGTTCGCTCCGACGAGGCCCGTGAGCGTCTCGTCGCGCACATGGCAGGGGGCAACCAGGCCAAGACCGCCTCCGCGCCACTGGTCGCCATCCTCGCTGCCGACAACGAGTTCCACGAGGAGCTGCCGGCCCTGCTGCCGCACTTCCCGCAGGCCAAGGACATGTTCTTCACCGAGCGCCCGGTCCGCGAGCAGGCCGCCGGTCTGAACGCCGCGCTGCAGGCCGCGTACTTCATCGTCGGCGTGCGCGCCGCCGGCCTGGCCGCCGGCCCGATGACGGGCTACGACGCCGCCGGCGTCCAGAAGGAGTTCCTGGACGACGACCACACGCCGCTGATGGTCGTCAACATCGGCAAGCCGGGCGAGGACGCCTGGTTCCCGCGCTCCCCGCGCCTGTCGTACGAGGACGTCGTCACCACCGTCTGAGCAACCCCCGCGCGCCCCGAGCGCGCGCGGACACCGAAAAGCCGCCGCGCCGTCGGGGCGCGGCGGCCTTTCGCCGCCTGCGCGACGCCGCCGGCGCGCGCGGTGCCGGCGCGCGCGGTGCCGGTCACCACGCCGGGCGGCGTGGAGCCGTCCGCGACGCCGGTGCGGTCAGGAACCGGCGGACGGCTTCGCCGACGGGCCGGCCGACGCTCCGTCGCCCGCGCCGCCCGGCTCCTCGGACTCGAGGGCCGCGGCCATCTCGGCAAGCCGCTCCGGCGTCGCCGTGCCGGTCACCACCGTCGTCGATCCGTCGGCGGTCAGCACGAGGGCGTCGTACTTGGGGCCCTCCCAGTACTGCCAGGTCCTGCCGGCCACCTGCCGGGTCCGCTCCGTCTTCGCGGCCTCGTGGGTGACCTCTCGGACATACTTGTCGGCGGACTGCGCCGTGGACTGCTCGACGGCGACGTACTGGTCGTCCGGGTCGAGGAAGCCGAGGTGCCACGCGTGGGCGTTCTCCCGCTCGAAGGTGACCGACGTCGCCCGCCACCCCTTGCCGAGGCCCTCGGGCGCTGCCACCGGGTACGGCGCGGCCCGCTGCGCCGTCACCAGCTCGACGCGGTAGTCGACCGTCCTGATCGGGTCCTTGTTCTCGTCATGCGGAACGAGCATGTAGATGCCCGCCACGACGACGCCGATCACCGCCATGGACTGGAACATTCCACGGATCGTCTGCTTGCCTCGCATACCTGCCACGCCCCCATGTTCGCATCCGACAGATGTGCTCAAACGTGGCCCCCACTGCTCAATTTGTCGACGTACCGATAGAGTCGCCCCACCCTCTTTATTTACGGCCGTCGTCGTACAGAAAGGTGCGCTCCGATGACCGAGAATCATCTGCCGTCCCAGCTCGAGGTCTCCCCCGAGGCCCCCGACCGCAACCTCGCCCTGGAGCTCGTCCGGGTCACCGAGGCCGCCGCCATGGCCGCCGGCCGCTGGGTCGGGCGCGGTGAGAAGAACGGCGCCGACGGCGCCGCGGTCAAGGCCATGCGGACCCTCGTCTCCACCGTCTCGATGAACGGCGTCGTCGTCATCGGCGAGGGCGAGAAGGACGAGGCGCCGATGCTGTTCAACGGCGAGCGGATCGGTGACGGGACCGGCGCCGAGTGCGACATCGCCGTCGACCCGATCGACGGCACCACGCTGGCGGCCAAGGGCATGCCCAACGCCATCGCCGTGCTGGCCGCCGCGGACCGCGGCACCATGTTCGACCCGTCGGCCGTCTTCTACATGGACAAACTGGTCACCGGCCCGGAGGCCGCCGACTACGTCGACATCAACGCGCCCGTCTCCGTCAACATCCGGCGGGTCGCCAAGGCGAAGCACTCCTCGCCCGAGGACGTCACGGTCGTCATCCTCGACCGCCCGCGCCACGACGGGATCGTCAAGGAGATCCGGGAGACCGGCGCACGGATCAAGTTCATCTCGGACGGCGACGTCGCCGGTTCGATCATGGCCGTCAAGGAAGGCACCGGCGTCGACCTGCTGCTCGGCATCGGCGGTACGCCCGAGGGCATCATCTCGGCCTGCGCGATCAAGTGCCTGGGCGGCGTCATCCAGGGCAAGCTGTGGCCGAAGGACGACGCGGAGCGGCAGCGCGCGCTCGACGCCGGCCACGACCTGGACCGTGTCCTGAGCACCAACGACCTGGTCTCCGGCGACAACGTCTTCTTCGTCGCCACCGGCATCACGGACGGCGAGTTGCTGCGCGGCGTCCGCTACCGCGCGGAGACCGCGATCACGCAGTCCCTGGTGATGCGCTCCAAGTCGGGCACCATCCGGCAGATCGACTCGACGCACCGGCTGTCCAAGCTCCGCGCGTACAGCCAGATCGACTTCGACCGCGCGCAGTAGGCGGTCGCCGGGCGGACACGGTCCGGGCCCGGCAGGCAAACGGAAGGGGCGCCCTGATGCGGGGCGCCCCGTTTCCGTACGGCCGTCTGTTGGTCAGGCCGCGGACGCCGGCTTCTTCAGCTCCACCTCACGACGCCGGCGACGGGCCAGCACCACCCGGCGCTCCGCCGCCGTCAGGCCGCCCCACACACCGTACGGCTCCGGCTGCAGCAGGGCGTGCTCCCGGCACTCCACCATCACGGGGCAACGGGCGCAGACCCGCTTCGCCGCCTCCTCCCGCGCCAGCCGCTCGGCCGTCGGTTCCTTCGACGGGGCGAAGAACAGGCCCGCCTCGTCCCGGCGGCACACCGCCTCCGCGTGCCAGGGACCTGCCTGGTCCTCCCGGGCAGGAATGCGCTGGTGCGGCACGGCGGCCACCTGCAGGGACTGATGCGGCAGTTGCAGCACGGTCTACTCCTGACGACGGGATTCGCGAGCGAGAGACGATGCAGCAGTCCCTACCCGCTGTGCGCACGCCTATGCACTGAGTGGCACTGAGTTCCGACGCACGGAATTACGCATCGGCGCGTGCGGCGCGAAAGTGCCCCCTGCCCAGGTCGTGTCCCGCCGCCCCTGCTGCTGCCCGTCGTCCGTTTCAGCGCAGGTGCTTGCGCAGCTTGTCGTGGAGGTCGGAGATACGCCGGCCGCGCTTCGGCTTCGCCTCGACATTGCCGAAAACGGAGTAGCCGTTGACGACGACGACCGGCGCCTCGGGATCCGCTGCCTCCAGCGTCACCACTTCGAAGTTCCCGAAGAAGCCGGTTCCGCTGCCGCGCAGGGAGATGTTCTCCGGGACCCGCACCTCGACGTTGCCGAAGATCGCGGTCGCGTTGATCACGGAGAGCCGCTGGCCGTAGAGCGCCTCGGTGAGGTCGATCTCGATGCTGCCGAAGAGCGAGAAGGCGTTCGTCCTGCGGCCCACCCGCCAACGGCCCTTGCGGGTCGAGCTGGAGAAGACGGCGACGAGGTTCTCCGCCGATCCGCCCGGATCGGCGCAGTCGTCGTAGTCGCGCACGGCGGCGGTGCCGGACCGCCGGCCGGCGGCGGGCAGGTCCCGGACGATCGGCTCGAGCTCGCCGACCGTCTTGGCGCGGTAGACCGCGTCGATGCGTTCCGAGTGCTCCTCCGCGTCGAGCCGGCCCTCGGCCAGGGCGTCCCTGAGGATGTCCGCGATCCGGTCGCGGTCGGCATCGGAGGCGCGGATGGCACCGGCCGGGTCCAACGGGGCGGCCGGCTTCTGGGGCTGCTTCTCGAGGTCCACGGCACCAGCCTAGCGAAACGCGATAGATCGCGACTAGTGGTCCACGCCGTTCCGGCCGATGGCGGCCGCCCGGTCCGGCGCGCGCCGCCACCGCAGGTGCCGGCGGAAACCGGCCTGGCGGGAACCCGCCGCCGATTCCGGCGTTTCTGCGGGGTCCGCCTCTGGCGGTGTCCCGCACGGGCGGCCGCCGTAAGCAGTCCGGCAGCAACCGGAAGGCGCGGCCGGCGTGCGGGGGCCGAAGCCGTGGGGGCCGGCGTCATGAGCCCGCAGGGCCGGCCATGAGGAGGCGATGCTCGAGAGTCCGGCGATGATCACCGAGTAGCCCCTGCCGCCCCGTGCGGTCCACGCGACCCCGGCCCGGGAAGTGAGCCTTACCTCACAGGATCGGGGCTGCGCGGGCGTCTTACGCTGGATGGCGCTGCCGACGGAGGCATGCTGCTGTCTGCGAAGTGAGGAATGGGCGAAATGCCGGAGTTCGCGTATACGGATCTGCTCCCGCTGGGCGAGGACACCACCCCGTACCGGCTGGTGACCGCCGAGGGAGTCTCCACCTTCGAGGCCGACGGCCGTACGTTCCTCAAGATCGAGCCGGAGGCCCTGCGCAAGCTGGCCGCCGAGGCGATCCACGACATCCAGCACTTCCTGCGCCCGGCCCACCTCGCGCAGCTGCGGCGGATCATCGACGACCCGGAGGCTTCCTCCAACGACAAGTTCGTCGCCCTCGACCTGCTGAAGAACGCGAACATCGCCGCCGCCGGCGTGCTCCCGATGTGCCAGGACACCGGCACCGCGATCGTCATGGGCAAGCGCGGCCAGAACGTGCTCACCGAGGGCGGCGACGAGGAAGCGCTGTCACGCGGCATCTACGACGCCTACACCGAGCTGAACCTCCGGTACTCGCAGATGGCCCCGATCACCATGTGGGAGGAGAAGAACACCGGCTCCAACCTCCCGGCGCAGATCGAGCTGTACGCGACCGACGGCGGCGCCTACAAGTTCCTCTTCATGGCCAAGGGTGGCGGCAGCGCCAACAAGTCCTTCCTCTACCAGGAGACGAAGGCCGTCCTCAACGAGGCGAGCATGATGAAGTTCCTGGAGGAGAAGATCCGCTCGCTCGGCACGGCCGCGTGCCCGCCGTACCACCTGGCGATCGTCGTCGGCGGCACGAGCGCGGAGTTCGCGCTGAAGACCGCGAAGTACGCGTCCGCGCACTACCTGGACGAGCTGCCTTCCGAGGGGTCGGAGCTCGGGCACGGCTTCCGTGACGAGGAGCTGGAGAAGAAGGTCTTCGAGCTCACCCAGAAGATCGGCATCGGCGCGCAGTTCGGCGGCAAGTACTTCTGCCACGACGTGCGCGTGGTGCGCCTGCCGCGGCACGGCGCCTCGCTGCCCGTCGCCATCGCCGTCTCCTGTTCCGCCGACCGGCAGGCCGTCGCAAAGATCACCGCGGAAGGCGTCTTCCTGGAGCAGTTGGAGACCGACCCGGCGCGGTTCCTGCCGGACACGACCGACGAGCAGCTCGCCGAGGACGGCGACGTCGTCGAGATCGACCTCAACCGGCCGATGGACGAGATGCTCGCCGAACTGTCCAAGTACCCGGTGAAGACCCGTCTCTCACTGACCGGCCCGTTGGTCGTGGCCCGCGACATCGCGCACGCGAAGATCAAGGAGCGGCTGGACGCGGGCGAGGAGATGCCGCAGTACCTGAAGGACCACCCGGTCTACTACGCCGGCCCCGCGAAGACCCCGGAGGGCTACGCCTCCGGCTCCTTCGGGCCGACGACGGCCGGCCGGATGGACTCCTACGTGGAGCAGTTCCAGGCGGCGGGCGGCTCCAAGATCATGCTGGCCAAGGGCAACCGCTCCAAGCAGGTCACCGACGCGTGCGGCACGCACGGCGGCTTCTACCTCGGCTCCATCGGCGGACCGGCGGCGCGGCTCGCGCAGGACTGCATCAAGAAGGTCGAGGTCGTCGAGTACGAGGAGCTCGGCATGGAGGCGGTCTGGAGGATCGAGGTCGAGGACTTCCCCGCGTTCATCGTCGTGGACGACAAGGGCAACGACTTCTTCACGGAGCCGGCTCCGGCGCCGACGTTCACGTCGATCCCGGTGCGCGGCCCGGGCCTGGCGTAGCCGTCGGGCGTGCCGGGGCGGGTCTCGGGCACCGCACGGGGACGTTCCCCACGAGAGGCCCTGGCCGCCCTCTTCCCGATGTGCCGATTGCGGCTGCGCCGCGCTCGGCGTGACCCTGGCCCCGGGACACCGCGCTCCGCGCGGTGTCCCGGGGGCCGCCGAACGGCTCCTTCGAAGCCCCGGTTCGCAGGGGGAGGGCGGGCGGGGAAGGCAGCCCCCGCCTACGCCACGCGCTGCTCCGCCGAGCCGTCGCACCGCGACAGGCGGACAGCGTCACCCGCCACCGCGGGGAACGTCACGCACAGGGACTGCGCCGACGCCGGCCGAATCGTGCCGCCGGTGCGGACGAACTGCTGGTTCGCGCCGCCGTGGCAGTTCCACACCGCCGGCTCCGCCCCCTCGCGGTACTCGCCGCCCGGGATGTCGAGGCAGCGGTCCTGGGACAGCTCGGTGTGCAGTGAGCGGCGGGTGGTGTCGTACCACCAGCCCTGGTTGCGCCCGCCGTGGCAGTCCCAGCCGATCACGGCCGTGCCGTTGCGCGTGACCGCACCCGCGACGTCGGCGCACGGGCCTGAGGCCGACGCGGCCTTCAGCGGCCGGTAGGCGTCGTCCCACGCCGCCGGGAACAGGCGCGGCGTGCCGCTGGACGAGACGTCCGCGCAACCCGCCTCGCGCAGCGAGGAGTTGTAGATCTGCGTCAGGCAGGAGGCGAAGGCGGCGTGCCCCCGGACGTTGGGGTGGAAGGACTGCCGGACCGAGTTGGCGTCCGGCGGGAACGGGTTGGTGACGTCGATGTAGAGCCCGCGCGCCCACGGGTCGTCCATGCAGACCTCGTGGCCGTGGAAGAGGCGGGAGTTGTCGAGGAAGACGGCACCCGTGTTCCGCGCGGCCTCGCGCATGCCGCGTTCGAAGGCGGGGACCGCGCCGTCACGGGCCCAGGCGGCGTCCTCGTCGTAGCCGGTGCAGCCGCCGGGGATCTTGCCGGGGTAGCGCGGGTTGTCGCGGATGTCGGGTCCGATGGGGCCGGGGTAGCCCATGACGACCAGCTTGTAGTCGGAGTCGGAGTACCCGGCGTCGCGCATGACCGTCCGCAGGTCGCGTACGGTCGCCTCCACCTTGGGCACGAGTCCCTCTACCCTGGCCTGCCAGCCGGGCCGGTACTTGGGGGCGCAGGCCCCCTGGAAGGTGAACCAGCGGGTGACGCAGTCCGTGATGACGGGCCCGAACTGCAGGTCGTCGTTGGCGCCGGCGACGAGCACCACCATCTTGATGCGGGTGTTGCGTGCCTTGACGGCGAGGTTGTCGCTCTGGACCAGCTCGTCGGCGTACTGCTTGCTGCCGCCGATGCGGATGTTGGCGGTGGAGGCGCCGGAGCAGGAGACGTTGTAGGTCACGTCCGCCGCGATGCCGGTGCGGTGGATGGCGGCGTCGGGCGAGCGGTGGCACCAGTTGTCGGGCCCGTTGGTGCCGGGTTCGTAAGTGCCCGTGCCCTCGCCGGAGATCTCGCTGTCGCCGAGCGAGATCAGGCCGGTCATGCGGTCGGCGAGCGGTCGCTGGGCAGGGTCGCCGTAGAGTGCGGTGGCCTCGGCAGCCCGGACCGCCTCGAGCTCGGCCGGCAGTGGTAAGGCGGTCAGGGGTACGGCCGCCGGGCCGGCGGGCTCCGCGGCGGCGGGAGCGGCCACGGCCAGGCCGCCGAGGACGGTGGCGAGGGCGGCGGCCGCGAGGGTGCGGCGGAGTCGAAGTCTGGGAACGGTGCCTTTCATTGCGCCTCCCCGAGTTGTGGTTACTCGGGGTATTTACTGGCGGGTAGCGCAGTTGGGAATAGACAGAACGAGACAAGTGCTCAACTTTTTCAGGAGGTACGACACGATGAGCGACGCGAGCGAGTACCGGACCGAGCACGACTCCATGGGCGACGTGCGGGTCCCCGCCCACGCCAAGTGGCGGGCACAGACCCAGCGTGCGGTCGAGAACTTCCCCGTCTCCGGTCAGCACCTGGAGCGCTCGCACATCGAGGCACTCGCCCGTATCAAGGCCGCGGCCGCGCAGGTCAACGCCCAACTCGGCGTGCTCGACGAGGACATCGCCCGCGCGATCGCGCAGGCGGCGGAGGAGGTCGCGGAGGGACGATGGGACGAGCACTTCCCGGTGGACGTCTTCCAGACCGGCTCCGGCACCTCCTCCAACATGAACACCAACGAGGTCATCGCGACCCTGGCCACCGAACGGCTCGGCCGCGACGTCCATCCCAACGACCATGTGAACGCCTCCCAGTCGTCCAACGACGTCTTCCCCTCCTCCATCCACATCGCGGCGACCGCGGCCCTCATGCGCGACCTGATCCCCGCACTGGACCACCTGGCCTCCTCGCTGGAGCGCAAGGCCACCGAGTTCGCGGCGGTGGTGAAGGCCGGCCGTACGCATCTGATGGACGCCACCCCCGTCACCCTGGGCCAGGAGTTCGGCGGGTACGCGGCGCAGATCCGTTACGGGATCGAGCGGTTGAAGGTCTCGCTGCCGCGCCTCGCCGAACTGCCCCTGGGTGGCACGGCCGTGGGCACCGGCATCAACACGCCGCCCGGGTTCTCCGCCGCCGTCATCGCCGAGGTGGCCCGCGCGACCGGACTGCCGCTGACGGAGGCCCGCGACCACTTCGAGGCGCAGGGCGCACGCGACGGGCTGGTGGAGACGTCCGGCCAGCTCCGTACGGTCGCGGTCTCGCTCACAAAGATCTGCAACGATCTTCGCTGGATGGCCTCCGGACCGCGCACCGGTCTCGCCGAGATCGCCCTCCCCGACCTCCAGCCCGGCTCGTCGATCATGCCGGGCAAGGTGAACCCGGTGATCCCCGAGGCGGTGCTGATGGTCACCGCCCAGGTCACCGGCAACGACGCCACCGTCGCGGCGGCCGGCGCGGCCGGGAACTTCGAACTCAACGTCATGCTCCCGGTGATCGCCAAGAACCTGCTGGAATCGGTCAGGCTGCTGGCCAATGCCTCGCGGCTGCTGGCGGACCGCACCGTCGACGGCATCACCGCCGATGCCGAACGGGCCCGTGAGTACGCGGAGTCCTCCCCCTCGGTCGTCACCCCCCTCAACAAGTACATCGGGTACGAGGAGGCGGCGAAGGTCGCCAAGAAGTCGCTCGCCCAGCGCCGGACCATCCGCGAAGTGGTGCTCGAGTCGGGCTATGTGGAGCGCGGGGAGCTGACCCTGGAGCAGCTGGACGAGGCGCTCGACGTGCTGCGCATGACCCACCCCTGAGGCCGGATCCGTGACACGGCCGGTGACACGTGTCGCAGCGTGGATCCCGGCGAACTCCTAAGATCTGCTCATGACAGGCACGGGAGGCCCGGCACGCGACACGGGCAGGACGGACCAGCGCAGGACGGACCCGGAACGCAGGGCACTTTGGGAGCCCGGGGACCACATCCTCTGGCGCTACCGCGGCCATGCGCCGGCTCCGGCGGGCGGCGCTGCCTTCCACATCTGCCGGCCCGTGACGGTCGTCCAGGACACGGACGAACTGCTCGCCGTGTGGATGGCCCCCGGCACCGAATGCGTGAAGCCGCAGCTCGCCGACGGCACGCCGGTCCACGAGGAGCCACTGGCCACCCGCTACACCGCACCGCGCACCACCACCCGCGCCCGCTGGACCGGCAACGGCGTGCTGAAGTTGGCCCAGCCCGGCCTGCCCTGGTCGGTGTGGCTCTTCTGGGAGCACGGCTGGCAGTTCCGCAGCTGGTACGTCAACCTCGAGGAGCCGCGCACCCGCTGGTCGGGCGGCGTCGACTCGGAGGATCATTTCCTCGACATCTCCGTCTACCCGGACCGCAGTTGGCTGTGGCGGGACGAGGACGAGTTCGACCAGGCGCAGCGGGTCGGCCTGATGGACGCGCGGACCGCGCGGGCCGTGCAGGAGGCGGGCCGGGCGGCGGTCGAGGTGATCCGCTCCTGGGGCGCGCCGTTCTGTGACGGCTGGGAGCACTGGCGACCGGACCCGGGCTGGCGGGTACCGGTCCTGCCGGCCGACTGGGACCGCCTTCCGGGGCGTCAGGCGGCCTGATTCGAGCTCCGTGGCCGGTTCCGGACGGGATTACGCTCCCGCTTGTACGACCTCGTGAGACTCTTGATGCGCCCCCTGGGGTCAAACGTAGGATCGTCGTCCGCAAGGCTGCGCCGTACGAGGGAGCAGGAGCAGAGGGCCCTGACCGCAAGTCATCGACCAGTCACAGAGCGTCCAGTCACCCAGCATCTCGGACGAGACACGAGTCAGTCACAACAGGGGGTTGAGCTGTGCCGGAAGCCCGCCACCCTGTCGACGTCACCCCCAGAGCGGGTATACCGCCCCTCGAGGCGATTGCATCGCACAACCGGCCCGGATGGACGGAATCCCACGCGTGACGGAGCATCCCACCTCCCACGAAGGCCGGCAGCCGCTCGCTGCCCGGCCCCAGGAACGCACCCGGCCGCGGGCGCAGGCGGCCGGGGCCTCTCCCGCGCCCGCCGGGCCGCCGCCGAAGCCTCAGCCGCAGACTCAGCCCCAGGTGCACGCAGCTCAGTTGCAGGCCCAGGACATCGCGGGAACGGCGAGACGCGAGGGCGACCGGCTGCGGTTCGTGGGAGCGGCGACGCGGCGGATCGCTCGCGGCATCGACCTCGACGAGATCGTCCTCGGCCTGTGCCGGGCCACGGTGCCGACCTTCTCGGACGCGATCCTCGTCTATCTCCGTGACCCGCTGCCGGTGGGCGACGAGCGGCCGATCTCCCCGTTCGTGCTGCGCCTGCGCCGTACCGACAGGCTGCGTCTGAACGCGGACGACGCGGACCAGGGCGTCGCCGGTGCCATGCCGCTGCTGGAGGCGGGGATCGACCCCGTACCGGCCCCCGAGCTGTGCGAGGTCCGCTCCGGGGGGGCACTGTCCGAGGTGCTGCGCGGGGTGCGGCCGGTCTTCGGCGACTCCGCCGCGGCCCGCGCTGCCCTGCCCGAGCTGCTCGGCGACGGCCGTTCCGTGCCGACCGGCCACCGCGCGATACTCGCCCCGCTGCGCGGCCGCCGCCGGGTGATCGGCGCCGCGGTCTTCCTGCGCCGCCCCGACCGGCCCGCCTTCGAGCCGAACGACCTGCTGGTCGCGGCCCAGCTGGCGACCCACACGGCGCTCGGCATCGACAAGGCGGTGCTGTACGGCCGCGAGGCGTACATCGCCGACGAGCTGCAGCGCACGATGCTGCCCGACTCCCTGCCCCAACCGACCGGTGTACGGCTCGCCTCCCGCTACCTTCCGGCGGCGGAGACGGCCCGCGTGGGCGGCGACTGGTACGACGCGATCCCGCTGCCCGGCAGCCGGGTCGCTCTGGTGGTCGGCGACGTCATGGGCCACTCCATGACCTCCGCCGCGATCATGGGCCAGCTGCGGACCACGGCCCAGACGCTGGCCGGCCTGGACCTGCCGCCGCAGGAGGTGCTGCACCACCTGGACGAGCAGGCCCAACGGCTCGGCACCGACCGCATGGCCACCTGCCTGTACGCGGTCTACGACCCGGTCTCGCACCGGATCACCATCGCCAACGCGGGACACCCGCCGCCCATCCTGCTGCACCTGGGCGGGCGGGCCGAGGTGCTGCGGGTGCCCCCCGGCGCGCCCATCGGCGTCGGCGGCGTCGACTTCGAGGCCGTGGAGCTGGACGCCCCGGCCGGAGCGACGCTGCTGCTCTACACCGACGGACTGGTCGAGTCACGGCTGCGCGACGTGTGGACGGGCATCGAGCAGCTCCGTGAGCGGCTCGCCGACACCGCGCAGCTCACCGGCCCGGACCACTCGCCGCCGCTGGAGGCCCTCTGCGACGACGTGCTCGACATGCTGGGCCCCGGCGACCGCGACGACGACATCGCGCTGCTCGCGGCCCGCTTCGACGGGATCGCGCCGAGCGACGTCGCCTACTGGTTCCTGGAGCCGGAGGACGCGGCGCCGGGCCGCGCCCGCCGCCTCGCCCGCCGGGCCCTGGCCCGCTGGGGCCTCGAGGAGCTGTCCGACTCGGTGGAACTTCTGGTCAGCGAGGTCGTCACCAACGCCGTGCGGTACGCGGAGCGGCCGGTGACACTGCGGCTGCTGCGCACCGATGTGCTGCGCTGCGAGGTCGGCGACGATTCACCGCAGCTGCCCAGGCAGCGGCGGGCGCGGGACACGGACGAGGGCGGCCGCGGCCTGTTCCTGGTGAACCGCCTCGCCCGGCGATGGGGCGCGACACGGCTGTCCACGGGCAAGGTCGTCTGGTTCGAGCTGCCGGCCCGCGCGTAGGCGGCCACCCGCAGGGCGATCCACCGTGGTGTCGCCGAGGCCGGTGAAGGTCAACGGCGGCCGACTCCGCACACGGCGGCGCCCGCACCCAGGTCCTCGGGTGCGGGCGCCGCCGTGTGTGTCCTGACGGCCGCTCAGGGATTCAGCGGGCGGCGTTCCTCGTCCCGGTTCGCTTCGTCCTCGCCGTCGCCCGTCTCGACCGGCGGGGTGAAGGTCCCCGTCGGCGGTGTCAAGGTCGGCGTGATCGGCGCCTCGTCCGTCGGGGCCGGGTCCCCGGTCCCGGTGTCCGTCGGCGTCGGGTCCGGGTCCTCGCTCTCGGTGCCGGTGTCCGTCGGCGTCGGGTCCGGGTCCTCGCTCTCGGTCCCGGTGTCCGTCGGCGTCGGGTCCGGGTCGGGGGCGGCGATCTCCGCCACGTCCAGGTCGAACTCGGCGTCGGAGCCGCCGTTCAGCGCGCCCACCGTGTAGTCGGCCCAGATCCTGGCGGGGAAGCCTCCACCGTTGGCGCGGCCGGCCTCGGCCGTGCCGGTGAGGGAGACCTGGCCACCGCCGTCCTTGGGCGACTCACCGAACAGAGCGACCACGGTGGTGAGTTCGGGGGTGAAGCCCGCGAACCAGGCGGACCGGTTCTTCTCCGAGGTGCCGGTCTTGCCGGCCGCCTCGTAGGCACTCGACTTCGCCGCGATGCCGGAGCCGTTCTTCACCACGCCCGTGAGGCCAGCGGTCACGGTGTCGGCCGTCTCGCGGCTGATCACCTGGCTGCCGATCGGGTCCTGGACCTCGAACTCCCGGTCCTTGTGCTCGGCCTTCGCGACGATCGTCGGAGTGACCTTCTTGCCGTGGTTGTCGAGGGTGGCGTAGACACCGGCCATGTCCCATGTGGAGGCGCCCATGGTGCCCAGTGCGATCGCGGGGCGCTCCGGGAAGTTGACGTCGGGGACGCCCAATTCGAGCGCTGTCTCCTTCACCTCGTCCAGACCGACGTCGACGGCCATCTGCGCGAACGCGGAGTTGATGGACCGGTTGAGCGACGTCTGCACGGTGACGGGGCCATAGCTCTTGTCGAGGTCGTTCTGCGGCGCGAAGGAGGTGTCACTGCCTTCGACCGGGCGCTTGCTGGTGCCGTCGTACATCGTGTTGAGGCCGATCGGGTCGCCGTCCTGCGTCTCGGACTCGTTCTCCAGGGCGGAGGCGAACACCACGGGCTTGAAGGTCGAGGCGGGCTGGTAGTCGCGACGGGTGGCGTTGGAGAGCCAGTGCTCCGTGGCGTCGACCCCGCCGTACAGCGCCACGACCTTCCCCGACTCCGGGTCGACGGAGGTGGCGCCGGCCTGCACGGTGGCGTCGACCTTGCTGCCCTTGCGGTCGAGCTCGTCCTCCAACTGCTCCTGGACCGCCCTCTCCAGTTCCTTCTGGCGCTTGGAGTCGATGTTCAGGGTGAACGTCCAGCCGCCGGCGTCGATGTCCGCCTCGTCGAGCCCCTGGCGTATCAGTTCCTTCTTGGCGGCGTCGACGATGTACCCGACCTGGCCGCCGAGGCCGAACGCAGCCTTCGGCGCCTTGGGAACGGGGAACTTCAGCCCGTCGCGGGTGCTCTTGTCGAGCCAGTTCTCCTCGACCATGTTGTTCAGCACGTAGTTCCAGCGGTTGGTCACCGCCTCCTTGGTCTCGTCGGAGGCGACCGCCCAGTCGAAGCGGCTGGGGGCCTGGACGAGCGACGCGAGGTAGGCGCCCTGGGAGACGTTCAGCTGCTCGGCGTCGACGCCGTAGTACGCCTGGGCGGCGGCCTGGATGCCGTACGCGTTGCGACCGAAGTAACTGGTGTTGAGGTAACCGGCGAGGATCTCGCTCTTCTCCTTGTTCCGGTCCACCTTCAGCGAGATCACCAGCTCCTTGAGCTTGCGGGTGACCGTCCGGTCCTGGGTCAGGTAGTAGTTCTTGACGTACTGCTGGGTGATCGTCGAGCCACCCTGCTTGCCCTGACCGGTGACGGTGTTCTTCAGGCCGCGAACCGTGCCCTTGATGTCGACGCCGGAGTCCTCGAAGAAGGTCTTGTTCTCGGCGGCGACGAAGGCGTACTGGACCTCCTTGGGGATCTTGGACAGGCCGACGATCTCGCGGTTGACCTCGCCGGTCCGGGCGAGGATCTTGCCGTCGCTGTCCTTGTAGACGTTGCTCTGCAGCTTCGCGTGCGCGTTCGCCTCGGGGACCGGGACGAGCATGTAGGCCACGAAGAACGCGCCCATCGCCAGCAGGCACAGGCCGAAGAACGTGCCGAGGATCTTCCTGAAGGTGAAGAAGCGGCGTATGCCCGAGGGCCCGGATTTCTTCGCCCGGCGCGCACCGCGCTGCCGGGCCTGTCGCGCTTCCGCTCGGCCCATCGCTTCGTCGCTCCGCTCTGTCGGCTGTGGGTGTCTGTCCGGAATCAGCTCAGAAAGTTAACACCGGTCATGCAGACAAAGAGGCATCGATCCGCCCTTTTCCGGACGTGAGAATCAGCACCTCGTGTCATGGGAACCGACTCACGAACGGCACACAGGGTTGCCACATACGATAAAGTGATATCACTCTGCTAGGGACCCGCAGAGGCGTACGAGACACAGAAACGGGGATGTCCATGCCTGCCACCAGCGCGATCGACCACGACAAGGGCCCGGCCGACGTACCGGAGATGCCACAGCCGCGGGTGCGCGAGTTCTCCGCCCACAGCATCGGAGGCGGCCTCGCCCTGCTGCTCGGACTGCTCGGACTGGCCGCCGGGGTGGCACTCGTCGTCACCGCGACGGCATTCGACTCCGCCGGCTCCAAGGCCGTACTGATCGTCCTCGGCATCCTGATCGGCATCGCCGCGTTCCTCGCCATGTGCGGCCTCAACATGGTCGCGCCCGGTGAGGCCCGCGTCGTCCAGCTCTTCGGCCGCTACCGCGGCACGATCCGCACGGACGGGCTCCGCTGGGTCAACCCGCTCACCTCACGGGCCAAGATCTCGACCCGCGTACGCAACCACGAGACGGCCGTACTGAAGGTCAACGACGCGTACGGCAACCCCATCGAGCTGGCCGCGGTGGTGGTGTGGAAGGTCGAGGACACCGCCCAGGCGATGTTCGAGGTGGACGACTTCCTCGAGTTCGTCTCCACACAGACCGAAGCGGCGGTCCGGCACATCGCCATCGAGTACCCGTACGACGCTCATGACGAGGAGGGCCTGTCGCTGCGCGGCAACGCGGAGGAGATCACGGAGAAGCTCGCCGCCGAGCTGCACGCGCGGGTCGAGGCGGCCGGTGTCCACATCATCGAGTCCCGTTTCACGCACCTCGCCTACGCACCCGAAATCGCCTCCGCGATGCTGCAGCGCCAGCAGGCGGGCGCTGTCGTGGCCGCCCGGCGCCAGATCGTCGACGGCGCGGTGGGCATGGTCGAGGCGGCCCTGGTACGGATCGCCGAGCAGGACATCGTCGAACTGGACTCCGAGCGCAAGGCGGCGATGGTGTCCAACCTGATGGTGGTGCTGTGCGGCGACCGGGCGGCACAGCCGGTCCTCAACACGGGCACGCTCTACCAGTGACACCGCCGCCCCCCTCCGAGCGCAAACAGGTACTGCTGCGACTGGACCCGGCGGTCTACGAGGCGCTGGCCAGGTGGGCCGGGGACGAGCTGCGCAGCACGAACGCGCAGATCGAGTTCCTGCTGCGGCGGGCGCTGGCCGATGCGGGACGGTTGCCGGGCGGTGCGCGGCCGATCACCCGGCGGGGACGCCCACCGAAGACGCCACCGGCGGGGCCGGGGCCGGGGGACGCGACGCCGTAGGGCCGGGCCGCCGTCGGGGGGGCCGCCGCGCGGAGTCGTTCCCCCGCCCGCACTCCCCCTCCCCTGCGCCTGGCGGCGTTGGCGGTACCCCGTCCCGAACGGGGGCAAGGCCCGGATGCCGTACCGTCCTTCGAGCGTGTCCGGGGCCGCCGGACGGGCTGACTGCGCGGCGAAACCCAGCTTCGCCGGCGGTGGCGGCGCGGGCAGTCCGCCGCAGGTGGCGCCCCACCCGCCGTCACTTTGCCCGTAGGTCCTCCGGCCGCATCAGACGCCACAGCAACGGCAGGCGCAGCAGCATCACCGCCGGCGTCAACAGGGTCGACGTACCCCGAGCCGGAGGGCCCATGAGGGCGACGACCTGCCGGGGGTGGATGGAGAACGCGGCACCATCGAGCGCGGTGGTCGCACCGAAGGACTTGAGCGGCTCGCCGGCGACGAGCGGCGAGCGGCGAGAACATCACGCGCGAACCTCCGCGGCGAGCTGGTCGAGCCGGGCGGCGGTCGGATCCAGCCGGCGCAGATCGGCTTCGAGACGGAACAGCGCGTGGTCGCAGATTGAGCTGGTCGGCGCGGGCGCTCGCGGTCGGCGAGGACGCGCATCAGACGCAGATGTTCGGCGCGCCGGGCGTCCAGGATGCCGGCGGCGGCGCGGCCGGTGAGCAGCGCGAGCCCTGGCGGCCGTGGGCGCGGGCACCTCCTCAGCCGCCAGGCGCAGGGGGAACACTCTCGGCGAGGCCGGTCTCACGGCGCGTGATCCAGCCCCGGTACGGCACCCCGGGCACCGCCCGAAGCGGGGCCAGGCCCGGAAACTTCCGCCCACACACGCGGCGGAGCCGCAATTCGGCACAGCGGGAAGGCAGGCGGAAACGCCCCTCAAGCAGCCACCCGCACGGGAAGCGCCCGCATCGCCTCCCGCAACGCCACCGCGAACTCCTCGAACTCGCCGCCCCTCGCCGTCCCCGACCGCATCGCAAGGGCGATACGCCGCGACGGGGCCGGGTCCGTGAACCAGCCGGTCTGGAGGCGGCCGGCGCGGCCCGTCTCGACGTCGACGGCCGTGCGCGGCAGCAGCGTGACGCCGAGGCCGCCCGCAACCAGCTGGACGAGCGTGGCCAGACCGGCGGCCGTCGTCGTCACCGGGGCGCCCTCCGTGCGGCCGGCCTCCCGGCAGATGTCGAGCGCCTGGTCCCGCAGGCAGTGGCCCTCGTCGAGCAGCAGCAGATGCAGCTCGCGCAGCGCCTCGCGCGGGATGTCGTGGCGGCCGCCGAGCCAGTGGTCCTCCGGCGTGACCAGCACGAAGTCCTCGTCGAAGAGGGGAAGTTCGGTGACGCCCGGCACGCCCAGCGGCACCGCGAGCAGCAGCAGGTCCAGCCGTCCCGCCGACAGCCCCTCCAGCAGGGAGGAGGTCTGCTCCTCGTGGACCTGGAGGTCCAGCTCCGGGTACCGCTCGTGGACCAGTTTCAGCACAGTCGGCAGCAGATACGGCGCGACCGTCGGGATCACCCCCAGCCGGAGCACACCCGTGAACGGGGCCCGTACCGCTTCCGCCTCCTCCATCAGCAGACCGACGGCATCCAGCACGGCCCTGGCCCGTACCGCGAGCCGTTCACCGGCCGGCGAGAGGAGCACCTTACGGGTCGTACGCTCGAGGAGCTGGACACCGAGTGCCTCCTCGAGCGCCGAGACCGCGCCGGAGAGCGCCGGCTGACTCATCCCGATTGCTGCCGCCGCGTCCCGGAAGTGCAGATGCTCGGCCACAGCAGCGAAGGCGCGCAGTTGTGCGAGGCTCGGCTGTTTGACCCTGTTCATCGATACCACTGATAACTACCTCCGATCGCCATGACCGAGTCTAGCTATTTCCGCGATCAATGCCCCCTGTGCCACTATCAAGATCCGTCCAACCCCACCGGATGACCCCAAAAGGGAAATCCTGTTCCGCAAGGAGAGCGCGTGCTCACTGTCGGTGACCAGTTCCCCACGTTCGAGCTGACCGCCTGCGTCTCGCTGGAGAGCGGCAAGGAGTTCGAGCAGATCAACCACAAGTCCTACGAGGGCAAGTGGAAGGTCGTGTTCGCGTGGCCCAAGGACTTCACCTTCGTCTGCCCGACCGAGATCGCCGCGTTCGGCAAGCTGAACGAAGAGTTCGCCGACCGTGACGCCCAGATCCTCGGCTTCTCCGGCGACTCCGAGTTCGTCCACCACGCCTGGCGCAAGGACCACGCCGACCTGCGTGACCTGCCCTTCCCGATGATGGCCGACTCGAAGCACGAGCTGATGCGGGACCTCGGCATCGAGGGCGAGGACGGCTTCGCCCAGCGCGCCGTCTTCATCGTCGACCCGAACAACGAGATCCAGTTCACCATGGTGACCGCCGGCTCCGTCGGCCGTAACCCCAAGGAGGTCCTGCGGGTGCTGGACGCCCTGCAGACCGACGAGCTGTGCCCGTGCAACTGGAGCAAGGGCGAGAACACCCTCGACGCCGTCGCGCTGCTGGCCGGTGAGTGACCCATGTCCCTCGACGAGCTGAAGGCCGCCGTACCGGACTACGCCAAGGACCTGAAGCTGAACCTCGGCTCGGTCATCGGCAACAGCGAGCTTCCGCAGCAGCAGCTGTGGGGCACCGTGCTGGCCTGCGCGATCGCTTCCCGTTCGCCGCGGGTGCTGCGTGAGCTGGAGCCGGAGGCGAAGTCCAACCTCAAGCCGGAGGCGTACGCCGCTGCCAAGTCGGCCGCCGCGATCATGGCGATGAACAACGTCTTCTACCGGACCCGGCACCTGCTGTCGGACCCGGAGTACGGGACGCTGCGCGCCGGTCTGCGGATGAACGTCATCGGCAACCCGGGCGTGGAGAAGGTCGACTTCGAGCTGTGGTCGCTCGCCGTCTCCGCCATCAACGGCTGCGGCCAGTGCCTGGACTCGCACGAGCAGGTGCTGCGCAAGGCCGGTGTGGACCGCGAGACGATCCAGGAGGCCGTCAAGATCGCCGCGGTGATCCAGGCCGTGGGTACCACGCTGGACGCCGAGGCCGTCATGGCCGAGTAGTAGCGACCAGGAACAAGGCTGAGCAGGGGCCCGCCGAACCGGACACGGTCGGCGGGCCCCTCACATGCGGAGCCCCGCCGCCTGCGGGGCTCCGTTCGAGCAAAGGATTCAGGCTTGCTGGGCAGCGAGCCGCTCGGCGGCCTTGCGGCGCGCGGCTGGAGGGGGTCCACGAGAACACCCGAGCCTCGGCCGGGCGTATAGGTCCAGCCGCGGATCTTCGCCCCGACCTTGATGAGACGCTCGTCGCCCGGCGGCACGTCGATGTAGAACAGCGACTCGTCCGGCTTGCTGTCGTCGCCGCCCCAGCGCACCACGCCCTCGCACTCTGCCAGGAGTCCCGGACGACCAACTCCTCCATGGGACAGAAGCCCCCGCGAGCCCCGGAAGGATACGAGCCCGGCCGGATCCGTACCGCCGTACCGGACACGGTCACTTGTTGGTCTCCTCATGCTGGTTGTGGGAGCGCGCAGCGAGTGTCAGGGCAGCGGCAGTTACTCCGAGGATGCCTGTCGCAGGATTCACGTAACCGGGCACCACAGCCTCGTACGTCTGCCCGGTCGTGACACGGCACCTGAACCGCAAGGGAATGAAGGAGTACTCATATCCGTCGACGTACGTGGCCTGCTCCGCTTTCAATCTCTCTCTGCACGCCAGGGCTTGGCTGCTCTCATCCAGGAACAAGAGGTGCAGTACGCCGCAGGCGTACACGCCGACCGCACATGCCCAGGCCATGAAAGCAGCGCCCTTGAGGGCTGTGTGCCTTGTCCGCCTGGCGCCCCGACGGGTCAGCAACACCACTCCACGGACGGCGAGCCACGGTGTGACGACGAGACCCGCCATACTCAGAAGGAGCACGAGGCCGATGTAGACGTCGCTGGAAGCGTCTGTCATGCGATGGAGCTTGTCAGACGTTCCGGGAGATGGAGTTGTACTTCTCCATGATCTGGCACAGCGCCATCCTCTGCTTGGCGTGGGGTGTGGCCTCCGAGTCGGCCGGCCCCTGGTACCGGCGCAGAATCTGGAATATCTCGCTCTCCGTGTAGTCCAGGCGCATGGGGCGCAGGAGCTTCTCTTCGAAGATGTTGCCCGGGGCCCCGTCCGCGTTCCACATGTGGATCAGCGGGACGGTGGGTATGGCGAACTGGTCGTCATCCATACAGTCCCGCCATATCACCACCGCCCGGAAGCACACCTCGTGCGTATGCGACCTGAAGGCCCCGTCATTGGGGAAGCCGATCGACTCCATGTACTTGCCGACGTCCGTCTGCATGGCGGTGAGAACGGACGAGTTGAGGCGGGTGTCCGGGAGGGGGCCACGGGGCGGGTCGAACGAGTTCTGCCCGGTGTCCCGCCCCGAGGCGATGTTCCTCCCATCGCCGCGCCGCCGTGTGCCCGCGGCGCTGGGGGCGCATGGAAAGCCTTTGCCACTGACGAGAAGGGAATTCCTTGGCTGGAACCGGACGCAACCCTGTTACACCGCACGGAGCGTGATCCAGCTCCGGTTGCGGGCACTGCGCCCGACAGCGGGGCACTTGATCACCGATGCTGCTGACGCCTGTCAGGCCGACCCGATGCGTCAGTTCTTCAACTTGACGATCAGCGCTCTCATGTCCTCGACCAGCAGCGGCTCGACCTCGGAGAGATCGACCGCGGGCTCTCCCGACTCCCCGTCCCAGTAGCTGGTGAGCGAAAGCCTCAGGACCGCCTGCCCGTCCAGCACTTCCAGCTGGATTCCAACACCCTCACTGTCCCGGAGCACGAACGCCTGCTCCCCCAGACCGTCGACGCGGCGGATCACGCTCTGCTCGCCGAACATGTCGCGCCGTGCCTTGACGTTGCCCTCGAACTCGGGGCCGGGGTCGGTCTTCTTGTGCAGGGTGTAGCCGACCGACACCGAGGGCAGCGAGCCCATCTCGTTCCCGTCCTCGTCCACCGGGATCTCGTACCCCTTCGGCTCGAGGTCGGTGTCGCACACCGCCTCGTCGAGGGTCCGGTGCGTGCTGTCCCAGGCCGATCCCCGTTCATCTCCCGTACGTTCGCCGATGGCCGCCGTCAGGGCCTTCAACTCCGCGTCCAGACAGAGATCCCGGCTGGTCCGGTAGCCGCCGAGGTCCGGGTCGGCGGTCCCGTACACGTACAGCCCGCCCGCCCACACCGCCGACGCGACGGCCGCGCCGCCGAGGGCCCACAGCCACGCGGGGCGTGGCGGGCGACGCGGAGCGGCGGGCTCGCCGTCCGCCGCCACCAGGTCGTCGGACGACGGCCGCTGCGAGGGGAATTCGGCCGCGCCGAAATGCCCCTCGGGCACCATTTCCGGTTCCGAGATCACTGCTGTCCCTCCGATGCCGGGGGCTGCTCGGGCGCGTCCGGCGCTGGGCCGGCCGCCGCGTCGAGGGAGGTCGACCCGTGCGGCGGCGGCGAGTGTCTCAGCGCCTGCTCCCTGCCGTACACGTTCAGATAGCCGACCACCGTGTTGGTCACGGCCACCAGCGGCACCGCGACCACCGCGCCCCCGATGCCGGCGACCAGGCCGCCGCACGCGACGGCGAGGACCACGGCGAGCGGATGCACCCGCACCGCGCGGCCGAGGATGAACGGCTGCAGCACATGGCCCTCGAGCTGCTGTACGGCGAGGACCACGACCAGCACCATCAGGGCGGTGAACACGCCCTGGGTGACCAGCGCGACGACGACCGCGAGAGCGCCGGAGACCACCGCGCCGACGAGCGGGATGAAGGCGAAGAGGAAGATGAACACGGCGAGCGGCACGGCCAGCGGGACGTCGAGGAAGTAGATCCCGAGGCCGATGAAGATGGCGTCGATCAGCGCGACTATCACCGTGCCCCTCACATAAGCGGTCAATGTGCGCCAGGCGCGCGGGCCGGCACCCGCCACTCCCGGGCGCGCCTGTGACGGGACGAGCTTCAGCACCCACTGCCACACCCGCTTGCCGTCGTACAGCAGGAACAGCGTGGAGAACATCGCCAGCAGTATCCCGGTGAGCACCTCGACCATCACGGTCACGCCCTGCAGACCGGCGGTGGTGATCTCCTCCGTGTTGGTGCCGATCGTGTCGCTGAGGTTCTCCGCGATGTCGTTGATCTGGCTCTCTGTCACATGGAAGGGGCTGTCGAGCAGCCAGCGCTTCAGCTCCTCGATGCCGTCCCTGACCCGGTCGGAGAGGTTGTCCAGGTTCTCCATGACCTGCCAGACCACGAACCAGCCGACCAGCCCCATGACGACGAAGCCGAGGATCGCCGTCCCCGCGGTGGCGACACCCCGCGGCAGGCCGAGCCTGCGCAGCCGGGCCACGGTCGGCTGGAGCATCGCGGTGACCAGCAGAGCCGCCACGAACGCCAGCACCACCAGCTGCACGGCGCTGATGACCCTCATCAGCACCCAGAGGGTGCCCGCCAGTACGAGCAGTCGCCAGCCCGCCTCGGCCGCCACCCGCATGCCCCACGGGATCGCGGCGACCGGGTCGGGCTTCGCCGCCACCGCGGGTGCGTAGGAAGGCGGCGGCGGAACACTCTCGGGCGGCGCTACGGCGTCGGGCAGGTCACCGTCGGCGTCCACCGCGCCCTCGCTGCGGCGCTCTTCCAAGCGCTCTCCCATCCGGGTCAGCTCGGCGCCCACTCGGCCGAGCCATCCTGGAACCTTCGACATGATGCTTCCTCTTCCCCCGCCGCTCTCCCTTGTGCCCTCAGGGGCACGGGTGTGGCACCGCCCGGGAGTACCGGATGCCGACCGTACACGCACGGAGCCCCTCACCGTAGGACGGTGAGGGGCTCCGGAAAGTTGAGCGACCGGCGAACCGGTACCCGACTAGTACCAGTTGTTCGCCTGCCAGAACGACCAGGCGCCGCACGGGCTGCCGTAGCGGCTGTCCATGTAGTTCAGGCCCCACTTGATCTGGGTCGCCGGATTGGTCTGCCAGTCGGCACCGGCCGAAACCATCTTTGAGCCCGGAAGTGCCTGCATCAAGCCGTAGGCACCGGAAGACGGGTTCTGCGCCCGGTAGTTCCAGCTCGACTCGTGGTCGACGATGTTGCTGAAGCACTGGAACTGATCGGCGGGCACCATCTGGCGCGCCATCGCCTGGACCTGCGCGACCGTGTAGGACGACTGCGCGGCGAAGCTGGACGCGTCGCGGACGGCGTCGCGGTTGGCGCGCGCCTGCGCCTCCTCGCGAGCCTTCTCCGCACTCTCCTCGGCGGCTGCCTTCTTCGCCTCGGCGGTCTTGGCGGCCTGAATACGGGCCGACTCCTCGGCGGACTTCTTCGCGGCCGCATCCGCGGCGGCGGCCTGGGCGTCGGCCTGCTGCGTCAGGGACGACACCTGGATCTGGGCCTGCTCGCCCATGGGAATGTCCGCGAGGAGCGTCGTGTCGGCAGCGGTCGCCTCGAGGTTGTCGCCCGAGGGCTGAGTGTTGCCCGACGCGACGCCGACGACGGCGCCGACGGTGGTGACCGCAGTAGCCGAGGCGACTGCGAATCCCCGGACCGAGATCCGGCTCACACGGTTTCCTTCCAGCATGCCCGCTTAGGTGACCTCGCGAGCGCAATCGTGCCCCTGGCGCTGGCCTCCCCATTGATCGGGTCACGGGAGGCGCGGGCCCGGTGGGCATCTCCCCGGGGGGAGATGCCGCGTTGTGCTCGCGGGCGGCATGCGACGGACAGGTCTTGAGTTGTGTGTTGCTGTGCACCGGTTGTGGTGCGGATGTGTCGCATGCGGGGCCTGACGGAAGCAAGACTCTGCCGGAAGCCGACACCGCAAGGCAATTCTTCGTTGCGTGTGAAAGCTCACACCCCGTTTGCGCCTGGGGTTTTGCCGAAAACGGCGGACAGTGCGACGCCGCCCGGCTACGCTCTTGCGCTTTGCCGGGCGGCGTCAACTGGCTTGCCCCTTTTGCCGGATAGGCCGAGGGCTCCTACCTGGGCAAATCTATCCATCCTCCAGCATTTCGGTCACCAGTGCGGCGATCTGCGAACGCTCGGAGCGGGTGAGGGTGACATGCGCGAAGAGCGGATGCCCCTTCAGTTTCTCGACCACGGCGACCACTCCGTCGTACCGGCCGACCCGCAGATTGTCCCGCTGGGCCACGTCATGCGTGAGGACGACCCGGGAATTCGCCCCGATACGGGACAGAACGGTGAGCAGTACGTTCCGCTCCAGCGACTGGGCCTCGTCGACGATGACGAACGCGTCGTGCAGGGAACGGCCCCGGATGTGGGTGAGCGGCAGAACCTCCAGCATGCCGCGGTTGAGGACCTCCTCGATGACCTCACGGCCCGCCACCGCGGAGAGGGTGTCGAAGACCGCCTGCGCCCACGGGCTCATCTTCTCGGCCTCGGTGCCCGGCAGATAGCCGAGCTCCTGCCCGCCCACCGCGTACAGCGGCCGGAAGACCATCACCTTCTGGTGGTGTCTGCGCTCAAGGACCGCCTCCAGGCCCGCGCACAGCGCCAGCGCCGACTTGCCGGTGCCGGCCCGGCCGCCCAGCGACACGATGCCGACCTCCTGGTCCAGCAGCAGATCGAGCGCAATGCGCTGCTCGGCACTGCGGCCGTGGATGCCGAACACCTCGCGGTCGCCGCGCACCAGACGGACGTTGCCCTCGGCCGTGATACGGCCCAGCGCCTTGCCGCGCTCGGACTGCAGCACGAGACCGGTGTGCACGGGCAGGTCGGCCGCCTCCGGCACGTACAGCGTCTCCTCCCCGTACAGCAGATCCACCTGTTCGGCGGACAGGGGCAGCTCGGACATACCGGTCCAGCCGGTGTCGGTGATGGCGAGCTCCGCGCGGTACTCCTCCGCGAGCAGGCCGACCGAGGACGCCTTGATACGCAGCGGGAGGTCCTTGGACACGACCGTCACGTCGTACCCCTCCGCCTGCAGATTGCGCGCGACCGCCAGAATCCGCGAGTCGTTGTCCCCCAGCCTGAAACCGGCCGGCAGCACGCCGGGATCCGAGTGGTTGAGCTCGACGCGGAGCGTGCCACCGAGGTCGCCGATCGGCAGAGGCGCGTCGAGACGGCCGTACCGGACCCGGAAGTCGTCCAGCAGGCGCAGCGCCTGACGGGCGAAGTAGCCGAGCTCCGGATGGTGCCTCTTGGCCTCCAGCTCCGTGACCACCACGACGGGGAGCACGACCTCGTGCTCGTCGAAGCGGCTCATGGCGTTCGGATCCGCCAGCAGGACGCTGGTGTCGAGAACATAGGTGCGCCTGTCGTTCATACGGCGCTTTGTGCTGTTCACCACGGAAGGACGTACCCCCTCGGACGAGGTCGGGGTGCGACGGCGTCGCGGGCCATGGGTCCACCCGCCGAAGCGGGCGACGGGCCGGGCTCAGGCCACGATGCGCGGACCGAGCGCCGGCCCTCCGCGTGGTCCGCACCGTTGGTGCAGTCCTTCGTGTGCAAAGGGCCTCCCGGGTGAGCGGTGTGGGCCGCTCACTGAGATACGACGTTCGTGGATCGGACGTCGACCTGCAAGTGGTATTCCCTCGAACAAGTGCGGCCATGCCAGGACGTGGGGCGTCGCGTCGATGAACAGGGGGTGACGTGGGCGCGGGCGGTCCGCCGCGCGGGGCCACGCCCCACGCCGCCCCTTCCCGAAACCGGCTCTGCCCGGACCCGTTCACCGCAGTGCGTGCGGCGCTTCAAGGGCTCCGCCCCCCACGGTCCCCGCGCCTCAAGCGCCGGAGAGGCTGGATTTCGCTCGCGATACCAGCCCGTCCGGTGTTTGAGGACACCGCGCGAAGCGGTTATGGAGGTGCGGGGCTTGACCCGGTTTCGGGAAGGGGCGGGTCGGGGAACCAGGGCGGCCGCAGGCGACAGGCGGTCAGGAGCCGTAGCGCCGATGCCGCGCCGCGTAATCCCGCAGCGCCCGCAGGAAGTCCACCTTCCGGAACGCCGGCCAGAAGACCTCACAGAAGTAGTACTCGGAGTGCGCGCTCTGCCAGAGCATGAAGCCCGACAGCCGCTGCTCCCCACTCGTGCGGATCACCAGGTCGGGATCCGGCTGGCCCCGCGTGTACAGGTGCTCCGAGATGTGCTCCACGTCGACGATCTCGGCGAGCTCCTCGAAGCTCGTGCCCTTCTCCGCGTGTTCCAGCAGCAGCGACCGCACCGCGTCCGCGATCTCCTGGCGGCCGCCGTAGCCGACAGCGACATTCACCAGTATTCCGGACACGTCCGCCGTGGCCTGCTCGGCTTCCTTCAGAACGGTCTGCGTGTGTCCGGGCAGCAGGTCCGGCGTGCCGACGTGGTGCACGCGCCAGCGCCCGTCGGCGGCGAGGTTGCGGACGGTGTTCTCGATGATGCCGAGGAGGGGGGTCAGCTCTTCCGCCGGGCGGTCCAGGTTGTCCGTGGAGAGAAGCCAGAGAGTGACGACCTCGACGTCCGTCTCCGCGCACCAGCCGAGCAGCTCGGAGATCTTGTCGGCACCGGCCTGGTGTCCCTGTGCGGCCGTACCGCCCGACGCCTTGGCCCAGCGGCGGTTGCCGTCGAGGATCACGCCGATGTGCTTGGGCACCTGGGCATGGTCGAGGCGGCCTTCCACCCGGCGTGCGTAGAGCCCGTACACCAGGTCGCGCAGGTTCACTGTTCTTTCACCCCTCCGTGCGGCAGTCCCCGAAGCCGCAACAGTACTGCGGCCCGGTCACAGCGGCCCAACCCGGTGTGTCACAAGTCCGTGATAAGGAGAGAAGCGTGACTGATTCCCCTTACTATCTGGCAGCCGCCGACCGCTACGGGGCCATGGAGTACCGCCGCTCCGGCCGCTCGGGCCTCAAGCTGCCGGCGCTCTCGCTCGGCCTGTGGCACAACTTCGGCGACGACCGCAGCCTCGGCTCGCAGCGCGCGATCCTGCGGCGCGCCTTCGACCTGGGTGTGACCCACTTCGACCTGGCGAACAACTACGGGCCGCCGCCCGGGTCGGCCGAGCTGAATTTCGGCAAGGTCTTCTCGCAGGACTTCGCGCCGTACCGGGACGAGCTGATCGTCTCCACCAAGGCCGGCTATCTGATGCACCCCGGCCCGTACGGCGAGTGGGGCTCGCGGAAGTATCTGCTCTCTTCCCTGGACGCGTCCCTGAAGCGGATGGGACTCGACTACGTCGACATTTTCTACTCGCACCGCTTCGACCCCCACACTCCGCTCGAGGAGACGATGGGAGCGCTCGCGTCCGCCGTCCAGCAGGGCAAGGCGCTGTACGTGGGCGTGTCCTCCTACAACGCGGAGCAGACGGCACAGGCGGCCGGGCTGCTGAGGGAGATGGGTGTCCCTGCCCTCATCCAGCAGCCCTCCTACTCGATGATCAACCGCTGGATCGAGAACGACGGCCTGCTGGACACGCTGGAGAGCGCCGGTATGGGCTGCATCTCCTTCGTGCCGCTCGCGCAGGGCCTGCTCACGGACAAGTATCTGAAGGGCATCCCGGAGGGCTCGCGGGCCACCCAGGGCAAGTCGCTCGACCCGGGCCTGCTGTCCGAGGAGGTGCTGCGGCGGCTACGCGGTCTCAACGACATCGCCGCGCGCCGCGGCCAGTCGCTGGCCCAGCTGGCGATCGCCTGGGTGCTGCGCGATCCGCGGATGACGTCCGCCCTGATCGGCGCGTCGAGCGTGCAGCAGTTGGAGGAGAACGTCGCGGCCCTTGCCGGGGCGCCTCTCACCGACACGGAGCTGGAGGAGATCGACACCTTCGCCGTGGACACGAAGGGCACCAACATCTGGGCCGACCGCGGCTGAGCCCTGCGCAGGCTGAGGCGGGAAAGAAAACGGGCCGGTCCGTGGGGGGGGGGATACGGACCGGCCCGAGGGGGGGTTTCCACCATAACCCTTCGTAAGTGGTGCCGAGTGCCACGCCGTGCCGGAAGTCTCCGGCGAATTCGCCTCAGGACACGGAGGCAGGTGCGTCAGCAGGCCTGATGCCCCGGAGCCGTACCTCCCACGGGTGACCCCGACCATGAGGCGCGACATTGACGAACGCAGTGACGCTCCGTCAACTGCGCGATTTTGCCGGGCCCTTGGGTCTTTGCGGACAGTATCCGACCTATATCGCTCCTACCGTCTCCCCTATGACGACGACCGACGTGACCTGGACGCAGGCGAACGCCCGCCGACTGGCCCGCCAGGGCCTGGCAGGCGCCGAAAGCCCGGCCTTCGACTCCCCCGCCGACGTCACCGGCGCGATGCTCGGCGCCCACGCACAGGTGCTGTCCGCCGGGGAACTGTCGGTCGCCCTGCGGCTGCCTTCCGGTGCGACCCGGGCGGACGTACGCGAGGCGCTGTGGACGGACCGGACCCTGACCAAGACGTACGGGCCGCGCGGAACCGTCCACCTGCTGCCCAAGGCGGACCTCCCGATGTGGACCGGCGCACTCTCGGCGGTCCCTGCCGGTCCGAACCCCTGGCCGGACCACGTGCGGATGACGCCGGAGCAGACGGACGAGGTCGTCGCCGCCGTCCGCGACGCGCTGGCGGGTCAGCCCCTGACGGTCGACGAGCTGACCGACGCGATCGTCGACCGTACGGGCACCTGGGCAGGGGACCGGGTCATGGAGGCCTTCCAGGACAAGTGGCCGCGCTGGCGACAGGCCACCCACACGGCCGCCCACCGGGGCGCCCTCGCCTTCGGCCCGAACCGCGGCCGCAAGGTCACGTACACGAGTCCCGGGGTCACACCGATGGACGGGCATGCTGCGGTGGACGCACTCGTACAGCGCTACCTGTACGCCTACGGCCCGGCCACGCCCGCACACTTCGCCACGTGGCTGGCGGCGCCCAAGGCGTGGGCGGCTGAAGTGTTCACGGGCCTGGCGGCCGCCGGACGTGTCGAAGAGGTCGGCTTCGAAGGCTCCCCGGCCTGGGTCGTCTCCGGCGACACCTCCTTCCGGGACGCCGCGCCGCCACGAGGCGTACGCCTCCTCCCCTACTTCGACGCGTACGTGATCGCCTGCCGGCCCCGCGAGCGGCTCTTCCCCGGGGCGGCTTTCGGCCGTGCCCTGGCGGGCGGGCAGGCCGGCAACTACCCGGTGGTGCTGGTGAACGGGACCGTCGCCGGCGTCTGGCACCAGCGGCGCTCGGGCAGACGCATCGCGCTGACGGTGGAACCGATCGGCACCGCCCTCGCAACGGCCGGGGCCCGTAACGACCTCGCCGCGCAGGTGAACCGGGTCGCAGAAGCACTCGAGGCACGGGCCGAGCTGACCGTCGGCAGGGTGACGGTGGGCCCGCACGCCTGACGGGGCCGGCCGGATGCCCGGTGTCGTCTCACATTCGGCGTCAACGCACAGCGAGCGCCCCGAGCAGAACCCCCAGCCAGGCACCCGCCATCATGAACGGGCCGAAGGGGATCGCGCTCCTGCGACCGGCCCGGCGCAGGGCGATCAGCCCGAGCCCGTACACCGAACCCAGCAGAAACCCGGCGAAGGCCCCCGCGAACAGCACCGCCCAGCCGTACCAGCCGAGGACGACGCCCAGCGCCAGGGCGAGCTTCACGTCCCCGAAACCCATGCCGTCGGGACGGATCAGGAACAACACGAAGTACGCCGCTCCGAGCACCGGCCCGCCGAGCAACGCGGTCGTCCAGGACCCCGCCGCACCCGGTGCGACGGCGGCGGCTCCGAGCAGGGTCAGCGCCCCGGCCGCCAGCGGCAGGGTGAGGTGGTCCGGCAACCGGCGCACGCTCACGTCCACCAGTGCGAGCAGTACGGCAAAGGGGGCGAGCACCAGCCAGACCACCAACTCGGGCCGCCCACCGACCGCCACGGAGAGGGCGGCGCACACCAGCCCGGTGACGAGCGGCGCCGTGACCCGGGCCGGCAGCGGTGCCGGGCAGCAGGGCCCACCGACCCACCCGCCGTACGGGTGCCCGGCCGGACACGCCGCACGCCACGTCTCCCCCGGCTCGACGGAGAGCCGATACGCCGCCCGCGGACACAACCAACCGGCCCCGGCCCCCCACAGGGCGGCAACGACAACCAACGCTGCTTCCACGCCCCTGACCCTAGGCCGCCCCGGCCGTTACCGTGAACGCCATGGGGACAGCACGGCGTTGGCACGACGGCCCGTACACGTTGACGATCGACGGCCGCCCGGTCGCCGAGGTCGAGATCGCCGCGACCTACGGCACCCGCCGCCGCGGCCTCCTCGGCCGCGACGGCATCGCGGGCGCGATGCTCCTGACCCCGTGCAACAGTGTCCACACGATCGGGATGCGCTTCCCGATCGACGTGGCCCACCTGGACGCCGACTTGCACGTCCTCGCCGTCACGACCATGCGCCCGGGCCGCGTCGGGCTCCCGCGCCTGCGGGCGAGGCTGGTACTGGAGGCGGAAGCGGGAGCGATGGCGGGCTGGGGGGTGCGCCAGGGCGGCGAACTGACTCTCACCCCCGGAACCGATGCTGATGCCGCTCTTTTCCCCGGCTCGCGTACCACGGAGTGAGCCGTATGCATCCATGCGGAGATCGTCCGATTTCCGCTTGTCGTTCCGCCGGAACGAGGCCGGCGCCTCGACTCGTTTCGGAGGTTGCTGAGAAAGGAGTGGGCGGTTTGAGCCATTTTTTCCTCAGCTACACAGCAGTCCCCAGGAACCTCTACACTGCGCCCTCATGCATTGGCCCCCTGAGCACGACGATGGTGCGTACGGCGTAGGCGGCGCGAATGGCGCATATGACGCCCACCACGCGCACCACGCGAACGGCGCGCTTGGCGTGTACGCCGGGAACGGCGCCTACCGGGATGGTGGCCAGACCCAGGGCGTGCCCCTCGTGTACCACCCGTACGGGGACAGCGCTTCGACCCATGACGGATACGCGGATCCGCCGGCGGCGTACGGGTGGTACGAGCCGGCGGCGACCGGTCACGGGATCCCGCCCGGCGATGCTTACGGACACCCGCAAGGCACGAACCTGGACGTTGACTACACCTACGGGGGCGGTCACGACGCCTACGAGGGGGGCCACGGCCGCCAAGGTGCCGACGGTGGGGCCTACGGCACCGAGCACCAGCACCTGCACGGGGACGGCGGAAACGCTCACGGCACCGCCGACGACGACCATGACGGTGACCACGACCACGGCACCGGACACGACGACGGCTCGGTCTTCGTCGACGCATCGGGCCGCCGCGGACGGCTGGTCCGTCCCGTGGGCCTTGCTTTCGCGGCGGCCTGCGTGGTCTTCATCGCCGTCGTGATCGCCGGATTCTTCGGTTCGGCGCCCTCCGGCGGCCCGTTCTCGCTGCCCTGGGTCCAGGAGAAGAACGAGGAGCCGAAGCCGAGCCAGGAACAGAAGCAGGAGCAGGACGGATCGACGAAGGCCACGGAGAAGCCCGGCTCCACCGCCGGACCCACGGCCGCCCCGTCCGCCAAGGCCGGGGAGTCAGCGGCCCCGAGCCCCTCCGTGAGCAGTTCCAGGACCGCGACCGAGGAACCCAGCACCGAGGCGCCCCGGACCGCGGCGCCCTCCACCACGACCGCGCCGGGCCTGGGGAACTCCGGCAACCGTCCTGGCCAGGGCCAGACGCCGACCAAGGGACCCAGGTGAGCCCCGTACCACGCAAGACCGGAACAACCCGTTCCACCGGCCGCGGCCGTTCCCCCCGCAGCAAGCGCTCGGCCCGATCATCCGCGAGAACCCGCTCGACGCGGACCGCACCGCCTGCCAGAACCCACCGGCATGTCCGGCAGCGCGACCCTCGCGGCCACTGGCTGCTGCTTCTGCTCACTCTCGCGGTCGCCGCCACCGCGCTGCTGTTCAGCGGTTACGGGCGGCACGAAATAGCGCCCGCCGCCGCCCCCGTACGCCACTGCGCCGCTGCCGCCCCCGCGGCGGTACGCGAAGGCGGCCCCGTTCTCAGCGAGATCGACGGAAAGCTGCGCAGCGCCCAAATTCCCGCCCGGACGGTCGCCCTCACCTACGACGGCGGCCCGGGCCCCTCCTGGACCCCGCGTCTGCTCGACGTCCTGAGGAAGCATGGCGCCAGGGCCACGTTCTTCCTCACCGGCACACAGGTCGCGGCCCACCCCGATCTGGTCCGCCGAATCCACGACGAGGGCCATCAGATCGGCTCGCACACCTACACCGACGCCGACCTCGCGCAGGTCTCGGCGGTGCGTGCGCGCCTCGAACTCGCCCTCACCCAGAACACCCTCGCGGGCACGGCGGGCATCGGCACCCGTCTGCTACGGCTGCCGCACACCAAGGAGACCGCTTCCCTGTGCGCCGACCAGTGGGAGGCGGGCCGCCGCGCGATCGACGACGGCTATGTCCTGGTCGCCGCGGATGCCGCCGACCGGAGTCCGGAGCAGGGGGTGATCCGCCAGTTCACCGGCTCCCGGGAGGCCGTCGACGCCACCGAGGAGATCTTGTCGTCCCCGGCCGACGGCCTGCGGTTCACGACCGTCGGCGCCTCGCTGCGGACAGACGGCGTCAGCTACCCGGTGACGGCGGCCGCCGCGGCGAAGGGCACCGCCGTCGTCTGGGCGCAGAGGCTGTCCAGGGGTTTCACCGACGCCATGGGCTGGCTGCTGGTGGCCGCCGGAGGGGTCACCGTGGCCCGCCTCGTGCTGCTGTTCACGGTCGCCCGTGTCCACGTACGCCGCACCCGGGCCGGACGGCGCCGCGGCAACCGGCTGCCGCCGGTCAACGATCCGGTCACCGTGATCGTGCCCGCGTACAACGAAGAGGCGGGCATCGAGGCGACACTGCACTCGCTGCTCGCGTCCACGCACCCGTACATCCAGATCATCGTCGTCGACGACGGGTCGAGCGACGGCACCTTCGAGATCGCCGAGTCGGTGAGGGCCCAGGACCCGCGGGTCATGGTGGTCCGCCAGCCCAACGCGGGCAAGGCGGCAGCCCTCAACACCGGACTGTCGTGGGCTCAGTTCGACATCGTGGTGATGATCGACGGCGACACGGTCTTCGAGCCGGACGCGATCCGCAACCTGATCCAGCCGCTCGCCGACCCGCGCGTGGGCGCCGTCAGCGGCAACACCAAGGTGGGCAACCGGCAGGGAGTGCTGGGCCGCTGGCAGCACCTCGAATACGTCATCGGGTTCAACCTCGACCGCCGCATGTTCGACGTACTCGAATGCATGCCGACCGTGCCGGGCGCGATCGGCGCCTTCCGCCGCCAGGCGCTCGCGGGCGTCGGCGGGGTCAGCGAGGACACCCTCGCCGAGGACACCGATCTGACCATGGCGCTGTGCCGCGCGGGCTGGCGGGTCGTGTACGAGGAGTCGGCGATCGCCTGGACGGAGGCACCCTCCACCGTCCGGCAGCTCTGGAAGCAGCGCTACCGCTGGTGCTACGGCACTCTCCAGGCGATGTGGAAGCACCGCGGGTCGCTGTTCGAGACCGGAGCAGCAGGCAGGTTCGGCCGCCGCGGACTGACCTATCTCGCCGTGTTCCAGACTCTGTTGCCGTTGCTGGCTCCGCTCGTCGACGTGTTCGCCGTGTACGGGCTGCTGTTCCAGAGCGCCGCCCAGGCGGGGGCCGTGTGGCTCGGCTTCACGGCCGTGCAGGTGATCAGCGCCGTCTACGCGCTCCGCCTCGACAAGGAGAAGTTCGAACCGCTGTGGACGCTGCCGCTACAGATCTTGATCTACCGGCAGCTGATGTACCTGGTGGTGGTGCAGTCCGTCGTCACCGCGCTGCTCGGCAGCAGGCTGCGCTGGCACCGGATGCAGCGCACCGGTTCGGCGACGGACACCCTGCAGCGGCAGCCGGCGTGAGCTCGCACGGCCGGTCGGAATCGCCTGAGGCGACGTGAGGGAGGAACGACCGAGCGCCCTTGACGCACGGCCCGGAGCCCCGACCAGCGGGACCAGGAGGGCGGCCCCTACGCCACACCGGACAACCGGGCGGGGCGGAGGGCGATCGGGTCCTGCCCAGGGACTGGAAATGCCCTCGCGCCTTGGCAGGGATACGCCATCTGGGCAGGAGCACCCAGGACTTGGCGTCCCGGTGGGATGGCTGCATCCGACAGATGCCCCACTTGCCGCCCCGGTGTCCACGACGGCCGCGATCAGCCGGAGTGCGGGCGGCGGTCCTCGCAGAGGTAACGAGCCACCGGGTCCGCGTGGGGGGCGGGCTGGTCCCGGACGACGAGGCGCGCGGTTGGCGGCGTGGGGCGTGCGGGCCGGGATCCGGTCGCGGTCACACCTGATCGGCGAGATGCGCGCGTCACGGGCATCCGTCGCTCATGGCGGGGTGGCTCCCGGAGTGGGGGCGGCCGTGGACGGCACTGCGGACCCGTGGTCGGGCAGGCTGCTGCTCGGCTGGGGGTTCGGCGTCGTGCTGGTCGGCGTCGTGTTGCTCGGCGTCGTGCTCGGGGTCGGTGAGGTGATCCCGGGCGGGCCAGCCGGCGGGACGGGGCGCGAGTCGGCCGGCGCCGGGGCCAGCGTCAGGTAGACGGCGCCGGCCAGGGCGGCGGTCGCGAGTCCGGCCAGACCGGCGAGGCCGACCCGGGACGTCGGGCTTCGCCTCCACCACAGCAGCCGACGGCCCGGGCGGGGCGGCGCGGCCGGACGCAGATCGCTTACGGTCACCGACTCCGCTCGGGCTTCGAGCGCCTGCCGGAGCCGGCGTTCCACGAGGTGTTCGCGTCCCCCACCGGCCGTCATGTCCGTCCCTCCAGAATCCGTTCCAGCGCGTCGAGGGCGCGGCTGGCGTTCGACTTGACCGCCCCCCGGCTGATCCCCAGGGTCTGGGCGATCTCCGCCTCGCTGAGGTCCGCCCAGTAGCGCAGCACCAGGACCTGGCGGCGCCGCGGGGTGAGCCTGCCCAGTGCGGCGAGCACCTCGCGGTGTGCCTCGTCCAGCACGACGTGCTCCTCTGCGGAGGGAACGTCGGCCGGGGTGGGTGGTGTCCAGGCGCGGACGGTCCTGCGGCGCCGCAACACCGAACGGGATGTGTTGACGACCGCAGTGCGCAGGTAGCCCAGCGCGTTGTCGACCTCGGTGATGTGCTCGCCGTGGCGACGGTAGAGGGCGGTGAAGGCGTCCTGGACGACATCCTCGGCGGTGGCGAGGTCATCGACGAGGAGCACCGCGAGGCGGACCATGCCGAGGCGGTGCGCGTGGTAGAGGTCGGTGACGGTGGGAGGTTGCGGGGCCGTGGTGCCGTACGGGGCCGTGGTGCCGTACGGGGGCGCGGGCAACGGGGAGCTTGCGAGCGGGCGGTCGGCAGGCGGGGCCGACCGGTCGCTGCGCAGCAGCAGTGCGCGCAGGGCCGCGCGCACGCCCCGCCCGCCGCCGGGCCGCACCCGGGGGAATCCGGGCGCGGCGGGGCGGAACGGCGGGGCGTGGTGCAGCACGGGGTTCCTCGGGTCGAGCACGTCAGCGAACAGCGCGCCGCCGCACGACGAACAGGGTCCCGGCCCCGAGCACGACGAGCCCGGCGGCACCCGCGCCTATGACGGTGGTGGCGCTGGAGCCACCGGTATGCGCGAGTTCGGGCCCGGCGGAGGACTGCGCGTCGCCGGGGGCACTGCTGAAGACCGGGGTCGGCACGGCCGACGGCGTAGCGCTCGGCGGAACGCTCGTCACAGGGGTCGGCGCGGCCGAGGGCGTCGCACTCGGCGGAACGCTCGTCACAGGGGTCGGCGCGGCCGACGGCGTCGCACTCGGCGGAACGCTCGTCACAGGGGTCGGCGCGGCCGACGGCGTCGCGCTCGGCCCGGCCGCCGCCCAGGCGGGCACGCCGATGACGGCCAGTGCGCCGGTGGCGGCGGCGGTGACAACTGCGCGCTTCAGGTAATGCACGGTGGTTCTCCCGACTCGGGTGGGGGCGGCGGATCACGCCCTTCAACCTGCACGACGTGCGAGTGGGCAGGGGGTTGCCGCCCTCCGCGAAAAACTTTCGCGTGCGGCCGGGGCGGGCTCGCGCGGCTCCGCCCCGCCGGCGGGCAAGCCTCCGGGGCGCATCGGCGTGCCCCGCTGTGCGCACGGCACGTACGGCCGGAGGGACGGGGAAGTCGGCGGCGTGGGGCGTGCGGGTCCGGGCCCGGGTACGGGTCCGGGTCACGCCGTGCAGCGTGGTTCCGGCACCGCTTTGTTGAGCGCGGCCCGGGACCGTGGTGTCGTACCCCCGCCTTAAGCTGCGCGCGACGCCGCAGTTCCTGTTGGAGGACCCATGCCGCCGGTCGCCGCCCGCCTCGTAGCCACCGTCGCCGCCCGGCGTGCGCTCGACGCGGCGCACGCCCCGCGTGTGGAGGCATGGCTGGCAGGAGCGGCGGTTGCTCGTGCAGCGCGGCGACGAGGAGATGTGGCGGCTGATCGATGGTCAGGGCAGCGACGAGTGCCGCATGGGGGTGAGCGGGCAGGTCGCGTACCCGTTCCCGGTTGCGGGCGCACCGCGTGTGCTCGGGAACGGCAACCGGTGCACGGTGACGGAGTGGGGCGACGCGCTTCACGTGTGGGCGTTGCGAGGGAGGAACAGTGGGGTTCTCGGGTGAGATCGTGTTCGGTCGCAGTGAGCGTCCGTTGCACGAGGCGCCGGTCTTCGACGGGGGGAGGGCCGACGGAAGTGACATCGACGCGGGCCGGCCGCGCCCCGGTGGCTGGCAGACCCTGCACGTCTTCGACGGTGCGGTGCAGGAAGGGGAGGACCTTCTCGAGGCCGTCGTCGACTGGACCGGCGCGCCCGCCTGTGTCGCGTCCGTGTACGACAGCGACGTCGCGCTCGTGACCGGGCTCGCGCCCGACGGCCGCTGGTGGCAGGCCGCTCTGAACGTCGACCTGGCTGCCGCCCTGTGGACCGAGGTTCCTGATGACGTCGACGACACCAGCGAGTGGGCGGACAGCCCCGAATTCGCCGCGGCGGTCGAGCTCCGCCGCGCCGAGCTGCACGCGGAGATACCCGCGGCCGCGACCGGCGCCGTGGCATGGGCGCGGTCGGCCGGCGTCGAGGTCACGACGCCGGTGGCGGCCGTCGAGGGCCTGCTGCGGGCGCGGGAGGTGTTCGTGGAGGACCTCTTCGGCGAACTGCTGGACCGGCTGGGGTTCCCCGAAGCGGCCGAGCCGCAGGACGACGACACGGACTGAGGGTCACTCCCGGGGGAACGACACCTCCACGCGACGGTTCTTGCGGCGGCCTTCCTCCGTCGTGTTGCTCGCGATCGGGTAGTCCTCGCCGTAGCCGCGGATCTCGTACGTGATGCCCTCGGCGCCCAGCTGCTGCGACAGCATGCTGTGGACCGCGTCCGCCCGCTCCTTCGACAGCTTGTCACCGTGCGCCTCGGAGCCGAGATCGTCGGTGAAACCGAAGACGCGGATCTTCTTGGCGTCCTGGTTCTTGATCTCGGCGGCGATGGCGGCGATACGGGACGTGGCTTCGCCGGAGAGCTTCGAGCTGTTCTTGCCGAACAACACCTCGGCCTGAAGGGCGAACTTGATGTCCGAGTTCGTCTCCTCCCTGCGCTCCTCGCCGCTGATGTCCTCGACCACGGACTTGATGTCGATGACCTTCGGCTGGGCGAGCGTCGCGCCCTCCGGGATCTTGAGGTCCGAGTCCCTCGCGTCGATCTTGACCGGCGCCTCGGCCGGGGGCGCCGCGTACGGGCCGTCGTCGGCGGACGCGTCGCCCGTGGCGAGGAGGCCGAGGGAGAGTGCGCCTGCGAGGACGGCGGCGGTGGCGGCGGTCCTGGTCGCGGGGGTCGTCATGACAGCTCGATCGTGGTGCTGGGGAAGCCGGGCAGTTGGAGTGCAAGCTGGGTCGTGTCGCCGGGTGGTGCCGGAAACTGGGCAAAGAACGAGAGACTGTCGCCCGCCTTGATGAAGGGTGCATAGGCGTAGGTCGTGAGCGGCCGGTTGTCGGTGTCGCGAAGCACGTAATAGCGCTTCTTTCCCTTGGAGTCCACCAAGGTCATTCCAGCGAAAGAGCGCCCCGTGGCCGCAACGGACTGCTCCATTCCGTTCCAGCGCACCGGAGTGGTGAACCCTTCGGAACTGGTGTTCTTGATTTCTCCGTCGACCGTGAGGAAACCACCTTCGTCGCGCTTCGCCGAGAAGATGGACATCTCGACCCCCTTTTCACCCCTCACCGTTGCGATGGGTTCGCTCGGCGTGCTGGAAACGGCTTCCGGAGCGGCACTGCCCTTGTCGCCGTCGTCCGCCCTGTCAGGCGCTGACGAGTGGCTACTCCGATCCGGCTCATCACCGGCCCCGCCGCAGGCCGACAACATGAAGATCAAGGCGGACGGCAGCACAACTGCCGCCCCGGCCCGGCGCATGGTGCTCATGTGCCGCATGCTCATCAATCCTGTTCCTTTGCGCTCATCGGGCTCAGTCCTCGGCGAGGCGGACGGTGAAGAGGTCTGCCATGTCGGGCAGTAGATCCAGGTTCTCGGGGTCGATGGCCCAGTCCTCGGAGTCACAGCGCAGCTTTCCGGGCGAGGGCTCCTTCTCGTCGTCCTCGGCTCCCTCGTCGGGTTCCGGAACTTCACTCTCCTCGGGTGTGAAGGTGCAGCGCGGTTCGATCACGGCGGTGGCGGATGCCGTGGCGTGCTTGCTCCCGGTTCCGTCGATGATGCTGTCACCCATCGACTTTCGGGACTTCACGTTGACGGTGTAGCCCCAGCGGCCGTCATTGAGCGGCAGGCAATCGTCATATCCCGCCACCGCGTCGTTCCTGGCCGCGAAGTCCACGGCCTGCATGCATCCGTCGGGGGAATCGGTCGGTACCTGGCCGCCGAAGATCGCTTCCAGGTCGTCTATGACATCTGCGATGTCCAGCCCGTCCCTCGACTCCTTGGCTGCGGCCAGAGCAGCGGCATCCGCCGCAGTCTGCGTGCCGTTACGGGTCACGTCGGCCTGCCCGAAGGCCAGGTACACGAGGACCAGGAAGAGCAGGCCGACGACCGCCGCCATGTAGAGGGGTGTGGCCTGGCCACGATCGCCGACACGTGAGTTGGTCAGCCGCCGCCACCACCACCGCCGCCGCCTCCCCCACCGCCGTTGAGGACAGAGTTGATCTTCTCGGTAAACGTGTCGGCGATCGAAGCGCCGAGATTCGTGTTGAGCAGCAGCACCACGATCGCCACCACCAGGATCGTGATCCCCACGTACTCGATCGACCCCTGCCCCCGATCCCCACGCAGGTACCTGCGGAGCCTCGTCGCAGCCGCGGCCCCGAGCAGGCCGAAGTCCTTCATGGCTTACCCCTCGTTCCCCATCGACGGACCGCTCGTTCATGCCGGTCCGGCCTCCCTCGCCGCCGATCACTCCGTGGAGTCTCCCGGCTACACCGGGCCTCCGGAGGAAATCTCCCACATTCGCTTGCGTGAGCGAAGACAGTTGGGCCAATCATCCGTAAATCAGCACCTGTTCATGCCTCCTCAGCCGCCGAAGATCGCCGTGAAGTCGACATCGGCCGCGTAGTAGAAGCCCGCCACGATCAGGATCATCGTCCCGGGAAGCATGAAGCTCGTGACGATCAGTGTCGCCTTCGGGACCGCCTTCGCTGCCTTCCTGCGGGCGTTCTGGGCATCGGTACGGCGCATGTCGTTGGCGATCTGGATCAGGGTGTCGACGATCGGGGCGCCGAGTTCCTCCCCCTGTTGCAGCGCGGAGACGAACATCGACACCTGGTCCGACCCGTTGCGGCGACGGAGCTGTTCGAAGGCTTCGCGGCGGCCCATGCCCATGTCCATCTGACGCAGCGTGATGCGCAGTTCGTCGGACCACGGGCCCTCGTACTTCTCCGCGACTCGTTCCAGGGCCTGGCGGAACCCGAGGCCGGCGGAGACGACGACCGCGAGCACGTCGAGGAAGTCCGGCAGGGTGCGTTCGATGTCGTCGCGGCGGCGGGCGATGGCGGCGCGCAGCAGGACTTCCGTCCAGAACAGGCCGTAGAGCAGGAACAGTACGGCGAGGACGTTGTGCCCGTTCATCAGCATGCCGAAGGCGACGAGCGTGCCGAGGCCCCCGTACACGGCGCGGCGGGCCGCGTAGCGGTCGACAGTCAGGCCGCCGGGGTTGCCGGCCATGTCGAGTCGGCGGCGGACGCGGTCGACCCGGCGCGCGCCCATCAGCCTCAGCACGAAGGGCGCCCAGCGCATGCCGAGGCGGTCGATGGCCATGCCCGGGTAGCTGGTGCGGGTGGCGCCGATTTCGAGGGCGACGGCGAGGTCGCCGGGGAGTTTGGCCTCCGCCCGGTACATGCGGATGCCGTGGAAGACGCCGTAGACGGCGAGGCCCAGTACGGCGGCCAGCGCGGGTCCGAGCATGTGTGCCTCCCTCCGGGTTCCAGGTCTGGCGTCAGATACGGACGCGGGTGAGTCGGTTGATGAGGATGAAGCCGAGTGCGTACAGACCGGCGGCGATCAGTACGGCGATCCGGCCGCCGAGCGCGCTGGTCATGTCGTCGAGGGCGCCTTCCCGCATGCCGTTGATGACGAGAAGGAAGCCGAGACCGAGGACGGGGACGGCCACGGCCGTCACCTTGACCTGCGAGAGCAGGGTGGTGACCTCTCGCCGGGTCTCCTTGCGCTCCTCCAGGGTCTCGGTGAGGTTGCGGAGAGAGGTGACGATGGTGCCGCCCGCCCGATTGGAGAGGATCAGGGTGGAGACGAGCACGGTCAGTTCGCGCGAGGGAAGGCGTTCGACGAGGTCGCCGAGCGCGTCGTCGAGCGAGCGCCCGAGCGCCAGTTGGTCCGCGACGCGGCGCAGTTCCTCGCGGGCGGGGTCGTCGAGTTCCTCGACCGCCATGCCGATGGCGGTGCGCAGGGCCAGCCCGGCCTGGGTGGCGTTGGCGAGGACGCGGGTGAGTTCGGGGAGCTGGTTGATGAACGCCTCGGTGCGTTTGGCGCGCTGCCAGTCGAGGAAGCCTTGTGCTCCCCAGAGCCCGATCACCACCGCGAGCAGGCCGAAGAAGGGGGCGAAGACCGAGCCCACGACGAAGTACAGGGTGACCAGCGCGGTGGCGACGTAGACGGCGTATTCGCCGGCAGTCAGGTCGAGGCCGGTCGCGGAGAGGGACCGTTCGATGCGCCTGCCCGGCCGGGTGCGGCGCACTCGGCGATCGAGGCGCGCGAAGCGGCGCCGGCGGCCGCTCTCGATCGCGAGGGGGTCGGTCTGCGACATGCGGTCCACGAGGGCCTGGTGCTGTGCTTGTCCGGCCGACCAGGCGCGCACGCCGAGGACGGCGAGTACGCAGCCGAGCAGGGTGACGCCGAGGGTGAGGAGCGGGAGGTTCATCGCGGCTGGTGGCCTTCCGGTGAGGGGCCCGTCCAGGGTTCGCCTTCCGGCGCGTGGCCCGTCCGGGGGGCCGCCTGGGGCCCCTCGACTGCTCGGGGGTCCTGCCCGGCCCGTGGGCCGGGCACCGGGCTCAGGCCCGGCGGCACCCGGGTCGCCAGCTCCAGTGGTGTGTCCCCCACCCCGAAGGCCGGCGGGATCGCCTCGCCCGCCATGTAGAGGCGTTCCGCGGCCCGCCGCGGCAGCGGGAAGTACCGGAAGCGGCCGTGCACGCGCCCGTCCCCGGCCGGTGGCTCCGCATCGAATCGGCAGACGGTCACGAAGCGGTAGTCCTCACGGCCGTACGAGTCGACGACGGCGATCTCGGTGATCCTGCGTGACCCGTCCGCGTGTCGGGTGAGCTGGACGATGATGTCGACGGCGCTGTTGATCTGGTCGTGGATGGCCACGAACGGCAGCTCGACCTCCGACATGGAGCTCAGGGTCTGCAACCGCATCAGCGCGTCCTCCGCGCTGTTGGCGTGGACGGTGGCCAGCGAGCCGTCGTGGCCGGTGGACATGGCCTGGAGCATGTCGAGTGTCTCGCCGCCGCGGACCTCGCCGACGATGATGCGGTCGGGGCGCATGCGCAGGGAGTTGCGTACGAGGTCGCGGATGGTGATGCGGCCCTTGCCCTCGACGTTGGCGGGGCGGGACTCCAGCGTGATCACATGGGCCTGTTGGAGCTGGAGCTCGGCGGAGTCCTCGATGGTGACGATTCGTTCGCCGTCCGGGATGAGGCCGGAGAGGGCGTTGAGGAGAGTGGTTTTGCCGGTGCCCGTGGCGCCGGACACGATCACGTTGAACTTGGCGCGAACCAGGCCCGCGAGCAGCATCAGGATGTGCTCGTCGAGCGAGCCGAGGCCGATCATCTCCTGGAGGGTGAAGGCGCGGGGGAAGCGGCGGATGGTGAGGACCGGGCCGGTCAGCGAGAGCGGCGGGATGATGACGTTGACGCGCTCGCCGGTGGGCAGCCGGGCGTCGACCATGGGGTTCGCCTCGTCGACGCGGCGGTTGACGGTGGAGACGATGCGTTCGATGGTCTGCATCAGCTGATCGGTCGAGGAGAACCGCAACGGCAGCTGCTCCAGCCGGCCGCCGCGTTCGACGAAGACCTGCTCGGGGCCGTTCACCATGATCTCGCTGATGGACGCATCCTCGAGGAGCGGTTCGAGGATGCCGAGGCCGAGCGCCTCGTCGACGACGCGGCGGATGAGGTGCGAGCGTTCACCGCCGGACAGCACGGGGCCCTCGCGGCTGATGATGTGGCCGAGTACGCGCTCCAGCCGTTCCCGCCGTTCGGCGGCGGCGAGGGTCGACATCTCGGCGAGATCGATCTCTTCGAGGAGTTTGGCGCGGTAGACACCGACGAGCCTGCTCTCCTCACTCTGGCCGTTCGCCGGTTCCGGGCCGTCGATGCGCTGGATACGGGCACGCAGGCTCATCGTGTCGACTCCTCGTCGAGGGGCATCGTGGCGCTCTTGGTGACGGTGCCGAAGCTCACCCCGGGGACGACCTGAGGGATGACGACGGTGACGTCCGCGGTGACCGCGTCGCCGCCCTCGCTGGTCACGACGTCGGCCTGGAGCCAGGAGCTGAGCGCCTGCCGTCCGGCCGCCTGCCCGCTGGTCGTCGCGTCCGGCCGGGACGCCACCCGCGCCGCCGCACGGGCGGCCGTGCCGGCCTGCTGGGCCGCGTACACGGCGAGGCCGACCTGGACGGCGACCGTCATGACGAACAGGAGCAGGAACAGCCAGCCGCCGTACTCGATGGCGCTCTGGCCGCGGTCGCCGCGTATCGCACGCTTCCTCACGGGGCGTCCCTCCGCTCGGCCGCCGCACCCGCACGGCCCTGGACGGTGATGGGGAGGTTGACGCCGGGGAACAGCAGCGGCACCTTCAGGTCGACCTCGGCCCGGTAGAGGTCCCCCTCGGGCCTGCACCTCACGTCCGCCGACCAGGCGCCCGTGACGTCCTCCTGCGCGGCCGCCGCGCAGGCCGCCGCGCCGCCCCCGTCCGCGCGCGCTCCCGCCGACACGCCCTTGTCGGCCGCGTTGCCGGCCAGTACGAAGGTGTAGCCGACGAGCGCCGACTGCCACAGCACCGCCAGCGTCACCAGGATGATCGGCACCATGCCGGTGAACTCGATCACCGACTGGCCCCGGTCTTTCAGGTCCCCTCCGGACGCCCGGCGGGTCATTTCGCGCGCCCGTGCCGTCGTCCGCCTCCGAAGAGGCCGCTCTGCCTGGCGTCCGGTCGCGCCGCGGAGGCCGCGTCCTTCACCAGCCCGAGTTCGCCGGCCAGTGCCCACATGGCCTGTTTGACCGAGGATCTGGCCTCCAGGTCCTGCATCCGGCCGGCGTCGACGGCGCCCTGGAGCTCCCGGAAGTTCGCGGGGATGGCCGATCTCGCCACACGTGTCGCGGTGATCTTCGAGACGAGCGCGGGCTGGATCTCGCTGCCGCGCGTATGGCGGTTGACGACGGTGACGGTCTCCTCCGCCTTGCGGATCTGGAGCCGGTCCCAGAGTCTCACCATCCGCTTGGTGGCCCGTACGGTCACCACGTCCGGAGTGGTGAGCAGCAGTGTCGTGTCGGCCGTCTCGATGGCGGCGGCGTTGGCGGTGTCCACGTGCGTGCCGCAGTCGACGACGACGGTCTCGTACCGCTGCCGAAGGGCCGCGAGCGTCTGCCGTACGAGCCGGTCGCTGACGTCCTCAGCCCGTTCGCCCTCCGCCGGGGCGAGCAGCAGCGCCACGCCCGTCTCGTGGTTGAAGACGGCGTCGGCCAGCACGCGTGCGCCGATGTCCTGGATGGCGGCGAGGTCCACGATGGAACGCCGGAACTGGACGTCCAGGTACGAGGCGACGTCGCCGCTCTGGAGGTCGAGGTCGACGAGCGCGACGGACCGGCCGGAGGCCGCCGAAGCGAGGGCGAGCTGGATCGCCGTGACCGTCGTGCCGACGCCGCCCTTGGCGCCGCTGACGGTGACGACGGTGCCGTCCGGGCCGCCGAAGCCGGCTTCCGGGCCGTGGCCGAGGTGCCGCCGTACCCCCGCGGCCCAGCCGGCCGCGGCCTGGACGCGTTGCGCCAGTTCCTCGTACGTCAGGGGGAGGGCGGCGAGGCCGCGTGCGCCGGAGTCCATCGCCGCCGAGTACAGGCCGGGGCCGGTGTCGGCGGTGACGAGCACGACGCCGACGGCCGGGAAGCGCAGGGCGACGTCCCTGATCAGCTCGAGCGCGGGCAGAGGCCCGATGCGTTCGTGGACGAGCACGACCTCGGGCAGTTCGTCGAGCGAGTCGGCGGCGAGCCCGGCCAGTGTGTCGACGAGCGAGGTGGAGTCGCCGACCGCTGCGAGCGGTTCCGCGTCGGGGAGCCGGCCCAGCAGGCTGCCGATGGACCGGGCGGCGTCGGGGTCGCCGACCGCGGGGAGGATACGCGTCGTCATCCGGCCCTCACTTGTTCCTGTCTTCTGAGAGGTCGTAACTGCCTTCGCCGGGCCGCAGGATGGTGGTGCTCCCGTCGGGCAGCAGCGCGAGGCGCACATGTTCGGCGAAGGACTCGGCGTGGGCGACCCGCTGGGCGTCGGCGGTGTCCAGCGCGAAGGTGATGGGCACTGCCTCCCGGGGGCCGTCCGCGCGCTCGCCGCTCCTGCGGTCGAGGGCGGTGAGCTCGCCGACGTCGATGACCTTGGCGTTTGCGACGATGAGCCGGGACTGGTCGGTGCCGGAGTCGTTCTGCGCGGCGAAGGTGGCGAAGATGTTGACCAGGTTGCCCGGTCGGATCTTTCCGGCCACTCCCGTCGCCGCGTCGATCATGATGGCGATCTCCTGCTGGCCGCTCTCAAGCTGCGGCTTCTGCACGATCATGTCGCTCTGGAGCAGTGACCCGCTGCGCAGCCGGGTGACGGCGATCTTCCCGTGCAGTGCGCCGAGGTCGGTCACCGCGCTGTCGGACAGCCAGCGTTCGGGTATGGAGACCTTCTCGAACTGGCCGGCCTCGAGCGGCGTGTACGGGGCTATGTCGGCCTTGACACGGTACGCGGTGGTCTCCGGCCCGACCTTGGAGTTCACATCGGCGATCACGGTGAGCACGCCGGCGAACGCGGCGAGGCCGCAGACGACCGAGAGCAGAATGAGGAGAACGCCGCGGCGCTGCCGTGAATTCATGGGTGGGGCGACCTCGTTCGATGGCGTGGGCTTGGGACGGGTGGTGGCGGACGCGGGAGCCGGCCGTCAGGGGCCCGCGGTCAGGGCCCTTTGTGCGCCGGTGCGGCTCGATGCGGCGGTGAGGGGCGCGGAGCAGAAGCCGCAGCGGTCACCGATCAGTTGGATGCCGCACCATGTGCACACCTCTCGCCGTACGGAAGAGACCAGTTGGTACAGGACGGAGATGTCCGGGAGGAAGGCGGCGAACTCGATCAGCCGGCCGGTGCCCCACCAGCGGGCGGAGTCGGCGGGCAGCGGTGCCTCGTGGATGTGCTGGACGTGCCAGGCGGGGGCGAGGGTGCCGGTCACCCACTCCGACTCCAGCTGTCCCCGTGCGAGGACCAACTGGGTGGCGTATTCGGGGCCGGAGAGTTCACCGCCGCCGATCCTGACCAACTGGGGACGCGGGTTGGCCAGCACGCCGAACTGGGTCCCGGGCATCCATGACTTGGCATGGGTCTTCAGGCTCACGGGTATCCGGTCGAGCCGGGCGACGGAGCCGAGCAGGGCGCCGGCGTGGACGTAGTGGGAGAGCAGCCGAGCGGCACAGGCAACGACCCCGGCGCCGAAGTCGCAGATCGACAGCTGCCGCAACTGCCGGGCCAGCACGGCGACACCGAGCGGTGGCAGGTCGAGTTTGAGGAGGGCGATACGGTCGCTCTCGAGCACGGCGCGAATCGTGTACAGCCGGCGCTCGTGGGCGGCGGGGAGCGAAGCCGGGTACAGGGCGACGACGTAGCCGTGCTGTTCGAGCAGCACGCTCATGTCGGTGATCGCGGCGTCGAGCGGCTGGTCGTCCGGTGCGTGGAGCAGGGCGGCCGTGGGCGTCTGGTGATCGGTGGGCGGTAGCACCAGGTCGGCGCTGGTGACTGCTATTGCGGTCGGCACGCTGTTCCCCGTTCAGCTCCGGACACCGGGGCTTCCGGCGGCCGCAGTTCCCTATGCTCCGTGCTCCTGCTGCTCCGTGTCCGCTACTCCGTGTTTCTGCATGAGCACTCTAGCGACGACTGCCCAGGCAGAGAACACCGAACCGAAGACCAATCACTGCCAGAGGTCTTGACAACATGATTGGTCTGGACCAGCTTTACGCCGAACGGTGGCCACCGTACGCACCCGCCCCCCAACTCCCCCACCGGAGGCCGCAAGTGGACCGCACGACACGCTCACGGAGATGGCTCGGCGCCGGCCTGGCGCTGGCCGTCGGCACCGGACTCGCGCTCATGGGCACGGCCGGGACCGCGCAGGCCGCCGATGTCAACGTCGCCAAGAACGCCGGTTTCGAGTCGGGTCTCGCCAACTGGGCCTGCTCCGGCGGCAGTGGCGCCACCGCCTCCTCCCCCGTGCGCAGCGGCGCCTCGGCCCTCAAGGCCACGCCGGCCGGCCACGACAACGCCAAGTGCAGCCAGACCGTGTCGGTGAAGCCCAACTCGACGTACGCGCTGAGCGCATGGGTGCAGGGCGGCTACGCCTACCTGGGCGCTACCGGGACCGGGACGACCGACGTCTCCACCTGGACGCCCGGCAGCAGCAGCTGGACGAAGCTGTCCACCTCCTTCACCACCGGCGCCGACACCACCTCGGTGACCGTCTACACGCACGGCTGGTACGGACAGGCCGCCTACCACGCGGACGACGTGAGCGTCTTCGGCCCCGACGGCGGTGGCGGCACCGACCCCGACCCGGTGGTCCCGGCCGCTCCTGGCGCGCCCTCCGTGGGCGCCGTGACATCGTCCTCGGTGACCCTGAGCTGGGGCGCGGTCTCCGGCGCGACCGGCTACAACGTCTACCGTGACGGCGCCAGGGTCCAGTCGGTCTCCGGCACGTCGGCGACCGTGACCGGTCTTGCGGCGAACACCTCGTACCAGTTCCAGGTCACCGCCACCAACGCGGCGGGCGAGTCGGCCAAGTCGGCGGCCGCCGCCGGCCGTACGAGCGAGGGCGGCGGCGACCCGGGCCCGAACCCGTCGGTGCCGAGGCACGCGCTGACCGGCTACTGGCAGAACTTCGACAACGGCGCCGCCGTGCAGAAGCTGCGGGACGTGCAGTCGCAGTACGACATCATCGCCGTGTCGTTCGCCGACTCGACGGCCACCGCGGGCCAGATCGTCTTCAACCTCGACCCGGCCGTCGGATACGCCTCGGTCGCCGACTTCAAGGCCGACATCGCCGCGAAGAAGGCCGCCGGCAAGTCGGTGGTCATTTCGGTGGGCGGCGAGAAGGGCAACGTCACCATCAACAGTGACGCGTCCGCCACGGCCTTCGCGAACAGCGCCTACGCGCTGATGCAGGAGTACGGCTTCAGCGGCGTCGACATCGACCTGGAGCACGGCATCAACTCGACGTACCTGACGAAGGCACTGCGCCAGCTCTCGCAGAAGGCGGGCTCGTCGCTGGTGCTGACGATGGCGCCGCAGACCATCGACATGCAGAACACCGGCACGGAGTACTTCAAGACGGCGCTCGCCGTGAAGGACATCCTCACCGTCGTCAACATGCAGTACTACAACAGCGGTTCGATGCTCGGCTGTGACGGCAAGGTCTACTCGCAGGGCTCGGTCGACTTCCTGACCGCGCTCGCCTGCATCCAGCTCGAAGGCGGCCTCGCCCCCTCCCAGGTCGGCATCGGCGTCCCCGCCTCCACCCGCGGCGCGGGCAGCGGCTACGTCAGCCCGACCATCGTCAACAACGCCCTCGACTGCCTGACGCGAGGCACGAACTGCGGTTCCTTCAAGCCCTCGAAGACCTACCCGGGCCTGCGGGGTGCGATGACCTGGTCCACCAACTGGGACGCGACGGCCGGCAACGCCTGGTCGAACGCGGTCGGACCGCACGTCCACAACCTGCCGTAGCCCCACCGGCTCCCCTGACCGGGCCTTCGCCGCCGCTCCCCCGCCGGCGAAGGCCCGGCCGTGGGCGTTGCCCGCCGGCAAGCAGCACCTACCAGGGCAGTTCGCGCACCTGCTGGACGCACAGCACGATGAACAGCAGCCCCGCCGCCGCCAGCATCACATTGCTCAGCATGCCGTTGCGCCACTCTGCCGGGGTGCGCGAGGAATTGAGAAGCCAGATCAGGGTGAGTGCCAGGAACGGCATGAAGAACGCACCCAGCACGCCGTAGGCGATGACCAGCCCGAACGGCTGGTTCAGGAAGAGCAGCACCATCGGCGGGAACGTCAGCCACAGCAGATACGCGCGGAAGGGCAGCGAACGCTCCTTCCTTCCGGCCGCCACCTCCTCCACCGTTCCCTCGTCGGGCGGCACCCCCTTGCGGTCGCGCTGCAGCCGCTCCACGAAGTCGGCGAACATCAGGCTCACGCCGTGCCACACGCCGATCAGCGACGAGAACGAGGTGGCGAAGAAACCGACCAGGAACAGCTTGGCGGTCGCCGCGCCGTACCTTTCCTCCAGGATCGCTCCGAGGTCGATCAGCCCCCGGTCACCCTTGGTGAGAGCGAGCTGCGAGGCGTGCAGCAGCTCCGCGCCCACGATGAGCATGGCGACGACGAACACGCCGGTGGTGATGTAGGCGACGCGGTTGTCGAGCCGCATGACCTTCATCCAGCCGGAGTCGGTCCAGCCCTTGGCATTCACCCAGTAGCCGTACGCGGCCATCGTGATGGTGCCGCCGACGCCGCCGATGAGGCCGAGCGTGTACAGCAGGGATCCGTCCGGCAGCACCGGCAGGAGGCCGGCGAAGGCGGCACCGATGTCCGGTGTGACGCGGATCGCGACGTACACGACGACGACGAACATCACCCCGATGAGCACCGTCATGGCCTTCTCGAAGACGGCGTACCGGTTGAACCATACGAAGAGCAGGCCGATCAGGCCGGTGATGACGGCCCAGAACTTGAGGCCGGGTCCGTCGGGCCAGAGCGCCACGATCGGCAGAGCGCTGGAGGACATGGCGGTCGCGCCGTAGACGAACCCCCAGACGACCACGTAGATGGCGAAGTAGACGGTGGTCCACCTGCCGAGCGAACGCCAGCCCTCGAAGAGGGTGCGTCCGGTCGCCAGGTGCCATCGCCCGCACGCCTCGGCGAGCGAGATCTTGACGAGGCAGCCGATGACCGCCGCCCACATCAGGGTGTATCCGAACTTGCTGCCCGCGATGAGCGTCGCGACCAGGTCGCCTGCCCCTACGCCGGTCGCCGCGACGACGATCCCGGGCCCGATGTACTTCCAACTCGACTTCCGCGGTGCCAAGAGCGCCTCGTCCACGCCGCGCTCGGTGGTGCCTGCCATGGCACAGCCGCCTTCCCACTCGTCCCAGGTGTGACCCGTGTCACGAAAGCGGTGTGGGCGTGATCGCGCAAGAGGGGGGTTTTGGATCGGGCGGCGGCGAAGGGATTGACCAAAGGACTCCTTGACCCGTCCATGTCAGCCCGCCACGATGTGCACGGACACCCGCACCACCCCGTACGTCGCACCTGAGCACCCCCCACAACTCCCCACCCAGGAGACAGCATGCGACTTCGCACACGGGCGAACCGGAGGAAGGCCGCCACCCTCGCCGCCGTCCTCGCACTCGCCGTGGCCGCGCCCATCAGCGCCAACGCCTCACCCTCCGCGGACCGGCAGGCTCCCGTCACCGAGGAGCAGCAGACCAGGCAGTACCTCATCCACGGGCCCGACACGGTCGGCGACCGTACCGCCATCGCCCGCACCGGGGTGTCGATCGACGAGGCCGACGACCACACCGTCGTCGTCAGCGCCGACGCCACGCAGGCAAAGCGGCTGCGTGCCCTCGGCCACACGCTCGAGGCGCTGCCCGCGCCGCCGCAGAACAGGGCGGCGGCCGACGCCAAGCCGTTCGACTTCCCGTCGGCCGACTCCCGGTACCACAACTACGCCGAGATGACCGCGGAGATCGACCGGCGGGTGGCGCAGTACCCGAGCATCATGAGCAAGCGGGTCATCGGCAAGAGCTACCAGGGCCGTGACATCGTCGCCGTCAAGATCAGCGACAACGTGGCGACCGACGAGAACGAGCCCGAGGTCCTGTTCACCCATCACCAGCACGCCCGCGAACACCTCACCGTCGAGATGGCGCTCTACCTGCTGCGTGAGTTCGGCGAGGACTACGGCAGCGACTCGCGGATCACAGGCGCCGTCAACGGCCGGGAGATCTGGATCGTCCCCGACCTCAACCCGGACGGCGGCGAGTACGACATCGCCACCGGCTCCTACCGCAGTTGGCGCAAGAACCGCCAGCCCAACTCGGGTTCGTCGTCCGTCGGCACCGACATGAACCGCAACTGGGCCTACAAGTGGGGCTGCTGCGGCGGCTCCTCCGGCTCCGCGAGCTCCGACACCTACCGCGGCCGCGCCGCCGAATCCGCGCCCGAGGTGAAGGTCGTCGCCGACTTCGTCCGCAGCCGCATCGTCGGCGGGACGCAGCAGATCGCCACGGCCATCGACTTCCACACCTACAGCGAGCTGGTGCTCTGGCCGTTCGGCTGGACCAACTCCGACACGGCACCCGGAATGACCCAGGACGACCGGGACGCCTTCGCCGCGGTCGGGCGGAAGATGGCCGCCGCCAACGGATACACGGCCGAGCAGTCGAGCGACCTCTACATCACCGACGGGTCGATCGACGACTGGCTGTGGGGCAACCAGCGGATCTTCGGCTACACCTTCGAGATGTACCCGTCGGGATTCGGCGGTGGCGGTTTCTACCCGCCCGACGAGGTGATCGAGCGCGAGACCGGCCGCAACCGTGACGCGGTGCTCCAACTGCTGGAGAACTCCGACTGCATGTACCGGTCCATCGGCAAGGAGCAGCAGTACTGCTGAACCGGACCGCGCAGCCGTGCGGCGGGCCCCGCCGGGGCCCGCCGTCAATCTTTGCAAAAGCATCACGGCAACTGCGCACCACCTTCGGGGCCGGTCGTTAGCGTTGCTCGCCGACCGGCCCCAGCACGCACACGGCGTAGTCAGCGTCAGCACAGGAAGAAGACCATGGACTACTGCTCCACCTGTCGTCGGCACCTGAACGGCGCCCTGGTGTGCCCCGGCTGCGGCGCGTACGCACCGGACATAGCGCCGCCGCCCGTGCACGCGGCCGGAGCAACGGCCCCCTCGTGGCAGCCGCACGGCGCCGACGAGACGCCGGTCGAGGCGGCGACACCCGTCGGACCGAGCGGTCAGGGCCGTGCGGCGCGGCGCCGGCAACTCGCCCGCTGGAAGAAGCACAAGCGACGCGCGGCGGCCGGATCCGCGATCGCGATCGTCGGCGGCGCGCTGACGATCGCCGCGCTGCCCACGGATTCCGGCCGGAGCCGGGCGATCGCGGCCGATGCGCCCGACACCGCGCCGACGCATCGGCAGGCTGCGTCGGCGGCGCAGCCGCAGGAGCGGGCCGCCCTGCGGTCGAAGGCCCCGCGTCCGTCCGCCACCGAGACGGTGAAGGCCGTTCCGCGGCAACGGAACACGGGTGCCGTGTCGGAGTCGGTGCCGACCGCGGTGTCGGCGGCCGGGCCGGCTTCGCGTACGGTGTCGGCCCCGCCGTCGGCACCTGAGGCGCCTCGGACCGAGGCACCTCGAGCCACCGCCCCGGCGGCTCCCGCTGCCCCCGCGGAACCGCCCGCTGCGTCCGCGCCCACGGCCGACGAGCCGCAGACGCGTCCGACGCAGACGGCGACGACCTCACCCACGGAGGTCTGCCTGCTCGTTCTCTGCGTCGGCTGACGCCAGGACCGCCGCGTCGGGATGTTCCCTCACGCCGCCCATGACCGCTGTACCGGATTGCGGCTCCGCCGCGTGGGGGCAGGCCCAGGACTCCGTACCGCGCTTGGCGCGGTACGGGGTCGCCGGACGGGGCTGGGTTTCCCTCGGCGGACCAGCCTCGCCGGGGACCTTCTCCTACGGCCGGCTGTCGTTGCAAGAGGCGCCCCGCCAACGGCAATGACACGTAGGGCGGGCCGTGGGTTCGGGTGGAGGTCTCGGCGGCCCGCCGGGCCCAGGGGGAGGAAGCCCTCATGAAGCGCGTCCGGGCCGAGCCCGTTCCGGGATGGTGGTACCACCCACGCCCCCAGGCTCAGGGGAGGGGGAGGGGGAGCAGCCCCCCGCGCAGCGGTCAAGGGCACCGGCGCGCCCCTCTCGTCTGGACGACCGGACTCAGCACCGCCGCCACCGCGAAGCCCGCCACCGAGAGGACCGACTCGAGGACCGTCCACGACTTGAGCGTGTCGCGTTCCGAGATGCCGAAGTACTTGGCGACGATCCAGAATCCGCCGTCGTTGACGTGGGAAGCGAAGATCGATCCGGCCGAGATCGCCATGATGACCAGCGCCAGGAACGCCTGCGAGTGGCCGCCGTTGTCGACGAGCGGCAGCACGATGCCGGCCGTGGTGACGATCGCGACCGTCGCCGAAGATCAGGCCTGTGAGGCCCATGGCGGGCGGGGCCCGCTTCTCGCCGAAGAGGTTCAGCAGACGGGAGGACAGGACCTCCGCCCCGCCGCTGACTTCGAGGATCGCGCCGAGCATGGTGCCCAGGCCGTTGATGACGGCGACGTGGCCGAGGATGCCGCCCATGCCGGACTCGATGACCGAGACGGCGGCGGACTTCTGGACGGTGCCGAAGAGTTCGGTGACGGACACTCATTTCCGTTTTTGGCGCTTTTCGGCAAGGGGGGATCGCGGCACGGCGTTTCGGGGAGGGCCGCCGTGCCGTGGAACTGCCGGTACAGAGGGATCAGTCCAGTACTGCCAGGGCGTCGATCTCGATGAGCAGGCCGGCCGGAAGGCCGACGTAGACCGTCGTACGGGCGGCGGGGTCCACCGTCAGATCGGCGAAGTACTCGTTGTAGATCTCGTTCATCTCGGCGAAGTGGTCCACGTCCGTGAGGTAGACGCGGATCATCATCACGTCGTCCCAGCTCGCGCCGCCCTCCTCGAGGATCGCCTTGACGTTGGCGAAGGTCTGGAGGGTCTGCTCGCGCAGGGTCGGTCCGGCCGGGGTGGGCGCCCGGCCCGGCACGGCGGGCAGGAAGCCGACCTGGCCGGCGACCTGAAGGATGTTGCCCTTGCGGACACCGTGGGAGAACCTGGCGGGCGGCGCGGTGTGGGTGCTCGGGGTGAGGGCGGTCTTTTCGGTCATGCGCGTCCTTCCTGTCGGGGTGCCTGTCCTGAGTACTCCCGGGTGATCACGTCGGCGGTGCGGCGCACCAGCGGGAGGAGGGCGAGGAGTTCCTCGGCCGTGACGACGACGTTCGGTGCCGACACCGACATGGCGGCGACGACCCGTCCGTCCGCGCCGCGGATGGGGGCCCCGATGCAGTTGATGGACTCCTCGTGGCCACCCAGATCGGTGGCCCAGCCCTGTTCGCGTACGGTCGCCAGCTCCTTGAGGAACGCGGCGGCGTTCGGGATCGAACGGGACGTGTACATGGGGAAGTCGAGCTTCTCGGCGAGTGCGCGCCGCTCGGCCTCCGGCAGATCGGCCAGCAGCAGCTTGGCCACGGCCGCGACGGTGATCGCGACGGGCTTGCCGATACGGGAGTACATCCGCACCGGGTAGCGGCTCTCGACCTTGTCGATGTAGAGGACCTCGCTCTCCTCGTACACGGCGAGATGGACGGTGTGCCCGATCTGCTCGTTGAGGGCGACGAGATGGGGGTGGGCGATCTCGCGCACGTCGAGGTTCTCCACGGCCTCCTGCGCCAGCGCGAACAGGCGGGCGCCGAGCCGGTAACGCTGGTCCTGCTGACGGTAGACGAGGCCGTGCTCGTGAAGTGTGCGCAGCAGTCGCAGCGCGGTGGACTTGTGCACGCCGAGGCGGTCGGCGACCTGTCCGAGGTCGGCCGGCCCCTCCGCGAGCAGCGGAAGGATGCTCAGTGCGCGGTCGACGGTCTGGCTCATGGCGTACGTACCTCCTGGTCGTCCCCGTGCCCTGTCCACCCGGGGCCGAGGTGCAGTCTCCCCCAGGCGTCGTCGTCCAGGGCCACCAGCCGGTCGGCGTGGGCGGCGGCGGGCGGCGCAGCGAGATCCCCGGGTGCGGTGAGCGCGGCGGCGGCCCACAGATGCCCGTGCCGCAGCCGCTCCTTCATGGGCAGCGCGCGCAGCGTCGCGGCCAGGAATCCGGCGGCGAAGGCGTCCCCCGCACCGACGGGAGCGGTGACGGTGACGCGGGGGGCGGGGGCATGGGTGACGGTGTCGGCGGCGGGGGGTGCGGCGTCGGGGGCGACGCTGCACGGAGCCGTTCCGCTGCGCGCCGGCCCCCTGCGCCTGGCGGCGTGGGTGGTACTCCCGTCCCCAACCGCGCCGGGCTCCGGCGCCCTTGCCGCACTTGGCGCGGTGTCCGGCGTCGTCGCAGGGCGGGCTGGATTTCGCTCCGCGAAATCAGCCCCGCTCGGGGTACTCCCACTGCGCCAGGCGGCGTGGGAGGCACCCCCGCCCTCGGCCGCCGGGCCGCAGGGGGAGTTCGAGGCACAGGGGCCCGGTCGTGGTCCCCCCGGGCCGCCGGGCGCAGAGGGAGCCCCCGGAGACGGGGTCCGGGGCGCAGCGCCGGTTTCGGCAAGGGGCGGGGAGGACAGAGCGCCACGGGCGAACGCCACCACACCCGCCGCGCCCCGCTTCACGACCAGCACCGCGGGCTCATGCAGCGCCTCCCGTACCGCGTGCGCGCCCCGCACCCCCCACGCCTCCTCCGCCTCGTCCTCCCCGACGAACACGATGTCCGCGCCCTGCGCCAGGTCCAGCAGGACCCGGGCCTCTGCGGGGTCACGCCACAGACCGGGACGGTGGTTCACGTCGAACGAGACGAGAGGGCGGTCCTCCCGCCGAGCCATGAGGTCGCGCATCAGGTCGAGGCAGTCCGGCGACAGCGCGGCCGTGATGCCGGAGACGTGCAGCACCCGGCCCGACCGCAGGACGTCGTACGGCGCGGTCGCCGGGGACATCGCCGACGCCGCCGAACCGGCGCGGTAGTAGACGACCTCGTGCGCGTCCGTCGCACGGTCGGTCGCCGTGCGGAAGTAGACGCCCGTCGGGCGCGAGTGGTCTCGCGTCACCGCCGAGGTGTCGACCCCGTATGCGCCGATGGCCTCGACCAGGTGCTCGCCGAATCCGTCCGCGCCCACGCGCCCCACCCAGCGGGTGCGGTGGCCCGCCGCCGCGAGCGCGCAGGCCACGTTGGACTCCGCGCCGCCGATGCCGCGCACGAACGACGGCACATCGGCCAGGCGCCCTGCCCGGGTGGGCAGGAACGTGACCATGGACTCGCCGAGACAGACGACGTCCACGGGCCCGTGCACGCTCGCGGTCATGATCGCGGGGGCTCCTCGCTGGTCGGTCGCCGAACCCATTGACCCGGCGTCGGCTCGGATGTTAGACAGCGACAAGCGAAGTACGCAATGAGCGTTGCATATGATGCAACACCACGGAGGAGGCTTCCATGGCAGCCGACAACGCCGTCGCACGGCTCGCCGACGAACCGGTCGACCACCGCTTCAAGGCGCTCCCGCCCGACGCGGCCGGCCTCACCGTCGGCGAGCTCGCAGCCTCTCGCCGCAATCTCTTCACCGGCGGCTTCACCACCCCTGTCCTGGCCCTGTCCGCCGAGTCCGTCGAGCACAATCTGGTCCTGCTCGAGACGTACTCGCAGCGGCACGGCCTCGCCTTCGCCCCGCACGGCAAGACGTCGATGTCCCCCCAGCTCTTCGCCCGCCAGCTGGAGCACGGCGCCTGGGGCATCACCGCGGCCGTCCCCCACCAGGCCCGCGTCTACCGCGCATACGGGATCCGGCGGATCTTCCTCGCCAACGAGGTCGTCGACGCGGCCGCCCTGCGCTGGATCGCCGGCGAACTCGACGCCGACCCGGAGTTCCGTCTCATCTGCTACGTGGACTCCGTCCGCGGCGTCGAGCTGATGGACGAGGCCCTGCGCGGGGTGTCCCGCCCGCTGGACGTCGTCGTCGAACTGGGCGCGGGCGACGGTGCCCGGACCGGGGCCCGCACGGAGGCCGACTGCGCGGCCGTCGCCGACGCCGTCGCCGGCACGGCGACACTGCGTCTGGTCGGCGTCGCGGGCTACGAGGGAGAGGTCCCGCAGGCGGACGCCGAGCGCGTACACGACTGGCTGCGCCGGCTCGTCGCGCTCGCCGCGGACTTCGACAAGGCGGGGCGCTTCGGCGCTGCGGAGGAGATCGTGATCAGCGCCGGCGGCAGCGCATGGTTCGACGCGGTCGCCGACGTCTTCGCGGACGTCCCGGAGCTGTCCGCCCCGGTCCTGAAGCTGCTCCGCTCCGGAGCGTACGTCTCGCACGACGACGGCCACTACCGGCACCTCACGCCCTTCAACCGGGTACCGCACGAGGGTGCGCTGCAGCCCGCGTTCCGGCTGTGGGCGCAGGTCGTCTCACGGCCTTCGGCCGGGCAGGCCTTCGTCAACGCGGGCAAGAGGGACGCCGCGTACGACCTCGACCTGCCCGAGGCCCAGGTCGTCCGCGCCGCCCGCACCGGCCGGACCCGCCCCGCCGACGGCATCACGGTGACCGGCCTCTCCGACCAGCACGGGTGGCTACGGACGGCGCAGGGGGCGGAGTTGGAGGTCGGCGACTGGGTGGGGATGGGGTTGTCACACCCGTGCACGTCGTTCGACAAGTGGCAGCTGATCCCGGTGGTGGAGGCGGACGGCACGGTGACGGACTTCATCCGCACGTTCTTCTGACCCTGCGCGGCGGCTTCCCCGACCGGCCCTCCCCGCTGCACCGATGTGCGGCCCGGCCCCGCAGCGGCCACCCCATGCCGGCCGCACCAGCGCCCCCGCCCTCGCCCCCCGAAAGGCGCCCCCCATGGACCTCGTCATCCGCGACGCCCGCGTCATCGACGGCTCCGGCGGCGCCTCGTACCGTGCCGACGTCGGTGTCGGGGACGGCCGTATCGCCGAGATACGCGGCCCCGGCCGCCGCCCCGCCCTGTCGGGCAAGCGGGTGCTCGACGCCGGCGGCCTGGCCCTCGCCCCCGGATTCATCGACATGCACGCCCACTCCGACCTCGCTCTTCTCCGCGACCCGGAGCACACCGCCAAGGCCGCGCAGGGCGTGACCCTCGAGGTCCTGGGCCAGGACGGGCTGTCGTACGCGCCGGTGGACGACACGACGCTCGCCGCCGTGCGCAAGGCCGTCACCGGATGGAACGGCGACGGTTCGGACATCGACTTCGACTGGCGCACGGTCGGCGAGTACCTGGACCGGCTCGACCGGAACTTCGGCGGACAGGGCATCGCGGTCAACGCCGCGTATCTGATCCCCCAGGGCACCGTCCGTATGCACGCCATGGGCTGGGAGAACCGGCCGCCCACGGACGCCGAGCTCACCCGCATGAAGCAGCTCGTGGCCGAGGGCATGGAGCAGGGCGCGGTGGGCATGTCGTCGGGCCTGACGTACACGCCCGGCATGTACGCGAACGACTCCGAACTCGCCGAGCTGTGCCGGGTCGTCGCGCGGTACGACGGCTACTACTGCCCGCACCACCGTTCCTACGGCGACCGTGCGCTCAAGGCGTACGAGGAGATGGTGAACCTGACCCGCGAGGCCGGGTGCGCCCTGCATCTCGCGCACGCCACCATGAACTTCGGCGTGAACAAGGGCAAGGCACCCGATCTGCTGGCGCTGCTGGACGACGCGCTGGACCGCGGCGCCGACATCAGCCTCGACACCTACCCGTACACCCCCGGCTGCACCACGCTCGTGGCGATGCTGCCGAGCTGGGCGGGCGAGGGCGGACCCGACGCGGTGCTGGCGCGGCTTCGGGACGAGGAGACCGCCGAGAAGATCAGGCGCCACCTCGAGGTCGTCGGCTCCGACGGCTGCCACGGCGTCCCGATCGAATGGGACACCATCGAGATCTCGGGCGTGAACGACTCCGCGCTCGCCGACCATGTCGGCCGCACGATCCGGCAGACGGCCGACGAGCGCGGCGAGGCACCATGGGTGACGGCGCGGCGGCTGCTGATCGAGGACCGGCTCGGTTCGACGATCCTGCAGCACGTCGGCCATGAGGAGAACGTGCGGCAGATCATGCGCCACCGGGTCCACACCGGCGGCAGCGACGGCATCCTCCAGGGCCACAAGCCGCACCCGCGGGCGTACGGCACGTTCCCCCAGTACCTCGGCCGGTACGCACGCGATCTCGGCATCCTCTCGCTCGAGGAGACGGTCGCCCATCTGACCTCGCGGCCGGCGGCCCGGCTGCGGTTGCCCGACCGGGGTCTGGTGCGCGAGGGATACCGGGCCGACCTGGTGCTGTTCGACCCCCGAACGGTGGCGGCGGGCTCGACGTTCGACGAGCCGCGCACGCTGCCGGTCGGCATCCCGTACGTGCTGATCGACGGCCGGTTCGTCATCGAGGACGGGGCCCGTACGGACGTGCTCGCCGGCCGGGCCCTACGCCGCACGGCCTCCCCATGGCCTCAGGCACAGCCGTCCCCCTCTCCGGAACTGCAGTGAGGCGGCGGATTCGAGAGGTCAACTCGTAGTCGGCAGATACGACATCACGGCCCAGAGAAATACCTTCTCGCCGGGACCACCTCTGCGCACACCACCTGCTCTCCGCATCGGAGCCGCCGGATTCACGGGCAGTTCATCTATGGTGATGCCATGCGAGGAATTCTGCTGGCCGGCGGCACCGGCTCGCGACTGTGGCCGTTGACGCCGGCCGTCTCCAAACAATTGCTGCCGGTCTTCGACAAGCCCATGATCTATTACCCGCTTTCCACGTTGGTGATGGCAGGGATCAGAGAAATTCTGATCATCACCACTTCCGGGGACCAGTACCAGTTCCGCCAGTTGCTCGGCGACGGCAATCAGCTGGGGCTGCGGCTGGAATACGCCACGCAAGAGCGTCCGGCGGGCATCGCTCAAGCCTTCGTACTGGGTGCCGACTTCATCGAAGGCGAATCGGTCGCCCTGATCCTGGGCGACAACATCTTCCACGGCAGCGGCCTCGGCACACAGTTGACCAACCATGACGAGATGGAGGGCGGCAGGGTATTCGCCTATCAGGTCGCCAATCCCGAGGCCTACGGCGTGGTGGAGTTCGACGAGCTGGGCCGGGCACTGTCCATCGAGGAGAAACCGGCCCGGCCCAGGTCCCGGTACGCCGTGCCCGGACTGTACTTCTACGACAACCATGTCGTGGACATCGCCCGGAGCCTGCGGCCCAGCGGGCGTGGTGAGTTGGAGATCACGGACGTCAACCGCGTCTATTACGGCGACTATCTGCTGGGACTTCTGAAGGACTTCCGACCTGCCGTCACGCGCCAAAGGGGGAGGGAATCGCTTCGGAACGAACTGCTGCGAGCAGGACCGGCTCCCACGTGATCCCCCCGAGCGCGTGCCCTCGCTCGGATGCGAACGGCAGCCCGAGCACGGTCACCCGATCGGCACCGGGCCTGCACGGCGCATCCCGGCAACGGCCCCGCACTACCGCGCCCGTTCTTCCAACAGTCCACACAAGGCGGTTGACTCGCGCCGTGGCCGCATTCGACCCAAGTAGCCGAGAAATGCGGCCGCTTGGACTCGCCCAGCACGACCTCTTGGCTTCCCTGGTCCTCCCACGAGACTGGTGCCGGTCCGATCCGGACCCGCGGAAAGGCGGAACCAGGAGATCGCCGCCGCAGAACAAGGAATGAACCCAAGGCTGCCGCTGCATGGCCCGGAAATCCTCACCCAAGGCCCCTCTCCACCTGATCGACCTGGAAACCGAAGAACCCGGCCCGCCGACCGAGTTTTCACCGCCCCGCCTGAAATCGCATCACCGAATGGCCGTCGGTCCACCACGCCCGCGAATGTGCCCTGCCTTGACAACCCCATTGGCCTGCTCTGCCGGCGCGTGCGAGATTTCGCGGCCGCTCGGGTGATCCTCGTCCGCGACACGGGCCGAGTTGTGATCATTCGGTGGCGAGGAGTGAAGGATGGCCCTGTCCGTGGCCGTGGGCGACGTGACACGCAGGCGAATCAAGCGCCCTTAAGAAGTGGGCACGCTTGCGGTGTGGTCACTCCAGTTCCGTGAGGAAGGTTCTCTTGTGAGCCGTAAAACGATCCGAAGTTCCCGCATGAAATCCGCAACTCTGGTTTCGGCGGGAACCCTTGCCGTTGTGCTCAATGTTGTCCCGAGCACGACGGCCATCGCCGACGCGATCCAGCGGTCCGGCACCGAGCACAGCATGGGGCTGCCGGGCCCCAATGGCGCCACCAGTGCCGACCGCGACAAGGACCGCGACCGTGGCCCGCAGGGCGAGCGCGGGAAGCGAGGCCCGCAGGGCTACCAGGGACCGCAGGGCTACCAGGGCTTCCAGGGTTTCCAGGGCGCACCGGGTGTGCCGGGTGTGCAGGGCCCGCAGGGTGCGCAGGGTGACCCCGGTGGCCCCCAGGGTGCCCAGGGCGCCCAGGGTTTCCAGGGCGCACCGGGCCCGCAGGGTGACGACGGCGCTCAGGGCGCGCAGGGCGCCGACGGCGCGGACGGCGCACAGGGTGCCCAGGGCGCGCAGGGTGCCGACGGCACCGACGGCGTCGACGGCACCCAGGGCGCGCAGGGCGCGCAGGGTGCCCAGGGCGCGCAGGGCGCTGCGCTGCTTGAGACCTACGTCGTGACCGGAGCCCAGGGGGCACAGTCGACCGCCCTCTGCGGCGCTGACGACGTCGCCACCGGCGGCGGATACCAAGGGTTCCAGGACGTCGTCCTGCTCACCGTCAACGTCTCGGAGAGTGCGCCGGTCGGCGACCCTGCCACTGGCTGGCAGGCCAGCGCGACCGTCGGTGAGGTCGTCGCCTTCGCCGTCTGCCACGACGCGTAGGACATCGCGGGAAGGAGTGGGCGGTGCCCCGAGGCCTCGGCCTCGGGGCACCGCCCACATTCTGTGCCCGCCGAACACCTCCACCGGGTCAAACCGCCCCGTCAACCTGCCGTTCTACGTCCCGCACCGACAAACAGGTGCGGCTGCACCCATGGGCGGCCGTTCGCGTACCACTGCTTGGATCAGCCATCGGCGGCCGCGTCGAGCTGGTAGACGTGACGCGGCAGACGATCTTCCTCCCAGGGTGGCACGGCGATGGGATCCGATGCCCGTGATCGATGAGAACTGACGGCATGCGCCGGCAAGGGCCCGCGCCGCACCATGCTGTACGCACCGCACGTCGCAATGGCCCCGCCGAAGACGGGGCATTGCCTTGTGTCGATGACGTGCGTATGCCCTCACGCCGTCCGACACGAAGGCGCCCGGCAGGAGCTGACAGCCCGCCGGGCGCCTTGCCGGACATGTCCTGGGCCGCCCCTAGACCCGCAGCGGTCCGCCGCACCGCGCGGCGCCCTCCTTCACCGCGATGAGGTTCGCCACGACGTAGGAGATGTTGTTCTTGGAGTGCCAGTCGGTCGGGTAGTAGGTGACCAGCCGTGAATTCTGGAATCGTGCCTGGATCTCGGGCACGAAGGTCCGGTACTGGTTGTCCGTGTAGTACCAGAAGGAGTTCTCGTTGTAGAAGGCGACGTGCGTCGGATCCTGGTACGCGCCGCGGCCGTCGGCGCTGGGCGTCATGGTGAGGAGCATGCCCCCGGGTGCCAGCAGCCGGTACAGCTCGTTGATCAGCGGCACCTTGGCGGGCACGTGCTCGAGGAAGTCCACCGCCCGCAACAGACCGACGGAGCCGTCGGGCAGGTCCAGCTTCCCGGGCAGGGTCGCGACGATGTCGACGCCCTCTCCCGGGTACTGGTCGACCCCCAGGTAGCCGGGCGGCTTCCGATGGGCTGCGCCGAGGTCCAGCGCGTACAGTCCGCGACGCTGGGTCCAGGCCAGGGCGTTGGCTTCGATGTACTTGTCGTACAGAGCGACCGTCTCACGCTGGATGTGCGCGTTGATCTCCGGATCGCGCTGCGTGTTCGCGGGGTGGATCCGCTGGAGGTACAGGCAGCGAGGAATGTGGTGGAAGTCGCCGGCTTGGAAGAGGCGGCACATCAGGTCCTGGTCGTCCAGTACCGTACGGGTGGCGTCGTATCCGCCGACCTTTTCGTAGACGTCCTTGCGGAACGCCCGCACGTGGTTGGGCGCGTACCAGATGTACGAGACGTTGTGCGGCGTCGGAGCCATGGACATGGCCTGCATCAGTCGGCGGCCGTCGACGTCCACATCTTCGTACTGCCAGCCGTGCGCCTCGTTGAAGCGGGTCTCGTCGCGCTTTCCGTCTTCGGTGATCTGCGCGGTGTTGCTGTAGACGAAAACAGCGTCGGGATGAGCGTCGAATGCCTCGGCGAGCTCCGCCAGGCACCCCTTCGCCAGCAGATCGTCGTGGTCGAGTTCTACGAGGACCTCTCCACGCGCCAGTTCACAGGCCCTGCGTTTGGCCGCCCCGACGCCGTGAATTTCGTCCGCAATCTCCACGCGGACACGCTCGTCGGGGCGCTCCGGCCGCCACCGGGCGCCGTTGTTGAGCAGGACGATCCACTCCCAGTCCGCACAGGTCTGCGCCTGCAGGGACGCCAGGCAGTCATCAAGGAAACGCGGCCTGTGGCTGGGAGTGAAGACGGAGAACCTCGGTGTCGCAGTCGACGTCATCTGGTGGTACCTGCTTGGCTCGTTGACGGTGATGGGCTTACGGAATCCTGGAACGATTCCGGGACGAGAGGGTGCAGCTTGGGATCGGTCTCAACGGCACGACGGAAAGCGTCTTCGGCCTCGTCGTCGCGACCTTGCTTCGACAGGGCCCGCCCGAGGCGCAGGTAGGCCGTGGAGGCCTTCGGGTTGGCAGCGACAGCACGCTTGAGAAGCGTGACGGCCTGGTCGGGGTCGCTCGACTCGAGCAGCACCGCCTCGTTGAAGAGAGCAGATGCGAATTTCGGATCGATCTCCAAGGCCTTGTGGTAGGCCTCGCGCGCATCAGCCGTCCTGCCGTCGCGCTGTGCGATGACACCCAGGTTGTACCAGGCCAGTTTGTTTTCCGGATCCAGTTCCAGAACGCGCCTGAACGTGCGTTCCGCCCCGGAGAAGTCCTGGTACTGCGACTGCATCAGGCCGGCCTGCACAAGTGCCTGCGCCTCAGAAACGGTCTGGGTCGCCGACTTGGCCTCGGATTCCGGGTTCGTGGCCGGCTGGGAAAGAATCGCCCATGCCGTTACCCCAACGGCGACCATCGCCATTACGGCGAACCCTGTCCACAATCGACTACGTTTCACTTGGTCACATCTCATGGAGTTGGTGTGGGAAGGGATGGATCCGGCCGATGTCAGGTGGCTGACACGAGGTCTCGACAGCGGTGCCGACGAGAACGGAGTCCGAACCCCCGTCATTGTCACCAAAGTTACGAGGTGACCGTTATGACATCACCCGTTGTCGGGCACTTGGGCCACACATACCACCCGAACGTACGCATCGGAGCACAGCTCGTCAGAGGTGGATGTCGCGAATACCGGCGAATCACAAGGCGCTTGGGCGCCCCTTTCTCATTCGTCCGCTGATAATCCGGCATGTGATCGCTCGCGGGTCGATGTGGCCGTGGGTCGAATGCCAATCCGATGAGCCGACGGTGAAAGCGGCCGGTTCCACCGCCAGTTCACCGGCCCAGGCGTCGGCCGACTCCGCGCGATCGCCGAAGGACCGCTTGCCGCCCTCCAATCAAGGTGCGGCCGCGTGGAGTTGATGGGGGGCGGCGCATTCGCCACCTCGCCGGCCGACTGCCGTCCGAGCCCGGTCTCTCTCGCACGGTGCCGCACAGGCCCACAGCCCGGCGGCCGGGCTGCTGCCCATCGCGGCTTTGCCCGGCCGCGCTCGCCATGAAGTGCGGGGCCTTGGCGACGAGCGCCTGGGCCACCGGTCGGTGCCGTCCTCGACGTTGCCCCTGCTCCCTCTCGTCCGGCGGCGTCCCGCGCAAGGGTGTCGACGAAACCGTTGGTGTCTTACTTTGCGGTGATCCGTTACCGGCGTCCGCTTTCCGCGTTGAACGGGACGTCAAGGCCGCAACACCTGCGGCCGCCTCTATCGTCTTGCAAGGAGAAGTTGATGTCGCGTATCGCGAAGGCCGCCGCCGTTGTCGCCGGCACGGGTGCCATCCTCGTCGGCGGTGCCGGCATGGCCGCTGCCGACGCCGGAGCGCTCGGTACGGCCACCGGTTCCGCGGGTATCGCCTCGGGCAACGTCGCCCAGCTCCCCGTCCATGTGCCGGTCAACCTCTGCGGCAACTCGGTGGACGCCGTCGGCCTGCTCAACCCGGCCTTCGGCAACGGGTGCGCCCTCTCCGACGGCGCCTGAGCACCGGACAGCGGATGAACGCTGCGGCCTCCCCTGTACCACACAGGGGAGGCCGCAGTCCGTAGGAGTGCGGGCCGCGCAGGCCGACCGGTCGATCCCGGCCGGCCGCTGCGACCTGAAACGGACGCAGCATCGGCGGGTGTTGCCCGACAGGGCCGACCGCTGCGTACGGGTCCGTCGCTGTCAGCGTCGTAGCTGGGACACCGGCAGCAGGACGTGGGCCGTGGCGTTGAGCGCTTCTTCGTCGCCGAGGTGTGCCTGCAGGGTCTGCTCGCTGACGGGCAGGCCGGGCTTCGCCTGCGGCCACGCGCGTCCGGAGATCATGAAGTGCACATGGCCCCGCCGTTCGGCGGCCGCCAGCCACTCGGCGGGGACGCGGCACTGCGCGTTCAGATAGGGCATGTTGACGACGGCCTGCCCACCCTGGACGAGCAGTTGGATCGGGGAGACGCCTTCGCCGGTGTGGTCGTGCATGACGTCGCCCGGGGTGAGACCGAGCTCTTCGATCATCGCCAGGGAGGCGGCGGCCGCCGCCTCGCCTCCCCCGGCGCCGTCGCCGAGGGAGTACGCGATCAGATACGGCGTGTCATGACCCTGGGCCGGGTCACCGGTCCAGGCGAGCAGGGCGAGGGTGCCCAACTCGGCTCGATCGACGGTCGTTTTGGGGGTTTTGGCTGTGGTCATGGCTCGGCACCCTAGCGCCCTGCCACCTCCCGGCCGCTGTCCCGTTCACCTGCCCGGGTGAACGGGCCCGGTCCGCACCCTCACCGGGTCCAGCAGCGTTCGACGGTCTCGACGGTCCCAGTGCTGCCATACGGGACGGGCGACGTGAGGCATCTCGAACACCCCTCGTCCGCCCTTGTGTTCGCCGAAGCGGGTGCCACCGACGCCGCCGTGCCGCCGACGCCTGCGGGCTGACTCACTGGGCTCAGCCGCGGGCTCGAAAGGCCGTTCCTCCCGTACCCCGGCGTCCCCGCGTGGCAGTGACCTCCGGTAGCGCGTGCGCGTTGGCCGCGGCATGGCAAGGACTACCGCTCCGGCTCGTTGGCAGCGCGTGCAGACGAGAACGGATCCCGCACCGTCGGCAACGCCGCCCGGCAGCAGCCCGATCTACGACCAGCTGACACGCGAGTGGGCGGCCGCCGGCCGGACCATGCCGGGTCGGCCGGACGGGGAGTGGACACGGCTCATCCTGTTCCCGCCCCCGTCGGCGGAGGAGCAACGGGTCCGCCCCACTCCCCCACCGCCGCGCCGGGGCTGGCTCCACGACCGGCACACCGCGTGGCCCCCGTCCGACGCCGGGCGCCGACCACTGCCGGCAACGGCCAACCGCCCCGGTCCCGGCGGGCCATGGCCGGGCAACGCCTGATGCCACCCCTCAACGAGCTGGAGAGTGCGGCGTAACGCCCGGCGGGGCGCCGAGGAGTGCGGCAACCGGACGGTGGCCGGCCCTGCGGCAATGCCGTCCGTGGAACACGGCGGCGAGCCGCTGCCTCGTTCGCATGCGCGTGACAGGCATGAGAGCGACAGGGTTTCCCGTACGAGGACGGCTCGTTACGCCTGTCGACGGCGGAGAACTCCGCCGGGAAAGGGATACGCAACATGAAGTACTCGAGGGCCGCTGTCATCCTCGCCGGTTCCGTGGCGGCGCTGGGGGCGGCCACTCCCGCGTTCGCCGCCGACCCGGCGGGCATGCCACCCATGAGCCTGAACGGCGGTCTCGGCGAGGTCGTCTCCTCCGTCCCGCAGTTGGACGACGGCACCCCCGCCGTGACCGCCCTTGGCCGGGTGGGCGACGTCGCCACCGACCTGAACACCGTCAAGGGCAATGCGCCCGAGCAGGTGCTGGAGAGTGCCGCCGCGACCACCCCGATGCTGGGCGGTGTCTCGCTCGGCAGCTGATCCGCCCCTGCCCGCAGCGCATCGGAGTCGGAATCGGAATCCGAATCGGCCGAGCGGTACCGGCCGTACGGACCTCAGCGATCCCGGTCCTCGCGGGAACGGCGACTCCACCCGCGGATCGAAGCAGGAGCCCCGGCGCCGTGAGGCCGCCGGGGCTCCTTCGCGTTGCGCTCCGGTACGCCTGCGGCAGCGCTCACGTACGCCTCACTTACGCGGGGATCAGCTCGTCCAGAAGTCCCACCAGCGGGTCAGTACCAGCACGCCGATGATCCCGATGTGCAGTACGGGGAGCACCCAGGTGAACTCGCCGAAGAAGCCTCGCAGCGCGGCCGGGGCGGGCAGGATGCCGTTGCGGACGTTGTGGGAGGTCACGTACCACAGCATGATGGTGGTGGCGACCCACGCCAGCGAGCACCACAGGCACAGAGCGTTGATCTCGTACAGCGACTGGTACTGCAGCCAGGTGCAGAAGACGACGCCGAAGCCCGTGCCGGCATTCAGGCCCAGCCAGAACCACCTTCGGTAGCGCGCTCCCGCGAGCAGCGCCATCCCGATCGCGATCACCATGCCGTAGGTGACGAGTCCCAGCATCGGATTGGGGAAGCCGAAGACGACGGCCTGTTCGCTCTTCATGATGTTGCCGCACGACACCACTGGATTGAGGCTGCAGCCCGGCGTGAAGCCCGGGTCCTCCAGCAGCTTGAACTTGTCGATGGTGATGACCCACGCCGCCAGCAGTCCGGCTGTACCGGTGGTCACCAGCATCCAGGCGAAGGCCCGACTCGCGCCGACCGCCCCGCGGCCGGGTTCCTCGACGGCCCGCCGCCTCCCCCTCTGTTCGGCGGACAGATATCCGGTAGACATAATTGTCATATTGAATTCACCGCTCGTTCGGCCCGATGGATTCACCTATTGTGCCGCAACGGAAAGCGGCATCCGGGACGGAGAATCCATTCGGCAGAACGGGTGAACGCGATACGCCAATGGCGCACATCGGCCGTGTGCGGCATTCGAGTGAACGCCCGAAACCAAACTTCCGGGGCCCCGTTGACCAGGCTGCACCGCGTTCGCGCGTTCAAACGAAAAGGGACAAGTAAGTGATCAAGAAGATTCTGACGACGGCCATGGTCACCGCTTCGATGGTGGGCGCCGGCGCGGCGATGGCCCCGCAGGCTCTGGCTGTCGGCGACGACCAGAGCACCTCCACCGCGAGCGGGGTCGGCGCCATGCAGCACTTCGGCAACGCCGCCACCTACGGCGCCATGAGCCCGCAGATGAGCCTGATCCAGGGCTCGCTCAACAAGCCCTGCGTCGGCCTGCCCGCCAAGGCCAACCTCGGCTCCCTGGCCGGCGTCGTTCCGGTCGGCGTCCAGGACATCCCGGTCCTGTCGGCCCCGCAGAACCAGCAGTGCGTCGAGAACTCCAACCAGGCCAAGGGTGACGAGCCCCTGTCGCACCTCCTCAGCGACATCCCGGTCCTCTCGGAGAACGGCACCTCCACCCGCTGATCACCGGGCCGAAGTGCTGCCCCCCGTCCGCGTCGCGCACGGGGGCAGCATCGCGCCGCAATGGAACTCCTGGAATCGGGGATTCCCTCCGCGGATTCCGCGCATCGGTTCGGAAAGTTTTCCGTGAGGCATACGAGTGACTTTTCGAACCGGCAGTCGCGCGGCGGTTTCCCGGCGGGAACCGATTCGTTACTAGTTCTGCGGAGGCGCATGTCTGCATGGCTGAAATGCAGCTTCGCGACACGAAGGCCGTACCGCGTACAGCGCCCCTGCTGAAAGGATCGAAATGAAGTACACAAAGGCTGCCGCCGTTGCCGCCGGTCTCGTCGTGGCGCTCGGCAGCGCCGCGCCCGCCATGGCCGATGCGGGTGCCCAGGGCACTGCTACCGGTTCCGCAGGCGTCCTGTCCGGCAACGTAATCCAGCTTCCGGTCAACGTTCCGCTGAACCTCACCGGTAACTCGGTGAACGTGCTCGGCCTGCTGAATCCGGTGAGCGGCAACACCTCCATCATCGGCTGACCCTCCACGCGGCGCCCCCTCGGGCGCGGTGACGGAACGGCCCCGAGGAGCGATCGCGCTCCTCGGGGCCGTTCCGCTGTTCACCTTCTCCCCTTATACGGGCCTGGTCCCGATCACCACGGTGGCGTCCAGTTCCTCGTGAACGGCGACACGGGGGCAGAGACCGTGATCGGCGAAGGCGGCAACGGTTCGCGGGGCCTGCCGCTCGCTCGTTTCGACGAGCAGCGCCCCGCCGGGAGCCAGCCACCGTGCCGCACCGGCGCTCACCCGCCGCTGGATGTCCAGCCCGTCGGCCCCACCGTCGAGCGCGGCCAGCGGCTCGTGGTCCCTCGCCTCGGGCGGCAGGAACCCGATCTCGGCGGTCGGTACGTAAGGGGCGTTGACCACGAGCACGTCGACACGGCCGACCAGCTCTGCGGGCAGGGGATCGTAGAGGTCGCCCTCGTACACCCGCCCCCCGACCGCCCCGACGTTGCGGCGCGCGCAGCTCACGGCAGTCGGCTCGATGTCGGCGGCGTGCAGTTCGCCGCCGCCGAGCGCCCGCACCACGGCTGCGCCGAGCGCACCCGAACCGCAGCACAGATCGACGACGACCGCCGAGGGCGGGGCGAGGGCGACGGCGCACTCGACGAGGAACTCGGTGCGGCGCCGGGGCACGAACACCCCGGGGTCGACGTCCATTCGCGTACCGAGGAACTCCGCCCAGCCGAGGACGTGTTCAAGGGGCATGCCCGCGACACGACGGTCGGCCATCACGGCGAGTTCGGCGGCGTCGCGGGCCGTTGCGATCAGTAGCTCCGCCTCGTCCTCGGCGAAGACGCAGCCGGCGGAGCGAAGGGTGGTGACGAGAGAGCGGAAGGAGGAGTCGGTCGGTGAAACCGGCATGAAACGCCTTTCGGGTACTGAAGGGCACCCTCGCGGTCACCTTGACCCGGTCGACCGCACGGCCAAGAGAGGGAGCACCCTGCGTGCTGCTGCGGAAATGGGGCTCACCTCCCGAGTCGGTACGTGCACCACTGGTCGTGCACCGCGGGTCGCACACACTATCGCGTCCCGGACCCACCCGTCGGTCCCCTGGGTGACGAGCGCAACAGTTGGTTGCCCACAGGTTGAATCACAGGTTGCCCGCCCGTTCACGCAGTGCATTCCAAGGGCTCCGGGGGCCCCCGCCACGGGAAGCAAACAAACCAGACATTCGCGTCATGTGTTCGTCGCCAATAACACGAAGCGATCACTTCCCGGCCCCCGTAAGCTCGCGTCATGCAGGTGATCCAGTCCACGAAGCTCGCAAACGTCTGTTACGAAATCCGGGGCCCGGTCCTCGAGGAGGCGATGCGGCTGGAGGCGGCAGGTCATCGCATCCTCAAGTTGAACACCGGCAATCCCGCGGCCTTCGGATTCGAGTGCCCGCCGGAGATCCTCGAGGACGTCCTGCGCAACGTCGGCGGCGCGCACGGATACGGCGATGCGAAGGGGCTGCTCTCCGCCCGCCGTGCCGTCATGCAGCACTACCAGACCAAGGGCATCGATCTCGACGTCGAGGACATCTATCTCGGCAACGGTGTCTCCGAGCTGATCCAGATGTCGATGCAGGCGCTGCTCGACGACGGCGACGAGGTGCTCGTGCCCGCGCCCGACTATCCGCTGTGGACGGCCTCCGTGTCGCTGTCCGGCGGAACCGCCGTGCACTACCGCTGCGACGAGCAGTCGGACTGGATGCCCGACCTCGCGGACATCGAGCGCAAGATCACGGACCGCACCAAGGCGATCGTGATCATCAATCCGAACAACCCCACCGGCGCCGTCTACGACGACGAGATGCTGCGCAGCCTCGCGGAGATCGCCCGGCGCCACAATCTGGTCGTCTGCTCCGACGAGATCTACGACAAGATCCTCTACGACGGCGCCACGCACACGCCGACGGCCGCGGTCGCTCCCGATCTGATGGTCCTCACCTTCAACGGGCTCTCCAAGAACTACCGCGTCGCCGGGTACCGCTCCGGCTGGCTCGCGGTGTGCGGGCCGAAGGCGCACGCCTCCTCGTACATCGAGGGGCTGACGATCCTGGCCAATATGCGGCTGTGCGCCAATATGCCCTCGCAGCACGCGGTGGCCACGGCGCTCGGCGGCCGGCAGTCGATCGAGCAGCTGGTCCTGCCGGGCGGGCGGCTGCTGGAGCAGCGCGACGCGGCGTACGACCTGCTGACACAGATCCCCGGCATCACCTGTGTGAAGCCGAAGGGTGCGCTGTATCTCTTCCCGCGCCTGGACCCCTCGGTCTACAAGATCAAGGACGACCGGCAGATGGTACTCGATCTGCTGCGCACCGAGAAGATCATGGTGGTGCACGGAACGGGCTTCAACTGGCCCGAGCCTGACCACTTCCGCATCGTCACGCTGCCGCCGACGAAGGACCTGACGGACGCGGTCACCCGGATCGGCAACTTCCTGGACGGCTACAGCCAGCACTGAGCGGTGAAGCGTCCGGCAAAGAATTTCCGGACCCCACTCAACTTTAGACTGAATCCAATGTAGGATTGGTCTCCTGACCGGAGCAGGAGGCCATCCCCATGTACGAGCCGATCCGCACCAAGTCGGTCCACTCGATGGCCGACCAGGCGCAGTACCCCCACCGCAGTCGCGAGGAGGAGCTGGACATCCAACTCGCCGGGCACCTCGCCGCCCTCCTCGCCGTCACCGACGAGCTCGGTCTCGAGGCACCCGCCGAAGCCATCGCGGCCCAGGTGTCGCGGCTGCGCGGCGCACCGCCCGCCCGCCATGCCGCACTGACCCACGCCGATGCCGACGCCCTGCACCGGCGGGCCCTCGCCCTCGCGGGCCGCGCGCTGGTCGTCGCCGCGTCCCGCGCCGACACGGCCGCCGCGATCCTGTCCGCCGAGCGGATGGACGCCCATACGGCCGCCCTGAAGAGCCGCGATCTCGTCGGCGCCCCCTGAACGGCCCCGGTCCACGGCCGGGGAGGCGCGTGGACCGGGTGCCATCATCGCAGCAGCGCGTGCCGTGCCCGGAAGCGTCCGGGCACGGCTCCTGTGCGTGCGGCTCAGCGCGTGACGTACACCGTCGCCGAGGCACTGCTGCCCGTGTGCAGGTCGTCACCCTCGTACGACACCGTGTAGGTCACATCCCGCCGTGCGCGCGGCATGTCGTTGACCGTGAACGTGCCGTCGGCCGCCACCGGGACGGACGAGAGCGAGCCCGTGCCCAGCCGGTCGGTGCGCCGGACGGCGAGCGTGACGCCGGCGGGGAGGGCGCGGCCCTGGGCGGTCAGCTTGCCGGTGATCTCGACACCCCCGCTCATCGAGGCCTCCTGAGGGGCCGTCAGCGCGATGGACGTCGGCGCCTTGGCCACGTCGACGGTGATCGAGACGTCCTCGGCCGGGCGGTGCGTGATGTCGCCGAGGAACGACAGCGTGTAGGTGGCGCTGCCGACGGCGTCCGGCACGTCCAGGACGGTGAACGTGCCGTCCGCGGCCACCTCCGCGGCGGCGAGCGCACGGGTGCCGTCGGCGGTGGTGCGTACGGCGGTCACCTCGGCCGGCTCGGCCGGTGCGGGACCGTCCAGTTCGAGACGGCCGCGGATGCCGACCGGTTCGCCGACGACGGCCTGGGCCGGCGTATGCGTCAGCGGCCCGCTGAAACGGGAGTCGTACTGCGCGGCGGGCGGCTGGATGACGTGCAGCCAGAAGGCGTTGCCGTACGCGTTGGTGGTGAGGGCGAACAGCCGGGAGCCGTCCTTCGACCACTCGAGGCCGCGGTTCACGACACGGTTGCCGTCGAGGTCGCCCTCGTAGGCGAACTCCGTCGCGGTCGTGCCGTTCGCCGGGTCCGCGGGCTGGACCAGCAGATCGGGCGTGCTGCCGGCGGCGGAGGCGCCGCGCGCCACGTACTTCCCGTCGCCGCTGAACGCGACGGCCGACGAGGTGGCGCCCGCGGGCAGGGGCTGGTAGACACCGGCATCCGTGAGGTCGCCCGAGTTGAGCAGGCGGGTGCCGTACGCGGCGTCGGCGACGGCGAGGTGCTTGCCGTCCGCGCTGACCGCGATGTCCTTCGGGTCCAGGCCGCCCTTGTCCTCGGCGTCCGCGAAGCGGCGGGAGTCACCGCGCACGGGGGTGGGACCGGAGGTGTCGAAGGACGTGAGGAACGGGTCGGTGGCGTTCGGGCCCTTCGCCTGGCCCATGAACAGCCGGTTCGGCGCCCCGCCACCGGTGGCGAGCAGGATCTTGCCCGCCGCGTTCCAGCCGGTGCGCGCATGGAGGCCGTCGGTGATCGAGTCCAGATCGGTCTGGTTCTTGTCGCAGTAGTAGTCGCTGTACGCCGGGGTGGTCGTGTGCCAGCTCTTGGTGCCGGTGACGGCGAGTTCGCGCCCGCAGTCGTCCGTGTACGCGCCGGTGCGGCCGGTCTCCTGCAGCGTCTGCGTGTCATAGGCGACGACGTGGCTGCGCTGGCCCACGTACAGCGTGCCGGCGTCCTCGCTCAGCGCCAGGCCGGAGGCGCGTGACGTGGTGTAGAATGTACCGACCTTCTGGCCCTGGAAGTTGTACGAGACGACCGTGCCGCCGTAGTGCGCGTACCCCGCCCTGTCGGAGACGAAGACGCGCTCGTGGACCGAGTCGACCACCATGTCCGAGAACGAGGAGATCGGCAGCTTGGCGACCACGTCGGACGCCTCCGCCGCGTGTGCGGCCGGTGCCGCGACGAGAAGGCCTCCCCCACCGATGACAGTGGCCGCCACCATGGCGGCGAGACGTCGTCCCGTGTACTGAATCGTGCTCAACCATGCCCCCCACAGGCTCAGTTCATGCCCATCGTCGAACATGAAGATCCCATGGAACATGTGGGCGAGCCGTGGACACAAGACGCCGCACCCGGATTTCGCGAAGAGTTCGGCCCCCGGAGTCTGAGGGGACTCCGGGGGCCGTTCACACGTGACGGTTCGTTCGTGACCCCCACTGGTCAGGGCGGATGTCGGGGCGCCCCGCCACGTGGCTCACAGGGCCCGGCGGGTCAGCCGAGGCGGGCGACCAGCGCGCGGTACTCGTCCCACAGCTCCTTGGGCGTGTGGTCACCGAAGGTGTTGAGGTGCTCGGGGACCAGGGCCGCCTCCTCGCGCCAGACCTCGGCGTCGACCTTGAGCAGGAAGTCGAGGTCCTCCTCCGGAAGGTCCAGGCCCTCGGTGTCCAGCGCGTCACGCGTCGGCAGGATGCCGATCGGGGTCTCCACGCCCTCGGCCTTGCCCTCGAGGCGCTCCACGATCCACTTCAGGACACGGCTGTTCTCGCCGAAGCCGGGCCAGACGAACTTGCCGGCGTCGTTCTTGCGGAACCAGTTCACGTAGTAGATCTTCGGCAGCTTGGCAGCGTCCGCGTTCGCGCCGACCTTGATCCAGTGGGCCATGTAGTCGCCCATGTTGTAGCCGCAGAAGGGCAGCATGGCGAACGGGTCGCGACGCAGTTCGCCGACCTTGCCCTCGGCGGCGGCGGTCTTCTCGGAGGCGACGTTCGCGCCGAGGAAGACACCGTGCTGCCAGTTGAAGGACTCGGTGACCAGCGGGACGGCCGAGGCGCGGCGGCCGCCGAAGAGGATCGCCGAGATCGGCACGCCCTTCGGGTCCTCCCACTCGGGCGCGGCGATCGGGCACTGCGCGGCCGGGACGGTGAAGCGGGCGTTCGGGTGGGCGGCCGGCGTCCCGGACGCGGGCGTCCAGTCGTTGCCCTTCCAGTCGGTGAGGTGGGCCGGGGCCTCCTCCGTCATGCCCTCCCACCAGATGTCGCCGTCGTCGGTGAGCGCGACGTTGGTGAAGACGGCGTTGCCCCAGAGGGTCTTCATGGCGTTGGCGTTGGTGTGCTCGCCGGTGCCGGGCGCCACGCCGAAGAAGCCGGCCTCGGGGTTGATCGCGTAGAGGCGGCCGTCCTCGCCGAAGCGCATCCAGGCGATGTCGTCACCGATGGTCTCGACCGTCCAGCCGGAGATCGTGGGCTCCAGCATGGCGAGGTTGGTCTTGCCGCAGGCGGACGGGAAGGCGGCGGCCACGTACTTCGCCTCGCCCTGCGGCGGGGTGAGCTTCAGGATCAGCATGTGCTCGGCGAGCCAGCCCTCGTCACGGGCCATGACGGAGGCGATACGCAGCGCGTAGCACTTCTTGCCGAGCAGGGCGTTGCCGCCGTACCCGGATCCGTAGGACCAGATCTCACGGGTCTCGGGGAAGTGCGAGATGTACTTGGTGGAGTTGCACGGCCACGGCACGTCGGCCTCGCCGTCCGCAAGTGGCGCACCCAGCGTGTGGACGGCCTTGACGAAGAAGCCGTCGGTGCCGAGCTCGTCCAGGACGGGCTGCCCCATACGGGTCATGGTGCGCATGGAGACGGCGACGTACGCGGAGTCGGTGATCTCGACGCCGATGGCGGACAGCGACGAGCCGAGAGGGCCCATGCAGAAGGGCACGACGTACATCGTGCGGCCCTTCATCGAGCCGCGGAAGATGCCCTTCTCACCTGCGAAGATCTCCTTCATCTCCGCCGGGGCCTTCCAGTGGTTCGTGGGGCCGGCATCCTCCTCCTTCTCGGAGCAGATGAAGGTGCGGTCCTCGACGCGGGCGACGTCGGTGGGGTCGGAGGCGGCGTAGTACGAGTTGGGGCGCTTGATCGGGTCCAGTTTCTTGAACGTGCCCTTGGCCACCAGTTCCTCGGCCAGCCGCTCGTACTCCGCTTCCGAGCCGTCGCACCAGACGACGTTGTCCGGCTGCGTGATTGCTGCGATCTCGTCGACCCAGGAGACCAGTTCCTGGTGGTTGGTGGGGACGCTGGGAGCCGCGATGTCGCGCGCCACGATCGCTCCTAAGTGAGGGGTTGTTGGTTTGTGCCCCGTGGGGGCTGCGACCCGGATGCTTCGTACCTACTTGTGGCTGGCGCTCATCCGGTGCCGACCGCACTCATCTGATCATCGATGCCGAATGCCCATATGTCCAGAGGCCCTCTCACGTGAGCATGGCCACTTGTAATTGTCACCTACGGTTGCGTAGGTAGCATGCGGGGCATGAATGCAGCCGCACCCGAAGTGACCGAGATCGACCCTCCGCCGGTGAAACCGCGGCTGCGCGGCTGGCTGCACGCGGGAATGTTCCCGGCCGTACTGATCGCCGGGATCGTCCTCACGGCGCTCGCGGACTCGACCCGCGCCAAGATCGCCTGCGGCATCTACATACTGACCGCATGCCTGCTCTTCGGCGTCAGCGCGCTCTACCACCGCGGCAACTGGGGACCCCGCGCCACGGCCGTGCTGCGCCGGCTGGATCACGCCAATATCTTCCTGATCATCGCGGGCACCTATACCCCGCTCACCCTGCTCCTGCTCCCCGACTCCACCGGACGGGTGCTGCTGTGGGCGGTCTGGGCGGCCGCGGTGGCGGGCATCGCGTTCCGGATCTTCTGGGTCGGCGCCCCTCGATGGCTCTACACACCCTGTTACATCGCGATGGGCTGGGCCGCGGTCTTCTTCCTGCCCGACTTCATGCGTGAGGGCGGCATCGCGGTGCTTGTCCTGGTGATCGTCGGGGGGCTGCTCTACAGCGCGGGCGGCGTGATCTACGGGATCAAGCGGCCCAACCCGTCACCGCGCTGGTTCGGCTTCCACGAGGTGTTCCACTCCCTCACGCTGGCGGCGTTCGTCGTCCACTACGTGGGCATCTCGCTGGTGGCGTACCGGCACTCCTGAACCGGGCGTGCCCGCCCACAGGGCAGTGGAATATTGACATCCAACACCTTTTGAGGGTCACTGCCATTTGGCACGTGCTCTCCGACGAGACGCGCCATGTCCGCACCCCGGTCCCTGCCCGGCGGGCACTGGCAGCGGTGGTCACGAGCCGCCCGTCCTGGCTTCGACAGGACAATCCCCGACATCGACCCGCGGTGGCCGGGGCATGGCCCGGGGTGCGGCCGATTGCCCGACAATGACGACCATGCCCGCCACCCCGCCCCTCCCCTTCGAACAGCACCAGCGCCCGATGGGGCTGCGGGAGCGCAAGAAGCTCAAGACCCGTATCGCCATCCGCAAGGCCACGTACCGGCTGATCGCCGAACAGGGTTACGACGCGACCACCATCGAGCAGATCGCGGCGGCGGCCGAGGTCTCCCCCTCCACCGTCTTCCGCTACTTCCCCACCAAGGAGGACATCGTCCTCACCGACGAGTACGACCCGGTCATGGAGGCGGCGCTGCGGGCACGGCCGGGGGACGAACCTCCGCTCGAGTCCCTGCGGGCCGTCCTGACCGGTGCCGTCGCCTCGATACTCGAGAAAGAGCCCGAGGAGATGGGGCGGCGGACCCGGCTCATGCTGGAGGTCCCCGCCCTGCGCGCCCGGATGACCGAGACGATGGCCGAGACCTCGTCGCTGCTCGCCCGCCCGATCGCCGACCGGGCCGGGCGGGAACCGGACGACCCGGAGGTACGGGTCTTCACCGCCGCCGTCATGGGCGCGCTGCGCGAGGCGCTGTTCCACTGGGGCGAGCGCGGCCGGCAGGACGACCTGGTCGCGCTCGTGGACCGCACGCTGGATGTGCTCAAGGGCGGCCTGCGGCTCTGAAGTACACGGTTGCACCGCACCTGACGGGCGCGACGTCCACGAGGCCTACGGCACGGTCGACTTCCAGGCCCTCGGCACCGGCGACGGCGCCTCCGGCTGACCGGCCCGGAGCGGAAGCAGGCCGAGCCCTGCCGGCCGGCCGGCAGGGCTCGTACCACGTCCGGCTCACCCGCGGACGCTCACCGGCTTCGCATGTCCCCCTTCCCGCACGCCACCCCGTCCCCGTTCCGGTCGAGCCGCAGCGGATCGTCCGCGCCGTTGACCTTCAGGCGGCCGTAGTCGTGCGCCGCGAGCCAGGCGCAGCGCGCGGCCGTCGTACGGGCGACCTTCTTCGGGAAGGCGGTCGGGACGCAGACGGCCGCGTTGCCGTAGTGCCGGTCGCAGCCGGCGATCTGCGGGTCCACGTCCACCGAACTCCGCTTGTTCAACGGCTTCTTCGGCGCCCTGGCCAAGTCGGTGGCGAAGTCGTGGACATGGGCCGAGGGATGGTCCGCCGCCGCCATGGCGGACGGGCCGCCGAGGTGGACCCACTCCGCCACCGAGGGCACCCCGTTCGCGTCGACGGCGAACAGCATGTACCAGCCGGGCGGTGCCAGGTTGGGGTTGCTGGTGACGTTGAGGTCGACGTTGTTGCCTTCGACGGTCATCGGCAGGTCCACGAAACGCTGGTTGGGGTCGGACGAGTGCGTCACCGCAGCCGGGCGGATCAGCTCAGCCCTGGCGATCGGCCGGTCGACCGTGATCCGTTGCGTGTCTCCGTACGTCCACTCCCCGTCGAGCACCGAAGTGACCTGCGGCCGCGGCCCCTTGAGCAGGTACGGCGGCGTGTAGATCGACACGTTGTGGTTGTACGTGCCGTTGCCCGGGTTGTCGCCGACCGACATGACACGGCCGTCGGGGAGCAGGAACGACGACGAGTGGTAGCCGCGCGGGATCGGGTCGCTCGCAAGCCCCGCCTGGTATGTGTCGGTCACCGGGTCGAAGAACGACGCCTCGTACACCGGGTCGGCCCGGTCGTGCAGCGCGCCGCCGGTCTCGAAGACCTTGCCGTCGGGCAGCAGCACGGCCGAGACGTACATCTTGCCCTCCGCCCCGGTCTGCGGGCGGCGGCCCTGGCCCTGGTCGACCTCGCCCTGCGGCAGCGGCGGGCCGTGCACATAGGCCGGATTCGGTTCCTTGAGGTCGATGATGTCGGTGTAGCGGTTGGCGACCGGGTTGGTCTCGTTGTTGCCGCCTCCGATCGTCAGGACCCGCTGGTCCTGCGCGGGCGGCAGCAGCACGCTCGCCGACTCGTCACGCTCGTCCTTGGCCCGCAGCCCCGGCACGTCGGTGATGCTGTTGGCCTCGTAGTCGTAGATCGAGGCGCCGGTGCCGGCCGTGCCGTTGCCGAAGGTGTGGCTGCCGGAGTAGAAGAGGCGGCCGTCCTGCATCAGGATCATCGACGGGTACAGACCCCAGTACGACCAGGTCTGGTTCACCTCGTTGATCGGCAACCACTTGTTCTGCTCGGCGTCGAACAGCTCGGCGGTCACATTGCCGGTGGAGTCCTCCTTCAGCCCGCCGAAGGAGATGACGTCACCGTTGCCCAGGATCGTCGCCGACGGGTACCAGTGGCCGCCGTTCATGTCGCTGGTACGGGTGTAGGTCTCGGTCTGCGGGTCGAAGACGAAGGAGTCCTTGAGCCCCTGGTAGCCGATCGTGCCGTCGGCGGACGGGTAGCCCTTGTTGCCGGACATGATCAGGATCTTGCCGTCCCGGAGCTGCACATGGCCCGCGCAGAACATGTCGACAGGGGTGGGGATCGTACGGAAGGTGCCGTTCGCCGGGTCGTGGACGGCGGAGGTGAAGGTGCCCGCCTCGAACAGCCCCGGGTCGTTGCCCGAGCCGGCGATGACGAGCACCTTTCCGTTGTGCATCACGACCGAGTGCATGGAGCGCACCGGGTTCTGTACCGGAAGGACGTCCCATCGGCCCTTCAGGCACTCCTCGGGCGTGCCCGTGCACTGCGGTTCCGGGACAGGGACCGCGACCTCCTCCATCACATAGTCGTCGGTGGTCACCGAGCCCGTGCCGTACACGGACACGCCCCACGCGATCCGGTCGGTACCGGGCGGGACGCTGGGGGTGCGGACCTCGGCGCGCCGGTATTCGGCACTCGTCTCGAGGGTCTTCAGGTCCGTCCAGTACTGCCAGCCGGCCGTGGTGTCGTGCCGGAAGAGCGTGACGGAGGTGTCGGGAGTGGTGGACTTGTACCAGAGGGACAGGTCGTACTGCTTCTCCGGCGTCACCTGCGGCGCGCAGGCCGTCGTCTCGGTGATCAGGGCCTTGCGGTCGCCGTCGACGCGACGGGTCAGGGAGACCTTCATCGCCTTCGCGCCCGAGTGGGCGTCCGCGACCGTCTCGAAGGTGAAGTCGTTGTCGCCCCAGCCGGACTTCGACCAGCAGGCCGGCATGTCACCGGTGCCGGCCGTCTCGAAGCCCGGGTTGGAGACCAGATTCGGCGGTCCGGCCTGGGCGGTCTGCGGCACGGACATCAGCAGAGCGGTGGTCATGGCACCGACGGCGAGCAGCGCGGTTCTGCGTCTGCGGCGGCGGGCGGTGGTCCTGAGCGGTGGAGGCATGGCGGTTCCCTTCGCGACTCTTCCAGGGCTTCCGGGTGACGTCGGGGGGTGGTTCAGGGGCCGACCGGCGCGTCCGCCTGTGCGGTTCGGGGCGCCCCCTGCCTGCGCGGCAGGTAGACCAGCGCCTCCGTCGCGGCGAACCGCACGACGAACGTGGTCAGCAGCGCCAGCGCGGTCGCCGGCAGCACCTCCATGCCCAGCCGGGCGACGAACAGCGCGATCAGCGGGATGCGCAGCAGCAGATCGGCGTTGGCGAGCAGGACGAAGCGGCCGGTCCGGTCCGCCCAGTGCCGGTGGCGTCTGCGGTCGCGGAACAGCAGGACCTCGATGAGGAGGAAGTTCCAGCCGACGCCGAACTGGTTGGCCAGGATCTCGGCCGGGAGATAGTGCATGCCCGCACCGGTCAGCAGATGCAGCCCGAGCAGGTTCGGTACGAAACCGGTCAGTCCGATCAACCCGAACGCGATCATCCTGGCCATCGGGGAAGCGGTGCGCAGTCCGACGAGATGGCCGAGGAAGCGCAAGCCTTCCCTGGCCGTCGACTTGGACTCGCCGGCGAACCGGTCCTGGAAGACGAACGGCACCTCGGCAACCGTCTCGGGACGGCAGCGCACCGCCAGCTCCAGCAGGATCTTGTAGCCGAGCGGCTTCAGCGCATCGGCCGTCACCACGCTGCGCCGGATCGCGAAGAAGCCGCTCATCGGATCGCTGATCCCGCGCAGCCGCCGCGGGAACAGGGCTTTGGTCAGCCAGGTCGCGCCGCGCGAGACGGCGATGCGGTAGCTGCCCGCGAGACCCGCCCGGCTGCCGCCGCGGATGTAGCGGCTGGCTACGACGAGGTCGGCGCCCGCCCCCTCCCCCGCAGCGACCAGCTCCGGTACGAGCGCGGGCGGATGCTGCAGATCGGCGTCCATGACGACGATCCAGTCGGAACCCGCCTTCCGTATGCCCTCCACGACCGCCCCACCGAGCCCGCCGGCCGGGGTGCCCCGGTGCAGCACGTCCACCGGGAACGGGCAGTCCTGCGCGGCACTGCGGATGACGTCCGGGGTGTCGTCGGTCGAGTCGTCGACGAAGAGCACCTCGCAGGGCAGCCGTGCGGGCACCGACTCGGTGAGCCTGCGCAGCAGTTCACGGATGTTGCCCGACTCGTTGAACGTCGGGACGACGATGGTGACGGCGCCGGGCTCGGCGACCTGGGTAGCACTCAGCTCCGGGTCGCCGAGTTCTTCGGCGCCCGTACGGGGGGTGGTCACTGTGCGCCTCCAGCGGGGCTGATCCGGCGGATCTCGATGCGGTCCTCGCCCGCGCCGAAGACGGCGACCGGCGTCGAATGCTCCAGTGCGGACCTGACGCCCGGCAGGTCGGCGGCGTCGCGCCGCACAGTGGGCGAGGACACGACGTAGTCCAGGTCGCGCCAGCCGCGGGGCATGGTCTTCGCCACGGCGGGGTCGAGGTCCGCCTTGTAGAACCAGATCGCCCCGGTACCGGGTTCGAAACCGTCGTGGACCAGATCCAGCCAGAGGGCGTCGTCGACGAGGACACGGGTGCGGGCCGGGTCGTCGACCTCGTTCTGCATCCAGGCGGCGGCGGCGCGGTAGGGGGCGTTGGCGTCGGCGGTGAGGGCGGCGCGGTTGCCCTCGTACCAGCGGGGTACGACGTACGCGGCTGCCGCGGCTGCGAGCACGAGGAGGGTGGCCACCGTCGGGCGCGTGGCGCGCGCGGCCCGCCCCGTCGTGGGCGCGTCCGTTGCCCGGGCTTCGCCCGTCGGCGGCTCCGCGCCGAAAGCCCCGCGCCTCAAGAGCCGGCGGGCCCGAAGTCGCCCGCCCGCCAGGCCGGTTCGGCGTGGCACGGTCGGCAGGACGCGTCCGAGGGGCCGCTCGAGCAGGGCGTGGACCATGGTCGCCGCGCCGCCCGCGAGGACCAGTGCCAGGAAGGGCAGGGCCTGGATCACGTACATCGCCGGGAGGTAGCCCGAGGGCCGCATCGCGACGAGGGTGAGGAGCGCCACCACCAACGCCGGACCGGCCAGCGCCCGTGCCGTGACCGACCAGCGCACGGTGAGCAGCAGCAGCACGGCACCGGCCAGCCCGCCGATCGGCAGCACCGTGTCGTAGTAGAGCCAGGAGCGGAGCACCCCGTGGGAGCCGGAGCCCTCGTCGAGGATGAAGCCGGAGCCCTCGCGGCTCATCTGGTACGTGATCCCGTCGATCAGCGACACATGGCCCTCGCCCGGGAACAACTCGTTGTTCAGCAGCGCGAAGAGCGGGTACGACAGGCCGATCAGCGCACACGCCGTGATCGCTCCGGTCACCGCGAACTTGCGGGTGTCACGGTGACTGTGCCGCCACATCGTCACCAGCAGCGCCGGCAGCACCACCAGCATCGTCTCCTTGGTGAGCACGGAGACGGCCGCGGTGAGCCCCGCGGCGAAGTGGTGCCACAGATGCCGTTTGGGCGACGCGGCCAGGCAGAAGGCCAGCAGCATCCACATCACGGCGATGTTGTCGAGGAAGATCTCGCGCTGCAGCACCACGGACAGCGGCGACAGACCGAACAGCGCCATCGCCAGTCCGGCCGCCCAGCGCGGGAGGAACAGCCTGCGCGCCAGGACGTAGAGCAGCACCGCGCACGCCGCGCTGACCGCGAGCATGGCGAACCGCATGGAGGCGACGTTCATCGTCTCCGGGGCGACCAGCGACGGTACCCAGGTCAGGAACGCGATCTGGATCCAGCCGAGCGGCGGGTGGTCGTACCAGTACGTGTAGTGGGCGAGGCCGTCGCCCTGCTGGACCGCCCACGCCTGGGCGAGATAGGTGCCTTCGTCGTCGCTGAGCGTCGGGAAGTGGGTGATGTTCCAGCCCTGGACGAGCAGGATCACGCACAGCAGAACGCCGCACAGCAGCAGATCGGGCCGCGAGCTGCGGAACCGTATGACGGGGCGGACATGTGCGGGAGCGGCGGTCGCCACGGCCCGCGCAGCGGCGGCGGGCGCCGGCTGCGTTGCGTCCGGGGCCGGAGGCAGGGTCGTCGTCACCGGCGGACGTCCTCTCTGGTCTCGGTCACCTCTGTGAGATGCGCGCCGACGTGGCTGGTCAGTTCCCACTCGTTGCGGCCGCGCTGCTCACGCCAGACGGCGCGCACGGCGGCGCCGGCGAGCAGGACCTGGTAGAAGGGGCCGCCGACGATGAGCTTGAGGTAGTGGACGGCACGGACCTTGAGCCCGTACTGCTTGCCGAAGTCGTGCAGTCCGACGATCTCGAAGGCGACGGTGACCATCGCCGTGATCAGCGGCAGGAAGGTCACGATGGCGACCCCGACCGGCACGTCGAGGAAGAGTGCGATCGCGACGTTGAGCGGGATGACGACACCGGAGTACGCCTGCAGGAACGGCGTCATCAGGGTGTAGCGGGCGAGCATGCGCTGGCCGCGTCCCGGGAGCTGCTTCCAGTCCTTCTTGCGGTAGACCTGCAGGAAGCCCTGGTTCCAGCGGGTGCGCTGCTTGAGCAGGCTCATCAGGGTGCCCGGGGTCTCCTCGCGGGTGACCATGTCGCTGTCGTACGCGACGACGACCTTCTTGCCCACGGACGACAGCCGGACGCCGAGGTCGCAGTCCTCCGCGAGGCAGTCGGGGTCCCAGCCGCCGGCCTCCCGCAGCACCGTCGTGCGGACGAAGACGGTGTTGCCGCCGAGCGGGATGAAGCCCTTCTTGGCGTGCAGGTGGAGCCTGCTGCGGAACCAGAAGAAGTACTCGAGGCAGTTGCGGAGGCTGTACCAGCTGGAGTGGAAGTTGATCAGCTGCACCCCGCCCTGCACGACGTCCGCCCCGGTGGAGGTGAAGGCGTGGTCGACGTGAGCCAGCAGCGCGGGGTGGACCTGGTCCTCCGCGTCGAAGACGCCGACGATGTCGCCGCGGCAGTGCGGCAGCGCGGTGTTGAGCGCCTTGGGTTTGTTCTTGGTCTCGTGCGTGTCGGTGATGACCCGCACCCGGACCGGGTCGCGGGAGGCGGCGCGTTCGGCGACCGCCGCGGTCTCGGGATCGTCGTGGCCGACGATCACGATGATCTCGAAGTTGGAGTGGCTGGATTCCAGCAGCCGCTCGATGGTGTGCTCGAGCACCGCCTGTTCGTGGCGGGCCGGCAGCAGCAGCGAAAATGACAGTCCGACGCCGCCCTCTGGCCGGTCGAAGCGTGTCGCCGCAAGTATTTCGGGCGTGCGCCAGGCGTGCATCTGCCACCACAGCGTGAACGCCGCCATCCAGAACAGCGCCACCGAAATGGCAGCGACGAACAGCGATAACAGCATGAAAAAGGCCCCCCTGCCCCTGTGTCGCGGCAGGACCCCCCTGGCCGGCGACACGTACTTCCCCCACGCGCGTCACTCCCCAGTACGCGCGCCGACGTTTGTGCGTTCAGGACAATAGAGGCGGAGCATTTCGTTCCGTAGGCCGTCGGATAAATTCACCCGTTTCTGTCCGAGTCGGAGAGTTTCCGGGCAAGTTCTGATGCGTCTGTGGTGGGTGAATCGCACACGAAACCACGGCAGACGTAGGCGGCCGAACTTCCGTTGATCAATGGACGGTTCCGCAGCAGCGGGAATTCCTCGCCGTCGGGCTCGCCCACGGCGACTGCCGCCCCGGGGGCGGTGCCCAGCAGTGCCGTCAGATGCAGTTCGCGTGCCGCCGGGTCCCCTGCCGTGCCCACGACCGCCACCTCGCGCGGCCCGTCGAGCAGCGCCTCCGCCGCCGCGAGCCCCCACCCGATGAACCGCGGCGCCCGCGGCCCGAGCGCCTTCACCACGCCGAGCGCCCCTTCCGCGGCGGTGCGATGGGCCTGTGAGCCGGTGTGCGCCGCGTACAGCAGCAGCGCGCCGGCCGCCGCCGACCAGCCGGAGGGGGCGGCGTTGTCCGTCGGGTCCTGCGGACGGCGGATCAGCTGCTCCGCGTCGTGCGCCGTGTCGTACAGCGCTCCGCCCTCCCCGGTGAACCGGTCGATCACGATGTCCAGCAGAAAGCCGGCGAACTCCAGCCAGGCACCCTCGCCGCCGACCGCCGCGAGCGCGAGAAATCCCTCGGCGACGTCCGCGTAATCCTCCAGCACACCGGCGTGGGGACCGGCCTCGCCGTCCTTGGACGTACGGGCGAGGCGTACGCCGCCGGCCGAGAAGTCCATGTGCACCCGGACCAGTAGATCCGCCGCCTCGGTGGCCCGTTCGACCAGATCCGGGCGGTCGAAGTACGCCCCGGTCTCGGCGAGCGCGGCGATCGCGAGTCCGTTCCAGGCAGCCACGATCTTGTCGTCCCGGCCGGGGCGCGGCCGCTGCTCCCGTGCGGCGAGCAGTCGCTCCCTGATGCCGGAATCCGCTTCGCCCCGCGGCAGTCGGAGCACCGAGGCGCCTTCCTCGAAGGTGCCCTCCTCCGTCACGCCGAAGACCGCCGCCGCCCGTGTCCCGTCCTCGTCGCCGAGCACCTCGCGCAGCTGCGCGGGCGTCCACACGTAGAACGCGCCCTCGGCATGACCGCCGTCCGGCGTGTCGCTGTCGGCGTCCAGCGCGGAGGCGTACCCTCCCTCGGCGGTGCGCAGTTCCCGCACCATGAAGTCCGCCGTCTCCAGTGCCACCCGCTTGGCGAGGTCGCTGCCGGTGGAGCGCCACAGATGGGCGTAGACGCGACAGAGCAGCGCATTGTCGTAGAGCATCTTCTCGAAGTGCGGCACCACCCACTCACGGTCCACCGAGTAGCGCGCGAACCCACCGCCGAGCTGGTCGTAGACACCTCCCCGGGCCATCGCCTCGCAGGTGTCCGCCGCCATCTCCAGGGCGCCCTCGGCACCCGTCCGCGCATGGTGGCGCAGCAGGAACTCCAGCACCATCGACGGCGGGAACTTCGGCGCCCCGCCGAACCCCTTGTACCGCTCGTCGTAGTCCCGGGTCAGCCCGAGCAGCGCCTGCGCCAGCTCGTCCTCGCCGGGAACGCCGGCACCGCCGAACGCGAGGGAGCGTCCCGCGAGGTCGGAGGCGATCCTCCGGGCGACCTCGCCGACCTCCTCACGCCGGTCGGTCCAGGCCGCGCCGACGCCCTCCAGCACCTGCCGGAACGACGGCATGCCATGGCGCGGCTCGGGCGGGAAATACGTCCCGAAGTAGAACGGCTCCCCGTCGGCGTTCATGAACACGGACATGGGCCAGCCGCCCTGCCCGGTCGCCGCCTGCACGGCCTCCATGTAGACGGCGTCGACGTCCGGCCGCTCCTCGCGGTCGACCTTGATGTTGACGAAGTGCTCGTTCATGTACGCGGCGGTCTCGGTGTCCTCGAAGCTCTCGTGAGCGAGAACATGACACCAATGGCACGAGCTGTATCCCACGCTCAGGAACACGGGCACATTGCGCCGCCGCGCCTCCTCGAAGGCGCCGGGTTCCCACTGCCACCAGTCGACCGGGTTGGCGGCGTGCTGAAGGAGGTAGGGGGACGTGGCCTGCGCAAGTCGGTTCGCCATGCTCCAATCCTCCCGCACGCCGCCCGGCGCTGCCCGCGCGGCACGGCCGCCGCGTAACCGCGCCCGGGGGGGTCCCCTCCCCTTCACGACCTTGGACGGGGAAACTTGGCGGCGCGCCAAGTGGGTAGCTGAACGGAACCGGAGCTCTTCGAGGGGGACGCATATGCGGGACGGCCACCGGGCTGAAGCGGAGCGACTGTTGGCACGGGCGGTGGAGGAGGATGTGCGGCGCTCGGGCGCCGGCTCCGACGCGGGGACGCTGCTCGCGCGCGGCAGGGCCGCCCTGGACGGCATGGCGGCGAACGCCGGCGAGGAGTACGCGACGTACGAGCAGGCGCTCGCCGAGATCGAGGCCGGGCAGCTGCCGTTGTCCGAGCGGTTCAGCCGGAAGAACATCGGCGCGCCCGCCCTGGTCACCGCCGTCGCGGCCGTTGCCGCGTTCGGCGCGGACGTAGCGCTGGGGACGGCGACGGGCACCGCGTTCGGTGCCGGTGCCGCCGTGGCCGTCGCCGGGGCCGCGACCACCGTCGCCAAGGTGACCGCCTCGCACTGGCCCGCCGCGCACCGCAGGGCGGGGGCGCTCGCCCAGCCGGGCGGCGCGGAGCAGCTGCGGCTGCAGTGGCTGACCGCTCTGGAGGTACGGGGCATACGCCCGTTCCTGGACCAGCAACGGATGCTGGCCTCCTCGACGCGACCCGTCACCGCCAAGAAGGCCGCCGTCGTACCGAAGCTGCGCGGCGTGGACCGGTCGGCCACCGCACGGCGCAGGTCCGTGCTGGAGCAGTCGTTCGGTCATCTCCCGGAACCGGTGGGCCCGTTCGCCGGCCGGCGCGAGCAGATCGCGCGGATCACCCAGTGGGTGCACGCGGCGCGCGCGTCGACGCAGACCCTGCCGGTCGTCGTGGTGCTCCACGGCGATCCCGGCTCGGGACGCACGATGCTCGCGGTGCGCGCCGCGCACCATCTGAAGGACCTCTTCCGCGGCGCCTGCGTGGTCGACCTGCGAGGCGAGGGCGAACAGCCGCTGCCCACCCGTGACGCGCTGCTGCACCTGCTGAACCGGCTGGGCGCGCCGCGCGAGCAACTCCTCTTCCGTGAACGGTCGTCGGCGGAACAGCAGGTACGCCGGTTGGGCGAGCTGTACCACCAGCATCTGACCGGGTTGCCGGTGACGGTGGTCCTCGACGACGCGAGCGACGCCGAACAGGTGCGCACCCTGGTGCCCGAACGGTCGGACAGCCTGGTGCTGGTGACCTGCCGCGCGCCGCTGGACCTGCCCGACGACCTGCCGGCCCGGGTCCACCAGCTGCCCGTCGAGGCACTGGAGGCGGCCGGCGCGGAGGAGTTGCTGAAGGCCGCCGCACCGGAGCCGCTGCCCGGGCCGTACGACGCCCGGTCCGCCGACGCGGTACGGGAGTTGTGCGGCGGGCTTCCGCTGGCCCTGCGGATCGCGGGCTCCTCGCTCGGCGAGCGTTCCGCGGACCGTCTCGCGGCGGACCTCGGGAAGTACGGGCCGGTCGAACCGGTCGAGCGGGCGCTGTGGCTGCGCTACACCGACCAGTCCGAACAGGCACGGCGGCTGCTCCGCCGGCTCGCGCTGGTGGGTCGGGCATCGCTCGGCCCGGCCGCCGCGGCGGCGCTGCTGGCCACGGACGAGCAGGAGGCGAAGCGGCTGCTGGGCGAGCTCGCGAAGGCGGGTCTGGTCGACCATGTGCGCTCCCAGCGCTTCCGGCTGCACGATGTGGTGCGTGCCTTCGCGCGGGCCCGGCTGCTGGACGAGGAGGACGCCGTGGACCGCGCGGCCGCGCAGGAGCGGCTGATTCGCAACTACGCGGAACTGGCGGGCGCGGTGATCCGCATGGTCGACGGCAAGATGTCGACGCGGGCCGGGCAGTTCGGGGCGTACGGCTTCCCGTCCCTGGACGCGGCGCTGCGCTGGCTGGACGACGAGTCGAGCTTCATCACCTCGGCGCTGCGCCACGCGGAGGGCGTGGACCAGCAGGCGGTGCTCGGGCTGCTGGGCGCGCTGTGCGACTACTGCCTGCTGCGCGGTGACCTGTACCGGCTGGGTGAGATCAGCGAGCTGACGCAAGGCATGGACCAGGGGCTGATGGAGCGCTCGGTGCGCTGGCGTACGGGTATCGCGGCCCGGCAGCTCGGTGAGCTGGACACGGCGCGTACGACGCTTTCCTCGGTGGTGGGCCTGTACCGGGAGGCGCACCACGACGCGGGGGCGGCGCTCGCGCTGTGCTCTCTGGGCATCACGCTGCACCACCAGGGCAACCTGACGGAGGCTGCGGCCAGGCTGCACGAGGCGATCGAGCTGCAGGGCTCGCCCGAACAGGCCGAGGACCGCGCCTGGTCGCTGCACGCCCTCGCCGCCGTGGAACGTGACCGTGCGAACCTCGCGGAGGCGCTGAAGCTGCTGGAGACGGCGCTGGCGCTGCACCGGGAGGGCGAGTCCCTGCACGGTGAGGCGTGGACGCTGTACCACCGGGGCCAGGTGTGTCTGCGCATGGGTGACGTGCCCGGCGCCGAGTCGGCGCTGCGGGACGCGCTCGACCTGTACGGCCGCACGCACGACGGTCGTGGCGAGGCATGGGCGCTGACCCAGCTGGCCCGGGCCAGGCTGGTCGCCGGCGACCCGGGCCCCGCGGTGGACGAACTGCGTCAGGCCCTGACCCGGCACCGCGAGAACGAGGACGCGCGCGGCGAGGCGTGGACGCTGTACTACCTGGGCCAGGCCCTGGAGGAGTCCGGCGATCGCGACCAGGCCGTCCGCGAACTGGAGCGCGCCCGCACGATGTTCTCGCGGATGCGGGACGTGTACGGGCTGGCCTGCGCCCGCCACCACTCGGGCCGCGTCACCCGCGACCAGCTCGCGGCGCGCACGGGCAGCCTGCGCAACTCTGGCTTCGCCCGCCAGCTCCTGGTCGACGCCCGCGCAGACTTCGCCCGTATCGGCGTCGCGCACGGCGAGGCGTGGACCTGCCTGGAGCTGGCGATGATCGACGCGGGCAACAACCGCGCCACGCAGGCACTGGAACTGTCCGACGCGGCGGCGTCCCTGTTCGCGTCGTACGGCGACGAACGCGGCGCCGACTGGGCCCGTTTTCTGCGTTGCACGATCCTGCCGTACGCGTCCCCGGGCGGCATCGAGGTCGGCACGGTCGTGGCCCAGGAGGAGTTGTCCGAGCTGATGACGGCCCGCCACACGTCACGCGACGCCAAGCTGGAGGACTGCGCGGAGGCACTCGCGGTGATGCTGGAGCGCGGTGTGCGGTTGGAGGACGGCTGGCAGGCCTGGCACCTGAACCTGGTCCCGAACCGGCACGCGAGGGAGGTCATGGGGGTGCCGGTGCCCGCCCAGTAGCGTCCGGCCCATGGGCGACGACGCGGACGACGGCGTGTACGTGGGCAACGCGGAAGGACGCGGCGCTGGGCCGGGGGTGGCTGCTCGTGCACTTCAGGGACGCCGGCGATCCGCGGCGCAGCGGGGTGGAGAACAAGTGGGGCGTCCACCCACGGGCGAGCAACGCTCGCAATGGGTCACGCGCAAGCAGCGGACGGGCTGCTCGTGCTGATCAGCGGCCGCTTCCGGTCCGTCGCCCGGCCGGGACGTCGTGCTGGAGGACCGGAGGAGCAGGGCGACCATGTGGTCCGGGGTGGGCGGTCGACCACTCGTGGGTGGCGGAGGAGGAGTCCGCGGCCCTCACGGTCCGCCGGCCGTCGGTGCCCCGATACGCCGTGGCGCCGCCGGTGGGTCCGGCCGGGACAGCACACGGCGTGACTGCACGGCACCGCGCGGTGCCGTGCAGTCACGCCGGAAAGACCGTTCGCCCCGTCAGGCCGCCGAGCCGCGGGCCTGCTTCCTCGAGGCGCCGGCAGCGGTGTCCGGCTCCGGCTCCTCCTCGAAGTTCACCCGGCCCATGTGGCGGTTCATGGACTTCATCAGGGCCCACACACCCACCGCCAGCGCCGCGAAGACGAGGAAGCCCAGGACGCCCGGGGTGACCTTGTTCTCGTCGAGCTCCTTGGCGAGGGTGGCCATGTGAGTCATTGCGAGGTTTGCGCTTGCGCTCATGTCAGGCATTGTCGCGGATGCCCGCGAAGAGGTCGTCCTCGGGGAGGGAGGTGTCGACGAGCGACCGGGCCAGCTCGTACTCCTCCGTGGGCCAGACCTCCTTCTGGATCTCCATCGGCACGTGGAACCAGCCGCCCTCGGGGTCGATCTGCGTGGCGTGCGCGATCAGCGCCCGGTCGCGGGTCTCGAAGAAGTCGGCGCAGGGCACGTGTGTGGTGAGCGTCCGCTCGGCGCGCTGGAACTCCTTCCAGCGCTCCAGCCACTCCCCGTACGGCGACTCCAGGCCGCGCTCCAGCAGCGCCTCGTGCAGCGCGAGGGTGCGGGGCCGGTTGAAGCCCTGGTTGTAGTAGAGCTTCTGGGGCTGGAAGGCCGGTCCGTACTCGGGCTCGGGGAACTTCTCCGCGTCGGCCGCGCCGTCGAAGGCCACCATCGTGATCTTGTGGGTCATGATGTGGTCGGGATGCGGATAGCCGCCGTTCTCGTCGTAGGTCGTGATCACCTGCGGACGGAAGTCACGGATCTTGCGCACCAGCTCGCCGGCCGCCTTGTCGATGTCCTCGAGGGCGAAGCAGCCCTGCGGGAGCGGCGGCAGCGGGTCGCCCTCGGGCAGGCCGGAGTCGACGAAGCCGAGCCACTCCTGCTTGACGCCGAGAATCTCACGGGCCTCGTCCATCTCCTTCCGGCGGACCTCGTGGATGTTCTCCTCGATGTAGGCGTCGCCCTGGAGCTTCGGATTGAGGATGGAGCCGCGCTCGCCTCCCGTGCAGGTCACGACCAGCACGTCCACCCCCTCGGACACATACTTGGCCATCGTCGCCGCGCCCTTGCTCGACTCGTCGTCGGGGTGGGCATGCACGGCCATCAGTCGCAGCTGCTCAGTCAAGACTCGATCCTCAATGAATAGTCGCGTCGTGCAACTTCTATAGTGACGGAATCGGTGGTCGGAAAATTCCGGCCTCCGGCGCTCGAAAGGAACGATCATGGCGGCTGTCGGCGAGAAGCTCCCCCAGGGACGCTACGGGCGCTCTGCGGACGAGCGCGCCGACCGCAGGCTGCGGATCGTGGGCGCCGTGCTCGGCACCGCCATGCTCGGCCTGGTCGGCTGGTTCGGCTACGACTACGTCGCCGGTACGCGGATCAGCGCCGAAGTGATCAAGTTCGATGTGACGGAGGGCGCCGACGAGGTCCAGGTGCACCTCGAGGTGCGCAAGGACGAGCAGGCGACCGGCAGCTGCACGCTGCGCGCCCTCGCGAAGGACGGCGGCGAGGTGGGCCGGCTGGACGTGCGGATCGACCGGCAGGGTGGGAACCGCATCGACGAGGTCGTCACCATCCGTACGACCCGGCAGGCGACAGCCGCGGAACTGATGGGCTGCACCGCCGCGTGACAATCCGCCCACTCCGCTGAACTGGGATTCTTCATCTCCAGCGGGTTTCGTCCTCCCCCTTTCGCGCCGGAATTGTTAGGCTCGTGGTTTCGCCCGCCCAGGGAGGAACATCCTTCTCGGTAGGGCGATGCTTTGTATTCCCAGTACCTACGAGGAGCACCTGTGACCCAGACCAGCGACAACGTCACCTGGCTTACCCAGGAGGCGTACAACCAGCTCAAGGCCGAGCTGGAGTACCTGTCTGGTCCCGCGCGCACCGAGATCGCCAAGAAGATCGAGGCGGCGCGTGAGGAGGGCGACCTGCGGGAGAACGGCGGGTACCACGCGGCCAAGGAGGAGCAGGGCAAGCAGGAGCTCCGTGTGCGCCAGCTGACCCAGCTCCTGGACAACGCGAAGGTCGGCGAGGCCCCGGCGGACGACGGCATCGTCGAGCCCGGCATGGTCGTCACGATCGCCTTCGACGGCGACGAGGACGACACCCTGACGTTCCTGATGGCGTCCCGCGAGTACGCGAGCGCGGACATCGAGACGTATTCGCCGCAGTCGCCGCTGGGCGCCGGCGTGAACGGCAAGAAGGTCGGCGACGACGCGGAGTACGAGCTGCCGAACGGCAAGACCGCCTCGGTCAGGATCCTCGCGGCCAAGCCGTACTCCGGCTGAGCCGGCAGACGGACACACGAAGGGGCCGGACCGCGTCACGGCGGTTTCTAGGGATCGTCGCAACACGTGGTCGTGTTGATCAGGCCGCGAGTAGTTTATGCAGGC
>NZ_BMWB01000012.1 GCF_014651015.1 Streptomyces xantholiticus
CCCCGCGACGTCCTGACCAACCCACAGCACGACCGCACCAAATCCTTCCTGTCCAAGGTGCTGTAGCGGCGCGGGCGCCCGGCGAAGTGAGCCCTTCGTCAGGCGCCCGCCCAGGCCGACACCCCAGTGCCGCCGGCCTGCTGGTCAACGCCATGCTCTGGTGAGACAAATCCGGCTCCGAGGCCCGGAGCATGTCATCCATAATGCGCATATGGGCATTCCTGGATCATTTTCCCAGGCGGGACGGCGGCTACGCTCTCTGTTCAGTCCGCGAAGCGTTGCCGGCCAGGTCTTCCTGCTCCAGCTTGCGCTCGTGGTGCTGCTGGTCGCCGTGGCGCTGGTGGCGCTGGTGCTGCAGGACCGGCGTCAGGCCACCGCAGAGGCCCGTGACCGGTCACTCGCCGTCGCCGCGGCGTTCGCCAACTCGCCGGGCATCGTGAACGCCATGACGAGTTCTCATCCGACGGCGGTGCTGCAGCCGCTTGCCGAGAGGGCCCGGAAGGTGTCCGGTGTGGACTACATCGTCATGCTGAGCCCGTACGGCTTCCGGTGGACCCACCCGGACCCGAAGGTGATCGGGAAGCACGTCACCACTTCCTACGACCAGGCGCTGACCGGTGAGCCCTACCAGACGACCTTCGACAGCAGCCTGGGCCGAGCCGTTGATTCCACGGTCGCCGTCTTCGACGACAAAGGTTCGGTGGCCGGCCTGGTCACCGTGGGTGTCACGGTGGAGCGGGTGAGCAGCACCGTGAACCACCAGCTTCCGGTGCTCATCGGTTCGTCCGGCATCGCCCTCCTCCTGGCCGCCGGGGGATCCGCGCTGGTGAGCGGGCGGCTGCGGCGCCAGACCCACGGCTTGGGGCCGGTGGAGATGACCCGCGTGTACGAGCACCACGACGCGGTGCTGCACGCGGTCCGCGAGGGTGTAGTGATCATTGGCGGGAGCGGGCAGGTGCTGCTCGCCAACGACGAGGCGAGGCGGCTGCTCGATCTGCCCGAGGACGTCGAGCAGCACGGGGTCGGCGATCTCGGTCTGAGCCCGGCGATGTCCTCACTGCTGGTCTCGGGGCGCACAGCCACCGATGAGGTGTACCAGGCCGGCGACCGGCTGCTGGCCGTCAACCTGCGGCCGGTGGGCAGCGAAGGGCGCACGCAGGGCAGCGTGGCTACCTTGCGTGACACCACCGAGCTGCGCGCGCTCGCCGGCCGGGCCGATCTGGCGCGCGGACGTCTGCAACTTCTCTACGAGGCCAGCGTCCGAATCGGTACCACTCTCGACATCTTCCGCACCGCCCAGGAACTGGCCGAGGTGGCCGTCCCGCGGTTCGCCGACTTCGTCACCGTCGAGCTGCTGGAACCGGTCCTCAGGGGGGAAGAGCCGAACGGCGCGAGCACCGAGATGCGCCGGATCGCTGCCGCAGGTATCAGAGACGACCAGCCCCTCTACCCGGTGGGGAAGCTGATCCGCTTCGTGGCCGACAACCCCGTGGCGTCCACCGTGGCCAGTGGCCGGCCGGTTCTGGTGCCGGACCTTGCCGCCTCCGACGGCTGGCGCTCCCAGGACCCGGAACGCACCCGGAGAGTGTTGGACTACGGCATCCACTCCCTGCTCTCGGTGCCGCTGCAGGCCCGCGGCGTGGTGCTGGGCCTGGCCGAGTTCTGGCGCTCCGAGCACGACCCGTTCGAGCAGGACGACCTGACGTCCGCCGAGGAACTGGCCGCCCGGGCGGCAGTCTGCATCGACAACGCGCGCCGCTACACACGTGAGCACACCACGGCCGTCACCCTCCAGCGCAGCCTGCTGCCCGGGAAACTGCCCGAGCAGTCCGCCCTGGATGTCGGCCACCGCTACCTGCCCGCTCAGGCCGGTGTGGGCGGCGACTGGTTCGACGTCATCCCACTGCCCGGTGCCCGGGTGGCCTTGGTGGTCGGCGACGTCGTCGGCCACGGCCTGCACGCCGCCGCCACCATGGGCCGCCTGCGCACCGCGGTGCACACCTTCTCCGCCCTGGACCTGCCCCCCACCGAAATCCTGGGGCTCCTCGACGACCTCGTCACCCGCGTCGACCAGGATGCGGGCGCCGAGGGCGGGTCCGAAGCCATTACCGGCGCCACCTGCCTCTACGCCATCTACGACCCGGTCTCGGGGTCCTGCGTGCTGGCCAGTGCGGGTCATCCGGGGCCGGCTCTCGTGTCCACCGACAGCTCCGTGTCCTTCCCCGAGATCCCCGTCTCCCCGCCCCTTGGTGTGGGCGGCGCCATGCCCGTGGAATCCGCCGAGCTTCAGCTTCCGGAGGGCAGCCGACTGGTCCTGTACACCGACGGCCTCGTCGAGGACCGCACCCGCGACATCGACGCCGGCCTCGGTTTGCTGCGGGACACCCTGGCGGCCGCACATCCGGGCGACAGCCCGGATGACACCTGCCAGACGGTCATCGATGCCATGCTCCCTGCCCGGCCCGTCGACGACGCCGCCCTGCTGGTCGCCCTGACCCGCCGACTGGAGCGGGAACAGGTCGAGGACTGGGAGGTTCCGGACGACCCCGCCGCAGTCCCCGGCATTCGTGCGGAGGTGACCCGCAAGCTGGACCACTGGGGCCTGGGCGGCATCTCCTTCGCAACGGAACTGATCGTCAGCGAGCTGGTCACCAACGCCATCCGCTACGGGGCCGCTCCGATCCGGCTGAGGCTGCTGCGGGATCGGAAGAGCCTGGTCTGCGAGGTCACCGACGGCAGCAGCACCTCGCCCCACTTGCGCCGGGCGACTCTGACCGACGAGGGTGGCCGCGGTCTTTTCCTGGTGTCGCAGTTCTCCCGGCGGTGGGGGACCCGATACATGGATCGAGGCAAGATCATCTGGACCGAGCAAGCCATCGACGAGAGGGAGGACGACACCGCGACGTCCCAGGCAACCCTGCTGGATCTGTGGAGCGACACGGAACTGTGAGCCTTGCGCCGGCCCCAGCTGTCCTGGGCGGTCACCTTGCCGCGCGGATCCCGAGCCTCAGGTGCTGGAATCGACCGGGAAGTACGGAATCCGGGTGGGATCACGGCCGTAGGCGCTTCCCAGGTAGACAGCCGAGAGCCTGGCGAGGGTGCCGTCGTTGATCAGTTGCCGGATGATCCGGTCGAGGTTCGCCTTGTTCGGGGACCCCTTCGGATACAGGGCGCCGTAGTGCTCGCCGGTCCGGTACTGGCCGGCCACCTCCATTGTTCCGCCCGACCGCTGGGCATACGCCAGCAGGATCGTCGTGTCGTGCACGACGGCGTCCACACGCCCCTGAGCCAGGGCGGAGATCATGTCCGGGTCGTTACGGAACACCGTCACCGGGCCGGTCGGCTTCAGCCGGCTCTTGACGAACTTCTCACCGGTCGTGCCCTCGGAGACGCCGATGCGGAGACGATGCATGCTGCGCGCGTCGATGGTCGCATCGCTCTTGGCAAGCACGCCCTGGTCGACAGAGAGATAGGGCGGGGAGTAGTCGGCGACCTTCTCGCGCTCTCGGTTGATCGTGATTTCGGACAGTGCGAGGTCGAAATCCTTGGTCTTCCCGGCCACGAGTGCAGCGAAGGGCACATCCTTCACCTTCACTCGGTCGAGCCCGGCACGGTAGGCGATATTGGCTGCCATGCAGTACTCGTATCCGTCCCGGATCGAGTCGGGCGTCTTGCCGTTCCACCAGCCAGGCGCCGGGAGGCTCACTTCGACCGTCAGCGTACCGGCCGACTTCGGAGCGATTTTGAACTGCCCGTACTTGCCGGAGACCTCGCAGTCACCGTATGTCGGATTGCTTTCACGCGGCTCTCCGTGCGTGATGCAGGCAGCCGTCCCGATCCCGATGACGAGGGCTCCGGTGGCGGCCCGGGCGGCGATCGCTGCTGCGGCAGGCATAGCACCTCCGGTAAGGCAAGCCCCTCATGCCCAGTAAAACATCCTGAACCTGCGGGCCGCCCTGCGTTAGGGATTCATCGCGGTAGCGCTCTGAGTTCTCGCTGTCACCAGTCCGCAGGTGCTCGGTGATCACCCTGGGGGCATCCGGTCCGGCGGAGCGTCAAGGGAGGAGCGGGCAAATGGCATCGCGGGAAACGACGTCAGTGGCCATGGCGGGTCGCGCCGGCCGCCCTTAGCGTCAGAGCGCAATCCTCTGGTGCCCGTACTCCCAAGCCGTGAGGTGGAGGGTCGACGAGTGCCGACTCGCGCTCCGGGCCCCGAGGTTCACCGCATCCGCAGGAGCGATCCGTTCATGCCTCATTCCTTGCAGCCGCCCCACGACGCCGCCCGGGAGGTGAATGTGCTGACCGATGCCTGCTTGCCGGTGCACGGGGTGCCGGACTCGGTAGGGCAACTCATACCCCAAGCGGCCACGACAGAGGAGCGGTTGGCAGCCGCCGTCCACCCCGCGTGCGTGCCCGGACATCGCGCCGCCGGCTCTTGCCGGCGTCGGCAGCTGCTCGCTCTGAACGCGATGCGCTACGGGCTCCTGCGCCGGTTGTGCGCATCGCCGCAGTACCCGTCGCTGGTGAGGCGTCTTTGGCGGCCCGCGGGCACGTGTGTCGCTGAAGCGACAGCCCTCTGATCCCTCTTCGTCAACTCTGGCGGGCCTGCTTCCCATCCGGTCGCAGGGCCGACCGCACCCTTGTGTGCGCCATGAAAGGCAGGTCCGTTGAGCACGAGATCCGGCACCGGAGGCGGCCTGCGGGCGGATGCCCTCGGCACGTACGACATGGTCGTCATGGCCATCGCGGGTTGCGGTCCGGCGTACACGGTCGCCGGGACCATTCCCGCCCTGATCGCCGCCGTCGGTGTGGCCGGCCCGGCCGCTCTGCTCTACTGCGCGATACCGGTCATCGGCATCGCTCTGGCCTACCGGCAACTCGGCAGGGTGGACCCCAATGCGGGGGCCGCCTACAGCTGGGTCGCCCGGTCGCTGCACCCCTTCCTGGGGTTCTTGTGCGGCTGGTCGCTCGTCGTCGCCTGCATTGTCTTCATGGCTTCCAGTACGGTTCCCGCCGGCAGTGCGACGTTGTCACTCGTTGCGCCCGCCCTGGCCGATGACCCGCTCTGGGCCGCGGTCGTCGGCTCGGGCTGGTTTCTCCTGATGGCTGGGGTGGTGGCGTACGGGGCCCGTATCGGAGCCCGCTCGCTGGGCGTCATCACCGCCGTGCAGCTCGTCCTGCTGACCGGTGTCGCGGTGGGGGCGCTGCTGTCCGACGGCAGCGGGACGGAGTTCTCCCCGTCCTGGTTCGGCTTCGGTCACTTCGAGGGCCAGGAGTCCTTTGTGAAGGGCGCGCTGATAGCCACCTTCGCGTTCTGGGGGTGGGACGTGACCAGCAATCTGGGCGAGGAGACCCGGCGCGGCTCGCGTGGCTCCGGATTCGGCGGCGTCATCGGAGTGGTCCTGGTGTTCGTCCTGTTCGTGCTCACCACCGTCGCCGTCAATGTCCTCATGACACCGGACGCCGTGAGGAATTCGCCGGACGGCCTGCTCGTTGCGCTCGGACAGCAGGTCTGGCCGGGCGTGGGCGGCACGCTGCTGATACTCGCGCTGCTGCTGTCGACGGTCGCCATGCTGGAGACCGCCCTCATCCAGGCGGGCCGCACCCTGTTCGCCATGGGCCGCGACAGAACCCTGCCGCATGCCTTCGGCCGTATCCATGCCAAGCGGCACACGCCCTGGGTGGCCACGGCCGCCATTGCCGTGGTCGCATGCACCCTCGCCATCGTCGAGGCCGCCGGACGTCGTCCGGGCGACTCGCTGCTCTCCGACGCGGTCAGCGGGGTGGGCCTGCACGTCACCCTCTACTACAGCCTCGCCGGACTGGGCGCCGTCGTCGTGCACCGCAAACTGCTGCGCACCTCCGCCGCCAACTTCCTCCTCATGGGTCTGTGGCCGTTCGCCGGTGCGCTGTTCATGCTCTGGATCATGACCGAATCCGTTGCCGCACTGAGCACGACGGCACTGACCATCGGCTTCGGCACGCTCGCCCTGGGGCTCCTACCGATGTTCACCGCCTGGCTGCGGCAACGGCCGTACTTCGAACCCGGGCGTCTCGACGCAGGCCGGGCACGCGCCGTGGACGACGCCGTCGGGGGCGGGGAGATCGAGACGCACGTGATCCATGCGGCCGGAAGCCGCGACGAGCTCCTCACCGACTTCTGACCCCCGTTCCACCTCAGCAAAGGACGCGTCCCATGGCCCCGATCCGGACCCGAAGACACTCCGCAGCACCTCTCTACGACCGGAGCTTCGGCGACAAGGAGTTGTCCGCCGCATGCGAGGACATGGTCATGGGCCGATGGGAAGGCGCACACGATCTCCTGGCCACCGGTTCCCACAAGGACTGGGACCGCCGCAGTCACCGCATCCGGCTGCTCGCCCACACTGCTGCCGACAAACGGATCGTCGAGGCCTGGCAAGCCGCTCAACCGCACAGTGCGGACGCCCTCGTACTGCGGGCGGATGCCGAGGTGATGCGGCATTTCGCGGGCGCCCGTACGGGAGCCGCGCCGGCCTCCGAGAGCCTGGACCGCACGGCCCGACTCTGTCTCAGGGCCGCCGATGCCTTCCCGGAAGACCCCCATCCGTGGGTGTCGCTGATCACGCTGGGCAGGCTGTACGAGAACGGGACGGAGGCCATGACCGGGTGGTGGTCAGAACTCCTGGCCCGTGATCCCTACCACCGAGAGGCCCACCATCAGGCGCTGCGCTATATGTCGGCACGCTGGCACGGTTCGCACGGCCAGGCCTACGAATTCGCCCGTGACTGTGCGGTCTACGCTCCGTCCGGCTCGTCGCTCCTGGTGCTGCCGCAGGTCGCCCGTGCGGAGGCGTTCCGTCACCGCATCGAGACGGAAGGAGCCGATCCACACTCCTTGGTCGGCTACTGGGCCGGGGAGCGCTGGGACTTGAGGGAGACCATGGAACGCTGGATATCGGTTCGATCCCCCCTTGAGGCGGCCCAGGACGTGCCCGATCTCAATCATCTCGCCCACGGCCTCGCGCTGGCCGGGCTTCTCGTCGAGGCCGCAACCGTCTTCGATCTGCTCAAGGGACGTGCCACCCGGGTGCCGTGGCGGTACACAGGTGAGGCGGAGGCCGAGTACGTGCGCTGCCGCGCGCGGGCCTCCCGCGCGGCAGCGGAGCATGCCGATCGGCGGTAGGGCTGATCCGTATCACCCGAACCCCGCCGGGCGGCACGGGATTCACTCCGCCGCCGGCATCTGTTCGTCGAGTGCCTCACGGATCGCTGACACCGAGGCTCGAATGCCCGTCCTGGGAAGGTTCTGGTATCCGAGGACCAGAGCCGGTGAGCGTGAGGTTCCGTCGAAGTGGAAGTGGCTGCCTCCCTGCACGAGCACCGAGCGGCGTCGGGCGCTTTCCACCAGGGCCGCCTCATCGACAGCGGCCGGCAATCCGACATAGAGGGTGCGTCCTGATGTGGAACCGAGCATCGCGCACCGGGGCAGGTAGTGCCTGACGGCTTCCCGGACCGCATCCGCTCGTTCCCGGTACCGCGACCGCAACCGCCGGACGTGGCGGTCGAAAAGCCCCGAGCCGACCATCTCGGCGAAGGCCAGTTGAGTAAGGGGGTCAGGCCCGAACTCCCACCGGGACCACGGCCTGTTCACCATGGGCACAAGTCTGGCAGGCAGAGCCAGCCAGCCGATGCGAATGCCAGGCAGCAGGGAGCCGCCGACGCAGCCCATGTAGATCACGCGCTCCGGCAGCAGGGGCTGTAACGCCGTCTGCCGCGTACGCCTTTCGTACCAGAACTCTCCTCCGCAGTCGTGCTCGATGACGATGCGGGCGTCGTGGGCCGCCCACCGCATGAGGGCCTCTTTGCGAGCACCGCCCAGCGCCACGCCCGTCGGGAATTGGTGAGTCGGCGTGACGAGTACGGCTCGGACATCCATGCGTGACAGTGCCTGTACGTCGAGCCCGTGGCGGTCCACCGGAACTGGCCGGGGGCGGATTCCGGCGTCCCGCATCGTCTGCCAGCAACTCTTGTGGCCAGGGTCTTCCACGGCGAGCTCCCGGATACCGAGCGCGTTGAGCAGTTCGCAGACCGCCGAGACGCTCTGCGTGACTCCGGACGTGACCAGCAAACGGGATTCCTTCGTCACCCGGATGCCACGCATGCGTCCGAGGTAACCGGCCAGCGTCTCCTGGAGGTTCTGGGCTCCGCCGAGCGGCGGGACGTCGAGGTCCCGGCCGGCCGCTCCCGCGAGGACCCGGCGATAGCAGACCAGCCAGTCACGCAGGGGAAAGTTGGCGGTGTCGGGTTGTCCGACGCGAAGGTCCCACTGCACCGGAGCATTCTTCTCCTCCACTCGTCCTGGCGTCCTGAGGATTCTGGCCGCCGGGGTCTCCGCGACGCGTGTCCCCGATCCCTGGAGGGCGGTCAGATATCCCTCGGCCGTCAGCTGTTCGTACGCCAGAAGGGTGACAGTCCGTGACACACCGAGGTCGATCGCCAACTGCCGGGTCGAGGGCAGTCGTGTTCCAGGTCGCAGCGCCCCCTCGGTAATCCCTCGCTGGATTCCCGATTTGATCTGGTCGGTGAGCGGAACGTCCACATCGCGGTCAACGGTGATCGTGAGGTGCCACGGCATGAGTCTTGATTACTTTCAGCTCGTTCAGGGGTGGCTGCAGACGAGATTCGCCTGGCCTGGATCCGCCCGGCCGCGGCCTGCTCGTCGTCGAGGCCGGGGCGGGGCGGAGGTGAAAGGTGGACGCCATGCCGGCGCCGGCTGCGGCTGTGCAACCGGCCCCGGACCGAATGTCCCGGATCTTGTGGCGGAGGCTGAAGCGGCGCCGGTGGGCGCACGGAATTCGCGGGCCGGATGAACCGGCGTTCACCGAGGGAACTCGCGGGTCACGGACGGATGAGGTCGTCACCCGTGTGCCGGTGTCGGCATTGGCTTTTGATCCGGTGTACGGCAGGAAGCGTACGGGCTGCGAATGGCCACACGTAATGCGCATTCGTTGCTTGGTCGGCGCAGATTGCTGCATGTATCCCCAGCGCACGCGAGATCGTTGCGCGGCCTGTCGAACGCTCGGCTGAAACCGCTCTGCGTCGGGCTCCGACTCGCCCGCTGGTTCGCGGCCGGTCAGCCGATGAGGCGGGAGAGCACCACGGAGCTGCGGCTTCGTTGCACTCCCGGTTCGCGCCGGATGCGCTCGATGACGGCTTCCAGAGCCTGGATGTCCCGGGTGTGCAGATGCACCAGCGCGTCCGGGTCCCCAGTGACAGTCCAGGCGGCGATGACTTCGGGAAACTGTCGAAGAGATGACAGAATCTCCTCGGGTGGAGTGCGTTCTCGGCAATAGATCTCGACGAAGGCCTCCGTGGCCCAGCCGAGTAGGCCCGGGTCGAGGACCAGCGTGAATCCCCGGATGACTCCCCGGGCGACCAGTCGGTCGATGCGGCGCTTGACGGCGCTCGCGGAGAGGTTGATCTCTCCTCCGGCGTGCGCGTACGAAGTCCGGCTGTCTCGCCCCATTATTTCGAGAAGCGCGCGGTCGATGTCATCGAGGTCGGCGGACGGTATCGAGGGGTCCGGAACCATGGAGCGATGAAAAGTCACAGAGGCGGTCCAACTTCAAATATCGACAAATCAGGGCAAAGGTGTCGAGAGCGTCGGCGGCGTGTCTGGCGATGCTGCATGCCGGTAGCAGGGCGGCTACGGGAGAACTGCTCAATACGCTGCCCGATCGCTCGAGTCACGTCGAAAGGAGCCCGCCATCCTCTTTCTCTGGTCCGGTCTCCTCGGGAGGGTCGTACTTCCGGCCGGTGAAAACTGCACTCAAGGCGGAGAGCACATCGCGACCCGACGTTCCAGCGTCCTGACGACGCTACAGCCGTCATCGGAATGCCACCATGGCCACTTGCTCTTCGAGTGCTGTGACCACTTCGGCTGTGCCGTCGGGGAAGCCGGCGGTTCTCTCCGTGAGCGGCCCGTGCGCATTCTGTTGTGGTGACGCCTGTTCTGCTGCAGGGCCACGTCCTTCTCGTAGCCGCCTCCTGACGGACCAACCTCGGCACCGGCCCCGCCCCCGTCACCGCCGTGCCGTGGACAACCTCCGAACCGACGTCGTGAACCGGGCCAGTGCGTCCGGGAGCGGGTCGACGCCGATGCCAGGAGCGGTGGGTACGGGCAGGTGCCCGTCCTGGAGGACGAACGGTTCGGTGATGTCCTCGGCGAAGTACCGGCTGGAGGCGGAGATGTCGCCGGGAAGGGTGAAACCCGGGAGGGCGGCGAGCGCCAGGTTGGGGGCGCGGCCGATGCCCGTCTCCAGCATTCCGCCGCACCACACCGGCACGCCGTGGGCGGCGGCCACGTCGTGGATGCGACGGGCTTCCGGATAGCCGCCGACCCGGGCGGGTTTGACGTTGATGACCCGGCAGGCGTCCATGGCGATCGCGGACGCCGCATCGCGCGTGGAGTGGATCGACTCGTCGAGACAGACCGGCGTCGCCAGACGCTCCTGGAGCCGGGCGTGGGGGTGGAGGTTGTTCTCCTCCAGCGGCTCCTCGATCAGCAGCAGCCCGAAGTCGTCGAGCTTCCGCAGGTGCTCGGCGTCGGCGAACGTGTAGGCGGTGTTGGCGTCGACCTGGAGCGGGAGTTCGTCTCCGAAGCGTTCCCGCACGGCGCGCACCGGCTCGATGTCCCAGCCCGGCTCGATCTTCAGCTTGATGCGGATGTAGCCCTCGGCGAGGTACCGCTCGACTTCGTCGAGCAGTTCGGGCACGGAGTTCTTGATGCCGACCGAGACGCCGGCGGGCACCCGTTCGTGGACCGAGCCGAGGAAGGTCGCCAGTGACATCCCGTAGGCGCGCAGTTCGGCGTCCAGGAGGGCGGTTCCCAGGGCGGCCTTGGCGAGTTCGTGGCCCTTGACGGAGGCCATGGCTGGGGCGACGGCCGCGTTCGTCGGCTCGGGCAGGGCGGCGACGCGCGGCAGCAGGAAGTCCCGGATGACGATCTCGGCGCCGGCGACGAACTCCGAGCAGTACAGCGGCTCCGGGTCGGCGGCGAACTCCGACCAGCCCTCGGCCTCGTCGGTCACCACGTGCAGCAGAAAGGTGTCCTTGCTGGTCATCGTCCCGAAGGAGGTACGGAACGGGGTGACGAGAGGGATGGCGACGTGGAGAAGTTCGACGCGTTCGAGCTTCATTCCTGCTCCTCGGAAGCGGACTCGGAGGCGATCCGGGAAGTGGCCTCGGACGAGGCCGCGGCCGTGGCCACGGCACCGGCCGACGGGAGGCCGGGGGACGGGCGGGTCAGGAGGTACCAGCCGTCGCGAGACATGGCCGTCGCGCGCAGACCCCTGTCGTACGCCTCGGTGAAGACCTCGCGCACGGCGTGCCGCCAGTCGAGCGAGAGCGCCGGGTCGGCGGCTCGCAGCGCGACGATGTCATCGGGCACGCGGCACCACAGCCTGTCCCCGGCGCGCAGGGTGAGCGGGCCGCCGTCCGGTGCCCGGCGAACGACGTCGGCGGTGGAGCGGCCCTCGGCGGGGTCGTCCGTCCGCGTGGTTCCTGACACCAGGTCCCATACGACGGCCAGCCGGTCGCTCTCGTCGCCGTTGTTCACGCCGTCGCTCATCGGCCCGTAGAAGTCGACCAGGTACTCACTGCCGACGGCGCCCAGCTTGACCAGGTTGAAGCGGGCGTTGCGGCTGACCAGCGGGTCGAACGTCCAGCGCATGGTGGTGGCGCCCCGCTCCAGCGCCCACAGCCGCTGCGCCTGTTTGACCGCGAAGCCGACGCCCCGGCCGGACGCGGTCGCCGCTGCCACGAACGAGTACACGTCCCGCTCGGCGGGTGGCCCGAACACCGCCACCGCCGCCCCGGCGAGCCGTTCGCCCGACGGCCAGGCGGAGTACGCCGCGTGCACCGCGCCACCGGCGTGCACCAAGCTGTGCAGCACCTCCGAGGGGTAGGGCGGGGTGGCGTGCGGCGTCTGCCACACCTGGGCGAAGAAGTCGGCCACGGCTCGCATCCCGGCTACGTCGTGCACGGTACGGATCGTGACCCCGGCGGTACGGGCCGCCTCCCCGGCGAGGGCGCTCACCTCCGGCATACCGTCCGCCGCCCCGGACCCGGCGGCGGGGATCGTCACAGGTGTCATGCCTCGAGTCTCCAGGGTCGCGGCCTGTCGGCCACTGTGCACTGCACGGCGAGGACGACGACCGCGGCGGCCGGAACGCGCGACGGCGGCGACCGAGACGCCGTACTCCAGTACCGGACACCGGCCACAGACCTGTGCGACCAGCTCGTCGAGCGCGGCGCCCACGTCGAGAAGCGTGACTGTGAGCCCCATCGTCCGCCGCGCCCCCTCACCACGGGCCTCGGCTACCGGATCGGCGACCTCCCGCCGCCGTGGCGACCTGCTTGCAGCCCCGACCTGACCCACGGATCCCCGCGGGCTCGTCCGCACGGTGTCCACGCGTCCACTCCCTCTCGCAGCTTCCATTGCGGCCCTTGATGAGGCGGAACCGGGAGATGGGGAGGGGCGTGAGTGTGTCGGCCAGGACGGCGGGGGTGCTTTTGCTTTCCGGCCAATGCCGGAGGTGGATGTCGAGGTGCGAGCGAGCCGGGCCGTCGACCGGCGCTCCAAGGGTGAAGCGGTCCGGTCGACGGCCCGCTGTCTACAGGACCGGTGACGGAACGGTAGCCATCGACCAGGTGAGCGGCGACGGCAAGGGGATCAGGGAGTCTCGTGCACCACCATGGCCGAACCTCCGCCGCGGCGTTTCGGCTCAGCGGCCGCCGTGACCTTTCCGTGGGGCCCGAACTCCAGCGCCGCGACCGCGCCGATCTCGGGCGACGGCGTGAAGGTCTGCGGCGCCTGCACGAACCGGTGGCCGAGGGCTTCGAGCGCGCTGCGCTCCGGCGAGGTGAGGAAGGCGGGCTCGGCGTCGGTCGTGGTGCGGTTGCGCTGCGAGATGCGCGGCGCGGCGACCGCCTGAGGCAGGGACATCCCCAGATCGAGGCGGTTGACGAGGGTCTGCAGCACCGTGGTGATGATGGTGGAGCCGCCCGGCGAGCCCAACGCGACAAGCGGCCTGCCGTCGTGCAGCACGATCGTGGGGGACATGCTGCTGCGCGGACGCTTGCCCGGACCCGGCAGGTTCGGATCGGGGACACCCTGCTGCAGCGGCGTGAAGTCGAAGTCCGTCAGCTCGTTGTTGAGCAGGAACCCTCGGCCCGGAACGGTGATCGCCGAACCGCCGGTCTGCTCGATGGTCAGCGTGTACGAGACGACGTTGCCCCAGCGGTCGGAGGCCACGAGATGCGTGGTCGACGGCCCCTCGTACGGCTCTTGGCTGCCCGTGCCCTGCGCACAGCCCTGGCCGGGACTGCGCGGGTCGCCCGGCGCGAGCGGGCTGGTGAGCGCGGCGTCGGGCCGGATCAGGCAGGCCCGCTCCTTGGCGTACTCCTTGGACAGCAGCTCCGTGGTCGGTACGTCCGAGAACGCCGGGTCGCCCACCCAGCGGTTGCGGTCGGCGAACGCGATCCGGCCGGCCTCCAGGTAGTGGTGCAGTGCGTGCGCCGTGTCGGCGGACGAGACGTCGTAGTTCTCCAGGATGTTGAGCGCCTCGCCGACCGTCGTGCCGCCGGAGGACGACGGCGCCATGGAGTACACGTCGACACCGCGGTACGACGTGTGTGTCGGGGCCTGCTGGAGCGTCCGGTAGTCCGCGAGATCCGAGGTCTCCATCAGCCCGGGGCGCACACGCCGCGCGGAGTCCTCGGACACGGGCGGGTTCTGGACGGTGCGCACCACGTCGCGGCCGATGGAGCCGTGGTACATGGCGCCCACACCCTTACGCGCGAGCTCCCGGTACGTCTGCGCCAGGCCCGGGTTGCGGAACCGGGACCCGACGACGGGCAACTCACCGTTCGGCAGGAACAGCTCGGTCGTCGAGCTGAAATCACGGAACCGCGCCTCGTTCAGCTTGGTCTGGGCACGGAACTCGTCGTTGACCACGAACCCCACGTCCGCGATCCGGGTCGCCGGACGCAGGGCCTTCGCCAGGGAGACGGTGCCCCAGTCGTCCAGCGCCTTCTGCCAGGTCGCCGGAGTGCCCGGGACGCCCACGGACAGCCCGGAGTTGACGGCCTCGTCGAACGGAATCGCCTTGCCCGTCGACGGCTCGGTGAACGAGTCCTGCCGCATACGGGACGGTGCCGTCTCGCGCCCGTCGATGGTGTGCACCTTCTTCGTGCGGGCGTCGTAGTACACGAAATAGCCGCCGCCCCCGATGCCGGCCGAGTACGGTTCGACGACACCGAGCGCGGCGGCCGTGGCGACGGCCGCGTCCGCGGCGTTGCCCCCGCGCCGCAGCACGTCGACACCGGCCTGCGAGGCATACGGGTTCACACTCGCGACCGCACCTCCGCTGCCGGTGGCGACGGCCTGCTTCGCGGGTGGCCGGAGCCCGGACGACGCCTCCGGGGACGGGGCGGCAGTGGCATGGGGGAGCAGCAGGGGGACAGCGAGCAGCGCGGCGGACGCGGCGGCCACCAGAACACGGCGGGTGGGCATCAAACCTCCGATTCGCCCCTCACAGAGGGGGATCGCGGATGAAGATCTTCCGGGGAGTGACCGAATGAATGCTCCTCGCCGGACCGGCACCCGGCAACGGACCGCCGCAAGGTTTGCGCAAGATCTGAGGTTTCCCGGAGCAGCGCACCGGCGTGGTCGAGGTGGTCGAGGTCAGGGCGCCGCGGGTGAACGACAAGCGCAGTGAGGGCCCGCACGCGAGGAGTGCCGGAGAACGAAGCTTGGCTCGTCAGATCCAGTTGCGGCGTTTGAACAGAAGGTAGAGCACGAGGACCAGGAGGCCGATCACCACAGTGCTGGCGAGGAAGCCGGACACCGTGTTGATGCCTGGGTAGGTGACGTTCATCCCGAACCAGCCCGTGACCGCCGTGGGCACGGCGATGATCCCCGCCCAGCCGGTGAGCTTTTTCATGATCACGTTGAGGCGGGCGTCCTGCAGGGCGACGTTGGTCTCGAAGACCGATGCCACCATGTCCCGCAGGGAGTCCGTCCACTCCGAGGCCCGCAGCACATGGTCGTAGAGCTCGGTGTACCAGACGTCGAGTTCGCTGCTGCGGTCGGTGTCGTCGGCCCTGTGCCGCATGACCGTGCCGACTACCTCCCGCATCGGCAGTACGACGCGGCGCAGCCCCACGAGTTCCTTGCGCAACCGGTAGGTACGGCGCTGCAGTTCGTGGGCGTCGGCCATGTCGTCGAACAACCCGTCCTCGAGTTCCTCAATGGTGTCGTCCAGCGCCTGGATGGTGTCGAAGTGCGCGTCGACGACGGCATCGAGCAGACCGTGCAGCAGAGCTTCCGGTCCGTGCTCCAGCAGATGCGTGCGGTCCTGCCAGCCTTGAACCACCTTCTCCATGTCGAAGTGGGTGTCCCGACGGACCGTCACGAACCCGCGTGCCAGAACGATCGAGATGATCGGGCTGGTCTCCAGGCGTGACTCCATCAGCCCCCGCGCGGTGGGTTCCGTTGTCCTCAGCCGGGTCGCGTAAACGGTGACCACGGTGCGCGACGTGTGCCATGTGGCCTTGGGGCGCTCCGCGTTGGCCAGTGAGTCCTCGACTGCACGGCGGTCCAACGACAGTTCGACGGCGAGGCGGGCGAGGGCCCGGTGGCTCGGCGCGCAAAGGTCCACCCAGACCAGCGAGTCCTTCTCGCGCAGATGGCCGGAGATCTCATCGATGGGGAACCCCTCGACGACTTCCTCTCCACGGCGCCACAACATCGTACGCAGACCGCGGTACCGCCTGTCGCGGGCGGGCAGGCCGGAGGAATCGCCCACTGGGTCTACTTCCCCTCGCGAGCACGGCCGGGCCCCGGCGCCCGCCCCGTTTTGCGCTCTGCGGGGGGTCGCCGCGGAGGCCTACTCCCGGTCCCGCCCCGAGGCGCAGGGCCGCGGTGAAGGTTCATAGGACGGGCACCGGGTCCCACAGTTCTGCTCCCAGCACAGGGAGCCGCCGCAGCCGGGCCAGGGTGGCGGGGGATGCGGGTCCGGCTGCCCACCGCACGAGAATCGCCCGGTCGCGGCAGATCAGCCGCAAGCACAGGATCCGGTCCGACCAAGGGCATCTCGGCCTCCACAGCGGCATACCGTGCACGTTCTGCCACGCTATCCCGATGAGCTCCGACGGGCTGGGTGCCGTCGACCGTCCGGGTGAGGCGCCGACGGGGCTCGGTGCAGTGCCTCTTCACGCAGGGCACACGCAGACGGCCGTCGCCTGCGGCGTGAGCGGTGCGGCCCGTACGTCGGTTCCCTCACGCCGCCCGGGCAGGGCCGGCCCTGGGGGGCAGGGGGTCGTGCCAACGCTCACCGGGCCTCAGCACCGTCTCGGCCTCCTTCGGGCCCCACGTGGCCTGCTCGTACGGATGCGGGGCGCCCTCCGTGCCGCCGAGCACCGGGTCGACGACGCTCCACGCGGCCTCGACGGTGTCCTGCCTGGCGAACAGCCAGCGCTGCCCTTCCAGTGCCGCGCCGATGAGACGGTCGTACGGGCGCATGTCCTGGCCGGCGCTTTCGTGGAAGGTGAGCGCGTCGATCTGAGGCCGGGCGCCCGGGCCCGGCTTCTTGCCCACCATGGCCCATGCCATGGCCGTGTCGGGCCGCAACCGGATGCGCAGGTGGTTGGAACCGAGGGCGGGGCCCAGACCGAACGTGTCGCACGGCGGGCGCCGGAAGTTCACCAGTATCTCGGTGGCCGTCACCGGCAGCTTCTTCCCCGCCCGGATGTACACGGGGACCCCGGCCCAGCGCCACGAGTCCACCGCGAACCGCGCCGCCACGAACGTCTCGGTGCGGGACTCCGCGGCCACGCCTTCGACGTCGTCGTACCCGTCGTACTGCCCGAACACGGCGTCGTTCGGCTCGAGCGGCCGGAGTGCCTTGATGACATGTGCCCGGGAGTCCTGCCAGTCGGCGAGGCCCGGCCCCACCGGCGGGTCGGCGGCCACGGTGGCGAGCACCTGCAGCAGATGGTTCTGCAGTACGTCCCGCACCGCTCCGGTACGGTCGTAGAAGCGGCCCCGGTCGTCCACGCCGAACGCCTCGGCCATCGTGATCTGGATGCTCTCCACATATGTGCGGTTCAGGAGCGGTTCGAGAACGGAGTTGGCGAAGCGGGTGAACATGAGGTTCTCGATCTGCTCCAGGCCGAGCCAGTGGTCCACGCGGAAGACCGAGTCCTCGGGGAACACCTCATGGACGGTGGCGTTGAGCTCGCAGGCGCTGCGCAGGTCCGTCCCGAAGGGCTTCTCGATCATCACTCGGGCCCCTTCGGCATGCCCGGTGGTCGCGATGCCCTGGGCGATGCGCCCGAAGAGCGCCGGAGGGACCTCCAGATAGAAGAGCGCGCGTCGGGAGTCCCGCAGTTCGCGGGCCAGTGTGTCGTACGTCGCCGGGTCGGTGAGGTCGCCGTCGATGTAGCGCAGCGCATCGAGCACCCGGCGGGCCGGGGCACCGGCCGGGTCGATGCCGTTGTTGCGGAAGGAGGCGGTCGCGTAGTCCCGGAACTGGTCCAGTCCCCAGCCGCTCTTCGCCACACCGATCACGGGCACGTCGAGCAGCCCCCGCGCGGCGAGTCCGGCGAGCGCCGGGAAGGTCTCCAGTTTGGCGAGGTCTCCGGTGGCTCCGAAGATGACGAGGGCGTCGACGCGTTCCGTGGTTGCCATGGTGTCTCCCGTGCGGTGGAGGGGGCCGGGGTCATCCGAGCCGTTCGACGAGGTGGTCACCGACACGCATGGCGTTGGCCATCACCGTCAGGGACGGGTTCACCGCGCCGATGCTCGGGAAGAATCCGGCGTCGACGACGTACAGGTTGTCCAGGTCGTGGGCACGGCAGTTGACGTCCAGGGCGGACGAGTTTGGATCGTCCCCGAAGCGGACCGTGCCCGCCTGATGGGCAGTGGCGCCGATCGGCATGTCCTTGTGCAGGTAGACCATGTGGGGCAGCAGGCGGTGGGGGTGCATGCCCAGTCCCTCCAGCATGCCCGCCAACTTGTGGCGAAGGCGCCGCAGGCCCTCCGTGTTGGTGTCCCTGAGCGCGAGGCGCACCTGGCCGTCCGGGCCCACGGTGACCCGGTTGTCGGGGTCGGGCAGATCCTCTCCGCAGAGCCAGAAGTCCACCGAGTGGTGGGCCAGGACCTCCAGGGGCATGTCCGGGGGTGAAATGCCCACCCAGTGCGGGGCGTCGGCGCGGATCTGCTCGGCGTCGGACTTGCCGAGCATCTGGATCCCGCCCAGCGGGTAGTCCCAGTCGTCCGCGCCGAGGTACCAGTCGTTCAGGGCCAGGGTCTTCTGGAAGCGCGTGGGATTGGGTTCCCGCGACACCGCCATGAGCGCCTCGTTGTTGTGCCGTAGGTAGTGTCTGCCCACCACGTCCGAGCTGTTGGCGAGGCCGCGGGGGTGGAGCGCGGAGGCCGAATTCAGGAGCAGGACGGCGGAGTTCACCGCGCCGCAGGCAACGGCGAAGACGTCCGCCCGGAAGCGGGCGGTCGTGCCGTCCTCCAGGGTGGTCACCGCCTCGGTGACGGTCCGGCCGGTGGGGTCGGTCTCCAGTCGGTCCACCCTGGCATGTGTGAGCAGTGAGACGTTCTCGTGCCGCAGGGCCGGGGTGACGCAGACGACCTCGGCGTCCGACTTGGCGAGTAGGAGGCAGGGGAAGCCGTCGACCCGGTCACATCGCACGCACGCGCTGTCACGGGTGGGCACGCCGTCGGGGCCCTCGGTGAGGTCGACGCCGATCGGCAGGGGGAAGGGGTTCAGCCCCAGCCCGCCGAGCCGGTCGGCGAGTTGCTGGATCCGTGGCTCGTGCGTCACCGGCGGATGTGGGTACGGAAGGCTCGCCGGACCTTCGGTGGGGTCCGTGCCGTGCTGTCCGTGCACCCGGTAGAGCTGTTCCGCCTGGGAGTAGTAGGGCTCCAGGTCGGTGTAGTCCAACGGCCAGCCGGGCGACAGCCCGCCGTGGTGCCGTATCTCGTGGAAGTCCTCGGGGCGCAACCGGAACAGGGCCGCGCCGTAGAACTTGGTGTTGCCGCCGACGTAGTAGTTGACCTCGGGCGGGAAGGGCCGGCCCTCGTGGTCGTACCAGATGTCGTCGGCGCGGTATCGGGATTCGACGAACACGGCGCGGGACTGCCAGTTCTCACGCTCCCTCGGCAGAAAGCCGCCCCGTTCGATGATGAGGACGCGCTTGCCCGACGGGGCGAGGCGGTGGGCGAGCGTGCCGCCACCGGCACCGCTGCCCACGATGACGACGTCGTAGTGCTGATCGTCCACTGGACCCTCCGTGGCGTGAGCCCCGGACACAGGACGGGCCCTTTCAGGCTAGTTCCGTGCCGTTCGAACCGCATCCGCGTCACCACAGGTGGGGCCGCATGCTGAGAAGGCGTTTCGGCGCCTGGCCCAGCATCAGCCGGTCGATGGCGTCGTCGAGCGTCGTCGCGGCCATGATGAGCGCCAGGTGGGTGAAGGCCTGCGGGAAGTTGCCCAACTGCTCGCCGGACGGACCGATTTCCTCGGCGAACAGCCCGACGTGGTTGGCGTAGGTGAGCATCTTCTCGAAGGCGAACCGGGCCTGCTCCAGGCGCCCGGCACGCGCGACGGCGTCGACCCAGAGGAAACTGCAGAGGCTGAAGGTGCCCTCGCTGCCGCGCAGCCCGTCCGGCGAGGCGAGGGGGTCGTAGCGGTAGACGAGACTGTCGGAGACCAGGGAGCCCTCCATGGCGTCCAGCGTGCTCAGCCAGTCGGGGTCGGTGGGGGAGGTGAATCCGACGCGCGGTGCCAGCAGCAGCGAGGAGTCGAGGACGTCGTCCTCGTAGTGCTGGACGAAGGCTCGGCGGCCGCTGTGCCATCCCTTCTCCATGATCTGGGCGAAGACGCTGTCGCGCGCCGTCCTCCACCGCGCCACGTCGGCCGGCCAGGACAGTTGGTCCGCCAGGCGCAGACCCCGGTCGAAGGCGACCCAGGACATCACACGGCTGAACGTGAAGTCCTTCCGGCCGCCCCGGGTCTCCCAGATGCCGTCGTCCGGCTGGTCCCACAACGTGGTGAGCTCGTCCAGGACGCGTGCGACGGCCGTCCAGTCGCGGGAGGAGAGGCCAGGGCCGCCGTCCGGGCCGTGCGCGCCCCGCCCCTGGGCGAGGGCATAGAGGGCTTCGCCGTATATGTCCAGCTGCAACTGGTCCTTGGCCGCGTTGCCCACCCGAACGGGAGACGAGCGCCGGTAGCCCTCCAGGTGCCCGAGAATCTCCTCCGGCAGGTCGGGGTCGCCGTCGACGCGGTACATGATCTGCAAGGGCGTGCCGTCGGGCCCGTGCGGCAGGTCCGCCCTCTCGGAGAGCCGCCGCATCAGCCAGTCGGTGAAGGCTGTCGCCTCGTTCACGAAGCCCAGGTCGAGCAGGGCCCGGACGGACAGGGAACCGTCCCGTATCCAGGTGTAGCGGTAGTCCCAGTTGCGCTCCCCGCCGACCTGCTCCGGCAGACCCATGGTCGCGGCGGCGATCGGCGCGCCCGTGGGCAGGTACGTCAGCAGTTTGAGCGTGATCGCCGCACGGTGCACCATGTCCGGCCAGCGGCCGGCGTAGCGGGTGGTCCGTACCCAGTTCTGCCAGAAAAGGATCGCCCGCCACAGCCGGTCGGTGAGCCCGCCGGCAGCGATGGGCTCGGGCGCTTCACCGCCCGCGTCACAGACGGTGAGGGCGACCCCCGCCGTCTCACCGGCGTTCAGCACGACCGTGCCTTCGACGTCGTCGCGCTGCCGTCGCAGAGGGAACGTGGCCTGCAGATGGGCGTCGAGACGCGTACCACGGAACACGGCCCGCCACTCGCCGGTCGAGCCCGGTCCCTCGTTCGTCGAGAGGATGTGGCGGTCGCGCCCGAAGTCGAAACGGGGCGCGCACTCCAGACGGAAGCGTATGGTGCCGCGCATGCACCGCAGGACACGGATCAGGGCATGCCGGTCCGAGGGGGTGGGGGAGAGCAGGGGAGGCATCCAGTCCATGAGTTCGCCGACCCCGTCCGGCGACATGAACCGTGTCACCAGAACCGCCGTACCGGGGTAGTACAACTGCTTGCTCGTCCCGTCCGGACTGTCGGGCCCCAGGCTGAAGTGCCCGCCGACGTCATGGTCGAGGAGGGCGGAGAAGATACCGGGCGAGTCGAACCGCGGGGCGGCGTACCAGTCGACGACGCCCTGTGAAGAAATCACGGCCGCCGTCTGCAGATCGCCCACCAGGCCGTGGTCCGCGATGGGGGGATATCGCTGCACGAGACACTCCAGGTGGTCCGGTCAGTGTCATTATCCGACTCCCGCCCGGATCCGTCGCCCCGGCGCCTCCCACGGCTCTTCCGCCTCACCACAAGGTTCGGTGCAGGCGGGGGCCTTTCAAGTGCGCTCCTGGGTTTGGCGCCGATGGTGGTTTGGACCACCTCCCCGTTCCGGCAGACGTTCATGGTGGGGTTGTCATCCGATCTATCACGTGGCATGAAACCCCGGGCTGCCCCTGGGAGTTGGGTGCTGCGAGGGCGGCGAGCGGATGGATCGTCACATCGGCGTGGAGATGTGTCTCACGGACCGGGGCAGCGATCGCCGGCGCAGGGCGATGGCGGCGGCGCGGTTGGTCCACGCGGACACCGGCGGCGTGCGCGGTAGGGCAGGGGCGGACGCCACGGTGGCAGCTGAGCGGGCCTTGATCGCCGCGATGAGGGCTGCCAGCTCTTCGGGACTGGGCTGCCCGTGAAGCACCTTGATGAGCTGCATCGAGTTGTCCTGAGTGGTGAGGGCGCCGGGGGCGACGTTGGGACGGTCTACAGCGGGATGTTGCCGTGCTTCTTGGGCGGCAGCGTCTCTCGTTTGCTCCGCAGTGCCCGCAGAGCGCGGACGACGTATTGCCGTGTGCGGGACGGTCTGATCACAGCGTCGAGATGTCCGCGCTCGGCGGCCGCGCAGGGGTTGAGGAACGTCTCCTCGTATCCGGATGTCAGTTCGGCCCGCTGTGCCTCGAGGGCCGGATCGGCCGGTACGGGCTCGTGGCGTGCGGCGCCATGGAGGAGGTCCACGGCGCTGTGGGGGCCCATGTTCCCGATCTGCGCGGTGGGCCAGGCAAGGGTGAGGTCCGCCCCCAGGTGGGTGGAGCCCATGACGTCGTGGATGCCGTTGTATGCCTTGCGGGTGACGACGGTGATGAGAGGGACGGTCGCTTCGGCGTATGCGTAGATCAGTTTGGCTCCGCGGCGAACGATGCCGTTGTGCTCCTGGTCGGCGCCCGGCAGGAATCCGGGGGCGTCCACGAACGTCAGCACGGGGACGTTGAAGGCGTCACAGGTACGAATGAAGCGGGCTGCCTTCTCGCAGGCGTTGATGTCCAGGCAGCCGCCCGAGTGCATCGGCTGACTTGCGACGACGCCGATCGGGTGGCCCTCGATGCGGCCGAAGCCGGTGATGATGTTCGGCGCGAACAGAGGCTGTGTCTCGAGAAATTCCTGGTCGTCGAGGACGTGCTGGACGACAACTGCCATGTCGTAGGGCTGGTTGGGGGAGGCCGGGACGACTGTGTCCAACGCCGGCTCTTCTGCACGGAGGTCCAGGTCGGCCGGCCCGGGGATGGCCGGTGGTTCCTCGAGATTGTTGGACGGCAGATAGGACAGCAGCGACTTGACGTAGCCGATGGCGTCGCCCTCGTCGCCCGCCATGTGATGGGCGACGCCTGAGGTGTTGCTGTGGCTGCGTGCTCCGCCCAGCTGATGGAGTTCGATGTCCTGGCCGGTGACTGCTTTGATGAGCTCCGGCCGGGCCGAGATCAGGTGCGAGGTCCGTTCGGTCATCACGGTGAAGTCGCTCAGGGCATGGGAGTGGACCGCGCACCCGCTGGGCGATCCCGTGATGAGCGATATCTGGGGGATCACTCCTGAGCAATGCACATGACGGTGGAAGATTTTGGCGTGCACGCCCAGCGCACTGCCGCCGTCGGGGGTGCCTGCCCAGCCGGCGTCGTTGATGGCGATGACCGGGCAGCCGGTCTTGAGCGCGAAGTCCATCACCTTGACGATTCGCCGGCACGCGGCCTCGCCCAACGCGCCGCCGATGACCGTGGCGTCTTGCGCGAAGACGGCCACCGGGCGGCCGTCGACCGTGCCGTAACCGGCAGCCACGCCGTCCCCGTAGGAATGGACCCGGTCCTGATGTGCGTGGCCGAGGGGGTAGTCGGTGATTTCTTCGAACTCGGTGAAGGAGCATTCGTCCAGCAGCTGCTCCATGCGTTCACGGGCCGTCACGCCGTCGCTGACGTGCGGCTCGTGAACGGCGTTCGCGGCTTCGTCGATCCGGTGCAGCAGGCTTTGGATCTTTTCTGCTGCGAGGGGGTCGTCGCTGTGTGCTGCGCCCATTGAGCAGCCTCCCTGCTTCAGGTCGTTCTCGGGTCTGGTGGTGGGTGACAGTGGCGGCAAGAGCGTGATGCCGGTCGTCGAACGGCCCACGACGTGGCTGGCGAAGCGGCTCAGGCCTGCCTGGACCGAGGCGATGCACGCCGAGGAGAGTGAACACGGCCGGCCGCGACGGTGGCGAACGCTTCGTCGGCCGCGCGGACATGCAGAGCATCCCGGTCGGGGTCGGCGTAGAGAGCTACGCTCGCGATCCCGGCGTCCGGCAGGCACGGGCAACGCGGACAGCGGTTTCGCCACGGTTGGCGATGAGCACCTTGCGCACGAAGGTTCCTTTGCGGGCTGGGCGGTGGGCTGTGGTGGTGAGGCCCTCGCCGCATCGAGCGAAGCACCGAGGGCGCGGCGTTGGCGGAGTAGAAGAGCGGGATTCGCCCCCAGCGAGCCGATGCGTCCCCGGGCAGAGGTCATCGTCCCCCTGAGTGGCCAGGACGGACCCGAGCATAAGGATCGTTGAACAATCCTTCAATAGCTCCTGGTCGGGAGAGGGCGGCGATCGCCGGCGGGAGCCGCCCCGTCGGCCCGAGCCCTGCCGCTCGCGCCGGCGCGGAAGCTGACGTGGAGCCTGCCGCGAGTCGCCGGTCCTGCCGGTGTCGGATGCGTCGCGAATGCCGGTCAGCCCCTTGGGGGAGGGTTGACAACTCCAGGATTGACTGATAATCCAGAGAAGGGATCGTAGAACAATCCTACGCAGCAGGTCAGGCGGAGGTTGTACTCGTGGGGCGGTTTCCGCCCTGCAGGTCAGGCCAATGCCGTGGTTTCTCCCAATCCAGCCGCTTCGCGTCCCCCGCGGGCGGACCGCCGCACGGCGTGGTCCGTGCACATTCCCAGTGAGCGCGCCATGCCTCCTATCGTTTCCGTCCAGGCTCAGCCGGCCTCCCCCGGCGCCGTTGCTGCCGACTGTCAAACCTGGGTCCTGCCACCTGTGGCCGCTTCCGTCCGGTCGGCCCGCCGCCAGGTCGGCGGCCGGTTGAGGGAGTGGGGTCTGCAGCACCTCGTCGAGGATGCGGAGCTGATCGTTTCCGAACTTCTCACCAACGCGGTCTGCCATGGCTCGCCGCGTGACCCGATCTGGCACACCGTGCGGCGCATCCGTGCCTCGACGGGGGATGTGATCCGTCTCGAGGTCGGTGATCACGGCCAGGGGTGGGGGGATGTCCCGGCTCCGCGTGAGGCGGGCGACGACGTCCACTGCGACGGGCGCGGCCTGTGCCTGGTTGCGGCCCTCTCCTCGGGCTGGGGGGCGTGGCGCCTTGCGCACGGCCACCTGGTGTGGGCCGAGCTGCCGATGGGCGTATCCCGGGACGGCTCTGTCCGAGCCGAACCTTCGTCCGCACGGCGGGGCGGCGAAGGAATGTAGAAAAGAACTCCCGCCCTCTTGAAGGATCGTTCAACGATCCCTAGTTTGTCCCACATCGAGCCGCCCGTTCCGCCGAGCGCGGGATGACCAGCCGACGAGAAGCGTCTCGATCGGTCATTTCTTCTCCTCTCACCCGTGAGGTCACCGTGACATCCACTCCCACCAGCCCAACGACGACCGTGGAAGGCGAGACGACAGGACCCTTCGCGTGGTTCCGGTCCATGTCCCCCCAGGGACGTCGCGCCTTCAAGGGAGCCTTCGGCGGATACGCCCTCGACTCCTACGACTTCCTGGTGCTGCCGATGGGCATGGTTGCCCTCGCCGCCTACTTCAGCCTCAGCACGGCGCAAACCGGCCTGCTGACCACTGTCACGCTGCTGTCGTCCGCGCTCGGCGGAATCCTGGCCGGGGTGCTGATCGACCGGGTGGGCCGGGTCAAAACCCTGATGCTCACAGTGGGTACCTACGCACTTTTCACCGTCCTCTGCGGTTTCGCCACGAACTATCCGATGCTCCTGGGTTTCCGGACCCTCCAGGGAGTCGGCTTCGGCGGCGAGTGGGCGGCCGGAGCGATCCTGGTCGCCGAGTACGCCAAGTCCCGGTACCGCGGCAGGGTCCTGGCCTGGGTTCAGAGCTCGTGGGCGGTCGGCTGGGCGCTGGCCGTGATCGTGGGCACCGTGGTCATGGACAACATCGACCCCGACCTTGCCTGGCGTGTGCTGTTCTGGACGGGAGCCCTGCCCGCGCTGCTGCTCGTATACGTGCGGCGCAACGTCGAGGACGCCCCCGAGGTGACCGAGCGGCTCGCCACGAAGGAAGCCCGTGTCCCGTTGTCATCGATCTTCAGGGGCGGTCTCGCCCGTAAGACACTCTTTGCGACCCTGCTGGCCACAGGTGTGATGGGTGGGTACTACACCTTCGCCACCTGGCTGCCCGCCTACCTCAAGACCGAGCGCGGCCTGACGGTCGTGGGCACCGGCGGCTACCTGTTCGTGCTCATCACCGGCGCCTTCTGCGGCTACGTTGCCGCCGGCCACCTCGTCGACCGTCTGGGCCGCAAGGTGACCTTCGCGACCTTCGCGTTCCTCAGCGCAGGCCTGCTGCTGGCGTACGTCAACATCCCGCCCGGCTCGAACAGCCTGTTGCTGATCCTCGGGTTCCCCCTCGGCTTCAGTGCCTCGGCCATCTTCTCCGGATTCGGCTCCTACCTGGCCGAGCTGTACCCCAGCGCGGTCCGCGGTACCGGCCAGAGCTTCACCTACAACGTCGGACGCGCTCTGGGATCGATCTTCCCCACCGCTGTCGGCTTCTCGTCGGCAGGTGTCGGCGGGGCCCTGTTCTACGGCGCAATCGGCTACGGGCTTGCCCTTTTCGCCCTTCTGTGGCTGCCGGAGACGCGAGGCTCCGAACTCTCCTGAAGCACGGCCGCACACCCCCGCCCGCCGGTGCGGTGGTGGTCGGCTTCCCAGCCGGCCACCACCGCCATGCCGACCCGCGATCCGCCCCCTGTCCCGGGGGCATCCCGGCCAGGACGGGCCCGCGGCACCACTTGAGAGGTTCCTTCCCTTGCGTACGAGAGCCAGCCGTTCCTCCAGAGGACGGGCCCGCGATTCCTCCCGGCTCGACCTCACAGCGGTGCGCCACGTCACCCGGCCCAAGAACTGGCGCGTGCGAAACAAACTGACAGCCGTCGTCCTGATCCCCGGGATCCTGGCCGGCGCCCTGGGCCTCGTCAGCCTCAGCCGTACCGTCAACGACGCCGACGACTACGGGCAGTTCTCCGAACTGGCGCGTCTTCAAGGGCCGGTCCTGCGTCTGGTGCATTCGCTCCAGGACGAACGCGACGTGACGGCCGGCTTCATCGCCGACCGTCTCGACGCCTCCGGAGGTACTCCCTCGCGCCGGCGTGCAGAGGCGGACGCCGCCGCCGCTGTGTACCGGCAGGCCGCCGCCGGCATCGACACTTCCCACAACCCGCAGCTGCACACAGCCTTCCTCGGCGTCGCCGAGGAGTTGCGCAGCCTTCCGGCGCTACGCGCCTCGGTGGACGAGGCCAATCTGACCCAAAGTTCGATTTTGGCCCACTACACAGCCACCATCAACAGGCTCATGGAACTCGGACCTGCTCTGGCCGCACGCAACGGCGGCAGCAAGGCCGCTGCCCAGGTGCGTGCGCTCAACACACTGTCCCGCGCCGTGGAGAACACCAGCCGACTGCGAGCGGATCTCAACGGCGTCCTGACCACCGGCACCTTCCTGGTCGGCCAATTCCCGGACTTCGCGGGCGCCGTCGCACGCCAGCAGGAGACCGTCGAGGAGTTTCTCGCCACAGCCGACCAGGCGCAGCGGACGCTGTACGCCGACACCGTCAAGGGTGTAGCGGTCAGCGCCACCCATGCCATCCAGGAACGGGTCGCCGAACAGGCACAGGCTCCCCGGCTCGATGTCGAGCCGGCGACATGGAGTGAGGTGTCGACCCGGAAGATCACGCTGATGCGTGAGGTGGAGTCGCAGATCCTGAAGGACCTGATCAGCCTCAGCAGCCAGGCTCATGACTCCCGGCAGAGCACGGCACTGTGGGGAACGGTGGGTCTGCTCGCGGTGTTCCTCGCGTCGGGCTGGGTGATCACGCTGGTCGTTCGGTCCATGACCCGTCCGCTCAAGGCCCTGGGGATGTCCGCTCGGGAGGTCGCCGACAGACGCCTGCCCGAGGCGCTCACCAGGCTGCGGCAGGCCGACGTGGACGACCTGGCCGACTACCGGGCCACGCCGGCCGCCGTTTCGTCCAACGACGAGATCGGGGAGGTCGCCGAGGCGTTCGACGCCGTGCAGAATGCCGCCGTCGCCCTGGTGAAGGACCAGGCAGCCCTTCGCGCGCACATCAACGGCATGTTCATCCACCTGTCCCGCCGCAATCAGCACCTGGTGAGCAAACTCCTGGGCGAGATCGGGGACCTGGAGCAGCACGAGGACGATCCCGATCGCCTGGCCCGGCTGTTTCGGCTCGATCACCTGGCGACACAGATGTTGCGCACGGACGAGAGCCTTCTGGTGCTCGCCGGCTCCGATACGGGACGAAAGTGGCAGGCGCCGATGCCGCTGGCGGAAATCCTCATGGCCGCCAGCGCCGAGGTGGAGCAGTTCACCCGCATCGACTTCCGGTCCATCGGTGCGGCTGCCGTCGCGGCGGATGCCGTCACGGACCTCGTGCACCTGCTGGCCGAACTGATGGAGAACGCCACGGTGTTCTCCGCCGCCCGGTCCCGCGTCACCGTGACCTGCCGACCGATGTCCGGCCGTCACAGCTACCTCGTGGTCTCCATCGAGGACCAGGGCAGTGGAATGACGCAAGAGCAGATGGCACATGTGAACCACCGCCTGGCTTCGGCTCTGGTTCTCGATCCGGGAGCGGGCCGGAGCATGGGGCTGTTCGTCGTCGGTCGCCTCGCGGCCAAACACGGCATCGGCGTGCACCTCATTCCCTCACCGGGGCAGGGGACCACGGCCCTGGTACGGATTCCCCGGACCCTGCTGGCCGGCACCGGGGGAGAGCACGCATCCGCCGAGCTCGGACGTGCCAGCCCTCTGACCGACTCCGCCGCCGCGGATGGAGGGCCTGGCCGAACCCGTTCGGTCCCCCATGCCCTCTCTCCGGCGCAGTCCGCTTCGCCGCACGGGAGCCAAGACGCCGTCGCACACCCCGCACTCCGGAGCACCGAGGCGGCGGAACCGGCCTTCACGTCCCGGCAGGAGTGGCTGGCCATCCGCCGTTTCGCCGAAGGGCTGCACACCGTGCAGACCGGTGGCGGTTCCTCTCCTGACTCTCCCGGTCATCCCCATCCCCTCAGTAGCGACACTCCCGGCAACCTGCCGGCCGCAGAAGGACGAACCTGATGCCCAGAAGGGCCCTTGGCACCGCCGTACTGCTCTGCACCGCTCTCCTGGCCTCCGCCTGCTCGCCCCAGGCACCGGTCCCACCATCCGATGCCCCCGTGAACATCGGCTTCCTCGCACCGCTGACCGGTCCCGCCGCCTCCGCCGGCGCCGAGACGAAACGGGGCGCGGAACTGGCCGTGGCGATCGTCAACGGCCGTCACCGCTCGATCCCCCTGCCGCTCGGGCCGGAAGCCGGTCTTCCCGGCCTCGGCAACGCCAGGATCAAGCTGGTGGCCGCGGATACCGCCGGCCCTGTTTCGCGCGGTGCCTCCCAAGTGGCGCGCCTGGTGAACACCCATCACGTGGTCGCCGTGGCAGGAGGATACGAATCAGCCGTCACGGAAGCCGCCGGCGCCCGCTCCGAGCGGCTGGGCATCCCCTTCGTGAACGGAGGTTCCTCGGCGGCATCGCTGACCGAGCGCGGCCTGGGCTGGTTCTTCCGTACGGGCCCCTCAGACCTGAGCTACGGACGCGTGATCTTCTCCCTGCTCAAGGAACGCCAGAGCAGCGGAACCCCGGTCAAACGCATCGCGGTTCTGCATACGGACGATCAGTACGGCAACGACGGATCCGCCATGATCAAACGCTATGCCTCCCACATCGACGGCAAGGTCGTCGCCGACTTGAAGATCAGCCCCCGGGCCACTGACCTGTCCTCTCAGGCACAAAGGGTGAGCGCAGTCGTCCCCGACGTCGTCCTGACCCTGCTCTACACACCCCAGGCGCTGGCCTTGAGTGCCACCTTCGACCGCCTCGCCTACCGGCCACCGGCACTCATAGCCTTCGGGGGAGGCCACGCGGATCCGGCATTCCTGCAGAGGAACGGGGACGTCGCGGCGGGAGTCTGCAGCCGCTTCGCCTGGTCCTCCGACCTGTCGCGGCACAACCCCACTGCCAGAGCCGTGGCAGACCTCTACAGGCGGACGTACGACACACCCATGAACGATGACGCCGCCCGGGCGTTCACAGCGGTCATGACCCTGGCGCAGGCGATCAACGATGCCCGGTCCCGCAGGCCGGCCGACATCCGCTCCGCGCTGGTGAACATCGACGTTCCGGGGCGGGACACGATCATGCCGTGGGACGGTGTGAAGTTCGACGACAACCATCAGAACATCGGAGCCCGCGGGGTCGTCGAGCAGATCCAGAGAGGGCGGTACCGGCTTGTCTATCCGTTCGACGTCGCCCACGCGCGGCTGCAATGGCCCATGAGCGGCAGCGGCGGATGACGAGACAAGGTCACGAGCCGATGAGTTCGGAGTACCTCCGGACCAACTGTGTCTCCGCGTCGTCGAGATATGCGGCCAACAGCAGCTCGGCCTTGACCCTGTCCGCGGCTTTGAGGGCGGAGAGGATCTCCCGGTTGCGCTCCAGATACGGCTCGTGGAAGCTGCGCGGATTGTCCATCGCATGGAAGACCAGCCGCAGTTCGGCAAGGACACCGCGCATCAGTTCGTCCAGGCGCTTGCTGTGGGCAAGGGCCACAACGGCGTGGTGGAAGTGGATGTTGGCGGTGCCGAGCTGGCGCCACTCGCCTTCCTCCTCCGCCTTCTGGCCCTCGGCGACCGCCGCCTCCGCCTTGCTCAGGTCGTAGGGAGGAACCCCGAGATTGCGTACCGCGGCGCACTCGATGAGCCTGCGTACCTGGTAGATGTCCGTGACGTCCTGCACGGTGAGCATGCGCACGAAGACGCCGCGGTTGAGCTCATGGACCAGCAGCCGCTCGTGCGTGAGCAGACGGAAGGCCTCTCGAAGGGTGTTTCGGGAAATGCCCAGAGCGTTGCCGATGGCGTCCTCCGAGAGCTTGCTCCCCGGGGAGAGATAACCCTCGGCGATCCGCGTGCGAAGAATGTCCGCGACCCGGTCAGCGGTGCTGGAACGCCCGAGCAGTGCTCGATCGCCGGCGAGCACGGCAGGGTCGATCTCGGCTGTCATGTCTTCCGTCCTTCACGCAGGCCGGCGGGTCTCCCCACGGCTGTTCACTCTGTGATTCCAGTCAACCCCAAATCAGCCAACGAAACAACAGAGGCCTTGTCGGATTGTTCAACGATCCTCTATGTTGGTGATGTGGGAACGAGTTCCGGCAGCACGCGGCATGTCTCCCCATCCGCTGGGCACCGGTTGTGACGAAGGGACCGTTGATGACTGCACACACCCGCCCTGAGACGCTGACGCCCCGACCGGAGGAGCTGACCCCCCAGGAGGCGCGAGAGATCTTCCGGAAAGGGGGGAGTGCGCCCACCGCCGGCTGGTGCTCCTCCCACACCCAGGTCAATCTGATCATGGTGCCCGCCGACTGGGCATACGACGTCCTCCTGTTCTGCCAGCGCAACCCCAAGCCCTGCCCCGTCCTGGACGTCACGGAACCGGGGTCCTTCTCCACTGCGCTGGCCGCCGGCGCCGACCTGCGCACCGACGTACCGCGCTACCGAGTCTGGGAGAACGGGCGCCTCATCGACGAACCCCGCGACGTCATCGACGTCTGGCGCAAGGACCTGGTCACCTTCCTCATCGGATGCAGCTTCACCTTCGAGGCGGCACTGACCGACGCGGGCATACCGATGCGCCACGTCGACCAGGGCCGCAACGTCGCGATGTACCGGACGAGTCGCCAATGCCGCCCGGCCGGCCGGATGCACGGGCGGCTCGTGGTCTCCATGCGGCCCGTCCCGGCGGACCTCGTCGGTGTCGCCACCCGGATCAGCGCGATGATGCCCTCGGTGCACGGGAGCCCGATCCACGCCGGGGACCCCGCCGCCCTCGGGATCGAGGACCTGGCACGACCCGACTTCGGCGACCCGGTGGATGCCCAGCCGGGCGACGTCCCGGTGTTCTGGGCATGCGGCGTCACCCCGCAGGCGGCTCTGATGGCCTCACGGCCGTCGTTCGCGATCACCCATGCCCCCGGGTACATGCTGATCACCGATGCCCGAGACACCGACTACCGACTCGTATGACGGCACGGTGGTACCTCGTGCCCAACGGACTGTCCCAAGGAGACCAAACAGCGATGACAGGCATCGTGATCGACCTCAACGCAGACCTCGGCGAGGGATTCGGGCGGTGGACCCTCACCGACGACGAGGCCCTGCTGTCCCTGGTCACCAGCGCGAACGTCGCCTGCGGATTCCACGCCGGCGACCCCGCGACCATGCGCCGCGTCTGCGACATCGCTGCCGAGCGTGGCGTGAGGATCGGTGCCCAGGTGTCCTACCGCGACCTCGCCGGCTTCGGCCGCAGGGCCATGGACGTGCCGACGGCCGAACTCGCCGACGAGATCACCTATCAGATCGGTTCGCTTCAGGTGTTCGCCCGTGCTGCCGGAGCAGCGGTGACCTACGTCAAACCGCACGGAGCCCTCTACAACAGGGTCGTGGCCGACCCGGAGCAGGCAGCCGCAGTGGCAGCAGGGGTCCGGCTGGCCGACCCCGGACTCCCGGTGCTGTGCCTGCCGGGCTCGGCCATGCACGCGCAGGCCGCGCGCGTCGGCCTCCCCACAGCCGACGAGGCGTTCGCCGACCGCGCCTACACAACGACGGGGACGCTGGTTCCCCGCAGCGAGCCCGGCGCTGTGATCACGGATCCCCTGCAGGTCGCCCGCAGAGCCGTCACTCTCGCGCGAGAGCGTCGCGTCACCACAGTGAACGGCGAGTTCGTGGCCGTACGAGCACGTTCCCTGTGCCTGCACGGGGACACTCCCGGAGCCGTTGGGATGGCCAAGCAGGTACGCGCGGCACTGGAGGCGGCCGGTGTCAGGGTGGAGGCGTTCGCATGAGGCTGAGGCCGGTCGGCGAGGACTCCCTGCTCATCGACCTGGACACGCCGGAAGAGGCGCAGGCCTGGTACGCCCGGATCCTGAGCCGACGCGACGCGGGAACCCTGATGCCGGTGCGGGACATCGTGCCCGGAGACAGGACCGTGCTCCTGTACGGCGTGGCCGTCGCCGACGCCGCCGCCCAGTTGCAGCAGTGGTCCGTGCCCCCGTCGGCAGCCGACAGCGGCCCCCTGATCGAGATCCCCGTGCATTACGACGGGGCGGATCTCCGCGTCGTCGCCGCACTGTGGGGCGTGACCGAGGACGAGGTGGCACGGATCCACAGCGGCAGGGAACACCGGGTGGCGTTCTGCGGTTTCTCCCCGGGCTTCGCCTACATGCTCGGTCTGGGGGAGAGGTACCACGTGCCGCGCCGTGCGGCACCCCGCACATCGGTCCCCGCCGGCTCGGTGGCGCTCGCCGGCCCGTACACCGGCGTGTATCCACGTGCCTCCCCAGGTGGCTGGCAGCTCATCGGAACGACCCGGATGCCCCTGTGGGACCTGGAGCGCGAACCCGCGGCACTGCTGACACCCGGCACCCGCGTGCGCTTCGTCCCCCAGGAAGCGTCGTTGGAAAGCACCCGCGCAACGACAATGGGAACAGCAACGAAGGGGCGCAAGGCATGAGCGGCGGCAAGCTGGAAGTCGTACGGGCCGGCGCCCTCACCACCCTTCAGGACCTCGGCCGGTTCGGTCACGCCAGCCTGGGCGTACCGCGCTCCGGAGCACTCGACCAGCCCGCACACCGCCTGGCGAACCGGCTGGTGGGCAACCCCCCCGGTGCCGCCACCCTGGAGACCACGCTGACCGGCGTGGCGGTGCGCCTCACGCGCCCCGCGGTGGCCGCCGTGACCGGGGCGCCGGCACCGGTACGGGTCAACGGTCGCCCCGCGGCGTGGACCGCCCCCGTACACGTGCCCGCCGGCGCACTGCTCGAGGTGGGCGCACCGACCAGCGGCCTGCGCAACTATGTCGCCATCGGCGGAGGCATCGCGGTGGCCCCGGTCCTCGGCAGTCGCTCCACCGACCTGCTGTCCGGGCTCGGGCCCGCACCGCTCACGGGCGGGGAGATCCTGCCGCTGGGGACGCCGACCGGTTCACCGCTCCATACCGACTCGCTCGTGTGGCAGGCACCGCCCGAGGAACTGGTGCTGCCACTGCTGCTCGGCCCGCGGGACGACTGGTTCACCCCTGCCACGATGAAGACGCTTGCCGCGGGCCGCTTCGAGATCTCCCAGCACTCCAACCGCATCGCCCTACGGCTGGAAGGTCCCGCCCTGGAGCGGGCGGTGCACCGTGAAATGCCGAGCGAAGGGATGGTGCTGGGTGCGGTGCAGGTACCGCCCGACGGCAGCCCCGTGGTCTTCCTCGCCGACTCTCCCACCACCGGCGGTTATCCCGTGATCGGAGTCGTACCCGAGAAGGAGCTGTCCGCAGCCGCTCAGGCGGTACCGGGCCTCACCGTCCGCTTCGTGCCACACCGCCTCCGCCACCGGCATCAGTCACCGTCACAGAAGCGAGCTGCCGCCGCCATGCAGGAGCACCCGGTGTAAGAGGCGGCGCGCACTGCTGCGGAGGCACCGACCGAGGTGCGCGGCGCCAGGGTTGGGGTGGACGCTGGAAACAGCCCACATCGGCAGGCCCACGCCGCCGACCCGGCGACTGCACTCCTCCCGCCTTCGTTGTGAGGCGCTCCATGGAACCTGCCCCCACCGCCCTCCCGGCACCCAGCCGGGAAAGCAGCGGCCCATTCTCCTGGTACCGGTCCCTCACACCACAGGGACGCCGGGCTTTCAAAGGAGCGTTCGGCGGGTTCGCACTCGACTCCTACGACTTCCAGGTCCTCCCGCTGAGCATGGTCGCCATCGCGGCCTACTTCAGCCTCACCCAGGCGCAGGCGGGACTGCTGACCACCGTCACGCTGCTGATGTCCGCGCTCGGCGGCATCCTCGCCGGCGTGCTGATCGACCGGGTGGGCCGCGTCAGGACCCTGATCATCACGGTGGGCACCTATGCCCTGTTCACCGTGCTGTGCGGCTTCGCCACGAGCTATCCGATGCTGCTGGCCAGCCGCGCTCTCCAAGGCATCGGCTTCGGCGGTGAATGGGCGGCCGGTGCCGTTCTGGTCGCCGAATACGCCAGGAGCCGCTACCGAGGCCGAACGCTGGCCTTCATCCAGAGCTCTTGGGCCGTCGGCTGGGGACTGGCGGTCATCGTGAGCACCGTGGTGCTGGGCACCCTCGATCCCAGCATCGCCTGGCGGGTCATGTTCTGGACCGGCGCACTGCCGGCACTGCTCCTGGTCTACGTACGCCGGAAGGTCCAGGACGCCCCGGAGGTGACCAAGCGGCTCGGCGAGGTGGAATCACATGTCCGGCTGTCGTCGATCTTTCGGAACACCCTGGCACGAAGGACGCTTTTCGCGACCCTGCTGGCCACCGGCATACAGGGCGGTTACTACACCATCGCCACGTGGCTGCCCACCTACCTGAAGTCGGAGCGCGGCCTGACCGTCGTGGGCACCGGCGGCTACCTGGCCGTGCTCATCACCGGCGCGTTCGCCGGCTACCTCACCGCCGGGTACGTTGTCGATCTCTTCGGACGCAAGAAATCCTTTGCCTTGTTCGCGGTCCTCAGCGGGGCGCTGCTGATGGCCTACATCAACATCCCCCAGGGCGCCAACACCCTGCTGCTGATCCTCGGATTCCCCCTGGGTTTCTGCGCCTCCGCCATCTTCTCCGGGTTCGGCTCATACCTGGCCGAGCTCTATCCCAACGCGGTCCGCGGCACCGGCCAAAGCTTCACCTACAACGTCGGGCGCGCCATCGGAGCCTTCTTCCCGACTTCGGTGGGCTTCGCGGCAGGCGACGCCGGCGTCGGCGGCGCCCTTGTCTACGGCGTCATGGGCTACGTCCTTGCCCTCGTCGCCCTCGCGGGGCTCCCCGAGACCCGCGGCACCGAACTACCCTGAGACTTCCGGGGCCTGAGCGCGCATTTCCTCTCCACGTGAGTGCCCGTCCCGTCCTCGCGGTTCGTAAGGGACTGATCGGGTCAGCCGCGCTGGATTCTTCGTTGCTCCTCGTGACGCTCTGGTCGGCATGGTGCCCAGACCGATTGAGCCTGCCCGCTCCGATCCGAGCCCCGCACCGCCGAGCCAGGCCGATGGAGAGCGGTATGGCGGTGCCGCCTCGGGGTAGGCGGGTCGCTGAACGACCCGTGTGAGAGACGGTGCAAAGGAGACGTCTGATGCTGATGGCACACCCGGCGGTGCTGAAGAACATGGTCGAGCAGTACGACACGCTGCGGATTCTGCACGCCGAGAACGGCAGCCCGGAAGTGCGGCAGCGCATGGACGACATCGCTTACATGCTGTGCGTGTCCACCGGCACCGGCCACATCGACGCCGCCCTCCTCGCCGCCCGCCACCAGCTGCCCGGCGCCCGCCCCGAGGACGACTCCCTGATCACCGCGTGATCCGCACTCCCTGAGCACCATGAGTACGACAGCGAACATGCCCACCCTCAGCAGCCTCGACGAGCTGACCCGGCTGGTCACCCGCCGCCAGGGTCTCTACGTGCGCTGGTCCCGCGGTCCGGAGCGAGACCTTCGCGGCGTCTCCAGTACGGACGACCTGACCGGCGTGAAACTGCCGGGCCTGTCGGCGAGCCCTCTGGACCTCGAGGACTGGTGGGGCAAGCGGCCGCTCCACGTGTGGGTCGCTCGGCGGCTGTACGACTACTGCCACCTGCCGCGGGTGAAGGACCCACGGACCCGGCCCTGGCTGCTGCACGGCTCAGAGACGGCCCGCGGGCCGGACAACGAACCCCTGGTGACAGACGTCGAACCGCTTGGCTGGATCGCCGACCACGTCATCGACGAGGCCTGCAGGATCATTACCGGGCAGCCCGGCGACTGGGGCCCTCTCGACCGCGACGGAGCAACCTGAGAAGGACCGCGCCGCGTTTGCGACCAGGCCCACGGGTTACTCGCACCTTGACGTCGCAAGCCAGGAAGGTGATCGTCATGCCCGATCCTCAGCAGCCGGAGCTGCGGCGCAGCGACAAGGGAGCCGGCACACCGGAAGACAGCCAGTCCCTGAAAGCGGAAGAGCGGGACAAGGGCGGCGGCCGTCCGCACGGCACGGACCGCGGGCACAAAGGCGGCGGCGAAGGCGGCGGCACCCCTCCCGACCAGCAGCCGAACCACCCCGCCTGACCGTCGACCTCGGCGAGGGGCGCCACAGACCTCCGGATGAGCAGGAAGGACTGCGCCAGGCGCCGGCGAGGCCCTGGCTGGTGCCTGAGTCCCAAGGCCTGGGGCGAGGGGACCCATGTGGTCGATGCCGAGCGTGTGGCCGAGGTCACGGTCCGGGCGGCACGGCGAAAGCCGGCTGCCGGCGCGGCTCGGTCATACGCCGACTGATCAGACGTGTTGTGCGGCATGCGTCTGGCGTACCCCCTGCTTTGCGGCTGGTGCCCGAGGCAGGACTCCGGGACCGGGCGGAGGGCGCGGATCCGCTGCCCCCGTCCGCCCGCGTCGTGTGGCGTCGTCATCGGGCCTCAGTTCGCCGCTTTCTTCACGAGCGCGCCGATCCTCCCCTCGTCGGCGGCGGTCAGCTGCTTCAGGGCGTAGGAAGTCGGCCACATGGCATCTTCGTCGAGGTTCGCCTTGTCGCTGAAGCCGAACGTCGCGTACCTCGCATTGAACTTCTCCGCGCTCTGGAAGAAGCAGACGACCTTGCCGTCCTTGGCGTACGCGGGCATCCCGTACCAGAGCTTCGGCGCGAGGTCAGGCGCGCTTGCCTTGATGACGGCGTGGAGCCGTTCGGCCATGGCGCGGTCCGATTCCTGCATCTCGGCGATCTTGGCGACCACGGCGGCCTCGTCCTCCGCCGCCTTGGCGGCGCGCGATCCGCGGCGCGCGGACGCCTTCAGCTCCCGGGCGCGCTCCTTCATCGCGGCTCGCTCGTCGTCCGTGAATCCCTCGGACGTCTTGTCGGTGGTGCTCCTGGCCGGCTGCTGTGCGTGCTTCACGGCGGGTTTCCTCCCGGTATTCGGATTGACGGGTAGATCTTCATGCCGGAGAGGCGCCGCAGCTGCGGCTTCTCCGAAGTTCGGAGTCACGAGACCGTCGCCCAGAAGACTCCGATCAGTGACGGTCCTGCAGAGCACTCGGACGACTCGTCCGGGGCCTGCGGTGAGGGCCGCGGGGCGACTTCGCTGCCGGCTGGAGTGTCGGGGTGAGCCGTGGGCAGGGTGGCGACGAAGCCGATGAGTCGGCCCCGGCCGGCGGATCCGTGCCCACCGGCCGGGGCCGGCGGGCGTCATCCCCACGCGCCGGCGATCTGGCGGGTCGTGGCATTGAGCCGGTTGAACAGGTTGGTGACGCCGACCATCAGGACGATCGCGGCCAGCTGCTTCTCGTCGAAGTAGGTGGCGGCCGTGTCCCAGACCTCGTCGCTCACCGGGTCGGGACGGTCGGCCAGCCGCGTGGCGGCCTCGGCCAGCGCGAGGGCCGCCCGCTCCTCGTCGGTGAAGTACGGGGCCTCCCGCCAGGCGACGACCGTGGCCAGCCGCTCGTCGCTCACGCCGGCCTTGCGGGCCGTCTTGGCGCCGCCGTCGACGCAGGCGCTGCAGCCGTTGATCTGGCTGACCCGCAGGTGCACCAGCTCCAGCGTCTGTCCGTCCACGCCGCCGGAGTGCACGGCCTTGAGGATCTCCTGGATGGGCTGCATCGCACCGGACAGCACGACGGCGGGGTTCTGCATGCGAGACTGCATCTCGGTCTGCTCCTCTTCCGGGTCAGTGGCCCCGTTCCGTCGGGGCGTGACTCCATAACAGCCGGGCCGGCTTGCCACGACCACGGCGGTGGGACACCGTGGGACAGCTGAAACAGCCTTGACCAGCGGCGACTTGACTGGGGAGACTTCTGCCGGAGCGGGACGGGAAGGCGGGGGAACAGTGGACGTGGAAGAACGGACGGCGAAGGCCGGCCCGCAGGACGAGCTGGCAGCCCGGCTGCGCCTGCTCCAGGAACTGTCAGGGCTCGGCGTACGGGCCCTCGCGCGGGACACCGGCCTCAGTTCCTCGTCACTGTCGCGCTACCTCAACGGGCAGACCGTGCCGCCCTGGCCCGCGGTGGTCGCCCTCTGCCGCCTCGTCAAGCGCGACCCCCGCCCCCTGCGCCCCCTGTGGGAACGGACCTCGAACCCCTTGCCGGCGCCCCCGAAGAGCAGTCGCCAGGTCCGGCCGCTGCCCCGCAACGATCTGCCGCGTGACGTGCCCGACTTCACCGGACGCGAGGAGCGGCTCGCTGCCGTGTTCGCCGCAGTCGACAGCCATCGGGCGGTCTCCGTCGACGGCATGGCGGGCGTCGGCAAGACCTGTCTGGCGGTGCACGCCGCGCACCGGCTCGCCGCCGACTTCCCGGACGCCCAGCTCTATGTGGACCTTCACGGGTTCACCGAGGGCCGGCCCCCGCTCGACCCCGACTCCGCGCTGCGGATGCTGCTCGGCGCGCTCGAGGTCCCGTCCGAGAAGGTCCCGCAGGAAGGTGTCGAGCAGCTGGCCGCCTGCTGGCGGTCCGAACTGGCCCGCCGACGGGTCGTCGTGGTCCTCGACAACGCCGCCGACGCCGACCAGGTCCGCCCGCTGCTGCCCGGCGCCGGCCCCTCCGTCGTCCTGATCACGAGCCGCAACCGGCTCCTCGGCCTGGACGAGGTGCCCCCGGTCTCGCTCGACGTGCTGAACCCGCAGGAGAGCGCGGAGCTGCTGGCCCGTGCCAGCGGCGACCCGGGCGGCACAGACGGAAGGCTGGCCCGCGATCCGGAATCGGCCGCCGAGGTGCTGCGGCTGTGCGGCCATCTGCCGCTGGCCCTGCGGCTGGCCGCGGCACGGCTGCGGCACCGGCCGGGCTGGACCGTGGGCATCCTCGTCGAGCGGATGGCCAAGGGTGCGAGCGAGTTCGACACCGCGTTCGCCATGTCGGTTCGGCAGCTGAACCGGTCCCAGGCCCGCCTGTTCCGGATGCTGGGTCTGCTGCCCGGGGCGTCCTTCGACGAGTACGTGGTGGCGGCGCTGGCGGACGTGCCGCTGCGGAGCGCCCAGGTGATGCTGGAGGACCTGCTCGACGCCCACCTCGTCCAGCAGCCGACGGCGGGCCGCTACCGGCTGCACGACCTGGTGCACCAGCACGCGCGCCGGGCCGCGGCAGAGCAGGACTCAGCGGCCGAGCGGGAGCGGGCCTTGGGCCGGGTGCTCGACTACTACGTGCACGCGGCGGCCGCTGCCGACGCCGCGATGCCTTTCCTGTCTCCCGGCCGGCCGGCCTCCGCGGGCCGGCCGCCCGCCGAGCTGCCACGGTTCACGGACAAGAACGCGGCCTTCGCCTGGCTCGTCGCGGAGTACGGAAACCTGATGGCCGCGTTCGAGACCGCGGCCGCCGTCGGGGCCGACGTGCACGTGTGCGAGCTTCCGCGCTTCCTGCGGGCCTACTTCGCGCGGCGCTGCGGCACGACGCATCTCAACTTCCTCTTCGAGCGGTCGCTCGCCGCCGCCGAGCGCCTGGGTGATCCGCTGCCACTGGCCGAAGCGCACAGCGATCTGGGCTTCGCGCGCTACAACGCGGGGCGGATGGCGGAGGCCGCCGCCGCTTACGAGGCGGCCGGAGTCCAGGTGTCCCGGACGGGGGACACGCGGGTGGAAGCCGAGCTGGCCATCCGCCGCGGCTATCTGAGCTGGGACGCGGGGCACGTCGAGGAGCCGCTCGAACTCTTTCGGCTGGCAGGGAAGCTCTACGAGAAGGCCGGTTGCCCGGCGGGCGCGGCCCACGCGGCCGCGTCGGAGGCCTGGGCGATGCTGCAGCTGGGACACCGTGAGGAGTCGGCGCAGCGGGCCAGGAAAGTGCTGGACATCCCTCACACCGAGCCCGCATGGCCGCCGGCTCTGACGGCGCGGATCACGCTCGGCGTGGCCATCGCCCACGAGGAACCCGACGAGGCAGCGGAGCACCTGCATCAGGCGCTGGCGCTGGCCCGCGACGACGGGCACCTTCACAACCAGGCGTGGTGCCTCAACTGCCTGGGCGTCGCGCTGCGGCAGATGGGCCGATACGAGGAGGCACTGGCCAGTCACCGGGAGGCATTCGCGCTGCTCGACGAGCTGTTCGAGGAACACTGGAAGATCCATTTCCTCAACGGCTATGGCGAGACCTGCCGACTCGCGGGCCTCCCGGAAGAGGCCCTACGGCTGCACCGGCAGGCGCTGGAACTGGCCCCGAGGCTGGGAAACCGGTTTGAGGAAGCGCTGGCCCACGAAGGCATCGCGATCGTGCTCGAAGAGACGGATCCGGCTGAGGCGGCCGAGCACCGTGCGGCGGGTCAGGCTCTCCTCCAGGAGCTCGCCCCCGGGGCCTACTGATCGGTCCGGCACGAGATGGCCGTAGGGCATGGCGTCACTCATTGCTTGCAGTGGACCGCCGCCGATTCGGGCCTGTGGGGTGGGCGGGCGGCTCTTGGCCGTGGGAGACGATCCGGCACGACGGCGGCCTGCTCATAGGGGGGACTGACGCCCCGGAGGTGGGATGCCACCGCTGGTTGAGCGCCGGGTCGGCTCCTGGTTTGCCTCCCCGGCGGTCCGCGGATCGGGGTGCGGACCGCCCCCGTACCTACCGGTTTACCTAACCGTGTTTTGTCTGTAGACCGATGCCACTGTCAGGCTGGGTATGTTTCCAGCGGTTTTCTTCCGGGATACGTTGACTTCCCTCGCACGGCCTACTTAACATGTATGTACAACAGCTTGACCCGCACGAGATGATCGGCTGATCGCGGCCGGCCGGGAGCTTTCCTGGCGCTCGTGCCCGACACTGCCGGTCGGCCTGTCACGCGGGGACGCGTGTCGATGTCCGCCCGGATGGCTGAGGTCAGCGAGGCATGTCATGGTTCCCACTCCGGCCGGTTCAACGATCACATCAGGCAGGCTCCGTCCGCTGCCGGGGCCCGCACCCGTCGTCCGGCCCGCTTCGTCTTCCGTTCCGGTCGGGCCGGACGAGGACACATTCCGGCGGGCGATGATCGCCCTTCCCGCGGAGACCTGCCGGGTCCGCACCGTCCGGGCTTTCGTCTCCGGCCTCCTGAAGTGCTGGGGCGTGACCGGTTCGGACCGGGACAGCGCTGTCCTGGTGGTCAGTGAACTGGCCGGCAATGCCGCCCAGCACGGTGGATCCGAGATGACGGTGAGTGTGTCGCTGTCGGATAGGGATCTGTGCATCGACATCGTCGACACCGAGCCCTCCGTCGACCTGCCCCGCCCCCGCGGAAGCGATGCCGACGATGAACACGGGCGCGGACTGGGCATCGTCGAGTATCTGGCCGAGTGGATCGACATCCATGCCCAACCCGAAAGCTGGCGCTGCGGCGTCGGCCTGCGTGTTTCCCGGACGGTTGCCGCGGACGTTGCCCGGGCCGCGTAATAGGTGCCCTGTGCTTCGGCAAGGGGTGAATCGAGGTGGGCAGCTGGTGGGAGGTGCCGTCTCGGAGCATGGCGGAGAGGACGTCGATGCGGCGCCGGGCGAGGCGGATGAGGGCTTGATGCGGTGTCTTCCCCGACCCGGCAGCCCACGGCCAAGGCCGGCTGCAGGAGGGCGCCGATCGAACCCGGCTGGTCACCACGACCAGCACGTAGCCGTGCCTGACCTGCAGACCTGGAGCAGATCCGCACAGTCCGCCTCGCTGTTGGGGAGTGGCCCGGCGAATACCTTCTTGGCGGTCGGGGGCAGCAGGGCGTTGATGCTCGCCCTTAAGGCCATCCAGCCTCATATCTTTACCGCAAGGCATGAACATAGGACTTCTCGCCTCGCTCGACCACCGCATGGATGCATACGGTCTTGACGACCGCCTATGAGCTACAAGAGGTGACCATGCGCACTGGACACGCCGCAATCGCCGCTGCGGTGGCGATTGCTGCCATCGCGGTGACAGAGGTGCCGGCGAATGCCGCCGACACGACTACGACCTTCACAGTGACCGCCACGACGGGCCTCACGGTCGGAGCGCAGCCGAATGCGTCGCTCTCTTCGGCGGCACCAGGTGGAGACGCGGTCGGTGCGCTGGGCAACGTCACGGTGAACGACCAGCGTTCCGAGCTCAGCACTGACTGGATCGCGACGGTGAGCTTGAGCACGCCCTTCACCACAGGCAGTGGCACCGCCTCCGAGACGATCGGTGGCGCCTCTGTCGTGTACGACCCCCGTACGGCGATCAACCCGGTCAACGGTCCGTTCACAGCCGGCACTTCGGGGAACCTCGCCTCCCCGCGCACAGCGTTCTCCCGACCCAGCGGTGACGGCGCCAACTCCGTGAGTTGGAATCCCCAGTTGACTGTCAGCGTACCGGCGGGCAACGTCTCCGGCGCTTACAGCGGCGTCATCACCCATTCAGTGGCATGAAGGAGCCGGCTGACGGGCTTACGGGGCAGCAGCGAACGGGCCCGTTCATGAGGGTGGCACTGGGCGTACTGACGGCCGCCTTGGTGGGCATGGCGACTCCCGCCGTGGCTTCCCCCCTCGAGCCCTCCGATCCCGGATATCTGGGCTTCCGTCTCCTGGAGGCTCCTGTCGCCCGGCGCGATGACCCGCGGGCACTGAAGTACATCGTCGATCACCTGAAACCGGGAACCACCATCGAGCGCCGGTTCGAGGTGGCCAACAACAGTGATGATCGGCGCGAGGTGCGGCTGTATGCGGCCGCCGCGGGGATCAAGGAGAACAGGTTCACCTTCGCCGACGGGCATACCGCGAACGAGTTGAGCGAATGGACCAAGGTCCATCCCGCCCGGCAGACGCTGGACCCCCGGGAGAAGTCGGAAGCCGTGGTCACGATCAAGGTGCCGAAGGATGCCGCACCGGGTGAGCGGTACGCGGTGGTGTGGGCCGAGATCGGAACGCCACCCGATGCCACACACAACATCGGCAGCGTCACCCGCGTAGGAGTGCGCGTCTACCTGGACGTCAGTGAAAGCGCGGAGTACGCCGCCTTTGACATTGAAAAGCTCACTGCCATCCGTAGCAAAGAAGGCCGACCAAGCGTCATTGCGGACGTCCGTAACAGCGGAAAGCGGGCGCTGGACATGAAGGGGAAGCTCCACCTCTCGGGAGGCCCGGCAGGGTTGACCGCGGGCAGCTATCCCGTCATCACGGGCACCACACTCCCTCCGGGAGGGGTGGGAACGGTGCGGATCGATCTCGACCAGCGGCTGCCTTCGGGGCCGTGGACGGCGCGGCTGCAACTGGAAAGCGGAACGGTGAGGCGCAGCCTGTCAGCTCGATTGACGTTCCCGGAACCGGGCGGCAGGAGTTTCGCCTGGCTCTCGGACCCGTCAAGCGGCTCGCTGCGGTACGCCTTGACGGGCGTGATCGTCACGCTCGGCGCTGCCGTGGCTCTTCTTTTCGTCAGGCAGCGGCGCCGGGGATGCGCCTAGTGCCTGCCATGGATGACGCCTGAGGGTGAAACGGGAGCATCGTCTGGCGCGCGGCTGATGCGGCAGGGGACAAGCCTGAGATGTTCGAACTCTTCATTTCAGTGCTTACCGGGCTTGGTATCACAGAAGGGAGGGTCGGTGAGAGTTCGTCGCAGATCAAACCGCCTCGGTGTATGGGGCGGGATCATCCTGATGTCGGTGGGCGTCCTGGCCATGCCCCCGGTGGCATCCGCTCGGGCAGAAGCCGTAACGGGCGGACGCTTGTTCCTCATTCCTCGCGCCATTCTGGCCCCGGCTGTCACCGTCCCGGCATCGGCCACCATAGGAGCCGTACAGCCCGGACAAACGACGGGCGTGCAACTCGGTCAGGTGAGGGTCACCAACAGCGGCGGTCGTACCTGGATCGCGACGGTGTCGGCGAGCAACTTCACCACGGGTGGGGGCACGGCCGGCGAGACCATCTCGAAGGTGCGGCTCTCGTACTGGTCGGGCCCGGTCGTCTCGAAGATGGGGAGCGGGAGTTGGGTCCCTGGTCAGCCCACTGCCGGGAACGCACAGCCTCTGGACGTCACGCGCACGGCATTCTCGTACTCGGGTGTCATGACGAGCACCTCCGTCATCTGGCAACCTACGCTGCAGATGTCGGTGCCTGCCTCGGCCGTGGCAGGCACCTACAGCGGCACGCTGACGCATTCGGTCGCGTAACGGGCCTGGCCCGCTGCTTCCTTTCCGGTTCTACGGGGTCGTTGTGTTGAGCAGGACCGACACGGTGTCCGCCCCGATATTGGCGGTCGTCACATCAGGGCGAGTGTCCTCGTCGAAGTCCCCCACGGACACGGAGAACGGCTGTGTGTCGACGGCGAAGTCAGCCTTGGGGTCGAAGGTGCCGTCGCCGTTGCCCGACAGCACCGATACCGAATCACCGAACGCGTTGGCCGTGACGAGGTCGATGTTGGCGTCATCGTCGAAGTCCGCGGCTTCGAGGGAGAAGGGGGCGGTGTCTGTCGTGTAGTCGACTTTGGTGTCGAGGGTGCCGTCTCCGTTACCGAGTAGCACCGACACCGAGGAGGCGTCGAGGTTGGCGACCGCGACATCGACGTTGGTGTCCTCGTCGAAGTCGCCCACCTCGATTCGGTTGGGGACGGCTCCGGTTCCGTAGTCGACCTTGGCGTCGAAAGTACCGTCACCGTTACCGAGCAGGACCGACACCGTGTCCGCGCCGAAGTTGGACACGACCAGATCGACGTTGGCGTCCTCGTCGAAGTCGGTTACTGAGACTCCATACGGGAACGACCCGGTCCCGTAGTCGACTTTGGTGTCGAAGGTACCGTCTCCGTTACCCAGCAGCACCGACACCACGTCCGCTTCAAGGGCGGTGACTGCCAGATCGACGTTGCCGTCCTCGTCGAAATCACCCGCAGCCACCTTGTACGGAGTCGTCGCCGTGCCGTAGTCGACTTTGGTGTCGAAGGTGCCGTCACCATTACCGAGCAGGATGGACACCGTGTTGCCCAAGCTGTTGGTCACCACCAGGTCGACATCGCCGTCCTCGTTGAAGTCACCGGGCTCCAGTCCATCCGGATAGTCACCGGTTCCGTAGTCGACTTTGGTGTCGAAGGTGCCGTCACCATTACCGAGCAGGATGGACACCGTGTCGGCGTCGGAGTTGGCCACGGCCTGGTCCTCGAAGCCGTCCTCGTCGAAGTCGGCGACGTCCACGGCCACCGGCCCGGCGCCTGCGCCATAATCGACATGGGTGGCAAAGGTCGGGGGGTCCGCCATCGCAGTGCCCTGCGCGGTGATCAGCCCCATCACCACCAGCAGGACGGTCACCGCGAGTCTCCCTCCCTTCCGAGCCGTGGTGGTCGGGTGTTTCTGCAGCATGATGCCTCCTCAGCGTCATGGAGTGGTTTGGCCTTTGTCGACCTGTGCTTGTCGTCGTACCGGCGAAGGGGACTCGGGCTCAGGTCATGGATTCTGCATTTCGGCCACTCTTGCTCGTCCAGTCGACGCCGCAGGAGCCGAAGCGACGAGAGAACACCCTTGAGCAGCAATGCCGACGCTTGATCATTTCCCTGTTTCGGTCAGGGGCCGGCGCCGGCACGCAGATCACCGAAGCCATCCACTGCAGTGAATGGAACCGTTCATACACTCCCGCTCAATTGACGAGCCGTCAATGGATATCCGGCAGCCGGCCCTCCATTTCGAGGCGCAGGGGTTCCATGGGGTTGTGAGAAAGTCTCCACTGCGCTCCGGAGCCGCCGGGATCCATGCATGAAGTCCCATGAACGGCGTGAATATGAAGACGTACTGCTGACGCCGGTTCGGAACCTTCCCCTGGGTGATCCAGCGTTCGACCGTTTCGGGTCGACCTCGATCGCGTCGGCAAGGTCCTGCACGGTCATTCCGTTCATCGAGTTTCAGGCACCGCGACGACGTCCGACCGAACCGGCTGAGTCGCTTGCCCGGCTGGAGTGGGCTGTCCCTGGCCTGCGAGCGCATCGACTGCCTGCGCCGGCCGGTGTGGCCTGGGAAGCGCTGGGAAGTCTGTAGCGCGATGGCCGCATTGCCGCCGAGAACCCCCGGGCATGGGCCGACAGGGTCACGCTTGGCGCGCGCGGTCTGCTACAGGGTGTCGCTGAGGGTGTCCGCGAGACGGTGCCGGACGGCCCGCAGGGCGGGCAGCAGTGAGACGGCGACCGCTCCGGCGACTGCCGCCACGCCGAGGAGGACGAGAGCGCCGGGTGACGGGAGCTGGGCGATGCCCGCGCCGATGCCGCTGGAGGCGGCCTGGAGATCGATGAGCCATCGGGAGGCCAGGAGTCCCAGGCCCGTACCGACGAGGGCGGCAGCCAGGGCGATGAAGCCGGTGCCTGCCACAATGACCGCGATGATCTGGCGGGGTGTCAGTCCGATGGCCTTGAGGGCCAGCAGGTCGCGCCGTCGGTCCCGTACGCCGGCGGCGATGGTGGTGGACAGTTCAGCCAGGCCGATCAGCGCCAGTACGCCGATCAGTCCGGCGACCACAGGGCGTACTGAGGAGAGCTCGTCGGCGGTGTTGGCGCTCTCGCGGATGTCCAGCCGGTCCGACGCCCGGTCCGAGAGCCGGTCACCGACCTCGGAGGGGTCGGCTCCGGGCACGAGGACGAGGGAGTAGAAGTCCGCCCGGAGTGCGGGGTCGCGCTCGCGCAGGGTGTCCAGGGAAGTGGAGATCACCCGTCCGTTGTCCTCGGGCTCGATGATGCGGCCGACGATGTGCAGGATCTGCGGAGTGCCTCTGACGGTCATGCGGACCCAGTCGCCCACTTCGACGTCGAGCAGGTCCAGCAGTCCTTGTCCGGCGACGGCCTCGTCGGGGCCGTCGGGCGGGCGGCCTTCAGCCACGGCAAAGGGATAGGGGTGGGCCGCGGTGCCCAGGCCGCGCAGTGTGATCGTGCCGGTCTGGCCGGGCACCAGCGCCGCGACCTCGGCGCCGGGATAGGCCGCGGTGACGGCGGGGTCCGCCGTGACCAACCTCCGCATGGAGTCGTCGTCGAGGTCGTCGCCGCGGGCGGTGAGGGCGGCGGCGATCCCGACGTCCTGCGGGTCGCTGTCGAACCGGTCGAGGGTGGCCCAGGTGCCCAGGGCGATCGTGATCAGCACGATGGGCACGGCCAGCCGGGCGATCGCCGCGCCGGCCCGCAGGGGATATTGGAAGGCGCCGCGCCAGCCGAGGACCAGGGCGGGCGGCAGGCGCAGGCCCAGCGCCCGACGGGTGGTGCCGGACATCCGCCGGGTGGCGGGGACGTTGGCTCGTGCGACGGGTACGGGAGATACGCGGCCTGCCCGCCAGGCGGCCGAGCTGGTCGTGGCGGTGATCAGGAGGATAGCGCCCACCGCAATGCCCGCAGGAACCCAGATGTGTCCGGGCAGGGCCTGCCAGAGCTGCACCGCGTCGCCGGCCCGGCCGGGCAGCTGGGCGCCGAGCAGTTCCGTCAGGAGCGTCCCAGCGGCGATGCCCAGCAGCGCGAGGGTCAGGTACTCGGCCAGGAACATTCGGATCAGCTGCGCGGGGGTGAAGCCGATGGCCTTCAGGACGGCGATGTCGCGCAGCGAGCTGCGGATCCTGGTGCTGACGGCGCCTGCCACGGCGAATCCTGCGGCCAGCAGAGCGCCCAGGCCGAAGACGCCCAGCAGCAGTCCGAGCAGGCGGTCGCTTCCCTGAGCGGCGGCTCGGGCCTCCTGCCAGGTGGAGATCCCGGAGATCTGGTCGGCGCCGAGTTCGGTAACCGCACGCTGGACGGCGAAGTCGGTGTGCTCGGGATCGGCGAGCCGCAGCCCGATGACCTGTTCATGGCGCTCGCCGGGCTCGAGCCGCAGGAATGTGGCGGTGGGCACCCATGCCACGCCGGGGACTTCTCCCGGCTCGTACGGGGGCTCGGCCGTCTCGGCGATGCCGATGATGCGCAGGGTGTCCGCGGCTGCGCCTTCCCCGCGCACGTGCAGCCGGTCGCCGGGCTCGGCCCACAGGGCGCGGGCCAGTGAACTCTCCAGAACAACTTCGTCGCCGGCCCCGGAGGCGAGCCAGCGCCCGGAGGTGATCAGCGGCCTGGCCACTTCCGGCGGTGTCGAGGTGGCGGCGCGCAGTTGCACCGCCGCTCTGCTCCCGGCGAGGTCGGCGGTCCCGGGGCCGGTGAGGAACGGCCCCGACGTGGCCCGCACCCCCTCGAGCCCGGCCAGCCCCCTGGGGTCGAAACCTGCCTTGGTCTGGATCCACACGTGCGCGCCGTTGGACTGGGTGAACACACGCTGCCACGGGTTGGCCGCGTACGTGAGGAAGGCCCCGGCGAGCAGCAGGGAGACGATGATCCCGGCGGTCGCCAGGACCAGGAACAGCGCCTCGCCGCGGCGCACCCGCAGATCGGCCCGTACCCACAGCGCCACGGCACGCATCGTTCAGCCCCCGAGTTCCAGCGTTCCGGACACCCCGCCACGACGCGGTCCCTCGCGGCCGAGTACGGCGTCGTCGACGATCCGGCCGTCGAAGAGGCTGATGACCCGATCCGCGGCGCTTGCCATCCGGGCGTCGTGGGTGACGAGCACGATGGTCTGGCCGCGCTGGTGGAAGCGGGAGAGCAGCCGCAGCACTTCGCGGGTGCCCTTGCTGTCCAGACTGCCGGCGGGCTCGTCGGCGAGCAGCAGGGCGGGGTGGTTGACCAGGGCGCGGGCAAGAGCGACGCGCTGCTGTTCACCGCCGGAGAGCTCGCCGGGCGTGCTGTTCTCCTTGCCCTCCAGGCCGAGGTCGGCGAGAAGCTCGGCGCGATCCTCCCGTGCGCGCCGCGCGGTCTTGCCGGCCAGCAGCGCGGGCAGATCGACGTTGTCCGCCACCGTCAGGTGGGAGACCAGGTTGAAGAACTGGAAGACGATGCCGATGCTGCGTCGGCGCAGCACGGCCCAGCGGGCCTCGCTGTAGCCGTCGACCCGCCGGCCGTCGAGCCAGATGCGCCCGCTGTCGGGCCGGTCGAGTCCGCCGAGGAGGTGCAGGAGCGTGGACTTGCCCGCTCCGGAGGGGCCGGTCACCGCCAGGAACTCGCCGCGCCCCACCCGAAGATCGACCCCGCGCACGGCCCTGACGGCGGCGCCCTCGGCCTGGTAGGTCTTGACCAGGCCCTCCCCCCGCAGCAGAGGCTGGGCCTCGGTGGGTTCCTTCCCTGCCGCCGGGGAGGCGATCTCGTCGGCGCCGCCTGCGGAAGACGCCTCGCGATTCATTCCAGCTCCTCCTGACAGCGCTCCAACCAGTCGAGGTCCGCCTGCAGGTGCAGCATCGCCCCTTCGATGAGCAGTTGCCCGAGCCGGTTGTCCCGGTCCTCGGTCGCTGCCAGCTTCGACAGATCACGCATGGTGTTGAGGTAATGGCGGCGCTGCTGGTTGATCAGCGCGATCTGGTCGGCCACACCCGAGTCCGGCGCCAGGGCGATCTTCATGAAGAACTCGTCCCGCACCCGCGGCTCGTCGGTGGGCTTCTCGAACCATGCCTCCACCGCCTTGCGCCCTGCCGGGGTGAGCCGGTAGATGCGCTTGTTCGGGCGGTTCTCCTGGGTGACGTCCTCGCCCTCGATCAGTCCCGACTTCTCCAGTCTGCCGAGGGTGACGTAGATCTGCCCGATATTCGGCTGAGGGTATGCGGCGCCCAGCAGGCCCTCCAGCGCCTGCTTGAGCTCGTAGCCATGGGCGGGCCCTTTCGCCAGCAGTGCCAGAAGGGGGAGACGCACGTTCGCCCGCCTCCCTTCCCGGCGTAGGATTTGGCGCGGGTGCCCCACAGCCCGGCGTGCGGCCGCAGGCTACGGACCTCTCCGCACCGGCGCATTCCGCTTACATAACGGGTATCCAGCGTACGGCTGCCTGACGTGCTGTATCGCTGCACCCGCCGCTACGCCGTCAGCATTCCACTACGCAACGGATATACGGGGCACGGTTGCCCGGCGAGTTGGCATCGCTGTACCAGGAGGAGCCATGCGGTGGACGCGAATCGCCAGCCGGGGACTCCTCGTCGCTGCGCTGATCTGCGCCGGCTACGTCAGCCACACCGCCGTGAGCGGTGTGGACGAGTCCGCGGCCAGGAGAGGACCGTTGACCCTGGTGACCGGTGAAGACCTCACCGGGTACCTGGAAGGGGTCTTGAAGGACTGGAACCAGGCACACCCCGGTGAGAAGGTCACCCTCGTCGAGCTCCCGGAGGCAGCCGACGAGGTCCGGGCCCAGATGGCCACCAGCCTGCGGTCCGGCAGCGCCCGCTACGACGTTCTCAACATCGATGTGGCCTGGACCTCGGAATTCGCCGCGGCCGGCTGGATCTCCCCCCTGAACGCCGACCGCTTCCCGATCAAGCAGTTCCTGCCGCCGGTGGTGCAGACGGCCACGTTCGACGGCCGCCTCTATGCGCTGCCCTATGTCACCAATGCCGGCCTGCTCTACTACCGCAAGGACGTGCTGGAGAAGGAGGGGGAGAAACCGCCGCGCACATGGGCCGAGCTCGAGCGACTGGCCAAGACGGTGGCACCGAAGTACGGCCTTGACGGCTACGCGGGGCAGTTCCTTCCCTACGAGGGGCTCACGGTGAACGCTGCGGAGGCCGTGCAGTCCACAGGCGGCACGATCCTCGTCGACGAGGGCAGGCGGGTGACCGTGGACTCTCCCGCCGCGCGCCGGGGCCTGGAACTCCTGACCCGGGGTGTCCGAGACGGCTGGATCCCCAAGAAGGCGCTCACCTACAAGGAGGAGGAGTCGCGCAAGGCCTTCCAGGACGGGAAGCTCCTCTTCCTGCGCAACTGGCCCTATGTGCACGCCTTGGCCGGCGGCAAGGACTCCGAGGTCGCAGGCAAGTTCGGTGTGACGCCGCTGCCGGGACTGGGCGGGAATGCAGCGGGCATCCTCGGCGGCTCCAATCTCGCGATCAACGCCGACTCACGCCACCGTGACTCGGCAACCGACCTCCTCGTCTACCTGACCAGCCAGAAGGTGCAGCGGCAGGTCCTCGTCGACGGCGGCCTGCCACCGGTTCGGGCCGACCTCTACAACGACCCCGCGCTGGTGCGGAAGTTCCCCTACCTGCCCACGCTCCGGGAGGCCGTCCTGGCGGCGAAGCCGCGGCCCAAGAGCCCGCGGTACGACCAGGTGAACCTCGTGATCCAGGCCGTCGTCCACGACGCCATGGCCCAGCGCGACACGACCGACGAGGCCATCGCCCGGCTGAAGCGGGAACTCGAGGCCATCGCCCGGCAGCGCTGACACCATGCGGCCGACAGCGCGTTCCGTCCGTAGGAAACGCTGTGTTGAACATCAAGGCGTCCCCGCGCCGCGGTGGTGACGGCCGGCAGGATCGACCCGCGGGCGGGTCGGCGCGCCACTCGCTGCACGCCGGAAGAACGGCGGCGCCGTCGTGAGGCGATACGACGTAATGAGGCGAATCGCCGGTCTCCTGCTCGTCCGATTTTGTGTCCGGCGCGCATGTAGACACGAGCCCATCTGAATGGAACGCTCGCTACAGAGAGGGGCGTTCGCGTCCGGCGTCCCCTGTTGTCTGTCTGTCTCGCCGCTCCAGTGCAATCCCGCCGGCCCCTGCGCCGGCCGTGTTCCTCGCACGAGCCGCAATTCCCAGCACCAGCAAGAAGTAACTGCACGAGCCGGCGTCCTCGCACGTCCAGATTCCTTTGCTGAGAGGAGTTCCCCGGATGAGGAACCCAAGCGCCCCGGCGGCACTGGCCGCCGTCGTCCTCGCCATGGCGGCGAACCTCGCCGCTCCCGCTTCCAGCACCGCCGCGCCCCCGGCCGACGGGCCGGCGGCGTTCATCGTGGACACCACGTCCGACGCGGTGGACGCTGACCCGTCGGACGGCCGGTGCCGCGCCGCATCGGGCGCGTGCAGCCTGCGTGCCGCGGTGATGGCCGCCAACGCCCGGCCGGGCAGTACCATCACGCTGCCGCCGGGCCACTACCGGCTGACCATCCCGCCCGATCCCCGGCTGATCATCGGCGACCATCCCGACCCGACCACGGGCGACCTGAACGTCAATGCCTCCACCACGATCCAGGGCTCCGGGGCGCGGAACACCGTCATCGACGCCAACCGGCTGGACCGTGCCTTCCGCATGCGGGCGGACACCCGGCTGTCCGATCTGACGATCACCGGAGGATTGGCCAAGCAGCGCGAACTGCCCTTCACCGACACCGGTGGTGGCGCCATCGCCAACGCACAGCACATGACCCTGCGACGAGTCACCGTGTCCGGGAACTCCGCCGGTTACGGCGGCGGCATCTTCAACGTCCCCGATTCCCACCTGGATCTGATCGACAGCACCGTCAGCGGGAACGTGGCGGGAGAGGCCGGCGGCATCAGGTTCGACGACAGCGGCACCGTGACCAACTCGACGATCGCCGACAACCGGGTGACGGACCCCGGTGACCGTCCCGGCAGCCTCGGCGGCTACGGCGGCGGCATCGACATCCGCGGCCTGGGACCGGTCGAGATCCTCAACTCGACCATCACCGGCAACCGTTCCAGCGACGGCGGGGGTGGAATCAACATCGCCCCCGCCTACCTCGACAGCCTGCCCCGGCCGATCCCCGACATCATCGATCTGCCCCTGGGGCGTCTGACCCTGCGCAACTCCGTCGTCGCGAACAACACCGTCAACGGCACGGTGGCCGACTGCCAGAAGGCCTTCGCCACCATCGCGTCGGGAGGTCACAACAGCGACAGCGACGGCAGTTGCCGGCTCACCGCCGCGGGCGATCTGCCCAGTCGTACCCCGCTGCTGGGACCGCTCACCGACAACGGCGGCCCCACGGACACTGCCGCGCTGCTGCCGGGCAGCCCCGCCCTCGACGCGGCACGTGACTGCCCGGCCACCGATCAGCGCGGGGTCGCCCGCCCCCAAGGCGGCGCCTGCGACATCGGCGCCTATGAGCACACGCCATGACCACGGCCACCTGTATCGGCACCAGGAGCGACTCGATGAGATCCACCGGCCTGCGCTACTTCCTGAGCCGCGCCCTCACCGCCGCCGCGGTCCTGCTGCTGTCACTCACCGCACCCCCGCCACCGGTTTGGGCCGACACCGGCCACGACCGCCTGGTCCTGCCCACCTCCCACGGCTGGGTGCGCGGCGCGGCCGGCCACGACGGCGGTCGGGTCTTCCAGGGCATTCCCTTCGCCGCCCCGCCGACCGGCGAGCGGCGCTGGCGTCCGCCCCAGCCCCCCGCGCGGTGGTCCGGCGTACGGAACACCACTGCACCGGCCCACCCCTGTCCCCAACTCCCGCTGACACTGCTGCCCGACGGAGGCCCCGTTCTGCCCGGGGAGTCCAACCGGACCGGCAGCACCACGGAGGACTGCCTGTACCTCAATGTGTGGACGCCCGCCCGCACGGGCCGCGAACCCCTCCCGGTGCTGGTGTGGCTGCACGGCGGCGGCAATGCCTACGGCGCGGGCAGCGACTACGACGGTGCGGCGCTGGCCGCGCGCGGCATGGTGGTCGTGACCGTCAACTACCGCCTCGGAGCACTGGGTTTCCTCGCCCACCCCGCCCTGTCGGCCGAGAGCGCCGACCGCGCCTCCGGGGACTACGGCCTGATGGACCAGCAGGCCGCACTGCGCTGGGTACGGCGGAACATCGGCGCCTTCGGCGGCGACCGGAACCGGGTCACTCTGGGCGGCCAGTCCGCCGGGTCCGCGGACACCTGCTTCCACATCGCCTCGCCGACGGCGAGGGGCCTGTTCCACCGGGCCATCCAGCAGAGCGGAAGCTGTGCCTCCGACGGCGGTCTCACACCGCTCACGCTCAGCGCGGCCGAGCGGAAGGGGAGCGGATTTGCGGCTTCGGTCGGCTGCGCCGACCCGTCCACCGCGGCAGCCTGTCTGCGCGCCGTACCCACCGCCGAGCTCATCCGCGACGCCGGGCAGGGTGCTGCGTCCTTGTGGGGACCGAACACCGGACCACAAGTCCTCCCGCGTCCTCCTCGCACGGCGTGGGCCGAGGGGCGGGTGAACGCGGTCCCGACGCTGAGCGGCAGTACCCACGACGAATACCGCTACTTCACCGCGCTCTACGTGGACCTGCTCGGCGGCGGTCCCCTGACACCCGACTCGTATGCCGCCCTGATCAGGCTCCAGCACGGCGACCGGGCCGCCGCGGTCCTGGGGACGTACCCCGCCGCTGCCTTTCCGTCTCCCAACGTGGCCTATTCCGCCGTGGCCACCGACCAGCGGTTCGCCTGCCCCGCACGGGCCGACAGCCGCCTGTACAGCGGCCGGGTGCCGGTCTACGCCTACGAGTTCAACGACCCCCAGGCGCCGCCGTTCATCCCGGCGCCGCACACCCCGCAGGGTGCGTTCCACGCCTCCGAACTGGCCTACCTCTTCCCCATGGACTCGGTGCCGCCCCTGACGGCTGCCCAGCGGCGGCTGTCCGCCACGATGACCGCCTACTGGGCCCGGTTCGCGGCCACCGGCGACCCCAACGGACCCGGCACCCCCGCCTGGCCGCGCTACACCCCCGACGGGGACGGCATCCAGGTACTGGCGCCGGACCGCGTCGCCCCCACCACGGATTTTGCGACGGACCATCACTGCGATTTCTGGCAGCAGTCCTCCGCTCTCCGAGGAGTCGTGCGATGACATCGACGTTCACCCTGGTCCAGGACGGGCGCCTCGCTGTACGGCAGGGCCCGGCCGCCCTGGCGGACCGACAGCGGGAGCGCCTGGCCGCAATGGTCGACTTCGCCCGCGCCCGCTCCCCGTACTACCGCGAGCTGTACCGGACGCTGCCGGAACGCGTGGTGGACCCGACCCTGCTGCCGGTGACACGCAAGGACACCCTCATGGCCCGCTTCGACGACTGGGTCACCGATCCGGAGGCGACCCTCGGCCGTGTTCGGGACTTCATCGCGGACCCTGCCCGGGTCGGCGAGCCCTTCCTCGGCAAGTACCTCGTCTCCACCACGTCCGGAACCACCGGGCACCGCGGTGTCTTCCTGCTCGACGACCGGGCCGCGGCGGTGGTCAGGGCACTGTCGCTGCGCGCCGCCCGCCGCACCCTCACCCCTTCCCTGACGGCGCGGATGCTCGTGCACCGGATGCGGGCGGCGCACGTCGTCGCCACCAGCGGCCATCTGGCCGCGTACGCCGTCATCGCCCGCTCGCGTGCGGCCGGCCGCCTGCACGCCCGGGGGAGCCGGGTCCTGTCGGTGCACAGCCCGCTGCCCGAACTGGTGGACCAGCTCAACCGGTACCGCCCGGTGCTCCTGAGCGGCTACGCCAGCGTGATCGCGCTGCTCGCCGGTGAGCAACTGGCCGGCCGTCTGCGCATCGCCCCGGCCGTCGTGTCACTGGTCGCCGAGGGCCTCAGCGACCGTGAGCACCGGCGCGTCAGCTCCGCCTTCGGGGCGCATGTCGTCAACACCTACGCCTGCAACGAGAGTCTCGCCCTGGGGTACGGCTGCCCGCTCGGGTGGCTGCACACCCACAGCGACTGGCTGATCCTGGAGCCGGTCGACGCCGATTACCGTCCCGTCCCGCCCGGTCAGGAGTCCTTCACCGTGCTGCTGACGAGCCTCGGCCGATGGGCGCAGCCGATCCTGCGCTACGACCTGGGCGACAGTGTCCTGTGGCGTCCGGACCCGTGTCCGTGCGGAGACCCGCTGCCCGCGGTCAAGGTCCGTGGTCGCGCCGCAGACCTCCTGTCCTTCCCGAGCCGGGACGGTGGGACCGTCCGTATCGTGCCCATGGCCTTCGAGACCCTGCTGGAGAGCCTTCCGGACATCGACCTGTTCCAGATCGTGCAGACGACTTCCACGACCCTGAGGGTGCGTATCCGGGCGACCGCCGGAGCCGATCATGACCGATTGTGGAACGCGGTGCGGACGGGGCTGGCCGCCCTGCTCACCGACCACCGGACGGACCAGGTGAGGATCGAGCGCGCACATGAACCGCCCGAGCAGTCTCCGGGGGGCAAGTACCGGGTGGTCATTCCCTGCGCGTGACGCCCCGCGAAGGGGCCTCGGGCCGCGCGCCGTGCGGGAGAACGCCGCGGTGCGCCGCCAGCGCCAGCAACGCAACGCGCAGTGGGCCGGTCTCCAGTGCGGCGGCCGGCTCGAACCAGCGTGCAACGGCGGTTCCGCTCGCCACCCTGAGTGTGAAGCGCGCCAGTTCGTCCGACACCTCCGGGCGGTCACGCAGGCCGAAGACGGCACTCACCGAGTCCGTGGCCCAGGCCAACAGCGCGTCGCGGTAGTGGTGCACCTCCGCCACGGCCGCCGCACTGGCATCCTGCTGCACCATGCCCAGCCCGAGGAGCAGCTTCAGCCCGTGCGGATGGCGCTGGAACGCGTCCTTGACCTCGTCGAGGAAGGTGTCCAGACGCTGCGCGACGTCGGTCCCTGGCACCTCGACGGGGGGCAGCGCCGCCAGCAGAGCGGTCCTGGCGCGCTGCAGCACCGCGACGTAGATCCCGTCCTTGCTGCCGAAGTGCCAGTACAGGGAACTGACAGGCAGGCCGCAGGCGGCGGAGATCATCGAGATGGACGTGGCGGCGTAGCCGTGCCGCGACATCAGGTCCCCGGCCGTATCGAGGATCGCGTCGCGGGACCGCGTGCCGCGGTGCTGGGCCGGTGCCTGCGTCATACTGCCGACTCTAGAGGAGCGCCGGTCCCGGACGCCCTGGGAAAGGGAAGTCCGGGGCGGGGGCCGGTCGTCCCGAGACGTCCTCGTCCCGTGGCTGCCGACTATTTGGTCCGCAGCATGAGGGCGTGGCGAGTGTCGTCGCCGTAGATACCGGTTTCGTCACCGCTAATCCCGTACCGCTCCTGGAATCTGGCCACGGCCGCCCGGACCTCCAAGCCGTAGCGGCCGTCGATCGCGCCGCCGTCGTAGATGTTCGGCACCTGTTGCAGACGTACCTGCAACTCGTACACTCCATGGCCACTGTCGCCCTGGCGCAGCACGCCCGTGCCCGGGATCTCGGGGAGCGAGGGGGGAGCGGGGGGAGCGGGGGGAGCGGGGGAGTCGGGCAGTGGCCGGTCCGGTTGCCCGGAGGGCGGAGAGGGAACCGCCGACGGGCGGTCGTCGTCGACCAGCAGCCAGGAGGCGAGGATCAGTCCGCTCACTGCGCCCGCCCCGAAGGCTCCGGCGACACGAGTGGCCCGCCAGGCGGTGAAACGCCGCCATCCGCGACTTCTGTTTCTCGCACGCGCGCGGGCGAGTGGTGTCGGCTCCTCGGGGTACGGGCCGTTGAGTTGCTCCGGGGGCGGAGCCGGGCGCCGGGGGGTCACCGGCACGGTGGTCTCCGGGGGCGGGCCGGTCCTGCGGTACCCGCCCTCGCGCGGGACTACCCGGGGCGGGAAGACCATCGGCGGCGCTGCATACGCCGGACCTGCGCCACTCGCCATCCGTGGCTTTCCCAGCGACGGGGGAGGAACTGGAGACAGACGCGCACCGCGCGACCACAGCGGCTCCACCGCGACATGCTGCGGGGTGTCGGCCCCGCGTAGGCCACCGGTCCGCAGCGGCTGAACGGCAGCGGGCGGTACAACATGCGGGCGGCGACCCGGATCCACGCCATCGAGTCCCTCACCCCGCCCAACCGGCTGTACCCGTCGGGGTGGGGGCGGCGCCGGAGTCGCGGACGGGGGTGGGGACGGGTGAGTGAAGCCGGATCTCCCGGCCGTCCGGCTGCGTTGCGACCAGGACGGTGGCGCGCCCTCGGCCCACCCCCCATGCTCGTCGGACGCGTAGAGGTCGGCGCGTGCGGCGTCCAAGGCGTCCAGCACGGCTTGGAAGGAGTCTTGTATGTCCTGCGCGATGTCCGGAGTCGAACCGGGCGCTCGCTGCGGCTCGGTGTCGTAGAGTCCCACCGGCTGTCCTCCTCAACCGACGGCTGGATGACCTGTCCGAGACAGACCGTCGCGTCTTTAGTGAGCGTTTGGGTACCGTGATCCTGAGTGGTGATTGCGAGGGCGGCACCCTTGCGGGTGCCGGCCGCGCGGGTCGGCTTCACTGTTTCGTCGTGAGGCGATACGCATCCCGCGCGGTCTCGTCTCATTCCCGTTCCGCGATGTAGCCCATATCTCATCGATTTCTTCCCTGCGGTTCTGAGCGCGTCGGCGCCGTGCCCGCCGCCGCGCGGGTCCGGGCACGCAGGGTCGTGATGAGCGGGCGTAGGCGCAAGTCCCATGGCCTGGCCTGGGAGAAGCGGCAGATCGTGGCGTGCCGGGGACTTGGATGTGTCCGGTTCGTCTACGCGTGGTCGGGAAGCGGATACGGCCATCGAGGGCGGCGGGATCGGCCATTGGACGGTGGTGCAGGCCGAGGCCCGGATGCTCCCGCGCGCCGTGCTGTCGGCCCTTGCCCACAGCTGTCCCCGGGGGAAGAGTCGGGGCCCGCAACGGAACAGAAGCATTGCGGAACCGTCCGCTTGGCACCCCATGGAGGAGCTCCACCATGAAAAGATCGCGTCCCAGAGCGTGGCTCCTGGCAGTCATCTCGTCCATGCTGGCCGCGGGAGTCGCGTTATCACCCGGGCAGACTGCTTCGGCCGACCCCGCCGGGGTCCAACGCACCCTCGACTGGGAACAGTCGGCCGATCGCACTCTCCCCGCCGCAGCACCTCCCAACCTCATCAAGCAGTGGGCCACGTCGTACGGCGCCACGAACGTCACCGGTCCCACCCGCGACGGCTCCTACGCAGCCCGCTTCGAGCTCCGCAAATCCGACCCGGTCGTCTCGAGCAGCAAGCGGGCGGAGATATCGCAGCGCGACGAGCAACCGGCAAATGCCGAGCGGTGGTACGGCTTCAGCATCAATCTGGCGACGACATGGGCCCACGACACCTCGGCCGAGATCGTGAGCCAGTGGCATCAGTGTGACGTCGGCTGCCCGGGTGGCTCACCGCCCTTGGCACTTCTGACCGACGACGGGCGCTGGAAGATCGACTTCCGCGGCCAGTTCATCGATCTGGGTCAGTACACCACGGGTGCCTGGGTCGACTGGGTCTTCCACGTGACCTGGCGTACGGACAGCACCGGCCTGCTGCAGGTCTGGAAGAACGGCGAACGTGTCGTGAACCGTACGGGCGCCACCCACGACGGGGGCCCGCGATCGCCCTACTTCAAGTTCGGCATCTACAAGTGGGACTGGAACACCGGTGCTCCTTCCAGCACCACCCAGCGCGTGATGTACTACGACGCTCTGCGTCTGGGTGACGAGCGCGCCGTTCACAGGGACGTCGCACCCCAGAGGACATGTACGCGAGCCCCGTCGGTGGCCTCCGCGTCCGCCACCACGTACGAGCCGGCGAACCCGCCCGCCAATGCCATCGACGGCGACCTGTTGACCCGCTGGTCCGGTCAGGGATTCGGCGCCGCGCTGATCCTCGACACTGGTGCGCCACGCCAGCTGTGCGGCGCGACGGTGGCCTGGCACCGCGGCGACCTGCGGTGGAACGACTACACCATTCACGCTTCGCAGGACGGTATCTCCTACACCAAGGTGTGGGAGGGCCGCAGTTCGGGGACGACCACCGCGCCCGAGACGGTGCTCTTCACCACGGGATCCCTGGACGCCCGCTACCTCAAGATCTCCTTCTGGGCCAATCCCGAGAACGACTGGGCGAGTATCACCGAAGCCAGGCCACTCGGCCTCTGACCAGTGAGCGCGCCGCACTGCCGGCGTGCGCATCGTCCCCCGCGCGGTTGCTGCAGCTCGTGACCGCCGTCAACTTCCGCCAGGGCGGGGGTGCGACCGGAACAGGGGACCGGTCGCACCCCCGCTCTGCCCTGCCCGCCCTCTGCATCACGCAGATCACCAGTCGGGCATCGTCCACTGGGCATTCCCCGTCCTGAACCTCGAGATCACGGCTCTACGGATGGGGCGGTTCCGCGTAACCCGCGAACGACCGCGGAAGCGCCCGGCCGCGTGTGCTGTCGAAGACGGGGCCTTTCGCTCGCAACGCTACAGAGCCACCTGCGGTCCGGCAGTCGGGTGGCACGCTGCAGGCGGTCCCCGGCGTGTGCTCACTCCCTCCGGCGTCCCCGGGCGTAGGGTCGGTGTGTGGACGGATCGAATCGGCTCAGCGCCGACGATGCCCGGCTCCTCGAGCTCGAGTCGGCGGCGATCGCCGGTCATACGCTGAAGATGGTCATGCTCGAGCCGAGCGACACCCCGCTTGACATCGATCGACTGCGTGAGAGCGTCGATGCGAGGCTCGAGGCCGGATCACGCGGCCGCGAGCGCGTTGCGCTCCCCGGCCCCCAGTGGGTCACCGACGACGCGTTCGACGTCGCCGCCCACGTCCGCCGCTGCGATGGCACCGCCGGGATCAACGAGCGTGGCGCCTGGGCGGCGGCGGGTCAGCTGATGTCCGAGCGCCTCGAACACGGCCGCCCGCTGTGGGCGTTCGACCTCGTCGGCCCACTTGCCGATGGCCGCGAGGCGGTCGTTGCGCGCATCCACCACGCGATGGCCGACGGAATCAGCTGCCTTCGGTTCCTCGACGAGGTCCTGTGGGAGCCGTCCGGCCATGCGCCATCCCCGCCGCGTGGGGCTGCGGTACCCGCGGCGGCCGGATCGCGCGGGCGCGAATTGCGCCGGCTTCCGGCGACGTTGTTGCGCGAGTTCGGACATCGGACGAGGGACTCGGCGCTCGACCGCAGGATCGGGGCCGCGCGCGAGCTCGCATTCACCACCGCACCGCTTGCCGAACTGAAGGCGATCGGCACATCGCGGCCCAGCCGGGCCACGGTCAACGACGTCCTGCTCGCGTCGATCTCCGGCGGCTTGCGCGTCTGGCTGGCGGCCGCCGGCGCGCGCGCCGGCAGGCTCCGGGCCCAGGTGCCGGTCAGCCTCCACCACCGCGACGAGGATCCGGCCGAGCTCGGCAACCGTGACTCGTTCCTCAACGTCGACCTGCCGCTCGCCGAACCCGATCCGCTGGCCCGCCTCGATCGGATCAGCGGCGAGACCGCCGCTTGCAAGACCGCCGGCGACGCCCAGGAGCTCTACGACCTCTTCCACGCGCTCGCCCGCTGTCCGCCGCTCGAGCGCGCCGTCGAGCGCATCGCCGCCGGCCCACACGAGTTCAGCCTCGCGATCTCCAACGTGCCTGGCCCGCACGCGGCGCTCGCGGTGATCGGCCGGCCGGTCGAGCGGCTGTATTCGGTCGCCGAACCGGCGCAGCGCCACGCGCTTCGGGTGTCGGCGATCTCCTACGCAGGAACGGTCGGTGTCGGACTCTGCGCCGATCCTGAGGCGCTGCCGGGGGCCGCCGCGCTCGCCGACGCGATCAGCGGCTCGATCGCCGAGCTGCGGCGGGCGGCGCGCGGATAGCGTCTGGCCCCAGCGCCCGAACGCGAGATCAGGAGTCCCGGCCGCTCGATCCCACGGGATGCGGCGCGGGCGGAGTCGGTCATCCCGGCAGCGGGCCGGGGGCCTGACCGCCGGTCCGGGCGTGACCGGCGGTCTGCGCCGTGCCGCGGCCCCGCCGCGGCCGGTCACATCACGGCTGCTTCGGCGGGGCCTCGCTTTCCTCCTTCGCCAGGTTCGACTTCCGGTACGAGTAACCGAAGTAGATCACCAGGCCGATCAGGAGCCACACCAGGAACCGGAGCCAGGTCTGCCAGGCCAGGAACGTGATCAGCCAGAGTGAGAACACCACACCGATCGCCGGCACGAACGGCACTCCCGGGCAGCGGAAGCTCCGTGGCAACTCCGGCTGCCGGTAACGGAGCACGATCACCGCGATGCACACCACGACGAACGCGAGCAGAATGCCGATGTTGGTGAGCTCCGCCGCCTCACCGATCGGCAGGAATCCGGCGATCAGCGCCGACGCCACGCCGACGATCCATGTCACCCGCACCGGCACGTGCCGCGTCGGGTGTGTCTTCGCGAACCAGTGCGGCAGCAGCCCGTCGCGGCTCATCGAGAACCACACCCGCGTCACGCCCAGCATGAAGGTGAACATCACCGTGAGGATGCCGATGATCGCGCCCACCGCGATGAGGTTCGCGAGACCGTCCAGCCCCACGGACTCGAAGGCCGTGGAGAACCCGCTCTCCGGGTCGATCTCCGTGTAGTTCTGCATACCCGTCAGCACCAGACAGGCCAGCACGTACAGCACCATCGAGATCGCCAGCGAGTAGATGATCGCCTTCGGCATGTGCCGCTGTGCGTCCTTGGACTCCTCGGCCGCCGTCGACATGGCGTCGTATCCGAACACGGCGAAGAAGACGGTCGCCGCACCCGTGAACGCCCCGCCGACGCCGTACGGGAAGAACGGGTTGTAGTTGGAGGTGTCGATGTGGAAGAAGCCGATGACGATCACCAGCAGGACGACCAGGACCTTCAGCACCACCACGACCATCTCGAACCGGGCCGCGTTCTTGATGCCGAGCGTGAGCAGGTACGCGGTGAACAGGCACAGGATCATCGCGAACAGATCGACCTGACGCCCCTCAGCGGTGCCCGGGGCGCCCAGCATCCACACCGGCAGGTCGACCCCCATCGCGCCGAGGAGGAAGCCGAAGTAGCCCGAGATCCCGATGGCGACCACCGCCACGATCGCCGTGTACTCCAGCAACAGGTCCCAGCCGATGAACCAGCCGGCCAGCTCGCCGAGCACGGCATAGCCGTAGGTGTACGCCGAACCCGCCTTCGGGATCATGCCCGCGAACTCGGCGTAGGAGAAGGCCGCGGCCGCGCTCGCCACGCCCGCGATCAGGAACGAGACGAGCACCGCGGGTCCGGCGGTACCGTTGGCGACCGCCCCGGCGAGGGCGAAGATCCCGGCGCCGATGATGCCGCCGATACCGATGGCCGTCAGCTGCGCCAGGCCGAGTGTTCTGGTGAGCTGCTCGCTCGGAGCGACTTCTTCGATCTGTTCGATGGGCTTGCGGCGCAGTACGCCCTGTCCCATCCGGAGCCCTGCCATGAGCCACCTCTTCGCAGACTGCTGTGGGCTGATGGCGGCTCATGATGGCCCAGGTGAGGCGGCGGCGGAAGACGACATGCGGTGCAGCCGAGGTGAGGGTTGCCGGAGGGTTCCGAGACCACCGGCCCGGGCCAACGCCCTGCCTTCATCGGCCGACCGCGACCGAGCCGACGATCCGTCTCCCGCCGACCTCGAAGCGCCGTCCACGTGCGTGAACCGCATCCGAGGGTGTGCGACGACCGCTGGGCGTTCGTCCCGGCCGTAGCGCCCGCGATCCCCGGGCGCCCCATGGCATGGCATTTCTGCGTTCCGGTTCCTTCATCGTCCGCGCGCGGGTCGGAAAGTAACGCGTCAGAGGTGTGCGCCGGAGCACTGCCCGACATTCAGGTAGCTCGTTTGCGTGGCGATTGACGTTGGGACCGGCCTGTGGTCGCACGCTCTGTTCGTGCTCCGATGCCCCGTTTCTATCGGCCTTCCCGAGGCCTAAGTTGGTAAGACTCTGCCAACTACCTTTACAAGTACGTCATCGGATCGATCCCCCGCCATTCTCTTTACACCACAGGAGGTGATACGCCCATGTCTTCTCCCGGTCTCGTGTTGCTCAAAGGTGGTCCGAGCGGTGCTCCGCAGGTAGTGCAGGCGCCGTCCGGCGGCGAGGGAGTTCCGGTGAAGATCGCGTACGTCGGCGGCTACGAGCACTACGAATTCACAGGAGAGTTCGCCGACATCGGTGAGGGCCCCATGCCGGTGTACCGCTGGACGCGCCATCAGCCCGGAGCGGAATAGCGGGGCGTCGGTTTCGCAGCCGACGGTGATGAGCGGGATCCCGCAATACCGGTGGCGGATCTGCTTTCCGGTCGCGACACCGGCGCACCATCAACCGCCTATGGGAGGTCGAGATGAGCAACTCCTTTTGCTCACCGCCAGAACACCGGATATCCGCAGGACCAGAACGCGGTGGAGTGAGCGCGCGGGACGTCATGGTCACCGGGATGGGGTTCTGTCTGCCGGGCAGCAGCCGGCCCGTCTTCACCGCGGACGACGTCTGGGACGTCGCGTCACGTGGCGCGTCGAACCTCGTCCACGGTGACGTCCACTACGGTGCGGTCGATCTGTCGCAGGCCATGTTCGATGCACGGCTGCCGGACATCCCGCCGACGTTCTCCCGGCACTACACGAACGCCCACAGGTTCGGGCTGGTCTCGCTGGTGGAGGCCTGCGCCGACGCCGGGCTGGACTTCCGCGCCGGTGATCTGACGGGAGCGGCCGTTCTGACCGGGCGTGGCGGGGTGGACACCAATGTCGGGCCCTACATGGCAGTGCTCGAGGCCGATCCCCTGACGACCAGCCCGCAGGAGGCGATGGAACTGTTCGTCCGGGGCCAGCAGGGCCTCACACCGTCCGACGTCTCCCTGGTACAGGGCGCGCTCATACGGTCGACCGGCCCGTGCTTCACCGTGTCCTGCGGGTGCGCCTCGTCCGCGGTGCAGGTCGGCACCGCTCAGCAGCTGATCGCCAACGGTGTGGTCGACCTTGCCGTCGTGTCGGGCGTGGACCTCTTCGGTCTGGACGTCATCCTGAACGTCCAACGGCTGCTGCGTGCCGCCCAGGGGGCGTACGAGGCCGTCCGGGTCGAGGGCATGCCGCAACTCCTGCCGTCCTTCGACCGCCTGATGCGCCCGTACGACCGTCGGGCGGACTGCGTGAACCACGGTGAAGGCGCGGCCACCCTCATCCTGGAGTCCCGCAGGCACGCCGATGAGCGAGGCGCACGCGCCCATGGTCAGGTGCTGGCTCATGCCATGACCCGCGACGGTCTGGCGAACCCCCTGGCCAGTGACGACAGCGGAGCCGCGCTGGTGGAAGCCGTCCGCCAGTGCCTGGGGGACCGGTGGGACATCTCGCAGATTCCCTATGTACACGGCGGCAGCGACGGTGATGTGGTGGTCACCGCTTTTGAGGCGAACGCGGTCAAGCAGCTCTACGGCCCCGACAGCGGCCTGGTGATGACCTCGCAGGAGGCCTGCTTCGGCCACAACGGCGCGCCGGCGGGCTGCCTCGGGGTGGCGCTGAGCCTGCTGATGATGCAGCGGGGGCAGGTGTGTCCCACGGCGAACTGCGAAGAGCCCGCCGACGGGTTGCCGTTCGATCCGGTTCCCGGCACGAGCAGCAGGCCTCTCGACTTCGACTACGCGCTGACCTGCAACTACCAGATCGGCGGGGTGAAGAGCGTGCTTCTCGTCGGCAGCCCGGACGCCGTCTGACGGCGGTCCGTTCCGGCACCCGCGTGCCTGCCACGTGGTGCAACCCGGTTCGCGGCCCGGCCGGAGAGGGAAGGACACGCGACCTGGTGTCGCCCTCGCCGACCACGGCCGGCTCCGGCGGCGCCGATCGCCCCGTCTCGTCGACGGTCGTCCTCCCCACCATCGAAGTGATCCGACGACGGCAGCAGAGGCAGGAAGATCATGGGACAGAACACGCAGGACTTTTCGGCCGGTGGGGGCGGACACATCGCCGTCATCGGCATGGGTTGCCGGCTGCCCGGGGACGTCGACTCCCCGGCTGCCTTGTGGCGGCTGCTGGCGGCCGGCCGCGACGCGGTAGGAGATCCGCCGCCCACCCGTACGGACATAGGGCGGGGCCGGGATGCCGCGCTGCCCCGGCAGGGCGGCTGGCTGAGGGACGTCTCCGGATTCGACGCGGCGTTCTTCGGTGTCTCCGGACGCGAGGCGGACATACTCGACCCCCAGCACCGGTTGTTACTCGAAGTGTCCTGGGAGGCGCTGGAGCACGCGGGACTGCCACCCGACCGCCTCGCAGGGACCTCGACCGGGGTGTTCACCGGGCTGAGCTACACCGAGTACATGGACCGCCTGGCGGGGCATCCCAAAGAGCTGGAGGGAGCGGTCCTGACGAACGGTCACTGTGTGGCTCCGGGGCGCATCTCCTATCTGCTGGGGCTGCAAGGGCCGTCGGTGGCTTTGGACACCGCGTGCTCGTCCTCACTGGTCGCCCTGCATCTGGCGGGCCAGGCACTGCGGAACGGGGAGTGTCATGTGGCGCTCGCCGGGGGTGTCACCCTGGTGCTCGCCTCCAGGACGACGCGGTCGTTCGTCCGGATGGGCATGCTCTCGCCGACGGGGCGCTGCCGAGCGTTCGATGCGGCGGCCGACGGCTTCGTGCGCGGTGAGGGCTGTGCGGTCGTGGTCCTGAAGCGTCTGCAGGACGCCGTGCGGGACGGTGACCGGGTGCTGGCCGTGGTCCGGGGCTCCGCCGTGAACCAGGACGGCCGGTCGGACGGCCTGGCCGCACCGTCGGCGGCGGCCCAGGAGGCACTGTTCCGTCAGGCGCTGGCCCGTGCCGGGGTCGACCCCGGTGAGGTAGGCATGATCGAGGCGCATGGCACGGGCACCCCGGTCGGCGATCCGGTGGAGTTCACGAGTCTGGCCCGCGTCTACGGAAGGGGCCGGGATCGCTGTGCGCTGGGTTCGGTGAAGACCAACCTGGGGCACCTGGAACCAGCTGCCGGGGTCACCGGCCTGATGAAGGCGGTGCTGTGCCTGCAGCAGGGTGTCGTTCCGCCGAGCCTGCACTTCACCCGCTGGAACCCGGCCGTCGCCCCGGAGAACACTCGTTTCTTCGTGCCAGACCGGCCGACGGACTGGCCCACCCGGACGACGTCCCGGCTGGCAGCCGTCTCCTCTTTCGGGTTCGCCGGCACGAACGCCCATGTCGTGCTGGAGCAGGCGCCTGCCACGGCCAAGCGCCGCCCGCCGGGCACGCGCCCCGGCCGGCCGCGTGCCATGGCCGCGGAATCGCATGTCCTGCTGGTGCCCGCCGGCTCGGCCGACGTGTTGCCCGCCGCGGCGCGCACGCTTGCCGACTGGCTGGAGGGCGACGGCGCGAGCGTGCCTCTCGCCGACATCGCCCACACCCTCGCGCTGCGCCGCCCGGTCGGACGTGGGCGGCTCGGCGTGGTGGCGTCCTCACGCCCGGCCTTCGTCCGATCCCTGCGGTCGTTCGCCGCCGGAGAGGCTGTGCCGGGCGTGGTATGGGGGTCCGTCGCGGCAGGTGTGAGCAGGCGGCCGGTGTGGGTGTTCTCCGGACAGGGCTCCCAATGGCCGGGCATGGCCCGCGACTTCCTCGCGCGCGAACCGGCCTTCGCCACCGCCCTGTCCGAGATCGAGCCGCTGATCGCCGCCGAGGCCGGCTTCTCCGTACTCGACGTCGTACGGGAAGGCCGGGAGATCACCGGATGCGGACGGGTGCAGCCGGTGCTGTTCGCCGTGCAGACCGCTCTGGCCGCCGCATGGCGGGCCTGCGGTGTGGAGCCCGCCGGGGTCGTGGGCCACTCGATGGGCGAGGTGGCCGCCGCCGTCGTCGCGGGGGCGCTGTCCTTGCAGGACGGTGTCCGGGTGATCTGCCGGCGGTCCGCCCTGCTGACCCGCATCGCGGGCGCCGGTGCCATGGCAACCGTCGCCCTGGGCCGTGCCGAGGTGGAGGCGGACCTGGCATCCGCCGACGCCTCGGCACTGGTCTCCGTCGCGGTCCTGGCCGCGCCCGGTTCCACCGTCGTCGCCGGCGACAGGGCTGCCGTGGAGCGCATGGTCGAGTGCTGGGACGCCCGGGATGTACCCGCCCGTCTGATCGCGGTGGACGTCGCCTCGCACTCCCCACAGGTGGAGCCGCTGTTGGACGAACTGGCGGCGGATCTCGCCGACCTGACGCCGTGCCCGCCGACCGTACCGTTCTACTCCACCGTGCTGGACGACCCCCGCACGGTCCCGGTCCTCGACGCCCAGTACTGGTGCCACAACCTGCGCCGGCCGGTGCGCTTCGCGGATGCGATCCGTACGGCAGCCCAGGACCGGCACACGGCCTACGTAGAGGTGTCCCCGCATCCGGTCGTCACCCAGGCGGTCACCGGCAGCCTGAGGGGGCTCGTCGACGCACCCGTCGTCCTGCCCACACTCCGGCGCGAGGAGAACGAGCAGGCCACCTTCCGTACCCAGCTCGGCGCCCTGCACTGCGCCGGCGCACCCGTCAACTGGGCCGCCCTGTACGAGGGCCGAGCCCTGGCCGACGTGCCCACCATGGCCTTCGACCGCAGACACCACTGGGTGGACCCGAGTGAACGGCCCGATGACGGCAGGTCCCCGGCGGCACCCGGCCTCGCGGCGGATTCCGGGCCGAGCGGCGCGCACAGTTCCCTCCCCGGAGTCCACGGGAGGACACCGGGCCGTCCCGTCCGGCACAGCTGGCGGGGAGAAGCCGGAACACGCGCCCATCCCTGGCTGGCCGACCACCAGCTGAACAACGTGGTGGTCCTGCCGGGGGCCGCCTACTGCGCCCTCGCCCTCACCGCCGCCTGCCAGGCCTTCGACGTGCCGCCGCGTGAGGTGGAGGTCGCCGACGTCGCCTTCCATGAACCGCTCGCCCTGGACGGTCGATCAGAGATCACCACGACGGCGGACCTGTCCGGCCGGGGCCGCGCCACCTGCGAGATCTTCGCGCGCGCCGACGGGGACGAGGAGCAATGGGTGCTGCACGCCAGTGCCATCCTGAGTTCGGGCGGGCCACCGCGAGAGCCCGAACTCGTCCCCGTGCACACCCGGCATGTGGAGCACCCCGTGATTCTGCCCGCTGCCACCATGTACCAGCGCCTGCGCTCGCGCGGCCTCCACCATGGAGCGGCGTTCGCGGGGATCAGCGAACTACGCCTGTCGCCCACCGGTGACAGCGTCTGGGCACGGGTCGACGTCCCCTCCCCGGCCGGTCCCACACCGGGTTCCCTGTGCGTCCATCCCGTGCTCGTGGACCTGTGCGCCCAGCTCGCAGTCGCCACCCTGGTACGGGACGAGGCCGCCGGCGGCCTCGTCCTACCGGTCGGCGTGAAGTCGCTGAGAATCCACGGTGATCCCGGTGCGGCGGTCCACGGGCACGCGAAGATCACGCGGAAGCAGACTGACGGGATCACCGCGGACATCCGGCTGCTGAGCGGTGACGGACATACGGTGTTCGCCCTGAACGGCCTGCGCCTGCTGCAGCGCGAAGTCACCGAGCGCACCGACGTCGACCGGTGGTTCTACGCCGTCGACTGGCAGCCCGCGCCCACCGCTGCCGAAGCACCGCCCGCGAGGACGGCGATGGCCGCGTCGGCCGGTGGCTGGCTGGTGGTCGGCGAGCGCGGCACCCGGGCGGAGGAACTCGCCGACGCGCTCCGCGTGTCCGGGGCCCGTGTCCGGGTCGCCGCCCTTCCCGAGGGCGAGCACCGTGTCCCCGCACTGCGGGACCGCCTTGCCGAGGGCGAACTGATCGATCCGCCCGGTGCCGTGGTGTTCCTTTGCACACCGTCCGGCGGACCGGAGGCCTCCGGCGTCGTCCGCTCGGCCTCCGCGCAGGCAGCCGGCGCCGACGGGCCGGTTGCCGATCCCACGGTGGACGCCCTGGAGCGCACCCGGCGGCTCCTCGGCGTCGTCCAGGCGGTCGCGAACTGCTCCCGCCCTCCGAGGCTGTACGTCGTCACGCAGGGCGCCCGCGCCGTCGAAACGGGGGAGACGGCCGACCCCGCCCAAAGTCCGGTCCGCGGTCTGGTGCGCGTCCTGGCGCACGAGCACCCGGAGGTGCGTGCCACCCTCGTCGACACGGGACGGTCCGACGAGGACCTGCGGCAGACGGCCGACCTCCTGCTGGGCGGGACGCCCGGAGACGAGATGGCCGTGCGGGGCGCGGACCGCCGTGTGGCCCGGCTCGTCCCCGCTCCCCTCACCGACACCGAGCGCCTGAGCGTGACCGCCCGAGGGGTACGCTACGGCGTCGACCGCTTCCGGCTGCGCGCGGGCCGGGCCGGGGACCTCGGTTCCCTGCATCTTGTGGTGGGCGAGCGGCACCCGCCGGGTCCGGGTGAAGTGGAGCTTCAAGTCACCGCAGCGGGACTGAACTTCCGTGACGTCCTCACCGTCATGGGACTTCTGCCGGCCGCGGACCGGTGCGCTGGCGGCGCCGACCGTATCGGCTTCGAATGCACGGGGACGGTGACCGCGGTCGGCCCGGGCGTCGAGCATGTCCGGGTCGGGGACTCCGTCCTGGCCGTGGATCTCGCCGGTGGCGCCTTCGGCTCGTTCACGACGGTCCGGGCCGACGCCGTGGTCCACCTGCCGGCCGGCGTCGACACCATTGCGGCGGCGGGCATCCCGACGGCGTATCTCACCGCCTGGTACGCCCTGCGGCATGTGGCGCACCTCGCCGAAGGCGAACGCGTTCTCATCCACTCCGCCACCGGCGGTACGGGCCTGGCCGCGCTCGCCGTCGCACGGCACCTGGGGGCGGAGGTGCTTGCCACGGCAGGGAACGACGAGAAGCGCGGCTACCTGCGCGGCATGGGGGTCCGGCACGCGATGGACTCCCGCTCACTGGACTTCGCCGAACAGGCCCGCGAGGCGACCGGCGGCATGGGCGTCGACGTCGTACTCAACTCGCTCTCCGGGCCGGCGATCCGGATGGGGCTGGAGGCACTGAGTCCCTTCGGCCGGTTCGTCGAGCTGGGAGTCCGTGACATCCTTGCCGACACCTCCCTCGGGCTGGCGCCGTTCCGCCACAACGTCACGTTCAGCACTGTCGACCTCATAGGACTTCAGCAACGCCGCCCCAAGGCGTTCCGCGATCTCCTGGGCGAGGTCATGGACCTGTTCGCCGCCGGCGCCCTCCAGGTGCTGCCGCACCAGGAGTTCCCCCTGGCCCTGGCCACGGAGGCGTTCCGTCTCATGGCGGGCGCCGGCCACATCGGCAAACTCGTCCTGACCGTGCCCGAACACGGGGAGACGACCGCCGTGCAGGCCGAACCGCCCTCGCCGGTCCGTTCCGACGGCGCCTACGTCATCACCGGGGGACTGCGCGGCGTCGGCCTGGCCACGGCGGCCCGCCTGGCCGAACTGGGCGCCGGGCACATCGTCCTCAACGGCCGGACACCGCCCGGCGAGTCCGCTGAAAGGAAGCTGGCCCGGCTGCGTGCCGCAGGCACCCGTATCTCCGTCGAACTGGGGGACGCCTCCCGGCCCGGGGTGGCCGAGCGGCTCGTGTCAGCGGCCACGGCAGGCGGGCTGACGTTGCGGGGAGTGGTGCATTCGGCGATGGTCCTCGACGACGCCGCGCTCACCAACATCACCGACGAACAGCTCGAACGCGTCTGGCGTCCCAAGGTCACCGCGGCATGGCGACTCCATGAGGCCCTCGCAGGGCACGCGGCCGACTGGTTCGTGCTCTACTCGTCCATGGCTTCGCTGCTGGGGAACCCGGGCCAGGGCGCGTACGCCGCCGCCAACTCCTGGCTGGACGCCTTCGCGATCTGGCGGAGCGCCCAAGGGCTGCACACCCTTGCCGTCAACTGGGGGCCGTGGGGACAGACCGGCGTCGCAACCGACTTCGCCGACCGTGGCTACGAGACCATGGCCACCCAAGACGGCCTGCGCGCCCTCGAGGCGCTGCTCACCCACCGGCGGGTGGTGACCGGTGTCCTGCCCGGCACACCCGTGACCTGGATCCCGCCCAAGGTCCGCAGCGCCCCCTTCTTCGAGGGCCTCGTGGACCGCCACGAGGCCCAGGGCACCGCACCACCGGGCGGCGAGACCGTGACCGCAGCCGACGTCCGTGCCCGCCTGGCGGGGCTTGACTCCCCTCTCGCCCGCCGAACGGCCCTGGAGGACCATCTCGCCACGGAGATGAGCATCGTCCTCCAGTCCGGCAGTGCGCGACTGGACCCGCAGACACCGCTGCGCAGTCTCGGCTTCGACTCACTGCTGTCCATGGAACTGCGCACCCGACTGCAGGCAGGCCTCGGCATCAAACTCGCAGGCGACTTCGTCTGGAAGCACCCCACCATCGCGGCGCTCGCCGCGGGTTTGGCCGACAAGATGGGAATGAGCCTGGAATGAGGAACCGGCGGCCACGGCGCATCCGCACGGCCCTTTGCACGTGCTCAAGAAGTCACCCCGACCGAATCGCCCGCCGCTACTGTTCACGGCGATCCGCACGCGGCCTCCGGCTCACACCGCGCTGTCGGCCCCCGTGGCCCACCGGCTGCTGACCCGGCTGCGCAGCCCGGCCCGCTCTTCGGGCTGTTGGACCGTTTCGGTTCAGCTGTGGTGGCCGCGCTCGCGTACTCCGGCAACGAGCACTCCGATGGCGAAGACCAGGACGAGGACGAAGGTGGCGATGCCGAGGACGTCCTGGAGCCCGCCGGCCAGGCCGCTGTAACCTACGTCGATTCCGAAGATCACGGAGCATAGGCCGGCAGCGAGGGCCGTCCAGCCCAGCCAGCCGGGGATCTGGCGACCGGCCAGAATCGCTGTCCCGAACAGGGCGAGGCTCAGCCCGAGCAGAATGCGGAAGTAGCTCTGGAATCCCCATTCCAGCCAGCGCACGGTCTCGGCGTTGGCAAAGCGGATCGTCTTCTCCGTGCCCGAAGCGCCGGCCCATGAGTCGACGGCTTGCTTCAGACCCACCCCGTCCAGCCCCTGCAGTACGGCCCAGATGGCGGCCGTAGCCACAACTGCCGCGGCCGCCAGCTGTGCCACCAGGGATGACCTCTCGGTACCGCGCAGGACCCGGTACAGCACGAGCAGACCGCTCAGCGTCACCAGGACGGCGATGAATTGGCCCAGATGAACGGCGATCCAGCTGCTGCTTTCTGCGTACTGGGTGAAGATCGCGGGGTGGTCGTCCTCCTCTCCTGAAGGATGAAGCCCTGCGGTCAGGACGACATTGAGAAGGAAGCCGCCCAACATGAGCGCGCCGGCAAGGGTCAGCCTGCGGTGCCGCGAGCCGGCTGTATCCGCCCCTTCGCCGACGGGGATGTCCCCACTCATGAGCAGACCCATTCCTCTCGCTGTCACCGACCGACGTGAATGAGGATCACCGGATGCAGGCGCTGTCTCAGGACCTGCGGCACCGCCTCACCCGAAGGAGGTCCGATCTCGGCCGATTGCGCGGACGGCGATTCTTGAAAACGGCTGCCCTCCTGCGGGGTCGGCCGGGCCGCCGGCCACGCGACGTCGGGCGCGGGCACGTCAGCGGGGGAGGGGCAGGGCGGTCGCGGTGCAGTCGCGCGGGCCGGCGCCACCGGCACGAGGCATCGCGGGCGACGTCGGCGCGGCCACCCGGAACGGGCCGTGAAGGTCTGCCTTCACTCTCCGGACCCGGCTCGCTCCACCACCCGCAACCGGATCCGACCTCACTCCCCGAAAGGCACCGTGCAAGAAGGACCACCACCGTCCTGACCAGGGGTTCTACGACACTCCGAGGGCCCTGCCACGCTGTGGCGATCGGCGACGCGCATAGTAGAACCAGGCAGGGGGCCACCCACAGGAACGGGAGAGCACCTGTGACCACACCGCCGATCGGCTACCAGGCGTTGTTCGCTGCCACCCCCAGTCCGTATCTGGTGCTGGGCCCCGATCTTGTGATCCTCGACGTCAACGCGGCGTACTGCCGCGCCACCAGTCGTTCCCGCGAAGACCTGGTCGGGCAGTATCTCTTCGACGCATTCCCCGACAACCCGGCAGACCCCCATGCCGACGGGGTACGGAACCTGAGTGCTTCCCTCCAACGGGTTCTGCGTTCGGGGGAGCCGGACACGATGGCGGTGCAGAAGTACGACATCCCCGTCCCCGACGACCCGGGGGTTTTCGAGGAACGGTGGTGGTCACCGATCAACACCCCCGTGCTCGGGCCGGACGGGCGGGTGGCCTGGATCATCCACCGGGTGGAGGACGTGACCGAGTTCGTGCTTTCCCACTCCGCCCACGGGCAGCCGGGGCAGGCGCTCAGCGAGTGGCAGGCCATGGAGGCCGAACTCTACGGGCGAGCCCAGGAGCTCCAGCAGCTGAATGAGCAGTTGCGGCATGCCCACGACAGGGAGCGGATGGTCGCCGTCACCCTCCAGGAGGCCATGTTGCAGTCCCCGGATCTGGCTCGGCACCGGAACATCGCGGTGCGCTACCTGCCCGCCGCCAAAGGGCTCAACGTGTGCGGGGACTGGTACGACGTGGTGGACCTGCCCGACGACGCCTTCTCGGTCGCGGTCGGTGACGTCGTCGGCCACGGTCTGGCGGCCGCCGCCGCCATGGGCATGCTCCGCAGCGCACTGTCCGCCGCCGTCCGTGCCCTGCACGACCCCGCCAGGGCCATGGAGGTCTTGGGCCTGTATGCCCGCGCGGTGGAAGGTGCACTGGCCACCACCGCGGTCGAAGCCGTCATCGACACCCGCCGCCGCCACATCACCTACAGCAACGCCGGCCACCCCGCACCGGTCCTTGCCCGCCCCGACGGCACCACCGTCCTGCTCGACCAGGCCACCGACCCACCGCTGGGCGCCCGTCTCCAGCACGTCCCGCGCCCCAGAGCCGCCGTGCCCTACTCTCCTGGCGACACCCTCGTGCTCTACACCGACGGCCTCATCGAACGCCGCGGCGAGGACATCGACGCCGGCCAACAACGGCTCACCGACATCCTCGCCGCCAACCCTCGTATGACCCCTGAACACCTGGCCGACGCGCTGCTGTCCCGCTTCGGGGTCAGCGGCGGCGGAGACGACGACATCGCGCTGATCATCGTCCGCCTGTAGCACCTGCATGGCTCGGAACTCGTCTCGGTGACACCGTTCACTTCATCCGGCCGGCGAATCACCGATGCCGGGTCGGTCCTGTGCACGCAGGTGAACGCCTGATGGGCGACGCGATCCGGATCACCGAGGTGACGATCACGCCGGCGACCTTCCGCGACCCGGCGCTGCTGAATGCAGTGGTGTGCACGAGCTGTACGCGCGGCCGTCTGGAACACAGGCTGCACGGACGGCGTCTGAACCCTGACAACGACGGGCGGCAACTGACGCGCAGTGGGGTCCCGAACCTCCTGGCGGTGCGGCACCAGAAGCTTCGGGACGTCACCGGGAGTTGCTGGACAGCCGGACCTCTCTCGACCGGGCCGTCGATGAGCTGCGGCCACGCATGACGTTGCCGACGCGCCCCAACCACCTGATGCGAGCTCGCTCAATCGTCGCCGGGTCTCGCGGAGTTCGGCTTGTTCGGGATCGAGGCGCCCGGCCAAGGCGTCCAGCTCTGCCCGCGGGTCCGGGCACATCGCATCTGATGGGTCGCCCACCCGGATGCCGACATCATCACCAGCTTCCCGGGCCTGTCCGTACTCTCCGCGGTGGGCACCAAGGTGCCGTCCACGATGAGCACGGCATCCTTACTGAACCGTTTGCGGGCCGGAGCGCGAGCAGGGGCCCGAGGCGGTGGATGATGCGGTCAGCGGCGGACTTCGAGACGCCGAAGGGAGGGGCGAGCCGGCGCAGCGTCAGGTTGGAACGTCAGTACGCGGCCACGACCGGCACCGTACACACAGTGCGCGCACGACATCGCGCCTTTTCGGTCCGCGACGCAGGCCGCCGGATCATTGCGGGGACAGTCCTTGGAGGGTGTTCCTCGAAGTCCTCTCGTTCGACCGGATCGGAGCTCGAACGGGCGGTGAGCCCTGATCACGAGTCGACGCCTGGAGCCGGACGGCTCCCCGTCCGGCAGGTTGAACGCGGCCATGTGTCCGGTCGGACAGCTCCCGCCTAGGCTTTGCGGGCGAGCAGTTGGATCTCCTGGAACTGCCGTCGGTCTGTGGGCTGAGGCTCGCGAACCATCCGGGCCACCTCGGCCAACCCGGACTTGCGCAGCATCGCGGCGAGGTGATCGGGCGACCACCGATAGGCCGGCGCGACTGTGTGATCGAAGACCTGCGTCGGGTGAGACGGATCGTCGCTTGCCGAAAAGCCGACCAGGAGGTGGCCGCCAGGGGCCAGCACACGGTGGAACTCCGAGAGGATGACGGGGAGTTCTCGCGGCGGAGTGTGGATGATGGACCAACGTGAGAGTACGCCGCCCAGCACGCCGTCAGCGATGTTCAACGCGGCCATCGAGCCCACGTCGAACCGCAGGCCCGGATAGGCCTGCCGAGCCAACTCGACCATCGCAGGAGAGGCGTCAACGCCAAACACAGCAAGCCCCAGCTCTCCCAGATAAGCGGTGATGTGGCCAGGCCCACACCCCAGGTCCGCGACCTGACCGTCCCCACTCGCATTTACGACCTCGGCGAAGGCACCCAAGATCGCGCGGTCCAGGGGACTGTCACGCAGCGTGTCGCGGAACAGCTGCGCATAGGTGGGGGCAGCGGCGTCATAAGCCTCGCGGGTGGCACTGAGGGCATCGTGTTCGACCATGCTCGCGACAGTAGTTCCTGGCCCCGAGGCGAGCCGAGAGAATTATGATCTCCCCTCCTGCCGGTCGCCCGGGCTGTCGCTGGTTCAGGGAAGCAGGGGTGTTCGTGCCGGCAGGGGGTGCCGTAGGGGCGTCCGCAGGAGCGGAGCTCGACCTTGCGGTGGTCGAAGTGCGCCTCGAACTCGTTCCCGTCCTGCGCGGTGGCGTCCCGATGTGCGTTCGCCACCGGACGGGCGCCTCGGGTGGAGGTGGGCCTGGTAGTGGCGGATCACGTCCTCGACGAAGACGGCGACGTAGCCGCGGGTGGTCCGGATGCTGAGGTGCGGGGCGCTGACCAGCAGGGCGATGACTGGCCTGGTCGGAGCGGGTTCGACGCGCTCGACCAGGATGCGCGGAGGGGCCGGCGCTGCCGGATGCTCATCTTGGGAATGCGTTGGCGGCCAATGAAGCTCGCGGCATGGCAAGAGCACAGCGCGGCGGCAGGAGTGCACGCTCTGCGCGTGTGGGATCGTGGAAGGCGTCGGACCGGACCGACTTGTGAGATGAGGTGCCGCGGTGAGGGACCGGGACCGCGATGTCCGGCGGATGCTGGCCGGGCTGCTCGCCGACAGCCATGTCATGTCCTTCGAACAGCTGCCGGCGCGGGTGTCCGACCATGCGGCGACTGCCGGGTTCAGCGAGGCGCTGATCTACCTGGCTGACCTGCAGCACGACGAACTGCGCCTGTTCACCGGCGAACGCCCTGATGCGGCGCACGGGCTCGGGGGACGCCCGGCGAAGGTGACCATCGAGGGCAGCATCCCGGGGCGGGCTTACCAGTACGGCAGCATCATGCCTACCGGAGACGAGACGCACTGCTGGTGGGTCCCTTTGCTGGACGGCACCGAGCGGCTCGGGCTCCTGTACCTGACCGCCCCGGCGGATGACCGGGACATGCAGGAGGCCATGCTGTCGCTGGCCTCACTGGTGGCGATGCTGGTGGTCAGCAGGCGAAATCTGAGCGATACCTACGCCCGCCTCATCCGGAGCGAGCCGATGAACGTGGCCGCGGAGATGCAGTGGCAGCTGATGCCGCCGCGCACCTACGCCGACGGCCGGGTCACCATCGGCGCGGTGATGGAGCCTGCGTACCAGGTCAGCGGCGATGCCTTCGACTACTCCACGGCAGACGACATCGTCCACCTTTCCATCTTCGACGCGATGGGACACGACACCGCCGCCGGTCTGACAGCGAATCTCGCCATGAGTGCCTGTCGCAATCGCCGCAGACAGGGCACCGGCCTTGCCGATCTGGGCGACGCCATCGAACAGGTCCTCCTCGAGCAGTTCGGCGCCGACCACTACGTGACCGGCATCCTCGCCGACCTCGACACCACCACCGGTGTCCTGACCTGGACCAACCGCGGACACCACCCACCGGTCCTTCTCCGCGACGGACTCGCGGCGACCATGGTGGACTGCCCGCCTGCCCACCCCATGGGTACGGACCTCGGCCTGACCACCATCATGTGTCACCAGCAGCTGCAGCCCGGCGACCGCCTCGTCCTCTACACGGACGGCATCACCGAGGCCCGCACTCGCGGCGAAGAATTCGGACTCGAAGCCTTCATCGACTTTCTCGTCCGCCACCACACCGAAGGACTGCCTGTCCCCGAAACCCTGCGCCGCCTCATGCGAGCCCACCTGCACCACCACAGCGGCCGACTCCAGGACGACGCCACCATCGTGCTGTGCGAATGGCTCGGCCCCCGCGCCCTCAGCACCCGCGAGAACGCGCCCGTGGCCGGAGTGCCCCTGGCGAGCACCTGAGAACGGCTCGATCAGTGGCTGTCCCGGGTCCGGGACCCTGCGCCCTGAGTTCGGGTGTCAGGCGGCATCCGTTGTCTTGCCGGCCCTCGTTTCGTCAAGGCGCAAGCATGCTTCCACGTGGCCGTCCGTGATGCGCGTGTCGAAGGCGGGCTGCGGTGCCGTCGCCGGGCCGCGTACGTTCCAGCCGTCGGCAAGACGGAAGACACTCCCGTGCCAGGGGCACTGAACACAACCGTCCGCGATCACACCCTCCGTGAGCGGCCCGCCCATGTGGCTGCACCTGTCGGCCAGGACATGAACCTTGTTGCCGCTCTCGCGGACGACAAGCACGGTCACGTCGTCGATGTGGCGCCGTACCGCCTGTCCGACGGGAAAGTCGGCCACCGCCCCGATCTCGTGCCAGCCGAGCGTCACCAGATGGGGGACGACTTCGGAGTGATTGGCCCCGGCGGCCTGCCGGTAGGCCAGGTGGCCGCCGAGCGCGCCGCCGAGACTCACGGCCGAAAGGCCGGCGAATCCCAGAGCCTTGCCCAGGCCGCTACGTCCCCGTATCCGCGCAGCCAACGAGCCACTGTAGAGGGCCACTGCGGTGATGTTGGCCGCGGCGTGCACGAGCCCCACACGCATCTGTTGTCGTTGCAGCTCGGCCCAGTCGACCCAGCCGGCCACCGCCGCGGGTCCGGCGGCGGCGAGCCCCACACCGATCAGCGCTCGGGCTCCCCGGAGCTGCCCGGGCAGCAGATCGAGCACCGCTGCCGAAAACCAGCTGCCCACCGGAAGCTGCACCATCAAGGGATGCACCGGATGGCCCAGCCATCGTCCGTGCAGGACGTCGCGGCCGCGGCCGAGTGGAAGGCCGCGCACCACTCGCCGTACGGAGTCGGCGATGCCGTCGAGCCCGGCATTGCGCTCGAGGCGATCCATTGCCGTGAGAACTTTTCCCGGGCCCGCGGCTGACGGCATCAACCGCTGTAGCGCGCGTATCGGCGTGATGGAGACCTGGCCATCGGCTTCCCGTTGTCGGTACATGGAGGACGGGTACCCCACGGCGGCGGAAGAAACGTGCGCCCCCAGGTCGGGGGAGCGCGTGGCTTCCGCGCGTCGTGCAGCACCAGTGGCCGCGATCGCCGACGGAGTTCCGTAGTCCGGCGATCACCGACGCGGAAGCGGGCTACTCACCGTTACCACCCAGTGCGGCAGGCACATGCCTGCCACCGCGATGTGGCGGGGCAACGGTCCTGCGCTCCACCAGGCAGCCGGCCAGGCGCCCACGGTGGCCGAGGACGGCGGCGTGGACGCGGGTGCCGGCCGTAGCGGTGAACTCGTGCGCGTCCCAGCCGCTCAATGGGCGCGGACCCGCCGCGCGACACTCGCCGCCGCGCCGGCCATCAGCGTGGCGGCGGTGAGGCGGCGCATCGCGGTGCGGCGGCGTCCACCCCATCCTCCGTGCGCCGCCCCCTCCCCGGGCGCCGGCACGTGCAGATTGCCGTGGCCGGCCGGAGCGGGCTCCTTGCGGGACAGGTGCGTCCTGTCCACCTGCCGCGCCATCATCCGCTCCACCAGCCCCGGCATGATCCTGGACTCCAGCACCATGGACCGCCCCATGGGTCCCACCACGACCTCGCGCCTGGGCATGCGCACCAGGTCCACGATGGCCCGTGCCACCCGCTCGGGACTGTACACAGGGGGCATCGCCAGCGGCTTGCGCCCCGTGTAGTTCGCGGCATGTTCGAACAGCGGCGTGTCGATCGTGGCGGGCAGCACCGTGCACACGTGGATGTGCTTCGCCTTGTCCAGCTGCAGCTCCTGGCGAAGGCTTGCGCTCAACGCCCGGACGGCGTACTTGGACATGCCGTACGCGTGCGTGTACGGCTGACTCACGACACCCACGACGGAGGAGACGTTGATCAGCGTCCCCCGGTCCTGCTCCCGCATCACCCGCAGGGCGGCACGGGCGCCGTGCACGTACCCCATGACATTGACATCCATGACCTTGCGGAAGTCCTCCAGAGGGACTTCGTCGAACGAGCCGAAGACTGTCACCGCCGCGGCGTTGACCCATACGTCGATGCGGCCGAAGTGCTGCACCGCCCGCCGGGCGAGGTCGTGGACCGCCTTGGCGTCCGTCACGTCGGTCGGCACGACGAGGGCCTCCGCGCCACGGTGACGTTCGCACTCCCGCCTGACCGCCTCCAGTGCCTCCCCCCGCCGGGCTGCCAGCACCACAGGGCATCCCTTCCGGGCGAAGGCGACCGCGGTGGCCCGCCCGATGCCGCTGGATGCCCCGGTGATCACGACCACGGAATCACGCACTCGCATGTAGACCCCTATCTCCGCATCACGTCCGATGCGTCACTTAACCACCGGAGAGTCCTTTCCACCGCTCGGCGAGTGCTCTCCGGGTGCTTCCTTACGCCACCCGGCTGCCTCACTCCCTGAGCCCCTTGCGTCCATGCCGACAGCGGTGTTCGACTGTGCGTTCTCTCTGTCGCAGACCGCCGGGCCGTCTCAGGCAGCGTTCTCGATCCGTAGGAGCAGGAGGTCGGACCCGGGACCGCCGGCCTCGTTGCGGCAAGGCCGGGAAGACCGGCCGGTGAGTGCATGCCCGCCGGCGGCGCTCCCTTCAGATCGGGGACGGGGACGGCACGTCGGTCAAGGACGGCGTACGCATCCGGATCGACGAACTCCAGCAGCTCCAAGTCCCATGCTCCGTCCGGCGCGGATGTCGTGGCACAGTGGCGATATGTGCGGCCGCTACGTCTCCACCCGCAGTCCGCAGGACCTGACCGGGCTCTTCAACGTCACTGACTGGCGCCCCGAAGAAGCACTGGCGCCGAACTGGAACGTCGCCCCTACCGACGACGTCTACGCCGTCCTGGAGCGCAGCCCGCGCAAGGGCGGCGACGAGGCATCCGTGCTCAGGGAACTCCGGCCGCTGCGTTGGGGCCTGGTGCCGTCCTGGGCGAAGGACCCGAAAATCGGCTCTCGCATGATCAACGCGCGAGTGGAGACGGTGCACGAGAAGCCCGCCTACCGTCGTGCCTTTGCCCAGCGCCGCTGTCTGCTCCCGGCCGACGGCTTCTACGAGTGGGTGCAGTCCAAGACCGAAAGAGCTGGCAAGGCCCGCAAGCAGCCGTACTACATCCGACCGGCCGACGGGCAGGTGATGGCGCTTGCCGGCCTGTACGAGTACTGGCGCAATCCGGAGGTCGAACAGGAAGACGACACCGCCGCGTGGCTGATGACCTGCACGGTCATCACCACGGAAGCCACCGACGCGGCCGGCCGGGTCCATCCCCGCATGCCGCTCGCCCTCACCCCGGACCACTACGACGCCTGGCTCGACCCGCGCCACGAGGACACCGGCGACCTACGCGCCCTCCTCAGCCGGCCGGCGGACGGCAACCTGGACGTCCGCCCTGTCTCGACAGCCGTGAACAGTGTGCGCAACAACGGCCCTCACCTCCTGGACGAAGTCGACCGATAGCCGTCGTGGGGCCGCCTGACCCGCATGGCGGTCTGTCCAGCACCGACCAGGGTCGCGGGTCGGCGGTGTCCCACCGCTCGTTCTCGCAACTGCGTTGATCCATGCGGACCAGCGCGTTTTCTGTGTGGCGTTCGGTGGCGCTCGAGCCGTCCGAAGCCGGCCCTGAGGCCGGCCGGGCATCCCCACGCCGTTGCCTGGATTCACCTCGAAGCCCGAGCACTCGCTCGCCGGGGCCGGATCGGCCGGACCTTTTCGCTCAGCAGTGAGGTTGCCGCGCTGGTCGCCGGGAGAACGGGCCGGACTCCGCGCCTTCCGTCAGCGCTGCACCATCCAGACATGGCACAGGGGCAAAGGCGCGGGAGAATTGAGGCATCCTGGCGCATGCGTGCTGAAGGCGGTGGGGCAGATGACACTACCGATGGTCGTGGGCGTCGACGGATCGGAAGCCGGTCTCGGGGCGGCCGACTGGGCTGCGGACGAAGCGGCCCTGCACGGCCTGCCGCTGCGCATCGTGCACGCCTCCCTCTGGGAACGCTACGAAGGCCCCGTCTTCACACAGTCGGAGTCGGCGGAGGTTCCTCCTGAGCATGCGCTCGCGCAGGACATCGTCGGCCACGCTGCCCAACGGGCTCGGCGACGCCACCCCGACGCGGAGATCACAGTCGACATCGTTCCCGAGGACGCCGAGGCAGCGTTGTTGCGGGAGGCACACCACGCCGCCGCCGTGGTGACAGGGTGCCGCGGCAGAGGGCCGATCACGGGTGCGCTGCTGGGTTCCGTCAGCCGCTCTCTGGCAACGCACGCGCACTGTCCGGTGATCGTCGTACGCGGCAGCCCGCAGAACCGCCAAGGAGCCAATGGCCGAATCACGGTCGGCGTCGGCGACGCCCCAACGAGCACAGCGGCGATCCGCTTCGCGTTCCGCGAGGCCGAAGCGCGGCGCTGCACGGTGGAAGCCGTACACGCCTGGCGCCGCCCCGCCCTCAAATCCCTGAGACATCCGCTGCTCACCGGGGGCCCCGCACACCATGATGAGGACCCGGCAGCGACGCTGCTGGAGGACGCCCTGCGCGACCGGGAACACGAACACCCCGACGTACTGGTGCGTCGCGTCGCCGCCGAAGGCCCCGTCCACCAAGTCCTGCTCACGCGGTCGGCCACGGCCGACCTGCTTGTCCTGGGCGCCCCTCGACGGCACGGGCCTCTCGCGCTGCCCCTCGGTCACGTGGCACACGCCGCGCTCCAGCACGCCGACTGCCCGGTCGCGGTGGTGCCGCAACGCGAGGCCCCACCTCAACAGCCGCAGTAGCGCTGGGCAGCCGCTGATGGAGATGACCGACGCGGGCTCGCCGACCCGCGCGACCCGCCCCCGGCGAAGAGCTCATCGGCCCCTGGTGCAGCGTCGCCGACGATCGCGGGGAGATGCCCGAGATCGGCGATCTCCCGCACCGCGTGACTCGTGTGCCCGGCCCACGGTCATGCCGCGGATGCAGATCCGGCAGTTGCCGCACGAAAAACGGCGCCTCGACACCGACCCGACCGGTTTCGTATCGGCCGAGCGCAGCCCGGACTGCGGCTGAGCGGCCCTGCTTGTGGTCCGACTGCCGCACGTGTCGGCCGGATCATGCGTGTCGTTTCGGGTGTTGGGTACTCGGGCTGCCACGGTGTACTGCGCCTGGAAGATCAAGAAGGGAACCGGCATGGGACACGGCGGAAACGTCATCGACGAACTGACGGCCGACCACCGTGAGGTGGACGAGCTGTTCGCCCGGATCGAGCAGCAGCCGGTCGGGGACAAGCGGCGTCGTCAGCTCGCGGACCAGCTCACGGTCGAGCTGGTGCGGCATTCCGTCGCCGAGGAGGAGTACCTCTACCCGGCGGTCCGCCGGCACGTCGACGGCGGCGACGATCTCGCGGGCAAGGAGCTCGAGGACCACGCCGGCGTCGAGCGGATGCTGAAGGACCTGGAAGGCCTCGACACCGACGACGATCAGTTCAACCATTTGGTGGCAAAGCTGAAACTCCAAGTCGCCGAACACGTCAGGGACGAGGAGAACCGCCTCTTCCCCCTGCTCGCAGCGGCCTGCACTGCCGAAGAGCTGGACGAACTGGGCGACAAGATCCGCAGGGCCAAGAAGACGGCCCCGACCCGGCCGCACCCCTCCGCGCCGGACACCCCTCCCGCCAACAAAATCCTCGCTCCCGGTGCCGGCCTGGTGGACCGGGCCCGCGACCTGATCACCGGTCGTAACCACTGAGCACTGCACCACGGCAACACCTGGTCCTCCCGAGGCCAACCTTCTTGAGGAGACGGCATGAGCAGCAGCGAAACCGGTGACGTCACCGGCACCAAGGACAAGCACTACAACCTGATCTGGTACATCGAGGCCTGCCTGAACAACGCGCTGCGGATGGAGACCTACATCCAGGACGCCGAGCGCGACAACGACACCGAGGTTGCCGAGCTGTTCCGCAAAGCCCAGGCCGACAGCCGCAAGGGCGCCGAGCTGGGCAAGGAACTGCTGCGGACCCGACTGGGCAGCTGACAGCGCAATTCGGGCACAGAACCGTCACCCGCTCCCGCCCCGTGGAGCAAGCAAGCTGCGCCGGCCGCGCCGAGGGGCGCCGGCACCGGCTTCCCCGGCAGCCGCAGTCCACCCGGGCGATCTCCACCACTGATGTCCGCAGCCCCACGGCCGGGGGCGGGGTCGCCATGATGCCGTGGGCGCACGACGCTCGTGGCCAGGACCGCCGGCGGCAGCAGCATCGGCGCAGGTCACCTGAGGCTGGTGCCCCAGGCCCGACGCACGTGTGCACTCCACCGAGGCCCTTCTCCCTACAGCTCCAGCAAGGTCGGCGGACCGGACGCGAGCCTGGCCGGGGCCGGCACGCTCCCAGGGCCCACCCGGATTTCGTCCTTCCGGTCCATGCGCCCAGAGCGGAAAGGCTTGGCTGTTTCCCGTCATCCGGGAAATCGTGGGAGTCATGAGCGAGAAGCCCAGCACGCTGTACGAGGCGGTCGGCGGCGCGGACGCGCTGCGCCGCCTGAGCAACACGTTCTACGAGGCGGTACTCGCCGACCCGGTGCTCGCCCCCGTGTTTGCCGACTTCACCCCCACCCATATCGAGCATGTCGCCGTCTGGCTGGCAGAGGTCTTCGACGGACCCACCCGCTTCACCGACGAGTTGGGCGGTCACCATGCCCTCCTACGCGCCCATCTCGGACTGCAGATCACCGAGGAGCAGCGGCTTCGCTGGATGGAGCTGATGACCGACTCGGTCGCGAAGGAACTGCCCGGCGACGAGCTGCTGCAGCGCCGGGTGGTGGAGTACTTCGACTGGGGCACGAAGATCGCCCGCACGGTGTCGGCCGACCCGCCCGGCACGGACGTCGGCGAGCCAGGTCCCACCCCTCGCTGGGGCTGGGACGGGCTGCGCTGACCGAGCCGGGCGGGCTCAGGCGCCCGTTCGGCTCGCTGTGACCCGGCCGAGCCCCGGTGGCAGCTGTCGCCGGATCCGGCCCGGTACGTCGCCGAAGTCGCTGTCCGCGCTCCCTGCCCCATACGCCGTCCCGGCGTGATGCAGCGCGGGACGGAGATCAGCGCGGTTCAGCGGCGCGCCGGCCCCTGACGGGTTCCCAGAGTCAACCGACGGCGGCGGCGAAAGCGCGCAGCCCCCAGCGCCTGGTGTGTCACCGCCGGGCGTCAGCCCCTTGGTGCTCGGTGCGGAAGGTGTGCCGGTGGGCGGCGGGTCCGACGCCGCGGCGGGCGGCGAAATGGTGACGCAGGGTGGCGGCGCTGCCGAAGCCCGCCCGGGCAGCCACCGCCTCGATGGGCAGGTCGGTGGTTTCCAGGAGTTCTTCCACAAGGTGGAGCCGCTGATCGAGGAGCCAGCGGTGCGGGGTGGTGCCGGTGACGGCTTTGAACCGTCTGGCAAAGGTCCGGGGCGACATTGCCGCCCGGGCGGCGAGGGCGGGCACGGTCAGCGGCTGGTCGAGGTGCCCCTGTATCCAGTCGATCAGGCCGGACAGCTCGTATGTCGTTCGAGGTGCCGGGACGGGTGTCTCGACGAACTGCGCCTGTCCGCCCGACCGGTGAGCCGGTACGACCATGCGGCGGGCCAGGGCGTTGGCTGTCGCAGCGCCGTATTCCCGGCGCACCACGTGCAGGCAGGCGTCGATTCCGGCCGCTGCTCCGGCGCTGGTGAGGATGGGGCCGTCCTCCACGTACAGGACGTCACGGTCGACGTCCACCCCGGGGAACCGCTCGGCGAGCAGGTCGGTGAACTGCCAGTGCGTCGCGGCCCGGCGGCCGTCGAGCAGGCCGGCGGCGGCCGGCAGGAAGGTGCCGGTGCACACGGAGAGCACCTGGGCCCCGCGGGCGACCGCGTGACGCAGTGCTTCCAGAACCTGCGGGGGCACCGGGGCGTCCAGCTGCGGCCATGCCGGGACCGTCACCAGATCGGAGGTCGCGATCCGCTCCACTCCGTGCTCCACGGCGATCGAGAAACCCGAGGTGGTCGGGACGAGTCCAGGGCGCAGTGTGCACACGGCGAAGTCATGCGTCGGCAGCCCGTCGTCCGAGCGGTCCAACCCGAAGACATGGGACACGATACCCAGCTCGAAGGCGGCGGCCCGGTCCCCGATCACAGCAACCACATCACCGATCACGGAGGCGAGTATGGCAGAAACTTCCCGCACCCTGGCAGTCATGCCACTTCCGGCTCCAGGGAGGCGGCAGGGAGCCTGTGGCCATGGCATTCAGCAGAATCACCAGCACTTCCGGCCTCGCGGCACACCGAGTGTCCGGTCCCTTTCCGCTGCCCGGGCCCGGTCGCGCCATGGTCGCCGTACCCGCCCCCGGCACGGGCCCGCAGCGGTGGGCGGGTGCCCCGAGCGCCGCCCTCGACACGGACGGATCCATCGTCCTCGCCTACCGCGTACGGGACGCGGACGATTACAACGTCATCGCCCGCTCGGTCGACGGCGAGCGGTACACGACGGTCGGCATCCTCACCAAGGAGCGCTTCGGCGCCATGATGGTCGAACGTCCCGCGCTGGTACGGACCGGCTCCGGACGGTGGCGGCTCTACGTCAGTTGCGCCACGCCCGGCACGAAGCACTGGTGGATCGGCGTTCTTGAGGCACCGTCTCCGGAGGGGCTGCTCGATGCGCAGGTGCACCCGGTGTTCGAGGGCGATGAGGCCACAGCGGTCAAGGACCCGGTGATACGGCACGACGGCCGTCAGTGGCAGGCGTGGATCTGCTGTCACCTCCTCGACGAGCCGGGCCAGGAGGACCGCATGACCACGTCCTACGCCACGAGCGACGACGGGCTGCGGTGGCAACAGCACGGCACCGTGCTCAGCGGTCGTCCCGGCGCGTGGGACGCTCGCGGTGCACGGCTGACGAGCGTCCTGGCCGATGGCCGCGTCAGCTACGACGGAAGAGCCACTGCCGAGGAGAACTGGTTCGAGCGCACCTCTCTCGCCGGACCGCAGTCCACGGGCGGGGATGCGGCGCTCATGGCGTTCGACGACGCCCCTGTCGTGGATGTCCGCTACCTCGACGTCCTCTCCCTGCCCGCGGGCGGATACCGCATCTTCTATGAGGCAAGGCTGCCCGACGGGAGCCATGAACTGCGGACCGAGCTGATCACGGCGGCCGCCACGGGCTGACCACGACCGTTTCGTGCCCCTCGTCGTCGCCGTCCTCGCCCGACCGCCGGGGACGGCGTGACGGCATCCGGATCAGGGGCCGGCGGACACCTGCATCGCGGTCCGTCGCATCAGGCTGCGAGATTCGTGAAGCCGCCGACGGTCGCCCCGTAGCCGATGTGCGCGAGCACGGTGACCACAGGCGTGCCGGGCCCGTAGTTGCGCATCAGAAAGCCCGGGGGTTCCAGCAGAGCCACCTGCGGGGCGCTGGTCAGGGGGCTGCCGATGCGCGGGTGGACGAGCGGCAGCAGGATGTTGACCAGTGCGGTGCCGGCGAACAAGCCGTGCGCGCGTCCGAACAGGGCGCCCAGCCACCAGCCCGACTGGTCGATGGCAACGAAGACCGCGAGGTAGACGAACGCGAAGACCTGCCCGTTGAGGAAGTGCATCAGGTAGCCGATGGCTTTTGCACGGGTGCGGTTGACGGTCACCGCGGTGCCGAGGAGAAACGGCACATCCATGCGGGTCAGGCGCAGCTCGCTGGCGGTGCGCAGCGCGGTCGTCAGCGCGAGTGTGCCGACGAAGGCGCCCGCAGCGGTTCCCCACGCGGCGCGGGAACGCTCCTTCGTCGCCGCTGAGGCCGTCTTCTCCCGAGTACCGGTCGACGTAGGGCCCGTGCCGCAGATGGCGGTCCAGGGTGCTGATCGTGGCCCGCATGCGACGATCGTCGCCACCGTATCCGTACAAGTGGCCCAGGAGGACGGCGGCGTCCAGGTCCTCGCTGCCGGCGGAGCGTACGTAGCTGTTGCGGTCCCGTGAGAAGCAGCGCGTCTCGACGAAGGCGCGGATCCGGCTGCGTGTGGTCTGCCAGTGGGGGAAGTGCCGGGCGGGGATCAGACCGCGTTCGGCGAGGTCGGCGGCGCGGTCGAGTGCCACCCAGCACATCATTTTCGACTGGGTGAAGTGCCGGGGCGGTGCGGACCTCCCAGATGCCCGCGTCGGGCTCCTGCCAGGTCGCACAGACGAAGTCCGCCAGCTCGGCGAGGCGGTGTGCGATGTCTGCGTCGAGGCGTCCGGTGGCCAACGCATACTGCCACGCCGTCTGCAGCAACTCGCCGTAGGTGTCCAGCTGGACTTGGCCCACCGCGGCGTTGCCGATGCGGACCGGACCGGACCCTCGGTACCCCTCCCAGGGAAGGGACCTCTCCGGGGTGCGGTGGCCGCCGTCCAGCCGGTACAGCACGTTCAGGTGCGGATGGGTGAGCTGCGAGGCATGCATGAGCCACCAGAAGTAGGCGTGTGCCTCCGCCGGGCAGCCAGCCGCAGGAACGCGGCCAGGGTGAAGGCGGAGTCGCGCACCCAGGAAAAGCGGTAGTCCCAGTTGCGCTCGCCGCCGATGTTCTCCGGCAGCGAGGTCGTCACCGCCGCCGCGACCGCACCGGAAGGCGCATGGACCAGCAGCTTCAGCGCCAGAAGGCTGCGCATCACTGCCTGATGCCACCGCTCGGTGTAGAGGCGATCGTGTGCCCAGCTCCGCCAGGCCGCACATGTGCCGTCCAGGCGTGCCTCGCACTCGGCGCGGGTCGGCAGAACGAGGGGCTCCTGGTCGGCGAACGGCACCGCGATCAGTGCACGGCTGCCCTCGGCGAGGTCGAAGTGGCCGCTGATCGCTCCGTAGTCGCATTCGGGTTCGCCGACGTCCCAGGCACGGATCGCGAGCGCAACCCTTCCGGCTGTCGCCACGGGGCCACCGGCGTGCCGGGCGAAGCGGGTGCGGCGGGTGCCGTAGCCGAACCGGGGCTGCACGCTCCAGCACATGGGCACGGAACCCGACAGTCCCTCCACGCGGCGCAGCAGCTCCCGCATCGGCGTGAGCGTCGCGTTCTCGTGCAGGGTGAGCGCGTCGGTGACCCGCACCGCGCCCCGGGCAGTGACGAAGGTCGTCTCCAGGACGTTGGTTCCGGGCAGGTAGCGGCGTTCCGCCCGACAGGGCACGGACGGTGCGAGAGCGAACCGGCCACCGCGGGCGGCGTCCAGCACCGCGCCGAACACCGCGGGGGAGTCCAGGTCGGGCACGCCGAGCCAGTCCACCGACCCGTCCCGGGCGACCAGAGCGGCAGTGCGGCCGTCACCGATCACTGCGTACTCCCGCAGCGGAACGTAGACACCGAGGCGCAAGCCCCCGCTCGACGGGTCCGGATCGCTGCGCATGGGCGGAGAACCGCTGTTGGTTCCCATGTCCCCAGCTTCCCATCCGCCCCACTGCGCCGCCCGCGCCGGTTTTCGTGCCGCCCGTGCCATGCGGGCCTCGGGCAGATGTGAGGCGGGTGGGCCCTGGGCGCTCACCCGCCTCGTTCGCCGTCCGTGCCCTCTGCGGGGCTGTCAGTGCCGTTGGTCCTTACCGTGGTAGCGCTGGGCGAGCCGGGCGAGGGCGACCGCGCCCAGCAGGAGGCCGAAGTCGCGCAGCGCGATGTCGTAGTGCCCGGGGATGGTCAGCAGGTTGATGATGATGCCGGCGAGCCATCCGGCGACCAGCCAGCCCCCGAAGCGCGGGGCGATGGCGACGACGAGGCCCGCGACGATCTCGATGACTCCGACGGCGTACATGGCCGCCTGGGCGCTGCCCGGAACGACGTCGTTGATCCAGGGCGCGAGGTAGGTGGGCCAGTCGACGAGCAGGTTGGCGAACTTGTCCAGCCCGAACAGGATCGGCGCCACGGTGAAGCCGGTGCGCAGGATCAAGAACGCCTGGTAGCCGGGGTCGGTGAGCGCGGCCCGCCGGGAGCCGGCGGACATGGTGGGTGTGGTTGCGGACGACATGACGCCCTTCCTTCTATCGACAACTCCCATTAACGATAGAAGCGCCATCTCTCTTTAGTCAATGGCTGTGGGTTTTACACTGGTGTTCGTGGACCACTCGAAGGAAGCACCCCGCCCCGATGTCTCCGCCGTCGCCGCTCTGGACGAGCCGACCCGCCGGAGGCTCTACAACCACGTCGTGCGCCAGCCGGGACCGGTCAGCCGCGACGAAGCCGCCGAGGCCCTGGGCCTTGCGCGGCAGACCGCGGCCTTCCACCTGGACCGCCTGGCCGACGAAACACTGCTCGACGTGGTCTACGAGCGGCGCAGCGGACGCACCGGCCCTGGAGCGGGCCGGCCGGCCAAGCTCTACAAACGCTCCACCAAGCAGGTCACCGTCAGCCTGCCCGAGCGGCACTACGAACTTGCCGGGCGGCTCCTCGCCCGTGCCCTGGAGGAATCGGAATCCACCGGTGAACCGGTGCGGACCGTCCTGCACCGAAAGGCCCACGAGCTGGGCACGCAGCTTGCCGGACAGGAGCGGGTAGATGTGTTCGACCTGCTGGAGCGGTACGGATTCGAGCCCCGCTCCGACGGCGACGCCATCGTCCTGGGCAACTGCCCCTTCCATGCGCTCGCCCGCGAGCACACCCGGACGGTGTGCGGTATGAACCTCCACCTGCTCCGCGGCGTGCTGGAAGGGCTCGACGAAGGCTGCCTCCAGGCGTGCCTGGCGCCCAGCCCCGGTCACTGCTGCGTCCGCCTGGAGCCGGCTTCCTCCCCGCCGGCGACCACACCGCCTTCCTGAGGCGTATTCACTGCCCGCTCGCAGATTTCCCGTCCCACGGGGCTACGTCATGGACGTCGCGACACCGACCGCGGCATCGCCGGATGCGGTCGGCATGGCCACCGCCTCTGCGGTCCCCCAGCGCCCCGGACGAGCCCTGGAGGGAGTGGCCCTCAACAGCGAGGACGTCCTCGTCCGCGACGTATTGGGACTGCCCAGGGGATGGCCAGGCGCCACAGGAGATCGCCGACCTCTGCACGTTGCAACTCCTCGACGCGTCCGGCACGGTGGTGGCCGAGCCCCGGTCCGGCCGGCCCGTCAACCGGCTCCAGGTCAAAGTGCCCGCAGGCGTTGAGCTGACCGCGCGCGTCCCGTTGGACTCGACCTGGGACGACGAGGCGACGGCGGGGTACGAGCTCGTCGTCACCGGCTCCACGGACTGGATCAGCTCGGTCGCGTTCTCGGACGCGCACCAGGTGAGCCACGGATCTTCGCAGCCCGCCACGCTCCGGCATGGCTGGTGCGGAAGCGGCATGGGGGGCCGGGATCTTCAACGCCTTCTGCATGGACGCCTCACCGGTCAGCCGATTCCGCCGGAGAGCCGGAGCCGGAGCCGGAGTGCCGGAGCCGGACACGGAGTACGTCGACGCCCCGCCCGCGTCGACTCGACCGCCGACTCCCGGGGGCCGGCCCGACCGGCTGCACCCCGCCTCGGCCGGGATCGGCCGACGCGACTCCCCGTCGGCGGGGCGTTCACGAGACGGTCCGCAAGTCCGGTCCCGGTGCGGCGCAATGGGCAGCGCCCGCCCCGTGGTGCAAGCCCCGGATGGTTCATGATGAGCGCCGTTCAACCTGCCTGCCCGATCAGCCCCCTTCCTCGGCCCCACCGGCCTGCCGCACCGGCCGGGTTCACCCGTCCGGCCCGCCGCCGACAGGCGGACCGCCGCGCCGCGCCGCACGATGGGCTCATGCCGACCTCCCCCACCGGCCACCCCGCCGACAGCGCCGGCGCCGGCGTCCAGGGCGTCGCGCGGCGCACCGGCACCGTCCTCGCCGCCGCGACCGCGTCCCTCCTCCTTGTCACCGCCGGCTGCTCCGACGGCGGCGGTGGCAGCGAGGAACCCGACCGTGAGCTCGGGGCCCAGACGCTGGACTGGCAGCCGTGCCCGGCCCCCTCGGAGGCGGAGGGCGGCGGTACAGCGCCCTCGCCACTGCCGGGCGGGACCAAGTGGGAGTGCTCCTTCGTGGACGTCCCGCGCGACTGGACGGAGCCCGGCGGCGACACCATCGAGCTGGCCCTCATACGGGCGAAGGCCCGTGACCAGTCCCGGCGGATCGGCTCGCTGATCTTCAACTTCGGCGGTCCCGGCGGCTCCGGGGTCAGCACCCTGCCCGCCGCGGCGCCGGACTTCGAGAGGCTGCGCGCCCGCTACGACCTCGTGAGCTTCGATCCGCGCGGGGTCGGACGCAGCCAGCCCGTCGAATGCCTCGGTAACAGAGAACTCGACAAGTACTACGCGCAGGACGCCACCCCTGACACCGCCGCGGAGGAGAAGGCGTACACCGACAACCTCCGTATGTACGACGGCAATTGCGAGCAGAACTCCGGTGTGGATCTGCCGCACGTCGGCACCGCCAACGCCGCCCGTGACATGGATCTGATGCGTCAGGTCCTCGGCGACGACAAGCTCCACTACTTCGGCATCTCGTACGGCACGGAACTGGGCGGCGTCTACGCGCACCTGTTCCCGAAGAACGTCGGACGGGCCGTCTTCGACGCCGTGGTCGACCCCACCAGCAACGTTGAAGAGGGCTCGCTCGGCCAGGCCAGGGGCTTTCAGCTGGCGCTCACCAACTTCGCCGAAGACTGCATCGCGCGCGGCGACGACTGCCGGCTGCCGGGCAGCACCCCGCAGGAGATCCAGGAATTCATCATCGATCTCCAGAACCGGCTCGAGAAGAAGACGATCAAAGGGATCGGCGACCGCGATCTCACCGAGACCCAGGCGACGAACGGCATCGCGCAGGCCCTCTACTCCAAGGAGTACTGGCCGCTGCTGGAACAGGGGCTCGACGAGGCCGACGGCGGCAACGGCGCGCTCCTGCTCGCGCTGTCCGACTCGCTGAACGGCCGGAGCAGGGAAGGGCAGTACAGCAATCTCCAGGCGGCCAACGCGGCCATCAACTGCGCGGACTACAAGGAGCGGTACACGTTGGCGCAGGCGAAGGCCCGGCTCCCGGAGTTCCGTCGTGTCTCGCCGGTCTTCGGCGACTATCTCGGCTGGGCCCTGATGGGCTGCAGCCACTGGCCGGTGTCCGGGCAGTGGGAGGACCCCGATGTCAGCGCGCCGGGGGCGAACCCGATCATCGTCATCGGCAACACCGGCGATCCGGCGACCCCCTACGAGGGCGCCAGGGCGATGGCGGAGGAGCTCGGCAAGGGGGTCGGCATCGAGGTGACCTACGAGGGCGAGGGGCACGGCGCGTACAACAGCGGCAGCACATGCGTGCAGGGCGCGGTGGACCGGTACCTCCTGGACGGCAAGGTTCCGCCCACCGGGACCGTATGCCGATAGTGCCCCGGACGATGCGGCCGGGCCGGGGCATGTTCGGGGCGGTTGCATGCCGGCACCCGGCTGGGGTTCACGTACACCTTCACCCCGCACCAGGGCGGCCCGCCGGCCCGCATCCGAGTCCGGGGGATACGGCCGGCTTCCACCGGCCGGCCGCGCCCCTGATGGGGCGCAAGGTCCGCTCCTCCCTGGTCAAGGACCTGCGGGACCTGGAACAGCGACTGACCCCGTCCCGCTGACGAGCACGATCCGAAGGGCTGTCATGGCATACGACGAAGGACTGGCGGAACGGATCCGGCACCGGCTGGGCACGGATCCGGCGGTCACGGAGAAGCGGATGTTCGGCGGCCTGGCGTTCCTGCACGCCGGCAACATGGCCGTGGGCGTGATCGGCGACGGGCTGATGGTCCGCGTCGGACCCGAGGCCACCGACGCCGCGCTCGCGCGGCCCGGGACGCGGCCCTTCGACTTCACCGGCCGCCCGATGCGCGGGTGGGTGGTTGTTGCCGCCTCCGCCCTGTCCGAGGACTCGGACCTTGACGACTGGATCGACCGGGGACGCGGCTTCGCGGCCGGCCTGCCACCCAAATGAGCGCGGGGAGAGGCGAGCGCTGCCGCGGTCGCCCTGATCACCTGTGCGTTCTAGCGTGGACGGAGGGGGTTTTGTTTCGCCGGACCGAGAGGAGTGGTCGCCATGGCGGGCCGCAGCCGAAGCGAGGTCGAGGCGGAGATCAAGGAGACGTTGGGCCTTGTGCCGCATTTCTTCTCCCAGATCCCCGATGACCTGCTGGACCACGAGTGGGAGATCTTCAAGAAGATCGAGCTGGGTGAGACGCTCATCCCGAACAAGTACAAGGAACTGATCGGGATCGCACTGCACTCGGAGACGAAGTGCCGTTACTGCACCCTCTTCCACACCGAGGCCGCGAAGCTGTTCGGGGCCACGGACGAGGAAATTCAGGAAGCTGTCCACTACGCGAAGAACAGCCTCGGCTGGAGCGCCTACCTCAACGGCATGCGTGAGGACTACGACGACTTCGAGCAGGAACTCGGGCAGATCAAGGCCTACCTGGCATCCAAGGGCTGATCATGCATCTGGAGTGGGCACGGCCCGGTGTCCTGCGCGCGACCGCTCACGCCTTCGAGTTCGCGGCGCTGGTGGCCGCTGCCCGATTCGTGGCCGAGTCCGCTCCACCGGACATCCCGCAGGAGGCGCTGGAACAGCTCCGCCAAGTCCTCCATGACTACGACGCACAGGCGCTGCGTCTGCACGAAGCCCCACCTCCCAACGGCGGCCCATGAGCGAAAGGCGTGGGGAGCCACAAGCGATCAGGCGTCCCCACTCTTCTCCGGGAAAGGCGCAAGTGCGCAGCCGCACACCATGGCGTCGAAGAGTCCGTCCTGGTGGGCGAGTTGTTCGGCGTCCCGGGTGGTGAAGCGGGCCTTGGCGGCTGGAGCCTGTCTCTCGGACCCTCCTACGAGACGTGTAGTCCACCGACACTGGCCGACCCACCTCGTCACGGCGTCCCGGCCGAACAGCCGAAAGGATCCGTTCCCAGGGGCCGTCAACAGCCCACGCGACAAAGCGCTAGTGCGCGGCCAGACCTCGACGGCGCTGGTGGGGGAGGAGCGGTATGGACGGCTCACAGCGTCCAGTCGGCGCCACCCGCTCGGCAAGGACAACCGGCACGGCTCTGAAGGTGAGGGCAGCCCACTGCCTCGGCAGCGACAGCCGGCCGGAGCCGGCCGATCTGCTCGAGCGGTAGGCCGACGGCCGCTGGAGAACCGGACGACCCAAGGCCTCAGGGCGCCGGAGGTTCAACCGGCACGCCGGTAGGTTGCCGCAGGGCCCGCAGTGCCGGAGCCGAAACGGGCGTTGAGCGTGTCGACGGCCCGCTCGGCGCGCAGCCGGTGCTCCCGGTCGGCGTCGAAGGAGAGCTGCTCGCAGGCCGCGGCCGCGTCCACCAGCTGCTCGCAACACAGGGCGACCGCCCGCACCCGGGCACGCTGCAACCCCAGCGCCCGGTACATCTCGTACGCCGCGTCGCGCAAGTCGTCGGTATGCGCGGACGGGCCGCCGGGCAGCCGGCGGCCGCGGTGGAGCTGGGTGCGGTCCGCGAAGGTCACCGTCAGCGTCACGGCCTTCGCCGCCTGCCGTCGACCGCGCAGCCGCTCGCCGAGTTCGACCGCCAGCGACAACAGCGCGGACCGCACCACCTCCGGCGCCAGGGTGTCGGTGGGGAAGCGGCGCTGAGCGGTCGCGCTGTGCGGCAGTTCGGCCGGTACCACCCTGCGCCGGTCGATACCGCGGGCACGCTCACTCAGCAGTCGGCCAGGCCTCCCGCCCAGCACCCGCTGCACGGTCGCCTCCGGCAGGTTTGCGAGCGCGCCGATGGTATCCACCCCGTACGCCGTCAGCGTCCGCTCCTGCGCGCGACCGATGCCATGGAGCTCACCGACCGGCCGCGGGTGAAGGAACGCGGCCACCGCCTCCGGGCCGGAGCCGACCGCACGTACTCCGTCCCGCCCCGGCTCCCGGGACGCCATCGCCGCGACCGTCCAGCTGGGCCCCACCCCGATCGCCACGGGCAAGCCGTACAGCGCCTGGGCCTGGGCCCGGATCAGCCGGGCGAGTTCGGCCGGACCGCGGTCGAAGAAGCGGAGGCTGCCGGACACATCCGCAACGGCAGCGGACGGCGGCAGGGCCTGTACCACCGGAGTCACATCCGCCACCAGGCCGAGCAGCAGGCGGTACAGCTCGGGATCGACATCCCGCGGGCAGCGTAGATGCAGGATCGGGGAACCGGCCCCCGCGGCCTGGTCGTGCTGCTCGTCCATCGCGACACCTCCCGACCTCCACCGTACTCGAACAAGAATCGAACGTCCGTCCCCCGGGGCGCCCTGCCAGGGCCTGGCAGGGCTGCTGTGACGGAGCGCTTCAGCCGGCCCTTGAGCGTTCTGGATGGAACGGGCGCGGGTGAGCGAGCGGGGGCGTACGGCAGAATCCCGCTGTGACGTCCATGGGGGTCCTGACCGATCTGGAAGCCGGCATGGCAGAGCTGTCAACGCCGATGCGGGTGTTCGTGGCGACCGGGCGGTTCACTGAGCCGGCCCCCGACCTGCCAGAGCTGGCGGGCCGGATCCGCACGCTGCTGGCCGAGGTCGCGGTGGACGAGGCCTGGCGGCGCTTCCTGCTCGGGTACGCCCCGCCGTCCGCCTTTGAGATCTGCGCCGCACTGGAACCGGTGGAAACCCACGGGGCCGCCGCGTTCCTGGCCCGGGTCGCGGCCGTCGACCTGGTCTGGCCGAGCCACCGACACCTGCCCATCGAGGCCGCCGAGCGCGCCGCGGACCGGGTGGTGTCGCTGCTCGGACCGGAGGCCAGCTGGTGGACCAACCACGACCCCGGGTGCGGCGCCGTGAACGGGCTTACCCCACTGTTCGACAGCCTGCTCGCAGGAACGGACGGTGAGCACTTCGCGCTGGCCCTGCAGATCGCCGACGACTGAGCGCCCTGCCCCGTAGGACTGATCATCAGTCTCTGCGCATGCGGACGCGTGGCGTACGCGCCAAGGGTGCCCGCGTTCCTGCTCGCGCGCTGCGGCGCACTCTCGGCCCCGCTCATGCCGCCCACGGGCGCCGGCTGGGGGTCCCGTAGCGTCCCTTCCGTGATCGCCCTCGATACCCTCGTCCGCCTCTGCCCGCCGCCCGCCGATCCGCCGCCCGCGGTGGACTGGGCGCAGGCGGAGCGCGCCCTGGGCGCGGCTCTGCCCGCCGACTACAAGCAACTGGTCGAGACATACGGCGCCGGCATCTTCGACGACACGATCTGGCTGCTCGTCCCCGACTCCGCCCACGACGACTGCGACCTGCACGCGCAGACGACGGAACGGGACGAGATCTTGGCCGACCTGTGGGAGTTCGAGGCGAAGCCCGCCGGCCTGCTGGAGGCGGGGGCGCGGGTCCTGCCGTGGGCATTCGAGGAGGGCACGGGGGCCTTCCTGTACTGGCTGGCGCGGCCCGGTCAGCAGCCCGACGAGTGGACCGTGCTCTACAACAAGGGGCGCGGCCCACTGTGGGAGCACCACGACATGGGGTGCCTCGACTTCCTGCTGGCGGTGCTCACAGGAACGGCGGAAACGGAGTACTTCGGCCACCTCTACGAAGGGCTGAAGCCAACGGAGCACTGCTTCGCGACGGCCGACCAGACCCTCGGAGCGTCCCGGCGATGACGCCGTCCGCTCTCGACGACCTGGTGCGCCACTGGCGCACCATTTGAGTGCCGTGCTCGGCCGATCAGCGTCCTGATGGGCCGGCGGTAGCGCTCCAGGTGGCGTGCAGGTAACCCCCGGCCTAGCCGGCCTGGGCGACGGCGAGGTGGGCGTACACGGCGACGACACCGTCGACGCCCTGGCAGAGCCCCACGACCACCGGGACGAGACGTGGTTCCGGGACGTGACCCCGCAGGGTGACGGCACCGTCCCGGACCTCGACCGCGACGGTGCCCTTGTCCAGGCCGAGGATGCGTGCCAGGACGTCCTGCTCGACCTCGCCGCGGATCTCGGCGTCGGAGCGGATGAAGGCGTCGAGCAGGTCGCTGCGGCTGACGATGCCGGTGAGGAGCCCGTGGTCGCCGACCACCGGCAGCTGCTTGACGTGCCGCCTGCGGAGTTCCCGCGCGGCCCGGGTGATCGTCCAGTCGGCGCGGGCGGTGAAGACGGGGCTGCTCATGAGCGCGCCCGCGGTCCGGGCCCGGGCCTTGCCCCAGGCACCCTCGTCGTTCCCGTCCTGCCCCTGCGGATCGGGCATGCCCGTCTCGTGCCGCAGCACGTCGGACGCGGACACGACGCCGACGGGAGTGCCGTCGGCGTCGACGACCGGGGCCGAGGCGATGTCGTTTGCGTCCAGCAGGCCGACGACCTCCCGGACCGGTGTGTCGGGGCGGAGGGTGACGACCTCCTCGGTCATCACATCACCGACCGTGCGGCGGTGCAGCATGGCGTCGGCCTCCTCCGTTTTGCGACGGGGCGGCCGCGGTCGGACCGCCTGGGCGGACGACGCGCGCGCGTCGGCCTCCGCGGCCCTGCCGGCTCGTCAACGCGTCTTCCCTACCCATGACAGCACCCCGCCGCCCCGGCGACCAGTGACGTTCGACCTGACGACGAGGGCCGGCGGCCCGCGGACAGGAGTGGCGCCGAGTGCGCGGCAGGTGCCGGCACCTCGACGCCGTGCCCAATCCGTCCGGAGTCAAGCGTTGTAGTTGGCCGAACGGGCCGAGCCGGACGCTTGGCCACAGTGGTGAGCGAGCGCTTCAGCCGGTGGGTGAGTGCTCGAGTGGCGGATCTCAGCGCTTCAGGGCCGTAACAGCACCGAGGTCTGTCGGCCACGGTTCACCGGTTTCCTGGGAGGACACAAGGCCCTCAGCGAGGCAGGCTGTACCCATGCGGTCGCTCTTCCGCTCGTCTCCTCGACCAGGGGGCAGTCACAGCCAGCTCCTCTTCACGCTCGCACAGAGTCTGCCCTTCGCGCTCGCACTGGCCGTGCTGGGCATCGAGCTCTCGCCCATGCATGATCTGGTCACCGGCCCCCTCCTCATCGCCACGCCGGCGCTGGCCGCACTGACGATGGGGCCGACAGGCACCCTGTGCGCGGCAGCCGTCGCTCTGGCCGTCAGCGTGACGACCGCCACCTACAACCAGGCGTGGGGTACCCCGCAGGTCTACGGCAACTTCCTGGGTCTGCTCGTGGTCTGTGTGGCCAGTGTCATCCTGAGTAACGCGGTGCGTACGCGCCGGCAGAGCGAGCTCGAGCAGGTGCGCCGGATCGCCGTGGCAGCACAGGAGGTCATCCTGCGCCCCGTCCCCACCCGGATGGGTCCGGTGCGGGCCGCGAGCCTGGGCCTCGTGGCGGGAACCGGGGCGCAGGTCGGCGGTGATCTGTACGAGGCCGTGCATACCCCCTACGGGGTCCGCATGATCGTGGGCGACGTTCGCGGCAAGGGGCTGAATGCCATTCGAGCGGTCGCGGTGGTCCTGGGCGCGTTCCGGGAGGCCGCGCACTACGAGGACGACCTGGTGGAAGTCATGAACCACTGCTCGGCCGCGCTGCGCCGGGAGGCCGCCGTGCCGGGCGCGTTCAATCAGGAAGCTGTGATGGAGGGGTTCGTCACCGCGCTCATCGCCCAGGTGCCCGACAAGCCCGTCGTGCAACTGATCAACCGTGGCCATCCGCCGCCGCTGGTGCTGCACCAGGGCAGGGCCAAGGCCTTGATGCCCACCACTCCACTGCCACCGCTCGGCTTGGAAGAGCTCATCACAGGCCCTCCCGGAAAGCCCGAGACCTATCCGTTCCTACCGGGCGACCGTCTGCTGCTCTACACCGACGGCGTGATCGAGGCCCGCAGCCCCGGCAAGGACTTCTTCCGCCTGCCCGAGGCGATGGAAGCGGCGCACGCCCTCGCCCGACCGGAGTTCCTGGGCGAACTGCACCAGCAATTGCTCCGCCACACGGAGGGCCGCCTCACGGACGACGTGGCGATGATCCTCGTCGACCGGCTCGACGAAGAAGCCGGCACGCAGGGCAACACAGCCGGCCGCCTCCTCACGTGACAGCCATGTCCCTCGTAATGTCCACGTTCTGTGGCCTGGGCCTACACCCGCGCGTTCCTCGCCGGCGGCCCCGACTGGTTCGCCCTGGACCGCACCGCCGGCCAGGCAACCGCGCCGTACCTGGCGGCCGAGAAGGACACGCTGCGCCGCATGTTCACCGACCGGCTCGCCGAGCTCGGCATCCGGGTCCACGCCGTACGCGGCTTCGGCTCCCAGTCGTACGTGGACGCCATACGGGCCCGCACCGCCCGTGACCCTCCCGCCGTCCTGCTCCACGTCCGAGACGACTGCTCCGGCGCCGCCATCCGACGCGACTGGGTCATGCGCACCTCCGGCCTGGTCCGCGACCGAATGACTCGTGGATTTCGACGCGGTTCGCCGCTCGAGCCCTGCTGGACGGTGCCGCATTCTGTTACGAGCTCAGTCTCCAGGGCCGTCCACGTAGGTCACGGGCGCGTACCAGTCGTCCAGGATCCTCTCGTCGACGTGTCCCACCGCCTGGCTCCCGAAGAGCGCGACCGCCGTGGCCACCGTGCATGGGTCGTACGCCGTGAGTGCGGGCCTGATCGCCGGGTTCAGGTCCGCGAACCGTTCGCGCGCCTGCCGAAGCACCATTTCGCCCTGGGCGGTGAGGATGGGCAGCGTTCGCTTGCGGTGCAGCCCTTCCGGGTTCGACGCCACCGCGACCGTCACGGCGCCGACGAACAGTGCCGACATGGCGCGGATCCATGCGTGGTCGAAGATCAGCACCGCTACCACGGGCACCACCGCCGCAGCGGCTGCTGTGGACCACCAGCCCCGCCGGCGCTGTTCGTCAGGGACGGGCAGGGATGAACGGCGCAGGTAGCCTTCGCCGACCAGATGCTTCTCGACCGCGCTCAGGCAGCGATCGCCGCTGGGCAGGTCCCACAAGTAGTGCCCTGTGGGCCCGTAGGAGTACGCGCTGCTCCGCGGGGCGGCTGCGCGCCAGATTTCGCCCTCGAGGTCGTTGGCGTGTTCAGGCAACGGATGGTGAGCCACCCATCGTTGCGGGCCTGGCAGCCCATCCGGGGGCGCCCGGTGCAGCGCCCCGCTCGCCACCAGCCCGGCCACGGCACCCTGCTTCGCCCGTGCCCTGGAGGTGTCCGCCAAGAGACCGAGCGCCAGCGGCCCAAGTCGCTCAGAGGCAGCCGGTTCGACGACCGCGTTCTGGCGGTCCATGGCCACGAACCGTTCCAGCCGGGCCTGCGCAGCGCTGCTGTGTGCGATGCCGTCGAGGCACCAGGCCGTCATGGCGACCGCCAGATAGCCCACGAGTATGAACCAGTCGACCATGCTGGTCAGTATCGCCCCGCGTCAACCGCTGCCGTAAGCCTGCCGGTTCAACCCCTGGGAGAGCGATCCGCCAACAGCTGGTTGCCTGCGTCGCCCTCGCCCGCCCGCTTCTGCCGACGGCTCTCCGGCGCAGGACGCTGGGCGGTCGTCCGTTCCTGGTCGGACACGACGACGGCTGCCAGGTCTGCGCCTGCTCGGAGTAATGCCACGGTCTGTGTGGCGATCCGGTCAAGACGTTGTCGCAGGATGCGTTGGGTCTCTCCCAGGCCGTCGAGCCGGTGCAGGGAGCCCATGATCTCGCGCACCGCGAGAATGCTGTAACCGGTGCTGCGGAGGGCCGCAACGATTCGGGCAGCTCTGATGGCTGAAAGACCGTAGCGACGTGCCCGCAGTGACGTCACTCGCTCGGGGGTCACAAGCCCTTCCTGCTCCCAGAACCGCAGGGTCGAGGGACGTACATCGAGCGCTCCGGCGAGCTCTGTGATCGTCATCGCGTCACTCTCCTGCTCGAACTCGGGTTTGTTCGCTTCGGCCTGGATCGCACGCAACGCCTGCTGGGCGCGAAGAGCCTCGTCTCGTTCCCGCGCGAGCCGAACATGTACCGCGTTGATCGCCGAGGCCGCCTCCGCCATCGTCTGTGTTCGCAGCTCCGCGAGCATCTGGCGGGCTGCGACAGGCCCAACGGCACCTGCGAGTCCTCGATAGGCGCGAAGAGCGTGCACGTGAATCGGTGTGTAGGAACGGTAACCGTTGCTCGACCGAGCGGCCGGCGGAATGACTCCCAGCCGCTCCAGGTCGCGAACCTGTTGCAGCGAGTACCCCGACTCTCTGGCGACATCGACTGTTCGGAGCAGTACCCGTTGCGAACCGCTCACCGGCTCGTCCATCGGCCAACCCCACATAAGCACTTGAAGGTGATCCTTGAACCATGAGTATGGAACAGATCATCGCGGCCGTGCGAGGCTTCGACGGCGCGCTCGTGGTCGTCCCGGAGCCGGGAGGCGACTTCCCCGAGCTGGCGTGGGGGGATGCGTTCTTCTACTGCACCCCCGACGGCCACATGCCTCAGAACGCCCAGCCCTACGGGACGATCGTCATCAAGAACTACCCCGACGACACCGTTTCCGACCTTGACCCTCCGGGCCGTTGGCGTGTGAACATCCACGTCGATCGGCCGACGTTCCGGGAGCTCACTGGGGAGGAGCCGCGCAGTCTCAGCCGCCCTCGCGACTACGCAGCCGCCGACAGGGTGATGCCCCACCCGGTGTACGGCGCGCTCGGCTGGATCTCTGTCGTCAATCCCGGTGAGAGAACGACGGACACGGTCGTGCGGCTTCTGCGCGGCGCCCACGACGCCTCTCGTGCCCGGTTCGAGCGGCGACACGAACCGGGGAGGCCTCTGGAGACCGACTGAACCGGCTCCACAGCAAGCGGACTTGCCTCTGTCCGAATCCGACCGCGACCGCGAGCTGCACACGCGCTCGCGGTCGCCGCAGCCGTCCACGCAGTGGGCGTGGAGACCGACCGGATCGCCGAGGACAGCGGAAGTGACGACCAGGTCGGCGCGCGTCGTACCAACTGGTCGGTGATCTCGTCACTGGACTCGAACCCTTGACCAACCGCATCGCAACACCGAGCTGATGAACGTCACCGACGAGAACTTTTCCGCCAGTCTGCACGCCGGGCCGGACCACGGTGTGTGACGCTCTCGACACCGTCCTCTAGACTGACCCGCCGCTGGCGAACCACTGCATCACCCATCCCCTTACCCCGCGGACCTCGATGCCGTCCTGCTCCCGACGCACCAGGGGGGCGCCATCTCCCTGGCGGCCTGCAACGACCCCCGAACTCACCCGAGTCCGGGCGCAATCCCAGGCAACCGCGCCCAACCGGCCTGGAGCATCAGTCCCACACCTGGCCCGCTCCGACACCTACCTCATCGCCGAGACCGTGATCTGCCACCGCTCAAAGCCATGCCCGGAGCAGACCTCGCCGTCCCCGTCGCCGGCCCGGTCCCTTCCACCGCGCCCTGGAAGCCCTCCCCGTCCGCCTGCCGACCGCCACTGAAGGAGAACACAGTGTCCCAGCAGCCGATACTCGTCCTGGACCCCACCGGCTCCGACCACCACGCCGAGCACCAGGCCCTGCGCGCACGCGGTCCGGCCACCCGCGTGGACATCCTCGGTGTGACCGCGTGGTCCGTCACCGACCCCTCTCTCCTCAAGGAACTCCTCACCAGCCCGCAGGTCTCCAAGGACGCCCGCGCCCACTGGCCGGCGTTCGCCGAGACCGTCTCCACCTGGCCCCTCGCCCTGTGGGTCGCGGTGAACAACATGTTCACCGCCTACGGCGGCGACCACCGACGGCTCCGCCGCATGGTCGCACCGGCGTTCAGCGCCCGCCGCATCCAGGCCATGCGGTCCGCAGTCGAAAAGGTCGTCACCACGCTCCTCGACGACCTCGACTCCAAACCGGCCGGCGAAGCGGTCGACCTGCGCAAGCACCTCGCCTACCCGTTGCCGATCGAGGTGATCGGCCAACTCATGGGCGTGCCCCACGAACAGCGCGACGGCTTCCGCGCCGAAGTCGACGGAGTCTTCGACACCACCCTCACCACCGAACAGGCCGGCGCAAACACAGCCGCCCTGTACGAGGCCCTCAACCAGCTGATCGCGGCCAAACGTGCCGAGCCCGGCGACGACATGACCTCCCTCCTCATCGCCGCCCGCGACGACGAAGGCGACGGCAGCGCCCTCACGGACGACGAGTTGCGCGACACGCTCCTGCTGATGATCTCCGCCGGTTACGAGACCACCGTCAACGTGATCGACCAGGCCGTCACCGCCCTGCTGACCGACCCCGAGCAGCTCGCCCATCTCCAGTCCGGCCGCGCCGACTGGAGCAGCGTCGTCGAGGAGACTTTGCGGCACGAGCCCGCGGTCAAGCACCTGCCCCTGCGCTACGCCCTCACGGACATCCCCTTGCCGGACGGGCAGACGATCGCCCAGGGCGAGGCGATCCTCGCCTCCTACGCCGCCGCCAACCGCCACCGCGACTGGCACGGGGAATCCGCCGACCGTTTCGACATCACCCGGCCGACGAAGGAGCACCTGGCCTTCGGGTACGGCGTCCACTTCTGCCTCGGCGCCCCGCTCGCCCGCCTCGAAGTCGCCACCGCCCTCCAGCAGCTCTTCGAGCGGTTTCCCGAGATCGAACTCGCCGTGCCCGCCGATGAGCTGAAGCCGCTGCCCTCCCTGATCAGCAACGGGCACCAGGCCCTGCCCGTACGGCTGCGACCGGCCGCCCGCTGACCCCCGGCCCATCAGGAACGGTCATGACCACCACTGCCCCGTTCACACCGCTCAGCCCGGCGGAGCGCCGCTGAAGGCGTCGCTCCCGCCGGCCGGCACCGATGTCGCGCTCGCCCTCGGCTGTGGTGGAGACCTCCACGGGAAATCCGAACAACGATCCGTCAGCGCCGCCCGCGGGCGTTGAGCCGGGCGGCCTGGCGTGTCAGGTAATCGCGCTCGGCGAGGTTGGGCGCCTTTCGGGCCGCCTCGGCGTACAGCCGTGCCGCCGTCGCCAGGTCTCCGTCGCGCTCGTGGAGGTACGCCGCCACCGCGGTGTGGCGGGGCAGTGAGTCGTTCAGCGCCGCGAGCGCTGCCAGGCCGGCGCGCGGTCCGTCGGCCTCGCCGACGGCCACCGCGCGGTTCAGCCGGACGACCGGGCTGTCGGTCAGGCGCGCGAGCTCGTCGTACCACTCGACGATCTGCACCCAGTCAGTCTCCTCGGCGGTGGGGGCGTCGGCGTGGAGTGCTGCGATGGCGGCCTGGGCCTGGAACTCGCCCAGCCGGTCCCGGGCGAGGGCCGCCTGCAGGATCTCGACGCCCTCGGCGATCGACTCGGTGTCCCACCGGCCGCGGTCCTGCTCGGCGAGCGGCACCAGGCTGCCGTCGGGCGCGGTCCGGGTGGCGCGCCGGGCGTGGTGGAGCAGCATGAGGGCGAGCAGCCCCGCCACCTCGGGGTGGTCGATCGCGGCCGCGAGCTGCCGGGTGAGCCGGATGGCCTCGGCGGCGAGGTCGACGTCGCCGGAGTAGCCCTCGTTGAAGACCAGGTAGAGGACGCGCAGCACGGTGGCGACGTCGCCGGGCTGGTCGAACCGCACGCCGGACACGGTGCGCTTGGCACGGCTGATGCGCTGCGCCATGGTCGCCTCGGGCACCAGGTAGGCCTGGGCGATTTGGCGGGTGGTGAGCCCGCCGACGGCGCGCAGTGTGAGCGCGACCGCGGACGACGGCGTCAGCGAGGGGTGGGCGCACAGGAAGTAGAGCTGGAGCGTGTCGTCCACGGCGGGCGCGGGCCCGGGCGCCGGCTCCTCGTCGACGAGGTCCTCACGCCGGCGGCGGGCGGTGTCCGCCCGGGTCGCGTCGAGGAAACGGCGCCAGGCAACGGTGACCAGCCAGCCCTTCGGGTCCCGCATGGGGTCTCCCCTGCTCGACGAGCTTGGGGAGGGGCCGGCCGGCCAGACGCGGACCGCCTCGACCAGCGCGTCCTGCACGGCGTCCTCGGCCGCCGCGAAGTCGGCTCCGCGGCGGACGAGGATTCCGATCACGCTCGGCGTGAGGCTTCGGAGCAGGGCCTCGTTCATCGATGAGGGCAGTCCGTGATGGTGGGCGCCGCGGCCAGGAACGGGCGCACCTCGAGCCACTCATGGATCGGCTCCCCGCCCGCCCCGGGGGCGGCGGACAGCTCCCCGGCCAGCTCGACGGCGCGCTCGTAGCTGTCGACGTCGATCACCATCCAGCCCGCGATGAGGTCCTTGGTCTCGGCGAACGGGCCGTCGGTGACCGGCGGGCGACCCTCTCCGTCGTATCGGACGAACGTCCCCTCGGGGGCAAGGGCCTGACCGTCGACGAATTCGCCGGTCCCCTCGAGCCGGGCCGCGAAGTCGCGCATGTACTGCACGTGGGCCGAGATCTCCTCCGGCGTCCACCGGTCCATGGGCACGTCGTTGACCGGAGCCGGGGCGCCGCGGTAGTGCTTGAGCAGCAAGTACTTGGCCATCGGGTTTCTCCTCGGTGCTGGGGCGACCCATTGTTGTCGCGTTCATCGCGGGGACGGAGCCAGTCACGGGTTCTCGACATCGCCGTCCAGATTTCTTGGCCCTCGTGGATGATTCCTGGGTGAGCCGTCTCGCGGTGTCCGCATCCACGGAGCGGCGCGAGGGCGAGACGGAACGAGGCCTTCCAAGACCAGCGGCGGCCAAGCAGCTGAATCAGGAGAAGGCCTCGCGTGTGTCACTGCACGTGTGGTCCGGCGACGCGCCCCGAACCCTCGTGTCGTCGAGGCGACCTGCACCGGGAAGCACGACCTCGCCCCGGGGCGGGGTCGACCGGCCCGGCCGCAGGCCGCACGCCGCGCCGGCCTCACGGCGGGCGGCCGCATCGCCGACCGGTCGCCGTTCGGTGTTCTGCTGACGGCGGGCACGGTCGCGTCGTGGCCGCCGCCATCGCGCTGACTGCGGACACCCCGAGCAGGCCGTGACCGGTGGCGCACCAGAGAACCCTTCATCAGCTCCCCCTGAAGGTCCCTGGGCGGCCAGGGCGGATCGGGGTGAGGCTGAGCGACGCTGCTGGGCCGGATGAGTGACGATGACCGTGCAGCGGCCCCTGTGCGCGGGTGTTGACGTGATCACATCCGGGGACTCGGAGGCCACGCCTTCGGCCGTTACCTCTAGCCTCGCGTTCATGGATGACATCTGGCAATTGCTGGAGTGCACTCACGCACCCGTCTACTTCGCGCCGGAGGCGGGACCCGTCTACTCCGCCGCCGGGGCCGGGCTCAAGGGCTTCTGGATGGGGTACTTCGCCTCCCGGTCGGCCGCACTCGGCGCGGTCCCCGCGGACGTGGTGACGGCCGCCTTCTACAACTTCGCCCCGGCCCGGGTTGCCCGCGCGCTTCCGGACGCCTGGGACCGCTGCCCGCCCGAGACGGTCCTGGCCGCCCGTCTCGACGTGGTCGACCGGTGTCTGCGTCGGCTGCTCGGGGATCTCGTCGACAGTCCGCAGATAGCCGCAGCCGCGGATCTCGCGCGCCGGGCGGTCGGGACCCTGCCGCCCGCCGGGCGGGTGCTGTTCGCCGCGCATGCCGCGCTGCCGGTGCCCGAGCCTCCCCATCTGGCGCTGTGGTGGGCGGCGACCGCGCTGCGCGAATTCCGCGGCGACGGTCATGTCGCCGCCCTGGTGACCGCGGGGGTGGACGGCTGCGAAGCCAATGTGATCACGGTGGCACTGGGTCTCGCCCCGCCCGAGCAACGACTCAACCGCGGTTGGACCGAGGCCGAGTGGCAGGCCGCGGAGGAACGACTCCGCGGTCGCGGCGTGCTCGCACAGGACGGCGGCGCTCTCACCACCGAGGGGCGCCGTGAGCGCGACGCACTGGAGGCCACCACCGACCGACTTGCCCGCCCCGTCGTCGATGTGCTCGGACCGGACGGCGTGGCCCGGCTGGCCGACTGCCTGCGCCCGATCGCTCGTCGGATCGTCGAGGCGGGCGGCGTGCCGTTCCCCAATGCGATGGGGCTGCCGCCGCTTGGGCCGCGGTAGTTTCCGCCGCCTCCGCGGTCAGCGCCGGAGGATCACGAGTTCACCCTTGACCGGCCGGCGCGGGGCGGGCCCTGGCCGTGCAGAGGTGCGGCCACGTCGAGTTCGAGGCCGTGCCAGTAGGCGTCGTGCCAGTAGGGGTCGTGCCGGTCTTCGAGGCGGAAGTCGGCGGTGACCGCGTCCCCTTATGTGTGCTGCGGCATCGATTCTGCGGCTTTGTTCAGCGTTTTCCTCCCTTACGCGTGGGCGGGTATCCCCATACCCTGGGCCCGTACGCGCAAGTTACCTGTCAGTTAACCATCGTTGATGGGCGTACCCGGGCCCCGGAGGTCAATGTGAGTTCCGCGCAGTCCCTTCTCGAGAACCGCCCGCCTTCCGTGGCGCACCTGTTTCTCTCCAGACTCGAGGCCACACCCGACCGGGAGGCTTACCGCTACCCCGTGCCGGCCGACGATGGCGCTTCCGGCACTGAGCAGTGGCGCTCGCTGACATGGGCGCAGACCGCTGAGCGCGTCAAGGCGATCGCCGCCGGCCTGCTTGCCCTCGGTGTGCGGCCCGAGGAGCGGGTGGCGATCTCCTCCTCCACTCGGGTGGAGTGGATCCTGGCCGACATGGGCGCGATGTGCGCGGGCGCCGCAGCCACCGCCATCTACCCGAGCACCAATGCCGATGAGACGGTGTACATCCTCTCCGACTCCGGCAGCCGGGCCATCTTCGTCGAGAACGCCGCGCAGTTGGCCAAGGTGGTCACCCACGCCGAACGCCTGCCCGAGCTCGGTCACGCCATCCTCTTCGACCCTCAGGCGGACCTCCCTCAGGTGCCGGGGCTGGAGGTGCTCTCCCTCGCTGAGCTGGAGAAACAGGGGATGGCGTATCTCGAAGAGCACCCGAAGGCGATCGAGGACACGGTCCGGGCGATCGAGCCGGAGCAACTCGCCACCCTGATCTACACCTCCGGCACGACCGGCCGGCCCAAGGGCGTGCGCCTGGTGCACGACTGCTGGTCGTACCAGGCCGTGGCTCAGGAGGCCGGCGGGCTGCTGGCCGACGATGTCCAGTTTCTGTGGCTGCCGCTGTCACACGTCTTCGGCAAGGCCCTGATCTCCGGTCAGATCAAGACCGGCCACGTCATGGCGGTGGATGGACGGGTCGACCGCATCGTCAGCAACCTGCCAGCCGTCAGGCCCACCCTGATGGCGTCCGCGCCGCGGATCTTCGAGAAGGTCTACAACGGCATCGCAGGCAGAGCGAGAGCCGAGGGTGGCGCGAAATACAAGATCTTCCTCTGGGCGGCGAAGGTCGCCCGCGACTACGCAAGGACCGGGCAGGAGAGCATGGCGGCAACCGGAAGACGCCGGGTGCCCCTGCCGCTCGCCGTGCAGCACGCCGTCGCTGACAGGCTGGTGTACGGCAAGATCCGCGCAGCCTTCGGAGGCAATCTGCGCGCCAGCGTTTCCGGCAGTGCCGCCCTCGCCCCCGACATCGGCTACTTCTTCTCCGGCGCCGGCGTGCACGTCCTCGAGGGCTACGGGCTGACCGAGACCAGCGCCGGCTGCATCGTCAACCCCGTCGACGACTATCGGGTCGGCACGGTCGGCAAACCGCTTCCCGGCACCGAAGTCCGCATCGCCGAGGACGGTGAGATCCTCTTGAGAGGCCCGGGCCTCATGCGTGGCTACCACAACCTCCCGGACAAGACCGCGGAGGTACTGGAGAGTGACGGCTGGTTCCACACCGGCGACATCGGCGAGATGGACAAGGACGGCTTCGTCCGGATCACCGACCGCAAGAAGGACGTGTTCAAGACCTCCGGCGGCAAGTACGTGGCGCCCACCGAGATCGAAAACCGCTTCAAGGCCATCTGCCCGTTCGTCAGCAACATCCTGGTCATCGGCGACGGCCGTAACTTCTGCACCGCCCTGATCAGCCTGGACGAGACCGTGATCATGCCGTGGGCGGCGTCTCACGACCTCGGCGGCCGCAGCTACGCCGACGTCGTCTCCTCACCCCAGGTCCACGAGCTGATCGACGGGTTCGTCCAGCGGGTCAACGGCGACCTGCAACGGTGGCAGACAATCAAGAAGTTCTCGGTGCTGCCGCGAGACCTCGACGTCGAGCACGGTGAACTCACCCCGAGCCTCAAGGTCAAGCGCCCTGTCGTGGAGCGCGAGTACGCCGAGGTCATCGAGGGGATGTACGAGGGTTCGCGCGAGGCCTGATCTCCATCTGTCCGGTACGGCACCTCACGCGGTCGTACCGGACACTGGGCTCACCTGCACCTGGCCTGCTGCCGCCGGAGTCCTTCTCGACGATGACCACCTGGGCGCGGTCGCCTCCCATGCCGAGGGCATGACCATCCGCATGGGTGGGGCCCGGACCGTGGCGTGCGGTCCGGGCCCGGGTGCCGCCGGTCAGCCTGTGAAGCGTGTCACCACCGGGACGAGGTCGCCCTCCTTGGCGATGCCCACGCACCACAGGTCTGCGGTGCTCGGCACGGTGGAGAATCCTCGAACCACCACACCGGGATCGGCCGCCTTCTCCCAGCGGCGCTGCTGCGTGTCGAAGTGCAGGGCGAGTGAGACGGCACCCTTGCCGCCGACCGCCCACAGCTTGCCGTCCCCGGCCCTGCCGACGGCTCGAAGCCGGCCGTCAGCGATGTCGGGTGTTTGGGCGTCGGTCCATTTCTTGCCGTCCCAGTGCACCGCGTAGGGGCGATCGCCTTCCTTGGACGCGGAACCGCCCACCGCCCAAATGTCGTCGGCACGCAGTGCGGTGATGCCGCTGAGCCAGCGGTGCTCGTCCTTGGCAGCGGTGGGTGCGGCGGCCCGCGTCCAGGAGGTGCCGTCCCAGTGCAGCAGCAGGGCCGTCTCCGCGGCGTCGTCGGTGGCGAAGGACGTGCCCGCCGCCCAGATGTCGTCCGGTGCGACGGCGGTGAGACTGGTGAGTTCGCCCTTGCCGACGTCGGGCAGGGTTTGCCGGCGCCAGGCCGTGCCGTCCCACGACTGAATGGCGGGGACCCCGTTCTTGATGCCCCGAGGCACCGCGCGGCCGGCCGTCCAGGCCTTCCCGTCGGACGTCGTCACCACGGCATCGGGTGTCAACCGGCCCGCGGGGTCACGGTCGAGATCGTGCGTGGTCCAGGAGGTGCCGTCCCAGTGGGCCGCCGTCCCGCCGACCGCCCAGATGTCACGGGCCGACCGTACGGCGAGCGCCTGCGGGAAGCTGCCGTCCGGCAGCGTCGACTGCTGCGTCCAGGACGTGCCGTCCCAGTGCAGGGCCAGAGCCTCCAGCTCGGTGTCGCTCTTCAGGCGGTAGCCGACGGACCAGGCCTGTTTGTCGCTGAGCGCGGCCACGGCGGTGATGTCGCCCTTGGCCACCGGGACCTTGGTCGACTGCCACTGTCCGGCGACGCGCGCCGGTGTGGCCGCCACGTCCTCGTCGGCGGGCGTGGGTCCGGCCCAGCCCGTGCCGGCGGCGATCAGGCCCCCGGCCGCTATGGCGCCTGCGGCCAACGCCGCGACCAGTGGCGACCGACCGAGGCGCAGGCGCCGGGATGACTTGCTCGTATTCATCACGGAAATCCTTGGGTGATCGGCGGTCGGCTACGTGGCCGTGGTCTGGATGACGAAATCGAAGGCGCCGGTGTATCCCCCCTGCGGGCCCGCGAGCGTGATCGTGCAGGCCCGGTTGAGGAGCCGGTCGGAGGCGTTGAGCGCGGCGAAGTTGCGGCCGTACGCCTGGGTGTCGTCGGGAAAGTACAGCTGGGTGACGAGCACCGGTCCGCCGGGGGCCTGGACCTGCGTGTGGATGTGGGGCGCCCGCCGGCCCCAACGGCCCCAGTAGTCCCGGGGGATGATCGTGCGCAGCCGGAACGCGCCCCTGCTGTTGGTGTACTGGTGTCCGCGCAGCGAGAACCCGGCGGTGTCGTAGTCGCCGTTCTGGTCGCACTGCCAGAACTCGATGAGCGACCCGGGCAGCGGCTTGCAGGCGGTGTCGTAGACGATGCCGCTCAGGTCGAGCTGCACTCCGCGGACGGCAGGGGTGAGGAAGTCCGTCCGCTCGGGGGACTGCGGCTTGAAGAGCGGGCCTTCCGTCGCCGCCGGGGTCTCGTGACCGTCACAGGCGGGCGTGACGGCGAGCGGGCGTCCCGCCACACGCGCCTCCTGCACCAGGCTCACCGGTGCCGCCAGGGCGGCACCGGCCGCGCTTGTCGCCACAAGGGCAGCGGTCATTCCCACGGAACTCGTTCTGATGAACGCCCGCCTCGAACTCGTGTGTTCGCCATCCGCATCGTGGCCGTGCCGCATCGCGTCTCCTTGCGCCGGATTGCTGTCCAGCAGGGCATTCCGTGGGGGAAGGGCCCGGATCCACGCCGTCGGGTCCTTGGAACGCCCTGCTCCGCTCAGCTTGGTCGCTGCGGCGGGCACGCGGATCGATCGAATGACCGGCGACCTGGCGGCGTTACGAAACCTCGCCGCGGCGCGGATCGTGCGCGGGGGCGGCCCGACGCTTCTCCTTTCCGGCAACCCACAGCGCGATCTGCGTACGGGAGCGCATGCCCAGCTTGTCCCGCACCTTGTCGAGGTGGGTCGAGACGGTGCTCGCCGACAGATCCAGACGAGCGGCGATCTCACGGTTCGTCAGTCCCTCGGCGACCAGCGCCGCCACCGTCATCTCCCGCCCTGTGAGCAGGGACTGCCCGATGTCCGTACGGACGCCCGGCGTCGCTCCTTCGTCGTTGCCGCGCAAGGCGTAGGCGATCAGCCGCTCCCAGCCCATCCCGCGTCCCTGAGTCACCGCGGCGTCCCGTCCCGCGCGGGTCAGCGCCGCCGCCGCTCGGGCCGTCGCCGCCTCGACCTGCCGTCGCCACTCGGCCTCCGGCTCGCTCTCCAGCCGCCTGCGCGCCTGCGCAGCAGCCGCGAACAACCGCAGGGACCGCCTCATCTGGCCCCGCCCAGCCGCCACGACGGCAAGCCCCTCCAGTGGATACAGCGCGTGGAAGCTCTCGCCGGGCACCGTGCGCACACCTTCGGCGAACAGGTGCTGAGCCGCTTCGGAATCGCCCAGGGCGAGCCGGATCGCACCGGCGGTGTGCAGGGCCGCCGCCGACTGGGCCCAGGTGGACTGCCCCCGCAACAGCGGCAGGCATGAGGCCATCAGTTCGTCGCCCTCGGCCGCCTTGTCGATGTGCAGCAGCGCCCAGGCCAGATGGTGGCGGCACGACGCGGTGTCGCGGGGGCGGCCGAGTGTGACGACGATCTCCAGACACTCCGTGAAGTCGGCGACGGCCCGGGCGAACTCCCCGCCGCACACCAGGGCCGCGGCCCGGGCGTCCAGGGCGTTGGCGAGTGCGGTGCGGTTGTCGCGCCGCCGCTCGATCACCACCGCCTGCTCCGCGAAGTGCAGAGCGGCCGCAGGGTCCTGCTGCTGGCAGGCCGCGCGTGCGGCGAGCGCCAGTGCCGCACCGCCGTGCGCGCAGCCGTCGTCCTGCGCGAGTACCGCGGTCAGCAGGGCGCGGGCGGCCGTCAGCTGCTCCTGCTGGAAATGTACCCGTGCCAGCGCGAGGGCCAGCCCGAGGGGCGGCCTGCCGTCGCGGTCGGTGGCGTAGGCGACTGCCGCAGCAAGGTTCTCCCGTTCCCCCGCCGGCGCTCCGCCGATCTGGTCGGCGAAGAGCTGGCCGGCCGTGGGCTCCAGCAGACCGGTCAGCCAGTCCAGGGCGCGCTGCCAGATCCTGTGCAGTTCGCCGGAGTCGGCGAGCCGGTCGAGTGCGTAGGCCCGGATGGCGCTCAGCTGCCTGAATCTCGCAGTTCCTTCGGTCCCCGGCAGCCGCACGATCAAGGATTTGGCCTCCAGGGCGCACAGTACGCGCAGCACATCCCGCGGTGACACCTCGCCGTCGGCGCAGACCGCGGCCGCGCCCACGGCGTCGAATCCGCCGACGAGGACGGCGAGACGGCGGAAGAGGGTCTGCTCCTCCGCGTCCAGTAATCGATGGCTCCAGTCGATTGCCGCGGCCAGTTCGCGGTGCCGGCGGGGCCCGGTCCTGCTGCCGTCCGTCAGGAGCGCGAGCTGGTCGTCCAGGCCGGCCAGGATGTCGCTCGGCGGAAGGGCTCCGGTGCGGCGGGCCGCCAGCTCGATGGCCAGCGGCATCCCGTCGAGACGCCGGCAGATCTCCGCCACCGTACGGGCGTTGCCGACGTCCACCGCGAATCCGGGTACGGCGCCGGCGGCGCGCTCCACGAAGAGCTGTACGGCGTCGGCCTGCAGCACGGCCGCAGGGTCGTCCTTGGCGGCGAGCGGTGACAGGGACAGTTCGCCGACCCGGAAGACGACTTCGCCCGGAACCCGCAGCACCTCACGGCTGGTGGCGAGGATCCGCAGCCGGGGGCACCGGCTCAGCAGGGACGCGGCCAGCTGTGCGCAGGGCTCGGCCAGGTGCTCGCAGTTGTCCAGGATCAGCAGCATCGAGCGTTCGCCCAGGGTGTGGGCGAGCATCTCGACACCGCTGCGGCCGCCGCGTTCGCCCAGGCCGAGTGCGGTGGCGACGGCCCGGGGCAGCTGATTGCCGTCGTGCAACGAGTCCAGCTCGACGAACCGGGCCCGGCCTTCGGCGGCAGCGCGCACGCTCCGGGCGAATTCCAGCGCGAGGCGGGTCTTGCCGATCCCGCCGGGCCCGGTGAGAGTCAGCAGCCGCCCCGACTTCATCAGGGTGCGCAGCCGGGACAGTTCGCGGCGGCGGCCGACGAAGGAGTCGAGTGCACGCGGCAGTTCCCGGCCGCCCACGTACGTAGCCGGTGTCGGGGCCCCGGCAGCGGCGGGCGGCTGCGGGCGGCCCGTGCCGTCCTGTGCCGAGCGGCGGCGGAAGGCCCGCTGTCGGCAGGCGGCGGAACAGTAGCGGGCCGGCCGGCCGCCCCGCCCCGGCTCACTTCCCTTACGCCTGTCCTTGCCGGGCAGTTCTTTCCCGCACTCCTCGCACCTTCGACTCGGACTCATCCGTCGAATCCTTGCCGACCGGCCGCCCCCGCCACCACCGTCTCAGGAGAAGGTGAGCAACGCCCCACTGCGGCTGACCATGGGCTGAGCACCCGCTGTGCGCTCGATGTGGACGGCTGCATCTCCAGGGCCAGGCCGTGGGCGGTGAGGCGGTCACCGATCGCGAGGAGTCCGGCGGGGTGTCGCGGCGGGACGCCGGACGGATCAACAGAGCGAGGAGGCGACGGTGGCAGCGTTCTCGTCCCGGTCGGCGGCAGAGCTCTCGCCGTCCTCCAGGGAGATCATGGAGTGGTGGACGCCGTCGCCTTTCCGGCTGCAGTCGCGCGGCGAGGTTTGCCCTGCCGGCTCGGCGAAACTGCCCAGCAGCCGCGCGGTCAGGGGAGCGCGGGCGCGGTACGGCCGGCTGTGAGTCGAAGAAGGTCCAGTTTCCCCGCGTCGCTGCTTCCGGTCGCTGCCGTGTAGGTGACCATGCGCAGGTCTGCGCCGGGGACGATGAGGACGTCGCAGTCGAGCCGGATGTCGCCGATCTGCGGATGCCGGATCGTCTTGCGGTCAGTCGTGTGCTGGGCGGCGGCCGTCTCCGTCGCCCATTGATGAGCGAAGGTGTCGGATACTCCCCGTAGTTCCTGCACGAGACGATCGAGCCGGGCGTCCTTGGGATAGCGGGACGCCGCGTCCTTGAGGTCGGCGACGATCGACGCCGCGAACGCGTCCTCGCCGCGCTCGGACCGGATGGGAGGCATCGAGGCACGAGCTGCCCCGTTGCCGAAGAGTGCACGGGCGAGGTTCCGTTCGGCGGCGGGAAGGGCGGAGGGGTCGCCGTGCAGGGCGCTCCACGTGGTGTTCCACCACACCAGGGTCCAGTCGGCGGTGAACACCCCTATCGGGACGTTGCCCAGGCGGGCGGCGAGCCGTTGGATCCCAGGGGGCACATGCGTGCTGACCGTCCCGTCCTGGGGCGGCAGGAGTCCGGCGCTTCGATAGAGCTGGTCGCGCTCGGCGCGGGAGAGGTGAAGGGCTCGGGCGAGGGCGCCGACGACCTGGGCCGAGGGGTTCTTCGCGCGTCCCTGCTCCAGGCGCAGGACGTAGTCGACGGAGAGCCCGGCCAGCTGTGCGAGCTCTTCGCGGCGCAGTCCTGGGGCACGACGGCCGTCCGTCACGGTGAAGCCGGCGTCGGTCGGGGACAGGCGGTCGCGCCAGACGCGCAGGAGTGCGGCGAAGCCGTAGCGGGGGGAAGCCATGGGTTCATTCTCCCGAGCGGCGCCGGATGAGCCTGGGTACTGCCAGTCCTGGTGACGGGGACGGCACTGGTTGGCGTTGGCACGGGCAGCGAAGGTGTGGTTGCGCCCAAGTCGGGCGCCATCGGCTGACCGGTTGAGGAGTCCCCCATGCAGCACACCATCGTGATGACGGGCGCGAGCCGCGGGATCGGTCGCGTTGCCGCGGAGCACATCCTGCGCCGGTCGCCGGACGTGCACCTCTTCGTCGTCGCCCGCGGATCCTCCGGCGCACGGTTGGCCGCGGAGCTCGGCGTGGGTGGGCACGCGGTCTCGCACGTCTCGGCGGACCTCGGCTCGCTGGTGAGCGTCCGCTCGGCCGCCATCGAGATCCGCGACCGGCTCGACCGCGGTGAACTCCCGCCGCTGCGCGGCTTCGTGGGCAACGCGGGCATGCAGTACACCAACGCGCTCACCGAGGGACCCGACGGGTTCGAGTCCACCTTCGCCGTCAACGTGCTCTTGCAGCGTTGGCGGCGAGAGTGCCCGCCCGGGTCCCGGTGTCGATTCCGGCCGCCGTCCACGACCTGTTCGTCGAGGTGGGTCAACTCCATGACGTACGACGAGATGTCGACGCCCGGGCGGGAGATCCTCCTGGACGCCGCCCGGTTCGCCGCGACACTGCGGGACTCCCTCCCGCCCCCGTGTATCGCAAAGGAGTGGGCCTTGTCGCCGGCCACGGCAGCGAGCCGGGTGCGGGGACCGCACGGTTGGAGTGTCGCCCAACGCGCTACAGCGGGACGTGGATGTCGAGGACGGGTCCCATGGCGCGAGGGGGCGGTGCGTCCAGACTCTCCAGGACGTGGAGCATCGGTACGTTCTGCGCAGCGACCGCCGCGGTCAAGGTGTGGTGGCCCGCCCGGCGTGCCACTTCGGCCGCGTGTGCGGCCAGGGCGGTGCCCAGCCCCTTGGACTGCCAGGCGTCCTCGACCAGCACGGCGAGCTCGCCCACCCCTTGCTGGTCGGTGCGCATCACGTTGGTCATGGCGATGATGTGGTCCATGCGCTGGGCCGGGGTGGTCACCAACGTGGTGCCGCGTCCCGGGTCGGACAGCAGTCGCCATCCGGCGGGAGAGAGTTGGGGTTTCCCTGCGTGGTAGCGCAGGGCTCGGCTGCCCGGTGAGCAGCGGCGGTGCAGTGCCTGGATCGGTTCGAGGTCGGCGGGTGTCACTTCGCGGGTGCGGGTGGCGGTGCCGTCGTTCAACATGATCGGGTGCGCGGTGTCTCGGCCGGCGTCGGGCATGCGATGGTCTCCTGACAATGGCATACGTGACGGGCGTGCGGGCGGACTCCTCGGGGCGGATGTCCGCTTCGGCACACGAGCAGTCTTTTGCCACTCCCCGTCCGACTCAAGGCGGGTTTGCGCCAAACCGATTACGCTTAGCACTTGTTCGTCACTCAACGGAGTCGGCGTGGTTCAAGCCGGAGGATCGCGGCCGACCGTCATCGCTCGACCATGACAGCGCCCTCGCCGACCGTCCGGCGCCAGGGGCGCGGGGTCCCCGGCGGGCCGTGTGACCGGGGCGGCGTTTCCGACCGCACCGCAAACGCCTGACGGTCGGGCATGCCCGGGGCGAGCCGGGGAAGCTCGGGCACCTTCCGCACGCGTATCGCGCGGGCGCCGGACCGCGGCCGTCCGCCACCAGGCGCCGGACGCGTGTCGCGTCGACACCCTCGGCATGGTTCACGAGTACGGCCGGCGCGTCGTCACCCGCGCAGGAGGCACGTATGCCTGCCCGCAGAAAGGGACGCACCAGGTGTTTCACCCCGGGGCGGCAAGCGGTGCTAGAAATTGACCATGAAGGAAGAGGGTCTTTTCGGCCCAAAAGATCCAATGCGGCGAGCATCTGCACGTCCCTGGCCCGATCGAGACGGCCCGGCGGCCGCGCGTCGTGGGTGGAAGCCGGGGCTGCGTTCCCTGCTGAGCCTGCGCAGCGCCGCCGGGCAGGTGTTCGCTCTGCAGGTCGTGATCGTGTTGCTGCTGGCGGCGGCCGCGGTGACGGCCTTGGTTGTGCAGGCCAATCGTGGCAGTGAACGCGAGGCCGAGCGCCTGTCGCTGGCGGCGGCCGAGATGTTCGCCAACGCCCCGGGCACAGCTGAGGCGTTGAAGAGCCCGAATCCGACAGCCGTGCTGCAGCCGCGCGCCGAAGCGGCCTGGAAGAGGGCGGGCGTGGACTTCGTTCTCGTCATGAACACGGATGGGATTCGCCTCACCTACCCCGACCCGGCGCAGATCGGGAAGAAGTTCGTCGGCACCATCGAACCGGCGCTGGAAGGCCGCACCGTCGTCGAGCGCGCAGGCGGCCCGCCGCTGCCCGCCGGTGTGGGAACTGCTGTTCAGGCAGTGGTCCCGGTGTTCGGGGCCGACGGTTCGGTCGTCGGTCTGGTGTCCGCCGGGATCACGGTGGAGAACGTGGGAGACCTGGTCGAACGGCAACTGCCGATCATCTTGGGCACCGGCGTGGCCGCGCTCGTCCTGTCCACCGCCGGCACCGCGCTGGTGTCCAGGCGGCTGCGGCGGCAGACGCATGGCCTGGGCCCGGCGGAGATGACGCGGATGTACGAGCACCACGACGCGGTTCTGCATGCGGTGCGTGAGGGCGTGCTGATCATCGACGCGGAGGGGCGGGTGCTGCTGGCCAACGACGAGGCGTGTCGGCTGCTGGACCTTCCGGCGGACGTGGAGTGGCGGCGCGTGGCGGACCTGGGGCTGGACTCGGAGACGGCGGCGCTGCTGGCATCGGGCGAGCCGGTCACGGATGCGGTGCGTCTGGTCGGGGACCGGCTGCTCGCGGTGAACAAGCGGCCCACGGCGCCCTACGGGGGACAGGCGGGCAGCGTGGTGACGCTGCGGGACACCACGGAGCTTGCGGCGGTCACCGGGCGGGCACAGTCGGCGCGGGAGCGGCTGAAGCTGCTGTACGACGCGGGGGCGCGGATGGGTACCACGTTGGATGTGACCCGTACCGCAGAAGAACTGGCGGAAGTGTCCGTTCCGCAGTTCGCCGATGCCGTCACCGTCGAGCTGCTGGAGCCGGTCCTGCGTGGCGAGGAGCCACCAGAGGCGAGCACCGAGATGCGCCGCACCGCCTCCGTGGGCGTGGAAGGGGACCACTCCCTCCACCCGGTCGGTGAACTGGTCCGGTTCGCTCCCACGCATCCCGTCACGGCCGCGGTGATCAGCGGCCGAGCCGTACTGCAGGCCGATCTGAGCACCGCCGACGGCTGGCGGGCCCAGGACCCCGAGCATGCGCACCAAGTCCTGGACCAGGGATTCCACTCCCTTCTTGTGGTGCCGATGCGGGCGCGGGGGGTCCTCTTGGGAGTGGCGGACTTCCGGCGGGCAGGCGCGTCCGCACCATTTGAAGAGCAGGACAAGGAATTCGCCGAGGAACTGGCCGCCCGGGCAGCGGTCGCGATCGACAACGCCCGCCGCTACACCCGTGAACACACCATGGCCGTCACCCTGCAGCGCAGCCTCCTGCCCCGGGGCGTGCCCGAGCAGAACGCGCTGGACGTCGCCTACCGTTATCTGCCGGCCCAGGCCGGCGTGGGCGGCGACTGGTTCGACGTCATCCCCCTGTCCGGCGCCCGAGTGGCGCTGGTGGTCGGCGACGTCGTCGGCCACGGTCTGCACGCCGCGGCCACCATGGGCCGACTGCGCACCGCCGTGCACAACTTCTCCGCCCTGGACCTGCCTCCGGACGAACTTCTGAGTCACCTCGACGAGCTGGTCGCCCACATCGACGCCAACGAGAGCGCCGACGACATGCACGACCGGGACGGGATCACCGGGGCCACCTGCTTGTACGCAATCTATGACCCCGTCTCCGGGCGGGTGGCCGCCGCCACCGCCGGCCACCTTGGTCCGGCGGTGGTCCACTCCGACGGAACCGTCGACTTCCCCCAGCTACCGGTCTCGCCTCCCTTGGGCCTGAGCGCCAGTTTCCCGTTCGAAAGTACTGAACTGGTCCTGCCCGAGGGCTCCCGCCTGGTCCTCTACACCGACGGGCTGGTCGAGGACCGCGGCAGGGACCTGGACACCGGCCTGGAAATCCTGCGAGACGCCCTGGCCGGGACCGGCCGCACTCCGGAGGACACCTGTGCCGCGGTGATCGAGGCCCTGGTGCCCGAAAGGCCCGGCGACGACATCGCGCTGCTGGTGGCTCGCACCCGTCGGCTCGACCCCGCGAAAGTCGCCCACTGGGAGGTGCCCCGCGACCCCTCAGCGGTAGCCCCGATCCGCGCCGCCTGCGCCCGCCGCCTGGCGGACTGGGGTCTGGAGGAGATCGGTTTCGCCACCGAGCTCGTCCTCAGCGAACTGATCACCAACGCCATCCGCTACGGCGCCGAGCCCATCACCGTCCGGCTGCTGCACGACCGGACACTGATCTGCGAGGTCTCCGACGCCAGCAGCACCTCACCCCATCCACGCCGCGCCGAGACCACCGACGAGGGCGGCCGCGGCCTGTTCCTCGTCGCTCAGTACTCCGAACGCTGGGGAACCCGCTACACCCCGGCCGGCAAAGTCATCTGGACCGAACAATCCCTCCACGGCACGCCGGAATCCGTCGGGCTCTCCGACGAGACCCTCCTCGACCAATGGAGCGACGACGTCCTTTGACCAACAGGAGCGCCAGGGGGACGTCGTCGCGCTGACCGCGCTGTCACACCGCGGTGAGACCACCGTCCACCACCAGGTTCTGGCCGGTGATGTAGGAGGCACGATCGGAGAGCAGGAAGGTGACGGCCTCCGCCACTTCCCAAGCGGTGCCCTGACGGCCGAGCGGAATGCGGGCGAAGGAGGCCGCCCGGGAACTCCGGTTCGCCGATGCCTGGCGGCCCATCGGCGTGTCGATCAGGCCGGGGACGACCATATTGGCGCGGATGCCTCGTGCCGCTCCCTCCCTCGCCACATGGCGGGTCAGCCCGAAGAGACCGGCCTTGGAGCTGTCGTAGGCCGGCGAGCCGGTCGCGGCTCGCAGTCCGGCGACCGACCCGATGAAGACGACGGCGCCTTCATCGGCCATCGACGGAAGGCCGTGTTTGGCGGCGAGAAAAGGCGCACGCAGATTCAGGCCGAGGACCTCGTCCCATTGCTCGGGCGACGAGCCCGCCAGCCCGGAGCCGAGGCCCACCCCTACATTGACCACCAGTGCGTCCAGCCCGCCCAGCCCGCGGACCGCTTCGGCGACCATGGCGGCCGACTGCTCCGCGTCCGTGGCATCAGCGACCACGGGAACACCCAGGGCACCTTCGGCGGTGACCAGGCCGGCGGTCACGGCGGCTGCCGGGCCAAGGACGTCGGCGCAGGCCACGTCCGCGCCTTCGCGGGCGGCGAGAACGGCGATGGCCCGGCCGTTGCCGACGGGCGCCTGCGGGGAGTCGTCGGGACGCGTACCCGCGCCGACGACCAGCACTTTGCGGCCCGCGAGCATTCGGGCGGCGCGGTCCCGTTCCACCTCACTCATCAATCCCGTTCCCTTCCGGCAGGGCCTGCGCCGTCGAAGCCCGGGTCCAACTCCACGCCGACGGAGTTCAAGAAGAACGCCACCATGTGGTACTGCCCGACCAGCATGGTGATCTCGATCATTTCCGCCTCGTCGAAGTGCTCGGTCAGGACTTCCCACGTGGCGTCGCAGAGCCGCGCATCGCGGTTCAGCTCGTCCGCGGCCCGGATGAGGCTCCTTTCGAGGGCGGTCCACCCGTCGGCCTCCGGGCCCTGGGCCAGGCGGTCGATCTCCGTATCGGTGAAGCCCGCGGCCTTGGCCAGGGGCACATGGCGTCCCCACTCGTACGGGGCTCCGGTGTTGTGCGAGGTGCGCAGGATCAGCAGTTCACGGAACCTTCCGGAGAGCCGGCCGCGACGGAGCAGCTGACCTCCGAAGGGCATGAACTGTTCGTAGAGCTCGGGATGACGCACGAGAGTGGTGAAGATGTTCGGAACCCGGCCCCCCGCGTCCCGCGGGACGGCGGCCAGCAGGTGGTGGGTCCGCGTATCCCAGTCGTCCTCGGGCAGGGGCACGAGTCGTGGGAGGGCGTTGCGCACAGGATCTCGCTCCGGCATGGAGTCTCCAGGTGAAGTGCCCACGTGAACCAGGGGTGGGTGCGTGGTCCGGCGGTTGCGTGGGCTTGGGTGTGTCGGGGCATGGCAGGTCCTTGGGGGCCGGGAGGGCCGGCCGGTGTGCGCAAGCCGCCCCTCCCGGTCAGCTGGACGTCAGCCGGTCACGGGGCCGAACTTCTGCCGGGTGTCGAGGGGTTCTCCGAAGAGGACCCAGCGTTCCCCTTGGAAGCGCACGAGTTGCATGGTCTCGATGGGGAACCGGTCGTTGGCGCCCGTGTTCAGAGCGACGCCGGGGAGCAGCATGTCCACCTTGACGTCCTTGAGCTTTTGGACGGCGTCCCTCAGCCCTTCTCGCGTCGGGCATTCCATGGCGTCGAGGGCCTTGTGCAGGCTGGAGGCCACGGCCCAGCCGTAGGCGTTGAACTGGATGGAGGGGTCGGCGTCCGGGGCGTACTTCTTCATCGCCGCCCGGTAGGTCTTCATCTCCGCGTCGTCAGCCCACTGGGGGTCGGCAGGATCCTTGAAGTAGGTGGCGGAGACGACGCCCTGCACGTTCTTGAAGCCGACGGGCTTGAGCACGCTGGTCGACGCCGAGACGCTGTTGACGATGTGCAGCGGGTTCCACCTGGGGTTCTTCGCGTCCGCGGCCAGAGCCTGGCTGCCGAACTTGGGAGTGGTGATGTTCAGCAGCACATCCGCCTCGGAGCGAGCGAGGCTGGTCATCTGGGCCGAGACGGAAGGGTCGGTGACCTCGTAGCTCTCCTCGGCGACGACCGTGATGTCGCTGCCCTTGACGGCCTGTTTGAAGCCGCCCAGCAGGTCCTTGCCGAAGTCGTCGTTCTGGAAGAGCACGGCCACCTTGGCCTTCGGCTTCTCCTTCTTGAGGTAGTCGGCATACATACGGGACTCGGCCACGTAGTTGGGCTGCCAGCCCATGGTCCACGGGTGCTCGGTGTCCGTACCCCACTTGGAGGCGCCGGTGGCCACGAACGGCTGCGGCACCTTCTGCTGGTTGAGGTAGTCCCACACGGCTGAGGTGGAGGGCGTTCCCAGTGTCTGGAAAACGGCGAAGACCTTCTCCCGTTCCACCAGTCTTCGGGCTTCCTCCACGGCCTTCGGCGGCTGGTAGCCGTCGTCACGGACGACGAACTCGACCTTGCGGCCGCCGATACCGCCCTTCTCCGCGTTGACGTACTTGAAGTAGGTGCTGACGCCGTTGCTGATGGTGCCGTAGGCGGAGGCCGGTCCGGACATCGGGTAGATGCCTCCGAGCTTGATGCTCTTGTCGGTGATACCGGTGGTCTGCTGGCCCTTGCAGGCGCCGTCGGCAGAGGCGGCGGAATCGTCCTGTCCCCGTTGACTTGAGCAGGCGGTGGCGGTGAGCAGGGCGGCGATGCCCGCGGCGGCTGCCCGCAGGGCGGTGGTGTGGCGCATCCGGATCATCCCTTTCCAATGGTGGGCGGAGCGGTGAGGGGCTGGGGTTCGGGCTGTGGGGGACCGGTCTGTTCCGCGGGGGAGGCGGGCTCCGGTCGGCGGCGGGTGTGGCGGAGGTGTTCCACACACCGCCGGACCCCCTGTCGGGCGCGGGCAGCCAGGCCGGCCAGTCCCGTCGGGGCCAGATACATGACGGCGATGATCAGAAGGCCGAAGACCACTCCTGGCGCGGCGGGGCTGATGTCCTGTGCCAGGTTCGGCACGTACATCACGAAAGCCGCGCCCAGCAGTGGCCCGTACACCGATGCGAGGCCACCCACGACGAGGCCGGCCAGCAGGGTGATGGACAGGTTGAGGCTGAAGGAGTCAGGAGACACGAAACCGATCACCCAGGTGTACAAGCACCCGGCGACACCTGCGAACATCGCGCTCCAGGCGAAGGCGAGCGCCTTGTGGAAGGAAAGCCTCACCCCCATCACCTCCGCCGCGCTCTCGTTCTCCCGGATGGCGAGCAGCGCCCGGCCGACACGTGAGCGCAGCAGGTTGCGGACGACCAGCAGCGTGACCGCGGCGACGGTGAGGGTAAGGAAGTACAGCCACTGGTCCTCGGCCAGGCCGGTCCAGGAAGGCGGCTGCGGTTTGGGGACGGTCAGGCCCATGGAGCCGCCCGTCACGTGCTCGAACCGCTTCAGCAGCGGCGGCAGGAACACGGCGAACGCCAAGGTGACCAGGGCCAGGTAGAGGCCGCGGAGCCGTAGCGCGGGTACGCCGAAACCCAGACCGAGGAGGAAGCACCCTGCGGCCGCGACCGGGAGCGTGGCCAGATGGCCGGTGGTGAAGCGGTCGAGCATGACGGCCGCCGTGTAGGCGCCCACGGCGAAGAACGCGCCGTGGCCGAGCGAGATCTGTCCGCCGTAACCGACGAGCAGGTTGAGGCCGGCCAGCACGACGGCGTACAGCAGCACCATCGTCAGCTGGAAGACCCGGAACGGGGCGAAGTAGTACGGCGTCGCGATCAGGGCGGCCGTGATGACCAGCGCCGCGAGCGGACGTGCCCAGCGCGCGGTGCGCGAAGCGTGCATCGTGAGTTCTCCCGTGCTCATGCCCGCTCCACCGCCGCCCGGCCGAACAGCCCCTGGGGCCGCACCAGCAGCACCACGAGGATGATCAGCAGTGGTACGCCGATCTTCAGGTCGGCGCCGACGAATCCGACGTAGGCCCCGGCCAGCGTCTCGGCCACGCCCACGACCAGCCCGCCCGCCACCGCGCCCACCGGGCTGTCGAAGCCGCCGAGCGTGGCTGCGGCGAAGGCGTAGATGAGGGCGCCGCCCATCATGTTGGGTTCCAGGAACAGCAGCGGGGCGACCAGGACGCCCGACAGTGCGCCGACCGTCGCGGCCAGCCCCCAGCCGAGCATCAGCACCCGGCCCATCCGGATGCCGGAGAGCCTGGCCGAGGCGGGATTGGCCGCGACCGCCCGCATCACCAGGCCGGTCCTGGTGTGCTGGAACAGCAGGTACAGCAGTCCCATCACCACCGCCACGACGCCGATGACGCCCAGCGTCGACCAGCCGATGTCGACCCCGGCCAGGGCGACGCTGCCTTCCGGGAACGGCTGAGGGAAGTCCTTCACGGTGAACGACCAGATCAGGCCCGCAGCAGCGTTGACGAAGATGAACAGGCCGACGGTGACGATGACGATGGTCAGCTCGGGCGCTCCCTCGACCGGCCGGATGAGCAGGCGCTCGATGAGCATGCCGCCCGCGAAGGAGATCGCGAGGGTGACCGGCAGGGCCAGCCAGAACGGCATCCCCGAGGCGACGAGCTGCCACGCCACATAGGTGGAGATCATGGCGAGCTCGCCCTGGGCGAAGTTGACGATGCCGGTGAACCGGTGGATCAACACCAGGGCCAGTGCCAGGCTCGCGTAGATCGAGCCGGCGCCCACTCCTTCCACGACCTGCTGGAGGAATTCACTCACGACCCTCACCCGCCTTTCCGGGCCTGGACGGAGATGCCGAGGTACACCTCGGCGACCTGGCCGTCCTGACGGATCTGATCGGCCGGGCCCGACAGCACCAGGCGGCCCGACTCCAATACGTGCGCCTGATGCGCGATGTCCAGCGCGAGCTGGGCGTTCTGCTCGACGACGACCACGGTCGTGCGCTCCTCCTCGTTGACGGTACGGACGATCCGGAACAGCTCACGGGTGACGAGGGGCGCCAGGCCAAGCGAGGGCTCGTCGAGGAGCAGCAGCGCAGGACGAAGCATCAGTGCCCTGCCGATCGCGAGCATCTGCTGCTCGCCGCCACTGAGGCTGCCGGCCGCCTGGCGGGAACGTTCGCGCAGTTTGGGGAAATAGCCGTAGACCCGCTCCAGGTCCGCTGCCACCGCCACCCGCTCGCTCCTGGCCCGGCGCCCTCGCCGGTGGCGCAGATACGCGCCGACGCGCAGGTTCTCCTCCACGGTGAGGTCGTTGAACGTGCCCCGGCCCTCGGGTACGTGTGCCACACCGAGTCGGGCGGTCTGTTCGGGAAGGCGACCCAGCAGCTGGGTGCCGTCCAGCGTCACCGATCCGCGTCCCTTGACCATGCCGCTCAGCGCCCGCAGGGTCGTGGTCTTACCCGCGCCGTTGGGCCCGAGGATCGCGCAGATCTCGCCGCGGCCGACAGAGAAGCCGATGCCGTGCAGGACACGGGCCTGCCCGTAGCCGGCGTGCAGGTCCGACACCTCGAGGAAGGCCTCAGTCATGGGTTCGCCGGCGGGAGAGTCCTTCACCTGCCCGCTCACGCCGCTGCTCCCAGGTAGGCCTCGATGACGGCCGGGTCACGCTGTACCTGTTCCGGCGGCCCGTCGGCGATCGTGCGTCCGAAGTCCAGGCACACCACGCGATCGCACAGTCCCATCACGAAGCCCATGTGGTGCTCGACCACGACCAGGGTGAGGTCGAAGTCCTCGCGCACCGCCCGGATCAGGTCGGCGAAGACCTCGACCTCGCCGTGGCTGAGGCCGTTGACCGGCTCGTCGAGCAGCAGCAGCCGGGGCTCCACAGCCAGCGCCCTGGCCAACTCGACCCGTTTGAGCGTGCCGAAGGGCAGGCCGGAGGCGGGATGGTCCGCGACGTCGGCAAGGTCCAGCCGCCGCAGCAGCTCCTCCGCAAGCGAGCGCAGCCGCGCTTCCTCACGCCGCACCCGCGGCAGCCGCAGCGCGGCGGTGAGATACCCTGTGCGGCCCCGGTGGTGAGCGCCGACCATCACATTCTCCCGGACCGTGAGGTGCTGGAACAGGCCCAGGTTCTGGAAGGTGCGGGCGATGCCGTGCCCGGCCACGGCGTGCGGTGGCAGGGACAGCAGGTCCTCGCCTTCGTAGCACACCGTGCCCTCGTCGGGCGTGCAACGCCGGGTCAGGCAGTTGAAGAGCGTGGTCTTGCCCGCTCCGTTGGGCCCGATGAGGCCCACGGCGGTGCCCTGCTCGACGGCGAATCCGACGCCGTCCAGAGCGGTGATTCCGCCGAAACGCATGGTGATGCCGTCGACCGTGAGCATGTGCTCCGCCCTTTCGACAAGGTCCCTGGGGGGTGGGCGAGCGCCACAGTAGGAGGGCCCCGTCTGCGCGGGCATTGGGTGTGACCACTCAACTTCACGGCCGTCGCCCTGTTCACCGCGCACAATCCGACGTGAAGAACCGGTCCCCACCCTGTTGACTGGTCACGATTCGGCGACGACGATCGCGCCATGCATCCCGCGATCGTTCCGAGTGTGCCTCCCCTGACCGAGCCGCTGCGCCGCGAGCGGCTGCGGATCCTGTGGGCCGTGAAGGAGCGCGTGGAGCAGGTGACGGAGGCCGCGCTTGCGATGATGCGAGCCGAGATACCCGCCTACGCGGTGCAGGACGAGCACTTCTTCGAGGACGTGCGTCACCAGGTGCTGTCGCACTACCGGGTCCAACTGGCGCTGCTGGCGGGCGAGCGGGGCTTCGCCTCCGAGGAGCTGGCCTTCAGTCGCGCGGCGGCGATGCGCAGGGCCCGCGAGGGGTTCGCGCTGGAGGACTACATCAGCGCGTTCCGGGTCGGCCGGCACGTCTTCTGGGAGGCCCTGCGCGAGTGCGCGAGCCCGTCGGCAGCCGGGCAGGAGGCCGTGCTCACCCTGGTCGGCCCGTTGATGCGTTACATGGACTTCGCCAGCACCCAGGCAGCGCAGGCCTACCTGGAGTTCCAGCAGCACGTCGTGGCCGACGCGGACCGCGAGCGCAGGGACCTGCTCGAGCAACTGCTCGCCGGCCACATGCCGACCCGGGGGCCCCTCCTGGCCGCGGCACAGGCCTACGGCATCGGTGCGCACCTGCCGATGATGGTGGTCGTGGCGGTCGGCGTCGACGGCGCCCGGCACGGGGGAGCGGACACGGCGGCCGAGAGCGGGTACATCACCAGCGCGGCGATATCCGCCGCCGGCGTGCGGGCCGCCAGAGTCCTGGTGGTCGTGCGGCACGGCGAGGTCGTGGCCGTGCCGGTGCTGCGCACGGGCACGGAGCCGGACGAGATATGCGCGCGCTTCGAGGAGGCGCAGCGTCACCTGGCCCGGGACGGAACGGTCCTGGCGATGGGCATCAGCACGGTGGCCGGGGGAACGGCCGAACTGCCGCGGGCCTACCAGGAGGCCAGAGCCGCCCTGGAGTTCGTACCCAGCGGGGGAGGGGTGGCGGCGCTACCGCGGCTGTCTCCGTTCCAGTACCTCGCCCTGCGCGCGGACGCCATCGCCCGCCAGCTGGTCGACCCGCGGATCAGCGCCCTGCTCGACGAGGACGTCCGGCGTGGGGGTTCGCTCGCGGCCACAATACGGGCGTTCGCCGATGCGGATCTGAACCTGAGGCTGGCGGCGGAGCGGCTGCAGGTGCACCACAACACGGCGCACTACCGCTTGCGCCGCATCGAGGAGCGCACCGGCCGTAACCCGCGCCGGATCGCCGATCTGCTGGAACTGCTGGTCGCTCTCGCCATCCGCGACGCGCCCTGGGAAACGGAGGACGTGCAGTGAGCCAAACTCGTCCGGAGCCGACGGCCGGTTCACCGCAGGCGTCGGCGAAGACCGTGGCGGAGGGGGTGGAGGCCGCGGCTGGTGCGACGGTGCAGACTCCCGCAGAGGCCGCGGCCGCCGCGGAAGTCTCGGTGCGGCGCGCATTGCTGGACGCGGCGCTCGATGTGTTCACCGAGCGCGGCTACGGCAATGCGAGCGTGACGGAGATCGCGGCGCGTTCGGGCATCGCCGTCGGCAGCCTTTTCCACCACTACGGCGGCAAGAGGGGCCTGTACCTGGCGTTGTGGGAGGAGTTCCAGGAAGAGCAGGAGCAGCGGACCGCGGCGGTGGTGGCGGCAGCGCGGCAGCACGGCGTGACCGACCCGATGGCACTGTTCCTCGCGGGGGCGAGGGCGTATCTCGAGGGCGCCTGGGTGCGCCGGCGCATGGGCAGGTTGCTGCAGCAGGAGGACGGTCCGGTCGGTTTCGGCGCACTGCGGCGGCAGTGGGACCGCTCGTGGGTACGGCGCAACGCCAAGCTGCTCAAGGTGGATGAGACCCGGCGGGCCTGCCGGCTCCGGGGTGTCGTGCTGACCAGGGTGATCAGGGGTGTCGCCGAAGAGCTGAGCGACTGCGCGGACATGGCAGAAGCCCAGGAGATCATCGAGGAAGTCTGCGGCATCCTGGCGCACCTGTCGAAGCCCCCCGGGTGACCGGCGCGCCACCAGGGGCATCCGCTCGTGCGGTGCAACGGCTTCCGAACGATGTTCGGTCACCCAGGGTAGGTAGGATGAAGCCTGAAGCGGGGCGCTGCTGACCTTGGCGCCTCAAGGGGTGGGGGTGCATCGGTGGGCCGACCGACCAAGCCGATTCTCAGCCGCGGGCGCATCTGCGCCGCGGCGCTGGCGATCGTGGACCAGGACGGGCTTGCCGAACTCTCGATGCGCAGGCTCGCACGGGAACTCGGGGTTCAGGTCTCCTCGCTCTACGAGCACGTCAAGACCAAGGACGACGTCCTCAACGAAGTCGCCAACACCATCATGGAGGACGTGGAGGTTTCCGGCTTCGAGACCGGCGACTGGCGGCACGGCGTGGCCTCCTGGGCCCGTTCCTACCGCGCCGCGCTGGCTGCGCATCCTCAGATCGTCCCGTTCCTGGCCTATGGCCCTGCCCGCCGTGAGGCCTCCCTGCGGCGCGCCGACGCCGTTCACGGCGGCCTCGTGGGCGCCGGCTGGCCGCCGCGCTATGCCACATTGATCGGTGCCTCCACCAAGTACCTGGTCATCGGATCCGCGATGAGTTCGTTCGCCGGGGGGTTCGACGACGACGTCCAGGTCTACGTCGAGCGCTATCCACACCTGGCGGGGGCGCACCGCCTGCGCGGCCGCGCAGGCGTGATCGACCGGGACAGCTTCGAACTCGCCCTGGAAATGTTCCTCGACGGCCTCACCGCACTGCACGCCCGTGTCGCTGCGCCTCCGGAGCCCGCCGGGCCCTGATCGCCCCGCAGGGTCGCAACGGACCCCGGATCGGCGCGGAGTGCGACTCGCCGACGACGTCTTGCCCTGCACCGTGGGCACCTCTAGGCTCCCCAACCGAACGCTGTTCGGCATTGTTCCGGTGCCGCGCGGCGCAACTTTCGCTTGCCCTGGTTCGACGGCGGCCGCCCGTGAACCGGAGGATCTGGTCGACTTCCCTCGCTGATCGAGGAGATCAGGACCCCCAAGGGCTGAGCACGTCACTGCGACACGGCTCGGACACCGAGGCGTGCCCTGGCGGAGACCGACCCGGTCGACCGCCCCCGCGGTGACGCCTCGCCCTCGACGCGGCCTGCAAAGCCAAGAGGAGTTGATGTCGTCTTGACCAGTCCCTTTGAGCCGTTCGAACGACCGCGATCGTACGTCGGCAGCCCCTACGCGCCCCCGCCTTACGGCGAGCCGGACCCCCCGACGGAGGTCGAACGGTTGCGTGCGGAGCGCCGCTCCAGGGTCCTTCCCGTTGCCGCCGCCGTGGTCGGCTTCTATCTGCTCAACGCCCTTCTGGCCAATGTCGCCGGCGGGTTGATGGCCGTGAGGCTGGTCGGCCACCTGAACCTCGGGCTCGCTCTGGCGCTGCTGCAGGGCGCCACCACGCTCCTCGTGTGCCGTTGGTACGCGCGTTACGCCCGCACCACCCTGGATCCGCTGGCCGAGAGCGTGCGGGCCGGGCTCGAACCAAGAGGGAGACTTCGGTGAGCGCCTCGCAGCTTTCCGCCCAGATCGCTCACAACGGAACAACCCTGATCGTCTTCGCCGTATTCGTCGTCTGCGTCATTCTCATCGCCTTGTGGGGTGCGGCGGACAGCGACACACCCCGCCGCTTCTTCGTCAGCGGCCGCGAACTGCCCTCGGCGCGCAACGGGATCGCCCTGTTCGGCGACTTCATCTCCGCAGCGACGCTTCTTGGCACTCCCGGACTGATTGCACTGGCCGGCTTCGACGGCATCCCGTACCTGGTGGGGCCCGTCGTGGTCTGGGCCGTCATTCTGCTGGTGATCGCCGAGCCGTTCCACAACACCGGCAGCTATACGGTGGGCGACGCGCTGGCGCGCCGGCTGCGGCCGCGGCCCGTCCATCTGGCCATGGGCCTCGCCACGTTGGTGATCTCGCTGTTCTACCTCACCGCCCAACTCGTGGGGGCCGGTGCGCTCGCGGCACCTCTGCTGGGCATATCCGGCGAGGCGGCCCAGAACTACCTGATGGTCTTCCTCGGCGTCCTGATGATCATCTACGTGGCCATCAGCGGTATGCACGGCGCTACGCTCGTACAGTTGCTCAAGGCGGCCGTCCTGCTGGCCGCGAGCATCTTCCTGGCAGCGCTCGTGCTGGCGAAGTTCAATTGGAACCCCAGTGACCTGCTGGGAACCGCGGCCCGCCGCAGCGGCGTCGGCGAGGACTTCCTCGCCCCCGGCGCCCGCGCCCAGGGGACCGGCACCGAGGCGCTGGACAGAGTGAGCCTCCAACTCGGAGCCCTGATCGGCGCCGCCGGACTCCCACACATACTGATGCGCATGTCCGTGGTGCGCTCCGCGCGCGCTGCGCGGCGTTCAGTGCAGTGGACCGCGGTTCTGACGTGCGTGTTCTGCGCGACCGCGGGGATTTTGGGATTCGGTGCCGCGGCGGTTCTCGGCCCGGAGACCATCGTCGCCGGGAGCCCCTCGGGGAACACGGCCACCCTGCTGCTCGCCCACTCCCTCGGCGGCTCGTGGATGCTCACCGTCATGGCCTGCGTGGCGTTCGCCACGATCCTGGCCGTTGTTGCGGGCATCGCCCTCGCGGCAGCGACATCCGTGGCGCACGACCTCTACGGCGCGGTGCTCAAGCGGGGACGCGCGACCGAGGAGAAGGAACTGATGGTCGCCCGCTGGGCAGTCGTGCTGATCGGTTGCGCCGCGGTGGGCCTGTCCCTGCTCGCCGAGCGCCTCAACGTCTCCTTCGCCGCCGGGCTCGCGTTCTGCGTCGCGGCTTCGGCGATTCTTCCCGCGCTGCTGTACGGCCTCTACTGGCGGGGCTTCACCACCACCGGCGCGCTGTGGAGCATCTACGGCGGACTGGTTTCCTCGGTGGTCCTGGCCGTGCTGTCCCCGGCGGTTTCGGGAGGCCCGACCGCGCTGTTCCCGGACATGGACTTCAATCTGTTCCCCTTGCAGTACCCGACCATCGTCTCCGCCCCCCTGGGATTCTTCCTGGGATGGCTCGGTTCGGTGCTGGGGAGGGACAGGCCGGACCAGGCCACGTACTCCGCGCTCGAGTTGCGCACCCTCGCGAACGCCGAGGAGACCTCCGCCTAGCAGATGCGACGTGGGGGGCTGCTGCCCACCGACCGTGGCGGCAAGACCCTCACGGACCGCCTCCCTGCGAACCCGGAGACCCGTGATGTCCTCCCCACCTCCCTGCGGCAACGGAGCTTCCGGTGGTGGGGCCGGTACCCCGCCGTCCCCGGTGAGGGAGCGTGTGTGTTGCGGTGACGGCGGCGGTGGAACCTCGGCTCCTCCGCCGCCTGGTGAGCCTTTCTGCACGGTGAGCGCGTAGACCGCCCTGATGAAGGCGGCGTACGCGTCGCGCAGATGCTGCCGACCGTTCCGCGTCGACAGGTCGTCGCTCCCCCGGGCCCGTGCGCGCCTGCAGTGGCTGTCGTCGTCGCCGGGATCAGGACCGACGGGTGGTTGGCGAAGTACTGCTGTATTCATCGAACGAGGCCGTGCCGCCCGGGTCGGCGATCCGGCGCAGCACCGCCCGGGCCCGGGGCCCCGGGGGTTCATGCCCGCACCAGCGCCTCTCCCAGCGGGGTACGCCGGTGGAGGACGAGGCGGCCGTGGCGGGCGCGCGTGGTCAGACCGGCCGCGGTGAGCACACCCGGGCGCCGCCCGCGCTGGTGGGACCGCTGCTGATGCTCAACACGGCGCTGGTGGTGCTCCTTCAGGTCCCCGGCGCTCGTGCAGCAGGCGAACTCGCCGGTGCAGAACGGGCTTTCCGCACGGATGGGCTGCTCGTGGCGGCATGCTGCCCGGTGGCGGCGCCGGCCAATGAGCACGGCGCCGCTTCCACCGGCTGGATGCGGCCCGTCAGTCGGGCGCACGGTGTCGATGACTTCCAGGCGCATGGCAGGGTCCGCCGGTCCGGTGATGAGCAGACCGGCGCGGGTGAACGGGCTGCGTCGCGGACAGGCCCGGCGCGACAACGACCGCCTCACCACGTAGGGCATGGTCCTAATTCACGGCGTCGCGCAGCAGGTTCCGCAGTTGCAGCGCCGTCGGCATCGGGGTGGCAGGCAGTGCTATGTGCAGGGTGCGGCGCAAGGCGGGGTCGGTGAGACGGCACAGGACGAGTTCCTCGGGAACCGCCCACCTGGCCAGCGACGGCACCAGCGCCACTCCCAGTCCGGCGGCCACATAGCCGAACTTCCCGGTCCACTCCGCGATGCGGATGATCCTCCTGGGAGCGAAACCCGCCCGCGCGCAGGCGTCGGCGAGCATCGTGGGGCGGTCGCCGTACGCGCTTTGCAGCCAGGCCTCCTCACGCAGTTCGCGGAGGTCGATCGCCCCGGCGCCGGTCAGGCGGTGCCCACGCGGGAGGGCGACGAACAGTTCGTCCTCGCACAGCACGGTGGTCGTGACCCCGTCGGCCGACGGAAGCCCGTACGGATAGTCGCTGACCACGGCGATGTCCAGTGCCCCGTCCGCGAGCTGCTGTATCAGTGTGTCGGTCGGGCCCTCGACCGCGACGACCTCGACATCCGGCGTGGCCTCCTGAAGCGCCCGCAGGGCGGCCGGCATCAGCGAGATGTTCGCAGTGGCGAACGCCCCCACGTGCAGCAGCCCGCCGCGCCCTGCCCGCAGTACGGCCAGTTCCCGCTCCGCCCGTGCCAGCCGGCCGAGCACCTCCACGGCGTGCCGGTGCAGCGCCCGCCCGGCGGGATTGAGCCGCACACCCCGCGGCAGCCGCTCGAACAGCGGCCCGCCCGCCTGTTGTTCCAGCGTGGCGATCCGGCGGGACACCGCGGACTGCGTGTAGTTGAGCCGGACCGCCGCCTTGGTGAACGACCCCGTCTCGGCCACCGCCACGAGCAGCCGCAGCGCGTCGTTCTCGAACACGTTCCTCCCACAGCCAGGGCCTTTCTCGGCCACTCGACATGGTCCCCCAACCCATGCCTGCGACGCATGGATTCCATGCAATCCAGTCGCTGGTGGCATCCCTTCCTGCGCCCTAGCGTCGTTCGTGCGGCGGTGCTGCGGAGGAGGAAAACGCACTGCCGCTCCACCGACATGTGCGATCCGAGGGGAGAGGTGTGATGTTGCGAGGACAGGAGAGGTGGGACCGGTGGGATCGTTGAACCGGGGAGCCGCGCTCGAGTTGCCGGTGATGCTCGCTGATCTGGAGGAACTCGTCCGGTGCGAGTCCTTCTCGGACGACCACGCCGCGGTGGCGCGCAGTGCCGAGGTGGTCGGCACCCTCGGTACGCGGCTGCTGGAAGCCGAGCCGGAGACGATGGTGATCGACGGAGTGACCCATCTGCGGTGGGCCTTCGGTACCCCGCGCGTGCTGCTGGTGGGACATCACGACACGGTGTGGCCCATCGGCTCACTCCGGTCCCGTCCCTGGTCGGTGGCCGACGGGATCGCCCGCGGCCCCGGGGTCCTGGACATGAAGGCGGGCCTGGTGCAGATGTTCCACGCGCTGGCCTCGCTGCCCTCCCCGGACGGAGTGTGCATCCTGGTCAACGGGGACGAGGAGGTCGGCTCCCCGACCTCGCGGCACCTGATGGAGGAAACTGCCCGGGGGTGCGTCGCCGCCTTCGTGCTGGAGGCGGCCGCGGACGAGAGGGGCGCGCTCAAGACCGCCCGCAAGGGCACCTCACGCTACGAAGTCGTGGTCCACGGCAGGGCCGCCCACGCGGGTCAGGAACCGCACAAGGGCGTCAACGCCGCCGTGGAGGCCGCTCACCAGGTCCTGGCCCTCGCCGGCATCGGGGCAGCCGTGGGCGCAGCTCACCCCCTCCTGGGCGCCGCGACGGTCACGCCCACGCTGCTGTCGGCCGGCAGCGCGCGCAACACGGTGCCCGCGACGGCGAGGGTATCGGTGGACGTGCGCGTACCGACCGCGGCGGCACAGGACCGGATCGACGGGCTTGTACGAGCACTCACCCCCCGAACGCCCGGTGCCCGGCTGGAGGTCCTGGGCGGCCCGGGGCGGCCGCCCATGCAACCGGCGTCCAGCGCCGATCTGTTCGCCCTCGCTTCCCGTGTCGCCTCGGATCTGGGCCAGGCGCCCCTGAGCGCAGCCGCTGTCGGCGGCGCCTCGGACGGCAACCACATCGCAGCATCGGGCTGTCCGACCCTGGACGGCCTGGGCGCCGTGGGTGGTGGAGCCCACGCGGACACCGAGTACGTGGAGGTCGCGCAGATGGTCCCCCGAGCCCGTCTGCTGGCCGAGCTGATGAGGAGGACCGTGCGATGAGGCAACCGACACGACACCTCGCGCTGGTGTTCACCGCTCTCACAGCCGCCGTGGCCCTGGCCGCCTGTTCCACCGCTCCCGGCGCGGCACCGGCCACTGGACCGACAGCCACGGACGCCACCACGGCGATCGCCGACCCGCTGACGCCGACGGAGAGCACTCCGCCGACGCACTACCCGTCCGCCACCACTTCCGCGCGGACCGCCGCCAATGTTGCGCTCTGGTACGAGTCCGGAGGTGAGGAGCAGATCAGCGCCGTGCACCGCCAGGCCGAGGAGGTTTACTCCCACCATGACGAGGACATGTGGGTCATCGACTTCACCTGGTTCTTCGATTACGTCCGCGAGGCCCAGGAGTACCCTCCCATCCCCGACCCGAAGACCCAGGCCGCCTGGTCGGCCGCCCTCAAGAACATCAGCGAGGGCGGCGGCGCCGTGTACGACGCGACGCGACTCGGCACCGGCGAGACCAGCCAGAGCGCCGAGGAGGCCAGGCAGGTGGAGCGGGGCTGGAAGGAACTCGCCAAGGGCATCAAGGGCCTCGAGGCGGTCGAAGAACGGCTCGGCCGGACCTTCGGACTCCAGGCGCTGACGGCTCCCTGAGAGGTCGTGCCGTCAAGCGGCAGGAGGACGGCCGCCTGCAAGGACGCCGCACACACGCGACTCGCTGGTCGAACGGCGGTTCCGGCCCTGGCACGGCGAAGCCCCGGATCGCCGGCGGCGCCGCCAAGCACCGACATCCTCTCGCCCCGGCCCCGGACGGCCACCCGGTCGTAAGGACACCCGGCCGACCCCCACGCCACGATGTGCGCACACTCGGCAAACCCGACCCCGCAAGGCGCCGGACGACGAAAACAACGACCCCGTGTCCCCCGCCACCCACGTTGAAGATCAAGCTCGAACGGCAGCCCCAAGGGTGCCGACGGACAGGTCGTGGAGGTCCTTACTCACGGATGAGCTCGGACTGCGGATGCCTGACGGCCGCGTCGGCCCGCTTCGTCGTCAGCCGCCACAGTTCGGAGGCCGGGCTCACGGTGATCGAAGGGAGCGGAACCCGCCCTGATGCGGAGCCCCGCCTTTTTCCGGGGCTCCGCATCCTTCGCGCCAGGAATCTAGCCCGGTCGGCGCTTGCCCTGGCCGGGTTTGTCAGGGTCGACGCCGGTGAACGCGGAGTCGTCCTTCGTCCCGCTGGGGCGTTGCGAGCGGCCCTTGCGGCCGGTGTCGCGCATGCCTTTCTCCGGGCTGTCGCCGTACTCCTCGCCGCTCCCGGTCTCGCTTTCCACGTTGTCGCCGGGAACAGATCCCTTCTCTTCTTCGGAAATCCTCCTGCCCTTGCCGGGGCTGCCCGCGTGCTCCTCGGCATGGAAGGAACGCCGGGCGCTGGGGTTGTCCTGCTGGCGGGTCTCGTCCACGTCCGGGGACCAGCCGTGGTGCTCGGTTCCCCGGTGACGGCTCGGGCCTTTGCCGTGCGAGGGCTGTGATGACTTGGGTTCCTTGGCCATGCGCCGACCTGCCTGTCCAAAGTCGTGGGGGCACTCCTGTGGTGCCAGGTGTATTGCGATTCTCCCACCTGTGGACGAGTCCGGCATTCAGGTCAATGCGGACAGCTGTCGGCATGCGTGCCTGCCGCTCCCGGCCATGTGGACGGAATCGCGATGCTTACGAGTGAAGTGGGAGCTTCATGCCCCCACCTGAGTGCGGATGTGTTCGACCATCGCAGGCAGTCGCCCGTGTCGAGCGGCCGAGAGGGTCGCACCACTCGAGGGAGGGCCGCCATGCGTATCTTGCTCGTCGCCAGCGCGTACAACAGTCTCACCCAGCGGGTCCACGCAGAACTGCGTGACCGCAGGCATGCCGTGGCCGTGGAGGTGACGCCGCACGGTTCGGCGGTGCGGGCCGCGGTGCAGCGGCACCGGCCCGACCTCGTGGTGGCGCCGCTGCTGAAGGCCGTGGTTCCCCGGGACGTCTGGACGGGCTGCACCTGCCTCATCGTGCATCCGGGGCCTGTGGGGGACCGCGGACCGTCCTCGTTGGACTGGGCGATCGACGAGGGCGTCGACGCGTGGGGCGTCACCGTGCTTCAGGCCGACGAGGAGATGGACGCCGGCGACGTCTGGGCGACCGTCGGCTTTCCCGTTCCCCGGGTCGCCAAGAGCGACCTGTACCGGAACGAGGTTTCCGACGCCGCGATCGAAGCCGTCCTGCTGGCCGTCGACCGTTTCGCGTCGGGCAACCACGTTCCCCGGCCGCAGGGCGGTCTCCCGCGGGCGGTCGCGGCGCGGACCCGGCCGTACTTCGGTCAGGCGATGCGCCGGATCTCTTGGCATGACGACTCCACGGAGGCGGTCCTGCGCAAACTGCGCGGCGCCGACTCGCAGCCCGGTGTGCGGGACGAGCTGCTCGGCGGTGAATGGTTCCTCCACGGCGGCCACCCGGAGGACGCGCTGCATGGCCGGCCCGGTGAGCTGCTGGCCACCCGTGCGGGTGCCGTCTGCCGCGCGACGGCCGACGGCGCGGTGTGGATTCCCGAGGTACGGGCCCGCCGCGGTCCGGGGCTCCCTCGCGCCTGCAAACTGCCCGCCACCCTTGCGCTGGCCGACCGGCTGCCGCCTCTGCCCGAGATTCCCGCGCCCCTGTACCCGGCAGAGGGCCACGGCACCTGGAGCGACATCCGCTACCGGGAGGAGGGGCCGGTCGGGCTTCTCTCCTTCTCGTTCCCCGGCGGGGCCATGAACACCGGTCACTGCCGTCGGCTGCTGGACGCCTACCGGGCGGCGTGCTCCCGCCCCACCGCCGTGCTGGTGCTGGGCGGCAGCCGGGACTTCTTCTCCAACGGCATCCACCTGAACGTCATCGACGCGGCAGCCGACCCCGCTGCGGAGTCCTGGGCCAACATCAACGCCATGAACGACCTGGTGGAGGCCGTTCTGACCACCACCGACCGGCTCGTGGTCAGCGCGATCGGCGGCAACGCCGCCGCCGGCGGCGTCATGTTCGCACTGGCCGCGGACGAGGTCTGGTGCCGGTCGGGCTCCGTGCTCAACCCGCACTACCGGCGCATGGGCCTCTACGGGTCGGAGTACTGGACCTACACCCTGCCCCGCCGAGTGGGCGGCCCCATGGCGGAGCGTCTCACCGAGGAGGCCCGGCCGGTAACCGCAGCCACCGCGCACAGCATGGGGCTCGTCGACCGGGTCGTCGACTGCGCTCCGCAGGACTTCACCGCCGAGGTCACTCGATTGGCGGCACGGCTGGCGGCCCTCCCTACCGTGCAGCTGCGCGTCGTCACCAAGAAGGCGGAAAGCGAGCGCCGTGAATCCACGAAGCCGCTCGCCGCCTATCGGGCAGAGGAACTCGCGCACATGCTGCGCACCTTCTCGGACGCGGAGGCGCCGTACCACGCCCTTCGCCGTGCGTTCGTGCGAAAGCAGGAGGTCCCCGCCGACTTCGGCAGCCAGGGTGCGGTGGCGGCGCGCCCGGCTGACTGTTAGCAAGATCGGAGGCCTGTATGAGGCCTTTGCCGCGAACCTCCCAGGAGGCGTACTCATGAACGCAGGAACGCCGACCACGGTCGAAGAGCCGGGCGCATCCGGTACGCCCGGCAGTGACGAGGCGCCGATCCACATCCTCTGGATCAATGCCGGGCTGAGCTGCGACGGCGACTCGGTCGCGCTGACGGCAGCCATGCAGCCCAGCATCGAGGAGATCGCGCTCGCCGGTCTGCCGGGCCTGCCCAAGATCGCCGTCCACTGGCCGCTGATCGACTTCGAGTGCGGTCCCGTGGGCGGCGCGGACACCTTCATCGAGTGGTTCTTCAAGGGGGAGCGCGGTGAAATCGACCCGTTCGTGCTGGTGATCGAGGGGTCCGTGCCCAACGAGGCGATCAAGCAGGAGGGGTACTGGTGCGGCTTCGGCGACAACCCGGAGACGGGCCAGCCCATCACCACCAGCGAGTGGATCGACCGGCTCGCGCCCAAGGCCCTCGCGGTGGTCGCGATCGGTACCTGTGCCACCTACGGTGGCATCCACGCGATGGCCGGCAATCCGACCGGCGCGATGGGCGTGCCCGACTACCTGGGCTGGGACTGGAAGTCCAAGGCGGGCATTCCCATCGTCTGCGTGCCCGGCTGCCCCATCCAGCCCGACAACTTCGCCGAGACCCTGACCTACCTGCTCTACCAGGCGGCGGGGTCCGCGCCGATGATCCCCCTCGACGACAAGCTCCGGCCGACGTGGCTGTTCGGCGCCACCGTCCACGAGGGGTGCGACCGGGCCGGTTACTACGAGCAGGGCCAGTTCGCCACGACCTACGACTCTCCCAAGTGCCTCGTCAAGCTCGGCTGCTGGGGCCCCGTCGTCAAGTGCAACGTCCCCAAGCGCGGCTGGATGAACGGCATCGGCGGCTGTCCGAACGTCGGAGGCATCTGCATCGCCTGCACCATGCCCGGTTTCCCGGACAAGTTCATGCCGTTCATGGACGAACCGCCCGGCGGCAAGGTCTCCAGCGCCGCCAGCGGCGTGTACGGCTCCGTGATCCGCAGGCTGCGGACCATCACGGCCAAGACGGTGGACCGGGAGCCGAAGTGGCGGCACACGGGCCAGAAGATCACCACGGGCTACCGGCCGCCGTGGTGACCGCTCCCCATCAGGCCGCCGATCCCCTCTCCCGCTCGAAGAACTGACGAAGGGCACCGCACACACAATGGCATCCTCGACGACGACCGGTGACGGCACCGGCCTGGTGGAGATGGCCTGGGATCCGATCACCCGGATCGTGGGAAGTCTCGGCATCCACGCAAAGATCGACTTCAAGCAGAAGCGCGTCGCGGAGTGCTACAGCACCTCGTCGGTCTTCCGCGGCTACAGCGTCTTCATGCGCGGCAAGGACCCGCGCGACGCACACTTCATCACCAGCCGGATCTGCGGTATCTGCGGCGACAACCACGCCACCTGCTCCGTGTACACCCAGAACATGGCGTACGGCGTGAAGCCGCCGCACCTCGGCGAGTGGATCATCAACCTCGGCGAGTCCGCCGAGTACATGTTCGACCACAACATCTTCCAGGAGAACCTGGTCGGGGTCGACTACTGCGAGAAGATGGTCCGCGAGACCAACCCGGGCGTCCTCGAACTCGCCGAACGCACGGAGGCGCCGCACGCCGCCGACCACGGCTACCGCACCATCGCCGACATCATGCGCTCCCTCAACCCACTCGAGGGCGAGTTCTACCGCGAAGCGCTCCAAGTCAGCCGCTACACACGGGAGATGTTCTGCCTGATGGAGGGGCGCCACGTCCACCCCTCCACGCTGTACCCGGGCGGCGTCGGCACGATCGGGTCCGTACAGCTCTTCACCGACTACCTCTCCCGCCTCATGCGCTATGTGGAGTTCATGAAGCGTGTCGTCCCCCTGCACGACGACCTCTTCGACTTCTTCTACGAGGCTCTGCCGGGGTACGAGGAAGTGGGCCGCCGGCGTGTGCTGCTCGGCTGCTGGGGAGCGCTCAACGACCCCGAGTACTGCGACTTCACCTACGCCAACATGAGCGACTGGGGCCGGCGCATGTTCGTCACACCCGGCGTCATCGTGGACGGCAAGCTCGTCACCAACGACCTGACCGAGATCAACCTCGGTATCCGTATCCTCCTGGGCAGTTCCTACTACGAGGACTGGCAGGGCCAGGAGCAGTTCGTCACCCACGACCCGCTCGGCAACCCGGTCGACCCGCGCCACCCCTGGAACCAGCACACCATTCCCGCCCCGCAGAAGCGGGACTTCAGCGACAAGTACAGCTGGGTCATGTCGCCGCGCTGGTTCGACGGCAAGGAGCACCTGCCGTTGGACACCGGCGGCGGCCCGATCGCGCGCCTGTGGTCCACCGCCCTGTCCGGGCTCGTCGACATCGGGTACGTCAAGGCCACCGGCCACAGTGTCGTCATCAACCTGCCCCGCACGATGACCAAGCCGGAGACCACGTTCGAGTGGAAGATCCCCCAGTGGAGCAACGCGCTGGAGCGCAACCGCGCCCGCACGTACTTCCAGGCCTACGCCGCGGCCGTCGCGCTGCACTGCGCGGAGAAGGGGCTCGAGGAGGTCCGCGCCGGACGCACCCAGACCTGGGAGAAGTTCGAGGTGCCGGACGAGTCCATCGGCGTCGGCTTCACCGAGGCGGTGCGCGGTGTCCTCTCGCACCACATGGTCATCAGGGACGGCAAGATCGCCAACTACCACCCGTACCCGCCGACGCCGTGGAACGCCTCCACACGCGACACGTACGGCACACCCGGTCCCTACGAGGACGCCGTGCAGAACACACCGATCTTCGAGGAGAACCCGCCGGAGAACTTCAAGGGCATCGACATCATGCGTGCCGTGCGCAGCTTCGACCCCTGTCTGCCGTGCGGCGTCCACATGTACGTGGGCGCCGGCAGGACGGTGAAGTCGATGCACGTGCCCACCGGGCTGAGCGGCCTCGCCGGATGAGCGCGGTGACCGCGGAGGAGGCAGGCCGGCAGGTCGAGGAGGTCCTCGACCGGCTGGCCGCCACCCAGGACGCCGAAGCCTGCGCGGCGGCAGAGGAACTGGTGCGGGTGCTCATGGAGTTCTACGGTGCGGCGCTCGGCCGGGCAGTCGAACTGCTCCAACGCTCCACCGCCCAACCGCCCGGCACCCCGCTCGAGGGCTTGCTCGGGGACGAACTCGTGGCAAGCCTGCTGAATTTGCACGGGTTGCACCCGGAAGACCTGCCCGCCCGCATCGCGCGTGCCCTGGACGGCATTCCACACCCCGTCGAGCAGGCGGGATTCGACCCGGCGACCGGTGTGCTGCGCCTGCGGGTCACCGCCTCGACGGGCTGCGGCTGTCCGAGCACCCAGGAGTCGGTCCGGCAGGCGGCTGTCGACGCGCTCGCGTGCTTCGCGCCCGAGGTGACCGGCGTGGACATGGAGGGGGCGGCCGCTTCGCGCGAGCCGGCGCTGCTCCAGATCGGCAGCGGCCCGCCGCGCGCCGTATCGGGTGGCCGCTCATCGGCCGCGGCGTCGTGAGCGCGCCCCATGTCGGCCCGGGGCGGCCGTGGCGTCCTCCGGGCCCGCAGGGCCTGCGCCGCTTCACCACTGCCCGGCGGCCCCGCGAAGAGAAGTGCGAGCTGTGCGGGGCGCACCTCGGCGGTGAACGCCACCGGCACCTCGTCGACACCGAGAAGCGGGCACTGGTCTGCGCCTGTGGCCCCTGTTCTCAGCTGCTGGACCGCTCGGGCGGGCCGAACGGCCGCTTCCGGGCGGTCCCCGGCCGTTACCTGAGCGACCCGGGCCACCAGCTCGACGACACCGCCTGGGAGCTGCTGCGGATCCCCGTCGGTGTCGCTTTCTTCTTGCGCAACTCCGCCCTCGACCGACTCGTCGCGCTCTACCCGAGCCCGGCCGGAGCCACCGAGAGCGAACTCGAGCCGTCGTCCTGGCAGACCGTCCTCGAGGGGACGGACCTCGGCGCGCTGCTCGAACCGGACGTCGAGGCCCTGCTGCTGCGCCGCCACGGCGGTCGCACCGAGTGCTACCTGGTGCCGATCGACATCTGCTACGAACTGGTGGGCCGTATGCGACTGCGCTGGCAGGGCTTCGACGGCGGCGCGGAAGCCCGGGCCGACCTCGACGCGTTCTTCGCCCATGTCCGCGGCGCGGCCCGCGAGGTGCAGGGGAGCCGGTCATGACCGAGTTCTCCTTCAGCTGTACCGGCGTGCGCGCCGACGCGTACGCCGCGGGCCCGACCCTCGTTTTCCGGCTGCGGATCACTGCCTCCGAGGGCGTACGGGTCCACGCCCTCGCGCTGCGCTGCCAGATCCGCATCGAACCCGCCCGGCGTGGATACGACACCGCGGAGGCCGAGGCGCTGACCGACCTGTTCGGCGAGCGCTCCCGATGGGGCAGCAGCCTCAACCCGGTGCAGTTCGCTCAGGTCTCCGTAATGGTCCCCGGCTTCACCGGGGAGATCGAGACGGACCTGGTCGTGCCCTGCACCTACGACACGGACATCGCGGCATCACGCTACTTCCGGGCCCTGACCGACGGGGAGGTGCCGCTGCTCATGCTGTTCTCCGGTACCGCCTTCACCGGCGCCGGCGGCTTCCATGTCGAGCCCGTGCCCTGGGACAAGGAGGTCGCCCACCGGATGCCCGTGAAGGTCTGGCAAGAGATGGTCGAGCAGCACTTCCCCGGCTGCGGCTGGATCCGGCTCCCGCGGGACGCCATGGACGCACTGCTCGCCTACCGGTCCCGGCGCGCGCTGCCCTCGTGGCAGGCGACCGTCGAGACGCTCCTCGAAGAGGCGGGGGAGAGGACGGCATGACCACAGCCACCCCGTTCACCCCCGACACACAGACCCGGCTCGCCGTCGCCCGGCAGGTCGCCGACGCGGTGCTCTTCGAGGGCTATGTGCTCTACCCGTACCGGGCGTCGGCCGCCAAGAACAAGCTGCGCTGGCAGTTCGGCGTCCTCGTCCCCCCGGCTTGGAGCGCCGCAGGCGAGGAACACGACTTCCAGCACACCGAATGCCTCATGGAACCGAAGCGGGGCGCGACGCTCGCGCTCGAGGTCCGCTTCCTGCACACTCAACGGCGCGTCGTCCAGGAGGCCCGGCACGACGGGACGTTCGAGACGGTACGCGAACTGCACCTGGACGACCGGGTCCTGGTGCCCTGGGACGAGGGCCGGGAGGAACGGGTCGAACTGACCGTTTCCGTAGCGGAGTTGGCGGGAGACGGCGTTGTCTTTCCCTTCACGCGTCCGGCGGCAGAGGACACCGAACCGGTCACCGACGCCGCAGGCCGGATCGTCGGACGGCTCGTACGCCGCCGAGAGGAAGTCAGCGGCGCCGTACGACTCTCCACGACCGAGCTGGACGGCCCGTACCGCGTCGAACGGCTGAGCGTGGTCGTGGAGAACACGAGCTCCTGGATGCCCGACAGCGGCGGCGACCGCGACGCGGCCCTGCCGTACTCACTTGTCGCCAGCCATGTGCTGCTGCGCCTGGACGCCGGCGCGTTCCTCTCCATGACCGACCCGCCCGAATGGGCGCGAGGCGCGGTCGCCGCCTGCCGGAATCTGCACACCTGGCCCGTGCTCGCCGGTGAACCGGGCAGCGGCGACCTGGTGCTCTCCTCGCCGATCATCCTCGAGGACCACCCGGCCATCGCGCCCGAGAGCCCCGGGGCCCTGTACGACGCCACCGAGATCGACGAGATCCTGGCCCTGCGCACCGCGGCACTGACCGACGAGGAGAAGCGCGAGGCCAGAGGGACGGACGCTCGTGCGGCAGCCGTGATCGATCTCGCCGACACCATGCCGCCGGAGGTGCTGGAGCGCCTGCACGGAGCGGTGCGCAGCCTGAGGGAGGTGACCGGGCAGCAGGAGCCCGACGAGCAGGCGGTGTTCCGGCCCGAAACCCCCTGGTGGGACCCGGGCGGCGACGCGAGCGTCGATCCGGACCGAGACCATGTCATGGTCGACGGCCGGACGGTACGCACGGGCACCAGGGTCGTGCTGCGGCCGGGCCTGCGCCACACGGACGCCCAGGACCTGTTTCTGCACGGCCGCAGCGCACTCGTCGAAGCCGTGCTGCACGACGTCGACGGAGGAGTGCACATCGCTGTAACCGTCGACGACGATCCGGGCGCGGACATCCGTCGCGAGCAGGGGCGGTTCCTCTACTTCCAGCCCGACGAGGTCGAAGTCCTGGAGGACGTGTGACCACTCCCGTACCGTCCGGTCCCCGCACCCTGGTCGCCGGGGTCGGCAACATCTTCCTCGGCGACGACGGCTTCGGCGTCGAGGTCGCCAGAAGGCTGGCCCAGGAGGAACTGCCGCCCGATGTCGAAGTGGCCGACATCGGGATCCGCGGCGTCCACCTCGCGTATCAGCTCCTCGACGGCTACGACACACTCGTGATCGTCGACGCGACCGCGCGCGGGAGCGAAGCGGGAACGCTGTATCTGATCGAGCCGGGAGCGCCTGGCGACCGGCCCCTCGCGGAGGACGTCCCGCTCGACGGGCACCGGATGTCACCCGACGCCGTGCTGGCTCTGCTGGACACGCTGTGCGCGGGGACCGGCGCGACACCCCCGCGCCGCACGCTCGTGGTCGGCTGCGAACCCGCCGTCATCGACGAAGTCATCGGGCTCAGCCCGCAGGTGGAGGCCGCGGTGCCGGGAGCGGTGCGGATGGTGACCGACCTGGTTCGGAAGGAAGCCGCCGTATGAAAGGCAGTCGAATGACAAGCCGTCGTAGCAGAAGTACGGAGAATCCCATGAAGAAGACCATCATCGGCGGCGCTGCCGCCGCCACGGCCGCCACGGCGGTTGCTGCCATCGTCAGGGGCGTCCTGCCCGACATCAAGCGCTACCTGCGCATCCGCAAGATGTGAGCCCGGAGTGCTCGCCCGGGCCGGCGGGGCGGCCCGGGTGAACCGAACGGCGTACGCAACGGTGTGACCCCGGCGCGCCGGACGCCCGGGCGCCACGGCTCCGCCCTGTAATGGGCGCCGGAGGCACCCCCGGCACAGGACGGAGACCGATGCACGAGATGTCCGTCGCGCTCGCGGTCGTCGACCAGGTCGAGCAGGCAGCACGCTCCCGTGGGGCCGTCGGTGTCGAGAGCGTCAGCCTCGATGTAGGGGAGCTGGCCGGGGTCGTTCCCGACGCGCTGGCCTTCTGCTTCGAACTCGCCTGCGCCGGCACGGTCCTCGAAGGCGCCGAACTCTTCACCCGGTCTGTTCCGGGCACCGCCCGCTGCGGGACGTGCGCGGACGTGTGGGACGTCGGAATGCCGCCGCAATTGATCTGCCCCGCGTGCGGCAATGCCGCCGCCGATCTCGTCTCGGGCCGCGAGCTGCGGATCTCCGAGGTGCGGTGGGCCGACGTCGAGGCCGAGGCCGACGCGGCGCACGTACGCATCCGCGAACCGATTCCCCAGGAGAGCTGAGCATGTGCCGAGTAGTTGACCTCCAGCAGGCCGTCCTGGCGAAGAACGAGGCGGCGGCACAGATTCTGCGCACCGAACTGACCACCCGGGGCACCACGGTCGTCAACCTGCTCTCCAGCCCCGGCAGCGGAAAGACCGCCCTGCTCGAACGCGAGCTGCTGCTGGCCCGGGAACGCGGCGTCCCCGCCGCCGCACTCACTGCGGACCTGGCCACCGAGAACGACGCGGAACGCCTGGCCCGCTCCGGTGTCCCCGTCAAGCAGATCCTCACCGACGGGCTGTGCCACCTGGAAGCCGACATGCTCGCCAGGCACCTGCACAACTGGCTGCCCGAGGACACCCGGCTGCTGTTCGTCGAAAACGTCGGCAACCTGGTCTGCCCCGCCTCCTATGACCTCGGCGAGTCGCTCCGGGTCGTCCTCGCCTCCGTGACCGAGGGGGAGGACAAGCCGCTCAAGTACCCCACCGCGTTCGGGCTCGCGCACCTGGTGGTCGTCACCAAGACCGACATGGCGGAGCCCGCCGCTTTCGACGAGGCGGTCTTCCGCACCAATGTGCAGCAGGTCAACCCGGGTGTGGAGGTGGTCCTCACGTCCGTGCGCAGCGGAGAGGGCGCCGGCTGTCTCCTCGACCGGGCACTGTCGGCGGCCGAAGGGAGCGCCGTCCACGCTCCGGTGATGGCTCAGGCCCGCGCGTGATCACGCGGCAGTCCGGTGCGGCCCTGGCGCCGGCCGTACAGCGCAGCAGGGTGGTCGTGCGGGGCGTGGTGCAGGGTGTGGGGTTCCGGCCCTACCTGTACACCCTGGCCACGGAACTGCGGCTTTCCGGTCATGTGACCAACACGGTCGACGGTGTGGTCGTGGAGATCGAAGGGGAACCGGCCGCCGTCGCGCGGTTCTGCGCGCGCATCGCTCCCGAAGCCCCGCCCCTCGCGCTCGTCGAATCGGTGGACGCCACAGAGGTGCCCGCCACCGGGGGAAGCGGATTCACCATCGTCCCGTCCCGCGCCGGCGGCCCCGTGCGCACCTTGGTGTCCCCGGACACGGCCACCTGTGCCGACTGTCTCGCGGAGTTCTCCGATCCGGCGAACCGGCGGCACCGCCATCCGTTCATCACATGCACGCACTGCGGGCCCCGATTCACCATCGTCACCGGCTTGCCCTACGACCGCGACCACACGACCATGGCCGGGTTTCCGATGTGTGCCGACTGTGCACGCGAGTACGGCGATCCGGCCGACCGTCGCTTCCACGCCCAGCCCGTCGCCTGCCCCGCCTGCGGTCCCCGGTTGCGCTTGATCGTCGCGGGGAGCGACGGCGCAGGAGCGCGTTCGGCCGTGCCGGCAGGTGTGGATCCGGTCGCCCAGGCGCGCACGCTGCTGGCCGATGGTGCGATCGTCGCCGTGAAGGGACTCGGCGGCTACCACCTGGCCTGCGACGCGACCAACTCCTCTGCGGTGGCCGAGCTGCGCCGCCGCAAGGCCAGGGGCGACAAGCCGTTCGCCCTGATGGCCAAGGACATCTCCGATCTCGAGCCCCTCGTTCAGTTGGGACCCCTGGAAAGGGACTTGCTCACAGGGAGCGTACGGCCCATCGTCCTGATGCGACGCCGCCCCGGCGCACGGCCGCTGCCGGGCACCGCCTTTCCCTGCGAAGAGGTCGCACCCGGCAGCCCCGACCTCGGCGTCATGCTCCCCTACACGCCGGTGCATCACCTGCTCCTCGGACCGGGCACGCAGGAGCACGACGCGCCCAGGCTGTTGGTCATGACCAGCGGCAACATCGCCGGCGAACCCATCGTCACCGACGACACGGAAGCACAGAGGCGGCTGGCCCAACTGGCCGACGCCTGGCTGCTGCACGACCGTCCAATCCATGTGCCGTGCGACGACTCGGTGGTGCGCGTATGCGACGGCGAACCGCTGATGCTGCGCCGCTCCCGCGGACACGCCCCGCTGCCCCTCACCCTGCCCGTGCCGGTGGTCCCCGCCCTTGCCGTCGGCGGAGACCTCAAGAACACCTTCTGTCTCGGGGAGGGCCGCAAAGCCTGGCTTTCCGCCCACATCGGGGACATGGACGACCTCGCGACGCAACTGGCCTTCGAGCGCGCCGAGAAGCAGTTGGAGTCCATCACAGGAGTGCGGCCCGGCATGATGGTCGCCGACCGGCACCCGGCGTACCGATCCGCCCAGTGGGCACGCCGGCACGCCGACGGGCGCCCGGTCGTGCGGGTCCAGCACCACCACGCCCATGTAGCGGCCGCCATGGCCGAGCACGGCCTGGACGGCAGCTGCCCGGTGATCGGAGTCGCTTTCGACGGCACCGGCCACGGAGACGACGGCGCGGTGTGGGGCGGCGAGTTCCTGATCGCGGACTACGCGGGGTACTCCCGGTTCGCGCATCTCGCGTACGTACCCCTGCCGGGCGGGGACGCGACCGTACGGCGTCCGTACCGCATGGCCCTGGCGCACCTGCGTGCGGCGGGCATCCCCTGGAGCGGTGACCTGCTGTGCGCGACGGCCTGCCCCGGCGATGAACTTCGCCTGCTGGAGCAGCAGTTGACGCGCAGCCTGAACTGCGTGCCCACGTCGAGCATGGGCCGTCTGTTCGACGCCGTCTCGTCGCTGGCCGGAGTCTGCCATCGAGCCGGTTACGAGGCGCAGGCCGCGATCGAGCTCGAGGCCGCCGCTGTCGGCGTGGAGTCCGAGGACGATGACCGGTACACCTTCCGGATGGTCCGGCGGGCCGGTGCCCCGCTGGTGTGCGACCCCGCGCCCGTGATCGGTGCGGTCGTGGAAGACCTGCGGCACGGCATCGCGACGCCGTCCGTCGCCGCGCGATTCCATCGGGCGGTGGCGCGGCTCGTCCGCACAGTGTGCGCCGCGGCGCGTGACGAGGCCGGCCTTGAGACCGTCGCGTTGACCGGCGGGGTGTTCGCCAACGTTCTGCTCTCCTCCCTCTGTGCCCGCGGTCTGCGCCAGGACGGCTTCACCGTCCTGCGCCATCAGCGGATCCCACCGAACGACGGGGGGCTGGCGGTAGGTCAGCTCGTCGTGGCCGCCCACGCCGCAGCCGAGGCCGGATGACGGGCACAGGCAGCCCACCAGCCCAACGTTAAGGAGACACACATGTGCCTTGCGGTACCCGGCAGAGTGCTGGGCGTCGAGGACAGGGACGGTACCCGCATGGCCACCGTCGACTTCGGCGGCGTGGTCAAGGAGGTGTGCCTGGAGTACCTGCCGGACCTGCGGGTCGGTGAGTACGCCATCGTCCATGTCGGCTTCGCGCTGCAGCGGCTGGACGAGGAATCGGCCCGCAGGACGCTGGAGCTGTTCGAGAACCTCGGCATGCTCCAGGAGGAGTTCGGCGACCCGTGGGAAGCGGCTGCCCACCCGGAAGAAGAAGCGGAACGGCCGACGCAGGACGGCGTGGCCGGGGAGGTACAGCGGTGAAGTACATCGACGAATTTCACGACCCGGACCTGGCGGCACGGCTGCTCGACGAGATCCGCGCCACGGTGACCCGGCCATGGGCGCTGATGGAGGTCTGCGGCGGCCAGACCCACACCATCATCCGGCACGGAATCGACCAACTCCTGCCGGACAAGGTCGAGTTGATCCATGGGCCGGGCTGTCCGGTGTGCGTGACACCGCTCGAAGTGATCGACAAGGCCCTCGAGATCGCCTCACGCCCCGGGGTGATCTTCTGCTCCTTCGGGGACATGCTGCGCGTCCCGGGCACCGGGCGTGACCTCTTCCAGGTCCGCGGGGCCGGTGGCGACGTCAGGGTGGTCTACTCACCGCTCGACGCGCTGCGGATCGCCGAGCAGAATCCGGACCGTGAGGTCGTCTTCTTCGGCATCGGCTTCGAAACCACTGCACCGCCCAACGCGATGACGGTATATCAGGCGCGTAGGCTCGGGATTCGAAACTTCAGCCTGCTCGTCTCGCATGTGCGCGTACCTCCGGCGATCGAGGCGATCATGCAGTCGCCGAACTGCCGCGTGCAGGCGTTCCTCGCCGCCGGCCATGTCTGCAGCGTGATGGGGACGGAGGAGTATCCGGAACTGGCCGAGCGATTCCGGGTGCCCATCGTCGTCACCGGATTCGAGCCACTGGACATCCTGGAGGGGGTGCGGCGCACCGTCCTGCAACTGGAGCGCGGCCAACACGCGGTGGACAACGCCTACCCGCGCGCCGTCAGGGCCGAGGGCAATCCGGCCGCCCGGGCCATGCTGGACGACGTCTTCGAGGTCACGGACCGGCCGTGGCGCGGCATCGGCGTCATCCCCGACAGCGGTTGGCGGCTGGCCGAGCGCTATCGGGACTACGACGCCGAGTACCGCTTCTCGGTCGACGGCATCAACACCCGGGAGCCGGCCGAGTGCCGCAGTGGGGAGGTCCTGCAGGGGTTGCTGAAGCCCCACGAGTGCGAGGCCTTCGGCACGACCTGTACACCCCGCACACCGCTGGGAGCCACGATGGTCTCCAGCGAGGGTGCCTGCGCCGCGTACTACCTGTACCGGCGGCTCGAGCTGAAGGCCCCGTCCTCGGGAGCCTCGTCCCTGGAGGGCAGCGCCGTTGTCTGACACCACCAGCGCTCCCCGTCCCGCGGACCCGCACGCCGCGGCGGAGCGCGGCGAACGCGGCGGGCCGGACATGCTCTCCTGGACCTGTCCCGTCCCGCTGAGCGACCAGCCGCGGATCGTGATGGGCCACGGCGGAGGCGGGGCCATGTCCGCCGAACTCGTCGAGCAGGTCTTCGCCCCGGCCTTCGGCGGCCCGGTGCTGTCCGCCCTGACGGACTCCGCGGCCCTGGAACTCGGCGGGGCGCGGCTGGCCTTCTCCACCGACTCCTTCGTGGTGCGGCCCATGTTCTTCCCCGGTGGCAGCATCGGCGACCTGGCTGTCAACGGGACGGTGAATGACCTCGCCATGAGCGGGGCCCGCGCCGCCTACCTGTCCTGCGGCTTCATTCTCGAGGAGGGCGTCGGGATCGACGTCGTCGGCCGCGTCGCCGAGGCCCTCGGAGCGGCCGCACGCACCGCAGGGGTCGAAGTGGTGACGGGCGACACCAAGGTGGTGGAGGCAGGTCACGGCGACGGTATCTACATCAACACTTCCGGCATCGGTCTGATCCCGCCCGGGGTCGATCTGCGTCCCCAGCGGGTCGTGCCCGGCGATGTCGTGATCGTCAGTGGCGCCATCGGTGTCCATGGTGTGGCGATCATGAGCGTGCGGGAGGGCCTCGAGTTCGGGGTGGAGATCGAGAGCGACTGCGCGGCGCTCGGGGGCCTCGTCGAGGCGATGCTCGCCATCACGCCCGACCTGCACGCCCTGCGGGATCCGACACGCGGCGGACTGGCCGCCTCGCTCAACGAGATCGCGGCTGCGTCCGGGACGGGGATCGTCGTCCGGGAACGGGCGGTGCCGGTGCCGCAGCCCGTGGCCAACGCGTGTGCCGTTCTGGGACTGGACCCGATGTACGTGGCGAACGAGGGCAAGCTGGTCGCCTTCGTCCCGCCTCAGCACGCCGAGGAGGTCCTGGCAGCCATGCGCGCCCATCCCTTGGGCGCGGAGGCCGCCGTGATCGGCGAGGTGGTCGACGAGCACCGCGGGATGGTGGTCGCCCGCACCGGCCTCGGCGGCACACGGGTCGTCGATCTGCCCGTCGGCGAACAGTTGCCGCGGATCTGCTGAGTCGCCCGGGGCGCGCGGGCGCAGGTGCCTCGAGGCCGGCGGATCACGCTCAGGCGGTCCCTCGGCCCCTGCCGGGACGGGTGTCCAGCGTCCATGTGTGCGCACAGGCCGGGCACTGCAGATGGACCAGGGCGCCCTCGTTGGAGATGAGATAGCGCCAGTGCTCGGAGCAGTTGCGCCGCTCCGAGCAGGTCACGCAGCCGCGCGCGTCGTCGCATCCGGGGCAGGCGACCCATGCCCGCCGGGCGCGGTCCGCCTGCGGATCAATGGGAAGCCGCATCGCCCGGCTCCCGTCCCGGCAGCACGCCCGCAGCCACGAGCCTGCGATACACCTGCTCCTGCTCCGCGTCCAGGCCGGAGTAGAGGAGCGCATGGGCCTCCTCCTCCGAGCGGAGTGCGGCCATGGGGTCCCAGTCGGGACCCAGCGCCGCCACGACCTCGGCCCGCCGGCGGGCCTCCTCGAGAGTGAGGTCGATGGTGAAATTCAGGTGGTCGGGTGCGGAGTCCTGGTCCATGGGGGTGCTTTCGGATGATGGTGCTACGAGCCGGACCCCGCCACGTCTACCAGAGCGGCGGACGCGCCGTGAAGGCGGTGTGACGCACCTCATCGCTCCCGCTCCCGACCCTCGCGGGCCCGGCCGGGCCCGCCCTGTTGTGCTGTGGCCGACCGTCGTCCCACCAGCGCCGGGCCGGCAGACGGTGGTGGTACAGCCACCCCGTGCGCAGGAGCGCGGTCAGTACATCCCCGGCACTGCCTGTAACCGTCCCCCTGGCCAGGTGCTGGACCTTCGAACACGCCCCTTGAGAAGGCGGTCAGGACTCCTTGTGCGGGGCGCGGAAGATGCGCCGATAGCCCTGGGGGGTGGTTCCCAGCCGGCGAGCGAAGTGGTGACGGAGGTTGTCGATGGTGCCGAAGCCGGTACGGCTGGCGATCGCGGTGATCGGCTCGTCGGTGGTTTCCAGATGATGCTGGGCGAGCAGGATGCGTTGTCCGGTCAGCCATTGCAGGGGAGTGGTTCCGGTCTCCTGCTGGAAGCGCCGGGCGAAGGTGCGCGGGGACAGGTGGGCGCGGTGGGCCATTGCCTCGACGGTCAGATCCTGGTCGAGGTTGGCCTCGATCCAGGTCAGGACGGGGCTCAGCGAGGCGGTGCCCTCCCGGGGCTGGGGGCGTTCGCGGTACTGGCGCTGGCCGCCTTCCCGGTGCGGGGGTGCGACCATGCGCCGCGCGATCGCGTTGGCCACGGCACTGCCGTGCTCCTTGCGGACCAGGTGGAGGCAGGTGTCGACGCCGGCGGCGGTGCCGGCCCCGGTGAGGACGGGGTCCTCGTCGACATAGAGCACGTCCGACTCGACCCGGGCCTGCGGGTGGCGGCGGGCGAGTTCCCCGGTGTACTGCCAGTGCGTGGTGCAACTCCGGCCGTCCAGCAGGCCGGCCTGGCCGAGGAGGAAGGCACCGGTGCAGATGCTCAGGACGCGGGCGCCGCGCTCGACGGCGGCACACAGCTCCTCGGCGAGGCGGTCGGACTGGCGTACGCGCAGGTCGTAGGCCGGGACACAGATGAGGTCCGCGGTGGCAAGCCGCTCCGGGCCGTGCGAGGCCCGAACCTCGAAACCGTGCCGTGTGGGCACGTCCTGGCCGGTGGCCGAGACGAGGGCGAAGTCGTAGCGGGGCAGTGCGTCACCGCTGCGGTCGATACCGAAGACCTCGCAGAAGACGCCCAGCTCGAAGGCGTGTGCGCCCTCGAGAGCGATGACGGCGACATCGCGGAGCATCGGATGCTCCCTTCGCGGTCGAGGGCGGTGGCAGGAATTTCAGTGTACCGGTCGTTTCTGCCACTCCCGTGGGCCGGACGGCCCTGGAAGGCTCACACCCGTAAGCACACCACCCAGAAAGCCGGGCTCTGCCATGACTGCACACGAACTCGCCCAGGTGAACATCGCTCGCCTCAAGTTCCCGCTGGACTCAGTGGAATTGAAGCCCTTCGTGGACGCGCTCGACCCCGTCAACGCGGTCGCCGACGAGGCCGACGGATTCGTCTGGCGACTCAAGAGCGCTGACGCCGACGACGCCAGGGACCTGCGGGTCTTCGACGACGGCTGGATGCTGGTGAACATGTCGATGTGGCGGGACGTGAACGCACTGACCGTCTTCATGTACCAAGGGCAGCACCGCGAAATGATGTCCCGCCGTTACGAGTTCTTCGAACGGGTCGACGAGGCGATGACCACGATGTGGTGGGTCCCGGCCGGCCACCGCCCGACGGTGGAGGAAGCCGAACAGCGCCTCCTCCACCTGCGCGAGCACGGCCCCACGCCGTACGCCTTCACCCTCCGTGCGACGTTCCCCGCGGGGACGGCGGCACCGGCTGTCAGGACCGCTTCATGAGCGACCGTGCACATGCCTCGTCCTCGCGCCCGGGAACGCCGAGATCCGCGCAGGACGACTCGCCGTCCCGCCAAGCAGGGCGACCGCGGCGACCCAGGACGCGTCCGCGTTCGTCGAGAAGAGATACCGGGCGGCGGCCGGGACCACGGTGACACCGGCCACGGTGCCCACCGTGTCGAAGCCGGTCAGCGCACCCGTCACCGCGGCACTCGCGACCAGGCCGGCGGTCAGCGAGGTCCATGACGACGCCCTCCACCAACAGGCCGGTGAGCGGCCGTGCGGAGAAGTTCGCCGGGCCCTCAGGAACGCCCCGTTGTCGGACATGCCGCTGCATTCGCGTTCGGAACCTTGCGGAAGGGGAGCCGCCCGGGCGCGGGTGCCGGGCACGCCCGCACCCGCACCCGGGTGGCTGGAATCATGTCACCGTCCGCGCTCTGAACGGGGGGTTGTGAAGCTGGTGCGCGCGCCCCCGTCGGCTTCGGTCACCAGGGCGACGTCCCCGGCCGCCCCGCCCCGGCCGCTTCGCGCGCCCTCAGCGGCGCAGGCCCACCGGACTTGCTGTCAGGGGCAGTTGACCATCGAGTCGCCGGTGTCGCGGTTGCAGGAGTCGAAGGCGAGACCGCCGTCGAGGCTGTCGTTGGCGTTGACGCCGTCGGTGGCGTTGAGGGTGTCGTTGCCCTCGTCGCCGCTCAGTGTGTCGTTGCCGCTGCCTCCGGCCAGGGTGTCGTTTCCGGTGTTCCCGTTGAGGGTGTCGTGGCCCTCATTCCCGTTGAGGGTGTCGTTGCCGGCATTGCCGTTGATGGTGTCGTTCCCTCCCAGCCCGGAGAGGGTGTCGTTCCCGGGCCCACCGTTGATGGTGTCGTTGCCCGGAGTCGCTGCCGTGAGGCCGAAGACCCCGAGCGGGTCGTCGCCGACAAGATGATCCGCGCGGGGGCCGCCGTCGAGATGGTCCCTGCCGCCGCCCCCGTAAAGAGTGGCGGGGACATCCAGATTCGGGGAGACCGTGATGTCGTCATCGGCGTCCTGGCCGTTGACCTGCACGGCCGTGGGGAGTGGGCACGCCGCGAGATTCTCCGACCGTGTCTCGCAGGGGGCTACGGCGCGCACCTCGTCCGCGTTGTCCGACACGAGGACGACGCTGCCCTGACGGCGGACGGTGATGTCGTTGGCCACGCCCTGATCCGCCGTGACGAGCAGGGTGGCGTCGGCCATCTCGACCACCGTGGCGCCCGCGAGGTGCCGGGGCTCAGCGGTGAGCGCAGTCGCTGAGGCCGAGGTGCCGGCCAGCGCAGCGCAGAGGAGTGCCCCGGCCGACAGGATCACGTAGATACGTCGAGCTGTCATGGTTGTGCTTCTCCTTCGTCGTGTCGCCGGCACTGCGGGCCTGCCTGCGCGTGGTTCGCGCTCACTGGTCACGGGCACTCCGTGACGCTGTCGCCCAGGTCGGCCGTGCAGTTGTCGACCTCCGTGCCCCCCTGGACGTAGTCGTTGCCGCTGACCTCGTCGACGGCGTTGATACTGTCCCGGCCCGCGCCTCCCTCCACGAAGTCGTTGCCGATGCCCGCAACCACCTGGTCGCCGCCGTTGCCACCGCTCACCACGTCGTTCCCGGCGCCCGCGTTGATGACATCGGAGCCGGCCCGGCCCTCTATCGAGTCGTTGCCGGCGCCGCCGAAGACCCGGTCCGCGCCGCTGGCGCCGGTGAGCGTGTCGTTGCCGCCTCCACCGGACAGGAAGTCGGAGCCTTCGTCGCCTTCCAGGGTGTCGTTGGCGCTGCCGCCCTGGAGACTGTCGTCGCCCGCGCCACCGATGAGAGTCACCCCCGGACTCGCCAGGGAGGACGTGACGTTGTCGGCCTGGTCACCCGCGTTGACGACGACCTCGGTGAGGCTTCCGGCCCCCGGGCAGACGGCCTCTGTGGCGCTGACCGCGGTGCACCCGCCGAAAGCCACGATGCTGTCACCGGTGTCCCTCACCCGGATCGCATCGCCTGCCTGCCACACGGAGATGGTGTTGCCCAGGCCCACAGCGGCGGTGACCGTGACCGACGTGCCGTTCTTGCTCACCAGCGTGCCGGCCACGGCGGGTCCGGGCGGCTGGGTATCGGGGGTCGCACCCGCCGGGCCGGTGAGGCACAGCGTGAAGCCGGACACCATTGTCAGGAGCGCAATGGTGCGATGAAGCGCTTTGTCCATGACCTGCCTCCTGGAAGACGTGCGGGATTGTTACTCGGCACGAAATGCCTCCGTGGCCCACTGGTGACATGGCGAAGCGGCGCTGCCCGCACGCCCGAACGGTCTTTTCCCTTTGGGCGTGTTGGGCCGTTCCACGGCCACGCGAATCGTTGTCTTGTCACCTTGTACGGGACAGCGGAATTTAGCCCGCCGGAAACGGCCTCTTACGGTGTGCTCGCCTTCCCGGCGTTCTTGAACGGAAGTACGGCAGTGCGTGGGCTCACAGCAGAACTGGGCGTGCATTGTGGGAAACGTTGTCACACATTCCCTTCGACTGTCGGGCCTGAGTATGCCGTGTGGAGACCTTGTGGACGAGAGGGTTTAGCGCCATTGATAGGGATGCGTCTTCGAGTTACTGAGGTGCGGTGCAGGCCGCGCTTGCGGCTGGAATGCTGTGGAAAGGAACGGGTCCTGGGTGGCGAAAACACCACTCATGGCCTCCGGAGGGCAGGCAAGGGCTTCAAAGCCGCGCGGGCTCTCACTTCATGCTGCCGCGGGTCCGTCTCGCAGGGCGGCGGCCCAAAGCCGTCACGGAGGCACGATCCCGCTGAGCCGGCTGACAGCCCAGTTGCCCGAAGTGTGGTGCGCAGCAACCGATACCGCTCCGACCCCACCGTCACGCTGGAACAATCCCCCCGTGACCACCAACGGGGTACGCATCCGGGAGGGACGGCCGGAGGAGGCCGCCGCACTCAGCGCGCTCGCGCTGCGCTCCAAGGCGCACTGGGGGTACGACGACGCGTACCTGGCGGCATGCGCGGACGAACTCCGGTTGGCGCCGGGAGACATGGCCGACCGCCGAGTGAGAGTGGCCGATGCGGGCGGTCGGATCCTGGGAGTGGCCACTTTGGACGGGGAGCCGCCCCGCGCGGAACTCGGCATGCTCTTCGTCGATCCGCCGTCGATCGGCCGGGGCGTGGGCCGGCTGCTCTACCGGCACGTGCTCGCGGAGGCCGGGCGGATCGGCTGCGACCAGGTGACCATCGCCGCCGACTCGCACGCCGAGCCCTTCTACCTCGCGATGGGGGCACGGTGCGCCGACGCCTCGCCGTCCGTGGGGCAGCTGGTCAGGATGGAGGCGTGGCCGGCCGGGGCCGGTCCCTCCTGGGTGCGGGCGTGGACGGGGGACGGGCGGTCCGTCCATCTCGGCAATGTGGCGGAGTTCCACGCCCAGTTCCCCGGCGCCGCGCTCGCGGACGGCGTTCTGCACTACGCCTGCCTGGCGGCCTTCGCCGGCCCCCACCCCGCGCTGGTGGTGCTCCCGCTGACCGTCGAAGCGGCCTGGATCCGCGGCGTGGCCCGGCAGTTGGAATGGGGCGAGGTGGAGGTGCACTGTATCGACGCCCCTGGCGGCGCCCTGTCTCAGGCCATTCTGGACCGGCCGGCGCTGACGCAGCGGATCCGGAACGCTGGTCTGCCGGTGCTGCCCTGGGGACATACCGAGGCGGCCGAACAGCTGACCTCCGGGCCGCCCCTCCGGCTCGGTCACGAGTCGAAGGCCGCCTCCCACCGGCTCTTCCGGCGGCTGGCCCCCGCTCACCCGGGCATCCGCGTGCCCGCCCAGGAGCGGGTCCGCTCGCGGCGCGAGCTGGCGCGGGCGCTGGCGGCCCGGGCGTCGGCCGGGCTGACGAGCGTGGTCAAGGGGGAGTACGGCGTCGGAGGTTCGGCCACCTTCGTCCTGACGCCCCAGGATGTGCTGTCCGGCGGCGGCACGCGGGCTGCCGCGCGGCGGCTTCCCCGCGAGGGCCTGCTGGTGGAGGAGTACGTGGCGGGCGCCGACCTGTACCGGAACCCGACGTTCGACGGAGTGATCGCCGAGGACGGGACGGTCCACGTCGTCGGCACGGGACTGATGGAGGTCACCGGAACGGCTTACCAAGGGGTCACCGTCGGCCCGGGCGTCCTGCCCGCGGACCTGACGGCGACCGCCATCGCGTTCGGCACGGCCGTGGGGGAGGCCCTGTCGACGGAGGGCTACCGGGGCTGGTACGACGTCGACTTCGTCACCGACACGGCGGGTCGGCCGGCGCCCACCGAGATCAATCTGCGGCTCACCGGCCCTGCCGTCGCCTTCGTCCTCCAGGCCCGCCTCGACCGCGTGCGGGGAGGCCGACACCTGGTGCGCACCCTGGACTGCCTCCCCCTGGGCGCGCGGCTGCCCGCCCCCGCACTGCTCGAGCACCTCGACGGCCTCGCCCGCCGCTGCAGAGCCCAGGGCGCCGTCCTGCTCGCCACCATCCCCACGGCGAGCCTGGACCCCGTGCCGTACGTCGGCGTCGCCCTCGCCGCACGGTCGCGTCAGGCGCTCGACGAGGCCGAGGCGCTGGTCCGGTTCGGCAACGGCGCGCTGGGCGGCATGTTCACCGGCTCAGCGTCCGCCGCCACTTGGGCGTGACGGCGGCGAACGCGGCGACCACGGCTGCGGCGATCATGAGCGACACGTTGAAGGTGTAGGCCAGGACGGCCTGTGCCGGCCAGTCCGTCTTGGCGGTGAGCCGGTAGAGGTTGTCCTGCGGCCACCACGCGACCAGCAGCCAGACCGCGGACAGGTGCGCCACCGTGGTGAACCAATCCGTGTGCCCGACCCGTGCCATGCCCGGCCGGCCCACCAGCAGGAGGGCCATGCCCCCGCCGAAGGACACGTTCTCGAAGAAGTACAGGAGTCGGAAATAATCCGCGTAGGGACTGGGCACATCGGACACGTTCGTCGAGAACGGCCACAGGAGGTCGGTGAAAACCCAGGCCAGCAGCGCGAAGAACGTCACGAGGAACAGGACGCCGCCCACCATGCACCCTGTCGGGGTCTGCGGCGACGCAGGGCCCACGGTCCCTCCCTTGTTGCGGAGGGTCGTGCCCACGTCGACCGGCAGGGGAACGTTCTTGCGGTCCACCTTGTCGGCCCGGGTGCGGGGCAGCGAGGGGACGGACACCACCGCATGCGGCCGTGCGTCACTGGGCAGGGTGCGGCACACGTGCCGGTGGACGTCCACCGCATCGAGCGTGCGGCCCTCGGCGGGGACCGCGTAGGCCACGACCTTGACGTCTCGCGGGTGCTTGGTCTCCACCTCGGCCACCAGACCCTCGCGTACGTCGGGGTGGCCCTGCAGCGCGCGCTCGGCGGAGGCGTACGAGCCCTGCCGGCCCAGGAACTCCAGCAGCCCGTCGTCCCGGATGCGTCCCTCGTCGCCGGTGTGGACGCCGTTGAGGACGATGGGGCCCCGCGTGCCGGGAGCGGGCCCCCGGACGGTGAGGTAGGTCTCGGGCAGCGGGACGCCGATCAGCGAGACGGATTCGCTCCCGTGCTCCGACGGATGCCGGAGGTCCGGCAGTTCGTAGTAGGCGCCGGCGCCGAACGCCTCGGTGACGGTGTAGGCGTTGACCACGCGCACGTCGCCGCTGAGCGCCTCCTTCAGGGCGCGCTGTTCGTCGAGGTACCAGGCGTCGCCGGTGACGGTCACCAGGCGCAGCCGCGTCCTGGGGGGCAGTCCCCGGGCCGTCAGCAGCCGCGCGGTCGGCACACCGCAGGCCAGCACGGTCGCCTCTTCCTCGGCGATGAGCCGCCGCAGAGCCGTGCCGAGGGCGCCGGGGTCGTGGGGGTCATTGCCCTCGGGGAGGATCAAGGTGCCGCCGGAGCCGAGGGCACGCACCCAGCCTGCCGTGAAGTCCGCGGACTCGGGCGGGGCCGTGTGCACGTGGCGGTCGCGGGCGTCGAAGCCGTAGACCTGCTGCCAGGCGTTCCGGGCCACGGCGAGCTCATGGTGGCTGACCGGGACGAGTCCGGGCGGCCCCGTTGTCCCGGCGGTGAGAAGCACGCAGGCGGTGACGCCACGGGCGGACGGTGCGTCCTCTGAGTCGTGCGGCTGTGTTCCGCCCTCGCCCGCCGGCCCTGCTTCGGCGTCGACGCACACCACCCGCCGGTTCGGCCGGTCGCCGGCAGCTATCCGGTACAGCTCGCGGGTGAGTACGACGTAGGGATCGGCGTCCCCGAGGATGCGGTGCAGCTCCTCCCTCGGCATGGCCGGGTCGAGCGGCAGGTAGGCGCCTCCAGCCCGGAGGACTCCCAGCATGACGGCCAGAGCGGCGACCGGCTGGTCCAGCGCGACGGCGACCAGCCCGCCGTCCGGCAGGCCTACGGATCGCAGGCGGTCGGCCTCGGTCTCCACGAGACGGCCCAGTTCCCCGTAGCTGATCCGTTCGACGCCGCACACGATCGCCTCGGTCGACGGCCTCGTCTCCGCCCATCCGGCCACCAGCTCGTCCACGTGCTGCCCGCCGACCGGCACATGATCCACCGACATCAAGTTCCCCCTCGATTATGTGCGTTGGGAGAAGTATGACGATAAATCGTCCCGCCGGGTGGGCGATTGCCTCTCTCTGCCACCTGCAGCCCAGTGCTGGTGGTGGGCCGACGGGCCGACCGGTCGGCCTCGGGACTCGTAAGGGAGCCACGCGCGCTCAGGAGTCGGTTTCCCGATCACGGAGAAGCATCCGGGCGTCGGTGGTCCATGGGAGTCCGAGCGAATTCACGCATGTGTGTCACTGGCGCCGACGTGCCGAGGGAGTTCGGCCGGGACCGTTCCGACGAGTTGTCCGGCCGGCTCTGCGAGGGAGGATGCCGTCCGTCAGCCCAGGGAACGATCGAGGTTGAATGCCGCGCTGATCAGCGCCAAGTGGGTGAAGGCCTGGGGGAAGTTGCCCTGCTGCTCGCCGGTGTGGCTGATCTCCTCGGCATACAGGCCCACATGGTTGGCGTAGGTCAGCATCTTCTCGAAGGCCAGCCGGGCCTCGTCGAGCCGTCCGGCGCGGACCAGAGCCTCCACATACCAGAAGGAGCAGATCGAGAAGGTCCCCTCGTCACCCCGCAGCCCGTCCGGACTGGCCTGCGGGTCGTACCGGTAGACCAGCGAGTCGGACACCAGGTCCTCGGTCAGCACGTCGAGCGTCGACAGCCATTTGGGGTCGGTGGGCGCGATGAACTTGGCCAGCGGCATCATCAACACCGACGCATCGAGCACGTCTCCGTCCTCGTGCTGGACAAACGCCCGGCGCGTCGTGGACCAGCTCCGCTGCATGATCCGCCGGTAGATCGTGTCGCGGCACTGCCTCCAGCGCGGCACGTCGGCCGGCAGGCCCCGCCGGTGGGCCATCCGGATCGCCCGCTCGATCGCCACCCAGCACATCAACCGCGAGTACAGGAACTTCTTCCGCCCGCCCCGGGTCTCCCAGACGCCTTCGTCGGGCTGGTTCCAGTGGTCGCAGACCCAGTCCACCAGTGCGCAGACATCGTCCCACTGGTCGCTGGAGATGGGCTGCGCCCACTTGTCGTAGAGGTAGACCGAGTCGATCAGGGCTCCGTATATGTCGAGCTGGAGCTGGTGGGCGGCGGCGTTACCGACGCGGACCGGAGCGGATCCCCGATGACCTTCCAAGTGGCCGAGTTCACGCTCGGGCAGGTCGGTACGCCCGTCGATGCCGTACATGATCTGCAGTGGACTCGAGGGGTGCCCGTCGCCCGGAGGTCAGGAACGTCATGAAGGCCCCGGCCTCACCGGTGAAGCTCAGCCGCAGCAGCGCGTAGACGCAGAATGCGGCGTCGCGCACCCACACATACCGGTAGTCCCAGTTGCGCTCACCACCGTACTGCTCGGGCAGACTCGTCGTCGGGGCCGCGACGATCGCGCCGGTCGGTGCGTAGGTGAGCAGCTTGAGCGTGAGGGCGGAACGGTGCACCATCTCCCGCCACCGGCCCCGCTAGCGGCCGACAGCCAACGGCGCCAGTACGCCACCGTCGCCACGAACTGCTCCTCGGCCTCGACGTGTGGGCATCCGCGCGGCGTCACATCGCCACCGACCTGGTCGAGCGCGAGCACCGCGGACTCGCCCTCCGCCAGCTTGAAATCCGCGCGCACGTCCGGGCCGTCGCCCTCGACGGGCACGGTCGCGGTCAGGGCGAGCGAGATGTTCGTTGACTGGAAGACCACCACTTCGCCCAGCATCTGGAGGGTGTGCGGCTGGGCGCCGTAGTCGAATCCGGGGGCCACTCGCACCTGGAACGGGACCGATCCACGCACACACAGGACGCGCCGGATCAGCCGGTGTCGTTCGGCCTCCGCCGGTTCACCGCTCACCGGCATGAAGTCCTGAACTTCGCCGACACCGTCCCCGGTGAAAAACCTGGTGATCAGTACGTTCGTGTCGGGGAAGTAGAACTGCTTGGTCCTGGCGGGCACGGATGCGGCCAGTTCGAACGATCCGCCGCGGTCCGCGTCCAGGATCGAGGCGAAGACACTGGGAGAATCGAAATCGGGGCAGCAGTACCAGTCGATCGTGCCGTTGGTCCCCACCAGCGCCACACTCCCCAGGTCCCCGATCAGGCCGTGCTCGGAGATCGGAAGGTAGCGGGGTCCCTCGGGTGCCTTCTGGTGGCTTGACGTATCGACCATCGAGGCAGCCTCCCTGAGCCGGGCTGCGTACTGCCGTTTCCAGCCTAGGCGTGATCGAGCACGTCGGTCCGCTCCAGTGGGTCCGGGGAGAAAGATCGTCGGGACCGGACCACTGGTCGAGGCCCCGCGTCGCTCCGGTGGTGGCGCGGTCCGGTCCGAGGCGACGTAGGACCGTGTCCCTGGCAGCGCGAGAAGCCGCACCGGCTGGGCGTCACGAGCCGCCGACGAGACCCCAGCCCTACGAGGAACGGTCACGGACAGACTGCCCGCGGGCGGCGGCCATCCCCGGACGGGGCCCCTCGTCGCAGGATCGAGGAACAGGACCGGAACGCGCGCCCAGTGGTCGACGAAGGCTCGCGGTGGAAGACCGGGGCCGCGAGAGCGCACTCCGTGAGCCGCTGGGTGTCCCGGGCAGGGGGAGCGCTCCACCTCCCCTCGAACGATGCCGAGGCCACCTCGGGCGGCCCCGAGGACAAGGCCGCCGGCACTGCGGCAGCCGTCTTGGCGGGGGATTCTTCGTGGTCGTTCGGCTTGGTGCTCGCTTCGCGGATGTGGTCGGCAGTGGCACCGCTTCTGCACGGGGCCACAGACGTGGTCACGGGTGTGGGCCGGCGGGTGTGAGGATCGCCTGGGTGGTGAGGTAGGCAGCCAGTGCTTGGGGCGCCATGGGTGGGGCGTAGTAGAAGCCCTGGCCATGGGGGCAGCCGAGTGAGTGCAGCCGCTGTGCTTGGTGGGTGGTTTCGATGCCTTCTGCGACCACGTCCAGGTCGAGAGCGTGTGCGATGCGCAGGATTGCCTGGACGAGGCTGGTGTTGGCATCGCTGCCGCCTTGCAGGACGAAGCTCTGGTCGATCTTGACGATGTCGGCCGGGAGGTCGCGCAGGTAGGCCAGGGAGGAGTACCCGGTGCCGAAGTCGTCGATGGAGATGCGCACACCGAGGTCGCGCAGCGCGCGAATGTGGGCGGAGGTCGTCTCGGCGTCGGTGACGAGGGTGCTCTCGGTGATCTCCAGAACCAGGGAGTCAGGCGGGAAGCCGGTCTCGTGCAGGACCTGCCGTACGGTGTCGGGGAAACTGTGGTCCTTGAGCTGCCGGCCGGAGACGTTGACGGCCACGCTCACGGCCCCGGCTTTGGGGACGGTGTCGTGCCAGTGCCGGCCGTGGCGGCAGGCTTCGCGCAATACCCAGGCGCCGATGGGGCGAATCAGGCCTGTCTCCTCTGCGACGGGCACGAACACCTCGGGCGGGGTGGGGGATCGGCCGCCCCGCTCCCAGCGCAGCAGGGCCTCAACGCCGGTGACCCGTCCGGTGGGCAGGTGGATGACGGGCTGGTAGTGGACGGTGAGTTCGTTGCGGGGCAGGGCCCGGCGAAGGTCCTGGGCGATTCCGGCGTGACTCTGTTGTGCCAGGCTCATGGCGGGCTCGAAGAGTTCCGCGCGGTTGCGGCCGCGTTCTTTGGCCGCGTACAGGGCGATGTCGGCGTCGCGGAGGGCGTCGTGGAACGTGGTCGGCCCGGTGATCGCGACGACACCGATGCTGGCGGTGATGAAGACGCTGCGATGGCCGGAGAGGGCGAAGGGCTCCTTGAAGCGGTCCAGGAAGCGCAGAGCGTAGGTCTCGGCGGGGGTCTCCTTGAGGTCTTCGGCGAGGACGGCGAACTCGTCCCCGCCCATGCGGGCGACGGTGTCGTTGCGGCGCGCCGCGCCCAGGAGCCGGTGGCCGACGGTGATGAGCAGCTCGTCGCCGACCGGATGGCCGAGGCTGTCGTTGATGTCTTTGAAGCGGTCGAGGTCGATCAGCAGCAGGACGGTCGTCCGGGCCGCCGCGGGGCGGCGGAGGGCGTGTTCCAACTGCTCGAAGAGCAGTGCCCGGTTGGGCAGGCCGGTCAGTGGGTCATGGAAGGCCTGGTGGGTGAGCTGCTGCCGCAGCGAGGTCTGCTGGCGCAAGGCGTCCTCGGCCGTGCGGGCGCGGGCTCTGGCTCGGTCGGCCTGGGCTTCGGCGAACCGTGCCAGGAGCATGATGCGCACCACCAGCAGCACGGTCAGAGCGGCCACGATGCTCGCGATGGCCACGGCGTCCATGGGCTGCCCGCGCAAGCCGCCGACGTCGGCGATCAGCAAGGCGGGACCAAGGAGGGCGGGCAGGGTGAGGACGGTCATGCGGCCGGGTGACAGCCTCTCCTGACCGTGCGGCACCAGCCGGGCCATACCGGCCATGGACGGGTGCAGCGCGCCCGCACCGAGGAACACATAGGAGGCCATCCACAGGGCGTATGAGACGTCGGCGGCGATCGGGGCGCCGGTCGTGGCGAGTGTGGAGTAGTACAGGGCATCGGCGATCAGTGTGGCGCCCACCCACACAGTGAACAGGCCGAAGGCCGGCAGACGGACTCCCGAGACGAACACCAGCTTGGCGGCCATGCCCAGCAGCAGAAGATCAGCCAGCGGATAGGCCAACGAGACCGCCAGAGGCAGCGCCGACAGCTGGCTGCGCAGATAGGGCATGACGATGAACGCCCATGCCAGGGTGGACATCCCCAAGGTGATGATCCCCGCATCCAGCACCGCCCCCCACCGCACGCCGCTGCCCCATGCCGCCATCAGGCTGATCAGCCCGGCGGCGAAGCACGGATAGGCCGCCAGATACAGCACGTCGGCCGGTGTGGGGAACGGCACCGGTGTGCCCGCGACCTGAAAGGCACCGAAGGCGGAGTCCGCCACCGTGAACAGCCCCATGCCGGCAGCGAACAGATACCAGGACCGGCTCGGGCGCGGCCGGTGCCAGCGGACGCCGACCAGGATCACGACCGTGGCGCAGGCCGCCAGCACCGGGGAGAACAGGTGACGCACGGGCGCGGTGACGAGGACGTAGACGATGATCACTACAGCGCCGGACGCCAGAAACCACCACCAGGCGTGCCTGCGCAGGTGCTTGCTCTGCGCCTCCTGCATGACTCCTCCGCGGACGCAACCGGTGGTCCTGGCCGGGCCGGGATTCGGATGGCCCATGGGAGCTGCCGTGCACTCCAGTGGAAGACGGCCCGGGAAAGATCGCAACCGCGGCCTTCAGCCGCAGCGCCGGCCGTCCGGCGGGAGGCTTCCGGTGGCCTGCCCACGGCCGGCACTCTGCGAGCAACCGGTCTGCGATCTCAGACCCACCCCGGCGCGGGGTTGCTGGTCGCGGCGACGGGGACGGCAAGACGCCGGTCCGGTCGCCGAGCGAGGACACCTGGAAGACATGCCCCGATCCCTGCTCGCGCAGGGCGGGCAGGACCGCCTTGGTCACCTGGACGGCGCCGTAGAAGTTGGTGTCGTTCTGTGCGCGGCCTCGGACGGCGCCGGATTTCTCCACCTCGACCCGCCGGGCGCCTGCCGACTCCAACGAACAACCACGGCCCTTCGTCCGGACCAAGACCGCCGACGAGATTCTCGACAAAGTCGCCGGTTACTGCCACCGAATCTCCGGTTCGGATCGTGGGGGCGCTTGCGGATCCCTTCACCCACGCCTTCATCAGGTCAGCGAAGCGATTCGGGTCGCGCGACGAAGCGGGCAAGCTCCTCGGCGGCGCCGCGGGGCAGGTCGGCGACCGCTGCCTCCGGCAATGTCGTGATCACGGCGCGCAGCCGCGCGCCCGGGTCTGGCAGCAGGGCCCAGGCTGAAGCAGGGGCATTGACGGCAGCGAGCAGCAGGTCGCCCTCGTAGAAGTAGGCGTCAAGCAGCGGCTCCTCGAGCAGCAAGCGCACTGCGAGGGGAAGGACGTAGGGCAGTGCCACCTGCTGTGAAATGAGGGTGCGCAGATCCGCCGGACCGAGTTCGCCCAGGCGCACACGCCGCAACTCATGCACTTTGCGTACCAAGTGGGTCGCGTCAGGGGCGGGAGGCGTCCAGCGGGGTGGGTCCAGCTCATCGAGGGCGCGGTCCAGGTGCTGCAGATGGTCCATGGGGTTCATTCTCACCAGAACAGGCAGGGAATCTCAGACTCGGGCCACGAGGTCGCCTCCAGCCGGACACCCTCGTCCACGGTGACCTCCACGTCCGGAACATTCTGAGGGCCGGCCGCGAGCCGTGGCCGGCTGTCGACCCGAAGGGGTATGCAGGAGATCCTGCCTACGACGGCGGCACGCTGCTCAAGTCCCTTGCGCTGACAGTTCTCGAAGCGGACGACCTCGGCAAGGCGGTGGATCGCGTCCTGGACGTACTCGCCGAGGCAGCACGCGTCCGGCGGTGGGCCCAGTTCCATGCGGTGCAGGCTGCGCCCCGGGGCCGCCGCCATGGGTTCCGTATCGCCCGCAGCGGAGCACGCCTGGACTGGCCCACCGAATTCGCCGACTGCCTGGCGTAGTTGCTCACCAACGCCCGTGGACCGTGATCGTGCTCGCCGATGCCGGTGGGCAGGCGAGTGGGGCGACCGTTGATCATCGTGAGTTGTCTGGAATGACGTTGACACGGTGGCCGCAGGTCTCCGCATGAATCCCGCCCATCGGCGAGAGGGGTTCGAGGCGGCCATGGACCGGTTCGCGGGCCGATCGCCCGGGTCGAACCCCGCCGGCCGGCCGGGCGTTTGGTACTGGGCCTGCTCTCGGACCTGCCCCGCAGGAGCTGCTGGTGAGCGCGGAGTGGACCCGGGGACTCCGGCCACGCATTGCATGCAGCATCTGCTGTGCCGGGCCGTCCGGGATGCCGATGCCGTCCGCGACGACGGAGGCGAATACGTCGTCGAGCGCGTCCACGACGACGTATCGGTGCTCGTCGTCGATGAGACCGGCGACGTGAAGAAGGGCGCCACACCGTTGGGGTCCAGCGCCAGGGGACGGCACGGCCGGGCGGATCGAGAACGCCCAGGTAGCGGTCTGCCGTGAGCGGTCCTTCTCCGGACACTTGGCCGGCGGCACTGTCGGTGCGGCTCTGTAGGCTGCCCGGCATGGCCCGTTCCAGGATGCGATGGGGGTAAATGGTGCGTAGGCCGGTCGAGGGCGACGTTCATGTTCACTACGGCCAGATCTACGTCGAGAGCGACCCGGACAGCTTCGGCCCGGGCCTCGCGGAGGCGTTCGCCGGACAGAGCGCCGGGCTGTGCGGGGCGGCGAGATCCGGCGCGCTGTGGCTTTCGACAGGGCTGCACACGGGCAGCGTCGGCTTCACCATCGAAGTGCATGACCAGGCCCCGCCATTGGATGCGGTGTGGGAGGAGGTCGTGGAGGTGTCCTTCCGTCCCGTGTCGGGCAGCAGCGCGCTTGTGCAATGGGCAGGCGAGGCCTCTTGGGAGCTGGATCTGGAGGAGACCGACTACCGGGTGCGCTACTGCGCCAAGGGCATGGACGAGGCATGCCGGCAGGACACCCGACTGGACAACGATCCCCAACTGGACTGGTACCTCCTGCAGTTCTGGCCGGCTCGGCCCGCGCCGGATCGCGTCCTGAAGCAGACCTCGGCGAGCGCCGCCTACTGGCACGACTACGCCCGCCGGCAGCCACCCCCTCCCACACCCGCCGAACGCGCCAACGCCGAACGCACCCGCCTCGCGCAGGAACAAGCAGAAAGAGAACGCCGGCTCGCCTACGAACGATGGGACTGGGGCGGGCAACTGCCGAGCCAGGCCCTGCGCGACGTCGGTGGCAACGTGCGAGGCCTGCTCCCCTTCGATCCGGCCCTCGTCCACGCCATCGACGCCGTCGGCCCCGCCCCCCAGCGTACGGTGGCCCTGCTGGCGGCGCGCCACGCATGCGAGGCAGCCGGTCTGGCAGGGCTCGACTGGATCGCCGCCGGTCTCACCGCCCTGGCCAAGGGGAGCCCGCTGCCGCCGCCCTTCGACGACCCGGCCCGCGTGTGGCAGGCCTTGGAATCCGACCCACGCGTCCCCGACAGGACCGTCGGCCGGCCCATCCCGCCCGGGCGCCCTCCCTTTCAACCGCCCTCCGGCGACGGCGCGCACACGCCGATGCCCAAGCACGAGCAGACGCCACAAATCGTGGGCCCCGCGGCCGCCGAGTTGAAGTTGCCGAGCCCGCCCGGACCGCCGACGCAGCAGCCCGACGGAGCGACGCCGTACACGTTGGCGGTCACGATCGGCGCGCCGGACCCGTCCCTGCGGATGTCTCAGCCGCACATGGCAGTCCCCGCGCTGCTGGGTGCCGCCGAAGCCGACCCGCTCCAGGCGGCCCTCGATGCGGTGTACGCAGCAGTGGCCACCTACGGCGAGGACTACCGGACACTTCTGCGGGAGGTTTGGTCCGCCTGTCAGGGGCGTCCCTAGACGCATGAGGCCCACCATGTGGTACTCCGCCACCGGCCGCGGCAGCACCGAAACCAGACAGCCTCGCCCCGCATGTCCTGGACGAGGTGCACGTTCATCGCGACGGCGATCTGACCTGCCCAGCAACGTACCTCACTACCCGGTGAGCGACAGGGGCCGCAGTGAGCAGAGTGGCGAAGCCGTGCCGTGCGTAGTGCGGTCGGATGACGCGGACGCCCGCATGATTCGCGACCCGGGTGAAGGAGCGGTGGGTTCCGCGGCTCGATCCCGGTGCGGGCGGTGAACACGGGCCGTCCGTCCCTCAACTGTCTCCTGAACGATCACGAGCAGCAGCCTGCCGCATTCGCTGCCACCTCAGCGGAGCGATGCGCATCGCGGGAAGTGGCAATGTCTGCTTGCGACGCCGGCCTTGGGGCCCTCGTCGTACGTCTCGCCGCCAACCTGCCCCGCCTTTGACGTCACGTAGGGCGTAGGAGATGTTGCTGACAAGACCAACGAGCGTGAAGCTGAGCGGGATGCACCGGATCCCAGCGAGCGCGGACGAAACCGCGCAGGTCGCGGTGCGCGAGGAGAGCGTGCGATGCGGATGATGATGAAGGCTCGCATGGACACCCAGATGTCGAATCAAGTGACGAAGGGCGGAGCGATGCCCGACTCGCTGAAGTCGACCATCGAGCGGTTGAAGCCGGAGGCCGCCTACTTCACCCCTGAGGGTGGGCGCTCAGTGATTCTCGTATTCGACATGCAGGACAGCTCGCAGTTGCCTGCCATCGCCGACCCGTTCTTCCAGGAGATGGGCGCGGAGGTCACATTCGAGCCGGTCATGAACCTCGACGATTTGCAGAAGGGCCTTGCTGCCCTGAAGTAACAGAGCCGACCTCAGCGCAGCGGGTGCCCGGCCGCGCGTGGGTGGAGGTCCGCACGACCAAGGTGTGGGCCGGGCGCCGCCCCGGCGCCTGCGGGTTCGGCCGGGCGTACACGCTCGCACGGGGACGACGAACCGGATGCCGTTTACAGAGGCAACCAGCCCGCCGCCTACGCCTGTGCCGGTGGAACGGACGCCTGCTCCCGCCACGCACGGGTGCGGGCGCGCATCGACGCCGTCAGGCGGTCGACGGCGTCCTCAGGTACCGCGTCGTCGCCGAACGCGGGGAGCAGGAACAGCAGTCGGGCGTGGGGATCGGTCGTGCTGTCTCCGGGCAGTCCATTGTCAGCTGCGGCGGTCGGCTCGGCCCAGGAGAGACCGGGGCCCATGGAGTGCCCTTCGTCCTGTGCGAGGTGTTCGGCATCGTCCCGGTCCGCTCTCGGCGACGCAGTTGTGCAGATGGCCAGCCGGAAAGGTAGTTGGGCCGCCGTGCCCAATTGCCTCAACCGGCGGGTCCGGCACGCCGCGGGCTCAACCCGCGTACGTGAATTCGTCGGCCGAACCGGTGGGCGACGTGGCCACGCCGACCGTCACGGTGACGTCCACCGTCTTGGGGTCGGCCAGCAGCCGGGACGGCACCGTCGCCGTGATCACCGTAGGGGACACGACGGCGACCGAAGCCGCGGTGGTGTCCTTGAACCGCACGGCCGCGCCCGGGGCGAAGCCCGAGCCGGTGATGGTGACCTGAGTGCCGGCCTTCCCGCTGCGCGGGGCGACCTCGCTGACCACCACGGGCGCGGGTCCGTTGTCGTAGGCGAACTGCCCCAGCGGAACGGCGGGCGACGTGCCGAGCATGGTGGTGACACGCACCCCGACGATGCCCGTCCCGTCGGGCGCGACCGCGGTGATCTGCCTGCCGGACGGGTCGACGGTGAAGTCGGCGCACGGGATCGGGCCGAAGTCGAGGACGCTGTCGGCGTCGAATCCGCTGCCGGTGACGGTGACCGGCGTACCGCGCTGCCCGGCGGTGGGTTGCACCGCGGTCACCACCGGCCCGGCAGGGACGACGGGTGCGCCCAGCAGGGTCAGGTACGTGGAGTTGGCGTGCTGGAACGCGACCTGGCCCAGGAAGTCGCTGGTGGTCTTGTTGACGAGTTCCTTGTCGTACACCGAGTAGTCCGCGTTCACCGTGCTGGGGTTCTTGGCGCTGGGCTGGACGTAGACGTGGTCCTTCCGGAGCTGGTCGATCGCCGTCAGCAGGAGCTTCACCTCTTCGGTGGCCGACGGGCCCGGGGCCGGGTACCAGCCCTTGGGCGTGGTCAGATCGGACCAGGCCCGCGGAACCAGGTCGTAGGCGTTGACGTGGCGCTCGTTCAGACCCCACGGCCGGGAGTCGACGTAATCGGCGAAGTTCTTCAGGCCGGCGGTTGGGGCTGCGAAGGTGACGAGTGCGAACTGCGGCTTGTTCGCTGCCCAGGTCTGGGCCTGGAGGTACGTGGCCAGCATGGTGGCGATGCAGCCGCCGAGGCTGTGGCCGGTCACGTAGACCGTCGGCTGGGGCTTGGACGGTACGGACGCGAGGAGGGCAGCGAGTGCTTGTGTGAGGGTCGCGCCGGACGGGATGACGACGTCCGGTGAGCCCGGCCGGCCCTTCGGTACCTGCTCAACGGGCATCGCTGTGATGCTGCGCGCGGTGGCGACCTGAGTGAACGCGGCCATGGCGCCGGCCGAGACGGCGGCGTCCCGCGATCCGCCGGCGGTGAACGGCACCACGGTGCCGACGTCGAGGTCCTCCATCAGGTCGGTCGGATTGTCGATCGTGCCGCGGACGGCCACGGCGAACTGGTTCGAGCCGTCGGAGTTCCAGGCGACATACGCGAGGTTCGCGTTGTCCGGGCTGAGCGCCAGCCACATCAGCTGCCACGTGCCGCGCGTGGCGAGCGTGGAGTCGTTCAGTTGGGCGGTCACGCCGCGCATGGCGCGCAGGGCCTGCTCCTGCAGGGTTTCACCCGACGGGCGCGGAGTTGCCGCCGTGGCGGCGATCGCGGCGAGGGTCATGGTGACCTGGGCGGGGGTCGGGTCCGACTGGGTTGCCGTCGTCATACGTGCTCCTTGCATGTCACCGGGGCGAAGTGGGTCGCGGCGGCCGCTCCGTAGGGCCCCGGGCCTCGACTTCCGGACCCGGGTCCCGGTGGGTGTGAGCCACTCCAGCTGTCGCGTTGATCGTATTCATCCCGTTTCGCGGTGCTCGGTCGCCCGAGGCTTTGCGGTTCTACAAAGCCGCGGATTTCAGGCTCCTGGCCCAGCCCCGGGCCGGGCGGCGCCCCTGCCTGCGGGGACGCCGTGGACGCCGTACCGATCCGCGCCTACGCACGCGGCCGAGGCACCGGCGGCCCGAGCTCGCGACCGGCCCCCGACGCCGGGGTACGTCCGGGCCCGCGACCCCGACACCACTGCAGAAGCCACGCCCCACCGACGAGCGCCCGAAGAAACGGACCCCGGAGCAGGGAGGGGGAAGAAGGCCTTACCGGACCGGCCGGCGTCGTCTCCCCCTTGCTCCCGGGCCTCGGCCGATTCCCGCCTGTCCGAGGAGCACCGGCGCTCCAGCACCGGTTCGGCATCATCGGATGCCGGTCCGCGCCCTGACGACAGGTGTGGCATTGACCGGCCCCGCGGCAAGCCCCTCTCGCCGCTGGAGCCGAACACCTCCGAAGTCGGGCTCAACTCTCCTAGGATGACCTGCGATTGATCATTGCCTATGGAGGTCGAGGTCGTAGTGCACATGCCCCACACACCGTCACGACGTGCTGTTCTGCGCGGCCTCACGGCGACCGGCGCGGCGGTGATCGGCTTCGATCCCGCTGCCCAAAGCTGGGCCGCGACCGGATCCGAGTCCGGCCCTGACCTTGCAGGGATACCCGCGCTGGACGGGACGATCGTCACGGACGAGGCGTCACTTGCGGCCGCCTCCGACGACTACGGCCACATTGTGCACCGCCGTCCCGTCGCCGTGCTGCGCCCGGGCTCGGTCCGCGACGTCGTCGCCATGGTGCGGTTCTGCAACAAGCACCGCCTGTCGGTTGCACCGCGCGGCCAGGGACACGCCACGTTCGGCCAGGCGCAGGTCCAAGGCGGGCTGGTCATCGAGACGGCGACCCTCGCCGACATCGGCCCCCTGGGGCCCGATGCCACCACCGTCGCCGTCGGGGCCGGCGCCAGATGGAGCGAGGTGGCCAAGGCCACGATCGCCCACGGCCTCACCCCGCCCGTCTTCACCGACTACCTCGAACTCTCCGTCGGCGGCACCCTGTGCGTGGGTGGTCTGGGCGGCCAGACCCATCGTCACGGCGCTCAGGTCGACAACGTCACCGAACTCCAAGTCGTCACGGGCGCAGGCGAGTTCGTGCGTTGCTCTCCTACCCGGCACCCGGATCTCTTCCATGCCGTCCTGGCCGGCCTCGGCCAGTGCGCGGTCATCGTAGGCGCCACCCTCCGCCTGGTGCGGGCACCCGAGACCGTACGCCACTACCTGCTGCCCTACGACGACCTGGAGACCTTCCTCGACGACCAGCGCACCCTTGTTGAGGAGGGCCGCTTCGACTACGTGGAGGGCCAGGTCTCGGCGGACGCCGACGGAGCCTTCCGCGTCCATACGCTGGAGGCCGTGTCCTACGGCCCGCCGGTCGGCCCCGCCCCCAACGACACGGTCCTGCTCCGCGGCCTGCGCCACAACCCGTCCGGCGTCCAGCAGTTCGACCGCCCCTACTACGACTTCCTCGACCGGATCGCCCCCGGCGTCGCAGCCCTGAAGGAGGCCGGTCTCTGGTCGCACGCCCACCCCTGGCTCAACCTGCTGCTCCCCGGAGGGGCCACGGCCACCGTCACACGCGAGGTACTGGACGCTCTCACCCCGGACGACCTGGGCTCCGGCGTCGTCCTCGTCTACCCGATCCTGCGCGAGCGCCTCACCACGCCCCTCCTGCGGACCCCCAGCGATGCCGTGGCGTACCTCTTCTCCGTGCTGCGTGCCACCCCGCCGGACGACACCTCCACCATCGACCGCCTCCTCGCGGCCAATCGCTCGGCCTACGAGGCCACCGCGGCGGCAGACGGCACTCAGTATCCGGTCGGCAGCATCCCCTTCACCCGGGCGGACTGGCGCACCCACTTCGGCTCGACCTGGCCGCGACTGGCTTCGGCGAAGCACACCTACGACCCACAAGGGATTCTGGTCCCCGGCCAGGGAATCTTCTGATCCCGCTCCGGTGACCACGGCAGACGGTCAATAGGGCGAGCCCAGTCGTTGCGAAGGGCGCCTGGCATGCATCCCCATGCTCAGGCGCCCTTTCCCGGTTCCAGCGGGCTCGTGCGTGGTTGACGCAGAGGCGCCCAACGCCGGATCGCCGGGCATCACTCCCGCCCTGCGACTTCGTGTGGGCCTCCGACGGGTTTCCTTGACCTGCAAGAACCTGGCTCGCGGTGGGCGGATTTTCACGCGCTGAGTGTGAGCGTTCTCTGCCCCCGCGCGAGCAGGAACCTGCCCGGCTTCCAACTGGCGCGGGGCCGGGCGAGCTTGTCCCGGCGGTGGTCTCAGGAGAGGCCATCGAGGGCAAGGTGATTCGGGCGGTTCGTTGTTCGCGAGTGCAGTGAGGACATAACCGGTGAGCCGGGTGGCGGACAGGGCGAGGGGGTGGCGGCCGCGGGGGCGAATGCCGGCTTTCGGTGGTGGCGCCGACGGGGGAGGGGAAGCCGTCGTGGCGCCGCCATGTGACGACGGCCGCCCGGCCGGTCCACGGTGACGGCCCGACCTGGGCCAGGTTCATGACGTCGCGGACGACCGTAGTGGTCATGGAGGTGAATCCGAGTCGTTCCAGCCGAAGGGTGGAGGCGGCGGGTGGGCCGCGTCTGACCACGTCGTCCCACATGCCCTGGCCAGGCGGGGCGGGCCCGATCGTGCCGCCTCGGGGCTCGGGCCAGCGGCAGATCGCGAGGCGGGGCCCTGTGCGTCATCACATGGCGCCGCGTGGCGCCATCCTGTGCCACTCGGTGCCATTTACCGATCCAAAGGGCGCATGAGCATGCATGGTGCCACCCTGGCTCAGCTCGGCCTCCTTGTGTTTCCGCAGGTCAGGGCACTCACTTCGGAGTCAACGCCGCGCGCGGCGCCAAAGGGCTTGCAGGAGGTGCCAGGGTGGTGCCATTATGACGTCATGGACCTCACCCCCTATGTCGACACCCTCCGCCGCGAACTCGCGGTGGCCGCCGAAGCCGGCGGGGAAGATGCCCGCGAGCTGGCCGAGCGGCTCACCGCTCCGCTGGAGTCGGCGACCCGTCTGACCATGCTCAACGTGCTCTCCGCCGCGATGGACGAGATCACCCGCGAGCTCGCCCCCGGCTCGGTCGACGTACGGCTGCGCGGGCTCGACCCCGACTTCGTGGTGACGCTGCCGCCCGCCGACGGCGTCCCCGCGGAGCCGGCCGCGCCCGTCGAACCGCTGAGGGCGCAGGCGCCCGCCGAGGGCGACGAGGGCGGCACCGCCCGCGTCAACCTGCGTCTGCCGGCCCACCTCAAGGCGCGGGCCGAGGAGGCCGCGAGCCGGGAGGGACTGTCGGTCAATGCGTGGCTGGTCCGGGCCGTGTCGGCCGCGGTCGACAGCGGTGGCACGCCGCGTACGACGGAGAGGACCCGCACCATCGGACAGAGCTTCACCGGCTGGGTGCGCTAGCCGCGCCGCGCCCGCCCCACTCCACCCACACCACGTCCCACCAGTGGGGACGACCCAAGGACTCATGAGGACGGTACAGCCATGCCTTCTTTCGACACTCCCGAACCGATTTCGGCCACCGCCCACGTGTACGCCGGTTCCATCCGGTTCACCGCGGGCGACCGCCTCGACACGGTCGTCGAGGTTCGGCCCCGCGACCCGAAGCGGGACCAGGACGTGCGGTCGGCCGAGCAGACCGAGGTTACGTACGCGAGCGGCGTGCTGACTGTCAGGACGCCCAAGCAACGCTATCTCGTCGGGCGCGCCGGCACCGTCGACGTGACGGTCGAACTGCCCACGGGCTCGCGCGTCGACATGACCGGTGCCTGGGCCCAGGTGCTCGGCGAGGGCCGGCTCGGTGAGGTCCGGGTGAAGACCTCGTCCGGTGACGTCCGCCTCGACACGACAGGGCCCCTCCGGCTGACCGCCTCCCACGGCTCGATCACGGTCGACCGGATCGAGGGCGTGGCCGAGATCACCACCAGCTCCGGCAGCCTGCGCGTCGGCATCGTCGACGGTGCCGCCGTCCTGAAGAACTCGCACGGCACCACGACCGTCGGCGCCGCGACGGGCGACCTGCGGGTGAGCGGCGCCAACGGCGACATCGACATCGCGCGCGCCGAGGGCTCGGTCGCCGCCACCACCGCGCACGGCACCCTGCGGGTCGCCGAAGTCGCCCGTGGCACCGTCCAGTTGGAGACCTCCTACGGCGCCATCGAGATCGGCATCCGCGAGGGCACCGCTGCCTGGCTCGACGTCAGCTCCGGCCGCGGGCAGGTGAGCAACACGCTCACTGCCTCCGAGACCCCGGAGAAGGCCGAGGACACCGTCGAGGTCCGCGCCCGGACCCGCTACGGCAACATCGACGTGCGCCGCGCCCGGGCCTGAGCACCGGCACCGCCAACTCGCCCACTTCCCAGTCACTCCGGCCTTCGAACGGGAGGGCTCCATGCCTTCATCTGTCATGTCCACATCCATACGGGGCGGCGGTCCGCAGTCGCCCGCCGCCGTCTCGACCATCGGTCTGCGCAAGTCGTACGGCGACAAGACCGTGCTCAACGGCATCGATCTGCGCATCCCGGCCGGGTCCGTGTTCGCACTGCTCGGGCCCAACGGCGCCGGCAAGACCACCACCGTGCAGATCCTGTCCACGCTCATCGCTGCCGACGGCGGGCAGGCCCAGGTCGCGGGCCACGACGTCGCCACGTCACCCGACAGGGTGCGCACCGCGATCGGCGTCACCGGGCAGTTCTCCGCCGTCGACGGCCTGATCACCGGCGAGGAGAACATGCTCCTCATGGCGGACCTGCACCACCTGTCCAAGCGCGAGGGCCGCCGCACCGCCGCCGAACTGCTGGAGCGCTTCGACCTCACCGAGGCCGCGAAGAAGCCAGCCTCCACCTACTCCGGCGGCATGAAGCGCCGCCTCGACATCGCCATGACCCTGGTCGGCAACCCGCGGATCATCTTCCTCGACGAGCCCACCACCGGCCTCGACCCGCGCAGCCGCCACAACATGTGGCAGATCATCCGCGAGCTGGTCACCGACGGGGTGACGGTCTTCCTCACCACCCAGTACCTGGAGGAGGCCGACCAGCTCGCCGACCGTATCGCCGTGCTCGACGACGGCAAGATCGCAGCCGAGGGCACTGCAGAGGAGCTGAAGCGGCTGATCCCCGGCGGTCATGTCCAACTCCGCTTCTCCGACCCGTCCGCCCATCAGAGCGCCGCCCTCGCGCTGCGCGAGGTCACCCGGGACGACGACTCCCTCACGCTGCAGATCCCCAGCGACGGCACCCAGCGCGAGCTCCGCTCCATCCTCGACTGGCTGGACTCCGCCGGCATCGAGGCTGACGAGCTGACCGTGCACACGCCCGACCTCGACGACGTGTTCTTCGCCCTGACCGGCGGCACCGACCAGCGCAAGGAGGCTCTCCGATGAACTCCCTCCCCCTCGCCGTGCGTGACTCGTCCACGATGCTGCGCCGCAACCTGCTGCACGCGCGGCGCTACCCGTCCCTCACCCTCAACCTCCTGCTCACGCCGATCGTCCTGCTGCTGCTCTTCGTCTACGTCTTCGGCGACGTGATGAGCGCGGGCATCGGCGGCGGCGCCGCCGACCGCTCCGAGTACATCGCCTACGTCGTGCCGGGCATCGTGCTGATGACCATCGGCGGCACCGTCGTCGGGACCGCGGTGTCCGTCTCCAACGACATGACCGAGGGCATCATCGCCCGCTTCCGCACGATGGCGATCCATCGCGGGTCCGTGCTGATCGGGCACGTCATCGGCAGCGTGCTGCACTCGGTCATGAGCGTGGTCCTGGTCGGCGCCGTCGCCGTGGCCATCGGCTTCCGGTCCACGGATGCCACGGCCCTGGAGTGGCTGGCGGCGTTCGGGCTGCTCGCGCTCGTCGCCCTGGCGCTCACCTGGATCGCCGTCGGGATGGGCATGGTCAGCCCGAACGCCGAGGCGGCCAGCAACAACGCGCTGCCGCTGATCGTCCTGCCGCTCATCTCGAGCGCCTTCGTCCCGGTCGACGCGATGCCGGGCTGGTTCCAGCCGGTCGCCGCGTACCAGCCGTTCACCCCGGCCATCGAGACCCTGCGTGGGCTACTGCTCGGCAGCGAGATCGGCAACAACGGGTGGATCGCGATCGCCTGGTGCCTGGCTCTCTCCGCGCTCGGCCACTACTGGTCGAAGGCGGTTTTCAACCGCGATCCGAAGTAGCCGGGACGACCGCGCGGGCCGCCTCCCGCAGTTCCTCCCGCTCGAGGGCGGCGTACTCCGACACCGCGGCGGGGTACGCCGCCCCCTCCGTGCCCCCGGCCGCCCGCCGGGCGGGGGCCGTAGACATCCCCGGCTGGAACTCAGGCCGCACCCGCATCCGTTCGGCCGGCGCGATCAGCCGTACGGCGGAAGTGCCTGACCGGACGCGATTCCGGTCAGGCCGGGGGCACGCAGCACCGTCCCGTATACCGGGAACTCGACGGGGCGCAACTCCGGGCGGCGAGCAGTGTGCGCAGCCGCTCGGTCACGGTGCCCACCACCCGCGGGCCCCTGCGGTTGAGGGTCCGGCATCGAATCGACCAGCCGCAGTCGGGACGCGTGGCTGAGATCACTGGCCGGAGGAAGTCGGATTTTCCGGCAGCGGAGGCGAGAAGACCACCTCGCCGCCTTCCCAGCGCGCCCGGTACTCGCGCTCGCCACCGGAGTGGCAGCACTGCGGATCGGTCGGCAAGTACACGGGATAGGAGAGGGTGACCGTTTCCCCGTCCTGACTCTTGATCGTCGATGCGTGGTACGGGGGCGCGTCGTAGCCCGCGTACTCGTTGCCGTGGAAGAAGAACACGGAAACGCAGCGGCCATCGACGCTGCCGGTGCAGTGAGCGTGGATCGCGCGAAGGGGTCCACGGAGCTTCTTCAAGGTGCCGGGCTCGGTGTCGGCCGTGAACCCCAGGCGCTTGATGCGGAGCACCGCCCGGCCCACGTCGAAGGGCTCCCTCACGTCTCCGGATGGCTTCACTGCCGAGGGGCCCGGTGTGCTCCACAAGGAGACGGACGGGCTCGTCGCCGGCCGGGACTTGTCCGACGACCCGCACGCCGTCACCAGCAGCAGACAGAGCACTGCCGCGACGGCCGGGGGCGCTACTGGTCGCCGCATGCCCTCACCCCCAGCAGGACCCGCTCCGGCATTCCGTACTGCACAGTCACCAGATCCTCCTGCGAGATGTCGCGTGTGACGCGTAAGCACAGCTCAGCGGCCCAGTCACTGGCGGACGCCTGTCTGAGCTGGAAGACCGCCCCCGTTTCCTGGAGGAGGCCCGGCTTCGTCCCCCGGGCGGTGTTCAGCGGCACGCTGAGGAGCAGGCGCTCGCCGTCGGGGGACGGCACGACGGCCCGTACATGAGCGGGCGCCGGCATGCGGGTTTGGGCTGAGAGGCCGCCGGGGCCCCATCTCTCGACCATTCCCGGCCGTACGCTGACGGTCTCGTCGGAAGTGGAGAGAAAGGCCGTGGTGCGGGCGGCGTCCGCGGGGACGGCGGTCTCACGGCGTCCGCTCCCGGCATCCCACACCTCCGCGCTCCCGTCCTTGCCGACCAGCAGCAGACGCCGCCCGTCCCTGCTGAATCGCACGGCGTCCTGATCGGCGAGCGGTGCGCGGAAGCCGGGCACGAGTACGGTGGCCCGCCGCCGGTCGCGCAGATCCCAGACCTCCACGCCGCGCAGATCCGGTGTCGTCACGGCGATCCGCTCGGATCCCGGGTCGGCCGCCAGAGTGGTCGCGTACCGGCGCCGGTCGACCGCCGAGTCCTCCCGGAACAGCAGCGCCCCGCCCACCTCGCGGCCGGTCTTGACGTCCCACTGCGAGACGCCGCCTCCCACAAGGGCGACCAGGCGGCCCCTCCGGGTGAATCCCAGGCCGGACACCTTCGCGTCCCAGGGGCGCGATCCGAGGGGCGCATCGACGTGCATCCGCCGCCGCACCTGGAGTGAGGGCAGGCTGTAGAGCGTCACTGACTGCCCGGCCTCATGCACGGCCAGAGTCTTCTCCTCGGCGTCGAAGGCCAGTCTCGCGGACGCCTGGTACCCGCTCGCACCGATGGCTGCGATCCGCCGCCCGGTCGTCGGGTCCCACACTGCGACCGCGCCGCCGACGCCGATCGTGACCAGATACCGGCCGGAGGGCGAAAAATGCGCAGCCTCCTCGTCGAGCCGGCCGGTGTCGGCCCCGCCCCAGACGAACATCTCGGCGGTCGCGAGCGAGCCGGGCGCCGGGGCGGTTGTGACCAGTACCTCCGTTCCGCGGTCGAAGGCGATGCGGCGGCTCGCGACGGCCAGGGAGTAGCGGGTGTAGCGGCCCTTGGTGCCGTCCTCAGCCAGCACGGACAGCCGCTGCCCGGTGGCGGCGTCGTGCACGGTCACCGCGCCGTTCTCGCGTGCCAACACGATGTGGTCCGAGACGCCGACCAACTCGCCGACCACGTCGCTTTTCGAGCTGCACGGGAGGCCCTGGAAGAGGTGGGGGTCGGATCTGCCGGCGGAAACGTCGGACAGCCGCCACTTGTCGTTGGCGCACTCCGCGGTCACGGGGCGGGGACCTGGGACGAGGTCGGGCTCCAGCAGGCTGACGTCAGCCGTCAGGCGGCCGGTACGTGCATCCCATGCCCGGTGACCCAGCGGGTCAGAGGCCACAACGTGCGTGCCATCCACATCGAAGACGAAACCATTGGACGTGCGCTCGGCGATCGGCTCCAGGGCCACGGGCCGGGCCGAGGGCCGGTCGAGGTCCCAGACCTGGGCCGTGTCGTCCCGCGGAGGGTGCGCCAACAGACGGCGTCCCGTGCGGTCGAAGCGCAGCTCATCCACCGCCTGATCGGTGCTGGCGGTGCTCGTCGCTGCTTGCAGGGTCAGCAGGGTCCTGCCCCTGCGCAGGTCCCAGACCCTGACGCGATTGCCGTCGCCGCCCAGGGCGAGGCGGGTGCCGTCGGGACTGACCGCGACGGCCGAGACGCCGTCCATGCGGACGATCAGCGAGGGTCCGCCGGGCGCCCCGACACGCCATACCGACAGCCGACCAGCGTCGGTCCGTACCGCGACGATCCGACCCGAGTCGTCCAGCGCCGTCTCCGCGACCGCCCCGCCTGCGGGCAGGACGGCGTCGTACGGGGCCTCGGCCAGATAGCGGGCGAACAGGTTGTCGCGTGCCTGTTGGGTGGGCGCGGTGCGCCAGGCGGCGACGGACAGCAGCGCGGCCTTCTCCCGATGGGAGCCCGCCTCACGCTGAGCCTGCTGCACGAGGCCGGCCGAGAACTCGGCCGCCTTGCTGCCGCGCACCGAGTACAGACCGACTCCGGCCAAGGTGCCCATCGCGGCCACCACCGCTGTCGCCACGACGGCCTTGCGAGATCGCCGGCGCCTGCGCCAGTCCAGGCTCGCCTGCAGGTAGGCGCGTTCGCACTCGGGGATGTCGTCCGGCCGGTCGCGCAGCCACTGCTGCGCCTGTTTCAGTTCGGAGCCGCGCATCAGCAGGGCGCGGTCGCGGGCGCTTTGCTTCCAGCGCGCGATCCGCTCACGCAGATGCTCCTGCCAGCTCCGGAAGTCCCGGTCGGCGTCGACCCAGGAGCGCAGTGCGGGCCAGTGCTCCAACAGCGCCTCGTGGGCGAGCGAGACCGTCTCCACGCCGTCGGACGCGCGGTCGAGGTGCACCAGACGCTGGATGGCCAGTAGCTGGGCGGTCTTCCAGCAGGCGGGGTCCAGTTCCGGGCGGCGCGCGGTGCGCCCGGTGTCGACCGGATTGTCGAGGCCTCCATCGCCCGGGCGGACGAGCTGGACGAACAGCCGTCGTACCTCCGCCCGCACGTCGCCCAGCCGCTCCTCGACGATCCGCTCCGCGTGCGTCGCGAGGGCTCCCGCGACGCGGCCGATCTCCTCGTAGGCGGCGTGACCGAGGACGCCCTGGCGCTGCCGCTCCCACAGCAGGGTGAGAGTGAACTCGAGCAGGGGCAGCGCGCCGGGGCTGCGTCCCGCGTCCGACAGCAGTCGCTCGGCGAGCCGGTCCTCGAACCGTACGGCCCCGTGGAACGACGCCACCGGGGACAGCACGACGTCACGGAGCTGGTCCCCGGCAAGCCGGTCGACGAGCACCGGCGACGCCTCGCACACGCGCTCCAGAACCGGGAAGCGCCGCATGGCCTTCAGGAAGTCCAGCCGCAGAGCGAAGACCAGCCGCACCAGCGGCCCGCCGTCCGCGGTGCGCCACCCGGTCATGCCGACGAGCCGCTCGACCAAGGCGTCGGCTGCGTCCGGCGAACAGCGGAACAGCACCTCGAACTGATCGACGATCAGAAGGAGCTGAGTCGTTCCGGAGCGAGTGAGCAGCTCCCTGACGACCGGCGCGGCTGCTCCCTCCCGCAGCCGTCCGGCGAGCCGTTCGAGCCGTTCGAGCCAGTCGAGCGGCTCCGTCACGTCGCCCGTCGCGTTGAGCAACGGCAGCAGGGCGGAAGCGAGCATGAACTCCGCCCCCAGGGCGGGCTCCGGGACCAGCGAGGCGATGCTGTAGTCCCCGCGCCTGCGCAACTCGGGGACGAGACCGGCGTGGACGAGCGACGATTTGCCGACCCCGGACACCCCGATGACCGGGACGACCGACGACCTGGTGACCGCCTCGGTCAGCGACTTGATCTGCTCGGACCGCCCGAAGTAGTGGACGGCGTCCTGCTCCCGGAACGATTTCAGTCCACGGAACGGCGACGGCAGCGCGGCATGGCGACGCAGTTCGGGGTGAACCTCCAACAGTACGTCGGCGGTGATGGCGTAAGCCGCCCGCTGGAGAAACCGCCCGTCGGTGGCGACGACCATGCCCACCACGCCCTTGAACCGCTCGTCCCACAGCGGCGTGCCACTGAAGCCCTGCCGGATCCCGCAGGCGCCAGTGCTCTCGAACTGCAGCCAGCCCCGGCCGCGGTCGTCCACGATCGTGCCCAGCGACCAGACACCCTCGTCGTCGCCGGCCGGGAAGCCGAAGGCCCGGAACGGGTGGCCGCGCACTGTCTCCACGTCCAGCAGCCGCACGGGCTCGGCCCCAGCCGGCGGGTCCTCGTCGAGCGCGAGGACGGCGATGTCGCCCGAGCCGTCCTCCGCGACAGGTACGTGCGCGACGAGCCGGGCGGTCTGCAGGCGTGCCGCCCGCCCGGCGAGCGGAAAGTCCAGATCGACGGTGAGCCCCGTCGCGAGCGGGCTCCGCTCCCGCTCCCCGGCGACGGCCGACACGACATGGGCGCAGGTAAGCACGGTCCTCGGGCCGGCCAGAAAGCCCGCGCCCTGCGGTGAGGCCCACGCGCCGCGCGACCACAGGCGCACGATACCGGGGTTGGGCACAGGTCCGGGCACCGCTACGCCCGCCGCGCCCTCAGCCCGTCACGGCGCCGTTGCGCGCGGCAACGACCTGGGTCACCGGCACGGCCTCCGGCCGCTGCTTGTCCCACTCCATGGTGAGGGTGAGCGACCCCTCACCAGCGGTCTTGGCGAGAAAGACGCCCGCCTCCGCCGACAGCTTCAGCCCGAGCTCCAGAGTGATCCTGTCCGGCTGCCGCGGCATGTCCGCCACCTTGCCGAGCACCGCGTGCGCTGCCTCCCGGACACTCTCCAGACCCCGCTCCAACGTCTCCGACGCCTCAGCCACCATCCCACCGGACCTGGCCACCCTGACCACCGCCTGCGGGCCGTCATCGACCTCGACCAGCACAGAACCGCCACTCTCCAGTGGCACCCTGAGTAATTCGGGCATCGAGTCCCCCTCCGCCACATACCCCGTGCGATGCGTGAACCCTAGCGCCGGCGAGAGGCGTTCGTGACGACATCGGCCATTCAGCACCCGGCGACTGTGGCGCGACGGCGGAGGCACAGGCCCCGTCCCGTGCTGGTGTACCACTGGGTGGCCGGCACGGTGGCGAGTCCGATCTCGACAAGATGGCCGCCGTAGTAGATCGGGACGGCGCCGGTGCGCAGATCGGCAGTGGCGAAGCCAGTGCCGGGCGGGGGAGTCGCGTACAGGGGCCCGGCCCGTACGGCGTGGGCCGCTCGCGCGACCAGGAGGCCTCGGCTGTCGGGCTCGTTGGCGTGGGTGGCACACCGACAAGGCGCACCGGCGCCGGGACCCGGACCTGCACTCTTCCGTAGCAGCTGCAATGCTCCGAGCAGCCGCAACTGCCGCTCGGAGTCGAGCGGGCCCGGGCAGGAGACGCTCGCCCCGTCGGAGGTGCATGTGGATGGCGTAGCCGTGGTGACCTGGTTGCGTGCCGCCGGTCGTGCACCCGCACAGCATCGGCGTTTCGATGATCGTGACTGCCGCCGCTTGACGGCCGCCGCAGGTCAGTGATTCGCCCGTGTTCGCCTGGCCAACCAAGCGGTGATGAGTGCCGCGCTCCCCATCACGATCGTGCGGGTGCCCGGGTCTCTGGCGCCGGCCCGGAACATGTCGCGAGCCCGGTCGAATGCGCTCAGCGGGACTCCCGCCACGGCGTTGCCGGGCGGTCGGCGGGCAACGGCGGGGTGGGGGTGTGTGGGGGCGGTGCGTCGGACCGTTTCCCACGTCGTACCCAGATGACGCAGGCGGGCGCGGTCGTGGTCCACTGCCTCCTGCAGTCGTGGCAGGAGCAGTTCCTCCTCCTCGCGAATGTCCTGCCGTATGAGGGAGAAGGCCTGCTCGACGAGCTCGTCATGGCGGGGGTCGGCGGGGGCGGTGCGTTCGATTGCGGCGACCAGGTTGTTGATTTCCTGGTGCTCCTGTTCGACTCGCGAGGTCAGTTCCTCGCCGTCCTGCGCGAGCCGCCGCAGCGTGGGCCACAGCACGGTCTCCTCGGCGAAGGCGTGGCTGAAGGTGAGCTGGATGATGTCCTCCAGCGTTTGCTGCCGCCCTTCTACCGCTTGGCTGCCCGCCGTATAGAGGTTCATGAGGCGGTCGAGCTCGGCGTGGTCACGCCGCTGCCGGACGAGGACGCTGGCCTCGCCGCCGAGCTCCTCGACGCTCTGCTGTGTGATGGAGGGAGACATCGGGGCCTCCTTTGCCCGTGTGGTGAGCCGCCGCTTCCGGCGTCGAGGCGCGCGTCCATACCGGCCGAACGAAGTACCCCGCCACGGCCACGACCGCTCATGAATGCCAGAGGTCACGAGATGCCTGAGGCGATGTCTTCCGCAGGACAAGGCAAGCAATGGACGGGTCAGCGGCGTGGGGTCGGCTTCGTTCGGCGGGTCAGCAGGAAGCCGAGGGCGATCATGCCGATGCCGAGGACGAAGTGGAGCCAGTTGTCGGCGTTGTTGAGGGGGACGAAGTTGGCGGCGCTGTCATGGTCGATGAACAGGCCGTACAGCCACAGGGCCAGGTAGACGACCCCGCCGCCGACGAGGTAGGTGCGGGCGGTTGAGGCGGCCCCGGCCATGGCGATGCCGGCGATACCGAACAGCAGGTGCACGAGATTGTGCAGGATCGATACCTGGAACAGGCCCAGCAGCTCGGCCTGCGAGTGATGCTCGGCGAATTCCATCGTGTCGTAGTTGGTGGTGATCCCCGGGACGAAGCCGAGAACGCCGACGAGAAGGAACACCACGCCGACGAGCATCGCGGCCTGCTGAACGGGTGACCTGGCCAAAGAGGTGCGGGGTGTGGTCATGACATTACCCCTCGGGGTTCGTCGCCTTGCTGCCGGTTCCGCGAGTACCCACGGCCTCTCAAGGCAAGCTTGTCAGCCTCGGCTGCTGCCCAAGGTAGGACGGTCTTACCGCGCGGCCGGGGGCCTCATGCCCTGTGCGTCGGCCTGAGGCCCTTGCCTTTGTCGGTGCGTCCACGGGCGGCGTCAGCTCCGGCCGGCATGCCTCCGGCCCACGGTTCCAGACGTCGCAGACCGGGTGTGAGGGCGAGGGTGACCGCGGCAGAGGCGGCGGCCATCACGGTCATGGCGGTAGCGGGTGAGCTGAGCTGCGCGATGCCGCCTGCGGCCGCCGCGGCTACGCCCTGCATGGTGAACATCCCTGAGTGGTGCAGTCCGAAGGCGTGACCCCTCAGCTCGCTCGGGGTCAGGGACATCAGGCGTTCCTGGAGCAGCAGGTTGGCGGAGAAGCCGATCGACCCCACGGTCACGGCTGCGAGTGCCACGGGCAGCGCAGGGTGCAGGACGAATATCAGGTACGGGGCGGCGAGCAACAGCAGTAGTGGCGGCGCACCGAATCTGTCGCGCCAGTGCCCGGGCAGGAAGCGGCCGGTCAGGGTGTCTCCCGCCAGCATGCCCAGCGCGGCGGCGGCGAACAGGAGCCCCGCATGGCGTGGTGCGTAGGAGACGTAGAGGGACTCGCAACCGACGACGAGTCCGTTGGGCACCCACAGGGCGAGGTAGACGCGGCGCCGGGGTTTCGCGGCCCACAGGCGCGCGTTGGTCCGCCAGGTCTCGCTCGCGGACGGACGGCCTTCGGCGCGTGGCGGCCGTCTCGAGAGGCCGATGAGGGCGACGGCCGCGGCGACGACGTAAAGGGAGGCGCCGGTGAGCAGGGCCCCGCGCGGCGCCAGGACGTTGACGAGTACGCCGCCGACGGCGTAACCGCAGATCTGCAGACTTCCCGCGCACATGTTGAGCACCGAACGGCCGAGCAGGTAGCCCTCCGCGGGCAGGATCTCCGTGAGCAGTCCGTAGCGCACTCCGCCGCCGACCGAGCCGAGCATGCCCTGCACCGTCAGGATCGCGAAGATCGCCCCCACGGACAGGCCGGGCAGGGCCAGGGCGGTGGTGGCCGCGGCGAAGAAGAGTGTCAGGCCGACGGTCGCGGCGCGCGGCGGCAGGCGGTCCGCCGCCGACAGCAGGACACTCGCGCCGATCATCTGGGCCAGCAACGGGCCGAACATGCCGACGGCGGCGAGGAGCGGCGAGCCGGTCGCGTCGTAGAGGAGCGTCCCCACGGCCATTCTGCTCACCGTCTGGGCAGCCACGTGTGCGGCAAAGGCGGCGAGCAGCGGGGTGAACTCCGTGGCTCTGAAGAGCTCTTGGTAGGTGCGCATGTGCGGAGTGTCGTCAGGCGTTCGGGCGTCGAGCTAATGTTTCGCGGGGAGGCGAAACCATTGGGCTGGTGGGAAGTCAACGCGGATACGCTCGCGAGCAGCCGGTTCGTCGTGTCGCCACTCTGCGAGACGACAGCGAGCCTGATGGTCCTGGAGAAGGACTCGCCCGCCCATCCGGCCGAGCGCCGCTGGCTGGACAGTCACGGGCCGGCCTACCGGGAGCGGCTGGCCGCCGATCCGGTCACCGCCCAGCTGGTGCCCGTCGCACTGGGCAGGCACCGGTGGATCGCCGACTTCCTGACGCCGGTGCCGTTCCACGAGGGTGAGGCACAGGGCGGTGCGGAGTTCTACGACGAGTTGGCGCGGATCCGCGAGACGCCGGCCGACACCGCTCGCGCCGACCTCGAGATCGCCCATCGCGGACCGCTGTCGGCCTCGTTGCTGCGCCCCGATCTGCCGGAGCGCATGGCCGACCTGCTGGAGTGGGTGTGGCGGGAGACTGTGGCGCCCGACTGGCTGCGGCGGCGGCGCGTCATGGAAGCCGATGTGATCGCGCGCACAGGCCAGTTGAGCCGGGCGGGCTGGGCCGCCGCTCTGGACGACATGCATCCGGAGATGCGGTGGCTGGGCGGCAACCGGCTGCAGACCAACACCCGTGCCTTCCCGCCCCGGCAACTGATGGGATCGCAGCTGCTGTTCGTGCCGGTCACGCCGCGCAGGGGATGGATCTTCATGGACCGGCCGGACTCCCACGGCGCGGTGCACCGGAACGCCGTGGTGTACCCGTGCTCGGGCACACTGGCGGAGCCGGAGCGGGCCGCCGCTCCGGAGGCGCTGGCCAGGCTGCTCGGTGCCGGGCGGGCGGGCGTGCTGGTGCTCCTGGACAGCCCGATGAGCACCACGCACCTACCTGGTGGCGACGACAGGCCAGGGTCTCGGATCGGTGGGCCGCCACCTCAAAGTGCTCCTCGACGCCGGGCTGGTCGGCCGCCGCCGTGCGGGACGGTCCGTGCTCTACTACCGCACGTCCGCCGGCGACGTGCTGGTGCGGGCAGTTCGTGATCCTGGACGGGACGCTGCTGCCCATCGACCGGATCGCCACATCCCGGCCCTTCTGCTCCGGTGATGCTCAAGCGCCGGATGTTCGGCCGCGCAGGCTTTCGACTCCTGCGGAAACGTGTCCTGCCGGCGTGCTGACGTCGACACTCCTCGGTCGACGGTGAGGGTTCTTAGACACCGCTGAGCGCAACAGTCGGATGTCGTACTCGGTCCAGCAATCGGAGATCTCGATGCCAACCTCGCTGTTGCATCGGGCGCACAGCAAGTTCGACCCGTTGAGCCCGTCCAATCTGCAACACCCGTAGAGCCTCGACGAGTCCACATGGGGCCGCAGCAGCACGCCGTCCAGCGGGTTGATCACCCAGGTGGCAGCCGAACCAGCAGGACCGTATGGATCCGGGTCAGCGGAGAAGGAACCCACCCGCACTGTCGACGGGCCGTACGTGTAGTGCTCCCTGCCCCTCACTCGCGGCAGCGGCTTCCAATCACATTGCGTTAGCGGATTCGACAAAGGAGCACCGCACGACCGACATCTGAAAACGATCAACACCCTCGATACTTCTCCCGTACGAAGCGCATCCACTGTTGTCATCCAACACGCAGAGCCGTCCAGAGACCAGAGCCAGCTGTTGTTGAACCGAAACCGCTGCGCGGAAGGTGAGCCAGAGCCATGACCCGGGTCTGACAGCTTCTGTGGCCGGCGTCGGCGCGGCGTCTCGCGCAGCCTGTCTCCGAATCGTCAAGGCCGAGGGTCACGCTGTTGCAGTGAGGAACCGCCGGGCGCCGCGAAGCGTGGTGCGCAGTTTCCGCTGGGTCGCGCGGCTGTCGAGGCGGACGTCGATGGCGCCGGGAAGCGTGCTGTCGGCGCGCAGGCCCGTGGGCAGTCGGGAGGCGTCGAGGCCGTCGCGTCTGGCGATGAGGGTGCCGAGTTCGTGGCAGCTGAGGGCGTCTGCTCCTGCGAGATGGTGGCTGCCATGGGTGTCGTGTGCCGCCAGTTCCAAGATGGCTGCGGCCAGGTCGGTGACGTGCACCGGGCAGCGGATGTCGTCGGTGAACAGGGCACCTTCGCGCGTGCCGGCGGCGAGCTCGTGCACGGTCCGCTCGTGAACGGACCGTCCGCCGCCGATGATCAGCGAGGTACGAGCGACGACGGATTGCGGATGCACGAGCAGGACCCCGGTCTCCGCTGCGGCTTTCGCCGCTCCGTACGGGGTGACGGGGTCGGGGAAGCAGGACTCGTCGTAGTGGTCACGCGAACCGGAGAAGACTGCGTCGCTGGAGACGTGGACAAGACGGCTGCCGCACTTCGCCGCCGCAACAGCCAGTCGCACGGGGCCTTGGGCCGTGACCGCCCAGTCGGCTTCGCCGCTGGATGCGTTGACGACGAGATGGGGTCCGACCTCGGCCATGACCGCGTCCACCCGCCCAGGGTCTCGTAAGTCGAGGTGGTGCCACGCGACTCGGGCGGTGTTGCCGGGGCTGGTCGCGTATGTCGCGGCCGTCGGTTGCCCGGCCGCTGCTGCCTGCCGGATCAGCTCAGCGCCCAGGAAGCCGCTACCACCGATGATCAAAGTCGTCACGATGTAACCGTAGCCCCGCCCGACTGGCTGCATACAGCACCACACAGGTCGAGCAACGGATCAGCTGGTCCGGGCCCTCGCGGCGGCCCGGCACCCTCTGTTCGAACCGGGCACAGGTGAGCGCGGGCCTCGGATGCCGAAACGACCAGAGTTGCGCGTCAAGCAACACACCAAGGCGGGCCCGGCAGGGCGAGAACGGCAACCATCAGTTGCTGACCAGGATCACCCGACTCTAGGAACCGCACAGCCTGCCGGTGTACCAGGCGTTGCGGTACTCGAAGGCCCAGCCCAGGCGGGTCTCCCCGGGGTCGACGCACCTGTTCGTGTCGAAACCTCCGACAGCGTCGAGCCGAATCTGGATGCGCGATCCGTCTGTGGTGCAGTGGTTGTACCAGGCGAAGCCTCCGGACTCGGAGTACCCGCACGGTTTGGCCAGGGCCTGCTCACCGGCTTGTGTCGCCGCGCCGGCGGGTCCGGTGGTCGCCATCAAAGCCAGAACCGTTGCGCCGGCCGACGCCGCCCATCGCCTCCTGAGCCGTGTCACACCGGTGCCGCGTTCCGTTTCGTTCCTCACACTCTCACCCCGTTCATCACGTTGGGCAATCATGTCCACTCAACGACTGAGGGCAAATTCGGAAACTACTTCTGGATCACCGAGCGAACGGCGTGCTGCGGCTGAGCGCCGACTGCGAGAAATGAAGCGGAACCGATGGTTCCGTGACATCCGCCACAGCCGTTTCAGGTGCCAGGGGGGTCGATAGTAGATGCCCGCCTTGGTGATATAGAGGCATTTGTCCACTTCGATAGGGGCATACCCCCCACGATGCGCGGCAGCGTTCGGTCCTCTCCGTGTATCCACCCGCCTGTAGAAAATCCAGAGTCTTTTGACGGGACGTCAAAAGAATCGGGAGGTTCCGGATGTGCGCCAGCACGTCCGTACTCCCTTGGCAAGGACGCACTGTGCCTACTATCAAAGGTAGTAGACGTCGCTCGTTGCCCTCCGCCCGCGGCGGTCCTAACAATGGCTGCCCGCAAAGGCGCCTCCGCAGGTCACACACAGAACGGGCCGGGCTGACCGCTCTCGGTGGCGCTCCGCGATAATGAGTGAGGGCAAATGAGCAAGCACCGCAGAACGACGCACTACCGGAAGATAACCATCGCTGCCGTCGCCATGACGGTCGTGGGCGTGCCGTCTGTCGCCATGGCATGTATCGACCCGCAGGGGATCCAGGACGGCCGGTCTCACAGCCAGTGGAACAGTGCACATTCCGACCGGCAGTGGCACGGGGACGAGTCGGACCAGCGGTGGGGCGGGGGCAAGTGGGACCAGCAGTGGGACCGGGACAAGTGGGACCGGGAGGCGGCCACACCCAAGCCGGCAGCATCCAAGCCGGCAGCATCCAAGCCCGCAGCGCCCAAGCCTGCCGCGCCCAAGCCTGCCGCGCCCAAGCCCGCGCCGAAGCCGGCCGCACCCAAGCCTGCAGCGCCGTCCACTGCTCCGTCCACCGCGGCACCGGCGTCCGGCGATGTCGCACGCGTCGTGGCACTCGTCAACAGTGAGCGCAGCAAGGCCGGATGCTCGCCCGTGACACTGAACGCGAAGCTGACGAAGGCCGCACAGGACCACAGCAAGGACATGGCAGCCCACCAGAACATGTCCCACACCGGCTCCGACGGCTCGGACCCGGGTGACCGGATCACCCGTGCCGGTTACAGCTGGAGCACCTACGGCGAGAACGTCGCCTACGGTTACGCGACGCCCGAGAGCGTCATGGCGGGCTGGATGTCCAGCCCCGGCCACAAGCGCAACATCCTCAACTGCGAGTTCAAGGAGATCGGAGTCGGCCTCGCGCAGCCGGACAACTATTGGACGCAGGACTTTGGCACGGCCCGATAGGTGGCACTGAGAAAGGCCGGAGCGCCGGCGCGAGGCCACCCTGCCGTGATCGGACGGCGGGGGCCTCGTCGCCTCTATGACCGGCGATGCGTCCCACAGCAGCACCACCGGCGTGACATCGGCGACGGCATTCGCGGCGCATCCGCCCGAAGGCCGCCTGCCCTGCCGGAGTACCGAATCCTCCCGCTCCGGCCCCGCCTGCCGCTGGTCGCACCGCTTCAACCGCTTGGGCCTGGACGGGCTGGAGACCTGGGCGGGGAGGCCCGTGTCGCCCGGAGGGCTGCTGACCGAGGCGCTCGCCCAGGAGATCACGGCGCTGCACCTTGCCTCCCGGCACGCTTGCGGCGTCCGGCAGATCCATGCACCGGGCTGCGACGGCCGGGGCACCGGGACGATCACAGGCGTGCCGTGCGGGGCATGCGCGAGCGGGCCATCATCAGTGGGGCGACGGTGTCTGACCGGTGCGCACTGCCCCGGGAAGTCCCCGTGGCCGTCAGAGGGGCAGCCAGAGCCCCTACTGAGCCCGTCACTTCGTCGGACAGGTCGGAGGTCTGGAGATTTGGCCCTTTTGTAGTGCTCACGCGTCGACAGGCACGGACCAGGCCTGCCGGTCTCCCCGCGTCCGGCGTGCTGATGGACCGCCCACTGGGGCGCCGTCCGCGACGCTGCGGAGTGGCGTCGCGAGGCTGTCCCCAAGGGTCATCGGTGAGAACGGCGCGCCAGCGCATCCACGAGGATCCCGGCCACCGCAGGTGAGGAGAGGTAGGACCTGGCCGCGTGGGCGGCGAACCCACCGGTTTCGATCCGGAGGGACTCCACGTTCGCGAAGCGCCTCTGTAGCCCGGGGAGAGTGACGAAGTCCGACGCGTCGGCGACGTCGATCCAACGCTTCACCCCTGGTGGGCGCCCCGGATTGCCGGCATGAGGCGCCAGGCGGTCGGCCACGAGGCCGAGGGCCGATCCGAAGGTCACCAATGTCTCGACCTTTGCATACGGTTCCCGCCAGAGCGCCTCGTAGGCGGCGACCGCTCCCAGTGAATGGGCGAGGACCACGTCAGGACGGTCCTCGATGATCCGCTCGTGAACGAAGGCGGAGACCTTGGCGTGGTTGTCCTCGTCGAAGTACGTTCTCACTTCGCGAATGGACTTGGTCAAGAAGGCCGCAAGCGGACGGGACGCCATGCCCTGCGACCGGGCCAGCCAGTTCACTGCCTGGCGTACAGCGGTGTTGGGCTTGAGCCCGCGACGAGGCTGGGGGGCTCCGGACGCGGCCAACCAGTCTCGGAGCACGCGTTCTTCTTCCGCTCCACCCGGGTCGTCCATGTCATCGGGAGGAGGCGGCCCCTGTGCGACCCGACGCATGAGCAGGTGAGCATAGTAGGCCATGGTGAGGTCGATCGAGGGCACGGCCCGACGAGCCCCTGCCCGGACCAGGCCGCCCTGGATCGCGGGCAGCCAGACGGCCTTGATCGCTGAGGCGGACATGGCGGCGTTGCCGAAGCCGTGCAGGCCGAGAACGCGTAGCCTGCCCCCCCCAGCACTTGGCTCCTCAATCGCGCCGTCGGCGCCTCCCGACGCCGGCAGGACGGGAAAGAAGGGCGGCGCGGGCTCCGGAACCGCTTGGGTCGTCACCCTCTGGGTCTGTGGAAGCGGTTCTCGCTCAAGCATCCTCTGCTGGATACGCTCGCTCACCGTGTACAGGGAAATCGATGTCCCGACGCTGTCGGCGACGAGTCGCCCCTCGGCGATTTCTTCAAGGACGTCGGCCAGGCTGCGGCTGAACACGTTGCTGTAGGACGGCTCGTCGGGTGCGGAGGAGGCCACTACGTAGCGGCCGTGCGTCCCGTGGTTGCGGGCGAAGTCGGGTGCGTCGAGGGCCTGGAGGTCGACGGCGTTGCCCGAGTAGCACGTGTCCAGCAGGAACAGCGTGGGGTGTCCCCCTGGTGAGTCGTCGGCGCAGACCTGCCAGTCCCGGAAGCGATTGGCGTCGGCCAAAGCCTGCATACTGCCGTCACTACCGGGCAGCAGCAGCTCCCGTGTGGCGGGATCGACCACCCCGTGACCGCTGAAGTAGACCACGTGGGCCGCGGTCTGTGGGTGTGTCTCCTGGAAGAACCGGACGGCCTCGAAGCGGAGGTCGGCATTGCCGGGATCTCTCAGGACCTTGCAGTCGTAGCCCAGCCGGACCAGTCCGTCCACGACTCGCTCTCCCGCTTCGTACGTGTCAGGAAGGTCGGGGAGTTCACCAGGCGTGTACCTGCCCATCAAGATGCACAGTGCCTCCTTTCTGGGCAGTGGCGGTGCGACGGGTGACCGCGCCGCAAGTCCCACCATCTCCACATCGGGGTTCGTGCTGTCGTCCACGCCGGCGGCTTCGCGGATCTCGACGGGCAGTTCCACGGAGCCCATGACGATGCCGCGCGATGTGAGGGAGGTCAGCCGCAGCGCATGGCGGCCGGTCGTCCGGTGCGGCACGACCATGAACGTCGCCGGCCCGTAGGAACCGCCGAAGCGGTGGAGGACCACGCTGGCGTCGTGGACCGCCTCCACGCGGAAGTGAAAAGCGCCGTCGACGATGCAGGTGAACTCAGCTTCCTCACCCTCGAACGGCCATTCCTCCTGCCCGCCGTCGACAAGAGCCAGGTCCACGGACACCACGAACGGTCTGCCGCCTATGACGGTACGCGGCCAGGTGACGAGTGGCTGCACGCGCGCTGTGCCCATCAGGGGCCTCCGCGTGGGGTGAGAGCGACGACGGTGCGAGGGCTGCCGTAGTAGACGTACATGAAGCGGTAGAGCAGCGGCAGGAGTTGCTTCTGCTCCTCGAGGCCCTCGATGCCCAGCAGGTCCATGGGGGTCACTTGGGCGATCTCCGCACGCAGTTCTCGCAGGGCGACAGCCACCGGGGTGGTGGGACGGTCCCGCAGTACCGCCAGCAACTGGTCGGCCATTTGATGGGCTTCCTCGTCGCCGATCTCCCCGCTCGTGGCCAGCACTCCGGCGGCGCCGGACCGGAGGAAGACCTCCGAGAACCCGCTCTGGCCGGGGTCTGCGAACACGCCCCGCTCGGCGATGAGCCGGCCGGAGTGGCAGGCGTTGAGAAAGACGAAAGTAGCCGCCGTCATCAGGCGGTCGAACCGCTCCGGATGCAGCAGCAGCAGTTTCACCTTGTCGAGTTCACATGTACTCAGGTCCGAGCCGAACGTGCCGTGGCACGCGAGGTACACCATGCCGAGGGGACCGCCGCTCGCGAGGGCCTTCGGGAGGGCGGGGATTCCCGCCAAGGGCTCCAGGGAGAACTGCTCGAGCAGCCTGTCGTCGTGCCTCATGTCGTCGGCGACGTAGGAAGCGACCGGCCCTGCGCACTCGTGGGCGGACCAGTAGTCCCGTACGACGGGCCAGTCCGTGCAGATGGAAAGCCAGCGGGTGACGGTGACGACTCCACCCAGCCAGCCGGCCCGACGGCCCGACCCCGGCTGTGGGGAGAGCCAGAAGAGCTCCCATGGAATGCCGTAGCCCGTCTCGTCCCAGATCACCAGTTCCAGGGAATCACCATGTGCGCAGCGGCGGTCGTCCAGCCAGCGTGTGAGCTCCCGCCTTCTGCTCGACCACGAGCGCATCGTCGCCAGCACCTCGCTGGGCGCCTTGCCACCCTTGGCCACGAGCTTCGCGAGCGCGATGTCGGGACGATCGTAGGCGGGGAAGTCCTGCTGTGCCCCGCAGCAGCAGTGCCCGCGCATCCGGAAGCCCCATTCGCCTCCCGGGGAACGCACAGGCAGGACGACGAGGATGGCCATGCCCTCGGGCAGGCCGCGGTCGAGGTCCACGGTCATCGCATCGAAGACACGGGCTTCCCCAAGGCCGTCCTCAAGACTGGGACCGGTGGACTCGGTGGGATCCGAGGCGCGCCGTTGGCGTGGGGGGCGCCTGGGCAGGACGCCCCTTCGACCGTGCCCCTTCAGGACGGTGCTGTGCCGGCGGGCCTGGGCCCGGGCGTCGTCAGCCGGCATCGGTGGCCGCCCGATCCGCTCGCAGGAGTTCCCCGTCGAGCGACTCGGCCAGCTCCGTGAGGAGATGGGCGTACGCCCTGGGGCCCGGGTGGAGGACCACACTGCGAACACGCTTCAGCCGGGCGATGCGCTCCGCCTGCTCGATGGCGTCCCGGACCCCGCGGTCGCCCACCCCTGCCGGTGTGTTCAGCGACCTGCTCGCTTCCAGCGGCACGTTGGCCCGTCCGTCGGTGAAGACGAGCAGCACGGCCTCGTCGACGACCGCCCCTCCGTGCTGCGTCTCGTGCCGCAGCAGCAGACCGGCGAGCTGGAGGCCGTGGGCAAGCGGAGTCGCGCGCCCCGCGGGCCGGTTGAGCGCCTGCACGACCCGCCGGTCGAGAAGGCTGCGGCTGAGGAAAACGGACGCCGCGAGCTCGCTCGGGGCGTCCAGCGCTCCCACCTCCACCACGGCTACTCGCGCCCGTGAGGTGTAGGCCCAGCTCAGATACGGCGAGAGCGCCGGGTACCAGTCGAGCTCCCGCCGGCTGGTGTGGTCCAGCACGAGTACCAGGAGCCCGGACGACTCCGTGGCTCGTCGGTGGACCCGCAGGTCGGCTGCCGTCAGGTGCAGCGGATGGCTTCCGTCTGCATGGTGGCCGGGGCAGCGGAGCGTCTGGTACTTCGCTGCCTCTTGCGCCGTGGCGGTCAGCGACAGGTCGCGTGTCGTCGTAGTTGTCGCCGTGCCGACGGGATGGCCCCGGAGCGTCTTGTCTCGCGGCCGAAAGGCGGGTGGACGCAGGGGCGAGGCCTCACGCTCGTCGGCCAGCGAGTCCTCCGGATACGGGCCTTCGGGTACCTGCGGAACGTCGTGCGCGGGCAGTTCTGCGGCGCCGTCGCCGGCCTGGACCTGATGGGGTACGCGGGCGGTCGGCCAGGAGGCGCCGTGTGCCGCTTCACCGCCCGGGGCGGAGATGGAATCCGGCGTCGGTACGCCGGGAGATACCGGTTGCCGGGGCCGGGACGGGGACCGCAGGCCCAGCAGCGAAGCGGCCCGGTCGACGTGATGTGGAGACGTTGCCCCTTCTCCGGCGAGCAGGGCGAGCGCCCGGGCCGTACGTGCCAGGGAGAGATCCCGTCGCGTGCCCGCCGCGGCCGACGGAAGCACGGTCACGACGCAGTCGGCGGCAGCAGCCGACAGCGGCGGAAGGGGACCACCTGCATGAACCGAGTGGACAGCCTGCCGCCAGGGCACAGGAACGTCTCCGAGGATGTCGGACTGTCCGGGCGTGGGCACGAGAGCGGCTCCGTCGATCCGTAGAGCGAAGCGGTCGAGGAGGTGCCGCGATACCCGGGAGACCAGGTGCTTGGGGCACCCGGCCACCCACCGGTCGGCCGGGGCCCAGACGGCCTGCTGCCCGTCGCGTTCCAGATGGGCCACGTCCGCTGTCAAGGTGGTGATCGCCGCCCTCGAGGGCGCAAGCCCCAACCGGGAGAGGTCGGGTGCCACCAGGACCGCCGGTGCGCGTCCGGCTGCGTACAGCGGCCCGGGTGCCGGCCGGAAGCCTCCGACTGCGCCTGCGGCCGGACGCACTGTCACCCACAGATCGTCGTCCAGTGCCTCCGCCGACAGCACGGTGGACCCGGCCGAGTCGGGCAGAAGGGCCGCAAGCCAGGCGCCGAGCGGAGCGGCCAGCGCCGGGTCGAGGTCGAACAGCAGCACACCTGACAACCCGCGGTCGACCGCCGCACACGCGAGCGCTGTGGCCACGCGCTCACGGACGTCCATACGTCCGCTCGCCCGCCGCCACCTCGTTCACGATCTGGTCCAGCAGTTCGTCATCCTTGAGCTCCCACCCGATGGCATCGCCGTAAGCGGCCTCGGGACGCCGGTGCATGACGGCGTACGGCGCTGCGGCCCTCACGTCCCGCGCGTTGACCTCGAAGCGCCCGTCGAGAGCGGCGACGGCGCGCGCCGCCTGGGCCATCACGATCTCCCCCCGGTGCCCGGACACCTCGAAGTCGATGGCGATCTGGGCGCACAACTCCGCCATCCTGGGGCTGAGGAGCACGTCATGGGCCGCACTGCGAGCGGCGTCGATACGGGAGCGGTGCTCACGGTCCTCGGCTGCGCCTTCGCGCAGCCACGAGGACTCCGCCCTCCTGCGCTCCTCCTCGAACCGCAGGACGGTCAACAGGATGTCCCGCCGCACAGCGGTGTCCAGCTCGGTCTCCACCGGCACCATCAGGCCGAACCGGTCGAGCAATTGCGGCCGCAGTCCGCCCTCTTCGGGGTTCATGGTGCCGACGAGGGTGAACGACACGGGGGTCCCCGCATGGTCCAGGCCGTCGCGTTGCACCACAAGCAGACCGGTGGACACCACGTCCAGGATGATGTTGACCACGTGGTCGTCGAGGAGGTTGACCTCGTCGACATAGAGCACGCCCTGGTCCGCCTCTTCCAACAACCCTTTCATCTCTTTGGGCTCGCCACGGAGCAGGGCGTCGATCTGCCAGCCGCCCAGGATGCGGTCATCAGTGGCATTGATCGGCAGCGTCACCGGCAGCGTGCCGTACATCATCTGCGCGAATGACCGGACGGTGGTCGACTTGGCCGTGCCCCGCTCACCGCTGGCCAGGACTCCGCCGATCGACGGCATCACATAGGCGATTTCCAGGACCCTCTTGAGTTCGCCCTGCCCCACAAGACGGCTGAAGGGCAGGACAGGGAACTCCAAGCCCTCGTGTCGGGACGTCATTCCGTGGACGGTTGTCCGCTCGATCCGGCTTCGGCGGGTTTCCACCGCAGAACGACCTGGAGCTGCGCGCCGGCGGTCGCCGTGACAATCTTGGCACCCACCGCGGCGTCCAGTTTCACGGCGAACTGCATCTCGAGTTCCTGGGGCTGCTTGCCCCCATCCATGGTCGAGAACCGTCCGTGGACCTCTTCCGCGCACGAGCTGATCAGGTCGAGGGCTTCCGAGAACAGCGGCCGGGCCAGCCGGACGACCTGATCGCGAGCCCCACGGGTCTTGCCGGAGTAGATGTCTGCGGGGTCGTCCTCCGAGGGAATCTCCGAAACCTCGATCTGGATGGGCAGGGACCCCACCCGCTGTTCAACCTCGACCACGGACGTCACTGCAGCCTCCCCCTTGTTCTCTGCGGCACGGGGCAAGTGTGGCTCAGTTCCAGGCGGAGCGGGCGCGTTTGCCGCAAGAAGCTGATGAAGGATCATTTCTGCGTCGCGCTTCACCAGTATGGCGCTGAGCTGGTGTCATCCGCCGCTTCCCTCGAATGGCCAGACGCCGACGCCCGCCCCGGGCAGACCGGGGCGGGCGTCACACCGAGGTGGCTGAGGCTCAGGCGGGGGTGATGTTCTCCGCCTGCGGGCCCTTCTGGCCCTGGACGACGTCGAAGTTCACCTTCTGGCCTTCCTGGAGCTCACGGAAGCCCGAGCTGGCGATGTTCGAGTAGTGGG
>NZ_BMWB01000013.1 GCF_014651015.1 Streptomyces xantholiticus
CCCCGGCCGGGGCGGGCCTTTCGCCGTGCTCAGAAGCCGGGCCTACTGGCCCGCGAACTTGTCGCTCATCATCGTGTAGATCTGCTGCGCGCCCTGATCGAGCCGCGGACCGGCCAGCCAGCCAGAAGTGACGGGGCCGATGGAGGTGTTGGAGACCAGCGCCAGCTTGCCGTTCGGTTGCTCGGCGAACCAGCCGCCGCCGGAGGAACCGCCGGTCATGGTGCAGCCGATACGCCACATGGTCGGAGTGCCGGGAGCGATGGACAGCCGGCCGGGCCGGTCGACGCACTTGTGCATCAGCGCACCGTCGTACGGCGGCGCGGCCGGGTAACCCCAGGCGCCCATGGCGCTGATGTCCTTCGCCTCGGGAGCGTCGAAGTCGATGTCGAGGGCGACGCCCACCGTCTCCTCGAGGGACTTGGTGCCCTGCTCGGGCTTCACATGCATCACGGCGTAGTCGTACGGGGCGCCGGTGCCGCCCGTCGGGCCGCCCTCATCGATCCACTCGCCGGACGTCGCGACCCAGTCCGCCCAGTAGACGCCGTAGGGCGCGACCTCGTGCGGCTGCGCGTTCTCCAGTGCGGCCGGGGACTTGCCCTGGTCGTTGTAGGCGGGGACGAAGGCGATGTTGCGGTACCAACCGCCGGCCCGGCCCGCGTGGACGCAGTGGCCGGCCGTCCACACGAGGTTGGACCTGCCGGGGTTCTTCGGGTCCTTGACGACGGTCGCGGAGCAGACCATCGAGCCCTCGGGGGCGTCGAAGAAGACCTTGCCCACGGGGGCGGCGTTCTTGTGGTACGGCTTCTTCTCCGGCTCCGCCCGGACCGGGCGCGGCTCGGGATCGGTGACGCCCTGGTCACCGGAGATGTCGCCGGCGGCCATCGTCTTCGCCGGCGCCTTGGCCGTCGTCATCCGCTCAGGCTTCCACAGGCCCTCGATCACCGGGTTGACGAAGTCCTTGGCCTCACGCAGCCACTTGTCCTTGTCCCAGTTCTTCCACTCGCCGTTCTTCCACTGGTCCAGGTCGACACCGCGCTCCTTGAGCTTGTCGGCCAGGTCCGCAGGGACCGCGGCGCCACCGTTGTCAGCGGCCGGGCTGGACGCGGCCGGTTTGTCCGCCGCGTCGTTCTCGCTCGGGCCGCAGGCGGTCGCCGTCAGGCCGAGTGCCGTGACGAGACCGGCCGCGGCCAGCAGTGGACGTATGGATCGCATGGGACGATTCCCCCTGAAGTGCTCAGTACTTGCCATGGAAACAGCTGCTTGCCATGAACTTGTCATGGGAAAAGGCGGCCGTCGGGGGCCGCCTCACGCTGCGCCACCACTCTAGGCGCTGCGCACGGACGATCATCCTGGACGGGCCCTGCTCACCCTCAACTGCACGGACTCTCCACGAGGATGGCGAGCCGAAGGGGGCGCGCGGGTGTCGAAAGGGAGTGGGGGCACCACCCGCCAGGGCAGGGGGAGCGCGCCGATCCCGAGGAACGAGGGATCGAGCGCGATCGACCGTCGACACACGCACAAAGCGCCCGGAGGCGAACCGGGCGAGAACGACGCAGAAGGGCGAAGCGCAAGGGTCTCGGCCTTACGGTCGAGACCCCTCCCCGCATCACTTCATGCGGACGCCCGTGCGCACGGCTCCCTTGCCTCTTCGGCGGTCACTGTCCCGCGAACTTCTTGCTGACCGCGTTGTAGACGCCCTCGGCGTCCTTACCGAGGCGCGGACCTGCCAGCCAGCCTGCCGTAACCGGGCCGATGGAGGTGTTGGAGACCAGGGCCGGCTTGCCGTCCTGCCCCTGCGCGACCCAGCCACCGCCGGACGAACCGCCGGTCATGGTGCAGCCGATGCGGTACATCGTCGGCTCATCGGCGTTCAGCGACAGCCGGCCCGGCTTGTCGGCGCACTGGAAGAGCTTCTGGCCGTCGTACGGCGGAGCCGCCGGGTAACCGGTGGCGGTCATGTTCGCGATCTTCGGCACCGCAGGGGCGTTGAAGTCGACCGGCAGGGCCGAACCGACCGTCTCCTCGAGGGACTTGCCGTTGCCGCCCTTCTCCGGCGTCACGTGGATGACGGCGAAGTCGTAGGCCGCGCCCTGGCCGCCGGTCGCGGCGCCCTGGGAGATCCACTGGTCGGAGGTCTGCGCCCAGTCGCCCCACCAGACACCGTAGGGAGCGATCTCCTCCTTGGGTGCCTTCTCCAGCTCCGCGGTCTCCTTGGCCCCGTCGTTGTACGAGGGGACGAAGGCGATGTTTCGGTACCAGCCGCCACTCTTACCGGCGTGCACACAGTGGCCGGCGGTCCACACCATGTTGGACTTGCCGGGATTGGCCGGGTCCTTGACGACAGTCGCGGAACAGACCATCGAACCCTGCGGACCGTCGAAGAAGACCTTGCCGGCCTCCGCGGCGTTCGCGTGGTACGGGGCCTTCACGGCCTGGGCGTCGACCGGCGCGGGAGCAGGGTCGGTGACGCCTTCGTCGCCCGAGATGTCATTGTCGACCGGCTTCTCCGGGGGCTTGTCGGCATCCCGCATCCGGTCCGGGTCCCAGAGGTCCTCGATGATCGGGTTGACGAAGTCCTGGGCCTCACGCAGCCACTTGTCCTTGTCCCAGTTCTTCCACTCGCCGTTCTTCCACTTGTCCAGGTCGATCCCGTGCTCCTTGAGCCGGTCCTTGAGATCGTCCGGGATGGTGATCTTGCCGTCGGCGGACTGGCTGGCCGGCGCGCTCGGCTTGTCGCCGGCGCTGTCCTCGCTCGGGCCGCACGCGGTGGCGGCAAGCGCCAGCACTGCGGCTATCGATGCCGCTGCCAGCGTCGGGCGAATGGGTCGCATCTCTTGATCCCCCTGGGACTTCGGTGGTGCTGATCTGTCGAACTGTGCTGCTGAGCTGTTGAACCGAGTTGTTGAACAGAGTTGTTGAACTGTCGGAGTTGTGCAGGAACTTCTGGAACGAGCAAGTCCCCGGCCGATCCGGTGGAACTCGTCAGCCGGAGTGCAGCCCCCCACTATGCCGGTGCCGTTGGGGACGGCGTGCGGCAGGTCCTTGGTTCCGGAGGCGCAAGGATCTTCCGTATGCCCGTGATCCCCGGCCCTCCGCGTCGTTGGAAAGTGCGGGGGACACAAGGACAGCCTCCAGCGCCGGTGCGCCGCGCAGAAGTGACGTACCGATGTGCAACGCAACCGTGACAGCCGGAGGACGAACAGCCGTGGCCGTGACCGAACCTGCTCCGGTGGCGCCGACCGCAGCTCATGAGGGGATTCTGCGCAGACAGTCGCTCCGCGAGTCCGCTGCCCGCACCTATGCGCGCTCACTGCCCATCGTGCCGGTCCGGGCCAGGGGGCTGACGATCGAAGGAGCCGACGGGCGCCGGTATCTCGACTGCCTCTCCGGCGCTGGCACCCTGGCGCTCGGGCACAACCACCCCGTCGTCCTCGAAGCGATCAAGAAGGTCATCGACTCCGGCGCTCCGCTGCACGTGCTGGACCTCGCCACACCCGTCAAGGACGCTTTCATCACCGAGCTGTTCGCCACGCTCCCGCGGCCGCTGGCCGAGGACGCGCGCATCCAGTTCTGCGGTCCCGCGGGCACGGATGCCGTCGAAGCCGCGCTCAAGCTCGTCAGGACCGCCACCGGCCGCAGCGGCCTGCTGGCCTTCACCGGCGCCTACCACGGCATGACGGCCGGAGCGCTCGAAGCCTCCGGCGGCGCCACGGACGTACGGGTCACCCGCCTCCCGTTCCCGCACAACTACCGCTGTCCCTTCGGGATCGGCGGCGAGCGCGGCGCGGAGCTCGCCGCCCGCTGGACGGAGAGCCTGCTCGACGACAGCAAGAGCGGCGTTCCGACGCCGGCCGCCATGATCCTCGAGCCCGTGCAGGGGGAGGGCGGAGTGATTCCGGCCCCCGACGAGTGGCTGCGCAGGATGCGAGTTCTGACCGCCGCCCGCTCCATTCCGCTGATCGCCGACGAGGTGCAGACCGGAGTGGGCCGCACCGGCACCTTCTGGGGCGTCGAGCACAGCGGAGTCGTACCGGATGTCATGGTGTTGTCCAAGGCCATCGGCGGTTCCCTTCCGCTCGCCGTCGTCGTGTACCGCTCCGAACTCGACGCCTGGCCCCCCGGGGCCCACGCGGGCACCTTCAGGGGCAACCAACTCGCCATGGCTGCGGGTGCCGCCACGCTCGCCCACGTCCGTGAGAACGCTCTCGCCGAGCGCGCAGGGACGCTCGGCGCCCGCATGCTGGCCTCCCTGCAGGGCCTCGCCGCGGCCCACCCCTGCATCGGTGACGTACGCGGCCGGGGGCTGATGATCGGCGTCGAACTCGTCGAGCCCGACTCCATGGCACCCGACGCAGTCGTCCCCCCTCCGGCACCCCAGCTCGCGGCAGCCGTGCAGCAGGAGTGTCTGCACCGCGGCCTCATCGTCGAGCTGGGCGGACGCCGGGCCGGTGTCGTACGCCTGCTGCCTCCTCTCACCCTGACCGATGAACAAGCCGTGGCCGTCCTCGACCGCTTCGCCGACGCCCTGGCCGCCGCAGAGCGCTCCACACAACGCCGCACCGACAACAGGCAGTCGCACAACAGGCAGTCGAACTGACCCCGGACAACGTCACAAGGGAGCCCTCCGTGAACCCCATTCCCGTACCCGATGCGCCCGAGTCCCACGACGGCCCCGCCGGCCACCACCGCGACACGTGTGGAGCGAGCGGCCCCCTCACGATGGAGCCCGTGACGGTGCCACGTCAGCCCGGGCGCCTCGACGAACAGCGCGGCGGTCGCGCGGGCACGCTCGCGCAGGCCGACGGCCCCGGCCGGCCCGGCGCAGAGACGGACCGCCTCGACCACCGCGCCCATCACGGCCCGGTGGACCACCGGGACCCGCTCGACGACCTCGACGAGCGCCGTGCCGCGGACACGGCGACCGTGGAGAACCTCCTGCGCTGCTGGGTGCGGGAGAACGACCTGACCCGGCCCGAGGGACACACCCTGCGTATTCCGCTCGACGCCAGCGGCACCGCGCTGCTGGTCCCCGTGCACTACTGGTCCGCCACCGGATGGCACCGTTTCGGAGCTCCCGCCCTGGAGGGGAGCTCGCGCGAGGCCACACGGGCCGACGCGGTGACCGTCGCCGCGCTCCTCGGCCGTGAAGCCGGCCACGCCGAAGGAACCGATCTCGTGGCCCGGGTCGCCGACTCCGTCCGCCGCACGGCCGGCTTCATCGCCGACCGGCGAGAGCGCCCCGCTGCCCCGCCCGAGGCGGACCTGTTTCTCACCGCCGAGCAGTCCCTGCTGCTCGGCCACCCCCTCCACCCGACACCGAAGAGCCGCGAAGGACTCTCCGACGCCGAAGCACGCAGCTACTCGCCGGAGTTGTACGGCTCCTTCCGATTGCACTGGATGGCTGTCGACAAGTCCGTCCTGGCCGCCGAATCCGCCTGGACAGAACAGGGCCGCGCCGTCACGGCCGAACAGCTCACCTCCCGTCTCGCGGGAGACCTCCCGCTCCCCGACAACACCGCTGCCCTGCCGCTGCACCCATGGCAGGCCGAGGACATCGGACAGCGCCCCGCGGCATCCGCCCTCCTGGACGCCGGTCTTCTGCACGACCTCGGCCCTCATGGCGAACTCTGGTACCCCACCTCCTCCGTCCGTACGGTGCACCGCCCCGGCGCCCCGGCCATGCTCAAACTCTCCCTCGGCCTGCGCATCACCAACTCCCGCCGGGAGAACCTCCGCAAGGAACTGCACCGAGGAGTCGAGGTGCACCGACTGCTCCGCGCCGGCCTCGCCGAGCAATGGCGGGCCGCCCACCCCCGCTTCGACATCGTGCGCGACCCGGCCTGGCTCGCCGTCGACACCCCGGACGCCGAACCCCTGCCCGGGCTCGACGTCATGATCCGCCACAACCCCTTCGGCTCCGGCGACGACGCGGTCTGCATCGCGGCGCTGACCGCCCCCCGCCCCTGGCCCGGGCAGGCGGGCATGCGCTCGCGTCTCTCCCTCACCGTCGAGCGGCTCGCGGCCCGGACGGGCAGGCCCGTTCCCGCAGTGGCCGCGGAGTGGTTCCTGCGCTATCTCGACCATGTCGTGCGCCCCGTGCTGTGGCTGGACGCCACAGCAGGCGTCGCCCTCGAGGCCCACCAGCAGAACACGATCGTGCTGCTGGACCCCGACGGCTGGCCGACCGGTGGCCGTTATCGGGACAACCAGGGCTACTACTTCCGCGAGTCCCACCGCGAGCGGCTCGACGACCGCCTCCCGGGTATCGGGACGCACAGCGACACCTTCGTCTCCGACGATGTCACCGACGAGCGCTTCGCCTACTACCTCGGCATCAACAACGTGCTCGGTCTGATCGGAGCCTTCGGGGCGCAGCGCCTCGCCGACGAGCGTGTCCTCCTCGCCGGCCTCCGCCGTTTCCTCGCATCCGCGGCCGCCATGGGCTCACCACTGCCCGGTCAGTTGCTCGAGACGCCCACACTCCGCTGCAAGGCCAATCTGCTCACCCGGCTGCAGGGACTCGATGAGCTCGTCGGCCCCGTCGACACCCAGTCCGTCTACGTCACCATCGCCAATCCCCTCCGATCCTGAGCCTGCAACCCGCATACCGAACCGCGAGAGGAGACGCCGCATTGCCTCCCACCGATACGCACACCGACAGTGGGCTCGGCCCTGCTCCCCGGCCTGGAGGAGGTGCTGAGGACACGCTCGACCTGCGGCTCCCGGACGACTTCCTCGCCCTGATCCATGAGAACGACAGCTGCCTGTCCACGACGCGAACGCCCACCGGCCACCGGTCACAGACCTGGGTCGACGCCTTTGCCGGCGACCTGCTCGACGACCTCGGCGCGTGGTGCCCGAGGGACACACGCGCCGGCACCTTCCAACTCGTCCCCGTTGTCCTCGAACGTGATCTCGCGCTGATCACCCGATGGATGAACGACTCCACCGTCGCCGCCTTCTGGGAGCTGGCGGGACCCGACCTCGTCACCGCCGACCACCTGCGCGCACAACTCGAGGGCGACGGCCGCAGCGTCCCCTGCCTCGGCGTCCTCGACGACACACCCATGAGCTATTTCGAGATCTACCGAGCCGATCTCGATCCGCTCGCCCGTCACTACCCGGCGCGCCCGCACGACACGGGCGTTCACCTGCTCATCGGCGATGTCGCGAACCGGGGCCGCGGCGTCGGCTCCGTCCTCCTTCGCGCCGTGTCCGACCTCGTGCTCGACAAGCGGCCTCTGTGTATGCGGGTCATCGCGGAACCCGACCTGCGCAACACCCCCTCCGTCTCCGCGTTCCTCAGCTCCGGATTCCGGCTCTCCGCCGAAATCGACCTTCCCGACAAGCGAGCCGCCCTCATGGTCCGGGACCGCGCCCTGCGGAGCCTGCTGTGAACCACCCGCTGTATTGCATACACCGCTCGATCCGCATCGGTTCCACCCGAGGAGTCCCCGTGCCGAAATCTCCCGCCAGCCACGACTCCGTCCCCCTCGTCCCGCCCGGTCTGACCCGCCGGAACTGGGACCGGGCAGCTGCCCGACTGCTCGCCAAGATGCTCGGTGAATTCGCGTACGAGGAGATCATCGAGCCGGTCCGGGCCCATCCGGACCGCCCGGCAACGACGGCCGGCGGCGACCTCTACGCCCTCCCCGTCGAAGGGAACAGCGCGTTCACCTTCCGGGCCCGGCGAGGAGCCTACGGAAGCTGGCGCGTCGTCCCCGGCTCCGTCCGATGCGAAGACCGGCCCTTCTCCGACCCGCTCGCCTTCCTCGCGCTGGCGAAGGACCTGCTCGGCCTCGACGGAGCCACCCTCGGCCATCTGCTGCGTGAAATGTCCTTCACCCTGACCGGCGACACCCGGCTCGACGGCACCGCGCTGAGCGCCGCCGAGCTGGCCGACCTGGGATACGCCGAGCTCGAAGGCCACCAGACCGGCCACCCGTGGCTGGTCCTCAACAAGGGACGCATCGGCTTCTCCGCCACCGACGCCGCGCGCTGGGCACCCGAGGCCCGCCGCCCCGTGTGCCTGCCCTGGATAGCGGTCAAGACCGGTCTCGCGGCCTACCGCGGCGTCCCCGGCCTCGACGCGCAGGACCTCTACAGCCGCGAGCTCGACGAACCGACCCGCGAGTCCTACGCCGGCGCGCTGCGCGCCAAGGGCCTGGATCCCGCCGAGTATCTGTTCCTGCCCGTGCACCCGTGGCAGTGGGACGAAGTGCTGCTGCCCCTGTACGCACCCGCTGTGGCCCGCGACGAGATCGTCCCGCTGCCCAGCGACGGCGACCTGCGACTGCCCCAGCAGTCCATCAGGACGTTCGTGAACGTCGACCGGCCGGACCGCCACACCGTCAAGCTGCCGCTGTCCATCCTGAACACCCTGGTCTGGCGGGGGCTGCCCACCGAGCGGACTCTCGCGGCTCCCGCCGTCACCTCCTGGGTGCAGGGACTTCGTGACGCCGACCCCTTCCTGCGCGACGAGTGCCGGGTCGTCCTGCTCGGCGAGGTCGCCTCCGTGACCGTCGAGCATCCGCTGTACGACCACCTGGCCGAGGTGCCCTACCAGTACAAGGAACTGCTCGGCGCGATCTGGCGGGAGCCGCTCCAGCCGCGACTGGACGCGGGTGAACGGGCCCGCACCCTCGCCTCGCTCCTCCACACCGATCCACACGGCCGGGCCTTCACCGCCGAACTCGTCACCCGGTCCGGCCTCGCCCCCACGGTCTGGCTCCAACGGCTCTTCGCGGCTCTGCTGCCGCCACTGCTGCACTTCCTCTACCGCTACGGCACGGTCTTCTCCCCGCACGGCGAGAACGCCATCGTGATCTACGACGACCACGACGTTCCCGTCCGCCTCGCGATCAAGGACTTCGTCGACGACGTGAACGTGAGCGCACAGCCCCTGCCCGAGCACGCCTCGATGCCAAAGGAGGTGCGGCGGATCCTCCTCACCGAGGAGCCAGGCTTCCTCACCCAGTTCATCCACTCGGGTCTCTTCGTGGGGGTGCTCCGCTATCTCGCCCCGCTCTGCGAGGACCAACTGGACGTGCCCGAGGAGAAGTTCTTCTCGCTCGTACGGGAGGAGATCCTGCGCCACCACGCACGCTTCCCCGAGCTCAAGGAGCGCTACGAGGCGTTCGACCTGCTCACCCCACGTATCGAGCGCCTGTGCCTCAACCGCAACCGACTCCATCTCGACGGCTATCGCGACCGCCCCGAGCGCCCGCACGCGGCCGTCCACGGCACCGTTCCCAACCCCTTGGCGCCGTCGGACGGCCCGCTGCCCGATCCGGTTGTCGGTGGCGCCCCGTAGGGTGGTCGGGCTATGACGAAGCCATCCCTCCCCGACCTCCTCCATGCCGCCGTGACCGCCGTCGGCGGTGTGGAGCGGCCAGGCCAGGTCACCATGGCCGAGGCCGTTGCCGAGGCCATCGACGACGATTCCCACCTGCTTGTCCAGGCCGGCACCGGTACGGGCAAGTCGCTCGGCTATCTCGTCCCGGCCCTCGCCCACGGCGAGCGTGTGGTGGTGGCGACGGCGACCCTGGCGCTGCAGCGCCAGCTCGTGGAGCGTGATCTTCCGCGTACGGTCGAGGCGCTGCATCCGCTGCTGCGACGCCGACCCGAATTCGCGATGCTCAAGGGCCGGTCGAACTACCTCTGCCTGCACCGCCTCCACGAAGGCGTGCCGCAGGACGACGAGGACGGACTCTTCGACCAGTTCGAGGCCGCGGCGCCCACGAGCAAGCTCGGTCAGGACCTGCTGCGCATGCGGGACTGGGCCGACGAGACGGAGACCGGTGACAGGGACGACCTGACCCCGGGCGTGTCCGACCGCGCCTGGAGCCAGGTCTCCGTGTCCTCCCGTGAGTGCCTGGGTGCTTCCAAATGCGCCTACGGAGCGGAGTGCTTCGCCGAGATGGCGCGCGAGCGGGCCAAGCTCGCGGACGTCGTGGTCACCAATCACGCCCTGCTCGCGATCGACGCCATCGAGGGCGCCCCGGTGCTGCCGCAGCACGAGGTGCTGATCGTCGACGAGGCGCACGAACTGGTCTCCCGTGTCACCGGCGTCGCCACGGGCGAGCTCACCCCCGGGCAGGTCAACCGTGCTGTCCGACGAGCGGCCAAACTCGTCGACGAGAAGGCGGCCGACGCACTCCAGACGGCCGCGGAGACCTTCGAGCGCCTTATGGAGCTGGCCCTCCCCGGTCGTCTGGAGGAGATCCCGGAAGACCTGGGCTACGCCCTGATGGCGCTGCGGGACGCGGCCCGCACGGTGATCACCGCGATCGGCTCCACGAGGGACAAGTCCGTCCAGGACGAGGACGCCGTGCGCAAGCAGGCCCTCGCCGCCGTGGAGAGCGTGCACGCGGTTGCCGAGCGGATCACCCACGGCTCCGAGTACGACGTGGTCTGGTACGAGCGGCACGACCGCTTCGGGGCGTCCCTGAGGGTCGCACCGCTCTCCGTCTCAGGGCTGCTGCGGGAGAAGCTCTTCGCGGAGCGGTCGGTGGTGCTGACCTCGGCCACGCTCAAACTCGGTGGCGACTTCAACGGGGTGGGGGCCTCCCTCGGCCTCGCACCGGAGGGCAGCGGGGGAGAGGAGGTGCCGCAGTGGAAGGGCATGGACGTCGGATCGCCCTTCGACTATCCCAAGCAGGGCATCCTGTACGTCGCCCGGCATCTCGCCACACCCGGGCGCGAGGGTTCCAGGGGCGACATGATGGATGAGCTCGCCGAACTGGTGGAGGCCGCCGGAGGGCGTACTCTCGGGCTCTTCTCCTCGATGCGGGCCGCAAAGGCGGCGGCGGAGGAACTGCGCGGCCGCCTCGGCAACCCGATCCTGCTGCAGGGCGAGGAGACCCTCGGCGAGTTGATCAAGTCGTTCGCCGCAGACCCGGAGACCTGTCTGTTCGGCACGCTCTCGCTCTGGCAGGGCGTCGACGTGCCCGGTCCCGGCTGTCAGCTCGTCGTCATGGACCGTATTCCGTTCCCGCGGCCGGACGACCCGCTGATGAGCGCACGGCAGAAGGCCGTCGAGGAGGCGGGCGGCAACGGCTTCATGGCCGTGGCGGCGACGCATGCAGCACTGCTGATGGCTCAGGGAGCGGGCCGGCTGGTCCGGGCCACCGGGGACCGGGGAGTGGTGGCGGTGCTCGATCCGCGTCTCGCCAATGCGCGCTACGGCAGTTATCTGCGCGCCTCGCTGCCCGACTTCTGGTACACCACGGACCGCAACCAGGTGCGCCGCTCACTGGCGGCCATCGACGCGGCGGCGAAGGCGGAGGGAAAGTAGCGCCGGAGGCCAACGCGGAGGAGAGCGGTGCGGAGGTCCAGACGGAGGAAGCAGCTCCGGGAGGCAAACGGCGCCGGAAGGGCATTCGACGCCGCTGCGTCCGGGAGTCGCTCTGCGCCCGAAGCCCGCGTGCAGACAACGCAGGACCCCGGGACCGGCGCAGTGGATCCCGGGGTCCGGTCTGGGCCGGCGGGTGTTTCACACCCGCCGCAGCACCGCCACCACCTTGCCGAGGATGGTCGCCTCGTCGCCGGGGATGGGCTGGTACGCGGCGTTGTGCGGGAGCAGCCAGACGTGGCCGTTCTCCCGCTTGAAGCGCTTGACCGTGGCCTCGCCGTCGAGCATGGCGGCCACGATGTCCCCGTTCTCCGCCACGGGCTGGCGTCGCACGGTCACCCAGTCGCCGTCGCAGATCGCGGCCTCGATCATCGAGTCTCCGACGACCTTCAGTACGAAGAGCTCACCATCGCCGACCAGCTGGCGGGGGAGGGGGAAGACGTCCTCGACGGACTCCTCGGCGAGGATGGGTCCACCTGCCGCGATCCGGCCGACGAGGGGGACGTACGACGCGGCGGGCTTGCCGGTGGTGTCCGTGGGCTGGGTGCTGGGCTGGTCGGAGCCCCGGACCTCGTACGCCCGGGGGCGGTGCGGGTCCCTGCGGAGGAATCCCTTGCGCTCGAGGGCCATGAGCTGGTGGGCCACCGACGAGGTGCTCGACAGGCCGACCGCCTGGCCGATCTCGCGCATCGACGGCGGGTACCCCCGCCGCTGCACGGAGTCGCGGATGACCTCGATGACGCGCCGCTGCCGGTCCGTGAGGCCGGAGCTGTCGGCCCGGATGCCGGGAGGTCGACCGGGCAGCGAGCGGCCTGGCTTCGGCCCCTCCGGGGTCGTGGCTGCGTCATTCATGGCATGCACCGACTCGAATCGGCTCTGTGAGCGGTCCTGGGCAGTGATGGTGGCACTGTCTGCGGTGGTGGTCACGTCGGCCCCTCTCGAATGGTCTCCCTAGCTGGACAACGGTAGTTGCTTTCGAAAGGTTGCGCCAAACACACGTTCGAGTGAAAAATTGCAGATTGCCTGACGTGGGCATTCTGCTGGGTGTAGTGCGAATGATCGAACCGGCCGGTGCACCCGTTACGGTAGCCTTCGCCGCCGGCGGTGGCGGCGCGGGGTCGTTCCGAACTTGCCGGCCCGTCCCTTCCAGTCTCGCATTCCGATCGCTGGGAGGTGGGAATGCCGAGCCTCTGTGTCGTCCGCGCCGAGGGCCTCGAGCACTCCGCGCAGTCGGCCGATACAGGCCGTGTCCGAAGCGGCCCCGGAGCCCGCGCGAGGCGACACGCTTCGTGACCTGAAAGTACGCCAAACCCCAGATCTAGTGGTTGAATTGGCTCCGCCACCCAGAAGTTGTGTCCCCGGTGCTCCATGGCCGAGGGCATCGCCTATGCTTGTGGCTGCTTCGCGGGGCCGGATCCGGCCTGCGGGGCCAGTCGGTCGTGCTCAGAAGGAGGGGTTGGGAGCCATGCACTGTCCCTTCTGCAGGCATCCCGACAGTCGCGTCGTCGACAGTCGCACCACCGACGACGGGACGGCGATCCGCCGGCGCCGGCAGTGTCCGGACTGCGCCCGGCGCTTCACGACGGTCGAGACCGCCTCGCTCATGGTGATCAAGCGCAGCGGAGTGACCGAGCCCTTCAGCCGTACCAAGGTCATCTCCGGTGTGCGCAAGGCGTGCCAGGGGCGGCCGGTCACCGAGGACGCTCTTGCCCAGCTCGGCCAGCGGGTCGAGGAGGCGGTGCGTGCCACCGGCAGCGCCGAGCTGACCACCCATGACGTGGGTCTGGCCATACTCGGCCCGTTGCAGGAACTCGACCTCGTCGCCTACCTGCGTTTCGCGTCCGTGTACAGGGCGTTCGACTCACTCGAAGACTTCGAGGCCGCCATCGCGGAGCTCCGCGCCGGCCGGCCTCCTGCTGAGGCAGGCGGGGGCGGCGGGGCCGTTGAAGTCCCCGTGCCCGCCACCGCCGCCGACTGAGCGAGAGACGCTGAACGGCTGGGCCCGACGAAGGCCCGCCAGCCGGCTCAGGGTGGCAAAGGACCTGCTTGCGGACGCTGTGCGTGGCGGCCGGAGCAACAGACACAAACCGTGCCCCGGGAAGATCTGGGCACTTCAGGGCGTTTTTGCCCGTATATGGGAGGCGGCATGACCGAGACGACGAGCGGCCCGGCACGAGGGTCCCGAGCCAAGGGATCCAAGGCGAACAAGGGCCTGCGTATCGAGCGCGTCCACACCACCCCCGGCGTGCACCCGTACGACGAGGTGGTCTGGGAGCGCCGTGACGTCGTCATGACCAACTGGCGTGACGGCTCGGTCAACTTCGAGCAGCGTGGCGTCGAGTTCCCCGACTTCTGGTCGGTGAACGCGGTCAACATCGTCACCAGCAAGTACTTCCGCGGGGCGGTCGGCACCCCCCAGCGAGAGACCGGTCTGAAGCAGCTGATCGACCGGATCGTGAAGACGTACCGCAAGGCCGGAGAGGACCACGGCTACTTCGCCTCGCCCGCCGACGCCGAGATCTTCGAGCACGAGCTCGCGTACGCCTTGCTGCACCAGATCTTCAGCTTCAACTCGCCGGTGTGGTTCAACGTCGGCACGCCCCAGCCGCAGCAGGTCTCCGCCTGCTTCATCCTGTCCGTCGACGACTCCATGGAGTCGATCCTCGACTGGTACAAGGAAGAGGGCATGATCTTCAAGGGCGGCTCCGGCGCCGGCCTGAACCTCTCCCGCATCCGCTCCTCCAAGGAGCTGCTGTCCTCCGGCGGCAACGCCTCCGGACCGGTCTCCTTCATGCGCGGCGCCGACGCCTCCGCTGGAACGATCAAGTCCGGCGGTGCCACCCGCCGCGCGGCCAAGATGGTCATCCTCGACGTCGACCACCCCGACATCGAGGGCTTCATCGAGACCAAGGTGAAGGAAGAGGAGAAGATCCGCGCGCTGCGTGACGCGGGCTTCGACATGGACCTGGGCGGCGACGACATCACGTCCGTCCAGTACCAGAACGCCAACAACTCGGTCCGGGTCAACGACGAGTTCATGAAGGCAGTCGAGGCGGGCGGCAAGTTCGGTCTGCGTGCGCGGATGACCGGTGACGTCATCGAGGAGGTCGAGGCCAAGTCGCTCTTCCGCAAGATGGCCGAGGCCGCTTGGGCGTGTGCCGACCCGGGCATCCAGTACGACGACACGATCAACCGCTGGCACACCTGCCCGGAGTCCGGCCGCATCAACGGCTCGAACCCGTGCAGCGAGTACATGCACCTGGACAACACCTCGTGCAACCTGGCCTCGCTGAACCTGATGAAGTTCCTGAAGGACGACGGCAAGGGCAACCAGTCCTTCGACGTCGAGCGCTTCTCGAAGATCGTCGAGCTGGTCATCACGGCGATGGACATCTCCATCTGCTTCGCCGACTTCCCGACCCGGAAGATCGGCGAGAACACCCGAGCCTTCCGCCAGCTCGGCATCGGCTACGCCAACCTCGGCGCGCTGCTGATGGCGACCGGCCACGCGTACGACTCCGACGGAGGCCGTGCCCTCGCCGGCGCGATCACGTCCCTGATGACCGGCACCTCCTACCGGCGCTCCGCCGAGCTGGCCGCGGTCGTCGGCCCGTACGACGGATACGCCCGCAACGCCGAGCCGCACAAGCGCGTCATGAAGCAGCACGCCGACGCCAACGCCGTGGCCGTCCGCATGGACGACCTCGACACGCCGGTCTGGGCCGCCGCCACGGAGGCCTGGCAGGACGTGATCCGCCTCGGTGAGAAGAACGGTTTCCGCAATTCCCAGGCCTCGGTCATCGCCCCGACCGGCACCATCGGTCTCGCGATGTCCTGCGACACCACCGGCCTGGAGCCCGATCTCGCGCTGGTCAAGTTCAAGAAGCTGGTCGGCGGCGGCTCGATGCAGATCGTCAACGGCACGGTCCCGCAGGCCCTGCGCCGCCTCGGCTACCAGCCGGAGCAGATCGAGGCGATCGTCGCCCACATCGCCGATCACGGCAACGTGATCGACGCGCCGGGCCTGAAGGCCGAGCACTACGAGGTCTTCGACTGCGCCATGGGCGAGCGTTCCATCTCCGCGATGGGGCACGTCCGCATGATGGCGGCCATCCAGCCGTGGATCTCCGGCGCACTGTCCAAGACGGTGAACATGCCGGAGTCGGCGACCGTCGAAGAGGTCGAGGAGATCTACTTCGAGGCGTGGAAGATGGGCGTCAAGGCGCTCGCGATCTACCGCGACAACTGCAAGGTCGGCCAGCCCCTCTCCGCGAAGAAGAAGGAGAAGGCCGAGGTCGCCGGGAAGGCCGAGGAGACGATCCGCGCCGCGGTCGAGAAGGTCGTCGAGTACCGCCCGGTCCGCAAGCGTCTCCCCAAGGGCCGCCCCGGCATCACCACCTCGTTCACGGTCGGCGGCGCCGAGGGCTACATGACCGCCAATTCCTACCCGGACGACGGTCTCGGCGAGGTCTTCCTGAAGATGTCGAAGCAGGGCTCCACCCTCGCGGGCATGATGGACGCCTTCTCGATCGCCGTCTCGGTCGGCCTGCAGTACGGCGTGCCGCTGGAGACCTACGTCTCGAAGTTCACCAACATGCGCTTCGAGCCGGCCGGTATGACGGACGACCCCGACGTGCGGATGGCGCAGTCGATCGTCGACTACATCTTCCGCCGCCTGGCGCTGGACTTCCTGCCCTTCGAGACCCGTTCCGCGCTCGGCATCCACTCCGCGGAGGAGCGCCAGCGCCACCTGGAGACCGGTTCCTACGAGCCGACGGACGACGAGCTCGACGTGGAGGGCCTTGCGCAGTCGGCCCCGGTACAGCAGGAGCTGAAGGCCGTCGCCGCGCCGAAGGCGGAGATTCCGGCACCGCAGCAGGCGCACACCTCCGCCGAGCTCGTGGAGATGCAGCTGGGCATCAGCGCCGACGCTCCGCTCTGCTTCTCCTGCGGGACCAAGATGCAGCGTGCCGGTTCCTGCTACATCTGCGAGGGCTGCGGCTCGACCAGCGGCTGCAGCTGAAAATGAGCGCCCTTCAGGCGTGAAGTAGACCGGTCAGAGCGGGGAGTCGGCGAAATCCGGCTCCCCGCTCGGCCGCTGTGATCACCGAGGCTTCCTGTCGCCCGGTTCCCCCAGTGCTCTGGCTATCAGGTCGGTATCGCAGTACTCGGTCAGTGCTTGCAGTTTTCCCTCTTTGATGTGGCAAACCCAGCAGTACGTGTTGTTGTAGGGCTTCCCTTCCGTGGTTGTGGCGCGGCCGCTGCACTCCACCACCACGCAATCGCCGGCGGCGATGAAACGTTGGGGGGTGTTCGTGTATATGTCCGCAAACTGGGCGAGCAGGGGACGGAAGAGGTCGTCGAGGACGGCCTGTTTGCCCTCGTAGGTCCCGGACCATTTCGTCGTGCCGATGATGGTCCAGCGGAAGTCGTCGGCGAGACTCTCGGCGAGGGGCCGGCCGTCCCCCTTCATCAGCCCGGCGAAGATGTGCTGCATCAGTCGTGTGTTCTCGGTCTCGGCCATGTCTGCTCCCTCATCTCGTTCGCCTGTATCGAGCGCGGCACCACCGGTTGAACCGGTCAGGGGGGAGAGCCGATCGGGCTCCCCCGCCCTTGCGGGTCTGCTCGCGTTCCACGTTCTGCGCCTGATCAGCGGGCGGGGTCGCCCATCACCGTGAGATATGTCTGAGGGTCCCCGTCGAAACCCAGCAGCCTGCCGCTGAACGTCCAGCCCCCCGCCTCGCCGCGGACGAACTCGCCGATCGTCGCCGCCGTGGCGTCCGGGACAGCGGTGAAGTCGTGCCGCCCGATCTCCCTGTGTCCTTCGAGGACGCGCACGGAGGCGTTCACGACGTCGCCGAACACCGTGCGGCCGTCGCCCTGCTGAATCACTACCCCGACGACGACACGGCCGTACCTCGCCGCCAGCCGGTCGAATTCGAGGGTCATCACCTCGTCCGCCCCGAAGCCCTGACCGGTCCTGCTCTCTCTGGCCAGGATGATCGTGCCGTCGGGCGAGCGGCTGTCGAAGTGCACGACGTAGGCGGGTTCACCGAATGGGGCCTCCGCGGAATACGTCGCGGCCACCAGGTCGAGATCATGGGGCGACTCACCGAGCGGGCTGGGGTCCCACCTGAGGGCCACCTCTGCCTTCCGGACGCCCTTGTTGAGGCTGTTCACACTCTTCCTTCCCCGTAACTGTCGGAAACTGTACGTGCGTTGACGGTAGCCGTTCCGTGCGGGATGCGGCCTCTGACGCACCACCTCGTCGCGGAACGCCTCGATCTCACTGCTGACCTGACGGATGAGATGGGTGTTCTCGATCCGGTCCACGTACGGGCAGCGCCGTGCGGTCCCCGCGAGTGGGAAGACGAAACAGATCGACATCAGGGCGACGAGGATGCGCTGCGCGGACTCGAGGCGGTCGAACAGCGGTTGGTATGCAGGGCCGTCATGATGATCGCGGCGGGCGGACACCTGTTGGCGATATGCCCTGCGCCCCGGGGGCGCACCTGGGTCCACGGGCGGGCGCTGTGACGCAGAGAGTGACCCCGGCCACGTCCCGGGCCGTACGATGGCGCGGTGCTGGTCAAGTGGATTCGCTGCACGGTCGTGGACCGCCGAGGGTTCGAGCGCGGGCAGCGGAAATGGGCGGGGCTGCTGGGTGAGCCGGGATTCCGGGGGCAGGGCGGAGGGTGGAGCAGGATACGGCCGAACGTTGCCCACGTCTTCGCCTTCTGGGAGACCCGGGCCTTCTACGACTCGTTCATGGCGCGCTCCCACGACCGGCTCGCGTCCGGGCAGGCGGGCACGTACAAGGACTCCCAGGCCAAGTTGTTCGATCACCGCTTCGACGTCAAGACGGGCTTCGAACCGCGGTTCACCGAATCCGACGTGGTCAGGGTGGCGCACTGCCGGGTCCGCGAGGACAGGGTCGAACACTTCTCCTTGATGCAGGAGAAGGTGTGGAATCCGGCCATGGCGGGGTCGCCCGGGATGGTGCGGGGCGTGTTCGGGGAAGCGCCCGGCAACGAGTTCCTCGTGATGTCCATGTGGCTGTCGGCGGCCGAGCACGGGAAGTACCGCGCCGAACGCGTCGAGCGACTGCTGTTGCGGGCCCAGACGGCGGCGGACGTGGCGGCACTGGCCGGGGACGTCGTCGCCCTGGAACCGTCCTGGACGGTATGACGGGCCGCCCGCAGCGGCCGTCCCGGGCAGGCCATAGGGTCGAGGTATGGCGCGACCGCGACGTATCGTCCTCGTCCGGCACGGGGAGTCGGTGGGCAATGCCGACGACACGGTGTACGAACGCGAGCCCGACCATGCCCTCCCGCTGACCGCCGCCGGCCTGGCCCAGGCCGCCGAGACCGGAGCACGGCTGCGGGAGCTCTTCGGCCGCGAACGGGTCAGCGTCTACGTCTCCCCGTACCGCCGCACCCTTGAGACGTTCCGGGCGTTCGGACTGGACCCCGGGCTGGTGCGGATCAGGGAGGAGCCGAGGCTGCGGGAGCAGGACTGGGGGAACTGGCAGGACCGGGAGGACGTACGGCTGCAGAAGGCGTACCGCGACGCGTACGGCCACTTCTTCTACCGCTTCGCCCAGGGCGAGTCCGGTGCCGACGTGTACGACCGGGTCGGCGCGTTCCTGGAGAGCCTGCACCGGAGCTTCGTGGCACCGGATCATCCGCCGAACGTACTCCTGGTCACCCATGGTCTGACCATGCGGCTGTTCTGCATGCGCTGGTTCCACTGGTCGGTCGCGGAGTTCGAGTCACTCTCCAATCCGGCCAACGGCGAGACCCGCACGCTGCAGCTCGGAGAGGACGGGCGATACCACCTCGACCGGCCCTTCGAGCGCTGGAGGACCCCGGAGCCGTACGGAGCCACCGGTTAGAGTGGCAGGAAGATGACCGCTGATTCCGCATCCGACCCGCGCTTCGTACGCGCCCTGGACAGCCTGCGAGGCCTGTCCGTGGGAGACGCCCTGGGCTCCCAGTTCTTCGTTCCCTCCAACTACCCCCTGCTGAAGCGGCGCGAGCTGCCGCCGTCCGTCTGGCAGTGGACCGACGACACCGAGATGGCCTGCTCCGTCCTGGCCGTCCTCGTCGAGCACCACCGCGTGGACCAGGACGCCCTCGCCCGGTCCTTCGCCGAGCATCACGACTTCGACCGCGGCTACGGCCCCGCGGTCAACCGGCTGCTCCGGCTGATCAGGCAGGGGGGCGACTGGCGGGAGCTGTCGGCGGAGCTGTTCAAGGGCCAGGGGTCGTGGGGCAACGGCTCCTCCATGCGGATCGCACCCCTCGGCGCCTGGTACGCGGACGACCCGGAGCAGGCGACGCACCAGGCCGAGATCTCCTCGTACCCCACCCACCAGCACCGGGAGGCCGTGGTCGGCGCCATGGCCGTGGCCGCGGCGGCCGCCCTGGCGGCGAACCCGGCGGGACCGCCCGGACCTGCGGAGCTGCTGGACGGTGTCATCGCCCTGGTCCCTCGCAGCGCGGTGGGCGCCGGTCTGCGCCGGGCCGTGGACATGCTCGACTACAACGACCCCGGGACCGTCGCCGCCGTACTGGGCAGCGGGCGGCGTACCAGTGCCCATGACACCGTGCCGTTCGCGTTGTGGTCCGCCGCGCGGTCGCTCGGCGACTTCGAGCAGGCGTTCTGGACGACCGCCCAGGTGGGCGGTGACGTCGACACGACATGTGCCATCGCCTGCGGAGTCGTCGCCGCGAGCAAGGCGGGACAGCCGCCTGCCCACTGGCTGGAGCGGACCGAGCAGCTGCCCGACTGGCTGCCCGGGGCGGACCGGGCCGGCTGACGCGAGCGGCATCGGACGGTGCCGGATCAGCGGCGGACGCAACCTGGGGCGGCCGGGTACAGGCCGTCCCCCATGACCACGGCCTGTACCCGGCGCGTCATGCGGCGTGGCCGCCGGGCCCCGCCGCCCCGCTGAGTGCCTCCAGGTCGCTCTTGCGGACCCGTATCACGAAGAGCGCCGCCACCACGGCGAGCGCGACCAGGCCCACCCCGGCCCAGAGCGCGGTGGCGATGCCTTCGGCGAGCACCTGGTGGCCCCACGGAGGCGGCAGCTCGTGGGACCTGGCGAAGGCCTCCTGCTGCGCGGGCGTCGCCTCGGCGAGGAAGGACGGCAACTGCCGCTCGGCCTCGTCGCGGCTTGCCGTCCCGAACACGGTCATCAGGATCGACAGACCGAGGGAACCGCCGACCATCTGCGTGGCATTGAGCAGACTCGACGCGGCACCCGACTCGTGCTGCGCCACACCCGACACGGCCGTCAGCGTCGCCGTCACGAACACCAGGCCCATGCCGAAGCCGAAGAGCAGCATCGGCCAGAGCACCGCGGCCACGTAGGAGCTGTCGGGGGATATGAAGGTCAGCCACGCCATGCCGCTCCCCGTGAACAGCGCCCCGGCGGTGAGGAACGGCTTGGGCCCCAGCACCGGCAGCAGCTTCGAGGAGAGGCCCGCCGCGATCACGATCATCACGGTGACGGGAAGAAACGCGAGGCCGGAGGTGATGGGGCTGTAATCCAGCACGTTCTGCACGAACAGGACGATGAAGAAGAACATGCCGAACATCGCGGCTGCGAGGCTCATCATGATCAGATACGTGCCGGACCTGTTGCGGTCGGCGAACATGCGCAGCGGCGTGATCGGATCGCGTGCCTTGCGCTCGGTCAGTACGAAGGCCGTCAGCAGGACCACCGCAGCGGCGAACGCGCCGAGCGTGAGCTCGTCGCTCCAGCCGTCCTCCGAGGCTCGGATGAAGCCGTAGACCAGTGAGGCCATGCCCACGGTCGAGGTGAGCGCGCCCGCCACGTCGAACCGGCCGGGGTGGCGCTCGGACTCGTTGATGAAAACCGGCGCGAGAGCGGCGATCAGGATGCCGATGGGCAGATTCACGTAGAAGACCCAGCGCCAGTCCAGCCACTCCGTGAGCATGCCGCCGGCCAGCAGCCCGATGGCCGCGCCGCTTGCGGAGACGGCCGCGAAGATGCCGAAGGCGCGGTTGCGCTCAGGCCCTTCGCGGAAGGTCGTGGTGATCAGCGCGAGTGCCGTGGGCGAGGCGATGGCTCCGCCCACGCCCTGCAGTGCGCGGGCCGCGAGCATCTGCCACGGTTCCTGCGCGATCCCGCACAGCAGCGACGCGAAGGTGAAGAGCAGCACACCGGAGACGAACACCCGGCGGCGCCCGAGGATGTCGCCCGCCCTGCCGCCGAGCAGCAGGAGCCCGCCGAAGGTGAGGGTGTAGGCGTTCACCACCCACGAGAGTTGGGTGGTGGTGAACTCCAGTGCCCCCTGGATGTGCGGGAGTGCGATATTCACAATCGTGGTGTCAAGTACCACCATGAGCTGCAGAGCGGCGATGACGGCGAGCGCGATACCGGGCCGCCCCTGTCGGCGGGCCGCCCCCGGTGGAACGGGTGCTCTTAGCTGAGAGGTTGTCACCATGGGTCCCCCACATATGAGTTAGTGAACGAAGGCGTTCACTTTTCCGTAAACCGTAGAGAGTCCCCGTCAGTGAACGCAAGCGTTCACTGGACCTCCCGTCCCCAACGGAGATATGAAGATGGCCACTTCGCGCCGGACCGGTGCCACAGAGGCTCCGTCGGCCCCGCTGCGCCGGAGAGGGCCCGTGCTGGAGCGGGCGATCCTCGAAGCCGCCCTGGAACTGCTCGGCACGGTCGGCTGGAGCGGGTTCACGATGGAAGGGGTCGCCGCCGGGGCGCAGACCGGGAAGGCGGCCGTCTATCGGCGCTGGCCCTCGAAGGAGGACCTCGTCGCCGACGCCCTCGAGGCCGGGCTCCCGCCCCTGGACCAGGACGCCGATCAGGGGGGCGTCCGGGAGGACCTCTTCCATGTCTGCCGGCGGGTGCGGGACGCGATGTTCTCCCGTACCGGGGTCGCGCTGCGATCAGTCCTTCACGAGTGCGATGCCGTCGCGGCCGAACGCTTCCAGGGCCTGATCGTCAATCGGGTTGTCGAGCCGTCCAAGGAGCTCTTCCGTGCAGTGGTGCGGCGTGGTGTGAGCCGTGGTGACGTCCGGCCGGACGCGGCCTGCGAACTGGTCCTCGATGTGATCCCCGGCCTGCTGATGTACCGCTCGAAGGTGTGCGGAAGCGAATGGCCGGACACGGACATCGCCCAGATGATCGACCAGGTCATGGTCCCGCTGCTCCGCCCGCACAGCTGCCGGCCGATCGACGGCGGATCGTGACCCGTATCCGGTTGCCATCGGGCCATCCCCGCGGCGTACCCTTGCTGGCGCCATGCCGTACGAACCACCCACCCACGCAGTCGAGCGCTCGATCCGGGCCACCACAGGGGCCAAGATCGTCGCAGGCATCGACGAAGTCGGGCGCGGAGCGTGGGCGGGGCCGGTGACGGTGTGCGCGGCGATCACCGGACTGCGCAGGCCGCCCGACGGTCTGACCGACTCCAAGCTGATCACTCCCAAGCGCCGCGAGGGGCTGGCGGTGTTGCTGGAGGGCTGGGTCACGGCCCACGCCCTCGGTCACGCCTCTCCGGAGGAGATCGACGAACTGGGGATGACGGCGGCCCTCAGACTGGCCGCCGGCCGGGCCCTGGAGGGACTGCCGGTCCGCCCCGATGCCATCATCCTCGATGGCAAGCACGACTACCTCGGAGTGCCCTGGCAGGTGCGTACGGTGATCAAGGGGGACCAGTCCTGCGTGGCCGTGGCCGCCGCATCGGTGATCGCCAAGGTGCGCCGGGACGCGATGATGGCGCAACTACCGGAGGACTTCGCCGTTTTCGGCTTCGCCGAGAACGCCGGCTACCCCTCGCCCGTGCACAAGGCCGCCCTCCGGGAGCTGGGACCCACCCCGTACCACCGGCTCTCCTGGGCCTATCTCGACGCCCTGCCCCGGTGGCGGCATCTCAAGAAGGTCCGTATCTCCCCGGAGGCGGCCGAACTGGAAAGCGGGGGCCAGCTCGGCTTCGACTTCTGAACTCGCCCCGCCATCAGCACGGTCGCACTTTTCGTGCCACCCGCCGGTGCCGTCCGCACCGGCGTTTGATAGACATCCACCCATGCCTCTCATTCCCGAGGAGCCTCAGATTCACGAGAGCGCCCAGGGTCCCCGCGTCACTCCGGCCACCGGCCGCACCGCGCCGACCCCCCGTCCCGTACCCGGTCCGCGTTCCGCGGCCTCGCCGCGTCCCGGGCACCCGTGCCCCGGCCCGTCCAGGCCCGCCCCGCCCGCGCAGCGAGCATCCGCTGCCGGGAAACCGAAGCCGCCGCGGCCGGAGAATCCTTCCGCGCCGCAGATCCAGCTCGTTCCCGCACCGGCGGGCGGTGCGCTGGACGCCGCCGACGAGGCGGTCGACCTGCTGCTGGACTCCGGGCGGGCCCCGGGCGACGTGCTGGTGCTCACCACGGGTGACCAGCACCCGTGGGCCGCGCACGAGCTGTCGTTCGGCGAGAGCGCCTACTGGGCCCAGCACGACGCCTGCGACGACGTCTTCTACGCCGACGCGGCATCGGTGGAACGGGCCGCGGCCCGGCCCGTGGTGGTGGTCGCCGTCAACGGCGGCACGGACGGCACCGCTGCCGATGCGCTGCCGGCGGCCCTGAAGAAGGCTTCGGTCCTTCTCATCGTCTGCGGTGACCCCCAGCGCATCAACGCCGTGCTCGGTGCGGGCGTCTGACCCACGCCCGAACGATCCTGCGGTTCGGTCGCGATCCGGCTGCCCGTCATGGGCAGCCGGCGGACGACGCCTTCAGCGGGCCGCCGTGCGCCGCAGCGCTTCCACGGCGCCGCCTGCCGTACGCATCGGCACCGGGTCGGAGTCCGTCCCCGCGTCGGCCAAACGACCGGGTGACGAGGTCGAGTTGGGGTGACGGCCGCCGCGGCCCTCGCCCAGCACCTGCCAACCGCCGCGCGTCAGCGTGATGTACGCGCCGCAGCGCAGCCCGTGCAGCGTGCATGCGTCCCGCAGGCCCCACATCCACGCGCCGTCCTCCTCCGTCCACCGCTCGTCGCCCTCTCGGCAGTAGAGCAGAACGGCCGTGCGCACGGGCGTCCGCCGTCGGAGGTCGTGCGGGATCACCCGGCGCAGATGGGCCAGCAGCGCGTTGCGGAACTCCCAGCCGTCCGCCGGGACGGCGCGTCGGGAGAACGACGCGCTGGCCGTGAGCCGTTCCTCGTGATCGAGCACGGCGACGACTGCCGTCGTGGGGGCCGGGCGGTGCCGGGCGTGCAGTCCGCCGACGATCTCGCGCGGATTGCGCAGCAGCGGGATGCCGGCCGCTGCCCACTCGGCCGGCTCGAGCAACCGGGCAAGGCGGTTGGCCGAGTTGGCCGATGCGGTGATCGAGGTGGCTGCGGACGAAGCGAATCCGAAGGTCACGGTCCTCCCTTCGCATACGCGCCCACAGTGCGGGCAGGGTCGGGTGAGGGCGCGCCACGGCATGGCCCTTGGGGACCGCGAACGGGCCGTGCGGGGGAGCAGTCCAATTCTTCCTGGCGCATGGGAATGCGGCAACGAGCAATTCGGCACCACCGGCGGAATTCGGTGGGTATGACGTTCATATCCCTTCCCCTCTCCGTCCCGAACGACCCCTGCTTCAGGACTGGATCGCGAGGACCAGCGGGAAGACCCCCTTCGCGCCCGCCCTGCGCAGCAGTCGCGAGGCCACGGCCAGCGTCCAGCCGCTGTCCGAGTAGTCGTCGACCAGCAACACCGGACCGTCCGCGGCGGCCAGCGCCTTGGCCAGCTGTGGCGGTACGACGAACGCCTCGTGCAGTGCCCGCACCCGCTGGGCGCTGTTGGTGCGCGAGAACCCTGTGTCCAGGGCGTCCGGCACGTACTCGACCGATCCCAGCAGCGGCATCCGGCCGACCTCCCCGATACGGCCGGCGAGGGAGCCGATCAGACGGGGCCGGCTGCGGGAGGCGATCGAGACCACGCCCGCAGGGCGCTGCGGCGCGTCCACGGCCCCGGAGGCCCAACCGCCCGGTCCCCTGGCCCAGTCGGACAGCACGGTCACGACCGCGTCGGCCATGTCGTCGGGCACCGGGCCGTCCGGCGCCTGCGGAGCGAGCATCGGACGGAGCCGGTTGCCCCAGCCGATGTCGGAAAGCCGCCCCAGCGCCCGTCCGGTGAAGGACTGCTCACCCTCCGCAAGACGGCCCTTGAGGTTGATGCCGACGGCGGCCAGCCCGGTCGGCCACATCTTGCGGGGCTCGACCTCGACCCCCGGCCTGCCGAGCTCGCCACGTGCCGCGTCCAGAGCGGCGGTGGACACCTTGTCGCTGAACCGGGCGCCGGAGCAGTTGTCGCAGCGGCCGCAGCGCGACGCTTCCTCGTCGTCCAGCTGGCGCCGCAGGAACTCCATCCGGCATCCGGCGGAGTGCGCGTACTCCCGCATGGCCTGCTGCTCAGAGGCGCGCTGCCGGGCCACCCACGCATACCGGTCCGCGTCGTAGGACCAGGGCTGTCCGGTCGTCGTCCAGCCGCCCTTCACCCTGCGCACGGCGCCGTCCACGTCGAGCACCTTGAGCATGGTCTCGAGCCGGGTGCGCCGCAGTTCCACCAACGGCTCCAGCGCTGGCAACGACAGAGGCCGCTCGGCCTGCGCCAGCACGTCCAGCGTGCGCCGCACGAGCTCCTCGGGCGGGAAGGCGACCGAGGCGAAGTACTGCCAGATCGCCTCGTCCTCCTTGCCGGGCAGCAGCAGCACCTCCGCATGTTCCACACCACGGCCGGCGCGGCCCACCTGCTGGTAGTACGCGATCGGGGACGAGGGCGAACCGAGGTGCACGACGAAGCCGAGGTCCGGTTTGTCGAAGCCCATGCCGAGTGCCGACGTCGCCACCAGGGCCTTGACGCGGTTGGCGAGCAGGTCCTCCTCCGCCTGCTGCCGGTCCGCGTTCTCCGTGCGTCCGGTGTACGAAGCCACCGTGTGACCGCACTGGCGCAGATACGCGGTGACCTCTTCGGCGGCGGCGACCGTCAGTGTGTAGATGATGCCGGACCCAGGCAGCTCGCCGAGATGATCGGCGAGCCAGGCCAGACGGGTGGCGGCGTCCGGGAGCTCCAGCACCCCGAGGCTCAGGCTCTCCCTGTCCAGCGGGCCGCGCAGAACGAGGGCGTCGGTGCCCGCTCCCGTGCCCAGCTGCTCAGCCACATCCGCCGTGACCCGTGCGTTGGCGGTGGCGGTCGTGGCGAGGACGGGGACGCCCGCGGGCAGGTCGGCGAGCATGGTGCGGAGCCTGCGGTAGTCGGGCCGGAAGTCGTGGCCCCAGTCGGAGATGCAGTGGGCCTCGTCCACCACGAGCAGTCCGGTCGCCGCAGCCAGCCGGGGGAGCACCTGATCGCGGAAGTCCGGGTTGTTGAGCCGCTCGGGACTGACGAGCAGCACATCGACCTCGCCCGCGGCGATCTCGGACTGGACCGTCTCCCACTCCTCCGTGTTGGAGGAGTTGATCGTCCGGGCGCGGATGCCGGCCCGCGCCGCAGCCTCCACCTGGTTGCGCATCAGCGCGAGCAGGGGTGAGACGATCACGGTGGGGCCGCTGCCGCTCGCCCGCAGCAGCGAGGTGGCGACGAAGTACACCGCGGACTTGCCCCATCCCGTCCGCTGGACGACCAGTGCCCTGCGCTTGTCCGCGACGAGCGCCTCGATCGCGCGCCACTGGTCCTCGCGCAGCCGGGCGCGGCCCGATGCGTCGGAGACGAGCCGGGCCAGTACGGAATCGGCGGAAGCCCTGAGCTCCGCGCGGTCTGCGTTGGTCATGCACCCATGCAACCCGATGGGACCGACAAACCGCGAACCCGCCGTCGAGCCTGTGGATAACGTTATCCACAGGGGTCGCGGCGTCCGGGGGTTCGCGGGACCGTCGTCGCATGAACAAGCACCACGACCTCACCGGATCCGGCACCGACCAGCAGATCACCCTGCGCGGCCCCGCCGAACTGGCCGACGCGCTCCCGTACATGATGGGGTTCCACCCGACCGACTCGATCGTCCTCGTCGCCCTGCACGGCGGCAACGGACGCTTCGGCGGCCGGCTGCGGCTGGGCATCCCACGCTCACCACGGGAATGGGCCCCGGTCGCCTCGCAACTCGCCGAGTGCCTGATCCAGGGCAGCCGGCGCCGAGGGCCGGGCCCCGACGGCATCGTGGCCTTCCTCTGCCAGGACCCGGCAGAAGGCGAGAGCGGGCAGCAGATCATGGAGCGGCTGCGCCCGCTGGCGCAGCGATTGCGCACGGCCTGCGGGGCCCTCGACGTGCCGGTGTACGAAGCCCTGTGCATCTCGGACGGCCGCTTCTGGTCCTACTGCTGTCCGGACGCCCGCTGCTGCTCGCCCGACGGCACGCCGCTCGCCCTGCCCGGCACATCGGTGATGGCCGCCGCGGCCGCGTACGCGGGAATGAGGGTGCGCGGCAGTCTGCGTGAGATGGAGCAGCGGTTCGCTCCGTCGACCGCACCGGAAGCTGAGGACCAGGTGCGGGCGCTGGATGCGGCAGGTGCCGCGCTCACCTCGAGAATCCTCGAGGCACAGGGACGGCAGGAGGTGGCCGACGAGACAGTGACACTGGCCCGCCGTCTGCTGGATCGTATGGCGGAAGCCCCTCATGACGACGCCGGTCCGGGCGCCGACGCCGCGGACGACCGGCTCGTCTCGGCTGACGAGGCAGCGGCCGTGATCCTCGGTTTGCAGGACCGGGAGACAAGGGACCGGGCGGCGCAGTGGATGGAGGGGGAGGAAGCGGCTTTGGCGCTGCGCGTATGGCGGGCCCTCTCCCGCAGATGCGTCCCGCCGTACACGGAGCACGCCGCGGCGACCCTCACGCTTGCGGGATGGGTGTCATGGTCCCTGGGCGACGAGCCTGGCGCACGGGTCGCTCTGGGACTCGCCCTGCGAGCCGATCCGGAGTACGTGTTCGCGCGTCTGCTGCACCAGGCGTGCAACGAAGGGCTGGATCCGGAGACCGTGCGCCACTGCCTGCGCAGCGCACGCGACGCCCCACCCGGGGAGACGCCGTCCGCGCCGTCCCGTACACGTACCCGGCGGCACCGCGCCAGGCTCCTGCGGGCGTCCGCGGCCCAGCCGGAGCTGTCGGACCCCCGGCGTCGGGGCGGTCCAGCAGGGGGCCGGCCACCGGGCGGCACAGCCGCCGCCCGGGCCCGCACGCGTGCCGGCAGGCGCAGCGGGCAGCGCGGCACCAGGAGTGGACGATGACTGCCGTGACAAGGGCGGTCCTGGCGGTGCCCAAGGCCGTGCCGCAGTTCAACACGCCCGCCGTGGAGCGCACTTCGGCCGCATACCCGGCCCACTGCATGACGGGCGGCCCACACCTGCCGCCGAGCTGCACGGGTTTCGCGCCACCCTCGCTTTCCCTTTGGTGCCGGCGGAGGCGTGGCGCCGGCGCCTGGCGGAGGCGGACCCAAGCAGGGGCACAACCCGTTCGGCCACCGCTCCGGAGCGGTGCGGGTGCACGAGACCGTGGTCGCCGTCACGGGCCTCTCCGTGGCGCGACACGAGAAGGCGGTCTCATCTCTGCTCCCCGCCCTGCTCGACGCCTGGCCGCGTTCGGACACCGGCTGCCGGAGATGTGGGGCAGCAGCGCACGTCCGACGGCATCCCGAGGCCGCATCCGGCGGCGTGCCGACCGCCGCCCTGTCGGCGGCCCAGGGGACCCGGCCGCTGACGACGCTCGGGGATCCAGTCGCTCATGACGCTCGTCGGCCCCCGGCCCGACGCTCCCGGCGGGACGGTCGCCCTGCGTGCCCTCGGTGCGTCCCTACTCGGTGCTCTCCGGCTCTCGGGGCTGTCCGCGGCGGGCGGCCCTACGCGGTGCGCATCAGCCGCCCGGCTGGTCGTGGTCGAGCAGGCCGCGGCCGGTCTCCAGTTGGTCGTGTGAGCGGAAGGTGGAAGGCCCTCGGAACCGGGTGAGGAAACCAGCCACGCAGGTGGCGAAGGACTGTGTTTATCGTCAGGCAGACGACTATGATCGTCCGCATGTCGCCCTACGACCCGTCGGCCTTCCCGCCCTTCGCCGTCACCGTCGACCTGGTCGTGCTCACCGTGCGTCGGCACGCGCTCTGCGCGCTGGTCGTGCGCCGCGGCGAGCCGCCGTTCCAGGGCAGGTGGGCGCTGCCCGGCGGATTTGTCAGGGGCGACGAGGACCTGGCGTCGGCCGCGGCGCGCGAGCTGTCCGAGGAGACGGGCCTGTGCGCGCACGACCCGGCCTCACCCGGCGCAGCGGGCGGCGCCCACCTGGAACAGCTCGCCACCTACGGCGACCCGAAGCGTGATCCCCGCATGCGGGTGGTGAGCGTCGCTCATCTCGTGCTCGCTCCCGATCTGCCGGCGCCCCGCGCGGGTGGCGACGCCAACAGCGCCCGCTGGGCGCCGGTCGAGGAGCTCCTCGCCCACGACCGCGCCTTCGCACGCGATGACGAACAGCAGGCGCCGCTCGCCTTCGACCACGCGCTGATCCTTGCGGACGGGGTGGAGCGCGCCCGCTCCAAGATCGAGTACTCCTCGCTGGCCACCGCGTTCTGCCCGCCGGAGTTCACGGTGGGAGAGCTGCGGCGGGTGTACGAAGCGGTGTGGGGCGTCGCCCTGGACCCCCGTAACTTCCATCGCAAGGTGACTGGCACCCCGGGCTTCCTGGTTCCGGCCGGAGGCACGACCACTCGGCAGGGCGGCCGTCCCGCACAGCTCTTCCGGGCCGGTGGTGCCACGGTGCTGAACCCGCCGATGCTGCGGCCCGAAGTTTGATTTTCACAGGCGCCCATACCTCGGTCGAGTCCTGACCCCGGTGCTTCCGCCCTTGCACCAAGTCCACCGACGCCGCGCGGGGCCGGACCTCGGCGCCGGACGGGCGGCGAGCCGGGCGACGGGACCCGGCGCCCATCCCGGATCCGGCGCCCGCGCCCGCCGCCCCGAAGCCGGCCGTCACTGTCTGCCGCCCTCCGAAACCGGCGCCCCATGCACAGCGCCCATGACGCCGGCCACGAGATCCGCCGCCTCGGCGTCCGCTCGCCCAGCTGATCGCCCTCGCGGCGATCGCTGCCGCGCTCGCCCTGTGCGTGCTGCTCGCCGGCGCGGCCGCACTCCTGCCCACCGGAGCCTCGTCGCCTGGCTCGAGTGCCTGCGGCTGCCTCCGGCGGCCTACGGTGCCGGACCGATCGGTGCGCTCGCCTTCGGCGAGGAGTACCGCGACCTCGTATCCGTAGCCGCCCTCACCGCTGCGCGGGGCACGGTCCCGCGCCGTCCGGCACTGTTCCTGGCCAAGCTCGGTGCGGCGCCACGGCCGCCCTGGTCCTCGCGGGTCTCGTGCAGGCTGTCGGCTTTCACGCGCTGCGCCTCGCGCACGGGCCGGACTTCGCGGCGGTGCCCAGCAATTGGTCCGCGTCGGTGGCCTGTTGGGGAGGGCTCCGTGTCGGCTGTGACTGGTCCGCCCTGCCGGCCGCCGGCGCCTTCCGGGTCGTGGCGGCCGGCGTCGCCGCGGTGCCCACCGCGTCGGTTCCGGCCGCACCGGTTCGGGTCGTGCCGCTCGTGCACCAGGCGCTCCTCGTACCGGCGGCCCGCTCGATCGCAGGGCTCCATGGCAGGCTCCCTGAACTGGCCGGGGCCGAGGTTCCGCAGCAGGGGGATCGCCGGCTGCCCGCCGCGGGACGGCTGCTCGCGCAACCCGTGGGTGCCGCGATGCTGTTGTCGCTGAAGGCGCTGATCCGTGCCCGCGAATACCGGCCTTCGCGGCGAGGCCCCTTGGTGACCGAGGGGCGGGCGTCTGTCCGTGAACTACCCGCAATCCCTTGGGAAATGTCTGTTTACTTACGATAAGTCGTCAATTGAGGGGTGAGCGCCGATCACCCTTTCGTGTGCTTTTCACCAAAGACCTCAAGGGGCCCGGAAGCCGAGCCGACAAAGGATGCGTGAGTACCCTTGCGCACACCATGATGACCGCCGCCCGCCCCACCGAGAACGGCCTTGCCGGTCCGGGCGATCTCGACCGTTACAGCTACGGGGGGACGCCTGCGACCGAGCGTGTAGGCCCTCCCTCGTGGGACGGTTCCGACGCCGAGTTGGGCCGGGTCGGCCGCCGCGCGGCGGGCAGCCGCGGCCGTGGCCTGCACGGCCAACTCGTCCAGCAACTCGGCCAGATGATCGTCTCCGGCGACCTCGGGGCCGACCGCCCGCTCGTACCCGAGGAGATCGGCCAGCGCTTCGAGGTCTCCCGGACCGTGGTGCGGGAGTCGCTCCGGGTCCTCGAGGCCAAGGGGCTGGTCAGTGCCCGGCCCAACGTCGGCACCCGCGTCCGGCCTGTCAGCGACTGGAACCTCCTGGACCCCGACATCATCGAGTGGCGAGCCTTCGGCCCGCAGCGAGAGGACCAGCGCCGGGAGCTGAGCGAGCTGCGCTGGACGATCGAGCCGCTGGCCGCCCGGCTCGCCGCCGGTCACGGCCGTGAGGACGTCCAGCAGCGTCTGGGTGACATGGTCGAGATCATGGGCCACTCCCTGACCCAGGGTGACGTGCTCACCTTCTCGCGTGCCGACGCCGAATTCCACTCCCTGCTCATCCAGCTCGCCGGCAACCGCATGCTGGAGCACCTGGCGGGAATCGTCTCAGCGGCGCTCCAGGTGTCCGGGGGCCCGGTCACCGGCTGTGACCGCCCGACCGAGGCGTCCCTGACGCACCACGCCCGTATCGCCGACGCCCTCGCCTCGGGCGACGGGCAGGCTGCCGAATCGGCCATGCGTCAGCTGCTCACGGTTCATCCGGAAGTGGAGCGAGTGGTCCCCGCGCCGCGTGAGCACTGACAGCAGCGGCGGTCGGGGTGCGCAGGCGTTCGGATCTCGTGTCGCCGGATTCGAGGGGATCCGGCGACACGTTGCGCCCTGCATGCCCCGCTATGACCGTTCGGCGGCTTTTGGGGTGTGACTCGGGCCACGTGGATTGGGCGTAACACTCCTCGAAACAGCGCGATGACCTAAGAGGTGACAGCCGAGGAGGGAATACAGCCGCCATGCACGGCGCTGTGACAGCTCCTGGGTTCCGCCCGCGCCACCGGCACATCCGCAGCCCGGTGGTCGTCGGCTTCGGCCCGATCATGGGCGGGGCCGGAAGCCGTTTCCATCGTTCCGAGAGGTTGTTCGTGTCGGCCAGCACATCCCGTACGCTCCCGCCGGAGATCGCCGAGTCCGAGTCTGTGATGGCGCTCATCGAGCGGGGAAAGGCTGATGGGCAGATCGCCGGCGATGACGTGCGTCGGGCCTTCGAGGCTGACCAGATTCCGCCAACCCAGTGGAAGAATGTTCTGCGCAGCCTCAACCAGATCCTCGAGGAAGAGGGTGTGACGCTGATGGTCAGTGCAGCGGAGTCGCCGAAGCGCGCCCGCAAGAGCGTCGCAGCGAAGAGCCCGGTCAAGCGCACCGCCACCAAGACCGTCGCGGCCAAGACCGCCACGGCGAAGACTGTCGCGGCCACCGCGACCCCGGCGGCCGAGACCGTCGAGGTCCCGGCCGAGGAATCCGCGGAGGCCGCGCCTGCGAAGAAGGCGGCCGCCAAGAAGACGACGGCCAAGAAGACGGCGGTGAAGAAGACCGCCGCCAAGAAGACGACGGCCAAGAAGACCGCCGGCAAGAAGGACACCGACGAGGCCGCCGAGGGCGAGGAGCTGCTCGACGAGGTCCAGCCCGGCGGCAAGGGTGACGAGGAAGAGACCGAAGGCGAGAGCAAGGGCTTCGTCCTCTCCGACGACGACGAGGACGACGCGCCCGCGCAGCAGGTCGCCGTCGCAGGCGCCACCGCCGACCCGGTCAAGGACTATCTGAAGCAGATCGGCAAGGTCCCCCTGCTCAACGCCGAGCAGGAGGTCGAGCTCGCCAAGCGCATCGAGGCCGGCCTGTTCGCCGAGGACAAGCTGGCGAACTCGGACAAGCTGGCGCCGAAGCTCAAGCGCGAGCTGGAGATCATCGCCGAGGACGGCCGCCGCGCCAAGAACCACCTGCTCGAGGCCAACCTCCGACTGGTCGTCTCGCTGGCCAAGCGCTACACCGGCCGCGGCATGCTCTTCCTGGACCTGATCCAGGAGGGCAACCTCGGTCTGATCCGCGCGGTCGAGAAGTTCGACTACACCAAGGGCTACAAGTTCTCCACGTACGCCACCTGGTGGATCCGTCAGGCGATCACTCGCGCCATGGCCGACCAGGCCCGCACCATCCGTATCCCGGTGCACATGGTCGAGGTCATCAACAAGCTCGCGCGCGTCCAGCGCCAGATGCTCCAGGACCTGGGTCGCGAACCCACTCCGGAGGAGCTGGCCAAGGAGCTCGACATGACCCCCGAGAAGGTCATCGAGGTCCAGAAGTACGGCCGCGAGCCCATCTCGCTGCACACCCCGCTCGGCGAGGACGGCGACAGCGAGTTCGGTGACCTCATCGAGGACTCGGAGGCCGTCGTCCCGGCCGACGCGGTGAGCTTCACGCTTCTGCAGGAGCAGCTCCACTCGGTGCTCGACACCCTGTCCGAGCGTGAGGCGGGCGTGGTGTCCATGCGCTTCGGGCTCACCGACGGTCAGCCGAAGACCTTGGACGAGATCGGCAAGGTCTACGGAGTGACGCGTGAGCGCATCCGGCAGATCGAGTCCAAGACGATGTCGAAGCTGCGCCACCCGTCGCGTTCGCAGGTGCTGCGCGACTACCTCGACTAGGCCGCAGCCGTTCGAGCACTCACCGCCGCAGGGCCGGCGGCGGTGAAGGGCCCGATTCCCCCTGGGGAGTCGGGCCCTTCACCATGTCGCGCACGTGCGCAGGGCAGCCGATTGGGCGACTCTGAGTGGTATCGGATTCACGCAGAGTCAGGAGGCCATATGCGTCGCCCCACTGCCCGAGGTCTGGCCCAGGTGTCGGCCCTGATCGCCGCAGCGGTCGTGACACCACTGGCGATGCCCCCGTCCGCCGACGCGGACAGCGTGGTCATCGGCGGGTACGAGGTTCGTGCCGGCGAGAGCCCATGGGTTGTCGCACTGGCCAGCCGTGACCGGTTCGGCCCAGTGCGCAGCGGGCAGTTCTGCGGTGGCGTGGTCGTGGCGCCGACCAAGGTGATGACCGCCGCCCACTGCCTGAGCACCGCCGTTCTGGGGAAGGAGGCCGCATCGGTGCGCGACCTGCACATCATCGCGGGCCGCTCGAAGCTCGTGGGTGACGGCGGGCGGGAGGTCCCGGTGCGGGAAACGTGGGTCTCGCCGAAGTACGAGCCCGTGACCAACAGCGCCGACGTGGCGCTCCTGACGCTCGCAGAGGCCCTGCCGAAGGACCATGTGCTCCCGGTGGCCGGGGCGGGGGACCCGGCGTACAAGGTCGGGACGGCCGCTACGGTCTACGGCTGGGGCGACACGAAAGGTGACGGCAGCTACTCGCCGTCCCTGCGGGCGGCACGGGTGTCCGTGCTCCCGGACGCGACGTGCGCGAACGCCTATCCCGGCGGGCAGAGCAGCAGGTACCAGCGGTCCACCATGCTGTGCGCCGGAGATCCGCAGGGCGGGCACGACGCCTGCCAGGGGGACAGCGGGGGGCCGCTGATCGCCGAGGGGAGGCTGATCGGCCTGGTCTCCTGGGGCAGCGGCTGCGGACGGCCGGACGGGCCGGGTGTCTACACGAGGGTCTCCGCGGTCGCACCGCCCTTGCCGGGGGCAGCGGACTGACCGGCCGGGCCGGTCGGCTCAGCGAGGACGGTGACGGAACGAGAGCGGGCGGCTTCCCCCGGTGGTCGGGGGAGCCGCCCGTCAGCCGGTCCCTGGACCGGCCCTTGGCTCGTCGGGATGTGAGGCGTCAGCGGTCCTCTTCACCGGCGCCGGCCGGCACGGCCGTCAGGCGGTCCGTCTCATCCTGTATTTCCGCGGCGATCTTCTTGAGTTCCGGCTCGAACTTGCGCCCGTGGTGGGCGCAGAAGAGCAGTTCACCACCACTGATCAGTACGACGCGCAGATAAGCCTGGGCGCCGCAACGATCGCAGCGGTCAGCGGCCGTCAGCGGGCTCGCGGGGGTCAGAACAGTAGTCACGTCGCCTCTTCTCTAGCTCGACGAGCTGTCGTACCAGGGTCAACATCCAACCAGGCCGAAAACGTTCCCGCTCGTGGCATTTCCTCGAAACTTTTTCCCAAGGTGGCTGTCTGCTGCCGGTTGGCGGCGAATGAGCCGTATTGCTTCGCTCTACGGATTTCGCGTTGCTTGTCTCGTTTGGCCCTCCCGGCTGGGTTGCCGGTTGTTCATGAGGACGTGCCCGGAGCCTAAATGGTTCATGCCTGGAAGGGAACGTGATGTGCACGTCACTCCATCGAGCGATCGAACACATATGCGAAACTGCACTAGCATAAGAAATCAGGTGGGTGGCGTTACATCGGCTCTACCAGGCCTCTGTACGCTCTGACCGGCGACCGACGCCGGGCCTTTACCCCACTTGGCCACATCTGAAATTCAGCGAGGAGCGAACCGCGTGACCGCCGAATCGTCCGTGCCATCCACAGCGCTGCTGACAGCAGACCGTGACGGCTCCAACTACACCGCGCGGCACCTGCTCGTTCTGGAGGGGCTCGAGGCGGTCCGTAAACGGCCTGGCATGTATATCGGCTCGACCGACAGCCGCGGCCTGATGCACTGCCTCTGGGAGATCATCGACAACTCGGTGGACGAGGCCCTCGGCGGCCACTGCGATCACATCGAGGTGATCCTCCATGAGGACGGCTCGGTCGAGGTCAGGGACAACGGTCGCGGCATCCCCGTGGACGTGGAGCCCAAGACGGGGCTCTCCGGTGTCGAGGTCGTGATGACCAAGCTGCACGCCGGCGGCAAGTTCGGCGGCGGTTCCTACGCGGCGTCCGGCGGTCTGCACGGCGTCGGCGCCTCGGTGGTGAACGCGCTCTCCGCCCGCCTCGACGTCGAGGTGGACCGCGGAGGCGCCACCCACGGCATCAGCTTCCGGCGCGGCGTGCCCGGCATGTTCACCGAGTCAGGACCCGACGCCCCCTTCGACCCGGCGAACGGGCTGCTCAAGGGCAAGCGCGTGCCCAGGGCCAGGACCGGTACCCGCGTGCGGTACTGGGCCGACCGGCAGATCTTCCTCAAGGACGCCAAGCTCTCCCTGGAGACGCTGCACCAGCGCGCCCGCCAGACCGCTTTCCTCGTCCCCGGCCTGACCATCGTCGTCCATGACGAGCGGGGCCAGGCCGGAGGGGGCGACGGCGGTAAGAGCGTCGAGACCTTCCGCTTCGACGGCGGCATCAGCGAGTTCTGCGAATACCTGGCCCAGGACAAGGCCGTCTGCGACGTGCTGCGGCTCACCGGCCACGGCACGTTCAAGGAGACCGTCCCCGTCCTCGACGACCGCGGCCACATGACACCCACCGAGGTCACCCGGGAACTCGGTGTCGACATCGCGCTGCGCTGGGGCACCGGGTACGACACGACGGTCAAATCGTTCGTCAACATCATCGCCACACCCAAGGGCGGCACTCATGTGAGCGGCTTCGAACGCTCCGTGACCAAGACGGTGAACGAGGCGCTGCGGTCCGCAAAGATGCTGCGTGTCGCCGAGGACGACGTCGTCAAGGACGACGCCCTGGAGGGTCTCACCGCCGTCGTCACCGTCCGCCTGGCGGAGCCGCAGTTCGAGGGCCAGACCAAGGAGGTCCTCGGCACCTCGGCGGCCAACAGGATCGTCGCAGCCGTCGTGGCCAAGGAGCTCAAGGCGTTCCTGACGTCCACCAAGCGGGACGCCAAGGCCCAGGCCCGTGCGGTGCTGGAGAAGGCCGTCGCGGCCGCCCGTACGCGCATCGCGGCCCGCCAGCACAAGGAGGCCCAGCGCAGGAAGACGGCCCTTGAGTCGTCGTCGCTGCCCGCCAAGCTCGCCGACTGCCGCAGCGACGACGTGGAGCGCAGCGAACTGTTCATCGTCGAGGGGGACTCGGCGCTCGGCACCGCCAAGCTCGCGCGCAACAGCGAGTTCCAGGCGCTGCTGCCGATCCGGGGCAAGATCCTCAACGTCCAGAAGGCGTCCGTCTCCGACATGCTGAAGAACGCGGAGTGCGGTGCGATCATCCAGGTCATAGGAGCAGGATCCGGCCGGACGTTCGACATCGACGCCGCCCGGTACGGAAAGATCGTTCTGCTCGTCGACGCCGACGTCGACGGTGCCCACATCCGCATCCTGCTGCTCACGCTCTTCCAGCGCTACATGCGGCCCATGGTGGAGGCCGGCCGGGTCTTCGCGGCCGTTCCGCCGCTGCACCGGATCGAGCTGATCCAGCCCAAGAAGGGCCAGGACAAGTACGTCTACACGTACTCGGACAACGAACTGCGGCAGACCCTGCTGGAGTTCCAGCGCAAGGGGGTCCGTTTCAAGGACTCCATCCAGCGCTACAAGGGCCTGGGAGAGATGGACGCCGACCAGTTGGCGGAGACCACGATGGATCCGCGCCACCGCACGCTGCGCCGGATCAACATCGGGGACCTGGAGGCCGCCGAGCAGGTCTTCGACCTGCTCATGGGCAACGAGGTCGCGCCCCGCAAGGAGTTCATCACCAGCTCGGCGGCCACCATGGACCGCTCGCGCATCGACGCCTGACGGCCGGCGGGCCGGCCGTGCCCACCCGGGGGTGGAGACGACGTCTCCACCCCCGGTCCGATCCGCCGCGCCGCCGTCCTCCGTAGCATCGGCCGGGACTGAGAGGCGGATGTGCGTGCCGGCAAGTGGACCCAGTGGCCCACACGGGAGGCCCTGTCCCGTATCGGCGTCCCAAGGGCCCGCATGGCGCTCGACATCGCCCTGCTCGCCGCGCTGTCCACATGGGCCGTCGCCAGTGCCTACTCCTCGGACGTCTTCCGCGGCTGGGGCGCCGCGCTGCCGCCGCTGGCGCTGATCGCCGTGTTCGCGGCCGTCGGATGGGGTGCCTGCCTTGTCGGGGCGACCGTCGCGGCGGTGGTGCTGTGGATCGGTGCGTGCGTCATGTCCATGGAGCGGCTGCCGCTCGCTGTGGCCCTGGCGGTCGTCGCCGTCATCATGCCGCGGTTCGCGCTTGTGGACGACAGCGACTGGGGGGCCGGGCTCACCCTCGCCTCGGTCTCGCTCGGCGGCTATGCGCTGCGCCTGGACGCGGAGGCCCGTGGGGCGGGTTTCCGGCTCCTCGCCCAGGAACGGGCCGCTCGCGAGGCTGAGGCGGTGTCGGCCGCACTCGCCGAGCGGGCCCGCATCGCACGCGAGATCCACGACGTACTCGCGCACAGCCTGTCGGCGCAGCTTGTGCATCTGGAGGCGGCCAGGCTGCAGATCGAGCGGGGACCCGAAGGAGCCTTCCGGGACCAGATCCTGGAGCGGGTGGTGGCGGCGCGCGGTATGGCCAGGGAGGGGCTCGCGGAGACACGGCAGGCCCTGTCGGCACTGAGGGGTGAGATGACGCCGGTCGAGGACTATCTGCGCGAACTGGCCGCGAACGACGGCGCACGGACGGAGGTTTCCGGTGAGCGACGGCAGCTTCCGGCCGAGGCGTCGCAGGCCGTACGCCGGGTGGCGCAGGAAGCTCTGACCAATGTGCGCAAGCACGCGCCAGGGGCCGAGGTGCGTCTGGTGCTCGGCTACCTCACGGACGAAGTCTCCCTGGAGATCCGGGATTTCGGCGGCCGGGGGAAGGCCGGTGACCTCACGGTGTCCGGTGCCGGGTACGGTCTGCTCGGGATGCGGGAGCGCGCGGAACTGCTCGGCGGCACGCTCGAAGCGGGACCGGAGGGGAAGGGGTTCGCGGTGCGGCTGCGGGTGCCGGCGTGACCGGGGAGGTGGCCCGGGTCGTCGTCGCCGACGACCAGGCGGTGGTACGCGAGGGCATCGTGATGCCGCTGGGACTCCTGCCCGGCATCGAGGTCGTCGGCTCCGCGAAGGACGGGGCGGAGGCGGTGGCGCTCGTGGCCGAACTCGCCCCCGACGTCGTCCTGATGGACCTGCGGATGCCACGCGTCGACGTGGTCGAGGCGACCCGCCTGATCCGCGAGGAGCACCCCGCCACCCAGGTCGTCGTGCTCACCACCTACGCGGACGACGACTCGCTCTTCCCCGCGCTGCGGGCCGGGGCACGGGGCTACCTCACCAAGGACGCCGACGGGGACGAGATCGTCCGGGCGATCCAGCAGGTCGTCGCCGGGCGGGCCGGGCTGTCCCCGGTGGTCCAGCGCCGGCTCCTCGAACAGGTCACGGCGGAGCCGGCTCCGTCCGGTCCGAGGCTTCCCGCCGGACTGACCGCACGCGAGGGCGAGGTGCTCACGCTGATCGCCGAGGGCCTGGGCAACGCCGACATCGCGGGGCGGCTCGGCATTTCCACCGCCACGGTGAAGACCCACATCAACAACCTGTTCGCCAAGGCCGGACTCCACGACCGGGCCCAGGCGGTCCGATACGCCTATCGCGAGGGTCTTGCGCAGCCGCCTGGGACGAACGTCACCTGATGGGGTGAAGACCTCGAGAGAAGAGTCCGGGATCTTCCCACTCTGTCCATCCTTGGGTAGGCGGCCGAAACGGTTCGTCGGCAAGGAGAGTCGATGGTGGAGAAGCAGGAAGACCGGGACGTCGCCCCGGTGCGGCTCGATGACCCGTGGTGCGACGCGCTGGCCTCCGGCTGGAGCGACCGGGACGGCACCGGAGCCCCGGCTCCCGAGAGGCCGCTCGCCACAGGGGACGGCCCAACGGCCGGACCGAGCGCCGGTGACATCTACCTGGAGGTGCAGCGCAGCGAGGCCTTCCAGGAAGTGCGTGCCCGCTACCGGCGGTTCGTCGTGCCCGCCTGCGCCGCCTTCCTCGTCTGGTACCTGGCATACGTCGTCGCGGCGACGACCGCGCCCGGGCTGATGGCGAGGCCCGTCGCCGGGGCGGTGAACGTGGCGATGGTCGCGGGTCTCGCGCAGTTCCTCACCACGTTCCTGCTGACCTGGGCCTATGCCCGCCATGCGAGGCTGCGGCGGGACCGGGCCGCGCTGGACCTGCGGTGGGACACCCAGGAGATGACCAGGGCGGTCGGGCGGTGAACGGGGATCACCAGGCGCTCGCCCTGCTGCTGTTCAGCGCGTTCATCGCCGTCACTCTCGCCATCACCACATGGGTGAGCCGCAACAGGCACGGTTCCGCCGAGGAGTTCTACGTGGGCGGGCGGCTGTTCTCCCCGATGGAGAACGGCTTCGCCATCGCCGGCGACTACATGTCCGCCGCCTCCTTCCTCGGCATCTCCGGACTCATCGCGCTCTACGGCTACGACGGAATGCTCTACTCCGTGGGCTTCCTGGTCGCCTGGCTGGTCGTGCTGCTGCTCGTCGCTGAACTGGTCCGCAACTGCGGCCGGTTCACCCTTGCCGACGTTCTCGCCGCGCGGATGAGGGAACGGCCCGTACGTATCGCGGCGGGAACTTCCTCGGTCACCGTCTGCGTTCTCTACCTGGTGGCGCAGATGGTGGGAGCCGGCAGCCTGGTCGCGCTGCTGCTCGGCGGGACGAGCGCGGCCGCGCGCTCGTGGACCGTCGTCGGCGTCGGCGCCCTGATGGTGATCTATGTGTCGCTGGGAGGGATGCGGGCAACCACCTGGATCCAGATCGTGAAGGCCGTGCTGCTGATGGCAGGCGCGATCGCCATGACCGTGATGGTGCTGATGCGTTTCCACGGCGACTTCGGCCGACTGCTCAACTCCGCTGCCGCACGCAGCGGTCAGGGCATGGACTTCCTCGCCCCCGGCCTCAGGTACGGCGGGGACTGGACCGCGTCCCTGGACTTCATCAGTCTCGGTCTGGCGCTCGTCCTCGGCACGGCAGGGCTGCCGCACATCCTCTCCCGCTTCTACACGGTGCCGACCGCGCGGGCCGCCCGCCGCTCGGTCGTCTGGTCCATCGGTCTCATCGGCAGCTTCTATCTGATGACGATCGTGCTCGGCTTCGGAGCGGCCGCCGTGGTCGGCACCGAGGAGGTCCGGGCCTCCAACGCCGCCGGCAACACCGCCGTGCCGCTGCTCGCCCTCGACCTCGGCGGGGGAGCCGGCTCCACCGGGGGCACCGTGTTGTTCGCGGTCGTGGCGGCCGTGGCGTTCGCGACGATCCTGGCCGTCGTCGCGGGTATCACCCTGGCCTCCTCGGCGTCCGTCGCCCACGATCTGTACGCGACGCTGCGGAGCCGGGGCCAGTCCGGCCGGCAGCCGTACGGCGAGGTCGCCGTGGCCCGGGTGGCCGCTGTCTGCATCGGCGCGGTCGCGATCGCACTAGGGCTGCTGGCACGCGATCTGAATGTCGCCTTCCTCGTGGGCCTGGCCTTTGCCGTCGCCGCCTCCGCCAACCTTCCGGTCCTGCTCTACTCGCTGTTCTGGCGGAACTTCACCACGCGTGGGGCCGTCTGGTCCGTCTACGGGGGGCTGGTACCGGCCGTGCTGCTGGTGGTTCTGTCCCCGGTCGTCTCCGGCAGTGAGCAGTCCCTCTTCCCCGGCGTGGACTTCCACGTCTTCCCGCTGGAGAATCCGGGACTCGTCTCCATCCCGCTCGGCTTCCTGGCCGGCTGGATCGGCACGGTCGTCTCGTCGGAGCCGCCGGACCCGGCGAAGCACGCCGAGACCGAGGTGCGGGCGCTGACCGGAGCCGGCGCCGTCTGACACCGGGGCAGTGCCCGACCGCGCCCGGCGACCTGACCGGAGCGCGTGGTCCTCAGGTGCTCGGCACCCACACATAGCGGTGCTCCGGGCGGCCCGTCTCGCCGTACCGGAGAGTCAGCCGCACCCTGCTCGTCCGCTCAAGAAGCTTCAGATAGCGCTGGGCGGTCTGCCGGCTCACCCCCGCCAGTTCCGCGATCTGCTGTGCCGAGAGAGGGCCGTCGGCAGCCAGCAGGACCTGCCGCACCACCTCGGCGGTGGTCGGTGAGTGCCCCTTCGGCAGCTCCGGGGCGATCGTACCGGCCGACAGAGTGCCGAAGATCCTGTCCACCTCTGCCTGTTCGGCCTCGCCAACGCTGTCGAGCGTCCGCCGCAGCGTCGCGTAGGCCTCCAGCTTGGCCCGCAGTCCGGCGAAGTTGAACGGCTTGACAAGGTACTGGAGCGCGCCGTGACGCATGGCCGCCTGGACGGTGGCCACGTCCCTGGCGGCCGTCACCATGATCACATCCGTCTGGTGGCCGAGAGCGCGGAGCTCGCGGACGACCGACAGCCCGTTCTCGTCCGGCAGATAGTGGTCGAGCAGGACCAGATCGACGCGCATCTCGGCGAGCCGGGCGAGCGCCTCCGCGGCCGAATGGGCCAGCGCCACGACCCGGAAGCCCTCGACCTTGGCGACATAGGCGGCGTTGATCTCCGCGACCCGGGTGTCGTCGTCCACGACCAGTACGTCGATCATCAGCCCTGCCGGACCGCTTGTGCGCCGGGCACCACGGCGCCTCCGACGTCCGCCACCACCGCCGATGCGGCGTCCGCGTCGTTCGGGCCTCTCTCCGCCAGCGCATCGGGCAGCACGACGCTGAACTCGGCGCCCCCGGCCGCGGACGTGCGGACCGCCGCGCTGCCGCCCTGCCGCTCCGCGAACCTTCGCACCAGCGGCAGCCCCAGGCCGCGCTTGCCGTGGGCGGGCAGTTCCTTGGTGGTCCAGCCCTCCGTGAAGATCAGCTCACGCTGTTCGGCCGGGACACCGGGGCCGCTGTCCGAGACGCGCAGCACCACCGTGCGTCCCTCCGTGTGCAGCTCGACCTCGACCCTCGGGTCCTCTGTGCCCGCAGCCGCGTCGAGCGCGTTGTCCACGAGGTTGCCGACCACCGTCACCAGTCCCCGCGGATCCACCAGCCGATCGGGCAGCAGCGTCGCGGGAGCGATGCGCAGGGAGACCCCGCGCTCCGCGGCGACCGTCGCCTTGCCGACCAGCAGCGCGGCGAGCAGCGGGTCGTGGATCCGCTCGGTGACCTGCTCGGCGGTCGTCCGGTGCACCCCGACCACTTCGGTGACGAACTCCGCCGCCTCCCGGTGCATCTCCAGTTCCAGCAGACCCAGCAGGGTGTGCAGCCGGTTGGCGTGCTCGTGGTCCTGGGCCCGCAGCGCGTCGATCAGCCCGCGGGTGGAGTCCAGTTCCCGGCCCAGCTGCTCGAGCTCGGTGCGGTCGCGGAGCGTGGCGACGGCGCCGCCGTCGTCGGTCGGCATCCGGTTGGCGACGAGCACCCGGCTGCCCCGTACGGTCAGCAGATCGTCCCCGTGCACCCGACCCGCCAGGACGTCGCCGGTGCGTCCCTCGCCCAGCACCTCGTCCAGCGACCGGCCGATGGCCTCGGGGCCCACGCCGAGCAGCCGCTGGGCCTCGTCGTTGAGCAGCCGGATGCGGCTCGCGGCGTCGAGGGCCACGACGCCTTCCCTGATGCCGTGCAGCATCGCCTCGCGCTCGGCGAGGAGGGCGGAGATGTCGGAGAAGGCAAGGTCATGGGTCTGCCGCTGGAGCCTGCGGGAGATCAGGTACGCGGCGAGCGCTCCGACGGCCAGCGCACCCCCGGCATAGGCGATGAGCCCCGGGATCGCCGCCAGCAGCCTGGCCCGGACACTGTCGTACTCGATGCCGACGGACACCGCGCCGACGATCGTGCCGTCCGCGTCTCGCAGCGGCACCTTGCCGCGGGCGGAGCGGCCGAGCGTGCCGCTGTCGATCTCCATCACTTCCTCCCCGGCCAGCGCCTCGCTCGGGTCGGTGGAGACGGTGCGGCCGATCCGGTCGGGGGAGGTGTGGGACCAGCGCACCCCGCGGTGGTCCATGACCACGATGTACTCGGCGCCGGTGGCCTGCCTGATCCGCTCTGCCTCCGCCTGAACCGGGCCGTCGGCGGCCGGCCGGGAGTCGGTCAGGTCCTCCGCGAGCTCCGGTGACGCGGTGGTCTCCGCGATGGCGAGCGCGCGGCGCATCGCCTGGTCGTCGAGCTGGGCGCTGAGCGGCGCGAGGAACAGGCCGGTGGCCAGCGCGGTGACCCCGGTGACGATCGTCAGCTGCATCAGCAGGACCTGGGAGAACACCCGCTGCGGCCAGCCGAACCGCCGTCGCCGGGCGGGGCCGGTCGGTACGGGACTCATGCGTCTGAACGGTAAGGGAGCGGCTTCCATTCCGGAAATGTGGTGCCCGTGCGAACGGCTTGCGTCCCGGACCCGGCTGCCGCAGCCCGAGGGCCGGATCGGCGAACGGCGGCGGCCGCGATACCGCCGTGTGGCGGCGCATCCGACCCGCCACCGGTACCGGCTGTCCGGCTTTGGCGAACTCAAGGCAGAGGCCTGGGCGGGCGCAGCCCCTGGTACCGGCCGCTGGGGCGCATCCGCAGCGGGCGCTCCGCGTACTCCTCCAGCGCGTGGGCGATCCAGCCCGCCGTGCGTGCCACCGCGAACACCGTCTCGCCGGCGTCGGCGGGCATCCCCGAGGACACGGAGAGCACCGCGAGTGCCAGGTCGACATTGGCGTACAGCGCGGTGTGGCGGGCGCTCGTGTCGATCACGTCCTGGGCGGCGTCCAGCGCGGGGCGTGCCCGGGGGACATCGGCGAGGGCCGCGAACAGCGCCTGCGCGCGGGGGTCCTCGCCCGGGTAGAGACGGTGTCCGAGGCCGGGGATCCGCCGGCCCGCCCGCAGATGGTCGGCCACGACCGGCGTGGCTCCGCCCCGCTCGATCACCTCGGCCAGCATCCTGTGCGCGAGGCCGCTCGCGGCGCCGTGCAAGGGTCCTTCCAGGGCGCCAAGTCCGGCGGAGACGACGGCATAGGGGTGTGCGCGGGCGGACGCGGCGACCCGGGCGGCGAGCGTGGACGCCGCGAGGTCGTGGTCGATGAGCAGGCAGAGCGCCCGGTCCAGCACGCGGAGTGAGGCGTCGTCGGCGGGCCGGCCGGTCAGCCGGGGCCACAGCCGCCAGGCGATCGGGCCGTCGCCGCCGTGTTTCCGGCCGGTCACGGGCAGCGCGTCGACGAGTGTCGAGATCAGGCAGGTACCGGTGCCCGCCACCATCGTGGGGTCGAGGTCGAAGCGGAGCGGGTCGGTGGCGGATGCGGCGACGACCGCGACGCGCAGCCGGTCCATGGTCCCGGCGTGGGCGGGCAGGGAGTCGACGGCGCTGCGGGCGGCCCTCAGCGGTTCTGTCGGGCTGACGAAGCGGAAGCCGTGTTCCAGACGGCCGCTCAGCAGCCACCGGACGATCTCCTCGTACGAGTAGCGCTCAGCGAGTGCGACGGCGTCGACGCCGCGGAAGTAGTAGCGGTCGTTCTCGATGAGGGTGATCTCCGTACGGAAGGTCAGTTCGCCTGCGGGCCGGTCCTCCCGCCTGCCCTTGCGCGCGAGGGCGTCGACCTCGGCGGCGTCGAAGGTGCTGCCGCGGCCGCTGGGGCTGCGGCGGCTGGCGAGTTGGCCGCGGCTCACATACGCGTACACCGTTTCCGGCTTCACACCCAGGCGCTCGGCCGCTTCGCGGGTGGTGAGCCGGGCTCCGACCTCGTCCTGCTCCGTCATGACCAGAACTCTATCCATATTGATTCAATCAACATTGACACTGATCCGGTCAAGCATGGAAGGTGCAGTCAGGAAAAGGGAGGCAGAACCATGTCGATCAGCGCACCGCCCGCCGACTCCGGCATACCGCGCGGTCTCGCCGGCGTCGTCGTCACCGACACGGCCCTCGGGGACGTCCGTGGGCGTGAGGGCTTCTACCACTACCGGCAGTACTCGGCCGTCGAACTGGCCGAACGCGGCACCTTCGAGGACGTCTGGCACCTGATGTTCCACGGCCGGCTGCCGGACGCCGCCGAGCGCGCCGCCTTCACCGCGCACACGGCATCGCTGCGCCGGCTTCCCGAGAGCGTCGGCGCGGCACTGCCCGCGATCGTCCGCGCCGGCTCCGCCTCCGGCCCGCTCGCCGGTCTGAGGACCGCGCTGTCGCTGTTCGGCGCCTGCGCCGGGATGAGGCCCGTGTACGACCTGGCCCCCGAGCGCCGCCGCGCCGACGCGCTCGCGGCCTGCGCCGCCGTACCGACTCTGCTCACCGCGCTGTACCGGATCGGCCGCGGGCTCGAGCCCGTCGAACCGCGCGATGACCTGCCGTATGCGGCGAACTACCTCTACATGCTGACCGGTTGCGAGCCAGATCCCGTGCGCGCCCGAGCCGTCGAGCAGTATCTGATCTCCACCGTGGACCACGGCTTCAACGCCTCGACTTTCACGGCGCGGGTGATCACCTCCACCGGGGCCGATGTCGCCGGGTGCCTCGTCGGTGCCGTCGGCGCCCTCTCCGGGCCCCTGCACGGCGGTGCGCCGAGCCGCGCCCTGGACACGCTCGACGCCATCGGCACACCGGACCGCATCGACGCATGGATCAGGGAACGCGTGCTGGCGGGGGAGCGGATCATGGGCTTCGGCCACCCCGTCTACCGCACGCAGGACCCGCGTTCGCGGATGCTGCGCCAGATCGCCGAGACTTTCGGCGGGCCGCTCGTCCGGTTCGCGCTCGAGGTGGAGTCGCGTGTGGAGGCGATCCTCGCCGAGCTGAAGCCCGGGAGGGAACTGCACACGAACGTCGAGTTCTACGCGGGCGTCGTCATGGAACTGTGCGGACTGCCCAGGGAGATGTTCACGCCGACGTTCTGCGCGGCACGCGTCGTCGGCTGGAGCGCCAACATTCTGGAGCAGGCGGAGGACTCCAAGATCATCCGGCCGGCGGCCCGTTACGTGGGGACGCCACCGCCGCAGCCGCTCCCGGCCCTCCTCTGACCGGCCCCTATTCTGGAGGCCACAGCTGCCCCGGCCCCGGAGTGTCGTCTTGAGCAAGCCGCAGATCCCCGTCGTCGTCCTCGCGGGCTTTCTGGGATCCGGCAAGACGACTTTGCTCAACCAACTGCTGCGCACCAGTCGCGGGACCAGGATCGGCGCCATCGTCAACGACTTCGGGTCGATCGAGATCGATGCCATGACCGTGGCCGGACAGCTCGGTGACTCCACGGTCTCGCTCGGCAACGGCTGCCTGTGCTGTGCCGTCGACGCGAGCGAACTCGATGTGTTCCTCGACAAGCTCACCCGGCCCGCCGCCGGCCTCGACGTGATCGTCATCGAGGCGAGCGGCCTCGCCGAACCGCAGGAACTGGTGAGGATGCTCCTCGCCAGCGACAACGACCGGATCGTCTACGGCGGCCTCGTCGAGGTCGTCGACGCGGCCGAGTTCGAGCAGACCCGTGATCGGCACCCGGAGCTCGACCGCCATCTCGCCGTCGCCGACCTCGTCGTACTGAACAAGGCGGACCGGGTCGGTGATGGGGAGCGGCGAGCGCTGCGAGAGACGATCACCGGGCTCGCCGACCGGGCCGCCGTGGTCCCGGCATCGTACGGGCGGATCGACCCCGAGCTGTTCTTCGAGCCGCGGCCGCGGACCGAACGGGTCGGACAGCTGTCCTTCGAGGACCTCCACGACGACGACCACGACGAACACGCTCAGGACGGCCATCTGCACGCCGCCTACGAGAGCGCCTCGTTCACCTCCGCGGATCCCCTCCATCCGCGGAGGCTGCTGGACTTCCTCGACTCACGGCCCGAAGGGCTGTACCGCATCAAGGGATTCGTCGACTTCGGCGTACTCGACCCACGCAACCGGTACACGATCCACTCCGTGGGCCGGTTCCTGCGCTTCTACCCGGAGCCCTGGCCGTCGGGCGACGCCGAGCGGCTCACACAGCTGGTGCTCATCGGCTCCGGCGTCGACACCCGGGCCCTGCTGTCGCACCTCGACGCCGCCCGCATCACCGGAACCGAAGAGGCCCCTGAGGAGCACAGCCTGTGGGGCGTCCTGCGATATGTGCCTCAGGTGTCCTCGGACGACCTGTCCGAGGACACCTCCGAGGACTCTTCCGAGGGCTACGGCGGCTAGCTCGCCGGCCCCGCGAGCACGGCGACCGGCGACAGGAGAGGCGTGCCGGAGCCGTCGCGGCGCGGGTCGGGCTCCGGGAGCTCGGCGGGGGAGCCGTTCTTCTGCGCCGCCCTGGCCGGTGCCGCGCCCGCCCAGCCCAGGACCAGCACGTCCTCGCCCTTCAGGAAGCGCTGGCAGCGCACGCCGCCGGTGGCCCGTCCCTTGCGCGGGTACTGGTCGAACGGCGTCAGCTTCGCCGTCGCCATGGAGTCGTCCAGCGTGCCGTGCGAGCCCGCCACCGTGAACACCACCGCGTCGCCCGCCGGATCCACCGCCGTGAACGAGATGACCTCCGCGCCCTCCGCCAGCTTGATGCCGGCCATACCGCCGGCCGGACGGCCCTGTGGACGCACCTGTGCGGCGGGATAACGCAGCAACTGGGCGTCCGAGGTGATGAACACCAGGTCCTCCTCGCCGGTGTGCAGCTCGACGGCACCGACGATCCGGTCGCCGTCCTTGAGCGTGACGACCTCCAGCTCCTCCTTGTTGGAGGGATAGTCGGGCACCACCCGCTTGACCACGCCCTGCAGGGTCCCGAGCGCGAGGCCCGGCGACGACTCGTCGAGAGTGGTCAGGCAGACGACCGTCTCGTCCGCCTGAAGCGACAGGAACTCCGCGACCGGCGCACCGCCGGAGAGGTTGGGGGCGGCCGCCGTGTCCGGCAGCTGCGGCAGGTCGATCACCGACAGCCGCAGCAGCCGCCCTGCCGAGGTCACGGCGCCCACCTCGCCGCGCTGTGTGGCGAGCACGGCGGAGACGATCACATCGTGCTTGGCGCGCTTGCTCCTGCCTTCCACCAGCGGCTCGCCCGTGGCCGTACGCGCGAGCAGGCCGGTGGAGGAGAGCAGGACCCGGCAGGGGTCGTCCGCCACCTGCAGCGAGGCCGCCGGCGCGGGCGTGCCCGCGGACTCCAGCAGCACCGTGCGCCGCGGGGTACCGAACTTCTTCGCCACCGCGGCCAGTTCGGAGGAGACCAGTTTGCGCAGTTCGGCGTCCGACTCGAGGATGCCGGTCAGCTCGTCGATCTCGCCGTTGAGCCGGTCGCGCTCGCTCTCGAGCTCGATCCGGTCGAACTTGGTGAGCCGGCGCAGCGGGGTGTCCAGGATGTACTGCGTCTGGATCTCGCTCAGCGAGAAGTGCTCGATGAGCCGCTCCTTCGCCTGGGCCGAGTTGTCGCTGGACCGGATGATCCGGATGACCTCGTCGATGTCGAGGAGGGCGACGAGCAGGCCCTCGACCAGGTGCAGCCGGTTCCGGCGCTTGGTGCGCCGGAACTCGCTGCGCCGCCGGACGACGTCGAAGCGGTGGTCGAGATAGACCTCGAGCAGTTCCTTCAGACCGAGCGTGAGCGGCTGCCCGTCGACCAGCGCCACGTTGTTGATGCCGAAGGACTCCTCCATCGGAGTCAGCTTGTACAGCTGCTCCAGGACCGCCTCCGGGATGAACCCGTTCTTGATCTCGATGACCAGACGCAGGCCGTGCTCGCGGTCGGTGAGGTCCTTGACGTCCGCGATGCCCTGGAGCTTCTTCGACCCGACCAGGTCCTTGATCTTGGCGATGACCTTCTCCGGGCCGACCGTGAAGGGCAGTTCCGTGACGACCAGACCCTTGCGGCGCGCGGTGACGTTCTCCACGGACACGGTGGCACGGATCTTGAACGAACCGCGGCCGGACTCGTAGGCGTCCCTGATGCCGTTCAGACCGACGATGCGGCCGCCGGTCGGCAGGTCCGGGCCCGGCACATGGCGCATCAGCGTCTCGAGGTCCGCGCCGGGGTGTCTGATGAGGTGGCGCGCCGCGGCGATGACCTCCCCCAGATTGTGCGGGGGCATATTGGTCGCCATACCGACCGCGATCCCGGACGCCCCGTTGACCAGCAGGTTCGGATAGGCGGCGGGAAGCGCGACGGGCTCGCGCTCCTGGCCGTCGTAGTTCGACTGGAAGTCGACCGTGTCCTCGTCGATCGACTCGGTCATCAGGCCGGTGGCGTCTGCCATCCGGCACTCGGTGTACCGCATGGCGGCCGGCGGATCGTCGTTGCCCAGCGAGCCGAAGTTTCCGTGACCGTCGACCAGCGGCAGGCGCATCGAGAACGGCTGCGCCATGCGCACGAGGGCGTCGTAGATCGATGCGTCACCGTGCGGGTGCAGCTTGCCCATGACCTCACCGACGACGCGGGCGCACTTCACATAGCCGCGGTCGGGACGCAGCCCCATCTCGTTCATCTGGTAGACGATGCGGCGGTGCACCGGCTTCATGCCGTCGCGTGCGTCCGGCAGGGCCCGGGAGTAGATCACCGAGTACGCGTACTCGAGGAAGGAGCCCTGCATTTCGTCCACCACGTCGATGTCGAGGATCCTCTCCTCGAAGTCGTCCGGCGGTGGGGTCTTCGTGCTGCGGCGGGCCATCGCGGCTGCTGCTCCTTCACGTACCAGGTGGGCATCTGACGCGGACCATTGTGGACCGTCCCGCCGACAACGCCGACCGCGACCCGTGATCCGCCCCCGCACCCCGGGGGAATGCGCCGCGCCGCAGGGGGAACGGTGCGGCTCCGGGCCCGGGAACTTCGCCAGGTGTCCGCACGCTTGCATACAGTGGCAGCTCTGGCAGCACTTCCAAGTTTTCGCGATCGAAGGGACGTACATGCCCATGGGTCACACGGCCACAGCGCAGGCCGGGTCCGGCGGCCTGACAGCGACCGAGCACCGCCTGGCCAACGGCCTGCGCGTGGTGCTCTCCGAGGACCACCTGACCCCGGTCGCCGCGGTCTGCCTCTGGTACGACGTCGGTTCACGCCACGAGGTCAAGGGCCGTACAGGACTCGCCCACCTCTTCGAGCACTTGATGTTCCAGGGCTCCGGCCAGGTGAAGGGGAACGGCCACTTCGAGCTGGTCCAGGGAGCCGGCGGTTCGCTGAACGGCACCACCAGCTTCGAGCGGACCAACTACTTCGAGACGATGCCCACGCACCAGCTGGAGCTTGCGCTCTGGCTGGAGGCCGACCGCATGGGCTCGCTGCTGGCCGCCCTCGACGACGAGTCGATGGAGAACCAGCGCGACGTCGTCAAGAACGAGCGCCGCCAGCGGTACGACAACGTGCCCTACGGCACCGCCTTCGAGAAGCTGACCGCCCTCGCCTATCCGGAGGGCCACCCCTACCACCACACCCCGATCGGCTCGATGGCCGACCTGGACGCGGCGACCCTCGAGGACGCCCGCGCCTTCTTCCGCACCTACTACGCGCCCAACAACGCGGTGCTGTCGGTCGTCGGTGACATCGAACCCGAGCAGACGCTCGCCTGGATCGAGAAGTACTTCGGGTCCATCCCCGCACACGACGGCAAGCAGCCGCCGCGCGACGGCACCCTCCCGGACAACATCGGCGCCCAGCTGCGCGAGGAGATCGTCGAGGAGGTCCCTGCCCGCGCCCTGATGGCCGCCTACCGCCTCCCCCACGACGGCACCCGCGAGTGCGACGCCGCGGACCTGGCGCTGACCGTCCTCGGCGGCGGGGAGTCCTCCCGGCTGCACAACCGGCTGGTGCGCCGTGACCGGACCGCCGTCGCGGCCGGGTTCGGCCTGCTGCGGCTGGCCGGCGCCCCGTCGATGGGGTGGCTCGACGTCAAGACCTCCGGCGGCGTCGACGTCCCGCAGATCGAGGCGGCCGTCGACGAGGAGCTGGCGCGCTTCGCGGCCGAGGGCCCGACCGCGGAGGAGATGGAGCGCGCACAGGCGCAGCTGGAGCGCGAATGGCTGGACCGGCTCGGCACGGTCGCCGGCCGTGCCGACGAACTCTGCCGATACGCGGTCCTGTTCGGTGACCCGCAGCTGGCCCTCACCGCCGTGAAGCGTGTGCTCGAGGTCACCCCCAAGGAGGTGCAGGCGGTCGCCAAGGCGCGTCTTCACCCCGAGAACCGGGCGGTGCTGGTCTACGAACCGGTCGCCGCCGAAGAGACCGAAGCGGCCGACGGACACGAGCACGAGGGGACGGACCAGTGAGCGACGCTGCCGTGACCATGGACTTCCACCCGCAGCCGACTCCCGGCGCCGCCCGGCCCTGGGCCTTCCCGGCCCCCGAGCGCGGCACGCTGGACAACGGCCTGACGGTGCTGCGCTGCCACCGGCCCGGCCAGCAGGTCGTGGCCGTCGAGCTCTGCCTCGACGCCCCGCTGGAGGCCGAGCCCGAGGGACTCGACGGCGTCGCCACGATCATGGCGCGCGCCCTGTCGGAGGGCACCGACAAGCACTCCGCAGAGGAGTTCGCCGCCGAGCTGGAGCGCTGTGGCGCCACGCTGGACGCCCACGCCGACCACCCGGGGGTGCGGGTGTCGCTGGAGGTTCCGGTTTCCCGGCTGCCCAAGGCCCTCGGCCTGCTCGCCGAGGCGCTGCGCGCACCCGCCTTCGCGGACAGCGAGGTCGAGCGGCTGGTCCGCAACCGTCTCGACGAGATCCCGCACGAGACGGCCAACCCGGGCCGACGCGCCGCCAAGCAGCTCGCCAAGGAGCTCTTCCCGGCCGCGCTGCGCGTCTCGCGCCCGCGCCAGGGCACCGAGGAGACGGTGGCGCGGATCGACGCCCCCGCGGTGCGCGCCTTCTTCGAGGCCCATGTGCGCCCCGCGACGGCGACCGCCGTGATCGTCGGCGACCTCACCGGCGTCGACCTGGACGCCGTCCTCGGCGAATCGCTCGGCACCTGGACGGGGGACAAGGCCGATCCCCGCCCGGTGCCCCCGATCAGCGCCGACGACACCGGCCGGGTGGTCATCGTGGACCGTCCCGGGGCCGTACAGACGCAACTGCTCATCGGCCGCATCGGAGCGGACCGCCACGACCGTGTCTGGCCCGCCCAGGTCCTCGGCACGTACTGCCTCGGTGGCACCCTCACCTCCCGCCTCGACCGGGTGCTGCGCGAGGAGAAGGGCTACACCTACGGTGTTCGGGCCTTCGGCCAGGTGCTGCTATCAGCGCCGGACGGCTCCGGCGCGGCCATGCTCGCCATCAGCGGCTCCGTGGACACGCCGAACACCGGCCCCGCGCTCGAGGACCTGTGGAAGGTGCTCCGCACGCTCGCGGCCGAAGGCCTCGACGACGCAGAGCGCGACGTCGCCGTGCAGAACCTGGTGGGTGTCGCCCCGCTGAAGTACGAGACGGCGGCCTCCGTCGCGGCCACCCTGGCCGACCAGGTCGAGCAGCACCTCCCTGACGACTACCAGGCCCAGCTGTACGTCCGGCTGGCGGAGACCGGCACGGTGGAGGCCACCGCGGCGGTCGTGGGCGCCTTCCCGGTGGACCGGCTGGTCACGGTGCTCGTCGGCGACGCGTCGCAGATCGAGGAGCCGGTCAAGGCGCTCGGAATCGGTGAAGTGACGGTTGTCACGGGCTGATTGAAAGCCGCCGATGCGGAGAAAAGTACCAAGCGGCACATTCTGGAAACGCGGCATGTAAGTGGAACCCCGGCTTCGAATCGTTTGCCGGGGTTCCGTCGTATGACCGTTTTAGGGTGGAGATTGCCTGTCTGCCCTGTGGCATGCGCTACAAAAGGGGCTGTCCGTTTGGTGATTGACGGACGAGATGCCTAGCGTCGGTCCGGCTGTCCGCCTGGAGATCGCTGCGCCCGCGGCGTCGGGCAGCCATCGCCGAGTCCCCGTCAGGCGTGAGCCTGGGGAGCCGGGGACCCAATCGTCCCTGGGGTGAATCGGACACCTTCGCCCGCGCGGAGGAGCCCGTAGGAGACCTTCCTGCTCCGAACCCGTCAGCTAACCCGGTAGGCGAGAAGGAAGGAAAGGACCAGCCTCTTCATGGCGTTCACCCGTGCCACCGGGAAGCATCGTGCCCCGAGCCGCCTGACGCGCAGGAGCGCGAACCTGGCCGGCGTCGCCGCCCTCGCCACCACCGGCGTCGTCGGAACCTTCGCCTCCCCGGCGCTCGCCGCCGACACCGGGGCCCCCTCCGTCGAGGACACCGGCCTCACGCCGATCGTCACCGTGGGGTCGCTCGCCGACGAGATAGCCGATCAGGCCGCCGCCCAGAAGCAGGAGGCCGAGGAGGCCGCTGCCAAGGCCCGTGCCCGGGCGAAGGCCGAGGCGGAGGCGAAGCGCAAGGCCGAAGCGCGCGCCGAGGCGGCCCGCGAGGCCAAGGAGCGCGCTGCCCGCGAGGCCGAGCGCAAGCGGCTGAACTCCTACCGGCTCCCCGTCGCCGGCTCCTTCGTGACCACCGGCTACAAGACCGGTGGCGCCCTGTGGTCCTCCGGCTCCCACTCCGGCGTCGACTTCCGTGCCGCGTCCGGCAGTTCCGTCGTGGCCGTCGGCTCCGGCACCGTCGTCGAGGCGGGCTGGGGCGGCGCGTACGGCAACAACATCGTGATCCGGATGAACGACGGCACCTACACGCAGTACGGCCACCTGTCGTCCATCGGCGTCTTTGTCGGCCAGCGGGTCACCCCCGGCCAGCAGATCGGCCTCGTCGGCTCGACCGGCAACTCGACCGGCCCCCACCTCCACTTCGAGGCCCGGACCACGCCCGAGTACGGCTCCGACATCGACCCGGTCGCCTACCTGCGCTCGCACGGCGTCAGCATCTGACCGGTCCGCCGCACCCGCTCCGGGCCCCTGGCTCCCCACCGGGGGCCTTCGGTGTATTCGGTGCCGTTTCCGCCATTCCGTGATTGCCGTCCCGGCCAAGAGATTTCCATGGTTTCCGGGGTGCCGTCGGAAAACGGCGCGCATTGCAATAGAGTCACGGGAACACACGTCAATCGGCTGCGTTGCGCTCGGATCAAGGCGGAGGTTCGGTCATGCGTATTCCCGCGCAATCGGTATGCACGGCGATCCGCGACGACATCGTCTCCGGTGTCTTCGAGCGCGGCAGCCGGCTCACCGAGGAGCAACTCGCCCGCCGCTACGGGGTCTCCCGGGTCCCGGTCCGTGAAGCGCTGCGCACCTTGGAGTCGGAGGGGTTCGTCGTCACCCGGCGGCACGCGGGCGCCTGCGTCGCCGAGCCCACGGAGCAGGAGGCCGCCGACCTCCTCGAGATGCGCATGCTGTTGGAGCCCCTGGGCGCGGCACGCGCCGCGCAGCGGCGCACGGAGGCGCACCTCAAGGTGCTGCGCGGCCTGGTGAGACTCGGGCAGGAGAGGGCGCGCCGGGGCCAGGGCGAGGACCTGCGGTCCCTCGGCAACTGGTTCCACGAGACGCTCGCCCAGTCCTGCGGCAGCCCTGGACTGACCGCGCTGCTCACACAGTTGCGGCACAAGATCGCGTGGATGTACGCGGTGGAGCAGCCGGCCGCGCCGGTGGAGTCATGGGCAGAGCACGGCGCGATCGTCGACGCGGTGGCGCGCGGTGACGCCGAGCGGGCGCGGGCGCTGACGGCGCTTCACGCCGAGCGTGCCGCCGGGGCGCACCGGCTGCGGCGCACCGTGCGGGTGAGGACTTCGCAACATGCCGTAAACACCGCGAGCGGCCGGAATTAACAATCGGCGTATACAAAAGAGCCGTGATTTGATCGGCCTCTTATTTGTTACGGGTCTGCTTTACCGGCGTTCCTCGAAGCATCTCCGGTCGTCCCGGAAAAGCAGAACCGCGGTGCTCCGGATTCGGGGCACCGCGGCTTTCTCGCGAATGGGCTCGGGCCGCGCGGCCCGTTTCGCTCAGACGGTCTCGGGGAGCTCCTCGAGACCCTCCGCCACCAGCTTGGCCAGGCGGTCCAGGGCGGCCTCGGCGCCGTCCGCGTCGGAAGCGAGGACGATCTCCTCGCCGCCCTGCGCGCCCAGGCCGAGCACGGCGAGCATGGAGGCGGCGTTGACGGGGGTGCCGTCGGCCTTGGCGATCGTCACTGGGACGCCGGAAGCCGTCGCGGCACGGACGAAGATGGACGCGGGGCGGGCGTGAAGGCCCTCGGCCCAGCCGACATTGACGCGGCGCTCAGCCATGGTGTTGCCCTTCAAGTCTTAGCGGGTTGTCTAGACCAGTCTCTCATGTGTGCGGACGTGTCCCCCGCCGACTCGGCAGGGGGCGGCGGACCGCCTCTCCGGCCTCCTCAGCCTGCCCGGCGGCAACCGCCTCCGCGACCGCTGGGCCGGGCCGTAGGCTTTCCCCATGCAGACCTCGCAGGAGCACGCCTACCCGGCTCACTGGGAAGCAGACGTGGTGCTGCGCGACGGCGGCACCGCCCGGATCAGGCCCATCACGACCGAGGACGCCGACCGGCTGGTCAGCTTCTACGAGCAGGTCTCCGACGAGTCGAAGTACTACCGCTTCTTCGCTCCCTACCCACGGCTGTCCGCCAAGGACGTCCACCGCTTCACCCACCACGACTACGTGGACCGGGTCGGACTCGCGGTCACGGTCGGCGGAGAGTTCATCGCCACCGTCCGCTACGACCGGATCAACGCGCAGGGCCGCCCGGCGAGCGCCCCCGCCGACGAGGCCGAGGTCGCGTTCCTCGTCCAGGACGCCCACCAGGGGCGCGGCGTCGCGTCCGCGCTGCTCGAACACATCGCGGCCGTCGCCAGGGAGCGGGGCATCCGACGGTTCGCCGCGGAGGTGCTGCCGGCCAACTCCAAGATGATCAAGGTCTTCCGGGACGCCGGGTACACCCAGCGGCGCAGCTTCGAGGACGGGTCCGTCCATCTGACCCTCGACCTCGAACCCACCGAGGAGTCCGTCGCCGTGCAGCGCGCACGCGAGCAGCGCGCTGAGGCGCGCTCGGTCCAGCGGCTGCTCGCCCCCGGCTCGGTCGCCGTCGTCGGAGCCGGCCGGCTGCCCGGCGGCGTCGGCCGCACCGCACTGCGCAACCTCCTGGGCGCGGGCTTCACCGGCCGGGTGTACGCGGTGAACCGTGCGCTCCCCAAGGGGCGGAGCGAGATCGACGGCGTGCCCGCGGTCCGTTCCGTCGGCGACATCGATGAACCCGTCGATCTGGCGATCGTCGCCGTCCCCGCCGAACGGGTGCCCGAGGCCGTCACCGACTGCGGCGAGCACGGCGTCCAGGGGCTCGTCGTGCTCAGCGCCGGGTACGCGGAGAGCGGCCCGGCCGGACGGGAACGGCAGCGCGAGCTGGTACGGCAGGCGCGTTCGTACGGGATGCGGATCATCGGGCCCAACTCCTTCGGGATCATCAGCACCTCGGACGCGGTCCGGCTCAACGCCTCGCTGGCGCCCGAGTCCCCGGCGCACGGGCGGATCGGGCTGTTCACCCAGTCCGGCGCGATCGGCATCGCCCTGCTGTCCGGGCTGCACCGGCGAGGCGCGGGCGTGTCCTCCTTCATCTCGTCCGGGAACCGCGCGGACGTGTCGGGCAACGACTTCCTGCAGTACTGGTACGAGGACGCGGACACCGACGTCGTCCTGATGTACCTGGAGTCGATCGGCAACCCGCGCAAGTTCACCCGCCTCGCGCGGCGCACGGCCGCGGTCAAGCCGGTCGTCGTCGTCAAGGGCGCCCGGCACAGCGGCAGCGTTCCGCCCGGCCACGCGGTGCCGTTCACCCGGATCCCGGACGCGACCGTCGGGGCGCTGCTGCGCCAGGCGGGGGTGATCCGCGTCGACACCGTCACCGAGCTCGTCGACGCAGGGCTGATGCTGGCCGGGCAGCCGCTGCCGAGGGGACCGCGGGTGTCGATCCTCGGCAACTCCGAGTCGCTCGGGCTGCTCACGTACGACGCCTGCCTCACGGAGGGCCTGCGCCCGCTCCCGCCGCGCGACCTCACGACGGCGGCCACGCCCGCGGACTTCCGCGCCGCGCTCGCGGAGGCGCTGGTGGACGACGCATGCGACGCGGTGGTGGTCACGGCGATCCCGTGGGTCGGGGAGAACGGCGTCACGGAGTCGGGCGACGGTGAGGTCCTGGCCACCGCCCTGCGCGCGGCGTCGGCCACGGCGCCGGCGAAGCCGGTGGCAGTCGTCCACGTCGAGATGGGCGCCCTGGCCGACGCCCTCGCGGCCGCCTCCAGCACTGCCCCGCCCGTCGGCACGGGCAGACCCGCTCCCGGCTCGGCCGCGGCGGGTGGAGTGGGCGCGCCTGCTCGCTCCGCCGACGCCTCCGGCGCGTCCGCGTCCCCGTCCGCGCCAGGAGGCCCCATGACCGGCGCCGCTCCGTCCGGCAGCGGCCGGCCCACGCCGTACGGCGCCTCCACCGGTTCCCCCTCCGAGCACAGGACCGCGTCCACAGGGGGCGGCTCCGCAGCGTTCGCGACCGCGGGCAGCGACGCGACGCCCTCCGCCGGCTCGTCCCTGCAGGAGGGCGACTCCGCCCACGCCGACGGGCCGGGTCAGGCCGGGAGCGCCCCGGGCGGCGGGGCCGCCGCCGGGGCGACGGGGCCGGGCGCGCCTGGCCCCGCCGGTTCTCCGCCGCGAGGCGCGGGGCCCGCCCGGGCCGGCGCGCCCGCGCCAGGCGCCGCCGCCCCGGCCGCATCCGGCTCGTCACCGAAGGCCCCACCCGCCGCCGGCGCGCCCGCGCCGGACGGCAGCGGGCCGGCGCGTGCCGGCGGTCCCGGTTCCGCGCGCCCGGGCGCGGCGGCCCACGCCTCCAAGGCCCCCGGGCCGGGCCACGCACCCCTGGTGGACGGCGCCGCGACCGCCCTCGACGGCGGCGACGCGCGGCGGATTCCCGCGTACCCCGCCGCCGAGCGGGCCGTGCGGGCGTTGGCCGAGGCCGTGAAGTACGGGCAGTGGCGGCGGCACGCCGCGGAGCCGGGGCGGGTTCCCGAGTTCGAGGACATCGACGAGGCCGGGGCAGCCGCCCACATCGAGCGGATGCTGGACGCGGCGGCGGACCGGCGAGGCTTCACCCTCGGCCCCGCTGACGCGCACGCGCTCCTCGCGCGCTACGGCATCCACGTACGCCCCACTCTCCCCGCGCCCGACCCCGACGCCGCCGTGCACGCGGCCGCGCGCCTCGGCTATCCGGTCGCGCTCAAGACGACCGCCCCGCATCTGCGCCACCGCGCCGACCTCGGCGGCGTACGGCTCGATCTGGCCGACGAGACCCAGCTGCGCCAGGCCTACCGGGAACTGACGGAGCTGCTCGGCACCCCCGCCGAGCTGCAGCCCGTCGTGCAGGCCATGGTGCCGCGCGGCGTGGACACCGTCGTACGGGCGGCCATCGATCCCGGCGTCGGGGCCGTGCTCTCGTTCGGGCTGGCCGGTGCGGCGTCCGAGCTGCTCGGTGACACCGCCCACCGCCTCGTCCCCGCCACCGACCGTGATGCGGCGGAGCTGATCCGCACGATTCGCACGGCACCGCTCCTGTTCGGCTGGCGCGGCTCGGCGCCGGTCGACACGTCCGCGCTCGAGGAACTGCTGCTGCGGGTGTCGCGGCTGGTCGACGACCACCCCGAAGTGGTGGGAATCAGCCTGGAACCGGTCGTCGTGGCACAGCACGGCCTGACTGTCCTCGACGCGTCCGTACGGCTCGCGCCGCCGCCGCCCCGTACCGATCTCGGCCCCCGCAGGCTCCCCAGCTACTGAGCGCCCGGGCCTTCCGGGGCCCGTAGGATGGACCGCATGGCGAAGACCGGTACGACGACCCAGGGGCTGCGCGCGGCGATCGAGCGCAGCGGCTACTACCCGGCACTCGTGGCAGAGGCGGTGGAGGCCGCCGTCGGCGGCGAGCCGATCGCGTCGTACCTGGTGCACCAGGAGACCACGTTCGACGCCAACGAGGTCCGCCGTCATGTCACCGTCCTCGTCCTGACGGCGAACCGGTTCATCGTCAGCCACACCGACGAGCAGGCCGCCGACTCCAGCTCCCCGACGCCGTACGCCACGACCTCCACCGAGTCGGTCAAGCTCGGCCGGATCTCGTCCGTCGTGATGAGCCGCGTCGTCGCCAACCCGGAGGCGTACACCCCCGGGACCCTGCCCCGCGAGGTCGTCCTGACCATCGGCTGGGGAGCCGTCTCGCGACTCGACCTCGAGCCCGCCGCCTGCGGCGACCCCAACTGCGACGCCGACCACGGCTACACCGGCAACTCCACCGCCGACGATCTGAGCCTGCGGGTCAGCGAGGCAGGCGACGGCCCCGACACCGTCCGCCAGACCCTGGTCTTCGCCCAGGCGCTCTCCGAAGCCACGGCAGCCGCACGTTGATGGCCCAGCCCGCTGCATGGCCGGACGACCCCGTTTCGCTGGACGTACACGCCGCGCCCGCGCCCGAGTACGGCAGCGGCTCGCTCGCCGATCTGCTGCCGACCCTCGCGGCCGGCCAGGGCGTGCCAGGGCTCGCGCAATCGATCCGGGAGCTCACCCCCGCCGACCGGAACTGCGTCTTCCTGATCGACGGCCTCGGCTGGGAGCAGATCAGGTCGCACCCCGATGAGGCCCCGTATCTGACGTCCCTCCTCGGCACGTCACGCGGGGGCACGGGAACACCGATCACGGCCGGCTTCCCCGCGACCACCGCGACCTCGCTCGCCTCCATCGGCACCGGCCTGCCGCCCGGCGTGCACGGCCTGCCCGGCTACACGGTGCGCAACCCGGAGACCGGCGAGCTGATGAACCAGCTGCGCTGGAAGCCGTGGACCGCGCCGAACGTCTGGCAGCCGTACCCCACGGTCTTCCAGCTCGCCGACCGCGCGGGCGTGCACACCGCGCAGGTGTCGTCGCCCGCGTTCGAGCAGACCCCGCTCACCAGGGTCGCCCTGAGCGGCGGCACGTTCCACGGCCGGCTGACCGGTGAGGAACGGATGGACTTCGCCGCCGAGCAACTCGCCGCCGGCGACCGCTCCCTGGTCTACACGTACTACAGCGAGGTCGACGGCAAGGGCCACCGCTTCGGCATCGACTCCGACGCCTGGCGCGGACAGCTGATGTACGTGGACCGCCTGGTCGAGCGCCTGGCCGACCGGCTCCCGCCGCGCACCGCGCTGTACGTCACCGCCGACCACGGCATGGTCGACGTCCCCTTCGGTGAAGAGTCCCGCATCGACTTCGACGAGGACTGGGAGCTGCGGGCCGGCGTCGCCCTGCTGGGCGGCGAGGGCAGGGCGCGCCACGTCTATGCCGTGCCGGGCGCGGAGAACGACGTGCTCGCCGTCTGGCGCGAGGTGCTGGGCGAGCAGTTCTGGGTGGCCGGCCGCGACGAGGCGATCGACGCCGGCTGGTTCGGCCCCCGGATCGACGAGCGGGTGTACGGCCGGATCGGCGACGTCGTCGCGGCGGCCCACGACGACGTGGTGGTCATCGCCTCCACAGGCGAACCGAACGAGTCCGCCATGGTCGGCATGCACGGTTCCATGACCCCTGCCGAACAGCTCGTGCCGCTCCTCGAAGTACGCTCTTGACCCCACTGCCACCCGGACCCGAAAGGTCTCGACTCCCCATGCCCGAGCTGGTGTTCTTCTCCGGAACGATGGATTGCGGGAAGTCGACTTTGGCGCTCCAGATCGGACACAACCGTTCGGCCCGCGGGCTCCAGGGCGTGATCTTCACCCGTGATGACCGGGCGGGCGAGGGGAAGCTGTCCTCCCGGCTGGGCCTGGTGACGGAGGCGGTCGAGGCCACCGAGGGCATGGACCTCTACGCGTACCTGGTGAACCAGCTTTCCCAGGGCGGCAAGGCGGACTACGTGATCGTGGACGAGGCGCAGTTCCTCGCCCCGGAGCAGATCGACCAGCTGGCCCGTGTCGTGGATGACCTGGGCCTCGACGTCTTCGCCTTCGGGATCACCACCGACTTCCGCACCAAACTCTTCCCCGGCTCGCAGCGGCTGATCGAGCTGGCCGACCGGATCGAGGCCCTCCAGGTGGAGGCCCTGTGCTGGTGCGGCGCCCGGGCGACGCACAATGCCCGCACGGTGGGCGGGGAGATGGTGGTCCAGGGCGCCCAGGTGGTCGTCGGCGACGTCAACCGCCCGGTGGAGGAGATCGGTTACGAGGTCTTGTGCCGCCGCCACCACCGTCGCCGGATGACAAGTGCTTCGGCCCACGCGGGCGCGCTGTCCCCCGATGTCCTGCCGGTCACATCGGCTTGACGGCGTGGTTCCTCCTTGTGTTTGTCAGCACTTCCGGGGGGCCACCCACGTGAAGATCTTTTGGCACCACTCTCCAACCGGCGGACGACCGTTCACCCGAGGCCTTGACGGCCCCCTTCTTGCTGGCTGCTCCTGTACAGCAGCCCAGGGACTTCCGGGCTCGTGTCTTCTCCTGCCGTGGCCCACGACGTCGTCCATGTGGGCGCCGGCAACCATGCCGCTGGTTACCACGCAACCGACCTGACCCTCCTGTGGACGGGCGAGCCGACGAACGGCCGTGTGACCTCGTCGCCGACCCTGGCCGAGGGGCAGGTGCCCACGACGCTTCCGTGGGTTGCGGGAGCGCTTGCTGTGTCAGCAGCCGTGTCTCGCGCCCTGGCCGTCCCGGCAGTTCGAAATGCTCTGCCCGCATGGTTGCGTCCGGTCCATGAGAAGCCGTCCGGCGAAGGAAGGAAGAACGGCACCGTGCCTGGCCTCCGCTCCCTCCAACGGAGCCGACCGGCCGCTGAATTGCAGCACGGACGTGATTCCCGGGCAACGAAGAGCCCTGTGAGGGCCTCGCTCCGGACATCCTGCTCCGTGGGGGACCGGTACGGACACCCGCTGTCGGGGCCACAGGTGTCAGCGGGCGTCCGACCGTACGATGGTGAAGACCGCGCCCTCCGGGTCGCAGACGGTCGCCTCGCGGCCGCCGGGGCCGGGACGGGGCGGCTCGATCACCTGTCCGCCGAGCTCCACCACCAGGTGGGCGGCCGTGTCGGTGTCCTCGACCTCGAAGCAGGTCATCCAGTGGGGACCGCGTCCGCGGGGCAACGCCTGGCCCATTCCGTGCACGGTGGCGACCGGACGGTCCTCGACGAGCAGCGTCAGCCGGTCCAGGTCGGCGGAGTCGGCCACCTGCGTGTCGTGGCCGAACACCGCTTGGTAGAACTTGCCGACCGTCGATGTCTCCCAGGTCAGCAGCTCGTTCCAGACCGGCGTCCCGTGCGTGCCGTGCACGGCGCTGCCGAGGTGTGCCGTGGCCTGCCAGACTCCGAACACCGCGCCTGCCGGGTCGGAGGCGATCACCAGGCGTCCCGCGTCGGCGGCGTCGAGCGGCCCCACACCCACCGTGCCGCCGCAGCTGCGGATCGCCTCGGCCGTCACGTCCGCGTCGTCACTCGCCAGGTAGGGAGTCCAGGCGACCGGCAGATCGCGGTCGGCCGGGAGACGGCCGATGCCGGCGACCTCCTTGCCACCGATCATCGCGCGTACGTAGGGCCCCAGTTGCGTGGGCCCGGGGCAGAACTCCCAGCCGAACAGCGCTGCGTAGAAATCCTGGGTCGCGTCAAGGCCGTGCACCATCAGGCTCACCCAGCAGGGCGTGCCGGGCGTGTGCCGAGTCGCCTCGGTCATCGTCACTCTCTTTTCGGACCATCGTGTGGCCGTACGGGGGGACCGGGCGCGTCGTCGGTCGCGGCAAAGCCGTGCGGAGGGCCGTTGCGCCCGAGCAGATGTTGTCACCACCCGGGACCCACTGCGCCCGGGCCGCGCCGGATATGGCGGGTTCCCGCCGGACGATGCCCGTTTTGACGCGGCTTGTTCGCTTCGTAGGCGTTACGGTGCGCCAGGCCGGTGCGCGAGGATGGCCTCATGAATCCGATCATCTCCGCGGCCGAACTCGCCCACGAGCTCGCCGGCACCACCCCGCCGGTCCTCCTGGACGTCCGCTACCGGCTCGGCGGACCGCACGGCCGTCCCGAGTACGAGGCCGGGCACATCCCGGGCGCCGTCTTCATCGACCTCGATGCGGAACTGGCCGGACCGCCCGGAGCAGGCGGTCGGCACCCGCTGCCCGACGTCGCCGCCTTCGGCGCCGTGATGCGCCGCGCGGGCATTTCCACCGGCACGCCCGTGGTGGTGTACGACGGGGACAAGGGCTGGGGCGCGGCACGCGCCTGGTGGATGCTGCGCTGGGCGGGACACGACGACGTACGGGTGCTGGACGGCGGGCTCGCGGCGTGGACGGGACCTCTCGAGACCGCGGTCCCCGACCCGAAGGAGGGCACCTTCGAGCCGAAGCCGGGCGCGCTGCCCCTGCTGGACGCCGACGAGGCGGCGGCGACGGCCCGTGACGGGCTGCTGCTCGACGCCCGCGCGGGAGAGCGCTACCGCGGCGAGGTGGAGCCCCTCGACCCGGTCGCCGGGCACATTCCGGGCGCGGTCTCGGCGCCGACCACGGAGAACGTGGATGCGGAGGGCCGCTTCCTCGCCCCCGAGCAACTGGCGGCCCGCTTCCGCGCGCTCGGGGCGGACGAAGCCGACAGGGCCGTGGGCGTGTACTGCGGCTCCGGCGTCTCGGCCGCCCAGCAGGCGATCGCCCTGGAGCTGGCGGGCTTCCGGCCCGCCCTGTACGCGGGCTCCTGGTCCGAGTGGTCGAACGACCCGGACCGCCCGGTCGCGACGGGTCCCGAACGGGGCTGACCCCGGCCGGGCCGGCAACAGGGCCGGTCCCCTGACGGGCCGGCCCTGTTGCGGAACTCCTCTTACTCCTGTTTCTTGCGGCGGGTGCCGAAGACGATCTCGTCCCAGCTCGGCACGGCGGCCCGGCGGCCGGGACGGACGCCGTCCGCCTCCGCCTGCCGGTCCGTGGTGCCGGTGAGCCGGTCACGGTGGCCGGCCACCGAACGCGGCATCAGCACATCCGCGTAGGCGGACCCGGCTCCGGCGGACGCGGCGGGCGCCACCGGCTCCTCCTCTGCGTCAGGCTCCTGGGCGGGCTCGATGGCGGGCGGTTCGACCGGCACGGGCCGCTCCGGCACGACCATGTCGCCGCGGAAGTTGGGAACCGCCTCCAGCAGGCTGGTCAGCGAGTCCCGCTCCTCGTTGCCGTCGCCGTCGCCGTCCGCCGAAGACGCGGCCGGGCGATCGATCTGGCGGTCGAGGGCACGGTCCAGCGGCCGGTCCCTGGGCAGTCGTGCGATGCGGGGGACGAACGGGAAGCTCGGCTCCTGCGCGATCGTGTCGTCGGTCTCGCCGATCAGGGCCCGCGCCTCGTCGTCGACGGCCTGGACGAGCCGCCTCGGCGGGTCGTAGGTCCAGCTCGCCGAGTGCGGCTCGCCGGCGACGCGGTAGACCAGCAGGACCTCCCAGGTGCCGTCGTCGCGGCGCCACGAGTCCCACTGCGGGGTGTCCTTCTCGGCGCCGCGGAGCAGCAGCCGTTCCTGCACGGCCTCGCCCAGCTGCGGGCCGGTGTTCTCGCCGGGGCGGCGTACGGGAGTCTTGCGGGCCCGCTCCGCCATGAAGGCGCGCTCGGCGAGCACCGGGCCCTCGAAGCGGCGCACCCGTTCGACGGGGATGCCGGCGAGCTGGGCGACCTCCTCCGCGGAGGCGCCGGCGCGTATACGTGCCTGGATGTCGCGGGGGCGGAGATGGCTCTCCACCTCGATCTCGATCTGGCCGAGGCGGGCGCGGTCGTTGCGTACGGCGGCGCGCAGCCGCTCATCGATCGGAAGCGTGTATTCCGTGCTGTCCGCAGCCTTGAGCACCAGTCGTGTGCCGTCGTTGGAGACGGCCACGACACGCAGTTCGGGCATGGGGACCTCCCGGGTGGTGCCTGCCGACGTCACCTGCGTCGCTGCTTCCGCTAGTCGAGTGTGGCCTGCCCGGGTGCAGCCTGCCACAACCTTGCCGAGGTGCCCGGCGTGTCGGGCACCTGCCCTGGATCGCCGTTATGGCACGGTTATCCATTCGCCACTCAGTGTGATCGGACGGTCACTCTGAGCGATAGATCTCCGTGCTTCACCGCGGCGCCGCCGGATCGAGCGCCGCTTTCGGCCCCCAACCTGGGGTCCGGACGCCACGAAGGAGGCCGGACCCAGGGCTCGCCACAGTACTCCATTCGGGCCATCGGGGTGGACCGCCGCGCCGCCGAAGTTGTGCGGGGCGGCCGGAGTTGTGTGCCCGGACGCGGGCGGTCGGGTCCGGTGCTTCACTGAAAAGCCACAAACGGAACTATTCGCTTTCGCGTTACGGCATGTGGGTGCCCGTCAGTCCCCCAATACCCGGCGCAGATAGGCGTTCTGGAAGACCCGGTCCGGATCGAGGCGGTCGCGCAGAGCCGTGAACTCGCCGAACCGGGGGTACACCTGGGAGAAGTACCCGGCGTCCCGTGTATGGATCTTGCCCCAGTGCGGCCGGCCGCCGTGCGCCGTCATGATCCGCTCCACGGCGGTGAAGTAGGAACGGCAGGGCGTGCCGCGGTACATGTGTACGGCGATGTACGCGGTCTCCCGGCCCGACGCGGTCGACAGTGCGATGTCGTCCGCGGGAGCCGTGCGCACCTCGACCGGGAAACTGACCCGAAGCGGTGACCGTTCGACCATCGCCTTGACTTCGCGCAGCGCCGCGACCGCGGCCTGCCTCGGCAGCGCGTACTCCATCTCGACGAAGCGCACCCGCCGCGGGGATGTGAAGACTTTGTAGGGAATGTCCGTATAGGTGCGGGCGGACAGCGCGCGGCTGGACAGCCGGGCGATCGCGGGAATGGCCGCGGGCACCGCGCGGCCGAGCGAACAGGCAACCTGAAAGGCTCCGTTGGACAGCAATTCGTCCTCGATCCAGCCGCCGACCCTGCCGGGCGGGGCCGCCGGACCGGCGCTGCGATTGTTGCGCTTGGTGTTGCAGTTGCCGGTGTGCGGGAACCAGTAGAACTCGAAGTGCTCGTTCTCGGCGTGCAGGGCGTCGAAGTCGTCCATGACCCGGTCGAAGGCCATCGGCTCCTCCCGGGCCGTCAGCAGGAAGACCGGCTCCACGGCGAACGTGATCGCCGTGACGACGCCAAGGGCGCCCAGACCGATCCGGGCGGCCGCGAAGATCTCCGGATTCTCCTTCTCCGAACACGTCAGCACCGAGCCGTGGGCCGTCACCAGCTCAAGGGCCTTGATCTGGGCGGCGATCGAGGCCGAGTCGCGGCCCGTGCCGTGCGTGCCGGTCGACGTCGCCCCCGCGACCGTCTGCTCCATGATGTCGCCCATGTTCGTGAGCGACAGACCCTCACGGGCGAGCGCCGCGTTCAACCGCTTGAGCGGGGTGCCCGATTCGACGGTGACGGTCATCTCGGAGCGGTCGATCCGCCGGATCCCGGTCATCAGATCGGGGCGTATCAGCAGCCCGTCGGTGGCCGCTATCGCGGTGAAGGAGTGGCCCGTGCCCACGGTCTTCACCCGCAGGCCGTCCGCCACCGCCTCGCGCACCGCGTCCGCCAACTCCTGCACGGACGCGGGGCGTGCCTCCCTCGCCGGCCTGGAGGCGACCGTCCCCGCCCAGTTACGCCACTGGCTGCTCTCGCTCCGCCGGGTCCCCATCACGCTGCTCACGCTGCCCCTCCCGCGTCGGCACCGGCCTGCGCAGCCGGCGGTACCCCAGGAACGCCACCACAGCCGCGAGCACTCCCGCCACGCCGGGCACCGCGTACCCCGCAGCGGCGCCCTGCGCGTCGACCACCCAGCCGGCGGCCGCGGAACCCAGTGCGACGCCGACCGCGAGCCCCGTGCTGGTCCAGGACATGCCCTCGGTCAGCTTGCTGCGCGGTACGTGTGCCTCGACGAGGGCCATCGTCGTCACCATCGTCGGCGCGATGGCAAGGCCCGCGACAATGAGCGCCACGGCCAGGAACGGCAGGCTCCCGGCCAGTTGGAGGGGGATCATACTCACGGCCATCGCACACACGCCCAGCACCCACCTGCGGCCGGGCTCGCCCTTCGGATTCAGCAGCCCGAAGACGGCGCCGGCGAGGCAGGAACCGAGCGCGTACACCGCGAGCACCCAGCTCGCCGCGGACTTGTGAGCCGTTTCCTCCGCGAACGCCACCGTCACCACGTCGACCGCGCCGAAGATCGCACCCGTGGCGACGAACGCGGCCACCAGCACCTGGAGCCCGGGGGAGCGCAGCGCGCTGCCGCCGGTGTGCTGCTCGGCGGGATGCGGCCTCGGCTCCGTCGCCCGCTGCGCCGTCAGCCACCAGACACCGACCAGCATGAACCCGGCGGCGAACAGCGGACCGGCCTCGGGGAACCAGAGGGTCGACAGACCGATGGAGACGATCGGACCGAAGATGAAGCACACCTCGTCGACGATCGACTCGAACGAGTACGCGGTGTGCAGTTCCCGCCGCGACCCTTGCAGCAGCGAGGCCCAGCGCGCCCGGGTCATCGCACCGACGCTCGGCACACAGCCGGCGACGGCCGTGAAGGCGAACAGCGTCCAGTCCGGTGCGCCCTGCTGCGCGCAGATCAACAGGCCGGTGACGGCCGCCAGCGAGATCAGGGTGGCCGGACGCAGCACCTTGCGCTGGCCGTGCCGGTCGACGAGCCGGGAGACCTGCGGGCCCAGAACGGCCGCGGACAGTGCGAGGGTCGCGGTGAGCGTGCCGGCCAGGCCGTACCGGCCGGTGAGCTCGGAGACCATGGTCATGATCCCGATGCCCAACATGGACAGCGGCATCCTGCCGAGGAAGCCGGCGGCGGAGAACCCGACGGTGCCGGGAGTGGCGAAGATCGCGCGGTACGGACTGGACAACGTCGGGCTCCGGTCGGGCTCCGGCAGGGGGCACCGGTAAGGCGTATGGGCAGCCTTCACAGATTACGCGCCGAACGTCCGTCGGCGCACCGCGGTTTTTCCGGTGTCAGAGGCGGGTGGCAGGATCGGCCCCATGTCCGATCAGCGCGATCCAGCTCCTTACGACGCCCTTCTGCTGCTCTCGTTCGGCGGCCCCGAAGGCCCGGACGACGTGGTCCCGTTCCTGGAGAACGTGACCCGTGGCCGCGGCATCCCCAAGGAACGGCTCAAGGAAGTGGGGCAGCACTACTTCCTCTTCGGCGGCGTCAGCCCCATCAACGACCAGAACCGGGCCCTGCTGGACGCCCTGCGCAAGGACTTCGCCGAGCACGACCTGGATCTGCCGGTGTACTGGGGCAACCGCAATTGGGCGCCGTACCTCACGGACACCCTGCGGGAGATGACCGACGCCGGCCACCGCCGCATCGCCGTCCTCGCCACCAGCGCGTACGCCTCCTACTCGGGCTGCCGCCAGTACCGGGAGAACCTCGCCGACGGGCTCGCCACGCTGGAAGGGGAGGGGCGGGAGCTGCCGCGCGTCGACAAGCTGCGGCACTACTTCAACCACCCCGGGTTCGTCCGCCCCATGATCGACGGCGTTCTCGCCTCGCTCGCCGACCTGCCGGAGGACGTCCGCGTCGGGGCGCACCTCGCCTTCACGACGCACTCCATTCCGACGTCCGCGGCCGACTCCTCCGGACCTGGTCCCGACCACGGGGACGGCGGCGCGTATGTGCGCCAGCACCTCGACGTGGCCCGGGTGATCGCCGACGCGGTCGCCGACGAGACGGGGGTCCGGCACCCCTGGGAGCTCGTCTACCAGTCCCGCAGCGGAGCCCCGCACATCCCCTGGCTGGAGCCGGACATCTGCGACCACCTGGAGGCGCTGCACGGCTCCGGGGCACCCGCGGTGGTCATGGTCCCGATCGGCTTCGTCTCCGACCACATGGAGGTCCTGTACGACCTCGACACGGAGGCCACCGCGAAGGCCGCCGAGCTGGGGCTGCCGGTGCGCCGCGCCGCGACGGTGGGTGCCGACCCCCGCTTCGCCGGCGCCGTGCGCGACCTCCTGCTGGAGCGGGCCGCGACCGAGCGGGGCGTCCCGGCGGAGCGCTGCGCGCTCGGCGCCCTCGGCGCGAGCCACGACCTCTGCCCCGTCGGGTGCTGCCCGGCCCGCGCGCCGAAGCCGGCGGCGGCCGGCGCCGACAGCCCGTACGCGTGAAGGAGACCACTGTGACCGAGCCCATGACCGACCCTGCGACCGACTCGGCGTCCGAACTGCTGCCTCTCGCCCTGGAGGCTGCCCGCAGAGCGGGCGAGCTGCTGAGGGACGGCCGGCCGGACGACCTGGGCGTCGCCAGGACCAAGTCCAGCCCCATCGACGTGGTGACCGAGATGGACATCGCGGCGGAGAAACTGATCACCGGCTTCCTCACCGAGCACCGCCCGGACGACGGTTTCCTCGGCGAGGAGGGCGCGGCCACGGTCGGCACCAGCGGCGTGCGCTGGGTCATCGACCCGCTGGACGGCACGGTCAACTACCTGTACGGCCTGCCCACCTGGGCGGTCTCCATCGCTGCGGAGCTCGACGGCGAGACGGTGGTCGGCGTCGTCGAGGCGCCGATGCGGCGCGAGACGTTCCGCGCGGTGCGCGGCGGCGGTGCGTTCCTGAACGACCGGCCGGTACGGTGCCGGCCGGCGCCCCCGCTGGAACAGGCCCTGGTCTCCACCGGCTTCAACTACGTCCACACCGTCCGCACCCACCAGGCGGACGTCGCCCAGCGGCTGATCCCGCGACTGCGGGACATCCGGCGCAGCGGCTCCGCGGCGATCGACCTCTCCGACGTGGCGGCCGGACGCCTGGACGGCTACTACGAGCGGGGCCTCAGCCCGTGGGACCTGGCGGCGGGCGACCTGATCGCCCGCGAGGCGGGCGCACTGACCGGCGGCCGTCCCGGGCAGCCCCCCTCCGGCGCCCTGACCGTCGCCGCGACGCCGGGAGTCTTCGAGCCGCTGCAGGGGCTGCTGGAGGAACTGGGGGCGTGGCATGACTGACGGGTGACGCCGGGCGGGGGCGTGCGTGTATCCGGTGCGGGGCCTGTTCCCCGCCCCGCCCTCGCCCTACGCCTGGCGGCGTGGGTGGTACCCCCGTCCCGGGACCCGCGCCGAGGGCGCAGCGGGCTCGGCGCAGTGCCGGAACACAGCGAGAGGCCCGGCACCGCAGGAACGGTGCCGGGCCTCTCGCGTACGGACTCACGCCGCTGTGAGATTCACCCCGTGCTCGGCGGCCAGACGGTGGAGATCGTCCAGTTCCGCCTGCTCGACATCCGCAAGGAAGTCGTCGCCCGTCTCCCGAGCGATCGTGAGGTCGGTCTCGGCGGCCTTTATGCGCTGCAGCAGTCCGGCGGTGAAAGCGTCCATGGTGCGCCCCCTCGTCGTGGGTCGGTGGCACGGGGGTGTGCCGACGGTGGGTTGATCAACCCTGGAACAGGTCGTGGTGCGCCACATACAGGGCGTGATCGGGGTGTGCAGTCGTCCTCCCCAGGCCTTCCCGGGCGGAAACCTCAACTGTCCCGGGAATCCTTCTTATTCCGCAGCGCCGCTCCCGGGGCCGGCTGCCGGCCCGTTTCGACTTACCGCCGGTTTACGCGCGTAACGGGCAGGATGGAGCCGCACACTCAGTGCGCAGACCTGCCCTGTCACATGATCAGGGCTTTGCGAGAGAGGAACAGCGACGTGCGCGTACTCGTCGTCGAGGACGAGCAGCTGCTCGCCGATGCGGTGGCCACCGGACTGCGCCGGGAGGCCATGGCGGTCGACGTCGTGTACGACGGCGCCGCCGCTCTGGAACGCATCGGGGTCAACGACTACGACGTAGTGGTGCTCGACCGCGACCTCCCCCGGGTCCACGGTGACGACGTCTGCCGCAGGATCGTCGAGCTGGGCATGCCCACCCGGGTGCTGATGCTGACGGCCTCGGGCGACGTCAGCGATCGCGTCGAGGGCCTGGAGCTGGGCGCCGACGACTATCTTCCCAAGCCGTTCGCGTTCACCGAGCTCACCGCCCGGGTGCGGGCCCTCGGGCGCCGTACGACGGTGCCGCTGCCGCCTGTCCTGGCGCGTGCCGGCATCAAGCTCGACCCGAACCGCCGTGAGGTCTTCAGGGACGGCAAGGAGATTCAGCTGGCCCCCAAGGAGTTCGCGGTCCTGGAGGTCCTGATGCGCAGCGAGGGCGCGGTCGTCTCCGCAGAGCAGCTGCTGGAGAAGGCCTGGGACGAGAACACGGACCCGTTCACCAACGTCGTGCGGGTGACCGTGATGACCCTGCGCCGCAAGCTCGGCGAACCGCCCGTGATCGTCACGGTGCCCGGTTCGGGTTACCGGATCTGATCGCGGTGGCCACCGTCCCCGCGCCGCCGGAGGCGCCCCCGAAGCCGACCTGGGACCCCCGGGAGCCGGTCCGTCCCTGGCTGCGCCCGACGATCCGGATAAGGCTCACCCTCCTGTACGGCGGGATGTTCCTGATCGCGGGCATCCTGCTGCTGTCGATCATCTATCTCTTCACCGCCCAGGCGCTGAACGTGGGCGTCACCGAACTGCCCTTCAAGATCGTCGAGGGCAAGGTCCAGCCCACCACGGACTGGTGCACCCTGCCCGAGGAGGGATCCGGGGAACAGTTCAGCCGGGCGGTCTCCGCCTGTCTCCAGCACCAGCGCGAGCTCGCTCTGGACGACCTGCTGCGCCGTTCCCTGTTCGCCCTGCTCGGCCTGAGCATCATCGCCTTCGCCTTCGGCTACGCGATGGCCGGCCGCGTCCTGTCGCCGCTCGGCCGGATCACCCGGACCGCGCGCCAGGTCGCCGGCTCGGACCTGTCGCGCCGGATCGAGCTGGACGGCCCGGACGACGAGCTGAAGGAGCTCGCCGACACCTTCGACGAGATGCTGGACCGCCTGGAGCGGGCCTTCACCGCCCAGCAGCGGTTCGTGGCGAACGCCTCCCACGAGCTGCGCACGCCGCTGGCGATCAACCGCACGCTGCTGGAGGTCCATCTCTCCGACCCCGGGGCCCCTGTGGAGCTCCACCAACTGGGCAAGACCTTGCTGGCCACCAACGAGCGCAGCGAGCAGCTCGTGGAGGGACTGCTGCTCCTCGCCCGCAGCGACAACCAGATCGTCGAGCGCAAGCCGGTGGACCTGGCGGAGGTCGCCACGCGCGCCATCGACCAGGCCCGCTCGGAGGCCGAGGCGAAGGGCGTGGAGGTCCGGGGTCGGCGCGAGCCCGCCGTCGTCCAGGGCAACGGAGTCCTGCTCGAGCGGATCGCCCTGAACCTGGTGCAGAACGCGGTCCGGTACAACGTCCCGGAGCAGGGGTGGGTGGAGGTCACCACCTCGGTCGAGCACGGCCAGGCGGTCCTGCTGGTCACCAACACGGGGCCGGTCGTTCCGGCGTACGAGATCGACAATCTCTTCGAGCCGTTCCGGCGGCTCCGCCAGGAGCGTACGGGTAGCGACAAGGGTGTCGGTCTGGGGCTTTCCATCGCCCGGTCCGTGGCCCGCGCACACGGGGGCCGTATTGCGGCGGTGCCCCGGGAGGGCGGTGGACTGGTGATGCGTGTCACCCTTCCGGTGTGAGGCCCCGCATGGTGTTCGCTTTAAGCGGAATTTCCGGAAACAGTCTCACACGAATACATGTGCGATCCATCACATGGATCGCATCGAATCCATCTACACTCCGTGATCAAGAATCGTGCGGAATGTCGGGAAAAGCCCGGGTTTCCACGGGGTTGTATCACGGGAAGTACACGGGGTGGCGCTCGTGAAGCGCGTCCACGGACCGTGTACGGTCCCCATCGCCATCCAACCCCGATCACTCCGGAGGGGTCCGGTTGGGTGTCGATTGAGTAACAGACCTTGATGTGAGGCAAAATCTCCGCCTCAGGTCGGGCACAAGTCCGGCCTCTCACGCGTTACGTGCGCTGGAGACACTGCAACCACCCAGAGGGGGAGAGCGACATGGCAACGGACTACGACACCCCACGCAAGACCGACGACGACGTCGATTCGGACAGCCTTGAAGAGCTGAAGGCCCGGCGGAACGACAAGTCGACCTCGACCGTCGATGTCGACGAGTTCGAGGCCGCCGAGGGCATGGAGCTCCCTGGAGCCGACCTGTCCAACGAGGAGCTCGCCGTCCGGGTCCTGCCCAAGCAGGCCGACGAGTTCACCTGCATGAGCTGCTTCCTCGTGCACCACCGCAGTCAGCTGGCGCGCGAGAAGAACGGTCAGCCCATCTGCCGCGACTGCGACTGAGGCAGAGCGGCCAGTGGCAGGCGAGACACCGTCCGACAAGCGGCGCTTCCGGCGTAAGAAACCGCCGGAGGCGCACCAGGGCGGTACGGGCCCCGAGCAGGACGCCGCCACGGCGTCCGCCGAAGACCCGGCCGCTCTACTGCCGCACGACGCGATCGAGGGTGTGAAGCGAGGTCTGCCGGCCTCGCTCGAGACAGTCGGCCAGGCCGGGTCCCCGACCAGGGCCCGACGCCTGGCCGCGGTCAGGAAGGGCGTCGTCAAGGGCGGCGACAGCGCAAGGGCGGGCATCGCCAGGAGCGGGCGCGGCGCCCGTGCGAGGCTCATGAAGAGCAAGGAGAGCGCCAAGGCGGCGCTGGCCCACATCGCCGACGTCCTGATCGAGAACGCACCACGCATTCCGGTGCGTGACCTGGAGAAACTGCGCCGGCAGTTTCCCGGTCTGACCCCCGAGCAGCTTGCCGACAAGCTGGTCGCGGGCGCGGCGAACGCCACCTCCACGGTCGGCGCCGGTATCGGAGCCGCCGCGATGATGCCCGTGCCACCGGCGATGCCGACCGAGCTGGCGGCGGAGGTCGTCGGCGTTGCCGCGATCGAGCTGAAACTCATCGCCGAGCTCCACGAGGTCTACGGAGTGCGGCCGCCCGGCGGCGTCAAGGACCGCAGCACCGCATATCTGAACGCCTGGTCGCAGGAGCGCGGGATCGAGTTCACCAAGCCCTCGACGTTCAACGCCTCGATGGGCGGTCAGCTCAAGCGGCAACTGCGGCAGCAGATCATGAAGCGCATGGTCCGCAACCTTCCGAATCTGATGCCGTTCATGGTCGGCGCGGCCGTCGGCGCCGTGATGAACCGCCGCGATACAGGGAAGCTCGCGAAGCAGATCCGCGCGGACCTGCGGAGCAGGCAGATCCCTTGGGCCGCTCTTGCGTCACTGCCCCCGCTGGAGGAGCCCAGGAACCCGCTGGAGCCCGGCGAGCTCCCGCCGGGAGAGGGCGCCTGACCGGCAGAAGAGGGCGACTGGCGCCCGGCCGTCTCAGGCCGCGCGGACGGCTGTCAGCGCGGCAGCCAGCGCTTCGGGGTCCCGTGTCGACAGATAGAGGTAGGGCGTCGGATCGTCGGGGTCGCTGACCTCGATCCGCACCGCCGTCGGAACATAGCTGCGCAGCAGCATGAACGCCCGCGGATCGGCCTTGTGGAAGCGCCAGGCCCGTGCCTGCTCAGCGTCCAGCACCTCCGCCTCACCGAGCGCCGAGACCGGGATCCTCGCGTCTCCCGCGACCAGCGACCCGGCCACCACCCGGATCCGCGCCGAGCCGTAGGAGCTGACCAGCGCCGACGACAGCGCGCCCGCGCCGATCACACCGCCGAGCATCGGCAGGACCCCCAGCGGCAGCATGACCAGACCGCCGGAGACGGCGACGAGGGCGGTGACCGCCCACCACGAGCGGGGCACGGTCAGACGTTCTGCGTACTGTGGGGCGGAAGGCTGCATGAATCCAAGCTTGGCACGGTGCGACCCGCGGGTAGCCGCGCGGGTAAGGTCTGCGGCTGTGAGCAACACGAACTCCCGGGGGGCGGACCCCGGACCCCCCGCCCGTTCCACGGCGCTGACCCCGCCGGCCGACGCCACGGCGCCGGTGCGCCACCCCGAGGCGCCCGCCCCGGGTGAACTTCTCGGCGCGCACTACGGGCACTGCTTCGGATGCGGAGGGGAACAGCCCCACGGCCTGCACCTGGCGGCGCGGGCCGGGGACGGCGTGCGGGTCACCGCCGAGTTCACCGTCAGGCCCGCGCACCAGGGTGCCCCGGGCCTTGCGCACGGCGGAGTGCTCGCCACCGCGCTGGACGAGACGCTCGGCTCGCTGAACTGGCTGCTGCGGGTCATCGCCGTCACCGGCAAGCTGGAGACCGACTTCGTACGGCCCGTGCCCGTGGACACGGTGCTGCACCTCGACGCCGAGGTCACCGCGGTGGCGGGACGCAAGATCTACTCGACCGCGACCGGCCGGATCGGCGGACCCGACGGGCCGGTGGCCCTGCGGGCGGCGGCCCTGTTCATCGAGGTCAAGGTCGACCACTTCATCGCGAACGGCCGGCCCGCGGAGATCCAGGCGGCGATGGCCGACACCGACCAGGTCAGGCGCGCCCGAGCCTTCGAGGTGAACCCCTGATGCGTGAACCCGTCGACGTCCTGATCCGCCGTGTGGACCCCGAGGTGCCGCTGCCCGCGTACGGTCACCCCGGTGACGCGGGTGCCGACCTGGTGACCTGCGAGGCCGCCGAACTCGCCCCGGGGGAGCGTGCGGTGCTGCCGACCGGCGTCTCGATCGCCCTCCCCGACGGGTACGCGGCCTTCGTGCACCCCCGGTCCGGGCTCGCGGCCCGCTGCGGTGTCGCCCTCGTGAATGCCCCGGGGACGATTGATGCCGGGTACCGTGGGGAGATCAAGGTGATCGTGGTCAATCTCGACCCTCGCGAGAGCGTGCGGTTCGAACGGTTCGACCGGATCGCCCAACTGGTCGTCCAGCAGGTCGAGAAGGTGCGCTTCCACGAGGTTGCGGAGCTTCCCGGCTCGGCGCGGGCCGAGGGGGGCTTCGGGTCCACCGGCGGTCATGCCGCCGTGGACGGCTCTACGGGTGGGAATCGATACGCATCGGTCGTATCCGACCGGGAAGGACAGTGACGTGTTCGGACGTCGCAAGAAGAGTGGTTCCGCCGGGGACGCGGCGGACGCAACGGGCGAGGCCGAGCAGGTCGACGAGCTCGGTACGGACGCCGAGGAGGGCGAAGCCCGCAGGGTGAACCTCCCGCCGGCGCCCCGGCCCGACGGACCCTGGGACGTGTCCGAGGTCTCCAGGCCCGGCGAGGGCCGGGTCGATCTCGGTGGCCTCTTCGTGCCCGGGGTCGAGGGCATGGAACTCCGTGTCGAGGTCGCCGGCGACGCGATCGTCGCGGCCACCGTGGTGCTGCGGGACAGCGCCGTACAGCTCCAGGCCTTCGCGGCGCCCAAGAAGGAGGGCATCTGGGGCGAGGTCCGCGAGGAGATCGCCTCCGGCATCACCCAGCAGGGCGGCATCATCGACGAGGTCGAGGGCCCGCTCGGCTGGGAGCTGCGGGCTCAGGTGCCCGTGCAGCTGCCCGACGGCACGGGCGGTGTGCAGATGGTGCGCTTCGTCGGCGTCGACGGCCCGCGCTGGTTCCTGCGCGGAGTGATCTCCGGGCAGGGCGCGGTGCAGCCGCAGGCCGCCGGTCTGCTCGAGCAGATCTTCCGGGACACCGTCGTGGTGCGCGGTGAGGGCCCGATGGCCCCGCGCGACCCGATCGTCCTCAAGCTGCCGGAGGACGCGCAGATGGTCCCCGAGGGTGTCCAGCAGGAGGAGCAGGAGGGCTCGCGCTTCTCCGGAGGCATGGGGCAGCTCCAGCGCGGACCCGAGATCACCGAGGTCCGCTGAGGAGCAGTCCGTACGGACAGCGCCACGAGGGCCGCGCATCCCCGGCGGAGCGCGGCCCATCCCCCGGCGCTGCCCTGGGCGCACGGCCGTTGCCCGCCCGTGTGCCCTGCACATACTGGGCCCCGCGGGCGTCAGCCGGACGTCTCCTGTGCGGAGCCGGCCAGACGGGCCCGCCGTGGCGGTGAGGTGGTGGCGCTCCGGGAGGGCGGGCGTACGGGCGGCCGCGGCGCGACAGCCCGGGGCGGTCCCTGCCGGTCGTTCGCGACCCACCCTCCCGGTCGCCCGCCTTTCTCATGGAGCGCCGCGGGTGGCGAGCAGCCGGTGGTTCTTCGGACGGGCGTCCTTCTCCGGCGACTCCAGCAGCGCCGGGCCGGCCGCAGGGCAGTGGAGCGTCGCGGCGGCGACCCATCGTTCAGCGACACCACCGGCTTCGCGCCCAGGCGCTCGAGCACCCCGTCCCGCGCCAGGATGTGCGGCCAAGTCGGTCTCCTTTGCGCTCGGCGCCTCGGCCCGGACGGCGCGGATCGCGACCTGCACCTGATACGGCCCCGGCGGCCGCTCGGGCAGAGCCGCGTGGCCGGAGCGAGGCCTCCGCGATCGCTGCCGTCCCACGGCCCGCGGTCCTGCTCGGCGAGCGGGACGGTTCGCCGCTCGGGCCCGGCGCCCCGCGGCGAACGCCGGGAAGCGGTGCGCGGCCCCCATCAGAATCACGTCAATACGCACCCCCGAGTCCCGGCCCGCCCGGTTCGTCCGTCTCCTTCGGCGTAGGGTCGACGCTGCCCGACGCAGCAGAGAAGACAATGAGGCCATGGGACGCGGCAAGCTACGGATCTACCTCGGTGCGGCGCCGGGCGTCGGCAAGACGTACGCCATGCTGTCCGAGGCGCACCGGCGTGCCGAGCGCGGCACCGACTGCGTGGTCGCCTTCGCCGAGACGCACGGCCGGCCCAGGACCGCAGCGCTCCTGCACGGCCTCGAACACGTGCCCCGCCGGGAGATCGTCCACCCTGAAGCCGTCTTCAACGAGATGGACATCGACGCCGTACTGGAACGCCGCCCCGCAGTCGCCCTCGTCGACGAGATCGCCCACACCAATGCACAGGGCTCACGCAACAGCAAGCGGTGGCAGGACGTCGAGGAACTTCTCGCAGCGGGCACCGACGTCATATCCACCGTCAACATCCAGCACCTCGAATCACTCGGCGACGTCGTCGAGACGATCACCGGCGTGCGGCAGCCGGAGACCGTCCCCGACGAGGTGGTCCGCCGCGCCGACCAGATCGAACTCGTCGACATGGCGCCCGAGGCGCTGCGCCGCCGCATGGCGCACGGCAACATCTACCAGCCGGACAAGGTCGACGCGGCGCTCTCCAACTACTTCCGTCCCGGCAACCTCACCGCCCTGCGCGAACTCGCCCTCCTCTGGCTCGCCGACCGCGTCGACGAATACCTCCAGCAGTACCGCGGCGAGCACAACATCCGCTCCACCTGGCAGGCCCGCGAACGCATTGTCGTCGGCCTCACCGGCGGGCCCGAGGGCGGCACCCTCATCCGGCGCGCCGCCCGGCTGGCGGAGAAGGGCGCCGGTGGTGAGGTCCTCGCCGTCTACATCGCCCGCAGCGACGGACTGACCTCCGCCTCGCCCAAGGAACTCGCCGTACAGCGCACCCTCGTCGAGGACCTCGGCGGCACCTTCCACCACGTCATCGGCGACGACGTGCCCTCCGCGCTGCTCGAATTCGCGCGTGGCGTCAACGCCACCCAGATCGTGCTCGGCTCCAGCCGCCGCAAGGCCTGGCAGTACCTGTTCGGGCCCGGCGTCGGCGCGACCGTCGCCCGCGACTCGGGACCCGACCTCGACGTCCACATCGTCACCCACGACGAGGCGGGCAAGGGCAGGGGCCTGCCGGGCACCCGCGGTGCCAGGCTCGGCCGCTCCCGTGTCGCCGGAGGATGGCTCGTCGGCGTCGCAGGCCCGGTACTGCTGACGGTGCTGCTCACCGCGATCGAGAACGGGCCGGGTCTCGCCAACAACGTGCTGCTTTTCCTCTTCCTGACCGTGATCGCGGCCCTGCTCGGCGGACTGCTGGCCGCGCTGGCCTCGGCGGCCGTGGGCTCGCTGCTGCTGAACTACTACTTCACCACGCCCACCCACACCCTCGACATCGCGGAACCGGAGAACCTCGTCGCCCTCGTGATCTTCTTCGCGGTGGGCGTGGCCGTGGCCTCCGTCGTGGACCTGGCCGCGCGCCGCACCCACCAGGCGGCCCGCCTGAAGGCCGAGTCCGAGATCCTCTCGTTCCTCGCCGGCAGCGTCCTGCGTGGTCAGACCGCGCTGGACGCCCTGCTGGAGCGGGTGCGCGAGACGTTCGCCATGGAGTCCGTCGCGCTGCTCGAACGCGACAGCGACGTCGACCCGTGGACCTGCACGGCCAGCGTCGGCCCCAGGCCTGCCGCCCGCCCCGAGGACGCCGACGTGGACATGCCGGTCGGGGACCAGATGGCGATGGCGCTTTCCGGCCGCGTACTGCCCGCAGAGGACCGGCGGGTCCTTGCGGCCTTCGCCACCCAGGCGGCCGTCGTCGTGGACCGGCAGCGGCTGGTCGGGGAGGCGGAACAGGTCCGCGAGCTCGCGGAGGGAAACCGCATACGCACCGCTCTGCTCGCCGCCGTCAGCCACGACCTGCGCACCCCGCTGGCCGGCATCAAGGCGGCCGTCACCTCACTGCGGTCCGACGACGTCGCCTGGTCGAAGGAGGACGAGGCAGAACTCCTGGCGGGCATCGAGGAGGGCGCCGACCGCCTCGACCACCTGGTGGGCAATCTGCTCGACATGTCCCGGCTGCAGACCGGGACCGTCACCCCCCTGATCCGTGAGACCGGCCTCGACGAGGTGATCCCGCTCGCGCTCGCCGGAGTCCCGGCCGAGAGCGTCGAACTGGAGATCCCCGAGACACTGCCGATGGTGGCAGTGGACCGGGGACTGCTGGAGCGGGCCGTGGCCAACATCGTCGAGAACGCCGTCAAGTACAGCCCCGACACCGTCCCCGTCACCGTCGCCGCGAGCACCCTCGGCACACGCGTCGAACTGCGCGTCGTGGACCGCGGAGCGGGCGTGCCCGACGACGCGAAGGAGCGGATCTTCGAACCGTTCCAGCGCTACGGCGACGCGCCGCGCGGCGCGGGCGTGGGCCTCGGACTCGCCGTCGCCCGTGGATTCATGGAGGCCATGGGCGGCACGCTGACGGCCGAGGACACCCCCGGCGGCGGCATGACGATGGTGCTCACCCTCGCGGCCGGCCCCGGCCACACCGGCACCGCCGGACCAGTCACAGCAGCAGCCCGGACGGGCGGAAAGGCGGGCAGTACATGACCAGGGTGCTCGTGGTCGACGACGAGCCGCAGATAGTACGCGCCCTCGTGATCAACCTGAGGGCGCGCAAGTACGAGGTGGACTCGGCCCCCGACGGCGCCACCGCCCTCCAACTGGCCGCGGCCCGCCACCCCGACGTCGTCGTCCTGGACCTGGGACTGCCCGACATGGACGGCGTCGAGGTGATCAAGGGGCTGCGCAGCTGGACCCGCGTCCCCGTCCTCGTCCTGTCCGCCCGCCACTCCTCCGACGAGAAGGTCGAGGCGCTCGACGCCGGCGCGGACGACTATGTCACCAAGCCGTTCGGCATGGACGAGCTCCTCGCCCGGCTGCGCGCCGCCGTCCGCAGGGCCGAGCCCGTCGGCGGTGAGGACGACGTGACCGTGCTCGAGACCGAGGGTTTCACCGTCGACCTGGTGGCGAAGAAGGTGAACCGGGAAGGCCGTGATGTACGCCTCACCCCGACCGAGTGGCACCTGCTCGAGGTACTGGTGCGCAACACCGGACGCCTCGTGAGCCAGAAGCAGCTCCTCCAGGAGGTGTGGGGGCCCTCGTACGGAACCGAGACCAACTATCTGCGCGTGTACATGGCACAACTGCGCCGCAAGCTCGAGGCGGACCCCTCGCATCCTCGTCATTTCGTCACCGAGCCCGGCATGGGATACCGCTTCGAACGTTGATCCGGGCCTGGTGGCGGCCGGTAGGCTTGCGGTATGAGTGCTCGACCCCGTTCCGCGAAGGCGGCGAAGGAGGAATCGGTGGCCAGACAGGCCGGCCGCTTCCGGCGCATGCTGGACCGGCTCTCCAGCTCCCAGCAGGACCTCGAGTCCGAGGAGCTCCAGGAGGACGCGCAGGCATCGGGGTGCACCCGTATCGCCGACTGCGGGGACCGTCAGATCGTCAGGGTCGCTGGTACCTTGCGCACGGTCACCCTGCGTCCGCGGGCCGGTGTGCCCGCGCTGGAGGCGGAGCTCTTCGACGGCACGGCCCCGCTGGACGTGGTCTGGCTCGGCCGCCGTTCCATCGTCGGCATAGAGCCGGGCCGCAGACTGATCGCCTCCGGCCGGGTCTCGATGAGTCACGGTCGCCGGGTGCTGTTCAATCCCAAATACGAACTCCGACCACTCGGACAGGAGTAGCCGGTGGCGTCTGTCGACAAGCCGACCCCCACGACCACGAACAGCGACGCACAGGATCCCGACCCTGCCGCCGCCTCTGCACCCGACGACGTGAAGACGGTGACCGAGGCGGCCCTGTTCGAGGCCTTCGGCGGCGTCCGCGGCATGGTGGAGACCGTCCTGCCGGGACTGCTCTTCGTCTCGATCTACACCGTCAACAAGGACCTGCACCTCTCGGCGATCGCGGCGCTGGCCGTCTCCCTGGTGATGGTCGCGGTCCGGCTCGTACGCAAGGACACCGTCAAGCACGCGTTCAGCGGCGTCTTCGGCGTCGCCTTCGGTGTCGTCTTCGCGATGATGACGGGCAACGCCAAGGACTTCTATCTGCCGGGCATGCTGTACACGCTCGGCCTGGCGCTGGCGTACATCATCACCGCGATCGCCGGCGTGCCGCTGATCGGACTGATCCTCGGGCCGGTCTTCAAGGAGAACCTTTCCTGGCGGACCCGCAACCCCGGCCGCAAGAAGGCGTACACCAAGGCGAGTTGGGCGTGGGGGCTGATCCTGCTCGCCAAGTGCGCGATCCTCTTCCCGCTGTACTGGTGGGCCGACACGACCCAGCTCGGCTGGGTGCTGGTGACGCTGAAGATTCCGCCGTTCCTGCTGGCGGTCTATCTGACGTGGGTCTTCCTGGCGAAGGCGCCGCCGCCGATCGACGTCTTCGCGGAAATGGAAGCGGAGGAGCGCCGCAAGGCCTCGGAGACGGACTGACGCCGGGCCCTTGGGCGGGCGGCGCACCGGGCCACGCTCCGGGTGGCTCGGCGTCCGGGTGCCGCTCCGGTGGCATGCCCGGGTGCCGCGTTGCCGGGCGTGGCCGGTCCGTGTGCGTGACGCTCTCGGTGTCGGGGCCCGCGTCCTCCGGGAGGACGCGGGGCTGTGCCGTGTGTCCAGGGACTGCTTTCCGTACCCGCCCCGCCGTGACGGACGAGCCTTACGTCCGAGCACGCCCCCTGCGCGTCCCCTGCCCCCGATCGGCGGTTTCGCCGCCGGTGGCCGGTGCGGATGGGGAGATGTCCCCCACCCCGCCCTCCCCCTACGCCTAGCGGCGTGGGCAGTACCCCCATCCCGCTGTGTCGCTGTGCGGCTCCGCAGCGTGGTGGGATCCGCCCGGACCCGTTTCCGGGGCTCCGCGCTCTGGACAGCAGCATCACCCGCGATCTCTACCGCGACATCATCGACTTCGCCCACACCACTCCGTCCTGGGTTCGGCATCTCGCCGAACTGTGGACGGACGCAGGGCTGTTGCTCTTCGGGGTGCTGTTCGTCGTGGCCTGGCGCCCGTGCCCCCCGCACCTCGATTCCCCCTCCGGCCTGGCGGCCGTGGCGGGTGGACCCTGCGGGCGGAGGTTGCCGGGCAGTGGCGAATCAAGCCCGTCCGGCGATCGAGGACACGGCGTGGAGCGCGCCACGGCGTCCACGCGGACGCCGTACCGCGCGCCGGGCAGCGGGGCACGGGGCCGGGTCTTCCCGTCGCGGCGGAGCCCGATCCGGCCACGCCCGCGGGGGGCGTGGCCCCGGGGTCAGCCCGCCGCCGACGGGCCCTCGCGGCGGACGGAGAGGAGGTCCTCGAGTTGTTCCTCACGCGCCTGCGCCGCCACGAACAGCAGCTCGTCGCCCGCCTCGAGCGTCTCCTCCGGGCTCGGCGTCAGCACCCGAGAGCCTCGGATGATGGTGACCAGCGACGTGTCCTCGGGCCAGTCCACATCGCCCACCGAAGTCCCGGCGAGCGCCGACTCCGGCGGCAGCGTCAGCTCGACGAGGTTCGCGTCGCCGTGGCTGAAGCGCAGCAGGCGGACGAGGTCTCCGACGCTCACCGCTTCTTCCACGAGCGCCGACATCAGGCGTGGCGTGGAGACGGCGACGTCGACGCCCCAGGACTCGTTGAAGAGCCACTCGTTCTTGGGGTTGTTGACGCGCGCGACGACCCGCGGCACCCCGTACTCGGTCTTGGCGAGGAGCGAGACGACGAGGTTGACCTTGTCGTCGCCGGTGGCGGCGATGACCACGTTGCAGCGTTGCAGCGCCGCCTCGTCCAGGGACGTGATCTCGCAGGCGTCGGCGAGCAGCCACTCGGCCTGCGGCACACGCTCCACGGAGATCGCGGTGGGGGTCTTGTCGACGAGGAGGACCTCGTGCCCGTTCTCCAGCAGTTCGCCGGCGATGGAACGGCCCACCGCACCGGCGCCCGCGATAGCGACACGCATCAGTGACCGCCCTCCTCTGGACCTTCCGCGAAGGCCTCCTCGACCTTCGCGATCTCGTCCGTGCGCATCATCACATGCACGAGATCACCTTCTTGAAGCACGGTCTGCGACGTGGGCAGGATCGCTTCGCCCAATCGGGTCAGGAAGGCGACCCGTACACCCGTCTCGTCCTGGAGCCGGCTGACCTTGTGGCCGATCCAGGCCGGCGAGGTGTAGACCTCGGCCAGTTGTACGCCGCCGCTCGGATCACTCCACAGCGGCTCCGCGCCGGAGGGCAGCAGACGACGCAGCATCTGGTCGGCGGTCCAGCGGACGGTGGCCACCGTCGGGATGCCGAGGCGCTGATAGACCTCGGCGCGCCGCGGGTCGTAGATACGGGCCGCGACGTTCTCGATGCCGAACATCTCGCGCGCCACCCGCGCCGCGATGATGTTGGAGTTGTCGCCGCTGCTGACGGCGGCGAACGCGCCCGCGTCCTCGATGCCCGCCTCGCGCAGGGTGTCCTGGTCGAAGCCGACGCCGGTGACGCGGCGGCCACCGAATCCGGATCCCAGACGGCGGAAGGCGGTGGGGTCGCGGTCGACGACGGCGACCGTGTGCCCCTGCTGCTCCAGGGTCTGCGCGAGAGCGGCTCCCACTCGCCCGCATCCCATGATGACGATGTGCACGACCGTCCTTCCGGCTATGTCTACTGCGGTACCAGCGGTACCCGGGTCATTCGGTACCAGTCATTGAGGCACTACAGGATCTCAGACCACGGACCCGACAGGGTACGCACGGGTCCGTCAAGAGGGCCCCGGCGCAGCGGACGCGTTAAGATCCCGCAGGTGATGCGCCGCTGGTTGGGCTTGGCCGATACCGAGCGCTTACGATCCTGAGCGTGTCCAAACTGACCGACGTTCCCAAACGGATCCTGATCGGCCGGGCGCTGCGCAGTGAAAAGCTGGGGGAGACTCTTCTCCCGAAACGCATCGCCCTCCCCGTCTTCGCTTCCGACCCCCTGTCCTCCGTGGCATACGCGCCGGGCGAAGTGCTGCTGGTCCTTTCCATCGCGGGTGTGTCGGCGTACCACTTCAGTCCGTGGATCGCGGCCGCCGTCGTGGTGCTGATGTTCACGGTCGTAGCCTCCTACCGGCAGAACGTGCGCGCGTACCCGAGCGGCGGCGGCGACTACGAGGTCGCCAACACCAATCTCGGCCCGAAGGCGGGTCTGACCGTCGCCAGCGCCCTTCTGGTCGACTACGTCCTCACGGTGGCCGTGTCGATCTCCTCGGGTGTGGAGAACCTGGGCTCCGCGATCCCGTTCGTCGTCGAGCACAAGGTGTTCTGCGCCGTCGGGATCATCGTCCTGCTCACCCTGATGAACCTGCGCGGCGTGAGGGAGTCGGGCAAGCTCTTCGCGATCCCGACGTATGTCTTCGTCGCCGGCGTGTTCATCATGATCGCCTGGGGTGCCTTCAAGGGAATCGTCCTCGACGAGAGCATGCGCGCACCGACCGCCGACTACGAGATCAAGCCGGAGCACGAGGGCCTCGCGGGCTTCGCGCTGCTCTTCCTGCTGCTGCGCGCGTTCTCGTCCGGCTGCGCCGCGCTGACCGGCGTCGAGGCCATCAGCAACGGTGTCCCCGCCTTCCGCAAGCCGAAGAGCCGCAACGCCGCGACGACGCTGCTGCTGATGGGCGCGCTGGCCGTCACCATGTTCTGCGGCATCATCGGCCTGGCCATGGCCACCGGCGTCAAGATGGCGGAGTTCCCGGCGAAGGACCTGATCGCCGACGGCGTCCCGGTCGGACCCGACTACGTACAGAACCCGGTGATCTCGCAGGTCGCGGCCGCCGTCTTCGGCGACGGGACGTTCTTCTTCGTACTGCTGGCCGCCGCCACCGCCCTGGTCCTGTTCCTGGCGGCGAACACCGCGTACAACGGCTTCCCGCTGCTCGGCTCGATCCTCGCGCAGGACCGCTACCTGCCGCGCCAGCTGCACACCCGCGGCGACCGGCTCGCCTTCTCCAACGGCATCGTGCTGCTGGCGGGCGCCGCGATCCTGCTGGTCTGGCTGTACGGAGCCGACTCCACCAAGCTGATCCAGCTGTACATCGTCGGCGTGTTCGTCTCCTTCACCCTGAGCCAGACCGGCATGGTCCGGCACTGGAACCGGCACCTGAGGACCGAGAGGAACAAGGCCAAGCGCCGCCACATGATCCGCTCCCGGGCGATCAACACCTTCGGTGCCTTCTTCACCGGCGTGGTGCTGGTCGTCGTGCTTGCCACCAAGTTCACCCACGGCGCGTGGGTGGCCCTGCTGGGTATGGTGATCTTCTACGGCACGATGACCGCGATCCGCAGGCACTACGACCGGGTCGCCGAGGAGATCGCCGCACCGGACGAACCCGGCGACGACAGTGTCCGGCCCTCACGCGTCCATGCGATCGTGCTCGTCTCCAAGGTCCACCGGCCGACGCTGCGAGCCGTCGCCTACGCCAAGGCGATGCGCTTCGACCGGCTCGAGGCGATCAGCATCAGCGTCGACCCCGCGGAGACCAAGGCGTTGCAGAAGGAATGGGAACGCCGTGGCATCAACGTCCCGCTGAAGATCCTCGACTCGCCCTACCGCGAGATCACCCGCCCCGTCATCGAATACGTCAAGGGCCTGCGGACCGAGAACCCCCGTGACGTCGTCAGCGTCGTCATTCCCGAATACGTGGTCGGCCACTGGTACGAGCACTTCCTGCACAACCAGAGCGCGCTGCGGCTCAAGGGCCGGCTGCTGTTCACGCCCGGCGTGATGGTGACCTCGGTGCCGTACCAGCTGGTGTCCTCCGAGGCCGCCAAGCAGCGGGCCAGGAAACGCCAGGAGTGGAACGCCCCCGGTTCGGTGCGACGCGGTCCGGTGGACCGGCGGCCGAAGGAGCCGAGCGGCAAGGCCTGAGGCACTCGGCGGCGGACGTAGACTGGTCGGTCGTTGTCCTGCCGTACCCCCTGACCTCTGGAGTCACCCCGCCATGCAGAACGCACCTGAGTCCTCGCTGGTCGGGCAGGAGTACGAGGTCGAGGTCGGCCCGGTCGCCCATGGGGGCCACTGCGTCGCCCGCACCGAGGACGGGCGGGTGCTGTTCGTACGGCACGCGCTGCCCGGCGAGAAGGTGGTGGCCAAGGTCACCGAGGGCGAGGAGGACTCCCGTTTCCTGCGCGCCGACGCGGTGCAGGTGCTGGAGGCGTCCAAGGACCGCGTCGAGGCCCCCTGCCCGTACGCCGGTCCCGGCAAGTGCGGGGGCTGCGACTGGCAGCACGCCAAGCCCGGCGCGCAGCGCCGCTTCAAGGGCGAGGTCGTGGCGGAGCAGCTGCAGCGCCTCGCGGGCCTCACCCCGGAGGAGGCCGGCTGGGACGGCACCGTCATGCCCGCGCCGGGCGACAAGCTGCCGGCGGGCGAGGTGCCGGCCTGGCGCACCCGCGTGCAGTACGCGGTCGACGCGGACGGCCGGGCCGGACTGCGCAAGCACCGCTCGCACGAGGTGCAGCCCATCGACCACTGCATGATCGCGGCGCCGGGTGTCTCCGAACTGGGCGTCGAAAAGCGCGAGTGGCCGCAGATGGCCACGGTCGAGGCGATCGCGGCGACCGGTTCGAACGACCGCCAGGTCGTCCTCACCCCGCGGCCCGGCGGCCGGCTCCCCCTCGTCGAACTCGACAAGCCGGTCTCGGTCCTCCGGGTCGAGGAACGCGACGGCTCCGTCCACCGCGTCCACGGCCGCGCCTTCGTACGCGAACGGGCCGACGAGCGCACCTACCGGGTCGGCATGGGCGGCTTCTGGCAGGTCCACCCGCAGGCGGCCGACATGCTGGTCAAGGCCGTGATGCAGGGCCTGCTGCCGCGCAAGGGCGACATGGCGCTCGACCTCTACTGCGGCGTCGGCCTGTTCGCGGGCGCCCTTGCCGACCGGGTGGGGGAGAAGGGCGCCGTGCTCGGCATCGAGTCGGGCAAGCGCGCGGTGGAGGACGCCCGCCACAACCTCCAGCACTTCGACCGGGTCCGCATCGAGCAGGGCAAGGTCGAGTCCGTACTCCCGCGCACCGGCATCGAGGAGGTCGACCTGATCGTCCTCGACCCGCCCCGTGCGGGCGCCGGCAAGCAGACCGTCAAGCACCTCGCCTCCCTGGGAGCCCGCCGCATCGCCTACGTCGCCTGCGACCCGGCGGCGCTGGCCCGCGACCTGGCGTACTTCCGCGAGGGCGGCTACAAGCCGCGCACGCTGCGGGCGTTCGACCTGTTCCCGATGACGCACCATGTGGAGTGCGTGGCGATTCTGGAGCCTGCACAGAAGAGCCGTTGACCTGCAGTTTTAGCAGTGTGACGTTTAGCCCGACCTGTTTTCGGTTGTGCAACGGGTCGAACGGACAGCAAGGTCGGGGAGCCGGTCTGGGCCTGCGGGTTCATGGGAAGCCAACGACCGTACCGGCGATCGTCAGGGCATCCTGAGCATTCTTGACGCTCAAGTGACGCTCGATCGGCTACGGGCTCGGAGGCCGGGTGGTCACCTGTCCGGTGCCGAACGGGCCGCGAAGTCCGCGAACCAGGCGAGCATCTCGGAGTGCGTCACTGATCCTTCGCTGCTGACCTCGGTGACGGGGGAACCCTGCAGGATGCGCTTGACGGGTACTTCGAGCTTCTTGCCGGTGAGCGTGCGCGGGACGGCGGGGATCGGCACGATCACGTCGGGCACGTGGCGCGGGGACAAGCGGCGTTTGATGGCCGTGGCGATCCGCTCGCGCAGTCCGTCGTCGAGTGCGATGCCATTGGTGGTCACGACGAATAGGGGCATGAAGTAGCCGCCGCCCGGCTGTTCTACGCCGATGACGAGGCTGTCCGTGACTTCGGGGAGCTGTTCGACGACGGCGTAGATGTCGGCGGAGCCCATCCGTACGCCCATGCGGTTGAGGGTGGAGTCGGAGCGGCCGGCGACCACGACCGACAGGTCTGCGTCGATCGTCACCCAGTCGCCGTGCCGCCAGATCCCGGGGTAGATGTCGAAGTAGCTGGCCCGGTAGCGGGTGCGGTCGGGGTCGCCGACGAAGTGGAGGGGCATGGACGGGAGTGGCGCGGTCACCACCAGCTCGCCCTGTTCGCCGGTCAGCGGGCGCCCGTTGGGGTCCCAGGAGGCCAGCGCGACGCCGAGCGCGGGGCACTGGATCCGGCCCACGCGTACGGGCAGCAGGGCGGAACCGCCTGCGAGAACCGAGCAGATGTCGGTACCGCCACAGATCGACTGCAGCCATACGCCGGGGGCGAGCCGTTCGTAGACCCACCGCCAGGTGCTGGGCGGCAGGGACGATCCGGTCTGGAGGATGGAGCGCAGACGCTCGAGACCGAACTCGGCCGCGGGATGCGTGCCGGACTTCTCCACGGCGGCGAGGTAGGCCGCGCCCACGCCGACCATGGTGGCGCCCGTCTGTTCGGCGATCCGCCAGGCGCCGTTGACGTCCGGAAACGTGGGGCTGCCGTCGTACAGGATGATCGTGCTTCCGTGCAGCAGGCCGCCGACCAGGAAGTTCCAGACCATCCAGCTCGTGGACGTGAGGAAGAGATAGCGGTCGTCGGCGCGCAGGTCCGCGCCCAGGCCGAGTGCCTTGAGTAGTTCGACCACGATGCCACCGTGACCTTGAACGATCCCCTTGGGTATCCCGGTGGTCCCCGATGACCACAGGATCCACAGCGGGTGGTCGAAGGGCACGTCTGCGAATTCCAGGAGTGACTTGGCGGCCGGTAGCGCGGACCAGGCGTGCTGTTCGATCTCGGGTCGCGCGGACCAGGGCTCGGTCGGGGGCGTGAAGAGGTTGTCGACCGCGAGGATGTGACGGAGGGTGGGCAGTCCGTCCGCGAGCTCGGTGACGTCCTGGCGTTTGTCGTACGTCTTGCCGCCGTAGCGGTAGCCGTCCGTGGCCACGAGGACGGCCGGCCGCGCCTGCTGGAGTCGGGCGAGCACGCTGGGCGTGCCGAAGTCCGGGGAGCACGCCGTCCATACGGCGCCGACGGCGGCGGTGGCCAGCAGCGCGACCACGGTCTGCGGGAGGTTGGGAAGGTATCCGGCCACGCAGTCGCCGGGTCCCACGCCCATGCGGCGCAGGGCCGCAGCGACGTCCGCGACCTGGCGGCGCAGCTCCTGCCACGAGGTCTCGACGGGAGTGCCGCCCTCGGCCAGGCTGACCAGCGCCGGGCGGGCGTCCGTGGCCTGGGAGAGGCACCGCTCGGCGAAGTTCAGCCGGGCGCCGGGAAACCAGACGGCGCCCGGCATCGACGCGTCGCTCAGCACCTCGTCGTAACGGGTGACCGCGTCCAGCCCGTAGAACTCCCATACCGCCGACCAGAAGCCGGGCAGGTCGGTGGAGCTCCACCGCCACAGGGCGTCGTAGTCGGAGAAGTGCAGCCCCCGCACCTCGCTCACCCATTCCATGAAGCACGCGACGTTGGAGTCCTCCAACTCGCGGCGACCGGGAGACCACAGCAGGTCGGTGTCGGTGTTCATCGTTGCCTTTCACAGGGCTGCACGGGGGTTGCCCGGGGGCTGCACGGGGGATCAGCTCTGTTCGAGCTCGCGGAGCAGTTCTTCCGCCTCCGGCCATGGGCCGTAACCGGAGGCGGGGTTGAGGTGGCCGACCTCGCCGAGCTCCACGAGGCGGCCGGCCCAGTTCCGGGCCAGCTCGGCGACGCGCTCGATGGTGCCCAGGGGGTCGTTCGAGCTGGCCGCGACGATGCTGGGGAAGGGCAGAGGGGAGCGGGGTACCGGTGTCCAGCCGTTCTCGTCGAGCACCTCGGGGGTGGGGTAGCCCTCCGGCAGCGACTTCTCGAAGTCCGGCGGGGTCACCAGCAGCGCCCCCTGCACCTGGGCCTCGTGCCACTGGGACCAGTGGACGGTGGTGATCACGCCGGCGCTGTGGGCGACCAGCACGACGGGCCCGGCGATCTCCGAGATCACCTTGTCCAGTGCGGCGACGCGGGCGTCGCGGCTGAGCTGGTCCTGCGTCAGCGGGGGAACGGTGCGGACCGTGCGCCCGGCCTCGGCGAGGCGGGCCGCCAGCAGGGTCTGCCAGTGCTGCTCGACGTGGTCGCGCAGGCCGGGGATGATCACGACCACCGGCTCGGTGGTACGGCTCATGAGGACACCTCCGGTTCCTTCGGCTCCGGGACAGGGACGAGCCCGGTCAGCCGGCGCAGATCGCGGTCGTAGTGGCGGCGGCCGATCAGGAAGGCCACGGTGGCCGCGACCGCCACGAGCGGGACGATCTGGAGCGCGCCGAGCAGACCCACCCGGTCCGCGAGCGCGCCGGTGACCGCGGGGCCGGGGGCCAGTCCGAGCAGGCTCTGGGCCAGCGTGAGCGTGGCGAACGCCGTTGCGGCGATGGCCGCGGGGGTCAGGTTGGCCACCATCGCGGCCCCCGGCCCGGCCGTTCCGGCGCACAGCAGGGCGCCGAGCGCCAGCACCAGCAGCTGCACCTGGCCGGCCGGCAGGCGGAACGCGGTCATCAGCAGGACGAAGGAGCCCACGCTGCAGGTGATGGCGACGGCCCACTTGCGGATCGGGGCGTGCCGACTGATCCGGTCCGAGGCGATCCCGCCGGCGATCATGCCGATGCCGATCACCAAGGCGAAGAGCCCCGCGGTCGCGCCCGCCTTGGCGGTGGGCATGTCGTAATAGCGGCTGAAGTAGCTGGGCAGCCAGGCGATCAGGGCGCCCGCGATGAAGAGCTGCAGACCGCTGCCGATGTAGGCGCTGACCACCGAGACGGACGAGAACAGCCGCGGGAGGAGCACGCGCAGACGGTCACGCCCGTCGGTGCCGGTCGCTTCCTCGGCCGGATCCTTCCGCGGGGTCAGCCGCTTCTCCGTGACCACGACTGCGTAGATGGCTGCGAGCACCAGGCCGAAGACACCCATCACACCGAACGCCCAGCGCCAGCCGTACGCCTGGGCCACAGCGCCGCCGATGGATATGCCCAGGACCGAGCCGAAGGCCCCGCCCGCGATGAAGGCCCCCGAGAGCGTCGCTCGCAGGGCGCGCGGGAAGACGCTGAGGACCACGGCGATACCGACACTGCCGTACGCGGCCTCACCGATGCCGACGAAGAGGCGGCCGACGAACATCTGGCCGTAGCTCGCCGCCACCGCGCAGCCGAGTGTCGCCAGGCTCCACAGCGTCGCCGCGAGGACCAGGGATTTCACCCTGCCCCATCGGTCTGCCAGCAGCGAGAGCGGGAAGGTGAGCAGACCGACCATCAGTGCCACGATGCCGCTGAGGGAGCCCAGTTGGGCGTCCGAGAGCAGCCAGTCGGCCTTCAGCATCGGGAAGACGGCGTTGAGGACCTGCCGGGACATGTAGTCCGAGAGCAGGAGCCCGAAACTCAGTGCAAAGACCACCCAGGCGTAGCGCCGGGACACGGGCCACTGGGAGGAACCGGAGCCGGCTCTCTCGGGGGCGGGTGCCGCAGTGGTGAGAAACCCCATTGTCATCACCTCAACTGCTTTGATGGAACGTGCTTTTGACGGAACGTGCTTTTGACGGAGAGGGAGGGTCAGAACGGTCTGTCGCCGACGATCCCGGCGCGCTCCATCCGGCGGACGGCGGGCCAGTAGTCCTGGACGGCGTAGTGCTGGGTGGAGCGGTTGTCCCAGATGGCGACGCTGTTCGGCGTCCAGCGCCAGCGCACCTGGTACTCGGGGACCGCGGCCTGACTGATCAGGTAGTTCAGCAGCAGGCCCGCGCCGGGGGCGTAGTCCTGCCCGAAGCGCACGTTCCCGGGCGTGTGGTAGTTGACGAAGTGCGTGGTGAAGGCGTTGACGAAGAGGATCTGTTCGCCGGTCTCGGGGTGGGTGCGCACCACCGGGTGCTCCGCGTCGGGGAACCGCGCCTTGAGCGCGTGACGCTTCTCCGGCGGCATGACGGCGCCGAAGGTGGCCTCGATGCTGTGCCGGGCCCGCAGGTCCTGGATCTGGGTCTTGATGTGCTCCGGCAGCCGGCGGTGGGCCTCGGCCATGTTGACCCAAATCGTGTCGCCGCCCACCGGGGGCGATTCGATGCAGCGCAGTACGGCGCCCATGGAGGGGTTCTCGCGCCAGGTGCCGTCGGTGTGGAGCGCGTTCTCGTAGTGTTCGGCCGGGCTGTCCAGGTCCTTGTAGATCCGCACCAGGCCGGGGTGTTCGGGGTCGCTGCCGGCCACCGGGTGGTCCTCCAGCGGGCCGAAGCGCTCGGCGAAGGCGACGTGTTCGGCGCGCGTGATGTCCTGGTCGCGCAGGAACAGCACCTTGTACCGCAGGAGCAGGGCCTTGATCTCGGCGAACAGCTCGTCGTCGCGCGAGGCGTCGGCGAGGTTCACGCCGGAGAGTTCGGCGCCGATGGTGCAGGTCAGCGGTTCGACCTTGATCGAGCCGCGGGAGTGCGGGCGGACGAGCGCCGGCGCTTCCCGCACCGGAACGGCGGTCTTTTCCATGGTTCTTCCTCCAGGAGAGGGGGCGTGGTGCTCAGAGGGCGAAGACGGACGATCCCGTGGTGCGTCCCGCCTCCAGCTCGCGGTGCGCCTGTACGGCGTCCTCCAGCGCGTAACGCTGGTTGATCTCGATGGCGATGCGGCCCGAGGCGACGTGGTCGAACAGCTCGCCCGCCAGCTCTGCCCGCTCGACCGGATCGGCGATGTAGTCGGCGAGCGCCGGCCGGGTGACGAACAGGGAGCCGTTGACGGCCAGTTGCATGGCGTCGATGGGCGGAACGGGCCCGGAGGCCGTACCGAAGCAGACCAGCAGACCGCGGCGCCGGAGCGAGGCGAGCGAGGCGGCGTAGGTGGTCCGGCCCACGCTGTCGAAGGCGACAGGGACCCCTGCGCCGTCGGTCAGTTCGCACACCCGCTCGGCCACGTTCTCGCGCCGGTAGTGGATGACGTGGTCGCAGCCGTGGGCGCGGGCCAGCTCGGCCTTCTCCTCGGTGGAGACGGTGCCGATGACGGTCAGCCCGAGCAGCTTGGCCCACTGGCAGACGATGAGGCCGACGCCGCCCGCCGCAGCGGTCAGCAGGATCGTGTCGCCGGCCTTCAGCGGGTGGATCCTGCGCAGCAGGTACGCGGAGGTGAGGCCGCGCATGGTCATCGCGGCGGCGGTCTCGAAGCCGATGCCGTCCGGCAGCCGGATCAGGGAGTCGGCGGGCATGACCCGTTCCGTGCTGTAGGCGCCGAGCGGGCTTCCGGTGTACGTGACCCGGTCGCCCTCAGTGATGTGGGTGACGCCCTCGCCCACCGCCTCGACCACCCCCGCGGCCTCGACGCCCAGTCCGGCGGGCAGCTGCGCGGGATACAGGCCGCTGCGGAAGTAGGTGTCGGCGAAGTTGAGTCCGACGGCTTCGTGCCGGATCCGTACCTCGCCCGGTCCGGGGTCGCCGACGACGACCTCTTCCCAGCGCAGGACGTCGGGACCGCCGGTCTCCTTGAAGCGAATGGCGTGGGCCACGGGCGTACTCCGTTGTTCATGGGACGTGAGAAGGGGCCGCCGGTGCCGGGGGAGTGGTCCCGGCGGCCCGTGGGTGCGCGCGGATGCGCGGCGGTGTGGTGGCTGCGTGCCGCGGTCAGGCGTCGCGCAGCATGAAGCCGCGCTGATCAGGACGGCGGTTGGGCACCATGCCGAGGCGGGCCAGCGTCTCGTCCGCTCCGGAGTAGTACTCGCCGAGCTTGTAGATCTTCTTCGCCTCGGCGCCGGTCGCGATGTCGCGGCCGAGCGTTTCGGAGATCCGCACCATCTGCTCGACCTGCTCGACGGTGGTCATGCGCTCGCCCTTGCGCCGCCACAGGTTGTCCTCGTTGCCCACGCGCACGTGCACACCGAGGGCGATGCCGATCGCGTTCATCGGCGCCACGGCGCGCATGGAGCTCTCGATGGTGAGGACGGCGCCGTCCGGGGTGCGGCGGACGAACTCGATCAGATCGGCCGGGTGCCGTCCCGCGAAACCGCCGCCGATGGCCACGTAGTTGAGGATCAGCGGACCCGTGTACACCCCGGCCCGGATGAGCCGCTCCACGGTCTCGAGCTGGGCCAGGGTGGCGAGCTGGAAGTGCGGCTGGATGCCGTTCGCGTGCAGGCGCTTGAGGTGCTCCAGGTAGAAGTCGGGGCCCGCCTCGACGACCATGTCGCGGTACGCCTTGTAGTACTCGGGCTTCGCGATCGAGGTGCCCTCCAGGTCGTCGTCGGTCATGATCTCGACGATGTTCATCTGGCTGGTGTTGATCGCGATCGTCACCTGGTCCGGCGCGGGGGTGAGGTCGGCCAGCAGGTGGCGGGTGTCGTAGCTCAGCCACTTCGCCTCGCTGCCCTCGTCCTCCGGGGCGAACGAGATCGAGCCGCCGATCTGCAGGACCATGTCCGGTACGGCCTGCCGCAGCCGGCCCAGCAGCTCGTTGAACATGGACATCCGCTTGGAGCCCTTGCCGTCGAGCTCACGTACGTGGATGTGGAGCACGGTGGCGCCGGCGTTGTAGCAGTCGACGGCTGCCTGGACGTGCTCGTCCATGGTCAGGGGGAGGTCGTCGGCGTCCCCGGGCAGCCACTCCGGCCCGTAGGGAGCGGCCTGGATCACCAGCTTCTCCTGGTTCTCCGGGAAGAGTGAATCGTCGTGGAAGTGCACGGTCCGTCTCCTTCGTGCGATCGGTGATCACTCGCCGGGATCATCGCCGCGTGCGATGCGAGGACTGGATGTCCGGCGGGGATCGATGCGGGTCACCGGGGGACAGCGGGCACAGGACGGCCCGGTACGCTCGACCGGTCCGGAGGGGACGTGCACAGGGGGAGTACCACGACTCTCCTCCGGCGGCCGACCGCGTCTCTGCGGTGCTGCCAAGGTAGGGGCGAGAACTCGCGCTCGCTTGACCCGCGGGGACAGATAATTTGTCATTTGGGGACATCACCAGAGGCCTGCCGCATGAGCCGCCCCGACCGGGCCGGGTTCAGGCCGCCCGCGGAGTCAGTCCTGGCCGGGGAGCTGCTGCCGGTCCCTGCCGCTGCGCCACGCCCTCGGGCTGGACCCGAACTGCTCGCGGAACCAGCGCGAGAAGGCACTCAGTGACGAGAAGCCGAGCAGGTCGGAGATCTCCGTCAGCGAGCGCCGCGGATTCGCTACGAACTGCTCGGCGAGGTGCATGCGGGTGGCGTTCAGGAGCGAGGAGAACGTCTCGCCCGAGGCGCCCAGATGCCGGTGGACGGTGCGCCGGTCGACACCCAGGCTGCGCGCGACCTGCTCGATCGAGCAGCGCCCGCTCGGCAGCAGGACCTCGATCAGCTCCCGCACCCGGTCCGCGACGGTGGTGTCCTTGGGGACCGCGATCGCCTCGAAGTACTGGCGGGCGTACTCCCGCAGCAGCGGGTCCGCCATCGCGTTGGGCGCATCGAGGTCGTCGGCGTAGAAGACGATGCCGTCGAACTCGCGGCCGAACTCCACCATGGGGCCGAACACACGCCGGTGCGTCGCCGGGTCCGCCGGCGCGGGATGCCGGAACCAGACGGACAGCGGCTGCCACCGCGTGTGCAGGAAGCCGCGCAGGATCCGGTGGAAGGCGGCGACGGCCAGGTCCGTGGCCTGCCGGCTCTCCATCGCCTCGCCGAGCCGCAGGTCGACCTGGAGCGTGGCCAGCCCGTCGCCCTCGGACAGCCGGGCATGCAGGATCTCGTTGTACATGTGCTGATGACGGATCAGCAGCCTCAGGGCGCTCCGCACGTCGGGTTCCTCGCGGACGACCAGACTGACGGGGCCGAGGTTGGAGAAGCGCCGGAACTCGGCCATCCGTACGCCGAAGTCCTCGTGCCCCGAGGCGGCTGCCGACACCTCCAGCACCTGGACCGCGGCCGCCCCGGAGATCCACCGGTCCTGGACCGCCAGGGCGGCGGTGTCCAGACCCACGCGCTTCATCAGCGGCTGTGGGTCGACGCCGAGGGAGCGGCACAGCTCGACATAGCCGCTGAGCGCCGCGGTGCGGACCAGGGGCTTCATGTGCACCCTCCAGGACTGTCCCAGCTGTGTCCCGAGAAGATAAGTCAGATGTCACGCGAGGACAAGCAAATGCCCCACGGGCGACCTAGCATGGCGCCCGTTCACCCGCCCGATTCGCTGCGGCGACTGCCCCGGGGCCGGTGCACGGGCGATGGTACGGAGGCGCACATGACCGGTACGACGGACACAGGTGAGGCGCTGCACGTGCCCTGTTCGGGCCCCTCGGTGTGGCGGGGCGGAGATCTCGCGAACCGCGAGGAGTGGGTCCTGCGGCTCTCGCCGCGCCACCTCGCCGAGATCGACGCCGCTTTGTGGGAGGCACGCAGGCGCGACCTCACCCTGCTGAAGCTGACAGCCGCCGACTTCCCGCTCCCCACGCTCGCCGGTGAACTGGAGCGCATCGCCGGGTCACTGGAGCACGGACGCGGGTTCGCGATCGTGAAGGGCCTCCCGGTCGGACGGCTGGGCGAGCCGGCCGCGAGCGCGGTCTTCTGGGGCCTCGGTCAGTACCTGGGGCGTCCGGTCCCGCAGAACGCGGACGGGCACATGCTCGGCCACGTCCGGGACACCGGCCGTAGCCTGACCGATCCGGCAACACGCGGCTACCAGACCCGGGCGGCGCTGCCGTTCCACACCGACAGGGCCGATCTGCTCGCGCTGCTCTCCCTGCGGGCGCCCCGCACCGGGGGGCTTACCTCCCTGGTCAGCTCGGCGGCGGTGCACAACGAGGTGCTGGACCTCCGCCCCGATCTGGCCGAGCGCCTGTACCGCACCTACTTCTTCGACCGCCGGGAGGAGCACGCTCCCGAGGAGCCGCCGTACGCGACCGCCCCGCTCGTCGCCCGGCCCGAAGGGGCACTGAGCATGCGCTACAACCGCTGCTATCTGGAATCCGCCCAGCGCTTCCCCGAGGTGCCCCGCCTGGAACCGGCGGACCTGGAGCTGTTCGACCTCATCGACGACGTGGCGGGCTCCCCGGAGTTCCGGCTCGACATCGACCTTCAGGTCGGCGATCTGCTGCTGCTCAACACCCACACGATCATGCACGCGCGAGCGGAGTTCGAGGACCACGATCAGCCCGAACTCAAGCGCCACCTGCTGCGGCTCTGGCTGGCCCTGCCGCACCGCCCCCGTACCGAGGGCGTTCGCGACGGGGTCACCCCTCGCGATGTGATCCGCCCCCGGAATGCCGCGTCGCAGGACGAGACGAACCCAAGGAGATACCCGACATGACCAACCTCGCCACATTCCTGGTGGACTCCGCCGCGACCCAGGGTGATCGCATCGCCGTGCGCCACGACGACAGCACGCTCACCTACGCCGAACTGGACGACGCGAGCGCCAGAGTCGCCGCCCTCCTGCGCGACCGCGGCCTCCAGCCCGGCGACCGCGTCGCGCTGACCATGCCCAACGTGCCGCTGTTCCCGGTCGTCTACTACGGCATCCTGCGGGCCGGTGGCGTGGTCGTGCCGATGAATCCGCTCCTCAAGGCCCGCGAGGTGGCCTTCGCCCTGCGCGACTGCGGGGCACGGATCGCGCTGGTGTTCCCCCTGTTCGCGGACGAGGTCGCGAAGGCCGCCGCCGAGACCGGAACGGCCTGCCTGGTGACCGAGCCCTTGGCCTTCGACGACATGCTGCGGGCTCACGAACCGATGCCCGGCATCGTCAGCCGTACCGATGACGACCCGGCCCTCATCCTCTACACCTCGGGCACGACCGGGACGCCGAAGGGGGCCGAACTGTCCCACCGGAACCTGGCCACGAACACCGCCACCACGGCCGAGACGCTGCTTCAGGTCGGACCTGACGACGTTCTCTTCGGCGGCCTGCCTCTCTTCCACGCCTTCGGCCAGACCTGCGCGCTGAACACGGCCGTCGCCGCCGGCGCCACACTGACCCTGCTGCCGCGGTTCGAGCCGCAGCGCGCCCTGGAGATCATGGCCCGCGACGGGGTCACCGTGTTCCTCGGCGTGCCGACGATGTACGCGGCGCTGCTCCACGCCGAGCTCCCCGAAGGCTTCGACATCCACGGGCTGCGCCTGGCCGTCTCGGGCGGCGCCTCGCTTCCGGTCGAGGTGCTGCACGGCTTCGAGCGGCGCTTCGGCGCCACCGTTCTGGAGGGATACGGGCTCTCCGAGACCTCACCGGTCGCCGCCTTCAACCACCCGGACCGCCCGCGCAAGGCGGGCTCGATCGGGCAGCCCATCCGCGGAGTCGAGATGCAGCTCGTCGCCGAGGACGGCGGCGTGGTCGCCCCGGGCGAGGTCGGTGAGATCGCGATCCGCGGCGAGAACCTCATGACCGGCTACTGGAACCGCCCCGAGGCCACGGCGGAAGCTGTCCGCGCCGGATGGTTCCACAGCGGTGATCTGGCCCGTGTCGACGAGGACGGCTTCTACTTCATCGTCGACCGCAAGAAGGACCTGATCATCCGCGGTGGCTACAACGTCTACCCGCGTGAGGTCGAGGAGGTGCTGTACGAGCACCCGGCCGTCGCCGAAGCCGCGGTCGTCGGCGTGCCGCACCCGCTGCACGGCGAGGAGATCGCAGCGGTGATCACGCTCCGGTCCGGCGCCCATGTCACGGCCGAGGAGATCCGTGACCACGTCAAGGACCGGGTTGCGGCATACAAGTACCCCCGGATAGTCACCTTCACGGCCGAACTCCCCAAGGGCCCCACCGGCAAGATCCTCAAGCGCGAGATCGTGGTCACCGGTCAGTGAACCGCGCGACGGCGGGCCGCCGCGGCTCTCCGCGTGCCGCTGCCTGAGCCATCGCTGCGCGTCAAGGCTCGGGTCGGGTTTGACGTGCCGGCGCCGCCTGCGGGACTGGAACGACGCTGGAGCCTGAGGCGAACGGCCTCGTCGTCGTGCTGTGCAGCGGCACCGGGTATCCGCCGTGACGCTCATGTGACGCTCCGAGCACCTCGTCGTCCGTGGCTGGGGCCCGAAAAACCCGCCTTACCTGGAGGTTCTCCGGTCTTTTTCCACCCTGACACCTTTTCGATGACGCACCATGTGGAGTGCGTGGCGATTCTGGAGCCGGTCGGGAAGGGCATCTGACCTGAGCTTTTGTGCGGGCGCATTATGTGTGATGTGGGCGTTACGGGCGATATCCTGACGCTGAGATGACGCTCATTCGACGCTCGTTCTGATGGGGCGTCACTTGGCTGATCGTGCAGGTCATGCTGGGTGGGGCGCAATCCCGAGGGCTGGCTTTGCGGGACCTTGAAGAAAATCAGTGGGGTTGCGGCACCGCTGATCGCGGGGGCAGGCGCGCTGCCGGGCGTGTGGCCGTGTCGGCCCACTCGCCGGCCCGGTGCGGCTGGCCGCCGCTGAGCACGATCCGGAGACGGTCGGACGGGGCGTGGTCGAAGCGGGGGATTCTGACCCAGGAGTGCTTCTTGGCCTCGGCGCGTTCCTTCTCGGTGGCGACGTGCTCGGTCCGGTCCTGTTCCTGGAGAACGAGGAACCCCACTGGTTGTCCTTGCGCCGTGATGGTGAAGTGGGGAGATGCCCTGCGTCGGCGATGAGACGGAGGCGCGGCGCCGGTCGCTCCCGCCGAGGAGGAGTGCCCTTGGGCCTCGGCAGCGGTGATCAGGGCCTGGATGAGCCGGAGGGCGCGCCCTTGGACGGGTTTGGTCAGGCCGAGCGGTTGGGGTTGGTTCTGCATGGCCCGGACCACGGTGTGCGGGCGAGTGAGCCGGGAGGGGACGGGAACGGGTTCGAGGACGGCAAGGCGCCAAGCGGGGATGTCGACGAGCTTGATCTCGTACCCGTCTCGGCACCAACCTCCGTATGGCTCCTTCGTCTTCGGGATCCTGCCGGACCTGCGTGCAGAGGCGATACGGGACGGCCAGTTCACGGAGTCCGGACCACTGCCGCTCTTGACGATCCGGCCGCCGGCGTCCGCGAACTCTTGCAACAGCTGCTCCGTGAGCGTCACGCGATGCTGCGGCGGAGGGCTTGGCTGTCGCCCGGCGGGCACAGTCGTCTGCGCTCGGGGGAAGGAGGCTGCGGCGTGGACTGGGCCTTCCGAGGCCGCGGCCCACCAGAGGGAAGGGATACGTGCCGTGTGCCAGGTAGTGCTGGCCGGCGCTCGTCAGGACGACGCTCCACTGCCCGCCTTTCCGGGAGACCGCGACCAGGCCCCTGTTCTGCAGTGCCTGACAGGTGGTCTTGTAGGAGCTGGTCTCCCATACGTCGGCAGGGCACCCGGCTACCACCCACTGCAGTACCGCAAGCTGACGTTCATTGACCTGCCGCTCCAATGGTCCGCCCTCCACGGATGACCGGCACTTGACGGGGGCGGATGCTGTCAGGGCTGGTGGCAAGCGGTGGGCGTTTCGTGAGGGATTCGCTCGAAGGAGCGGCCGATGTCGGCTTCCCCGGACCACGCCCGGCCAGAGCCGGGAGCACGCGGTGCCGTCACCTCGGCGAGTGTGGGACCAGTGTGAGATCTCCTCGACACGTGGCGTCATGTTGCTGACGCTGCGCGTTCCCAGGCGCGTCTCCGGCAGGCTGGTATCCCTGGCTGACCCGGCCCGGCATACGTGCCCGCCCGCACGACTGCCCGGCCTTTCCGCCCGCCGGTCCCACACCCTCATCGCGGTGACAGAGTCGGCCGGACACTGCGCGTCTTCGTCATGACGGCAGGCGTTCGTGGGACGGTCACGGTGGCGCTGCGCCGATCTGCGGAGAGTGGCAACGCGCGGTCCCAGGGGGCAGGCGAACGGATGGGGATGGGCGATATGGAGGGATCAGCTGCTGCGGGAGCTTCGGGGCCCGCGCCCACGGGGCGGCGTGTTCTGGCTCCGCTGGCGTTGGCACAGTTCATCTGCAGTTTCGCGGGCTCGAACATGAACGTGATGATCAACGACATCAGCGAGGACCTGGACACCACCGTGCAGGGTGTCCAGGTCGCGATCACGATCTTCCTGCTGGTGATGGCCGCGCTGATGATCCCGGGCGGGAAGCTGACCGACAAGTGGGGGCGCAAGCGCTGCCTGCTGGCGGGGCTCGTGGTCTACGGGGTCGGGGCGGTGCTCAGCGCGGTCGCGCCGGGGCTGGGTGTGCTGATCCTCGGGAACTCGATTCTGGAGGGTGTGGGTACGGCGCTGCTGATCCCGCCGGTCTACATCCTGACTACGCTGCTGTTCACCGACACGGCGTCCCGGGCGCGTGCGTTCGGCGCGATCATGGCGATGGGCGGGATCGGGGCGGCCGCCGGTCCGCTGATCGGCGGGCTGATCACGAGCGCGATCAGCTGGCGGGCCGCGTTCGTGTTCCAGGCGCTGGTAATCGTGGTGATCGTGGTGCTCAGCCGTCAGATCGCCGATCCGCTGCCGCCCGACCCCGCCCGGCCCTTCGACACTGTCGGGGCCGTGCTGTCGGCGTCGGGCCTGGTGCTGCTGGTGACGGGCATCCTGGCCGTCGACGACAACGGCTGGCTGGCGCTGGGCCTGCTGCTGGCCGGTGCGTTGGTGCTGGTCGGCTTCTTCGCGTGGGTGCGCGGCCGCGAGCGCGCCGGCCGGGAGGCGCTGCTGTCGACGGACCTGTTCCGCAACCGCACCTCCAACCTCGGCCTGGTCACCCAGAACACGCAGTGGCTGATGCTGATGGGCGTCTCGTTCACGGTCGCCGCCTACCTGCAGGTCGTCCGCGGCTACGACGCGATCGAGACCGGCGTCATCTTCACCGCCGCGACCCTCGGCATCCTCGCGTCCTCACTGGCCGCCGAGAAGCTGGCCCGGCGCCGCGCACAACGCACCCTGATCATGGCGGGCTTCGTCGTGACGATCGCCGGCGTCGCCGTGCTGCTGGCCCTGGTCGCCTGGAAGCCCGGTGCCTGGGCGTTCGCCCCCGGCCTGCTGCTGATCGGACTGGGCCTGGGCGTAATGCTCACCCCGTCAGTGAACGTGGTCCAGTCGAGCTTCCCGGAGACGCAACAGGGCGAGATCTCCGGCTTGTCGCGCAGCATCTCCAACCTCGGCTCCTCGCTCGGCACGGCCGTCGCGGGCACGATCCTGGTGTCAGGGCTCAGCAAGGGCGCATACGCGGCGGCAACGGCTGCGCTCGCGGTCGTCGGCCTGGGCGGGCTGACCGCCGCGGCCCTGTTGCCGCGCGCCGGCCGGCCCCCCGCTACCGGAGCCGGGACGGCCGCGCCGCCGCCAGGGGCGCCACAGCGGTGACCCCGCACCGCACGTTCCATCGGCTGCCTCGAGCTCTCCCTGGGCTGCCGACGGTACGTGCGGTCAGCCTGTCCGGCCCTCGACACGGTCGAGCTCCTCGTCCAGGGCGAGGGCGGCATCGATCAGGGCCAAGTGGGTGAAGGCTTGCGGGAAGTTGCCGAGCTGCTCACCGGAGGGGCCGATCTCTTCGGCGAACAGGCCGACGTGGTTGGCGTAGGTGAGCATCTTGGAGAAGGCGTAGCGCGCCTGGCTGAGGCGTCCGGCCCGGGCGAGTGCCTCCACGTACAGGAAGCTGCACAGGTTGAAGGTGCCCTCCGAGCCGCGCAGGCCGTCCGGGGAGGCGGCGGGGTCATAGCGGTAGACGAGGCTGTCACTGACGAGCTCGGCGTCCATGGCGTCGAGCGTGGTCAGCCAGTCGGGGTCGGTGGGGGTGAGGAAACCGACCTTCGGCATCAGGAGCAGGGACGCGTCGAGGACCTCGGTGTCGTAGTGCTGGACGAAGGCGCGGCGGTTCTCGCTCCAGCCGCGGTCCGCGATCTGGCGGAAGACCCCGTCACGTGCGCCCTGCCAGCGGGCCAGGTCGCCGGGGCGGGAGTGGGCGGTGGCCAGTTGGACGGCGCGGTCGAAGGCGACCCAGGTCATCAGGCGGCTGTAGGTGAAGTTCTGGCGGCCGCCGCGGGTCTCCCAGATCCCTTCGTCCGGGCGGTCCCAGTGCTCGGCCAGCCAGTCGATGACGTCGGTGAACGTGCGCCAGCCCCGGATGCCACCGATGTCCTCGGCCTGGGCGAGGGCATAGGCGGCCTCGCCGTAGATGTCGAGCTGGATCTGGTCGGCGGCGGCGTTGCCGGCCCGCACCGGCCCGGACCGCCGGTAGCCCTCCAGGTGGTGCAACACCTCCTCGTCGAGGTGCGGCTCGCCGTTGACGCGGTACATGATCTGCAGCGGCTCGCCCGAGGCGGTGCCTCCGGCGGCCAGGCGCTCCCGCAGCCACCGGCGGAAGGCGTTCGCCTCGGTGGTGAAGCCGAGACCGATCAGCGCCCGCACCGACAGGGAGGCGTCACGCACCCAGGTGTAGCGGTAGTCCCAGTTCCGCTCCCCGCCGATCTGCTCGGGCAGGCCCATGGTGGCGGCGGCGATCGGGGCCCCGGTGGGGGCGTACGTCAGCAGCTTGAGGGTGATCGCGGAGCGGGCGACCATCTCGTGCCAGCGGCCACGGTAGCGGGAGGCGCGCAGCCAGTTCAGCCAGAACGTACTGCACGCGTCGAAGGCGGCGGCGATTGCATCAAGGGCGGGCGTCCCACCGCCGGGCCGGCCGCTGAGGCCGCCCGGATCGCCGGTTTCGCTGGTGAGGACGACGGCGGCACGTTCCCCGGCCTGGAGGGTGAAGCGGGCGGAGACGTCGGTGCCGTCCGGGTGCAGGACGATCGGCGCGGTGACCTGCAGGTGCAGATCCGTGCCGGGCCCCCGGAGCAGCATGGATCCGTCGTCGAGGCGCGTGAGGTCATGCGGTGCGCGACCGTAGTCGAAGCGGGGCCGGCAGATCAGTTCGAACGGCACGTTGCCGCGCACCACCCGAGCGACCCGAATCAGCCGGTGCCGAGCCGACGGTGTCGTCGACGGGTCGGGGGGCATGAAGTCGACGACCTCGCCGACGCCGCCGGGCGTCATGAAGCGGGTGATGAGGATGGCGGTGTCAGGAAGGTAGAGCTGGCGGACGGTGGCCTCGCCGCCGACATCGGCGGCGAGGCGGCAGGAACCACCGCGGTCACTGTCCAGCAGCGAAGCGAACAAGCTGGGGGAGTCGAACCGAGGGGTGCACCACCAGTCGAGAGTGCCGTCCGCGGCGATCAGCGCCGCTGTCTGCAGATCACCGATGATGCCGTGGTCCGCGATCGGGGGGTAGTCGTTCACAACGCCTCCTCGGCCCTCTGCGCTAGCCAGTGACGCACAGAGTCCTCGCACCAGGGCGGCACCGCCACCGGTCCGATCCCGCCGGTGGTCGCATCCCACGTGGGACCGACGGCGCCGCTGCCATGGCCGAGCCTCGGCCGTCCTGCCCATCATCGCGACACCGGGCGCCCCCCAGCCACTCCTGGCCGGAGCACCCGTGCACCGACCGCACCGTCGGCCGGCAGACGCTACTGGCGAACGCCGGGTGAGGAACGCGCCCAGGAGGCGGACCATGGCCGAAGTCCGCCGTCGGCTGGTCGAGGTGGATCGACGACGCCACCGGCCTGAAGGCCACGTTCGCCCGTACCTCCTGGCACAACCGCTCGCTGCGCGGCGCCAGCCAAGCCGGGCTGATCAACAACCTCAACTGGCGGCAGTGCTCGCCGCCGCCTCGGGCCTGCTCGCCGCCCGCTGGATCACAAAGCACCAGCCGACCCCGCTGAACGACCTGACTTCCCGTACCGCGCGGCTCCGCTATCAGAGGCCGAAGTCGCGCGGTTCGGAGTGCGAGGCGAAGCTGAGGCAAGGCGGCCACCTACACATCGCCGACTACGGCCCTCCGCCCAGCGAGAGAACCCGCTGCCCGCCCGGACACCCCGCTGGGCGTTCCGGGCGCCACGCGTCGCGGGTGCTCGGTGCAGCGACGCGTATCAGACCTTTTCTGCGGTGACACGGGGGTGGTCGGTGGTGAGCATGGTGATGTCCTCGACGTCGGACGTCAGGATCGTGACGCGGCCCGGCTGGGCGAGGGCGGTGGCGCACAGCATCGCGTCGATGGCGTACTTGTGGCCGTGCAGCCCGGCCGCGCGCAGCAGACTGGCGGCGGACTGGGCGATCGCCTGAGTGACCGGTTCCACCCGCAGCCGGGACAGCGTCCATTTCAGCGCGGCGTCATTGATCCGGGGGTGAATCACCTCGACGAGCACGGCGGCCGAGGTGATCACCGGAAGGTCGGCGTCGCGCGCGGCGGTGAGCCACTCGTGGACCTCGCGGTCGCGCTGCACGGCTTTGGCCAGGCCCTCGCTGTCCAGAATGAGCGCGCCGCTCACGCGGCTGCCCCGGTTCCGGAAGAGGTGCCACCGGTGAGCTTGGCCCGCTTGGCGGCCACGGCCTCCGGGTCGGCGGGGCCGTGGGTCTTGTCGAGGTCGGCGATCAGCTCGTCCAGGTTGTCGCGCTCGATCTGCCGTTGCGCGGCCCTCTCCAGGTACGCGGACACGCCCCGCTTGCCGACCCGCTCACGGATTGCTTGCAGGGTGCCGGCGGTCAGGGAGACGGAGATGCCGCTGCTGGGGCCGTCGCCGGGTGGGAAGTCGGTGTCGTCGTCAGCCATGACACGAGTATGGCATTTGGAATGCTATACGACGAGACCCTTCTCAGCGGCACCCCGAGCCTCGGGGAGGGGCGAAACGCGCGTCGAGAAGTCGCGTGTAGCGCCCGTCGTGCCCGCAATGCACATTGATCTTGAGTCTGGTATGCGTCGTGCGCGCCTCTGACCTGCGGTTTCCTCCGACCTGTCCGAGGCGCGTCCGCTGTCCGAGGAGCGCCCGCCGAACAGGATCACGTATCCGCACGGGCCCGCATGAGCACACAGCGGTCAGGAGGCCGCAACCGCCCGCGAGGTCAGTCCCGGACGGGCTCGCCCCGCAACGCTGTCGGCCGTCCTCGCCCGGTCCCTGACGTCCGGCGAACTGCGGACGGCCTCGGCCCCCGCCCTGTAAGTACTGGTGTCCCGACGGCGCGGGGCGATACCTCAGGGAGTGACGGTCTCCCGGGATTCGGTGGCGGCCGAGGCGGAGCCGGTGTCCAGAAATTCCCGGATCGCGAAGCCCACCAGCACGACGACCGTTGTCCACACCACGACCATCGTGGTCGGGTAGCTCCAGGTGAACAGAACGATCGCGGCGACCACCAGGATCGCGGCCCCGATCCAGCGCTTGAAGCGGTGCACGAACCGACCGACTGCCCCCAGCCGAAGTCCTCCGGAGACGGCGACGTCGCGCAGGGCGCCGATGCTCCTGCGACAGCCGGTGCGGACGAGGACGGCGATCCGGGACGGGCCACTGAGAAAAGCGCCGACAGCGGTGATGAGGGCGACGGCACCCAGCGCCCGTACACCGGCGCGCAAGAACTTGATCAGCGCGTCGTACACCGCTCCGGCAGCGGCCGGAGACGCGCCGGAGGGCAGATGGTCGAGGTAGACGTCACGGAAGACGGTGAGGGTGATCCCGAGGAACAGCATGGCCGCGAACACTGCCGACGCGGCCCCGATCAGCGCGTGCCGACGGTTGAACGCCGTGTACACCCCCGCCGCGGCCACCAGCAGGGTGATGAAGGGCAGCCAGCCCCCCAAGATCTCCAGGACCCTCATATACGTCTTGATCTTGCCGATGTCCTTCGACTGGAGCACAACGAAGTCCGTGTGGACATCCGGGATCCTCTCGGCCACTCCGAGGCCGGCGTCGACAAGCCGCTCCTTGACCTGGGCCACGATCGGTGCCACGTCGATGGCCACCTGGTCGTTCTCCAGCGAGACCACCCCGTCGGCATTGCCCGTCAGGGCCTTGTCGACGGCCGAGTGCACCTTGCGGTTGCCCTCCACCCAGACGGTCTCGAAGGCACTGCTGGTGACCACCCGCTCCACGGTGCCGCTGACCAGCCGCTTCAGACCGTTCGTGATCGGCGCCTGAAGATTGCCGACCAGCTGGGCCGCCTTCGGTGGGACGCCCGTCTGCGACACGGCGTCCTGCAACTGCTTGACCAACGCGTCCACGTCGATCTGTGCCAGCACCACGTCCGTGACTCGGTTGGTGACCGCCTTCTGCACATCCGGATCGGAGGCCAGCGGCCCCACCGTGGCGACGTAGCGGTCCGTGTCCCGCACGATGCTGTTCGCCCAGACCGCGACGACGGAAAGCAGCGACAGCAGGGCCGCGAAGAGGATCAGCAGGACGGAGCCTGCGGACCGGAAGGGGTGATGCCGCGCCGCCCGCGGGCGCGCGCCACTTTCCAGGGCACCCAAGCGGTGCCGCAGTTCATCCAGTTCGCTGTGCTCCCGGTTGGAGTGCGGCTCGCCGCCTGTGTGGGCCATGGACACCAGAAGACCCGCGCGATGCCGAGCGGGCGACCCGGGTGAGCCCGACGAGTGATTCGAGCACGAGGTGCGGCCGCCCCGGTGCGGTGATGCAATGGCCTGGGGGAGCAGGCACGAGCCCAGAGGTGACGCCGTGAGTGACGCATTCGACGAAGTCGACGCATCCGGCGAGATGGGACCGATCGACTATCTGGTCGTCGAGTTCCCCGGCAACCGAATGACCGGCGAGGGCCTCCCCCTCCTGGTCGATCTGGTGGACCGCGGCCTCATCCGGATCCTCGACCTGACGTTCATCCGGAAGGACACCGACGGAACCGTGAGCGGCTTGGAGATCGGCGATCTCACCGGCGACGGCGAACTCGACCTGGCCGTCTTCGAGGGAGCGTCCTCCGGCCTGCTGGGCCAGGACGACCTCGAAGAGGCAGCCAACGCCCTGGAACCAGGCAACTCCGCCGGCGTCCTGATCTACGAGAACCTCTGGGCCGCACCGTTCGCCGCCGCCCTGCGACGCGGCGGTGCCGAGCTGGTCGCCTCCGGAAGAATCCCGGTGCCCGCGGTTCTGGCCGCGCTCGACGCGACCGAAACCGCGCCCTGAAAAGCACGGGGAAGCAAGAAGGGAGATCACCATGCCGGGACTCCTCCGAGGGGTTGCCCGTACGGCCGTCGTCGCCGGAACGGCGACCTCCGTGTCGAACCGTGTATCCCGCCGACAGCAGGGGCGATGGGCGGCCCAGCAGGGGTACCAGGAGCCCGCGGCGCAACCGGCGCCCGAGTATCAGGCGCCCGCACCGCAGCCGGCGCCTCCCGCCGGGTCCGCTCCGGCGGCCTCCGACATGTCCAGCAAGATCGAACAGTTGAAGCAGCTGGGCGACCTCAAGGCCCAAGGCGTTCTCACCGAGGCGGAGTTCGAGGACCAGAAGCGCAAGGTCCTCGGTACCTGACCCGCTCCGCAGTGAGGACGACCGGAGTGGACGTACCCGAGACCGACCGGGACCTGCCGGGCCGCGACTGTGAGTGCCGGGGTATTGCCTTGAGCCGGAGCAACGGGTTGTCGGCCGTGGCGCTCTTGGTGGCCGCACGCGGGACACCAGGCCGTAAAATCGCACCTGACCTGGCCTTTTCTGTACCTCGCATGCCGACACCTTTCCGATGACCTCGCACGTGGAGTGCGTGGCGATTCTGGAGCTTGCCGCAAAGGGCCTCTGACCTGCTGTTTCCTCTCGAGGACCTGCCTGGACGGGGCCTCGTCGCCTGTGCCTGTACGGGCAGCCCGACCCCGCGGGCCTGGCGGATCGGCCCCGGCGGCTCGCGCTCCGGCGGACGCTACTCGGTTCGCAGCGCCGTGGCCGTACGGGCCCTGGCCGCCCAGCCGGCCGGGATCAGCGCGCCCAGCACCGCGATCACGACCCCGCCGAGCCCCAGCAGGAGCAGCTGGAAAGGCCCGTACACATCGAGGACAAGCGACGGCAGGCTGGTGCCTACGGCACGTCCCATCACCGGCATGACGACGTGGTGCAGCGCGTACCCCGCAGGGACGCCGATCAGCCCGCCGATCACGCCGATCACGGCCACCGAGGCGAGCACGAGGCCCATGGCCTGCCGCGGCGTCATGCCGATCGCCTTGCAGACGCCCAGGTCGTGGATACGTTCCCCGGTGTCGAGGACCACGGAGTTGAGTACGCCGAGACCGGCCACGGTGATCAGCATGAGGGTGAGCAGCACCGCCATCGCGGACATGATGAGGATGACGCCCTCCTGCCCAGAGGAGGCGTTGGTGGTGGCGTCGCCCCCCAGCGGCTGTACGACTGCGGCGACCTTCCGGGCGTATTCGTCGGCGGAGACGCCGGACTTGGTCTCGACGAGGAAGGTACTGGGCTCGGCCGACGCGAAGTTGGCCATGTCCGCGTGGATCTCCAGCCGGCTGCCCGACGTGTCGAAGGACTCGCCCACGATCCGCAGGTTCGCGGTCTCCTTCTCGTAGGTCACCCGCACCGTGTCACCGATCTTGGTGCTGGTCCTCTCCAGGAAGCGGGAGGGCACCACGACCTGCCCCTTACCGGTGATCCAGTGCCCGGAGAGCATCTCGTAGCTGCCGGAGCGCGAATTGCCCTCGTAGAGGCTGGCCTGAATGGAGCCGGAGACCCCGGCCACGGCGACCTCGGTCTGGGCCTTGCCGTAGTACGACTCCGTGCCCGGCTGTGACGTGACGGCGGACCGCACCTTCGCCGGATCGGCGACCTTGGGCTTTTTGGACGTGCTTGCCGCGCTGCTTTCCACGGGAGGCGGGCCTGACTCGCTGCCGCCAGGGGGAGGCGGGTCTTCCGCGTTGCCCCCTACAGGAGGCGGCGGGGGAGGAGCGACTTCGATTGCCTCGGTCGTCGTGACCGTGACCGCGGCACGGTTCTCGGGGTCCTGGGAGGTGCCGATCGCGTTCAGGGACGAGGTCAGCCCCACCGCGAACGTCGCCGCGACCGTGCCGAACGCCACCGCGAGCAGCATCGCGAGGGTACGTACCGGATGAGTGAAGGGGGTGGCGAGACCGTAGGTCACCTGTCGCGGCAGCGGCAGCATCCCCATCGCCCGATGCGCCCACTGGCCGCGTCCTGTGCGCGGCGACCGGCCGACCGCGATGGCCTCGACCGTACGCAGCCTTCCGGCCCGCAGCGCGGGAATCAGAGCCGCGAGCCCCACGACGACCAGGGCGGCGGCCGGCACGGAGACATCCACCCACCAGGCCACCGAGAGCGAGACGCCGCCGTACACCGACTCGGTGTCGGACAGCAGTGGCACGGCCAGGAGATTCCCCAGGACGACACCCAGGGCGATGCCGACGACGGCCGGGATCAGCGCCTGGGCCACGTAGGCGCGTACGACCTCGCGCGGAGTGAAGCCGATGGCCTTGAGGATGCCGATCCTGCGCAGGCTGGTGCCGACCGCGCCACTGATCACACTGCTGACGATGATCACCGACATCACGATGCCGAGCGCGCCGAAAGCCATCACGAACGGGACGGTCGCCGCCGCACCCTGATCAGCGGCGCGCTTGGTGTCCAGCCAGGACTGGGTACCCAGCAGCGCCCCGGACCCCACGGAGGCGGCGAGCTTCTTCCGGTCGGCGATGATCTGCTGCTTCGTGCTCGCGGAGTCGAAGCGGTAGAGCATCTGACTCGTGACCGGGCTGCCCTCCGACGCCAGCGCGTTGACCTGCGCGGGAGTCGCCCAGGAGTCGGCCGTCTTGCTGGCCGACACAGCGAAGCCGACGATCGAAAGGGTCGGGGCGCCCCCGGCGTCCGACGTCTTCATGGGGGTGCCGATCCCGAGGGCGGGCCCCTCGAACGACGCGTCGAGTACGATCTCGCCCCGCTTCTGCGCCCACCGGCCGGACTTCAGATCCACCCGGTCCACGGCGCCGTCAGGGCCGGACCGCCCGACCAGGGTCAGCGTCGGCAGTTGGAAGCCCGCCCGGTCCACCGGACGGACCGACGTGGACGGGTACGGTCCCGCGCTCGCGGCGACGCCGGGCAGCTTCCCGGTCTTCGCCAGCTCCGCCGCACTCGCCTTGGCAGGATCGAACTGCGCGGTGATGTGCGAACCTCGCTGCTTCCTGAAGGCGTTGTCGAAGGGCGCGGCCGCGGCGACCATCAGCGACCCGGCGACCACGGCCGACGCCACGGCCATCATCGTGGCCACGGCGATCACCACTGTCTGCACCCGCCGCCGGCCCACCCCGGAACGTACGACCCGGCCCATCGCGCCGGTACCGAACAGGCTCATCGGACGGCCTGCGCGCAGGAGTCGAGGGCGACGTGACCGTCGACCAGGTGGATAGTGCGGCTCGCGCACGCCTCCGCGAGGGACAGGTCGTGCGTCACCAGCACGATGGTCTGTCCAGCGCGGTGCAGATCCGTCAGCAGGTTGCGGACGTCGTGGCCCGAGGCGGTGTCGAGCGCACCGGTGGGCTCGTCGGCCAGCAGCAGCGCGGGCCGGTTGACCAACGCCCGTGCGACACCGACCCGTTGGCGTTCACCTCCGGACAGCCGGCCCGGGTAGGCGCGGGCGTGCTTCTGGATGCCCAGCATCTCCATGAGCTCACCCGCGCGGGCCGCGGCCGCGCGTCGGCTGCTCCCGGTCAGCTGGGCCGGGAGCTGGATGTTGTCGGTGACGGTGAGGTCGTCGAGGAGATTGAAGAACTGGAATGCCATGCCGATGTGCTCGCGACGGAACTTGGCGAGGGCGTGCTCGCTCAACTGGTCGATCCGTCGCCCGGCCACGATCATGGCGCCGTCGGTCGGCTTGTCCAGGCCTGCGACGAGGTTCAGCAGCGTGGACTTGCCGCTGCCGGAAGGGCCCGTCACGGCAAGAGCCTCACCCTTGGCGACGCTGAGCGTGAGCGGTCCGAGCGCCGGCGCGCCAGCGCTGTCGTAGCGCTTCGCCACACCCTCCAGTTCGATCACTTGATGCATACGAGTTGTCCGTCCTTACGGTCGCGAGAGGCACATGCCGTTGCCGGTCCTGCGAACCTAGGGGTGCCGCGTATGGGGCGCTTCGGCCGCGGAACCGACATCAGGCCCTTCCCGCGGAGGATTCGGCCGCGGAGTCCTACCTGAGAAGTAGGCCTCTGGGACAACGCCCTGGCCGGACAGGCGGACGCGGGCCGGGCGGAGAGCGCAGCACAATGCACGGATGGAGAGGGAAGACCGGCGCAGTCGGCAGCAGCAGCTCGTCGACGCGCTCCGTCCGGAGGCGAAGGCCGCCCCGCTGTCCCGGCGAGCGGTGCGCGTCGATGTGGTGCTGGCGGTCGTACTGACCGTCATTGCCCTGTTCGTGGCGGTGCGCTATCCCGGCGACGGGCCGGTGAACAGCAGCCCCCCTGCGGTGGACGTCGGGACCGGGGTCCCGGCCCCGCCCTCGCCGCCCGACCCTGGTCAGGTGCCCGAGGCGGAAGAACCCTCCTCCGCGCCCTGGGGCCTGGTAATCCTGTCGACGCTGCCGTTGGCAGCCCGGCGCCGGTATCCGCTGACCTTGTTCGTGGTGGTGCTGGGCGCGGCACTGGCCATCGGCAGCTCCGCCTCCTGGATCACCGTCCTGGCCTGTGTCATCGGCGCCTACAGCGCCGTCGTATACAGCCGTTACCGGATAACGGCGATCGCCGTCCTGGTGATCGCCGCCGCGCTGTCCGGTTTCGCTTTCCGTAACGCGGACCCCGTGCTCCCCGGATGGTCCAGCCCCGGATTCGTGCTCCTGGTGGCCGGGATGCTGGCCAGCCTCGTCCGCTTTCTGCAACTTCGGCTGGCGTCCAGCCGGGACCGGGTGACAGAACTGCAGGCCGCTCAGGAGGAGGCCACGCGCCGCGCCGTCGAGGAGGAGCGTGCCCGCATTGCCGCCGAACTGCACGACGTTGTGACCCACAATGTGAGCGTGATGGTGATCCAGGCTGGCGCGGCCCGCAAAGTGATGGACATGGCCCCCGAGCAGTCGAAGGAGGCACTGCTGGCCGTCGAGGCGGGCGGTCGGGCCGCCATGGCCGAACTCCGCCACGTGATGGGCCTGCTGGCCGCTCCGGACCACGAGAGGCCCGACAGCCTGGAGCCCCAGCCCGGGCTCGCACAGCTCGACGCGCTCGTCGCACGAGTACGCGCCGCCGGTACGCCCGTGAGCGTCGGGGTGTCGCTGCCGCCGGATCCGCTGCCACCGGGGTTGGACCTCGCGGCCTACCGCGTCGTACAGGAGGCGCTGACCAACACGATCAAACATGCGCGCGGCGCGCAGGCGTCCGTCGCCATCGGTTACACCGACGCCTGTCTGGAGATCGAGATCACGGACACCGGCGGCGCCAAGGAGTCCCCGCCGGTGCAGAGCAACGGCCGTGGCCACATGGGGCTGCGCGAGCGGCTGGCCGTCTACAAGGGCGAGCTGACGGCCGGGCCGACAAACGCCGGCGGCTACCGGGTCACGGCCCGCATCCCGCGGAGCACCGTATGAACAAGGACCAGCCACCGCTGCGTGCCGTCATCGCCGACGACCAAGCTCTCGTACGCACCGGTTTCAAGATGATCCTGGCCGCGGACGGCATCGAAGTGACGGCCGAGGCGGCCGACGGGGCCGAGGCTGTCGCAGCGGTCCGCCGTACGCGGCCCGACGTCGTCCTCATGGACATCCGGATGCCGGAGATGGACGGCATCGAGGCCACCAGGCGCATCATCGGCGACGCCGGCCCGGACGGAACGCGGGTCATCATCCTCACCACATACGACCTCGACCACTACGTCTACGCCGCGCTCACGGCCGGCGCCAGCGGCTTCCTGCTCAAGGACGTCACCCCCGAACATCTGGTCTCCGCCTTACGCCTGGTGCAGACCGGCGACGCTCTCCTCGCGCCCACGATCACTCGTCGGCTGATCGAGCGCTTCGCCCATCACGACGAACCGCAGACCATCGCCCCGCACCGCGATCTGTCCGGCCTGACCCCGCGCGAGCTCGAGGTGCTCCGCCTGCTCGCGACGGGCCTCAGTAATGCCGAACTCGCCTCCCGGCTGTTCCTCAGCCCGACCACGGTCAAGAGCCATGTCGGCCGCATCCTCTCGAAGCTGGACCTGCGTGACCGCGTCCAGGCCGTCGTCTTCGCCTACGAGACGGGGTTGATCGCCCCGGGCGGGGCGCCCCGATGATTGATTCCGAGGTCAGTGGTCGTGGGCCGTCAGTGACCAGATGACTGGTTGGTGGTGTGGTGGTCGTGCCAGATCGCGGCGCTCCGGCCTTCCCACACGACGCGTACGGTGCGACCGACGAGGGCGCGTAACACCGGCCACATCCTTCTTCGAGGTGCGAGCGGGATCGCGGTGCGAACGGGCCCTGGCCGCCCGGGCCGGGGCGCCCCATGCCCTGGCCCGCGTGGTGGACATGGCGTCGGCCGTCGCCGTCGGAACCGCGGTGGTCAGGAGACCGCGCGGGACGCGTAGGCGCGGATGTCGGCGTCGGGATCGGTGGTGGCCGCTGCGAGGGCGGTGCGGGCTTCGGCGTCGGCGCGGTGGGGGAGGAGGGAGAGGACGGCGGCCTTGCGGACATCCGCGTTGGGGTCGGCCAGGGCCTTGGCGAGTGCGGGAACCGCCTGCGCGGTCGTGGCCGCCCGGAGGGCGGTCGCGGCGCCGGCTCGGACCTGCCATGCGGGATCGTCGAGGGCGGCCGCGGCCGGCGCGGCGTAGTGGGGCGGGCAGCCGGTGGCGGCCAGCGCGGCCAGCGCGGCGGCACGGACGAGAACGTCGGTGTCATCCAGCAGCGGGTCGAGCGGTGCCGGGGCCGGGGCGTGCACAGCCGCAAGGCCGCGGGCCACCGCGACCCGGACCTCGCGGGCCGGGTCGGTGGCGGCCACCACCAGTTCCGGGACCGCGTCCACCGAGACCAGCGCCCGGACGGCGGTGATGCGGACCTCGATGTCGCTGTCGGCGAGCGCGGCGGCGTACACCCCGGCATCGCCCAGCCGCAGGGCACGCAGCACGTCGAGCGCAGCAGCCCGGACGACGGGGTCGGCGTGGCGCAGCGCCTCCCGCAGCCCCGAACCCAAATCGGCCTCGGCGGGCAGCACTTCGACCAACTCACGCAGGGCCGCCGCGGCGGCCGCCCGAACCTGCGGTGCGGTGTCACTCAGGCGCTCGGCGAGCGCGGGTCCGGCGCCGGCCGGTACCGTCTCGCCGAGGGCGGCCACCGCGGCTGCTCGCACCGCCGGGTCGGCATCCGCGAGGTAGGGGCGGAGCGTCTCGAGGTCGGGGGAATCCTCGGCGAGGGAGAGCAGGCGGAGGAGCGAGGGGCTGGGCGCGGAGATGTCGAGGGCCTCGGCCGAGGCCGGAGCCGCCGCGGACGCTGCCGGGTGGGCGGCCGGGGCAGCGTCCCGCGGGCCGGCCATGGCCACTGGCAACAGAGTGACCTCGCCGAGGTGCCGTTCCGGCCCCCGAGCCGGAGCGAACTCCGGCACCGGGACCGCGTACGGCTCCACCGGTCGAGCGGTGAACTCCATCGCACCTGAGGGCGACTTGCGCAGGTCCAGGTGGTGCAGCCAGCCCGCGTCGTCCTGCTCCGGGTGGTCCAGCCGCTCGTGGTAGAGACCCCAACGGGACTCCGTCCGGGCCAGTGAGGCCCTGGCAGCCATCTCCGCGCAGTCCCGGATGAAGGTGACCTCCGCGCACCGCATCAGTTCGTGCGGTGTCCGCGCCCCCATCCCGGCGATCTCCCCCGACATCCGTGTGAACGCCTCCACTGCCAGGGACAGCTTCGCACCCGTCTTCGGCGGTGCCACGTAGTCGTTGACGAACCGCCGCAGCTTGTACTCCACCTGCGGCTGCGGCGGTCCGTCCGGGTTGGCCAGTGGCCGGTAGACGAGGCGGTGGGCGGCGACCAGCTGGTCGCGGGGCAGTTCTCCCTCGTAGGCCCGGTAGCGCGCGGCGTCCTCACCGGCCAGGTCGCCGAAGACGAACGCGCCGATCATGTAGTTGTGCGGTACGCAGGCCAGGTCGCCGGCCGCGTACAGCCGGGGCACGGTGGTGCGGGCGTGCGCGTCGACGCGCACGCCGGAGGCGGAGTGCCCGCCGCAGAGCCCGATCTCCGAGATGTGCATCTCGACGTCGTGGCTGCGGTAGTCGTGGCCGCGGCCCTCGTGGAACGTGCCGCGGGTGGGCCGCTCCGTCGTGTGCAGGATCGCTTCGACAGCGGTGATGGTCTCTTCGGGCAGGTGGCTGAGCTTGAGGTACACGGGGCCTCGGTCGGAGGCGAGTTCCGCCGCGAACTCGGCCATCATCTGACCGGACCAGTAGTCCGACTCCACGAACCGCTCGCCGTGACGGTTCACCTGGTATCCGCCGAACGGGTTCGCGACGTACGCGCACGCCGGCCCGTTGTAGTCCTTGATCAACGGGTTGATCTGGAAGCACTCGATCCCGGTGAGCGCGGCCCCTGCGTGGTAGGCCATGGCATAGCCGTCGCCCGCGTTCGTGGGGTTCTCGTACGTTCCGTAGAGGTAGCCCGAGGCGGGCAGACCGAGCCGGCCGCACGCCCCGGTGGCCAGGATCACCGCGCCCGCCCGGACGGTGACGAACGCGCCGGTGCGGGTGTTGAACCCGGCCGCGCCGATGGCCCGGCCATCGTCGGGGTGGGTGAGAACCCGGACAGGCATGATCCGGTTCTCGATGCGGATCCGCTGTCGCATCTCGCGTCGCCGCAACTGCCGGTAGAGGACCTTCTTGACGTCCTTGCCCTCCGGCATCGGCAGCACGTACGAGCCCGACCTGTGCACTTGGCGGACGGCGTACTCGCCGTGCTCGTCCTTCTCGAACTTCACCCCGTAGGACTCCAGGCGCTGGACCATGTCGAAGCCGCGGGTCGCGGTCTGCCGGACGGTGGACTGGTCGACGATGCCGTCGTTGGCGCGGGTGATCTCGGCGACGTAGTCGTCGGGTTCGGCCCGGCCCGGGATGATCGCGTTGTTGACCCCGTCCATGCCCATGGCGAGGGCGCCGGAGTGCCTCACGTGCGCCTTCTCCAGCAGGAGTACCTGCGCGCCGCGTCCGGCGGCGGTCAGCGCGGCCATGGTGCCGGCGGTGCCGCCACCGATGACGAGGACGTCGCAGGACAGTTCGGTCGCGTCGGTGAGGGCCGGGACGGTCAGCGGGGTGTCCACCAGGGTGTCCACGGGAAGTGCCTTTCAGAGGGATTCGAGTATGCGGCGGCGCAGCTCGGCGGTGCCGGGGGCGTGCCGCCCGTCGCGGTCACGCGGGTGTGGTACGTCCAAGACCTGCCCGGAGGCCGGCAGGGCGACCCGGTCGCCGAGGTAGAGGGCCTCGTCCACGTCGTGGGTGACGAAGACGACGGTCGCGCCGGTGCCTTGCAGGATGTCCACCAGCAGGTCCTGCATCCCGGCGCGGGTGTGCGCGTCGAGTGCGCCGAAGGGTTCGTCCATCAGCACCGCCCGGGGCCGGCCGGCCAGGGCACGGGCGAGTTGGACACGCTGTCGCTGCCCTCCTGACAGTTGGTGCGGGAGCTTGTGGGCATGCCCGGCCAGACCGACCCGGTCCAGCCAGTCGGCCGCCGACCGCCGCCGCCGGGCCCGGGGGACCCGGCGGATCGCAAGCGGCAGTTCGACGTTGGCTCGGACGGTCCGCCAGGGCAGCAGGGCGTCGTGCTGGAAGACCAGCGCCCGGTCGGCGGCGGGCCGGCCGACCGGCTCACCGTCCTGGGTGACCCGCCCGTCCAGCGGAGGCAGCAGGCCGGCGAGGGTGCGCAGGAGAGTGGACTTCCCACAGCCGGAGGGCCCGACCACGGCAAGCAGTTCCCCCGGCGCGATCCGCAGCGCGACCCTGCCCGGGACGGCAGCGCCGTCCGCGTGACCGAGCAGTACGTCGTGCAGGGCGAGTTCGGCGCCCATCGGTGCGGGTACGGCGGGCAGGGTTGCGGTGTTCATGGGACCGGCTCCTTCCGGGGAACGGCGGTACGGTCCGCGCCGCGGCCGGAGGGATCGGCGCCGGTGTTCGCGGGCGTGCGGCCGGGCCTTCGAAGCGACGGACGCGGTGTTTCGGCGGCTCCTCGCGCGGCGGGGCGGGGCAGCCAGGAGGTGGCGCGACGGCCCAGCAGTTCCACCGCGGTCGAGGTGAGCCATCCCAGGGCCCCGATGGTGGCCATGCCGACGAACACCGCCGGGTAGTCGACGATCGTGTAGTCCTGCCAGGTGCGGTAGCCCACCCCGTACTCGCCGGAGATCATCTCCGCGGAGATCACGCAGATCCACGAGACGCCGATGCCTACGGACAGGCCGCCGAAGATGCCCGGCAGGGCGCCCGGCAGCACCACGGAGAACAGCACCCGCAGTCGGCCTGCGCCCATGGTGAGCACGGCCTCTTCCCAGATCGGGGTGAGCGCCCGGACCGCGTGCCGCGTCGACACCACCACCGGGAAGAAGGCGGCGGTGCAGGTGATGAACACGATGCCCTGCTCGTTGGTGGGCAGCAGCAGGATGGCGACCGGAACCAGGGCGATGGCTGGCACGGGCCGCACCACCTCCACCAGCGGGCCGAGCAGGTCGGCGGCCCACCGGGACCGGGCGATGGCCGTGCCGGTCGCCACCCCCAGCACCGCGGCCAGCAGAAACCCCAGCACGATCCGGCGCAGACTGTGGCCCAGGTCCTGCCAGTACGGACCGGTGCCGACCCGGTCGGCGAAGGCGGAGGCCACCTCACCGACTGTGGGGAACTGCTCGAATCGCAGCCACACGTTGACGTCCAGGGAGGTCAGCAGCTGCCACGCCCCGAGGGCCGCGGCCAACGAGGCCACGCGGAGCAGCCGACGGCCCACGCTCATGACGCCAGTCTCACAGCGTCTGCGTAGCGGATGATCCGGGCTCCGGCGTTCCGTCCGGTGAACTTCTCGGCACTTGCCCGGGTGACGAAGGCGCGCAGCTCGGCGCCGTCCGCCACCCATACCGCCTTGTCCGCGAACCACAGGGTGCCGGTCAGCGCGTCCGGCACGTAGGCGGCCCGCACGTCGGCAGCCTTGGCGGCCTTCAGCAGTTCCTTGGGACTGTCGAACGTGCGGGTAGTGGTCCGGCCCTTCAGCCACAGTTCGGGCTTGGGGGTGCTCGCCTTGGGGTGGGCGGGAGCCCGCACGGCCCGCTTCAGCGGCGCCGGGTCGACGAAGGCGTCAACGTCGACGTCACGCACCAGCCCGGCGGCCTTCAGCACCGGCACGTCCGCCTTGAGAGCGGCGATCAGCTCCGGGCGGAGCTCCGGGTCGAAGGTGGCGATGCCGTTGGCGCCGTTGTAGAGGTAGACCACCTCGGCCGGCAGACCGGTCTGCGCGGCCACCGACTCGGCGGCGGCGACCGGCTGGGCGCGCAGGTAGTCGGTGGCCCGGCGCTGCGCCCTGAGGAAGTCGTCGAGGACCCCGGCCCGTTCCTCGGCGAATTTCTCCCGGACCGTGACACCGTGGAAGGTCGGCAGGTTCAGTTCTGCCCCGTCGTACAGAGCGGTGGCCCGGCCCTCGAAGGCCAGCTTGCCGGGCCAGGCGACGAACTGGGACAGCGCGTCGGCGTTGCCCGCGGTCAGGGCCGAAGCACCCACGCTGGGCTGCTGGTTGAGCTTCTGGATGCCCTTGTCCGGGTCGATGCCGGCCCGCTGCAGCGCCCGGACCAGGGTGCCGTCGGCGGCCGAGCCGACGCTGGTGGACACCTTCTTGCCGCGTAGGTCGGCCAGTGACCGCAGAGGCGAACCGGGTGCGGTGACGACCGTGTTCAAGCCGCCGCGGAGGTTGTATCCGGTGACCGCGACCAGCCGGGTCGGCTGCCCCAGCTGCTTGCCGCGGGCCGCGTTGATCAGCAGAGGGAAGTCGCCCATCGAACCGATGTCGATCTTCCCTGCGGTCATCTGGGCGGTGATCGGGGCGCCGGTCGCGTAGTCCTGCCACTCGACCTTGTAGGTGATGCCGTCCTTCTTCCCGCGGGCAGCGAGCTCCTCCTCGAAGTAGCCGAGGGAGCGCAGCAGGGTACCGGCGGTGACGGTGTTGATGGTCTTGGACTGATAGCCGACGCTCACGGTGACGGTCCTCGCGCCGGAGTCGCCGTCGGCGCCGGCCGTGGTGCCGCAGGCGGTGGCCGGCGGGAGGATCAGGGCGAGCGGGAGGAGCGGCAGGAGGGGGATTCTCTTGCGGGGCATGAGGGTTGGGCCTTTCACCGGAGCAGGTAGGGCATGTTGACGGTGACTGCGCCGGTGGGACACCGGGCCGCGCACGGGCCGCAGTACCAGCACTCGTCCACGTGCATGTACGCCTTGCCGTTGTCCTCGCGGATCGCGAGCGAATCGAGCGGACACATGTCGACGCAGAGCGTGCAGCCGTCGATGCACTTCGACTCGTCGATGGTCACGGGCACGTCGGCGCGTTGCGGAACGAGAGGCATGGTTGGTCTCCAAGAGGCGCGGCAGGGCCGGAACAGCGGGGATCGGAAGGGAGGGGGAGCTCAGGGATCAGAGGGAGCGGTGCAGCACGCCGCTCATGGTGATGCGGTCGCCGCGGAACCGGATGAACTCCAGGTCCACCGGCCGCCCGTCGGGCAGACAGGTCAGTCGTTCCAGCATCAGTACGGCGGCCCCGCGCGGGGTCTGGAGTACCGCGGCGCAGTGCGCGTCGGCGTTGACGGCTTCCAGGGTGATCTCGGCATGGCCCAGCGGGCCGCCGGTCAGTGACTCCAGGAGCCGGAACACGTCGGTGTTCTCCAGGTCGCAGCCGAGCAGTTCGGCGCCCACGTCCATGGGCAGGTAGGACAGGTCCAGGGAGAGCGGCAGTCCGTTCAGACGGCGCAGCCGCTCGAGACACAGCACGTCGGTGTGCTCGGGCAGGCCCAGCCGGTGCGCCACCGGGCCGGGGGCGGTCACCGGCCCGACAGTACGGACCTCGTTGGTGACCCGACCGTGCTCGTGCAGGGTCTCGGCCAGGCCCTGGAGGCGGTCCAGCCCGTGCTGGTACTTCTCGCAGACCACCACGGTGCCGACGCCCGGCTGCCGGTTGACGAGTTGTTCGTCGCGCAGCAGGTCCAGGGCCTGCCGGACGGTGTTGCGGCTGGCCCGGTAGTCGGCGGCGATGATGTCCTCGAGGGGCAGGATCCCGCCGGGGAAGCTCCCCGCCAGGATCTGGTGCCGCAGCAGGTCCGCGAGGTGCCGGGCCCGGTCCGCACGCAGCCGCCGGCGGCGCGCGGCGGCTACCGGGAGGGTGGCGGGGGCGGGTTCGGCTGGCATGAGAGGGAACGTACAAGGAGAACCGCTCCGATGGTGTTGCCGCAGTATTGCGCCACCTGACGCCCCCTGAGCACCCGTCTGACCTGCGGTTTCATCGGCAGAGCGCCGACATCCGCCACTCTGTCGCCCATAACGTGGACTCCGCGTGCCCACGATGCGGTCGGTGACCTGCCATCGCACACCGCCGGTGGAGTCCTGGCGCCGGACCGACTCGCCCGCCGTCACACCCTGAGAAGCGGTTGCCCCGGCGCGGACCGCGCTGTACTCATGGGGCCTGACCGACACCGTCCGGCACCTGTGGCGGAGGGTCCCCATGGACCTCCTCCGTTGCGCGGGCTGCGTGTGTCGTCCGAATTCGTGTGTCGTACGGCCGCGGACGCCGACTGCGTCGCCGCGCTCCCGCTCGACCCCGAAGGCCGTACCCGGGTACGCCTCGATGGCACAGGTGGCAGCGAGGCATGGCTCATCAGCCGGCCGCCCGGCACGACCACGCCAAGTCGATCGGCGCCTTCACCACGGCGGCGGGCGAACCGACGGAGAACGCACTGGCGGCCACCGGGGGTGAAGGTCCCAGGAGCTGACCGAAGGGGTCGACCGCCGACGGAGGTTGCCACCCGGTGAGGGCAGGACCTTCGGCGCCACCACGTGCCCGAAGTGCTCAACGAGTCCCGTACCGAGCACGCCGTCGCCGTCCACGCCTGCTGCCCGCCCCTTCCGCTGATGCGCCGCTCCAGCCGTACCGGGGGGGGTGCTCCGGCCCGAGCAGGCCGAGAGGCCGGAGGATTGGCGGCGAGCGGAGCATTGTCCATCGACGAGCACCTGGTGCGGGTCCGCGGCGGGCTCGACCGCGTCGACGCGCAGGAGGCGTACGCGCGGCCGGCGACGGGGCACTGCCGGTCGACATCCGGTATGCCCAACTGAGCGAGCCCGACGGGCCGATACCCGGCGCCCTCGTGATGGAACGCAACGAACTGGAGTTGCGGCTGGACCCACAGGGCTCCCACCGTGTCCCGCGGGCCACGACGTGCTGCGGATCGAGTGGTGATCTGCAAAGAGGGCTACGCCTCGAGCCGGCCGCGGCGTCGCTGCACCAGCCGGTCAGCACCGCGTGACGATCTGGTCGGAGGCTTACAGGCGTGGCGCGGGGCGGGCCTGGCCTGCCCGTCAGTGAACCGCAGGACGTGCGGGTGGGTCCCCTCCGCGCACGACAGCACCGGCTCCGCCGTGGGGTGATTCCTCCGCGGGGCCGGTGCCGTGCGCCGGGTGTACTGGTGGGTGGCCGGATGGGCGCGCGCATCCGTGTCGGTCGGGACCTTTCGTTCAGCGGGTGACCAGCAGGCCACGGCTGCGCAGCACCCGCCGCTCCAGCGGGCTGAAGATCAGCAGATCGATGGCGATCCCGACGAGCAGGATCAGGAAGATGGCCAGGAACACCTGCGCCATGCTGGCGTTGTTCCGTCCGTTCTCCAGCAACTGGCCAAGGCCGACGCCCAGATCGGGCGAGGAGGCGATGATCTCGGCGGCCATCAGTGACCGCCAGGAGAACGCCCAGCCCTGCTTCAGTCCGGCGAGGTAGCCGGGGAGCGCGCCCGGCATCACGATGTGCCAGGCCTCGCGCAGTCCGGTCGCGCCCAGCGTCCGCCCGGCTCGCAGGAACAGGGGTGGGATCTGGTCGATGCCCGCGACGAGGCCGTTGGCGATGGACGGGACTGCGCCGAGCAGGATCACGGCGTACATCATCGAGTCGTTCAGGCCCAGCCAGATCACGGCCGGCGGCACCCAGGCCACGGACGGCAGCGACTGGAGGCCGGCCAGGATGGGGCCGATGGCCGCCCGGACGAACCTCACCCGGGCGACCAGCAGGCCGAGCGGCGTACCGATGGCGAGCGCCATCAGGAAGCCGAGCAGGCCGCGCGACACGGATGTCCAGATGTAGTCGAGAAGGGTGCCCTGGAGCCAGGCGTCGATGACCTCGTCCCATACCGCGGACGGCGAGGGAAGTTTGTAGTCGGGTGCCGCCCCGGCCCCCACCAGTAGTTGCCAGACCACCAGCACCAGTGCGATGGCGGTGATGGGCGGCAGTGCCTTGCGTACCAGGGTCTCGCGCAGCGGCGTACGGGCGGCCTGTACCGATTCCAGTGCGTCGAGCCCTGCCTCCAGCCCCGCCAGATCGTGCGTGTCCTGGGGCTCCCCGGCCGCCGACGAGCCGTCCCCCTTGGCGTCGACGCCGGTGTCAGTGCTGGCCATGACGGCGGATCTCCCTACGCAGTTCTTCGGTGATCTCGACGGACAGCTCGGCGACCGCGCTGTCCTCGATACGGCGCGGTTGCGGAATGCCGACGTTCCACTCCCGGGCGAGACGGCCCGGCCGCGAGGACAGCAGCACCACCCGCTGCGCCAGCTTCACTGCCTCCCGCACGTTGTGCGTGACGAACAGCACCGACAGTCCCGTCTCCCGCCAGATGCGGGTCAGTTCGTCGTGCAGGACGTCACGGGTGATCGCGTCCAGTGCGGCGAACGGCTCGTCCATCAGCAACAGCCGGCTGTCCTGGGCGAGCGCCCGAGCCAGTGCGACGCGCTGACGCATACCACCCGACAGTTCGTGCACCCGCTTGCGGTGCGCGCCTTGCAGCCGTACGAGTTCCAGCAGCCGTTCCGCCTCCTGCCGGCGCTCCGCTTTGGCGATGCCGCGCAGCTTCAGAGCGAGTTCGATGTTCTTGCCCGCGGTCAGCCATGGGAACAGCGCGTGCTCCTGGAACATCAGGGCGGGTCGGCCGTCCGTGTCGATCGACCCGGCGGAGGGCAGGTCCAGTCCCGCGAGCAGGTTGAGCAGGGTCGACTTACCGCAGCCGGAAGCCCCCAGGAGGGTGACGAACTCACCCGGAGCGACATCGAGCGTGATGTCGTCCAGCACGAGCTGCTGTCCGCCGGGCGTGCCGGGGGCGGGGAAGGACTTCGAGACATGCTCGATACGGGCGGCGTGCGTCACCGCCGTGGCGTCCGCGGCAGCCTTGGCGATCGTGGTGGCCATGGTCGTCACCTCCTGGGGACTCATCGGGTCGGTTGTCGTTACTGGGCGCCGAGACCGGCGTCGCCGACCTCGTTCTTGCCCTCGGCCTTGAGGACCTTGTTGAGCGGTGCGAGGTCGTAGATGCCCTTCAGGTCGGGCTTCTCCAGCAGACCGGCCTTGACCGCGTGCTCTGCTTCGGTGCTGAGGGTGGAGGCCAGCGGGTCGTCGAGGAAGGTGATGGACTTCCAGGCCGGGTCGATGACCTCGGCGGGCAGGGCCTTGCCCGACTCCTTCTTCAGCGCCGCGTTCGCGGAAGCCTTCGCCTTCTCCGGGTTGGCGTTGATCCACTCGTTGGTCTTCACCGAGCCCCGCAGCACGGCCTCGACGACGTCCGGGTGCTCCGTGAGGAACTTCTGCGACACGATGATGTTCGTGATCACGAACTTCTTGTCGGGCCACAGGTCGGCCTCGTCGAGGAGGACCTTCGCGCCCTCGGCGACCAGCTTGGACGCGGTCGGCTCCGGCACCCAGGCGCCGTCGATGGAACCGGCCTTGTAGGCGTCCGGGGCGATCTTGTTGTCCGTGCGGACCACGGAGACGTCGCCCTTGCCGCTCTCGGCGTCGACCTTCCATCCCTTCTCCGTGATCCAGTTGAGAAACGCGACGTCCTGGGTGTTGCCGAGTTGCGGCGTGGCGATCCTCTTGCCCTTGAGGTCGTCCAGGGACTTGATCCTGTCCGGGTTGACGACGAGCTTCACGCCGCCAGAGGCGGAACCGCTGATGATGCGCAGGTTCTTGCCGTTCGACTTGGTGTAGCCGTTGATGGAGGGCGAGGGGCCGATCCAGCCGATGTCGATGGAGCCGGCGTTCAGCGCCTCGATCTCGGAGGGGCCGGCGTTGAAGGTGGACGCCTCGATCGTGGTGCCGCCGAGCTCCTTCTGGAGCAGACCCTCCTGCACGCCCACCAGAGCGGTGGCGTGCGTGAGGTTGGGGAAGTAGCCGATCTTCACTTCGTCGGCGGACAGCTTCTTGGCGTCCGCCGCGACCTCGGTCTGCTTGCCGTCGTCAGTGGACTCGGAACCGTAGCCGCACGCGGTGAGCAGGAGGGGGAGTGCGGCTATGACGGCGATGGTGCGCAGGGCGGTGAGCGGTCTTGCGGCAGACACGACGGTGTCCTCTCAGGGGATGGTGAGCGGGGAGGTACGGAGATGCGAGGCGTACGGCTTCTCGGCACGCACCACACTCCCCTCCTCGGCGTCGGCGGCAGGCATGCTGTCGCGGGCCGAGAAGTGGAACGTGGGGGGCGTAGTCGGCCGAGGGTGTCCGATCCGCCGACCGAGGTGGGACGGCGGGGAGGCGGCGCTGGTTTTGAGCGAGGCAGGTTCGGCGGCGTCAGAGGGGCCGACAGATGGCACTGGACGTACGGCCGAGGTCGATGTGACGACGCGAGGTCAGCAGGGGCAGCGACCGGGCTGTGCGGTCGAACGTTCCCATGGCCACCCCCGTAGATCCCTAGTTTTCCTACCTGATTGCTAGGGATCGTGGCAGAAGGTGGCGCCCACCCCAAGGGGTGTTTCACATGGCGGACGTCGTCATCTCACTTTTTGGGATGGGTGGTGCTTGGCCCAACGTGTCAGGGGTTGACCCAGGCGCTGGGGGCGTTGGTCAATGCCGATACATCGGCGGGCAGTTGGGCCGAAGCGACGTCGGCGAGCGACACGCCCTCGAGGATCTCGCGCACGTTGGATCGCAACGCGATCCACAGGGGGAGCAGCGACTCGGCGGGGCCGGTGTAGGACAGCTCCGGGGGGCGCACGCCCCGCACCGACACCAGCGGTCCGTCCACGACGCGGATGACGTCGGCGATGCTGATGGACTCGGCGGGCTTGGCCAGCCGGTAGCCGCCGCTGCCGCCGCGCTGGCTGAGCACGAGGCCGCCCCGGCGCATGTCGTTCAGGATGCTTTCGAGGAATTTATGCGGAATGTCCTGAGCGTCGGCGATGGCCTCGGCTTTCAGTGGCCCGTCATCCCGTGACGCGGCGAGCTGCAACGCGGCACGTACCGCGTAGTCCGCCCTGGCTGAGATCCGCATGTGCACATTATCCCGTACGGCTTCGGTCGGTGTCCGTTGCGGGGGGCGGGGGGCCGCCCGGCAGCTGTTGCTGCCCGGCGGCCCCGGGGGCTCAGGCCGCGGCGGGTGTGTAGTGGGAGGCGTCGTCGCCCTCGACGACGTGACTGAGGGTGCCGTCGACACCGGCGGGGACGTCGCCCGCGACGGTCACCCGGTGCAGCAGGCGCGGCAGGTCGCCGTAGTCGTCCGGGGCGTAGTGCTGGGTGATGCGGTTGTCGAAGAGGACGAGATCGCCCGGCGTCCAGGCCACCCGCACGATGTTCTCGGGGCGGGTGACGTACGACTGGAAGATGCGCAGCAGATCCCGCGAGTCGGAGGGGCCGAGGCCGACGATGCTCTGGGCGAAGCCGCCGATGAACAGCCCGCGCTCCCCGGTCTCGGGGTGGACGCGGACGACAGGGTGGGCGGTGCGGTACTTCCGGGAGACGAACCGCCTGCGGTGCTCGGCCGCCTTCTCGTTCTTCGGGGCGGCGTGGGCGGCGTAGTCGAAGTCGTTCGTGTGCACCGCCCAGAGCTTGTCGGCCAGCTCGCGCAGCGGCGCGGGCAGGTCCCGGTAGGCGGCGGCCGTGTTGGCGATGAGGGTGTTGCCGCCGTACGGCGGGACCACGAGGCTGCGCAGCGTGGACGCCTTCGGGGGCGTACGGACGAAGGTGACGTCGGTGTGCCAGTGGTTGGCGCGGATGCCCTCGTCCCCGTCGACGGGCAGGATGTGGGGCCGGCCGTCGACGGAAGGCACCGTGGGGTGCGCGGTGGTGAGCTCGCCGAAGAGGGAGACGAAGCGGAGCTGGGCCGCGTCGTCGAGGTTCTGGTCCCGGAAGACCAGCGCCTTGTGTTCCAGGAGCGCGGAGTTGATCTCGGTGACGACGGCGGGGTCGAGGTCGGCGGAGAGGTCCACACCGAGGAGCTCGGCGCCGATACGGCCGCCGATCCTGCGGATGTCGAGGCCGGTGCTGGTGGTCATGTGCGGGTGTTCCCTTCAGGAGGTGATCAGCGGGAAGGTCGTCAGGAGGTGATGGGCGGGGAGGTTCCCTTGGACCCGGGTGGTCCGAGGGAAGGGCCGACGGCACGTAGCGCGCCGGGGGTGCGGCCCCGTCCCCAGCCGATGTGCCGGCGGTAGCTGCCGAGCAGGCCGGCACGGTCCAGGTGCTCCTCGTCCCGGGCGGTGGAGTCGTCGGACAGCGGGCGGGTCAGGGGTGCGACGTACAGCGCGTCGGCCGGGCAGTTGGCCTCGCACTGGAAGCAGGTCTGGCAGTCGTCGCGGCGGGCGAGCACGGGGATGCCGTCCTCCCCGCGGTCGAAGACGTTGGTCGGGCAGACCTTGATGCACTTGTCGCAGGTGATGCAGCGTTCCGCCGAGACCAGTTCGATCACGAGGCCACCTCCAGTGGTGCGGCCGGTGCCGTCGATGCGGTTGGCGCCGTGGTCAGGGGCTCGGGGCGGGTCCACACCTGGTCGAGGCCCCCTGTGACGATGCGGTGGTGCTGCTGGGGGTCCTGTGCCGGGTGGTCGAGCCGTTTGGCCATGCCGCGGGTCTCGGTGCGGGCCAGCGCCGAGGCGTACATCCAGCGGGCGTGGGCCGCCATCGCCGCCGCCTGCCTGGCGCGCACGGTGTCTTGGCCCCTGGCGTGCAGGGAGGCGCGCGACTCCTCCCAGACGCTGTCGAGAACGTCCAGCGAGGCGGCGAGCCGGTCGCCGTGGCGCAGATAGTTCTTCTCGTACGGCAGCACTTCGCCCTGGACCGCGGTGACGACCTCGCGGAAGCCGTCGGCCGGACCGGGTGTCCCGGTGGGCCGGAGCCCGGCTCCGCCCGCGGCCATCAGGCGCCTCGTACCGGGGCGGTGGCCGAGGGAGCGGGCGTGGCGGGCCGCGCCCCGGCCGGCCCAGGTGCCGGAGGAGATGGCCCAGGCGGCGTTGTGGCTGCCGCCGCCGGTGAAGCCGCCGCAGATCAGCTCACGAGTCGCCGCATCCCCGGCCGCGTACAGTCCGGGAACGCTGGTGGAGCAGTCGTCGCCGGTGAGGCGGATGCCGCCGGTGCCGCGTACGGTGCCCTCGGCGAGGAGCGTGACGGCGAAGCGCTGGGTGAAGGGGTCGATGCCGAGCCGGTCGAAGGTGAGGAAGAAGTTCGGCTGGGCCAGCCGCATCGCCTGCCGGGCAGCAGCGCCCGCCCGGTCCAGGCGGCAGTACACCTTCTCGTCGAGCAGCGCCCGCGCGATGACGGACCGGCCGCCCTGGGCGGCCGCTCCCTCCAGGACCGTGCCGTCCTCGCGGTAGAAGGTTGCGAAGGAGTAGAACGCGGTCTTGGTGACGGAGGTGCCCTCGGGTGCGATGCCGTACGCGTTGGAGAACTCCATCCCGGACAGGTCCGCGCCCACCTCGGCGGCGAACAGCGCGCCGTCGCCGGTGTTGACGTTGCAGCCGAGCGCGCCGCTGAGGAACGCGCAGCCGCCGGTGGCCAGAACGACCGCCCCGGCGCGTATCCGGTAGGGCTGCCCGGCCTGTCGCCGGTGGCCCCTGGCCCCGGCGACCGCTCCGGAGGGGTCGGTGAGCAGTTCGGTGACCGGGCTGTGGTCGAGGATGCGGGCCCCGGCCCGCTGGACCCGGATGCGCATCCTGCGCATGTACTCCGGTCCCTGCAGTCCGTTCCTGAGCTGCTTTCCGTCCGGCCCTGTGGGGAAGGGGTAGCGGCCGGCCGCCGCCAGTTCGTTCATGCCCGCGTACGTCCGGTCCAGGACCCGGGTCATCCAGCGCCGGTCGGCCAGGAATCCGCCCAGTGCCTCCCTGCTCGCCATGGCCGCCTCCCGCGCGGCGGGCTCCGGGGGGACGTACCAGACGCCGGTTCCGGCGGAGGCGGTGGCGCCGCTGGTGCCGCAGTAGCCCTTGTCGGCGAGAACCACGTCCGCTCCGTCCTGGGCCGCCTTGAGCGCCGCCCATGTGGCCGCGGGGCCGCCGCCGACCACCAGGACGTCCGTGGTGAGATCCATGCCGGTCATGCGGGCCGCCCTTGTGCTGAGGCCGCCGTGGCCAGCCGGTTGGCGGGGCGGGCCAGGCCGTAGTTCTCGCGCAGGGTGTGGCCGGTGTACTCGGTGCGGAAGAGGCCGCGCCGCTGCAGGATCGGCACGACGTGGTCGACGAAATCCTCCAGGCCGCCGGGCAGATGGGGCGGCATGATGTTGAAGCCGTCGGCGGCACCCTGGGTGAACCACTCCTCGAGCTGGTCGGCTGTCTGCTCGGGGGTGCCGGCGAAGACGCGGTGGCCGCGGCCTGCGCCGAGGCGGGCGATGAGCTCGCGCAGGGTGAGGCCGTCGCGGCGGGCGAGTTCGGCGACGAGTGTGAAGCGGCTCTTGTTGCCGTTGATGTCCCGTTCATCGGGCAGTTCGGGCAGCGGTCCGTCCGGCGGCAGTCCGGTCAGATCGATGCCGAGCATCCCGGAGAGCTGGGCGAGTCCGTACTCGGGCACCTGGAGGTCCGTCAACTCCTGTGCCAAGGCGCGCGCTTCGGCCTCTGTCGACCCGATGACGGGGGCTATGCCGGGCAGTACCAGCAGCTCGTCCTCGGTGCGGCCGTAGCGGGCGAGCCGTGACTTGAGGTCCTTGTAGAAGGCTTGGCCGTCGGTGAGGGTTTGCTGGGCGGTGAAGACGGCCTCGGCGTACTGGGCGGCGAACTCCTTGCCGTCCTCCGACGAACCGGCCTGCACCAGCAGGGGGTATCCCTGCGGGGTGCGCGGTACGTTCAGCGGGCCCTGCACCCCGAAGTGCTCCCCGCGGTGGTTGATCTCCCTCACCTTGTCGGTGTCGGCGTAGACGCCGCGCTCGCGGTCGAGCAGGATCGCGTCGTCCTCCCAGCTGTCCCACAGCTTGGTGGCGACCTCGACGAACTCCCGTGCCCGCTCGTAGCGCAGGCCGTGCTCCAGATGCTCCTCCTGCCCGAAGTTGCGGGCCTCGTTCACGGTGCCGGAAGTGACGATGTTCCAGCCGGCCCTGCCACCGCTGATGTGGTCCAGGGAGGCGAACTTTCGGGCGGTGTGGAACGGCTCGTTGAAGGTGGTGGACACGGTGGCGATCAGGCCGACGTGTTCGGTGACCGCCGCCAGCGCGGACAGCAGGGTGAGCGGTTCGAAGCCACCGAGCGCGTTGTACCGGACCTTGCCCCACAGGGCGAGGCCGTCGGCGAGGAAGACCGAGTCGAGCAGGCCGCGCTCGGCGGTCCGCGCGAGCTGCTGGAAGTAGCGCAGATCAGTGACCCGTTCGGGCTGGGTGCGGGGGTGGCGCCAGGCGGCGTCGTGGTGGCCGGCGTTCATCAGGAAGGCGTTGAGGTGCAGCCGGCGGGGGCTGGTCGCGATCATGAGGTTCCTCGGATCAAGGGCAGCGAGACGATCGGGAGAGGGAAGAGCGGGATGAGAGGGCGGCTGGGTCAGCCGCCGACCGGTAGGCGCCAGGAGCTGAGCCGCCGCTCGACGACGACCAGGAGCTGGTTGAAGGTCACGCCGATGGCGGAGATCGTGATGATGCCCGCGTACATCTGCGGGATCGCGAAGTTGTACTGCGAGGCGTTGATCAGATAGCCGAGTCCCGCCTTGGCGCCGATCATCTCGGCGGCGACCAGCACCAGGATGGACACCGCTCCCGCCAGCCGGATACCGGTGAACATCACCGGCACCGAGGAGGGCAGGATGACCTTCTGGAACAGCCGGGGCGCGGACAGGTCCATCGACTTCGCCAGCTTCAGCAGCGTCGGGTCGACGTTGCGGACCGCGCTGATGGTGTTGAGCAGGATCGGCCAGGTGCACGCGTACACCACGATGGAGATCTTCGAGGTCTCGCCGATGCCCAGCAGCAGTACGAACACCGGCAGCAGGGCCAGGGCGGCGGTGTTGCGGAACACCTCAAGGAGCGGGCCGAGGAGGTCGGCGACCGGCCGGTACCAGCCGATCAGCAGGCCGAGGGGCACGGCGAAGGCCACGGCGAGACCGAATCCGCTGAACGAGCGGACCAGGCTGGCGCCCGCGTTGTCGGCGAGCTGACCGTCGGCGGCCAGCACCCACCAGGCGCGGGCGACCTCACTGAACGGCGGCAGGAAGGTCCGGTCGACCAGGCCGAGTCGCGGTGCGGTCTCCCACAGCAGCAGCAGAGCCACGATCGCAACGGACTTGGTCGCTCCTTTGACCAGCAGGTGCGGCAGTCGGCGGGCCGCCCGGCGGGCCCGGGCCGCCGTGGAGGGGACGGGGCGCACCCCCGCCGGCGATGCGTCATGTGGCGGGGACGCCGCGGACGTAGCAGAGGAAGGGGCCGGGACGGGCTCGGCGGCGCTCACCGGGACCGGTGCCGTGGTCTTCTCGGTGGCCATGCCGGTTGTGGGGCTCATACGGAAGCCTCCTCCTTCTCCAACTGCTGGGCCCTGGCCACCTCGTCGTGCAGCAGCGACCAGATCTCGTGCCGGTGCCGCGCGAACTCGGGACTGGAGCGGAGGTCGTCCGTCGCCGTACGGGAGTCGAAGGCGACCGGCACGATCTGCTTGATGCGGCCCGGCCTTGATGTCATGACGGCGACGCGCTGTCCCAGGTAGACGGCCTCGTCGATGCTGTGCGTGATGAAGACGACGGTCTTGCCTGTGCGCTGCCAGATACGCAGCAGTTCGTCCTGCAGCGACTCCCGGGTCTGGGCGTCCAGCGCGGCGAACGGCTCGTCCATGAGCAGGACATCGGGGTCGTAGGCGAGGCTGCGGGCGATCGCCACCCGCTGTCGCATCCCTCCGGACAGCTCATGTGGATGGCGCTCCTGGAACCCGGACAGACCGACCAGGTCCAGGAACTCCCTGGCCCGTGCGGCCCGTTGACGTCGCGGGACGCCGGTGGCCTCCAGGCCGAACTCGACATTGGCCTGCGCCGTGCGCCACGGCAGCAGCGCGTACTGCTGGAACACGATGCCGCGGTCCAGGCCCGGGCCGGTGACGGGTTCGCCGTCCAACAGGATCCGTCCGCCGGTGGGGTGGGCGAGGCCACCGAGCAGATCCAGCAGTGTCGACTTTCCGCAGCCGCTGGGACCGACCAGGACGATGAACTCGCCGTCCGCAATCTCCAGATCGATGCCGTCGAGGGCGGTGAACCGGGTTGCCCGTCGAGCCCCTGTCCGGTCCTTGACGCTGAAGTCCTTCCGTACGTCCTGGAACTGAATCCTGGGTGCGGTGGAATCGGGCATGGGATCAGCTCCCGCTCTTCGCCGCGGAGGAGGACGTGTTGTTGCCGTTGAACTCATTGGTGTAGAGGTCCGACAACGTGACCTGGCCCTTCTTGATGTCATCGCGGTCGGCCAGCCAGTCGATCCACAGCTGGAGTTCCTTGCCGGTGATCAGGCCCGCCTTCTCGGCGACGCCGTAGGACCGCCAGTACTTCAAAGGTGCGGTGTCCTCGTTGCGGCCGCGCTTCTTCACGATGTCCGTCATCCGGGCGATGACCTCTTCGTGCGGCGTGGAACGGGACCACTCGATGGCCCGTCCCACGCCGGTGACGAAGATCCGGGCTGTGTCCGGGTTCTGCTTCAGGAAGCGGTCCGTCATCACATAGGTGCCTGCGCTGAATGTGCCGAGTAGTTCATGGTCGGTGAACAACGGGCGGATTCCCCCGGCTGCCAGTGCCTTGTCGCGCAGAATGCCGCCGAGCACGGCCACGTCGATCTGTTTCTGCCGCAATGTCTGCTCGGTGTTGACCGGTGGAAGCACGAGTGGCTCGACTTTGCCGATATCCGCTCGGGACAGGCCGCCTCGCTGCAGATAGAGGTCGAGCATGGCTTCGGAGTGGGCTCCGAGTGTGTTCATCCCGACCTTCTTGCCGATCAGGTCCCTGGCCGAACGGATGGGGCTGTCCTCGAGGACGTAGAAGCCGTTGTAGGCGTACTTGTCCGCTCCGTAGTAGCTGATGACGGCCTTGACGGGGGCGTTGTTCGCTGCGAGTTTGACCACCGCGCCGTTGAACGCTCCGCCGAAGTCGACCTGGCCCGTGGCCGCGGACTGGATGTCCTGCGGTCCGCTGATGGTGTTGCCGACCCACTTCAGCTTCACGTCCTCCAGATAGCCGAGATCCTCGGCCAGTTCCGGAAGGGTCACCTGACCCGTCCAGCCCTGGTACCGGAGCGTCTTGGTCTGGCCATTACCGGAAGTGGCTCCGGCGGTCGTGCCGCAGCTCACGGCCACCGCAGAAAGGCCGAGCAGGAAGAGGAACTGGCGTCGGGTCGATGCACTAGTGGCCATGGAGAAGGTCCTGTTCACGCGGATGGGGACGGGGGCGGGATCGATGGCATGAAGAAGCCGTGACCGAGTGGGGTGCTCGGCAATTGGGTGCAAGCAAGGCGGACACCGAATGGGGAAGGACCCACCAGAAATGCCTGCCAGAAATGCCTGCCAGGAATCAGCCGTCCATGCCGAAAACGGTCGTGGTGGACGACTGTGAAAATGGAGCGGGAGAGGGGCGCCCGTCAGCGCATTCAGCGGCCGACGGCACAGATGGCGCTGGCCTGGCGTCGCAGATCGACGTGCAGGCGCGCGGCGAGGTTCTCGGACTTGCTCACATTCATGAGAGTTGCAGCGAAATCCGGCCAAGTCAATGCAGCCTGCGCGGACATCTCATATTCTGAACCGCTCGACATGTGGGTGAAGTGCCGCGTTCACAATTGCCTGGATGCCGGGGCGCATGCGAATTCTGCTCGTGCCGAGCCGGCCGGGAAATGCGCGCGGCATCGCACGGTCAGACGGGCAGGACGAACGGAGGGTGCGCACCGTTGAGGAAGTAGTCCCCGACTTCGCGGAGCCGGTGGGTGACGGGCTCGTACAAGGTGTGGGTCCGGGCATTGCGCCAGAAGCGGTCGAAGCCCAGTTGCGAGGACGCGGAGCGGGTGCCGATGATGTCGAGGGCGCGGGCGGTCGACTCCTGCACAGCCCTGGAGGCTGCGGCTTCGGCCATGGCCACGAGGACCGAGATCTCCGCGTACTCGTCGTAGGTGAGGTCTTCGCCTCGTGCCAGTCCGCCGTGCACGGCTTCCCGCGCTTGATCGGCGAGCGCGGACGCGGAGCGGGTCAGGACGGTGAGTTCGCCGTAGACGGTCAGCGCCTGCGGGTCCTGGGCGGAGCCGACCGGCCAGGCGGGGTGCCAGGGTGAGCGGCCCGCCCTGCTGTACTCACGGGCCTCGGCGAGCACTCCCTCAGCCATGCCGAGACGGAGCTGGACGGAGAGAAGACGCCCGATCGGCGATGCCAGCGCAGTCAGGGGCGACAGGACGTCCTCATCCACGGACAGGGAGCCGAGTACGTCGTCGGCGGCGACCGGTACGCGGTCGAACTCCACGCTGCCGCCGGCCGCGAGGCGCTGGCCGAAAGTGTCGGCGTCACCGTCGATCCCCACGCCGTGACCTGTGGGATCGACGACGACGGCGAGTGGTTCGCCGGTGTCGGCCCGTACGGCCCGCACGGCGAGACGGTCGGCGACCAGGACCCCCGTGGCGTAAGTCTGCCGACCGTCGAGCGCGAAGCCGGCGGCCGTCTTGGTCAGCGTCAGAGGCAGTTCCTGAGGGGCAAAACCACCGCCCCAGCACCACTGCTCCATCGCGGACTTGTGCTGGAGCTGAGTGGCGGGAGAGGGCTCGGTGAAGAACCGGGCGCTCCACGACAGGAAGTAGTGACAGCCGAGCAGTTGACCGATCGCACCGTCGGCCGCGGCGATGTCCCGGACGACGGCGTACACCGTGGGCCAGTCCGCGCCGCCTCCTCCGAGTTCCGCGGGTACGAGGAGCGTCAGCAGTCCCGACTCGCGCAGCCGGGACACCTCGTCGAACGGGACCTTGCCTGCCTGTTCCCTGGCCACCGCGTCCGTGGCCAGGTCGTCCGCCACCTCCCGGGCCACGCGCAGCCAGTGCGCACGGCCGGGCCCGGTCCGGTCGCATTCCGAGACGGGGCCGGACGGCGCAGTGGCAACGCCCATGGTGGTGGTCTCCTCAAGGACGGTGGAACGGTGGGGGGTTGGGGCTCTCCTGCTGGTCGGGCACGTACTTGTAGCCCACGCGCCGTACGGTGACGATCCGGTGCCGGTGAGCCGTGCCGAGCTTGCGGCGCAGGCGCGAGACGTGGACGTCCACCGTGCGGCCGTCGCCGATGTGCTCGTAGCCCCAGATGCCGGCCACCAACTGCTCGCGTGAATGCACCTGGTGGGGGTGGCGTACGAGATGGGCCAGCAGCCCGAACTCCAGGTAGGTGAGGTCCAGTTCGCGTCCGTCCACCTCGGCGACATGTCGCGCGGGATCGATGCGGACGGCACTGCCTCCCGCCTGCACGGGAGGTGAGTCCGTGTAGGCGACCGGCCGGATCTCCGGCCGTGTCACGTCCTTGGCGAAGAGCCGGGCGGGGTCGGTGCCCTCGGGGACGAGCACGAGATAGCCGACGAGGGGTGCGGAACCGTTTCCCTCGTCGCCCTCCCGAGCGGTGTCGCCCACGAGGTGGAGATGGCGCATGTCGGGGAGCGGCGAGTCCGATGGAGTGGCCTGGGCCGGAAGTGCCGTGGTCATGGCGGTCGTCCTTCAGAAGTGCGTCGGGCCGTCAGGCGCAGCGAATTGGTTCGCCTGATCGCCCGGGATGAGGGAGAAGGAGCGGAGTGGCACGCGCAAGGTGTGAGCCGCGTGCCTCAGACGCGACAGCATGCGGCGCTGACGACGTGACCAAAGTCGACATGCCGACGACGAACGAGTCGTTGCTGAGTGTGGGCCATGTGCATCATCCTGCGCACGCGCTGGGCGGGCCGTCAATGCTTTCCTAGTAAATCGATGGGAAATGTAGGGAAGCTGACACCGCGGGTGGTCGTCCGCATGGGCGGGTTGCCCACGATCGAGCCGGCCTCTGTCGCGAAGAACCAACGGCGCTACGGACGAAAGCCACCCGCCAGACGTGACGGCACGGCACGATCCGCGGCAGATCGTCGTCGTGTCCTGGCCGCGCGGGGCTTTGGGGCGTCTCGGGGCGGGTCGGCTGCAGAGACACCAGCGGGCCGAGCGCCGGTCCCGATCCGGGCCGTGGTTGACGAGACCTCGTCGAGGCGCTGACGCGGCAGCAGGAGCGCCGGTCTGTGGATTGCGGCCCGGGTACCGGTGTGCACGGCTCCCAAGAGCTGCACGATCATCGGGCCGGGATCGTCAAGGCCGACGCAGGCCCTCGTGTCACGCCGGCCAGTGATGGCCGGTATCTGCCGACGGCAGCCGCGGCGCCGCCGGCGGCGCCGCGGGAAGCCCGACGCGCTGCGCGGCTGTGGGGCACTCCGGGCGCCAGACCTGAGGTTCGGGGCTGCTCCGACCATCCATGGGTCAGGGGAGGCGGGTTACCTCATCCTCGAGCGGCTGGAAATCTATGCTCGCCAGAGTAGACATTGGGTGGTGGTGTGGTTATGGTTTCTCTCGTAGCCGAGATCGAGCAAGGCCCGGCAGAGATGAACTGCCGGGCAGCAGTACACGAAGTTCGCAGGACGGTGCGGTGGTGGAGTTCCGAAGCCAGGGTTGTCGCAGGACGGTGACGGGACTGACGACCGGACCGGGTGGCCCGCAGTGATCAGGGGCCGCCGTGAGCAGTACCGCAGCTGACGCACTGTCAGTTCATGGCTGCGGTTGTCGGTACCAGCAGTGCAGCAGTCAGTGGTTCCTCGGTAAAGGCGTCGGCTGCGGGCGCGCGTGCCGGGAGGTTCGGCAGTGGGGTTCTGAGCCAGAGCAGATGCAGGACGGGCGAGGGGCCGGCTGCCGAAGAGTGGCGCTGCGACAGGCCACCAGTAGTTCGCAGTATCAGCAGTACAAGCAGTACGCAGTACCCGTTTGGCAAGTGATTGGTTCAGAGGAAAGAACGGAGGACTTCAGCGCCATCAGGATCGCCCGGGCGGCAGGCCTGAGCCCGGGTACCGCAGGACATCGACAGGTAGGTGGTCTCCGGTCACACATCCGCGATCCCCGCATTCCCCGCCCTCTCCCGGGTGGGCCTGCGGAACAAGTAGGCCGGCGCAGCACTGGGGCCGGCAGATGGTGTAGCAGTTCCTTCGGGGCCCTGGTGCCAGTACGGCACCAGGGCCCCTCCACGCGTTCCACAGAGAGGTGCAATGACAGCAGACGATTCCTTCGGCCGTCTCGACGACGACGATTACCCCGCCTACACCATGGGTCGAGCTGCCGAGATGCTCGGCACCACCCCCAACTTCCTCCGCGCCATCGGCGAGGCCCGGCTGATCACCCCGCTCCGCTCGGAGGGCGGCCACCGCCGCTACTCCCGCTACCAGCTGCGCATCGCTGCCCGCGCCCGGGAACTCGTCGACCACGGCACCCCCATCGAGGCCGCTTGCCGCATCGTCATACTCGAAGACCAGCTTGAAGAAGCCGAGCGCATCAACGCCGAACACCGCCGCGCCGCCGGATCACCCAACCCCCCGGCCGCGGCATGAGATGAGCGTGCCCGCCGGGTATCGGCGGGCGCGGCACGCACGGTCACGGTGTGCGGTGTGATCATTCCTGTGGTGACGTGGTGTGTAGGCGTGTAGCGTCTGCAGCAGCTGTCGTGGTTCGGAGTTCCCCTTGCCCACGCTTTTGGCGTGGGCGTTTTGCTGTGCTGTGCCGCACGAACCAGGGCGATCACCTCCGCCTTCCACATGGAGTGGGAGGCGTTCATCGACTGGAAGGCATGACTATGGCTACGGGAACTGTGAAGTGGTTCAACGCGGAGAAGGGTTTCGGCTTCATCGCCCAGGACGGGGGCGGCCCGGATGTCTTCGCGCACTACTCCGCGATCAACTCCTCGGGCTTTCGTGAGCTCCAGGAGGGGCAGATCGTGACGTTCGACGTCACCCAGGGCCAGAAGGGCCCGCAGGCCGAGAACATCACCCCGGCCTGACCCTCAGCCCTTCCCGCGGGATCGCGCACGCCGCGTCCGGTGACTGCCGCAGCCGTGCGGCCCGTGCTGTCAGCCGGACAAGGGGACCCGCTCTCGCGCCAGGGCTGGATGGGACCGTGGTGCACAGGATCAGGGCCGCGCAGCAATGGCTGCGCGGCCCTGAGCCGTTGAGGCGGATCCGGGGCGGGCGCGACCTCGGCCGGGGACTCCCTGGACCCGGTCGCTCCCAAACGTTGGCCCGGCTCGCTCGGTCGCCTCACCGTACAAGTGCCGATCGGCCGGGCGGCCACGCTGCGGTCCAGGTCGCCGGCGCGCAGTTCGTCGGCTGTCCGGCGACCAGGGTTGCTCGGAAGGTGCAGGAGCACCGAACCGGATGCGTTGGGATACGGGGCCGGGACTGCGCGCCACGTGCCGGCTCGGGCGCCACATGCCTGGCGCGGCTGCCTGGAGGAGCAGACGTTCAGACGCTGGTCCAGGCGTCGAGGAAGGCTTTCCGTCCAGCCGGATCGTCCGAGCCTGCCTCTGCATGCAGGACGCGCCAGGCGGTGAGCTCGAGATCTCGGAGCCACAGTTCTCCGATGACCTGTGTCTTGAGGTCGGGAAGATGGTCGGACTCGGCGAGGGCCTGACCGATCACCTCCCCGGCGGCGACGCGCTGGGGCGGGGTCATCTCGTCGACGGCCGAGAGGATCTGCCGGGCCAGGGCAATTCCTTCTCCTGCCAGGGAACGCAGCACCAGAGCCTTGATGTTGACGGGTAGTAGGTACGCGGTGCCCGAAGACCGCCACAGGTCCGACCAGAAGCGTTCTCCTGCCTTGGTGGGCGCAGGCAGCGCGGCCAGCAGCCCGAGGAGATGACCGGTGGCCGCGTAGCCGTCGGAGTGGGCAGCTGCGACGACTGCGATGCCGGCGACGCCCTCCACGTCGAGATGGCCGGCTTCGAGATGCGACGCCAGGCCCAATTGGTGTTCCAGCTGGTGTGCGAGGGGGGCGGATACGTGGGGGCGGATCTCAGGAAGCATCGGCGATCCTTGCGCGTAGGCGAGCGGAGATGCCCGTTCGTGAGCCCTGATCGTTCCCATGACCAGCCGATCTACTCGGCTTCGGCAGGCGCAATCGGCGGCAGCCTCAGCAGGGCTGGAGTCCACAGGGTGGCGAACCGGCCCATGCCCGGCGACGTGGCCCCGGGATTCTGGGCCGACCTCCCACCATGATGTCGGGGTGAGGTCTCCTAGCATGATCGCATGGTTGCCAGTGACGCCCAGGAGTCCGAGGGGGGACGGGAAGCCGTGTCCCGCGACGCCGCTGAAGTCGAATGCAGTCACGTCGCCTCATCACATGGAGAACGCCGTGAAGACGGGCTGCCCTGCGAATCACAAGGTGGCGATGCAGGGGAGAAGGCCAGCTCGGTCGCTGCTCTGGTGGAGCGGGCGGCCGACCTGGTCGAACCGATCAAGCCGAGGCTGCGTGGCTGGCTCCATGTCGGAATGGTCCCTGTCGCACTGATCGCAGGCGTCGTACTCATCTGCCTGGCCCGTACTCCGCAGGCGGCCCTGGCCTGCGCCGTGTATTCGGTCACCGCCTGGCTGTTGTTCGCAACGAGCGCCATCTACCACCGCGGTACCTGGGGGCCGCTCGGCGAGGCTCTGCTGCGACGCCTCGACCACGCCAACATCTTCCTGATCATCGCCGGCACCTGCACCCCCTTGGCCGTGCTCCTCCTCCCGCCGGATCAGCGGTCCGTGCTGCTGTGGGTCGTGTGGGCGGGCGCGTTGACCGGCATCGTGTTCCGGGTCCTGTGGATCGGAGCTCCGCGCTGGCTGTACACCCCGTGTTACCTGGCCTTGGGGTGGGCACCGGTGAGCTACCTGCCTGACTTCCTGCACACCGGCGGAGCAGCCGTACTCGTCCTGATCGTTGTCGGCGGTCTCCTCTACAGCGCGGGCGCGGTGGTCTACGCCCTCCAGCGGCCCGACCCCTCACCCCGCTGGTTCGGCTTCCACGAGGTCTTCCACGCGCTGACCGTGGCGGCTTTCACCGCGCACTACGCCGCCATCTCCCTGGCCACCTGCTGACCTGCTCGGCCTGCGCCTGCGGCGGCGGCCAGGGGGTCGGCCGAAGCCGGCTACCGGTCCTCGAGTCATCGCCCAGGAGTGGTCCGCGCCGTCCGTGACGGTGCGGAGGCGTCGGCGAGGTCGGCACCGGTGTCGGCGTCCCGCCGGGAGTGGCCCGACGCCGTGCCAGTCCAGGCACATGACGGTCGTGTCACCCTGCAGGTGGCCGTTGTTGGAGTCGACGATCGCCGCGATGAGGTACGGGCGGCCTCGCGGGGATGCAGCGCGCGGGTGCGGACGATCAGGTCGGACAGATCGAGGCTGTTGGCGTGGCGCTCCAGCATGCCGTCGGTCAGCATCACCAGACGGTCGCCCGGCCGCAGGTCCAGGGACTGGACCCGGTAGGTATGAGGGGCATGGAAGCCGGATCGTCTGACACCGGAGATCTGACTCTCCGCAGTCGCCCACAGAACCAGGGTCAGAGCCGGCGCCGAGCCGGACACGGTGCAGCTGACGCCCGCAGAGTTCCAGCGAGCAGGGGAAGCACCGCGCTTGTCTCCCGGTGAGAGCAGCGAGGGTGGCCTGGTATCCCCATTGGTTACCCAATATGGGGATGCACCAGAAATCGTGACCCCCAATCCGGTTGGATGGCATCGCCAGGCCTGGCTCCTGGCAGGCACACGGACGCACGGGTGTGCATGAACGAGGGGGAACAGCGATCACATCTATGGGGGACGCCGCAGAGGGCGACGGATTCCGGGCGGCCGTAACCGCTCTGACCCGGCGGCGGATCGAGATCTACAGGGACGCGGGCGAGACATGGCGGTTCGCCGAGAGCCTGAAGTCCGTCAGCGAGGACACCGCCCAGGAGTACGAGGGCCGCACGATCCTCGAACTCGTCCAGAACGGCCACGACGCACTCGGACATGTCGGCCCGGGAAGGATCGCCGTCCTGGCGGTCGCCCAGGAGAGCGGCAGCGTCCTCTACGTCGCCAACGAGGGAGCGGCGTTCGCCGAGGAGAACTTCCGCGCCATCACGGAGCTGGCCCTGTCGAGCAAGGCGGCGGGCGAGGGGATCGGCAACAAGGGCCTCGGTTTCCGCAGCGTGCTGCAACTGACGGACTGGCCGGAGATCTACTCGAAGTCCTCGCCCGCTTCCCCCGACTTCGACGGCTACTGCTTCCGCTTCACCAGGCCCGAGGACGCGCGGACCCTGGTGGACGACCCGGCACTCGCGACACGGGTGATCGAGGACATCTCCCCGCTGGCACTGCCGGTACCGGCCGACGTCACCGATCCCGTACTCAAGGAACTGGCCGAGGACGGGTACTCCACGGTCGTCCGGCTGCCGCTGCGCAATCAGCATGCCTGGGGACTTGCCGTGGCACAGGCGGAGGACATGGTGAACGGGGAGGCGCCGCTCCTGCTCTTTCTCGACCGCGTGGCCGAACTCCTCGTCGAGGTGCGCGACGGATCAGATGCTGCTTTCCGCCATGTCCTCTCGCGTGCCGAGCGCACATCGGACCTGGTCACTGCGTGCGAGTCCGACTGGGTACGGGAGGTCGATCTCGCCGGGGCGGGGCGCTACCTGCTGGCACGTCGCACACTGGATTCCGAGGCACTGAGCGGAGCGATCAGCCGCAGCGTGCAGGCGCGCGAGATCGACGCCGCCTGGGAGAACTGGGATGCCGAGGCGTGGGTGGCAGTCGCACTGCGACTCGACGCACCGCTCACCCACGGCCGCATGTACACCTTCCTGCCGATGGCCACAGGCGTCCACGCCCCGTTCCCCGGCCACGCCCATGCCCCGTTCTTCACCAAACTGGCCCGCCTCGACATCAGCGAGGCCGTCGCCCTGAACGCTTTCCTCCTCGACCAACTCGCCGCACTGACGGTGGACCTGAGCAGGCGCATTCGCTCGGAGACCCCGCATCTCACCGCCGCGGACCTCGTCCTCGACCTCATGTGCTGGGACGTACCGGCCCGGCTGGACTCGGCCCTGGACGGGCGGCTCGCCACCGAACCGATCGTGCCCCTGCACGGCCGGGAGGCGTGGGGCTCGTTGCAGGACTCCTACGGATGGCCCGACGGCAAGCGCTCCTGGCGCGTTCTCACCACCGAGGCACTCACGCAGGCCGGAGCCGACCTGCTTTCCCCGTCCGTCGGCCCTGTCCGTCACACGCGTCTGGACAAGCTGTGCAAAGCCGCTCTCTCCAGGCCCTTTCGCCCTCCGGCGATTCTGGCCGCCGAGTGGGTCGAGACCGTGGCCGGGTCACTGCTTGGCGGCGCGGAGCCGGCAGGCCTGGTGTGGGCGGACTTCTACAGTGACGTGGCCCACGCGTTCGCCCGGGACCAAGGTGTGTTGCGAGGCCGACGCATCATCCTCGACCAGGACTTACGGCTGAGAAGAGCCCTCGGCGCTCGGACCGAGTCCGGGCAGCAGGACGCGACCGTCTTCTTCCACCCCGACCCCGACGACATCCCGGACGGTGACGCCGTCACCCGGGTCCCGGGTGACCTCAAGGCGCTCCGGCGCCGCATCTCCTTCACCCACCCGGCGATCGCCTGGGACAGTGCCGCGCGTGGATTCCTCGAACGCAACGAACTGGTGCGCCCCTATCAGTTGGACCGCGTCTTCGACGCGCTGGACGACCTGCTCTCCGAACGGCCCTCGGAGGCGCTCAGCCGCGACGCCCTCACCTTCACCTTCCGGCAGTACCCGCTGCTCACCCAGGCCCAGCGTCGCCGACTGGCCCGTATCCCCTTCCGGTTGCCGCTGACCGCCGACGGCCGGTGGGGCAGAGCCGCACGCTGTTCCTTCTCATCCGCCTGGGGCACCGAGGGGGCGCGGCGGCTGGAGCGATTCCTCGCTGAGGGAGGAGCCCGGATCCCTGCCCTGGCGGCTCAGCGGGACCAGTGGATCAGCGGTCCCGACGACTGGCCCGCTCCGGTTCGGGACCGGGCGGCCTACGCCGAGTTCCTGGAGGCCCTCGGGGTGTGCGACGGACTGAGGCCCGGAGCTGTCGGGGAACGACTCGGGGCCTGCCAGGGATATGAACTGCGTCCATCGAGCCTCGCCGTGCGCCTTGGACTTGAGGACGCTCTCGCCGATGTCTGGTCCGCCGATGTCAGGAGAGGGTGGACCAAATTCGCCCACCCCTACACGCCGTACGAGTTCAAGCGCGCGCCCGCTCACCTGGAGGGAGCGACCGAGGTCGCCGGGCTCGGCTCCGCCGCCCGGCGCGAGTTCGCCGAGCTGCTGATGCACGGACTGCGTACCTGGGGCGAGGAGGTTCTCACCGTTACCGTGCACAGGCCCACGTACCCCTTCAAGGACTCGCATACCTGGCCTACCCCTCTCGCCTCCTATCTCCGAAGCTTGGCCTGGCTGCCGGTGGAGGAACCGGACGGCCCTTCCTTCGTCGAACCCCGTCGGGCTTGGTTCAGCACCGACGGTGAACTTCCGTCCTTCGTGCCGGCGTTGCCCTTGTCGACGCGGCGCCTGCTCACTGACAGGACCGTCGTCGAGCGGATGGTCCGGATCGGCCTTCGTAAGTGGGACGATCCGCAGCACGCCGGGGCGGCGGTGAAGCAGCTCGGCGACGTGCTCGACAAGGGCCATGTGCCTGAGCACCTCAGCGTCTCCTTCAAACGGCACTACGAGCGGGCGTGGTCGCACATCGCGCGGACGGGCCGGTGGCCCTGGGCGCCGCAGGAGGAAGTCCGTCTCGTGGTCAGCCGCACCAACGTGCTCGGCACCTTCGCACCGTCGGCCGACGAAACACCGGTCATCGTCTGCGACGAGGCTGATCCTCTGAAGGAAGCACTCATTGAGCTGGCGGGCCATCCCGTCCTCGTCGCTCCGGCGGAGGCCGGTGACACCGTCGTCCGCCTTGCCGAGGTGAACGGACTGAAGACGGAGCGCACGTCGGTTACCCACGTGCAGGTACGTCATCGCGACGGCGCTCCCATTACGCCGTCTGGGCAGACGCCGGTGTTCACCATGGGACGGGAGTGGCTGGTCACCGTGGTCGCTCTCACGATGGAACTCAAGTCCGGGGCGTTCGTGCGCCCCAGCGAGCGCAGTGTCCGTGCCGCGCTCGAACGACTTCGCACCCTCCGCGTCGTGCACGCCGACGACGTGGAGATCGCCATCTCGGGGACGCCGACGGAATCACCGTCGACGACGCGCGCGCTGCCGCTGCCGGACGACGAGCACCCCACGGTGGTCGTCTGGAGGTGTGACGAGGGCTGGGACGAACTGCAGGCGGCGACACCCGCCGTCGCGCAACTGCTGGGCAGGCCGTGGCTGCAGGACGCGCTGGAACTGGTCCTGGTCAAACTCGAGCGGAACTTCGACGGCAGCAGTCCCACGCTCATCGACGACACCGTCCTCGCGGCGGCGCTGGACACGACCGAGGCCAAGGTCACCGAGATCCGGCGCAATCTCACCGGCGACGTGCAGGACACGGTGAGACTGCTCCGCCCGGTGCTGGCGTGCCTGACCGCCGACGACTGGAACGAGGAGGGCGCCCACATGCTCAGCCATGCGGCCGGCGAGCGTGAGCTCGTCGAGATCATCGACCGGTTCGCGCCCGGTCTGCCGCTGCCGTCGGCCGACCTGGTGGCCCTGGCCCGCTCCTGCACGAAACCGGCCGAACTCCGGGACGAACTACGGCTCGACTTCCAGCAGTTCAACGCCGCATTGGCCTCCCTCGGCCCCGGGTACTCCCCCGATTATTACCCCGACCGCCATGAACAGGTCTTCGGTGACTTCGTGCGCGCCCGCTCCGGGGCTCTCCTCGACCGGCTCCGCGAGCGATACGCCGCCGCCGTACAGCAGGGTGAGGACATCTCCGGCTACGCCGCGGCCCGCGGTCTCCACGACCTGCAGCCGGACCCGGACTGGCTTCCCCGCTTCATCACCCCGCCCGAGGAGGCGATGCACAGCAGAGTGCAGGAGTGGCTCCGTGCGCACGGAGCCGATGACGACCTCGAACGGCCCACCGGGCTCAAGCCCGTCGACCGACTGCGCGCACTCAACGCGGCCGCCCTCGACGCGCTCGTGGCGACGCTGGCTCCCCTGGTAGCCGCATGGTGCCGCCGTCACGGCGTCCAGGTGCCCGCCGGGTGGCACGGGGCGGCACTGATGGAATGCAGGAGCCTCATCGACGGAACCGGGTTGAGCGACCTGTTGCTGCTGAGCGAAGAACAATTGCTCGACACGGTGCAAGGCGCCGTGGGGTGGCCCGCCGGAATGCCGCACGCCGCGGATCCCGCGGTACTGGGGCTCACCGACAAGGATCTCACGCAGGCGACAACGCGGCCCCACGGCTCCGGCGGCTCGATCGGCCCCGCTCCGCGCACGATCACCATCGGAGACGCCGAAGTCCGGGTCGGACGCGACCAGTTCTCCGTGATCGCGGACATCGCCTCGAAGACCATCTACGAAGCCTTCCTCGCCCAGTCGGGCAGGGTGCGTCTCGACAACGTGGCCGGTGTGCCCCAGCCACGACGCGGAGGTGCTTCCCCCGCCAAGCCGCGTATCGTCGTCGCCAAGATGTCGCAGACGAACGAGGACCAGCGGTCCGCCGTCGGCCTCGTCGGGGAGGTGGTCGCGCGTGCCTGGCTCCAGCGCCACTACCCCGACGTGCGGTGGACCTCGGGCTACGCGGCCGTCATCAACGACGACCGTGAGGCGTCAGACTCCCTGGGATACGACTTCGAGGTGGCATGGCGGGGTACGACCCGGTTGTACGAAGTGAAGGCACTGAGCGAACCGTGCGCCCAGCGGGTCGAGTTCGAGCTCGGAGCGTCCGAGGTGGACGCGGCCCGCCGCCACGCCCGGGACAACCGCTACCGCATCCTGCTGATCACCTCGGCCCTCGTCCCGGAGGAACGGCGCGTGTTCGAGCTGCCGAACCCGTTCTCCGCCCAGGGACGCGACCGCTTCAGGATCGTGAGCCGGGGGCTGCGCTATCAGTGCTCGCCTTTGGGGAAGGGGTAGCGCACGCCGACCCGCACTGACGAAGTGGCTCACCCCTTGATCCTGATGAGCCGTCACGCGGACGGGACGTGCAGGTCGTACGTTCGCTCGACGGGGTGCCCCGAGGGGTCTCGCCTGGAGCCACCGCGGGGGGAGGACGAGGGACACGCCCCTGTGGGAAAGCGGACGGTACGCAGGTCACTGGCCGGTTGAGAAGCGCTTGGGTTCCGCGAGGACGGCGCGCGCGCCGTCGAAGTCGGCGAGCCGCGCCGACAAGGTCGCCACAGCCAGTCGTTGGGGGAGCGCTGCTGAGAACTTCAGGCCGCGCACCGCCCGCGGGTCGACGTCGGGCAGGACGAGCGCAGGCCCGGCCTGCACGGCGTCGAGCGCGGCACGCCACATGTCCGGGCTCAGATCCTCCCGCAGCCGCAGGTAGCAGTCCGTCGGCCGCTGGACCGGGTCGGCGATCGACGACAGTGTCGCGCTGAGCGTCGCATTGGCCCGGTACCCCGCCCACGTCCACCAGCGGATGTCGTTGCCGCGCCGCGCGATCAGCGTCCCGCCGGGGTGGACGAGGTGGGGGGCGTCCTCGTCACGCCACTCCTGGAGGCGGACTTCGGCTCGTCGGGTGAGTGTGACGGGCGGATCGGAGCCCAGGAGAACGTCCCTCATGGCGCGCGTCAGTTCGTACGAGAGTCCGGCGAGTGTGCCTCCGGACCACTTGGCGATCCCGCCGCTCTCGACCGGCTCGACGAAGACCCGCTTGCGTCCCCAGTCGATGAACGTCACCTGCCAGCTGCGGCCCGCCAGCAGAAGTAGGCGCGGGCCCGGACGTTCCTCGGTGAGTACGGACGGATCCATCCGGCCGATCTCGGTGCGGCCGGACAGGACGGTGAACTGCGGTGGTGCGGTGAAGGACGCGGTCAGCTCGATGAAGTGGCGCTGTCCGAAACGGTGTTCGGCCTCGGGGCCGATGAACAGCATGCCGCCGTCGGTGTCGAGGAAGCCCTCCTCCGTCAGATGGCGCAGGATGGGAGCGGCCGAACGGTCGAAGGGAGCCAGGCCGTTCCACTGCTCGGGCCACATCTGGTCGCCCAGCTTGTGTTCCTGGAGCGCGGCGGCGAGCAGTTGCTGCGCCACAAGATGGCGTGGTTCGGGCGGTGCGACGACCGGTTCGACCCAGCCGCGGCCCCACAGGAGCAGCAACGCGGCGGCCTGCAGAAGGGTGTCCATCTCGGTGGCCAGGAACAGACAGTTCCGGGTGCTTCCTGTGCGACGCCCCGTACGGCCGATGCGCTGGAGAAACGAGGCGACGGTGCCGGGCGCGTCGATCTGGACGACTCTGTCGAGGTCGCCGACGTCGATGCCCAGTTCCAGGGTGGACGTGGCCACGATGACACAGTCACGCGCCTCGGCGAACGCCTGCTCGGATCGGGCCCGCTCGTCGGCCGACAGGGAGGCGTGGGAGAGGAACACCGTGACGTCGCGTGCCCGCAGTGCTGCGCCCAGCTCTTCGACCTGCCGCCGGGAGTCGCAGAACACCAGCCGTTTCTCGCCCTTGTGCAGGGCCGCGATGACCTTGGCGGCGTTGGACAGCGAGCCTACGTAGTCGAGTTCGACCTCTCCGGGTGGAGGCCCGGCCCCGTCGTCCACAGGCACTTGGGCGGACGATGCCCCCGAGGGCGCCGTGAGTCCCGGAGCGACGACCTGCCCCGCGCGCCGGCCGGCGCCGGACCCTTGCAGCCAGGCGAGCAGTTCTCGGGGGTTTCCGACGGTCGCCGACAATCCGATCCGCTGAATGGGATGCCCGGTGACTCGCTGGAGGCGTTCGAGGACTGCCAGGAGGTGCCAGCCCCGGTCGTCGCCCGCGAACGCGTGCACCTCGTCGACGACGACCGCCCGGACGTCCCCCAGCAGGTGCGCGTGATCGGTCTTCACGCCGATCAGCATGGCCTCCAGCGACTCTGGTGTCGTCAGCAGGATGTCCGGCCTGTCGGTACGGATGCGTTGGCGCTGTGACTCCTTCGTGTCGCCGTGCCACAGGGCTGCTCGCCGGCCCAGCCATTGCGCGTAGCCATCGACGCGGGGAATCAGGTTGTTGAGGAGCGCCTTGAGGGGGCAGAGGTAGAGGACCGAGGTGCCGGTCCAGCCCTGCGCGGACATGGCCGACAGGATCGGCAGGCAGGCCGCCTCGGTCTTACCGCCCGCGGTGGGAGCGAGCAGTACGACGTCCTCGCCGTCCAACACCGGGTCGATCGCGGCCTGCTGCAGGGGCCGCAGGTTCGGCCAGCCGAGCGTGTTGACCACGTGGTGCAGGATGACGGGGTCGAGCCGGTCGACGGGGTCTGCGGTGGGCGCCATCACAGCTCCAGGTCGATGTCGCCGGCCGACGGCGATGCGGCCAGGTTCTTTTCGACGTCCGTGAGTTCCTTGCTGTCCACCGTCAGCCGGTAGTGCTGCCGTGGGTCGAAGTCCGGGAACTGGTCGACACGGTCGAGGACGTCGCCCACCAGCTTCTTGAGGAAGAGCCGCGGTGCGACACCCACCTTGCCGCCGAGGGCTCCGCCCACCGCACGAGCGAGATCGGCGACGTACGCGTCGTCCGCAAGAGCTCTGATCCGGTCGGGGGAGTCGGCCCCGGACGCGTAAAGATCGCGGATGGTCACCCCGAGGTCGGTCAGTGACTCCAGGGTGAATCCGGACAGGCGCAGCTGGACCGCCCGTGGGTTGTCGAACCGAGGATCGGTCGTGAAGTCCGTGGCGAGTCGTTGGGCGAGCGGCGGAAGCCGCTGCACGCCCTGCTGACCGTCGAAGAAGGCGGGTGTGCCGGTGATGACCAGATAGAGGCCGGGGAACCGCCCGGAGTGGACTTCGTCGATCAGTTGCCGCAGCGCGTTGAGTGCCTTGTCACGGGCGTCCGACCGCACGCGCTGCAAAGTCTCCACCTCGTCCAGCACGACGAACAGCCCTCGGTGGCCGGAGTCCCGCAGGACGGTGAGCAGCCCTTGCAGGAAGCCCAGGGCACCGAAGTGGTCCAGGTCGCCGCGTACCCCGGCGGACCGGCGGGCCGCAGCAGCCACATGGGGCTGCCCGCCGAGCCAGGCGAGGACGGCGGCCGCTGTCGACTCGTCGCCCGCGGCGAGTGCCGACCGGTAACCGCGCAGCGCGGCCGCGAAGGACGGCGCGTGCCGCGACACCTCGCTCAGCCGGGCGGCCAGCAACTCCTCCACCGCACCACTCAGATCGTCCTCGTCGGCACCGGCGGCGAGGGCGTCCTCCTCCAAGGCGTAGAACCAGGCGTCCACGACGGGACGCAGCGCGCTCGGCGGGAAGCTCGGGGTGGAGAGCCGCTCGGTGAGACGCCGGTAGACGGTCTCCAGTTTGTGCAGCGGAGTCTCCGTCTCAGAGATCTGGATCTCGGAGACGGCGAAGTTGCGCTGCTTGGCGCGTTCTCCGAGCCAGCGGGTGAAGAACGTCTTGCCGGAGCCGTACTCGCCCCGTACGGCCTTGAAGACCGAGGCACCGGAGGCGACCGCGTCGAGTTCGGCGTCGAGCGCGGACTCGAAACGGTCAAGGCCGGTGGCGAGGAGATCCAGGCCGCTCTCGGGCACCGCACCGCGCCGGAGCGCGTCGAGGGCGGTGCGCCGCCGGACGGCGGAGACGGGAGAAGGGCGAGGATCGATCACTCGCCCATTGTCCCATCCGCGCCGGGTTGTGGACCGGGCTCCGAGGTCACCTGGGACGGCGCAGGCTGCCGTATCCCAGGTTGGCCGTGAGGTAGGTGACGAAGTCGCTGCTCTTCGCGGTCCTGTCGGCCCCCGACCGGCTTTGTCGCTGGAATGCGTCGAACTGCTCCTGGAGTGACGCCCACAGCGATTCGAGGCGCGTCGCCGTCGGGAAGACGTTCTCCCGGGCGGCGTTGTTCAGGGTTTCCGGCTTGCTGAAGACACGGCCCACGAGGTCTACGGCACCGAGCATGGCGAGGTGGAAGCGGAGGTTGGTGTGCAGTGATCGGGCGACGGGATCCGATGCCGACTGCAGGAACTCGTCCACCTGCCGTTGCACCTTGGCCAGCCACAGATAGACGGGGAGTTCCGTCTTGTCGGAGAAGACGCGGCGGTAGTCCGTGTCCGACTTGAGCAGGCTGGACGGCCGGGCGCGGGCATAGTCGGGCTGTCCCAGTGCCATGGCCATGACGGACTGCGCCAGCAGGGGGATGCTGACGATGCGGTCGGCCGACTTGCCCTGATTCCGGTAGAAGTTCTTGCGCCGGTCGTAGAACCAGTCGTGTTCGAGGAAGTACGACTCGATCTGCCGCTGGATGTCGTCCGTGGCCCGGAGAGAGGCGACCGGCACGCTCGTCTGCCGGTTGGTGGCCCGGATGACCAAGTCACGGGCCGCCTGGTCCACCGTGACCAGGATGCGTACCTGCACCAGCCTGTTGAAGACAGGGTCAGCAGGATCACTCACGTAGAGGTCGTTGAGCGTCTCGTGCAGGGTGTACGAGGTCTGGAGACCGTTGACTATCTGTACGTCGGAGAGGCTGAGCCGCTTCCCGACCGAGGTCGCCTGCGAGCACACGATGGTGATGCCGTTGTTGAGCCACCAGAACTCGGGTGCCTCCGGGTTCTGGAGAGATGCCGTGATCTCACGGTTCACCTCGACGTTTCCCTGATAGTCACGAACGTTCCAGTCGAAGATGTGGGACTTGATCGCCCCGGTCTCGTCGCTGAGGAAGTCTATGTACTCGCCCAGGGAGACGAGCGCGATGTGGCTGGTGCCATGGGTGATGCTCTCCCGGTACGGAAGCTCCAGGGTGTACGAGGGGAGGGTGCTGGCACGCTTCCAGAGTTCCGCGGGGCCCAGGAACTCGACTTCGCCCGTGGAGATCGCGAAGGCATTGGAGAACTGCGCTTCCAGAATCTTGGCCTTCGCCTGGACCTTGGGGTGTACCTCGCTCGCCTCCCCCCGTGTCACGTACGAGAACTTGATCAGCACGGTCGGATGGCGGGTGAGGAGCCGCAGCAGCGCTGTCCTGAACAGCCTGAAGCGGGCGAGGAGGTCCTCGGTGTAGAGCACCCCGACGGTGGCCTCGTCGACCTCCATGTCCAGGAGGTTCGCGCACGTGGACGCCACCTTGTCGAGGGCGACTTCGGAGAAACCGGGGCTCGTCTTGGCCTGGACGAGCCAGAGCGTCAGCTGGGTTCCGGCCTCGACATTCGAGATGACGGAATTCGGCTGGACGATCTCGCTGTCCTCATGCAGGAGCCGACCGCCGAGGAACACGTACGCCCCGTCGATGCCGCCGTCGTTCGCGCCACCGATCACACCGGCCTCGATCTCCTCCTCGGAGAGGCCGAAGCCGTGCAGCGCGTGTTCGCTTGCGAACCTCTCGAAGGCCGCGTCGAACGAGAGGGGGACGGCGCGGGCGCTGCGTCGTTCCTCGATCATCTGGTTGATCAGCACACGGTCGTTGGCGCTCATGGCTCCCGGCTCATCGGTGTGGAAGACGGCGGACGGATCGTCAGCCCAGGTCGAACTGCATGCGCAGCAGAGGGAGGTCGAGACGGACGGTCCGGCCGTCCGGCAGCGTCTCCAGGACCTGCACTCCGTCGTAGTTGAGCAGTTGGCGCAGGATCGCGGCGAACCCGTCCGCTCGGGTCACCGGGTAGGACACGCGCTGCGCCAGCGCGGACACCGGCAGTGTGCCCCCGGCGTCGAGCAGGGCCCGGATCGCCCCTTCCACCTTGTCCAGGGGCGGCTTGCGCGCGAGCAGGCCGATCTGGCCCTGGAACGCCTCCGAGGCGATGAGGGCCGCGATGAGGGTGTCGTCGGGACCGACGGCGGTGGCGGTCAGCAGCGTGCCCTCGTCGCCGGACGCCGGGACCACCGCGACCTCGAACAACGAGTCGTGCGTACGGGCCAGCCGGGCCTGGCTCTTCGTCGGCTTCTGCCGTGCCTGCCGCTTCGAGGTGGCTGTCGGGACGGATGGGACGGTGGCGGGGCGGGCCGCCGGCTCCTCCAGCAGCCACCACGTCGGCCGCTGGTCACCCAGCTCCCGCCAGGACGCGGGAGGCGCCGCTCCGAACGGCAGCAAGGCCAGCACAGGGATGGTGAACTCGGCCAGGGACGCCCCGCCGTGGTAGCCGGCCTTACGGGCGGTGTACCGGGAGTCGGCGTCCCACAGGGCGACGATCGATCCGCCGGGCTGCGGCGCGACGACCCGGGGGCCGTGCAGCGCGACCTCCGTCGGTCCCACCGCACCGTCCGGGGTCCGGTGGCGGGCGGACAGCGGCGAGCCGGTGTCCACCTTCATCCCGTGGCGGTCGACGACGTGCCCGTGGTCACTGGTGATGACGACCGCCATCCCCTGCGAGGCGGCGATCCGCAGCAGATCCTCAAGACCAGGGATGTGCACGGCCTGCCAGGCGCCGTCCCCCAGCTTCTGTTCCTTGGCGAGCCGGTCGTCGATCGCGTTGAGGACGACCGCCACATGCGTGCGGCCGTCCATGAGCGCTTCGGTGAGCGCGGGGCCGAACGTGTCCCCGGCGCTGTCGGCCCTCAGGTCGTCCTTGTGGAACACGGCCGCCGGCGCCCCGCCCCAGAGCGGGAGGGCGGGGAACAGGCGGGCCTCGTCCTGCTGCGCCCCCTGTGTCAGCCTGCCCGCGAACAGCGACGTGCGGGACACGGAGGTGAGGGTGGGAAGTGCCGCCGCCATGGCGCGGCGGCGCGCAGCGCCTTCGGCTGCCACCGGATCGAACTCGGCCCAGGATGCGCGCAGTTCCTCGCCGAGTTCGGTGGCGATGGCCGCGCTCATCCCGTCCAGGACGAGCAGCAGCACGCGCCGGTCGGCGGCGCGGACGACCGGCTTCACCACCCGGTCCAGGAACGTCTCCACCGTCAGCATCCCGCCGGGATCGGTTCCGGCCGCGGTCCAGGTCGCCAGGACGCGGGCGAACGCACGGTCGATCTCGTGGCGCCGCTCGCGCACGCGCACGGCGAGCGCGTCGTAGGCGGCCTTCAGCCGGTCGTCGAAGTCCCCACCTGCCTCGATGTGCTCGAGGGCACGGTCCACCCATCCGGTCTCCGTGAGGTGCCGCTCTATGCCTCCGCCCACGTGGGGCGCCTCGACCCCCGGCTCTGTGGCCAGCCACTGGACGAGCCGCTGGGCCATGCGGGTCCGCTCGATCCGTGACCGGACCTCCGGTCCTTGTGCACGCCGGTGTTCGCTCAGCGAACGCACGGCCGCGTCGAGCGGTCCCGGTTCACCGGCTGTCAGGGCCGCGCCGACCGCGGTGAGCCTGGCGTCCAGGCCGGCCGGCAGGAGGGGACTGGTCATGGCGGCGGCTTCCGCGCCGAACTGGCGGACCAGTACCGACGCACGCTCGAGCACGGTGTCGCTGGTCCGGCGGGCCTCCCGGGCGTCTTCCGAGCCCGCGGTGCCGTCCCTGGCGGCTGAGGCGAGGAGTGTGGAGACGTACTCCTCCGAGGCCCGGCCGAGGGCGGCCGCCATGGCGTCGAGCTGTTCGCCCCGCGCCGGGGGCCGCTCTCCGAACCAGCGCTCCGCGCGACCGCGAGCCGTGTAGACGGCCGCGTCCGGTTCGGCATGGCACCACAGCGCGGCGCAGACGAGCCCGAAGGCCACCGCGTCCGGCCCGTGCTCGGCCTCGACGAGGGCCAGGAGTGCCCGCCCCGCGAGTCCGGCCCGGTCGTCCTCGCCCAGGAACTCCGCCAGGCCGTCGCGTTCGGCGCCGCGCAGTGCCAGGAAGCCCTCCGGACGTCCTGGAAGCAGCGACCAGCCCAGCAGCGCGTGGGTGTCGAGGCGGTCGGCGGACGTGGTGTGGTCCTGACGGGCCTCCTCGTCCTGGTAGCTGCCCAGCCTCAGGCGCCGCAGCGCGAGCGCGGACAGCGCGGTGCCGCGCGACAGGATGCCGCCTCCCAGCCGGGGCCAGCCGCCCCTCGGCGGCGCCGCGTCCAGTAGGGCCTCAGCGGCCCATTTGTCGTCCCTGAGCCGCTGGTCGACCTGATGCGCTCCGAACGCGTCGCGCACCACGTCCCAGCTGTCCACCGTGTCGATGCGCTTCTTGTGGGCGCGGGCCAGGACGGCGGGGTCGAGTTCGTTCTGCTCGCGGTCGGTCAGCACGACGAGCAGGGCGGGGCCGGTCGCCGTGTCCGACAGGTGCCCGAGCAGCAGTTCGTGCACGGCCAGCGGGGACGGTGCCGCCGCGATCCGGGCCGACAGCCCGTCGCCCCAGGCGTGTTCGGTCGGCCCGTCCCACTGCGGCGCGGAGCGCAGCAGCACGGCCCGGCGCTGGTCCCGGCCCGCGAGGGTGTCGGCGAGAGAGCTCTGGGCCGACAGGTACTGGGTGATCGCCGCGAGGTTCAGCCGCACCGCCACCGTGCTGGTCGTCGCCGTGCTCATCCTTCGACGACCCGCCAGGTGATCTCGACCGCGATACCGGGTTCACGCGCTGCCAGCTCCGCGATCTCCGCCTGGAGTTCGGCCACCGCCTTCGCCGCGGTCGTCCGTCCGCCGCCGGAGCGCTTCACCCGGCCCGATTTGGCCGGGCTGGTGCTCGTGCTCGGCGTCTGCTCGGGGACCGGTGGGTGGCTCGTCGGGGTGTCGAGCGGTACGTCACCGGGACGTGGGGCCGGGGGAGCGGGCGGCGGCGCAGTCGGCGTTGCGCGGTTGCGCTTCACCAGTGCCAGCACCTCGCGCTGCGTCCTGGCCAGCGCCTCCTTCAGGTCGTTGGTCCGCTGGTCGCTCTGGGCGGCGTTGCGCAGGGACTCCAGCAGGGCCTCTCCCTCGGGGCCCTCCGAGGTGGCCAGGTCGAGGGTGGTCCAGGACGCCGTGTCCAGTGCTTGCGCCACCGCGCGTGCCTGCTTGATCGAGGTTCCGAACCGGTCCGCGCCGACCTGGCCGAAGTCGAAGGCGGCCAGCGCCTCGACGGTCCTGCGGGCTCCGGCGGCGCCCTGGCCGGACGAGCGCGTGAGTTCCTGGAGCAGTTCGACGGCCCGCCGGGCGAGGGCGAGGCGCCCGCCCTCGGCGGTCTCGTCGAGCCGGAGGAAGCCGGCGTGCCGCTCCAGCTGGGTCACCAGCTCACGGGCCGCCTCCTGGTGGGCACTCGCCTGCTGGGCGATCTGCCGGGCGAGCTGGTTGACCATGCGGCCACGTCGCAGCGTGGGCGCGGGCTCACCGAAGACGGCGGTGAACCTCTGTCGGGCGGCCGACCAGCCCTCCTCGGAGGGCAGCGGCTGGCTGCGCAGCGCGTCATGGTCCTTGATCTCGTTCAGCGCGGGTGCCGGGTCGAGCGGCGTGCCCGCGCGCACCCACACCCGGTCGTCCATCTCGGCGAACGAGGCCACGACGAGCCGGGCGAGGAAGCCCGGCAGACCGCGCGGTGTCGGCCGGTCCGTCCAGTCGGTGAGGGTGATCAGGCTGAGGTCGCCGGTCATGCCCTGCCCGCGGGCGAGCTGCCGGAAGTGGTCCGCCCAGTACTCCGAGACCTCGAAGTACGCCTCCTTCTGCCGGCCCAGCCGCAGAGGGGTGGCCACCCGGCGCATCAGGTTCCGTTCTGGGGCGGGGACTTCGGTGCGTCCGTCGCGGGCCTCGGCGGCGGCCCGTACGTGCGTGAACACCTTCCTGGCGTCGGCGGGTCTGACGACGGTGCCGTTGCCGTCGGGGTCGAGGTTCGGGTGGTCCGGGTACTGGCTCGCGAGCAGCTTGCCGGCGATGTGCCGGATGCCGTCCCGCAGCGACTGGCCGAAGGACAGGGTCAGCCCCTCGACCTCGCGCAGCGACTTCAGATGGTCGCCGAACCCGAGCTCCACGTCGGTGGCCTTCTTGTCCGCCAGGCCGTACGCCTGCTTGAAGGCCGCCTTCACGTTCTTCAGCAGCGACTCCCGCTGGGTCTCCAGGAGCCCCTTGGCGCGGGCCCGGTTGTCGGGGCTCAGGTGGCCCGCGTACTGGCCGTCGAACCGCTGGCTGTCGGAGAGGGCCTTGTCGATGACGACGAGGCGGCGGAAGTCGGCGTACCGCTGGCTGGAGAGGTGGGTGGGCAGCCAGGCGACGCTGCGGGACGGTTCGCCCTGCCGCTCACGCAGCCGCTGCATCCGGTTGGCGTCCTCGCGCGGCCCCCACTCGCTCTCGTCGAAGGGGAGGTCGATCACGATCCGCCACTGCCCGTCCTGCTGGGGCATCAGGTCGTGGTCCGGCAGCTCGTCCTCGTCGGCGACATTGCCGAACACCACCTCGACACTGCGCTCCGTGCCCCGCCACGCGAAGCGCAGCTCGTTGATCAACTGCTCCTGGTCGATACCGAGTTCCTCGACGAGGATCCGCTTGGCGAGGGCCTCGCGGTTGCCGGGGTTGTCGTTGACGTTGGCATTCGCGATCACCGAGTCGACGTCGACGCCGGACAGTTCGAGCCGGACACCCGGGTTGGCCTCGGTGCCGGTCTCCTTGATCTCGGGGAAGCGGCCCGCCCACTCGGAGATCTTGTTCTTCAGGATGCCGTACTCGCGGCCGGGGATCGGGGCGACCACGGAGCCGTAGTTGAGCGCGGACAGACGGCGGACGGTCAGGTCGGACAGGGCCGGGACGCTCGGGGCGAGTGCCGACAGCAGCAGCGTGCCGACGATCCGGTTGTCGCCGGTGAACTGCTTGATCCGGGCACGCAGTTCCGGGTCGGTGACGCTGTCGGGCCGGTGGGCGTACTGCTCGACGTCCTCCTCCGTGACGTTGTGCGTGAGCAGGAGGTACGGCCGCAGCTTGGTCCGGTACAGCTTGTCGGCCGCCTCGAAAACGACCTTGAGGCTGTCGGTGAACGGCTTGTCGCCGCCCGCCGTGATCAGCGGATACAGGTCGCCGACCGGGATCAGGTCGCCCAGCCGCAGCTCGGCCCGGTGCTCGGCGAGCAGCTGACCCATCAGCTTCATGCCGGTCCGGTTGCGCTGGAGCGCGGACGACACGTGCACGAGGGTGTCCATGAACGCCGGCGAGAAGGGGTAGGTCAGCCGGAAGCTCTCCTCGTCCGCGCCGACCCCGTCCGCACCGCGGTCGGAGCCGAGGAGGGTGTCCCACACCTCCTGGCGGATCCTGCGGGTCTTCTCGAACTCGGCGTCGACGAGAGCGGCGGCCTCCTCGTCCTTGGGCCTGAGCAGGCGGGCATGCGCGACCTGGGGGAGATTGCGGTCCTCCAGCGTGATCTTGTCGAACCGGCCCGAGGCCAGGTTGAGCGTGTCCTGGATGGACGCCTCGGCCGCCCCCGACACCTCCTCGCCGACCAGCTCGCGCAGGTCGCGCTGACGGGCGATGAACGAGATCACCGGCACGGCACGGCGGGCGTCGCCGCCCTCCACGAAGTTGGTGATCTTGCCGGCTTCCCGGGCCACGAACTTCTGGTCGTGGATGAGGGTCGCGAGCCACAGGATCAGCTCGTCCATGAAGAGGATCAGCCCGTCGTAGCCGAGCGACTTGGCGTGCTCGGCGATCACGGACAGGCCGGCGTCGAGCGAGACGAACCCGTGCTCGTCCTCGGCGGCGTTCTTCGCGAAGCCCGGCAGCAGGTGCGTGCTCGCGTCCTGGACCAGCCGCGCCCGGAGCTCCGCGGGCGTCGACGGGCTGACCAGGTTGAGCGCCTGGCCGCCCTCGTGGACCTCCTCGGCGGCGAGAGCGGTGTCGAGCAGCTGAGTCGTCCAGCCGAACGCCTCGCCCCACTCGTCCTCCTCGTCCGCCGTGCCGTCTCCGCCGTCCGCCGAGGCAAGGCCGCCGATGACCGCCTGGTCGCCCATGCGGGACCGCATCGACCGGATGTTGTCGAACAGGGCGTCCGTCCGGTACACCTGCGGCGTCGGAGCGTCCGGGTGCAGCTTCTTGATGTGGCTGACGTACCCGCCGAGGACCCGCTGCTCCAGGGCCTTCGCCCCGAGCATGTGGTACGGCACGAGCAGGAACCGCCTGCCCTCCGTGCCGAGCCACTCGTGCTTGGTGAGCACCGGGTCCAGGTCCGTCCGCGAGCGGGCCGCCGGTGCCCCGCTGAGCAGCGCGTGCAGCACCGCCATGAAGTGCGACTTACCGGAACCGAACGACCCGTGCAGATAGGCCGCCTTCGACGTGTGCCCGTCGAGCGCGGCCCGGATCAGCCCGAGCGCCTCGTCGAAGTTCTCCAGCAGCCGTTCCGTGACCACGTAGTCCCGCAGCGCCCGCTCGGCACCCTGAGGGGTCGTCGCCTCCGAGAGCTGGAGGACGAAGTCCGACGTGGAGATGGACTCCTTGATGTCGATGACATCGCGGAGCAGGGGCGGCTGCTGGACCATGAACGATCACTCTCCGACGGGCGGCTGCGCGGGCTCATCCGATCGTATGGCGTACCACTGACAGCAGATGACCACTTTTCGCACATGCCCGACTACACCAGGGCGGGTGCCCCCACCCCGGACGCCGGGTGCACCAGCGAGCGCAGCTTGTCGCGCGTCTCCGGGTCGGTCGAGTAGATGATCGTGCCGACCATGCCCCGCGTCAGCAGCACCTTGTAGGTGTTGCGGATCAGCCGGTCGATCTCGCTGTCCGGCGTCGACTTCGTGAAGATCGGGTCCTTCGAGGCCGACCGGTCCACGACCCAGCGGTCCGTCCGCCACACCAGATCGGGACCGATGATCACGCCCGACCAGTCGTACTCGAAGCCCTGCGCCGTGTAGACGCACCCGACCTGGCCGAAACCGTCCGGGTCGGTGGCCCACAGGGGCGCGGGCGGCGCACCGAGGACGGACCGGTCGCCGTACACGTTCCAGGGCCGCGCCCACTGCCCGATGACGACGTCGGCGGGCAGCTCGGTCATGCCCGGGGTGACCTTGGTGGTCCACTTCCAGCAGTAGCCGGCCGACATCCGCGCCCCGTAGCCCTCCGCCCGGCGGGCGAGAAGGAAGTCCTCCAGCTCCTGCGGACTCTCGGCGGTCCGCAGCTCCAGCTTGCCGTCCGGCTCCCACGGCGCGGGCGTGCCGCCCTCCAGCCCGAGCAGGTCGACGACCCACTTCTCGTACGCGTCACTGCCGCCGCACCGGAACTGCCCGTCCAGCTCCACGACCGTGCACTCCAGTCCTTGCGCGGCAGCGGCCCGCTGGATCTCCGCCTTGGTCCCCATCTCGCCGGGCCGCACCACCTGGTGCTGGTCGAGCAGGAACACCGGCACCCGGGCCGCCTCGATCAGCTCCGCCACCTGGGGACGGCCGGTGCGCAGCTCCGCCCGGGTGTAGCGGTTGGCGGAGGTCTTGCGCAGCCGGTGGGCCTCGTCGCAGATCAGGACGTCGAGGTCGTTCGGCTCGGCGTCCATGAAGCTGTTGAAGTACATGAACAGCTTCTGCACGGCGGGCTTCCGCGCCCCGGCGACCTTGCGCATGGTCTTGGTGAACGACGCGGACCCGGTGGCGTGCAGAGCGGTCACCCCGCGCCGGTACAGCTCACCCAGGAGTGACAGGGCGACCACGCTCTTGCCGGAGCCGGGACCGCCGGTCACCACGACGACCTGCTTGTGGTTGGACTGCTTCGCCTTGCGCACGGCGGACATGACCTGCTCGTAGGCGACCCGCTGCTCGGCGATGAGCACGAACTGCTCGCGGTCGCGGATCTCGGCCGCCGCGACGGCCATCAGCTGCTTCGACGGCCGGATCCTGCCGTCGAGCAGTATGTCCGCCGCCTCCGCACCGGGCTTCGCGGCGAGCCGCGAGCGCAGGAAGTCCAGGAAGGCGGCGCGCTGTTCGCCGGTGTACATCCGGCCGTGCTGGTCCTCCGTGACGCTCCGCAGGCCCGCGATACGGGACTCGGCCGCGTTGTGCAGGAACGCCACCCCGGCCAGCGCCTTCGGCATCCGCTCCAGCGCGCCGTTGAACGACAGCAGGTACTCGCAGTAGCCCCGCACCTGCTCGATCGGGTTGAGCACGGCGTCCGGATACGCGTCGATCCGGCACAGCAGCGGCTCGTCCTCCTCCGGGTAGGCCGCGCTCCACTGCTTCAGTTCGACCACGACGTACGACGGTTCGCCCGTGGTGGGGTGCACGCCCGCGAGGACGGCGTCCGCGCGCTTGCTGGTGAGGGGCAGGCCGTACTCGATGAGCACCTCGACGTCGCCGAGCCCGGCGTCCATGAGTGCGTTGACGAGAGCCGGGATGCTGCGTTCCCAGGACCTGATCTCCGCCTGCCCGGCTCTGCGGCCGTGCAGATGGCGGAAGTTCTCGGTCAGATGCAGCGCCAGCGACCCTTCGATGATGCGGGCCGCCACGGACGCCGCGGACTCACGGAACAGCAAGGAAATGCCCCCAGGCAGCACGAAGAAGACTCGTGCGGGTGGGGGCATGTCCTTCGTGGTCCGCCGTGCGCTCTCGCGAGGCGGATCAGGAAGCCCGTCGGGCCGCTGAGATTGGTACCCGCCATTTTAGGTCGCGGTGTCGATCACGAGGGAAGAGATTTGCGCGAACCCGGCCGGATTCGGTGGCGGGGGTGCGAGGGCGCCTCGTGAGAACCGGTCACGGGGCGACCGCACGGACGAGGAGCGTTCCGATGTGCCCGGGGTGAGGCGCTTGTAGGACCTGCGCGTCGGCTGCGGTGAACCCGGCCGTGGTGAGCAGGCGCTCCCACACCGCCGGGCGGTAGCTGTAGCGGTAGGTGAACATCGCCTTGCCCGCGAAGCCTCCCTTGTACATGCCCTGCGGCCCGTACGCGCCGGGGATGGCGGGAGGCTGCGAGAAGACGAAGACGCCGCCGGGCCTGAGCCGCCGGCGTACGAGCGGGAAGAGACGGGCGGGGTTGGTGAACCAGGCGGCTCCGAAGATGGAGTAGACGGCGTCGTACGCCTCCTCCTGCCCGTCGAGATACTCCAGGACCTCGGCGCACACGAACGCCGCGCCGGTGCCGACCCACTTCGAAGTGGTCTTCTCGACCATGACGGGGGACAGGTCGACGCCGTGAGCGGTGACGCCGCGCCGAGCGAGGTGGGCGAGGGCGCGGCCGGTGCCGCAGCCGATCTCCAGCACGGAACGCGGGTCGCCGAGCAGTTCGGGACCGGGCCCGTGACCGGCGTACTGGGTCCAGCAGAAGCCCGGCTCGGCGTCGTCCTTGAAGGCGGAGGCCGCGTAGGCGTCCCAGAGCTCGGTCTCGGCGGCGATGTCGTGCTGTGCGGGCAAGACGCTTCCTCTCTGCGGGGCGGCGGCCCCTGCCCTCTTGGGATCGAGGCCAGGGGCCGCGCTGGGCGGTTCAGTGGCTGTCGGGGACCTTGTTGTCGCACGGCGAGCAATCCGTGCCGTCGATCGCCCACAGTTCATCGTCGATGGTGAACCCGATGGACTTCAGGAAGTCCGCCGTACGCAGGCAGAGTCCGTCGCGGCGGCGCTCGATGAACGGGGCGTGGTGCTTGAAGCGGCCCTCGTTGTAGGCGTCGCAGAGCGCCCACCACACGGGTGTGTCGAGGATGAGCTGGCGGACGCCGATGTCGACGAGCTTCCCCACTCCCAGGTGGACCTCGGGGTGCTCCATGCAACCGATGGTGTACATGATGGCGTTGCCGAGGACGCGTTCCGCCATGTCGCGGACCATGGTGTGGTCGCGCAGCAGCAGGGCGACCTCGCGATCCCACAGGCTCATGCCGCTGTCGAGGACGTTGACGGTCAGGTGCCTGATGCGCGGCTGGACGGCGTTGAGCAGCTCCTTCGGGTCCCTGGTGCGGATGCGGGAAGGGTTGTCGAGCGTGACGGTCATGGGCGTTCTCTTTCTGGGAGGTGTCGTACGGGGGAGCGGATCGGCACGAAGTCGGCCGGGACGGGACGGAGTGGGGTGGGGAGGGGCGGAGGGCGGGTGACGGGGGTGCGGCTCCGGAAGGGGGGTGGTGCCGTCATCTGGGCTGTCTGCTGCGGGCGTTCACCTCGGCGAGGAGGGCGCTCAGCAGCTCGTCCTGGGTGAGGGGGCGGAGGCGGTCGGGCTCGGCGTCCCACTCGCGGCCCCCGCCGAGCGGGCGGACCTGGACGTACGGGCCCTCGTGGCCCATGACGCGTCCGATGCGGTCATGGGCGCTGTCGTGGACGGCCACGCCGACGGTGACGGCGGTGGGCGTCCCGTCGGCGTCCTGAGTCACCTGGCGATCCCCTTCGTGATGACGTCCGCGAGCAGGTGCGCGATCGGGGCCGAGCACACGCCGAGGTGGACGAGCGCGTACCGGGCGTCGTCCTCGCGGTCGTCGGCCCACGGGGTGCGGATGTCCATCGCGGGGAGCTGGATGCCGGCCTGCGTGAGGGCGGTGGCGAGGGCGTCGCGGGCTTCGACCGCTTCCTGGATCTTGGGGGTGTGGGGAGGGCGGGGAGTGTGAGCGGTGGAGGTCATGTGTCCTCGTCGGTGTGGTGGGCGGGGCGGCGCGGTTCCGCTGATTCCATGGCCGGGCTGGGCTGGCTGAATTACGCTGTGTAGTCCGGCCGTTACGAGGATGCGGCTGGATGTGGGCGACCGTGGTTTGGACGGGGTGGTGCTTCCCCGTCCCGCGGAGGTGGTTCCACACGTTCCACATCGGTCACGCGCACGTCCCGGAGGGAGCAGCGGTATGCCGCAGCGACGCGTCATCACCGGCCGCAGCCAGGAGCCCCGTCAGCGGTTCGCCGAGGAACTGCGGACGTTACGGGCGGGGAGCGGGACGAGCCTGCGGGCGCTCGGTGAACGGCTCGGCTGGGACTGGTCGTTGTTCGGCAAGATGGAGAAGGGCGAGACGCTCGGCAGCCCGGAGGTCGTCCAGGCGCTGGACACGCACTACGGGACGCCGGGCCTGCTGCTGGCGATGGCGGAGAGGGGGTACGTCACCGTCCATGTGCTGTTGCAGAGCTCAGGAGTGCACGGCTTGGTCGGCACCGACGTGTGGTTCCTACGCCTTGCGGACGGACGCCCCCACCAGCCCGGACCGGCTCTTCTGCCACGTCTAGCGGGCGAGGCCGCAGCGCGGATCAGTTCATCCCAGGCTGGCCCTGCTCCTTCGTCGCCGCCCTGAAACGGGACGCACATCGTGGACCGCCGTGCTGGACGCGATCCGTCGGGGCCCGGCCGACGACGCCACCGCGGTGACCGCCGCACAGCTCCGCGACGTCGCCTACGTCCTGGCCGACCTGCCCGTCGAACTGGTCGGCAGGCTGCGCTCGGACCGGGTCATGCTCCGTGACGCAGGCCCCCGGCGTTCCACCCCGCGCGGCGGGCAGCCCCGCAAGCACGGCGGTGTGCTCACTTTCTCCAAGCCGGCCTCCTGGCACACTCCCGGCCAGGCCACGACCTGCGACACCAGCCACGGCAAGGCCGAAGTCCTCGCCTGGGACCGGATGCACCCACGTCTGACAGCCCGAGGGCCCTGGCTGGACCACTGCGGTGAACTCCCTATGATTCACGGCACGTTGATCCGGCTAAGGTCGATCACCTGCCCGGTGTCCGCGACCCGAAACCGGTCTGGCTATGGTCCTCCAAGACCGGCATGACCAGCGCCGCCGTCGACCTGCGCTGGCAGGCGTTCCTTCGCAGATTCGATCTTGAACAAACTTTCCGCCTGTTCAAGCAGATCCTGGGCTGGATCGTCCCCAAGGTCCGCGACCCGCATACCGCCGACCTGTGGACCTGGCTGATCATCGCCGTCCACACCCAACTCCGCCTCGCCCGGCCCCTCGCAGAGGACCTCCGCCGCCCCTGGGAACGACCCAGTGAGCCCCGCCGACTCACTCCGGCCCGCGTTCGCCGAGGGTTCCGGTACCTCCGCGCCAAGACCCCCCGTCCTGCGGGTGCACCGAAACCCTCCCGGCCAGGCCCGGACGTCCAACAGGCTCACAAAACCGCAGGCCAGCCCCACGCTGCAAGCCCGGGAAGCCCGGGAAGCCCGGGAAGCCCGGGAAGACCGTGAAACGAGCCGAAACCCTCACCGAAGACGTCCGCCTGAAACAGCAGCGCGGTTAAAGATCAAGCTCAACGCAGAGAGCCCCGTCTGGTCACGCCATCGCCCTTATAGCCGCATGGATGTGCCCGGCCGGACAGACCCGGCCGGGCACAGTCATCGACGCCGGCGATCGGCAGCCTCGCGTCAGAGCAGCTCCACGATCACCTTGTCGATGTTGTACCTGCAGTCCGGTACATAGACGCGCACCGTGCCGCTCTTCTGGTCCACACGTTGCGAGTACTTGTCTGACTCGAAGTCGCATACTGCCCGGGCGTGCCACTTGCCGGAGCCGGTGCACTCGGCCCAGCCTCCTGTGCTACCGGAACTTGTCTTGCAGGACAGTCCCGAGACGCCCACCTCGCCGGCCACTGCGGGGGCTGCCCCCAGCAGTAGTGCCGCGCTTGCCAGGACAGCCGTGATACGGCCTTTCATCGTTCCCCCTCTTCGATGGACGCGTGTCGTGCGAGTGCATGGCATCGCGCGGCACACGGAAGCCCCTTGTCTAGGGCGGCTTGACAGGCAAATCTAGGGCGGGTTAACTTTCCGTCATGACGGATGAGCTCGCAAACAGAGGGATGCACCGTGTCCGCGCGAAACGCCAGCGAGACGGATGGGTTCTGCAGATTGCCGGTACCGATGAGGTATGGATTCGCCGGCTCACAGAGGCGGCCGCAGCTGCTCGGAGCCGGATCGCCGAGGCCACCGACGTCCCGTCGGGCGAGGTTAATATCCAGGTCGATATCCACCTGGACGAGCCTCTGCAAAGCAGAAAGAGGGAAGCGGTGCAGGCGATTCTGGACGCCCGCCGCGCCCAGGAGAAAGCGGCTCGAGCCTATCGGGACGTGGCCAGAAGCCTCCAGGAATCCGGAGTGTCGGGGGCTGAAATTGCCTTGATCCTCGACATTTCCCGGCAGCGTGTGTCGCAACTGCTGGCCGACAAATAGGATTCACTGGAGGCCCGGCCGATGTGCCGTTACTTCATCTCCACCTGAACCCGGGCAATGTCCCAGGAGCAGTCCACCGCGTATCGACGGGTGGTGCCACCGCTCTGGTCGGACCAGGTCGTGTACTTGTCACGCTCGTTGTTGCAGATGGAGACCACGCGCCATGTGCCGGAGCCGGTGCATTCGGCCCACCCCCCGGTGCTGCCGACGCTGGTCTTGCAGGACAGGGCCTGCGGCGCGGCCGTGGCGGTCGGCATGGTCAGTCCGAAAAGAGCCGTCGCGCCGATAACAGCTGCAGCGATACCTCGTCTGTTCATTTTTTCCTCCCCTGTGCGTACCGCGGAGCGCGGCACTCACGCAGCCTGCACGAAGCACATTCGGTGATCAACGGACTATCGAGACAATGGCCGGGAATGGCGCTTCCGAACTGGCACATAAATCGGGACTTTACCCGCCGCTTGACCAATCCGAATCGGCCGAGCATTTGGCCGACTTCCCTGTGGGCTCGGAGACTCGGCGCCTCACGTATCGACACAAAAGGCACAGTAAGGATCTGTGCAAAATGCGCAATGGAGACTTTTCCCGCAAAGTGCGCCTGGTTCGGATCAGCTCCTGCCCGAGGCGCTGGCTTTTGCGCCAACGTTTCGCACGCGGTTGATCAGCTGCGCTGCGGTGATGCAGGCTGCGTGAGTGCCGCGCTCCGCGGTACGCACAGGGGAGGAAAAAATGAACAGACGAGGTATCGCTGCAGCTGTTATCGGCGCGACGGCTCTTTTCGGACTGACCATGCCGACCGCCACGGCCGCGCCGCAGGCCCTGTCCTGCAAGACCAGCGTCGGCAGCACCGGGGGGTGGGCCGAATGCACTGGCTCCGGCACGTGGAGGGTCCGCTCCGTGTGCAGCTTCGCCGACTACGACCGGTACACCGAGTGGGTGACCACGAACAAGAAGACGCGGGTGTACGCGTCGGAGTGCAACTTCAGCATCGTCGATGTCGTGGTGCAGGTGAAGTAAAAGAGCCGCGAGCGAATGCGCCGGCAGATGTGATCAGCAGAAGCTCCCGGCTGTAATGCTGACAGTGCACGATCGTATCGTTGCCACCAGAAAGTGACCCTCGGGTCGACTCGCGATATTTTAGGCGCGAGACGCGGAATTGCGCCTACAGCAGGTGCCGGCACATCGTTCAGGCGCAGGTGTGAGCCCCGGACAGGAGTGTGCGTACCGGTCCGGGGCTCACATTCACACCATAGTCCTTCGTCGAGCTCCGCGAAGCCATTGAGGGCCGCAGCCCACAGAAAGTTTGGCAACGCTACCTCGAGGCGCGTCGATCTTTAGTGCATTAGTGAGTATTTACTCAATACGGACATTGGCTCGCCGATCCATATGCGTCACTGCACCCTCGTTGATTCAGCCATCTCTGGCTGATTTTGCATCCAAGGGTTCGAAGCTGACCACTGCGTTGGAGGCCGCCCCATCGCCTGAAATAATGCAGGTCGCACCGCATAGAGACGTCGGGCGGCACAGAAATGTGAGTGAAAGGTTCCACGAAGGTGTCGTCACAACTGCTTGCAAACAGACGACAAGTGAAGTCAGTAGATGCCGACATCGGCCGACATTCCGTGACGCGATTCGCTACCCCCTTGTCGGCAGTCCTGCTATTCGCCTCGATCAAGGCAGTTGGCCTTGTGGTCCTGACTTTCTGGTCGCACACCCAGGAAAAAAGCGCTCTGCACTTACTCAGCCGACGATGGGACTCGCTGTGGTATGCACGAGTAGCTGAGCACGGCTACGGCTTCACCCTGACCGCCCCAGACGGTCGAGAACTGTCAAGCATGGCCTTCTTTCCGCTAGTTCCCTGGCTGGAAAGGGCAGTAAGCATCACCGGGCTCACCTTCGGACATGCAGGACTGCTCATCAGTGCGATGGCGTCGGTCGTCGCAGCTCTCGGCCTGTTTCACCTGGGCCGTCACGTCCACAGTCCCCAAGCCGGCACTCTCCTCGTCTGCCTGTGGGCCTCGCTGCCCGTCTCCATCGTCCAATCCATGGCGTACAGCGAGTCCCTCTTCGTCGCACTCGCTGCATGGAGTCTCTACTTCCTCATGCAGGATCGATGGGTCGCTGCCGCGGCCCTGGCCTGCGCAGCTGGCTTGACGAGGCCCGTCGGGGTCGCCATAGGCATAGCCATGTGCACCCACGCGCTCACACGCCTGCGCCATTCGGACAACAGGGCTTGCATCCTCGCATCGTGCGCCCTCTCCCTGTCGGGAACCGCTGCCTACGTACTGTGGGTAGGAAGCCAACTAGGCACCTTCCTCGGGTACCTGGACGTACAAGCAGCCTGGGGAAATGGATTCGACGCCGGATACTCATTCGCCCGCTTCCTCGGCGAATTCATCTCACCATCACCAATCCTCACGGCAGTCCTCCTGCTCGCCATCATCGCCCTTACTGTCATCCCCCACGTCATGATGCGCCTGCGCGGATACCCGCCCGGCCTGATTGCCTACTCAGCCGTGGTCACCGCCATGGCCATGGGCGCGTCCGGATACTTCGGGTCCAAGCCGCGACTCCTCATACCAGCATTCCCGCTGCTCCTGCTCGTCGCGATCACTCTGCAGCGCTCCGCAAAGCCCTACCTCTGGATCGCACCCCTCGTGATGACAAGCGCCCTCTACGGCGCCTTGTGGCTCAACGGTTCGGGGCCGCCGTAGACGGTCCCGACAAGGACGTCGTCTTTGTCCCCAACTCACTCATAGAGGACGAGGAGCGGTCGGCTTGAGCAGTTCCCGGACAAGCGACCGGCTCTCGGCGCTCCCATGGGCAGCGCGCCTGTTTGCACCTCGTGTCGTGCCGCGGTCCCGCCATGGGGCGTGAGGATCACCTCCTGTCGGGCGGCAGTGTCACGGACACCCGAGGACACCGCATGTGACTTGGAGGGGTGCGGAGGCGCGGGCTGCTGCGTTTTTGGGGGCGGAATGCCGAGTGCGCAAGCGCTGGTCAAGGCGGTAGGCAAAGACCTGGTCGGACAGACGTTCAGGCATCACTGCTCGGACGGCGTGCTCGTCTTCCGCTCCTCGGGCCAGGACCGACGGCGGCCAGCATCTACATGGAATTGGCCTCCCGCCTTGCCGAGCCCCTGCTGCTCATCTCGCTGTCCTTGCGGTCCGCGGCAGGGTCAAGCGGTAAGGAAGGCGCGCCACCCGCTGCGCGCAGCGGTCAGACAGCTACGGCCAGGACAGCTCGCTGCCGTCGGCCTGGTCGGTGAGGACGATGCGCACGGTCGGGGTGTTTGCCGTACTCGCCGATCCATGCCGCTGGCTTCCGGTCGACGACGTCGCCGCCCGGGCCGTGGCCGACGGCGTGGAGGCGTGCGCGCACTGCCGCGCCGACACGGCCCTCGGCATCAGCTAGAACATGCGCTACGGACCCTCCGCCAACGCGCGCCGTCTGGGCGCCCGGTCAGGGAGCGGTCGTGTTCTGTCGCCTGTCTTGGACTGAACGCCACCGCGCAGCAGTTGAGTCAGCGACGACGGCGTCTGTCCCTTCATGCGCGGGTGTGGGCCCGTACCAAGAGGGTGCCGAGCTTGTTTGGCTCGGGAGCTTCGAGCACCAAGGCTTGGACGCCGGTGAAGCCATGTTGCTTGAGCAGGTCGGCCCACGCTTCAGGGGTGTACTGCCAGCGGAGCACGGTGAGTTCATGTTCCCGGCCCTCAAGCCATTTGCCCCGCATCGGCTGCGGTCCGTAGGCACCAGGGAGCGGCTCGGCTTGGCTGAAGGCAAGGACACCGCCCGGGGCCAGACGCTTGGCCACCAGAGGGAACAACTGCTCGGGGTCGGTGAACCACACAGCACCCCACACCGAGTAGACGGCGTCGAACAACCGGGTGCCTGAAGCGAGATAGTCGCAAGCGTCCGCGTGGACGAAGTCGAGCCCCGGCACGCCGTCCCACCATCTCCGGGCGCGCTCCACCTGGACGAGGGAGAGGTCGACGCCGGCCACTTCCACGCCTTGCTGAGCCAGGTACACGGCCTCCTTACCCTCCGCGGGGCCGAGATCCAGAGCGCGTCGCGGCTCGCCGAGCAGCTCGGCACCAGGGCCGTGGCCGGGGTACTGGGTCCATTCGAAGCGGTTCACGACGGGGGCGGGCTGCTCACCCTCTCCCCGGTGCGGCATATAGGTGTCCCAGTACTCGGCCGGAGTGTCGGGCACACGGGGCATGGAGCTCCTCCGGGAACGGTGAGGCCGATGGAGACGGCCACCGTACCGGTGACGCCCGATGCGCCGGGGAACTGACACAACATCGTCGCGCCCCGCACAGTCGAGGGCCCGGGGACGCTCCCAACGTCCCCGGATCCGATCGTTCCCTGAGTACCAGTACCAGTACCAGTGGCAGTTCTCGCCAGGCCGGCAGGGCCCGCACTTGGCGTAGTCGGCTTCCCACAGCCTCCAGTCGACCGTTCGGTGTGGTGGTCGGTGCGGTTCCGTTGAATCCATGACCGGGCTGTGCTGGCTGAATTACGCTGTGGAGTCCGGTCGTTACGAGGATGCGGCTGGATGTGGGCGACCGGGTGGTGGACGGGGTGGTGCTTCCCCGCCGTGCGGAGGTGGTTCCACACGTTCCACATCGGTCACGCGCACGTCCCGGAGGGAGCAGCGGTATGCCGCAGCGGCGCGTCATCACCGGCCGCAGCCAGGAACCCCGTCAGCGGTTCGCCGAGGAACTGCGGACGTTACGGGCGGGGAGCGGGACGAGCCTGCGGGCGCTCGGTGAACGGCTCGGCTGGGACTGGTCGTTGTTCGGCAAGATGGAGAAGGGCGAGACGCTCGGCAGCCCGGAGGTCGTCCAGGCGCTGGACACGCACTACGGGACGCCGGGCCTGCTGCTGGCGCTGTGGGAGCTGGCCGCCGGGGACCACACGCAGTTCCGCGAGCGGTACCGGCGGTACATGGCGCTGGAGGCGGAGGCGCTGAGCCTGTGGCACTTCGCGGTGAGCGTGCTGCCGGGGTTGTTGCAGACGCCGGGGTATGCGCGGGAGGTGCTGGCGGTCGGCGGGCTGAAGGGTAAGGAGCTGGAGCAGCAGGTCGAGGCGCGAATGGGACGGCGGGAGTTGTTGGAGGCACAGGACGCACCGCCATTCCGGACGATCCTCGCGGAGGCGGTGTTGCGGACGCCGGTGCGGGGTGCTGCTGAGTGGCGGGCGCAGTTGGAGCACCTCGCAGAGATGGCGGAGAGGGAGTCCGTCACCGTCCAGGTGCTGCTCCAGAGCGCAGGAGTGCACGGCTTGGTCGGCACCGACGTGTGGTTCCTACGCCTTGCGGACGGACGGCCTGTTGCTTACACCGAGAATGCTCACTGGGGTGAGCTGGTGGAAGAAAGTGCCAGGGTCGAACGCTTGCAGCGTGCCTACGATGTGGTGCGCGACATGGCCTTGCCCCCTGGCGAGTCGCGAAAGTTCATCCTGCGCATGTTGGAGGAAGTGCCGTGCGACCTTTCGACTTGACCGCCGCGACCTGGCGGAAGAGCAGCTACAGCAACCCGGATGGTGGTGCTTGCGTTGAGGTCTCGGACGACTTCGCCGCTGTCGTGCCGGTTCGGGACAGCAAGGTTCCGCACGGTCCGGTGCTCGTGTTCCGGGCCGGTGGATGGTCCTCCTTCGTTTCGGCAATCAGGGACAGTCAGTTGAGCGACTGAACATGCAAGTCAACGGCTCCGCGATCTGTTTCGATCGCGGGGCCGTTTGCGTTCTCGGGCGGGTTACTTCTTGGTGGTACGGCGTCCTCTGGTCGCGGCGGCCGGGCGCCAGGCGCGCAGGTCGTCGTCGGTGAGGCCGTGCTTGCCCTGTTCCATCTGCCGGTCGCCCTCGAAGAACTTGGCGGGGGTCGGGGCGAAGAGCGGATCGGGCTCGTTGTGCCACTGGTTCAGCCACGGCTGAAGTTCCAGCAGCCCGGTGAGGAGCGGGGTTACCTCTTCGGTGGTCAGGCCCTCGTGCGTGGCGATGTACGTGTCGAGCGCGATCGCCTGCTCCCGGTGGTCCCAGCCTGCCCAGCCGTACAGGTCGGGGGTGGCGACGTTGGCTCGCGCGTACGAGATGAACCGCTCCTTCGGCACGTCCAGCTTGCCGCGCGCCCGCCAGTAGGAGGGGCGCAGGAAGTCGGCCGAGGTGTACTTCGGCGGTACGGGAATGCTGTCCCGGATCTTCCGCTTGGCCGACTCGTCCGGAGCGGCGTCCTCCTGCCGCTGGAGATCCCAAACGTGCTCCCAGTCCGCGCGCTTCTTTAGGGCGGCGGGCTTGTAGCGCAAGGTGGCGAGGAACGGAACGTGCTCGTCGGTCATCAACTCGGCAACCACGGTGGGCAGTTCCTTGCGCGGCGCGTAGATCTTAGCGACGGAGACGAAGTCCTCGTCACGGGAGAGGTTGTCGGTGAGCCGGGAGAGAGTGACGAGCGCGGGCATCCCGTTCTCGTCGAACCAGTGCGCACGGTCCTCGATCCGGTCGAGCAGCCACGACTCAATTGCATGGTCTAGAAGAGAATCCCAGCCTTCCGATTTCCAGCGCCGCTTAAACTCCGGTCGTTCTACCATGCCGATTGCTCGGTTCTGCTCTATGGCCTCTATCCGCTTATGCACGAGTTCACGGTAGGCGGCGGGCCAGTGCTCGGGAATCTCGATGATGGGCGTGGATCCGTGCCGCCTGAACCACTCGTCGCTTGCATCGCCCGAGAGGACGCGTCGCGCGAGAACGATCTCGAACGCACGCTCCCCGAGGGCGAGTTCGGGAATTTCGAATGAGTCCAGGTCTTCAGAGGCGCGCAGGTTTTCTGGGTGCAGGTGGTAGAGCCAGTAGACGTGCCAGTCCAGTTCCTCCTGGAGTGCGATCATGCGGGCGCGGATGGCATGCCACGAAGCCTTAGCATCGCGGAGCACGGTAGGTGTCGGAGTAGCCCTCGCGGCCACCCTTGCAGGACTGACGGAGTCCAGTTGCCTCGAGAGGTGATCTAGGGCGGACCCGAGATCGGTGGGGTAACGACTGGGTAGCGGAAAGCCTTGCAATTTGGTGCCTGTGAACTCAAACGAATTCTTCCATGCTTCGCTTCCCATGGCCGAATATCCTGCGTCAACTCGTGCGCCGCCTCCCTCCCCTTTGTTGTGTGAGACCTGCTGGAGCCAGAAGCAAGCGGTTGAGCTATTGAGTAGTCCAAGCAGCCGTAGATAGTCTTCCTTGCTCGCTCCATCCCGAAGTTTGATCACGGGCGCATGCTGATTGAAGACGCGTCCCCCTCGATCCAGAACAAAATGGTTATGCGTTGCGACAAATGGGAAGATCAGGGAGAGGGGACTTCGGTAGCGGTCCGGCACCCAGCGATACCAAGTCCACCACGGCTTGCCTAGATCCTCTTGGCTTTGCCCGCCGAAATCCTTCGTGGAGCGCAGATGGCTCCGAGCGAGCCAGAGGAGCCGAGCCCAGGAGGCGTCTTCATCGTAGGGAAGTGGGGATAGATCGGTCGCATATGGGGTGATCGCGTTTTCTGTCGAGTGAACCCCCCAGTCTCGGACCGCTTCGCCGGCGATGTACGACCTTGACACCTCGTCAGCTACTCGCTGTCGAAGCAAGGCGGCAGGTGTGCTCACGAATGCATCATTCTGTCCGGGGAAGCTGGCGAATCCGATGTCTCGGGAAATGATTGATCGCAGTCGAGCCGTGGCGGCGCTCTCGATTGCTTCGTTCAGCTCAAGACCGCCGTCAGCCAGAATCCACGGCTGCTTGCCGAAGTAGCGTTCGCGCCCCAGATCATTTACGGAGACCCACTGGCTCACAGATCCCGGCGTGTCGACCTGTTCAACGATCGCGCGCCAAACGTGCCCGTCCTCGGCGTTTCCCGGCGCTGAAGGCTCGCCTTGGATGCTTCGCACTGTACGAATGGTTTCTGAACGTCTGTTCCCGCTGCGACGCTTTCCGATCAAGATGACCGTCGGTGTTCCGTGCCCTGGGATGTACGCCCCCGAGGAGTCGATGACTTCGGTCAGCTCCACATCGTGCCCGAAGTAGGTTTCAATCAGCCGTGTGCCGAACTCCCGCTTCATGAACGAGTTCGCCGTAATCTGTCCGACCAATCCGTACCCGAGCCCGCTCTCCGTATCCCCCACCTTCGCCAGCTCGAAGAACCGCTGAGCAAAGGGAACCGACAAGGCGTACTTCCCCGCGCACGCGTCGTACAGACCCCGATAAAGCTCATTAAGCTTCTTGTCCTTCACCGTAATATACGGTGGATTCCCCACCACCACGTGATACCGCCCCGACCGCAAAATATTCGGGTGCTCGTGCACATCCTCAGTCTCGTACTTGAAGTCGGCCAGCTCATCCGCGCCCTCCTCCTCCAAGTCGTCAAACAGGTTCCCCTGCTTGTGCCGGTGTTTGATGAGCGAGTCGCCCACCGCCAGGTGAATCGGCCACTCGTACTTAGCGGCCTCCGCCAGCGTCCGCACCCCACTCGCCGCCATAGCCGCCACCAGCAGCCGGAACCGAGCGATAGCCACCGCGAACGGGTTCAGGTCCACACCGTGCACGGAGTTCAGCGCCTCCCGCACCCGCTCGTGCACGTCCTTGCCCGGCCGACCGTCCGCCCACAGCCGAACCAGCCGCCGGAACGCCCCCAGCACGAAGTGCCCCGACCCGCACGTAGGGTCGATCATCTTCAGGCCCTCGTAGCCGAACTCCCGTACCGCCGGGTCCATCGTCCGGTCGAGGATGAACTCCTCCACGAACTCCGGCGTCTGGAGCAGCGCGTACGTCTTCCGCGCCGCCTCGCTCAGGTCCTGGTACAGGTCGCCCAGGAACCGCGTGTCCCAGCCCCGCGTACCGTCCCCGTCCTCCTCCAGCGGGTCCGTGAAGTCGTGGACTAGGAGACCGTCCTCGTCCCGCCTGCGCCAGAAGTCCACCAACTCACGCGCACCGTCATGCGACAACGGGATCTGGAACAGCGGGTTGTGCCGCCGGTCGAACAGCAGCCGTCCCGCCTGTCCCGCCCCCAGCTCCTCGAACGCCTGCTCCAGCCAGCCCCGGTACGTCGGGTCCTCGGACCTCGCTACGTACTCCTCGAACCGGGCCAGCGCCAGATCCCGCCGGTCACCCTCCGGCGACGTCAGGTACGGCTCCGGGATCAGGCGGTTGTCCTCGCAGAACCGGACGAAGACCGTGCCCAGCACCCACGCCACGGCGACCTGCGTGACCCGCTCGTCCAGCCAGGAGTTCCAGGTCGCCGCCGTGCGGCCCAGCTTGCGCGCACGGTCGTACTCGGCGCGCAGCTTCTCGCCCTCCGCCACCACCTTGACCTGCTTGCCGAGATCGGTCTCGACCGCCTTGACCTGGCGCTTCAGGTCTTCCAACAGAGCCTTGCGGTCGATCACTCGTCGTTCCCCTCGTTACCGTTCACGATTGTGTTCGCGCCCACGACACCCACGCCCGTCACGCCGGACAGGTAATCCTTCTTCACCCACGAGTCCGGCAGGTCGATCCATTCGCCCAGGCCGGCCTGGTAGGCCACGGCCGTGTGCCCGAGCTTCGGCTCGCGCCCGGGGTCCGCCTGCGGCACCAGCAGCCACAGCCCGCGTCCGCCCTGGCGCGCTGCCTCCGCGAGCCTGTCGAGGACGCCCATCCCGTCGTACCGGGCGAACACGGCCACCTCGGTCAGCAGGACCGGGCCCGAACCGGCCCCTGGGGCGAGCAGTTCCCGTATCTGAGGCTCCACCGTGCCCCACGCGGTCCGCGCGTACTCGCCGAACTTGAGCGCGCCCCGCGAGCCGGGCTCGGCCACGTCCGCCTTCAGCAGCGTCTCCCAGGTCGGCTTGGTGCCCGGGGGGACCAGTGCGTGCATCGACTCCAGGAAGAGTTCCGTCACGGACACCGCCTGCGCGCCGATGCGGTGGCCCGCCAGCCTCCGTACCGCCTCGACCGTGCGGGCGTGGTGCACGGTCAGGACCCGGTAGCCGTCGTGCCGGGCCGAGGCCAGCAGCCGTTCGTCCGCGCGGACCCCGCCCGCCACGAGCGGGTCGTCGGAGTAGCGTGTCGCCGTGCCGGCCTGCGTCGACCGGCCCCAGTTCCCGCCCGTCAGATAGCTGGACGCGCTGTCCATGCGCGTCGGCAGATAGCGCGACGTCCGGGTGTCCTCGCGCGTCGACAGGGTGAGGTCGAAGCCCGCGTCGCGCAGGGCCTTGGTCAAGGGCCCGCCGGTCGGCAGCTCGTGCGTGCTCGTGCCCCGGTGGTCCCTGACGACCAGCTCAGGGAAGCGGGCCCGTACCCGTTCGTGGACGTCCTCGCCCGTCAGGCCGGGCTGCCGTGCCTCCGGCACGCCCGGGATCAGCCGCACCAGTCCTGCCTGCGTGAGGCGCAGGGCCCGTACCAGGGGCAGGTCGCGCGGGTAGATCTCCAGGCGAGGCGTGGCCGCCGCGTTCACGGACGCGGCGGCGGCCAGTTCGACCAGGCGCCTCTCGTCCCAGTCCACGACGCCGGGCGGCGGGGTCAGTGCGCCCAGCTCGCTCAGCACGGTCGTAGCCGTCGGCAGAGTCTCCAGGCGGGTCAGTCGGTCGGCGGTCCTGCCCAGGCGGGTGGCGTAGTCGAGCAGGCCCGGAGCCGTCGGGGTGTCCGGGGCGTCGACCTCCCGCACGTCCAGCGCGAGCAGGCCCGCCGCCAGGACGTCCTCCGTGGCCTTGCGGTTGGCCTGGTGCTGGAACTCCGCCTCCTCCGGCTGGAGTTGCTCCACCTCCACGACGGCCCGCACCGCCGCCAGGGCCAGCGCGCGCCGCTGTTCGCGTCCCGCCAGCTGCGTACCGCGCCGCACGGCGAGGGCGTCGGCGATCTCGACTGCCGAGGCGACCCGGCCGAGGCCGACCAGCAGGCCGACGATCTCGTCCCGCAGCGCCTGGACCGCCGGGTGCTTCTTCCAGCGCTTGCGCTCCTCCTTCAGCATCTGCGGGATGCGCCCGGCGGACAGGCCGAGGGCCTGCGCCACGTCCTTCTGCTTGGGCCAGACGCCGATGCCGGGCAGTTCGCCGCGCTCGTCCGGCAGGCGCAGCAACAGCCGTACCATCTCGACCTTGTTGCTGTTGGAGCGGTTGTTGTTCAGCTCCGGGACGAAGAGCGTGGCGAGGAGGTCGAGGCTCAGCGACCGCAGCGCGGACTCGCTCAGAGCTGCCGCTCCCTCGCCCACGGCCAGCGCTCCGGCGACCGCCGACTCGGCGGCGGTGAGCTGGGCGAGTTCCTCCTTCGCCTCCGCGCGGCCCTTCGGGGTGAGCGGGGACAGCGGTGCCTCGCGCAGCAGCCTGCCCCACTGGCGCTGGCGGCGCTGCACCTCGGTGCGGGTCTTGGTGCCGAGGCCCGGCGCGTTGAGGAGCTTGCTGCGGCTGTAGTCGAGGAGGCCGCCGACGGTCGTGATCCCGAGGCCGTAGAGGAAGGACTCGGCGGCCGGGGTGAGACCGGCCGCGGACAGGTGCGTGTCGCGGGTGACCGCCGCAGCGAGGCGTTCGCGCTGCTCGTCGGCGGTGAGCGGCTCGGCGTCCGCGATCACCGCCGCGCGCTCGCCTGCCGCAGGCTTCTGCGGCGCGGGCTCGGGGTGGCGGGAGCGGTGGCTGGACGGCACGGTCTGCGTGGCGTCCAGGAAGATCTTCTTCCAGGCGTCCCGCATCGGCTTCAGCTCGGGAAAGCGCTTCGCCGCGTCCCGGTGGAGGGCCTTGCGGAAGAACGCGACCAGGCCGTCCCGTACGGCGGGTTCGAAGGCGTCGGCCTGGACGGTCGGGTAGGGGAACTCCTTCGCGTCCGTCATCCTCGGCGGGACCGAACCGTCGCCCCACCGGGGCAGCTCGCCCGAGGCCATCTGGTGCAGGGTGACGGCGACCGCGTACCGCTCGGCGTGCGAGTCGTACGCGGTGCGGGTCAGGGTGCCGATGAACGGGTCGAGGTAGCCGTCGGTGCCCGCCTCGTAGTCCTTCGCCGGGTAGCCCGCCAGCGAGAAGTCGATGAGGACCAGCTCGCGGGTGCGGTTGGGGCGGATGCGGATGGCGATGTTGTCCGGCTTGATGTCGCGGTGCCAGACACCCTCGCCCTCCAGGAAGTCCACGGCCCCGAACAGGTAGTCCCCGTACGCCTCCAGCTGGTCCATCTTCAGCCGGCCGTGTTCGCGCAGCTGGCGTGCGACCGTCTCCTCGCGGCGGCGGGTGCGCGTGCCGGTGCCGGTGCTCGTGCCGGTGCTGGAGTCGGCGGTCTCGGCGTCCTGGTCGGTGGCGTCGCGCTCGTCGCCCACGTACTCCAGGGCGAGGACCGTACGGGGCCCGATGCGCAGCGGCTCCGGCTGGACGAGCCGGATCACCCGGGAGTCTGGGCGCAGCCGGTTCATCACCTCGGCCTCGTGGACGAGGATCTGGCCCCTGCTGTCCGAGAGGGCCACCTTCAGGACGGCGAACTGCCGGGTCCTGCGCGCCTCGGCCTCGAGGTCGCGGACGAGGAAGGCCCGGCTGGTGGAGCCGGTGCCCAGGCGGCGGCAGACTTCCCAGCGCCCGCCGAGCACATCACCGGCCACCGCGTCGAGGGGATCCTTCTCGGGGTCCTCGGCCGGTTCGGGCTCGGGCGCCGAGGCCGGCGCGGTCAGACCGTCTTCGACGATCTCCAGCATCTCCAGGAACTCGTCCACGGAGGACAGGCGTTGTCCGGGCCGGTAGGCGGTCGCCGCCTGGACGAGGAAGTCGATGTCCTCGGAGAGGTCGTCGACCAGCGAGCTGGGGCGCAGGCCCTCGCCCGCCTCCAGCCGTGCCAGCAGCTCGGCCTGGCTCGCGGCCGGGGCTCTGCCCGTGACGAGGAGGTAGGTGAGGACGCCGAGGCCGTAGACGTCCAGGTAGACCGGGTCGGCCTTGAGGGCAGTCAACTCGGGGGCGAAGTAGGGGTCGGAGCCCTCCGCCAGGTGCATCGCCGAGAGCGCCGTCGGTGCGAAGCGGGTCATGCCCTGGCCGCTGCCGCCGTCCGTGCCGGTGGCGCGCTGGGTGGCGATCTGCCAGTCCGAGATCTCCAGGCGGGGGGTGAGCCAGGCGGCTTCCTCACCGACCGTCTGCCCGCGGCGGCCCCGGTTGCGGGGGATGACGTGGATGGCACGGGCGGCCAGCGCCCGGTGGTGGATGCGGGCGGAGTGCGCGGAGCGCATCGTCTCGGCGAGCTGGCGGACCAGCGCCATCCGGCCGAGGATGTCCAAACTCTTGCCGTGCTGGAGCAGGTATTCGTCGAGGCGCAGCGTGCGCGGGTCGTAGTCGAAGATCAGGGCGGGGCCCGCGGAGTGCCCGGACGGGAAGTACTGCTTGAGCTGGACGACGCCGGGGTGCTTGAACCGCTGGAGTACGGCCGCTTCACGGCGGGCCGCGTTCTCCACCGACCGCCGGATCGACGCGTCCGATCCGCGCTCACTGAGGTAGACGCGGACGCGGGCCACCTCGGGCAGCTCGCTGTGGTTCGCCTTGTAGTCGGCCCAGGTCGGGCCGGAGTCGAAGGACTTTCGGTCCAACTGGTAGGGACCAACCTTGTATTCGGCGTCACTGCGCCGGATGCCGATCCGTTCCAGCGCGGCCTTGATCTCGCGGGATTCGACGGCCGTGATACGGCGCCGCTCGTCGCGTGGCCGCTCCTGGAGCATGGTGACCAGTTCGTCGACGGTGTGGACGCCGTTCTGGTCGTGGGCGGGCAGGCGGACGCGCAGGCCGCCGTCGGTGAAGCAGACGGCCTCGCCGACCCACACCCGCCTGCCGTGCTGGCCGAGCAGGGTGGCCAGCTCCTTCGCCTTCTTGTTGACGAGGTGCAGCGGGTTGCCGTGCGGACGGCGATGGCCACCGGGGGTGGTCTGGACCCAGGTGCCGTTCTCACTGGTCACAGAGCCGTGCCAGTCCTTGAGCTCGATCATGTACACGCCGCCGGGAGCGACGACGAGGAGGTCGACCTCGCGCACGTGACCGGTGTGGGCGGTGAACGTGAAGTTCGACCAGGCCCGCCAGGGATCTGCGTCCGGCAGCTTCTCCCGGATGGCTTCCAGGCCACGGTGCTCATGGTCGAACTCGGAGTCGGTGACCGTGGTCCACCGGCCTTCCCGCATGTGCCGTCCCCGCCTCTTGCACTCTGTGTCCAGTGGCCGTCCGCTCCTGCTCTTCCGGCCTTTCGTACCGTTTCCACCATGTCGCGGACCCGGTGAATCCTAGTGGTGGCCGCAGACAACGGGTATGTCGTCGGCGAAGGCGGTGACGGGCGGCCCGGAACCCGGGCAGCCGACCAGGGGGCGGTGCAGTTGCGGCCGGTGGACGTCTGCGTCGGGCCGGCGCAGAGAGCGGTCCGGGCTTCTGCCGACGAGCTTCGTAGCGAGCGTTTCACGCCCTACCAGCATGGTTTCGGACATGTCAGCGGTGGTACACCGGTCGCTGGATCGCAGCGCCGGGACGTGGCGCCGGGGCGCGGGGCCCGAAATCGGAGGATCGTGTACGTCGACCGCTGCCCGTCCGCAAGAATGGATCAGCGATGAGTACCCGGACCCAAGACCCGCACCCTGCACCCGACGACTACGCCCCCTTCGCCCACCTCACCGTCCCCAACGCCGCCCTCTACCGGCAGGTGATGCGCGCCTTCCTCGTCGCCAAGGAGCGGTTCGCGGTGCATCTGCGGCCGGAGGACGTGCACGCCGCCCTGGACGCGGGGAGCCGGCCCGCCGATGTCGAGGCGGTGGTGAAGGCGCTGGACAGTCTCGTCGGCTGGGGCAATCTGCGGGCCGATCCGGACCACGCGCGGGTGACGGCGGTCGAGGACTTCTACCGCAGGCGGTTCATCTACCAGCTCACCCGGGCCGGTGAGGCCACCGAGGCGGCGCTCGGGACGTACGACGAGGTGCTGGGCCGGCGCGGAGAACTCCAGGCGGTCGCGCTGCACGACATCGTCACGCAGCTGCGGGCGCTCCTGGTGATCGCCGCGGAGGACGAGCCCGACCCGGCCAAGGCGTACGTCGCCCTGTCCGTGCTGACGACCCGGTTCAGCGACCTCGCCGACAACGCCCGCGCCTTCATGGGGTCGCTCCAGCGCACCATCGATCTGCACGACATCGAGGTCGAGGCGTTCCTCGCGTACAAGGACCGGCTGATCCAGTACCTGGAGCGGTTCATCCAGGACCTCATCACCCTCGGCGGCCGGATCGCCCTGCTGATCGGAGAGCTGGAGGAACAGGGCCGGGTGGGGCCGATGCTGCGGCTCGCCGCCGCCCGGGAGGCCGCCGACGCCGCTCCCGAGGACGCAGAGCACGCGGAGGCGGCGGCGTACGAGAAGTGGGCCGACCGCTGGTCGGGGCTCGCGCAGTGGTTCGTGTCGGGGGAGGGGCGGGAGTCGCAGGCCAGGCTGCTGAGGGGGCGGGCGCTCGGGTCCATTCCGCAGCTGCTGGCCGTGGTACGGCAGTTGAACGAGCGGCGGGCCGGGCGGTCCGACCGTTCGGCCGACTTCCGCACGCTGGCGCGCTGGTTCGCCCAAGCGCCGGACGACGCGGCGCGGCACCGGCTGTGGCGGGTGGCGTTCGGGCTGCACTCCTCCCGGCACCTCACCGTCGACGCCGACACCCTCGCCGAGCGGGCGGCCTCGCCGGAGCCGGCCTCGACCAGGTGGAGTGAGGCGCGACCGTTGCGGATCAGCCCTCAGCTGCGCCGTACGGGCAGTTACGAGCGGCGGGGCAAGCCGCGCAAGGTCACCGATCGGGGCGACGCGAAGCGCAGGCTCGCCGAGATCGCCGCCCGGCAGGCGGGAGAGGCCAGGCAGGCGCGGGAGCGTCTCGTCACGGGCGGGCCGGTGCGGCTGTCCCGGCTGGGTGAACTCGACCCGCTCGCCTTCCAGTTGTTTCTGCGCCTGCTCGGCGACGCACTTGCCACCTGGCGGCCGGGCATGACGACCACCGTGGCCACCAGTTCGGACGGCTCCATGGAGATTCGGCTCACCGCCCTCGACGACGGCTCGACCGCCGAAGTGCACACCCCCGACGGGGTATTCAGCGGACCCGACCATGTGATCGACATCGTCGACCTCGCGGCGGGGGATGTGGGCGGTGGCGGGGCCGGTGCGCCTGCCGGGAACCTTCCCGGCCCCGTGGAGCCGGGTGCGTTGATGGGCATGCCCGTGTCCGTGTCCGCGTCCGTGCCCGCCCCCGCGCCCGTGTCCGCGTCCGCCCCCGCATCCGTCCCTCGGCAGGGCAGCCCCCTCCAGTCCGCCCAGCCCTCCCGCGCCGCCCAACCCCTCTCGGAGACCCGTTGACCGGCCCCCTCGCCGAAGTCCTCGACGGCCAGCACCAGGCCGACCTCCAACGAGCCGCGCGAGCGCTGCTGAAGGAGCCGCTGCTCACCGCCGACGGGCCGCACTCCGACGCGTTCCGGCTGGTGCGCCGGCACACCGCCGAGCTGCGGGAGTGGTTCGAGCGCAACGCAGGCTGGTCGCTGCGCACGGACCCCGACGCCGCACGCCTGCGCAAGACACCGGGCACCCTCATCGACGCCACGCATCCGGCCCGTGAGGCCACCCGGACCGCGCTGCCCTTCACCCGCCGCCGCTACGTCCTGCTCTGCCTGACGCTGGCCGCGCTGGAGCGGGGCGAGTCGCAGGTGGCCCTCGGACGCCTCGCCGAGCAGGTGGTGCTGGCCGCCGCCGATCCCGAACTCCTCGCCGCCGGCATCACGTTCACCCTGGAGCGGCGCGACGAGCGCCTCGACCTCGCGGCCGTCGTACGCCTTCTCCTGCGGCTCGGTGTGCTGCGGCGGGTGGCCGGCGACGAGGAGGCGTACGTCAGCGGATCGGGAGATGTGCTCTACGACGTGCGGCGGCGTGTGCTGGCCGGGATGCCGGCGTCCTTGCGGGGGCCCTCCCTGGTCGAGGCCGAGGACTTCGAGGAACGCTTGGTGGAGATGACCGCGCAGAGCGCGCTCGACAGCGACGAGCTCAGATTCCGCGCGATCCGCTGGAAGCTGACCCGCCGCCTCCTGGACGACCCGGTGCTGTACTACGACGACCTCACCGACGACGAACTGGCCTACCTCACCCGGCAGCGCGGCTTCATCACCGCGCGCATCAACGAACTGACCGGGCTGGTCCCGGAGGTCCGAGCCGAAGGCATCGCCATGGTCGATCCCCTGGACGACCTCACGGACGTACGCATGCCGGAGCAGGGCACGCACGGTCACATCACCCTGCTGCTGGCAGGGCACCTGGCGCGAGCCGCCGGGCCCGTCGAACCGGCGGAGCTGGCGGCACGCGTTCGGGAACTGGCCGTGGAGCACGGCGGCTTCTGGTCCAAGTCGGCGAGGGAGCCGGGCACGGAGCCCGAACTCGTCGAGCAGGCGCTGATGAAGCTGGTGGCGCTGGGGCTCGCCGTGCGTACGGAACGGGGCGTCGTGCCCCGCCCGGCGCTCGCGCGGTACGCGGTGGGCGAGGCCGTGGTCAAGGAACCGGGATCCGCCCGCCACCACCCCGCCGCACCCCCGGAGGCGACCGTGCAGGACGACATGAAGGACGGAAGGTGAACCGCGCCGTGACCGCGCTCCCCAGCCCCGCGCCCGGCCGGTGGCGGCCCCTGCGCATCGGGCTCGTCGACCTGTTCCACTACGACGTCGAGGAGTTCTGGTTCCGCGACGGCCGCCTGCTGCTGCGCGGCAACAACGGCACCGGCAAGTCGAAGGTGCTCGCCCTCACCCTGCCGTTCCTACTGGACGGTGACCTCTCCGCCCGCCGCGTCGAGCCCGACGGCGACGCGGGCAAGCGGATGGAGTGGAACCTGCTCCTGGGCGGCGAGCACCCGCACCCGGAAAGGCTCGGCTACACCTGGATCGAGTTCGGACGGCTCGACGACACCACGGGCGAGGCGCATTTTTGTACGCTGCTGTGCGGGCTGAAAGCGGTCGCCGGACGCGGCATCGCCCGCCACTGGTTCGCGGTGACGGACCAGCGGATCGGCGCCGGCCTGGACCTGCTGGACGCCACCGGCACGGCTCTGTCCCGGGACCGGCTCGCCGAGGCGATCGGCAGTCACGGCATGGTGTACGACACGGCGAAGACGTACCGCAGGGCGGTCGACGAAGCTCTCTTCGGGCTCGGGGAGCGGCGCTACGGGGCCCTCGTCGACCTTCTGATCCAGTTGCGCCAGCCGCAGTTGTCCAAGCGCCCCAGTGAAGCCGCCCTGTCCCGGGCGCTGACCGAGGCGCTGCCGCCGATGGACCAGGCGGTCGTCGCCGACGCGGCGGAGGCGTTCAGATCGCTGGACGAGGAGAAGGAGGAACTGCGGGCGGCCCGAGAGGCCGAGCAGGCGTCCTCGGCGTTCCTCGACCACTACCGGCGCTACGCCCGCCTCGCCTCCCGGCGCCGCGCCCGCCTGCCCCGCCGCGAGCACGCCCGCTACGAGAACCTCCAGCGGGAACTCGCCAAGGCACAGGCGGATCGGGACCAGGCCCTGACGGAGCGCGAGGAGGCCCGCGCGAGGGGCGCCGCACTCGGTGAACGGGCCGCGCGGCTGGCCGCCCAGGACGCCGCGCTGCGGTCCGGGCCAAAGATGCGCGACGCCCAGGCACTCGACCGGGCGGCGGCCGACGCCTCCCGTACGGCCGGAGAGCTGACCCGCGCCGAGGCCGACCGGCGGACGGCGGCCGAAGCACACACCCGGGCCCTGGGACGGCTCGCCACCGCGGGCAACCGGCTCACGGCGGCTCAGGAGGCGCTGGACGACATCCAGAACCGCGTTACGGAGAGTGCCGCGGCGGCCCGGCTCGACGTCCCCCGGACCGAGGGAGCCCCTGAAGCGGTCCTGCGCCGGGACGCGGACGAGGCGACGGCCGCCAGGCGGCGGGCCGTCGAGCACGTGGCGGAACTCGCCATGCGTGCCGAGCACGCCGAGGAGCAGCGCAGGGCCGCCCGGCTGCGCGCCGATGAGGCCGACGAGGAGGTCGTGCACAGCGCGGAGCGGCTGGCCGAGGCGGAGGAGAAGGCCACCGAGGAGGGACGGGCGCTGGTCACAGCCGTGCGGGAGCACCTGGCCGGGTGCGTTGAGCTGCGGGTGAGCGGGCTGCCGGGGGTCCTGGACGCGGTGCAGGACTGGGTGAGCTCACTGGACGGTGCCCTGCCGGCCCGTACGGCGGCGGCCGAGGCCCATCGCACCGCCGCCTCCCGCCTGGCAGACCGGGCTGCCGGACTGGCCCACCGCGAGGCAGCGCGAACGGAACGGCAGCGGCTGGCGGTCCAGGAGCTGACCGCCCTCGAAGCGGGCGGCGAGCGCGGCCCGTCGGCGCCGTACACGCGTACGCCCGACGTGCGCGACCGGGCCCTCGGCGCCCCGCTGTGGCGGCTCGTCGACTTCCGCCCGCACATCACCGACGCCGACCGGGCGGGGCTGGAGGCCGCGCTGGAGGCGTCGGGGCTCCTCGACGCCTGGGTACGGCCGGACGGCTCCGCAGTCGCGGCGGACGGCCACGACGTGTTGCTCGACCCGGTCGGGCTGCTCGGCGGGGCCGGCCTCGACCGCGCGCTGTGCCCGGCGGTCGACCCCGCGGACGTGGGGGCCGCCGCCGTGGGCGAGGAGACGGTAGCGCGCCTGCTCGCCTCGATCGGGCTGGCCGCAGGGGACGGGGACCGGTCCGGGGAGACCTCCGGGGAAGCCGACGGCCACGACACCTGGGTCTGCGCGGACGGGCGCTTCCGGGTCGGCGCGCTCACCGGAAGCTGGGCCAAGAAGAGTGCCCAGTACGTGGGAGAAGGAGCACGGGAACGGGCACGCCGCGCCCGGATCAACGAACTGCACACCGAGCTGGACGCGTTGGCGACCGAGCGGGAGCGACTGGCCGAGGAGTCCCGCGCCGTGGCCGAGCGCCGCGTCGTGCTGGACGCCGAACTCGCCGCGGTACCGGGCGACGACGACCTGCGCCACGCCCACGCACGTGTCACCGCCGCGGCCGACGCGGCCCACCGGGCCCGTACCCGGCAGGAGACGCGGGCCGCGGAGCTGGGGCGGGCGGCTGCGAACGCCGACGGTGCGGCGGCCGAGCTCGCCGAGACCGCGGCCGCCCTGAACCTTCCCGCCGACACAGCGGGACTGGGCTCCGTACGCCAGACACTCGCCGATCACACCGCTCTCCTGGCGGCGCTGTGGCCCGCGTTGCGCGAACACGCCGACGCCGAGCGCGCAGTGACCGGTGAGCAGGCGGAGACCGACCGGGCCGCACTCCTCGTGTCCGAACTCTCGGAGCGGGCGACGGAGGCCGCCCGGGGCGCCGCTGCCGCGGACGAACACCTCGCCACCCTCCGCTCCACAGTCGGAGCGGCCGTCGCCGAACTCCAGCGGCGGCTGGAGGAGACAGCGGAGGCAGCTCGCGTCTGCGAGAGCGAACAGCAGCAGGCCCATGCGGACTTCGCAGACGCCGACCGGCGGGCCAGCCGCGCCGAGGGGCGCATCGAGCGGCTCGCCGAGGACGTCACAGAGGCGACCGCCGCGCGTGAGGAAGCCGTCGCGGCGCTCCAGCGGTTCGCCGCGACGGGGCTGCTTGCCGTGGCCCTTCCCGACATCGACGTACCGGACGACGACGGAGCACCATGGGCGGCGACCCCCGCCGTCGCTCTCGCGCGCGCCATCGAGTCTCGGCTTTCCTCGGTCGACGACTCGGACGCGGCCTGGGAACGCGTGCAGAAACGGCTGAGCGAGGAGTTCGGCAGGCTCCAGGACGCGCTGTCGCGGCACGGCCACACCGCCACCGCCCGTCCGAGCGAGGACGGCATGCGGGTCGACATCGTCTACCAGGGCCGGGAACGGGCCGTACCCGAACTCGCCGAGGCGCTGGCCGTCGAGGTCGCCGAACTGATCCGCATCCTGTCCGCACACGAGCGCGAGATCCTTCAGACCCACCTGATCACCGAGGTCGCCGGGACGCTCCAGGAGCTGATCGGGGCCGCCGAACGACAGGTGGGCGCCATGAACAAGGAGCTCGAGGAACGCCCGACCTCGACCGGCATGAAGCTGCGGCTGGTGTGGCGGGCTTCCCGCCGTGCCCCGCAGGGGCTGGCCCAGGCCCGTGAACGGCTGCGCCAGTCGGCCGATGCCTGGTCACTCGAGGACCGGGCAGCGGTCGGCGCGTTCCTCCAGGAGCAGATCGCCCGCCGGCAGGCCGACGACAGCGCCGGCAGCTGGCTGGAGGACCTCACCGCCGCACTCGACTACCGGGCCTGGCACGAGTTCGGCGTCGAACGCCACCAGCACGGCAAGTGGGTGCCGGCCACCGGGCCCGCTTCGGGCGGGGAGCGGGTACTGGCCGCGTCCGTGCCCCTTTTCGCCGCCGCGTCCTCCCACTACGCGAGCGCGGGCGGCCCCCATGCCCCGCGCCTGGTCACCCTGGACGAGGCGTTCGCCGGCGTCGACGACGACTCTCGCGCCAAGTGTCTGGGCCTGCTGCGCGCCTTCGACCTCGACGTCGTCATGACCAGCGAACGGGAATGGGCCTGCTATCCGCAGGTCCCCGGCATCGCCATCGCCCAGCTCTCGCGCGTCGACGACATCGCCGCCGTGCTGGTGACCCGGTGGGAGTGGGACGGCAGCGAACGACGGCACGGCATGGGCCCCGGCACTCCCGTGGTCGCTGTGCCGGTGCCCTCCCAGGCCAACGGCCTTGACGAGGCGGCCGGCGAAATGGAGACACCGCCTGCCGGGAGGACGCGGGGAGCCGTCGCGGACGGCACCGGAGAACCGGAGCTCCTGTGGACGTGAATCCTGCTCAGGCCCCGCCCTCACGGTCCGGGCGAGTGCCCGGCGCCCAGGCGGTGGGATGTGAGGGGCCGGTGGGCGGGGCGGAAACGCAGCCGCCTGCGACATCGCCGGTCGGCGAACCGATCGACACCGAACGCCTCGGTCGGCTGCTCGGTGATCCCCATCTTGCCTGGCTGGTGGAGCGCGTTCGGCAGCGCATCGCGCGCGCCCAGCCGCTCACCGGCCTGGTCAACCTGTCCAACCCGGACGAATCCCAACGCCGATGCGTCGAACGTTTGTTGGGGCGCGCACCGAGCGCCGGCCGCTCCCTGAGCATACGCCTCGACACGGTGGACGCGATCCTGCGCCGCTCCGGTGTCAGCCCTGACGGACTGGCCTCTGCCGTCGTGGCACTCACCGGCCCCGTCACCCTTCACGCAGAGGCGCGGGACAGAGCAGAGCGGGCCTGGGAGAGGGCGTATGCCCCTTTCAGCGTCCTGGATGGTGAGTCGGCCGAGTGGGCGGAGCGGATCCGCAGGGAAGGTCTCGTACGGCGACTCGCGCGCACTCCGGAGACCGCCGGACCTTTGGTGGACGCCGCTGTGCGGGCGCTGCGTGCTCTGCCCGCCGTACCTCCGACGTCACGGGCGACGTTCGCGGCACGCCATCTCGGGGGCGCCCACGCTCTGGACGACGGGACACCTCTCGCGACTCTCGTCCTGTCAGGAATCCGTGCCCTCACGGGCTTCCCCGACGGCACCGGTGCCGAATGGCGACGGGAAGCATGGGCGTCAGCCGGTCTGCTCAAGGACGACGTCTCGTCGACCGTCCTCTCCCTCAACCTGCGCGGCACTCCCGCCCTCGACTGGATGGCCGACGCCGGTGAGCCCGCCGTTCTGACGCTCCGCTGTCTCGCCCGTCAGACACCGGTTCCTGCCGTCCCGGCGACGGGAACCGTCCACGTCTGTGAGAACCCGGCCGTGCTGTCCGCCGCCGCCGACACTTTCGGCCCGGCGTGCCCACCCATGGTGTGCCTCCAGGGACAGCCCTCAGCCGCCGCACTCTCGCTGCTGCGCGGCCTGTCCGCGGAGGGAGCCGTCCTTCTCTACCACGGCGACTTCGACTGGGGTGGTGTGCGCATCGCCACGGCGCTGCGGCGGAGCGTCCCCTGGCGGCCGTGGCGCTACACGACCCCCCACTACCGAGCAGCGGTGGCCAAGGCGGCCGAGGCGCCGGAAATGACGGGTTCTCCCGCCGCTACACCGTGGGACCCGGAACTGACCCTCGCTCTCGCAGAGCACCGTGTTCGCGTGGAAGAGGAAATGGTGCTCGACGATCTGTTGTCGGACTTGGAGACACGGGCTCATTGAGGCGCCTCCCGGAGCGCGGAATGCCGCGTACCGCTGTCCTGGCGCAGAATGACGCGGTGGGCGCCGCGCCGAGCCTCTCGCCCGAACTCACGGAGGGGGCGGCGTCGCCCTCGGGCGGCGCAGTGCACCACCACCCCACGAAAAGGACACAGGCAGGCCCGGCCGTGTGCCAGGACGCAGCTTGATCAGCGACCTGGCCGCTCGTGCGCAACGGGGTTCCGTCAATTCTCCTCCGGCAGGGCGGCGTTCCGTACGCGCTAAGCTGCAGGCGCCCCGCGGGGGAAGTCCGGTCGAAGTCCGGCGCTGACCCGCAACGGTAGGCGGAGCCCAACACGCGGCCCCGTGAGCCCGATTACCCGTGGTGGTGAAGGCTCCTGTCAATTCGCCGTGGACTGCGAGAGGGTGCTGCGCAGGGCGCCCCGCGTCCCGGGCCGCTCCTTTGGTCACGTTGGTGCACGGCCCGAGGCGAAAGCGATCCGCCGGTGGCCACACCCCTCGAACGTCAACCTGCCGCGCCGTCGCGCCCTGCCCTCACCGGCGCCGGCCCCGCGCCGCCCAGGCGCGTATCACTGCCGCTTCTGCTCGCGACCTTGTGCGCCGTGCTCTTGCTCTCCATCGCTTGTGGGGCTGGGATCGGGGCGTCGGGGCTCTCCTGGGGCGAGGTGCTGCGCCATCTGTGGGCCGGGCTGACAGGCGGACCCATAACGCCTGACCAGGTCCCGGCGTACACCATCGTCTGGGAACTGCGCTTTCCGCGAGCCGTGCTGGCCGCGGTCGTCGGCGCCGGCCTGTCGGCCATCGGCGTCGCCGTGCAGGCCATGGTGCGCAACGCGCTCGCCGACCCGTTCGTCCTCGGCATCTCCTCGGGCGCGGCCGTCGGCGCCAACGCCGTGCTGCTCTTCGGAGCCTTCGGCGCGCTCGGTGTCTGGGCTCTGTCCACGGCGGCCTTCCTCTCCGCGCTCCTCGCCATGACGTTGGTGTACGCCATCGCCAGTACCGCTGGTGGCCTGACCCCGCTGCGGCTCGTCCTGACCGGCACCGCGATGTACTACGGCTTCTCGGCCGTCACCACGTTCATGGTGTTCGCGGCCGAGCGTGGCGAGGCGGCCCGCTCCGCGATGATGTGGCTGCTCGGCAGCCTCGGCGGGGCGAACTGGGCCTCCGTACCGATCGCCGGGGGAGCCGTGCTCGTCGGCCTCGCCCACCTCACTGTGTCAGCGCGTCGCCTGAACGCCCTGGCGATGGGCGACGAGACCGCGGCCGCGCTGGGGGTGGACGCGGGGAGGTTGCGCAGGGAGTTGTTCGTGGTCTCCGCGGCCGTCACGGGGGCGGTCGTCGCGGTGAGCGGTGCGATCGGCTTCGTCGGCCTGATGGTCCCGCACGCTGCACGGATGGTGGTCGGCGCGGACCACCGCCGGGTGCTGGCCGTCGCACCACTCGCGGGCGCCGTCCTGCTGATCTGGGTGGACATCCTGTCGCGCGTGGTGCTCGCGCCTGTCGAGCTGCCGGTCGGCGTACTGACCGCGGTCATCGGCGTGCCGTGCTTCGTCCTACTGATGCGCCGCCGCTCCTACACGTTCGGAGGCGCGTGATGCGCATCGACATCGATGCACTGACGGTCGAGATCGCCGGCGCGCGGCTGGTGGAGGAGGCCACGCTGCGAGCGGGCAGCGGACAGGTCGTCGGGCTTGTCGGGCCCAACGGCAGCGGGAAGTCCACCCTGTTGCGCTGCGTCTACCGGGCTCTGCGTCCCTCAGCCGGCATGGTCCGGCTCGGTGGCGAGGACCTGCACGCCCTCAGCGCGCGCGAAGGCGCCCGTCGGCTGGCCGCGCTTCCCCAGGAGGCGGTCACCGAGTTCGACTTCACGGTCGCCGAGGTCGTTGCGATGGGGCGGCTGCCGCACCAGCGCTCGGTGGCCCGGACGGGCGACGATGACCGGAAGGCGTGCGAGGCGGCGCTGGTGAGGGTCGGGGCCGGCCATCTCGCCGAGCGTGGTTTCCTCGCCCTTTCGGGCGGCGAGAAGCAGCGGGTCCTGATCGCACGCGCGCTTGCTCAGCAGCCTCAGGTGCTGGTGCTCGACGAGCCCACCAACCACTTGGACATCGCCCAGCAGTTGGAAGTGCTGGCTCTGGTACGTGGCAGTGGGCTGACCGTGCTCACCGCGCTGCACGATCTCAACCTCGCCGCACTCCACTGCGACCTGCTCCACGTCATCGACAGCGGCCGGATCGTCGCCTCCGGCGCGCCGTACGACGTGCTCACACCCCAGTTGCTGGCCGAGGTCTTCGGCGTACGGGCGCACCGCGTACCGCATCCGGAGTCCGGCGCCGTGCAGCTGCTCTTCGACCGTCTCCTGCCCACTCAGCCCGCCTCTTGAGGAGTCATGGCCATCATGCCGAACCTCGTACGCCCCGCCGCACTCGCACTCGCCGCCGCCTTGGTCCTCACCGGCTGCGGCGCGGAGGTCACCTCCCAGGACGGGGAGGGCGGTGATGCCGGGACACGCGGCGGTCACTACCCGGTGACCGTCGAGAACTGCGGCCAGAAGCAGAGCTTCGACAAGGCCCCACAGCGCGTGGTCACCAATGACGTCGGTATCACCGAAATCATGTTCGCGCTCGGGCTGGAGGACCGTATGGCGGGCTTTGTGATGCCCGACGACAGGGGCGATCTCACCTCCGTTCCCTGGAAGGGCGGCTACCAGAGGACGAAGTGGCTCTCGAAGAAGACGATCAACAAGGAGCTGGTCCTCGACGCCCGCGCCGATCTGGTCTTCGCGGGCTGGAACTACGGCTTCAACGAGGGGGAGGGTTTCAGTCCTGCCGAGCTGGAGAGGGTGGGCATCGACTCCTATCTGCTGAGCGAATCGTGCCGCAACGGGCGGGGGAAGGCCCGCGGGGTGATGGCGCCGCTCGAAGCGCTGTACACCGATCTGCGGAACCTGGGAAGGATCTTCGACGTCGAGGACCGTGCCGAGGCCCTCGTTGCGAAGTTCCGAAAGCAGGTCGCCGAAGCGCAGGCGAAGGCCCTGAAAGGCGCTGACCGCCCGCGCGTCTTCCTCTATGACGACGGGCAGGACAAGCCGCTGACCTCGGGTCTGTACGCCGGGCCGCACGACATCATCACCAAGGCGGGCGGCGATCACGTCATGAAGGACCTCAAGGACAGCTGGGCGACGGTGGGCTGGGAGACCGTTGTCGAGCGTGACCCCGAGGTGATCGTGATCAACGATTACGGAGACACCACCGCAGACCAGAAGCGGAAGTTCCTGCAGTCCTATCCGCCGCTCGCGGATGTCTCGGCCGTCAAGAACAACCGGATCGTCGTTCTCGACTACGCCGAGCTGGTGGAAAGCCCGCGCAATCCCGCGGCCATCACCTCCCTCGCCGCGGACCTGAGGAACCTTGCTCCGTGACCTGACCGGCAGACGGACTTCGGCCGCCGACTCAGCACGCCGGCGCCGGCTGCCGCAGCAGCGTCATATCGGTCCGCCGGCAGGAGCGACCCCAGGACCGGTCCTCTGAGGGAAGACTCCTGGGCAGTCCCGGCCTGACGGTGTCGTCGCCCTCGCTGCGCATCACCGTCGTCAGCAGGCGGAAGTCCCGCGGGCGCCCCGGCCCCGTCCATGGGGTTGTCCACACGGGTCATTGGGGGTGCTGGAGCTCGACAGGGCTTCAGCACCCCTTGGTCGTTCTCCTTCGTGCGTGAAGGTGAGCGGGACATCCTGGGACATGTGTGCCCGTTTCCGCGGCGAATGCGACTGGTGGCGCGGCTCGCGATACTGAAGAACCGCGGCGTGGCGGACGTCCGATCGCCTGTCGGGACGGACGAATACCCCGCACCAGCCGGACCCCGGTACGAGCAGCCGGTCGGCCTCGCGCACCCGAACCATGCCTCGCCGGCCGCCCGCTCGTCCCGTGCACCAGCGCGCAAGCCGTGCACATGGTCTCGCCCGCGCAGTCGGCCGGGCACTCGGTGGAGCGGTGGTTGGTGCGCGTCATGTGGGGCGTGCGCGTTGCGGGCTGGGTCATCTCACGGAAATGACCTGCGAAGCAGCCGTCCTGATGGCCCGCCAGGTGAGTCGGCCACCTGTGCACCGGTCACTTCCTGCGGAATGGGACCGTGTTACGACTCTCCATGGACAGGATGTGAAGATGTGGTGGGGCTCCTGTCGACGTCGTCGGCTATCGCCCTGATCTCCCTGACTGTGAAAGCGCCGTTCTTTGGCGTCGCTCACCGCCCGTGGCGGCACCGCTGGAGGTGCTGCTATTGATTCTTCTGAAGTGCGCGTATAGCCTGGGGCTCTGGTTGATGAATGAACTAATATGGGGGCGGAAAGGTGGGTGGCATGAACGATTCGAGCGAAAACGAGGCAGCGGAATCGGATGACGAAACGCTGGCCAGGCTTACCAGCGCTCTCGGGCAGCCTTCGCTCGGCGTGCTGGAAAGAGCGAAGGCGCTGTTCCCGTTCATCTCCGATGAGAACCACTCTCTGAACGCTGATTCGGTTCCCGATGCTCGCGTGGTACCTGTGAACCAGGTGCGCGGCTAGGGTTTACCGGGCGGACCTGGGGCGCCCCCCGTGGTGTGCACGCGAAAGTGCCTTCCTGCTCGAACGACAGAGGCTTGGAAAGGATCTGTCGTCCGGACCGGAAGGCACTTTTCGCTTTCCCTCTCAAAAAGCGGGCCCCCGCGGCAATGTGAACGCGAAGGCCGGCGATGCTCGCCGGATCAGCGGTGCTGCTCCAGAGCGAAGGTCCGCAGGCCGGAGCGCGTGATCGCGTTGAACAGCTCTGCCGCCTGCTCGGAACGCTCCGTCTCACGCTGCAGGAGCTTCCCCAAATGGGCCAGGCAGCGCGACCGAATGGGTCCCAGTGAACCGCGCGGCATGCCCAGCGTGGCACTGATCTCGTCGTAGGACATCGGCGGGTCGGTCACCAGAAGCCCAAGCAGTGCCTGGCATTTCGACGAGAGTGCGCAGTACGCGAGCAGCACCTCGTTGTCGCGCTCCTTTGCGAGCGCCGCTTCCTCCGGGTGGTTCTCCGACGGTTCCGAGCGATCGAAGACCGGTGAGTCCCCGACCGGCACGCTGCGACCGGACCTCTCGATGTGCTTGAGACTCTCCCGGCGCGCCGACGCCGCGATCCATTGGGAGAGCTTCTCGGGATCGCGGAGCTTGCCCAGGTGCTGGATCACTCGCATCCAGGTGGTCTGGCTGACATCCTCGCAGTCGGCTGCGCTGAGCCTGTGGCCCCGCGCGATCGCCCATATCAACGGCGTGTACCGTTCCACGATCCGGTTCCAGCCGTCTTGGTTTCCAGCTATGCAGTCGTCTACTAGCTCGTTCAGCGTAGGCGTACGCATATGTCCCCCGGTTTTGTCTTGATTCCCCGTCCCCACAGGCAAACATTAGTATTGACTGAGGGGAATGAGCCATATTACCCCTGAGTAGTTTCCCCACTTGTTACTTGGGGGTTCCTCGGGGTCGGCCATCGGAAGAACTTGGACGTATAGCTTGCTGCATCGTCTCCATCGGTGACCGGTAGAGGCTTATGAGGCCAATGCGAGTCGACCGGAAAGCGACTGTCCCTCCCCCCTGTGTCTGTTTACTATACGGGTCTGCCAGAGTGGGGTGTCAATCGACAAGATTGTGACAGGTGTGTCAATTTCGCTGCGAGAGCCGCTTATTGACGGATCGTCAAGAAGCCGGTGCTCGGTTCCTGGCGCTGGATGAGGCATGGTGTGCTGTGCGGCGGCGGGTCGAGCAGGCGGGTTGCAGCCGACCTCTGTCGCCGCCACGTGTGACCTCGGCCACATTCGTGGCGGAATCCCGTCCCGGATGTATCCGAACCCAGTGCCTCCGGATCTGTTATTCAAGGCAAATGGACAGCCAGCTCGAGGGGGAGGCATGTGGTCCTCCCGCGGGTCGCAAACGTTGGGAAGGACACCGTGACCGTTGAACGTAACCCTTGGTCAGCTCTAGGGGCGCTGATCGTCGGGTTCTCCCTCATCGTGCTGGACATGAGTGTGGTGGCGGTTGCCAACCCCGCGATCATGGAAGCGCTGAAGACCAGCGTGTCCGAAGTGATCTGGGTGACCAGCGCCTACTTGCTCACCTACGCGGCGCCGCTGCTGTTCACCGGACGGCTGGGCGACCGCTTCGGCCCCAAGAACGTCTATCTGTTCGGCTTGGTGGTGTTCACCCTCGCCTCCCTGTGGTGCGGCCTGGCCGAGAGTGTCGACGCGCTGATCGCGGCCCGTGCCGTGCAGGGCCTCGGAGCCGCGCTGATGACGCCCCAGACCATGGCGGTGATCACCCAGATCTTCCCCGCGGACAAGCGCGGCGCCGCCATGGGCGCGTGGGGCGGCTCCGCGGGCGTCTCCCTGCTCCTGGGCCCGGTCATCGGCGGCCTGCTGGTGGACTCCGTCGGCTGGGAGTGGATCTTCCTCATCAACGTGCCGATCGGTGTCCTCGCGTTCGCGCTGGCGTGGAAGCTGGTGCCGGCGCTCCCCACCAAGAACCACAAGTTCGACCTGCCCGGCATCGTGTTGTCCTGCTCGGGCATGTTCCTGCTGGTCTTCGGCCTGCAGGAGGGCAACAACAAGGACTGGTCGGCGACCATCTGGCTGACGATCGGCGCCGGACTGGCCGTGCTGGTGCTGTTCGTGGTGACGCAGGCGCGCAGCAAGAGCGAGCCCCTGCTGCTGCTGAGTCTCTTCCGCGACCGCAACTTCGCCCTGGCGAACGTGGGGATCGCGGCCATGGGCGCCGCTGTGACCGCCATGACCGTGCCCACGTACTTCTACCTGCAGGGCGTACGAGGACTCTCCTCGATGGAGTCGGCCCTGATCTTCGCACCGCTGGCCATCCTGACCGGCGTCTTCTCGCCGATCATCGGCAAGCTGTCCGACAAGGCGCACCCCCGGACGTTCACCACCATCGGCTTCGCGCTCTTCGCCGTCACGATCGTCGCGTACAGCCTGTTGATGGAGCCGGGCTCGCAACTGTGGATGTTCTCCGCCACGGCCGCCCTCACCGGTATCGCCAACGGCATGGCCTGGGGCCCGCTCGGCGCCATCGCCACTCGTAATCTTCCCGTCCACCAGGCCGGCGCCGGCTCGGGCATCTACAACACCAACCGGCAGATGGGCGCCGTCCTCGGCAGCGCCGCCGTCGGTGCGCTGTTCGTCGACCGGATCGAAACGCACCTGCCCGGCATCGGCGGAGGCGGTGGGCAGGCCGAAGGCAGCGCCGGCGTCGTTCCGGCCGCATTCCACGAGCCCTACAGCACGGCCCTGAGCCAGACGGGCCTGCTGCCCGTCGCCTTCCTCCTGCTGGGCGCGGTCGCCTGCGCCCTCTTCATCCGCTTTCCGTCACGCGAGACGCCGACGGAGACCGAGGACGTCGCCCTGCAGAAGGTCGACGGCGCCGCCTGACGCCGTCCGGGTGGCGCGCGTCGCGCGGACGTCCGCGTTCCGTCGCGCCCCGCCCTCCGCGTGTCGAGGAGGCGACGGACATTCACACCAGCGCCGTGGGCGTGGAGTTGCCGCGCCCACTGCGGATTTGAACGGGGAGGAAATCGTATGGCCACCGCAGAGGATTTCGGTCTTTGGATCCGTAAGCTGAGCTCCGCGGACGATCCGAAGGCGAGACTGATCTGCTTCCCCCATGCCGGCGGTTCGGCGAACTTCTACTTCCAGTTCGCCCGCGGATTCGACGGCCTGGAGGTGTACGGCGTCCAGTACCCGGGCCGCCAGGACCGACGGCGTGAGCCTTTCCGGGAATCCGTCCAGGAACTGGCCGACGAGATCGCCGCGCTCATGGACGGATGGAACGATCTGCCGGTCATCCTGCTCGGAAACAGCATGGGGGCGTTGGTCGCCTTCGAGGTGGCCCTGCGCCTGGAGGCCTCCGGCAACCCGCCTCTGTCCTTCTTTGCCTGCGGCCGGGTGGGACCGATGCTGCACGTTGACGAGCAGACCTACCTCAAGGGCGACGACGCCTTCCTCCAGGAGATGAAACTGCTCGGCGGCATGGGCCACGCACTGCTGCAGGACGAGGAGATGATCGAGCTCGTGCTGCCGCCCATGCGCGCGGACTACCGGGTGGCGGAGACCTACCGGTGCTCGCCGGGGGCGAAGCTCTCCCTTCCTGTCCACGTGCACATCGGAACAGCCGATCCCAAGGCGCCCGAGTCCGGCGCGGCCGAGTGGAAGCACAGCACCACAGGGGAATTCACCCTGGACACGCACGAGGGCGGCCACTTCTTCTTCACCGACAACGGTGACGACCTGATCGCCGCCGTCGGCCGTTCGGTGGAGGACGTGCTCGCGACAAAGGGGTGAACGGCCCCCCGTAGGCAGCCGGACGGACCGCACGCACACGCGGTCCATGAGGCCCGCGCGACCGGCATCGGCCCGTCGCGCGGGCCTTCGGCCTTCCTGGGCAGGCCGGAGGCGCGCTGTTGCTCGGCCGGGCTGTCGGTGTCCCTTCGCAGGCCCATGACCCGCGCCGGCGCCACCACGGGCCGGGACGCGGTCCCACGGGCCCCGTCGGCCTGATCCCGCCCCCTCCGCCCGCTGCGAAGGGCACTGCGCGGGGGCGCTCCGGCACGCGAACGCAGGACGAAGACGACGCGTCTACCCGCGAGCCACAGCCGGTACACATGCCGCGCGAAAAAAAGTATGGGTAATGGCTGTATCCAGGCGGCTCCCCGCGGGATCTAGCTGGTCGACCACATGGTCCCGGCATGAGCCCGAAGGTGGGGGAGACAAGCATGGCCCTCGAGAAGCCCGACATCGTCGGAGCCCTGCGCAAGTCGCTGAAGGAGACCGAGCGTCTCCGGCGTCAGAATCAGCAACTGCTCGACCAGGCAGGTGAGCCCCTGGCGATCGTGGGGATGAGCTGCCGCTTCCCAGGAGGGGTGGCATCGCCCGAGGACCTGTGGTCGTTGGTCGCCGAAGGGCGCATGGGGTTCTCGGAGTTCCCCGACGACCGCGGCTGGGACCTCGACAACCTGTACGACCCCGACCCCGACCACCCGGGCACGGCCTACACGCGCCACGGCGGCTTCCTCGACGACATGGCCGAGTTCGACGCCGAGTTCTTCGGCATCAGCCCCCGCGAGGCGCTCGCCATGGACCCGCAGCAGCGGCTGCTGCTCGAAGGCGCATGGGAGGCCTTCGAGAACGCGGGGATCGACCCCACGACGCTGAAGGGCAGCGACACCGGCGTCTTCTGCGGACTCATGTTCTCCGACTACCAGTTCGTCGCCGGCCTCAGCGACCGTCGCCCGGAGATCGAGGGCTACCTCTCCATCGCGTCCTCCCCCAGCGTGGCCTCGGGCCGCATCAGCTACACCTTCGGTTTCGAAGGACCCGCGGTCACCGTGGACACCGTGTGCTCCTCCTCCCTCGTCGCCATCGACGTGGCGAGCAAGTCCCTGCGGGCCCGGGAGTGTTCACTGGCGGTGGTCGGCGGGGCAACCACGCTCGCCAGGCCCAGCGCCTTCGTGGAGTTCAGCCGCCAGCGCGCCCTGTCGCCGGACGGACGCTGCAAGGCCTACGCGGCCGCGGCGGACGGCGTCGGCTGGGCGGAGGGCATGGGCCTGCTCGTACTGGAGCGGCTGTCGGACGCCCAGCGCAACGGACGCCGGATCCTCGGCCTGATCCGCGGCAGCGCCATCAACCAGGACGGTGCCAGCAACGGCCTCACAGCGCCCAACGGCCCCTCCCAGGAGCGGGTGATCCGGCAGGCGCTTGCCGGCGCCGGGCTGTCGCCGTCCGATGTGGACGCGGTCGAGGGCCACGGCACGGGAACACCGCTGGGCGACCCGATCGAGGCCGAAGCGCTCCTGGCGACCTATGGACAGAACCGGGAGAACGGCCCGCTGTGGCTCGGCTCTGTCAAGTCCAACTTCGGCCACACTCAGGCCGCGGCCGGTGTCGCGGGTGTGATCAAGATGGTGATGGCGATGCGGCACCAGGTGCTGCCGCCGACCCTCCATGTCGACGCGCCCTCCCCGCACGTGGACTGGGCCTCGGGCGAGGTCGCGCTGCTGACCGAGGCCCGCCCCTGGCCCGTGGGGGAACGGCCCCGCCGCGCCGGCGTGTCGTCCTTCGGCGTCAGCGGCACCAACGCCCACGTCATCCTGGAAGAGGCCCCGGCGGGGGACATCGCCCAGCCGGACGAGCCGACGGGAAAGATCGGGTCCGGCATCCGGCCGCCGGTCCTCGTACCGCTCTCGGCGCGTGGCGAGGGGGCACTGCGCGAACAGGCCGACCGCCTGCGGGCACACATGATCGCCCGCACCGAGCTGGACCACGTCGACCTCGGCTTCGCCCAGGCGACCACCCGCGCCCACCTCGAGCGCCGCGCCGTGATCGTGGCCCCCGACCGGGGCGCCCTGCTGACCGGCCTGAGCGACCTCAGTTCGGCCACGCCGGCTGCGGGTGTGGTGGAGGGGCAGGTCGTCGGTTCGGGTGTGAAGCCGGTGTTCG
>NZ_BMWB01000014.1 GCF_014651015.1 Streptomyces xantholiticus
ACGGCGCCGTCACCCTGGCAGCCATCCGGTTATGGCTCAGGACATGATCCGCCGGACAGAACCTAGGACGGCCTGCCGGGACTCGCGACGACGGTATCGACCCGGCCCGGTCAGGCCGAGTTTCAGAACCTGCGGGCGGTCGGCCACTTGGTGAGGTCGCCCGCGATGCCGTCGATGCCGTCTCAGTGGTCACGTGGTGTTCGCGGCGGGCGGTGTCGCGACGGACGATCTCTCCGCCTTCGAGTCTCGAACGGACACGGACGCGGACCCTGATCGGAATCCCGAACCGGCCCCGCGGACGATTTCCGGCTCAATCCAGGCGCGACAGCGTGGCCCTGGTGGGCCAGGCGGGGAACAGGTCCGCCGAGCGCAGCGGCCACACCGGGAACCGCGCCGCGCCCTTCGGAGCCACGGTCCTGGACGGCGTACCCGCCTCCCCTGCGTCCGTGCCGCGACCCGTCGCCGCGGTACCGGCGGGCGCCTGCTCCCGCTCCACGGGGGCGGCGAAGGGCGGGGTGTCCTGTGCGCACCGCGCGTCCTGCGGTGGCAGTGCCCCGGTGAGGAAGTACCGGACGACGTGGCGTTTCACGCAGGCGCTGGGGTTGTCCAGCGCGGTGTGCCCGTAGCCGTCGAGCGTCAGGAGCCGGGCTCCGTTGAGCTCTGCGGCCATCGCCTGTCCCGCGCGGTAGGGGGTGGACGGGTCGTAGGTCGGATTGACCACCAGGACGGGGTGGGCGGTGGCGCGGTCCCACGGGCCGGTGTAGGGGTCGGCCGCGCGGGCCGGCCACGCGGTGCACGGCTCGTTCGCCCAGACCCACCAGCGCGCCAGGGCCCCGGCCCGCTCCACTGCCTGTTGCTCCAGCGCCGTGTACCGGCTGGGCAGGGCGGGGTTGGGGCTCTCGGCGCACAGGACCGCGAGCGACTGCTCGAACCCGGGGTAGCGGGCGGGCCCGGCCGGGGCCGGGGGTTCCTGGGGCGCCCGGCCCTGCCAGAGGGTCTGCAGAACCTCGGCCAGCCCGGTCCAGCCCGGGTGCACGGTGTAAAGCTCGCCCCGGACCTCACTCACCAGTCGCGCGTACGTCCAACTGCCCACCGACCGCTTGGCGAGGCGCTCCAGCAGTGCCTCGTACTTGGCCCAGGTGGCCCCCGGGCTCCCGGCGGAGAATGCGCAGCGGGACACCGGCGCGCGTCCGCAGTGAGCGAGGAACTGGCCGAGTGTGTCGGCGGAACCGAGGTGCGAACCGAGGCGCAGGAAGGTGTTCCTCTCGGGCTCGCTCGCTGCGCCGCGGTTCACCCACGCCTGCGGGTCCACGTTTCCGTCGAGCACGAGCCGCGCGGCCCGCTCGGGGAACAGGTTCGCGTACGTCGCGCCGAGCAGCGTGCCGTAGGAGATGCCCCAGTAGCGCAGCCGGTCTTCGCCCACCGCCCGGCGCAGCAGGTCCAGGTCGCGTGCGGTGTCGGCGGTCGCGACGTGGCGCAGCAGCGCCGGATCCCGCAGCTCACATCGCTCCGCCAGGTTCTGGTAAGCGGCTGTGTAGCCCCGGCGCTCTTGCTCGCCCACCGGGAAAGGCGGGACGTCCTCGTGCCAGGCGGCGGCCTGCTCGGCGCTGTCGAAGCAGCGCACGGCCGTGCTCTCCCCTACGCCACGCGGATCCCAGCTGACGATGTCGTAGCGGTCCTTCAGCTCCTGGGGGAACTTGCCGTACAGCTCGGGCAGGCCTACGGTCCCCGGGCCGCCGGGGCCACCGGGGTTGAAGAACAGCGAACCGGCCCGCCGCGCGGGGTCGGCAGCCCGGTGCCGGATCACCGCCAGCTCGATCGTGCGGCCCCCGGGATCCGCGTGGTCCAGCGGCACGTTGGCCACCGCGCACTCGAAGCCCGTCTGCGCCTCCTTCGGGCAGGGCCGCCAGCGCAGCACCACGCCGCCGTCGCCGCCCGGGCCGCCGGCCGAGACCGGCCCCGCCGACAGCAGCAACAGTGCCGCGGTCAGGGCACCGGCGGCGCTCCCAAGCACTGTCCGTCGGGCAGTTGTTCGCATCGCCTGGCCCTTCCGTCGGCAGGGATCGGGCCTGTCCAGCGATGACGGACCCGCTTGCCATACCACTGGCGGTCGACCATCAGGGCAACCGACACGCGTCCGAACGGGTCACAGAACCCGCCACCCGTCAGCCGCGTGAACAACACTCCGGGCTCCCGACGCCGGTCCGAGCCGCGGTCAGAGGGCCCGTGGCTCCCCCGAGGGATGCCGTGGGCGCTTCGCGGAGACCGATGCCACGGTGGCACGTAAGGTCGCAGCAACGCTGCGGCACGGACTGACGCCGCTGGTGTGCTGCGGCGAGAGCGCGAAAGTGTTCGCGCGCGGCGGTTCCGTCGAGCATGTGCTGGGACAGGTGGCCGCCGCCTTCGACGGACTGGCCGACATCTCACGCGCGCTGATCGCTTACGAGCCGGTGTGGGCGATCGGCGAGCACGGCCGTGAACCGCGGCCGGAGGAGACAGCGGTGTGCACGAGGCACTGGAGGCCGAGTGGGGCGGCCGTGTCGCGGGCGTCCTCCACGGCGGTTCCGTCAACCTCGGCAACGCGACCCGGCTGCTCGAAGACCCGGCGTGGACGGCCTGTTCGTGGGTCGTGCCGCTTGGAGCATCGAGGGCTACCTCGCCCTGCCCGACATCGGCGGACGGCACGCCGAGGCGGTCGCAAGACCGCTTCCCGAGCCGGGTCACGCCCGCTTCCCGGCCGCCGCCGGGGCCGGGCGGGGCAGGCCGCCGGCCGAACCTCCGGCGGTGCGGCGTCATCCGTTCGAAGCGCAACCACTCGACCTCCGCCTCGACCCGAGGCGCCAGGACGCTGCGCCGCATGCCACCCGCCAGGTGATGAATTCGCCGTCTTCTCCCTCGCCGACCTGCACAAGGGAGCCGGGACAACTGGATAGCCGGACCCGAGGTCCCTCACAATGGCTGCGCAGTCACCGCACAGCACGTCACGAGAGGAAGCACCGTCGCATGGCCGGCAACACAGACATGGTGACCTTCATCGAGGCGCGGCTCAACGAAGAGGAACAAGTCGCCCGGGACGCCGGCGGCGAAAGCTGGAGATGCCCGGCCGAAGTACCCGGAGAGGTTCACGACAGGACCTCGGGTATCGCCTTCACGGTCAGAGGAGGCGGCTACGACCGGCACATCGCACTCCAGGACCCGGCTCGCACGCTGGCCCGCATCGAAACCAGCCGCGTCCTGCTCGGCGAGTACATCGAAGTAGCCGACCACGACACCGATCGCCCCAACGACGACTACACCTCAGGCCGCGCTGCCGGACTCGGCTTCGCAGTACGGCAACTGGCCGCCGAATACGCCTGGCACCCCGACTACAGGGCGAAGTGGCTCCCCCGATTCATACGATGACGCTGTCGGTGGCCCCGCGCCGAACAGCACTGCAGCTGCGCGACGCACTCATCGTCCACTCGCCGTTCGGCGCCCCAGGACGGGCTCGGCCAGCAGCCTGGCCATGCCGCAGAGCGCCTGGCCATGCACGGAGAAGAGTTCGTCGCGGGAGTCGAAGTGTCCCAGGTCTGCAAGGACGTAGGCCGAGAGGTCGCAGGCCGCGCCGTCGGTCGGGCAGAGCGTCACTCCGTCCCAGTCGATCGCCGTCCTGGACAACGCCTCGAACAGCGTTTCCGCGCCGGCATTGGTGAAGCCACCGCCAACCGCTCCACTCAACTCGTCCAGGCCACCGAAGAGTTCCGACACCGTCAGCCAGTGGCCTGCCCCGTTCCGCGCTCCGCCGTCGATACGGAATTCCGGCCACGCCAGCAGGATGCGGTCCGGGACGAGCTGCCGCACCCGGGGGAAGCGCGGGTACCAGAACGTCCCGTCCACCAACAGGCCCCGCACTCGCGTGGCCACCCCGTACGCCCGCGCGACGGCCTCCAGGACGGCCAGGCGCTGGCTGCACGAGCCGCGATTTCGGCGAAGCACCTCCGACACGGGTCTGTCGTCCTGCACCGAGTACACCGGCTGCACCACCTCGGCGATCCGCCTGTGAGCTCGCCGCAGGGCCTCCACCTGCCCGGCGTGGGCCGGGACGGCGCGCCCCTCGTCCGGCGTCGCGGCGATGCTTCGGACCAGTGCGGTGACGCGGGCATCCTCCCAGTCGAGGATCCTCGTGGGCACCGTGCTCCCCGCGGCGTCCCTCCCTGCATCCCCGCCTGCCGCGGCGGAGCCTGCGCGGGCGAAGCGTCGCGGCCTGAGCAGTGAACTCGTCATGAAGGCGTCCTTTCGGCCGGCAGGTGTGGCTCCCTGGCCGGCGGCAACATCGTGACAGAAGTTTTGAACGCGCTCAACTTTTTGCGCAGCGTCTCTCATGGCGCACCCGCGTCCGCCGAACGGCTCGCGCCGGAGGGTCACCACGAGGAGCATCACCGGCCCGCTCGCCGTCAGGTGGCGGCCGCACCAGGAGTGGCGTAGCGACGCTGCGCCCCCCGCTGGTCGACACCGACCCCGATGCGCTGGACGTATGCACCGCACCGACATCCGCGGCACGTTCCTCGTCGACCAGCAGGCCGGGCGCCGGCCGAGGGCGGGCGGTGCGGTCATCAGCCTTTCGAGCTCCGTGCTGGCGCTCGCCCTGCCCGGCTACAGCGCGCACGCCGCCACCAAGGGCGCGTCGAGGCCATGACACTGATCCCGGCCCGCGATGCGCGGCCGGGACATCACCGTCAACGCCGTGGCCCCCGGCCCGACCGCCACCGCCCCGTTCCTGGACGGCAAGGACGAGCAGACCATCGCGCGGATGGCTACCCAGCCGCCGAAGCGCCTCGGTGCGCTGCGGGACATCGCCGAGGTCGTGTCCGCCGGTTCGGCCGGCCGCTGGGTCAACACCTGGTGCTCCGGGTCGGCTCCACCTCGACCAGGGGCGGCACCCCGCCCCACCTCGCGCCGTACTTCGCCGCCAAGGCAGCGATGGACACGCTCGCGGTGTCGTACGCGGCCGAGTTGGCGCGCTTCGGCATCGAGACGACCATTGTGATGCCGGGCACGTTCACCTCGGGCACGAGCCACTTCGCGACCGGCGGCCACCCCTTCGAACAGACGGTCGTCCCGGCGGACGAGAAGCGGTACGCGGACCTGATGGACCAGGTCAGGCCGTCCGCACAGAGATCCTGCCGGCGCCCTCCCAGGACCTGGACCTGCACACTGCCCGTGCCGGGCGCCGCCAGTCGCCGGCAGAGGCCCGGTCGGTGGGGGTGGGCCGCAAAGGGACGATCCGGATGGGCAACGCCAGCAAATCCGTACACGGTTCACCGGCGGAGCCCGACAGGAGCAGCGGCGGCCTTCCTCCCGTCTCCCAGCTTCTTCATGACACGAAAGCAACCCATTGGGCTTACCCTGCATCACAACAACCACAACCCCCCTCAGCAGCCACACCCCACCGGGAGCGAACCATGGCCGGCACCCACAGCATCGCCAGCACAACCGCCCTGCTCGAGGCCGAACTTCCCCAACTGGAAGATCAGCAGCAAGCACTGCAACAGGAACTGGAGCAAGTGACCAAGCGGCTGGAGTCGGTGCGCGGCGCCCTGACAGCACTCAACGCGCTGGCGGGCACCACCCTGCCGCAGCCGCGCACCGAAGCCGCGGCACTCGCCGAAACCGCCCCGGTCCCGGCCGAACCTGCCGCCGACACTGCGCCAGAACCCGCACCGGCTGCCGAGCCGCAGCAGCCCGACGACGCCGCGGTGCCCGCGCAGAAGAAGGCAGCAACCCCACGCCCGTCCACAACGCGAAAGGTTTCCGCCACGCCGCGCGGCAAGACCGGCACCAGGACGGCGGACGAGCCGGCGCGCAAGACCCGCGCGGCGAAGAAGACCACCAACGCCAAGGGTGCCAAGACCGCCAAGACCGCGACGGTACCCCCGGCTCCGGCCGCGGGCACGGCGCAGGACACCGGCGGACTCACCGACGATGTCATCGCCGTCCTGGCAAGCCGCCCCGACACACCGCTGCGTGCCCGCGATGTCGCTCAGGCACTCGGCCGCGACGGCACCACGGGCAGCATCAACACCGTACGCAGCACCCTCGACCGTCTCGTCGCCACTTCCCGCGCCCACCGCGCCGGCCGCGGCCTCTACCAGGCGCCTGCCAGCTGAAAGTGCACGCGTCGCACGACCTTGGGCGCGTAGGCCTTCGAGGCGCCGCTGGCGGCGCCGGCATGGTAGTGCCGGCGCCCTCACGGCCGACGAGCGCCGGGCGGCACACGGCCGGCCATGCCGCGAACCGCCATGGCCAGGGCCTGCCGTGTGTCCCCCGGCCGCTACGGGGTCCGATCTGCCCCGTCTCAGTTGCTCCCGGCAGAGCCGGGAGTCGGGCCAGCGCCGGAGAGGGAGGGGTTCGCGAAACTCACGGGCGGAGAAAGGAGTATGCGCGTCAGACGGGTGGCGACCGCCCCGTACGCCACACCGAATACCAGGGACACCAGCAGGGCGAGTAGCGGGGAGTGGTCCCGCAGGTAGGGGTAGACGTGATAGTGCGTCAGGTAGATGTACAGCGAGCTGCCCGCCAGGACGCCCGCCAGCCGGTTGACCAGGTCCACGCTGGGCAGGGCCGGGATCCACAGCAGCAGGGCCAGGCCGCCGACGACGATCGAGGTGCGGAGGACCTGTCCCTCTGGGAACAGTCCTGGCACGGTGATCACCAGGACGGCGGTCAGCAGTAGTCGCTGCCCCGCCGTACGCGCCCGCGCCGCCGCCCAGCCCGCCGCGAACAGGAAGAAGACGACGGTGGGACTGAGGTGGTAGCGGACGTGTGCGAGGTCCCAGGGGTCGTAGCGCCCGACCAGTCCCAGACCCACCAGTGCCAGGGCGAAGCCGAACGGGCTGCGCCGCTCCGCCCGGTCCAGCAGCGGGATCGCCAGCAGTGCCGCCAGCCCGATCAGGAAGTAGACCAGCGCCTCGACGAACCAGTACCGCCACTCCGGGTCGGACCTGTCCTGTTCGAAGAGGCTGTTGGCCAGCAGGATGTTGGCCAGGTCGTATTCGCGGGTCAGCAGCAGCACGAAGGTGATCCACAGCATGCTCGGTAGGGCGATGCGTGCGATGCTGCGCCACAGTCTCCGTAGGCGCTCGCGGCGCTCGTGCGCGGAGAGGTGGAAGCGGGCGAAGTTGAAGCCGGCCACCCCGAGCAGGACGTGGGCGCCGCCCTGGACGGCGAAGACGGGGATGTGCGAGCCAACGATGAGGACGATCCCGACGGCCCGTAGGGCGATGCCGGTCTCCAGGGTCCGCTGGAAACCGCGCCGCCGGCGCGGGCTGCGAGCGGTGCGCCGCGCGGCATCATGGTCGCGCAGTTCCCGGATCCGTCTGGTGTGCCAGTCGGTGGGCAGCCTGCCCAGTGCCTGCTCAAGTCGCAGTGACATCTCGACGTAGGAGAGCGAGTCACCGCCCAGGCTCGCGAAGCTGCTGTCCTCGGTGACGTCGGTCCGGTCGAGGATCTGGGCGTAGAGCGCGCAAAGGTCCTCTGTGGTGGTGCCGGGGCGGGGCGGCGGCGCCTGCGCCTCGCGCGCCAACCGCCGTACGGCCTCGTAGTCGGGCTTGCCCGAGGCGAGCCGGGGAAGTTCGGACACCACCCGCACGCCTATCGCGCGCGGCGGCAGACCGCAGCCGTCCGCCACCAGGCGCCTGACGCGTGTCGCGTCGACACCCTCGGCACGGTTCACGAGCACCGCCAGTGCGTCGTCGTCACCCGCACAGGAGGCACGTATGCCGTGCTCCTCCAGGATCGCCTCGACGCGTTGCAGGTCTATCCGCAGACCAATGATCTTGGTGAACCGGCTGCGACGCCCCACGATTTCGTACAGCCCGTCGGGGGCGCGCCGGGCGAAGTCACCGGTGTGCAGTTCCTTCACGGTGCGCCCCTGGGCGAGGTCCGCCGGGCTCTCGGCGTACCCGAGCATGACGTTCGGGCCCGAGTAGACCAGTTCGCCCGTGTCCGGCTCGTCGATGCCCTCCACCGGCTGAAGCCGGAAGGAGCCGCCGGGGATCGGCACGCCTACGGCGTGCGGGCGTTCGGACGCGAGGGCCGGGGGCAGATACGCCATGCGGGCCGTCGCCTCGGTCTGCCCGTACATCACGAACAGTTCCCAGCCCGCCCGGCGGCCCAGCTCGGCGTAGTGAGCAACGCGTTCGGGCGCGAGCCGCCCGCCGGCCTGGGTGACGTAGCGCAGGTGCGGCAGTTCCATACGCTCGAAGCCGACCCGGTCAAGCAGGTCGAAGGTGTACGGCACCCCGGCGAGCGAGGTGCCGTGGGCGGCATGGAACTCCTCCCAGAAGACGGCGTCGGCCACCGACCGCTCGGTGAGGATCAGCCCGGCGCCACGCAGTAGGTGGCTGTGGATGACCGAGAGGCCGTAGCAGTAGTGCATGGGCAGGGTCGTGGCCGCGCGGTCCGTGTCCAAGATGCCGAGGTAGGTGGCGATGGACTCGGCGTTGGCCTGAAGGTTCTCGGAGGAAAGTCGCACCAGCTTGGGCGAGCCGGTCGAACCGGAGGTGCTGAGCAACAACGCGAGGTCCGGGTGGAGAGTGTGGGCACTCTCGCGCCGCCGTTCGTCGAGCACCCAGGTCCCGCAGCCGTCCGGCCGCGCGACCACGTCCGGGTCGTACGCGGCGGTCAGGGCGCCGATGGTGCTGTCGCTGTCCCCGGGGACGAGCAGGACGGGGTGGCCGGCGGAGAGGGCCGCGAGGTGGACGACCAAGGCGTCGGCCCGGTTGGCACCGGCCAGCAGGACCAGGCGGCGTGCAGGGCCGAGGCGTTCGGCAGTGGCTTCGACCCGTTCGGCGAGCGCGCGGTAGCTGACCTCGCCCGATGGCGTGATCAGTGCGGTGCGGTCGCCGTACGACGCGAGGTCCCGTGCGAACCGCACACCCCGCCGCCGTAGGGCCGGTTGCGGGAAGGGAACCGAGGTGGTGCGTGGCGTCGGCACGGTGAACGGGGCCGAGAGCGGTCCAAAAGGGTCTATCACGGGCGCGCGACCTTTCTGCGGCAGCGTCCGCAATTAGCACAGATCCCTTGACGGTTAGGCAAGCTTTACCTTATTCATAGCATGTTCACAGTTGGCTTGAAAGCATCGCTCAGCCGCTCACCGACCTACGACGCGACCCGCGGCGTGGTTCGGTGAGCCACGCAGGAAGGCACACCACATGCGACGCCCCTCGGCTCGCCGGACCACTGCGCTCGTCGCGGCCGGCCTGCTCCTCCCCGCCCTCGCCGCCTGCGGTTCCGACGGCGGCAAGGACGGCTCGGCCGAGGGCGGCGACTCCTCCCTCGTCATCTACTCCGGGCGCAACGAGAAGCTCGTCAAGCCGATCCTCGACAAGCTGGAGAAGGCCGTCGGCAGCAAGGTCGAGGTGCGCTACGGCGACAGCGCCGAACTCGCCGCGCAGATCCTGGAGGAGGGCGACCGAACCAAGGCCGGGCTGTTCTTCTCGCAGGACGCGGGAGCGCTCGGCGCCCTCTCCAAGGAGGGCGTGCTGGCGAAGCTGCCTCAGTCCAGCCTCGAAGAGGTGGACGCGGCCTATCGCGGCGGTAAGGGCGACTGGGTGGGGCTGTCGGGGCGCGTGCGCGTCATCGCCTACAACCCGGACAAGGTCGCCGAGGACGATGTCCCTGACAGCGTCCAGGATGTGGTGAAGCCCGAGTGGAAGGACAAGGTCGGCTTCGCGCCCACCAACGCCTCCTTCCAAGCCTTCGTCACCGGCATGCGCGTCATCGAGGGCGACGACGCCACCCGCGAGTGGCTCAAGGGCCTGAAGGCCAACGGCAAGACCTACGCCAACAATCTCGCCACCCTCGACGCCGTCGAGTCCGGCGAGGTCTCCCTCGGCCTGGTCAACCACTACTACTGGTACGAGCGGGTCGCCGAGAAGGGCGAGGACAAGGTGGGCGCCAAGCTCCACTTCCTGCCCGGCGAGGACCCGGGCGCGTTGATCAACGTGGCCGGCGTGGGCATTCTCAAGGACAGCGGGCAGAGCGAGACCGCCCAGAAGGCCGTCGACTACCTGCTGTCCAAGGAGGCGCAGATCTACTTCGCCGACAGGACGAAGGAGTACCCGCTGGCCGCGGGTGTCACCAGCAAGGTCGAGGGTCTGCCGCCGTTCGAGTCCCTCGAGTCCCCCGACATCGACCTCGGCAAGCTGGAGTCCCTCCAGGAGACACTGGCCATGCTCCAGGAAGTCGGACTGGTCTGACGACCGTGAACCCAACGGCCGTCGACACAACGGAATCCGCGGCACGCCCGGCCGGAGCACCCGCTCCGGCCGGGCGCCGGCGCGTCCCCACGACTCGCGGGGCGCCCCCCGGCTCCGGCCGCAGACCCCCGCTCGTTCTGCTCGTCCCCGCCTGCGTCGCCGCCCTGTTCGCCCTGCTGCCGCTCGGCTATCTCGCCGTCCGCGCCCTCGAACGCGGGCCGGGCTACGCGTGGGACGTCGTCGCCGACGAACGCACCCTCCAACTCCTGAGCCGCAGCCTCGGCTTGACGGCGGTCGTCGTGGCGGCCTGTCTGGTCCTGGGTGTCTCGCTGGCCTGGCTGACCGTGCGCACCGCCCTGCCCGGGGCCCGCGCCTGGTCGGTCCTGGCCACCCTGCCGCTCGCCGTGCCCAGTTATGTCGCCGCCTTCACCTGGCTGGCCGCCGCACCGGAGAACGCCGGATTCGCAGGGGCAGCGCTCGCGCTGACCCTGGTGAGCTTCCCTTACGTCCATCTGCCGGTCGCGGCCGCGCTGCGCGGCATCGACCCGGCGCAGGAGGAGGCCGCCCGCTCCCTCGGCCACGGGCCTTGGCGCACCTTCCTCCGCGTCACCCTTCCGCAACTCCGCCCGGCCGCCGCGGGCGGGGCGCTGCTCGTCGCGCTGTACGTGCTCTCCGACTTCGGCGCTGTCTCGCTGATGCGGTACGACACGTTCACCCGGGCCATCCACACCTCCTACCGCGCCTCCTTCGACCGCACTCCGGCCGCCGCACTCAGCGTCGTGCTGGTGGTGATGACGGTTGCGCTGGTCGCCGCCGAGGCCCGCACCCGGGGGCGCGCCGGCCATGCCAGGACTGGCGCCGGCACCGCACGCCCGGCCGCACCGATCCCGCTGGGGCGCTGGCGCATCGCTGCCCTCGCCTGGTGCGCGACGGTGGTGGCCGTCGCCGTCGCCTTCCCGCTCGGCACCCTCGGCTACTGGCTGGCCGTCGGCAGCTCCGCGATCTGGGATCTCGGCGACCTTGCCCGGACCGCCTGGACCACCCTCGGCGTCGCCGCTGCAGGGGCCGCCCTCACCACGCTGCTCGCCCTGCCCGTCGGGGTGATCGCGGCACGGCACCGGGGACGCGGCGTCCGGCTGCTGGAGCAGGCCGCCTACGCGGGCCACGCGCTGCCCGGCATCACCGTCGCACTCTCCCTCGTCTTCTTCGCGGTGCGGTACGCCTATCCGCTCTACCAGCAACTCCCCCTGCTGGTCTGCGCGTACGCCGTGCTGTTCCTGCCGGTCGCGGTGGCCGCCACCCGGGCCGCCGTGCTGCAGGCACCGCCCGTGCTGGAGGACGTGGCTCGCTCGCTCGGCAGGTCGCCCATCTCGGTGCTGCGCGAGGTGACCGTGCCACTGGCAGCACCGGGTGTGGCGGCCGGGGCCGCGCTCACCTTCGTCGTCTGCATGAAGGAACTCCCCGCGACGCTGCTGCTGCGCCCCACCGGCATGGACACCCTGGCCACCCGGCTGTGGACCGAGACCGGAGCCGGGTCCTTCGCGGCCGCCGCCCCCTACGCCGCCGCCCTCATCCTGCTCGCGGCCATCCCCTCCTACCTCCTGGGCAGGCACCGCACATGAACGATCTGGATCTCCGCAACGATCTGCGCATCGAGCGACTGGCCAAGTCCTACGGCCCCGAAGCCACCGTTCTCGAGGGGCTGGATCTCACGGTGCCGGGCGGCGCACTGGCCGCCCTGCTCGGGCCCTCCGGCTGCGGCAAGACCACCCTGCTGCGCATCGTCGCCGGGTTCCTGGACGCCGACGCGGGCACGGTCGCCGTCGGCGGGCGCACCCTGGTCGGCCCCGGCGTCCATCTTCCGCCGGAGCGGCGCAGGATCGGGATCGTTCCGCAGGAGGGAGCGCTCTTCCCGCATCTGAGCGTGGCGCGCAACGTTGCCTTCGGGCTGACCGGGCTCGACCGGGGCGAGCGGTACTACCGGACGGAGGAGATGCTCGATCTGGTGGGGCTCGCCGGGTACGGCGACCGGATGCCGCACGAGCTCTCCGGAGGACAGCAGCAGCGCATCGCCCTGGCCAGGGCGCTCGCCCCGCGCCCCGCGCTCGTCCTGCTCGACGAGCCCTTCAACGCCCTCGACAGTGCGCTGCGCGCCGGAGTACGGGCCGATGTCCGGGCCGCGCTGCGGGCGACCGGGGCCACGGCGCTGCTGGTCACCCACGACCAGCAGGAGGCACTGTCCACCGCCGACCTCGTGGCCGTCGTACGGCAGGGCCGCATCGCCCAGTGCGACACCCCGCAGAACCTCTACCGCCGCCCCGCCGATCCCTGGGTCGCCGGCTTCGTCGGCGACGCCGTCCTACTGCCCGGCGCGGTCGCGAACGGCGGCTCAACGGCCACCACATCGCTGGGCAACGTGGCGTTGACCAACCCACCGGACGGCCGGAGCACGGGCACGGTGGTGCTGCGCCCCGAGCAGCTGCGGCTGGTCGACCCGGCCACGGCGGAAGCCGTCCGGGGCAAGGTGACCGACGTCTGCTTCTACGGTCACGACGCCAAGGTGAGTGTGGCCGTGCGGGGCCTCGGCGATCCGGTGGACGTCCGCGTCTCGGGCGCAGTGTCGATCGACCCCGGCGAGGAGACCGGCATCCGCGTGACGGGCGAGGCCACGTTCCATCCGTAGACAACGGCGCCAAAGCGTACCCGGCGGTGTCGGATCCGGTGCTGCGCATACGTCCCGCCGCATCGAGGGTGACTCGCTCCCTGACCCGGAGGAAGGCCGTAGGAGACCCCGGATCCGGCGACGGGGCGAGGGTCGAGCCGTATCCCGATTGCTGTCGGGCGTAGCTGTGGGCGCGCTACTTCACTGCGCCGGTTGTGACACCGCGGTTGAGGGAGCGCTGGAAGGCGAGGAAGAGCAAGCTCCACCGAGAAGCTGACGCGGCCCCGGATCGTGCACGGGTCCCGGCTGCTCGCCTCTCGCCCTGTGCGCGGTACACCGGGCCATGGGGCGGGCCGGGGGATCTCCCCGGACCGGTCCGGCTGTCGTACAGCGACGACCGACTCGTCCTCAGGGCGAGGGATGGACCGATGCCGCTGCCGTCAAGACGGCCGGAGAACGAACGTGCCCTTTGGATCGCAGTCGGCGCTCGGGTGGAAGCCGCGGCCGATCCGATCGAGGAGCGCGCGCAGCCACCGGGTGTCCTCGTGCGAGGCGTGCCGCAGCCGCATCTGCCGGGCCTGCAACGGGGTGATCCGCACGTCGGCAAGCCTGCCGGTGTCCGGCTCCACCGAGACGAGATACATCGGCCGCAGGTCGTCCCGGTACTGCTCGTAGCCTGTGATGCCCTCGTAGTCGTCGATGAAGTCGCCGCACCCGTAGAGGATGAGCTTTCCCCGGTACGCCTCCAGGGGCCGGGGATGGTGCGAAGAGTGCCCGTGCACGACATCCACGCCGCTGTCGATCAGCGCATGCGCGAAGGCGACCTGGTCGCGGGAGACCAGGTAACCCCAGTTGGAACCCCAGTGGACCGAAGCCACCACGACATCACCGGGCCGCTTCACCTGCCGTACCCGGCGGGCCGTCTCGGTCGCGGCGGCCTCGGAGGTCCTGGCCACGAAGTGGACACCGCCCCGCTCTCCCGTCGCGGCCCAGTGTTGTGGGATGCCGCTGGACGTCATCCCGAAGGAGAGGACCAACACCCTGCGGTCGCCCTCCACGGGGACGATCGCCGGACGTCTCGCCGCGTCGGCGTTCCGCCCCGCCCCTGCCGTGCGCAGACCCACGCCCGCCAAAGCGTCGAGCGTCTCTTCCAATCCGCGGTGCCCGAAGTCCAGGACGTGGTTGTTGGCCAGCGCGCAGACATCGGGGCGGGCGGCGGCCAGGCAGGGGAGGTTGGCGGGGTTCATCCGGTAGTGGATGTAACGGCCGGGTGCGAACGTGTCGTGCCGCGTGACGCTGGTCTCCAGATTGACCACCCGGGCGGCGGGCGCGGCTTCGTCCAGCACCTGTAGCGCGTCGCCCCATGGCCACGAGAAGTCGACGGGACGGGGAACGGGGCCGTTCGCCGCCTCCGCCAACTCGACGTAGGCTCGGGCGTCCTGTACGTAGTCCTCCCGCAGCGCGGGATCACCCGGATGCGGCAGGATCTGGTCGACACCGCGGCCGAGCATGACATCGCCGCAGAGGAACAAAGTGACCGGGCCACCACCCATTTCCTCAGGTTAGAGCCATGGGCGGGAGGTTTCACGGCATCCGCGTGTACGGTCGCGGGCGACGGCCGGCCGGCCGTGCCGTACCCCACCGAAGGCGCGGCACCGGCCCGCTACGTACCGATACCGAACAACGCGAGGGTGATGTTGTCGGGGCCTCCTGCCTCGATGGCGCACTTCCACAGTTCGAAAGTCGCCCTGCCGCCGTCGTGGGCCCGTAGCAGGTCGCCGAGCGTGTCCTCAGGCACGGGATCGGTCAGGCCGTCCGTGCACACCAGACAGCGATCGACTGCGGCGAGCGGCGCCATCGTGACGTGGGGGGTGATGGCGCTGAACCGGGGACTGCCACCGAGCGCCTGGGTGACCAGTGATGTGGTGCGCTGCCCCGGCGCCGGCGGCGGGCTGTCGTCGACGCTCAGCCGGCGAAGATCGTCCCCGGACGCGTCGAGCACTCTGCTGTCGCCCACGTTGAACACCAGCAGCGACTCCGCCAGCACGACGGCGCCGGCGACCGTGGTGCCCATGGTGGTCAGCGCGGGATTGCGGTCGGCCGCCGCGTAGACCGCGTGGTTGCAGACGTCCAACACGTCACGAACAGCTTCCTCGCTGTCCATGGAAGGGCCGTACGACGCCAGGTGCCGGACGACCAGTGCACTGGCCACCTCTCCGCCCGGCTGCCCGCCGATGCCGTCGGCGACCGCGACGACGAGCGGCGTGCCGAGAGGGAAGACAAGCGTCTGGGGATTCTCGGTCACGGTGCCGCACAGCGTCCACGGGCCGACCACAAGGCTGTCCTCGTTGTGATCGCGGACCAGCCCGGGATGGCTCAGGGCAGTCACCGTCACGTACCGCATCACAGTCCCGCCTCTCGCAAACGGCGGCGCATCCCGTACCGGCCCTCGTCAAGCCGTGAACGGCCTGGCGCCCGGTTCTGCCCGGAAGCCGCACGCGGGTTCGCCGCAGTGGTCGTTCGACGCCGTGCGTGATCGGCAGCGCGCCACCACCGAGGGGGTGCGGCGTCCGGCGCGTCGACCCCTCCGGCTCGCCGGATCAGGTGGAGATGCTTTCGATCAGGTCACCGACCTTGGGGTCGGGCAGCGCGCGGGCGACATCGGCCTGGGCGACGATGCCGACCAGGACGTGGCCGTCGATGACCGGGAGACGGCGGACCTTGTGCCGGCTCATGGTCCGCAGGATCTCTTCGGCGTCGTCGTCGGCCCCGATGGTCACCACTTCGCCCTGCGCGAGGTCACCGGCCTTCACCTGGGCGGGATCCTTTCCGGCGCCGAGGACCTTCACGACGATGTCACGGTCGGTGAGCATTCCTTTGAGCCTTTCGTCGGCTCCGCAGATGGGCAGGGCCCCGACGCCCAGCTCGGTCATCTTCTTCGCTGCGTCCAGGACTGTTTCCTTGGCGCCGATGCAGGTGGCGTCCGGGGTCATGATCTCGCGTGCGGTGGGCATGCCGGGCTCCTCCTCGGGCTGTGCAGACTCCTGAGTGGCGGGCTTGGTGTCCGGCGCGGTGCTCGGCGGGCCGTCGAGAAGGCCGCCGCGGCGCAGGACGGCGTAGCCGACCCCGATGCCGATGGCGACCGGCCACTCCAGGACGTCCGCGGCTGCGAGGGCACCCACTCCCAGGTAGAGCGGGAGGCCCTTCTTGGCGGGAAGTACCTGCCGGGCGACGGCGACGGGGAGCATGGCGGCGTTGAGGGCCCCGGTCATCACCTGGTCGGCTGAGGGCACGGCCAGGGTGACCTTGTGCTGCTTGTCGGCCGTCGGCGTTGGGGTGACCTCGGCCGGGCGCTCGCCCGGGGCAGCGGTTCCGGTGCTGGACGGGAAGTGGGTTCGGTGCGCGGAAGTCACGGTTATCGCCTCGCCTGTTCCATCAGAACCGTATTGATCCCCTCTCAGTAGGTCTATCCCGTATAGCCGGATTCATGAGTTTCACTCAGACTGCTTCTGATCGTTCATTCGCCCCGACCGGTCTGCGCGAGGGAGGCACGGTTCATGTCACCGGAGCCTGCCTCCCCCCTGGGGGTGCCTCCCTTTCTGCGTTCGATCGTCGCGGGCGTCGCCACCCACATGGCGTCCGGTGCCCGGGCTGCCTGGGGGGTGGCGGAACGTCTTCTCGAGCCTCGCCGCGAGGTGTCGTGGACGCCGGAACGCTGTTACATCACGGTCTCCGGTGTGCACGGCTCCGGAGGCGAAGCCGTCGCCCGTCGTGTGGAGCGGGCGGTGGAGGAGCATCCGGGAGTGCTGTGGGCGCGGGTGAACGCCCCCATGGAACGGGTGATCATCGCGATTGCTTCGCCTCCACCGCCCGAGAGCGAGCTGGTCGCCCTGGTGGAGCAGGCCGAGGGTGACCACGCCGCGGATGCGGAAGCGTTCGACGAATGGCAGCCGGAGCCACATCATCCGGCGGAGGGTCTGCCCTTCCCGGCGGTGCCGGCTCTGGTGGCGGACTCGCTGGGCCTGGCCCTGGTGACGCTTCGGCGGCTCGCTCCGTGGTTCGGGCTGCCGCCGGAGGTCGCCGGCGGCATCGACGCCCTTCGCTACCACCCGCGACTTCGGCATCTGATCGACGACGTCAGCGGCAGCGAGCAGGCCGACTCGCTGCTGCCGGTGATCGGCGCCCTGGTGCAGGGTGTGGCCACCGGCGGTGGGGGGCTTGCCCTGGACGTACTGCAGCGTCTGGCGGCGTGGCGTGAAGCGAGCGCCGAACGCACCGCGTGGAGCGAGCGCGAGACCGCTCTGGTGCGCAGCCCGGAGGAAGCCTCGGCCGACGCGGTCACGGTCGGCCGAGCCGATCCGCCGCCTCAGGACGCAGCCGACCGGTACGCGGAGCGATCGATGGCGGCAGGCCTTGCCGCCGGTGCCGTCACGCTGCCGTTCGCCGGCATCCGCAAGGCGATCGCCGTCGCTGTCGCTTCGGTGCCGAAGGCACCCGGCGCGGGACGGGAGGGCTTCGCCACGAGTCTGGGACGGCACCTGGCTCTGCGCGGTGCGGTGACGATGGACCGCACGGCGCTGCGGCGCCTCGGTCAGGTGGACACGATCCTCCTCGAGGAAGAGGCTCTGCGCGGTGACCGGTACGAGCCGGTGGATCTGGAACTGCTCGAGGGCGCTGATCCCGAGCAGGCGTCCGAGCGGCTGTTCGCCCTCTTCGACGCCGATACGCCGCTCGCGGTCAGTCGCTCGGGCGACTGGGCGCTGGGACCGCTGGACGAGCTGGACCTGGAAGACCGGACCGGCCGCGATGCGGCAGAACGGCTACGGCGGCGTGGCAGCGAGAAGGTACTGGGGCTGGCCCACGGACACCGGCTCCAGGCAGTGGCAGGACTGGGCACCCAGTCGGCCCCTGGTGCCGAGGCCGTCGCCGCGGCCGCCCGTCGGGCCGGGGCACGAGTCGTGGTGGCGTCCGACCGGGAAGGCCCTGCCTTTGCTTTCGCCGATGCCGTGGTGCCGGCGGGCGACCGCTTGGCCGCCTCGGTGCGGGATCTGCAGGCCGACGGGGCGGTTGTTCTGCTCATCTCCGGCAATCGCCCGGCGCTGTGCGCGGCCGACTGCGCGATCGGAGTCCACCGGGAACAGCAGCACACCCCTTGGGGGGCCCACATCCTGGTCGGGGCGGATCTCGAAGCCGCGGGCTTGATCGTCGACGCGGTCGGAGCGGCCACCGTGGTGGACCGCGACAGCCACTACCTGGCCGCCGGCGGCAGCGGGGTCGGCGCCGTCGCAGCGTTGCAGGCACCGGCCTGGCGAGCGACCGCACGGGTGCTGGCGGTGAGCAACACGGCAGGGGCCGTGGCGTTCTGCCTGGGTGCCTGGCGGGCCCGGCAACTGCTGAGCCGTCCCCTCACCCCACCGATGACCAGTGTCCCCTGGCACCTCATGCCCGCCGACCGCGTCATGGAACGGCTGCGTACCCGGCCGGAGGGCCTCTCCGCGCAGGAGGCGGCCGCTCGCGGCGCCGAGGCACAGGGAGGTGAGCCGGCGCAGCTGACCCTGCCGTACGCATTCGTCGAGGAGCTGTCCAATCCGCTCACCCCGATCCTCGCCGCCGGCGCCGCTCTGGCCGCAGCCGTGGGATCCCGGACCGACGCCGCTCTGGTCGCCGCCATCACCGGCGTTTCCGCTCTGGTCGGCGGATTCCAGCGAGTGAAGACCGATCGCGCGCTCGCCGAGCTCTTCGCCCAGTCGGCCATCGGGGCGCGTGTGCGACGTGAGGCCCGGGAGCGGCTGGTCACCTCGGCCGATCTGGTGCCCGGCGATGTCGTCTCTCTGAGACCCGAGGACGTCGTGCCCGCGGACTGCCGACTGTTGGAGGCGGAAGGCCTTGAGGTGGACGAATCCTCCCTCACGGGGGAGTCGCTCGCCGTGCGCAAGGATCCGGCGCCGGTGGTCGCCGCACACATCACCGGACGCCGCTCGATGGTCTACGAGGGCACCACCATCTCCTCCGGGCGGGCCATTGCCGTCGTCGTGGCGACCGGCTCGGCCACGGAAGCCGGGCGCAGTCTCGCCACCGCGCGCCAAGCCGCACCGGAAACAGGCGTGGAGGCCCGGCTCTCCTCCCTCACCCGCGCCAGCATGCCCATCGCCCTGGGGTCCGCCGTCGCCGTCGCTCTCTCCGGGCTGCTCCACGGCCGCCCACTGACCGAGAATCTCGCCTCCGCCGTCAACCTGGCCGTCGCCTCCGTACCCGAAGGCCTGCCCTTCCTGGTCAATGCCGCCCAACTGGCCGCCGCACGCCGCCTGGCCGACGTAGGCGCCCTCGTACGCAACCCCCGCACCATCGAAGCACTCGGCCGCGCCGACGTCCTCTGCTTCGACAAGACCGGCACCCTCACCGAAGGCACCCTGGAGCTCACCGGGGTCAGCGAAGGCGACGGCGCCGGCGCCGCTGCCGTCGACCGGCTCGACACCCGCGGCAAGGAAATCCTCGCCGCCGCCCTGCGCGCCACCCCGCCCGCCAGAGAGGCCGAACCGATGGCCCACCAGACCGACCGGGCGATCGTCGGCGGCGCTCGCCGTGGAGGCGTCACCACGCGCACAGGGGCGCCCCATTGGCGCCGCACGGATGCCCTCCCCTTCGAGCCGGCCCGGGCCTACCACGCAACTGCCGGCCGCACCGGCGGCGGTGTCCTGCTCAGCGTGAAGGGAGCGCCGGAGAACGTCGTCGGCCGATGTGCCAGGCGTCGGCAGCCCCACGGCGCCGTGGGGCTCGACGACGCATCCCGCAGAGCCCTCACAGAAGCGGCCGAGGAGCTCGCGGCAGCGGGGCGAAGAGTCCTGGCCGTGGCCGAACGCCGCATGGACAGGGGCGAGGACCTCACCGACGAGGCCGTACAGGAGCTCGTCTTCCTCGGCTTCCTCACGCTCGCCGACCCGGTACGCGAGAGTGCCGCACCCGCGACGGCACGACTGCGCGAGGCCGGCGTGCACACCGTCATGCTCACCGGCGATCACCCGGCCACCGCGGACGCCATCGCCTCCACGATCAGCGACATCACGGAGCCCGAGGTGTGCACCGGGCCGGAAATCGACGAACTGGACGACGACGCACTGGATGCGCTGCTACCCAGCGTCGACGTCATCGCCCGTTGCAGTCCCAGCCACAAGGTCAGGATCGTCCAGGGCTACCAGCGCATCGGCCGCGTCGTCGCCATGACCGGCGACGGGGCCAACGACGCTCCCGCCATCCGGCTCGCCGATGTCGGCATCGCGCTCGGACGCCGCGGCACCCCGGCAGCGACAGCGGCCGCGGACCTCGTGGTCACCGACGACCGTCTGGAGACCATCGTCTCCGCCCTCATGGAGGGCAGGGCCATGTGGACCTCGGTCCGCGCGGCACTCGCCATCCTCATCGGAGGGAACCTCGGCGAGGTCACCTTCAGCGTCCTCGCCTCCACGCTCACCGGTGCCACGCCGCTGAACGCACGCCAGATCATGCTCGTGAACCTCCTCACCGACCTCGCCCCCTCCCTGGCCATCGCGGTACGCGAGCCGTCCGGCCAGACCGGCGATCGCCTTCTCTCGGAGGGGCCTCACCGCTCGCTGGGCACCGCCCTCACCCAGGAAATGCTGCTGCGCGGCGCCGTCACCGCCACCGGCGCCGGCCTGGCCTGGGCCGCGGCCCGCCTCACGGGCCGGGGCCGGCGTGCCTCCACCGTCGCCCTGGCCGCCGTGGTGGGCACCCAACTGGCCCAGACGCTCACGGCAGGCGGCACGGACCGCAACGTCCTGGTGGCCGGACTCGGCTCCGCGGCCCTCCTCGTCGCCATCATCCAGATCCCCGGCGCCAGCCATTTCTTCGGCTGCACGCCGCTCGGACCCGTCGCCTGGGGCATCACCCTCGGCGCGATCATCGCCGCCACCCTCCTCGGCCATGCCGCGGCACGCATGACCTCCTCACTCACCACGCCGGACGACGACCCGTCATCGGAGGAATCCCACTGACGAGTCGGTAGGTGACACGAGTGGGGTTGTTGCGGCGTTGTCGTCGGCGGGTGGCGTGATCCCGTGGTGGCGGGCATGGCCGGCCGAGCGGTTCTCCGGCCTCGACTGTTCATCGCAGGCGCCATCGCCGTGCTCACCGCCCTGTGGCGCCTCCTGGCCGCGATCACAGGCGCGCGTACGGGGTCGGGATTGCCGGTCTTCCGCTGCCGGCCACCCCCTTCCTCCTGCACCGCAGGAGGAACAACCGCCGGCCCCGGCGGCAGACCCGGAGGCGCCGGAGCCGACCACCACGAGGTGACCCGCGCATGCGCCGGAGCGCCGGGCCGGGCATGTGGAAGGTGCCCGGCCGCCTCGGTGTCGCAGTGGTCGCCGGGAGATCAGGGAGTCATGCCTCCGACGCACAATCTCAAATATCTCGGGTGCTCCCCGCGACCCGCTCGCCGGACTGACCGCCTCGACCGGCCGGTCCCGGTTCATCTACGAGCCGGCCCCCGATGCCCCGGTCGGGGACCGGCTCGTAGAGCTCCTTCCTGGTCAGGTTCTCCAGACCTTGCTCGCTTCCGGCATCCTTGGCGCTTGCTGCCCCGGTCCGTCTCCTTGCGGCGAGAGGGCGACCGCCGCAGCTCGTTGCCGGTCGCTCCCGCTTGCCGCTGTCTTCAGGATGTCCGCCGAGCGAGGGCTGCTGCTGCTCGAAACCGTCGTCCCTCGCATGCGCAGAGCCGGGGCCGCGGAGCGCCGGGGGTCAGGCCGGGGTGACGTTCTCGGCCTGGGGTCCCTTCGGCCCTTGGGTGACGTCGAACTGCACCTTCTGACCTTCGGTGAGCTCGCGGTATCCGGTTGTGGCGATGGCCGAGTAGTGGACGAACACGTCCGGGCCGCCACTGTCCTGGGCGATGAAGCCGAAGCCCTTCTCGGGGTTGAACCATTTCACTGTGCCGGTAGCCATCCTGCTTGTTCTCCTTCGTGCGGACGCGGTGGACAAGCCCGCGTCGGGGGTGCGAGGCGATCGTCACGGCTGTGCGGCTTTCTGCGTCGCCGACACGCCCACACGCATGAGTGATCGTGCTGCCGGCGGCGGTGATGCCGTCAATCGGCGAGGCTCCGAAGACGGTGCCTGCGGAGCGTCGTCCGGTGGGTTCTGCTCACCGGCTGTGGGCGTTTCGGCGGTTCGGCCGGAGCTCTGCGGTCGGCCGGCTTGCCCGGACGACGCCCGGCGACTCCGCTGCAGCCCGGCGACTCCGCTGCAGACGAGCGGACTGCGCGACAGCGGGCTCGAGCTGCCGGGGCGGCTCTGTGCACGGCTCCCGGGGCCTGATGGCCGCGGTGGCCCACCTGGGCGTGGTGTGTGTATGACACCCGATGGGGTAACCGGAGCGCACAGAGCCGTTAGGTGGTGAATTCGATGACCGACTTCCATCGCAGCACCTCGGACGAGCCGGTTGGTGAGCTGGTCGGCCGGGCGTCGCAACAGATCGCGCAGCTGGTGCGCGAGGAGATGCAGCTGGCCCGGGCGGAGATGAGCGAGAAGGGCAAGCGGTTCGGCAGGGGCGGCGGCTTGTTCGGCGGCGCCGGTCTGGTGACGGTCCTCGGCCTGCAGGCGCTGGTCGCCACCGCGATCATCGCGCTCGCCCTCGTGCTGCCCTGGTGGGCAGCAGGGCTGATCGTCGCCGGTGTGCTGTTCCTCATCGCCGGGGTACTCGCAGCGGCCGGGAAGAAGAACATCCGGCAGGCCACGCCACCCAAGCCCGAACAAGCCATGAGCAGCATGCAGCGCGACGTCCGCGAGATCAAGGAAAGGGCACACCGATGAGCACTCCCCGGCACAGCAGCAACACCGAGCCCGGTAGCCCCTCTGCTGAAGAGCTGCGCGAGCAGGTCGAGCACACCCGTGAGGAACTCGGTGAGACGGTGGAGGCGCTCGCGGCCAAGGCCGACGTCAAGAGCCGGGTCAAGCAGACCGCCGCCGGGGTGAAGGACGATACGGGCCTCAAGGTCGCGCACGCCAAGGAGCAGGTCGCCGCCACCGCGTCCGCGATCAGCGACAAGCTGCGCGAGAAGACTCCTCCCCGGCTCCAGGACACAGCGCACCAGGCCGCCGAGATGCTGCGGGACAAGACCCCGCAGCCGGTGCACGACAAGGCACACCGGGCGACCCACGCCGCACGGGGCAACCCGAAACTGCTTGCCGGAGCCGCTGCCCTGGCCGTAGTGCTGTTGATGCTGGTCAAGCGCAGGAGGCGGCGGTGAAGGCCTCGAAGATCCTCTACAAGCCCGTCGGGCTGGCGCTCGGTGCCACCGGCGGGGCCCTGGCCGGAGCGGTGTTCGGCCAAGTGTGGAAGAAGCTCGGTCACGACGAGGACGCCCCCGACGCGACCGACGAAGAGCGCAACTGGCGTGAGGTGCTCCTCGCGGCCACGTTGCAGGGCGCGATCTTCGCCTTCGTCAAAGCCGTCGTCGACCGCAGCGGCGCCACCGCCGTCAAACGCCTCACCGGCACCTGGCCCGGCTGACACCCCCACACTCAGGAATGGAACCCGCAGCTCATGAGCCGTTTTACGAACCTGCGGCATCGCCACGAGGAAGCCTCCCACAAGGAGGACCACCGCTCCGGTGCGGCGGGACCGCAGCCCGCTGCCGACGCGGATCAAGGTCCCGGTCCCGGCCGGGACGTGGAACGCAACGCTCCTGACAAACCGACCGAGATGCCGAAGAAGTCCTTCGGTCAGGTGCTGGGCCGCACGCTCAAGGAGTTCAAGGACGACGAGCTACCCGACCGCGCCGCCGCCCTGACCTACTACGGAATTCTGGCGCTCTTCCCGGCCCTCCTGGTTCTGGTCTCGCTGCTCGGTATCGCGGGTCGGAGCACGACGCAGAAGGTGCTCGACAACATCCAGCAGCTCGCCCCTGGCCCGGCACGTGACGTCATCACCAACGCGGTCACGCAGTTGCAGGGCAGCTCCGGCGTGGGATCGGCACTGGCGATCATCGGCCTGCTGGGCGCGATCTGGTCCGCCTCCGGGTACGTGGCCGCGTTCATCCGCTCGTCCAACGCCGTCTACGACCTGCCCGAGGGCCGGCCGGCGTGGAAAGTGCTGCCCGTCCGGCTCGGCGTGACGATCACACTGATGATCATGGCGTGCGCGAGCGCGCTCATCGTCATCCTCTCCGGCGGCATCGCCCAGCAGATCGGCACAGCACTCGGGGTTGGCGAGACGGCCATGACCGTCTGGTCGATCGCCAAGTGGCCCGTGCTGGTCGTGCTCGTCTCCCTGATGATCGCCCTGCTGTACTGGGCCTCGCCCAACACCAAGGGCCGCGGCTTCACATGGGTCACCCCCGGCAGCTTCCTCGCCGTGGTGATCTGGCTGCTCGCCTCGGCCGGCTTCGCCTTCTACGTGGCGAACTTCGGCTCGTACAACAAGACCTACGGGACCCTCGCCGGCGTCATCATCTTCCTCGTGTGGCTGTGGATCACCAACCTCGCCATCCTCCTCGGCCTGGAGTTCGACGCCGAACTCGCCCGCGAACGCGCCATCACGGGCGGGCACCCCAAGAACGCCGAGCCCTACACCCGGCCCCGGGACACCCGCAAATGGACCGAAGAAGACCGCCGACGGCTCCAATGACAAGCTCCCCGGCGACAGGCGACAGCGGAATCCGCCTTCCTCGGGCATTCGGTCAACGGGAGCACGTCGGTACACCATGATCCCTGTGTGACCGAGGACGAACTCATAGCCGTCGTGCAGGCTCAGGCCGTTGCAAGATCTCTGCCACCACCTGCGGCATGCAACGCTGTCACGGCTGTCGAGGCGGCCGTCGGATTCGCCATGCCGCCACTCCTGCGCCGTCTCTATCTGGAGGTCGCCGACGGCGGATTCGGTCCTGACCTCTGGGAAGCCGTCTCCCTGACGGACAACGGCCACCACTTCGGCGACGTCGAGGACCTGGCCACTGTGTACCGCGCGTACCAGTCCGACTCCGACGCGGACAGCCGCCCCGGCCTGGTGCCGCTCGTCGAACGCGGGTGCTGCATCTGGAACATGGTCGACTTCTCCTCCCCGGGAGGAGAGGTGTGGGAATGGGACCCGAACCAGCGATGTCTCCGGCACGCCGTCTTTCCTCGGCAGCAGACCCTTGCGCAGTGGATCGAGAGGTGGAACGGGCCGGACCTGGCCCCTGACCCACCCCCGACCGACTGCGCCGAATGCCTTGGCCCAACAGACGGGTCCGCCGGCTGCGGCTGGTGAGACGCCCATCACATTCACGCATGTCACAGTTCGCCGCACTGTTCCGTCCAAGAGGTGTAACCGGCGACAACGACACAGGAGTGCACCGTGAATGCTCGCTTGAATCTCATGGACAACCAGGTCGCAGCCAAGTTCGGTAGGCACATCGTCTCGGCGGGCAGGGTGCTCGAGGACTCGGCCCTGCCGGCCTCGACGCAGGAACTGGTGAAGCTCCGCGCCAGCCAGATCAACGGCTGCGGTTTCTGCGTCGACATGCACACCAAGGACGCCGCGCACGCCGGGGAGACCTCGACGCGCCTCGGCCTCGTCGCGGCATGGCGGGAGGCCACGGTGTTCACCGACGCCGAGCGCGCTGCCCTGGAGCTTGCGGAGCAGGGCACCCGCATCGCTGACGCGGCCGGTGGGGTCACGGACGAGGCCTGGGCGAATGCCGCCAAGTACTACGACGAGGACCAGCTTGCGGCCCTGGTGTGCGTCATCGCCCTCATCAACGCCTTCAATCGCGGGAACGTCATGGTCCAACAGCCTGCCGGCGACTACCAGCCCGGCCAGTTCGGATAACGAGAACCAGAGGGACATGCCTGCGACTAGAGTCCGGCCGGGTGGATCGTGGCCGTCTTGTGGGCCGACTACTGCCGTCGGCGGCAAGATGGATCTTCGTGGTCAGTCCGCCGCGGGACCAGCCGATGGCATGGTCGCCCGGCTCGCCGGCCGGAGCCCGTTGTGGCGGGCTCCGGCCGCATGCCGGGGGGTGGACACGATCGAGGAGTCCACCGCGAAGACCCAGATCAGATCCGCAGCGGCGTCAGCCCGGGCGACAACGCGGTGAAGACCCGCTCCCAGGTGCCGTCACGAAACGAATTTCGTCACGTCGTCACGGCCCTGCTCCGCCGCCGTCATGGACGTGATCGGCGGCGTCGTCAACGTTGAACTCCGCGAGGTCCAACCGCCGCTCGTGGCCGGCCTGCCGGGCCTCGTCACGACGACGACCGACGTTCCTCGAGCAGGTCGGCGGGCTGACCGGCCTCGCACCGTCGCAGGTCAGGCTTTCGCAGCGGTGCTCGTCCCCGGCGGGCGCACCATGAGACGTCGATCGCGTCCTTGGCCTCCGCGACGAATCCGTGGCGCTCGTAGAGTCGACGTGCACCACTGCCCTGCAAGACGTTCAAACCCACGGTCATCCCCTGCGCGTCGGTCCGCTCCAGCACCGTGCGCAGGACAGCGGATCCGATCCCTTGGCCCTGCGGGCTCAAGACGCCCCTTGGGTCCAGCGGTTGAGTGTCTCGCTCCCGTCGTCGTAGGTGAGCCAGGTCCCGTCGCCGAGGGGGCGTACATAACTGTCGACAGGGCCGGTGGGATACGCGACCGTCCCGCGTATCTCCAGGGTGCGGGCGTCGAGCAGCCAGTGGCGGGCCCGCTGCGGGTCTCCGTCGGATTCGAGCGTCGAGGCGATGACGGTGTCGGCATCGACGAAGCCGCAGCCGTAGTCCCAGCAGAGCGGGTCCTCGTCTTCGGCCGGCTCGGGCGTACCCTCGGCGAGCACGGCGCCGTCCAGAGCGTGCAGTTCCAGGTCCGCTCCGTAGTGCTCGACTGTCAGGAAGCCCGGATGGCCCGCGTGGACGTCCATCAGGATGCGGTCCATGGTCCCGTTGAGGTCCCAGCCGGTCAGCTTCTCGCCGTTCCAGCGCGCCCAGTGGAGCAGGATGCCGTCCTGGCCCATGCCGATACACAAACCCATGTGGACACCGTCGGGGTGGGAGAGGTGGTGCGAGCCGGAGGCTGCGCTGTCCAGTGGCAGCCGGGCCAGCTCTCGTCCGTCCCTGGCGTCCAGGACGACCCAGCACTCCTCCCGGTTGTCTTCCTCCGGCTCGACGACGACGTGCGCCCAGACGAGCCGGCCGTCGCCGGAGATCCGGCATGATCCGTGCTCGAGGCCGCGGCACACTTCCTGCTCGTCCCCCGTATGCGGGTGACCGATCTCGGGCCCCCAGCAGCCGTGCCGGTACTCCCACAGCGTCTCTCCGCCCAGTCCCACGGCCCGTACCGCGCGCTGACCCGAGAACACCGCGAACGTGCCTTCGGGGCTCACCGAGTGGACACCGCGGTTCCACCCCGGCCAGGGAAGGGGGAAGACGGCGGTCGGCGCCCGCTCCCCCGCGAAGACCTCGTGCAGGTCGTAGACCTCCAGCTCCTGCCCGTTCTGGAGGAGGGCGCGGCGCGGCCCGTCCCCGCGGCTCTCGAAGGCGAAGCCGTTGACCAGTGCGCCCCCACCCGGCAGCCTCACCGAGTCGCGCAGTTGTGCGGTGATCGACATGGTCCGAAGGTAACGGACCTCGCTGACGGAGCGGCCGGTGTCGAGCGGTCGGGCGACGCCGGCGGAGAGCCTTGCGTCAGGGGCGGCGGACAGGACCTGAGGGAGGTCGTCGGTGACGACGTCGAACCACAGGCCGAGGCTCTCCCTGCTGCGACGCAGGTCGGGTCCTCGGCGGTGTTGAGGTTGCGCAGGTCGGCTTCCGCCCGACGCAGGTCGGGATTCCGCACATCGGTCTCGTCTCTGTTCAGCGGACACCGGGCGGTGACGACGAGGAGGCCGAGCGACAGCCGTGGAAAGGCCGGCGGCCTGCCGAAGTGGCGTACCGCAGGCCATGAGTTCGTAAGCCAGGAGATACAGCGGGTGGGTTGTGCGGGAGGTGTTGGGACGTCGTCGTAGCCGTCGGTGACGCCGGGCTCGCCGAATCCCGGAGCCCCGAGGTCGACCCGCGCGACCGGCACCCGGCCGCACGCCTCGCCCACAAGATCGCACGTCGGAGGGGCAGCCCTACGCAGCGTGAGACCGATGGTGCACACCGGCGAAGTCCGCGGGCGGCCCCCGGTCCGGGGTCGCGCGGACCGGCTGGAGCGGGCGGGTGCGCTGGTAAAATGGCCGGACGCTTCGTCGTTCTCGGGGCCCGTGCCAAGGGGTGCGGGCCCCGGTTCGTTCCGGGCGCCAGACCACGGAAGGGTCCCCCATGAACGCGAAGCCGACAGCCATTGGGCATTCCGATGCCGACGAGACCGGGGGGACGGCGCCGGGCGAACGACCGACGCCGACGCCGACCACCGGTTCGCCGCCCGCCGAGTCCTTCGCCGAACTGGGACTGCCACCGGAAGTCGTGCGGGTGATGACCGAACGCGCGATAACGGAGCCGTTCCCGATCCAGGCGGCCACCCTGCCCGACGCGCTGGCCGGCCGGGACATCCTCGGCCGCGCGCGGACCGGGTCGGGCAAGACCCTCGCCTTCGGGCTGGCCCTGCTCGTCCGTACGGCAGCGGGCCGGCGGGCCGAGCCGAAGCGGCCGCTCGGGCTGGTCCTGGTGCCGACCCGCGAACTCGCGCAGCAGGTGAGCGACGTGCTGGCACCGTACGCGCTGGCGCTCCGGCTGAAGCTGGCGACGGTGGTCGGTGGATTGTCGATCGGGCAGCAGGCGAGGTCGATGCGGGCCGGCGCCGATGTGGTCGTCGCCACTCCGGGGCGGCTGACCGACCTGGTGGCGCGCCGGGACTGTCATCTGGACCAGGTGCGGATCACGGTGTTGGACGAGGCGGACCAGATGTGCGACATGGGGTTCCTGCCGCAGGTGTCGGAACTCCTGGATCAGGTGAGCCCCGACGGGCAGCGGATGCTGTTCTCGGCCACACTCGACCGCAACATCGACCACCTGGTCCGGCGCCACCTCCACGACCCGGTACTCGTCACGGTCGACCGGGCGGCGGGCTCGGTCACCACGATGGAGCACCATGTGCTGCACATTCACCCCGCCGACAAGTACGCGACGGCCACCGAGATCGCTGCCAGGGACGGCCGGGTGCTGATGTTCCTGGACACCAGGCTCGGCGTCGACCAGTTCACCCGACATCTGCGCGGCAACGGTATCCGGGCCTCCGCCCTGCACAGCGGCAAGTCGCAGCCGCAGCGCACGCACACGCTCGCGCAGTTCAAGAATGGTGACATCACCGTGCTGGTGGCCACCAATGTCGCCGCCCGCGGCATCCACGTCGACGCGCTCGACCTCGTCGTCAACGTCGACCCGCCCGCCGACCCCAAGGACTACCTCCATCGAGGCGGTCGCACGGCACGCGCGGGCGAGCCGGGCAGCGTGGTCACCCTCGTCACCCCGAACCAGCGGCGAGATGTGAACCGGATGATGTCCGGCGCCGGGATCCGGCCGACGGTCACTCAGGTGCGCTCCGGGGAGGAGAAGCTGACCAGCATCACAGGCGCGAGGCGCCCGCCCTCAGGGGACAAGGCCACCAGCGGCAACGCGCCCTTCCGCGGCCTTGGCACCCGTCCCGGCCGCGCCCCCAAGGAGTCCCGCAGGACCGCCGAAGCCCGCAAGACCGCGGAGGCTCGCAAAGCCGCCCGGATACGCAGAGGCCACTGACGGCCGGGGAGCCCGACGGCGAGGGGGCACCCGTCACGTCCGACCGCCCGCGGAGCGTGACCGGGTGCGCGCCGGGCTGCCTCGCCGCCCGGCTGCTCGTAGCCCGGCCGACGGGCGGGATCAGACGTCGGGCGGAGACCCGCGCTCACCGCGTTTCCCCCAAGGCTCCCGCAGTCCCTGCTCGCCGGCTGCCGACGTGCCGCCTCCGGCGCCCGAGCCCGTGCCGACACCCGCACCGCCCTTACGGCCCGTGGCGGTTGTCGGCGGACCGGTGACCACTACCTGGGCGGGCCGCAGGAGATGGTCACCGACCCGATAACCGGAACGCAGTACGGCACTGCAGACGGGCCACTCCTGCTGCTCCGACTCCGTGTAGTCCAGTGCCTCATGGACCGTCGGATCGAACGGCTCCCCCACGTCCCCGACGGACTGCAGGCCGAGCGCGGCCAGTTCGGCTTCGAGCAGGTCGGCTACGGACGTGAACGCCTTCGACGCCTCGCCGTGCTCGCGCGCCTGCTCAACGGTGTCCACGAGGGGCAGCAGGGCGGCGAGAACGTTGGCCACGGCGATCTCCTGCACCGCCGTGCGGTCTCGCCGCACGCGCTTGCGGTAGTTGTCGTACTCGGCCTTCGTCCGCTGCAGATCGGCGGTCCGTTCGGACAGCTGCGCCCGCAGCTTCGCGATCTGAGCCTGCTCACCGCCGGCAGGAGCGTTCGCCGCGCGCCCCTGCTCCGGCTCCGGCTCCGGGAGCCGCTGACGGCCCGTGCCGTGTCCCGCTCCGGCATCGGGATTCGTCGAGGCTCCGGCCGCAGGTGCCTCGGGGATCCCGCGCGGCTGGAGGGTCACCGGATCGATCCGGCGCCGGTCGCGGATGACCACGGGCGGACGCCGCTCCCTCCCGGAAGCGCTTCGGTCGTTCGGGACGCTCATCCTTCACCTCCCTGCCGCCTGTCCTCGTCGACGATCTCGGCGTCGACGACGTCGTCCTCCGCCTGGCTCCGGCCCTCGCCGGCCGCTTGGCCGCCGGCAGCGCCTGCCGAGCCGGCACCCTCGGGCGCGGCCTTGGTGTAGATGGCCGAGCCGACCTTCTGGGCGGCCACGCCGACTTTCTCCGTTGCCTCACGGATCGCGTTCGTGTCATCGCCCTTGAGCTTCTCCTTGAGGTCTGCGATCGCCGTCTCGACCTCCTGCCGTGCGTCCTGAGGGACCTTGTCCGCCTGATCGCGCAGCAGCTTCTCGGTGTTGTACACCAGGCCTTCCGCCTGGTTCCGGGTCTCGGCCGCCTCCTTGCGGCGCCGGTCGTCCTCAGCGTGCTGCTCGGCCTCGCGCATCATGCGATCGATGTCCTGCTTGGGCAGGGCGGAGCCGCCGGTGACGGTCATCTTCTGCTCCTTGCCCGTGCCCAGGTCCTTCGCGGTCACGTGCATGATGCCGTTGGCGTCGATGTCGAAGGTGACCTCGATCTGCGGGACGCCGCGCGGGGCCGGCGGCAGACCGGTCAGCTCGAACATGCCCAGCTTCTTGTTGTACACCGCGATCTCGCGCTCGCCCTGGTAGACCTGGATCTGCACGGACGGCTGGTTGTCCTCGGCCGTGGTGAAGATCTCGGAGCGCTTGGTCGGGATCGTGGTGTTGCGCTCGATGAGCTTGGTCATGATGCCGCCCTTGGTCTCGATACCGAGGGACAGCGGGGTCACGTCGAGGAGCAGGACGTCCTTCACCTCGCCTCGCAGCACTCCTGCCTGGAGCGAGGCGCCGATGGCGACGACCTCGTCCGGGTTCACGCCCTTGTGCGGTTCCTTGCCGGTCAGTTCCTTGACCAGTTCGGTGACGGCGGGCATCCGGGTGGAGCCGCCGACCAGGATCACATGGTCGATGTCGTCGAGGCTGATGCCGGCGTCCTTGATCGCGTTGTGGAACGGTGCCTTGCAGCGCTCGAGCAGGTCGGACGTCAGCTGCTGGAACTGGGCGCGGGTGAGCTTCTCTTCCAGGTGTAGCGGGCCCTCGGCGGAGGCCGTGATGTAGGGCAGGTTGATGGTCGTCTCGGTCGCCGAGGAGAGCTCGACCTTGGCCCGCTCCGCGGCCTCGCGCAGACGCTGCAGGGCCATCTTGTCCTTCGACAGGTCGATGCCGTAGCCGTTCTTGAACTGCTGGACGAGATGGTCGACGATCCGCTGGTCCCAGTCGTCTCCGCCGAGGTGGGTGTCACCGTTGGTGGCCTTCACCTCCACCAGGCCCTCCCCGATCTCCAGCAGCGAGACGTCGAAGGTGCCGCCACCGAGGTCGAAGACGAGGACCGTCTGCTCGTTCTCCTTGTCCAGGCCGTACGCCAGCGCGGCGGCGGTGGGCTCGTTGATGATCCGCAGCACCTTGAGGCCGGCGATCTCCCCTGCCTCCTTGGTGGCGGTGCGCTGCGAGTCGTTGAAGTACGCGGGCACGGTGACCACCGCGTCCGTCACGTCCTCCCCGAGATAGGCCTCCGCATCCCGCTTGAGCTTCTGCAGCACCCTGGAGGAGATCTCCTGGGCGGTGTAGTGCTTGCCGTCGATGGAGCCCGACTCCGGGAAGCGCCACTGCGCCTCCCCCATGTGCCGTTTGACCGAACGGGCGGTGCGTTCGACGTTGGTCACCGCCTGGCGCTTGGCGATCTCACCGACGAGCACCTCGCCGCTTTTCGCGAAGGCGACCACCGAGGGGGTGGTCCTCGCCCCCTCCGTGCTGGTGATGACGGTGGGCTCGCCGCCTTCGAGCACGGACACCACCGAGTTCGTCGTACCGAGGTCGATACCGACTGCACGGGTCATCTCAGCTCTCCTTCCTGCCCAGGCTCGTCGGCGCGCCCACCGGGGTCGCGCGGTGCCGGAGGTCCGACCTCCGTGGGCACTGCCGTACCGCTCGGTGCGGCGACGAGGCGGTTCGTCACTGCCACGGGTCCACCTCCATGACCCACCGCAGGAGCAGCGTCAGAGGATCCGAGGAGCGGGCGGCTCCCTGCGGAGGAACGTGTACCCGGACAGGGCCGGCGCGCACGCAGGCCCCTCGCGGCACCCCGGGGTCCACCGGCGGGTCCGGGGAGGGTCGTGGAGGCGTTGAAGGGCCGGGGGCCCGTCTGACGGTCACGGGGATCCGCCGCGCTCCGGAGGGCCGGCCGCGCCGGCGGTCGGCGTCGTAGCGTTCCCGCCGCTCCGGGTCGTGGAGGGTGGCGTACGCCGCCACGACGGCGGCAAGGTCCTCGGGACGGGCACCTCGGTCCGGGCCCGCGTCCGGATGCAGGGCCCGGACCTGCCGCCGGTACGCCGTGGTGATCTGGCGTGCCGTCGCGGACGGCTCGACGCCGAGCACCGCGTAGGGGTCACGAGAGAAGGACGCCCCCGGCATTTGGCCCACCTCCTCTCCGAGCGGGGCGGCATCACCCTGAAACCTTGGTGATCGTCCCAAACACGTACATAAAACCCTAGTCGGTCGTTGTCAAGGCTGTCTCCGCGTGGTACGTGACCGGCGGGTACCGGAAGGACGTCTCAGGTGGGACGGGGGTCTTCGGGGCCGGTAGCGGGCTCTGATGTCGGAGGCGGCCCGGGCCCGAGCGGGGCGCTCGGGCCGGGGCCTGCTCGACGGTCGGTACTGGTGACGCGGGCGCGGCGCAGGCCCGGACAGGTGAACAACGAGATCAAGCGCCGCGCCCGTGCGGCCGGGATCCACGACCCCGCCTCGGTGATCCGCCGGCGAGCCACTGCCTCCGGGTGAGCTTCGCCCCAACACAGCGGCCGCCGTTCCACACGTGGAGAGGCGGACGGCCCACCGCCTTGCCTGCCGGTCAGTGTGGGATCAGTGACCCCTCTCGCACGGCAGTTGCACCACGCGGCTGGCGCAGAGCACTGGGGCGCAGCGGAAGCCATGCCCGCGTGGCAGGGAGCACGAACCCGGCCGCGGCGCAGCCGCCCGATCCGAGAAGGTCTTGGCACGCGGACGGTTCAGTTGACGTGACGAGTCGTCACCGAACACCGGGCACGGGGAGGCCGCACGCTCAGCGCCCGGGGTCGGTGACTCCCGGATCGGGTCAGGGGCGGCACGCCTGACCGTCGTTGTCCTTCATCACGCCTCAGCGTCAGGTCGGAAAAGGCCCGGTCCCGTGTCTGTCCGGGCGGACCAGCCGCCGCAGTCCGGAGATGGGCCGGTCCAGAGCGGGTGCCGGAGTCTGCGCGCCTCCCAGAACGGGCCGGACGCTGCCGCCGGATGGACTCGCATGGTCCGGGGAGGGTTCAGAGTGTGTGGGCGAGCCATCGCTGCAGCGCGGTGTGGGTGGTGTCATCGAGAGCGCACAAGGCGTCGATGGCCGCGAGGTCGCCCGGCAGTGGTGCGACGCCGGCAGTGGTCAAGGCAGCGTGCAGCTCCAGGCGCCGACGGTCCGACGGCTCCAGGGACACCGCGGTGCGCCGACCCGTGCCTGGCCCGGGCGCGGAGCATTCGGCGTGTTCGAACGTGCGGTAGGCCATGCGGCCGAGATCGTCATCGTCGACGACATCGGGGAAACGGTGGGGGTCGGCGGCGAACCATCCGGTCGACGGCATCGAGGGTGCCTGCCACTCCGTCATGAGTCTCTCCCGAGGTTGCTGTGCGAGTTGTCGGGAGTGAGGACAGCTCGAGGCCTGTGGACGGTTTCCGTCTCTGCCGCGTCCCACCCGAATGCCCTCTTTGGAATCTCGTCACACCAACAAACCATCGTCCTGCTCATCCCCCTCCGCCGAACTCGCCGCCCTGACCGCTCGCCGCGGTTCACCGCCGTCCTCGCTGGTGCGCCCGACGTGACGAGACCGGGCAGGCACCGCGCCGGGGCGCACCGAAGCCGCGCCGGGTCCGCGCCCCGGCCTCGGAGGCGTCGGTGGATCACACCGGGGTGTCGGGGATCCAGGAGCCGTGGAGCATGACGGGAACGGGGCGGGGCGGGGAGCGGGTGGATGGTGGCGGTCGGTGGGAGTGTGATGTCGCCTGCGTCGAGGACCGGCAGCCGGGAAGCGTCGGTGTTGAGGTCGCCGACGACGGTGAGAAAAGTAGGCGGCATCCTCGTGGGTGGTGCCGGCGGCAGGGACGAGGACCGCCTCGCCGGGGGCCGAGCCCGAGTTGGGTTCGACGCCGCGATCGGGTGCGCCGACCCACGTGTTCCAGGAGCGCTGCCGGCCGTCGCGTCCGACGGCCGGGCCTTCGACGACGATGCGGGCGTGGGCGTGTTCGTACGCGTTGGCGAGGTGCATGGCGTAGCCCTGGGTGATGTCGAACCAGCGGATCTTCTGCGCGCCACCCGTGCCCCGCGGCATGACGCCGATCCGGGTGGCCTGGGCGTCGTTCCAGGCGTGGGGGATACCGGAGTGCTCGGAGGGTCGAACGTGACCGAGCCTGCCAGGTGGTTCGGTTGAGAGCCGGCTTCGATCCGGGGGCTGCGGGAACCGGGGGCCGTGGGAGGCGGGGCGGCTCGCCGGCGGTGCTCGGGGACGACGGGCGGGGCAGCAGCGGTACGAGAGCGGCAAGGGCCGCCCCGCGGGCTCGTGCCCGGGCGGCGGCCCTCGTACGACGTGCCGGTCAGTGGCTGCCGGTGAGTTCGCCGCTGAGGCGGTCGTGGAGGTGGGCGCTGGGTTCGTTCAGGCCGGTGATCTCGACGGCCTTGCCGCGCTGAGCGTACTTGCTCTCGATGGCGTCCAGAGCGGCGACGGAGGAGGCGTCCCAGATGTGGGCCGCGGACATGTCGATGACGACCCTGTCCGGGTCGGTGGCGTAGGCGAACCGGCCGACGAGGTCGTTGGAGGAAGCGAAGAACAACTCGCCCGTCACCCGGTAGACCACCGTACTGCCGTCCGGATCGGTGACGGCGGTGACCTCGGCGAGGTGGGCGACGCGCTTGGCGAAGACGACCATGGCGGTGACCGAGCCGGCGACCACGCCGATGGCGAGGTTGTGGGTGGCGACGACGGCCGCGACGGTGATCACCATGACGGAGATCTCCCCCGCCGGCATGCGCTTGAGGGTCTTCGGCGCGACGGAATGCCAGTCGAAGGTCGCGAACGACACCATGACCATGACGGCGACCAGGGCAGCCATGGGGATGTCGGAGACGACCGGCCCGAAGACGATGCACAGCACCATGAGGAACGCGCCGGCAAGGAAGGTCGACAGGCGGGTGCGGGCTCCGGAGACCTTCACATTGATCATGGTCTGGCCGATCATGGCGCAGCCGCCCATGCCGCCGAAGAAGCCGGTGACGATGTTGGCGACGCCCTGACCTATCGACTCGCGTGTCTTGCTGGAGTGGGTGTCGGTGATGTCGTCGACCAACTTGGCGGTCATCAGGGACTCCATCAGCCCGACGAGCGCCATGGCGAAGGCGTACGGCGCGACGGTGGTCAGGGTGTCCAGGGTGAAGGGCACGTCCGGCAGGCCCGGCACCGGCAGCGAGGACGGCAGTTCGCCCTTGTCGCCGACGGTGGGCACGGCGATGGCCGCGCCGACCGTGATGACGGTGAGGATCACGATCGAGACGAGCGGAGCCGGCACGACGGTGGTGACCTTCGGGAAGAACACCATCAGGGCCAGACCACCGATGATCAGCGGGTACACGGCCCACGGCACGTCGGTCATCTCGGGGACCTGGGCCATGAAGATCAGGATGGCGAGGGAGTTGACGAAGCCGACCATCACCGAGCGCGGGATGAACCGCATCAGCTTCGCGACTCCGAGCACGCCCAGGATCACCTGGAAGACACCGGCCAGGATGACGGCGGCGACCAGGTAGCCGAGGCCGTGCTCGCGGTTCAGGGGGGCGATGACCAGCGCGACGGCGCCGGTCGCGGCGGAGATCATCGCCCGGCGCCCGCCGACGACGGCGATGGTGACGGCCATGGTGAAGGAGGCGAACAGGCCGATCGCGGGGTCGACGCCGGCGATGATCGAGAACGAGATCGCCTCGGGAATCAGCGCGAGGGCAACGACCAGGCCGGCCAGCACCTCGGTGCGCCAGACCTTCGGGTCGGTCAGCCAGTCCGGGCGCAAGGCGCGCAGGCACGTGGCGGGTGACGGTAGGGAAGAAGACAAGGAAACGAGAGCCTGTCCTGCTCGGGCTCACCCCTGCGGCGGGCCGGGGCGTGCGGGAGGACGCGGAGGAACCGGGGCGGTACCCCGCGGAGCGACCCCGCGATGCGGAGCCGGAAGCTGAAAGGGACGGGGCCAAGCCCTGCGCGTCGGCGCAGCCGGGCTCACATCCGGGGACGAAGCGTCACGGCGGGCAGGCAGCCGTGCTGGGCGTCATGGGCTCGCGCACGCTCTCTCCTGCAGAGAATCGGATCTTCACCGGGGCGCCATCGGCCCCGACACACGGCAGCGGGCGAGGCCCGGGGCCCGGGGCCCGCACCACAAGGGTTGAGGCCGGGCGGTCGGCCGGCCTCGCGGGGGCAACTCTACCCGCGCCTGACCCCCGGTCCCGCGCCTCCCTCGTGCTTCGCACGACGCTCCCTGAGACCGCGCCCTCCATGTCAGCCGGATGACGGTACGTCAGTAGGCGTGCTTGTTCGGCTTTTTCGTCCATGCCTCGTGGGACGCGGCCCGGGCGGTGCGGACCTCGGCAGCCGGCACTCGCGGGCACCGCAGTGCTACCAGGGCTGCTCGAAACGACTCGAAAATGACGAAGCGGCTCCCCCCGCACCGACCCCAGGCCGCTCTCCGGGAGCCAGAGACGGCTGCCCGCGACTTCGGCACACAAAGAACCTACGAGACGGGCTCCCTGCGCCGGTATTGCCCGGATCAGGTAATAGGGGTCGTCCTCCGGTCTTTCGACCTTCGGACCTCTCAGCCCGACCGTCGACGTCGGCCCCGGCGGCAACTTCCGCCAAAGTCGGCTACTCCGGTCGAACTCCCTCGCTCGCCCCGTAGGCCCTACCAGAATAGCGCTCCACACACACCGACAAAAGGGGTGGAAAGCAGAAAATCGGACTTCTTCGCGAACGGGTGTTCCGGGAGGCCGCGCCGGTCACTGCGGAGTGCCGTGCAACGCCGGGCCGCCGACGGGCCGGCCGCCCAGGGGCCCGGCATCGCCCATCACCCACCGCTGTGGCGGCGACGGCCAGGGTCGGCTTCTCAGGTCAGATTCAGCCCGCCGTCGAGCACGATGACCTCGCCGGTGAGATAGGTGCTGGCGATCACCGACGCCACCAGGTCGGCCACGTCGGCGGACTGGGCCGGGCGGCGCATGGGGGCGCGGTCCCGCCACAGCTCGTGCGCCTGCGCCCAGTCCTTCGTCATCGGCGTGTCCACCAGGCCCGGCGCCACCGCGTTGACCCGCACCTCGGGTCCGAGCGCGGCCGCGAGCAGCCGGGTCACGTGGTTCAGCGCGGCCTTGCTCGCCGCGTACGGCACGGACGAGCCCTTGGGGCGCACCCCGGCGTGGCTGGTGACGTTCACGATGCTGCCGCCCGCGGGCGACTGGCGCAGCGCCGGAAGTGCCGCCGTGCACAGCACCCATGGCGCGATCAGGTTGACCTCCAGCAGCTGCCGCCAGTCCGCCGGTGTCGCCGCGGCCAGGTCGTCGTGCGGGATCGGCCGGCTGATGCCGGCGTTGTTCACCAGCACGTCCAGCCGCCCGTACCGGTCGAGCGCCGCCTCGACCAGCCTTCGGGCCTCCTCCTCCACCGCCAGATCGGCTCGCACGTACGCCCCGCCGAGCTCTGCCGCCAGCGCTTCCCCGGCCTCCGCACTGCGCCGCGAGTGCACGACGACCCGCATCCCGTCCGCCGCCAGCCTCCGCGCGACGGCCTCGCCGATTCCCGACGTGGACCCGCTGACGAGAGCGACGGGCCGATCGGATCGTTCAATCCTCATGTTCGCGGATCCTGCCATGGCTCCGTTGCCCAGCTCGACGAGGTGCAGACTCCGCGATTTTGTGAGCAGGCCGGGTGACCATGAGCACCCTCGGGTGTCCGGGCGACCATGAGCGTGCCCACGGCCGGTGGCTGCCTACAGGGGTCTTTGGCGGCCCTCCCCCGCACTGTCCCGCCGGGCCGCGATCAGTGCCAGCACCCCGAGCACGATCAGTCCGGGTGCGCCGGACAGTGGACAGAGAATCTGCAGCGGCACTCCGATGGCGAGCAGATACCAGCCCAGCTGCGCCGGGAGCCTGCCGGTGTCACGGACGACACGTCGGCTGAGTGTGCCGAGGGCGAGGAAACCGAACCCTGCGAGGAAGAACCACATCTCGGACTCGCGCTGCGGCTCTCCCGGGGAGGCGTTCCAGAATCCGTCGCGGGCGACATCACCGAAGGTGCTCCAGGCGATCAGCGCGACCGCGAAGTGCACCGCGGCGAGTCCGATCACCAGCCGGGGTATCAACCGGGTCATCGTCGGTCTTCTCCATTCCTACGGCCCTCAAGTCTCCCGATGACGTGGCGCCGACCTTCGCGGCGAGGGGGGCGCGTAGAGACAGCGACGTACGCCGCCAGGCCCCCGAGCGTCAGGCACAGCGGGGAGTACAGCGCCAGGTCCCAGCGGGTGAAATCGGTCGGTCGGCTGGTCAGTCCGGAGGAAACCAGACCAGCCGCACCTCGCAGAATCAGCACGCCCGCGACGCCCCATACGCCCTGGCGCACCAAGCGACGTGGCCGCATCTGCGGGACCAAGTCGGCCCGAGCCGCGGTCACATAGGACGCCACCCCGAGCACCGCCGCGGCCGCGGCGGTCAACTCCGGTGTGGGCAGGTCCGCTTCAGCGACCCCTACGACCGTACGGGCGAACTCCGCACGGTTGGCCAGCGGCCAGGTCGAAAAGATCCAGACCCCGTGCAGTACCCCGATCGCGGCGAGGCCGACTGCGGCCGTCCCTCCGGCGAGTTTCGTCAGTGTCATACCGCTCCCCCAATCCATCCATACACCCCTGTATGGAATTACCATACAGTACTGTACGGACATGGCAAGAAGGCACCTCACCCCCCAGGACTGGTCCACCGCGGCACTGCGCGCGATGGCACGCGGCGGAGTCGCCGCCGTATCGGTCAACGCACTCGCGGGCGAACTGGGGACCACCCGGGGTAGCTTCTACTGGCACTTCAAGGACCGCGATGCGCTGTTGACGGCCGGGCTGGAAATGTGGGAGCACGACAACACCACAGCTTTGATCTCGGAGTTGGGCGGTATCACCGATCCCCGGCAGCGGCTGACGGCTCTGTTCACCGCCGCGCTGGGGCAGGAGGACATCAACGGCCTGGAGCCCGCGATCGTCGCCCACGCCGATCACCCCGCCGTCGCCCCGGTCCTGCGACGGGTCACCGAGCGGCGGATCGCCTACCTCACGGAGCTCTACACCGACCTGGGCCTCGCACCCGCCCCGGCACGGCGTCAGGCAGTCACCACGTACGCCACTTACCTCGGATGGCTCGAACTGCGACGCTCCGCCAGCGACCTGGTGCCCGAAGTCGCCGCCACCGGCCCCACCGCCACCGCGGCGCTCGAGCACCTCATCAGCGAACTGGCCCGCTCCGCCAAGCACCTGGCGGAGCCGGAGTAGAGCGCGCCACCGTCCGGACCGGTCCTCGAGGTCCCCGGCGCGGCCGGGTGGCCGATACCACAGGAGGACGTCGCCCAACGGGCACGGTCACCGTCCTTGCCTCAGGTCGATAGACCCTTCGGACCGGCGTAAAGGTCCGAACGCGGGCCAACAGCACCGGACGCAGCAAGATCCGCAGCCCACCAACCGGTCCCCGCTCGCCCAGGCCCTCGTCTGTGCCCTGCGCTGCCGCTCCGCCGCGAATACGTCCTCGGGACGCCGGCCGGCCTCGTCCGCTTCCTGGCGCGCACCCGCCCGGTCCGCAGTTCCCACTGGTGCCCGCTGACTGGACAGGGCGCACCACATGACGGGTATGGGCCATCTGCACCATCCTTCGCCCCCGACTCGGCGTCCCCAAAAATCTGCGCTGACCTGCCCTTTTGTGACTCTCGCGGCTCTGCTGCGGGTGACGTGGGTGTGTCGTTGCCGGGGATCGCAGCGAGTGTTGTGCGTGGCAGAGCTTTCGCCCATCTCCCGAGGCTTCGTCGGGGTGGTGCTGGTGTCGAGGAGGAAACGATGCGGGTTTCTCGGATGTGGATAGGTGCCGGCGCGGCCGGTGCGGTTCTGGCCTTGTCGCCGACCGTGGCGTGGGCAGGAGGCACGCCTGCGGGCGGGCCGTCGAATGTGCGGGTGAGTCCGTCACAGGTGCATCAGGGCGCCACCCTCTCCGTGACGGCAAGCGGCTGTACGAGCGGCGGCACGGTCACCTCCGCGGTCTTCCCCGCCGTGCACCTGCCCGCCGGGGCGACGACCACGGCGACGGCGCGGGTGGACAACACCGCCACACCCGGGGCGGCCAGGCTGACCGTGACGTGTTCCGGCCGCAGCGCGAGCGCCAACTTCACGGTCCTCAGGGGAGCCGCGACGCAGGGCGGTCTCGGCGGCTCTCACACACCCGGCACGGCGGAGATGGTCATCGGCGCAAGCATGGCAGCCGGGTCCGCGGCGGCCGGGGCGTTCTACCTCGTCCGCAGGCACAACCGTGGACGTGTCCGTGCGTGAGGACGCCCTCCGCTAGGCCGGGAACGCACACGTGTGGGTGGTGAACCGTGGGACGAGCACGAGCCACCACCCACACCCGATGGACCGACGCAGCGGCCGTCACTGGCGTGGCGGCCGCTGACCTGCAGAGATCCGCTGCGCCCCACGCAGCACGCGCGTAGGCTCCACCGCCACCGGGAGCGGCCGGGTGAGTGAATACCCGGTCGGTTCGCGGCGCGGTGGCACGAGTCCTCCGAGGTGCCTGGATAGGCCCACTGCATGACCGTATTCCGCGCGAGTCGTTGCACCGTCGCCATGACGTTGGTCACCGTGGCGCTGATGTCCGCATCCCTGGTGGCTGCCACGCCTGCATCAACCGGCCGGAGCGCCGCAAGTGTCCAACGGGCAACCGAAGATCACAATCGTGAGGCGCTGCGACTGCTGGCCCAGCCGCCATTCCGGCCCGCCGACCTCAGCCTGCTGAGCACGCTGTCATATCCTCAAGGGCCGCCGATGCGGCCCGCGCCGCCTCGCGAGATCACAGACCAGAAGCTGGTCCACCTGCTCACGGCCACGCTCAAGCCTCGCGGCCGCCACGCGCGCGAAGAAGGGCTTGCCGTCTTCCGCAGCTCGCAGATCAGCGCCGTGGTGCCGAATGCCAACCTGCGCGCCGCCCTCGCCTCGCTGGCGGGTGGCCCCGGGCAGCGCAGCATCCAAGCGATCCGCGACGGTCTCTTCTCGCGCGTCGTCTTCGGCACCACGCCGCGCCCGGAGGCGATTGCCATGGTCCTGTTCGGGCCGGCCACTGACCCACGGCCATCCATCGTGTTCAACCAGCGGTACCGCTACGAGGACTTCCGGCTGCTGGGGGAGGTCTTCTCGCACGAGACCCTCCACCGGGCCGACGCGAACAACCACAACGAAGAAGCCATCAACGAGGCCCTGCACACCGCTTATCACGGGCAGCTGCTTCTCCAGCTGCCACGGCTGGCAACCAGCCGAACGGAGCTGGCCCGAAGACTGAACACAACGCTGATGGCGCTGCTGAACACACGGGACGCCCGTGGCCGTCAGCGACTGACCCGATCAACAGGCCACGTACTGCCCGGCGCAACTATCCCGCTGCCCAGCCTGGCCGCCCTGCAGCTGGGGATCACCCCGGATGGCCGGACTGCGACCGATCGGACCGGCACACCGGGCAATGCGAACCTGGACTTCTACCTCAGCGCCATCACCCGCACCCGGCATGCACGGGCCAACTTCAACACCGCCACCGTCCAGGTCCTCGAGCGCCGTCAGGGGTGGGCCACTCCGGAAGAACGCATCCGCCTCGCCCGGTTGCTGAGGCTCCGCCTCCCCCAGGGTCCCAGTGAACCCCACGTCTCGGCACAACCGTCAGCACGGCAGGCGCAGCCGAGTGGATGGAGCGTCCGGATCGACGGACACCGCGCACGCACCGATGCGATGGCGCCCGCCATTGCGTCTGGGGAGGCGGACTGATGACGCTGCCCGTTGAGAGATGGCCCCGACCCGAGGCAGCCGACCGGCAGGAGCGCCGACGCCCCTTTTCTTCACTCCGAACCGCGCATTGCGTCGCTTGCCCGGCCGGCGATGGCTTCGGGAGCTTCGGCCGGTTCAGGCCCCTACCTCCCCGCCGACTCGGCGTCGCCGTATGCGTCGTGCCAGTTCCACCACTGGTAGGGCGGGGTCTGGGGGTAGCCCTCCGGCGAGTCCTCCCATTCCTCCTGGCGCCCGAGGGCGGTCATGTCGAGGTAGCTCCACGTACTCCCCAGCGCCTCGTCGCCGCGGCTGTTGATGAAGTAGGTGCGGAACACGCTGTCGCCGTCGCGGATGAACGCGTTCGTGCCGTGCCATTCGTCCACACCGAAGTCGCCGTCGAACTCGTCGGTCACGGTGTACCAGGGCATCGTCCAGCCCATCCGCGCCTTCACACGCTCGATGTCCGGCTGCGGGGCGCGCGAGGCGAAGACGAGAGTGGTGTCGCGGGCGTTCAGATGGGCGAGGTGGCCGACGTGGTCGGCCACCATGGAGCAACCCACGCACGCGTGGTCGGGCCAGCCGGAAACGCCGGGCTCGAAGAACGCGCGGTAGACGATCAGCTGACGACGGCCCTCGAACAGGTCGAGCAGGCCCGCCCTGCCTTCAGGTCCGTCGAACTCATAGTCCTTCTCCACCGCCATCCACGGCATGCGCCGGCGCATCGCGGCCAGCGCGTCCCGGGCATGGGTCAGCTCCTTCTCCTTCACGAGCAGCTGCTCGTGCGCCGCCTCCCACTCCCGCGGCGTGACGATCTGGGGCGTCTCCATGGTGGTGTCCACCTTCCGGTTCAAGTCCAATCCGTGCGGCAGTCCAGGGGCGCCGGCTCTTCGCCGCTCACCACGACCCCCTGCGCAGGCATCCATATTGACCGTGAACGTCCGAATTACGCAGCATCGACATCCTCGGACGCGCGGGGCGGCCCGACCATCTCGCCGCCGGCCGCACGGTCGTCCGCCGGTCCGGCGACAACGCCTACGGCAGCGAGCCGGATGATCGGCGGTCTGCCTGGGATGCGCCGCGAGTCGTCGCCATGGATGTGCTCGGTGCGCGTCGACCGCCGGTCCGTCGCAGCGTTCAGCACAGTGTTCAGGAGCCCGGACGCACTGGCTCTGAGACCGCGTCGATCAGCATCGGCAGGACCGCCCGGGGCCGTCGGTCGATCACTTGCTGCGCATGGAGGTCGAGCAGCGGGTCAGCCCGGCCGCGCGAGGCATCAGGCCGCCGAACCCGATCGCCCACCCCCGGCGGGCTAAGGCCCGCTACGGCTGGGGCCGGCTCAGGTACTCGGCGATGCGGTCCCCCCAGGTGCGGATGTCGGCGCGTGTTTCGGACACGTGCAGTTCGGCGTGCGGAAGCACCTGGGCCAGCGTCTCCGCGGTCGACAGAGGGTGCCCCGGGTCACCGACCCAGCCCAGCACCAAGCTTGGCCGGCGCAGCGCGGCGACCTCCGAGAGCGAGGGCAGGTCGGACATCGCCAGGCCACGCAGAACGGCGGGCAGCACCCCTTCGGCGGGTGTCGGCGGCTGCTCGGGTACGTCGGCCACGACGGCCGGACGAGGCTGCCGCGCCCGGGTGGCGAGCCATGCGTCCGGTCCCTCCCGTTCGACGACCTCGGCGGATTCCCGAGCGGCCCGCACATGGGCCTCCCGCGTCGTCCAGGCCGTCGGCGGGATGAGCAGGACCAGCCGGGAGAACCGGTCGGGCGCACGCACGGCGGCGTGCAGCACGCTGCCGCAGCCCATCGACGCACCCATGGCGGTGACAGGCTGCGAGGCGCCCAGGTGATCGAGCAGGGCCAGCAGGTCACCGGCAAGCGACTGATACGTGTAGTCGCTGTCCACAGGGCCGCCGGCCGACCGACCATGTCCCCGGGCGTCATAACGGACAAGGCGTAGGCCCGCCTCGAGGACCGGCGCCCATGAGAACAGGTCCATCCGGTCCTCTGCGGCCTGACTCACGAAACCGCCGTGCGCGTACACGGCCACAGGACCCTCGCCGGCATCGTCGTAGACCAGCTCGGCCCCGCGGTGCCGGAAGCTGCCCTCCCTCATGGCCGCTCGGTTTCGCATGACACCAGCCTGGCCATTGGCGCCGTCGCCCGCCACCGAGTCGGGGAGCGCCTTCCACGACGTCCGCGCCTTCCGTGCCCCTCCGGACCGGCCGTCGGCAACCCGCAGGAATCGGCGCAGCCGCGCCCGTCGACATCCGTCGTTTCACCGCGTTCGTCCCGCGCATGACCTGCCGAACAACCCGGGCACGAAGCAGAGCCCGAGCAGGGATCTCGTCCAGCAGAGCGCATTGTGGGTCTCAGCAAGGTGCATGTACGAACCCGGCCGTGATCACCGACTGGGACGGCATCTCGACAGACACATGTGTTTCACCTGCGCCGGGACGGGCGGCTGACCAACGTCGAGCCGGCCAAGCGGGTCGGCCCGACCCCGCCGCCCGCCTGCGCCGGGTCGAGTGCCTGGAAGACCGGCGTCATCACCGGTTACCGGGCCGTCGCCGACCCCGAGGCCCAGGGCAGAAGATCAAGGCGGACGGCTGACCCTCGCCGGGCCCGAAATGGCGAGCCCGCAGGCCGGCGGTGAAACTGAGGGCACAGCAGCCGTCAGGCAGGTGGGTCATGAACACCGTCGAAGAGACGCTCGAGATCGAGGTTCCGGTCCGTACCGCCTACAACCAGTGGACGCAGTTCAAGAGCTTTCCCCGGTTCATGTCCACGGTGAAGAGTGTCGAGCACCTCAGGCCCACCCTCACCCGTTGGGTCGTCGGCCGTGGTCCGGTGCGCCGCGAGTTCACTGCGGAGATCGTGGAGCAGCAGCCGGACTCGCGTGTGGTCTGGCAGAGCCTGGGTCGGCGCTCCTGCCACCGGGGCGAGGTGACCTTCCGTCCCACTGCACCGGACCGGACGGCGGTCACGGTGCGTATCGAGGTCGAGCGGCGCGCAGTCTCCGACTTCGTCATGGGCGTGTCCGGGTTCACGCGCCGAGTGATCAGATCGGAACTCGCGCGCTTCAAGGAGTTCATCGAGGGCCTGGGGGAAGAGGGCGGGGCCTGGCGAGGAACCATCTGCAACGGACACGTGCAGCCGGTGGAACCGCAACCGCCGAGGAGCCGGGTCCCTCGCTGGCCCGTGGGCTGATCCGCGCCCTGATCCGTGTGCTGAAGAGCGAGAGCGAGAAGCACCCTGATGAAGAAGCCACCGAGCGAAGAACCGGAAGAGCGCCTCACCGTGACCCCGCCCAAGAAATGGGCGGCGGGCGTTCCCGCGGTGACGCACGCCTTGGAGTACTCCCTCGAGGAGACGTCACTCCCGCGGGCCGGAGCGGCGCTGCTGACCATGAACCAGGTCGACGGCATCGACTGCCCCGGCTGCGCCTGGGCCGACCCCTCCCCCGGCCACAGGCACCGAAACGAGTACTGCGAGAACGGCGCCAAGCACATCACCGACGAGGCGACGTCACGCCGGATCACCGCCGACTTCTTCCGCCGGCATCCGGTTTCCGAGCTGGGCCGAAGGTCCGACCTGTGGCTGAATAAACAGGGCCGACTCACCGAACCGATGGTCAAGCGGCCGCATTCGGACCACTACGAGCCGATCAGCTGGCATGACGCCCTGGAGCTGCTCTCCGGGGAGCTGCGGTCACTGGACTCGCCCGACGAGGCGGTCTTCTACACCTCGGGCCGGGTGAGCAACGAGGCTGCCTTCCTGCTGCAGCTCTTCGCCCGGGCCTTCGGCACCAACAACCTTCCCGACTGCAGCAACATGTGCCACGAGTCCAGCGGCTTCGCCCTGCACGAGACGTTGGGCACCGGCAAGGGAACGGTGAGCCTGGAGGACATCCACCACGCCGACCTGATCTTCCTGGTGGGTCAGAATCCCGGGTCCAACCATCCGCGTCAGCTCTCCGCACTGGAGCAGGCGAAGCTCAACGGCGCCCGCATCATCGCTGTGAATCCGCTGCCGGAAGCCGGGCTGCTGCGGTTCAGGAATCCGCAGAACGTTCGGGGGGTGGTCGGCAACGGTGTCGCCATCGCCGACCGGTTCCTCCAGATCCGTATCGGCGGGGACCTCGCGCTGTTCCAGGGCCTGAACCGGCTGCTGCTGGAGGCGGAGGACGCCCGGCCCGGCACCGTGCTCGACCACGACTTCATCCGCTCGGGTACCAGCGGCTTCGAGGCGTTCTCCCAACACGCCCGCACCATCGCCTGGGAAGACATCCTCTCCGCGACCGGACTGTCGCGCAACGAGATCGAGGCAGTCGGCGACGAGGTCCTGCGCAGCAGGCGCATCATCGTCTGCTGGGCCATGGGGGTGACGCAGCAGAAGCACGCGGTCCCCACCGTCAGGGAGATCGTCAACTTCCTGCTGTTGCGCGGGAACATCGGTCGGGCCGGGGCCGGCGCCTGCCCGGTGCGCGGGCACAGCAACGTGCAGGGCGATCGCACGATGGGGATCTGGGAGAGGATGCCGGATTCCTTCCTGGACGCGCTGCAGCGGGAGTTCGGCTTCGAGCCTCCTCGTGCTCACGGGCTGGACTCGGTGAGCTCGATCAGGGCCATGCTCGAAGGCCGTATCAAGGTCTTCCTCGGAGTCGCGGGCAACTTCGTGCGGGCTGCTCCGGACAGTGCGGTCACCGAGGAGGCCATGCGGCAGTGCCGCCTCACCGCCCATGTCTCCACCAAGCTCAACAGGTCCCACACGGTCTGCGGCCGGACCGCACTCATCCTGCCGACCCTGGGCCGCACCGAGGTCGACATCCAGTGCGGCGGCCAGCAGTTCGTCACCGTGGAGAATTCGATGAGCGAGGTGCACACCTCTCGTGGGCGCCTGAAGCCGGCCTCGAAGCTGCTGCTCAGCGAAGTCGCGATCCTGTGCCGCCTCGCCCGCCGGACCCTCGACGGCAAGACCGACATCCCGTGGGAGCGGTTCGAGGCCGACTACGGGACGATCCGCGAGCGAATCTCCCACGTCGTACCGGGGCTGCACGACTTCAGCCGGCGGGTGGCCCGCCCCGGCGGCATCAGGCTGCCGAACCCGGTCAACGAAGGGGTTTTCGCCACGTCCGTCGGCAAGGCCCTGTTCACCCGCAACGCCTGGGAGATGCCGCACGCCCCCGAGGGGCACCTGCTGCTGCAGACACTGCGCTCCCACGATCAGTGGAACACCGTTCCCTATACGGACGACGACCGTTACCGGGGCATCCGGGGAAGCCGTCGGGTTGTGCTGGTCGACCCGACGGACCTGGTCGAACTCGGTCTGGCCGAAGGGCAGCATGTCGACCTGGTGAGTGTGTGGGACGACGATGCGGAGCGCCGCGCGGAGGACTTCGAGGTGGTCCCCTATCCGACCGCACGCGGCTGCGCCGCCGCGTACTACCCCGAGACCAATGTCCTGGTACCGCTGGACAGTGTGGCGGACATCAGCAACCAGCCGACGTCGAAGGGAATCGTGGTCCGGCTGGAGCCCAACGGAACCGGGCCCGACCCAACGATGAGCAACTCCGGCAGGTGACGTCGTCTCCGGGCCCGGTGACGGGGGCGTCGGCGCCCCCGTCACCCTCGTTCTCCTCCTCAGCAGGGACGACGGCAGGGCGCGGTGCCGGGGCAGGCAGCGGGCGCGGCCGGGCCGGCGCGGAGCTCGCGCCGGGGCCCGGCGGGGCGGTGCCGGCTGCGCGGGCACGGCCCCGCCCCGGCCGAGTGCAGTGGGGTCTCGGGAGAACAGAAGCGCCGGTTCGTCGGGGCGTACCTGCCAGGTATCAGCTCTGCTTGTGGTCGGTGATCCAGCGGGCGGCGAGGAGACCGGACCCTGCGGTGAGGACGGCGGCGGCGATGACCGTGGCGTTCAGGCCCAGGGCGTCGCCGAGGATGCCTGCCACGAGGGCTCCGGCGGCGTAGCCGATGTCACGCCAGAAGCGGTACGTGCCAAGCGCATTGGCGCGCCAGCCGGGGTGGGCGTGGTCGGAGACCGAGGCGATCAGGGCGGGGTAGACCATGGCGGTGCCGATGCCGAGCGCGACGGCGGAGAGGATGCCCGCGAGTAGAGGACGATCGAGCAGGGCGAGGGCGAGCACGAAGCCGGCGGCCTGGACGAACATGCCGGTGACGATGAGGGGTTTGCGGCCGAGACGATCGGCGAGGTGGCCGGTGGGGATCTGCCCGAGGCCCCACAGCAGCGGATAGAGGCCCTTGATCAGGCCGACGGCGGCGAGTCCGAGACCGTGGTCGGTGAAGAGCAGCGGGAAGACGCCCCAGGTAAGGCCGTCATTGAGATTGTTGACCAGCCCGGCCTGGCTGGCGCCGCGCAGGGAGCGGTTGTGCCAGGAGGTGCGGGCGAAGGTGTGCGCCAGGCCGGTGGACCGCTCGGACGCCGTCTGCTCGGGGTGCTGGGCCGATTCGAGCGCGACGTGGGCAGCGGTGTCCCGGACGATCAGCGCGAGAACGAGGCCGGCGGCGACGAAGACCACGCCGATGAGCTCCGGGACGGGGCGCAGGCCGTAGGCGGTGGCGAGGTAGCCGGTCAGCAGTGCGGTGGCGCCGACGGCAACGTATCCGGCGGCCTCGTTCAGGCCGGTGGCAAGTCCCCGCCGGGCCGGGCCGACCAGATCGATCTTCATGTTGACGGTCATCGACCAGGTCAGACCCTGGTTCATGCCGAGCAGAACGTTCGCGGCGACGATCCAGCCCCAGGACGGCGCCCAGGCCAGGGCGAAGGGCACGGGGATGCCGATGAGCCAGCCCGCCACCAGGAGCTGCTTACGGCGGAAACGCGCCGTCAGGGCGCCCGCGGTGAGGTTGGTGAGGGCCTTCGTGAGGCCGAAGGCGATGATGAAGGAGAAGACCGCCAGGTCGCTGGTCAGGCCGAACACGTCGGTGCCGATGAGTGGGACGGTGGTGCGTTCCAGGCCGACCAGGGCGCCGACGCAGACGTTGACGACGACGAGCAGGGCGAACTGCAGCCGGTTCTCCCGCAGACCGAGGCGAACGGGCTTGGCCACGGTCCCGGTTGTCGGGTTCACACGGCGCCGCCTTCGGCAAGCCGGGTGCCGTGGGCGGCCGCATACGCGTCGGGGCTGCCGTTCAGCACCGTGACGTCGGTGTGGCCGGCGCGTTCCAGGATGCTGGCGGCGGTCATGGCCCGTTCGCCGTGGCCGCAGGCGACGACGGCGCCGCCGGGTGCGTCGGCGGCGCGGGCGGCGAGGGAGCCGAGTTCGAGGTGCAGGGCGCCGGGAACGTGCCCGGAGGCGTACTCGGCTTCCTGCCGGACGTCGATGTACGGGGCTGCCGGAGCGTGGTCGGGCGTGACGAACGCGGTGGCCGCGGTGGGGCGACCGGCCTCCTGCCAGGCGGTCGTGCCTCCCGCGAGGTGTCCGGCGAGGCGCTCGTAGCCGATCTTGTATGCCTGCCGGACGATCTCCGACAGGTCCTGGTCCTCACGGGCGACGAAGGCAAGGGGGACCTCGTCGGGCAGCAGCCAGCCGAGCCAGGTGGCGAACTGTCCGCGCAACGGGATGGAGATGGCGCCTCGGATGTGGCCTGTGGCGTAGTCGGCCGCGGGACGGACGTCGACCACGTAGCCGCCCTCGGCGAGCAGTGCGTCGACCTGGCCGGCGTCGAGGGCGGGCAGGTGCGGGGCAGCGGTCAGGACGGCGGGGCCGCGCCGGTTGACCTCGGCGAGCCGGTCGAAGTAGGCGGGATAGGTTCCCAGGCTCGCGATCAATCGGCGTACGAAGGTGTCCTCGTCGGGTGCCGCCAGCAGCGGGTTGGCCTGCTTCTCGGTGCCGATGGTGGTGATGCGCTCGGTGCCGGGCGGGGCCGAGCAGAACGAGCCCGCTCCGTGAGTGGGCCACACAGGGGTCTCGTCCGGCAGTTCGGTCAGGCGCTTGAGCGAGCGGTACTGGGCCCGGGCCAGTTCCTCCGCCCGTTCGGCACCCAGGAGGTCGGTACGGGCGGCAGAGTTCACGATCAGCGACCCGCCGGTGAACACCCCGAGCCGGCGGCTGCCGTCCATGAGCAGGAAGGACAGGTGCTCATCGGTGTGGCCGGGGGTGGCCAGGGCCCGCAGCGTCATCCCGCCCAGGTCGAACTCGTCGCCGTCCGCAAGGCCCTGGTGCTCGAAGGCGCGACGGCCGGCGGCCGAGGCCAGCACGGTCGCGCCGTAATCGTGGCCGAGCTGGACGGCGCCGGAGAGGAAGTCGGCGTGCAGGTGTGTGTCGGCCGCGTACGCGACGCGCAGGCCGCGTCGCTCGGCGGCGGCGTGCAGGGTACGCAGGTCACGGCTGGCGTCCACGGACAGGGCGCGGCCGTCGCCCAGGTCGACGAGGTAGGCGCTGTTGCCCAGCCCTTCGTCGACCAGCGGAATCAGATGGTCGTCGGCGAAGCCCACGGCAGTCCTCCAAGATCCGGTACGACGGGGGTGAAGGGTCATGTCGTCACCGCACCCGCCTTGATCTACAATATTCCATGGATTTATGGAGGATGCCATGGCGGAGACCACCCCGCACCCGAAGGCGCGGCTGTACGACGCGTTCGCGGTCAGCGGCAAGGCGCTGGCCAGCGGAAAGCGCCTGGAACTGCTCGACCTGCTCGCCCAGGGGGAGCGTACGGTCGACGCCCTGGCCAAGACGGCCGGGCTGAACCTGACGACCGCCTCTGCCCACCTGCAGACGCTCAAGCAGGCCGGGTTCGTCGCCTTCCGCCGCGAGGGCGTACGGATCCACTACCGGCTCGCGGGCGACGACGTCGCCCAGTTGTTCGCACTGCTGCGCAAGGTGGCCGAGAACCACCAGGCAGCCGTGCCTGCGGCCCGCGACGCCTACCTCGGCGAGGGCGGTGCAGCGGAAGTCACCCACGAGGAACTGCAGACGCGGATCGAGGCCGACGACGTCGTCGTGCTCGATGTGCGACCCGTGCAGGAGTACCTCGCCGGTCACATCCCCGGCGCGATCTCCATCCCGGTCGCCGAACTGGCCGACCGGGTCGACGAATTGCCCGAGGACGCCGAGATCGTCGTGTACTGCCGCGGCGAGTACTGCGTCCTCGCCCACGACGCGGTTCGGCTGCTGACCGACCGTGGTCGCCGCGCGATCCGGCTGAACGAGGGCATGCTCGAGTGGCGCCTGTCGCAGATGCCCGTCGATGCGGCAGAGCTGACGTGACCGCCCCGGCCGTCGACGGAACCGGCCTTCTCTGCGTCACCCTCATGCTGCGCCTGCGCCAGGAAATCGAGGGCTTCGAGCCGGGCACCGTCGTCCACGTCATGGCCACCGACCCCGCTGCCCCGCTCGAGCTGCCCGCCTGGTGCCACATGACCGGACACGAATACCTCGGTCCTCTCTCCGGTGACGGCCTGCCGCCGGTGTACGCCCTGCGGCTGACGGCCGACGCATGCCGCACCCGCTCCGACGCGCCGTGGCACACAGCCGGAGAATGACGTCCCACGCCACCCCGCGTGCCGCTTCGCATACCGAGCGACTGCGGACATGGCCGCGTCCTGAACGGTGGTGTCACTCGGCCGGGCGACGGAGGCCCGCGAGCCGGGCGCGGCACCTGCGACGGCTCGCCAGGTGTCAGGCGCGGGACGGGCGCAGCCCCGCCACCGCCCATGCCGCCCGCGTGGGCAGCCGGCTGAGCGCCTTCGCCGACTCCCTGCCGATCCAGCAGGCGACTGGCGTGCGCCGTCGTCGCACGCGCGAGGTCCGTCGACTCCCCTTCGAGGGGGCCACGACGCCAGGAGTACGCGCTGACGCAGAAGTCCGAGATCCGGCCGACCGGAGGATGACGCCCGACGGCCGCCGCCCTCGACTCAGGTCGGCGCCCCGCGGGTCGGACAGGCGCAGGTCCGCCCGCCGGAAGACCGCGCCGGCGGCGTCGGCCTTGCGCAGGTTCGCCTCACGGCCTCGGTGAACTCGGTCTCCCGTACCTCTGCCTCGACGAGCCGAGTGCCACACAGGTCGGTCAGAGCGCGGCGGGCCCCACGACCGGGGCGGACATCCCGGCGGTCGGGTCAGACCGTCTCCTCCGGGTGCAGGCGCCCCAGCAGCTCGTAGAGGCTGCGGCGGCCCTCGTCGTCGAGACGGTTGAAGGCCGCCGAGGTGGCCCGCATATCGGCGCGGATCACACGGACGGCCTCCAGGCCCTTTTCCGTCGCGACCACGTTCTTGATCCGCCGGTCGGCCGGGTCGAGGTGCCTGGAGACCAGCCCATGAGCCTCCAGCCGGTCGACAAGCCCGGTGATGTTGGAGGCGTCGCAGGCGAGCAGTCCTGCGAGAGCGCGCATCGGCAGTGGCTGCCGGAGCAGGATGAGCATCTTGGCCTGCGTCATGGTGAGCCCCTGCACCGCGGCCGCCGCGGCCAGGTCCCGGTAGTAGCCGGCAGCAGCGCGCGCCAGGCGCTCCAGGAGGTCGACGTGCGTGGGGTCGCTCCCCTTCGGGTCAGGGGTTTCGGGTGCCGGGTGCGGGGCGGGGGTGCGGGACATGTTCCACAGTCTAGGTGAAGCTCAAAGTTTGACTTCCTCAACCATTGATGTCTACCTTCGTCCTCGTTGCTTGAGTTCATCAAGCATCTAGCTGTTTCGAGCTGAGCCCCTTCCCCGGGCTCCGGCACCACTCCCGCCCCGCCCCGAAGAGAGCACTCGTGTCCCGAACCATTGCCCCGTCGCCCGGCCGACACCGACGTGAGATCGCGGTCGTCCTCGTCCTGAGCCTCGCCGCCATGGTCGTGTCGATGATGCAGACGCTGGTGGTCCCGATCCTGGGTCTGATCGGGACCAGCCTCGGCAGCAGTGCTGCCGAGGTCAGCTGGGTCACGACCGCGACCCTGCTCTCCGCAGCCGTCTTCACTCCCCTGCTCGGCCGCTTGGGCGACCAGCACGGGAAGAAACCGACCCTCATCGGCGTGCTGGTGGTGATGATCGCCGGCTCGGTCCTGGCGGCCACCACGGACTCGCTCTTCTGGCTGATCGTCGGCCGCGTTCTCCAGGGAGCCGCCACGGCGATCTTCCCGCTCGCGCTGTCGGTACTCCGCGAGGAGGTCTCCGCCCACCGGCTGCCCGGAGCGATGTCACTGGTCAGCGGCACCCTGGCGTTCGGCAGCGGCTTCGCGCTGGTCACCACCGGCCTGCTGACCCGCGGCGAGAACGCCGACTACCACCCCGTCTTCTGGATGGCCGCCGGGCTGGCTCTGGTGACACTCGTCGCCGTCGTCCTCCTCGTACCGGCAAGCCGCGCCAAGACCGGAGGGCGCACCGACATCCTCGGCGCCCTCACCCTCGGGCTCTTCCTGGTCCTGCTGCTGCTGCCGATCTCCCAGGGCCACGAGTGGGGCTGGACCTCCGCCCGCACTCTGGGCAGCTTCACGGGAGCGGTCGTCATGGCCGGTGTCTGGGCCTTCGCCGAGAACCGCGTGCGCGAACCGCTGGTCGACATGAGGATGTTCCTCCATCGCCCGGTGCTGTTCAGCAATCTCGCGGGCCTCTTCGTCGGATTCGGGATGTTCGCCCAGTTCCTCGGCGTCTCCTATCTGGCGCAGATACCGCAGGACATCGCGGGCTACGGCTTCGGCGCATCCGTTCTCCGCGCCTCGGTCGAGTACCTGCTGCCCAGCACGATCGCCTCCCTCGTCGCCGCCCAGTTCGGCGGCCTGCTGATCCGCAGGATCGGCCCACGCCTCACCCTCGCGCTCAGCGCGGTGATCGGCACCGCCGGCTTCGCGTGGCTGGCCACCGCTCACTCCTCGACCGCCTCCGTGATCGGCGCCGGAATGGCCGTCGGAACGGCGATCAGCCTCGGCTACGCCGCAATGCCCGCGCTGATCGTCGCGGGCGTGCCGCCCCACCAGACCGGTGTCGCCAACGGAATCAACTCCATCTCCCGCTCGGTCGGAAGCTCGATCGGCAGTGCGCTGATCACAACGCTGCTCGCCTCCCGGACCATCGAGAACCTTCCGGCCGGAGTGCCCCCGCTGCCTGCCGAGAGCCAGTTCACCCTGAGTTTCACCATCGCCGGTGCCGCCTTCGCCTCCGTCCTCGCCATCGCACTGCTCGGCCTGAAGCGGCAGCGGCAGGCGCCCCGTGCGGAACACCGGCCCGCCGCCGAGCGGGCCCCCGCGCCGGCTGCCGCCACCGCGGCTGCCTGACGACCCACCCGATCCGTACCACCGCGATCTGCACCACCGCACGACCGCACCACCACAGCAAGGAGCACCACCATGAAGGCCATCACCTACCGCACCTTCGGCGGCCCGGACGTCCTGGAGTACGGCGACGTCCCGAACCCGAAGCTCGCCCCGGACGCCGTACTGGTCCGCGTGAAGGCCGCCTCCGTCAACCCGGTCGACTGGAAGATCCAGGCCGGATACCTGGACGGCGTCATGGACACCGTCTTTCCCGTCATCCCCGGCTGGGACGTGGCAGGCGTCGTCGAAGAGGCCGGTGTCTCGGTCACCGAGTTCGCCCCGGGCGACGAAGTGATCGGCTACGTCCGTGAGGACTTCGTCTCTCGCGGCACCTTCGCCGAATACGTCGCCGCCCCGATCCGTACGCTCGCCCGCAAGCCCGCCAACCTCTCCTTCGAGGAGGCCGCAGGCATCCCGCTGGCAGGTCTCACCGCCTACCAGGCGCTGACCCGCGCCCTGCACGTGGGCAGCGGCGACACCGTACTGGTGCACGCCGCGGCAGGTGGGGTCGGCTCCTTGGCCGTACAGATCGCCCGAGCGCTCGGCGCCCGGGTCATCGGCACGGCAAGCGAGTACAACCACGACTACCTGCGCGGGCTCGGCGCCGAGCCGGTCGCCTACGGCGAGGGCCTCACCGACCGCGTCAAGGCACTGGCGCCGCAGGGTGTGAACGCCGTGCTCGATCTGATCGGCGGCGAAGCCCTGAAGCTCTCCCCCGAGTTGCTCGCCGAAGGCGGCCGCCTGGCCTCCGTCGCGGACGGCGCGGTCCTCGGCCTCGGGGGCCGGTACGTCTTCGTACGGCCCGACGCCGCGGACCTCGAGGCGCTCACCGTCCTCGCGGAGCGGGGGCAGCTGCGCGTGGACGTGGCCGCGACATTCCCGCTCGCGCAGACCGCTGACGCACAGCGGCTCAACCAGGAGGGTCACACCCGCGGCAAGGTGATCGTCACGATCGGCTGAGCCACCCACTGCCCGCACGCCATCACCGGCACACCCCCTGCCGGACGAGAAGACCCCCACCACCGCGCGACGCGCGCACCTCCCGAAGGAGACAGTTGTGACCGCAGTTCTGTTCGTCGTCACCGGTTCCGACCACTGGACACTCGCCGACGGCACCCTGCACCCCACCGGCTACTGGGCCGAGGAACTCGCCACACCGCACCGGCTGTTGCGCGAGGCGGGGTTCGACGTCACCGTCGCCACGCCCGGCGGCATCACTCCGACCGTCGACGCCGTCAGCCTTGCCGCCGAGTCCACCGGCGGCAAGGAGCAGGCCGACGCCATCGCCGCGTACCTGGCTTCCATCCGCGCCGACCTGGAGAACCCGGTCAAGCTCGAGGAGGTGGACCTCGACGCGTACGCCGCCGTCCTCTACCCCGGTGGCCACGGCCCCATGGAGGACCTCGCCGTCGACGCCGCCTCCGGCCGCCTCATCACCGCGGCGCTGGACTCGGGCAAGCCGCTCGCGGTGCTGTGCCACGCCCCCGCCGCCCTGCTCGCCGCCCGGCGCGAGGACGGCAGCTGGCCGTTCGCCGGCTACCGCATGACCGGCTTCACCAACGCCGAGGAGACCATGGCCGGCTTCGCCGACAAGGCCACATGGCTGCTCCAGGACCGCCTGGTGGAACTCGGCGCCGACTTCCACGCCGCTTCCCCGTTCACCGCGCACGTCGTGGCCGACCGCAACCTGCACACCGGCCAGAACCCCGCCTCCTCCGAGCAGCTCGCCAGGAACATCATCGACATCCTGAACCGCGGCTGATCCCCCTGCCGACGCCGGCGCCGGGCCTGCCCCGCGGCGGCCCGGCGCCCCCGTCCACGTACCGCACCTGTGAGGGAACCATGAACAACCCTGCGCCCGAGCAGCCCGCCGAACTCGTCGCCCGGCTGCGCGCCACCTTCCGCAGCGGCACCACCAAGCCCGTGGCCTGGCGTACCGGGCAGCTGCACCGGATGCGTACCCTGCTCACCGAACAGGGGGAGACATTCGCCGCGGCGCTCCACGCCGATCTGGGAAAGAGCTCCACCGAGGCCTACCGCACGGAGATCGACTTCGTCATACGCGAGATCGACCACACCCTGGAGCATCTCGACGACTGGCTGCGTCCCGAACAGGCCCCGGTCCCCGCGTTCATCGGAGAGGCAAGTGCCTGGACGCAGTACGACCCCCTGGGCGTCGTGCTGGTCATCGCCCCCTGGAACTACCCGGCGCAGCTCCTGCTGGCCCCGATGGCCGGGGCCCTGGCCGCGGGCAACGCGGTGGTCGCCAAGCCCAGCGAACTGGCCCCGGCCACGTCCGCCGCCCTGGCCCGCCTCCTGCCGCAGTACCTCGACACCGACGCGGTCGCCGTCGTCGAAGGCGGAGTCCCGGAGACCACCGCCCTGCTCGAGCAGCGCTTCGACCACATCCTCTACACCGGCAACGGCACGGTCGGCCGCATCGTGATGGCCGCGGCAGCCCGGCACCTCACCCCCGTCACCCTCGAACTCGGCGGGAAGTCCCCGGCGTTCGTGGACCGGGGCACCGATCTGGACACCGTCGCCGCCCGCCTCGCGGCCGGGAAGTTCCTCAACGCCGGACAGACCTGTGTCGCGCCCGACTACGTCCTCACCGACCCCGAGACCGCACGCGCTCTGGAGGGAGCCCTGGCCAAGGCGGTGGAGGGCCTGTACGGACCGGACGCGTCCGCCTCCCCGGAGTACGGCCGTATCGTCAACGAACGCCACTTCGACCGGCTGACCGCCCTCCTCGATTCCGGCCGCCGCGTCACCGGCGGGCCGTACGACCGGGACTCCAAGTACATCGCGCCGACCGTCCTGGCCGAGGTGTCACCGGACGCACCCGTCATGCAGGAGGAGATCTTCGGCCCGATCCTCCCGATCGTCGAGGTGGCCGGACTCGACGAGGCCATCGACTTCATCAACGACCGCGACAAGCCGCTGGCCCTCTACGCGTTCACCGAATCGGACACCACCCGGGAGCGGCTCGCCGCCGAAACCTCCTCGGGCGGCCTCGGATTCGGCCTGCCGCTGGCCCATCTCACCATCTCCGACCTGCCGTTCGGCGGCGTCGGCGAAAGCGGCACGGGCAGCTACCACGGCCGCTACTCCATCGAGACCTTCAGCCACCGCAAAGCCGTCCTCGCCAAGCCGCTCAGCTGATCCCCCTCCAGCCACGCAGTGAACACGACAGAAAGAGACGTCCCCACCATGAGCGCCCTACCCACCACCAGCCGTGAATGGCACCTGGTCGCCCGCCCCAACGGCGTGCCCCGGCCGCAGGACTTCGCCCTGCGCGAGGTTCCCGTCGCCGAGCCCGGCTCCGGTCAGATCCTGGTACGCAACCTGCACTTGTCGGTCGACCCGTACATGCGCGGACGGATGAACGACGTGAAGTCCTACGTCCCTCCCTTCCAGCTGAACCAGCCGATGGACGGGGGTGCGGTCGGCGTCGTCGTCGCCGTGGGCGACGACTCCGCCGCAGGCCCCATCGCAGTGGGTGATCACGTCCTGCATGGGCTCGGCTGGCGGGAGTACGCGCTCCTCGACGCGGCGAACGCTGTGAAGGTCGACGCCGGGAACGCTCCGCTGAGCACGTACCTCGGTGTCCTCGGCATGCCCGGACTGACTGCCTACGCGGGCCTGCTGCGCGTGGCGGAGTTCCACGAGGGCGACACCGTCTTCGTCTCCGGCGCGGCCGGTGCGGTCGGCAGCAAGGTCGGGCAGATCGCCCGGCTCAAGGGCGCCAAGCGGGTCATCGGCAGCGCCGGCTCGGACGAGAAGGTCGAACTACTCCTCACCAAGTACGGCTTCGACGCCGCCTTCAACTACAAGAAGGCGCCGGTGGCCGAGCAGCTCAAGGCCGCGGCCCCGGACGGCATCGACGTCTACTTCGACAACGTCGGCGGCGACCACCTCGAGGCCGCGATCGGCGCCCTCAACGTGCACGGCCGCGCGGCGCTGTGCGGGGCCATCGCCCAGTACAACGCCACCGAGCCGCCCACCGGCCCGCGCAACCTCGTGGTCGCCATCGGCAAGCGCCTGACCTTGCGCGGTCTGCTGGTCTCGGACCACAACGACCTGCAGCAGCAGTTCGTGGAGGAGGTCGGCGGCTGGATCCGCGACGGGAAGCTCCACTACGAGGAGACCGTCGTGGAAGGCATCGAGAAAAACGTCGAGGCATTCCTCGGCATGCTCCGCGGCGACAACACCGGCAAGATGCTCGTCACCCTGCCGACACGGGCCGCAGTCGACAACTGACCGTCGCGGGCGGACTGCACGGCAGAGTCAGCACTCTCCTCAGCGCGCGGGCCCCGGGCTCCTGGGACCGGGCTCTGGGCTGTGCGGGCCGGCCCCCGCGCAGCGGGCCGGCCCCCGCGCAGCGCGGCGGCCCGGCTGCGACTCCTCCTGGAGGGGTCGCAGCCGGGCCGCCGCCTCATCGCCGGGTCCGCGTCTGTGGTGGGGGCGTCAGTTGAATGTTCCACCCTCCCCTGCCAGCCGCATCAGCAACGGCGAGGGCTCCCAACCGTCATCTGCGTGGAATCGCCTGAGCCCGGAGAGGACATGTGCGGCACCCACCGTGTCGGCGTAGAACATCGGTCCGCCGCGGTACCTCGGGAAGCCGTACCCCGCGATGTAGACGACGTCGATGTCCGAGGCACGTAGGGCTATGCCTTCGTCGAGGATGCGCGCGCCCTCGTCGATGAGTGCGAAGACGAGGCGCTGCACGATCTCATCCGCCTCGAAGGGGCGGAGCTCGGTGCCATGCTTGGCGTGGAATGAGGCCAGCAGCTCTTCAACGACAGGGCTCGGGCTCGCCTCTCGGCTGCCGGGCGCGTAGTCGTACCACCCGGCGCCGGCCTTCTGCCCGAACCGGCCCATTTCACACAGGGCATCGGAGATCTCCTCCCGGGGCATGCCGGGGTCCTCCGCGTAGCACCTCTTGCGGATCGCCCATCCGATGTCGTTGCCCGCCAGGTCGGCCGTCCGGAACGGGCCCATGGCGAAGCCGAAGTGCTCTGCGGCGGAATCGATCTCGGCCGGTGTCGCGCCCGCGCGGAGGAGTGCCGTCGCCGCATCCCCGTACTTGGCGATCATCCGGTTGCCGATGAAGCCGTCGCACACCCCGGCCACCACGCCGGTCTTGCCGATCCGCTGTCCCACCGCCATGGCAGTGACCAGCACCTCGTCCGAGGTCTTGGCCCCGCGCACGATCTCCAGCAGTTTCATGACATTCGCCGGACTGAAGAAGTGCATGCCGAGGACATCCCCGGGGCGCCCGGTCACCGCGGCGATCGCATCGATGTCGAGGGTCGAGGTGTTCGACGCCAGAATCGCGCCGGGTTTCGCCACCTCATCGAGCCTGGTGAACACCGAACGCTTGACGTCCATGTCCTCGAAGGCCGCCTCGATGACCAGGTCGCTGTCCGACACGTCCGCATAGTCCAGCGTCGGCGTCAGGAGCGCCATGCGCTGCTCCAGCCCGTCGGCCGTCAACTTGCCCCTGTCCACCTGATGTTGGTAATTGCGGCGCATGCCGTCCAAGCCGCGGTCGAGCGCCTCCTGACTGCTCTCCACGACGGTGACCGGAATCCCCGCGCCCAGAAAGGTCATCGCGATGCCGCCACCCATCGTTCCGGCACCGATGACTGCCACCTTGTCCACCGTCCGTGCCGGCGTCCCGGGCCGGACGTCGGGGACCTTGCGGGCGGCCCGCTCGGCGAAGAAGGCATGGCGCAACGCGGCCGACTGCTCGCCGTTCATCAGCTCCAGGAATGTACTGCCCTCCTCGGCCAGGCCTTCCTCGAACGGTGTGGTTCCCGCCTTCTCGACGAGTGCCAGAGCCTCCGCGGGTGCCACGAATCCGCGGCTGCGCCGGCGCAGGCGCTCGCGTGTCGCACCTGCCGCGGCCGCGTCGTCGCGTCCGACGCTCAGGTCCCGGACCCGAGGGAGCGGCCGTACCGCGGCGACCTCGACCGCGAGTTCCGTCGCCGCCGCAATCACGTCACCGTCCACGATCCGATCGAACAGCCGTTGGCCCGGGAGCTCGGAGAGCTCCCGGGCCCTACGAGGTGCCCCGCCACTGATCATGTCCGCCGCGACGTCGGCTCCCACGACACGGGGCAGCCGCTGCGTGCCGCCGGCGCCGGGGACCAGACCGAGATGCACCTCGGGGAGGCCGATCCTGCTGCTCGATGTCGCGACCCGATAGTGGGCGCCCAGCGCAAGTTCCAGACCGCCGCCCAAACAGGTGCCGTCGATCGCCGCCACGACCGGCTTGCCGGCGTTCTCCAGGGCCGCGATGACGTCGCCGAGGCTCGGTGCGGCGGTGGTCCTGGCGGTCCCGAACTCCGAGATGTCGGCCCCGGCCGAGAAGGATCCCTCGCGGCCGGTGAGCACGACGGCATCGACATCGGCGGAGTCCAGGGCACGCTGCAGACCCTGCACGATGCCCTTCCGCGTTGCGTGCCCGAGCCCGTTGACCGGAGGGTTGTCGATGCGGAGGATCGCTGTGCGTCCGGTGACGCTGTAGTGGGTCGACATGCCTGGCACCACTTCCTGGATTAGTTGATCAACGGATGTCGGCGACGGTCGGGCCCGGGGGATTACGGAACGCGCGCTGAGGCGTGCGCACCACGCGCCCCTTCTTCTGCTTCGCGGCCCGCCATCGACCGGGGCCGGTCGAAGCGCATGAGTCCCTCCTGCGCGACGGCAGCGACCAGACGCCCGCCAGTGTCGAACAGCCTTCCGCGGGTGAGCGCCCGGCCCTGCTCGGCCGAAGGGGAGACCTGGTCGTACAGCAGCCACTCGTCCGCGCGGAAGGGACGCAGGAACCACAGCGAGTGGTCCAACGACGCACCCTGTACGGCGGTTCGGGGATGTGGCAGCCGCGCGGATCCCAGCAGCGCCATGTCGCTGAGATAGGTCAGTGCGCAGGCGTGGACGGCACCGTCATCCGGCAGCGGACGTCCGTACCGGATCCACACCCGCTGGCAGGCCGGCGCCTCCGGAACGTGGCCGATCTCCCCCCTGGGCACCCATCGCATCTCCCAGTGGCGCCACTCCGCGGGCCGCGGCATGCTCCAGCCGCTGATGCGGTCGGACTCCGGGATGTCGTCAGGTGCCGGCACCGCCGGCATGTCCACCTGGTGGGAGAACCCTTCGTCCCCGCGATGGAACGAGGCCGTCATCGTGAAGATCGCCTCCCCCGCCTGGACTGCGGTCACGCGGCGGGTGCAGAAGCTGCCACCGTCGCGGAGCCGCTCGACCGAAAAGTCCGTCGGCTCGTGCGGACGGCCGGGCAGCAGAAAGTAGCCGTGCAGCGAGTGAGCCGAGTACGACCGGTCGAGGGTGCGCGCCGTGGCCATCAGCGACTGGGCGGCGATCTGGCCACCGAACGTCCGCGCCCACTCGCTGGGGATGGGGCCGGACCGGAACCGGTCCGGCCCCATCTCGTCGAGGGCCAGGATCTCTGGCAGGCCGGCCATCCTTCAGCTCCTCTTGCTCGTCACGCGGACGTCGCCCCGCGCAGTTCGCGGCGCAGGATCTTGCCGCTGGTGGTCTTGGGCAGCTCGTCTTGGATGCTGACGGTCCGAGGGGCCTTGTAGGCGGCCAGGTGCTCGCGGCAGTAGGCGACCAGCTCGTCGGGCTCGGCAGATCCGCCGGGCCTCAGGCTGACGAAGGCCGCCACGGTCTCACCGCGGTAGGGGTCGGGCACACCGACCACGGCGGCCTCGCGCACCGCCGGGTGCCGGTAGAGAACGTCCTCGACCTCGCGAGGCCACACCTTGAACCCGGAGGCATTGATCATGTCCTTCTTGCGGTCGACCACGTACACCCAGCCCTGCCGGTCCATGAAGCCGACATCGCCGGTGAGCAGCCGCCCGTTCGGGATCGACTCCGCGGTGGCCTCGGGCCTGTTCCAGTACGCGGGCACCACCATGGGGCCTTCGACCGCGATCTCGCCGACCTCGTGCGGTCCCAGGTCCCTGCCGTCCTCGCCGACGATACGGACGATCGCGGTGGGAAGGGGCAGGCCGATCGACAAGGTGCCCGAGTCGGGATCCACGGGTGCCTCGCTGCCCGCGGGCACCACCACGCAAGGGGCGCTGGTCTCTGTGAGCCCGTAGCCGTTGCGGATGTACAGTCCCGTCTGCTCGTGGAACCGCTCGACGACCGCGGGCGGCAGCGGGGCGCCGCCGGAGTTGAGAGTCCTGAGCGAGGCGAACGCCTCGGCGGAGTAGTCGGGATGTGCCATCAGCGCCATGTACGCGGTGGACGGCCCGACCATGTACGCGGGCCGTTCCCGCTTCAGCGCGTCGATCACCACCCCCGGCTCGAAGCGGTGGGCGAGTACCAGAGGGCTCGCCAGGTCGACCGCGTTGAGCAGTTGGACGACCATGCCGGTGATGTGGAACAGCGGGGCCAGCGCGAAGATCGGCGAACCCGGGGGGATCTCGTCGTACAGCCTCAACAGGACCGCGTTGACGGTCAGGTTGCGATGGGTGTTGGTCGCCCCCTTCGGCAGTCCGCTGGTGCCGGAGGTGTAGGAGATCAACGCGATGTCGTCGGGTGTCAGCCCGGGATGGGCGGGTCGCCGCCCCACCCGTGCCTTCGCCACGTCGAGGACATCGTCCGCGCCCTCGCTGCGCTGCCGGGTCAGGCCGGCGAAGACGCGTGGGTCGTCCAGGGTTTGCAGGTCCAGCGGGCAGGCGGTGAGCGCTGTCGTCACCCCCGCGGCGGTGGCCCGCTCACGGACGTGCTCCGACCAGGCCTGCTCGTCGCACACGATCGCCGACACCCCCGCGTCGGTGAGGATGTGCGCGAGTTCGTCCCGGTACATCGGGTTGAGCGGTACGACTGTGCCGCCCGCCTTCCAGGCACCGAACAGCGCCAGCACGAACTGCGGGATGTTCTGCAGGTACAGCGCCAGCCGGTCGCCGGGACGGAAGCCGCGCTCGAGCAGGTAGTGCGCCACCCCGTCGGAGAGCTCGTCCACTTCCCGGTAGGTCAGGGTTCCACCGAGGTAGGTGGTGGCAGGGCTGTCGGGGGCGGCGGCCACCGCGTCGGCCAGCAGTTCCAGCGTGGTGCGGTGGCGGACCGGTTCCACCTCCGCCATCCGTTCGGGGTACTGCGCCGTCCACGGCCTGTCGTCGAACCAGCTCATCGCTGCCAAAGCCGCCTTTCGGGGGTGAGAGTTCGTGGGGTGTTTCCCGTCTGCGCGCGGTGACCTTCACACGTGACCGGTCAGCGCGTCCCGGAGATCCCTCCGTCCACGGGGATCACCGTGCCGGTCAGGTATGCGCCCGCGCGGGAGGCGAGGAAGATCGCCGGACTCGCGATGTCCTCGGGGGTGCCGACGCGGCCGAGGGGCACCCGTTCGACCACGTCGTCGCGCAGCGCGGGGTCGTCCAGGACGTGCGCCATCATCCTGGTCGGGAAAGGGCCAGGAGCAAGGGCGTTGACGGTGATGTGATCACTCGCGAGCGTGGCGGCCATCTTGCGGGTCAGCATGTGCACCGCCGCCTTGCTCGCGACGTAGGAGAAGTTGTCGGAGGCGGAGACGACGAGCCCGTCGATCGACCCGATGTTGATCACTCGCGCGGGGTCCTCCGCGGTGGCGGCCGCCCGCAACTGCGGCAGCAGCCGTTGCGTCAGCGAGAAGACGGCCTTGACGTTGACGTTCAGCACCTTGTCGAAGCCCGCGTCGGGGAACTCGTCGATGGGCGCACCCCAGGCGGCTCCCGCATTGTTGATAAGGACGTTCAGCCGCGGCGCGACCGCCGCGACCCGCTCGGCCAGGCTCTCGAGGCCCTCGTCGGTGGACAGGTCGGCCGGGTGCGCCAGACAGGTTCCGGCGCCGGCGGACGTCAGGGCGGACAACTCCGCTGCCGCCTTCTCGCACGCCTCGGCCTTGCGGGAAGAGATGATCACCGTGGCTCCGGCCGCCACAAAACCGTGCGCGATCATCAGCCCGATTCCGCGTGAGCCGCCGGTCACCACCACGGTCTTTCCGCTGACGTCGAACAGCGCGGCGGGGTTCACGACACCACCTCGATCGGCCCCGCCGCGCCGATGCCGCCGCCGACGCACATGGTGATCACGGCGTGGCGCACGCCCCGGCGCCTGCCTGCCGGCACCGCGTGCCCGACCAGCCGCGCCGCCTTCATGCCATACGGTCGGCCGACCGGGATGTCCGTGGTGCCGCAGGATCCCTGCCGCGAAGCGCACCCGGGAATGACGTCCTCGACCTCGCCGCCGTCGAGCCCCGCGCCCGGCACGGCATGAGTGATCGCGTGCGCCGCCGGCTGCTGTGCTTCGGTGTTGTTGTTCGCGCCGCGATGGGCCTTCCCGATCGGCGTACGCGCCGCCGATGCGAGGACTGCTTGCCTCATCACCACTCCTCTCCTGTATGCGTGAGTGTCAAATTCCCGTGGGCATGCGATCGGGTCAGATGCCTGCCGTGTCCGCGACTTCGTGGGCCTTCGCCACCAGCGCGTCGATGCGCTCAGCGGTCGGGGTCCCTGACGCGGCCTTGTTCCGCGGTTCGTCCATCGCGCGGCGCATGACGCCCTCCGCGATGATCGCGACCTTCCACAGTCCCATCGCGTGCCAGTAGCCCAGCGCCGCCAGGTCGCGTCCCGACGCCGCCGAGTAGGCCGCCACGAGTTCCTCGCGGGTCGGGAAGCCGTCGAGAGCGGTCGCGCCGAAGTCGCCCGAGGTGTTCTCACCCTTGGCCGGCCAGTAGGCCAGCAGGCTGCCCATGTCCGCCAACGGATCCCCCAGTGTCGACAACTCCCAGTCGAGCACCGCGGTCACCTCCCCGCTGTCGTAGGAGGTGATGACGTTGCGCAGGTGGAAGTCGCCGTGTACGAGCGTCAGTTCGCGCTGCTCCGGGACGGCCGCGACGAGGCGCCGGGTGAGGTCCTCGAGGGCGGGCAGCTCGCGGGTCCTGGACCTCTCCCACTGGCCCGACCACCGCTTGAGCTGACGCTGCGCATACGGCTTGTGGCCGGCCAGACCGGTCAGCCCCGTCGCCTCGAGATCGACCGCGTGGATCTTCGCCAGCGTCCGCGGCAACGACATCCCGATCGCCCGGCGGCGCTCGGGCGTCAACGACCGTGCGATCGACGTAGTGTCGACGACCTGGCCGTCCACGAACTCCATGAGCAGCAGTGGGGCATCGGTCACGGCAGGATCATCGATCAGCCCGAGCACCCGCGGGGTCGGGACGGCGGTGCCCTCCAGCGCGGTCAGAATCCGTGCCTCGCGGGCCACGTCGTGCGCCGATGCCAGCAGGCGACCCAGTGGTGGGCGCCGCAGCACCCACCTGCGGCCGTCCTGATCCCGTACCAGGTAGGTCAGATTCGACTGGCCGAGCCCGATCCGGTCGAAGACGGGCGGCCCCGCGAAGTCGACGCCGAGGGTCCCCAACCAGCGGCTCACCGCCCCGGCGTCGACTCCCACGATGCCCGTGCTAGACACCGATGCCGACTCCCTGCCTGAACGGGAGCGCGTCACCGAGCAACTGTCCGCCGTCGATCACCATGGTCTCGCCGGTGATCCAGCTCGCGGCGTCCGACACGAGGAAGGCGACCGCCGAGGCGACGTCGGCAGGCTCCCCTATGCGTCCGAGCGCCGTCGACGCCGACACGGCCTGCTCGTGCTCCTTCCACAGGGCCTCGGCCAGCTTCGTGCGCACCACACCCGGTGCCACCGCGTTGACGCGAACCTTCGGCGAGAGTTCCAGGGCCAATTGCTTCGTGAGATGGATGAGCGCGGCCTTCGACGCGTTGTACAACCCGATGTTCGCCTCGAAGGCCATACCGCCGACGGACGCGGTGTTGACGACCGCCCCGCCGTGCTCGCCCATCCAGGCCCGCGTGGCCAGACCCGTCCACAGGACGGGAGCCCACAGGTTCACGTCGAAGGTCTTGGCGAACCGACCGTGGTCCTGGTCGATGACCGGCCCGAAGGCCGGGTTGGTCCCCGCGTTGTTGACGAGGATGTCCAGGCTTCCGAAGCGCTCGAGCGTCAGGTCCACACAGCGCTGGGCCGCCTCTTCGTCGACCGCGTGCGCACCGACTCCCAGCGCCGAACCGCCCACCTGGGCCGCGGCGGCGTCAGCCGATTCCTGGGACCGGGAGGTGAGGACGACGTTTCCGCCGGCCGCGGCGATGGCCTGGGCGATCGCCAGCCCGATACCCCGCGAGGCGCCGGTGACGACGGCGGTGCGCCCGGTGAGATCCAGTCCTGCCATCTCAACCCACCACTGCCGTGGCGGCGTCGCGGTACTGCCGCAGTTCCTGCCTGGCGATGGCCCGCTTGTGGACCTCGTCGGGACCGTCCGCCAGCCGCAAGGTCCGCAGATGCGCGTACATCATCGCCAACGGGAAGTCCTCGGTCACACCTGCTCCCCCGTGCACCTGTATGGCGCGGTCGATGATCTTCAACGCGATGTTCGGGGCAGCGACCTTGATGGCCGCGATCTCGGTGCGCGCTTCCTTGTTCCCGACCGTGTCCATCAGATGCGCGGCCTTGAGCGTGAGCAGACGGATCATCTCGATATCGATACGCGCTTCCGCGATCCAGTCCTGGACATTGGAACGGTCGGCAACGGGACGACCGAACGTCACCCGTGACTGCGCACGCCGGCACATCAGCTCCAGCGCCCGCTCGGCCGCGCCGATCGCCCGCATGCAGTGGTGGATACGACCGGGCCCGAGCCGGGCCTGACTGATCGCGAAGCCCTCGCCCTCGCCCTTGAGGACGTCCTTGGCCGGCACCCGCACATTCTCGAAGGTGATCTCCGCGTGGCCCTCGCGATCCGCGTACCCGAACACCGGGAGGTTCCGGACGACGGTGACTCCGGGGGCGTCGATCGGGACGACCATCATCGACTGCTGGCGATGTGGGGCCGCCGTGGGGTCGGTCTTGCCCATCACGATGAGCACCTTGCAGTTCTTGTGCATCGCGTTCGAGGCGAACCACTTGCGGCCGTTGAGGAGGTACTCGTCGCCGTCGCGCTCCATGCGCAGCTCGATGTTGGTGGCGTCGGAACTGGCCACTGCCGGCTCGGTCATCGCGAACGCCGAGGCCATGGTGCCTTCGAGCAACGGCTTGAGGTACTTCTCCTTGTGCTCGTCGGTGCCGAAGAGGGTGAGCACCTCCATGTTCCCGGTGTCCGGGGCATTGCAGTTGCACGCCTCCGAAGCGATGTGGCTGCGCCCCATGATCTCCGCCAGTGGCGCGTACTCGAGATTCGTCAGCCCAGGGCCCCACTCGGGGTGCGGGTGGAAGAGGTTCCACAGTCCGCGCTTTCGCGCCTCCGCCTTGAGTTCCTCGATGATCGGCGGTTGGAAGTGCGGGTCACCCGACGCGCGCATCTGCTCGTCGTACACCTCCTCGGCGGGGTAGATGTGCGAATCCATGAACTCGAGCAGATCCGCCTGGTACTTCTTGGCGCGATCCGACGTCTCAAACAGGGACATTGGAACTCCTGACGGGTAGGGAGGGAAAACTCGGTGGGCGCTTGTCGAGGTGACTGGCAACGCCTTCGACGAAATCGGCCCCGCGGAAGGCCTGGAGCATGGCGCCTTCCGCCCGGGCCAGGGAATCGGCGTAGGTGCCGTCCGCGTCGCCCTGCAGTTGGCTCTTGATGGTGGCCATGGATGCCGGGGAGCAGCGCGCCGCGAGACCGGCGGCGTACGCGACAGCGGCATCGACCACACTGCCGGTGGGGACCAGGTGGTCGAGGAGTCCGATACGCAGTGCCTCCTCGGCGTCGACCATGCGACTCGACAGCAACAGGTCCATGGCCCGGCTGTGCCCCACGAGCCGCGGCAACAGCCAGGAGATCCCGTACTCGGCAATCAGACCGCGCTGCGCGAATGCCGTGGTGAACCGGGCCGCGGGCGAGCCGAAACGAATGTCGCAGTAGAGCGCCTCCACCATGCCCAGGCCCGCGGCAACCCCACCCACCGCACCGATCAGCGGTTTGCGCAGGGTCAGCGGCACGTCGCGCGGTCGGCGCCGCGCCCTGTCCGCCTCGGAGACCTCGCCGACCGACTGCAGCCGCTGGAGGTCGGCGCCGGCGCAGAATCCGCGTCCCGCGCCGGTGACCACGACGGCGCGTACGTCCGGGTCGTCTTCGGCGGCGTCGAGCAGCGTGAAGTAGCGATCTTCGAGTTCGTCGGTCCAGGCGTTCAGCTTGGCCGGCCGGTTGAACGTGAGCACCAGCACCGGCCCGCGGTGTTCGGCGAGGACGAGCTCGTCGGGTTCGCCGGTCATGCCTGCGCCAGCAGGGAGTTCTGGTAGCGGCGCATGCCGCGCAGCCACCGGTCGTAGTCCGAGCCCTTCTGCCGGTACATGTCCAGAACGTCTTCGTGCGGCAGGATCAGGAAGCGTTCCTCCTCGATCGCGGCGAGGACGGCGTCGGCGACCTCGGCCGGCTCGAGGACGTCACCCGCGGAGGTGACGGCCTGCGTGGCCGCTCTTCCCAGCGCGTCCCCGGAGTCCTCCCCCAAGGACAGCATCCTGGTGTTCACCCCCATCGGGCACAGGCAGCTGACACGGACCCCGCGATCGCCATAGGTGACGTTCAGCCATTCGGCGAAGCCGACGGCCGCGTGCTTGGTGACGGAGTACGTGGCGGAGCCGATCTGGGTGAGCAGCCCGGCCGCCGAGGCGGTGCTGACGAAGTAGCCCTCGCCGCGCTCGAGCCACCCCGGCACCAGCAGCTTCGCCGCACGGATGTGGGCTCGAAGGTTCACGTCGATCGAGACGTCCCAGTCCTGCTCGCTCACGTCGAGGCCCGGTGCCCCGGCGATGCCCGCGTTCGCGAAGTAGAGGTCGACCGGTCCGAACGCGCTCTCCGCGAGGGCGATCAACTGCTGGATCTGGGCAGTGTCCGACGCGTCTACGCCGGCGCTGACGGTGCTTTCGGGGTGGTCGGCGTTGACTCTCTCCGATACCGCCCGCGCGGTGTCCGCGTCGAGGTCTGCGACGACGACCCGTGCACCGTCGCGAGCGAGCCGGGCGACCAGCGCGCCGCCGATACCTCCACCGCCACCGGTGACGACGGCGACTCTTTGTGCAACGTTCACAGCGAACCCTCTCCGTGGCGGGGCGTGCGGTGGCGGGGCACCCCCGAAACGAGGTGACCGCGGTCTCTGCACCACCTGTATAATTGAATCCGACGTCAAGTTCAACCGAGGGGCATGTCAACCTCGTGGAGAAGGGCAGCCTGCCCCACTGAATTGCGCCCGGAGGATGCACGGTTGGCATCGGCGCCCATTGGTTCCTTCTCCCGAGGGCACGAGGACCGACGGGCCCATCGCGCATCGGCTGCGCGCCTCTGGCCCGGCCCGGCTCGGTGGCCGTCCCGTCGCCGCTGAAGCTCGACGGCTTCGCCCTGAGCCGCGACGACGGCCGTGACCGCCTGCGCCCGTCACCTCCGCGGAGGGGATAAGGAGGAAGGTGCCCGGCGGTTCGAGGGTGGATGAGTCACGTGGTCGTGCGTGAAGGCTCGCGCAAGCCGGTGCTCGTCGCCGATGCGGGGCACCAGGACGGTCGAACGGTCGAAGGGGCGGGCTCCGCCCCGGCCGGCGCTACTGCCGGATCAGCTGTGGCCGGGGAACCGCAGGGCGTTCGCCCAGAGCCGTGTGACCGTGGACACGAGCTCCTCGAAGTCCACCGGCGTATCTTCTTCTCGCCCTTCGCCGAGCACGAACGCCTTGTAGGCCATGAGGCTGACCATGCCCGAGAGCGCATGGGAGGCCATCATCGGATCAACCTCACGGTCTGCGACACCCCGCGCCTGCAGGTCGGCGATGCCCCGGGCGTTGCGGCGAACGAACGCATCCGAGCGCCGGTTTCGGAACTCACGAAAGGCGGGCTCCACTTGTGCGACCTGCTCAAGCAGTCCCATCAGCTTCGCGTTCCGTTTGTACGCCTCGAGATACGCGCGATTGCTCGCCTCGAGTACCGCATACGGATCGTCGGTACTCTGCACCCGGCCCACGCCGGGGTGCAACATGTCCTCCTGCGCCTCCAGGAGGACGGCGGCAAGCACCTCTTCCTTGTTGGCGAAGTAGGTGTAGAAGGACCCCGTCGCACATCGGGCCTCCTTGGCGATGTCCACCAGACGGGTGTCGAGGTAGCCGTCCCGCTCGAACACCTTCCGCGCGGCCTGCACCAAAGCGGCGCGTGTCCGCGCTCCGCGCTTCGTCGTCGGCGGCTCGCGAAGCGGCGAGAGAGGCGCCATCGGCGGGGCCTTCTCGCTGTCACTCTGCTCGGACGCAGTGGTATCCATCACCAGAAACCCTACTTGAAACCGACGTCGGAGTCATAAACGCAAAGTGTGCGCGAGGCCCGCGGAACCTCCGGAGCCGGTGCCGACCGTTCGCAAAGAAGCCGAAGCGGCCGGGGTGCGCGAGCGAGGCGGCCCCGCCGGGGCCAAGTCGCCGGTACCCGCCGACAACGGCACTCAGTTGTGCGGTGCGGCTGCACGTACACCGTCACATGCGCCGAAGCCGACGCTTCGCCTCGGCGTACTCACGGGCGAAGCGCTCGACGACCGCTGCCGCAGGAAGTACTGCCCCGACCGCACCGACGCCCTGACCGGCGCCCCAGATGTCCCGCCACGCCTTCGCCCCTTTGATGTCCCGGTTTCCGAAGTCCATGGCGGACGGATCGGAGCCGGGTAGTGCGGCTGGATCGAGCCCCGCGGCCTCGATGCTGCCACGGAGGTAGTTGCCGTGCACGCCGGTGAACAGGTTGGAGTACACGATGTCCGCAGCGGTGGAGTCCACGATCATCTGCTTGTACCGGTCCTCCGAGTTCGCCTCGTCGGTGGCGATGAACGCCGAACCCACGTAGGCGAGGTCCGCGCCGGCGGCCTGCGCGGCGAGGATCGAGCGGCCGTGGGCGATGGAGCCCGACAGCAGAAGGGGGCCGTCGAACCAGTCGCGAATCTCCTGTACGAGCGCGAAGGGTGACTGCGTGCCGGCGTGACCGCCCGCGCCCGCGGCGACGGCGATCAGGCCGTCCGCGCCCTTTGCCACCGCCTTGCGCGCGAACCGGTTGCTGATGACATCGTGCAGCACGATGCCGCCGTAGGAGTGGACCGCATCGCTCACATCGGCCCGGGCGCCGAGAGAGGTGATGATGATCGGCACCTTGAACTCCACGACGGTCGCGAGGTCCTCCTCCAGGCGTGAGTTGGTCCTGTGCACGATGAGATTGACCGCGAACGGCGCGGACGGTGCCTCGGGATGGTCGGCGTCGTGCTTGGCCAGCTCCCGCGTTATGCGCTGCAGCCATTCGCGCAGTGCCGACTGGGGACGCGCGTTCAGCGTGGGGAAGGAACCCACGATCCCGGAGGTCGACTGGGCGATGACCAGCTCCGGATTGGAGACGATGAACATCGGCGACGCGACCACGGGCAGGCGAAGCCGGTCCCGCAGGACGGGAGGCAGGCTCATGAGCGACTCACCATGTGTCATGCGTCTTTCTTCTGCGGTGGACACGTCTCGTCCGTCGACGGATGTTCAGTGGCGGCGGGCGGCTGTGTCGCCGGGCCCGGCTCGCGGGTCAACTCCGTACGGTCGATGGAACGCTTGAGGATCTTCCCGCTCGGGCCCTTGGGCAGGGCATCGACGAACCGGATGATGCGCGGGACCTTGTAGGCGGACAATCGCTCTCGTGTCCAGCTCGACACCTCAGCGGCACCGAGTTCCGAACCGGGCCGGGCGGCGACGAGCGCGGCGACCTCCTCACCGTAGTGGTCGTCGGGAACGCCGATCACGGCCGCCTCGATGATGTCGGGGTGCTCGTAGAGCACTTCCTCGACCTCACCGGGGTAGACGTTGTAGCCGCCACGAATGATCAGGTCCTTGATCCGGTCGACGATGCGCAGGTCGCCGTCCGTGTCGGTTTCGCCAAGGTCGCCGGTCCGGAACCAGCCGTCGGGCGAGATTGCCGCGGCGGTGTCCGCGGGGCGGTTCCAGTAGCCGCGCATCACCGTGGGCCCCTTGATGTGGACCTCGCCGACGGTACCCGGCGGGCACTCGTTCCCGTCGATGTCACGCACCTGCACCTGCAGCTGCGGGACCGCCCGCCCGGTGTACCCGGTTTTGCCGCCGGAGTCGATGTCGTTGAAAGTGCCGAACGCGGTGGTCTCTGTGAGCCCATAGCCTTCGAGGATGGTGCAGTCGAACCGGGCCTCGAAGGCCCGGGCGATCTCCCCGGGAAGGGACGCACCGCCGGAGACGGCGACGCGTAGCGCGGCGAAGTCCGCCGGATTCGCATCACCCGCCGAGTACAGCATCGCGTTCCACATGGTCGGTACGCCGGCCATGATGGTGAGCCGGTCGCGACGCAGCATCTCCAGCATCGACGTCGGGTCGAATCGGGCCAGCAACGACATCGAGCCGCCCACGGTCAATGTCGCCATCATGACGGACGCCTGTCCGAACACGTGGAACAGTGGGAGCCCCGTGCCGGTTCGGTCGGCACTCGTTCCGCGGCTGCACTCGGCGCCGATCTCCCCCGCGGACAACAGGTTCCCCACTGTGAGTTGGGCGCCCTTCGGCCGCCCTGTCGTACCCGAGGTGTACAGGATGGCCGCGGTCTCGTCGCGGTCCCGGTCGACGACGGGGGCGGGGGCGGCATCGGTGACCGTCGCGCCGGGGGACAGCGTCCAGGAGGGCACCTTGAGCGTCGCGGCCGCCTCCGCCACGGCGGGGCCGAGGGCGTGCCATGCGATCGCCAACGAGCACCCTGCGTCGCCGAGGACGTACTCGGCTTCGGCCCGGGTGGACATCGTGTTGACCGGCACCACGACACAGCCCGCGGCCTGGATCCCGAGATAGGCCACCACGAACTCGGGCACCGACGGCGCTGCCAGCAGCACCCGGTCCCCGGGAGAAAGGCCCGCGGCCGCCAAGGCGCCCGCGTACTGTGCGCTCGCGTCGTGCAGTTGCCGATAGGTCCATTGATCCGCGCCGCCGCGCAGCGCGATGTTGTCGGGAGTTGCGGCCGCGTGACGGCAGACCGGGTCGAGAACACTGGCCATGGGCGGTGCCTTCCGGGGATGTGAGCAGGTGATGCGGTGCGGGTCCAGGCATGACCGATCTCCCCCGACCGGTCGACCGATCGGTCAGGCGATGATCCTGAAGCGTTCGGCGAGTTGGCGGCGGGTGTCGGCGGCACTGGTGTGCAGCACGCCCTCGATTCCGATCCGCGCCGCTCCGTCGAGGTTCTGCTGCAGATCGTCGATCATGACTGCTTCCTCGGCGGCGACGCCGAGGCGTTCACATGCGATCGCGTAAATCCGCCGGGAGGGCTTGCGGATCCCGACCTCGGCGGAGATGACGACGGTGTCGGCCACGGCGGCGAGGTCGACGCCGTCGTAGGTTCCGGTACCGAACGAATTGGATACCAGCGCCACGGGGTACCCGGCGTCGCGGAGATCGTTCAGCAGGGCGAGCACGTCCTGATCGATCGACATTCCTGCTTGCATCCGGGCCGTGAGCCCCTCCGCCTGTACGTCGGCGCCGTGGACGCGAAGACGCTCGGCGAACCCTCGCTCGAAGGCTTCCGCGTCGATACGGCCCGACTCGTGATCGGCCAGGAGGGTGCGTGACGGCTGGTCCCGGCTCAGAAGGTCGAGCGGCAGGCGGGGGTCGCCGCCGAGCGAGGCGCCGAAGTCGGTGAAAGCCCGCAACACACTGGAGGTGATGACCCCGCCGAAGTCCACGAGCACCGCGGTTCGGGCCTTTTCCACCACTTTCGACACAGTACCCACTCTCTCTCTTGCGGCCGGCACTCCACCGGCCTCATGCGACCGCAGCCATCTCCGACCGGCGCCCCGGGCGGGAGCAGAACCTCAGGCAACCTCGAACAGCCCGGCCGCGCCCATTCCGCCGCCGATACACATCGAGATCACCACATACCGGACACCCCGGCGCCTGCCCTCGATCAGGGCGTGCCCCACCAGCCGGGCGCCGGTCATTCCGTACGGATGGCCGACCGAGATGGCACCGCCATTGACGTTGAACCGCTCCGGGTCGATGTGCAGTTCGTCCCGGCAGTACAGCGCCTGGGAAGCGAACGCCTCGTTGAGTTCCCACAGGCCGATGTCGTCGACGGTGAGGTCGTGCTGCTTCAGCAGCTTCGGAATGGCGAACACGGGGCCGATGCCCATCTCGTCCGGACCGCAACCGGCAACGGCCATACCCCGGTAGACGCCCAGCGGCTCCAGTCCGCGGCGCTCGGCCTCCTGGGCCTCCATCAACACCGACGCCGAAGCCCCGTCCGACAGCTGCGAGGAGTTACCCGCCGTCACGCTGGAACGCACGGTCACCTGACCGTCCGGCAGCACCGGCGCCAGTCCGGCCAGACCCTCGAGTGTGGTCGAAGCGCGGTTGCCCTCGTCCCGGGTCAGGGTCACAGCCTCGTCCCGCGCCTCCCCGGACTGCTTGTCCAGGACCTTCTTGACACTGGCGAGCGCGACGATCTCCTGATCGAACCGTCCGGCCTCCTGCGCCGCCGCGGTGCGCTGCTGTGACACCAGCGCGAACTCGTCCTGGCGTTCCCGGCTCACGCCGTAACGTTCGGCGACGATCTCCGCCGTCTGCAGCATCGGCATGTAGATGCTCGGCTTGTTCTCGACCAGCCAGGGATCCGCCGCGCGGTGGTTGTTCATGTGGTCGTTCTGCACCAAGGAGATCGACTCGACACCGCCGCCGACGGCGACCTGCATGCCGTCGGTGACTATCTGCTTGGCGGCCGTCGCGATCGCCATCAGACCCGACGAGCACTGCCGGTCGACCGTCATCCCCGACACGGTGTCCGGAAGTCCGGCACGAAGAACGGCCTGACGCGCGACATTGAAACCGGAGGATCCCTGCTGCACGGCGCAGCCGAAGATCACATCCTCGACCTCACCTCCCTCGAGCCCGGCACGCTGCACCGCGTGCGAGAGGGCATGGGCGGCAAGTTCCTGCGCCTGGGTGTCGTTGAACGCACCGCGGTACGCCCTACCGATCGGCGTCCGTGCCGTCGAAACGATGACTGCTTCCCTCATGTCGCCTCACTGCTTCCTGTCGGTCCGGTTCGTCCGGGGGTTCAGGGCCGGAGTCCCGAGTTCCGTGAGCCGGACTCGATGCCGGTCGGCCTCTCCGAATGCCACCTGGGGCGCTGCAAGCAGTCAGCGACCGCCTCCCCTCTTCCGGGGGCGTGCGCCATGCCCTCAGGGTGACGGGAGCCGGCCTCCTGTTGGTTATAGTTGAATCCGGCGTCAGGTTCAACCTGACTCCTGACGCAACGCCCGCCCAGAAGGCGCCACCCACGGTCCCCCTTGCGGGAAGCGTGCGCCCTCGACCTTGACAATCCATTTCCACGACTGGAGGCTGACCGACCAGTCGGTATGAAGGGGCGGACAGTGACCGAGCTGAGCATCTCCACTGCTGCGGGCGTATTCGACGCGATCGTGGCGGGCCCACCCGAGGGCCGCCCCGTGCTGTTGCTGCACGGCTTCCCCCAGACGGGGCTGGCGTGGCAACGGCAGATCGCGGCGTTGGCCACGCACGGCTACCGGGTGGTGGCACCCGACCAGCGTGGGTACTCCCCCGGGGCCCGCCCCGAACGGCCCGAGGACTACCGCATCGGCGCCCTGGTCGACGATGTGCTCGCGATCACGGAGGAACTGGGCTGGGCGTCCTTCGACCTGGTGGGCCATGACTGGGGAGGCGCAGTGGCGTGGTGGACCGCCGATGCCCACCCCGGCCGGGTGCGCACCCTGACGGTTGTCTCGACGCCGCACCCCGGCGCTCTGGCCACCACCCTGCGTACCGACCAGGACCAGCGAGAACGATCGCGCTACATGATCGACTGGCGCGAGGCGCCCGCGACCGAAGAACACATGCTCGCAGACGATGCCGAGGCGCTTCGCGCCTCGTACGCCGGAAAGGTCCCGCAGGACAGTGTCGAGGCCTACGTGCGGCACCTGTCCCAACCGGGCGCCCTCACCGCGGCGCTGAACTGGTACCGCGCCGGCCGCCCCGACGGCGCGATCGGCGTCATCGACGTGCCCACGCTGTACGTCTGGAGCACGCAGGACAGCGCTTTCGGCCCGGCGGCCGCGCAGGAAACCGGGCAGTGGGTCAACGGGCCGTACCGGTTCGAGACCCTCCAGGGCGTCAGCCACTGGATCCCGGAGGAGGCGCCCGAGACGCTGAACCTCGTACTGCTCGAACATCTGCGAACACACGGCGATCACGGAACCACAGCGAAGTCCCCGACTGCCGACTCTCAGAACAGGTGACCCCCATGAAGACAGCGCGAGCAGCCTGGCGCCGACTCGAGCCCGTACACGCCATGATCTACTTCGCCCCGGAGGGAAGGCGACGGTACGCGGACCTCGGACTGAGCGGACGCGCCGGGTACTTCGCCTCCCGGAGCGCCGCCTTCGGCCGAGCATCCGCCGAGCTGGTCATCTCGACCTTCTACAACTTCAACCCCGATTTCGTCCGCAAGGCGATCGACGGGGCCTGGGACGCGGCGACGCCGCAGCAGGTGCTGGACGCGCGGCACGCAGCCGCGAGCGAGGCCCTGCGACGGGCCGGGATCCACGAACTCCCCGCTCTGGACGAGGTCCTGGCACTGACCCGCCGGGCCGCCGAGGCGGCCTGCGGACACCCGCAGGGCCGCCCGCTGTTCGCCGCCCATGCGGCGCTGCCCTGGCCGGACGAACCGGTACTGCAACTGTGGCATGCCCAGACCCTGCTCCGGGAGTTCCGTGGCGACGGCCATGTCGCGTGCCTGCTGAGCGAGGGCCTCGGGGGCCTGGAGTCCCTGATTCTGCACGCTGCCACCGGGGACGTCCCCGTCGACTTCCTCAAGGCAAGCCGCGCCTGGCCCGAGGAGGAGTGGGCCGCCACCGAGGAGCAGTTGCGCACACGAGGTCTTCTCGAGGGCGACTCCCTCAGCCCGGAAGGCGTACGCCTGCGCCGGCACATCGAGGACCGTACCGACCACCTGGCCCTTCCCGCCTACGCCGCCCTGGGTGACGCCGACTGCGATCGCCTCGCCGAACTCGCGAGCCCCTTCGGCCGCGCGGTCGTCGACGCCGGCCTTCTCAAGATCGGCTGATCGAGCCCTTCACCCCCTCCGCTCGGGGGTGATCGGCTCGTATGTGGCCGACGAACGGGCCCTGGCCACCCACAGCGGTCGGACCACACCTGAAGTCGCTGTGGTGCAGGAAACCGCGGCCGTTGCTCTCCAAGGGCGACACCTCGGTCTCCCCAGGCATGACTGCACGGTAGCGCCGAGACGGGCACAGAGGTCCAAGGGCCCCTCTCCGCAGGTCCGTTCAGACGTCCTGGCCGCCGAACGACGCGAACGCGCCCGCACAAGAAGCGAGAAGGGCGTCCGCCGGGGCGGACGCCCTTCTCGGAACGGCAGCCCGACCAACCGGCGAACCTACGCGGTCACGGCTCCAGCCGCATGAACTGCCGGATCAGTTCCCGCAACTGGAGCAGCTCCTGACCTTGACGTCGTCGATGACAGGGCCGTAGGCAGTGGGCCCGGAAGTGCTGGCGAACGTCAGCTTCGTGGAAGGGTTGTTGGCCACGAACGTGAACTGCCGTGTCACGTAACCCATGTTCGCGAAGGTCTTGCCGACGGTGTTGAAGGTGAAGTCCTGGAAGTTCTGCCCGTCGATGCGAACTTCGCCTCTCTTCACCGTCGGCGCACCACCGGGGTTGCCGGCGAGAGAGTACGTCACGGTGTACTTCGTCCCGGGCTCCGTGGTGAAGGTCTGGGACACTGTGCCCGCGGTGCCGCCGTTGAGGTCCAGGGACTGGTTGCCCTCCGCAGCCTGCCAGACGCCGTCGTCCTTCAGATCCACATCTCCGCTGTCGACCTGCCACAGGCCCATGGTCTGCCCCGCGTAGAAGGTCGTCCAGTAGTTCGGTGGGGCGGTGGGGGTTTCGAAGCTGCCGTTGGTGAAAGCGGTGGTGGCGGCCTGGACTGCCGCGGTACCGACGGAGTGGGCGCTGTGCGCAGGGGATGCCGCAGCGGTACCGACACCCGCAAGCAGACCGGCCGCGGCGAGCGCGGCGTAGAGACGCTTGGACAGCATGGGAGCCTTCCGATAAGAGGGCGAAACAACCGGATGTGCAGAAACTCCCACAAACCTTCACGAATGGGGTGGGCAGACACAGAGGCATCCGGGTGAGTGCTGACCGGCGATCGAGGCTAGGTGAGGCTCGACGGGACGATCCCGTAACGGCGCATCTTGCGGTACATGGTGGCGCGGGAGATGCCGAGGTCCTGTGCGGTGCGCTGGACGTTGGAGCCGCGGTCCATCAGCCCACGCAGAATGGCATCCCGTTCCAGCGCTTCGATCGCGGTCAGGACCTTGTGGGACGAGACCCGGCATTCCGGAGGGAGATCGTCCGCCTGGATGATCCCACCGATCGGGCGCCGTGCCAGGCCGCGGATCACCGACTCCAGCTGCCGGACGTTTTCCGGCCAGGGGCAGCGTTCCAGCATCGCCAGCGCATCCGGGGAGCAGCTGCTCTCTCCGCTCGGCCGATATTTGAGCAGGAAGAACCGAACCAGGTGCTCGATGTCGCCATAGCGATGACGGAGGGGCGGCACCTCCACCGAGGCGCCACACAGACGGTCGAGCTCGTCGTCGGTCGTGACCATGGACGGTTGGCTGGTCATGATCAGTTGCCCGGTGGCCATTTGGTCGGGATGCGCCAGGAGGCTTGTCAGCTGCCGGCGCAGCTGATCTCCCAGCAGATGGACATCGCGCAGTACGACCACGGTCGACGGCCTGGCCCGCAGCTCGCGGACATCGCGCAGCCAGTGCTCGGTGGCGTGCGGTGCCTCCGACAGCGGCGCTTCCACCACCTGGAGCCGGCGCCCGGCATTGTGGGCTCGGTGGACGGCATGGACCAGCGTCCGCTTGCCGGCACCGGCTTCGCCCACGAGATGAAGCCAGGATCCGGCGGCGAACGCCGCCTCGGTCTCGGCGACCGCGCGCAGCCATTGCGGGGAGGAGCCCACCAGCCCCAGTCCCGATCGTCCGGGGACGGCGGAAGGAACGGGTCCGGGCTGGGGACGTCCGATGACCCGGACCCGGAAGACGGCGCCCGCGTCGCTGTCCTCGCGCCGACTTCGGCTGACCCGGAGTTCGGCGACTCGTCCGGAGGGGAGGGCGATGCTCCGTGTCCCTTCGAACCGGGCATCGGCGGCGATCTCCCGTGCGTGGTCGAGCAGCGCGTAGTGATCCGGCCCTGTCACGGCTGATCTCAACTGCTCGTTCATCATGACGACTTCACGGTTGAGGGCCAGGACAGGTCCCGGGCGCACCGAGGAGCACGCATCCATGTAGTCCTGGAACAGGGCCCGCTCCCGTCGCGAACTGATTGCGGCAATCTCACCCTCGATCTGGCCCGCGACGGAGCGGGCCAGGGCCATGAGCATCCCGGCGGAGCCCTGGCGGACCGTGGTCAGATTGAAGGCTCCCAGGAGCGTGCGCCGGACAGGGTGCAGGATCGGCACGGCCGCGCAGTGGAAGTCCCGCAGCTCCTCGACGTAGTGCTGGCTTCCGGCGATCATGACCGGGCGGCCGCTGGCAAGCGCGGTCCCGATGCCGTTGGTGCCCACATAGCGCTCGGCGAACACGTGGCCCGGGGCCAGTTGCACTCGGTTGAGCCGCGTCGTCAGACCCTCGTGGGAGAGCTTGCGGGACAGCACCACGCCGTCACGGTCCGTGATCATGGTGGACACCGGGTCGTCGGCCAGCTGCTCGTGGAGCCTGTTCACGATGGGCAGCGCCGCCCTGGCGAGCGGACTGTCCAGATTGGGATTCTCGAGGTACGGAGCGTTGATGCAGCTCGACTTCACCTCGTACTCGATCGAGCGCTGCCACGAAGCGACCACGAGCGGTCGGGCGCTCGGGTCCTTGGTCACTTCCAGGTACAGCTCTCTGGCCGCTGTCAGTGAGCTGCCAGGCCGGCGTCGGGGCATTTAACACTTCCGTATCGCGCGGGTAATCCCTCGATGGACCGATTGGAACAGCTCGATGCGCCCGCGCCTATGGCGTGTATCACATTGAGACATCCGCGGACCGTTTCTGAGACATCGGCCTGCGGGCGGCGGCCTGTGTAATCGGCGCACCATCCACCGCCGATTCGCAGGGAGCGCCATGAAAGCCGTGCAGGTCATCGAGTACGACGAGCCGCCAGTGCTCGTGGATGTGCCGGACCCGCAGATCACCGGTCCGCTGGATGTGATCGTGAAGGTGGGAGGTGCGGGAGTCTGCCGCACCGATCTCCATATTCTCGAAGGACAGTGGGCCACCAAGAGCGGGGTCGCCCTGCCGTACACCATCGGCCATGAGAACGCCGGCTGGGTGCAGGAGGTGGGTCAGGCCGTCACCAACGTCAAGGTCGGCGACCCGGTGATCCTGCACCCGCTCGTGACCTGCGGTCTGTGCCGGGCCTGCCGGGACGGCGACGACGTGCACTGTATGAGCTCGGCCTTCCCGGGGATCGACGCCGACGGGGGCTACGCCGAGTACCTGAAGACCACCGCCCGCTCGGTCGTGGCGCTCGACCCGTCCCTCGAGCCGGCCTCGGTGGCGGCTCTGGCCGATGCCGGGCTCACGGCGTACCACGCTGTCGCCAAGGCGGCCCGGATCCTGCGACCGGGTGACCGGGCCGTGGTGATCGGCGCCGGGGGCCTCGGGCACATCGGCATTCAAGTGCTCCGGGCTCTCTCTCCGGTCGAGATCATCGTGATCGACCGGAGCGCGGATGCCCTCGCCCTCGCCAAGGAACTCGGGGCCGAGCACACGCTGGTCGCCGACGGCAGTGAGACCGAGCGCGTACTGGAACTCACCGGAGGACACGGGGCGGAGGCGGTTCTGGACTTCGTCGGCGAGGGGGGTGCCGTCGAGACGGGCGTGGCCTGCCTGCGCCGTCACGGCAACTACTACGTGATCGGTTACGGAGGCCGACTCGACGTTCCGACGATCGACGTCATCTCCACCGAGATCAACTTCATCGGCAACCTCGTGGGGTCCTACAACGACCTGTCCGAGCTGATGGTGCTGGCGGCCCAGGGCAAAGTCGGCCTGCACACCCAGCGATACCCCCTCGCGTCCTTCAAGGACGCCCTCGACGACTTGTCCGCCGGTGCCGTACGCGGCAGAGCGATCTTGATTCCCTGACGGTCGAAGGAGTACTCCCATGCGCAACGGTTCGTACAAGGGCCTGGTCGCCGCCGCGATCGTCGTGGCCCTCACCGCCACTGCCTGCACCGGTCAGGACCCTGTCGAGAACAAGCCGGACAAGCCCGCGCTGTTCAAGCCGGGTTCGGAGATCAGCTACAGCAAGTACAGCAAGAACTACCCCAAGACGAAGGTCAAGGACGTCCCGGGCCCCTGCAGCTACGAGTCGATCAGCCGCAAGGACTACTCCGGTCAGACGCTGAAGATCATCAGCCATGCCATCCCCGTCATCGGCGAGCCGACCCAGCTGCATGCCGAGCAGTTCGAGGAGATCACCGGGGCGAATGTGGAGGTGATCAACGTCCCCTTCGGGGAGTTGCACCAGAAGATCCTCACGCCTCTGCAAGCAGGCCAGCCGGCGTACGACGTCATGTTCTACCCCTCCTTGTGGATCGGCGACATGGCCCCTCATCTGGCCCCGGTACCGAAGAAGTATCTGGACACTCCCGGCATGAAGGACGTCACCAAGGCCTACATGGACGTGGCGACCTGGGACGGGAAGGTCGTGCAGTACCCCGTGGACGGGGACAGGCACTACCTCAAGGTCCGGACGGATGTCCTTGAGGACCCGAAGCGGCAGGCGGCGTACAAGGCGGCCACGGGCAAGGACCTCCGGACTCCGAGGACGTGGACCGAATACCAGGAGATCGCCGCGTACTTCAGCGGCAAGGATGTCGACGGCGACGGCAAGCCGAACTTCGGCAGTGCCGAGGTGACGAAGCGTGACGACCTGACGTTCTCGGCGTTCATCAGCCGGGCGGCACCGTACGTCAAGCACCCGGACGTCGAGGGCGGCCTCTTCTTCGACCTCGAGAGCATGAAGCCGCTGATCAACACGCCCGGTTTCGTACGCGCCCTCGAGGACATGGTGAAGGCCAAGTCGACCTGGGCACCCGGCGGCGCGAACTTCGGTCTGGGAGACGAGATCCTCTCGTTCGGCGGTGGCCAGAGCGTGATGTCCTATTCATGGGACGACGCCTTCATCCAGGCCCAGCAGCCGGACGGGACGATCCGCAACAAGATCGGGGCGGCGGAGTTGCCGGGATCCGACGAGGTCTACAACCGCACCACGAAGGCGTGGGACAAGAAGCCCAACCAGGCGCCCTACTTCACCTGGGGCTGGACGTCGGCGGTGGCCAAGGCCGCGCGCAACCAGAACATGGCCTTCGACTATCTGTGCTTCTTCAGCAACGAGGCCAACACGGCTCTGGACCTGACCATCGGTCGTTTCGGTGTCAACCCCTACCGCAAGGCGCACTTCGACGCGGACTTCTGGGAGCAGCAGGGCTGGGACAAGGACGTCGCCGAGTCGTACGTCCGCACGCTCTCCGGCATGGAGTCGAGTACCAACCGCGTCTTCGACCTGCGCGTACCGGGTGTCAACGGGTACATGTCGGCACTGGCCAACGGCGTCGCCGCGGCGCTCGCCGGGCAGAAGGCTCCGCAGCGCGCGCTGGACGACGTGGCCGCGGAGTGGGAGAGGATCACCGACCAGATCGGCAAGGACAAGGTCCGGAGCGCCTATCGACATGTGGTCGCACTCGAGGACAACTGACCTGATCGCAGGGCGCCCCGGGTGGCCGGCCGAGCCCGTCGGCCACCCGGGGGCGCCCGCCCACTTCCGCAAGGACAACCATGGAAGCTCTGCGTCGGCACAAGAGCATGTTCCTCCTCCCAGGACTGCTCACGCTCGCACTCATCATCATCTTTCCGCTTCTGTTCACCATTCGTGTCAGCTTCTCCGGCTGGAACGTCAGCAACCCGCAGTTGGACTTCATAGGCGGGGCCAACTACGCGACGATGCTGCACGACAGCCGATTCTGGGCCTCGATCATGCGCCTGGTCCTGCTGGCCGGCGGCACGGTCCTGATCCAGTACGTGATCGGATTCGGGATGGCCCTGCTCGTCTGGCGTGAGGCACGCGGCCGTCGTCTGTGGCGGGTGCTGTTCCTCGTCCCCATGATGACCACTCCCGTGGTGATGGCCGCCATCTGGCAGATGATCTTCCACGAGTCGCTGGGGCCGGTGAACGATCTGCTCGGGATGCTCGGCCTCGCCGAGGTGCCCTGGCTCACCGAGTCCGGTCCGGCGCTGGTCGCGCTGATGACCGTCGAGGTCTGGCAGTGGACCCCGTTCATGTTCCTGTTGCTGCTGGCCGGCCTGTTGAGCCTCCCCAAGGAACCGTTCATGGCCGCAGCCATCGACGGGGCGGACGCTTGGCGCACCTTCCGGAAGGTGACGTTCCCGCTCATGGCGCCGGTGTCCGTCGCGGCAATCATCATCCGGCTGATCGAGGCGTCCAAGCTCTCCGACAGCGTCTACGTGCTGACCTCCGGGGGGCCGGGCTCCTCCACGGAGACGCCGGGCTACTACCTCTACATCCAGGGGCTCAGGGATCAGCAGACCGGGTACAGCGGGGCGATGTCCCTGACCTATCTGGTCCTGATGATCGTCACGCTCACGGTCGTCGCCGCCTTGCTCGCCAGGGCCTTCAAGCTGAAGGGGGACTCATGAGGTCGCGCCTTTATCCCGTGTTCAAGTACACCGTGATCGCACTCTGGGCCTGCTTCGTCGCAGGACCGTTCTTCTGGGCCATGACGACCAGTTTCAAGGACGTCAACGGCGTCCAGGGTGGCGCCACTTACCTACCATGGCTGCAGTACGAACCCACCGTCATCGGGTGGCGCAACATCTTCGGCGGAGCCGGGGGTGTCGATGTGATGCAGCCCTTCTTCAACAGCGCCGTCGTCACCCTCGCCGCCTCGGCCATCAGCCTCGTCCTCGGGTCCCTGGCCGCCTACGCGTTGTCCCGATACCGCTTCAAGTTCGGCTTCATCAAGAACAGCGACATCGTCTTCTTCTTCGTGTCACAGCGGATCATGCCGCCCGTCGTCCTGGTGATCCCGTTCTTCTACCTGTTGCAGTGGACGGGCCTGCTGGACACGATCCTGGGCCTGGTGATCGTGACGGTTGCCCTGCTGCTGCCGATCGCGGTCTGGGTGATGGTCGACTTCTTCAACGGCATTCCGCGTGAGATCGACGAAATGGCCATGCTCGACGGCTGCGGCCCGTTCCAGACCTTCGTGCGTGCGATCCTGCCGAACTCCCTGCCCGGGCTGACCGTGGCCGCGATGTTCTGTGCGGTGTTCGGCTGGAACGACTTCTTCTTCGCCTTCCGGCTGACCTTCACCGAGGTGCAGACCCTGCCGCAGGCTGTCGTCGCCCTCAACTCGTCCATCCCGCCCTGGTGGACCCTGTCCGCCGCTGCCCTCTTCGGCGTGGCGCCGCTGATCCTTCTCGCGCTCTGGGTCGAGCGCTATCTGTCCAAGGGAAACCTCTCGGGAGCGGTCCGATGAACCTGAGTGCTACTGATCTGTGCCTGACCGTCGACGGCGTCGACCATCTCAAGCAGGTGACCGCGACCTTTGTGCCGGGACGGCTCCACACTGTGATCGGCCGGACGATGGCGGGGAAGACGACCCTGCTGCGGGTCCTGGCAGGTCTGCAGGCAGTGGATTCCGGCGCACTGACGAGGGAGGGAGCCGACTTCCTCAAAACGCCGGTGTGGCGACGCGACACCGCCATGGTCTACCAGCAGTTCATCAACTACCCGCATCTCAACGTGTTCGACAACGTCGCTTTCCCGCTCAGGCGGGCGGGACTGTCGCGAAACGAGATTCGGCGACGTGTGATCAGCAGCCTGGCACGCGTCGGGCTGGCCGACTTCGAGCGGCGCAAGCCGTCTCAGCTCTCCGGTGGCCAGCAGCAGCGGGTTGCGCTGGCTCGCGCCCTTGCCCGCGGCACGGGCATCCTCCTGCTCGACGAGCCGCTGGCAAATCTGGACTACAAGTTGCGCGAACAGTTGCGCGACGAGTTCAGAACCCTCTTCTCGGACCAGGGCGACACGGTGGTGATCTACACCACCACGGAACCCGCCGAGGCGATGATGCTCGGTGACGTGGTGCTGGTCATGCACGAAGGACAGATCCTCCAGATCGGTTCTCCGCAGGAGGTCTTCGAGCGCCCGGCGACGACCACGGTGGCTTCCATCATCAACGACCCGCCCATGAACATCTTCACGGGACGCATCGAGAGCGGGCAGGTCACGGTGGCAGGCTTCCAGGCGACGCACGTGTCCGCGCATCTCGCCGACCTGCCCGACGGGGTCTACCAGTTCGGCCTGCGCGCGACGGACGTCAGCCTGGCCTCCGCCGGCGTCGAGGGCGAGGTCACCTTCGTCGAGATCTCCGGCTCGGAGACGTTCGTCCACGCGGCCGTGGGCGAGACCCCGTTCGTCATACAGATCGAGGGCATCCATGACGTCGCTCTCGGCGACCTGGTGAAACTGCGACTGCGTCCTGAGCGCCTGTTCGCCTTCGACGAGGAAGGGTCGCTCGTGCGGACGCCTTCCTACGATCTCGCTCCAGTGGAAGGACGTTGATATGACGCAGTTGGACATCGTCGACGTCGGGCACAGCTACACGCCTGGGTCCGAGGAGGAGCGGTGGGCTCTCAAGCCACTCGGGCTGACCTTCGAGGCCGGCAAGACCTACGCATTGGTCGGACCGTCGGGCTGCGGCAAGACCACGCTTCTGAACATCCTGTCCGGGCTGGTCAGGCCGTCACAGGGCCAGGTCCTCTTCGACGGCGCCGACGTCACGGCTCTGCCCACGAAGGCGCGCAACATCGCCCAGGTGTTCCAGTTTCCCGTCATCTACCAGTCGATGACGGTGTACGAGAACCTCGCCTTCCCCCTGCAGTGCCGCCGGTGGGACAAGGCAAGGATCGATGCCAAGGTCCATCAGGTCGCCGAGGCACTGGACCTGGACGACCGGCTCAGACAGCCCGCCCGGCGGCTCACCGCCGACGACAAACAGCTCATCTCGCTCGGCCGTGGTCTTGTCCGCGACGACGTGGCGGCCGTGCTGATGGACGAGCCACTGACGGTCATCGATCCACAGCTGAAGCACTCGCTGCGGCGCAAGATCCGTGAGATCACCGAGCAGTTCCGGCCCACAGTGATCTACGTTACCCACGACCAGTACGAAGCAATGAGCATTGCGCAGGAAGTGCTGGTCATGAAGGACGGCCGAGCCATGCAGCAGGGCACCCCGGAGCAGCTCTTCGAGGCCCCCTCGTCAACGTACGTCGGCTACTTCATCGGATCGCCGGCAATGAACTTCCTGACCGTGGACCGGACCCACGGGAACGTCACTCTTGGGGGCCGGGCCCTGGCCATGGCGTGGGACATTCCGCAGAGCACCTCCGAGAGCCAGGTGGGAATCCGGCCCGAGTACGTCGAAGTCGTCACGGAACCCGGGCCCAATACGTTTCCCGCCAGGCTTCGGGACGTCCGGGACCACGGGCCGCAGCGGGTCTTCGAGATGGAGGTGGCCGGCCAGCTCATCCGGGCGAAGGTGCCGCGGGAGAACGGAATTCCGGCGCTCGAAGAGTTCCTGGTGCATCTTCCGCGCGCCAAGGCCCTCCCCTATGCGGACGGTCGCCTCGTACTCCACTCGTAGAAATCATTGGACAGGTGGCTCCGGGCCCTGCCCGGGCCCGGAACGCTTCGTGCTCCTCCTCGGTGGCGCTGCGCCGTGTGCGGCTGGACAGGTCCCCTGCTCGGGGCCTGCTCCGGCATGGCGGTGGCAGCTGCTCGCGGACTGTCGGTCTACGGCTCCAGCAGTGGCTGCTCGGTCCAGACGGTCTTCCCCTCGCGGGTGTAGCGCGTACCCCAGCGCTCGGTCAGCTGGGCCACCAGGAACAGGCCACGCCCCCCCTCGTCAGTGGTGCGTGCCCGACGCAGATGGGGTGAGGTGTGACTGGTGTCGGTGACCTCGCAGATCAGAGATCGTTCACGGATGAGTCGCAGGATCACGGGGCCGGTGGCGTACCGGTAGGCGTTGGTGACCAACTCGCTGGCGACCAGCTCTGTGGTGAAGGCAAGGTGCTCCAGGCCCCATTCGGTCAGCTGGGCTGTCGTCAGGGTTCTGGCCTGAGCGGCGGAGCTCGGATCCAGCGGAAGCCGCCACGAGGCGACGTTCTGCGGGGGGAGCACACGGGTACGGGCGATGAGCAGGGCGATGTCGTCGGCGGGGCGAGCGGGTACCAGGGAGTCGATCACCGCCTGGCAGGTCCGTTCCAGGGGGTCTGCGGGGCGGGTGAGCGCCTCGCACAGTCGTGCCAGGCCTGTGTCGAGGTCGATGTGGCGTTCACCGATGAGTCCGTTGGTGTAGAGGGTCAGCAGGCTTCCCTCGGCCAGTTCGACGTCCCGGGCCTCGAACGGCAGGCCGCCCAGGCCGAGGGGTGGGCCTGCGGGCAGCTCGAGCAGGCTCACCTGTCCGTCCGGGGTGGTGACCGCCGGTGGTGGGTGGCCGGCGCGCGCGACGGAGCACAGCCGGGAGACCGGGTCGTAGAGGGCATAGAGGCAGGTGGCTCCGATGACCTGCTCGCCCACGGGCTGTTCACCGACTGCTTCCTGTTCGGCCGCCAACAGGTTGACCAGGTCGTCCAGGCGGGAGAGAACCTCGTCCGGTTCCAGGTCCAGGCTCGCGAGGGTGTGTACGGCAGTACGCAGCCGGCCCATGGTGGCTGCGGCGTGGAGGCCGTGACCGACCACGTCGCCGACAACGAGCGCGACCCTCGCCCCCGACAGGGGAATGACATCGAACCAGTCGCCGCCCAGCCCGGAGGCCGCGCCGGCGGGGACGTAGCGAGGGGCCACCTCGACGGCCGATTGGGGCGGAACCGCCCTCGGCAGCAGGCTGCGTTGCAGGGTGAGCGCGGTCTGTTGCTGCTGGGTGTAGCGCTGGGCATTGTCGATGCAGACGGCGGCGCGCGAGGCGAGTTCCTGGGCAAGCGTGAAGTCGTCGGCTTCGAACGGGTCGGGGCGCCGCGAGCGCCACAGGCTCATCGCTCCCAGCACCAGGCCACGTGCGATCAGGGGAACAACGATCAGGGAATGGACACCGGGGTCGGGAACGAGCTCACCCCGGCGCGGTTCCACGGCGAATCGGTCGGGCTGAAGAACGGACTCCAGAACCGCCTGTCCGTCGGCCAGGCACCTGGCTTGTGGGGTGTCCGGTGCGAACTCGACGGGTTCCCCTCCGGGCTGCAGTGTTTCGGGCTGCCCGGTCAGGTCGCTACGAACCGCCACCCGTACGACGGACTCCGTGCCCTGGGCCGGCTCCTCACCACGCGTCACCTGTTGCGACAGGTCCACTGATACATGGTCGGCCAGCTGAGGGACCATCACGTCAGCGAGTTCCCAGGCCGTCTCTCCCACATCGAGCGTGGTTCCGATGCGGGTGCCGGCCTGGGCGAGGAGCGCCAGCCGAAGTCGAGCCCGATGGCGTTCGGTGATGTCCTCGATGGTCTCGGCCACTCCCAGGACCCGGCCGGACGGATCCTCCAGCCGGAAGGCCGATACGGACGCGGCCCGCTCTCGTGTCGGATACCGCTCCAGGCGGGTGTACTGCTCGGTGGCGACCAGTGATCTTCCGGTCTCCAACACCCGGCGCACCCGGTCCACGGAATTCCGCGCGTCCTCCGCAACCAGTAACGCACCCGTGGGCATTCCCCGGAATGAGGCGGCCGGAACGCCGGTGAACCGTTCGACCGAGCGGTTGACCCGGAGAATCGTCATCTCAGGACTGTGGACGACGAGCCCGATCGGGCACCGGCGGAACAGTCCGTCGAGAACCGCGCGGTCCCTTTGCCACTCGAGGATCGCCTCCGCCGGCGCCCCGACGAGGAACCACTCACGGACGCCACCGGCGCGCAGGAGCGCACGTACCCTCAACCCCATCTGCACGAGCCGCCCGCTGCGATGCCGCACCGCCAGTACGCCGAACCAGCCTCCGGCTCTCCCGCACATCGCCGCGGCCTCCCGGGCGGCCGGCCGGTCGCGGGGGTCGATCAGGACTTCGCGCGCCCGACGGCCGATCACCCCTGTCTCGGGGTGGCCAAGCAGTTCCTCGGCCCGCCGGCTCCATCCGACCACGATTCCCCGGTCGTCGAGCACCGCCGAGGCGGCCAGGTGCAGAGCGAATGGATCGTCCCGGCTCTCGCTGAGCACCGTCATCCGCTGGTCCACAGCTGGACACCACCTCTCTCGCTACCGATGTTCTCCCGCTGGTGTGCCCGGGACGGCGTGGCTCAGCCCTGACCGTTCGCCTCGCCGCGGCACAAGATGTCCGAGGCAAAAGCCCAGGGATGCCATGCGAGCCTATTGAACCCGGTCGAGCCCGGCAGACTTCCGGGCACTGTGTCACGGCGTGGCGGCCATCACCTGCACGGTCGCACCAGGGTGCCGCGCTGCCTGCGGACACGTTCTTTCCTCAAGGACGGCCGGGGCCGGAGTCGGCGCGCGATCGGGCCCTTCGGTACACCGGGTGGCTGCTGGACCTGCCGAGGTCTTGCCTGCCGAGTTCTTCGGCCGCCTGGCCGCGGGGCATTGTCCGCCCCCGGCAGCTGGACCGCAGAAGGGTCCCCCCGCGCCCCGCGCACGCCCGGCCCTGCCCGGGCCTGCCTGCCTGCCTGCCCTCAGGACGACCGCGCCGACGGCGGCACCGTCCAGGATCCGTCCTCAAGGATCGCTCAGGTGGTGGTTCTTTGATCGCCCGGGCACGAGGTGCGCCGGCCGGGTGACCGGCACGGGTTACCGGGAATCAGCCCGCGGCGCGGGCGGGGAACGACAGGACGGCCTCGCTCAGGGCTCCGGTGCCTTCCCAGTTGAGTGCATGTCCCGCGCCCGGCACGGTGACCATCCGCGCGCCCGGGATCCCCTCGGCGAGCCGCCGGGCGTGACCGGGCGGGGTGGTGCGGTCGGCCGCGCCCACGACGACAACGGTCGGCACTGTGATCTCGGCCAGGCGTGGGTAGCGGTCCTCCTGGGAGAAGGCCCGGACGATGGGCAGGAGCGGTGCGTGGTTCTGCCGCAGGAAGAGGTCGCGGAACACCGAGATCATTGCCGGGGACGGGCGGCTGCCGCACTGGGCGGCTCCGAACAGGACGCCACCGGTCGGAGTGCGCACCCACCGCTGCAGAACGCCCGTCCTCAGCAGTGGAATCTGCAACCGGTTCTGCGGCGCTCCCCGGTAGATCCGGCCCGCCCAGGTCGCGGCCAGTACGAGACCGCGCAGGCGCCGTACGAGGCCGGGGTGGTCCAGCATCGCGCGAATCGCGACGAAGCCACCCATCGAATGACCCACCAATACCCCGTCGCGCACGTCGAAGTGTTCCAGGACCGCGGCGTAGTCCGCGGCCATGGGCCCGGAACCGGCCCCCTCGCCACCGAGTGTGGAACGCTCGTGGCCGCGCTGGTCGAAGGCGATGACGCGGCGGCCCGCTGCGAGCAGGTCCTGCCACAGAAGGTTCCACTCCAGCAACGAGACACCGTATCCGTGCGCGAGGACGACCGGCGGCCCGGCCCCCGCGGCGACCCCTCGCAGCACTGTCCCGTCCGGGCGGTGTATGAGCGCCTCGTCACCCTCGGGTTCCCGCACGAGGCGATCTCGGGGCACGGGGTCGGGGTTGCGTTCGATTCCGATGGCCACGGCCCGCGCCGCCGCCGCGCCCGCGGCCCCCAGAGCTGCGATGGCGGCGCACCCCGCTGTTCGGCGTTTCACTTCTGCCTCCCCGACGTCGGTGACTGCTGGATCCTATCTTCGGGTCAGCCCCGCCGGCCGATTTCGTACTGCCGATCGGGCACTTGCACACCCGTGGTGCTCGGCGTGGGACCGCTCGGCGGCGAGGCACTGACACTGGCGGAAGGACTGGCGGAAGGACTGGCGGGCGGACTCGCGGGAGGGGTCGCCGTGGGGGAGGAGGCCGACTGGCTGGGGCGGCTGTTGGAGGGGCGGGGGGTCGGCCTGGCCTTCACGGGTGGCGGCGGGCTGGTGGCAGCGGGAGCTCGGGGAGCCGGTGATTCCCGGGGCGTTTCCGTCGCGCGAGGAATCCGAGTTCCGGCACTGCTCCGGTCCCTGACGCCTCCTCCTCTGGCGGGGCGCGTTGCCGGACGTTCCGCTGAACGTGAGTTTGTCGGTGATTCGGTGACCTCGACATCGGGCTCGTCGGGAGATACCCGTTCCGGGCTCGGCAGTGCTTGTGGAGTGCCGGCGGAGTGCTGGGGAAGCAGCGATGCAGCGGCCAGGCCGCCGAGCACGGCGAAGGTGGCCGCGGCAAGGGTGCGTCCACCGTACTTCTTCAGTCGCGACGGGCAGCGGCGCCGGGCTTCGGGCACATCGGCTGGAGAAGTGGGGGACCAGGAAGCGTCGGGGGACTCGAAGGAGTGCGGTTCCTCGCTGAAGAGGACGTCCCACACCGCCGGGTCGGCTTCCGGAGCAGCGACGCTCCGATCGCTCGGCGGTGCCGTGTCGGATTCGTACGCCCCGCACTCCGGGCACGTCACGGTGCCGTTGAGGGGACGGCGGCAGGGAGAGCAGTAGTCCATGCGCTCGACCGATCAGTGAGTGGGTCGCTGGAAGGAGCCATGCGCCGCCGACCCGGCTGGGCAGCAGCCACCGGCGGCCGGAAGGCGATGCCGGGTGTCTTCGGAAGAAGGAATCCTTGGCATGTGCGAACCTCACTCACTCACCGGTCTGCAGGTGGGTCACCGGTTACCGAGGAAAACGGGACCGGGTGAGTCGCCGTTCAAGCATCGACCGAAACGTGGGATACGCAACTCCCTTGAGGTTGTGGCTGGTCACGTCGCCGCCCCGCTTCGGTGTCCGAGCCGCCGGCCCCGCGTCCGTCCGAGCCGACTACGTCATTTCCTGACGCTGAAGCCCCTCTGCGGCGCGACGATCCCCGGCCCGGTCCGAATCGCGCATGCGAGCGAGCGCCGTCAAACCCTAGGCAGCCACGCAGTTGGCCGGTACCTTGCGCCCCTGCCCGCCGCGACATGCGGCAGGGCGACAGCACATCGAGGGGGGTACCTTGCGCGACTTCAGCCTTCCGCCGCTGGTGGAGACCCCGGCGACGGGAAGCCTTGCTGACTCGGTCCATGACGTGGCCGAGCGTGACCCGAAGCTGTTACAGCTGTCCCGGCGCAGCAGCGATCCGGGCAGCGACGAGTGGGTTCCGGTGACCGCCTCCGAATTCCGTGACGAGGTCATGGGCCTGGCGAAAGGGCTGTTGGCCGAGGGCATACGGCTCGGTGAGCGGGTCGCCGTGATGTCCCGGACGCGCTACGAGTGGACGCTGTTCAGCTATGCGCTTTGGTCGATAGGCGCCCAGCTCGTACCCGTCTATCCCACCTCCTCGGCGGACCAGGTCCGTTGGATCCTGTCGAACGCGCAGGTGGTCGCCATCGTGGTCGAGCATGAGGACCATGCAATGACGGTAGGAGCGGCCTGCGGCGGGCTGACGCTGCTCCGCTCGATGTGGCAGTTGGACTCGGGCTGCGTCCAGCGGCTGACGGATCGGGGGCGGCACGTGCCCGACGCCGTGGTGCATGGTCACCGCCGGGCGGTCGGGCCGCAGTCGGTCGCCGCCATCACCTACACCTCGGGCACCACCGGGCGGCCCAGGGGTTGTGTGATCACCCATGCGAATCTCGTGGTCGAGTGCGACACCCTGTACGCCGGCTGGAAAGGCATCCTCGCCGAGCCGGGCGAACAGCCGTGCATTCTCGCCTTTCTGCCGCTCTCCCACATCTACGGCCTGATGGTGCAGGTGGCCTGCTTGCGCGGTGGCGTCCGGCTGGGGCACCAGCCCGATCTCTCGCCCGAGGCGCTGCTGCCGGCCCTCGCGTCCTTCCGGCCGACCTACGTCTTCGCCGTGCCGTACATCTTCGAGAAGATCTTCCACAAGGCGCGCCGTGCAGCCGCGGAGGCAGGGCGGGGGGAACTGTTCGACAAGGCCGTGGCCACCGCGGTGCGCCATGCCGAGGAGGTCGAGCGGCGGGACAGGGGAGAGGGACCCGGCCCGGGGCTGAAGCTCCGGGTCGCGCACGCCCTCTTCGACCGGCTGGTGTACCGGCGACTGCGGACCGTGCTGGGCGGCCGCGTCCGGCACGCCACATCCGGCGGGTCGACCCTCGACCGGGAGCTCGGCCTGTTCTTCGCCGGTGCCGGTATCACCATCCATGACGGATACGGCCTCACGGAGACCACGGCCGCCGTGACCAGCCAGCCGCCGGGTCACCCCCGGTTCGGCACTGTGGGCAGGCCGTTGCCGGGCTGCGCCGTACACATCGCACAGGACGGGGAGATCTGGGTCCGCGGTGGTGTCGTCTTCGCCGGTTACCACGACGACCCTGTGGCCACCGAGTCGGTACTGCGCGACGGCTGGCTGGCGACGGGTGACGTGGGCCGGCTCGACGACGGCTATCTCGTGATCACCGGGCGCAAGAAGGACATCATCATCACCAGCGGCGGCAAAAGCGTCAGCCCCCAAATCCTGGAGGATCGCCTGCGCAGACATCCTTTGATCTCCCAGTGCCTCGTGGTCGGCGACAACCGGCCTTTCATCGCGGCCCTGATCACCCTGGACCTCGAGGCGTCGAAGCACTGGTACCAACTGCGGGGGAAACAGCTGGCGTACCCCCAGGAGGCAACGATCGACAAGGAAATCCATGCGGAGATCCAGCGGGCCGTGACCATGGCGAACAGCGCGGTGTCACGGGCCGAGTCGATCCGGGCGTTCCGGATACTCCCGAACGAGTTCAGCATGGACGACGGCCTGATGACGCCGTCACTCAAGCTGCGGCGGGGCGCGATCGTGACGGCGTACGCGGCGGACATCGAGGAGCTGTATTCGTCCTGAGCCGGAAGCCGCCCCGAGCACCGTGCGTGATCCGGTGCCCTGCCGTCTCCACCGGTTTGTCAACACGCAGCCGGGTCCTGCCACTTGGAGGTGGACGGACGCGACACCGCACGTGCCGGGCCCTGGAATAATCCCGCCCGTGGACGACGACCGAGTGGTGCCCCTGACGGGCGGCACGCAGGACCCCTGGCCGGAGTGGCGGCACGAGTACCCCCTCACGGCGCCCGACGGGCACCCGTACGTGCTGGCCGCCGTGCGGATGACGGTCCCCGCCAACCGGCACTGGCAGCAGCACCGCCTGGTCGAGAACGTCGACCTGCCGGTCAGGCTCGGGCCCCTCTTCAGCACCGTGCCGGTCAGCCACTCGTTGCTCCAGGAACCGCACGGCGGCCAACACTGCCGCTTCAGCACTACCACCGGCCTGCGGCTGTGGCAGGACAGCGATCCCGACCGCTGGCCGAACACGCTCTACCGGCGCTTCGAGCAACAGGACGGCCCGCGGCGAGGGCTCGGGGAAGTGACGGTGACACTGCGCCTGCGGTCCAGGGACGGTGTCACGTTGCAGGTCGTGCGCACCATAAGCGAGTGCAACGTGCGAGCTGACGCTCGACTGGTGCTCGCTCAACTCCCCCGGCGGCTCACCGACGTCCGGGCATGACGGCCCGGAGGCCCGGGTGCGGCAGGGAACCGCGCCGCGAGGCCAGACGGGCCACCTGCCGGGCGCCAGAACCACGTGCGGGACGCGCCGCCGGGCGCGCGGGCCGGTGCTCTGCGCGTCCCGGATCCCCGGCCCGCGCGGCTCCATCAGCTGTCCGTGCAGCGGCCGGTCGACCACGCGCACGTCCTGATGGACGGCGAGACCGTCGGCGTGCTGGAACACGACGCGGCCGACGTGCGCGAGGCAGTCGCCGTCACGGGTGCGCACGCGCGTGCTCGGGGAGTCGATGGGCAGGTCGGCCACGGGGCAGGGCTCGGGGAGCCGCGGGCCTCCCCGACCGCGGCTGACGTCCCGGTGCGTCGCGTCGCACGTTGTGCACTGCGGCAGCCACCGGGGGCCCCGCAAGGGGGTCTGCTCCTGCCGCAGGCCGGAACACGACGGACTCCGGTCCCCCTTGTCGCAAGATCCACGTCCGCCGCCCCGGCCGCGTTGTCCGAGCCCTGTCCTAGAGTTCCCGTCACTTGATCACTGCGGGTGCGGGAGGCACACATGGGGTGGGTGTCGGCTGGCGGCTACGAAGTAGCCCTCGATGACGGCAAGGTGGTGTGCCGTAACGCTGCCGGGCGGCGGTTGAAGTCCGTGCCGCCCAAGATCGCCGACGATCCGGCCGTGGTGGGCCTGCGTCAGCTCGTCGAGTGGCTGGAGCGGCACGAACGTCAGTGCCTGGCCGACGTGGAGCGGTGGATGGTGCGTTCGCTGCCGGTGCCGTTCGCCGTGCTCGTGGGCGCCTGGCCCGACCCGGCCTGGCAGGCCGCCCTGCGCGACCTGGTCGTCACCGGGGCCGACGGCGAGGTCGCCGGGTTCCTTCGCGACGCCGACCCCGAGCGCGGTCTCGGTCTCGTCGACCTCGACGGCGACTCGGTACGCATCGCCCCCGACCTCGTACGCCTGCCGCACCCGGTACTCCTCGAGGACCTGGAGGAGTTGCGGGAGTTCGCCGTCGAGCTCGGCGTCGAACAGCGCGCTCAGCAACTGTTCCGCGAGGTGTGGCACCGGCCCGTCGCGGGCGACGCCGAGGCCACAGCCGTCGAGGAGTACGCAGGGGGCGCCTATAAGGAACTGCGGTTCCTGCACGGCAGGGCGGCCCAGCTCGGCTACCGCGTGCGCGGCGGCCATGCCGTCTGCTCCGTGGTGGAGGAGGGCCGCGGTGTCGAGGCCCGGGTGTGGATCGGCGACTACGACGGTTACGAGGAGACGGAAACCGGTCCGCTGGTGTTCACCGACCCCGCCGGACGGGTGCTGAAGCTCGGTCAGGTCGGGCCGGTGGCCTGGTCGGAGGGCATGCGCATGGCAGCCGCGCTGTACGCAGGGCGCGACATCGAGGACGAGGAGCAGGCGGCATGACGATGTACGACGAGACCCTTGCCGCGGCCCTGCTCGACGCGGGTGCCGTCCTGCCCCCGGCCACCACGGACCGCGAGGACGCCGACGTACTGACCGTCCGCACCTACACCCACCCCGCGCTGGACGAGCGGAAGGTCGTCCGTCTCGTACCGGGGATGCTGGGTGAGGCCGAGGACCTTGCCCTGGACTTCCTGGGACTTGTCCGGCAGCCGCAGACCCCCGAGGTCGGACAGGTGCGCCGGGAGACGCTCGGCTTTCCCGCCTGGGCGCTGGTCAACGACCCGGCGAACGGGCACCACGCGCTGGCGCTGGTCAAGGACGTCGAACGGCTCGCGCGGCAGGCCAAGTCGCGCCCCGGCACGGCCAAGGAGGGCTTCGAGGAGCTCGGCGACCGGCTGGGCCGGGCCGTTCCGCACTTTCTGCCCACCTTCTACGAGCAGGCCGCCCGCATCTTCCTGCAGCACGAGAACACCACCTACGCGGCTGCCTTCTTCGGCAAGGCACGCGAGGCCGAGCGGGTGCACGCGCTGGCCGTGGACGAGGAGCGGCAGCGAGCGGTGTTCCTGGAGTTCGCCTTCGCCGGAGCGCTGACGGTCAAAGCGCTCAAGGAGTATGTGAAGGCCCTGGGGACACGGCTGAGCCCCGCCGCGGCCTGGGCCCAGTTCCGGCAGCTCACCGTGGAACGCTGCGCGGCCGGCATGCCGCCGTACGCCTCGCTGCCGCAGGACGCCCGCGGATTGATCAAGGCCGCGGGGCTGGACCGCGTCACCGAGGAGTGCGCCCTGGTCGCCGACCTCCTCGCCTCGCCCGCGGCGGTCCGCGCCCCCGCGTCGTTCTGGAACACCTACCGGGCGACCCTGTCCGTCCTGGCCGAGGAGCAACCCGCCGTACGGCTCCGGCTGCTGGAGATCATGCCAGCGGGCCTTGGCCGCTCCACCGAGGACGACGAGTTCTGGCTGGCGCTGCTCGCGGAGACCGGCGCCGACCAACTGCTGACCGGCGAGGCCGGGGCGGTGGCGGAGGATGTCGACGCGGCGGACTGGCTCAGCCGCTGGGCCGTGCACCGCAAGCACGGCAGCGCGGTGAGCGGCCGTTCGCCGGCCACGCTCGCGCTCGTCGAACGGATGGCACCGCGTCTGCGTGCCCAGGGCCGCCCCGTGGACCTCTTCACGGGGCGCTGGCACGCCGGCGCCGACGTTGATCTGCTGGACCTGTGTGTCGCGCAGGGCGTGCCGCTGACGCTGCCCGGCTCGGACCAGGACGTCTTCCTCCCCTTGAACCAGTGGCTTCAGCAGGCGCCGCCCGGCCGGCGGGATCTGACCGCCACCGCCGCGGATCCGCGCTACCGGCGCCTGTTGTACGGCGCCCTGAGCACCCTGGGCGGCCACCGTCCCGGCGACGAGCTGCTGAAGAGCGTGGCCGGTCACCCCGTGCTCGCCGACGTGTTGCGCGAGTGGCTGGAGGACGCCGCGGGCGAGCTGACCTCCGCGGCCGGCCTGCCCGGCGCGCGCACCGCGCTGGAGCGGATACGCCCGTTCCGTCCGATCGCCGCAGAAGTCAGCCCGGCCGCCGTCGCGCAGGTCGCCGCCCACGAGGTCGCGCCGCTCCTCGGCCGCACCCTGCGGGCCGGCCTCCTCGACGAACTGGGCTGGCCCGCCCTCGACGAGGCGCTGCGGCGGCTCGACGCCGAGACCCGACGCGACCGCGACGACACTCTTGCCGTCCAGGAGGCCTGGCCGGCGCTGATCCTCTCCCGCAGGCACAAGGCGATCGTCGTCGGCCCGCAGGAGATCCTGCTGGAGCACGACCTGCGCCTGCCCGTGGAGCCGGACCAGTGGCAGCGTCCGTCGTTCCGGTACGCCGACGGCGAGTTGCTGGTGATGTGGCGCCAGGACACCAAGCAGTTCGGCTACTGGTCGGCCCGGCCCACCGAGGTGTTCCCGCTGACCGGCGAGCAGCTTCCCCGCTGGTACGGCGCCGGCGACGCCGGTGAACCCTCGATCCCGATGCCCGGCGGCGGCCGCGCCACGGGTGGGCGCGCGCTGCACGCCGGCGACACCGTCGTGCCGCCCGGCCGACGCGTCCTGGGCGACGGCACCTCGTACTGGCGCGAGGGCAGGCAGGGCCGGCAGCAGGTGTGGCTCGAGTACGACCCGGCCACCGGCACACACGGGCGGGCCTCGCTTCCCGCGTTCCTGCGAACCGGCATCCGCGAGGGCGCGACCCTGCTGCAACGGCACTGCACGGTGCTGCCACTGCAGCCCGGTCTCGAGGACAGCCCGTTGGGCACGGACGGTACGGTCCTCGGCCACTGGGTCCGCACCGAGGGCGAGGGCGCCGATGCCCGCACGAGCGCCGGCACACCGGACGGACGGACCGTCTGCCTCCCGACCGCACAGGGCCGGGTACCGGGCGTTCCGCTCGGCGCGCTGCGGCTGCCCGGAGGCGCCGAGCCCGTCGTCGTCGCCCTGCACAGGCAGGTCGCCCTGTACGTGGACGACGACACCTCGGGCGCGGTCGAGACGGGCCGGGTGACGCCGCTCGGGCAAGGCGGCGAGTTCGCCGCCGGCACGCGGCTCGTCCCGCCGGTCGACTTCTGGCACGCGCTGCGTCCGCGTGACGAGGAGGCGTCGGTGCTCCTGCGCGCGCTGAGTGACGAGCAGGCGGGTGAGCTGCTGCGCGCCGGGGCCGAGGCGCTGGCGGAGCGCACGGCGACGGTGGCGGCTGCCGGAGGGCCGTCGGCCGTGCGTTCCGCCCCGGCGACGACCGGGAGCAGCGCCACCGCGGCCACCGCCACCGACAAGCCCGTCGTTGCGTCCGCTGACGAGTACCTCCGCAAGGCCGTCTCCCGCTGCCTGCCCGCCCTCACCGAGCCGCACCTGCTCACCGGCATCGCCACCCTCGTGCGGGCGGTGCTGCGGCTCGCCGAGTCGGCCGCCGCCTTCGTGGCACCTCCGGTGGAACGGCCGCAGGCGGACCGGAGACGCATCGAGGGCATGTTCGCCGACCGCAGTCCCGAGCACGGCGACGACCAGACGCTGCGCGAGGCGACCGCCGGCCTCGCGCACCAGCAGGGCTGGTGGGGTGGAGGGCAGCGCTGGACCACGCTGCGACAGATCCTGTCCGTGAACCACGTACTGTCCGGGAAACCGGCCGACGGCAGGCCGTTGCCCGAACGTTCCCGCCTCATCGCCGACGGTTGGCAGAGCGACGACTTCACCATCCCGGGCATCGGTGCGGTGTGGCCCTCCGTGCTGGACGTACTGCGGCCGCTCGCCTACCGCGCGGCCTCCCCGGTGGTGTCCGCGGCGCACCGTGAGGCGTTGCTCCTGCTGTTCGAGGCGATCACGGCCGGGCCGCTGGCCGCGCCGGACGGCGCGCTGCGCGAGGTGGTACTGAGCGAGCCCCACGACAAGCAGGAGCGCGTCGGTCAGGTGCTGCGGCGCGACGGCCGTACCGTCGTCGTCCTCGGCTGCCAGAACGTCGACCGGCAGAGCGGGCGCGTGCACTGGCTGGCACTGGACCACGATCCGGCCGCCCTGTTCGGCGCGGTCGGGCACTTCACGCTGGAGAAGGAGACCGCGCACCCGTCGGTGTTCCCCGCAGACGCGCTCACCGCCGTCACCCGGCTGATCAGGGACAAGGGAGCCGCGCCCTGGCCGGCCGAGGCGCCCGACGCCCTCGCGAACGCCACGGGCGGGGGGCTGGGTCCTCTCCAGGCCACCCTGCTGCTCGCGGGCACACCCTCGGAGATCTCCACCGAGGTCCTTGCCACGATCGGCCTGAAACCGCGTCAGAGGGACTTGGGGAACGGTCTGCTGGGCTCCCTGCGGTTCGACGACAGGACGGCGCTCGTCGGCGCCCTGCTGCCGGACAACCCCGGCGACCTGTGGACGTCGGGTCCGGACACGGCGGCCGCCGGCCGGGTGTGGGCAGAGCGGCTCGGCGGGCTCGTCCGGCTGCCCGAGGACATCGTGGCCGACCTGGACCTCGCAGGCGTGCCCGCCGGCTCGGCCGAGGACGTGCTCAACCCGCAGCGCACGCCGTGGATCAGCCGCACCACGGTCCTACGCCCCGACAAGGACGGCAATCTCGTCCCCGACGACGCCGAAGCCCTGCCGGGACGGTACGAGCTGACGCGTGCCGTGAACACGCTGGCCTCACTCGCCTACCGTCTGCCCCATGGGCACCCCCTGCGCGCCGCCCTGCCCGAGGGCCTTGCAGCGCTGCGCCGCCGCGTCGCCGACCCGGGGCTGCTGCTCGACCTCGACGTCAGCTGGACGGACAAGGGTGGGCACACCGCACCCCTGCTCCGTACGGCGTTCGGGTTGCCCGCGGCCGGGGGCGCCGACGCGGACGGCCTGACCCGTCTGGGCGAGGCGCTGGTCCTGCGCCCCTGGTACGGCGGCGCAGAAGCCGTCCTGGTCCGTCCCGCGGGACTCACCGGCCCTGATGACTCCGTGTTCGGTCTCGTCGAAGGGCTCGTCGGAGCAGGAGGCGGCGACGGTCTGAGGGCTCTGCGAACGATCCTCGACGAGGAACTCGTCCGCGCGCTCACGGCCGGAACCGGTCCCGAAGAGACACCCGCCGCGCACGCCCAGGACCCCACCGTCAGCGTGCCCGAGCTGGTTCGTGAGGTCGCCGACGCCCACGGCCTGGGGGAGGACGCGGCGGCGCTCTACCTCCAGCTGCTGGCCCTGCCCGATCCCACGGACCGCAACTGCGGCCGCTGGACCGGCTGGAAGCCCGCCCGGATGAAGAAGGCCCGTGCCGAGCTTGCGGCCACCGGCCTGGTCGTCGAGGCCAAGCGGCCGCGCGCCGGGCGCTCCCTCTTCCTGCCCTGCGGCTGGCTCGACCTCAAGGCCCCCGCCCTGCCGGTGGAGATCTGGAAGGAGGGCCTCTACCCCGTGCGGACCCGCTCCCGTGCGGTGCCGCTGGTCCCGGTGCCGGAGCTGTTCGCCCGTGCGGCGGCCCGCCTCCGCGCCGGTGACACCCCGGCCTACGAGGAACTCACCACCCGCGCGACCCGCAAGGGCCGCCGCCGATGACAACCGTCCCTCCGCAACGGGAAGACCACGCGCCGATGACCACCACCCTGTCCCCCGACCTCACCCGCCAGATCGTCCCGCCAGAGGACCGGCACGCCGTCGAACTGGCCTTTCTCGCCGCCTACGACGACGGGCCGCGTCCGCCCGCCTGGCAGCTCACCCCGCGCTCGGTCGTCACGTTCGTCATGGGCAGCGACGGCCGGACCCTGAAACTGCCCGACGATGCCGCAGTACCGGACGGGGTGCCGCGCCGCCTCTCGGTCGAAGGCAAGTTCGTCGGCGACCGGGCCCTGGTCGAACGGTGCGTGGTGACCCTCGCCGGTGAGCGCGGTCTGCTCCTCGTCGGCGAGCCCGGCACCGCCAAGTCCATGCTGTCCGAGCTGCTGTCCGCCGCCGTGTGCGGCACCAGCGGCCTGGTCGTGCAGGGCACGGCGGGCACGACGGAGGATCAGCTCAAGTACGGCTGGAACTACGCCCTGTTGCTGGCCCAGGGACCCAGCCGGCAGGCGCTGGTGCCCTCGCCGGTGCTGACCGCCATGCGCCGGGGCGCCATCGCCCGCATCGAGGAGGTCACCCGCTGTCTGCCCGAAGTGCAGGACGCCCTGGTGTCGTTGCTCTCCGAGCGGCGCGTCGCGGTACCCGAGCTGGCGGGCACCGAAGACGCCCTGGCGCACGCGGCGCCGGGCTTCAGCCTCATCGCCACCGCCAACCTCCGTGACAAGGGCGTCTCGGAAATGTCAGCGGCTCTCAAACGCCGCTTCAACTTCGAGACGGTCGGTCCCATCGCGGACCTCGACGCCGAGACCGCTCTGGTGCGCAGTCAGGCACGGGCGTCCGTCGAGCGGGCCGGGGCACCCTTCCAGGTCGACGACGCCGTCCTGGAGGCCCTCGTCACCGCTTTCCGTGACCTGCGTGAGGGCCGGTCGGCGGAAGGCTGGGAGGTGGAGCGGCCCTCAACGGTGATGAGCACCGCGGAGGCCGTTTCGGTCGCGGGGGCGCTGGCTCTCGCGGCGGCGTACTTCCCCGGGGACCGTGACGTGCTGGGCCTCCTGCCGGGGCATCTGCTGGGTGTCGTGCGCAAGGACGACCCCGCCGACGCGGCCCGGCTGCGCGGCTATTGGGACGGCCCCGTCCGGCGCCGCGCCGAACAGGGCGCCGCTACCTGGCGCACCCTGTGGGACCTGCGCACGGTCCTGGAGGGCTGACAGCCGTGTCCCCCTCCCCAGGCGTCCTGCCCGGCGCCCCCGACGAGGCGCTCGCCGCCCTCACCGACCCGGCGGCGCCCTACCTCATCGGCATACGGCACCATGCGCCCTCCCTGGCCGCCGCCGTGCCCGTGCTGCTGGACGAGGCGAAACCGGACGTACTGCTGGTCGAGCTGCCGGCCGAGATGCAGCAGTGGCTGCCGTGGCTCGGCCACGAACAGACCAGGGCCCCGATCGCGCTCGCCGCCGCCCCCGATCACGGGGGTGGTGGCCCGGGCCCGGCCTTCTATCCGTTCGCCGACTTCTCGCCCGAACTGGCCGCTGTGCGCTGGGCCGCCCGGCACGACGTCCCGGTGATCGCCTGCGACCTGCCGCTCTCCGAACGGGCCTGGGACGAGGGGCGGCCTGGCACGGTGCCCGGCGGCGGCCACGGGCCCACCACCGCATTGCGGGCCCGGCTTTCGGGCCGTCCCGGGGACGACCTCTGGGATCGGCTCGTCGAAGCCACCGCCCCGGGCTCCCCACCGGAGGCCCTGCGCCGGGCTGCCCTGCTCACCGGGTGGGTTCTGCGCAGGGACGCGGCCGCTTCGGACGGGGTGCCGGAGCTGGATCTGCGGCGCGAGCAGTGGATGCGGGCCCACCTGGCCAGGACCACCGCGCGAGGGCAGCGGGCCGCCGCGGTGGTCGGGGCGTTCCACGCCCCGGCACTGCTGTGCCCGGACACCGTCGACCCTGCGGCAGCGGCCGAGCAGGCCGCGTCAAAGACGCTCACCGGGCCTTGCGGGACCGACACACGCCGCCCCCTGTGGACGACGTCCCTCATCCCCTACACCTATGCACTCCTGGACGAGCGGTCCGGCTATCCGGCGGGCATCCGGGACCCCGAGTGGCAGGACATGGTGCTCCGGGCGGCGGGGGATCCGGCCGCGCTGGAGGAGGCGTTGACGCGGGCGGCCGTGCGGGTGTGCGCGCAGCTGCGTGACTTCGGCCATCCGTCCGGGCCCGCCGAGGCACGGGAGATCACCCGCCTCGCCTCCGACCTCGCCCGCCTGCGCGGGTTGCCCGCGGCAGGCCGCGGTGAGCTGGTCGAAGCCGTGCAGACGGTGCTCACGCAGGGCGAACCGTACGGCCGTGGGCGGGCGGTGGCACGGGCCATGGAGCGGGTCCTCGTCGGCACCCGCAGCGGACGCCCCGCCCCAAACGCGCCGCGCAGCGGTCTCGCCCCCGCGGTCGAGGCCGAGGTGTCGGCGCTGGGCCTGCCCGGACCCGAGGCGACCGGTCCCGGTACGGCCCGCGACCTGCGCCTGGACCCGCTGCGGTCGGACCTCGACCGGCGCCGTCAACTGCTGCTGTGCCGGCTGACGGTGTGCGGCGTGCCCTACGGGGAGGCCAAGGAAGTCGTCGGCGCGGGCGGCGGCGAGGCACTCACCTCGCGGTGGGAGGTGCGCTGGACGCCCGCGACGGCGGCCATGCTGACGGCGGCCGGCGTACGCGGGGTCACGCCCGCGCAGGCGGCGGAGGGGCTGCTGCGGGAGCGGCGGCGTGCGGAACTCGACGCGGGCGGACCGACGTCGGCGCAGGTCCTGGACGAGCTCGCGCAGGCGGCGGAGTGTGGTCTGCCCGCTCTCACGGACGAGCGCATCGAGGACGCGGCCCAGGTGCTGCCCGTGGCAGGCACCCTGCCCGAACTGCTGGCAGGACTGACACTGTTGGACCGGCTGCGGAGCGGTCACGTCCCAGGGCTCGACGCCGACGCGGACCGCACCTCCCGGGTCGCCGCCGTGGCGGAGCAGCTCACCTCGGCGGCAGTGCGCCAGGTGGACGGCCTCACCGGGTCCGAAGACCCCATGGACGCCCACGCCCTGCTCGAACTCGCCCACCGCGCCGATCAGCTGGGCGGGATCCGGCTGACCGACGCCCTCACCCGCCTGGCCGCCGACGGCTCCCCTCTGATGCGTGGCGCCGCCGGAGCCGTGCGCGTCCTGCTCGGGCAGGAGGACGCGCGAGTCTTCGGCGACCGGGTGGCCTCCTGGATCGACGCGGCCACCGACCCTGACTCCCGCTCGGCGCTCACCGCCCGGCTCAGCGGGCTGCTGGCTGCCGCCGCGCCGCTGCTGGAGGCGGCCGCGCCCGCCCTGGAGCCCCTGCTCACCCGCGTCTCGGAACTGCCGGACCGGGAGTTCCTCGAGCGGCTTCCCGCGCTGCGCGGCGGATTCGACACGCTGAGCCCCGCAGCCCGCGACCGCCTCCTCGCGGCCGTCGAGGAACGCCTCGACGCCCCGCGCCTCGCCGACACCCACGGTGTCGACCCGGCCGCGCTCGCCGCCTGGACCCGGGCGGACCTCACGGCCCGCGAAAGCCTGCGGTCACTCGGTCTGCTGCCCGCGCCGGGAGGCGGCGCCCCCGAAGCGCCCACCACCAGCACCTCCCTGACGTCCGACGCCTCCCCCACCACCGGTTCGTCCGCGACGTCGGGCGCCTCGTCGACCCCCGCCTCATCCCCGACGTCCGGTGTCTCCCCCGACATCGGGGACCACTTCCTGGCCCCCGCCGACCGCTGGCGCCTGATCCTGGGCCGTCGCACGGACCGGCTTCCACCGTCCGCGGCCCCCTTGGCGACCGCGCTCGACGAGCTGTACGGCTCCGGACAGGGAGAGGGCAGCCGGGGAGACCTCGGTGGGGCAGGCGGCGGCCGGGAGGTGCCCTATCCCGGCGTGCGAGAGTGGTCGCAGGAACTGGCGGCACTGTTCGGACCGGGCATCCGCGAAGAAGTCCTGGCGGCCGCCGCCGCATCGGGGCGCAAGGACGTCCTCGGCGAGCTGGACCCGGACAGCGTGCGGCCCTCGGTCGACCTGCTGCGCACCGTACTGCGGCACGCGGGCGGGCTGCCCGAGGCCCGGCTCGCCGCACTGCGCCCGCTCGTGCGGCGACTGGTCGACGCACTGACCCGCCGACTCTCCACCCGTCTGCGCCCCGCCCTGCACGGCACAGCCCTGCCGCGCCCCGGCCGGCGACCCGGGGGCGGCCTGGACCTGGCCCGCACCCTGCGCGCGAACCTGGCGACCGCACTGCGCGGCCCCGACGGCACCGTCCAGGTCGTCCCGGAACGGCCGGTCTTCCGTACGCGCGCACGACGGGCCGCCGACTGGCGGCTGATCCTGGTCACCGACGTGTCGGGATCCATGGAGGCATCCACCGTCTGGGCCGCGCTGACCGCCTCGGTGCTGGCCGGGGTACCGACCCTGTCCACGCACTTCCTCGCCTTCTCCACCGACGTCATCGACCTGACCGGGCACGTCGACGACCCGCTGTCCCTGCTGCTGGAAGTCAGTGTCGGCGGCGGCACCCACATCGCGGCCGCACTGCGGCACGCGCGCGAACTGGTCACCGTGCCCGCACGCACCCTCGTCGTGGTCGTGAGCGACTTCGAAGAGGGCTACCCGCTGGGCGGGCTCCTCGCCGAGGTCCGCGCACTGGTCGGGGCCGGCTGTCATGTTCTGGGCTGCGCGAGCCTCGACGACACCGGCCGACCTCGCTACTCCACGGGCGTCGCGGGGCAGCTTGTCGCTGCCGGTATGCCCGTCGCCGCCCTCAGTCCGCTCGAACTCGCCCGCTGGGTAGGGGAGAAGATCGCATGAGCCCGGACCTGCCTCCGGTCACCCCGTCCGTCACCGCCGAACTGGTCGAGGCCCTGTCACCCCGACTTCGCAAACGGCTCGACGCGGGCGTGGCCAAGCTCGCTGCACGCCCGGCCGTCCAGGACGGCGACATCGTACGCATCGCCGTCGACGACGACACCGACCTCGAAATGCACGCCCCCGGCGGGGTGGTGACGAGCACGGACGCGATCCGCTGCGGATGCCTGCTGGCACCCGACTGCCTGCACCGCGCCGCCGCGGCCTGCGCGGCACCAATCGCCGACCGGGCTCCGGCCGCAGACGCCGTGACGGAATCCGTCCCGAACGACAAGGACGCCCCGGGCCAAGCGGAAGCGGCCGCCGACACCGCGACCACCGAACAGCGCACCGCCGCACGGGCGTTGTACGCCGCCGCAGCCATCGTGCTGGATGCGGGCACGGACGGTGCCGGCGCCCTGCTCCAGGCGGAGATGCTGCGAGCCGCACACACCGCGCGGCTGGCGGGCCTCCCCCGGGCCTGTGCCGCGGCGGTCTCCGTGGTCACCGCAGTGCGCGCGGCCCGCTCCGCCGACCCCGCGTACCGTCTCGCCGACCTCGTCGGCGCCCACCGTGACGTCCTGGGCATCGCCCACCGCCTGCCGCACGCCACGGGAGCGGACCTTGCCCGACTGCGCGGCACTGCACGGCAGCCGTACCGCCCGGACGGCTCGCTGCGCCTGTACGGGCTCTTCTCCGAACCCGTCCTCACAGCGACCGGATACGCCGGTGCGGTCACCTGGACCGCGGACAGCGAGGGCCGCCTCCAAACGGTCTCCGACGTGGCACCGGGCGGCCCCGGACGGGCGACGGGGGCCGCCGACCGGGCCGTCAGGATCGGCGACACCGCCCTGACACACCGTGAACTGTCCCGCGCGGGCCTCGCCGTCTCCGGCGCCACCATCTCCCCGACGGGCCGACTCGGCGCGGGGGCCGGAGTACGGGCGGTGCGCGCATCCGGGGTCACGTGGCACGACGAGCCGCTGGCCCGGCTGTGGGCCGTGCCGGTCGCCCAGCAGATCGCCCGGGCCCTCGACGGAGGCCACGACCTGCTGTTCCTCGACGTGACACTCACGGGCACGGCACGCGGGACGACAGGCGACTGTCTCCTGGCCGACTGCGACGGCCTGACCCTCCGGCTCACGACGGCCCACGACAGCCCCGCTCTCCCCTACCGCGACAACCTCCGACTCCTCGCGGCAGCCCGTGGCAGCCGGCTGCGGATCATCGCCCGCCTGGCGCCGGGGCCGCTCCCCCGCGCCCTGCTGCTCGCCACCCAGCACCCCTGCGATCCAACCTCCCGGACAGACCTCGGTCTGGACCGCCTCCAGCACGCGGACCTGCCCGCACGGACGACACCACCCCTGCCCGCCGTCACGCCCACCGTGGACGAAGCCCCGCTGTATCTGCTGCGCCGCCGCGTGCACCAGGCCGTCTCCGGAGGCCGCCGCGTTCTGGCCTTCCCCGGGAGCGGATCGGGCGACAGCGCCCGCCTGCGCCGGCTCGGCCTCACCACTGCGGGTGACCTCCTCGACGACCTTCATGGCGCGGCTGCGGACCGCTGCCGCGACGCCTTCGGCCGCCTGCTCCCGGCAGACACGGACCGCTTCGCACGCACATGGCTGGCCGCCGCCGTCTACACCGACGAGGTGGAACGGTCGCTCTGCGCCGCCGCGTGGACAGCGAGCGGACAGCCGGCACCGGCGCTCCGGTAGGTCGCGGTACGGAGCCCAAGGGGCGGCCGGCGTCGGAGGTTCGGCCCGGCATCCCGTGCGGGCATCAGCGGTTGTGCCGGGACAGGCTGTGGACGAGGACGGACAACGCCACCACCATCACCGTCACGTGCAGCCATCCGGGAGCGGCCGCGGCATCCGCGGCCGCCGTCGTCATCAGGACCATCATGTCCTCCAGTCAGTCGATCTCAACGGCGGCGCCGGCCCGCCCTCCAGGACGCGCCGACCCCGGCGACGTGGAGCGCCAGGAGCGTCAGGCCGAGGAGCATCACATTCGTGGCGGAGAAGATGTCGTTCGTGTCGATCTCCGCGGCATTGATGAGGAACGCGATGAGGAACAACACCGCGGCAGCCATACCCAGCATCGGACAGCTCCTTCTCGCTCGTGGTCGCTCACGGCTCGTCTGCCCCCGTATTCCGCCGCCAGACCCCACGCCGACCGTCGGCCGACGGGCGGGCAGGTCCGAGACGTCCGGGCAGCCCGCGGCCCGGGAGGGAGCCGGTCCGTCCCCTGGACCCTGGTGCCGACGCATCGGCCCGCGGTCGCAGGCGGTCTTCGCGACCGGCTTCGTTCCCCATGCCACGGATCTTCGGGGCTGCCTCGTCCGGTGAGTGAGCCGGATCGAGTGGGACGAGTCGCAACAGAAGAGCGACTCGTCCCACAGTGTGCGTGAAGCCTCGGTCAGCTGCCGACGTAGGCCGCGAGGTGCTCGCCGGTGAGGGTGGATCGGGCGTCGACGAGGTCGGCGGGTGTGCCCTCGAAGACGATCTCGCCGCCGTCGTGGCCGGCGCCCGGGCCGAGGTCGATGATCCAGTCGGCGTGCGCCATGACCGCCTGGTGGTGCTCGATGACGATGACCGACTTGCCCGAGTCGACGAGCCGGTCGAGCAGGCCGAGCAACTGCTCGACGTCGGCGAGGTGGAGGCCGGTGGTCGGCTCGTCGAGGACGTAGACGCCGCCCTTCTCGGCCATGTGGGTGGCCAGCTTGAGGCGCTGCCGCTCGCCGCCGGACAGCGTGGTGAGCGGCTGGCCGATGGTGAGGTAGCCGAGCCCGACGTCGACGAGCCGCTCGAGGATCTTGTGCGCGGCCGGTGTGTGCGCCTCTCCGGCGCCGAAGAACTCCTCGGCCTCGGTCACCGACATCGCGAGCACCTCGCTGATGTCGCGGCCACCGAGCTGATACTCCAGCACCGACGCCTCGAAGCGCTTCCCCTCGCACTCCTCACAGGTGGTGGCGACGCCTGCCATCATCGCCAGGTCGGTGTAGATGACGCCCGCGCCGTTGCAGGTGGGGCAGGCGCCCGCGGAGTTGGCGCTGAACAGCGCCGGCTTCACACCGTTGACCTTCGCGAACGCCTTGCGGATCGGGTCGAGCAGTCCGGTGTACGTCGCCGGGTTGCTGCGCCGCGAGCCGCGGATCGGGCTCTGGTCGATGGACACCACACCCTCGTCGGCCCCCGGCTGCTGACACAGCGACCCGTGCACGAGCGAGCTCTTGCCGGAGCCGGCGACGCCGGTGACGACGGCAAGCACCCCGAGCGGGATGTCGACATCGACGTTGCGCAGGTTGTTCGCCGTCGCGCCGCGGATCTCCAGCGTGCCGGTGGGTTTGCGCACCGTCTCCTTGAGGGCGGCCCGGTCGTCGAAATGGCGGCCGGTCACGGTGCCGCCGGCCCGCAGACCCTCGACCGTGCCCTCGAAGCAGACGGTGCCGCCCGCTTGACCTGCGCCAGGGCCGAGGTCGACGACATGATCGGCGATCGCGATCGTCTCCGGCTTGTGCTCCACGACGAGCACCGTGTTGCCCTTGTCCCGCAGCCGCAGCAGCAGACCGTTCATCCGCTGGATGTCATGGGGGTGCAGGCCGATGGTGGGCTCGTCGAAGACGTAGGTGACGTCGGTGAGCGAGGAGCCGAGGTGTCGGATCATCTTGACGCGCTGCGCCTCGCCACCCGACAGCGTGCCCGAGGGCCTCTCGAGCGAGAGGTAGCCGAGGCCGATCTCCACGAACGAGTCGAGGGTCTGCTGCAGCGCGGTGAGCAGCGGCGCCACCGACGGCTCGTCGAGGGCGCGGACCCACTCGGCCAGGTCGCTGATCTGCATCGCGCAGGCGTCGGCGATGCTGATCCCCCTGATCTTCGACGACCTGGCCGCCTCGCTGAGCCGGGTGCCCTCGCACTCGGGGCAGGTGGTGAAGGTGACGGCCCGCTCCACGAACGCCCGGATGTGCGGCTGCATCGCCTCCTTGTCCTTGGACAGGAACGACTTCTGGATCTTGGGGATCAGCCCCTCATAGGTGAGGTTGACGCCCTCGACCTTCACCTTGGTCGGCTCCCGGTAGAGGAAGTCCTGCATCTCCTTCTTGGTGTACCTGCGGATCGGCTTGTCCGGATCGAGGAAACCCGACTCGGCGTAGAGCCGCACGGTCCAGAAGCTGTCCGACTTCCAGCCGGGGATGGTGAACGCGCCCTCGGCGATCGACTTGCTGTCGTCGTAGAGCTGGGTGAGGTCGATGTCGGAGACCGCGCCCCGGCCTTCGCAGCGCGTGCACATGCCGCCTGTGCGGGAGTAGGTCGCCTTCACGGTCTTGGTCTTGGCGGCACCGCGTTCGACGGTGATCCCACCGCTCGCCCGGACGGAAGCGACGTTGAAGGAGTATGCGCTGGGCGATCCGATGTGCGGCGTGCCCAGTCTGCTGAAGAGGATGCGCAGCATCGCATTGGCGTCCGTGACGGTGCCGACCGTGGAGCGGGGATCGGCGCCCATCCGCTGCTGGTCGACGGTGATCACGGTCGTCAGCCCGTCGAGGACGTCGACCTCGGGCCGCGCCAGCGTCGGCATGAAGCCCTGCACGAAGGCGCTGTACGTCTCGTTGATCAGCCGCTGCGACTCCGCCGCGATCGTGCTGAACACCAGCGAGCTCTTGCCGGATCCGGAGACGCCGGTGAACACCGTCAGCCGGCGCTTCGGAATCTCGATGCTGACGTCCTTGAGGTTGTTCTCGCGCGCACCGTGCACGCGGATCAGATCGTGACTGTCGGCAACGTGCGGCGCAGGCGACTGCGTGTCCGTCCTCGTGGCCATGCTCATCGTGTCTCCATCTGTCGGGCGGAGCCGCCTTGGCGGTCTCCGTCGGCGTCGCCTGGCTCGGTCTGACCAGCATCGAGCGTAAACGTCTGGTGGTCCTTCGTCGGCGCAGTCGCGGCAACGGCCGGCTGACCACCTGATTTGCGGTGCAGCCCGGGTGGCGCGTCCGGCCGAGGCGGCGGACCGACCGGCGGCCGCCGCGCATCCGCCCTCGATCACGGACATGTCGCGGGTGGGCGCAGCCACGGCCGAACGGCTGGGCCGGCGGCCGGGTTCCTGCCGGTCGTGCCTCCGCCGGCGAGAGCAACCGGGCGGCCGACACCGGCATCGTGCGCGGACTCCTTCGCGGTGCCGTCTGCGGCGGGCAATGGCTGCGATCGCCGGGGGCCGGCCCGGGGACGGGTCCCCGCTCCGCCGGGGACTCAGCGCAGCTCGTTGATGCGGATCAGGTTGCCCGCGGGATCACGGAAGGCGCAGTCGCGAATGCCGTACGGCTGCTCGGCCGGCTCCTGGACGAGATCGGCGCCGCCGGCCTTCAGCCGCGCGAAGGTGCCGTCGAGGTCGGAGGTGGCCAGGGTGAGGCGGGCGTAGGTGCCCTTGGCCATCATCGCGACGATGGTGCGGCGCTCCTCTTCGGTGACGCCGGGTTCCGCGGCCGGCGGCTCCAGGACGATGGACGTGCCGGGCTGGTCGGCGGGGCCCACGGTGATCCAGCGCATGCCCCCGTATCCGACGTCGTTGCGGACCTCGAAGCCGAGGGTGTCTCGGTAGAAGGCCAGGGAGGCGTCGGGTCGTCGTGCGGGAGGAAGGTCCAGTGAATGCTGATGTCCATGGCCCTCACGCTAGTTGCGGCGCCGTGGCCCGCGCTTCTCCATTCCTGATCGGTCCGGTCACCGGTTCCGCGCGGCACGACGGCTGGGGTGCTGTGGGAAACTGATCGGGTGAAACGGCAGGACCTCGACGACCTCGTGCGCCTGCGGCGCGCCCGGGATCGGATGGACCGCGACTACGCCGAACCGCTCGACGTCCCGGCGCTGGCGCGTGAGGCCCTGATGTCGCCGGGCCATTTCTCCCGCAGTTTCCGCGCCGCTTTCGGCGAGACGCCGTACAGCTACCTGATGACCCGCCGCATCGAGCGGGCCAAAGCGCTGCTGCGGCGAGGCGACCTCACGGTGACCGAGGTCTGCTTCTCGGTCGGCTGTACGTCGTTGGGGTCGTTCAGCTCGCGCTTCACGCAGCTGGTCGGTGAGAGCCCGAGCACCTACCGGGCCCGGCGCCATGACGACGGGGCCGCCATCCCGGCATGCATGGCCAAGATCCACACCCGTCCGGTCAGGAACGGAGAAGCAGGCCCGGGCGCCCGGCCGTAGCCTGAACGGCATGGACATCAGGCTTTCCCAATGCTTCATCGCCGTCGACGACCACGACAAGGCGATCGCCTTCTACCGCGATGTGCTCGGCCTCGAGGTGCGCAATGACGTCGGCTTCGAGGGCATGCGCTGGGTGACCGTCGGGTCGCCCTCGCAGCCGGACGTGAACATCGTCCTCGAACCGCCCGCCGCCGACCCGAACGCCTCACCGGCAGACAAACAGGCCATGGCGGAGCTGATGGCCAAGGGCATGTTGCGCGGCGTCATCTTCGCGACGGACGACTGCGACGCCACCTTCGAGCGCATCAGCGCCGCGGGCGGCGAGGTGCTGCAGGAGCCGATGGACCAGCCCTACGGTGTCCGCGACTGCGCGTTCCGCGACCCCGCCGGCAACCTGTTGCGCTTCAACCAGCCCCGCGCGAACTGAGCCTTCGCCGTACCTGACCTTGGCCCTCGTGCGAACGAGGAGGAGCCGGGGTCTTCGGTCGCGGTCAGGGCAGCTCCCACGCCCGCGGCAACGGCCGTTGCCGCGGGACTGCACCCGACGGGCTGCGGCTGCTCCGGCCCGGCGCGGCCTGCGAGCTCCACAGTGGCGCCGGCAGGCGGAAAACCCTGGTCGGGTCGCTGTGATCATTACCGGATGCTCTTCCGCGCTGCCACCGCAGACCGCGCCGACCTCGACCGTGCCGACCCTCGCCGAGATCACGCGTTTCCCGGCGGGCGAGGGCGCCGGCCGGATCCCGCCACGACGGACACCGTCAACGTCCCGACGGCCGCTGCCTTCGACCGCGCGGGCTACGAGGTGACGGAGATCCGTCTCGTCCTCGTGAGCCCCGCGCAGTGAGCCGGCGGACACACGGTGGTTGACGGGCTCCGAGCCGGTGCACTCCGCTGCGTGCGGGCCTGCGCCGGCCCGTGTGGCAAAGAGCGGCCCCGTCCGGAGCGTTGAGCACAGTTCATCCGTACTCCCCCGTGCCGAGGCCGGTCCACGGGATGCCGACCGCCCCCAACGGCTCTTTGGCCAAGGCCGGTTCAAGCAAGCGCAAAGATCGCATCGGTACGAACAGAGTGACGTGAGAGCGCTCTATGTTCGACCCGTGATACTGACATCCGACAAGAACACACAGGTCGGCGAGAGCCGCCGAACCCTCCTGCGCGCGGTTGTCGCCGGCGGCGCGACGGCGACCGGCGCTCTCGGCCTCGGCGCGGCCCCCGCCGCCGCTTCCCCCCGCACCGAGCGGGCCCGCGTGAGTCCCGCAACGCCCTCCGCGGCACTGCGCGAGCTGGCGGCCGGCAACCGCCGCTGGCGCAACAACCGCCAGACGCATCCGCATGAGACGGCTGCCGTCCGCGCGGCACTGACCAGCGGACAGCGCCCGTTTGCACTCGTCCTCGGATGCATCGACTCGCGGGTGCCACCGGAACTGGTCTTCGACCAGGGCCTGGGCGACCTGATGACGGTCCGGTCCGCGGGCGAGGTACTGGACGAGGCCGTGCTCGGCAGTGTCGCGTACGGTGTCCTGGAGCTGAACATCCCCCTGGTCATGGTGCTCGGGCACCAGTCCTGCGGAGCCGTGACGGCGGCCGTGCACGCCGAGGAGACGGGTGAGGAACTCCCCGCCCACATCCAGTACATAGCCGATCGGATACGCCCTGCGATCGACCACACTCAGGAGGGCGCGGCCCGGGTGGACGCCACCATCGACCGCAATGTCGCCATGATCACCCGTCGGCTCGCACGGGAAGCGGACTTCACCGGCAGGATCGCCACGGGGAAGCTCGCTGTCGTGGGTGCACGGTATGAACTGACCTCGCAGTTCGTGCATACCGTCGCCTGACGGCTCTGCGGACGAAAGGCCGGACTGCGCGCGCGGAGAGCAGCCGCTCGTAGTGGTCGGAGGCGGTCGAGGCGACCCCGCCGCGACGTCCTTGACGGAGAGTCAAGGTCTCCGTCAGGCGCCTGGAGGACATCACACGAAACACGGATGACCGGGGGCCGGCCCGTGGGGCCGGTCCGCGGCGCGTTCCTACCGCGCCCCGTACACCGGTTGCGGCGTCTTGGCTGCGGCCAGCAGTTTCAGCGCCGCCTCGCCTGCTTCCGCCGGGGTCCAGCGGGCGCCCTTGTCCGCGGCCGGTCCTGGCCGCCAGCCCTCCATGACGGTGATCCGTCCGCCTTCCGCCTCGAAGACCCGGCCGGTCACTCCCGCGCACGACGCGGAGGAGAGCCAGACGACGAGCGGGGAGACGTTCTCGGGGGCCATGGCGTCGAACTGTCCCTCTCCGGGCGCGGCCATCGTCTCCGCGAAGCTCTGCTCGGTCATCCGGGTGCGGGCCGCCGGGGCGACGGCGTTGACCTGCACCCCGTAGCGGCCCAGTTCGGCAGCGGCCACCAGTGTCAGACCCACGATGCCGGCTTTGGCCGCCGAGTAGTTCCCCTGGCCCACGCTTCCCAGCAGCCCGGCTCCGGAACCGGTGTTGACCACACGGGCCTGCGGCGTGCGGCCGGCCTTCGTCTCGGCCCGCCAGTGCTCGGCGGCGTGCTTCAACGGCAGGAAGTGGCCCTTGAGGTGGACGCGCATGACGGCGTCCCAGTCGTCCTCGTCCAGATTGACGAGCATGCGGTCGCGAAGGAATCCGGCGTTGTTGACCACGACGTCGAGGCGGCCGAAGGCGTCGAGCGCGGTGGCCACGAGTGAGGCGGCGCCATCGGTCGTGGCGATGTCACTGCCGTGGGCGACGGCTTCGCCCCCGAGGGCCCGGATCTCGTCGACGACCCGCTCTGCGGGCTCGGTGGCTCCTCCGGTGCCGTCGATCCCGGTGCCGAGGTCGTTGACGACGACCCTGGCGCCTTCGACGGCCAGGGCCAGGGCGTGCGCGCGGCCGAGGCCGCGGCCCGCGCCCGTGACGACGGCGACGCGTCCTGTGCACATTCCGGTCATGATGTGTGTCCTGTCCTTGTGATGCGGGTCGGCCGCCGGTCCGGCTCGTCGCCGTCCGGCGGGCTGTATTCCCGGGTGGCGGGCGGGCGTTCCCGTCCGGCGGGCGCGTGCCTCCCGTGCGGCGGTGGTCAGTTGTTGACGGTGGCGGCGTCGAGGAAGGCCGGGCGCTCCCCTCCGCCGTGGACGAGCAGGCTCGCTCCGGTCACGTACGCGGCGCGGTCCGAGGCGAGAAAGACGCAGGCATCACCGATCTCGGAGGGTTCGGCGAGCCGGCCGAGCGGCACCGTACGGCCGACGGCGGCGATGCCCGCCTCGTCCCCGTAGTGCAGATGGGAGAGTTCGGTGCGCACCATGCCGAGGATGAGGGAGTTGACCCGTACCGTCGGCGCCCATTCCACGGCCATGGACCTGGCGAGGTTGTCCAGGCCCGCCTTTGCCGCGCCGTACGCCGCGGTGCCGGGTGAGGGACGGGTGCCGCTCACACTGCCGATCATGATGACGGATCCGCCCGTCGACTGGCCGCGCATGATCTCGTACGCGGCGAGTGTGGCCGTCAGCGGCGCGGTGAGATTGAGCTCGACGACGCGGGCGTGCCGTTCGGCGCCGCCTTCACCGAGCAGGCGGAACGGGGTTCCTCCGGCATTGTTGACCAGGGTGTCGAGCCGGCCGTAGTCGCTGTGCAGCCGCTGGAAGCACATGCCGACGGCCTCCGGTTCCCGCAGATCGACGGGGACGAACCGGGCAGTGCGTCCTCCCGCCTCGATGCTCGCGTCCGGCGCCCTTCGCGCGCAGGTCACGACCTGGGCGCCGGCTTCGAGCAGGGCACGGGCGATTCCCGCGCCCACGCCCCGGGTCCCGCCCGTCACCACGGCGACGGAGCCGGACAGATCGGTGATCGTCGGCAATGGACACCTCCCGTAGGGTGCGGACCGCTGCTACCTTTCCCCTAACAAACGTTTGGTGGAAAGGTAGCTGATCCGCTCATGGGTGTCTCCACCTCCGTCCCGGAAGCGGGCGTCGCCGTCGTCACCGTGGACTTCCCACCCGTCAACGCCCTCCCCGTGCGGGGCTGGTACGACGTGGCCGGAGCCGTACGCGGTGCGGGAGCCGACCCGGCGGTGCGCTGCGTGGTCCTCACCGCCGCAGGCCGGGGCTTCAACGCGGGCGTCGACATCAAGGAGATCCGGCGCACCGCGGGACACGAGGCACTCGTCGGCGCCAACCGCGGCTGCTACGAGGCGTTCGCCGCGGTCTACGAGTGCGAGGTGCCGGTCGTCGCGGCCGTACACGGCTTCTGCCTGGGCGGTGGCATCGGGCTCGTCGGCAACGCGGACGCCGTCGTCGCCTCCGACGACGCCACCTTCGGGCTGCCGGAACTGGACCGCGGCGCGCTGGGCGCCGCCACACATCTCGCCCGGCTCGTTCCCCAGCATCTGATGCGTGCCCTGTACTACACCTCGCGTACCACGACCGCCGCCGAACTGCACGCCCACGGGTCGGTGTGGCGCGTGGTTCCCCGCGCGGAACTCCAGGGCGCGGCCCTGGAGCTGGCGCGCGAGATCGCCGCCAAGGACGGGACTCTGATCCGCCTCGCCAAGGCGGCGATCAACGGCATCGACCCGGTCGACGTCCGCCGGAGCTACCGCTTCGAGCAGGGATTCACCTTCGAGGCCAACCTCAGCGGCGTCGCCGACCGCGTACGCGGCACCTTCGTCCCCGGCACCGACTCCGCCGATGCCGTCACCACCGACAAGGAGCAGCAGGCGTGAGCAGGAACAAGACGATGACCGCCGAGGAGGTGGTCGCCAGGCTCGACAGCGGCATGACCGTCGGCATCGGCGGCTGGGGCTCGCGCCGCAAGCCGATGGCACTCGTGCGCGCCCTGCTGCGCTCGGACGTCACCGACCTGACCGTCGTCTCGTACGGGGGGCCTGACGTCGGGCTGCTCGCCGCTGCGGGGAAGATCCGCAAGCTGGTCGCGGCGTTCGCCACCCTCGACTCCATCCCCCTGGAGCCACACTTCGGCGCTGCCCGGCAGCGCGCGGCCTTCGAACTCGTGGAGCTCGACGAGGCCATGGTCATGTGGGGGCTGACCGCCGCCGGCCAGCGGCTGCCGTTCATGCCGGTGCGGGCCGGCCTCGCGTCGGACGTGATGACCGTCAACCCGTCGCTGCGTACCGTCACTTCCCCGTACGAGGACGCCGAGGAGCTCGTCGCCGTGCCCGCGCTCCGACTGGACGCCGCGCTCGTCCACCTCAACCGCGCCGACCCGCACGGAAACGGTCAGTACCTCGGCCCCGACCCGTACTTCGACGACCTGTTCTGCGAAGCCGCCGACGAGGCGTACCTGTCCTGCGAGCGGATCGTGGACACCGCGGACCTCCTCGAGGACCACGGGCCGCAGTCCCTGCTCGTCAAGCGCGCGTTCGTGAACGGCGTCGTCGAGAGCCCGAACGGCGCCCACTTCACCTCCTGCGCCCCGGACCACGAGCGCGACGAGCCGTTCCAACGGGCGTACGCCCTGGCCGCCCGCGACCCGGCCTCCTGGCGGGCGTTCACCGACAGGTTCCTGTCCGGGGACGAAGACGCCTATCGGGCCGCGGTGGCGGCCTTCCACGACGAGGAGGCGTCAGCATGAGCGGTACGGGCACCACGACAGCCACCCGGGCCGATCACTGCGTGGTGGCCTGCGCCGAATCGTGGCGCAACGCGGGCGAGGTTCTGGCCAGTCCGATGGGCACCATCCCCACGATCGCCTCCCGGCTGGCGAAGCTCACCTTCTCCCCCGACCTGCTGCTCACCGACGGCGGGGCCCTGCTCACCGGCGACGTCCCGGCGGTCGGCGCCGCAGCCAAGGTGGTGGAGGGCTGGCTGCCGTACCGGCAGCACCTGGCCCTGGTGGCGACCGGACGACGGCATGTGATGATGGGAGCGAGCCAGATCGACCGGTACGGAAACCAGAACATCTCCTGCATCGGCGACTGGTCCCGGCCCAGGCGGCAGTTGCTGGGTGTACGTGGTGCTCCGGTCAACACCCTCAACAATCCGACGAGTTACTGGGTCCCCCGGCACTCGGCCCGGGTGTTCGTCGAACGCGTCGACATGGTCTGCGGAGTCGGCCACGACCGGGCGGCCGCGGCAGGGCCCTCCGCATCCCGCCACCACCGGCTCGTGGACGTCGTCACCGATCTGGGAGTGTTCGACTTCGAGACACCCGGCCGGACGATGCGGCTTCGCTCGCTGCACCCCGGTGTCACGGTCGAGCAGGTGGTCGATGCCACCGGCTTCACCCTCACGATCCCCACGGACCTCCCGTACACGCGCCGTCCCACGGCCGAGGAACTGCGGCTCCTCCGCGAGGTGATCGACCCCGAGGGGCTGCGCATCCGCGAGGTCCCCGCATGAGCGACGTCACGATCACCACATCGCTCACCCGGCTCGTCGGAGTGCGGCATCCCCTTGTGCAGACCGGTATGGGGTGGGTGGCCGGACCGCGTCTCGTGTCGGCCACCGCCGAGGCGGGCGCCCTCGGCATCCTCGCCTCGGCCACCATGTCCGTCGAACAACTGCGTGCCTCCGTGCGCGAGGTGAAGTCCCGTACGGACGCGCCGTTCGGAGTCAATCTGCGGGCGGACGCCGCTGACGCGGCCGAACGCGTGCGGATCATCGTCGACGAGGGTGTGAAGGTCGCCTCGTTCGCACTCGCGCCCTCCCGGGACCTGATCGCACACCTCAAGGACGCCGGGGTGGTCGTCATTCCGTCCATCGGCGCCAGGCGGCACGCCGAGAAGGTCGCCTCGTGGGGGGCCGACGCCGTCGTGGTCCAGGGCGGTGAGGGCGGCGGCCACACCGGTGAGGTCGCCACCAGCGTCCTGCTCCCGCAGGTCGTGGACGCCGTCGACATCCCCGTGATCGCGGCGGGCGGCTTCCGGGACGGACGCGGTCTGGTCGCGGCACTGGCCTACGGCGCCGCGGGGACAGCGATGGGGACCCGCTTCCTGCTCACCTCCGACAGCACGGTCCCCGACGCCGTGAAGGCACGCTATCTGGCGGCGACCGTCAACGACGTCACCGTCACCACCAAGATGGACGGGCTGCCGCACCGGATGCTGCGCACCGAGCTGGTCAGCGAGCTGGAGCGCTCGGGCCGGGTCGCCTCCCTGCTGCGCGCGGTCCGCCATGCTGCGGCCTTCCGCCGCGAGGCCGGCACGAGCTGGGCGGACATGGTCCGCGACGGTCTGGCGATGCGACACGGCAAGGAGCTGACCTGGGGCCAGATCCTGCTGGCGGCCAACACCCCGATGCTGCTCAAGGCCTCGATGGTCGAGGGACGCACCGATCTCGGCGTGATGGCAGCAGGCCAGGTCGTGGGTCTCATCGACGACCTGCCGTCCTGCGCCGAGCTGGTCGACCGTGTCATGGCGGAAGCGCTCGCCGTGCTGAGCGGGCTGCCTCCCTTCCAGTGACACCGGTCCGGTCCGACGGAGAACCCGGAGTGCCGATTCCGCTCCAGGAGGTCCGCGGGGCCACCTGGAGGCCGGACGCGCGTGCGGATGGCGCGGTGGCCGGCAAGCACGCCTGCGGGGGCGGCCGCCATGACGACCATCCCCCTTGATCACCTCGCAGGCGCTTCACAGGCGCTTCACAGGCGCTCGATGACGGTGACGTTGGCCTGGCCGCCGCCCTCGCACATCGTCTGCAGGCCGTAACGCCCGCCGGTGCGCTCGAGTTCATGGAGAAGTGTCGTCATCAGCTTGGTGCCGGTGGCGCCCAGCGGGTGGCCCAGCGCGATGGCGCCACCGTTGACGTTGACTCTCGAAGGGTCGGCGCCGGTCTCCTTGAGCCATGCCAGCACCACGGACGCGAAGGCCTCGTTGATCTCGACCAGGTCGATGTCGCCGATGGACATCCCGGTCTTCTTCAGTGCGTACGCGGTTGCCGGAATCGGGGCGGACAGCATCCGGATCGGGTCCTCGCCGCGCACGGAGAGGTGGTGGATACGGGCCCGTGGGGTCAGGCCGTGCTCCCGTACGGCCCGCTCGCTCGCCAGGAGCACGGCGGAGGCCCCGTCGGAGACCTGCGAGGAGACCGCGGCGGTCAGGCGGCCGCCTTCGACGAGCGGCCGGAGGCTGGCCATCTTCTCCAACGACGTGTCCCGGCGCGGCCCCTCGTCGGCCGTCACCTCTCCGTAGGCGATCAGTTCACGGGCGAAACGGCCTTCGTCGATGGCGCGAAGCGCACGCTGGTGCGAGCGCAGGGCGAACTCCTCCATCGCCTCGCGGGTGATGCCCCACTTCTCGGCGATCAGTTCGGCGCCGTGGAACTGGTCGACGGGCTGATCGCCGTAGCGGGCGCGCCACCCCTGCGAGCCGGCGTACGGGCCCTGGGTCAGCCCGAGCGGTTCGGCGGCCCCGCGGCCGGCGAAGGCGATGGGCACCTGGGACATGTTCTGCACGCCGCCGGCGACGACGACGTCGCAGGTGCCGGACATGACGGCCTGGGCGCCGAAGTGGACGGCCTGCTGGGAGGATCCGCACTGCCGGTCCACCGTGACGCCGGGCACCTCTTCGGGCAGACCCGCGGCGAGCCAGCAGGTGCGGGCGATGTCGCCGGCCTGCGGCCCGACGGTGTCCAGGCAGCCGAAGACCACGTCCTCGACGGCTGCCGGGTCGATGCCCGCGCGCTCCACGAGTTCCCTCAGTACGCGCGCGCCGAGATCGGCCGGGTGGACGTCGGACAGCCCACCGCCCCTCTTCCCGACCGGGGTGCGTACGGCTTCGACTATGTAGGCCTCGGGCATGACTGCTGCTCCTTGATGTCAGGGTATTCGTGTCGGCTCCGCGGGGCGATGCCGTCCAGGACCATGGGGCGGACACCGGCGGGCGATCCCTTCGGGGCCGGAGCCGGCGACACCGGCTCACGCCGGCCTCAGGCGCGCTGGCTGCTGACGGACAGGACCTCTCCCGTCATGTACGACGAGTAGCCGCTGGCCAGGAAGACGATCACATTGGCGACCTCCCACGGTTCGGCATGGCGGCCGAACGCCTCGCGTGAGGTCAGCTCGGCCAGCAGTTCTGGGGTGGTGACCTTCGCCAGGTGCGGATGCATCGCCAGGCTCGGGGAGACGGCGTTGACGCGTACGCCGAAGGCGGCGGCTTCCAGGGCGGCGCACCGGGTGAGAGCCATGACCCCGGCCTTGGCTGCGGCGTAATGCGCCTGCCCCCGCTGGGCCCGCCAGCCGATCACGGAGGCGTTGTTCACTATGACGCCTCCGCTGCCGGCGGTTCTCATCCGGCGGAGCGCGGCGCGGGTGCAGCGGAAGGTGCCGTTCAGTGTGACGTCGAGAACGGTGTCCCACTGCGCGTCGGTCATCTCGACGAGGTCGGCGGTGCCGCCGAGGCCGGCGTTGTTGACCACGATGTCCAGGCGCCCGTGGCGCTGCAACGCGAGGTCGAACAGCGCTGCGACCTGGGCCTCGTCGGTGACGTCGCACGGCAGGGCGGCGACACGTCCGGCGCCGAACTCGGCGGCGAGTTCATGCTCGGACTCCTTGAGCCTGCGGGCATGGGCGTCGGAGAGAACGATGTCCGCGCCCTCCTCCAGAAGGCGTCTGGCGGCCGCGCCGCCGATGCCCGCGCCCGCGGCGGCGGTGACGACGGCGGTGCGGCCGGCGAGCAGCCGGTGACCGGATACGTAGGACGGCGGCACCTGGCTCATGGGCGAGGCTCCTTCGGGAGGCCGAGCACGCGCTCGGCGATGATGTTGCGCTGGATCTCGTTGGAGCCCGCGTAAATGGTGTCGGCGCGGGAGAAGAGGTAGAGCCGCTGCCAGTCGTCGAGGTCGTACGGCTCCCCCGCGGCCAGCATCCCGCCGGCGCCGCAGACATCCATGGCGAGCTCGCCGAGCTCGCGGTGCCAGGTGGCCCAGAAGATCTTGCCGATGGACGCCTCCGGGCCCGGCACCCCGGCCGCGACCGCGTCGAGCATCCGCAGGGCGTTGAACCGGATGGTCTCCAGACCGGTCCAGGCCCGGGCGAGGCGGTCGCGGATCAGCGGGTCGTCGGCCGCGCCGTTGCGCTTGGCCAGGCCGATGAGGGTTTCCAGCTCGCGGCGGAAGCCGACCTGCAGACCGAGGGTGGAGACACCGCGTTCGAAGCCGAGGGTGGCCATGGCCACCTTCCATCCCTCTCCGGGCGCGCCGACGATGTGGGAGGCGTGGGTGCGGGCGGCGTCGAAGAACACCTCGTTGAACTCCGAGGTGCCGGTCAGCTGGGTGATCGGCCGGACCTCGACCCCGGGCTGGTCCATGGGGACCAGGAGGTAGGACAGCCCCTGGTGACGAGTGCTGCCGGGCTCGGTCCGGGCGACGACGAAGCACCAGTCCGACTCATGGGCGAGGGAGGTCCAGATCTTCTGGCCCGTGACCACCCACTCGTCGCCGTGGCGCTCCGCCCGCGTCCGTACCGCTCCCAGGTCCGAGCCGGCGTCCGGCTCGCTGTACCCCTGGCACCACAGCTCCCGGGCCGTGACGATCGGTGGAAGGAAGCGCTGCCGCAGCTCGGGCGTGCCGAAGGCGATGAGGGTCGGGCCGAGTAACTGCTCCCCGATGTGGCCGACCCTGGCGGGCGCGTTGGCGAGGGCGTACTCCTCGTGGAAGACGACCTGTTCCTCGAGCGTCGCGCCCCGCCCTCCGTGCTCCTTGGGCCAGCCTATGCAGGCCCATCCCGCGGCGGCCATGTGCCGTTCCCAGTCGCGGCGCCCGGCGAACGCCTCGTGCTCGCGGCCGGGTCCGCCGCGTCCGCGCAGGCCGGCGAACTCCCCGGTCAGGTTGGCGGACAGCCAGTCCCTCAGCTCGGCTCTGAACTCCTCCACCCCGCTCATGCGGCTCCCTGTGGATCTCGACGCCCAACAGCCCGTACGTTAATCTACCAAACACTTGTTAGGGAAGGAGGGCTGGATGTCCACTGCCCCCGCAGAGCCCGTCCGCTATGAACTCCGGGGCTCCGTCGCCGTGGTGACCCTGAACCGGCCCGAGTACCGGAACGCCCAGAACTCCGCGATGACATACGCCCTGGACCGGGCCTTCTACCGCGCGGGAGCCGACGACAGGGTCAGGGTCGTGGTCCTCGCCGGAGCGGGCGAACACTTCTGCGCCGGTCACGACATCGGCACCCCTGAACGGGACGCCCACCTGCCGTTCGACCGCAGGGCCGGACTGTGGTGGGACCACTCGGACAAGCACGGCGCGGAGAGCCGCTTCGCCCGGGAGTCCGAGGTCTACCTGGGCATGTGCCGCCGATGGCGTGAGCTGCCCAAGCCGGTCGTCGCCTCTGTCCAGGGCGCCTGCATCGCGGGCGGGTTGATGCTCGCCTGGGTGTGCGACCTGATCGTCGCCTCCGACGACGCCTTCTTCGCCGACCCGGTCGTCCGGATGGGCATCCCCGGAGTGGAGTACTTCGCCCATCCCTGGGTCATGCCTCCTCGGATCGCCAAGGAGTTCCTCTACACCGGCGAGCGAATGAGCGCCCGGCGCGCGTACGAGGTCGGCATGGTCAACCGTGTCGTCGCCCGTGCCGAACTCGAGGAATGCACAGCCGAGTTGGCTGACCGGATCGCCGACATGCCGCGCATGGGACTGGCGCTGACGAAGCGTGCGGTCAACCAGGCCGAGGACCTGCAGGGCATGCACACCGGCATGGACTCGGTCTTCGGTCTGCACCACCTCGCGCACGCGCACAACGCCGAAACGGCCTCCGACCCGCTGGCCGGGGTGGACGTGCGAGCCATGAAGAAGGCCAGCTCCTGATGGACCTCCACTTCACGGCCGCCGAGGAAGCCTTCCGGGCCGAGGCCCGCGCCTGGCTCACGGCCCATGTGCCCCGCATCCCGCTGCCCTCGCTGGAGACCGCCGAGGGATTCGCCGCTCACCGGGAGTGGGAGCGGATGCTGTCCGCCGACCGCTGGTCGGTGGTCTCCTGGCCCGAGGAGTACGGCGGCCGCGGCGCCTCGCTCCTCGAGTGGCTGATCTTCGAGGAGGAGTACTACTCGGCAAACGCACCGGGCCGGGTCGGTCAGAACGGCATCAGCCTGCTCGCCCCCTCCCTGTTCGAGCACGGCACCGATGAACAGCGGGCGCGCATCCTGCCGCCGACGGCGAGGGGCGATGTCATCTGGGCCCAGGCCTGGTCCGAACCGGAATCCGGCTCGGACCTCGCCTCTCTGCGCTCGACCGCCACCCGGACCGACGGCGGCTGGCTGCTCAGCGGCCAGAAGACCTGGGCCTCCCGGGCAGCCTTCGCCGACCGCGCCTTCGGGCTCTTCCGCAGCCACCCCGGTGCCGACAGGCCGCACCACGGGCTGACGTATCTGATGTTCTCCCTGCGCGCGCCGGGCGTGAGCGTACGGCCCATCCGCCGGATCGACGGCAAGCCCGCATTCGCCGAACTCTTCCTGGACAGCGTGTTCGTGCCCGACGAGGACGTCCTGGGCGAACCGGGCCAGGGCTGGCGCATCGCCATGAGCACCGCCGGCAACGAGCGCGGACTCACGCTGCGCAGCCCCGGCCGCTTCAGCGCTGCGGCCGACCGTCTCACGGCGCTGTGGCGCGAGCAGGCCGATCCGGCCGACACAGCAGTGCGTGATCGGGTCGCCGACGCGATGATCGGCGCCCGCGCCTACCGGCTGTTCACGTACGCGGCAGCATCGCGCATCGCCGCCGGCGGCACGCTCGGCCCGGAGTCCAGCATGAACAAGATCTTCTGGTCGGAACTCGACATCGCACTGCACGAGACCGCGCTGGACATCCTCGGCCCCTACGGAGAACTTGCGCACGAGGCCGTGGAAGCACCGGAGTACGGCAGTTGGGCCGAGGGCTACACGTTCTCTCTGGCCGGGCCGATCTACGCCGGTACGAACGAGATCCAGCGCGACATCATCGCCGAGCGGCTGCTCGGCCTGCCGAAGGGGCGCAGGTGATGATGTTCTTCCTCGACGACCAGCAGCGGGAGTTCGCCCGCTCCCTGAACAGCCTGCTCGCCGCCTCCGGACCACCAGGCGTGATCCGCGCGTGGGCATCCGGCGACCACGCCACCGGACGCACGCTGTGGGCGAGGCTCGCCGACGCCGGGGTCTTCGCCCTCGCCGTGCCGCAGGAGCACGGCGGTCTCGGCCCGCTGCCCGTGGAACTGACCGTCGCTTTCACCGAATTGGGCCGGCACGCCGTCCCCGGCCCCGTGGTGGAGACCGTGGCCGCCGCGGCTCTCCTCGACCGGCTCGGAGACGGGGCGGCCGCAGCCACGTGGCTGCCCGGCATCGCCGAGGGCAGAACCATCGCCTCACTCTGTCTGCTCTCGGCCGACAGCCCCTACGCCCTGGACGCCGACGCCGCCGACGCGGTCCTCGTCGTCGACGGTGACACCGTTCGGCTGGCGGTGCGGGCCGGGCCCGTCCAGAGTTCCATGGATCCGGCCCGCCGCATGTCCCGCCCCTCGGGCGGACAGGTGCTGGCCCGCGGCCCGGCAGTGACCACCGCTGCCGCGCACGCCGCCGATGTCGCCGCACTCGCCACGGCCGCCCAGTCGCTCGGCCTGGGCCGCACCCTTTTGGCCCACACCGTCACGTACGCGAAGCAGCGCAGCCAGTTCGGGGTGGCCATCGGCTCGTTCCAGGCATTGAAGCACCGGCTGGCCGACGCACTCATCGGCCTCGAGTTCGCCGAGCCCTTGGTCCACGCCGCAGCCCTGGCCCTGGCGCAGGATGATCCGGCGTCCGGGCGGGATGTCGCGGCAGCAAAATTGGCGGCATGCGAGGCGGCGTGGAACGCCGCACGCACCGGCCTGCAGATCCACGGCGCTCTCGGCTACACCGAGGAGCTGGACCTCTCCCTGTGGATCCGCAAGGCGCGCGCACTTCGGTCCGCGTGGGGCAGCCCCACCACCTGCCGCGCGCGTGTCCTCACGTGACGCCGCACGAAACGCGACACGGACGGGAGCACGCGAGTGAGACCGACGGTGGAACAGGAAGAACTACGGGCTGCCGTACGGTCGGTGCTCGCCCGACACCAGGGCGCGGCGGCCTGGCGTCCGTTGTCCGAGCAGATCGGCGTCGCGGGCCTCGCCGTACCGGAGCAGTACGGCGGGGCGGGCTGCGGAGCCGTGGAGGTCCACGTCGTGATGGAGGAGTTGGGCAGACAGCTCAGTCCCGTCCCTCTTCTCGGCTCAGCGGTCCTCACGGTGCAGGCGCTGCTCGCCTCGGGTGACGGGACGGCGTGCGCGCGGCTTCTGCCGCGGCTCACCGCCGGCCGCGCCATCGGGACACTGGCGTGGGCCGAGCAAGGCTCGTGGGATCCGGCGGCGGTCCGCACCGCGGCAACCGCCGGGCCGAGCGGGACGTGGCGACTGGACGGGGCCAAGGAACACGTACTGGACGGCTCCCAGGCCGATGTACTGCTCGTGGCCGCCCGTACGGACGCGGGAGTCTCACTACTCGAGGTCGACGTCAACGGCCCGGGAGTGAACCGCGAAGCCGCGGTCACCATGGACCGGTCACGCACGCAGTCGCGTGTGGTCCTCCGGCACGCGGTGGGCCGGCTGGTCGGCGAGGACGGCACGGGTGAGGGGGTGCTGCGGCGCGTACTGGACCTGGCGTGCACGGCGCTCGCCGCCGAGCAGGTCGGGGCGGCCGAACGCTGCCTCGAACTCACGGTCGCCCATGCCCGGGACCGTAGGCAGTTCGGGCGGCCCATCGGCTCCTTCCAGGCGGTGAAGCACCGGCTGGCAGACGCGTACGTGCTGGTGGAGTCGGCGCGCTCGACCGCGCTGGGCGCGGCCTTCGCGGCGGCGGACGAATCGCCGGAGCTGACCCGCTACGCCGCGGTGGCCAAGTCGGCGTGCTCGGAGGCGTTCTCCGCGGTGGCGGGCGAGATGATCCAACTGCACGGCGGGATCGGCATCACCTGGGAGCACGATGCCCACCGCTACTTCAAGCGCGCACATGGATCGAGTCGGCTCTTCGGGCCACCGGCATGGCACCGGGCACGGCTCTCCGCCTGCCTGGGGCTGACGCCGACGTGAGCGTTCACCGGCCCTGGAGCAGCAGCCTGACGCCGTCCGCGAGCCCCATGGCTCCACCGGCGCCGCCGGGCATCCTGCGGCTGAGTCGGTATTCACCGTGTCGACGTGCGCCCCGCCGTCGGCGTCGTCGGCGGGGGCCGCAGGTAGGCAATGACCGGCAGACCCGCTGATGCGAACCTCCGCCCGGGCACCCGCCGTTTCGCCAGGGCCTGCAGCGGCTGCCGGCGAGCCGGTCGCCGATCCGGTCCCGTTCACGCCGTGCGGGCTTCAGCGGCAACGGCCCGCATACGGGCAGGACATGGGTCCCGACCGCCAGCCGAACACGCTCCACGGGCGTCTGACGGAGGAACACGAACCCGGCGAGGGGTCGGTGAGCTGACGGTGCGCACATGATGTCAGCCTGGCGGCGTGTCTCCTCGGCCTTGCGCCGCAGGGCGAGCGGCACGGGCATTGCGGTGTGGTGCGACAGTACGCCGCGGCAGCCGTCAATGCGCTCGGGAGCGGCCGCAGTTCGCCGCTCATCGTGGACGGGCCACCGGGCGTCCGTCGTCGGGCCGAGGCACCTGCCGGGACGCCCGGCTGGTGTGGCATCAGGGCCTGATCGCCGCCGCCGTGCAGGAGCGACCCGGCGGGCCTAGCGTGGAGGAGGAGTGGTGTCCTCATTCGGACGTCCTCGTCCGGACGTCCTCGTCTGGCAGGAGGCCTGCCCGTGAGGTACTCGCAGATGCACTGGCGCCGGGCGTGCGTGGGCGTGGCGGCGGCCTCGATGCTGGCCGTACCGGCGTCCACAGGAAGCGCGTACGGTGTCACGCCGGCCCTGGGGCCCTCCCTTTCCGCGTCGCCCTCCAGCAACAACGACTTCCCCGAGCTCAGCCCGGACGTCGCTGCCCGTCTGGACACCGCCGTTCGGCAGGTCATGCGCGAGGCGGACGTGCCCGGCGTCATGGTCAGTCTGTCGGCGCCCGGCAAGGGGAGCTACGTGCGGGCCTTCGGTGTCGCCGACAAGGCCACCGGCACCCCCATGGACCCGGATCTGTACATGCGGATCGGCAGTGAGACCAAGACCTTCACCGTGACCGCCCTGCTCGAACTGGTCGATCAGGGCAAGGTGGCGCTGGACGATCCGATCGCGAAGTACATCAGCGGAGTCCCCAACGGGGACAGGATCACGCTGCGGAACCTGGCGGGCATGCGCAGCGGATTGTTCAACTACTCCATGGACGAGGGCTTCGTCAAAGCGCTCGAGTCCGATCCGAGAAAACCCTTCACACCCCAGCAGTTGCTGGACTATGCCTTCAAACACCCCGTGCAGTTCCAGCCCGGTGAGGAGTTCGAGTACTCCAACACCAACCTGATCCTGCTCGGGCTGGTCGTGGAGAAGGCCGGCGGTATGCCGCTGAACGAATTCATCGACCAGAGGGTCGTGAAACCGGCCGGGCTGCGCCACACCGTCTTCCCGACCGGCGCAGAGTTCCCGAGCCCGCACGCGCACGGCTACACCAATCAGACCGCCTCCGGAAAGGTCGAGGACTCCACGAGCTGGGATCCCTCCTGGGGCTGGGCGGCCGGGGCGATGATCTCCGACCTCCGGGACCTGCGCAGCTGGGCCCGTACTCTCGCCACCGGCACCCTGCTGTCCCCCGAGACGCAGGCCCAGCGTCTCAAGACGGAGTCGACGGGCATTCCGGGCGCCGGCTATGGACTGGGCATCTTCGACATCCAGGGGTGGATCGGCCACAACGGCTCGCTGCCGGGCTACGAGTCCCTCACCTTGTACCTGCCCGAGTCCAAGGCCACGCTGGTCGTGCTGCTCAACACGGACATCCTCCACGACAACACGGAGCCCAGCACCCTCTTCGGCCAAGCGATCACACGCATCGTGACCCCCGAGCACGTGTTCAACATCCCGGTCGTGACACCGCGGCCGTCCTCGTAGTGACGGCAGACCGCCCGTTCGACCTGACGGTGCAACAGCTTGTCACCGAATGATCGAACGGTCCGGGCCCGGCTCCCCTGTGAGGCGTGTGAGGGAGCCGGGCCCGTCGACCGGGTCGCCGATCACGCCTCGGGGCAGAGCACGACCGGCAGTTCCGCAAGGCCGCGGAAGGCGGGGAAGGGGACCTCCATCCACTTCGCCTCGGCCGAGGGGTCGGCCGGAGCGATTCGCGGGAACCGGCTGAAGAGAGTGGTCAGGGCCAACTGCATCTCCAGCCGCGCCAGCGGTGCGCCCAGGCAGTAGTGGCTGCCGTGGCCGAACCCCAGATGGCCGCTCTGCGCGTTTCCCGGCCGTCTCACGTCGAACTCGTCCGGGGACTCGAACTTCCGCGGGTCGCGATTCGCGGACAGGAGCGAGATCTGCACCAGGGCGCCCTTCGGGATCCGTGTACCGCCGATCTCCACGTCCTCGGTCGCGAACCGGAACGTAGCGCTTTCCACCGAGCCGTCGTAGCGCACCAGTTCTTCGACCGCGGGGCCGACAAGCTCCGGGTACTCCCGCACGGCGCGCAGCTGTGCGGGGTTGGCCATGAGGTGGTGCACGGCATTGCCGATGAGGTACGCGGTCGTCTTGTGGCCCGCGAACATCAGCAGGAACGCCGTCGAGACCAGCTCGTTCTCCGAGAGGCCGCCGTCCTTGTCCCGGGCCTCGGTCAGCGCGCTCAGCAGGTCCTCGCCGGGGCACTCGCGCTTTCGCGCGATGAGCTGTGTGAAGTAGGCGTGCAGGTCCTCCTCCGCCTTCTGCTGGGCCTGCTTGGACTCCTTGCTGAAGCCCGTCTGCGCCACCGTGGTGGACAGCCGCTGCATGTGGGGCTGTTCCTCGGTCGGCACGCCGAGCAGTTCGCAGATGACGGTGATCGGCAGGGGGAACGCGAACGCGGGCAGCAGATCCACCGGTTCCCGGGTGGGGCATGCGTCGAGCAGCTGGTCGACGATGTCCTGGATCTTCGGCCGCAGCGCCTCCACGCGGCGCGGGGTGAACTCGGAGTTGACGAGTCTGCGCAGCCGGGTGTGCTTGGGCGCGTCGGCGTTGAGCATGTTGTCGTCGAGCGAGACCGACGAGTCGCCGAAGATCCTCCGGTACGCGTCCATGGCCCCGTACATGTCCTTGCTCAGCCGGGGGTCGGACAGAGCGGCCCGGGCGTCCTCGTACCGTGTGATCAGGTACGTTTCTACGCCGTGCGGCGGCTTCATCGGGCAGACGGGCGCCGTGTCCCGGAGGGAGGCGTAGACCGGGTACGGGTTCCGCCGGAAGTCGGCGGTGCATTGCTCGGCTGCGGTGACGGGGTCCTGTGTGGTGGTCACGGACGGCTCCTGAGGTCGAAGAGTGCCTCGGCGTTGCCGCCGAGGATGAGCTGCTGGGACGCTTTGTCCACAGGCAGCTTCTCGATCATGCGGATGAGGTCCTCCAGCGGCGCGGACAACGGCGGCGAGTCGCTGCCGAACAGCATCCGCTCTGGCCCGAGGACCTCCGCGTTGAGGCTCAGGTGGGCCGGGCTGAACGGGCTGGTGTCGACGTACATGCGACGCAGGGCCGCGGCGGGGTCGGCCGACGGCGGGACCGAGGGCTGCGCGGCGGGGGGCTGCGGGGCCGCGGCCTGCGGGGCGGAGGCCGCGGCGGAGGGCGGCGCTCCCCCGCCCCAGTGCCGCGGACTCGCCGCCGTCTGCAGGCGCTCCGGCAGCAGCGCCATCGCGCCGCCGCCGGTCGCGCCGATCAGCCGCAGACCCGGGTACTTGTCCAGCCATCCCGCGAACGCGATCATGGCCATGCCCAGGGTGACATCGCCGAACCGGCCGATCTGCTCGACGAAGCCGATGGTGTCCACGCGCTCCGTCCCGATCGGTTCGGCCGGTGCGTGCACCAGGACCGGGACTCCCGCCTCTGCCGCCAGGGCGAAGAAGGAGTCCGCCCGCGGCGAGCCGAGAAGCTCGCCGTGGACGCTGGAAGTGGTGATCAGGCCGACGAAGGCGGGGTCCGCCAAGGTCTCCCGCACCCCTTCCAGATGATCGTCGTCGCCGAACGGGTTGGCGTAGACGTAACCCCGCAACTGGTCCGGGAACGAGGAGATCAGCCCCGACATCCAGTCGTGGAAACCACGCAGCCTGTCGCGCGGCTGCTTGTAGTTGTCCACGCCCGGGACCCGCGCCATCGCGCCGGCGCCCACCGGGCTGCCGATGATGGTGAGGTCGATCCCGGCCTGGGCCCGTGCCGCGAGCATTCCGTCGACGTCGGTCAGGCTCGGGGGCATGGGGAAGCGTCTGGCCGCCTCCGGCGGGGACAGATGTCCGTGGATGTCGATGATCATGTGTGGGTTCCCGGTTCTGGTGCGACTGCGCGGGTGACCGCGGCACAGTCCTCGTCGCCGAACCCCTGCTCGGCGGCGCGGGTGTGTGTCTGCGCGGCCGCGGCCGTGAGCGGGAGGCGCAGCCCTGCGGCGGCCGCCTGCTCCGTAGCGAGCATGAGGTCCTTCGCCATCAGGCGCAGCCGGAAGTCCGGCTCGTCGAAACGCCCGGTGGCCAGGCGCCGCGACTTGAACGACATGACCGGGGAGGCGAAGCCGCTGCCCGCGATCGTCCTGAGGACGAGCTGTTTGTCCAGGCCGGTGGCGGCCGCCAGTTCGGCGGCCTCGGCCATGGCCTGCACCTCTATCCCCATGAGGAGATTGAGCAGCAGTTTCATCCGCATGCCGGAGCCGAGTGCGCCCAGATGGACGACCTCCTTGCCCAGCAGTTCCAGCAGCGGCCTGCCTGCGGTGAAGACCCGCTCCTCGCCGCCGACGAACAGCCGCAGTTCGCCGTCGCGGGCGTGGTCGCGATTGCCCAGCATGCCGACGTCCATGACGGAGGGCACGTCCCCGGCGAGGCGGACGATCTCCTCGGGGGCCACGGTGCTGGCGCAGATCAGGGCGCCGCGGTAGGTGCCCCTGGCCAGGACACCGTCCGGGCCGCGCAGCACGGTGCCGAGAGCGTCGCCGTCGGCGACCGTGCAGATCACGGCGCTGGTTCCCTCGGCGGCTTCGCTGGGACGGCCGGCGGCGACGGCGCCGGCCCGGGCGAGCGGCTCGGTCCGCTCCGGGGTGCGGTTCCAGACCCGCACCTGCATGCCTTGCGCGAGCAGGCGTGAGGCCACGCCGGTGCCCATCGTGCCGAGACCGAGCACGGCGACGGGACCGGGGCCGTTGTGGGTGCGTGTCATGACTTGGCCTCCACGGTCTCCTTGACGACCCGGAACCGAAGAGACTGCGTCGAGTCGACCCAGGCACGAAGCGGGGCCACCAGTGCGCGATGGTCCTCGCTCTGCTGCCAGGCGAAGAAGTGTTCGGGTGTCTCCCATTCGCTGGTGATCACCCACTGCCGGGAGTCGTCGACCGGGGCGCCCAGTCGTTCGACAATGTGCCCTGGGGTACGAGCAACGGACTTCCGCATCTGCTCGTACATCTCCAGAAATCCCTGTTCGCCGCCCTCGATCACACGGACCGCGAAAACCACGGAAAGCCTTTCGGCCGTCTGGCCGTTCTGCACAGTGCCCATGTCTCCTCCTAATGGTGAGATCCGGCAGGACACGCTTCCCAAGGACTCACACCCCCCGTGGCGGTGCAACTCCGATGGGTGCACGACCCGGTCGGGAGCAGGGCTTTTCGTCCGCCACTTGGGCCGTCCGGGTGAGTTCGGAAGAGGCCTCTGCGGGGGCGGTTCCCAGGGCCGCGTGGAGCGCCGCGGGGCATCTGCCGACACCGGGACGGCGGACTCCTCCCGAGTGGTTTCCCGTGGCACTCGTGGCGCCGCCGCCTGGGCCGCGGCGCGGCGCGGGGCCTCGACGTCCTCGCCGACCGGGCCGTACGTTCGCACGCCGCACGTGCGGCGTGCGGCGTGCGGCGTGCGAGCAGGACGTTGCCGGGCGGATCTCTCGGGGACACCGGGCCGACGTCCGCCGCGGACCCGTCTCCGCTCCCGCCGATGAACCGGCAAAGGCGCCCATCACCCCTGACGTCGACCGGCGGACCGTCGCCCACCGCGGCCGCGGCAGCGGGGAGTGGCCCCTTCGCCGCGCCCTCGCGGGGACGACCCACGATGCGCAGCCGTTCCGGCGCAGCGGTCTCCGTTCGTGGGAACTGTGTCGGCGCCCTCCTCCGGAGTCGCCGGATGAATGAGCCTTCCTACCCGGCCGCGGTCCGGGAGTCCTACGACACCGTCGCCGTCGATCACGCCCAACAGGTCAAGAGGCCGGCGGAGTTGGATCCGTTGTCACGTGCGAAGCCGGGCGCGTTCGCCGATCTCGTGCAGGAGGCTGATCGTGGACCGGTCGCAGACCTGGGATGCGGCCCCGGACTGGTGACGGCACACCTGGCCGGGCTGGGGGTGCCCGCGTTCGGGGTCGACCTGTCGCCGAAGATGATCGAGGTGGCGCGGCAGCTCAATCCGCGGCTCACCTCCGGAAGAAACGGCTGTGGCCGGCGCGGTAGCCGTACTGCGCCCGTCCGGCCAGGTCTGAGCGCTTCATGGTCTCCCGCGAGCGGCCGCATTCTGACCATCTAGGATGTCGGCCGCGCGTAGACGTCACATGAGGTTGACGTCCACGCGCGGTCCTGCGTCACGCGCGGTCGAGTCCCATGTGCGGTCGTGCGTCCGCGAGCCGTCCATCCGGCTTTGTCCGGGTGGCTGTATCCAGCTGTATCTACGGGGGAGAACTTCGGTGTTCGGAATCATCAGGCCATGCCGTCATCGCCTGGGCGAGGGCATGCGTACCGAGTGGATGGCGCATCTGTGTGGGCTGTGCCTGGCGCTGCGCGGCGAGTACGGGCAGTTCGCGCGGGTGGCCACCAACTACGACGGCCTGATCGTCTCGGTGCTGACCGAGGCGCAGTCGGAGCGTACCGGCGACTGGCGGCGAGGTGCCGGTCCGTGCCCGCTGCGCGGGATGCGGTCGGCGGACGTGGCGCAGGGCGAGGGCGCGCGGCTGGCAGCGACGGTGTCGCTGGTGCTGGCCGCGGCGAAGATACGGGACCATGTGGCCGACGGCGACGGCCTGTTGGGGCGACGCCCGGTGACGCTGGCGGCACGCCGGATCGCCCAGGGCTGGGACCGTGCGGGCGCCGCGGGCGGCGAACGGCTCGGATTCGACACCGCGGTGCTGCTCGGCGCGGTCGAACGCCAGGCGGAGATCGAGCGGTTGACCGGCCCCGGCGGCTCGCTGCTGACGGTCACGGAGCCCACGGAGACGGCAACCGCCGCCGCCTTCGCGCACACCGCGGTACTCGCGGAGCGCCCGGACAACGTCGAACCGCTGGCGGAGGCCGGCCGTCTGTTCGGTCGGCTGGCGCATCTGCTGGACGCGGTGGAGGACCTGGACGCGGACGAGGCGTCCGGCGCATGGAACCCGATCGCCGTGACCGGCGCGGACCGCGCCGAGGTGCGTCGGCTCTGCGACGACGCCGTCCATGGGATCCGACTCGCCCTGTCCGACATCGAGTTCGTCGACGGGCGGCTGGTACGTGCGCTTCTGGACGGCGAGTTGGAGCGTGCCGTCGACCGCGTCTTCGACCTCCGGCATCGTCACCACCAGCACCGCCCCCAGGCGCGGGGCCCGCGCATGTTGCCTTGGCTGGGACGCCGTACGGCGACGGAGAGGCCCTCGGAGACCGGCACGGGCACGGCCTGCGGCGTCGGGGCGCTTGCGGGCGCGGCCCCGGAGGGCGCCTCGATGGCATCGGGCCGGCCGCTCGAGGGGCAGTGCCGGCGGTGCGGTCAGTGGCGCCGGTTGTGCGGCGATTGCGGGCTGTGCTTCAACTGCTGCACCTGCAACGAGGACCCCGGCCAGGATGACGGAGAGCCCCTGCAGTTCGGCGACGGCAACCGCAACGGCGGTTCGGGCCAGGATGGTTCCGGCCGGGACGGTTCCGGGGGCGACGGCTGGTTCGGCGGCCCGGGCAGCGGCAACTCGGGCGGTTCCTCCGGCGGTTCGGGCGGCGGCGGTCGTGGATCCGGTGGCTCGGGTGGTTCCGGCGGTGGCTCGGGTGACGGCTGCGGCGGTGGCGGTGGCTGCTGCAATCCGTGCAAGTGCTGCTGCGACTGCTGCGACTGAACGACGGATGAGCCCGGGCGGGCTCCCGCCCCCGGAGGAATTCGCCTGGCTGGGCGGCCGGCTCACGAGCCAGGCCGCCCCCCGGACGAGAACAGCTGGGTGGAGCAGTGCGGTGTGACCGCGAGCTACAGGGCGCTGCGGGAAGGGAGTGACCTGATCCCGCTCGTGGTGCACCCGACCGACCGGGTCACCTTCACCGACGGCACCAAGGCGCCCTACGGCTCGGCCGCCACGGCCACCGCTGACGGTCTCACGCTGCGCTGTGGACGCACCACGGTCCTGATCCGTTGGGAGGTCCCGCGCCCCGCGAGCCTCACCGCGACGCCCACCACATTTCTGCGCGACGGTGCCCGCCGGGCCCATGCGCTGCGCATCCCGCACGGGGCGCGCTCCGCCTGACGGTCTCCTTCGGCTGAATCCTCCTCATCCGCCGGAACGGCGCCGGTCCCGGTCGGCATGGGACCGGGAGCGGACACGTGCCCGTCCTCGGCGCGGTCTACGGGGCGGAAGCGGCAGCCGGGGCGCAGGAGGGGTGTCCCCAGCCTTCGGGGTTCTTGGCGATCGTGTCGCCCTTGGCATAGGGCCGGCCGCAGCGGCACCGGCCCGGAAACTTCGCCGTGACCGAACCGCGCGACGATCCCGGGGAAGACGAGCGCCGGGGCCGGCCGGGACGGCGGGAGGGTGCGCCGCCGGTCGCGGAGTCCGACGCGGTCTCGGGCGGCGGCAGCACGGAGCCCACCGCGGAACCGGCCGGCTGCTGAGTGCGGGCGGTGTGACTGGCGGCGGCGTCCGCGGCCGCGTTCAACCGGTCCCCGTCGACCTGGTGCGCGGGAGTGTGGACGAACTCCACGTCCCGGCCCGTCAGCAGGGTGTCGATCGCGACGACGAGGTCCTGGTTGGCCACCGGGGTTCCGGCGGCCGTCTTCCATCCCCTGCGGCGCCAGCCCGCGAGCCAGGTGGTGACCGCCTTCATCGCGTACTGCGAGTCCATCCGCACCTGCAGCGGCAGCGCCGGGTCTGTCGCCTCGAGCAGTTGCCGCAGCGCGGTCAGCTCGGCGACGTTGTTGGTCGCCCGGCCGAGCGGGCCGGCCGCCCAGGACGCCACCTCGCCGTCCGCACCGGCGATGACCCACGCCCAGGCCGCCGGCCCGGGATTCCCCTTCGACGCCCCGTCACACGCGGCGATGTTCCGTTCCACCATTCGCCCATGCTGCCACGGCGCCGCGACCATGTTCGGCGTCGGCGGTGTTGTCCGTGGCACGGTGCAGGATCAGTACACCGATTCTGCGCAGGAGATGGGGCACCCACCGTGTCGATCACGAACCAGCAGGTGAAAGAGCATGTATTCCTGCAAGAGCTGTACGCGGACGCCTACTTCCCGGATCACGTCCTCGACAAAGGACGAGGGATACTGCTGGGCCTGTGTGAGCGGATCGAGGCGGAGCGTCCGTCGGGCCTGGCGGCGCTGTACGTACTCACAGAAGCGGCGACGAAGGAGTTCAACGCGCTGGAGGCCGAGTTCGAGGCCGCCGGGAGCGGGATCGAGACCGTCGCCCGCGAGGAGATCGCCGAGGACTTCTGGTTCGTGGCGTCGGCGTACGGGTTCGGAGACGCGGATGCGGAGGAGCTGATCGCTGCCAGGGAGTGGTGAAGCCGGCTGACCAGCAGGGGTCCGGGCCGACGCGACGACCGCCGCCGCCCGGGATTCGCACGGGTGCGCCGGCAGGGGCCACGCGCGGAGTGATGTCTCACTCGGGTGCCGGCAGGAGGTAGGCGCGCCGCTCCTCGGCGGTGGGCGCGCGGAAGACGCGGGTGCGGGCCTGGTGCAGCAGGGCGTCGAGGTCGGGGTCTTGCGGGACCCAGATGCGTACGATCCGGTCGCGGGACGCAGTCGCCGGGCGCGAGCCGTCCGAGTGCCAGGCCAGGCCGTTCGCCCAATCGGCGTGGACGCCGAGCACGGCGACCTGGGTCGCGGTTTCCGGGTCCCACAGCCGGACCGTGCGGTCGCGGGAGACGGATGCGAGGCGGCGGCCGTCGGGGACCAGTCGATCTTCCAGGCGTGGTCCTGCTGGCCGTGGAGCGTGATGACGGGCGTGCCGTCGTCCGCGTTCCAGACGACGACCCTCCGGTCGGTGGCCGAGGTCGCGAGACGGCGGCTGTCCGACGACCAGGCCGCTCCGCTGATCCAGTCGTCGTGACCGCGTACAGCCGTTCCGCGCGCCAGTACGTGCACGATCCCACCGGTGGCGGCGTCCCAGATCCTCGCGCGACGCGGTGGCGATGCGACGCCCGTCGGGTGACCACGAGACGGTGGACAGCTCGTCGGTGTGACCGAGCAGCGGCGTGCCTGCGCCGGTGCCGTCGGCGCGCCGGCTCACGGCGGTCCCGTCCTAGAGGGCTGCCACCAGCCGCGCTTCGTCGGGCGACCAGGCCACGCCGGAGATTTCTCCGCCGCTGCGCAGCACGACAGTGCGGCGCCCGGTGCCGGCGTCCCGGATCCGTATGGTGCCGTCCTGCGAGGCCCCGGCGACGCGGGTGCCGTCCGACGACGACGGGTTCGGTGTCGTCGCCGTCCGCCGCCGGCCAGCGCGGAGGCCCCGACGAGGACGAGCAGGACATCGAGCACGAGCCCCAGCAACCGTCGATCCATGGTCCGACAACCTGACCGCCGCCACTGGTGGGCGAGCAGACGCATCCTCCAAGTCACCACTTTCACAGGGAGAACGGTGCGAAACCGTGCAAGGTGTCGGGGAGCCGCAGGTGACCGGCCTCGGAAAAGTGACGCACGTCCTGGCTGCCTGGGCATCGTTCCTGGTAGCCAGGGCCCTACGCTGAGCGCTACGGAGCGTTCCAAGATCACAGCGGTCGCCGGGGACACCCGTGAGCGGCCACCACACGAGACGGAGCGAGATGTTCGGCAAACTACTGGTCGCCAACCGCGGTGAGATCGCGATCCGGGCCTTCAGGGCGGCATTCGAGCTCGGTGTCTCGACCGTGGCCGTCTTCCCCCACGAGGACCGCAACTCGCTGCACAGGGCGAAGGCGGACGAGGCGTACCGGATCGGCGAGCCCGGCCACCCCGTGCGGGCGTACCTCTCCGTCGACGAGATCGTGAAGGCCGCCCGCCAGGCGGGCGCCGACGCGGTCTACCCCGGCTACGGGTTCCTGTCGGAGAACCCGGAGCTGGCCGCGGCGTGCGCCGAGGCCGGCATCACCTTCGTGGGCCCGCCGGCATCGGTGCTGAACCTGACCGGCAACAAGGCCCGGGCTGTCGCGGCGGCGCGCGAGGCCGGCGTGCCGGTTCTGAAGTCGTCGGCGCCCACGTCCGACGTGGACGAGCTGATCCGCTCGGCCGAGGACATCGGTTTCCCCGTGTTCGTCAAGGCCGTCGCCGGCGGCGGCGGACGCGGTATGCGACGGGTCGAGCGGCCCGCCGACCTGCGGGAGGCGGCCGAGGCAGCCATGCGCGAGGCGCGCTCCGCCTTCGGTGACGCGACCGTGTTCCTGGAGCAGGCCGTGATCGACGCCCGTCACATCGAGGTGCAGATCCTCGCCGACGCCGACGGCAATGTGGTGCATCTCTACGAGCGGGACTGCTCGGTGCAGCGGCGTCACCAGAAGGTCGTCGAGATCGCACCGGCGCCCAGTCTCGATCCCGGGCTGCGGGACCGTATCTGCGCCGATGCCGTCGCGTTCGCCCGGCACATCGGCTATGTGAACGCCGGCACGGTGGAGTTCCTCGTCGACGCGCGCGGCAACCATGTCTTCATCGAGATGAACCCGCGCATCCAGGTCGAGCACACGGTCACCGAGCAGGTCACCGGCCGGGACCTGGTGATCGCACAGCTGCGCATCGCCTCGGGCATGACGCTTCCCGAGCTGAATCTGACGCAGGAGAGCATCACGCTGTCCGGCGCAGCCCTGCAGTGCCGGATCACGACCGAGGACCCGGCCAACGGTTTCCGGCCCGACACCGGGACCATCTCGGCCTACCGTTCCCCCGGCGGCCCCGGCGTGCGGCTCGACGGCGGCACCGTGCACACCGGCGCGTCGGTCTCGGCCCACTTCGACTCCCTGCTGGTCAAGCTGACCTGCGAGGGACACGACCACGCGAACGCGGTACGGCGGGCCCGGCGGGCCATCGCCGAGTTCCGCATCCGGGGTGTGGCGACCAACCTGCCGTTCCTGGGCGCCGTGCTGGACGACCCGGACTTCCAGGCGGGGCGGGTGACCACGTCCTTCATCGACGAGCGCCCGCACCTGCTGCGTACTCGGCCGCCGGCCGACCGGGGCAGCCGCATCCTGGGCCATCTCGCGGAGACGACCGTCAACCGTCCGCACGGTCCGCGTCCTTCGGTCGTGGAGCCGGTGGACAAGCTGCCCGCCACGGACCTCGCGGCTGCCCCCGCCGACGGCTCACGGCAGCGGCTGGCGGCGCTCGGGCCCGAGCGGTTCGCCGAGGAGCTGCGCAAGCAGTCCGCCGTGGCCGTCACGGACACCACCTTCCGCGACGCCCACCAGTCGCTGCTGGCGACCCGGGTGCGCACCCGGGACCTGCTCGCGGTGGCGCCCCACGTCGCCCGTACCGCTCCTGAGTTGCTGAGCCTCGAGTGCTGGGGCGGCGCGACCTTCGACGTGGCGCTGCGGTTCCTCGCGGAGGACCCGTGGGAGCGGCTCGCCGCACTGCGGGAGGCCGTGCCGAACATCTGCACCCAGATGCTGCTGCGCGGCCGCAACACGGTGGGATACACGCCTTACCCGACGGAGGTGACCGACGCGTTCGTGGCCGAGGCCGCCGCCACCGGCATGGACGTCTTCAGGATCTTCGACGCGCTCAACGACGTTTCGCAGATGCGCCCCGCGATCGACGCCGTACGGGCGACGGGAACGTCGCTGGCCGAGGTCGCACTCTGCTACACGGCCGACCTGTCGAACCCGGCGGAGAAGCTCTACACGCTGGACTACTACCTGCGTCTGGCCGAGGAGATCGTGGAGGCCGGGGCGCACGTCCTGGCCATCAAGGACATGGCGGGCCTGCTGCGTCCGCACGCCGCACGCACCCTGGTGACGGCGCTCCGGAAGCGTTTCGACCTGCCCGTGCACCTGCACACGCACGACACGGCGGGAGGTCAGCTCGCCACCCTGGTCGCGGCGATCGACGCCGGGGTCGACGCCGTGGACGCGGCCGTCGCGTCGATGGCCGGAACGACCAGTCAGCCCTCGCTGTCCGCGCTGGTCGCGGCGACGGACCACACCGAGCGGGCGACCGGCCTGTCGCTGCAGGCCGTAGGTGACCTGGAACCCTACTGGGAGGCGGTACGGAAGGTGTACCGGCCCTTCGAGTCGGGCCTCGCGTCGCCCACCGGCCGTGTCTACCACCACGAGATCCCCGGCGGGCAGCTGTCGAACCTGCGGCAGCAGGCCATCGCGCTCGGCCTGGGCGACCGGTTCGAGCTGGTCGAGGACTACTACGCGGCGGCCGACCGCATGCTGGGCCGCCTGGTCAAGGTCACACCGTCCTCGAAGGTCGTGGGCGACCTGGCGCTGCACCTGGTGGGCGCCGGGGTTTCGGCGGACGCCTTCGAGTCGTCACCGGAGAAGTTCGACGTCCCGGACTCGGTGATCGGCTTCCTGCGCGGCGAACTGGGTGACCCGCCCGGTGGCTGGCCGGAGCCGTTCCGCAGCAGGGCGCTGGCGGCCCGGCCGCCGCAGGCAGAGCCGCCGCGGCTGTCCGAGGACGATCGGCGGGGTCTGCGCGACGAGCGCCGCTCCACGCTCAACCGGCTGCTGTTCCCCGGCCCGGCGAAGTCGTTCGAGACCCATCGGGAGCACTACGGCGACACCTCGGTGCTCTCGACGAAGGACTTCTTCTACGGGCTCGAGCCCGACACCGAACACAACGTCACCCTGGAGCCGGGCGTCACGCTGCTGATCGAGCTGGAGGCCATCTCGGAGGCGGACGAGCGCGGGTTCCGCACGGTGCTGACCCGGATGAACGGGCAGATGCGCCCGGTCTCGGTGCGCGACAACTCCGTCGCCACGACGGTGAAGGCTGCGGAGAAGGCGGAGCGTGGCAACGACCGGCACGTCGCGGCCCCGTTCGCGGGCGTGGTCACCCTCCAGGTCGCGGAAGGCACCTCGGTGAACGCGGGTCAGACCGTGGCCACCATCGAGGCGATGAAGATGGAGGCGTCGATCACCGCGCAGAGCTCCGGCACGGTGCGGCGGGTCGCCATCGGCGAGATCCAGCAGGTGGAGGCGGGTGACCTGCTGATCGAGATCGCACCGTGACAGAGCGGGGCGGACCTCGCTGACGAGGGGCACGGCGCGCAGTGCACATCAAGCGCTGCGCGCCTTCCCCACCGCGGCGGTGTCACTGTGCGATCTACGCGTTGAGCGGCGACACCCGTCCAGGCCCCCTGCAGACCCTTCAGCGAGGTCGTCAGGCGGCGCCGAACCACGCCTCGGCAAGCGCCGGCAGGGTGCGTTCGCCGGGGCCGTCCAGTTCCCGCAGGTACCAGGGGAGGTTGCTGTACACGTGCAGCAGCGTGTACGCGAGCAGCACGGCGGGCTCGAAGGTGTGGCCGTAGGACTCGGCGAGGCGGGCCAGCAACTCGGGATCGCCACGGGTGACGAACAGGCCGACACCGACGAAGTCGTATGCGCGGTCACCGATCATGGCCGGTTCGAAGTCGAAGAGCCCGGTCAGGCGCCACCCGTCGGGATCGACGAGGAAGTGCTGCTGCATGACCTCCGTGTGCAGCAGGGAGCGGCGTGGGGTACGGGGCAGAGGGACCGAGGCGAGGAACTCCGGGATCTGCTCCAGCCAGTGGGGTGGCAGCCCGTGTGCACGCTGCTGCTCCACGGCACCGTCACGCTGACGGTCCAGGAAGGCTCCCCAGTTGCCGGGACCGAGGACGTCCTCGAGGGGCCCGGGATCGAGTGAGTGGAGTACGGACAGGGCCTCACCGGTCTCGGTCACGAGCCGCTCGCGCTCGGCCTGCGGGATGCGGTCCCATGCCTCGGCCAGGTTCTCGCCGTGGAGCCGGGACATCAGCACGAACTGCCAGCCGTTCTCGTACGGGCCGAACTCGTGCACCCGCGGCGTCGGCACCGGCAGTCGTCCCTGGATGTGGGACAGGACGCGGCCTTCGGCGATCCCGTCCTCGGCTGCGGCTCCGGGAAACAGCTTGAGGACGTGTGCGTCGCCCACTGCGTAGACCGGCTGGGATCCGTCCGGGAAACGGGTGAGGGGTGCGCCGGCCAGGCCAAGGCGGGCACACAGCTCCTCGGCTCCCGGCCGCATGACCGTTTCGTCCGGGACGATCGCGTCCCACTCTTCATCCGTGTCCACCGCAGGCAGCATGGGCAGGACCGTAGGCAGCCGACTTGCCCCCGTGCAACGGAGTTTCGTCCGGCCACGCGCCCGGTGCTGCTCGGCCCGGGGGCGTGGCCGTCCGACTGTGCTCAGGTGGTGTGATCTCCGGCGTTGCCGGCACCGGCCGCGGCCCCGGTGGTCCGCTCCACCGGGATCCACAGTTCTGCATCCGCCTGCGTCCCGTCCTCGGACACCCGGGGCGCGCAGGATCAGGGAGGGCCCGCCCTGCCGGACCCGACATCCTGTGCCCGCTTCGGACAGGTGAAGGACCGTGCGGCGGGGGCTGAACCGCCACCACCATTTTGTCGAACGCATCGGCACCCGGGTCGGCTTCGGCTTCCCCGGACCTACCCGTGCACCTTCGGCTGACGCTCTCCTTCGCGGGCGTGTCACGTTCTTCGGCTCCGCTCCGTCGAAGAGGCGGACCCCCAAACCGCGTGCTCGCGAAGAAGGAGCCCCTCGTGTTCGCCACCTACCTCGTGGTCGTCCTCCTCACCTCGGCCCTCAACGGGTCGGCCGCCGTCGCCAACTTCATCGGCCATGAGTACCCCAGGAGCCAGGCCGACAAGTTGGGGGTGCCCCGGTCCTGGATGCGGCCGTTGGGGGCGCTTTTGGCCGCGGGTGCGCTGGGGCTGACGGCCGGGCTGGTCGTGCCGGCCGTTGGCACGCTCGCCGCTGCCGGGCTGGTGCTGTACTTCCTCGGGGCGCTCTGGGCCCACCTGCGGGTGCACGACTACCAACTGGGCCCCTGGTCCCTCTTCTTCTGCCTGCCCGTGGCGGCCCTCGCCCTGAACCTGGCCCGCCCTTGGTGAACCGGTTGTGCGGTCAGCATTGTCCCCGGGCCGGGTGCGGGCATTCTCGGGCACTCGCGCCGGCCGGGGACGCCGTCGCAGCTGCCCGCTCAGCCGACGGCAGTGCCGAACCACTTGGGCAGCCGGCCCAGCAGATCCTGTTGATCTTCGCCGACCCACGCCACGTGGCCGTCCGGCCGCAGCAGCACCGCGGGCACGTCCAGTTCCTCGCTGACGTCGACGACGTGGTCGACCCGGTCTGCCCAGCCCGCCACCGAGAGCCGGCCGGTCTGGTCGAGCAGCAGCCCACGGCCGCCGTGCATCAGCTCGTAGAGGCGCCCCCGCTTAAGCCCCACGTCCCGCATCCGCCGGCCGAGCAGTGCATGCCCCTCGCCGAAGTCGTAGCGGACTCCGATCGCAGTGATCTTCTCTATCAGGTACCGGTTCACTTCCTCGAAGTCCATCAGTTCCGACACCAGCCGGCGCACCGACCGGGGACCCGGTTCGGGGGAAAGCAGCAGCATCTGTGCGCGGGTGTTGTCCAACACGTCGGCGGCCACCGGGTGCCGTTCGGTGTGGTAGCTGTCCAGCAGCCCCTCCGGTGCCCAGCCGCCCACCTCTGCCGCCAGTTTCCAGCCGAGGTTGAACGCGTCCTGGATGCCGAGGTTGAGGCCCTGCCCGCCGGTCGGCGGGTGGATGTGCGCCGCGTCGCCGGCGAGCAGCACCCGGCCGGTCCGGTAGCGCTCGGCCAGCCGGGTTGCGTCGCCGAAGCGGGAGAGCCAGCGCGGTGAGTGGGCACCGAAGTCGGTGCCGGCGAACACCCGCAGCCGCTGCTTGAACTCCTCGAGGGTCGGCGGGACAGTGCGGTCCTCGGCCACCCCCTCGGCGGGCACGATGAGGCGGTACACGCCGTCCCCGAGGGGCATGGCCCCGAACCGCAGCTGTGTCTTGCGGACTTCGGCCACCACGGCGGCCAGCACCTCCTGCGGCACTGCCACCTCCATCTCGCCCAGCAGCGTCTCGACCCTGGAGGGCTCGCCGGGGAAGCCGACGCCGAGCAGCCTGCGCACAGTGCTGCGGCCGCCGTCGCAGCCGACGAGGTAGCGTGAGCGCAGCTGCGTGCCGTCGGCCAGCCCAGCGGTCACACCCTGTTCGTCCTGGCTCAGCCCGACCAGCTCGCAGCCGCGCCGGATCTCGGCGCCGAGCTCGGTGGCGTGCTCGGTCAGCAGACGCTCGGTGACCACCTGGGGGACGGCGAGGACGTACGAATGTGCGGTGTCCAGCCGGTCAGGCCACGGCTTGTCGATGCCGGCGAAGAAGCCGCCGACCGCGAACTGCTGCCCGAGCGGGAGGAACCGCTCCAGCAGACCGCGCTGGTCCATCATCTCGACGCTGCGTGCGTGCAGGCCCTGCGCGCGGGAATGGCTGGTCGGCTCCGCCTCTTTCTCCAGCACGAGCGCGTGCACGCCGTGCAGCCGCAACTCGCAGGCCAGCATCAAGCCGGTCGGTCCGCTGCCGACCACGATCACGTCAATCACGAAAATCTCCCACTCGACACGGTTGCATTTCGGCCGACTGCTCCGCGTGGTCCGGCGGCGCGCACGCCTGCACCTTCGCGCCAGTGCCGCAACCGCACCCTGGGTCCCACCGGCGGTTCGACGTCCCGCGAGACCCGGGCACCGGCAAAGGCGCATGTACTCCGCGAATCCCTGATTTCCCCAAGGTTCTGGCCTCGGCTGTCGATTCTGCGCCACGGCCCGGGTCTTGCCGCAAGGCCCCCGGTGCGCTATATGTTGAGAGTGGCAAGGAGTGGGTGACCTCCTTGCCTTTGCTTTTTTGTCATCCGCCGTGGACGGACAAGCCCCTCCGAAGCGCTGACGCGCCGCGTACGGCGGTGCCGGCGATCCAGGTGGACCCATGGGCCTGCGGATGCAGCCGCTGAACGAGAGGTTCCTCGGTCACACCGGCGGCCGCACCTCGCCGCGCTTCCCCCGCGTCAGAGCTCGAGGTCGATGTAGTCGATGTCGGTGAACTCCACCAGCAGGCCCTGGGCGCGGCGGCCGCCGTCCTTGAAGTAGATCTCCTGGAGGCCCTCGGCCGCGATGTCGAGGAGTTGCTGCTCGGTGGCGCCCTGTTCCTGGGCATCGAAGAGGCGGGCGGCGTAGTGCGGGGGCAGTGCCTGGGTGAGGTGGCGGAGGCGGGCGTCGTCGGTGCTGCCGGGGGCGGCGGTGTAGCCGAAGCGGGCACGGGTGTCCAGGACGATGCCGCCGGTGGTGGCCGCCTGTTTCTTGGCCTGGGCGCGGATCTGGGGCTGCCACCGCTGCCTCACCTCGCGTTCCATGCGGGCGGCGAGGTCCTTGCGGGGCCGTTTCAACTGCCCTTTGACGTAGCGCTCCACGGTTCGCTGGGAGACTCCCAGCACGTCGGCCACCGCCCTGGTCCCCTTGAGCCGTCTGACCAGGTAACGCATTTGCGCCCCGGCCGACTTGGGAACGGGGCGCGTGAACGCGCCCTGCACCGCCTTGTCGAGGCTGTCCGCGAGCTTGCCCATCGGCTGCTACTCCCCCGCGTCCGCGGCGGTGACGCTGCCGTCCTTGATGTACCGGGCGATGTTCAGGCACTGGCCGTGCTGTTCGCGAACGCCTTCTGCCCACAGCACGCTCTGGGTTCCCTCGTGCTTGACCATGCCGGGCGAGACGCCGAGGCGGAAGCCGCCCGGCAGCGGCTTGCCGTCCCGGTACGGAAGGAAGTCGAGCGGCGATGGACCGTCGGAGGCGTACACGGCGCAGTCCGAGAGGACCGCGACGGGGAACTGTCCCGTCACCTGGGCCGTTTTGAGCATCTTTCGGTGCATGTTGATCCGTGCCTTGGAGATGACGGCCGCCCGGATGTCGGGCCGCCAGGTCGGCCGGGCGAGGGCCGGCCACGGCCGGCCGGGGCGCCAGCCGCCGCCCCTCGGGCGTTCGCGGAGCTTGCCGATGCCGCCCTTCACCGTCGCCTTGATCGCGGCCAGCACGACGGCGGTCCGGGGGTCGGTCTGCTTGTGGCCGTCCATCGCCTCGAGGAAGGCCTGCGGCTCCAGGTCGGCGGTGACACCCAGGTCGGCCATCGTCGCGAGGTACGCGTCGCGCAGCCGGTTGTACCAGGCGTCCAGGTAGCGGCCGTTCTCGGGACGGACGTAGGCCTCGATCGGGGCCACCACGTGGCCGAGCTCCACCGCGTAGGCGACGGTGGGGGTGGCGTACCACGCCGGGCCGGCCGGACGGGCGCCGGTCGGGGTGAACGGGGAGGGCAGGCGCGGATCCAGCTCGATGTGCGAGAGGTCGACCAGCCAGCTGCCGGGCAGCTTCGCATCGAAGGCCGGGTGGTCGACGTGGACCGGCGCGCCGAGGCCGACGACGGTGCCGTTGGCGGCCGCGGCGAAGGCCATGTTGACGTCGATCCCGACCACGAACCGCTTGGCGCATTCGCCGTCGTCGAGCGGGCGGGCCCAGTCGTACGCCTCTTCCACCAGCACCTCGTCGGGTGTGCGCTGGTGGAAGCGGGGCAGATCGGCGAGCAGCGGGTGTCCGTCCGGTGCCTCGCAGGGTGCGCAGTCCACCGATTCGATGCCCAGCGAGCCGGGGTTGTGTTCGCTGTGCCGGCGGCCGTCGGCGTCCGGCTCGCTCGCCCTCGTGGGGGGATGCAGGGCGGTCATCAGTTCCAGTCCGGTTACGGCCGTGGAGCCGCGCGGGGTCAAGACCCGGGCGGCGTACGTGCCGAGCAGGTTCGCCAGGTCGCCCGGCGGCAGCTGCGCCGCCTCGCCCCAGGAACGGGAGTCGAGTGCCTCCCAGCCGAGGATGCACAGTTGCACGCACGCCCGCCGCGAGCCCTTCGCCGGACGGTAGATGCGGGCCCAGGGGCCGAATCCGCGACGGGTGAGCTGCCAGTCGGCCCGCGCCAGCTGTGCGAGGATCCTATGGCCCTCGGGCAGTCGGCCCGCGCGGCGCTCCTCGTCCGTCAGACGGGCGGGGAGGCCGTATCGTTCGGCGGCGGCGTCGGTGAGGACGAGGAGTGGATCGGCGTCCTTTCCGTGGCGGTTGAGCCGGGGCGCGCCGAGCTGGGCTTCTGCGAGGGTCCACTCCACTAGGGCGGCGAGGGACTTGGCGGGGACGTCCAGGACGAGCCCGCCGAGGCAGTACGCGAAGACGTCGCCGTCCTCGCAGTCGACGACCGCGAGCGGACCGTTGGCGAACCGCGGGTCGGCGGCGCAGTCCGGGACGGCGGCGCCGTCCGGGACGGCCGTCCTCCTGTCTGCGGTCTTCTTCTCGGCGGCGTACTTCGCGATCGGGCGGCGCGTCGTCGGCACGCCGGTGCTGCTCGACGGCGAGCCGGCAGGCTCGGGGGCGGCGTCGGGCCCGGAGGTGACGGGCTCGGGGACGGCGACGGTTTCCGGGGCCGCGGTCGCCGACGGGGCCGTCTCGTCGGCCGGGGCGGGGAAGCGCGCGGCAAGGCCCTCCAGCAACCGGGCGTACGCGGCGCGCTTCGGCGGCCGGGGCTCGGTCCTGCCGGCCTCCCAGTTCCCCACCGCCTCCCGCCGCGCGTCCAGCGCCTTGGCGATCTGCGCCTGGCTCAGCCCTGCCGCCTCGCGCAGTCTCCTGCGCTCGGCCGGTTCCGGCAGGTCGTCCTGGGCGACCCGTTCCAGCAGCGCGTCCACTGCACTGAACAGCTCGTTCTCAGTGGGCAACCAGCTCACCTCCGGCCGGCAGCCTACATCGATCGCATGTCATATCGCTCGGCGAATCGCACTTCGATCGCTCGAGTTCCGCGGGGTCTCCGGCTGGGGAGGATGCCGGCGCAGTGGCCCGGGGGCCGGTCGTCGACGCCTCCGGGCGGCGTCCGCGGCGCTCACCCGGAGCAGTGTCCCGCATTCCGGTCGAACGCTGCACCGGGGGCTTCCCTCGCCCTCGGTCGCATCCCGCCCCAGGCCTGTTCGCGACGTTTGTGGTGCGGGGGCTGCTGGGAGGATCGGGGCATGGGGTATTTCGAGGTCCGCGGTGCGAGCGTGCGAGAGATCGACCTGATGCGGGACTGGGCCGAGGAGGAGGGGTGGAACCCGGGTGACACGGACCGCCTCGCCTTCACGGCCGCCGACCCGCAGGGGTTCTTGATCGGACGGCTGGACGGTGAGCCGGTGGGCTGCATCTCCGCGGTGCGTTACGGGACCGGTTCAGGGTTCATCGGTTTCTACATCACGCGACCCGAGGTGCGCGGGCAGGGATACGGGATCCGGTTGTGGCGGGCCGGCATGGAGCGGCTCGCCGGCCGGGTGGTCGGGCTCGACGGTGTGGTCGGGCAGCAGGAGAACTACCGCAGGTCGGGCTTCGTACGGGCGTGGAACAACGTCCGTTTCGAGGGGCCGCCGACGCACGGTGCACGCGAGCCGCAGGGAGTGGTGCTCGTCGACGGGCGTTCGCTGCCGCTGGGGCAACTGGCGGCCTACGACCGGCGGTTCTTCCCCGAGGCCCGCGACGCGTTCCTTGCGGCCTGGGTGGGACTGCCGGGCCGGGCCTCGCTCGCGGCGGTGCGTGACGGCGAGCTGTGCGGGTTCGGTGTCGTCCGACCGTGCAGCGGCGCCTCGCGTGTCGGACCGCTGTACGCGGCCGACCCGGAGGTGGCGGAGGCCCTCTTCGGTGCGCTCGCGACGGCCGCGGGCGGCGGCGCCGTGGCCGTCGACGTGCCCGATCACAACGGGCCGGCGCTGAAGATGGCGGAACGGCTGGGCCTGTCGCCCTCGTTCGAGGCGGCCCGGATGTACGTGGGACCGGTGCCGGATACGGAGCGGGCGGGTGTTTTCGGGGTGACGAGTCTCGAACTCGGCTGACCCGCCCCGTAGTTGGCTGTTCGGGCCGGTTCAGGGCAGGGCACGGATGTACCGCAGGGCCGGGCGGCCGTATGAAGCAGTCGTCGCCGGGGTCGGGTACGGAGGCGGCGAAGCAGGCCCTGTTCGCCAGCTCGAAGGCGAGCAGGGCGGGGGCGTGGTCCGCGGTCAGGCGCTCGAGTCGGGGCATGGGGGAACGTTGGCCCGAGGTGGCCGGGCGGGCGCCGCCCGGCCGCCCTGCTGGGGGTCGGCCGCGGCCGGGCCGGCCCCCGTCACGCGGTGTGGGTGATCCACCGCTGGAGTGCGGCGTGGGTGGTGTCGTCCAGAGTGCACAGGGCTTCGATGGCGGCGAGGTCGCCGGGCAGGGGGGCGATGCCCGCGGTGGTGAGGGCGGCATGCAGGTCCAGGCGGCGCCGGTCGGCCGGCTCCAGCGGCACGGGGACTCGCAGGTCGGGGTCGGGGGCGGCCAGGAGGTAGTCGACGGGCTCGGGGGTGGAGGGGACGGCCGGCCGGGGGTCGTCGTCGACGGCAGCGGCGCCCGGGAATCGGTACGGGTCGACCGCGGATGCGGTGTCCGGGGTCATGGTGGGGAGCTGCCAGCCGGTCATGGGTGCCTCCTCGATGGGGTGCGTGTGATGTCGAGGAGTGCGGGCGGTCCCGAGGCAGTTGCAGTTCGGGTTGATTGCCACCCGGATGCCCCCTATAGCATTTCTTCACAAGTGAGATGAACCGACGGGGCCGGGCGGGTCGGGGCGCCCGCCCCAGGGCCGGGCGGGCGGTGTGCAGGGGCAAGGCGTCTCGAGTCAGAAGATGCAGCGGTGCGGGGATCCGTTTCCCGACAGGTGCTTGTCCCTGATCCAGCCGGCTCCGGGATCCAGCCGGCTCCGGGCACGCAGGACCAGGTGTGGCCGTATTCGTCGGCTCCCGGACACGCAGCCGGCGCCTCAGCGCGTGGCGGGGCCGAGGAGGCGGGCGGCCAGCTGGTCGATGAGAGCGGGGGCCCGTCCGCCGAGGACGGCGGGAACGGTGAGATCGTCGACGATCATGCCGTGGACTGCGACGTACAGCAGGACGACGTCGGTACGGTCGCCGGGCAGACCCGCATCGAGGTGGAAGCGGATGTTGTTCTCCAGTTCGGCAGCCAGGATCCTCCCCATTTCCGCACCGAGCTCGGGACGGCGGGTGCCTTCCAGCCGCAGTTCGAGCATGGCGAGGTAGCTGCTGCGGTCGCCCTCCATGCGCCGGTGGACCTCGCGCAGCAGCGTGGCGACGAGCTCGTGGGTGGGCGGCGCGGAGAGGGTCCCGGCGAGGCGGGCCGGATCGGGGGTGAGGCGCTCATGGGTGCGCTTCATGATCTGACCCAGCATCTGTGCCCGGTGGGTGAAGTAGTTGGAGCAGGTACCGGTCGGGACGCCGGCTTCGGCATCCACGGCGCGCAGGGTCAGCCCGCGTGAGCCTTCGCGGGCGAGGACCTCGATCGCCGCGTCGAGCAGTGCGGTGCGGCGCTGGGGGTTGTGGCGCATGTTCCTTCTCCGGACCCCGGGATCAGGTCAGATGCAGTACTGCGGATGGAGCGTTTCGCAGAGTACAGCGCAGCCGGGCAGCAGTCGTAGCGGACCGCAGGCGTCCGCCGAGACCACACCCGGCGTTTATGTCGGGAATGTCACTCCGCAGGGGTGGTGATTTCTCCCGGGACAAGCGCCTAGCCTTGCGCTTCGTCGGCATATGTTGCGGTCTCAAGCATCTGGAGCTCCTCAAGTGGAAGGCGTCGCCCGCGGCCCGCTCGTCCCCGGGCAGTCCTCCTCCGAGGGGCACCGGCCGCCGGGCGAACCGTCCGGCCCGGCACGCGGACCGCGCCGGACTCTGGTTCCCGCGCAGGCCGGGCCCCCGCCCGTTTCCGCACCGTCCGTCGCCGGCCGGCGGACCGGACGGGGCGCGGAGCTCCGGCAGGAGGAGCTCGGGCGGCGGGCGGCGCAGATCCTCGAGGCCAACTGGCAAGGTGCCTCGACGGTCCCCTCCCCCGCCCTGTATCCGCACCAGTGGAGCTGGGACTCGGCGTTCATCGCCATAGGGCTGCGCCATCTGTCGCCGCGGCGCGCCCAGCAGGAGCTGGAGACGCTGCTCGACGCCCAGTGGGCCGACGGACGCATCCCGCACATCGTCTTCAACCCCGCCGTGCCTCTCGGGGCGTACTTCCCGAGTCCCGACTTCTGGCGGTCCTCCACGGCCGGCCGGGCGGCGGGGGCTCCTGAAGGGGTGGAGACGTCCGGCATCGTCCAGCCGCCCGTCCATGCGCTGGCCGCCTGGCTGGTCCACGAGAGCGACCGGGAGCTCTCACTCCGAAGGCGGTTCCTCGAGCACGTCTGGCCGCGCCTCGCGGCGTGGCACGAGTATCTGGCCGACTGCCGCGACGTCGGCGGCGCAGGGCTGGCAGCCGTGGTCCATCCGTGGGAGTCCGGCATGGACAACAGCCCCTGCTGGGACGAGCCTCTCGGCCGCGTCGAGCCTGCTCCCGCCGGCTCGTTCCAGCGGGCCGACCTCGAGTGCGGCGACGGGGCGGACCGGCCCACCGACATGGACTACGGCCGCTATGTCCGCCTCGCCGCGCAGTACCGGGACGGCGGCTACCGCGACGTGGGCCGCGATCACCCGTTCGCCGTCGAGGACCCCGGCTTCAACGCCCTGCTCGCCCTGTCCGAGCACGCCCTGGCGGAGATCGCCACGGAACTGGGGCAGGACGCCGAGCCGCACCGCTCACGGGCGCGCCGGCTGACCGCCGCACTGGTGCGGCTGCTGTGGGACGAGGACGCCGGGCTGTTCCTGTGCCGGGACGTGCGCACCGGCAGTCCCGTCCCGGACCGGAGTGTCACCGGTCTGCTGCCGCTGGTGCTTCCCGGCCTGCCCGGGGACATCGCCGGGGCGCTGGTGCGCACCATGACCGGACCGCACTTCGGACTCGGTACGGACACGGGACTGGTGCCCAGCTACGACCTGCACGGCCGTGCGTTCGACGCCGGCCGCTACTGGCGCGGCCCGGCCTGGTTCAACGTGAACTGGTTGCTGGAGCGCGGGCTGCGGCAGCATGGTGAGACCGGCTGCGCCGACGCGCTCGAGCAGGCCGTCCTCACGGCGGCCGGCACGTCCGGCTTCGCGGAGTACGTCGACCCGCGCACCGGCGAGGCGCACGGGGCCACCGGCTTCAGCTGGACCGCCGCGGTCGTCGTCGATCTCCTCGCCCGGGTCCGCGAGGCGGACGGCGCACGGGTGGCCGCGGGCGTCCGAGCCGCCGGAACGGGGACGTAGGCTGGAACGCGTGACCGAGCGCAAGCCGCCGGGCGTCAGCTTCGAATCCTGGGTCGACAAGCAGATCCGCGAAGCCGCGGAACGGGGCGACTTCAAGGATCTGCCCGGTCTCGGCCGGCCGTTGCCGTCGTCGTTGTCCGGCGACGCGTACGACGAGATGTGGTGGATCAAGGGGAAGATGCACCGCGAGGGCCTCGGTTTCCTCCCTCCGACGCTTGCGCTGCGCAAGGAGGCGGAGGAGGCGCTGGAGAAGGCCCGCCGAGCACCGTCGGAGTCCGCCGTGCGCCGCATCGTCGGGGAGATCAACGAGAAGATCGTGGTGGCGATCCGGCGCCCGCCGCCCGGGCCGCTGCTGGGCCTGAAGCCGTACGACACGGAGGCGGTCGTCGAGGAATGGCGGCGCGGCCGAGCCTGAGGCGCGGGGGCCTGTACCGTGACGCGGCCCGAGCCCGAGGCGCGGGGGCCTGTACCGTGACGCGGCCGGCCCACACCCCCGGGAAGCTCTCCCTCGTCACCCGGTGGCCGGCGCCCGAGGCCACCCGGCGGCCGACGCGTCACGACAGTTCGGCGCCCAGCCAGGACGCGACCGTCCGCGCGATGGGAAGCCCGGTCTCCAGCTCCACGAAACCGAACTGCCCGCCCTGGTTGCACTCGAGGAACCACCAGGTGCCGGTGGAGTCCTCCGCGAAGTCGAAGGCGCCGTAGGCGAGTTCGGCGTGCTTCTTGTAGGTCTCGACGGCCCGGGCGATCTGGGTGGGAACCTCGACGGCCTGCCACTCGTGACCGGTGTCGCCGTAGCGCCCGTCGACCTGTCCCGGTTCGGTCGCCTTGCGTGCCGCGAAGTGCCGGTCGCCCACGCTGGTGAGCCTGATGTCGGCGCGCTTGGCGATGTAGCGCTGCAGCATCGTGGGGGCCGCGGCCACACCGGAGAAGTCGGCGTCCGGCGGTACGAGTGTGGTCGGCAGCGCCATCGGCGGATCGCCGGGCGACTTCCCGGACACCGATTTCACCACCACGTGCCGATACTGCTCGGCGAACTGACGGGCCATCGTCGGATGTGTGGTGAGGAGGGTGGCCGGCACCGGGAAGCCGCTGAGATACGCGATGCGCAGCTGCCACGGCTTGCGTCTGGCCTTGGCGGCGGCGCTCGGGTGGTTCATCCATCGCGCCCCGGTGCAGTCGAGCATCCCGTACAGGGCGTGTGCGCTCTCGACGCTCAGCCAGTCGGACGGTTCCGGGGCGTGCGCCGCAGGCGTACTGGGCCTGCGGATCCAGACGGACCGCAGGCCCTGCATGCTCGCCACCCGGCCGCCGCTCGACAGGTAGCCGCGGAACTCCCCCCGTACGTACTCGACCGAGAGGGACCCTCCGCCGGGAAGGTCACCCGGGTCGAACCGCACCAGCGGAACGCCCTGTTCGTGCAGCTCGGCCACCACCATGTCGGCAGTGACGTCCGCCTCGCACGTCAGCACCAGAACCGTCACGTCGCACGCCGGTCAGTCGTCGAAGTGGGTCGCGGAGCCGGCCTTCGACGTCGTCGTGCCGGCCACGGCGAGCAGTCCGCGGTCCATGACCGCGGGCCGCCCGTCGGCCAGGACGTTCAACTGCAGGGCAGCGTCGTACGAATAGGGAGCGATGCCGGTGGCCGGCTCGGCTGGGCGTGCATAGTTCCACGCGAACGGCTTCATCTCTTTTCCTCCCCTGACCGCGGGCGCCTGCCCGGGCTCCTCTTGTGACAGTACGTGTTTACGAGGTGATGGTTTCATTACGTACCGTGACCATGTGCATGCTGTTCTTCCACGGCTCCCCCAAGCAAGATCCCTGGTCGGCAGCGCTTTGACGCTGCCTTCCTCGAGGCTCTTCCACTGCCTTCCGGCGCCGTCAAGACAGACGCACCATCAGCCCCACAGGTTTCACACAATGCCCCCAACGTGACCCAGGCGACACTCCGAACCGGTGGATTCAGGACATCACGGCGAACGGGTGGCAGCCGGGCGTCGCCGCTTCGATCCGCACCGCCGGGGCAAGCGTTGGTCGAAGGGTCCCTTTCCCACGGATCGGCAAGGATTGGTGCAGATGAGCGAGTACGAACGTTCCCGAACGATGCCCGCCCTCCCGGAGCATGTCTACGACCAGGCGGCACGGGTCGACCAGCTCGACAGCTGGCTGCCGGAGGCCCTGCACGTCCGGGCGGAGGTACTGCCCGCGGTGACCGTGCACGAGGACCGTACCGACGAGGACACCCCGGCTCTGCTGAACCCGGAGAAGGACCAGATGCGGGTCGAGTGGGGCACACGGAACAAAGGGAGTTACGCCGGATGGCTCCAGGTGGCCGGTATCGGCTCCGGCACCAGCGAGGTCACGGTCCACCTGTCGTTCTTCGACGAGACGCACGACCCCGGGGAGCAGGCCGTGAACGACGCCCTCGACCGGAGCCTGCGCCGGCTGGAGGAGCAGGTCCGGCTCGGGGTCGAGGGCGCCGCGGGCTGAGCGACCGGTGTTCGCCGATGTCCTGGGCGGGCACAGAGTTCCCGAGGAGCGCCCCCGAGTGCGGTCCCGACGGTGATGCCGAAGCCGGCCGGCGGCAGAACGAGGATGCCCCACCCGGGCCGGATCACAAGGAACATCCCGCTCCCTCCCCTCTTCCGCGAGCACGACCTCGCCACCGCGGAACCGCCCTTGCGGAGGCCCCCGGAGGCGACCCGGTCAGGAGAAGCAGCGCGCCAGCGCGTCCTGGGCCGCCTCGCCGGCGGCCCGGCGGTCCGCGTCGACCAGGCCGATACGGGTGCGCCGGTCGAGGACGTCGGACTCGTCGAGCGCGCCCTCGTGCCGTACGGCCCACAGGAGTTCGGCGGCGGTGACGGGGTGCCCGGGGACCACGGGCCGGGCGAGGGCCGGGTCGGCGATGCCGAGCGCATGGACGGCCGGGGCCTCCGCGCCGTAGCGGCGGACCAGACGCCGGGGTACGCCGAGCCGTGCGAGCGCGCCGGCCGGGGCCGCACCCACCAGGGGCGTGACGGCGGTTCGGCTGGGGCCGGCGGTCAGGCCGCCGGTGGCGAGGGCGGCGTCCACGGCGTCCTCGGCCATGCGCCGGTAGGTGGTGAGCTTCCCGCCGACGACGGTGACGACACCGCCGGGCGAGGCGAGCACCGCGTGCCTGCGGGAGATGTCGGCCGTCCGTCCGCGGTCCGGCCCGCCCGCCGGGTGCGTGTCCAGCAGTGGCCGCAGTCCCGCGAAGGCGCCGACCACGTCGTCGCGGCGCAGCGGTACGTCGAGGGCGGAGCCCAGGACGTCCAGCAGGAAGCCGATGTCCGTCTCCGGCACGTCGGGCACGTCAGGGACGGGCCCCTCGACCGGTTCGTCTGTGAGCCCCACGTACACCCGGCCGTCGCCCTGCGGCAGGACGAGGACGAAACGGTTGGACTCTCCCGGAACCGGGATGTGCATTCCGGCGCGCAGGCCGCCCAAGTCGTCGGAGCGCAGTACCAGATGGGTGCCGCGGGAGGGGCGCAGGCGGACGTCGTCGACCAGGTCGCCCGCCCATACGCCGGCGGCGTTGATGATGGTGCGGGCCCGTATCTGCAGTTCCTCGCCGGTGAGTTCGTCACGGACGCGGGCGCCGGTGCCGGTCACGGTGAGGGCGCGGGTCCGGGTGAGTATGCGGGCGCCGTGGGCGGCGGCGGTCCGTGCGACGGCGGTCACCAGGCGGGCGTCGTCGGTCAGTTGACCGTCCCAGGAGAGCAGTCCGCCGCGGAGCCCGGCCGGGCGCAGGACGGGGGCCATGTGCCGGGTCTCCACGGCGGAGAGCGTGCGGGATGCCGGGAGCGTGGTGCGTGAGGTGCGGGCGCCGGCGCGCAGCAGATCCCCGGCGCGCAGGCCGGCCCGGGCGAGCGCGGCCTGGCCGCGCGAGACGAGGGGGGTCAGCGGTAGGACGAAGGGCTGGGCGCGCACCAGGTGGGGGGCGGTGCGTTCCATGAGGATGCCGCGTTCGACGGCGCTCTCGTGGGCGACGTCGAGGTGGCCGGTGGCGAGGTAGCGCAGTCCGCCGTGGATGAGTTTGGAGCTCCACCTGGAGGTGCCGAACGCGAGGTCGTGTGCGTCGATCGCGGCGACGGTCAGTCCGCGGGAGGCGGCGTCGAGGGCGGCACCGGCGCCGGTGGCGCCGAGCCCGACGACGAGGACGTCGACCTGGGCGCCGTGCGCGAGTTCGGCGAGTTCGCGGCTGCGACGGGCCGCGTTCAGCGAGGAGGCGGGGGCCGGGGTGCCGGGGCGGTGGGGGCGGCTCATGGGGCGAGGGTCCTCTCCAGGATGGTCCGCAATTCGTCGAGGAAGGCTGCATCGGCGAGTTCGGAGTCGGCCTCTTCGGTCATCGTGCGCAGCGAAAGGGCGAACGACTGCACGACGAGCAGCAGGGAGCGGGCCTGGCGGTCGGGGTGGAACCGGCGGACGGATCCGTCCGCGTGGCCCTCGGTGAGGCCGCCTTTGATGAGCTCCAGCAGAGCCTCCTGGCTGGCGCCCCTGCGGTCGAGGATGTACGGCAGCAGGAGTTCGGGGTCCACATCGATGATCTTGTGGAAGAGGGGGTGGGCGCGGAAGGCCGCGACGCCTGCGACGAGCCCGTCGACGATGCGCTGCCGCGTGGGGGTGCCCGGTTCCTTGCCGGGCATGGCGTCGACGGCGAGACCGATCCACTCCCGCGTCATCAGGTCGCCGACAAGGGTGCGCACGTCGGGCCAGCGGCGGTAGAGGGTCATCCGCGAGACCCCGGCGCGCCGGGCGACGTCGGTGAGGGTGGTCCGGCGTACGCCGACGGCCAGGACGCAGTCCCGGGCGGCGTCGAGGACGGCGTCTGCGTCCGAATGGTTGTGACGAATGGGCGTCATCTGTCACAGTGTAATGCAGTGGAGGCGGCGCGGCAGTGCGCCCCGCCGGAGCCCGGCACCAACCGACGGTGAGGAAACAGCACAAGTGGACATGTTGTGGAGCGGCTGGGGCGACCCGGCCAAGGCAGCGCCGCTGCCGGATGCGGTGACCGGTCTGCTGCGCGATCTGCTCGGCGTGACACCGCGCGGGAGCGGATCAGCCTCGCTCGAGGAGATCGCCGTACCGCCCTGCCCCCTCACCGACGCCGCGCGCGTGGCGATCACCGGGTGCGTGGGCGACGCGGTCCATGTGCGTACCGACGCGGAGAGCCGCATCCGGCACACCCGCGGCAAGTCCACGCCCGACCTGCTGCGCATCCGGACCGGTGACGTCGCCGACGTCCCGGCGGCCGTCGTGCTGCCGGCCGGCCACGACGAGGTGGCAGCCGTCCTCGGGACCTGTGCGGAGCACGGGGTGGCTGTCGTGCCGTTCGGTGGCGGCACCTCCGTCGTCGGCGGTCTGGCACCCGAGGGCAAGCGCCCCTTCGTCGCGCTGGACCTGCGCCGACTGGACGCCCTGCTCGCCCTCGACGACGTGTCCCGTACGGCGACCCTGCAGCCGGGGCTGCGGGCGCCCGAGTGCGAGCGGCTGCTGAACGAGCGGGGCTGGACGCTGGGCCACTTCCCGCAGTCGTTCGAGTGGGCCTCGATCGGCGGTTTCGCCGCGGCCCGCTCCAGCGGCCAGGCGTCGGCCGGTTATGGCCGCTTCGACGAGATGGTGCTCGGGCTCACCCTCGCCACCCCGGAGGGGACCCTGGAGCTCGGGCGCGCGCCGCGTTCGGCGGCCGGTCCCGACCTGCGGCAGCTCGTCCTCGGCTCGGAGGGCGCGCTCGGCGTGATCACCTCGGTGACCGTACGGATACGGCCGCTGCCCACGACCCGGGTCTACGAAGGCTGGCGCTTCGCGTCGTTCGAGGCGGGGGCGGCGGCTCTGCGCAGGCTCGCCCAGGACGGCCCCCGGCCGACCGTGCTGCGTCTGTCGGACGAGACGGAGACGTTCGTCGGCCTCGCGCAGCCGGACCGGATCGGCAGCGACCTGACACGGCAGTCGGCCGGCTGCATGGCGATCGCCGGCTACGAGGGCACCGCGGAGGACACCGCCGACCGGCGGGCGAGGGCCCGCGAGGTACTGCTGGCGTGCGGCGGTGAGTACGTCGGCGAGGAGCCGGGCGACCGCTGGACGCACGGGCGCTACAACGCCCCTTATCTGCGCGATGCCCTGCTCGATGCCGGCGCCTTCGCCGAGACGCTGGAGACGGCCGCCTTCTGGTCAGCCCTGCCGGAGCTCTACGAGCAGGTACGCCAGGCGCTCACCACCACCCTCACGGGGGCGGGCACCCCTCCGCTGGTGATGTGCCACATCTCGCACGTGTACGAGAACGGCGCGTCCCTGTACTTCACCGTGGTCGCGGCACAGGGCGAGGACCCGGTCGCCCACTGGCTTCCGGCGAAACGGGCCGCGAACGACGCGATCCTGGCGGCGGGCGGCACCATCAGCCACCACCACGGCGTGGGCACCGACCACCGCGACTGGTACGCGCGGGAGATCGGCCCGGCCGGCGTCCGTATCCTGCAGGCTCTCAAAGCCGAACTCGACCCGTCCGGGGTGCTCAACCCCGGTGTACTCGTCCCCGTCCGCTGACCGGCCACTGCCTCCCGAAAGGCGTATTCATGCGACAGTTCACCGCCGTCGTCAATCCCGCCGCCGGCGGGTCGAGCGGTACGGCGGCCCTGCTGCCGCTGGCCCGTCTCCTCCGGGAGGCCGGGGCACGGCTCGACACGCAGTACAGCCGCAGCCTGGAGCACGCGCAGGAAGTGGCCCGTCAGGCGGGCGGACAAGGGCATGTCGTGCTCGCCGTCGGCGGCGACGGCATCGCCGGGTGCGTCGGCGGCGCGCTCAGCGGCACGGACGCCGTCCTCGGCATCGTGCCCGCCGGGCGCGGCAACGACTTCGCCAGGGCGCTCGGCCTGCCGACACAGCCCGCGGCGCTGGCCGAGCTGTTGCTGCACGGCTCGCCGCGGCCGGTGGACACCATCCGGGTGTCCTCGGCCGTCCATGCCGGGACCTCCGTGCTGGGCAGCGTGTACGCGGGTGTGGACGCGGTGGCCAACCGGCACGCCAACACCTCCCGGCTGCTGCGAGGGGCCGCCTCGTACTACGCGGGCGGACTGCGGGCCGTCCTGGGCTGGCGGCCGGCCGCGTACCGCATCACGGTCGACGGGATCGTGCACGAACGGCTCGGGTACACGGTCGTGGCGGCCAACTCGGGCTTCTACGGCTTCGGTCGCAACATCGCGCCGGACGCGCGCGTCGACGACGGCCTGCTGGACGTCGTGGTCATCCGGCACGGGCCCAAGCGGCTGTTCTTCACGATGATGAACGAGCTGAAGACGGGCGCTCACCTCGCGCGCCCGGAGGTGGAGGTCCTTCGGGGCAGGGAGGTCCGCATCGAGGCGGACAGGGCCGTCCCTTACGGCGCTGACGGCGAGGTCGAGGCCGTGCTCCCGGTGACGGTGCGCGTCCAGCCGGGTGCGCTGAACGTGATCCGCTGACGGTCCGCGCCGTTCCTCGGGTTCTGTCCGTAGGCCGGCACCGCCCTTCCGCCCTTTCCCCACCGGTATCCACCGGCGAACACTCGTGACGACCGCGCACCGCCGAGCGACGCCGCCCTGCCCGGCCCCGGGCCGGTCCAGGGCGAACAGGATTCGCGGGACCTCCGCCGGTTACACGTGCCATGGCCCGGTGAACGCCGGGCCGGCCCGCCGACCGGACCGGGCCGAGGGAGACGGCGGAGGAGCGGAGCCGGCTGTGGCGTGGCAGCGGTGGGTGGCGTGGCAGCGGTGGGTGGCGTGGCAGCGGTGGGTGGCGTGGGAATGGTCCGGCATGCGGACCTCTGTGCGCCGGGCTCTCACCGAGCCCGGGCCGGAGCGGGATCTGGCGGTGCAGTCCCTGAAGGCCGCCGGAGCCGCCGTCCTCGCGTGGGCGCTGGTGGGCTGGTGGTGGAAGGCGCCGATGGCGCTGATGGCGCCTTGGACGGCCGTGGTCCTGGTGCAGAGCACCGTCTACCGGTCCCTGCGCGCCGGGGCGCAGCAGCTGATCCTCATCGGACTCGGGACCCTGCTCGCGGCCGGCGCCGCCTCGCTGACGGGGAACACCATGGCGGCGATGGCGCTGGCTCTGCCGCCGGCCGTACTGCTGGGGAACTACTCGCGCTTCGGGGACCAGGGCATTTACGCGCCGACGACGGCGATCTTCGTGCTGGCCTACAGCTCTTTCTCGACGACCGCGATCGCGCACCGCCTCTTCGAGGCACTCGTGGGCGCGCTGATCGGGATCGGTGTGAACGCGCTGGTACTGCCTCCGGTCCACCTCCGCGACGTGCGGGAGAACCTGGACAGACTCGCCCGCGACAGCGCAGCCCTGCTGCGGACCATGGCCGACGACGTGGAGAGCGGGTACGACCGCACCAGCGCCGAACAGTGGTACGAGGGCGCCCGCCGACTGGGCGGTGCCGTGCAGAGCCTGGGCAGCGCACGCCGCTGGACCCGTGAGAGCTACCGCTTCAATCCGGGGCACCGCCTGCGGCGTCACGCGTCCCCTCCACCCGACAACCGGGACTCCTACTGGAGCGGGATCGCCGGCCGCCTGGAGTCGCTCACCGGCACTCTGGTCGACACGGCCGGGGAGTGGCGCAGGCTGGCCGCACCACCGGACGCGGTTCTCGGCCTCCTCATGGACCTGCTGGGTGCCGCGGCCGAGGTGTGCGAGGCGGACCGCGCCGCACTCAGCGCCCCGCAGCCGGACGGCGAGGCCCGGGGTGAGGCGATGAAACGGGCCTGGGCGGCGCACGGGCGTCTCAAGGGCCGGCTGCCGGACCAGGACCACGAGACGGCGACCGCGGTGGGCGGGCTCGCGGCGCAGACCCAGCAACTGCTGTACGCGCTGGAGGCCGGGCCGGATCGGGCCGGGCGCACCTGAGCGCGGCTCGGCCCGTCAGCAGGCCCAGTCCTTGTCGAGGTCGAGGTCCCCCCGCGGCTGTGTGAAGGAGAACCAGTTGCCGGAGTCGTCACGGAAGATCGCCTCGGTGCCGTACGGGCGCTCCTGCGGCTCCTGCAGGAACTCCACACCACGTGCCTTGAGCTTCTCGTAGTCGCCGTGTATGTCGTCGGTGGCCAGAACGCCGGCGCCGAGGACGCCCTTGGAGACCAGGGTCCGCATGGCCTCGGCGGACTCGGGGTCCATGGCGGGGTGCCCGGCACCATCAAGGTCAGCTCCACTTCGGGCTGGTTCATGGCTCCGACGGTCAGCCAGCGCATGCCTTGCTCGCCCATCGCCATGTCCGTACGCACCTCGAGGCCGAGCTTGTCGGTGTAGAACTCCTTGGCCCGGTCCTGGTCCAGTACCCAGACGGTGGAAATGGCGAGGCACTTGATCATTTCGTGCTCCTCGGACGGGGTTTTCTCCGGTGCTGCCACGGTAGGCAGCGGCAGCGTCAAGGCGCTTCTTCAGAATTGCTCTGCTCCGAGCGGCCTGCCGGCGGAGGGAATCCGCCGGCCCGGAGCATCGCGTAACAGCCGGGGATGAGCGCGGCGCCACGTCCGACGTGCTCGGCGCGGTACTGGCTCGGGGAGAGCCCGGTCTGCTTCTCGAAGCGGGCGGAGAAGGTCCCGAGGCTGCTGAAGCCGACGAGCGTGCAGATCTCGGTGACGGACAGATTCGCGGTGCGCAGCATCTCCTGGGCGCGCTCGACCCGGCGTCGGGACAGGTACTGCCCGGGTGTCTGCCCGTACACGGCCTTGAAGGCCCGGACGAAGTGGCAACGCGAGTATCCGGCGTGGGCGGCGATCGCCTCGAGGTCCAGCGGCTCGGCCCAGTCGCGGTCCATCGCGTCCTTGGCCAGCCGCAAGCTGTCGGAGGTGGGCCACGTCGGTCACGGTGCCATGCCGGCACGGGGCACCGACAGCGGGAGCGGGCCGCGGGAGGGCATTGACCGAATGGGGAACATCTGATCCGATTGTGGTGTTTTCGCCAGCACACCGGGCCGTGGCCGTTGTGCATCGGCTCTGCCCCCTCCCTCCTACGGATTCCGGCTGCCCATGATCCTTTCCCGTCTTGCCCCCGCCACCCTCGCGGGCGTGGTCGCCGCGTTCGTCGCCGGCTGCGCCGGCCCGGGTGCCGACGGGACCGCCGATCTGTCCGCCGCGTCCTCCGCCGCCGCGCCGGCCTCCACGGCGGCGGCCCCGTCGGCGCAGAACGCCCCCGGCGAAGCGGGCCCCGCCGCGGCTCCTCCCCCGGCGAGCCCCACTCCGAAGGCCGACCCCCGGACCGAGACGGCCGTCCTGTCCATACCGGCCATCGGGCTGGAGGACCTGCGCGTCGTCCCGTACGAGGGCACGACCGACGACTGGCCGGGCACCCGCATCCAGAACCGCGGCGTGGCCGCCAGCCCGTACGGCGAGCGCGGCGGTGTCGGACCGGGCGAGGTCGGCAACTACCTGGTCACCGCACACCGGCTGTCCGCCGGCGGGCCGCTGCGCGATCTGCCGGCGCTGGAGAAGGGCGAGTCGGTGTTCGTCGCCGCGGGCGGTTCGGTCTACGAGTACGTGATCACCGAGACCCGGCAGACGTCGTTCCGCTCGGAACGCTCGCTCGCCGAGCAGCGCGCCGCAGTGCCCGGCCATCCCGGTGAGCGGCCCACCAAGGCGATGATCACCGTCTCCACCTGCGCGACCCCCGAGGACGACGCGGCGGGCAACTTCTGGCGCGACGACAAGGGCAATCCGGAGCACCGCATAGACAAGATCGGTGTGCTCCGCGAGGTGTCCCGCCGATAGGCCGTGGAGCCGGCGGCCCACCGGCCGCGCAAGAACACCGGTCGCCTACGGGTCCAAGCCCTTACCTCTCATGCGTCCTCCACGATTCGGGGTGCCGGACGCAGGAGTTCACCGCCGCCTCCGGCACACCCGCCGATCCTTCCGCCGTGAACGGCAGGGGACAGCCCGAGTACTCCCGTCCCGGTGGACCAAGCAGGCTCGGATCGCGGCGTGTACTGCCGCGGGAGTTGACCTACATCCCGCCCGCGACGCGCAGGACCGCCCCGGTCGTGTACGACGCGTCGGCGGAAAGCAGCCAGGCGACCGCTCCGGCGATCTCCTGCGGCTGTCCGGCCCGGCCCATGGGAACGGCGGCCGCGACCTTCGAGGGCCGCTCGGGGTCCTCGTGGAAGTCGGTCCATACGGTGCCGGGCGCCACGCAGTTGACGCGGATGCCGTCGGCGGCGACCTCCTTGGACAGCCCGGTGGTCATGGCATCGACGGCGGCCTTGGTCGCCGCGTAGTGGACGTACTGGCCGGGGCTGCCGAGGGTGGCGGCCGCGGAGGAGATGTTGACGATCGCGCCGCCGCCGGAGCGTGTCATGTCACGGACCGCACGGCGGGCGCAGAGCAGATACCCCCACACGTTGACGTCGAGGGCCCTGCGCATGCCGTCCGCGTCGGCGTCGGCGAGCCGGCCGTTGGGTCCGCTGATGCCGGCGTTGTTCACCAGTCCGGTGACGGTGCCGAGTTCGGCCGCGCTGTCGAAGAGGCGGTCGACCGACGCCTCGTCGGCGGTGTCGACCTGGACGGCCAGGGACCGGCGGCCTGCCGCGCGCACGGCCTTGGCGACATCGTGCGCGGCGCCGGCTTCGGACCGGTAGCCGACCACGATGTGGTGGCCCTCGGTTGCGAGACGGACGCAGACCGCGGCCCCGATGCCGCGACTGCCGCCGGTGACGATGGTGAGTGGCTGGCGCAAGGCGGGCTCCGGTCGGGCGAGGCGCAGGGGCGGTTGATCCACCAAGGTGCGATCGAACTCTAGACCGTTGCCTTCGGCCTGCGCCCGCAAGGCCGCACCACCTCCCGAACCCGGGGGCCGGCAGCCGGATTCACGGCGTGGGGCGGAGCAGGAACAGGGCGGTGTCGTCCGGCCGGACAGCGGGCGAGGTCGTCGATCGCGGCCTCGATGTGAGTCCCGGGGCGTTCCACCGGCCTGTCGGTCAGTCCGTCGGTGAACAGGGCGAGGACCGGCCGGGCGGGTTGCCGGCCGGGTCAGTCCTCGACCGTGACGCGGACGGTCCTGACCCCGGGGTCCGCGCCGTCGGGGATCACCATGCCGGCCTCGACGCCGCTGCGCAGGTACCGCAGTGCCGCCTCGTTCAGCCGTTCACCGGGCAGCGCCGCGGGGATGCCGGGCGGGTAGGGGGTGAGCATCTCGGCGCTGACGCGGCCCACCGCGTCCTCCAAGGGGACCTGTTCGATCCTGCCGAAGTATGCGTCGCGGGGCAGCATGACCTGCTCCAGGCGCAGGTCCGCCGGGACCGGCGCCTCCACGGTGGGCGCCGGTGCGAGCTGCGGCGCGTGGCCCGGCACGTCGCGCAGGGCGGTGAGCAGGCGGTCCGCGGAGGCCTTGTCGTCGGCATGGGTCAGCTGGACGCTGATGCGCCGGTGGTCGGAGAGGTGGAGGTTCACCCGGTGGTTCTCACGCAGCCAGTCCGCGATCCGGTAGCCGGTCGTCCCCAGCTCGGTGATGTCGATGATGACCTGCAGGGGATCCAGGTCCGTGGCGCGCCCTGGACCGCAGAAATCGTCCCGCCCGTGGACGTGCATGCCCTCGATCTCCGCGATGCGGGCGCGGACCTCGTGGGCCAGTGCCAGCGCCTCGTCGTACAGGGACCGGCCGTGCTCGACCATCTGGCGGCGCCAGCCGTCGAGCGCCGCATAGATCAGCGTGGACGGGCTCGTCGTGCCCAGCAGGTCCTCTCTGCTCTTGAGGACCGTCGGGTCGATCAGGTCTCCCTGCAGATGGAAGACGGAGCCCTGCTCCAGGCCGGAGCCCATCTTGTGGACCGAGGTCACGCACACGTCCGCCCCGGCGTCCATGGCCCAGGCCGGCAGGTCCGGGTGGAAGGGCAGATGGGCGCCCCACGCCTCGTCGACGATGAGCGGCACTCCGTGTTCGTGGCAGGTGGCCGCGATGCCGGAGAGATCCGAGCACGTCCCGTAGGGGGTGGGCGTCGTCACGAGGGCCCCCCTCGCGTCGGGGTGCCGGGCCAGCGCGGCGCGGAAGGCGTCGGCGGAGGGCGGGTGCGCCAGGCGGCGGTCGGGGTCCCACTGCGGGTCGACCCAGACGGGCCGGATGCCCGCGAGCACCAGCCCGGACACCACGGACTTGTGCGCGTCCCTGCCGACGATCAGTTTCTCGTGCGGCCCGGCGACGGCGAGCATGGCCGCCTTGACGGACAGTGAGCTGCCGCAGGTGGAGAAGAAGGTGTGCTCCGCCCCTACGGCGTCAGCCATCAGTTCCTGGGCCTGCTCGAGGATCCCGTGCGAGGAGGTCCGGTCGTCGAGGCCGCTGACAGCGAGGACGTCGGACCGGAAGACCTCGTCGCCCAGCACCGCGCGGACCCGGGGGTCCGCGCCGCGGTGCTGCTTGTGTCCGGGCGGGGTGAAGGGGGTCTGGCTCTCCGCGTGGTAGGCGGCCAGCGCTTCCAGTACGGGCGTCCGTGAGTGGTCCATGGGTTTCCGCTTCCCGGTACGCAGGGACGAAAACGGCACGAGCGCCCGGGGCGGCGGAACGGCCGTTCTCCGATACCGGGTTGCCGGCGCCCCGGAAGGACGGGTAGTTGTGCCTCATGACTGTTCTCGGCGCTGTGTTTCGACCTCAATTGCCTCCCGAGCGGTTGCGGGAGGTGGTCCGTGCGGCTGACGCCGCGGGGTTGGAGGAGCTCTGGCTCTGGGAGGACTGCTTCCTGGAGAGCGGGATCGCGACGGCGGCCGCCGCACTGGCCTGGTCGGAGCGGCTGCGTGTCGGCGTGGGCCTGCTCCCGGTGCCGTTGCGGAACGTCGCGCTGACGTCGATGGAGGCCGCCACGCTGCACCGGCTGTTCCCCGGGCGGGTCGCTCTGGGCGTGGGGCACGGGGTCCAGGACTGGATGGGACAGGTCGGTGCGCGTGTCGAGTCGCCTCTGACGCTGCTGCGCGAGCATCTTGCCGCGATGCGCGCCCTGTTGGGCGGAGAGCGGGTCACGGTGGACGGCCGGTACGTGAAGCTCGAGGACGTCGCCCTCGACTGGCCGCCGACGACGGCGCCTCCCGTGCTGGCGGGGGCCACCGGGCCGCGTTCGCTGCGGCTGACGGGCGAGGCCGCGGACGGAACGATCCTGGACGCCTCTGTGGCGCCCGACGGAGTACGGGAGGCCTGCCGGCTCGTCGCCGAGGGGCGGGCGGCAGCCGGACGTACGGGCCGCCACGAGATCGTCGTCTATCTCCACACGGCGACCGGCCCCGGCGCGGAGGACCGGCTCAGGGGCGAACTGGAGCGCTCCGGCAAGGCGCCCGGCGGCGAACTCGGCGTGGCGGGCGACGCGGGCTCGGTGGCGAAGGCCGTGCAGCGCCTGGTGGATACGGGCGCGGACACCGTGGTGCTCCAGCCCACGGCCGACGAGCCCGCCCCGGAGGACTTCGTGCGCTTCGTGGCCGAAGAGGTCCGTCCGCTCGTCCCGCGTGCCTCCGCCCGGACCTGAGGCCGGTCAGTGGCGGTGTCCGGAATGGGCGGGCAGCTCGCTCACCCGCACCAGACGGTCGAAGTCGACGGCCGCGCCCTGCAACAGCAGGTCGACCAGCGGGCGTGCGGCGCCGCGGCCGGCCGGTGCGCCGCCGAAGAGGGCCCGCTGGTAGACCACCGAGGCCAGGAGGTCGACCAGCAGGTCCGGATCGACACCGGCCCGAAGGTCGCCACGGTCGACGGCGCGTCGCACCGCGATCGTGGCGGCGTCTCTGCTGGGCCGCACCAGTGCGTCGATCAGCCGCCGGTGCAGCCCGGTGTCGTGCGCGCAGGCCGCGACCAGGGGGGCGAGGACGCCCGCCGGAAGCCGGTCGAGCAGGGCCTCCCCGAGCAGGTCGACGCTCTGGGTCAGGTCGCATCGGGTGCAGCCGTGATCCGGCACGGGCGGCATGACCAGGACCGAGGCGAGGGCGTCGATCACCAGACTCTGGCGGGTGGTCCACCGGCGCCGGATGGACGCCTTGGTCGTGCCGGCCCGGGCCGCGACCGCCTCGAGGGCGAACCCGGCGTACCCGTGCGCGCGCAGCACGTCGAGGGTCGCGGCCACCACCGCGGCGTCGATCGCCGGGTCGCGCGGGCGGCCGGCCGCGGCAGGGGTCACTGTTCGGCGTCCTGCGGGTACCAGCGCAGTTCGACCGTGTTGCCGTCGGGGTCCTGGACATAGACGGACTGGGCGTCGCCGCGGGCACCGTAGCGGCCGACGGGACCCTCGAGGACGGTGAACACGCCGGAGTCGACGACCTCCTGCCAGTCCAGCGGGTCGACGACGAGGCAGATGTGGTCCACGTTGGACTCGCCACGGGGCCGGCTGACGAAGTCGATGATGGTGGTCGGGTTGATACGCACCGACGGGAACGGGGCCTTCCCGGCCCTCCACTCCTCCACCCGGACGGGCTCGAGACCGAGCGGTCCGCAGTAGAACTCCAGTGCCCGCTCGACGTCCTGGACATTGAGCACCAGGTGGTCGAAGTCCTTCACTCGCATGATGTCCCCCTCATTCGAATTCGATCCGGATCGAATCGTAATTGACGCAGAGTTATTCGCACAAGCGGGATGAGTGGCGGGATCGAGCTTCGTTTAGCCGCTTTTGCGGTGGTTACACGGACCGGGGGACGCCGCAGAAGGAGGAAGAAGAGTGATCACCAAAGCACAGATCCGCGATGTGCTCGACCACCCGGTCTACGACGCCGACGGCAACAAGATCGGCAACGCGAACCATGTCTTCCTCGACGACGCCACCGGCGAACCGGACTGGGTGAGCGTACGGACGGGCCTGTTCGGCAGCAGCGAGTCGTTCGTGCCGATCCGCGACGCCCACATGGTCGAGGGCCACCTCGAGGTGCCCTACCCGAAGGACAGGATCAAGGACGCGCCGAACGTCGACGTGGACGCCGGTGGTCATCTCTCGGCCGAGGAGGAGCAGCGTCTGTACCGGCACTACAGCATCGACTGGAACGCCACGTGGAAGGGCGCCAACCAGCCCTCCGAAGGCGGCCGGGACGACTCGGGGACTGCCGGCGCAGGTGCGGCCGGAGCCGGTGGCGCTGCCGCGGGCACGGCCGATCGGAGCCGTGCCGGGTCCGGTCAGGGCATGGCCGGCGCGACCCCCGCCCACGGGCGTGCGGCGGAGGCCGGGCCCCGCGGCCGCGATCTGGCGGGCGACGGCCGGGACATGGCGGGCAGGGACCGCCGGGACGACACCGACGTGGCGATGACGGGCTCCGAGGAGACCATGCACGTCGGCACCGAACGCAACGGGGTCGGCCGCGCACGGCTGCGCAAGTACGTGGCTCCGGAGGAGGAGCAGTAGACCGTTCCGCCGCGCGTCATGGGTTCGGCGCGGCGGGCAGCGTCCCGGTCCGACGCTCGTGGAGCTGCTCCAGCCGTCGCTGGAGCAACTGGAGCGCGCCCCGCTGCCGGCCGGGCACCCGGCGCCGCAACACGACCAGAGCAGGGGCCAGTTGCATGGCGCGGCCGGTGTCCCTGATCTGCTCCCACTGGTGGTGGGCCCGGTCCACGGCCGCCTCGACATCCGGATCGTCCGCGGTCTGCTGCCGTCCCAGGCGCACCTCTGCGGCGGTCATCCACAACTCGCAGCTGCGGGCGGGGTCCTGCGCGAGACGCGCCAGATCCGCCCGTACCTCCAGCCAGTGCAGGACCTGGACCGAGCCGGGTCCATGGGTGCGCAGCGCCTCGTTCTCCTGTGCCGAGGCGGCGGCGGCCGCCTCGGCATGGCGTCCGGCCCGTGCGGCCGCGAGGATCGCCGGGTGCGGGTCGCTCGGAGGCGGCTCGGTCCCCGATGCCGGCGGCGGCGCGGCCGGGCCCGCGGGGACAGGGACGGGGAGGGGCAGCGGTCCGGGTGTGCGGACCGCGGCGGCGTCGACACCGAACAGCAGTGCGCCGTCCTGGCCGTACTCGGAGGCGGCCTGGGCAGCGGCCTGTTCATGCAGTTGAGGCAGCGGCGGACGCGCCCCGCTGCGCCAGATGGCGGCGACAGCCTTCAGATGGACGGGAACGGCGACGCACCGGCGCCCGCCTGGTGCCGGGGCGATGCGCCCGTACATCCGGGTGCCGTCGCCGAGGCCTATATGACCGCCGGTGACCTGCTGCCAGGCTTCCGCGTCGGCGACGAGGTCGAGGACCACCGTGGTGGTGCCCGGGCGCCGGGCCTTCATCTCCCCGGCCAGCCAGTGCCAGGGCAGGCCCGTATAGCGCAGCGTCGACGGGACCGTGCGGGCGAGGGCCAGGTGCAGGAGGCGTTGCTTGCGGTCCACGTGCAACTGCCCCGCGAGATAGAGGTGCAGCGGTCCCGGCGCGGCCGCCGCGGCACGGATACGGGTGAGGACCGTCTGTGGATCGAGCGGGTCGGCGAGCTCGATCACCGTGGCCGCGGCGGCGCCTGACGTACCGGCGAGGATGTCCGCCGGCACGGCCGCGAGCGCGGGCAGCACCGACGCCGCGTCGATCAGACGCCCCTTGCCGGCCGGGGCGGCCGCGAGGAGCAGCGCGGTCCCCGGTGCCGGATTGTTCCGGTTCTCCCCTGTGATCAGCACATCAGCACCGTACCCGGTCCGGCGAACCGGGCCGGACGGCCGTCGTGAGGCCGCAGGTACGAGGCGCCCCGGCGTGGTCCGGCGGGAGCAACCCTCCTGAGGGTGGGGGGCTTTGCGCGCGCTTCGGGCCGGTCGGGGACCCCGTGTCTCGCCGCGCACCTCGGCGGGATCCTGCGGATCTGGCCACCCCGGGCTGTTGAAGCAGGTCCCGGCCGCCGCGGCGGCCGGTCGCACCGGGTGCGACCGGCCCGGCCATGAGTGCCGTGGGGCCGTGGTGGCCCTGAGACCGTGCCGGCCGTCGGGCCTTGGTGGCGTCGCGCTTCGTCAGGCCGTGTGCAGACGCAGCCCGTAGCGGCCCAGGATCTCGTTGACCGGCTGGTGCCAGGTCTGTCCGCCGCTGCCGCAGTTGCCCCAGCCGCCGGAGGTGACGCCCTGCGCCTGGTCGCCGCTGATGAACGAGCCGCCCGAGTCACCCGGTTCGGCGCAGACGCTCGTCTTCGTCATCTGATGGACGGCGCCCTGGCTGTAGTTGACCGTCTCGTTCTTGGCGAGAACGGTGCCGCAGTGCCAGTGGGTCGTGGAACCCGAGCGACAGACGGAGGCTCCGACCGGAGCCTCGGCCGAGCCGCGGACCAACTGGTCGGGGACGGTCCCCCAGCCGAGGACCACGGGCACCGTCCACCACCCGCTGCCGACGCTGACCCAGGCGTAGTCGTCACCGGGGAACGACGACCCCTGGAAGGTGCCGATGTGCGAGCCGTCCCAGCCGCGCACAGCGGCTCCCGGCCGACCGCAGTGACCGGCCGTCACGAAGCCCCCGTGCACGGAGAACCCGATGGAGCAGCGGACGTTGCCGGTGTAGTACGGGTCGCCGCCGACGGTTCCCGCAGCGAACGGCTCCGGTGCCTGCGCGGTCTCCTTCACCGTGATCGGGCCGGTGTCCCTCGCCCGGTCGAGAAAGACCTGGACATCGTTGTCAGCCCGTTCGGAGGCGACCACGTCCACGACGACCCGGTTCGCCTCGGGGTCGACGTGCCAACCGGCCACGCCGGCGGGCGCCTTCAGTCGGTCGATCTCACGCTTGACCGAGTCGAGCTGCTCCGCGGTGCGGGACACCAGTCGCACATCGGCGCCCGTCGCCCGTACGGCAGCCGTCCGATCCGGCTCGGTGACGGCCACGGTCAGCCTGCCGGTGCCGGCGTCGAACCAGGAGCCGCCGTAGGCGTCCCCGGCGGCGCGCTGCGCTTTTCCTTCGACGGCGGCGGCGCTCTTCTCCGCCGCGAGACGGGCCTTGGCCCCGGCCGCGTCGAGACCGAGGTCGCGCTGCATGGCCGCGAGCAGGCCGGTGGAGAGCTGCGGTTCGGGGGCGGATGCGGAGGCGACGGCGGGGCCGGCGCCGACCGCGGCCCACGAGCCCAGGACGAGGAGTGCGGACAGGCCCGTGCGTATGACTGTCGTGCGTCTCAAGGCGTTGACCTTTCGGTTGTTCCAGCAACGTGGGGGATGGAACAGGGGCCGCACCGAGAGCGCTCTCAGATGCGCCCGGGGCGGAGCGTAACCGAACCGCCGAGTCAGGTCCATGCCAAGTACGGCCCTGCGCCGGAGTTGTCCTGATCGCGTCGGGAACCGGCCGTGAAGAAAATGTGTCTGTGCCCGTGACAGCGCCAGGGCGGGGGGGAACGCGATGAACACCTGGTCGGTGCCCGGGTACACGGAATCCCGGGAGCTCGGTTCCGGTGGCTGCGGGCGTGTCGTGCTCGCCGTCCACGACGCCACCGGCGTGCCGGTGGCCGTGAAGTATCTGAGCGAGCGGCTGCGCGCGGACACCGGTTTCGTACGGGACTTCCGCGCGGAGGCCCAACTGCTGGGCGGCCTCGACTCGCCGTACGTGGTGCGGCTCTACGAGTACGTCGAGGCTCCGCAGGGCGCCGCCATCGTGATGGAGCTGGTCGACGGGCTCGCGCTGCGCGCCCTGTTGCTGCGGGAGGGCGCCACGGGGCCGGAGGCGGCGCTGGCGGTGCTGAAGGGCTCACTGCTGGGGCTTGCCGCCGCTCACGGCGCGGGTGTGGTGCACCGGGACTACAAGCCCGAGAACGTCCTGGTCGCTGCGGACGGCTCGTCCAAACTCGTCGACTTCGGCATCGCCGCGGGCGGGGGCACCACGCCGGGGGTGGCGGGCACACCCGCCTACATGGCCCCCGAGCAATGGCAGGGCGGGCCCGCGTCTCCCGCGGCCGACGTGTACGCGGCCACCGCGACGTTCTACGAATGTCTGACGGGCCACAAGCCGTTCCGCGGCGAGAACATCGCCGAGCTGGCGCTCCAGCACATCGAGGCGCCCGTCCCCGAGGACGACACGCCCGAGCCCGTACGGCCCCTGATCCGGCGCGGACTCGCCAAGTCCCCGGGCCGGCGGCCGGCGAACGCGGCGGCGTTCGTGGCCGAACTCGAGGAGATCGCGGGAGCGGCCTACGGCACCGACTGGGAGGAGCGCGGCCGGCGCAAGCTGGCGGCGCTGGCCGCACTGCTGCCGCTGCTGTTCCCTTCGGGAGGCCGGACCCCTGGGACGGCGGACGCCGCAACGACCACGATCGGCACGGGCGGAGGCACCGGGGCCGGCGTCGGCACCGGGGCCCGGCTCGCCGGATGGCTGCCGCCGGCACTGCGCAAGGCGCTCGCGGGGGCAGCCGCGCTGGCCGTCGCGGCCGTGGTCGCCGTCACCGCCCAGGCGGGTGAGGACACATCGCCGGGTGCGACCGCGCAGGCCCTCGCGACGACCAGCGCGATGCCGTCCCCGGGCGGCTCTCCGTCCCCCGGCGCAGGCGCGACCACCGGCCCGCCGGCGCCTGCCCCTTCGCCGGCCGGCACCACTGCCCCGCCCTCGCCGGGTGCGTCCGTCGGGCCGGCCACCGAACCGCCCGCGCCCCCGTCGGACCTGCCCGCCGGCCCGACGGTGTCCACGCAGCCGGTGGAGCCGTCGGCCGACCCGGTCGTCAGCCCGCCGCCGACGGTCGTTCCCGTGCGGGTGAAGTCCGTCTCGGTCACCGCCTTCCGGCAGACCGGTGCGGCAACCGCCGCCGCCACCGTCGAGGTCGTGACGGACGGAACGGGGCCGGTGACGATCGCCGCCTCGTGGTCCACCAGCAACGTGAAGGGCGAACCGGGGACCGTGGAAAGCACCCGGTCGTTCGAGCGGAGCGGAGCCACCCGATACACCCTCGACCTGGACCACGCCTTCCAGGGCACGGGCTGCTACTGGGCTGTCGCGGCGAGCACCGATCCGGCCGCGGCAAGCGGCAGTTCCACCCAGCAACTGCTGACCAGGAAGGGGTGCCCGGTCCTGTGAACGGCCGAACCGCGCCCCCGGGCGACGACGACTACAGCGCGACCGAGCTGGCCAGCCACTGGTTCCAGCGACCCGATCCCCCTCCCGTTCCCGATCGGGTCGAGGGCGACGTGCTGCGCTTCGGCCCCGGGGTGACCGCCTTCGTCCGCCAGCCGGGCAACAGCACCACGGCCGTCGCCGTATGGCACGGCACTCTCGCCGGCCGGCAGGCCGTCTCCCGGCCTGCGCGCGAGGGGCACCGCCGCCTGCGGCGGTACGCGCCGGCCGCCTTCCTGCTGGCACTCGTGCTCGTTTTCCTCGCCTGGCAGCGGTTCGGGCCGCAGACGGCCGTGCGGGACGTGGCCGTTACGGCGTCGCCCGGCGGGCCCGGCTGCGACGGGACCGCCGATGTGGTGGGCGTGGTGCGGACCGACGGACGGCCCGGAACCCTGCGCTACCGCTGGGTGCGCAGCGACGGCACCAGCTCGGGTGTGCTGCGCCAGGATGTGGCTCGCGGCCGGAAGGAGGTCCGCCTGCACCTGCTGTGGACGTTCCACGGCAGGGGCGAGTACCGGGCCGGCGCGGAGCTGCGGATCCTCTCGCCGTCCGGGCACACCGCCGGCGCGTCGTTCCTGTACCGGTGCCCCTGATACCGGCCGGGGACCGCAGCGCTGCGACAGCCCTCTTGGCAGGTGCGCAGCCGTTCGTGGCGTCGATGCGGTCCGGCGGCCTGTCGACGGGACCCGCGATCTCGGCCACCGGAGAATGGAACGCGACTTCGCCGATCCACCTCTTCGAGGTCGCATCTCCGGTATTCCGAAAGGCAGTGGTGGTATGGCCGTCGACGCAGCGAGCGTCACCGTCGCGCGCGAGGACGAACGCCGCGCACCGAGGAGCGGCCGACCCGGCCCACTCGCGCGATGGCGGTCCCTGTGGCCCGGGGCCCTGGCGCTGCTGCCGCTGGGTCTGCTCGCGCTGGCGTCGTGGTACGGCCGGCATGTGCGGCCCAGCGCCGACGAGTGGTGCTTCCTGCCTGTGGTCCGCGAGGACGGGATCTCCGGCCTGATCGGCAAGTTCTGGTTCACCGACAACGGACGGCTCGCCAATGGCCTGATGGTCGGCCTCTACACGAAGTTCCCGGTCGGCGGGCACCAGTGGTTCGGTCTCGTCAGCGGCCTGGTGATGCTGGTGCTGCTCTGGGCGCTCATCGCCCAGGTACTGCGCAGGACCGGGCAACAGGTGCCGCGTGGTGTGCCGCTGCTGGTGTCCGCGATGGTCTGCGCGGTGTTCCTGTTCGCCACGCCCAACACGTACAAGACGTTCTACTGGCCGGCCGCGTCCGTCTCGCACACCGTGGCCCCCGTGTTGGCGTGCGCTGCGGCCCTGCCCCTGCTGTGTGCCCGTGGGCGCAGCGGCAGGGCCGCCGCGCTGGTGACGGTCGCGGGCTCCGGCGTGTTCATGGGGACGCTGTCGGAGGAGACGTCGGTCGTCGCTCTCGTGGTGCTCTCGGGCGTGGTGCTCTTCGCCCACCGGATCTTCGCCGGGCGGGCGCGCCGTTCCGCCCGGGTCTGGTCGCTGGCGGGGATGGCCGGAATCGCCGTCGGCACCCTGCTGCTGGTGACCTCGCCCGGGTCGCGCAACCGACGCGAGCGGTACGGGGCGGAGAGCACGTCCATGCTGGCCCCGGAGTCGCTGCTGGGCTCCCTGCGCGGCTACGCGCAGATCCTCGAAACGGTCCTCACCACCTGGCAGTACGCCGGCGCGGTGGCGGCCGGTGTGCTCCTGGGGCTCATGGCGCGCGGGCGACGGGGAGGGGCGACGGTGCTGCTGCCGCCGAGACCGCTGTTCCTGATGGGCCTGGGGACCCTCGCCTTCCTGGTGTCCGGCTATCTGTGCACCGTCATCACCTATCCGGTCTTCGGCGCGAAGGTGGTCACCACCGAACGGACGTGGAACGACTATCTGCTGCTGTACGTCCTGCTGCTGGTGGCCGCCGGTGCGTTCGCCGGCCGGGCGCTTCGGCCACACCTGTCCGGGCGGCGGGCGCGCGCGGCGACGGGCGTGGCCGCCGCGGTGTGCGCGGCGACGGTTCTCGGGCTGGTGGGACCTCTGGCCGGCCTCGCGCACGACATGCAGGTGCGGGCCGAGCGGTGGGACCGCCAGGACCGTTACCTGCGTGAGGGTGCGGCGCGGGGGGCGACGGAACTGCCCTACACCCCGCTGTCGGTCGGGCGGATGCTGGAGCCGTTCAGCCAGGGCGGACGCCGGGTGTGGCCGGCGCAGTGCGTGGCCGACCACTACCAGCTGGACAAGGTCACTTACTCAAAGCGGCTTCCCTGAGCACTGCCTCGGGCTGCGCGGGCGCGGTCTCGTCGGTCTCACGGATCACATAGTGGGGCCGGCGCTTGGCCTCGTGGTAGATGCGGCCCACGTACTCGCCGATGACTCCGAGCGTGGCGAGCTGGATGCCGCCGAGTCCCACGATGGCCGCGATCAGCGTCGCGTAGCCGGGGGTCTCGACGCCGTCGAGGAGGACGTTGCCGATGATCCACAGTGCGTAGGCGAGCGCGGAGAGGAAGAGCCACAGACCGGTGTGGATCGCCAGCCGCAGCGGGCGGCTGTTGAAGGAGAGCAGCCCGTCGATGCCGTAGTTGAGCAGCCGCCGGCCGCCCCACTTGGAGGAGCCGGCGGCTCGCTGCACATTGGAGTAGGTGAAGCTGACGGTGTCGAAGCCGATCCAGGAGAAGAGGCCCTTGGAGAAGCGGTTGGACTCCGGCATGGTGAGCAGGGCGTCGACGGCCCGGCGGGACAGCAGCCTGAAGTCCCCCGCGCCGTCGACGACTTCGACATCCATGAAGCGGCGCACAAGACGGTAGTAGCCCTGGCTCAGCACCCGCCGCAACGCGCTCTCTCCGGTGCGGTCCCGCTGCGCGACGACCTGGTCGTAGCCGTGGCGGTGCAGCTCCAGCATGCGGCGCACGAGGTGGGGCGGGTGCTGCAGATCGGCGTCCATGAGGACGACCGCGTCGCCGCGTGACATGCGCAGTCCGGCGAGCATCGCGGACTCCTTGCCGAAGTTGCGGCTGAAGGAGGTGTAGCGGACGCGGGGGTCGGACGCGGCGAGTTCCTTGAGGCGCGCCCGGGTCCCGTCGCCGCTGCCGTCGTCGACGTAGCAGATCTCGAATGCCGTACCGGCCGGCTCGAGGGCGCCGACCAGCTCCCGGTGGAAGGCGTCGATCACGTCGTCCTCGTTGAAGCACGGCACGACGACCGAAGTCTGGACCGTTGTCATCTCACTCCATGCGCTGTGGTGCGGGCGGACTGCGTACCCCGCGGCCCGTTGCATGGAGGGAAGACGGCGGACGGGACACGGAGGTTGCCTTCACGCTGGCGCGGACAACGGTTCGTCGCCGGGCATTGGGCCGTCTTGGGGCGTGTCCGGCCGTCCGGGCTCGGGATGACGGAGGTCAGGTCCGGGCACGGCGCCGCAGCAGCACGGAGCCGCAGACCGAGGCCAGCGCGAGGGCAGCCGCGGCGGCACCGAAGAGGATCACGGGGCGCTCACCGACGGCGTCGGCGGCGGGCACCGGGGCCGCCTGCCCGGGCGAAGCGGTCCGGGACGGGGCAGGGGCGGCCTGCCCCGAGGAGGCGGTCGGTGACTGGGCCGTGGGAGGCGGCGGGGCGGACGCAGAGGCCGGCGGCCTGGGCCGCGCTGGGTTCTGCTGCGTGTCCTCACCAGGCGTGAGGACGACGTCCGAACACGAGTAGTACGTGTCGGGTGTGTCCGTGTTCCGCCAGATCGTGTACAGCACATGACGACCCGTGAGCCCCGCGGGCAGGCGGCCCCTGATCCGGTACGCACCGTTTTCGAGCGCCGGGTCCGTGGCGGTGGCGAACGGCCGGTCGCCGAGCTCGGCCCAGGTCAGCGGCGCGGCCGGGTCGTGTTCCCGCTGGGTCAGGTACAGCTCGAAGGTTCCTTTGTGCGGGATGCTCGAACGGTAGGTGAGCGTGAACGCGGCGCCCGCCTTCAGCGGCGTGGCCGGCCAGTCGGCGCGGGCCACGTCGAGCCCGCGGTACGCGTCGAGGCCGGCGCTGCACAACTGTCCGTCGGGCACCGCCTCACGGTCCCTGCCGCCGATGTCGGGCAGCCGCAGGTTGTCCCACGCGCCGATCGGGGCTCCCCCGTTCGCATCGACGGCGGCCCGGCAGGCGCCCGACGCGCGCTGGGCGTCCTCGAGTCCGCAGACGGCGGTCCGGCTGACCGGGTCGGTGGGCGACCCGTGCGCCTGGGCGGTACCGGCGGCCAGCAGGACCAGGGGCACGGCGCCGGCCAGCGCGGTCACGGCGACGGCTGGGGTGCGGCGAAGTCCGGTCATCGGCTGCGGACCTCCTCGGGGCTCGACGGCTGCCGTGGAGTACGGCTGCGGCGCGGCGGGCGTTCAGCAGGACGGGTGCGCGGCACGGCGCGGTTGGGTGCGCGGCACGGCACGGTGCGCGGGCAGGGGTCACAGCGTGATCCGGGCGGCGATGGGCAGATGGTCGCTGCCTGTCGCGGGCAGCGACCGGACGTGGGTCACCTTCGCCGACCGGGACAGGATCTGGTCGATCCGTGCGACCGGGAAGGATGCCGGCCAGCTGAAGGCGAAGCCCGGGCCGGCCACGCCCACATGCGCCAGGACCGGGTCGAGACCGCGGTCGTCGACAGTGCTGTTGAGGTCTCCCAGCAGGATCACCCGGGACTGCTCCTCCGCGGCGAGGGCGGCGCCGAGCAGCCGGGCGCTCTCGTCGCGCCATGCGGAACTGAAACCGCTGCCCATCCCGAGTCGTACGGACGGCAGATGCGCGACATGGACGGCGACCGCGGCCCCCGGCGTCAGAACGGTGGCCCGCATCCCTCGGTTCCAGCCGGTGCGGACACCGCGCGGCTTGAGGTCGACCGGCCGTACCTCCGCCAGCGGATGTCTCGACCACAGGCCCACGGTGCCCACCACGGCATGGTGCGGAAGATCGGGCGCCAGCGCCTTCTCGTAGGCGGGCAGCGCGGACGGGACGAGCTCCTCGAGGGCGACGAGGTCGGGGCGGACGCTCAGCAGCGTCCGCGCGGTGCCTGCCGGATCGGTGTTCACATCGCTGACGTTGTGCTGCACGGCGACAAGACCGGCCGGCCCGCCGGACGCGGGCAGCAGCAGCGCACCGAAGAGCCCGAGCCACACGGCTGCCGGCAGCAGCAGGGCGATCAGGGCTGTGACGGAACGGCGCAGCAGGGCGGCGACCAGCAGGACGGGTACCGCGAGAGCGAGCCACGGCAGGAACGTCTCCAGCAGACTGCTGAGCCGGCCGACGATGTTCGGCACGGCGGAGTGGAAGGCGAGCGGACAGGCGACGAGCACGGCGAGCGCCGCGAGCAGGCGGCCGCGGCCGAAGCGGGAGCGCCCGCGGTGGTCGGTACCCCAGCTTCCCCTGCCCGGGAACCGGATGCCCCGCTGTCGTTCGGTGGCACCGCCCTTGGCCGCGCGGTGCTCGTTGGCGTCGCTCGTCACTGCCGCTCCGTTCCCCGTCGGACCGACGATCTTGCCAGCTTCGGAGCGCGCCACTGTCAGTGGGCGCCGATAGCGTCTGCACGCCCGACCGCACCAGGCAGGAAAGAGGTTCTGATGGAGTTCCGGATAGAGCGCGGGGTACTGGCGGATGCCGTCGCCTGGGCGGCCCGCGTGCTGCCGGCCCGCTCCCCCGTCCCTGTGCTGGGCGGACTGCTGCTGGAGGCGGACGGCGGCGGCCTGCTGCGTGTCTCGGGCCTCGACCATGAGGCGTCCGCCCGTATCGAGGTCGAGGCCGACGTCGAACTGCCCGGGCAGGTGCTGGTCATGGGGCGCAGGCTGCTGGACGTCTGCCGCGTGCTGCCGGGCGGGACGGTACGGTGCGCGGTGGACACCTCACGCCTGTCGGTCAGCTGCGACGGTGCACGTTTCGGGCTGTCGGTACTGCCCCTTGAGGATTATCCGGCCCTGCCCGCGCTGCCGGAGCTCTGCGGGGCGGTGGACGCGCAGGCGTTCGCCGCCGCGGTGGGGCAGGTGGCGGTGGCCGCCGGGCGGGACGACTCGCTGCCCGTGCTGACCGGAATCCGGCTGGCGCTCGACGGCGGGACGATGACGCTGGCGGCAACCGACCGGTACCGGTACGCGGTGCGCACACTCGAGAGTGGAAGCCGTCTTCGCCGCAGGCGTCGGCCGACGTCGTCGTGTCGGCCCGGCGGCTGGCCGAGGCGGCACGTTCGCTGGAGCGGGCCGGCACGGTCGGCATAGCGCTGGACGGAGGCACGATCGGGTTCGGGAGCACCGGGATGCGGATCACCGCGCGGCTGCTCGACGGCCGACTGCCGGGCCACGACAAGCTGTTCGCCCTGCCGGAGGCCGCGTCGGCCCTCACCGGGAGGACACCGCTGCTCGAAGCGGTGAAGCGGGTGGCGGTGGTCGCGGAGGGCGACAGCCCGCTGCGGCTGGCGTTCTCGGCGGACTTGGTCCGCCTCCAGGCCGGTCATGAGGACGATGTGGCCTCGCAGGAGCTGCCCGCCGCTCTGGAGGGCGCCGGGGAGATGACGGTGGCGTTCAACCCGTCGTATCTCGTGGACGCCTTGTCGTCGTTCGACACGGAGGGGGTGCGGTTCCAGCTGCTGGGGCCGGGTCAACGGGCTCTGCTGAGCGGCGTGACACCGGCCGGTACGGGACCGGCCGGCCAGGGGACGGACGACTGCCATCGGCATCTGCTGATGTCGGTGAAGCCACAGCTGTGAGCCGGTGAACGGGCCGGTCAGAGGTCGCCGGGCTTCCACGCCACCACCATGCAAATGCGCGGGCTGCCGTTCGCGAGGTGGCCCAGCTCGGTCAACGGGCACAGTTCCACGGTGAATCCGGTCCGGCCGAGGTCGGCGAGCACCGCGGACAGCGGGAAGGTGCGGTAGTACATGACGAACTGCGGGCGCCACAGGGCGTTGCGCACCCGCATCGCCACGTCGAAGCCCAGCAGCTTCCAGTAGAGCGACGAGTTCGGGCCGGGCGGGGCCGGCATCGGGAACGCGAAGACGCCGCCGGGGCGGAGGGCGGCGTAGGCCTGGGCGAAGAGCAACGGACGTTCCCGCGGCAGGAAATGACCGAAGGCGCCGAAGCTCACGGCCAGGTCGAAACCTGGGGCGAAGGGCAGTGCCCGCACGTCCGCCCGTACCCAGGAGACGGCCGGTCCGTCCCGGCCGGCGGGCGACTCTGCCGCCGGCTGCTCACCAGCGGCCGCGGCTGTCGCGGCGGCGAGCATTCCGGCGCTGAAGTCGACGCCCACGGCCCGCTCCCGGCACACCTGCCGCAGCACGCTCATGCCCGCTCCGGTGCCGCAGCAGATGTCGAGGCCGGCCGTGAAGGGCCCGAGTGGCCGCAGGGCGCCCGTCATCGCGTCCAGCAGCCGGTCAGAGGTACGGAACGGCGTCAGGTCGAACTTGGGGGCGAGCAGGTCGTAGCCGTGCTCGATCGAGGAGAGCGCCTGCACGGCGAGTTCGCGAAGCGTGGGGCCCTGGGCGGTGAACATCGGGGCTCAGCGTAGTGCCCGGCGAGCCGGCAGGGATCCGCTTCACACTTTCGTCGTATTGACGATAATCACCCTCACCTTATATCGTCACACCGACGAAAAGAGGGGGTTCTGTCATGGCCGACATCACCGCACGTCTCGGCTGGCGCCATCTGCGCGCCGCGCCCACCGCCCATGTCCGCCACCACAGGCGCGGCCGTCTCGCCCACGACGGGACGGGCCTCAGCTTCTGGTTCCGCGCACTCACCGCCGCGCTGTCCGAAGTACCGGTCGACGACCGCGAGTTGGCCGTCTCCTTCCACGCCCGCACCGCCGACTTCCAGGACGTTTCGGTACAGGCCACCGTGACCTACCGGATCAGCGATCCCTCGACGGCCGCGGCCCGGCTCGACTTCTCCATCGACCCCGACACGGGGGCGTGGCGCGCCGCGCCGCTGGAGCAGATCGCCACCCTGCTCACGGAGACCGCACAGCAGCACGCCCTCGACGTACTGGCCCGCACGCCGCTCGCGGCGGCGCTCGCCGACGGCGTCGCCGCCGTCCGCACCCGCATCACGGACGGGCTGGCCACCGAGCCCCGGCTGCCGGCCACCGGCATCGAGGTGGTGGCGGTACGGGTGGTGGCGATCCGCCCGGAGCCCGAGGTGGAACGCGCCCTGCGTACCCCGGCGCGGGAGCAGATCCAGCAGGAGGCGGACCGCGCGACGTACGAGCGCCGGGCCGTCGCCGTGGAGCGCGAACGCGCCATCGCGGAGAACGAACTGGCCAGCAAGATCGAGCTGGCACGCCGCGAGGAGCAACTGGTCGAGCAGAACGGCACCAACGCCCGCCGGCAGGCCGAGGAGAGCGCGGCGGCGGACGCCGTGCGCGCGGACGCGGAGGCGAAGCGCAAGGTGCGCCTCGCCCGGGCGGAGGCCGAGGCGGCGAAGGAGGTCGGCGAGGCACGGGCCGGGGCGCAGGCCGCCTGGCTGCGCGTGCACGGCGAGGTGGATCCCGCGACCCTGCACGCCCTTGCCGCCACCCGGCTCGCCGAGAACCTGCCGCGGATCGACAGCGTCACCCTCTCCCCCGACGTCCTGACCGGCCTGCTGGCGAGGCTCGGCGGACAGCGCGAGACGGACGGGCAGGGCGGCCCCGGCGCACAGGGTCGGACTGGAGGCCGGGCGTGAGCCTGGCCCCCCGCGCCGTCCTCGTGCACCGCAGCACCGAGTACGAAGAACTGCTGGCCCGGCACGGGACCCGTGGGCAGGCCGAGTTCTTCCTGACCTCGCGCGGCCGCAGCATCCGGGAGGTGGCCGAGCGGCACCACCGTACGCAGCGGGCGCTGGCGGATGTGTCGGCCGCCGTTCCGCTGCAGTGGCGGCAGGCCCGTGTGGAGCGCCAGGACCTCGACCGGTTCCTGTTCGGCCCCGAGGACGTGGTGGTCGTGGTGGGCCAGGACGGCCTGGTCGCCAACACCGCCAAGTACCTCGCCGGCCAGCCGGTGGTGGGCATCGACACGGAACCGGGCCGCAATCCGGGGATCCTGGTGCGCCACCGGGCCAAGGACGCGGAGCGGCTGCTGCGCTCCGCCGTCCTGCCCGGCCGCACCGCCGACGAGCTGACCATGGTGGAGGCCGTCGCCGACGACACACAGCGGCTGCCCGCGCTCAACGAGATCTATCTGGGCCCGCCCGGTCATCAGACCGCCCGCTACCGTCTGGGGCACGACGGCGACGGGTCCGGCGCGGAGGCCCAGGCGTCGTCCGGGGTGCTGGTCGGCACGGGCACCGGCGCGACGGGGTGGCTGCGCTCCGTGTGGCAGGAGCGCGACAGCCCGCTCGCGCTGCCGGGGCCCACCGATCCACGGCTCGTGTGGTTCGTCAGGGAGGCCTGGCCGTCCCCCACGACCGGGACGACCAGGGTGTCCGGCGCACTGGGACCGGGCCAACGGCTGCGGATCGCCGTGGAGTCGGACCGGCTGGTGGTCTTCGGCGACGGAATGGAGAGCGACTCGTTGAGTCTCACCTGGGGGCAGTCGGTGTCACTGGGTATCGCGGACACCTCGCTGCGGCTGCTGGTTTGAGCCGCCGGAGCCGTCCGGCCGGCCCGCCGAATGGCCGGACATCGCTCTAGCCGCCCTCTTCACAGGTTTCTACCATTCGACCAACTCCCGGCCCCCGCAGGCCGGGAGCCCGGCGCTCGCATGTCATGTGCATGATTTTTCCACAACATCGGCATGTGCGGCGGAACGAGAACTCACTCCGGAGCAACTGGTCCGTGACGGCCCCCACCGCCCAGGCGGGCGGCCGCACCCCCCAACCAGGCGGCACGCACCCGTGTGCCACGACCGCCCGGCACCGACAGCAATGGAACGGAGAACCCATGACCGGTGGAATGCTGGCGAGCGGCGCAATCGCCGCACTGTTCGCCTCCGCCCTCCCCGCCCAGCACAGCCCCTCCGTCATCACCGACCCGCCGCCGGACAGGATCGTGATCGAGATCGCGACGGTCAACGGCTCCGGGTGCCCCGCGGGGACGGCCGCCGTCGCCGTCTCACAGGACAACACGGCGTTCACGGTGACCTACAGCGACTACCTCGCCCAGGTCGGCGCCAACTCCCCGGCCACCGCGTTCCGCAAGAACTGTCAGCTCAATCTGATCGTGCACGTGCCGCAGGGCTTCACGTACGCGATCGCGAGCGCCGACTACAGAGGCTTCGCCTCGCTGCAGCCCGGCGCGAGCAGTACGGAGAAGGCCTCGTACTACTTCCAGGGCTCACCGAGCACCGCCTACCGGTCCCACACCTTCGAGGGCCCGTACGACGACAACTGGCAGGCGACCGACCGGACGGACTGGGCGCAGCTGGTCTGGGCGCCCTGCGGTGTGCAGCGGAACTTCAACATCAACACCGAACTCCGCGTCAACGCGGGCACCTCGGACCCGGCGGAGACCAGCTTCATGACCATGGACTCCACCGACGGCGACATCAGCACGATCTATCACATGGCCTGGAAGGAGTGCCCGGGACGCTGACGCGAGCAGCCCCGGCCGGGACTCCCCCACCCGGCCGGGGCACCCGCTCCTGTCACAGCTCCTTGGCGGGGCGTTCGGATGTCGTGTCCCCCGGCTGCTCGGCGGCGGCCGGATCGAGGATGCGCATCAGGAAGTTGCGGGTGCGCACCTGCTGGGGGTCTCCCACGACCCGCTCGGCCGGCCCTTCCTCGACGATCACCCCGCCGTCCATGAACACCACCCGGTCGGCGACCTCCCTGGCGAAGCTCATCTCGTGGGTCACGACCATCATCGTCATGCCTTCGGCCGCCAGCTGTCGCATCACCGCGAGGACCTCGCCCACCAGCTCCGGGTCGAGCGCGGAGGTCGGCTCGTCGAAGAGCATCACCTCCGGGCCCATGCTCAGCGCCCGGGCGATCGCCACCCGCTGCTGCTGGCCGCCGGAGAGCTGTGACGGATAGGCGTCGGCCTTGTCCGCAAGGCCCACCCGTTCCAGGTTCCGCCGTGCCACCTCGAAGGCCTCCGCCTTGTCCCGTCGCAGCACCCGCCGCTGCGGAAGGGTGAGGTTCTCGGTGACGGTGACATGGGGAAAGAGGTTGAACTGCTGGAAGACCATGCCGATGCGGCGGCGTACCGCGTCGATGTCGACATCCAGGTCGGTGACCTCTGTGCCGCCGACGAAGACCTGGCCGGCGGTCGGTTCCTCCAGGAGGTTCACACAGCGCAGCAGCGTCGACTTGCCCGAGCCGGAGGGGCCGATGACGCACACCACCTCGCCCCGGCCGATGTCGAGGTCGATGCCACGCAGCACCTCGTTGTCGCCGAACGACTTGTGCAGGCCCCGGATCTCGATCTCGGGGCGGTCCATGCTGCTCATGTTCTCGCTGCTCCCGCTTCCCGACGACTGTGCTCCGACCGGCATCCGCTGCTCACCTGGCCTTGTCGGCGCGCGCCTCGAGGCGGCGCACCACGATGCTGAGCGGCACCGTCACCAGCAGGTAGCACAGGCCGGCGACGAGAATCGGGGTGGAGTTGGCGGTCTGGCTCGCAAGGTCCCTGCCGAACTTGGTCAGTTCCCGTTCCTGGAGGGTGACACCGAGGAACAGCACCAGCGAGGAGTCCTTGAAGAGCAGGACCAGTTCGTTGGTGAGCGGCGGGATGACGATCCGGAACGCCTGCGGGATGACCACGGACACCATGGCCCTGGCGTGCGAGAAGCCCAGCGAACGAGCCGCCTCCATCTGCCCCTTGGGCACTGCCTGGATGCCCGCCCGGATCGTCTCCGCCATATAGGCGGCGGCGACCAGCCCGAGGCCCAGGGCGACCTTGCCGTACGTGCCACCGGGGATCTCCGTGCCGGGGAAGGCCAGCGGTACGGCCACACCGACGAAGATGAAGATCAGCAGCGCGGGCAGACCGCGGAAGATCTCGATGTAGACGCTCGCCACCCATCGGTAGGGGGCGACCGACGACAACCGCATCAGCGCGATGACAAGTCCCAGGACCAGGCCGAAGACGAACCCGGACACCGTGTAGACCACGGTGTTGCGCAGCGCGATCGTGATGATGTCCGGAAACAGCTCGGAGGCGAGGTCCTTCTGCGCGAACTGGTTCTGCAGACGGTCCCAGTCCGCCCCCAGGCCGATCAGGACCAAAACCGCCACGAACACCGCGTACTGGACGCCCTGCGAGATCCGCCGCCGCTGGCGACGGGTGAGGCGTGAGGTCACGACTGCGCCTTGGGCAGCGGGCCGATCCACTGCTCGTAGAGCCTGTCGTACGTGCCGTCGGCGCGGGCTTCATTGATCGCCTTGTCGATCGCGGCGCGCAGCTTGTCGTTGCCCTTCTTCACCGAGAAGCCGTACTGCTCACCGGTCTCGATGTTCTGGCCGAGGACGAACTGCTCGGCGTTGGCCTTGTCCTTGAGCCAGCCCTGGACGACCGGGTAGTCGATGACGACCGCGTCGACCTGGCCGGTACGCAGCCCGTTCAGCACGGCGTCCGAACTCTCGAAGGCGACCGGGTCGAAGCCCTGGTCCTTGGCGTAGCTCTCGCCGGTGGTCTCGGCCTGGGCGCCCAGCTTCTTCTTCTGGGACTTGACGTCGTCGAGCGACGTCACGCCGCTCTTCTTGGTGGCCAGCAGCGCCTGGGTGGCATCGAAGTACGGGACGGAGAAGTCGACGTTCCTCTTGCGCTCGTCGGTGATGGTCATACCGGCGGCGGCCAGGTCGCACTCGCCGGAATTGAGGAACGCGCCCGTCTTGAAGTTCTCGAACGGGGTGTCGAGGATCTTCTGCTCGACCTTGAGGTTCTTCGCCACCAGATCGATCAGGGCGACGTCGAAGCCGACGACCTTGCCGCCCTGCTCGAACTGGAAGGGAGGGTAGGGAAGGTGGGTGCAGGTGGTCAGCCTGCCCTTCTCCACCACGGGGACGCCGCCCGCCGCCGTCCCGGGCCCGTCGTCGGAGGAGGAACATCCGACGGCGAGGAACGTCCCGGCAGCCACCACGCCGGCGGTGGCGCGGACGCGGAAGCTGCTGCGGTGGGTGCGGTGGCCGCTGGCCGTCCCGAACACGGTGACCTCCATGGGTGGGGGGACGGGAGGCCGCAGTCCACGACCGCCCGCCGAGATCGTAAGCCACGGCACAGTTGGTGCGACGGAGCTTTCCATCGGGTCGCGCACGCCCTGGATGTCCCCTGCGGTGCGGGCATCAGTGGCGGCTCCGCGCAGATCACCGGCAGCTTCTCCGCCGACGAGGCCCGCGATCTCGCCACCCTGGTGAAGGGCGGTGCACTGCCTGCGCCGGTGACCACCGTCGAACAGAGCACCGTCGGCCCGACGCCCGGCGCCGAGGCCATCCGGGCAAGTGCGACGGCCGCCGTGATCGGGCTCCTCTGCACGGGTGCGTTCATCGTCGCCGTCTACCGGCTCCTCGGTCTGCTGGGCACCGTGGCGCTCGCGCTGTACGGGCTGATCTCGTACGCCGCCGTCGTCGGGCTCGGCGCGACGCTGACGTTGCCGGGGCTCGCCGGATTCGTGCTCGCGATCGGGATCGCCGTGGACGCCAACGTGCTCGTCTTCGAGCGGGCGAGGGAGGAGTACACCCGGCCCACGGGCCGGGCCGGCGCCCGTCCGCGGGACCTGCGGCGCCCGCTGCGCACCGGGTTCGCCAAGGCGTGGAGCGCCGTGGCCGACTCGAACATCACCACACTGGTGGCCGCAGCGCTGCTGTTCGTGTTCGCCACGGGGCCGGTGAAGGGCTTCGGCGTGACGCTGGCCATCGGTGTGCCGGCGTCGATGGTGTCGGCCATGGTGATCACCAGACTGCTCGCCGATTGGGCGGTGCGGGTGCCGGCCGTCCGGCGCCGGCCGGCCCTGACCGGTATGGCGGGGACGGGGCGGCTACGGGCCCGGCTCGCCCGGCGTCCTCCGCGGCTGATGCGGCACCGCGCCGCCGGCTGCGGATCTGCTCCGGGCTGCTGCTGCTCGCGGTCGCCGGGATCGGGGCGGCGGCCTGAGCCGCCGCTGTCGCGGCATCGGTGATGCTGCGACGGCGGCGGCACGCGCGGGCGGGTACGGAGATTCAGTGGTGGCCGGCGGCCGCGGGCGCCGACACCTCTGCGGTGGTCACCGCGCCGGTGGAACCTGCGACGACACGGCTGCCGGACCGGGCATCGCGGCGTTCGAGGGCGGCGGACAGGACGGCGAGGACGAGGGCCGCCGCGGCGAGCAGGGCGCCGACCCAGTTGGGGGCGGTCAGGCCCATCCCGGCGGCGATCACGATGCCGCCGAGCCAGGCGGCCAGCGCGTTGCCGAGGTTGAAGGCCCCGATGTTGACGGCGGAGGCCAGCGTCGGGGCGCCGTGGGCCTGGTCCAGGACGCGCTTTTGCAGCGGAGGCACCGTCGCGAAACCGAGCGCGCCGATCAGCACGATCGAGATCGCGGCCAGGACCTTGTGGTGCGCGGTGAGTGTGAACGCCCCGAGGACCAGGGCGAGGGCGGCGAGGGTGGTGTAGAGCAGGGGCATCAGGTGCTTGTCGGCGTACTTGCCGCCGAGCAGGTTGCCGCCGACCATGCCGGCACCGAAGAGGACCAGCAGCCAGGTCACGGAGGTGTCGGCGAAGCCGGCGACCTCGGTCATCATCGGCGCGATGTAGGTGATCGCGGCGAACACCCCGCCGAAACCGAGGACCGTCATCGCCATGGCCAGCAGGACCTGGGCGTTCTTGAACGCGGCGACCTCGTCGCGCAGCCGCACGCCCTGGGGCTTGGGCATGTCGGGCACGAGCCGGGCGATGCCGGCCAGACCGATCACACCGAGCGCCGCGACGATCACGAAGGTGGTGCGCCAGCCGACGGACTGGCCGATCAGTGTGCCACCGGGGACACCGACGACGTTGGCGACCGTCAGACCGGTGAACATCATGGCAATGGCGCCGGCCTTCTTGTCCGGGGCGACCAGATCCGCGGCGACCACGGAGCCGATGCCGAAGAACGCGCCGTGGGCGAGTGAGGCCACGATCCGGCCGGTGAGCATCATGCCGAAGGTGGGTGCCAGGGCCGACACGACGTTGCCGACGACGAACAGGACCAACAGCAGCATCAGCATCCGCTTGCGGGACACCTTGGTGCCGAGAGCGGTCATCAGCGGGGCGCCGACCACCACACCGAGGGCGTAGCCGGTCACCAGCAGACCAGAGGTGGGGATCGACACCCCGAAATCGGCCGCGACCGCGGGCAACAACCCCATGATCACGAACTCGGTGGTGCCGATGCCGAAGGCACCGACCGCCAGAGCCAGCAGCGCGAGAGGCATGGGAAGACCTTCCGAAGATTTGCGAGTGCTCCTTATGAGCGTCGACAATAATTGCACACGCATTTGATTGCAAGCGCGCTATTTTGTGCGAGCAAGGTAATGTAGCCCGCGGTGCCACAGGTGCGTACCAGGCGCCGCGCGGGCGGGGCATGTGGCCCGCGTTCTGGGTGCTCGGCAACGACGTCGGGCAGCTGGGCCGGCCGGCCTCCGGCGAGATCGACGTCATGGAGAACGTCGGCTTCGAGTCGTCCACCGTGCACGGCGGCGCACTGCACGGCCCCGGATATTCGGGGCTCGGGCGGCATCGGCGCCGGAGGTCACCACCGGCGACAGCCCGGCGACCGGCGGGCCGATCACCGGGATCGGCGGCAGGTGCGTGGACGTGGCCGGGCGCGGGCACCGCCAACGGCTCGCCGGTACAGCTCTACGACCGCAACGACACCGTCGCGCGGCGCTGGAGCCCGGGCGGCGACGGCACACCATCAAGGCCCTCGGCAAGTGCGACGCCGCCTCCGGCGGCATCACCGACGGCACCCTCGTCGTGACATCGTCAACCCCCAGGCGCACAAGTGCCTGGACGCCACCAGGAACAGACGGCACTCGCCTGCAGATCTGGACGTGCACCGGATCTGCCAACCAGCAGTGGACGGTGACGAGATGACCGGCGGCCGGACCGTGGCCGAGGTCGGCCGCGGTTCGACGGAGGGCGCGCCGCCCCCGGGCACACCTCTCGGTCCCGACCGATCCACGACCTGCGCCGCCCCGGTCGGAGGCCAGGACGACCGTCCACTTCGGCGCAGAGCCCTCGCGCCTCGGGCCGTCAGGCCGCGCGGGCGGGCGGCGATCCTTCGACCTCGAACGCCACCTGGTCGTCGTAGCACCACCACCAGCCCTCACCCGGTTCGTAGGAGCGGATGAGAGGGTGGCCGGTGGCGGCGTGATGGGCGGACGCATGCTTGTTCTGCGAGGAGTCGCAGCAGCCGACATGCCCGCAGATCTGGCACTGCCGGAGATGGAACCAGGCATCGCCCCGTGCGACGCACTCGGGACAGCTGTCGGGACTGTCGGGCGTGACGTCGCGGACCTGGTCGAGGTGCCCGCAGACCGGGGCCGTCTTCCCACTGGAAGTCATATCGGTGCCTCCGGTCCCGTGCCGTGATCCAACCGGCGACCACCACGCCTACGCCGGCCGTCCCGCCCAACAGTGCTGGTCCCGCAGCCCGTCGGAGCGTGGCCTCTTCACGCTCTCCAGGCTCCCACCAGGGCCATGGCTGTCAAATCACGCCGATGCGTCATGTGCCGTGACCGAGGCCGCGACGGCGCTCTCGGTAGCGGCGAAGACGCCCAGCGGGAAGCGGGTGGAGTCGGCGCTCGCCCGGAGGATGCGCCGTGCCGCGCCGCTGGGGGTGACGACTGCCAGCGGCACCTGCAGACCGCTGCACAGTCGGTGGACCCGCAGCGCGGCGCTCAGGGTCGCGGCGCTCACCACGGGCGCGGCGAGTACGAGGACCACCGGCAGCGGCAGATGGGATCGGACGAGGCGCGCGATGGCCTGCACCGCGTACGCCCGGGTGCTGATGTCGATGTCGACGCGGACGGTGACGACCAGGACACCCCGGTCGACTGCATGGACAAGCATCGCGATTCTCCGATCACGCGCCTTATGAGAGGTTTGGCCGTATTGAAACTGCCCGCACGGCAGGCTCGCAAAGCGCAACGACCTGCTCGGCCCACCACCGTCCTCCGCCGCGGACCGGCGGGCTCGTGCTCTGCCGCTACACGGGCCGTCGTCCGCCGCGCGACCTGACCACGTGGGCCGGTTCACCGTGGCTGCCTTCTTCTGCGACGCGCTGCCGTTCACGCTGTTCGCCGTCGGGCGCCAGTCGTTCGACTCGGGCATGACGGCGTGCTGGACACGGCGACCCGCAGTAAGGACCCCCTCGGCCCGGCCCCTGGGGCACGGCGCGATAGCGTCGGGCGCCCATGATGATCGGAGTCGTACGGATGCCCCGGATATTCAGCGTCTCGGACAGCGTCGTGATCGACGCCGCCCCCTCGACGATCTACGCGCAGGTCAGCAACCCTGCGCTGATGGGGCGCTGGAGCCCTGAGAACCGCGGCGCGACCGTGCACGACGGAGGTGAACGGGCCTACGTGGGGATGGTCTTCGACGGCCGCAACACCCGCGGGCCGTTCAGCTGGACCACTCGCTGCACGGTCACGGCGGCGGACCCGGGCGAGCGGTTCGCGTTCCGGGTGCGGGCCATCGGCAGGAGGCGGCCCTTGCTGCCGGGCCGCATCGCCACCTGGGAGTACCGCTTCGAACGGGCCGCCGGCGGCGGGACGCGCGTGACGGAGACCTGGATCGACGACCGCCGCGGGTGGCCCGACTTCCTGGCGAACGCGTTCGACAAGGCAGCGACCCGGGGCCACACCTTCGCCGACTTCCAGCGCCGCAACATCCGCAGGACCCTGGCCAACCTGAAGCTGGCGATCGAGTCGGAGCCCGTCTGACGGCGGCGCGCCGGCGGCCCCGGGGCCGGGTCCGGCGCACTGCTCCAGGGGCGCCGACGGAACCGTCGGGGCCGGGTCAGCCCGTGGGGAGGCCCTCCGCCGTGTCCGCAAGGGCGTCGAGGAGCGGGCGGATCAGGGGGTGGGTCTCCGCCCCGCGGCGGACCGCGGCGAAGACGCGCCGCGTGGCGGCCGGGCCCGCGACGGGGCGCACGACCGTGTCGCGCAGTTCCATGCCACGCAGGGCGGAGCGCGGCACGAGGGCGACACCGGCGCCCGCGCCTGCGAGGGCGACGACCGCGCGGAAGTCGTCGGAGGAGTGCACGAGACGCGGCTCGAACCCGGCCAGCTCGCAGGCCAGCAGCACCACGTCGTGACAGGGGTTGCCCGGGTAGGGGCCGATCCAGTCGCTGTCGTGGAACTCGGCCAGCTCCACATGGTCCTTCGCGGCGAGCGGATGGTCGGCGCGCAGGACCGCGTCGAACGGCTCCGCGTACAGCGGGACCCGGGCGAGGCGCCGGTCGTCCGCACCGGGCGCTCCCCGGTACTCCACCGCCACCGCGAGGTCCGCCTCCCCGTCGAGCACCAGCGGCAGGCTCTCGTCGCCCTCCGCGTCCCGCACGCGGACGCGGATGCCGGGGCGTGCCCATGACAGCCGGATCATGGCCGGTGCCACGACCTCGGCGATCCCGGTGGCGAACGCGGCAACGCTCACCTCGCCGGCCGCGCCGTCCGCGTACGCGGCGAGTTCTGCCTCGGCTCGCTCCAGTTGCGCCAGTACGGCGTGGGTGTGGGTGAGCAGGATCTCGCCCGCCGCCGTCAGCCGTACGCCCTTTCCGCTGCGGATCAGCAGCGCGTGGCCGGTCTCCTGTTCCAGCGCGTTGAGCTGCTGGGAGACGGCCGAGGGGGTCAGATAGAGCGCTGCGGCCGCGGCGGTCACCGTACGGTGGTCCGCCACGGCCCGCAGAATCCGCAGCCGCCGGGGGTCGATCACCCCGCCATTGTCGCCCGTGCGTCGACGAAGGCGGCCACCGCCCGGCGCACGTCCTCGGTGGAGTGCGCGGCGGACAGCTGGACCCGGATCCGCGCCTGGCCCATGGGGACGACCGGATACGAGAACCCGATCACGTACACGCCGCGCTCCAGCAGCAGTTCCGCCATGCGTCCGGCTTCCGCGGCGTCGCCGATCATGACGGGCGCGATCGCGTGGTCGCCGGGCAGGATCTCGAAGCCCGCCGCCGCCATCTCGGTGCGGAAGAGCTTGGTGTTGGCGGCCAGCTTCTCCCGCAGGTCACCGGCGGACTCCAGCAGATCCAGAACCTTGAGGGAGGCGGCGGCGATCACCGGGGCCAGGGAGTTGGAGAAGAGGTACGGCCGGGAGCGCTGGCGCAGCAGTTCGACGATCTCCGCGCGGGCGGCCACATAGCCGCCGGAGGCGCCGCCGAGGGCCTTGCCGAGGGTGCCGGTGATGATGTCGACGCGGTCCATCACACCGTGCAGTTCGGGCGTGCCGCGGCCGCCGGGGCCGACGAAGCCGACGGCGTGCGAGTCGTCGACCATGACCATGGCGTCGTAGCGGTCGGCGAGGTCGCAGATCTCGGCGAGCGGGGCGACGTAGCCGTCCATGGAGAAGACGCCGTCGGTGACGATCAGCCGGCGGCGGGCGCCGCCCTCGACGGCCTCCTTGAGCTGCTGCTCGAGGTCGGCGAGGTCGCGGTTGGCATAGCGGAGGCGGCGGGCCTTGCACAGGCGGATGCCGTCGATGATGGAGGCGTGGTTGAGGGCGTCGGAGATGACCGCGTCCTCGGGGCCGAGAAGGGTCTCGAACACGCCGCCGTTGGCGTCGAAGCAGGAGGAGTAGAGGATCGTGTCCTCCTGGCCGAGGAAGGCGGCCAGGCGCTGCTCGAGTTCCTTGTGGATCTCCTGGGTGCCGCAGATGAAACGGACGGACGCCATGCCGTAGCCCCAGCGGTCGAGCGCGTCCTTGGCAGCGGCGACGACTTCGGGGTGGTCGGCGAGGCCGAGGTAGTTGTTGGCGCAGAAGTTGAGCACGTCGCCGGGGGCGCCGCCGGCGGTGACGGCGACGGATGCGCTCTGCGGGGTGCCGATGACACGCTCGGGCTTGTAGAGACCGGCGTCGCGGATCTCGGTGAGCGTGGCGCGGAGGTCGTCGCGGACGGACGCGTACATGGCTTCTCCTAGGTCTGGGGGACGCGGGACTCAGACGGTCCAGTCGAGGATGATCTTGCCGCTGCGGGCGGTGGCGGCCTCGTCGAAGGCCGCGTCGAAGTCCTGGTAGCCGTAGCTTCCGGTGATCACGGGGCTGAGATCGAGGCCGCCCTCGAGGAGGACCGTCATCGCGTACCAGGTCTCGAACATCTCGCGGCCGTAGATGCCCTTGACGGTGATCATCGAGGTGACGATCTTCGACCAGTCGACGGCGAACTCCTGCGCGGGCAGACCGAGCATTGCGATGCGGCCGCCGTGCGTCATGTTGTCGACCATGTCCCGCATGGCCTCGGGGCGGCCGGACATCTCCAGACCGATGTCGAAGCCTTCCTTGAGGCCGAGCTGCTGCTGGGCCGCCGCGATGTCGGTCTCGGCGACGTTGACCGCGAGGGTCGCTCCGACCTTGCGGGCGAGCTCGAGCCGGGACTCGCTGACATCGGTGATGACGACGTTGCGCGCGCCGGCGTGCCGGGCGACGGCCGCGGCCATTATCCCGATGGGGCCGGCGCCGGTGATGATCACGTCCTCGCCGACGAGGGGGAAGGAGAGCGCGGTGTGCACGGCGTTGCCGAAGGGGTCGAAGATGGCGGCGACGTCGAGATCCACCTTGGTGCGGTGCACCCACACGTTGGACGCGGGCAGTGCCACGTACTCGGCGAACGCCCCGTCGCGGCCGACGCCGAGGCCGATGGTGCTGCGGCACAGATGGCGGCGGCCGGCCAGACAGTTGCGGCACCTGCCGCAGACGAGATGGCCCTCGCCACTGACGATGTCGCCGACCGCGATGTCGTTCACGTCCGCGCCGATCGCGGAGACCTCGCCCACGAACTCGTGGCCGAGGACACGCGGTGTCGAGACGGCCTGCTGGGCCCAGCCGTCCCATGACCTGATGTGCAGGTCGGTGCCGCAGATGCCGGTGCGCAGCACCTTGATGAGCACATCGCCGGGGCCGGTCTCCGGCTCGGGAACGTCCATGAGCCACAGGCCGGGCTCGGCATGCTGCTTGACAAGTGCCTTCATCGGTGCGGCTCCTGGCATGGTGACGGTCGGGCGGTCGCTGTGACCGGATATCGAAAATACGGCCCCGGTCAGTGGACGGGCTCCAATTTGCCCAGCTCGGAGCGTCACGTCCATCGAGGTTTTCTTAAGCGGGCCAACAGCGCAGCTTCACGCCCGCGCCGCAGGTCTGCGCAACAGCCGGCCGAGCAGACCGCGGGCGCCCCGCCGCGACGATCCCGATGGACCGGACGGACCGGACAGGCTGAACGGACCGAACATGCGGGCCGGGCCGAGCCGACCAGCGGTCGGCGCCGTGGAGGCGCGAGCAGCCGGCGCCGGTGTTGTCGATCCCGGCCGGCGCCCTGGAGGGTGCCGGCGGGCCGGATCCGATGCCGAGGCCCACGGCCGGTGCCCCGGTGCGGGGCGGGGCGCCTCAGCGTGTTCGCGCGCCTCCCGCAGCCCGTCGGCGAGAGTCGTCCGGTGCCACAGGATCTCGTCGGGGTGGTCGGCCTGCAGTAGCCGCTCCACGATCTCCCGCCCCGCGGGTGACTTCGGCCGGGCCGGTGCGAGGTCGGGACGGAGCACACGCAGATACGAGCGCTCGTAGGGGTCGGGGACGACCTCGGCGATCGTCACCGGATCGAGGACGGCCGCAATCGCCGCGGCCCGCTGCCGGGGGTCTCCACTGAGGCGCAGCAGGTCGCCCAGCCGCCGCCCCCGCCAGTTCCTCGGGCGCCGGTCCTCGCCCGCCGCCGGCGCGGCGCGGGCCTGCGGAGGCGTCGCACCGGTCAGCAGGGCCGGGTGGTCGCGGGCGAAGTCCCGTACCTCTTCGGCCAGGTAGAGCCACACCACCGCGTGGTAGCGGTTGACATAGAAGCGGACCGGTGTGAGATGACCCGCACGGGCCAGTCTGAGGAACCGGCCCTGGCTGATCGAGGCGAGGTCCGCGCCGTCCGCTGTGCCGACGGTACGCAACTGTTCCCTGAGGGCCTCCGGAAAGCCCTGCCGGCTCCGGAGCCGGTCGATCTCCTGCCGGTCGAAGCGTGGTGGCCCGCCGCGCACGTCCGACAGCGCGCGTACCTGGCCGAGCTGGACCGCGAGTTCGAACTCGCCGCGCCCCAGAGAGAGTTCCTCTGCCGCCCGGCCGAGCGCGAGACTGGTCGCTTCTGCCTGCCGCACCGTCATGTCGGTCTCCCCCGTGAGTGGTGAATACTCTCGGTGACGACCGTAGCCCCGAGCGGGGACATGCCGCCGCGGCCTGTGGACAACTCGTCCCGGCGCGGTTCGAACGCGTCAGAAGGGGCTGCCGTCCGACTGCCGCGCCTCGACCCCCAGATGCTCGCCGACCCGATTGACCATAAGTGTCATCTCGTACGCGACCTGGCCTATGTCGGCCTCCGCGGCGCTGAGCACGCACAGGCAGCTGCCCTCGCCCGCCGCCGTCACGAACAGCAGCGCGTCGTCGAACTCGATCATCGTCTGACGTGCCCGGCCGGCCCTGAAATGCCGTCCCGATCCCCTGGCGAGGGAGTGCAGGCCGGAGGAGACGGCGGCGAGATGTTCCGCGTCCTCACGGGCGAGCCCCGCACTGGCGCCGGTCACCAGGCCGTCGTTGGACAGCACGAGCGCGTGCCTGATGTGTTCGACCCGTTCCGTCAGGTCGTCCAGCAGCCAGTCGAGTCCCTTGTCCAACGCCATGTTCGATCGTCCTCCCCGCTGTTACGTTCCCCGTGGCCTCGCGTTCGCTCGTAACGACCTTGGGGCGAGATGGGCATGGTCGCGGTCGGCCTGTGGCGACTTACCTGGGCCCGTGCGGTCTGTTCCCATCCTGCCCTGTCCGGCGTCTCCCGCGCATACTTCGGCGAGTTACTCCAAGAACTCGCCCCCAAATGTGGTCGGCCGCCCGTGAGTCGGTGCTGCGACGCGAGCGGCGGGGCCAAGACGCGGACGGGCAGCCGTTGCCGGGACCAGCGCCTGGCCTTCGTCGACCGGCTCCTGGTCACGCTGGTGCGCCTGCGGCTGGGCTGCCGCACGCTGCGCCAACTGAGTTGTGAGGCGTCGACCGCTCCACCGTCTCCGGCGCGATCCGCGAGGTCCGCCCGCTGCCGACGGGCCGACCGGGTCCATCGCATCGAGCCGACCGGAGGCACGGACGAGTGCGGCAGGGCCGTCAACGGCAAGCGGTCCTCCACGACGCACCGACGGCGAATCCGCACTCCCCCCACCCTCCTTCATGTCCTTGGCTCCCCATCTCCTTGCTCCGATCCCGCACCACAGCGCATGGATACATCCGTAGGACCGTTTAGCCGGGGTGCCAAGGCCCGGATCCCCTGAGCGCAGTGCTGGAACGCATGACGGGGGAACGGCGGCGCGCCGACACGGATCGCGGTCCGGGTGGATCTGGTCCAAGTGGAGCGGATACGCAGGCTGCTGCGCATTTCGCCGACCGGGCCGATCCGCTCGCCTACCAGCAGGGACAGTTCCGGTCCCTGCTAGTGACACATTCGGCCCCCGGGGCGAAGGGGGTCGACGCAAACCACACGCGTCGGCCCACTGTTGTGGTGGCCGGAAAGTGACAAGACCCGCGAACACGTACCCCGCGTCGGTATTGTGGTACGCGTGACTCTCCTTTACTTTGAGTCCAGTAATTTTCGCTTTCCCCTACTCTGCAAGTAATCAATGGGCGAATCACGTGATGGAGGTGACCGGAGTGCACAAGGACGAAAGCGCGGCGTTGAGCAGGCTCTCAAAGGCCCTCGGAGTGCCCTCTCACAGGGCAGCCGAGAACGCCAAGGCACTCTTCCCCTTCATCGCGTTCGAAGCGGCAATGGCCGGTGCCCCCGTGGATCACGTGGGTCCGGTCGCCGCACACGGCGACCGGACCCACGACTCAGCGGGCCGGTTCCAAGCCGGCTCCGCTCTCCTCGGCGAAGGCCCGCATGCCCACCTTCCTGATGGAGTCGAAGATCGC
>NZ_BMWB01000015.1 GCF_014651015.1 Streptomyces xantholiticus
GCACACCCAGACCCGTGCGCGTGTCCATCAACCGCGTCGGCTGCACCGGCTGGAACGTGCCGGTGACCTTCGGCAGTGGGGGCGTTACCGTCAAGGTCGCCGGGTGCTGCTCGAACCCGCGGTGGGAGATGACGCTCACCGTCCAGGTGCCCTCGGGCACGCCCTTCAGGTCGAGTGACGCCTTCAGCGTCCGCCAGTCCGCGGAGACGCCGGTGACCTCGGCCGCGTGCCGCGTGCCGTTGACGAGGAGCTCGACCCGGTCGCTCAGGTGGAGGGCCTCGCCGTTGACCGTGAGTTCGGCCGTGGTCCCGGCGGGCGCCGAACCCGGCGTCACCGAATCGACGTCGAACTGCTCGCCGCCGCACACGCCCGAGTGGCACGCGGTCTCCACCCGGTAGGCCACCTGCGACGCCTTCTCGGGCAGCGACACGACCAGGACCGCCGGGGCCGCCTCGCCCGTCCCGGAGGAGCGCACACTGCATGTGTACTCGTCGCCGGACTTCATGCAGTTGCCGGCCCAGCTGCCGTCGTACACCGAGACGGTGGCCCGGTCCGTTCCGCCGGAGGGGTTCGTGACCGTCACCTTGAGCATGTCGTTGCTGACGGTGGGCAGTACGGCGCACACGGCCGTGCGCTCCTCCGTGAGCGTCCCCGTCAGCGGAGCGTGACCGTAGGCAGCGGAAGCGGCACGGGGGCATTCGGCGGCCGGGCCGTCGGCTGTGGCGACCCGCCAGGCGTCCAGGCGGTGGTAGGTGTCGGACGCCTCGAGACCGAGCGGCACCTGCATCAGCACCTGGTAGCTGGTGGAACCGGTGACCACACAGGACCGGTTGCGGAAGGAGCAGTCCGCGCTCTGCCCGTCGGCGCCCAGGGCCAGGATGTTGAGGGTGCCCTTCGGGTCACGGACGTCGATGCGGACGCGATCGGTGGCCGCCGTGGTGGTGACCTTGTGGCAGCGCAGCTCCCCGGCGGTACCGCCGTAGAAGCCCGGCTGCGACGGTCCGCCGACCGCGGTGGCCGCGCTCTTCGTGCAGCCCCACGCCGCCGAGGTGACGTCGCGCCGGCTCAGGGTGTACGACGCGGCGGTGTCCTGGCCGGTGAAGACGACCGTGTGGGCCTTGCCCGGCGTGAGCGGGCAGACGGACCACCCGTTCTTCACCGCGGTCCGCTCACACTTCAGCTCGCCCGACTCGTCGGTGACGGAGAAGTTCGCGGACGCGGTCCCCGACACGGTCCGCAGCTCGAAGAGCTCGGAGGCCGAATGGTCGGCGGCCGGGACGGTCAGGCAGTGCGTGAAGTCACCGTTGCCGGTGGTGAGCTCGGCCGCGTTGCTCGCGTCGCTGAAGGTGCTGCGCGGCATCACGGCGCAGGTGCCCGGCGGCGGGGCGTCGGTGCGCAGGAAGTTGATCGCGTACGGGCCCGGCTCCTCGCCCTCCTCGGCGTGGACGATCGCCCGGTACGGCGCGACGCCGGACAGCGAGCAGTTGCTTTCGCGCAGCGCGGTCTCGCCGCACTGCAGCGCTCCGGCGGCGTCGAGCACCTCGGTGTCAAGACGCGGTCCGGTACCGGTGCGTGCCTGCCCGGAGATCCGGGAGCCCTGCGGCATGGGCAGTTCGAGGCAGTCGTACTGGCCGGAGGCGACGAGCAGGCCCTCGTGGAGCCCCTCGGAAACGCGCTCACAGCCCTCGGAGCCGGACCGGTCGAGGAAGGCCGTGCCGTAGGCGGTCTCGGGGTCGAACACCCTGGTCGGGTCGCCGACCACGAGCGTGTAGGAACCGGCGGCGGGGAAGGTGCACCAGCCTGCCGGGCAGACCTCGGTCGACTCGCCGTCGTAGACGTACGACCAGTGGACGCTGTTGCGGTCGTCGACCGGCGCCACGAGGTAGCGCCCGGCCGCGGGCACCTCCATGACGCGGCAGCGGACCGTGCCGGGCGGGGACGCGGGCGCGGCGCCGTAGCGTCCGACGGTGACGGTCGGGCAGCCCTGGGGGTTGTCCAGTCTGACGGGCTGGAGACGGTAGTTGACCGGCTCCTCGTCGGCGTACGCGTACGACAGCACCCGGTAGGGTCCGTCGCCCGGCAGCACGCAGCCCGGCCTGTCGAAGTCCCTGACGCAGATCTCCGTGCCGGTCTCGTCGGTGATCCAGCGGGTCACATGACCGGAGACGATCGTGCTGGCGAAGGGGATGATCCGCTCGCCGGGCTTGGCGTCGATCCACTGGCAGTCGACCTGGAAGTGGCCGGCAGTGGTACGGACCGGTACCGGCTGGTCCCAGGCCGTACCGATCGCGGGCGCGCAGCGCTCCGTCCGGGTGAGCGGGACGACGAAGAGCCGGAAGTCGCTGGGGTCCACCTGGTCGTTGCGGACCCGGACCGTGTAGGCGCCGGCGGTGGGGACGACGCAACGGCCCACGTTGGAGCTGCTCGCGTAGCAGTCCAGCGCGCCGTCAGGGCCTTCGATGCTGCCGGTGATCAGGTTCCTGGTGTCGCGCATCGTGAACAGGTGCTCGCCGGCCTCGGCCTGCACCGTGAAGCACTGCTGGGTGCCGGCGGCGAGCGTCCCGCTCGCCACGGCGTCGCCCGGGTCGCCGAACGGCGCTAGGGCGAGCGCGGAACAGGGGGCCGGCGCCGGGTCGTCGGCCTGGGCCGAGGTGACGGGCAGCAGGAGCGACATGAGCGTCGCGAGCACCAGTGTCACGAGTGCTGTCGGTGCTGGTCTTCGATGCGTATGCGGGGTACGCGGAATACGTGCCGGTCCAGGCATGGCCCCCCCAGGGCTGTGTCGAGTGCAGGAGATCTTCGCATGCGCCACCGACAGCTCAAAGAGAGTTCCCGGGGGCGGCCTCGACCGCGGATTTCCAGGTCACGCCCCGCGGAATTGCGGCGCCGCGCGGGGGCCGATGTCCCGGCCCCCGCGACGCCCCGCCTACGGCCGGGCGTAGGGCCGGGTCATGATCTCCATGTTGTGGCCGTCGGGATCGTCGAAGTACGCACCCCGGCCGCCGAAGAGGCGGTTGATCGCGCCGGGTTCGGTGTGGCCGGGATCGGCGTAGTACGTGACCCCCACCGCCTCCAGACGGGCGATCATGGCGTCGAACCGGTCGTCGGGCACCTGGAACGCGTAGTGCTGCGACTGGATCGGCTCGTCGGCCATCTCGTAGTAGTCGAGGGTCACGCCGTTGCCGAGGTCGACGGGCAGGAACGGCCCGAAGGGCGCGCCGACTTCGAGGCCGAGGATCGTGGCGATGAACTCGGCGGACAGCTGCCGGTCCTTGGCGTACACGGCGGTGTGGTTGAGCTGGACGGTGGTGACGGACTGCTGGTGCGGCATGGTGTGGTGACTCTCCAGGTCTTCGTTCCGCAAGGGACAGGTCGGAGGTGGAGAGGGAACGGCGGGGCTCTGGCCCGCCCCGCGCTCACGCCGAGGCCGGGCGCCTCACTCGTGCGTGGCCCATGGCCGACCCGGCAGTCACGTCACCGACGCTAGCCGCCCGCCTCGTGCTCGGCAATCGACTTCCGGCCGCCGGGGCGTGTGCGTTCGGTCCGTGCGCCGTACCGGAATCGTCACGTCCGGCCCATCGGCGTCCGTCGTCGCGGGGGCTTCGCCGCGGAGGCCGTGCGGGAACGGCTCGGGACCGGCCGCACCGCGAACGCGTCCCGTGGCGCGACCTGCTCACAAAGACCGAGGTCGACGTGGTCACCGGCTCGGGATCGACGCACACCCTCCGCCTGACCGCCACCTCGCGGAAGAGCCCCCGTCTGATCCTCGACATGACCCGCAACGGCGACCTGGCCTCGCTCTTCGCCGGCCCCCGGGCTTCGGCCATGACGGACATCCGAGGTCAGGGAGCAGGGCCCCGGAAGGACCGGACGGCCGCGGGCGGGAGGAAGGGAATCGTGGACGGCCGAGGGGAGTTCACCGGATATGGCGGTCATCCACACGGCAACAATGGCGCCCGGCAAGCTGGAGCTGCTCGCAGCCTGGCTTCCCGCGCAGCCGTGGTACCTCGGCACGGCAGGTGAGCCGGAGTTGACCAAGGCCGGCGGCTTCCGGCTCGACGACCCGCAGGGCGAGGTGGGGATCGAGTTCATGGTGGTCACGGACACGTCGGGCGACGAGCCGGTTTCGTACCACCTGCCGCTCGGCTACCGGGGCGCACCGCTCGACGGTGCCGATGAGGCGGCGCTCATCGGCACGAGCGAGCACGGAGTGCTGGGCAAGCGGTGGATCTACGACGGGGCCCACGATCCGGTCGTCGTCGCGCAGTTGCTCGCCTTCGTCCAAGGGCGCGCCGAGGCGCAGGCCCAGGGCGTGTCGAACACCCCCGATCCGTCCGTGACGGGCCACTTCACCGGTCCAGGCCTCCCGGCGGAGGTCGCGTCGGTGACCGTCACCGACGGGCCCGACGGCACGGACGTGTCGCTGGGCAGTGCGGGAAGCGACCCGTCCCTGACCCTCACGGTCACCCGCCGCCCGGAGCCGGACTCCACCGGCTCCGACCCGGCTGGGTCCCGGGGCCATGTCACCGCCGGCTGGCGCCGGCCGGACGGTGCCGAGCAGCGCGGCCGGTTCTTCCTCCTCCGCGACACCTCGCTCTGAGGCAGCGCGCCGCCCGTGCCGTCGATGGCGCCGGCACGGGCACGAGCGCTCAGCGCGCCACGTAGGCAGAGACCCAGCCTGTGTCGCCACCCAGCTCGGCGGTCAGTTCCAGGCCGGGGTCGTCCATCTGCGCGACGAAAAAGTCCGGCTCGTGCCGGGCGAACACCTGGAGTCCCCACGGCAGGTGATAGCGGAGGACGAACGCGGGGCGATGGGGCTGCGCGACCGAGAACGTCTTCCACAGCAGATGTGCCCTGTGCCGGACGTGGGTGTCCGGCTCGATCACCATCTCCCGGTCCCCGACTCTCAGCACTGTCTGCCCTTCCCGGTGCGCGAGGTCGAACGGCGTCGTGCCGAGCACGCCGGACAGTGGCTGGGGAGCCTGCGGAGGTTCCTCGGGGAATACGGGAACCGGGGGCGGGCCCATCTGCTCCCACAGGGCCTTGGACCGTCGGTTCCGCCTCCGGTCCGACCCGGCGAACCCGACCATGGCCAGCCATGCGGCGGTCCCGCACAGCGGCCCGGTCACCAAGGCACCCCGCCAGGGGTCAGCGGCCACGAACCGCACCGCGAGCACTGCCGCCACCTGCAGAAGCAGCCACAGCCCCGACCAGAGGCCGACCGCTCGCGCCACGCGACGCCCCCTCGAATGTCCCTCCCGCATGGACAGGAGCATGACACAAGGGCGATCAGGCCGGAGGCTCCACGGCCACTTCCGCCCAGACGGTCTTCCCCACGTCGGGGCGGGGCTCCACACCCCAGCGATCCGCCAGGACGTCCACGAGGACCAGGCCGCGCCCCGACACGTCGTCGGCGGCGGGAGTGTGCACGACGGTCGGCGGATGCACCGAGGACGCGTCCGAGACCTCGACACGCACCCGCCCTGCGTCCAGGGCCAGCCGGAGTTCGAAGTCCCGGCCGGGCACTCGCCCGTGCCGTACGGCGTTGCCGGCGAGTTCGGCCACCAGCAGAGCGACGGTGCACGAGAGGTCCGAGTCGCAGGGACGACCCCATTCGGTCAGGTGCCGCACGGCGACCCGCCGGGCGAGCCGCGCACCCCGGGGTGTCGAGGCGAACATCGCCGCGAACCCCTCGCTTTCGCCGAGCCCTTCCTCTGCCGCCGTGTCCTGGTCGGGGCTCTCGCCCGATGTGACCGTGGTCTTCAGCACTGCGTCGCCCATCCCGTTCGCTCTCTCACATCCGGGCACCATCCGCGGGTGTACGGATCGTGACGTTCCGTGTTCAAGAGTCGCCGGGCGGACCTACGCTCGGAAGGGCACGCAGCCTTACACCGCAGGCCGTAAGGAACGGAAGTAAGCCCATGGCCAAAGCAATTGAGCCCGAGGCCTCGATGGCCGCCCTCTTCGGCTCGCAGGTCCGCAGACTGCGCACCGCCGCCGGTCTCACGCAGGCCCAACTCGGCGCCAGGACCCATGTGGTCAGCACCCGCATCACCCAGGTCGAACGATCGTCCGGCGCCAAGCCGACGCTGGAGCTGGCGCGGGCGCTCGACGCCGCGCTCGGCGCGGACGGGCTGCTGGTGGACCTGTGGCCGCACGTCTACCGCGAGGCGTTCCCGGACTGGTCGCGGACGTTCATGGCGTACTCGGCGCAGGCCGCCGCCATCCGGCAGTACACGGCGCACGTCGTGCCGGGTCTCTTGCAGACCGAGGAGTACGCGCGGGCCGTGCTGAGCTTCGGTCTTTCCCTCAGGAGCGACGAACAGTTGGAGGAGCGGCTGTCCGCCCGCCTCGAACGGCAGAAGCGGCTCGCTTCACCGAAGCGGCCCGAACTGCGGGTGGTTCTCGACGAGTCGGTGCTGCGGCGGCCGGTCGGTGGTGACGACGTCATGCGGCGCCAGCTCGCCCACCTGGTGAAGGCGGCAGCAGAACCACACATCACCGTGCAGGTCCTCCCCTTCGCCGCCGGGGCGCACGACATGCTGGGCGGCTCCCTCACCGTGCTGACCCTGCCGAACGGCTCCGAAGTGGCCTACACGGAAGGAGCGCACCACGGCCGGCTCTTCGAGGATCCGGACGATGTGCAGCGGTTTTCGGTGACCTACGATCGGCTGGGGGCCGCGGCGCTGCCCCTGTTCATGTCGCTCGACATGATCCGATCCGCGATGGAGGACGACTACCGTGGCGCGAATCTCCCTTCCCGGTCCGCACGACGCCGCCTGGCGAAAGAGCAGCTACAGCAATCAGGAGGGCGGCGACTGCGTCGAGGTGGCGGACGGCATCCCCGGCCTGGTTCCGGTACGTGACAGCAAGGCTCCGCACGGGCCGGCGCTCACCTTCGCCCCCGCCTCCTGGGCCGCGTTCATAGGCGAGTTGAGGACCGCCGACCGGTCCTGAGTCCATCGGTATCCGGTCCCGGGCCGCACGTCCGGGCCCGCCGGAACCTCGCCCGAGGGTTCGGGGGCCACGCACTCCCCTGAAGAACCAGGGCGGCAAGCGCGGAGTGTTCCGGACTCGGGCGCACGTCACGTCGAACACACGCACAATGCCGTGGCTGCCGGGCATGCGCTGTGCAGGGGCACCTGTTCACCGACAACACGCTGACGATCGCCCATCGCGAAAGGCATCTCCGCATCGCGTGAATTCGGTCGAAGGCGTTCCGATCCACGGTCCGGACCATGCACATGAGGCCCCGGGACTGGATGTCCCAGGGCCCGTCCCGCCGTCACGGCCGCTCATATGCGGACGGGGCGAGAAATGCTCGTGCCGAGAAGGCTTTGAGGCAGATCTTCCTCAGATGCCGGTGGTCTGCACCGAGAGGAGACCGCTGGCCGCACCGGTGACCGCGGCGACCGGCACGACGGAGGCGATGGACTGGGCGGCACCGACGACGTCGCCGACGTTGGCGGCAGCACCGTAGCCGTTGACACCGGCGTGGGCGCTGGCGATGCCGCCGGAAATGCCGTCCAGCTCGCTGTCGGAAATCTCGGCGGTCTCAACAGAGGTGAAGTCGTTACGCACTTTCTCTCCCTTTTCACATCGGAAAATACCGGGGCTGTCGGCCCGAACACACGCCAAAGGAATGCGGGCCGGCGCACAACGCTCGCCTGACGCCCGGAGCGGGTATCGAAGACGCAACCCCCGCACGACAGGATGAGATCACGCCAACGGACCAACCGGCAACGTACGTTCCGGTTTTGAAGGTGAATACTTCTTCACGACAACATCAACTGACGTGCACTTCTTCGGTCGTGAACGAGACACGAGACCAACCACGGGGAATGAGGCGCTAGATATCGTCAGATGTCTGTTTCCTGGGGCGTCGGGGTGCAGTTGAACCGGAATGCGTCGCGCCCGACGGCTTCGCGGCGCGGACGCGCCAGCCCCGGCCGCCCGGCTCGGACCTGTGAGTTCGCTTCCCGGAGCACGGGATGACCGCCCTGGGCCGCGCCCCGGCCGTGTGCAACAGGAGTTGGCGCATGCCGTATCCCGAATCGGTGCGACGCCGAGCGGGGGGGAGCCCTTATGGTTGGTTGCTGCTCGCCGGCCGGCCGGCTGGCTGGCTGGCCGGCTGGCTGGCTGGCTCGCCGGCTGGCTGGCTGGCCGGCACCACACGACCACGGGGGCCCGTGGTGCCGCACGAGAACCACCCCGCTGGGTCCTTTACGGGACGCTCAAGTGAACTCCTTGCGTCTACACCGCCCGCGTCGCCGCCGAGTTCATCCGGCGGCAGGATGCCAAGGCCCCGACCGCCCTCTACTGGTGGATGCGCCGCAGGAAGACGGCCATGGAGAGCTGACCCGACATCGTCAGGGATCTCGCCCCTGATACGAGGTGACTGACCGGCCCGGGACCGCACAGGCGGCCCCGGGCCGGTGCCGTCAGACCCGGGCGACCAAGGCGTAGCGCTCGTCCGTCACGGGGCCGCCCCACAGGGCGGCGTCACCGGCCAGGGACTCGATGCACAGCTCGGTGACGAGCGGGCGCACGGCGGCCGACAGGACATCGGCGGTGACGCCGCCGTGCCAGGGCAGGGTCTCGGCGCCCGCCACATACGGCACGCCGGACCGGCCGGACTCGCGCCAGCGGCCCTCGACGAGGATCAGCGTGCCTCCGGGGCGGATACGGCCCACCCACTCGCCGAGGGCGGCCTCGGGGTCGGGCAGGGTCCACACGAGGTGCCGGGAGAGCAGCACGTCGAACCGCTCGTCGCCGGTGGGCGGGGCTGCCGCGTCGCCCACCAGGAAGCGGCCGGAAAGACCGGCGGCCGACAGCTTGGCGCGCGCCCGGTCGACCATTCGCGGCGAGAGGTCCACGCCCGTGACCCGGTGCCCGGACTCTGCCAGCAGCTCGGAGAGCGAGCCGGTGCCGCAGCCGACGTCCAGTACGCGGGACCGGCCCGACGGCAGCCAGGAGGTGAGAAGGTCCGACCAGGCGGCGCGGGTCTCTTTGGCCCGCAGGCCGTGGTCCGGCTCGGCGTCGAAGTCGGCGGCGGCTGCGTCCCAGTACGCGGTGATCGATGGGGAGTCGGTCATCGTCCCAGCCTTTCAGCCGGCACTGACAGCGCCATGGTGGGTGAGTGCCGCGTGCGGGTCTCCCCCGACGGGACTGTGGTCGATGTGGACGGTGGCCGCGGTCAGCCGGGGCACGGCGTGGATCAGAGCGTGTTCGGCCGCGACGGCCAGTGAATGCGCCTGGACGACGGTCAGTTGCGGGTCGACCACGATGTCGGCCTCCGCACGCAGGGCGTGACCGATCCACCGCATCCGTATCTGCCCGGTGTCCAGCACGCCGTCCACGCCGCGCAGGGCGGTCTCCGCGGTCTCGACGAGGTCCGGGTCGACGGAGTCCATCAGACGCCGGCAGACCTCCCGGGCCGCGTCCGCCAGAACCAGCAGGATGGCGACCGTGATCAGCAGGCCGACGACCGGGTCGGCCCATCGGAGCCCCAGCGCGGCGCCGCCGGCCCCCAGCAGGACGGCCAGCGAGGTGAAGCCGTCGGTACGGGCGTGCAGCCCGTCCGCGACGAGCGCGGCGGAACCGATCCGCCGACCGGTACGGATGCGGTAACGGGCGACCCACTCGTTGCCGACGAACCCGACCAGCGCGGCCGCCGAGACCGCCCACAGATGCGTGATGTCCCGAGGGTGCAGCAACCGGTCGACGGCCATCCAGGCGGCGAGGCCCGCGGATGCCGCGATGGTGGCCACGATGAGGACACCGGCCAGGTCCTCGGCCCGCCCGTAGCCGTATGTGTAACGGCGGTTCGCCGCGCGGCGCCCGAGCAGGAAGGCGACCCCGAGCGGGACCGCCGTCAGCGCGTCGGCCGCGTTGTGGACGGTGTCGCCGAGCAGTGCCACGGAGTCCGACAGTGCGACGATCACGGCCTGGACGGCCGTCGTCGCCCCCAGGACCACGAGGGAGATCCACAGGGTCCGCATCCCCTCCCGGGACGTCTCCATCGCCGCGTCGACCTTGTCGCCGCTCTTGTGACTGTGCGGCCGCAGCAGATGGGCGAGGCGGTGCCGCCACCCGCCGCGCGCCGGACCGTGGTCGTGGTGGTGGTGCCCGTTCGGATGAGTGTGCCGAATCCCCGCCATGGAACCCACCGTTGCACAGGAATCACATTGCGGCTACAGCCGTCGTACGCGCTCTGACCAGGTGCGATTCCCTCGCAAGTGCGTGTGGGCAGCAACTGCCCCCAGGACGGGGTCACGCTGGACCGCGCGGTTGCAGACGGCCCCCTCCACGGGCGGGCGGAACGTCCACGGCGGCCGCCGTCGCGCAGCACCGTGTCGACGATGTCGACCGGCGGCAACGGACGGGCCGAACTCCGAAGGCGACGGCCCTACGCGTCGAACCAGCGGTCCCGTGCCAGCTCCTCCGTACGGGACGGGTCCTCCAGCAGCGCCGCGACCTCGAACCGGCGGGGCCACTGGCCCGCGGCCCAGGCGAGGCCGGCCGCCACACCTTCCAGCGTCGCGGCGTGCAGCACGCCGTCGGAAGTGCAGCGCCAGTCCAACTCGGTGCCGCCCGCCATGAGTTCCTCGTGCTCGACGTACGAGTTGGGGGTGGCCGGGCCGAGCAGGACGCGGACGGACTCCGGGACCTCGTGCTCCTCTCCCTCCGTCGTGACGTCCGCCTCGACCGTCTCGCTCAGCCGGCGGACCTGGAACAGTTCCGCCAGGTCGGCAGCCAGGGTAGGGGCCACCGGGAGCAGCGGGAGACCGGTGGCCAGGGGCAGCAGGTCGGGGGTGTCGGCGACGACCGCGTCGGCGGCGTCCACGACCCGCACCTCGCCGTCCACGACCGCGCGCAGCTCGTCGGGGAGCGTGACCTGCTCGGGGTCCATGTCGGCGAGGGCCGTGTACAGCCTGTGCAGCTGACGGCCGGTCACCTCCCGGTCCGGGTCGGCGAGGCGGGACAGCAGCTCCGCCGCACCGCCGGGCTCGTCGAGGAGCGCCGCCACCGACGTACGGACGCCGAGCGCGTGCAGCACCTGCGCGTCCTCGAAGCCGGTCGTGTCGGCAGACTCGTACAGGCCCTCCAGCAGCGGGTCCGCGCCCGAGGCGCGCAGGCCGGCCGGGCGGCGGCCGTCGAGCACCGGATGGTCGCGCAGCCACCACGCCGTGTAGGGGCGGACGGTCTCCGTGGTGCCGTCGGGCAGCAGGACGCGTACGTTCTGGGTGAGCGCGTCCCGCAGCGGCGGCTGCGCCAGCAGGGCGAGGGCCTGCGGCCAGCGCTCGTCGTCGACCAGGTCCAGGTCGCGCACGGCGACGATCTCCGTGGCGACCGGCGGCACCGGCGTGTCCGGCAGCCGGTCGAGGAGGTCCTCGCACCACACGTCTACCGCGTCCAGCAGGCCCACGTCGTCCGGCTCGGCGAAGTCGCCTTCACGCGGCTCCAGTTCGTCCGGGTCGAGGACGACGTCGGAGGCGCGGACAAGGGCGAAGTTGGCGAGGACGCCGCAGGCGGCGAGGGGCTGTTCGCCCCAACGTTCGGCCAGTTCGGCATCGCACAGGGCGAGTTCACCCTCCCGCATCACCGAGGCGAACGGGCTGCCGGGCAGGACGAGCTCACCGGCCGGGGCGAGTTCGCCGTCCTCGTCGGGCAGCGCCAGCGCGCCGAGCCACGGCTCGTCACCCGGCTCCAGCTCGGCCTCCCTGACCAGGGCGAGGACCGTCTCCGCCAGTTCCTCCGCGTCGAGCGAGTCCGCGTCCTCGTCCCAGATCTCGCCCTCGTCCAGGGATGCCGCGACCGCCGCCCGCACCTGGGGCGTCGTGAGCACGGCACGCGGAGTGGCGGGCAGGGCGCCCAGCTTCTCCAGCAGCGGGTGGGCGGCGTCCGGATGGACGACCTTCAGCCCGAGCCGGGCCAGGTCCGCGGGGGTGTCGGCCAGCGGAAGCAGGGTCTGGCGGGGGCCGATGGTGGTACGGGAATCGGCGAGCGGCACGGGCAGACCGGACAGGCGGTCCGGGTCGACGCCGGCGAGGCTCTCGTACAGCCGCTGCCACCACACCGGTTCGCGCTCCAGGCCGGCGAGGCGGTCGATCGCCTCGGCCAGCGGAACCCGGGCCACGCCCAGCGTGCGCAGTTCCACACGGCGTTCCAGACCGGCCGGCAGCAGCGTGGGCATCACCTCGGCGAGTACGCGCACCGTGTCCGTGCCCGCACCCTCCAGCACCTCCGCCTCGACGGGCCGCAGGCCGCCGGTGGTCACCCGGTCCGGCAGACCGGTGTCCTCGTCCGACACGTCGCGCGGGACGGCGGCCTCCAGGAACGCGGTGCGGGGCAGACGCTGCAGGATCGCCGCCCGCAGCTGCCCGTCCAGCTCGCCCTTGCCCAACGGGCCGGGCACGAGGTCGATGACGCCTGTCGTCACCGGCTGCCAGGCGCCCAGCAGTTCGGCGTACGCGTCGGCCGCGCGCTCCACCAGGAAATCGGTGAGTGGCCCAGGGGCCGGATGGCGCCGGGTCGTGTCCAGCGGCAGCGACGCGATCAGCAGGGCCGGTACGCCGAGGGGTTCGTCGGTCGGGGTCGGCGCATGGACCACGGGCTGCGTGAGCGGGCGGACCGGCGCGCCCTCGTCGTCGACGGGCACGGCCCAGGTGACCGACCAGTGCGGCCGCAGACGCTCCTCCACGGGCCGGTCCGCGAGCAGCGCGGGCTCGATCGGACCGCCGTGACCGACGACCCGCCAGCGGCGCTCCCCGTGCACGCTGTCCTCGACACGGACGTACGGCTCCTGCTCGTAGCGCTTCAACACCCTTACGGAGCCCGGCGTCTCGACGACGATCTCGGCGAGGCCGGGGAGGGTCAGGAGCAGCGCGTCGTCGATCGCGGCGAGCAGCCGCTCGACGAGGTCGACGGCGGCGCCGTCACGCAGCGGCAGCACGACGACCGTGTCATAACCCTCGGGCGCGCTGCCCTCGGCCGGCAGCGGAAGCCGCAGCAGCGGTACGTGGCCGTCACGCCGGCGCAGCTCGTCGCCGAGGCCCGGGCTGACCTTCGCCACCTGCGCGGTCAGCTCCCTGGCCTCGGCCAGCGACCAGCGCACACCGCCGTGGCGGCCCACGACGGCGGGCTCGTCACTGACGGCGAGCACGGCGGCGAAGCCGACACCGAACCGGCCGACGGCCGCCTCATGGCCCTCGCGCTTGGCGGAGGCACGCAGGGTGCTCAGCGACTCGACGCCGGTGGCGTCCAGCGGGGCGCCCGTGTTCGCGGCGGCCAGCGTGTTCCCGCTCAGCGTCAGCCGCAGCCGGCCGGGGACACCGGCGCGGGCGGCGGCGTCGGCGGCGTTCTGCGCGAGCTCGACGACGAGGCGGTCCCGGTAGCCGCCGAGGGCGAGGTCCTCCTCGGCGTTCGCGTCCTCCCGGAAGCGGGCGGGGCTCGCGCCCCACGCGTCGAGCACCCCGCGCCGCAGCCGCGCCGTCCCGAACGGGTCGGCCCACTCGGTCGTCCTGACGCTCACGCTGTGCTCCGCTCTCTTACGGCTCTCGGGCGGCGGCGTTCGATCGCACCCGACTGCTGATGCGCCCGAAGGTACCGCGTGCGGGGCGGGTGTGGCGGGTGACGGGTGTGTGGCCGCTGCGCGGGGCGTGTTCCCCCACCGCCCGTTCCCGAATGCGGGGCTCCGCCCCGGCCCCCGTTCCCGGCGTGCCGCAACCCCCGCCTGAGCCGCCGCGCAGGGCAGGCGCGCGGCCGGGCAGGCCACGGGCCGGACCTCGAGGACACGGCGCGCGGCGCGCGCACGGTACCGAGGCGAAGCCCCGTACGCCCCGCGCAGCGCGGCACGTGTCCGGGCTCCGCGCCCGGGCTCGGGCTCGGGCTCGGGCTCGGGACGGGCTCGGGCTCGGGACGGGCTCGGGACGGGCTCCGCGCCCGGGCTCGGGCTCGGGACGGGCTCCGCGCCCGCGTTCGGGACGGGGTTACCACCCACCCCGCCACGCATGGGTGGACGACGGGGTGCGGAACACGCCCGCCGCAGGCGGCCGCCCGGCCGACTCCGGCCGGGACGGTCCGGCGCGCAGGCGGCTCCCACGGCTGCCGGGCCACAGGGTGAGCTCCAGGACACGGCGCGAGGCCCGGGACCGAGGCGAAGCCCGGTACGCCGTGCCCCAGCGCAGCAGGGCGAAGCCTCGGCACCCGGCGCGGCACGGACGAGGCGAAGCCTGGTACGCCCCGCGCGGCCCGGGTCCGGGGGTTGCCCCGGTTCGGGAAGGGCGGGGTGCAGAACACGCCCGCCGCAGGCGGCCGCGCGGCCTACGAGTGTCCCAGGTCCTCCGACTCGCCGTCGGGCTCCGTCGGGACGGAGCCGCCGTCCCGTGCCGGCCGGAGGACGAACTCGTCCGCCGCCATCGAGTCGTGCACCGGCGGCGGCGGCGTCGGCGGCTTCGGCATGACGGCCGCCTCCGAGTGCCCGCCGCAGCCGTACGCCAGCGACACCACGCGCCCGTCCGCCGGGGAGAACTCGTTCGCGCACACGCCGAAGGCCTGCCGCAGGGACCCGGCGATCGGGACCAGGAAGCCGCAGGAGACGCAGGACGCCGGCGCCGCCTGCGCCATCGGCGTCTTGGCGCCGTAGGACTCCTCCCAGCGGTCGGCCGCCGTGTGCAGTCCGTATCGGGACAGCACGCGCGCCCGGCGCATGCCCAGTTCTTCGGCCAGCGCCGCGATCTGGCCGCGGCCGTTGTTCGTCGTGGCCTCGATCGCGGGCCTGCGGTCCGTGAGCTCCGCGTCCTCCGCTTCGACCCGCTCGACCAGGTCGTGGGACGGCGGGTGCTCGGCGAGAACCGAGTTGGGTGGCGGCTCGTCCTCGCCGCTGTAGCCGGGTTCGAGCCGCAGGTCCTCCGCCTCGGTCGGCAGCAGGTCCCCCGGCCCCATGTCACCGGGCCGCAGCCGCTCGCTCCACGGCACCCACTCGGGAGCCAGCAGCGCGTCGGGGCCGGGCAGGAGGACGGTTTCGTCAAGCGTGACGACCTTGGCGCGCGAGGCGCGGGTGACGGTCACGGCCCAGCGCCAGCCGCGGTAGCCCGGTTCCTGACACTCGAAGAAGTGCGTGACGACCCGGTCCCCCTCGGAGACGAGCGACACATGCTCTCCGACCACTCCAGGGGCGGCGGCCTCCTCGGCGGCCTCACGGGCGAGGTCTACCGCCTCGGCGCACAGGCGGTCGGGGGTACGGCTTCGCGTCGTCGCAGCACTCACTAGTCTCGCTTCTCTCCTACGCCGTCTCACGGATGCGCTCGGCCGATGAAGAGGTACGGGGCAGGGCGGCGCACGGAGCGGACCGGAGGGCCGCATCGACGTCCACACACCCGGACCGTCCTGATCCCGGGCACACCTATTGTCATCCATTCTGCGGGATGCCGAAGAGGCGCGCGGCCGAGAACAACCGCCGGTGGCGCGCTACGCACGCTACCCCTTCCTACGCCCGCCGCCCACCTGCCCGTCGCAACACGGGACGAACCGACAGCGACGGAGCGGTGTTACGGCCCGCCCGCACAGGCAGTCACAAAGGCGGCAAGAAGGAAACACGCCGCACCGGGCGGCCTCGATCACGGTTCGTGGTGGCAGGCGTTGGGGCAGTATGACGGGGTGGCAGCCGCAAGGTCGTCCGATGCAGACGGCCCGGTCCGCAGGGCGGGCCGGGCGGTCGGACGCGCGCTGCATCTGCCGATCACCGGCACCGCGCGCGGCATCCGCAGGGCCACGCACGCGCACGGCGCGGGGGAATCCGGTCTCGGCAAACTGATCGAACTGCACGCGGTGAACGGCGCGGGCGACGTCATGATCACCGTGGCGCTGGCTTCCACGGTGTTCTTCTCCGTACCGACCGACGAGGCGCGCGGCCGAGTGGCGCTCTACCTCGCCGTCACCATGGCGCCCTTCATCCTGCTCGCTCCGGTGATCGGCCCGCTCCTCGACCGCATCCCGCACGGCCGGCGCGCGGCCATGGCGGGCGCGATGCTCGCCCGCGCACTGCTGGCGCTCATGATGTCGCGCGCCGTCGCGACGGGCGGCCTGGAGCTCTACCCGGCGGCGCTCGGCGTGCTGGTGTCCTCCAAGGCGTACGGGGTGGTGCGCAGCGCCGTCGTGCCCCGGCTGCTGCCACCGAAGTTCTCCCTGGTGAAGGCGAACTCCCGTGTGACGCTGGCCGGCCTGCTGGCCACCGGCATCGCGGCACCGATCGGGGTGGGGCTGCAGAAGATCGGGCCGCAGTGGCCGTTGTACGGGGCGTCCGCGCTGTTCGTCCTCGGTACGTTCTGGGCCTTCACGATGCCGCACAAGGTGGACTCGGCGAAGGGCGAGACGCCGGTGCGGATGATCGCGCACGGTGAGAAGAAGCCGACCCTGCGCACGGTCGGGCCGTCGGTACTGCACGGGCTCCAGGCGAACGCGGCGCACCGCGCGCTGTCCGGGTTCCTGATCTTCTTCCTGGCGTTCCTGCTGCGCGAGCATCCGCTCGGCGGGCAGTCGGCGGCGGTCTCCCTGGGGATGGTCGGCGTCGCGGCGGGCGTGGGCAACGCGCTGGGAACGGCGATCGGTGCGTGGCTGAAGGCCCGTGCGCCGGAGGCGATCATCGTCACGATGCTGACGCTGGTCCTGGCGGCGGCCGTCACGGCGGCGATCTTCTTCGGTACGGGCATGGTGGCGGTGCTGGGCGCGATGGCGGGACTGTCGCAGGCGCTGTCGAAGCTCTCCCTGGACGCGGTGATCCAACGCGACGTGCCCGAACAGGTCCGGACGTCGACGTTCGCCCGGTCGGAGACGCTGCTGCAGATGGCGTGGGTGGTGGGGGGTGCGATCGGCATCGTGCTGCCGCTGAACGGCGTGCTGGGCATGTCGGTGGCGGCGGCGATCGTCGCGACGGGCGCCCTCACGTCGTGCCGCGGCCTGCTGGGCGCGGCCCGGCACCGCGGCGGGGCGCCGCGGGCGCGGGTGGCCTAGACGGGAGCGGGTGCGCGCCGCGGGGCGCGCTGCGTCCGGGGTGTGCACGCCTGCGGGGCGGGTGCGCCCACGCGGCGCGCTACGTCCGGGGAGGCGCCCACGCGGCGCGCTACGTCCGGGGAGGCGCCCACGCGGCGCGCTACGTCCGGGGAGGCGCCCACGGGGCGGGTGCGCCCGCGGCGGGCCGTTCCCCGCCCTGCCCTGCGCCTCGCAGCGTGGGTGGTACCCCACCCGAAACCGGGTTCTGCCCGGACCCTCCGCGCGGTGTCCGGGGGCGCCGGGCGGCCTGCTCGTGCAGCCCCGCCGGTGCTTGACGCGCGGGGCCGCCCGCCCCCGCGCGCGACCCGGCCGGGGTAACCGGGACCCGCCGCGCCGCGCACCCCCGCGCGGCAGCGCGCACCGCGCCCGATAGCCTTCGGCTCATGACCGTTGCGTTCTTCTCGGGCAAGCGCCGCCGGGCCGCTGCCGCTCTCGGTGCCGTCTCCGCCGGGCTCCTCGTCCTTTCCGCCTGCGACAAGCCGACGCCGCTCGTCACGGTGACGATCGGTTCGGACTCCGTCCACGCCGAGGCCGCCTGCTACAACGACGGTGAGGCGATCAAGGAGTCCGAGATCCAGGACTGCCTGACCAAGAAGCCGACGGAGACCGTCAAGGTCGCCATGGACGACAAGGTCCGTATGGGCGTCGACCCGGAGATCGCGGAGAACGGCTGGACGCTGCTGTTCGGCGCGCAGCCGGTGGAGCAGGAGCCGTTCACCAAGACGTACCGGACGATCCCCGGCAACGCCTTCTTCTCCTCGATGACCGGTGAGCCGACGACCAGGACGGCCGTCAGCGTCATGGAGACCAAGGGCAAGAAGGTCGTCGGCATCTGGAACTTCCAGTTCGAGAAGGAGTAGGACCGACGCCGTGCGCGTGCTTGTCGTGACAGCGGTGGCGGCCGAGGCCGCCGCCGTCGCGGGCGCGGGCACGGCCGCCGGGAATGCCCTCCCGGGCGGGTACGTGCTGACCCGCACACCCGCGTACGACGTGCTCGTCGGCGGCGTCGGTCCCGCGGCCGCCGCGGCCGCGACGGCGACGGCCCTCGCGGTCGCGCCGTACGACCTCGTCGTCTCCGCCGGCATCGGCGGCGGCTTCGCCCCGCACGCGGGCGTCGGATCGCTCGTCGTCTCCGACTCGGTCGTCGCCGCCGACCTCGGCGCCGAGACCCCGGACGGTTATCTGCCGGTCGACGAGCTCGGCTTCGGCCGTACGGTCCACGCCTCGCCGCCCGAGCTGTCGGCGCTCATCGCCAAGACCCTGGGCGCCGCCCACGCACCCGTGCTGACCGTGTCCACGGTCACCGGCACCGCCGCCCGCGCCGCCGAGCTCGCGGGCCGGCATCCGCGAGCGGCCGCGGAGGCCATGGAGGGTTTCGGTGTGGCGGAGGCCGCCGCCGCGCACGGGGTGCCCGTCGTCGAGATACGCGCGGTCTCCAACGCCGTCGGCCCCCGTGACCGTGCCGCCTGGCGCATCGGCGACGCGCTGGCCGCGCTGGGGGACGCGTTCCACCAGCTGGTCCCCGTCCTCCAGGAGCAACCGTGAGTCTGAAGATCGCGTACTCCCCCTGCCCGAACGACACCTTCGTCTTCGACGCCTGGGCCCACGGCCGGGTGCCCGGCGCGCCCGCGCTGGACGTGACCTTCGCGGACATCGACATCACCAACGGATGGGCGGAGCGCAGCGGGGCCTCCCCGGCGAAGCGCGGGGAAGGGTACGACGTCCTGAAGGTGTCGTACGCGGTGCTGCCGTGGGTGCTGGACGAGTACACCCTGCTGCCGTGCGGCGGCGCGCTGGGCCGCGGCTGCGGCCCTCTCGTGCTGACCCTGGCGGCGGGACGGGGAGGTACCTCGCGGGCCGAGGACTCCGGGGACCTGACCGGGAAGACGATCGCGGTGCCGAGCGAGCGTTCGACCGCGTATCTGCTGTTCCGGCTGTGGGCGGCGGACGTCGTCCCCGGGGGTGTCGGCGAGGTCGTCGTGATGCCGTTCCACGAGATCATGCCGGCCGTGCGTGACGGCAAGGTCGACGCCGGGCTCGTCATCCACGAGGCCCGTTTCACCTATCAGGACTACGGGCTGCACTGCCTCGCCGACATGGGCGAGCACTGGGAGTCGACGACCGGCCTGCCGATTCCGCTCGGCGCGATCATCGCCAGGCGGTCGCTCGGCGAGGAGACGCTGCGGCTGCTCGCCGAGTCGGCGCGCACGTCCGTACGGATGGCATGGGACGACCCCGAGGCCTCCCGCCCGTACGTACTCGAGCATGCGCAGGAGATGGACCCGGCGGTCGCCGACCAGCACATCGGGCTGTACGTCAACGAGTTCACCGCCGACCTGGGGGACGAGGGCTATGCCGCCGTCCGCGCACTGCTGACGCGCGCCGCGGCCGAGGGGCTCGTACCGCCCCTCGGCCCGGATGCGCTGACCTTCGTGTGAAGCCGGTCGATCAGACGTCGAGCTGGTCGGCCACCGCGCGCAGCAGACCCGCGATCTTCGCGCCCTGTGCCTTGTCGGGGTAGCGGCCGCGCTCCAGCATCGGCGTGATGTTCTCCAGCAGGGTCGTCAGGTCCTGCACGATGGACGCCAACTCGTCCGGCTTGCGCCGCTGGGCGGCCGCCACGGACGGCGCCGGGTCGAGCAGGATCACGGAAAGCGCCTGGTCGCCGCGCTGGCCGGCGACCACGCCGAACTCGACGCGCTGGCCCGGCTTCAAGGCCTCCACTCCGGAGGGGAGCACGGAGGAGTGCACGAAGACGTCGCCGCCGTCGTCGCGGGAGAGAAAGCCGAAGCCCTTCTCGCTGTTGAACCACTTGACCTTGCCGGTAGGCACGTCTGTCCTCGTCCTCGTACTCGGTGGGCGCTGGGGCACCGCAAGTTGGGGCGCCGAAAAACGGCTCTTGATAGCACTACAGCGGGTCGCCTGACCCGCCACCCCCAAGGCTAATGGTCCAGAGGCTGGTGACAAGACGTCCCCGATCGGTTCCTGTGCGCAAGGGAACTACCCTGGCCGAATGACTGCTACTCCTCAGGCCGCCGCTCCCGCCCCGGGTGACGGGCTGGTGCGCGCCGGCGCGATCGTCTTCATCGTCGGCGCGGTGGCCACACTGGTGACGGTGGCCCCACTGTTCCTGGGCACCGACCCCTTCCCGACCGTCGCGTACGCGGTCAGCATGCTGATGGGCGTCGGATTCCTGGTCGCCGCCGCGGGGGTGCTGCGGTCGATCGCTGCCCAGCGACGTCAGGCCAGATCCAGCCGGTCGGCCCGGTCCGCGCTGTAGGAGCGCAGCCACGCCGGGAACGCGGTCAGGTCCTCCAGGACCACGTCCGCGCCCGCCGCACGCAACTCGTCCGCGTCGCACGGCCCCGTCGGCACCGCCACGGACAGCGCGCCGGCGACACGGGCGCCCCGTACGTCGCCGAGGTGGTCCCCGACGTACACGCTCACCCCGTGCTCGCGCAGCGCCTCCCCCTTGGCCTCCGCCCACAGCCGGCCGATCGTCTCGTCGGGAGCGATATCGAGGTGCGCAAGGTGCAGCTCGGCGTTCGGCTCGTGCTTGGCGGTGACGACGATCGCGCGCCCGCCCAGCTCCTGCACCGCGGCTATGGCCTCGCGCGCGCCGGGCATCGCGGACGTCGGCCCTATCGCGTGCACCGGGTAGATCTCGCGGTAGCGGTCGCCCACCTCCCGGATCTGCTCGTCCGGGAACCAGTACGCCAACTCCTGCTCCAGCGGCGGCCCCAGACGCGTGACCGCCAGGTCCGCGTCGATCCATACGCCCGTCTCGGCGGACAGCGCGCGGTAGGCGGCGTGGATGCCGGCCCGGGAGTCGATGAGCGTCATGTCCAGGTCGAAACCGACGATGGGCCCGGCGGTGGGCGGGCGCGGGGCGGGGTGAGGAGCCATGGGGGTCATTGTGCCCACCCGTGGGTACGCATTTTCGGACGCATAGACTTAGCCAAGCCTTACCAACCTTGCCGGTCCACCGCGCCGGTCCTCGCCCCCGATTGGTGCCCATGTCAGCCAGACGCGCGCTCGCGGCCCGCCGCATCGGGTGGACGGCCGCCGCCGTCACGGCCCTGCTGCTCGCGGTGCTGTTCAGCCTCGCGGTCGGGGCGCGCCCGGTCGCACCGTCCGCCGTCCTCGACGCCGTACTGAACGGCGGAGACAGCGCCGACGCCGAAGTCGTACGCGAACTGCGCGTGCCGCGCACGCTGATCGGCCTGATGGTCGGCGCGGCGCTGGCCCTCGCCGGCACGGCCCTGCAGGGCATCACTCGCAACCCGATCGCCGACCCCGGAATCCTCGGCATCAGCCAGGGCGCGTCGGTGGGAGTGGTGCTGGCCATCGCCTTCGCGGGGGTGCACACGCTGGCCGGGTACGTCTGGTTCGCCTTCGCGGGCGCGGCGATCGCCTCGGTCGCGGTCTACGCGATCGCGGCGCGCGGCCGGGGCGGCGCGACCCCCGTCAAACTGGCGCTCGGCGGTGCGGCGATCAACGCGCTGCTGGTGTCGGTGACGACGGGCGTGCTGACAACGAAGGCTGCGGCGCTGGACGAGTTCCGCTTCTGGCAGGTCGGATCGGTCTCCGGGCGCGACGCCGAAGTGGTGGACCAGATCTGGCCGTTCCTGCTCGTGGGCGCCGTCCTGGTGATGGCGGTCGCCCGCGGCCTCGACGCGCTGGCCCTCGGCGAGGACGTCGCGAAGGGCCTCGGGCAGAACGTCGCGACGGTACGGATCGCGGGCGGCGTCGGCGCGACGGTGCTGACGGGTGTGGGCGTGGCCGCGGCGGGCCCGATTGCCTTCATCGGCCTGGCCGTGCCGCACATCGCCCGCGCGATCGTCGGCAGCGACCACCGCTGGGTGCTGCCGATGGCGGCGCTGATCGGCCCGGTGATGCTGCTCGTCTCCGACGTGATCGGCCGGATCGTCTTCCCGCCGAGCGAGGTGCCGGCGGGTGTGATGACGGCGCTGATCGGCGTGCCGTTCCTGGTCGGGCTGGTCCGCCGCAAGGCGGTGCCTGCGTGAGCCTCTCCTCCAGCCGCCCCGTTCCGGACCGGGGCAGGCCCCGTACCCCGTGCCGCCCTCCGGCCGGCATACCGGGCTCGGTGCGGCCGCGTTTCCACCGTGCGGGCCGCGTACCGCGCTTCGCGCGAACTTCTTCCACGGCCTGGCGGCCGTGGGTGGGGGGACCTCGTAGGGGGAGTACCTCCGGACGGTCCGGATTTTCCAGCGCCGCCGATGCGCGGCGCCCGGGGGGAGCAGCGGGACCGTGGCCGGAGCCCCGGTTCGGGACGGGGTCCCACCCACGCCACCAGGCGCCCAGAGGGTGCGGTGGGGGCGGGCCCCACGCGGCGCCCGCAGATCGCAGCGGCGACCCGTACACGAGGAGGGCGCCGCGTGAGCGCTGACACCGTCACCACCGTCCGGCCCGCCGGCTACGGCCTCGTCCGGACCGGCCGACGCGGCAGCTTCCTGCTCCACCGCCGCGCCGCCGGCGTCGCCCTCGGCCTCGCCGCGACGCTCGCCGCCGCCTGCGTCGCCTACCTCTGCGTCGGCGAGAGCTTCGTCGCGCCCGGGGAAGTCCTCAAGGTGGTCCTGGGTCAGCCGTCGCCCGACGAACTCGTCGTCGGGACGCTGCGGCTGCCGCGGATGGTGCTCGGGCTGCTCGTCGGCGCCGCCTTCGGGGTCGCGGGCGCCCTGATCCAGACCGTCGCGCGCAATCCGCTCGCCAGCCCGGACATCATCGGCATCAGCCAGGGCGCGAGCGCAGTGACCGTGGGCGTGCTGACCTTCGGCGTCACCTCGTACACCGTTCTGCCCTATCTGTCGGTCACCGGCGGCATCCTCGCCGCCGCCCTGGTGTACGTCTTCGCCTGGCGCGGCGGGCTGCACGCCACCCGGTTCGTCCTCATCGGCATCGGTTTCGCGATCGCACTCCGCTCGATCACGACCCTGTTCATGACCAAGGGTGATTACCTGGTCGCCCAGCAGGCTCAGATCTGGATGACGGGTTCGCTGAACGGCCGCGGCTGGGAGGAGGCCGCGCCGCTCGGCTGGACGCTGCTGGCGCTGGTGCCCGCCGTGCTGTGGGCGGCCCGGGCCCAGCGCACGGTGTCGATGGACGACGACACCGCGACCGCGCTGGGCGTACGGCTCGGCCGCGTACGGCTCGGGCTGGTGCTGCTCGGGGTCGTACTGGCGTCGATCGCCACCGGTGCCGCCGGGCCCGTCGACTTCGTGGCGCTGCTCGCGCCGCAGATCGCGCGCCGGACGACCCGGACCGCACAGATCCCGCTGCTGTGCTCCGCGCTGCTCGGCGCGGTGATCGTCGTCCTCGCCGATCTCGCGGCCCGCCGGATGTTCTCGCCCACCGAGCTGCCGGTGGGCGTGCTGACGGCGGCCATCGGTGCCCCGTACCTGATCTGGCTCATCATCCGTAGCCGAACCGCTGGAGGAACGTCGTGAGCAGGCTGACGGCTCGCGAGCTGACGCTCGCCTATGACGACCGCACGGTCGTGCACGAGCTCGACCTGGCCGTCCCCGACGGGCGGGTCACGGTGATCGTCGGCCCCAACGCCTGCGGCAAGTCGACGACTCTGCGCGCCCTCGGCCGGCTGCTGAAGCCCAAGGGCGGAGCGGTCCTCCTCGACGGCGCCGAGCTGGCGAAGATCCCGACGAAGAAGATCGCCCGGTCGATCGGGCTGCTGCCCCAGTCCCCGGTCGCGCCGGAGGCCATCACCGTCGCCGACCTGGTCGCCCGCGGCCGCCAGCCCCACCAGCACTGGTGGCAGCAGTGGTCGCAGGAGGACGAGCGCGCGGTCACGGACGCCATGGAACGTACGGACGTCACCGCTCTCGCCGGCCGGCCCGTCGACGAACTGTCCGGCGGCCAGCGGCAGCGCGTGTGGATCGCGATGGCACTCGCGCAGGAGACGGATCTGCTCCTGCTGGACGAGCCGACGACGTTCCTCGACATCGCACACCAGGTCGAGGTGCTCGATCTCGTACGGCAGTTGAACCACGAGCGTGGCCGCACGGTGGTCGCCGTCCTCCACGACCTCAACCAGGCAGCCCGTTACGCGGACCATCTCGTCGCCATGAAGGCCGGCCGGATCGTCGCGGAAGGACACCCCGACGACATCGTCAACGCCGAGTTGGTCCGTGAGGTGTTCGGCATGGAGTCGGTCGTCGTCCCCGACCCGGTGACCGGGTCGCCGCTCGTCGTGCCGGGAGCCCCGTACTCCCCCGCTCCCCAAGCCCCCACGCCCACCCCGCAGTCAGCCTGAAAGGTTCCATGTCCATGAACAACACGCTTCGCCGACGCGGCCTTTTCGCCGGTTCCCTCGCCCTGACCGCGGCCGTGGCGCTGAGCGGCTGCGGCACGAAGAACGACGCCGACTCCTCGGACAGCAGCAAGGCCGGCGGCACCCACAAGGTGAAGACGGCCATGGGCGATGTCGAGGTACCCGACGCGCCCAAGCGGGTCGTCGTCCTCGACACCGCGGAACTCGACTCGGCGATCACCCTGGGCGTCGAGCCGGTGGGCGCCACGCACACCGGTACCGCATCCGGCTTCCTGAACTACCTGCCCAAGGACAAGCTCGAGGGCATCACGGACGTCGGCGAGATGATGACCCCCAACCTGGAGGCCATCGCCGCGCTCAAGCCGGACCTGATCCTCACCAGCAAGATCCGCCACGGCGACAAGTACGCCGAGCTGAAGAAGATCGCGCCGACGGTGATGACCGAGACCACCGGCCTGCCCTGGAAGGAGAACTTCCAGCTCCACGCCGACGCGCTCGGCAAGAAGACGGAGGCGCAGAAGGCCGTCGCCGACTACGAGGCACACGCAGGCAAGGTCACGGAGGCGCTCGGCGGCAAGGAGAAGGCGGCGGCCACGAAGGTCAACGTCGTCCGCTTCGTCGAGGGCGCGGACATCCGCATCTACGGCAAGCAGAACTACATCTCGACGATCCTCGCCGACGTCGGCCTGGGCCGCCCGGCCATCACCGACAAGGCCAAGGACGGCTTCTCGTACGACGTGAGCCCCGAGAAGATCGACCTCGCCGACACGGACGTCGTCTTCCACTCGACGTACGGCGACCCGGAGAAGGCGAAGGAGAAGCAGACGCTGGACAGCGCTCTGTGGAAGGGCATGAAGGCGGCGAAGAACGACAGGGTGTTCGGCGTCGACGACGAGCTGTGGATCCAGGGAATCGGCTACACGGCGGCGAACGAGATCCTGGACGAACTCCAGGGCCATCTGGCGGGCTGAGCCGGGCGGCGCAGCCGCCGACGCGGAGGCGTTTCCCCCACACCGCTGCCGAACCGGGCTTCTCCCTCTGCGCCTTGCGGCGTGGGGGACCGCAGGACCGTTCACCGCGCTCCGCGCGGTGTCCCGGGGGCTTCGCCCCCGCCCCCGCGACTCAACGCCGGCGATGCCGATCTCGCGGCGCGCAATCCAGCACCGGCCCCGGGGGCACTTACCCCTGGGCCTGGCGGGGGTGGGAGGTCCCCACGGCAGCCAGGCCGTGGGTAGGGGGACCTTCAGGCCCGCCACGCCGCAGGGGAGTTCGAGCGCACCGCGCGGAGCGCGGTACCGGGTCCGGGGGCTCCGCCACCGCCGCGGGGCGGAGCCTCACGTCGAGACAGCGGAAAGCGGCGGGCTGGGGAACAGGCCCACCGCAGGCGCTACCGGGTCCGCCGCGCCCGCCACACAAGGAAGACCGCGGAGCCCACCGCCGCCGCCCTCAGCACCCAGGGCCAAGTCCCCGTCAGCGCGTCCCGGATCCCGCCCTCCGAGATCGCCTCGCCCCAGTGGCCGTTGACGCGGCCCCACAGCCACAACGCGCCGGCCGCCGCGGCCGTGCCGGGGATGCCGAGGACGGCCAGCTTGGCCTCGGTGCGGGACAGACGGCCTGAGGCGTAGGCCAGGAGCCAGCCGAGGCCGAGGGCGATCAGCTGGCCGAGGGCCGCGCCCGCGACGAGCAGCGCCGCGGCGAGGAGCAGCACGGGGCTGCCGAAGCCCGCCCGCGGCGCCGGTTCCGCAGGGGCGGCGGCAGCCCGGCGGCGCAGCAGACGCGGCAGCAGACGGCGGCGGCTGTCGGGCCCGGCCTCCGCCTCCTCCTCCGCCTCGGGCTCCTGGTCCTCGAAAGACACCGGCGGGGGCTTCAGTATCTCGGGGATCTCGACGCCCCCGACGAACCCGGCCACGCCGTCGCTCGCGCCCATCGCCCCGGGGTCGATGCGCCACCAGTCCGGTTCGGAGCCGGAGGGGCCCAGTTCGTCCATACCGGCCAGGTGCGGCGGCGACGCGGCCTCGCGCGGCACGGGCCCCGGCGGGGCGTCGGCGTTACGGGGCCGGGGCACACGGCGCCACCCCCGCTGGCGCGGCAGCGCGGCCGCGGGCGGGCGCTGGGGCTCGCGTTCGGGCTCGGCGACCGTGGCGGCCGGGCCCGGCCCCCGCCCCGGCGGCCCGCCGTCGTCCGACACCGCCGACGCCACCACCTCGTCCGGCGTACCGAGCCGCCCCAGGATGCGGCGGACGCCCGCCGGGCTGTCGCCGCCGACCTTCGACCGCTGCTTCTCGATCTCACTGCGCAGTGTCGAAACGAGCCGCATCCGCGTACCGGACGGGAGCTGGGCCTGCTGGGCCAGGTCACCGACGCGGCTCAGATAGTCGTAGACGAGCTGGTCGCTCTCGATCCCCACCGGCGGTTCCCCTGCACTGGCCACGGGCCGCCCGCCTTCCCGGGCCGCCCCGTCCCCGACGGTAGCGCTCCAGCGGCTAACGTGGGGCGGATGGGGACCATGCCCGAAGGAAGCGGCGGCAGCCCGCGCACCCTCGCGGAAGCGCTGCGCGCCCGCGACGACGAGGAGCTGGCCGCACTGCTGCGCGCCCGCCCCGATCTGCTGAGCCCGGTGCCGAACGACGTCACCCAGCTCGCCACCCGGGCCGGTACCCGCGCCTCCGTCGTACGGGCCCTGGAGCGGCTGGACCGCTTCGCCCTGCAGACCGCGGAGGCGCTGGCGGTGGCCACGGACCCGGCGCCGTACGGTGAACTGCTCGCGCTGATGACCGGCGACGACCGTGACGCGACCACGGAGGCGGCGCTTCCGCAGGCCCTCGAAACGTTGCGCCGGCAGGCCTTGGTGTGGGGCGGCGACGACCGGCTGCGGCTGGTGCGCACGGCGCGCGAACTGCTGGCGCCGTCCCCGACACGCCCATCGCCGACGGGTCTCGGTCCGACCGTCACGGAGGCCACCGCCGGAATGTCGCCGGGTCGGCTCCAGGAGATCCTGGCGGTGGCGGGCCTGCCGACGACGCACGACCCGGTGTCCGCGGTCGCGGCGCTGACCTCGCTGTTCACCGACCGGACGCGGATGGCGGCGCTGCTGGACACGGCTCCGTCGGACGCGCTGGCGGTCCTGGACCGGCTGGTGTGGGGGCCGCCGTACGGGGAGGTGACCGCCGATCCGACGCCGCCGGTGCGGTGGCTGCGGGACCGCGGACTGCTGCTGCCGGCCTCGGCGCGCACGGTGGTGCTGCCACGGGAGGTGGCACTGCACCTGCGTGCGGGGCGTGCTCACCGGACGCCGGAGCCGGTTCCGCCGGCCGTCGTGCCGGCTGCGGAACACCGTCCACAGATTGTGGACAGTACGGCGGCGGGCCAGGCGTTCACGGCACTCACCACGGTCGAGGACCTGTTGAAGGACTGGCACGAGGGCGGCCCCGCGGTGCTGCGGGCCGGCGGTCTGGCCGTACGGGACCTCAAGCGGACGGCCGCGGCGCTGGACACCAGCGAGCAGCTCGCCGCGTTCTGGCTCGAACTGGCTTATTCCGCAGGTCTGCTGGCCACCGACGGCGAGGCGGACGAGCGGTATGCGCCGACCCCGGCGTACGACGAGTGGCTGGAGCTTCCGCCGGCGGAGCGGTGGGGTGAACTGGCCGTCGCCTGGTTGACGGCGACCCGCACGCCCGGACTCGTCGGCAGTCAGGACGCCAAGGGCCGCACGCTGTCCGCCCTCGGCCCGGAGCTGGACCGCAGTGTCGCCGCAGAGGTGCGCCACCGCGTACTGAAGCTGGCGGCGGGCCTCCCGCACGGCGCGGCACCGGATCCGGAGACGCTGCTCGCCCGGCTGCGCTGGGAGCGGCCGCTGCGCGGTGACACGGCGGGCACGGGCAAGGACCTGCGGGCCCGGGTCGCGACCTGGACGCTGTCGGAGGCGGAGCTGCTGGGCGTGACCGGCCGCGGCGCGCTCTCCACGCACGGGCGGGCCCTGCTCGACGGGGAACCAGTGGACGGGGACGGCGACGCGCACGCCGACGGCGACGCGCTCGCGGACCGCCGCGCCCGCGCGGTCAAGGCGCTCGCGCCGCTGCTGCCGGAGCCCCTCGACCACGTCCTCCTCCAGGCGGACCTCACCGCCGTCGCCCCCGGTCCGCTGGAGCGCCCCCTCGCGGAGACGCTCGCCGTGCTCGCGGACGTCGAGTCCAAGGGCGGCGCCACCGTCTACCGCTTCACGCCCGCGTCGGTGCGACGCGCGCTCGACGCCGGCAAGGCCGCGTCGGACCTGCACACCTTCCTGGTCACGCACTCGCGTACGCCCGTGCCGCAGCCGCTCAGCTACCTCATCGACGACGTGGCCCGCCGCCACGGCCATCTGCGGATCGGCGCGGCGTCGGCCTATGTGCGCTGCGACGACGACGCGGTGCTCGGCGAGATCCTCGCCGACAAGCGCTCCCATGGGCTCGGGCTGCGCCGCCTCGCGCCCACCGTGCTCGCCGCCCAGGCAGACCCGGGGGCGCTGCTCGAAGGGCTGCGCGCCATGGGCTACGCGCCGGCCGCCGAGTCCGCGGAGGGCGATGTGCTGATCACCCGTGCCCATGCCCGCCGTACCCCGCCGCGCACAGCGCCCTCTCCCGTGCCGGAGGGCCCTCCGGTGCCGGACCGGACGCTGCTCGGCGCGGCCGTGAAGGCGATCAGGGCGGGCGATATGGCGGCCACCGTCGCCCGCAAGCCGGCCGCCGAGCAGGTCGGCCCCCGGCCCGGTGAACTGCCGCGCACCACCTCGGCCGAGACCCTGGCCACCGTCCAGGCCGCCGCGCTCACCGGCTCCGCGCTCTGGATCGGCTATGTCAACGCGGAAGGCACCGCCAGCCAGCGCGTCATCGCACCGGTCCGCGTCGAGGGCGGTTTCGTGACGGCCTACGACCACACCGCCGACGAGGTGCGGACGTATCCGCTGCACCGCATCACGGGCGTGGCGGAACTCGCCGACGACGCCACTTGAGCCGCCACCCCGACGAGCGGGCGGCCGGTTCGTCCGGCTGCTCCGCCTCGCCGCGCCGCCTGCGCCAGGCGCGGCCCAGTCGGCGGCCCAGCAGTACGTAACCGGTCAGCGCACCGGTGGTGTTGAGGATCACGTCGTCCACGTCGAAGGCCCGCCCGGGGACGATCGCACCCTGCGCCAGCTCCACGAGGGCCATCACCACGATCGTGAGCACCATCACCCGCAACAGCCGCAGCGACCGGGGCACCAGCACCGGCAGCAGCACCCCGAAGGGCATGCCGAGCAGCAGGTTGCCGCCGATCTGCCGGGCGGCCGCCAGGAACGTGTAGTCGGTGACGTACTGCCGCAGGGAGGCGCCGGGGCGCATGTTCGCGCTCGCCACGCCCTCGGAGGCGTGCGAAGGCGCCAGCGTCAGCCGGGCGAGGACGGCGGAGAAGACGACGAGGGCGACGAAGGCGCAGACGACCAGACCCCCGCGGAGGACCGTTCTGCCCCACGCGGAGCGGGACCGGGCATCGGTGTTCATGACAACGCAGCTACCCGAGCACTCCCCGGACAGTCGCTCGATGCGGGACACTGGTTGTTTGGCCGTGTCCCGGACGGAAGGACCGGCCCGACGAAAACCCGAGGCAAACCCGGGGAAAGGGTGTGGCGTGAACGGACCGCTGATCGTCCAGAGCGACAAGACACTCCTGCTCGAAGTGGACCACGAGCAGGCCGACGCCTGCCGTCGCGCGATCGCGCCGTTCGCCGAGCTGGAGCGTGCGCCGGAGCACATCCACACCTACCGGGTGACGCCGCTCGGCCTGTGGAACGCGCGCGCCGCCGGGCACGACGCCGAGCAGGTCGTCGACGCGCTCGTCGAGTACTCCCGCTACCCGGTGCCGCACGCCCTCCTCGTCGACGTCGCGGAGACCATGGCCCGCTACGGCCGGCTCACCCTGTCGAAGCACCCCACCCACGGGCTCGTCCTCACCACCACCGACCGGCCGGTGCTCGAGGAGATCCTGCGCTCCAGGAAGATCCAGCCGCTGGTCGGCAACCGGATCGACCCCGACACCGTCGCCGTGCACCCCTCCGAGCGCGGCCAGATCAAGCAGACGCTGCTGAAGCTCGGCTGGCCGGCCGAGGACCTGGCCGGTTACGTGGACGGCGAGGCGCACCGGATCGACCTCGACGAGTCGGGCTGGGCGCTGCGCCCGTACCAGAAGCAGGCCGTCGAAGGCTTCTGGCACGGCGGCTCGGGCGTCGTCGTGCTGCCGTGCGGCGCGGGGAAGACGCTGGTCGGGGCGGGCGCGATGGCGCAGGCGAAGGCCACCACCCTGATCCTCGTCACGAACACCGTCTCCGCCCGCCAGTGGAAGCACGAGCTGGTGAGGCGCACGACGCTGACCGAGGACGAGATCGGCGAGTACAGCGGGACGAAGAAGGAGATCCGCCCGGTCACCATCGCCACGTACCAGGTGCTGACGACCAAGCGGAAGGGGATCTACCCCCACCTGGAGCTGTTCGACTCCCGCGACTGGGGCCTGGTCGTCTACGACGAGGTGCACCTGCTGCCCGCCCCGGTCTTCAAGTTCACCGCCGACCTCCAGGCGCGCAGGCGGCTCGGCCTCACGGCCACGCTGGTACGTGAGGACGGCCGCGAGTCGGACGTCTTCTCCCTCATCGGGCCCAAGCGTTTCGACGCCCCGTGGAAGGAGATCGAGGCACAGGGGTACATCGCCCCCGCGGACTGCGTGGAGGTACGGGTCAACCTGAGCGACTCCGAGCGGCTGGCCTACGCGACGGCGGAGCAGGAGGAGAAGTACCGCTTCTGCGCGACGACGGCGACCAAGCGCCGGGTGACCGAGCAGCTGGTGCACAAGCACGCGGGTCAGCAGATCCTCGTCATCGGCCAGTACATCGACCAGCTCGACGAGCTCGGCGAGCACCTGGAGGCACCGGTGATCAAGGGCGAGACGCCGAACGCCCAGCGCGAGAAGCTCTTCGACGCGTTCCGCAGCGGCGAGATCAGTGTGCTCGTGGTGTCCAAGGTCGCGAACTTCTCGATCGACCTGCCGGAGGCGACGATCGCGATCCAGGTGTCCGGCACGTTCGGGTCGCGACAGGAGGAGGCGCAGCGCCTCGGCCGGGTGCTGCGTCCGAAGGCGGACGGGCACAAGGCGCACTTCTACTCGGTGGTGGCGAGGGACACGATCGACCAGGACTTCGCGGCGCACCGCCAGCGGTTCCTGGCCGAACAGGGCTACGCCTACCGGATCGTCGACGCGGACGAACTCCTGGCGGGCGAGGACCCGGTCCACTGACACGGAGGGCCGGGGGCCGCGGGGGGTCGCCCGGGGCGACCGGACGCCGGGCGGCCGGACCGGGTGGCGGGCGCGGCCCCGAAGCCAGAGCGCGTCGAAACGCGGCGACCCGCAGCGGGTCGTGGCCGCACGCAACCGAAGCCGGGCGGGGTCGTAACCGGGCGCGGTCGGGCCGGCGGTCCGGGGTCGCTGACGAGGCCGGTTCCGGGCGGCGCAGCCGCGCTCAGCGGCGGCGGACGCCGGCCTCTTCCGCGTACTCGCCGAGGACGGCGACGCTGAAGACCGCGCCGGCGAAGACCTTGACCGCGCGCAGAGCACTGCCGACGCGGTGCTGCCGGCGGGTGCCCCCGCCGCTCGCCGCGGCGCCGTGGTGGGGGTGGGTTCCCGGAGTGAAGGTCGCTGTGGTCATGCCTTCATGGTGCTGCGCATCACCCGGTCGGAGCATCGGGCTGGGGGCTGAACCAGACAGCTCCCCGCGTACTACTTCCGGCAGGGGGCGTCCCCTACGGGGATGACGCCCGCACGGAAATCCGTTCGCGCCCGTTCACCGGCCCCACTACACTCGCGGGCTTGCCCCGGGCTCGACCGGGGCCTTCCCCGCCTCCTTCGAACGCCTTCGAGGAGCGCCGCCGTCCGGACGGAAACCGGCCGGTCCGCCATGTCGTGATCCCGCAGCTCAGCCGGAGGCAACCCGTGCCCGCGCACGCCCCTGTACCCGACGTGTCCGCCACCACCACGGCCGCCACGGACGGGGACGACCCGCTCGCCCGCGAACGCGCCCACCTCGCCGCGTCGCGGTCCGCCCTGCGCGCGATGCGCGAGGACGTCCAGTCGCTCGACATCAAGGACGTCACCGCGAACCGGGTCAGCGCCGCCGTCCTCCAGTCGCAGATCGAGGACCGCATCAAGGCGCTCGCCGACCTCTCGCACACCCCGCTCTTCTTCGGCCGCCTCGACTACCTGCCCACCACGCAGGACGGCCGGCGCTTCTACATCGGCCGCCGGCACGTCCACGACGCCGAGGGCGACCCGATGGTCATCGACTGGCGCGCCCCGGTCTCCCAGCCCTTCTACCGGGCCTCGCGCAAGGACCCGCAGGGCGTCGGCCTGCGCCGGCGCTTCGGGTACACGGCCGGCGATCTGACCGCGTACGAGGACGAGCATCTGACCGACCCTTCCGAGGCCGAGCAGACGTCGAAGCTCCTCCAGGCGGAGATCGAACGGCCGCGCGTCGGCCCCATGCGGGACATCGTCGCGACGATCCAGCCCGAGCAGGACGAGATCGTCCGCAGCGGCCTGTCCGGCACGGTGTGCGTGCAGGGCGGTCCCGGTACGGGAAAGACGGCGGTCGGCCTGCACCGTGTCGCCTACCTGCTGTACGCGCACCGGGAACGTCTGGCGCGCACCGGCACGCTCGTCATCGGGCCGAACCGTTCCTTCCTCCACTACATCGAGCAGGTCCTGCCGGCTCTCGGAGAGTTGGAGGTCAAGCAGTCCACGGTCGACGACCTGGTCGCGCATGTCGACGTATGCGGCGAGGACACCGCGGCGGCCGCGGTCGTCAAGGGCGACGCGAGGATGGCGCAGGTCCTGCGGCGGGCGGTCCGTTCCCACGTCACGATCCCGACGGAGCCGGTGGTCGTGGTGCGCGGCTCCCGCCGCTGGCGGGTCCCGGCGTACGAACTGGAGGGCATCGTCCGCGAGTTGCTCGACCGCGACATCCGCTACGGGGCCGCCCGCGACGCCCTTCCCCAGCGGATCGCGCACACCGTGCTGGTGCGGATGGAGCAGTCCGGGGAAGCGCCGGACGACCGTGTCCAGGACTCGGTTGCCCGCAACGCCGCCGTCAAGGAGGCGGTCAAGGCGATCTGGCCCCCGGTCGACCCGGCGAAGGTGGTGCTGCGTCTGCTGTCCGACGCGGAGTTCCTCGCGGAGCACGCGGAGGGCCTCCTGTCCGCCGGGGAACAGGCCACGATCCTTTTCGCGAAGCCGCCCCGGAGCGTGAAGTCGGCGAAGTGGTCGGCGGCGGACGCGGTGCTGATCGACGAGGCGACGGACCTGGTACGGCGCACGCAGTCGCTGGGCCATGTCGTCCTCGACGAGGCGCAGGACCTGTCGCCGATGCAGTACCGCGCGGTCGGCCGCCGCTGCTCGACGGGCTCGGCGACGGTCCTCGGCGACCTGGCGCAGGGCACGACGCCCTGGGCCACGGCGTCCTGGGCCGAGGCCCTGTCCCATCTGGGCAAGCCCGAGGCGGCCGTCGAGGAACTGACGGCCGGTTTCCGTGTACCGCGCGAGGTGATCGCGTACGCCTCCCGCCTCCTGCCGCACATGTCACCGGGCCTGGCGGCGGTCTCGTCCGTCCGCGAGACACCCGGCTCCCTCGACGTCCGCTCCGTCCTTGACGATCTGGACGGGGCCGTCGTCGCCGCCTGCGCCGAGTCCCTCCGGCACGACGGGTCGATCGGCCTGATCGCGGCGGACGCACGAGTGCCGGCGCTCGCGTCGGCACTCGCGTCGGCGGGCCTGCCGTACCTCTCCCCCGGCGAGGAGACCACCCCCGACGCGCGCCTGACGCTGGTACCGGCGTCACTGGCGAAAGGTCTCGAGTACGACTACGTGGTCCTCGAGGAGCCGTCGTCGATCGTGGCAGCGGAACCGGACCTGCGGACGGGGCTGCGGCGGCTGTACGTGGCGCTGACGAGGGCGGTCTCCGGTCTCACGGTGCTGCATGCGCGGCCTCTGCCGAGCGAGCTGTCCCAGCCGTGTCCCAGCCGTGGAGAGCTGCCCCGGCGGCGGTACGGATCCTGAGGGTTCCCCCATCCCGCCACGCGTAGGGGGAGCCCGGTTCGGAACGGTGCGGGGGAGCGAACAGGCTCCGGGCAGCGGCGTCCCCGACCGCCCCGACGTGCTGCCCGCCCCGCCCGCAGCGCGTACGGGCCGGGCGAAGCCCCGGGCCGGGAAGGGGCGGGGAGGGGCGGGGCGAAGCCACGGGCCGGGAAGGGGGCGGGGCGAAGCCACGGGCCGGGAAGGGGGCGGGGCGAAGCCACGGGCCGGGAAGGGGCGGGGAGGGAACACCCGTACAGCGCCCACTCGACGCGGCCCGCTCGAACAGGCGCCCTACGCGTCCAGCGCCTCGCGCCACTCGCGGACCGCCGCCGCGTCCACAGGCGCCGCCCAGCCGCCCGGCCTCGCCGCACCCCCGATGTGGAAGGCCGTCACCCCACCGGCCATCAGGCGCGGCACGTGCTCGAGACGGAGGCCGCCGCCGACCAGGAGGCGGGGCTCGTAGCCCGGTTCGCCCGCCCGCGCCGCCTCCGCGAGCAACGTCGGGAGGCCGTCGTCGACGCCCGTCGCGGACCCGGCCGTCAGATACGTGTCCAGCCCGGGCAGGTCGGCGAGCTGCTTCCGCAGCGCGTCCCGGTCCGCCACCCGGTCGATCGCGCGGTGGAACGTCCACGAGCAGCCGTCCAGCACCGCCAGCAGCCGCTCGACCGTGACGAGGTCCGGCTGCCCGTGGTCGTCGAGGAAGCCGAGCACGAACTCGTCGGCGCCCGCCTCCCTCAGCGCTTCCGCCGCGCGTACGAGGGCGTCCGCTTGCTCCGGTCCGCCGGCCGAGAAGCCGTCGGCGAGGCGGAGCATCGTCCGCAGCGGGATGTCGACCGCCGCGCGGATCGCCCTGAAGGCGGCGACCGGCGGCGTCAGCCCGTCCGCGGCCATGTCGGTGACCAGCTCCAGCCGGTCGGCCCCTCCGGACCGGGCGGCGACCGCGTCCTCGGCGTCGAGGGCGATCACCTCCAGGAGTGCACGGTTGCTGCTCATGGGACCCATTCCTCCAGCTGCGACAGGTCTAGTCCAATGGCCAGCCTAATGCTCCATGGGCACGGCGACAGCCACATGGTGATCCCTGCCCCATGACCGGCCTTGCATCCTGTACGGGCCGGAGGTATACATGGAGGCGTCATGTATACCCCCTAGGGGTATGAATCTCAGGGAGGGGCGTCATGCCGCAGACAACCACCACGACCGAATCCCGCTCCGTCGAGCTCGTCATCGGTGGCATGACCTGCGCCTCGTGCGCCGCCCGTATCGAGAAGAAGCTCAACCGCATGGACGGCGTCGAGGCGACCGTCAACTATGCGACGGAGAAGGCGAAGGTGACCTTCGCCGAAGGCGTCCAGGTCGCCGACCTCATCGGCACGGTCGAGGCGACCGGGTACACCGCCGCCGAGCCCGCGCCCCCACCGCCTCCGCAGGCCCGGGCGCAGGCGCAGACGGGGGACGAGGACAAGGCGGATGAGGAGCTGCGGCCGCTCCGCCGGCGGCTGATCACCGCCATGGTCCTGGCCGTGCCGGTGATCGCGACGGCCATGGTCCCCGCGCTGCAGATCGAGTACTGGCAGTGGTTGAGCCTGACCCTGGCCGCGCCGGTCGTCACCTACGCGGCCTGGCCGTTCCACCGCGCTGCGTGGACCAACGCCAGGCACGGTGCGGCGACGATGGACACGCTGATCTCGGTTGGCACCTCGGCGGCGTTCCTGTGGTCGCTGTGGGCGCTGTTCTTCGGCACCGCCGGCACGCCCGGCATGACGCACCCCTTCGAGTTCACGATCGCCCGCAGTGACGGCGCGGGGAACATCTACCTGGAAGCCGCCGCGGGCGTCACCGCGTTCATACTGGCCGGGCGGTACTTCGAGGCCCGTTCCAAGCGCAAGGCGGGCGCCGCCCTGAAGGCGCTGCTGGAGCTGGGCGCCAAGGAGGTCACCCTGCTGCGCGGCGACCGGCAGGAGACGATCCCGACCGCGCAGTTGCAGGTCGGTGACCGGTTCCTGGTACGCCCCGGGGAGAAGATCGCCACCGACGGCACGGTCGTCGAAGGCTCCTCCGCCGTGGACGCGTCGATGCTCACCGGCGAGTCCGTGCCCGTCGAGGTCTCCGTCGGCGACGTCGTCACCGGAGCGACGCTGAACGCCGGCGGCCGGCTCGTCGTCGAGGCCACCCGGGTCGGGGCCGACACACAGCTCGCCCGGATGGCGAAGCTGGTCGAGGACGCGCAGAACGGCAAGGCCGCCGCCCAGCGTCTGGCCGACAGGATCTCCGCCGTGTTCGTCCCCGTCGTCATCGCGCTCGCGCTGGGCACGCTCGGCTTCTGGCTCGGCAACGGCTCCGACCTGACCGCCGCGTTCACCGCCGCCGTCGCCGTACTGATCATCGCCTGCCCCTGCGCCCTGGGCCTGGCCACCCCGACCGCGCTGATGGTCGGCACCGGACGAGGTGCCCAGCTCGGCATCCTGATCAAGGGCCCCGAGGTACTCGAGAGCACTCGCAAGGTCGACACGATCGTGCTCGACAAGACCGGCACCGTCACCACCGGCAGCATGACGCTCCTCGCCGTCCACACCACCGGCACCACCACCGAGACCGAAGTGCTGCGCCTGGCGGGCGCGTTGGAGCACGCCTCCGAGCACCCCATCGCCCAGGCCGTCGCCACCGGGGCGATGGACAAGGTCGGCGCCCTGCCCGCCCCCGAGGACTTCGCCAACATCCCCGGTCTCGGCGTCCAGGGCGTCGTCGACGGACACGCCGTCCTCGTCGGCCGCGAAAGACTCCTCCAGGATTGGGCGACGGAGCTGCCTGCCGACCTCGGCCGCGCCAGGCACGACGCCGAGGCCGCCGGCCGCACCGCGATCACCGTCGCCTGGGACGGCGAGGCCCGCGCCGTCCTCGAAGTGGCCGACGCCGTCAAGGACACCAGCGCCGCAGCCGTCCGCCGCCTGCGCGCCCTCGGCCTCACTCCCATCCTGCTCACCGGCGACAACGAGGCCGTCGCCAAGAGCGTCGCCGCCGAGGTCGGCATCGACGAGGTCATCGCCGAGGTCATGCCCGAGGACAAGGTGAACGTCGTCAAGAAGCTCCAGGCCGAGGGCCGCAGCGTCGCCATGGTCGGTGACGGCGTCAACGACGCCGCCGCCCTCGCCCAGGCCGACCTGGGCCTTGCCATGGGCACCGGCACCGACGCCGCGATCGAGGCCGGCGACCTCACCCTCGTCCGCGGCGACCTCAACGCCGCCGCCGACGCCATCCGCCTCTCCCGGCGCACCCTCGGCACCATCCGCTCCAACCTCTTCTGGGCGTTCGCCTACAACGTCGCCGCCCTCCCCCTCGCCGCCGCCGGCCTCCTCAACCCGATGATCGCCGGAGCCGCGATGGCCTTCTCCTCCGTCTTCGTCGTCGGCAACTCCCTGCGTCTGCGCGGCTTCAAGGCCGGATGACGGACCGGTTCCGGCCCCGGTGCGCACGTGGCCGGGGCCGCCCGAGTGCCGGCCGCCGGCAGGCAGAATGAGTGGCATGGCCGCCGTTCCGCAGCACCCCGCTCACGAGGACCTCCGCAGCCGCTGGCTCCGCGCCCTGCTCGCCGCCCGGGACAGCGAGGACTGCGCGATCGACCCGTACGCGTACGCCGACAACCTGCTCGCCCGCTGGGCCGAGCCCCAACGCCAGTACCACACCACCGATCACCTCGTCGCCGTCCTGGACCGGATCGACGAGCTCGAGCAGTACGCGGACGACCCCGCGCTCGTCCGCCTCGCCGCCTGGTTCCACGACGCGGTCTACCTGCCCGACCGCTCGGCGAACGAGGAGCGCTCCGCCCGCCTCGCCGAGCGGGCGCTTCCCGAGGCCGGTGTGAGCGACGGGGCCACCGCCGAGGTCGCCCGCCTGGTCCGCCTCACCGTCACCCACGACCCCGACGCGGCCGACCGCAACGGCCAGGTGCTGTGCGACGCCGACCTCGCGGTCCTGGCTGCCGCCCCGGACGCGTACGCCGCATACGCGGCGGCCGTCCGCGAGGAGTACGCCTTCGTCCCCGAGGAGACCTTCCGCGACGGCCGCGCCGGAGTGCTCCGGCAGTTGCTCGGGCTGCCGCACCTGTTCCGCACGCCGCACGGGCAGCGCGAGTGGGAGGAGCGGGCACGCCACAACATCACGGTCGAGCTGGAGCTGCTCGCGGCATCCTGAGCCGGGCGGAGGCCGGACCTGAGCCGGCGGCCCGGACGAGGAACCTTCAACCTCAAAAACACGGGAGGTCCGTGGCTCGGCGGCGTGGCCAATCGACGCGGACCTCGGCTTCGCTTCGACGGCCTGGGCGGGTGCGGCAACGACGGCCGTCGCGATCGCCGCCGCCATGGTGGCGACCCGGCTGCACGGCAGGTCACCGGGGTGGTGGCCGGGTCGGCCGCCGGTGACCGGCCCGTGCGCACGGCGCACGCGCGACCGCGGTCAGACCTGCCGCCCCTTGGGCCTGCGCAGCCCCGCCGCCGTCAGAAGCCTGACCACGTCACGGCTCGACACCTCCACCGCGCCTGCCGCAACGGCGTCCGCGTACCGGTGCGAGGGGACGTCGTAGTGGTCCCGTTCGAAGGCGCGTGACGGGCAGCCGATCCCGGCGGCGAAGGCGTGGAGTTCCTCGAACGACACGTCGCTGACCAGGTGCGACCACATACGGCCGTGCCCCGGCCAGGTCGGCGGGTCGATGTAGACCGTCACCGCAGCCCGCCTATGGGGGCCACCACCACACCCGCCTTGGCGCACACCCAGTGCGGGTCGGGACCGAGCTCCGGTTCGACGTCCAGGGCATGCGGTTCGCCCGCGTCGCATACGGGGCAGAGCGGCCAGCGGCCGTGCTTCTCCAGCAGGGCGTCCTGGACGTCCTGGGCGACAAGACCGGCGACGTACGCCACACCCTCCGGCCACTGCTCGACCCACCAGCGGCGGTGTGCGACGGCGTCCTCGACCATGGAGACGACCGTGGCCTCGGCGACGTCGCGGGCGGCCAGATCGGCGAGGACCAGTGCGCGGGCCGTGTGCAGGGCCTTCTCCAAGGGGTTCGAGTCGTCCATGCACCCATTGTCTCCGGGTCTTGACGACAGCCGAAACGCGAAAATACCTTTCAAGTGTGACCAATCAAGTGAAGGAAAGTTTCATCGGCGACGCTCCCGCCCCTGCCGCCCTCGCGGCCAAGGTGCGCACGCTCTCGCCGTCCATGACCCGCTCGATGCAGCGGGTCGCCGAAGCCGTCGCCGACGACCCGGCCGGCTGCGCGGCCCTCACGGTCACCGGCCTAGCCGAGCTCACCGGCACCAGCGAGGCCACCGTGGTCCGCACGGCGCGTCTGCTCGGCTACCTCGGCTACCGCGACCTGCGCCTCGCACTCGCCGGCCTCGCCGCGCACCAGGAGTCCGGGCGGGCCCCCGCCATCACCACCGACATCGCCGTCGACGACCCCATCGCGGACGTCGTCGCCAAGCTCGCGTACGACGAGCAGCAGACCCTCGCCGACACCGCCGCCGGCCTCGACACCGTCCAGCTCGGCGCCGCGGTGAGCGCCGCGGCGACGGCCCGCCGCATCGACATCTACGGCGCCGGCGCGTCCTCCCTCGTCGGCATGGACCTCGCGCAGAAGCTGCTCCGGATCGGTCTGATCGCGCACGCCCACACCGACCCGCACCTCGCGGTCACCAACGCCGTACAACTGCGCTCCGGCGACGTGGCCATCGCGATCACGCACTCCGGCTCCACGGGTGACGTGATCGAGCCGCTGCGCGTCGCCTTCGACCGCGGCGCGACGACGATCGCGATCACCGGCCGCCCCGACGGCCCGGTCTCGCAGTACGCCGACCACATCCTCACCACGTCGACCGCCCGCGAGAGCGAGCTCCGCCCCGCCGCCATGTCCTCCCGGACGAGCCAACTGCTCGTCGTCGACTGCCTGTTCATAGGCGTGGCCCAGCGTACGTACGAGTCGGCGGCCCCTGCCCTCGCCGCCTCCTACGAGGCCCTCGCGCACCGCCACACCCCCCGCAGGCGTTGACCCGCTGAACCAGTCCCACACGCACCGAGAAAGCCGAGCCGCCTTTCATGACCTCCACGTACGGTGAACTCCGCGCCCAGCTGGCCAGCTTGACCACCGAGGCGTTCCGGCCCGAGCTCGCCGACATCGACCGGCTGCCGACGCTCGAGATCGCGCGGCTCATGAACGGCGAGGACGAGACCGTCCCGGCCGCCGTCGCCGCGCAGCTGCCCGCCATCGCCGCCGCCGTCGACGGCACCGCGGAGCGCATGGCCCGCGGCGGCCGGCTGATCTACGCGGGCGCCGGCACGGCCGGCCGGCTTGGCGTGCTGGACGCCAGCGAGTGCCCGCCCACCTTCAACACCGAGCCGTCCGAGGTCCTGGGTCTCATCGCGGGCGGGCCGACCGCAATGGTCGAGGCCGTTGAGGGCGCGGAGGACAGCAAGGAACTCGCCGCCGTCGACCTGGACGGGCTGGAGCTCACCGCCGACGACACGGTCGTCGGCATCTCGGCGTCGGGCCGCACGCCGTACGCGGTCGGCGCGGTGGAGCACGCCCGCGGGCTTGGAGCGCTCACCATCGGGCTGTCCTGCAACGCGGACAGCGCGCTGGCCGCTGCCGCGGACCACGGGATCGAGGTCGTCACCGGACCGGAACTCCTCACCGGATCAACCCGGTTGAAGGCGGGCACGGCACAGAAGCTCGTGCTCAACATGATCTCAACGATCACGATGATCCGCCTCGGCAAGACCTACGGAAACCTGATGGTCGACGTCCGCGCCTCCAACGACAAGCTGCGCGCGAGGTCCCGCCGCATCGTGGCACTGGCGACGGGCGCCTCCGACGAGGAGATCGAGTCGGCGCTGGAGGCGACGGACGGCGAGGTGAAGAACGCGATCCTGGTGATCCTCAGCGGTGTCGACGCCTCGACGGCCTCGACGCTCCTCGCCCGAGCCTCGGGCCACCTGCGCGCAGCGCTCTCCGCCACACAGGAGTAACCAGCGCCCGACGCGGGTGCGGAACTGCCCGTGATGACGGAAATCCAGGGACATCTCCGCAACTGGCGGCGACAATGGCTCCATTGGCTGAAGTCGTATGGTCCGACAGCCGGAGGGCAGCATGGAGCGGATCCCGGTGGAGGACGTACGCGCCTTCGCACGTACGTACCGCAGCGCTTGGCCCGCCCCGAGTTTTCTGGCCCAACTGGACTCCGTCGAGCTGGACACCGTCGCCACCGCCGGGACGGTGGTCCGCTTCGCCCGGTCCGAGACGCTCATCCGCGAGGGGGACGACGGGAGCGACGTCTACCTGCTGCTGACATCGACCGCGAAGGTCAGTGCGCGCACCGACGGGGGCGGCCGCGCGCTGCTCGCGGTGCGCGTCGCGGGTGACGCGGTCGGCGAGCTGGCCGCCCTCGACGGTGCGGTCAGGACCGCCACCGTCGAGGTGTGCGGCCGGGATCCGCTGGTGGCCCTGAGGCTCGAACGGGGCGCGTTCCTGCGGACCATGGAAGCCCTGCCCGCCGTGTCCTTGACGCTCACCGCCTCGGTGGCGCGCAAGCTGCGCACGGCGACCCGTCGGCGGGTCGACTACACGGGCTCGAGCTCCCGCGTCAAACTCGCCAGGGTCCTCGTGGAGATGGCGGAGGACTACGGGCGGCTGTCCCACGGCAACAGCGTGGTCATCGGCGTGGACCTCACCCAGGTCGAATGGGGTGCGCTGATAGGGGCAAGCGAGAGCACCGCGTACCGGACGATGCGCGCGCTGCGGGAACTGGGTCTCGTCGATCCCGGCTCCCGCCGCCTGGTGGTGCGCGACCTGCCGGGCCTCAGGGACATCGCGTATCCCGCCTCCTGCACACCTCCGTATCCCGTCAGTTGACGGCCGCAACACCCGATCCGCACGCCCACTGCCCATACTGCTGCGACGCAGCACGCGCCTGGTGCCGGCTGCCCATGCATCACCCCCACCTCTCGACCGCGTACGCACCACAGGAGGGGAAACCGGCCGATGAGCAAGCAGTACGACGAGGGCCCGGCGTCACGTCCGATCACGCAGGACGACCTGCGCGGATGGAGCAGCCTCCAGCCCCACGACCACGAGAGCAGCCTGACGACGCTGGACGGCATCCGCCGCCGTGCCGCCCGGGACGGACGGGTGTCGCGCGAGCAGGTGTTCCGTCAGCGGCACGGCGACGGCGAGCTGATGCGCTGGGCCGACGGCACGTCCGCACTCGACCTGCTCATGCGTTACGCCCCCGCGCTGTGCACCGAGCTGGAGCAGGAGAACGGCCGCCTCGCCGAGCCGTACCGTATGCAGCTGCGGCTGGCACTGGTCGAGGGCTACTCCGAGATCGTCAGGGGAAACCTGACCGGCGCACCGCCGGTCACGGTGGCGCGTCTGCTGAACTCCGAGCCCTGCCGCCGGGCACTCGATCTGCTGCCGCACCGCCCGCTGGTACTGATCATTCCTGACGACCTCTACCAAGGACTCGTGCGACAGCGTCCTGCCCTTCATCCCCACACCTATGTGCGCGTGACCGTCAAGGAGCCGGGGAAGGGGTTCGAGGCCGCCGCCTGGCTGTCGGTGCCGGGCTGCGACGACGAAGAGCTTCGCCTTCTGCGGGCCGAGTTGGGAAGTGCCCCGGCGGCGCCCGCCGCGGTGACGGGCGGCACGGACGTCCTCACCCGGGCCCGCACCGTTGCCGGGCAGCATGCCGCAAGGACAGCACCCGGACGAGCCACGGGCAGCCGTCCGACGGTTGCGCGTGCGACCACGCCCGCCACGGAGACCGCCGATGACGAGGAGACCGGCGCGGACGACGACGCCGAGCCCGGCCCCCGGCCGGTTCCAAGGCCCTGGCTGAGACATCCCGCGGTCGTCGCGGCAATGGTCGCGGCCCTCGGCGGCATAACCGCCGCTGCCGTACCGGCACTGCTCTCCGGCGACGGCGGAGGCGGTGACGGCAAGGGCTCGCCCGAACTGTCCATCACCGGTACCTGTACGCGTGCCGGGGATCAACTGGACGTCCGCTCCTCGGGTTTCACGCCCGGCGGTACGTACACCATCTCCATCACCGATCCGGACGGCCGGCCCTACCCGCTGACGATCGGTGACTCGAACACCGCCACCTCGGCGGGCTCCCTGCGCACCCGCTGGATGTGCCAGGAGGGCGACACGGCCGGCATCTACACGGCCCGCGCGACCGATGAGGGCTCCGGCCGTTCCGTGACCACCACCTTCCGCGTCGACAGCGTCGGCTGACCCGGCCGCGCGCCGTCCCTCCGCCCCGCCCGCCCTGCCTCCCGAGGAGTTCCCGATGTCTCTCAGACGGCGGTCGACCGCCACCCTCGCGGGCCTGGCCGCGCTGGCGGCCCTGACGGCCACCGCATGCTCGGCCCGCGCTTCGGACGAACCGATCCGCACCGAGCGGGCCGCCGACGCCACAGCAGCCACTCCCTCGGTCCACACCCGCCCACAGGACACCAAGGACGGCGCGACCTCCGTGATGCTCCGCAGCTGCCCCCAGGCAGGCGCGGACAAGCCTGTCGGGCAGAACCCGTGGGGCCTCGACTGCCTCGTGCTGGAGCAGTTGACCGACGGCACCACCGTGACCATGAACTGTTGGGTCAGCACGACACCGCCTCCGGGCGAGAAGTCGGCGAAGTGGTTCAAGGTCACGGTCACCTCGGGCGACCATGCGGGCAAGGAGGGCTGGGTGTGGTCCGATCTGGTCCGCAACCAGACGCCGGACACCCCGCGGTGCGCCTCCGTCGGACACGAGAACGACCCACCGGCGCCCCCGCCCGAGCCCCTGCGGTTCGAGGTGACGGGCACATGCACCTCGGACGGCGGCGAACTGTCCAACCGTTCCTCCGGTTTCACCCCCGGCGAGGAGTACTCGGTGTCGGCGGCCCGCCCCGACGGCTCCTTCTACCGTCTGGGCAAGGACACCGGCACGGTCGGGGCGGACGGTTCGGTGACATGGAAGTGGCCGTGCAAGGGCGACGCACCCGGCACGTACAGCACCGAACTCGTCGACCTCGGCACCGGCCGCGCGGTGGAGGCGTTCTTCACCATCGGGGCGCCGCCCAAAGGCCCCGCGGAAGGCTCGGCGAACACAGGCGGCACGGGAGGCACGGGAGGCTCGGAACGCGGGGCGAACGCAGGCGGCGCGGGGGGCGGAGGCAACACAGGCGGCACGGCCGCTGCCGGCGGCTCCGGCACGTCCGGCGGATCTCCGGCCACCCCGCCCCAGCAGCCCCGAGCGGAACGGCTCACGGTCTTCAACAAGGTCACGGACGGCCGCACCAGGATGCGGGAAGACACCCCGGCCTATCTGTCCACCGTGACGGAGAACTTCTGCGCGTCCCGTGGCTGCGCCCTGTCCGGCACCGAGGTGGTCACCGGTGACCACCTGACCGCCATCTGCCGCACCCAGGGCGCCCGTACCACCAACGGCAACGACAATGACTCGGCGGACGACACCAACGAGCAGCTGGCCGAGAGCCGCCTCTGGTACGGAGTCCGCTGGAGCGACGGCCGCTTCGGCTACCTCTCCGCTGTCTGGATCGACCCGGGTCAGCGCGGCGGCCTCGGCCTCCCGTCCTGCTGAGTGGCGGGGCAGGGACCAAAGATGATGCCGGGTCCCTGCCCCGGTCTTCAGGTGCCCGCTCAGAGCCGGGTCTGCTGCTTCACCGTCACGCGCCCCTTGCGGATGGTCGCCACCCTCTCCGCCCGCCGTGCCGGCGCCGAGTCGTGCGTCACCATGACCGTTCGCCGACCTTGTCCACGGTGGAGGCGGCGAGCGTCTCGAAGCCCTGGACCATCACGACCGTCGTTGCTCTGCTCGGTGTCGTCGCCTTCTTCCTGGGCGTCGATCCGACTCTACCGAATATTTTTTGCAAAATCTTCTTGGCAAAGTATGTGGGTCACCCTACGCTCACCGCATGACCGACCAGGACCTTCCCCACGAGCATCGCGCCCGCGTGCTCGACCCCCGCGAGGACGCCGCCGCGCTCAAGGCGCTGACGCACCCCCTGCGCATCCGCATGCTGGGCATGCTCCGCATGGACGGCCCGGCGACCGCGAGTGAACTGGCGGTCAGGACGGGCGAGTCGTCCGCGTCGACCAGCTACCACCTTCGGGTGCTGGCCAAGTACGCGTTCATCGAGGAGGCCGAGCACCGCGACGGCCGGGAGCGGCGGTGGAAGGCGGTGCACGAGGTCACCAGCTGGAGCAACGCCGCGATGGCCGGCTCCGTGGAGGCACGGGCGTTCGTCGACGTCTCACGCCGCGCCCAGCTCGACCATCTGGAGCGTTCCCTCGCCAGGCACCAGGAGGACCTGGCCGCCGGACGGCTCGGCGGCGAGTGGCTGGAGCCGTCCGGGTTCACCGACCTGGTGGTGCGGCTGACCCCCGAGGCGCTCACGGAGCTGCGGGAGACCTTCAACCGAACCGTCACCGAGCTGGCAGCCCGCGACAAGGACGATCCGCGCGCCGAGCAGGTCGTCCTCTTCGCCGCAGGCCTCGCCGTCCATGCCGAGGACCGTTCGTGAAACGGCAGTTGGACCCGCGCGCCGCACGCCACCGCTTCGTCGCCGTCACCTTCCTGTTCTGGCTGCCGGTCGGCCTCTACATACCGTCCCAGGTACTGCTCCTGACCGAGCGCGGCATGAGCCTCGCCGTGGTCGCCGGGCTGTTCGCGGTCCATTCGGTCACCGTGTCCCTGATGGAGCTGCCGACCGGCGGACTGTCCGACGTCGTCGGCCGCCGGTCGGTCCTGGCCGCCGCGGGCCTGCTCAACCTGTCCGCGCTGACCATGATGGCGCTCGGCACCACGGTCTGGGCACTTGCCGTCGCGATGTTCCTGATGGGCTCGGGCCGCGCCCTGTCCAGCGGCCCCGCGGAGGCCTGGTACGTGGACACCGTGCAGGCCCACTCCGGACTCGCCGCCGAACTGCGCACCGGTCTCGCCCGCGGTGGCACGGCCGCCGCCGCCGCGCTCGCCCTCGGCACCCTCGTCGGCGGCGCCCTGCCGCTCCTGCTGAGCCTCGGCGCGGACCCCGTCGCCTGGCCGGCCGACGTGACCGGCGGGCTCGTGCTGCCGCTCTCGGTCCCCGGCCTGCTGGGCGCGGCCGTCGGCGTCGGGTACGTCGCGTATGTGCTGACCGCCCTGCCGGAGCCGCCCCGAGCGCCCGCCACGCTGCGCGGGGTGCTGCGCGGCGTCCCGGCGACGATGCTGGACGGGCTGCGGCTCGGTGTCACGGAGTCGCTGGTCCGCCGGGTTCTGCTGACGTCGGCCGCCGCCGGCGCGGCGCTCGCGGCCATCGAGCTCCTCACCCCGGGGCGGGCGGCCCGGCTCACCGGGGCGCCCGAGTCCGGTGCCGTGCTGTACGCATCGCTCGCCTGCGCCGGCTTCCTGTGCACCGCCGTCGGCAGCCACTGCGCGCCACTGGCGGCCCGGCTGACGGGCAGCGGCGAGCACGCGGTCCTGGCCGCTCTCGGGGTGGGCTCGACCGGGCTGGTGCTGCTCGGCGTGACGGCCGCCTGGGACGGCGGCCCGGCCCCGTCGGCAGTCGCCGCCGTCGGCTACGGCCTTGTCTACCTCGGCCTCGGCGCGGCGGGCCCGAACGAGAACGACCTGCTGCACCACCGCGTCGACAGCACGGTCCGCGCGACCGCCCTGTCGGTGAAGTCGCTCGCGCTCCAGTCGGTCGCCGCGCTGACCGGCCTGGTCGCCGGCTTCCTGCCGGTCGGCCCGCTGCCGTGGCTGGTGGGCGCCGCGGCGCTGCTGGTGGGCGCACTGCTGTGGACGCGCCGGACCCGGCCGACGGCCGTCCCGGTCGCCGGTGGGCCGCTCCCCGCGACAGAGTCGCTTCCCGGGCGTTGAATGAGAAGCATGGTTCTCCAGCGACGTGTGGGCCACCGCCGACGCAGGGCTCCCGCAGTGACGCTCCTGGCCTCCGTCCTCGTGGCGACCGGCGCCACAGCCGCCGGCGCCGCAGAGCCCCCACCACCGCCACCGCCCCAGCTCACCGACAAGCAGGTGAACGACGCCGTCGCCAAGCTCGACGGCATCGTCCGCGACGGCATGGAGAAGACCGGCGTCCCGGGCGTCGCCGTCGCCGTCGTCCACAAGGACCGGGTCGTGCACACCAAGGGCTTCGGGGAACGGGAGACCGGCAAGCCGGGTCCCGTGTCACCTGACACGGTGTTCCAACTCGCCTCTCTGTCCAAGCCGCTGGCGTCGACCGTGGTCGCAGGCGCCGTCGGCGACAAGGCGATCGGCTGGGACGATCCGGTGGCGAAGCATGTCCCGGGCTTCGCGCTGAAGGACCCGTGGGTGACCGAGCACGTCACCGTGGCCGACCTGTTCTCGCACCGCAGCGGCCTGCCCGACCACGGCGGCGACCTGCTGGAGGACCTCGGCTACGACCGCGACTACATCCTCTCCCACCTGCGCCACCTGCCCTTGGCGCCGTTCCGTGCCTCGTACGCGTACACCAACTTCGGTCTCACCGCGGCCGCCATGGCCGTGGCCGAGGCCAAGAACACCAGTTGGGAGAAGCTGGCCGAAGACACCTTGTACGCACCGGCGGGCATGAACTCCACCAGTTCTCGCTTCGACGACTACGAGAAGGCGGGCAACAAGGCGGTCACCCACGTCAAGGAGGGCGACGCCTGGCAGGCCAAGTACGTACGGGACGCCGACGCCCAGTCCCCCGCGGGCGGCGTCAGCTCCACGGCCGAGGACATGGCCACCTGGATGCGCCTGCAACTGGCGAACGGCAGGCTCGGCGACGAGCGGATCGTCCCCGCCGGCCCGCTCACCCGCACCCACTGGCCCGAGTCCGTCGCCCAGCCCCCGGCCGGCCCGGCGGACCGCACCGGCTTCTACGGCCTCGGCTGGAACGTCGGCTACGACGACCAGGGCCGGCTCCGTCTCAGCCACTCCGGCGCGTTCGGCCTCGGCGCCAACACCAATGTCACCATGCTGCCCGCGGAACAGCTGGGCATCGTCGTCCTCACCAACGGGGAGCCGGTGGGCCTCGCGGACTCCATCGCGTTCAATTTCTACGACACGGCCCAGTACGGGAAGCCGACCGGCGACTGGCTCACCAGGATCGGCCAGGTCTACGAGCAGGAGGAGCAGGAGGCCCGCTCCCCCACCGACTACGCCAGGCAGCCGTCCGGCGCCGCCGACGCACAGCCCGTCGACACCTACACGGGCACCTACCGCAACGACTACTACGGCGCGCTCAGGGTCACCGCCACGAACGGCGGGCTGACCATGGAACTCGGCCCGAAGCCGCTGCGTTTCCCCCTGACCCACTACGACGGGAACACGTTCAGCTTCGTCACCGTGGGCGAGAACGCGGTCGGCCGCTCCGGCGTCATGTTCACCGTCGACTCGGGCGGCAAGGCGTCGAAGGTCCGCGTCGAGAGCCTCGACGAGACGGGACTCGGCACCTTCACCCGGGAGTAGGTGGGCCCAAGTTGACGGAAGTTGCCCGGAGTTGATCGAAGCCTACTGAAGCCGTACCGTCTCCGCTAACCTGCGGATGTGAGCAGGGAATTAGAAGAAAACTCCAGTTTGAGCGGCAGCGGGGCCACGCCCCGTGAGCCGGGCGACCCGCGACGGATCGGCGCCTTCACTCTGCTCGGGGTACTCGGAGCCGGCGGGATGGGCCGCGTCTACCTCGGGACGGCCTCGGGACGCTACGCCGCGGTCAAGCAGGTGCTGCCCATCCTCGCAGAGGACAGGGACTTCCTGCGCCACTTCGGGCACGAGCTCGACAACCTGGCCAGACTCCCCGCCGGTGCCAGCGCAGCGCTGCTGGCCGGCGACCGCACCGCCCAACCGCCGTGGTTCGCCACCGAGTACATCCCCGGCATCACCCTGAACGACGCCGTGCGCGTGAACGGCGGACCGCTGACCGGCAACGCGCTCTGGCTGCTGCTGCGCGAAGCGGCATCCGGGCTGCGGCGTGTCCACGCGACCGGCATGGTGCACCGGGATCTCAAGCCGTCGAACGTCATGCTGACCACCGACAGCCTCACCCTGATCGACTTCGGCGTCGCCCGGGCGGCGGACCAGTCCAGGCTGACGAGGACCGGCATGGTCATCGGCACCCCCGCGTACATGGCCCCGGAACAGGCCGTGGCCGAACGCCGGCTCACGGGAGCGGCCGACGTCTTCGCGCTCGGCAGTCTGATGCTGTACGCGGCGAACGGCCGTCCTCCGTTCGGCGACGGCTCCGGGCCGGGCCTGCTCTACCGCATCGTCCACACCGAACCCGACGTCGGGACCCTGCCGGACACGGACCCGGAACTGTTCGACGTCGTCAAGTCCTGTCTGGCCAAAAGCCCGGCGGACCGGCCGACGGCCGGGGAACTGCTCGACCTCGCCGACGAACGGACGACGGCCGAGGCAGAAGCGACATGGGAGTGGCCCTCACCCGTCGCCGAACGGATCGCCGAGCGGGTGGCGTTCGCCGCGACCCCGCCGACGGTCGCGGCAGAGCCGGAAGAACCGGAGGAGCCGGAGGAGGAGCCCCGTAAGGCGGAGCCCGAGTCGCCTCCCGCCACCACAGGGGCGAAGAAGAAACGCCGCATCCGCGTCCCCCTGGTCATCGTCATCCCGATCGTGGTGGGCGTCGGCACGACGCTGACCCTGGCCCTCGCCCCGTTCGAGTCGACCCCCGAGGCCAAGGGCCCCGGTGCGAACTCGGCCCCACCGACGCCCACCGGCTCACCGCCGGCCTCCCCCTCGAACACCCCGTCCCCGAACGCCTCCCTCTCCCCCTCGGGCTCCCCGAGCCCCGGCACGACCACGGCCGGCCCGGCTCCGGGCGTCCCGGCCCCCGGCCCTGCCCAAGGCGGCGGCGGAGGTTCGGACGCAACCGGCGGCACGGACCCCGGCGGCGACTCCGGCGGCTCGGGGGGCGGCACCAACACCCCGGGTGGCGGCCAGGCCCCGAAGCCCCCGGAACCGGACACCCCGCAGGGCAACCAGCGCCTCACGAACTCCGCCAACGGCAAGTGCCTGGCAGAGCACATCAACGGCGGCCTCGTCCAGGCCGCACCGTCTACTTGCGGCGCTCCGTCGTCCAACGGCGGGCAGATCAACTACGACTGGAACCTCTCCGGCTCCGGCGGCACCTTCCGCCTCGTCAGCGGCTCGGGCAGATGCCTGGCGGCGGACACCAACAACTTCGTCATGTCCCTCGATTCCTGCAGCGGTTCCTCGGACCAGCTCTGGCGCATCGGCTCCACGACATCCGCCGGCAGCACCCTCAAGAACGCCTCCACCGACCGGTGCCTGGCCATGTCCGACACGAACGTGATCACGAGCGGCTGCAACACGTCCGACGCCTCCCAGCTCTGGCGCGGCCTCTGACTCAGCCGCGCAGGGTCACCCCGTACCGCGTGCGCAGCCGGGTGAGCTCCCACCACGCGATGGCGGTGACCGACGCCGGGCCGCCGACGACCGCACACACCTGGACGATCGGCGGACCCGGCGGCATCCCGGCCGTGGCCAGATTGATGGCCGCGAGCTCCCACACCAGGACGCCGGTGAGCAGGGCCGGGAGCGCCGCGTGCACGTCGGCCGTGCTGAACGCGGTGCGGACGACGGTGGTGGAGGCGAACACCACGAAGAACAGCACCCACAGCGCCGGAAGCAGCAACGCGAGCGTGATCAGGGGGCTGAGGCGGCTGTTCGCATAGCTCTCGCTGAGGAGCATCACACCCGTGTACAGCACCGGCACCGACGTGAACGCCCCGAAGTACCAGAGCACCGAGCGGACCGCGGGCCGCAGCCGGGCCCGCATCCCCGGCCGCGCCGACGGCGGCGCGAGCCGGAACAGGACCAGCAGCACAAGAGGCACGGTGAGCATCAGCAGCCACGGGGTGATCACCAGCCGGATGAAGTACTGCTCCTGCACCTCGTTCCAGTCCGCCTCCGTGCCGTAGGCGGCCAGGATCAGGAAGGACGCGCCCAGCGCGACCCAGGCCCGTGTCTTCTGCGCACGCCACACCTCGGGGTCGTGGTACTGGCGGATGCTGTTCACGGGGAACCGCCGACGCGCCTGCCGACGAGCCGACCTTGCCAGCGGATACCCCACCAGGACGGCCAGCGCGGGCCACACACAGCACATACCGAGCGCCAAGAGGCAGCCGGGCACCCTTCGCACCTCGGCGAGCAACTCCCGCAATGGCGGCCATTCGTCGTCCCGGAACCGCTGCCACAGCGACGGAGGCGGACCGTACGGACGGTACGGCGGCGGGCCCGGATGCGGGCCCGGGCCCGGCTGCGGCTGCCCGTTCCGCCGGTACGGATTCTGTCCCCCGAATGTCACGCCTGCGTCCTTCCTGGAGTGGTACGACGATCATTCCAGGAATGCGAACCGCCGGGCGTCGCAGCCCATATGGCGCCCGGTCGGCCTTCGTCGCCGGTCTCGAGCGCGGCCGGGACGACGTCGCCGTATTTCCCTCAGCTCGAGTTCCGGGATTCGAGCTCTCTTCACAGCGATGTTGGGGGGCGTCCCGTTTCAACCCACCCGAGCCCCACCGGGTTGACACCACGCGATCGGGTTGCCACGCAGCGTCATCCTGCTCTGGCGTTCCGATGAACGAACAACCCGCCATGTGCTACCCACACCTGCGGGCCCGACCAACGAGATCGATCCAGAGGCGATCCCATGGCCGACTGCCACGCCCTACGGCCAGTACGCCACCGGACATCGCCCTCGAAACGGAGAAGCTCAAGGACTGCTCCCAGGCGTAGACTCGGCCGCATGAGCCGACGACGACATTGATCCACCGCCTCAGGTCCGGGAACGGGCTGTCGAGGGCCGCCGCGCGGGTGAGCACCCGGCGTCCCCCGTCCGTTCCGCAGAAGGACCACACGCATGCTCACCGTTTCGTCGTGCCCGCTCGGCCCCCGCACTTCCGGCGTCCGCAGTCTTGAGCGAAAGCTCTACGCCTACGCGGGACTTGAGGACTTCGTCCTCCTCTATCCCCTCTACGCCCTGCTCTTCGCCGAGCACGGCCTGACCACCGCCGAGATCTCGTCCCTGTTCGCCATTTGGTGCGTCGTCGGCCTGCTGGTCGAGGTGCCGTCCGGTGTGTGGGCGGACGTCGTGTCGCGCAAGGCGCTGATGGTGATCGGACCGGTGCTGACCGCCGGCGGATTCGCCCTCTGGGCCCTCACTCCCTCGTACGCGGCCTATGCCGGGGGCTTCACGCTCTGGGCGATCGGCGGATCGCTGCGCTCCGGTTCCATGGAGGCCCTCGTGCACGACGAGCTCGAACGGCTCGGCGCGGCCGACCGGTACGGGCGGGTCATGGGCCGGGCGGCGGCCGTCAGCATGGCCGCGACCGCCACGGCGACCGCCGCCGCCGCGCCCGCGCTCGCCTTCGGCGGCGAGACGCTGGTCTGGGGCGGAAGCATCGCCGCGTGCCTGCTCTGCGCGGCGGTCGGCGCGACGCTCCCCGAGCACCGCGCCACCGGCCACCACGGGAAGGCCCGACGACCCGGCTGCATCGCGACGTTGCGGGACGGCCTTGACGAGGTACGCGGCAGCAGGCCCGTCCGCCGCGCCATGGTCCTCGCCGTCGTGATCACGTCTGTGTGGGGCGTCCTGGACGAGTACGTACCGCTGCTGGCCGCGTCCACGGGCGTCGCGACGCAGACCGTACCGCTGCTGGTGCTGGTGGTGTGGGTGGGCGTGACACTCGGCTCGCTGCTGGTGGGGCCGGGCGAACGGCTCACCGACCGTACGGCGGCCACGCTGGTCGCGGTGGCCGCCGTCGCTCTCGCCGCGGGCGCGCTGTCCGGCACGCTCGCCGGATTCGTGCTGCTCGGCGCCGCGTTCGGGGTGTTCCAGCTCGCGGACGTGTTGGCCGACGTACGCCTCCAGGCGGCGATCAACGGCCCGAGCCGCGCGACGATCACCTCACTGACCGGCCTGGGCACCAACATCGCCTCCCTGCTGGCGTACGGCGCCTACGCGGCGCTGTCCCCGCACGCGTCGCACGGCGCTGTCTTCGCGTTGCTGGGCCTGCCCTACCTGCTGGTGGCCGGCGCCCTGGGCCGACCGCGGCCGGCCCCCGCACCGGCGGGTCAGGAGGCGCAGTAGCGGTCCTTCTCGGGGGTCTCCCGTGAGCAGGAATCGGGTCACGGTCGCGTCGCCGTACCCCGTGCGCCCGGTAGGCGCCGTGGCCCACCCCGTCGACGGTCACCATCCGGGCGCGGTCGCCGACGCACGCATCCTGAGCGCCCCCAGGGCGGGCATGGTCCAACGGGACCGGGACAGTGCCGCATTCCTGCCGCGGATCGAGCCCGCTGCCGGGGCACGGCCCCCGACGGACGGCGGAATGCGGGCGCGGGGTCGCCGCCTCTGCGGCCGGTGCCGCGGGGACGAGGAGGGGTGGTCGCGAAAAGGGGCAGGGTGAGGGCCGCGGCGCCTGAGATGGGGTGGCGACCGCCGGGCCTGCGAGGAATCGTCATGTCACGACCCTCGCGGAACGGGCGCTCGCCCCCCATGGGGCAGGGCAGGTCTCTTCAGGGTGGGGGCCCGCCCCCCTCGGCCCTTCGGGCCGGCGCCCCATTGCCGAGTTCCCGTCAACTCCTGCCCGGTGTACGTCCCTTCGCCGGCGCCACGGTGATCAGGCGGGCGAGGCTGTCGGAGCGGCCCCGTTCCCCGATCAGTTCACCGTCCACCTCCACCCATGCGTGCGCGGCGAACGGCGGTGCCGCCCGCACGCCGACGCACCAGGTGGGCCACACACCCTGGAGGCGGCAGAGCAGGGCGATGGATACCGAGCGCGGCAGGCAGGAGCGCAGGCCGTTGAGGCTGAGGCCGGCGGCCAGGACCGAGTCCCGGGCGGCGTTCGCCTGTGCGCTGTCCGCGGCGGCGGCGTTCCGGCTGAGCCGGGTCAGCACCCGTGTCAGCAGGTGGGGTTTGAGGAGGACCAGCAACCGGGCGGCACAGATCGCCAGCCGGGTGAGAAGCCGTAGCTTCAGCGGCCTTCTGGCCCGGTCTCTGTCCAGGGCGACGGTGATGCTCACTCCTGCACCACCCCGGCCGACCACATGGCCTCGATCAGGGCCCGCACGTCGTTCGCGGCGCGCTCCGTGTCCACCTCGAAGTGGTCGGTGACGCGTCGCACGGCGTCATCGGCGTCGCCGCCGTCCAGCAGTGCCTGGGCGGCCGTGGCGGCGCTGGGGTTCATCTGCCAGTACTCACCGGTCTTGGTGTCCAGCAGCACCGCACCGTATTCGGTCTCCGTGACGGTCAGGTACGGGCGGTTGCGCAGCTTCATCGCATTCCTTCCTTCCGGCCGGGCACGTCAGGCGACTGCGCGCAGCCATGCTTCGCAGATGATGGTGGAGTCGACGGCGCCGTTCTTGAGGTCGGGCGTGCCGGGCCTCTCGGTCAGCCGGGCGAGCGCGCCGGCGTCGATGAGCCCGGCCTTGGCCAGGGCGCTGTCCTCCCACAGGGCGCGGATCTTGTCGCGGTGCCGGTAGAGCCCGCCGACCGCGTCGACGGTGCCTTCGAACTTGGTGGTGCGGGCCCGGCACTGCTCGGGGAGGATGCCGCGTACCGCCTCCTTGAGCACCGGCTTGTACTGCCAGGGGTCGGCCCGCTCCTCGGGGCGTACCGACAGCGCGGCGTCGACCACCGCGTCGTCGAAGTAGGGCATGGTGACGGGCACCCCCGCACGGCGTCCGGCTTCGGCGATCGCCGCGCACTCCTGTGTCCCGGAGTACAGGGCGGACAGTTCCCGGTGGCGGCCGAGTGTGGGTGCGTAGGGCTCGGCGTGGCGGGCGGCCTCCCGCAGCCCGGCGGCCACCAGTTCGCGGCACTCGGGGGTGAGCCAGGACTGGACCACCGGCGGGGCGACGTAGGCCAGTTGGGGGGTGCTGAAGCCGAGGTCGCCGGGAGCGGTCAGATCGGTGGCGGCCACCGCCCGGCGGTAGGAGCGCCGGTCGGCGAGTTGGCGCAGCACGGGGCGCCAGCGCCATCCGTAGAGCGTGCGGTAGCCGCGGATCCGCTGGAATGCCAGCAGGGGGCGGCGGGCGATCAGGTCGTGGCAGTAGGCGCCGGACTGGAAGAAGAGGTGGTCGCCGCCGTGCCCGGTCATGTGCAGCCGGGAGCCGCGCCGCGCCATCACGGAGATCACCGCGGTGGCACGGTCGCGGCTCATGGCGACGCCCGCGGGGATGTCGGTGCGGCAGCCGTCGTCGAGGATGCCCTGGTAGAACAGCGGTGTCTGTTCCGGTGTCAGTTCCATGTGTTCGACGTGCGGCCAGGACGCGGAGGCGAGACGGGCGTAGTGCGCGTCGTCGTTGACCGACTCGTCGCCGGGAATGCCGCCGACGATCAGTTCACCCGGGCCGAGCTGTCCGGCCGCGATGGCGCACAGCGAGGTGGAGTCCAGTCCGCCGGACAGGTCCGCGCTCAGCAGGCCGTCCCGTGCCGTCCGTACGGCGACGGCTGCGGCCAGCGCCTCGCGTACGTCCGCGGCGCCCTGTGCCTTCGTACGCTCGGGGACGGGCGGGCTGTGCCAGAGGACGTGCCGGGGCGGGGCGCCGTCGGCGGGGGCGAGCAGATACGCACCGGGCGCCACGTCCGTCACGCCGCGCCACATGGGGCGCGGGGGCAGCTGGACGGCCAGCGGTTCGGGCAGCCGCAGCGCCACGGAAGTGAGGTCGACCTCGGCACCGGCCACGTCTGCCAACGCCACGGCACGGTCACCGGCCACGGGGCAGCCGTCCACGACGGCGTGGTGCACCCGCCGCATGCCGTAGGCGGTGCCTTGTACGTACAGGGCGCCGCCGACGCTGCCCACGACATGGAAGCTGCCGGGGATCGCCGAGGACAGGCCCTCGAGCCGTGCGGCCCTGCCGTGCAGCCGGCCGGCCCGACGGGACAGCTCGCCCGTCCGCTTCGGCAGCATGCCGATCAGCGCGACGGCGTCCGTACCGGCCCTGGCGACGGCGATGTCCTCGTCGGCCCATTCACCGATGATCCAGGGGCGGCCGGAGGGATGGTGGAGCACCCGCAGACCGGGTGCCGCGCCATGGAGGCGACGGGCCACGGCGCCCGCTTCCTCGCGGTCGGGAAGCGCAAAGAAATGCGGTGCGCCGTGGCTGGTCATCGCGGATTCCTCCGGGTGCCGTCAGAGCCAGCCGCGGCCGGTACCGTCGTTGCCGAAGAACACCAGGAAGCCGGTGGCACCGCGGAAGGAGCCGGCGGAAACGAACTCCGGAGTCTCGTAGAACGCCTTCTTCGTCATGGTTCACGTCCTTTCTCTCTGAATGGAGTGGTCAAACGATCGGCAGAATCCTCGCTGCCGCGACGTGAACCGGGCCAGGGCGCTGGCAGCTTGGTGCCGGGCAGAGGACGGGCTTGGCAGGCAGGGTCGGACTTCGCATGACCGGGCCGGGTGACCCGCGTCACAGCCACCGGTCCGAGGAGGCAGGGCCGTGCCCGAACGCGCCCGAGGGCGGCACCCCTGGGAGTGGGGTGCCGCCCTCGGTCAGGACGGTTGATCGACCGGGTCGATCAGAAGTCCATGTCACCGCCCGGCATGCCGCCGCCGGCCGGCGCGGACGCCTTCTCCGGCTTGTCGGCGATGACGGCCTCGGTGGTGAGGAACAGCGCCGCGATGGAGGCCGCGTTCTGCAGGGCAGAGCGGGTCACCTTGGCGGGGTCGATGATGCCCTCGGCGATCATGTCGACGTACTCACCGGTCGCGGCGTTCAGGCCGTGGCCGACGGGCAGGTTGCGCACCTTCTCGACGATGACGCCACCCTCGAGACCACCGTTGACGGCGATCTGCTTGAGCGGGGCCTCGAGCGCGAGCTTCACGGCGTTGGCGCCGGTCGCCTCGTCGCCCTGGAGCTCGAGCTTCTCGAAGACAGAGGAGGCCTGGAGCAGGGCCACGCCACCACCGGCGACGATGCCCTCCTCGACGGCCGCCTTCGCGTTGCGGACGGCGTCCTCGATGCGGTGCTTGCGCTCCTTGAGCTCGACCTCGGTCGCGGCACCGGCCTTGATGACGGCCACGCCGCCGGCCAGCTTCGCGAGGCGCTCCTGGAGCTTCTCGCGGTCGTAGTCCGAGTCGCTGTTCTCGATCTCGGCACGGATCTGGTTGACGCGACCGGCAACCTGGTCGCTTTCACCGGCACCGTCGACGATCGTGGTCTCGTCCTTGGTGATGACGACCTTGCGGGCGCGGCCCAGCAGGTCCAGGCCGGCGTTCTCGAGCTTGAGGCCGACCTCCTCGGAGATGACCGTGCCGCCCGTGAGGATGGCGATGTCGTTCAGCATGGCCTTGCGGCGGTCGCCGAAGCCCGGGGCCTTGACGGCAACGGACTTGAAGGTGCCGCGGATCTTGTTGACGACGAGCGTGGACAGGGCCTCGCCCTCGACGTCCTCGGCGATGATCAGCAGCGGCTTGCCCGACTGCATGACCTTCTCCAGCAGCGGAAGGAGGTCCTTCACGTTGCCGACCTTGGAGTTGACGATCAGGATGTACGGGTCGTCCAGGGACGCCTCCATACGCTCCATGTCGGTGGCGAAGTACGCCGAGATGTAGCCCTTGTCGAAGCGCATACCCTCGGTGAGCTCCAGCTCCAGACCGAAGGTCTGGGACTCCTCGACGGTGATGACGCCTTCCTTACCGACCTTGTCCATGGCCTCGGCGATGAGCTCGCCGATCTGGGTGTCGGCGGCGGAGATGGAGGCGGTGGAGGCGATCTGCTCCTTGGTCTCCACATCCTTGGCCTGCTCGAGCAGGGCGCCGGAGACGGCCTCGACGGCACGCTCGATGCCGCGCTTCAGGGCCATCGGGTTGGCGCCGGCCGCCACGTTGCGCAGGCCCTCGCGGACGAGCGCCTGGGCGAGAACGGTCGCGGTGGTCGTACCGTCACCGGCGACGTCGTCCGTCTTCTTGGCGACTTCCTTGACCAGCTCGGCGCCGATCTTCTCGTACGGGTCCTCGAGCTCGATCTCCTTGGCGATGGAAACACCATCGTTGGTGATCGTGGGGGCGCCCCACTTCTTCTCGAGGACGACGTTGCGACCCTTGGGGCCAAGGGTGACCTTGACGGCGTCGGCGAGCTGGTTCATCCCGCGCTCGAGACCGCGCCGTGCCTCCTCGTCGAACGCGATGATCTTGGCCATGTGAAGTGGTCCTCCCGGACTGGGGTGGATTGCTTCGGATCGCATCCGGCGCCCGCGACGGACGGCCTGCGCGCCATGTGGTTCCTTGCCCCACCCGGCCCGCGGGCCTCACCGACCCGATCCAAGTTCTGTCACTCTCACTGGGAGAGTGCTAACGCCAATGATTAGCACTCGACCCCTGAGAGTGCAAGCGGCTTCGAGGAAGCGTCCTCGAGGGGCTGGGGTCGGACGACAGGAGGGCGGGGGCACCTCAGGCGGGTCCCCGTGCCGCCCGGACACGCGCGAGGGGCCCGCGTCCCGGTGAACGGGATGCGAGCCCCTCGTGTGTGAGTGCGTCGGTGGCCGATCGCGCCTGGATCAGTTGGATCAGACGGCGAGCTTGACCATGTCCGCCTGCGGACCCTTCTGGCCCTGCGAGATCTCGAATTCGACCCGCTGACCCTCTTCAAGGGTGCGGTATCCGTCCATCTGGATGGCGCTGTAGTGGACGAAAACATCCGCACCACCGTCGACCGCGATGAAGCCGTACCCCTTCTCCGCGTTGAACCACTTGACGGTGCCCTGAGCCATGCCTAACTCCCCTATTACTGGCCCTTGCACAGGACCGCACTTCGCGGACCCGGGTCAGACCTCACCCCGACAGGAGGGGTGTGCGCCGGAACGCGTCGACCGCGGCTGAATGTATCTGCCCAACTGCCCTCTGCAACAGGTCAATCGGACGAGAAATCTGGGCAGGACCGAACGACCGATCCATACGATTCCACGGAATTCCGGGGCAATTCGGGCCCGGCAAATGGCGCCTAAGTGGCAATTCGATCACGCAGTTTGGCCGCATTCTTACGGAACTCGAAGGCATTCCAGAGCGGCCGGCGGAGGGGGCTTCCCAGACTCTACCGCGCTCAACCATGCAGAATTGCCCCCTCCGCTTCTCTTGCGGAGGGGGCAATTCGAGTAACTGTGGGTAAGTCCTTGGGGGTGGGATCAGCCGCCGGCGACCGCGGGGATGATCGACACGCCCGCACCCTCCGGCGTGGCCGTCTCCAGGCCCTGCTCGAACCGGACGTCGTCGTCGTTCACGTACACGTTGACGAACCGGCGCAGCTTGCCCTGGTCGTCCAGGACACGGGCCGCGATGCCGGTGTGGTTCTTCTCCAGGTCCGCGATGACCTCGGCGAGGGTCGCACCCTCCGCCGTCACCTCGGCCCGACCGCCCGTGTACGTACGGAGGATGGTGGGGATGCGGACGTTGACGCTCATGGTGCAGCCTTCCTTGTCTTGAGGTCTCAGCGGTCTCAGCCGGCCAGGCCGGCGGCGCGGAACGCATCCAGGCTCGGGCGGATGACGGCGGTCGCCTGAGAGGTATCCGCGACCGCGTCGAGGGTCTTGAGACCGTCGCCGGTGTTGAGGACGACGGTGGTGAGCGCCGGGTCGAGCACACCCGCCTCGATCAGCTTCTTCGTCACACCCACCGTCACGCCACCCGCCGTCTCGGCGAAGATGCCCTCGGTGCGGGCCAGCAGCTTGATCGCGTCGACGACCTGCTCGTCGTTCACGTCCTCCACCGCGCCGCCGGTGCGGCGTGCGATGTCCAGCACGTACGGGCCGTCGGCCGGGTTGCCGATGGCCAGCGACTTGGCGATGGTGTTCGGCTTCTGGGGCCGCACCACGTCGTGCCCGGCCTTGAAGGCGGTCGACACCGGGGAGCAGCCCTCCGCCTGGGCGCCGAAGATCTTGTACGGCTTGTCCTCGACGAGCCCGAGCTTGATCAGCTCCTGCAGACCCTTGTCGATCTTCGTGAGCTGCGAGCCCGAGGCGATCGGGACGACGAGCTGGTCGGGCAGCTGCCAGCCGAGCTGCTCGCAGATCTCGTACGCCAGGGTCTTGGAGCCCTCCGCGTAGTAGGGGCGGAGGTTGACGTTGACGAAGCCCCAGCCCTCGCCCAGCGGGTCCCCGATGAGCTCGGAGCAGAAGCGGTTCACGTCGTCGTAGTTGCCCTCGATGCCGACGAGCTCCCCGCCGTACACCGCGGCCATGACGACCTTGCCCTGCTCCAGGTCGTGCGGGATGAACACGCAGGAGCGCAGGCCGGCCCGCGCGGCGGCGGCGCCGACCGCGCCCGCGAGGTTGCCGGTGGAGGAGCAGGACAGCGTGGTGTAGCCGAAGGCGCGGGCGGCCTCGAGGGCCTGGGCGACGACACGGTCCTTGAAGGAGTGCGTCGGGTTGCCGGAGTCGTCCTTGATGAACAGGCTGCCGGTCACACCCAGTTCACGGGCGAGGTTGTCGGCCTTGACGAGCTTGGTCCAGCCCGGGTTCAGGTTCGGCTTGTCGGCCACGTCGGCGGGGACGGGCAGCAGCGGGGCGTAGCGCCAGATGTTGGCCGGACCGGCCTCGATCCGCTTCCGCAGCTCTTCGGGGCTGCCGCTCGGCAGGTCGTAGGCGACTTCGAGCGGCCCGAAACACTCGGCACAGGCGAAGATGGGGCCGAGCTCGAAACGCTGCCCGCATTCGCGGCAGGAAAGAGCGGCGGCGGGTCCGAGGTCCACGGGGGTGGTGGTGGCGGAGGTGCTCGTGCTTGCGACGGTCTGCGCAGCCATGGTGGCGAGGCCCTTTCTCCTCATCTTCCTCGTGACGCACTTCGCCACGAGCCGGAATTGGCACCTTCCCCACCGTGACCTCGCGGTCGGCGGGAGGGTTGCCGGGGCTTCAACGGGCCGTTCCCTCTGCCCCTCTGGATGAGCGGTATGGCTCCGGACGTGCGGTCCGGGCGTTTGTGTGCTTGGACCCCCCGAGATGCGAGGGTCGTTCGCGTTGTTCAAGACTGTAACCGAAGCCCCGGACGGTTGAGATAGTCGTCCGAACCGCGAGATGGATCACACGCCCGACTGTTTGTCGACTGCCTAGGGAGACGCGAAGTGCTCGATGAGGTGGCCCGCTGGCTGAGCCGGCGCTCCTGGTCCGCGTCCGACCGCTCCCTCGACCGACTGATATCCGCCAAGGTCAGCCAGGGTACGACGGTCAGCGTCGTGCTTCCCGCGCTGAACGAGGAAGCCACGGTCGGCGACATCGTGACGATCATCCGCCGCGAGCTGATGGAGAACGTTCCACTCGTCGACGAACTGCTCGTGATCGACTCGGCCTCGAGCGACCGCACGTCCGAGGTCGCCGCGGCCGCGGGGGCGACGGTGGTGCACCGCGACGCGATCCTGCCCGAGCTGCCGGCCGTGGCCGGCAAGGGCGAGGTGCTGTGGCGGTCACTGATGGTGACGGGCGGCGACATCGTCTGCTTCTGCGACGCGGACCTGCGCGACTTCTCGCCCGACTTCGTCGCCGGCATCGTCGGTCCACTGCTGACGGAGCCGGAGGTCCAGTTCGTCAAAGCGATGTACGACCGCCCCCTCGGAGGCGGGGCCGAGCCCGGCCCCGACGGGACCCCGGCCCAGGGAGGCCGGGTGACCGAGCTGGTGGCACGGCCGCTGCTGAATCTGCACTGGCCGCAGCTCGCCGGCTTCGTCCAGCCCCTCGGCGGCGAGTACGCGGCGCGCCGCTCGCTCCTGGAACGACTGCCGTTCCCCGTCGGCTACGGCGTGGAGCTGGGCCTGCTGGTCGACTCGCTGAACCTGGTGGGCCTCGACGCGCTCGCCCAGGTCGACGTCGGCACCCGCAAGCACCGCCACCAGGACGGGCAGGCGCTCGGCAGAATGGCCGCGACGATCTATCGCACGGCTCAACTGCGGCTGTCCCGGCCGCACTTGGTACGCCCGTCGATCACCCAGTTCGACCGGGTCGAGAACGGATTCGCCCCGCGGACCTACCGGGTGGACACGGAGGAGCGGCCGCCGATGCTCGAGATCGGTGAGTATGCGGCGCGTCGCGCGGCATAAGCCGAATCTGTCGGTCATTTTGTCTAAATTTCCCACTTATGGGACTCATCAGATTTCTCGTGGTGTCTGAACAGCAGGTGGAAATGGCCCCCACCGGCAGCACGGCGGAACAACTGTGGCTCCTGGGCGGTATCGCTCTCAGCCTGACGGCAGCGGGACTCGTCGCCCTGGCCGCCACCCGCGGCCGCCACCGCGGCCCCTGACGCTCTCCGGCCTGTTCCCCTCCCGGCCCTGCCCGAACCGGGGCTCCGCCCGGGACCCACCACCACCCCGCTCCACTCGGTGCCCTGAACCCCTACGGCCCGGCGGCTGCGGGACGCACCACGCGCCCGGACCGGCCGGAGCCGGAGGCGCGGGGCCGGGGCGCAGGCGCCGGCCAGTCGCTCCGGGCCGGGCCCGGGCGTGCGCCCGGTTTCCGGGTGGGGGCGGGGGGCCCCGGTTTCAGGAAGGGACGAGGAGGGGACGGCTCCCCCGCCGGCGTCGGGGCGCAGGCCCCGGGGCCCGCGGCGCGAGGCCGTCACCGTGGGCCCGGGGGCAACAGCCCCGAAACCGGGAGGGGCCGGGGGCGCCCCGTTTCGGGGAGGGGGCGGCTTCCCGCCGAGGACCGGAAGCAACGTTTGAGGGCCCGCGGTACGGGCTAGGTTTCGGCACATGGTCTCCGACGCAGCCCAGATCCTCGTCGCGTCCAACCGCGGCCCAGTCTCGTACGCGCTGAACGAGGACGGAGAGCTCGAAGCCCGCCGCGGTGGTGGGGGACTCGTCTCCGGCCTGTCGGCCATCGGCTCGAACGCCCGGTCGCTCTGGGTGTGCGCGGCACTGGACGACGGTGACCGTGAGGCCCTGCGGCGCGGCGTCGGCGAGCCCGGCGTACGGATGCTCGACATCGGCGCGGCCGTCCACGCCGACGCGTACAACGGCATCGCCAACTCGGTGCTGTGGTTCGTCCACCACATGCTCTACCAGACGCCGCTGGAGCCCGTCTTCGGGCAGGAGTTCCGCAGGCAGTGGGGCGCGTACCGGCTCTACAACCGGGCGTTCGCGGAGGCGCTCGCCGACGAGGCCGCCGACGACGCGGCGGTGCTGGTGCAGGACTACCACCTGGCGCTGGTACCGGGGATGCTCCGCGAGCTCCGCCCGGACCTGCGGATCGGGCACTTCTCGCACACCCCGTGGGCGCCCCCCGAGTACTTCGCGATGCTGCCGGGCGACGTCGCGGAGGAGCTGCTGCTCGGCATGCTCGGCGCGGACCGCCTCGGTTTTCTGACCAAGCGCTGGCTGCGGGCGTTCCAGAGCTGCGCCACCACCGTGCTGGCCCCGTACGACGGGACGTCCCTGTGGCCGAAGGACAACGAGCCGGCCTTCGAGTTCCGGATCGAGGGCCGGGGCCGCCACCGGACCCGGCTCGGGGTGCACGGGCTCGGTGCCGACGCCGACTTCCTGCGCGAGCGCGCCGCTCGGCCCGACGTCGAGGAGCGCATGGCCACCCTGCGCGCCCAGGCGGGCGAGGGCCGGCGGACGATCGTCCGTGTCGACCGCACCGAGCTGTCCAAGAACATCGTGCGCGGCCTGCTGGCCTACCGGGAGCTGCTGGAAGAGCGCCCCGAGTGGCGTGAACGGGTCGTGCACATCGCGCTCGCCTACCCCTCGCGCCAGGATCTCGCGGTCTACCGCGACTACACGGCGGAGGTCCACCGGCTCTCCGACGAGATCAACGCGCAGTACGGCACGGACACCTGGTCGCCGGTCGTCGTGCACGTCAAGGACGACTTCGCCCGTTCCCTGGCCGCGTACCGGATGGCCGACGTGGCTCTGGTCAACCCGATCCGCGACGGCATGAACCTGGTCGCCAAGGAGGTCCCCGTCGTCACCGATCTCGGCTGCGCCCTGGTGCTGTCGAGGGAGGCGGGCGCCCACGAGGAGCTCGGCGAGGACGCCGTCACGGTCAACCCGTTCGACGTCAGCGGCACCGCCGCCGCGCTGCACGAGGCGCTGACGATGTCGGCCGACGAGCGCGCCGAGCGTTCCAAGCGCCTGGCGGCGGCAGCGACCGCGCTGCCGCCGCGGCAGTGGTTCCTCGACCAGCTGGACGCTCTGCGCGACGGTGCCTAGAGGCGCCGCGCGAGGGCGGCCAGGAAGTCCGCCACCTGCGCGGGCCCGGGAAGCAACAGGTCGGCGCGCTCGGCGAGTTCGGTGACCTCGCTGCCGCTGCACAGCAGCAGCCCGGGCACACCGTCGGAGCGGAGCTTGTCGACGGCGGCGTACGCGGCGAGGTCGCCCAGGTCGTCCCCCGCGTACAGCACGGCCTCGGCGCCGACCTCCCGTACGTACTCGGACAGCGCGACACCCTTGTCCATGCCCGGCGGGCGGAGCTCGAGGACCATGCGCCCCGGCTCCAGGATCAGGCCGTGCCGGGAGGCGAGCGCGGCAAGAGGCTCGCGCAGGGCGTCGAAGGCGGCCTGAGGGTCCTCGGCGCGGCGGGTGTGCACCGCGACGGCACGGCCCTTCTCCTCGATCCAGGTGCCGTGCCAGGCGCCGATGCCGTCGAGGAATCCGGGGAGTTCGGCGCGCGCGGCCGCGACCCCCGGGTCGGGGGCCGGTGCCCGTACGGAGCCGGTGACCGCGTCCCAGCGTTCCGCGCCGTAGTGACCGAGGACCACGAGGTGGTCGAGGCCCGCGACACCGGCGAAGCCGCCGTAGCGGACGGCGACGCCGGCGGGGCGGCCGGTGATCACCGCGACGGAGGCGACCTTCGGCGCGAGGGCGGCGAGCGCGGGCACGGCGCGCTCGTGGGCACGCGCCTGCTCGGGGTCGGGAACGATCTCGGCGAGTGTGCCGTCGAAGTCGAGGGCGATCACGGCTCTGCCGGGCCGTTCGAGGAGTGCCGCGAGGCCGTCACGGCCTGCGGGGGTGGACGGCGTCGGCATGGAGTCTGCTGCGTCTGCATACGGGGAGCTGCCCATGCCCCGACCCTAGCGGCGACTTCTCCTCGCGTCCCTCACACGGCGAAGCCGGTTGACGGTGACGGGATCGTGGGCGAGGGCGCGCGGGTCGTCGAGGAGGGCGTTGAGCAGCTGGTAGTAGCGGACCGGGGAGATGTCGAGCTGCTCCCTGATGGCCCGCTCCTTGGCACCGGGCCCGCGCCAGGAACGCCGCTCCATGGCCAGAACGGCCCGTTCGCGCCCGGACAGCTCCTGGCGGTCGGAACCCCGGTCGTCAGGCCCCTGGTCGTCAGGCCCCTGGTCGTCGGGCCCCTGGTCGTCGGGCCCCTGGTCGTCGGTCATACGACCAACATATCGGCGTGCTCCGACGTCCGGACCGCCCTGTGGACAACACCCCGGCGGGCCTACTCCGCGGCTTCGGCCGCCCTGGCGTCCTGGGAGATCCGGCTCAGTGTGCGGGCGGCGCTGCCGCCCGGTCCCACGGCCTCGCCGATGTTCTTCTTGATGTCCTCGCTCGCCGACGCCCACGACGTCTTGCCCACCGGCGGCAGCACGGAGCCCGGCAGTACCTCCAGGAAGTCCTTGAGGTCCGCGTGCTCCGGGTCGTTCCGCATCGTCTCCTGGGCGGAGACCGTCACCGGCAGCAGATCGTTCTGGCCGGCGAACTCCATGACGTTCTCGTCGGCGAAGAGGAAGTCCAGGAACGTGCCGATCTCCTTGCGATGGCCGTTCTGCTTGAAGCCCATGATCCAGTCGGCGACACCCATCGCCGCGTCGGCCTCGCCGTCCTTGCCGGGCATCGCCACCGTACCGACGTCGATGCCCGCCTTCTCGGCGGCCTGCAGCAGCGACGGATGGCCGTTGAGCATGCCGACCTCACCGCGGGTGAAGGCGGCGAAGGCGTCCTTGCGGTTGAGCTTGCCGGGGGCGACCGGGCCGGTGAGCTCCGCGTCGACCAGGTTTTCCTTCAGCCACTCGAAGGTCTTGATGTTCTGCGGGGAGTCGATCGCGTATCTGCCGAGCTCGTCGGTGTAACCGCCGCCGCCGCTGAGCAGCCACATCATCGTCTCCGCCTGCGCCTCCTCGGGGCCGAGCGGCAGCGCGAAGGGGTATGTGACGTCGGTGTTCAGCTTGAGCCGCTCCGCGTCCTTTGCCAGCTCGTCCCAGGTCTCGGGGGCGCCGGTGATCCCCGCGTCCTCGAAAAGCTCCTTGTTGTAGAACAGCAGCCGGGTGGAGGCGACGAACGGCAGCCCGTACAGGGTGCGCTTCATCTCGCCCGCGTCGGTGAGCGGGGGGAGGAAGTTGGACTGGACGGGTATGGAGAGCATCTGGTCGGCGGAGTACAGCTTGCCGTCCGCGGCGTAGTCGGCGTAACCGCCGATCTGGGCGATGTCGGGGGCCTTGCCGGCCTTGACCATCTCGGCGACCTTGCGGTCCACGTCGTTCCACGACTCGATCCGGACCTCGACGTCGATGCCGGGGTTCTCGGCCTCGAACGCGGTCGTGAGATCGGCCCAGTACTTCTTGCTGCTCACGCCGCCGGCGACGTCGTAGTCGGCGGCCACCAGTTTGAGGGTGACGCCGTCACCGGAGCCGGTGGAGGTACCACAGCCCGCGAGCGACAGTGCCGTTCCCAGTGCGGCGACTGCCGCGGTCACACCCAAGAAGCGCCGCTGCACAGCTCTTCCCCCCACCCTCTGCTACCCGGTCCGTGTCGTCCGTTTGTCCCAGTCGGTCCCCCGCGACGTCCTGTGGAGTGGGGAGCGATGCTTCCCCACTCGGCATATAAGGTCTACACCACTGAGGTCTCGCTTTCGCAACGCCCGTACGTCTGCCGCCGTTGTCCGGGGCAGCATTGCCGCCGTGACGCGGCGGCTGCTATGCACGTCGGGTCACGTCACGGCCGACCCGCCCTCGAGGAGCCTCGCCGCATGTCGCGTACCGCAGCAGAGATAGCCACCCAGCCCGCCTGCTGGCGCCGGGCGGCCGAGGCCGCCGCGACGTTCGAGGGGCTGCCGGAGCCCGGCGAGCGGGTCGCCGTCACCGGCTGCGGGACGTCGTGGTTCATGGCGCTTGCGTACGCGGCACTGCGCGAGGGGGCGGGGCTCGGCGAGACCGACGCGTTCGCGGCGTCCGAGTTCCCGGCGGGCCGGGCGTACGACCGGGTGGTGGCGATCACCCGGTCCGGCACGACGACCGAGGTCCTCGACCTGCTCACCCGGCTGGGGGGCCGGGTACCCACCCTCGCGCTGACCGCCGACCCGGCCGCACCGGTCATGGACGCGGCGGACGCGGTGGCGGTCCTGGACTGGGCGGACGAGGAATCGGTCGTCCAGACCCGCTTCGCCACGACCGCACTGGCGTTCCTGCGGGCGGGGCTCGGGGAGCTGCCCGGTGTCAAACCGGTCGCCGAGGCGGCGGTGGACGCGGAACTCGCGCTCACCGAGCCCCTGCCGGAGGCGGTGGTCACCGCCGATCAGTGGACGTTCCTCGGGCGCGGCTGGACGTACGGGCTGGCCCTCGAGGCGAGCCTGAAGATGCGGGAGGCGGCCGGCGCGTGGACGGAGGCGTATCCGGCGATGGAGTACCGCCACGGGCCGATCGCCGTCACCGCCCCGGGGCGTGTCACCTGGGTCCTCGGCCCGCTTCCCGAAGGCCTGGCGGGCGACGTCTCGCGCGTCGGCGGCACGCTGGTGGCGCGCCGGGACGCCGACCCGCTGGCGGAACTGGTCCGCGCGCAGCGGCTGGCAGTGGCGCTGGCCGAGGCCCATGCCCTGGACCCGGACCACCCACGGCACCTCACGCGCAGCGTGATCCTGCCCTGACGCCGGCCCCGGCGGGGCCGCGGCGCGAGCACCGGGCCCCTGCTGGGCACCGAGCTGCCCGGGCTCGTCCCGCGCCCAGCCCGGGGACCGCGCCCCTGCCGGCACCGCAGGGCGTGACTCGTCCCCCCGCGCCCTCCCGTGAATCGGGCTCCGCCCAGGACCCCGTACCCCGCTCGCGCGGTGTGCCCACTCCCCTTGCGGCCGCGCGCCCGGGACGAAGCCCGGCGGGCGGGCCAGGTGTCGACCCGGCGGGCGACTCCCGCTACGGCCTGGCGGTTCGGGAGGTGCGAACGCCCCCGGGCGGATCCGAGCGACGGGACGCAGCGCCACCGGGGTCGAAGAGCGTGCCGCCGGGAAGCGGAGCGCCGGGGCCGCGGCTCGGCGGGTCAGCGGCTCGGCGGGTCAGCGCCGCTCTGCGGTTTGTATGGCATGGCAACAATCTCGCACAGTGGACTAGACCTATTCTGGGTTCACCCGCCAAACTGGTCCCGTGAGACACGTCATCGCCCTCGATGTGGGCGGCACCGGTATGAAGGCCGCCCTGGTCGGGGTGGACGGGACGCTCCTGCACGAGGCGCGGCGGGCCACCGCGCGGGAGCGCGGGGCCGACGCCGTCGTTGAGTCCATCCTCGGTTTCGCCGAGGATCTCCGCGCCCACGGGCAGAAGCACCTCGGCACGGCCGCGGAGGCCGCCGGCGTCGCCGTGCCCGGCATCGTCGACGCCGAGCACGGCATCGCCGTCTACGCCGCCAACCTCGGCTGGCGCGACGTCCCGATGCGGGAGCTGCTGAGCCGAAGGCTCGACGGGGCTCCCGTGGCCCTCGGGCACGACGTCCGCACCGGCGGCCTCGCCGAGGGCCGCATCGGGGCGGGCCGGGGCGCCGACCGGTTCCTGTTCGTGCCGCTCGGCACCGGCATCGCCGGCGCGATCGGCATCGCCGGCACCATCGAGGCCGGCGCGCACGGCTGCGCCGGCGAGATCGGCCACATCGTCGTGCGCCCCGGCGGCCCCGCCTGCGGCTGCGGGCAGCGCGGCTGCCTGGAGACGCTCGCCTCCGCCGCCGCCGTAACCCGCGCCTGGGCGGCCGCGAGCGGCGACCATGCCGCCGATGCCGCCGACTGCGCCAAGGCCGTCGAGGCCGGCGACAAAACAGCGACGACGGTGTGGCAGGAGGCCGTCGACGCGCTCGCCGACGGCCTCGTCACGGCGCTCACCCTCCTGGACCCCGGCACACTGATCATCGGTGGCGGCCTGGCCGAGGCCGGGGAAACCTTGTTCACACCCCTTCGGGCGGCCGTGGAGGAACGCGTCACTTTCCAGAAGCTGCCCACGATCGTCCCGGCGGCCCTCGGGGACACCGCCGGATGCCTGGGCGCAGGGCTGCTCGCCTGGGATCTACTCGCCACGGAGGTAACCGCCTGATGGCCGCCAGCGCCGCTCGCGCCACGAGCACGGTCCACGCCAGGAGCCCGCACCACCCGTCGAGCACCGTTCTGGCCGGTGCCCGCGTGGTGCTGCCGACCGGGACCGTCGAAGGCGGACGTCTCGTGGTCGAGGGCACGAAGATCGTCAAGGAGGCCCCGGCCGGCGCGGCCGTGCACGACCTGTCCGGCCACTGGGTCGTCCCCGGCTTCGTCGACATCCACAACCACGGCGGCGGCGGGGCGTCCTTCACCTCCGGCACCGCGGAGGACGTCCTGCGGGGCGTGATGACCCACCGGCGGCACGGCACGACCACCCTCGTCGCCTCCACCGTCACCGGAGACATGGACTTCCTCGCCCACCGGGCCGGTTTCCTCTCCGAGCTGGTCGAGCAGGGCGACCTCGCAGGCATCCACTTCGAGGGTCCGTTCATCTCCCCGTGCCGCAAGGGCGCCCACAGCGAGGAGCTGCTGCGCGACCCGGACCCGGCCGAGGTCCGCAAGCTGATCGGCGCCGCCCGCGGCACCGCAAGGATGGTCACCCTCGCCACCGAACTGCCCGGCGGCATCGACTCCGTACGGCTGCTCGCCGAGCACGGCGTGATCGCCGCGATCGGCCACACGGACGCGACGTACGAGCAGACCCGCGAGGCGATCGACGCCGGTGCCACGGTGGCCACCCACCTGTTCAACGCCATGCCCGCGCTCGGCCACCGGGCCCCCGGTCCGATCGCGGCGCTGCTCGAGGACGAGCGGGTCACCGTCGAGCTGATCAACGACGGGACGCATCTGCACCCCGCCGCGCTGGAGCTCGCCTTCCGCAGCGCGGGCGCCGGCCGGGTCGCCTTCATCACGGACGCCATGGACGCGGCCGGGTTCGGCGACGGTCGCTACCAGCTCGGCCCGCTCGAGGTCGAGGTCGAGGACGGCGTCGCCCGGCTGGTCGAGGGCGGCTCGATCGCGGGCTCGACGCTCACCCTGGACACGGCCTTCAAGCGCGCCGTCACGGTCGACCGCATCCCGGTCGAGGAGGTCGTCGCCGCCATCTCCGCCAACCCGGCGAAGCTGCTCGGCGTCCACGACAAGGTCGGTTCCCTGGAGTCCGGCAAGGAGGCCGACCTCGTGGTCCTCGACTCCGACTTCACGCTCAAGGGCGTGATGCGGCGCGGCGAATGGGTCGTTCGTCCCCGAACGGGCTGATGACGCGGCACCTCGCGGCAGGCGGACGGACACCGGGTATTGGGCCAACCGTCGTCCGTTTGGCATGATCAGGACCCGTACGAGCACGGCAGAGGCGTTCTTCGGGGGTGTGCAGGGGTGATCCTCACGGTCACGCTCAACGCCGCCCTCGACATCACCTACAAGGTCGCCGCCCTCACCCCGCACGCCACCCATCGCGTCGGCGAGGTCGTCGAACGCCCCGGCGGCAAGGGCATCAACGTCGCCCGGGTGCTCACGGCACTCGGCCACGAGAGCGTCGTCACCGGTTTCGCGGGCGGTCCCACCGGGGCCGTGCTGCGCGAGATGCTCGCTCCACTGGCGCCGCACGACGCGCTCGTCGAGGTCGCCGGCAACACCCGCCGCACCGTCGCCGTCGCGGACGACGCGACCGGCGACACCACCCAGCTCAACGAGCCGGGCCCGACGGTCACCCCCGGCGAATGGACCGCCTTCCTCTCCTCGTACGACTCCCTCCTGCGCGACGCGGAGGCCGTCGCACTGTGCGGCAGCCTGCCGCCCGGGATCCACGTCGGGGCGTACGCCGAGCTGGTGCGCCGGGCGCGCGCCGCCGACGTGCCGGTGCTCCTGGACACCGGCGGCGAACCGCTGCGCCGCGGAATCGCCGCCCGCCCCGACCTCATCAAGCCGAACGCGGACGAACTCGCCCGGCTCACCGGCTCCCGTGAACCGCTGCGCGCCACCCGCGACGCCCGCCGCCGCGGCGCGCACGCGGTCGTGGCCTCCCTCGGCCCCGAGGGTCTGCTCGCGGCCACCCCGGACGGCACCTGGCAGGCGGAGCCGCCGGAGCCGGTGAAGGGCAACCCGACGGGGGCGGGCGACTCGGCGGTCGCGGGTCTGCTGTCCGGAACGGTCACGGGGCTCTCCTGGCCCGAGCGTCTGTCACGGGCGGTGGCCCTCTCCGCGGCGACCGTCCTGGCCCCGGCGGCGGGTGAGTTCGACGCCCTGGCGTACGAGGAGCTCCTGCCGCGCGTCACGGTCGTCGAGCACACGACGGGCACGCCCGGGAAGTGACACCCCGAGCCGCCCCGTAAAAAGCCGCGTCCCGGCTCGCGCGGGGCGCAGGCCGGGACGGTGAGGTTCGAGGAGGCGCTGAGCGCGGCTCAGCCCTTGGCCTGGCCGGCCTCCAGCCACACCTGGTCGAGATACGCCTCGCACTGGTTCCCCTGCTCGCAGGAGATCTTGAGGTCGTTCTTGCCCTTCTCGAGGTTCACGTAGGCGTAGGTGTTGGTCCAGCCCTTCTCCCAGTCCCCCTCCTCGGCCTTCGCGAAGTTCGCCATGTTGATCTCGCGGGGCTGGCCGCCGTTGATCGTCAGCGTGGTCTTCGCGTCCTTGCCGGGCACGCCGTACGTGATGTACATCGTGTACGCGCCGGCTTCCGGCACGTCGACCGACCAGGCGGCGGAGCCGCCGACACCGTTGAACCTCACATACGCGCCGTCGGCGCCCTTCGCGCCGGGCACGTCCTTGGCGAGGTCCGCGGGCGGTCCCAGGGTCAGCGTCGCCGCGTCCTGCTTGGGGAGCTCGACGGGCTCGTCCGGCTTCTCGGACGGCTCCCCGCTCGGCTCGACCGACTCCGCCGCGGACGGTGTGCTCCCGCCCGCGTTCCCGCCTGTCTCGTTCTTCTCATCGCCGCTGGTCATCAGCGCTGCGGCGATACCGATCACGACGACCGCGACGACCGCGATCGCGCCGATCAGCAGACCCTTGGTGTTGGGGCCGCCGCTGCGGCCGCCGCCGTGACCGCCGTGCCCGTTCCCGCCCTGGGGCGGGACCGGGACCTGGCGCGTCTGGGCGGTGCCGCCCTGGTACGTCTCGGGCGCCGCGTACGCGGCCGTCGACTGCTGGCCGTAGCCGGACTGCTGGCCGTACGCCTGCTGGTGCGGGACCTGCTGGCCGTACTGGCGCTCGCCGACTGTCCGGACCTGGTTGTACGAGGTGCGGGGGACCCCGGGCTGTGCGGCCGGACCCGGGTAGCCGTAGCCGCCCTGGCGGGGGGGTGTGGCGCCCGTCTGCTGCCCGTCGGCGTACAGATAGCCGAACGGGTCGTCGTCCTCGGGCGTGCTCGCGCCGTTGTTCGCGGCCGTCATCCCAGTCACTCCTCACCTCTCGCCAGCACAACGCTGACGCGAGGCGAGCCTACCCGGTTCCGTACACCCCATTGGGTGTCACGGGCCTCATCCTGCCCGACAACCCGGTCACCGGGCCGGGCACAGCCCCGGTGTGATACGTCACCGTTTGCCGGGGACGTTCTCCCGTCACCGTCAGCCGGCCCGGCGGTGGACCTTCGAGCGGGACCGCTTCTCGATGTACATCCGTTGGTCCGCCGACTGCAGTACCTCCTCGACGGACATCCCGCAGCTCGCCCAGCCGATGCCGAAGCTGGCTCCTACCCGGACACCGCGGCCGCCGACCCGGATCGGCAGGATGATCGCGTTCCGCAGGCGTACGGCCAGGTCGGCGGCGTCCGCCGCGCCGAGGCCGTCGGCGAGGACCACGAACTCGTCGCCACCGAGCCTGGCGACCGTGTCGCCGTCCCGCACGCCGGTGGTGAGGCGGCGCGCGACCTCGACGAGGACGGCGTCCCCGGTCTGGTGCCCGAACCGGTCGTTGATCGACTTGAAGCCGTCCAGGTCGCAGAAGAGGACCGCGAGCCCCTTGGTGCCGTCGTCGATCTCGCCGTCCGGCGCGACGGTGTGCACATGGTGGTCGTACGGCCGGGTGCCGACCGTGTCGAAGTCGAACCCGTCGCCGTGGAAGGTGCGATCGCTGTCGTACGCGGCATCGAGCGCCTCGATGTCGCTCGCGTACGCCGCGTGCGGCCGCTCGCACAGCCGGGAGCTGAGCCGGGCGCGCAGCTCGGCACTGTTGGGCAAGCCGGTGAGGGCGTCGTGCGAGGCGCGGTGCGCGAGCTGGAGCTCGTGGCGCTTGCGGTCCTCGATGTCCTCGACGTGGGTGAGCAGGAAACGCGGCCCGTCTGCGGTGTCGGCGACGACCGAGTTCCGCAGGGACACCCATACATAGGAGCCGTCCCTGCGGCCCAGCCTGATCTCGGCGCGTCCGCCCTCGGCGGAGGTCCGCAGCAGCGTGCCCACGTCCTCGGGGTGGACGAGGTCGGCGAAGGAGTAGCGGCGCATCGCGGAGGCGGGGCGGCCCAGCAACCGGCACAGGGCGTCGTTGGTCCGCAGCAGCCGGCCGTGCTGGTCACCGCCCATCTCGGCGATGGCCATGCCGCTGGGCGCGTACTCGAAGGCCTGGCGGAAGGACTCCTCGCTGGCCCGAAGTGCCTGCTGCTCGCGTTCGAGGCGGACCAGGGCGCGCTGCATGTTGGCGCGAAGTCGTGCATTGCTGATGGCGATCGCCGCCTGCGAGGCGTACATCTGCAGCGCCTCCTGGCCCCACGGGCCGGGGCGGCGGCCGTTGCGCGGGCGGTCCACGGAGATCACGCCGAGCAGTTCGCGCCCGCCGCCGGACGCGTACATCGGGGCGTAGAGACGGTCCTGCGGATGCCACTCGTCCTCGAAGCGCGGCTCTGGGCCGTCGGTGTGCCACTGGGGCACGTCGTCCTCGATGAGCACCCAGCCCTCGGTGTGCGGGATGAAGCGCAGGTCGCCCCAGGTCTCGCCCATGGACAGCCGGCGGTCCCAGGAGGCCCGGGAGCCGACCCGGCCGGTGATCAGAGCCTCTGCGGCCGCGCTGCCGGCGAAAGCGGCGACGACGAGGTCACCGTCGGGGCGGACGAGATTGACACAGGCCAGCTCGTAGCCCAGTCCGGCGACGATTCCGTCGGCAACGGTCTGCAGGGTGTCGGCCAGGCTGCGGGCCGTGTTGAGGTCCGCGACGACCCGGTGCAGCTGCCGCAGGGTCGCAAGACGGACATAGGGCTCCGACTCGGTCTCCATCGCTCGCTCTCCCCGAGACCTCGACAGCAAACTCCAGGGCGTCTGATTGGCGTACTTGTAGCGGTATCCCGGCCACTGAATCACAGCGAGCAGCCCGCCCGGTACACAGGGTCAACAAATACCGTCCTCTGTGACTCAAGTCACATCAGATGATGAAGGGTCAGATGCGGCCGGTCGCCCCAACCTTCACTTCCTTGGAGTCATTTATTGAACGCAAAACCATTGGTCCGTACCCATGGTTACCCACGCTCGTGGGGCTGTGGTCCTAGGACCCGGCTGGTCCCGGGGGCCGATGCGGAGGCGGAACGGCCGACATTAGCGTTCCTTGGGTGTTGCAGACGACCCCCGCCCCGACCGCTTCCGTCATCCCCCATCCTGAGGGGGTGAGCAACGAGGAATTCCGTGCCGCCATGTCCCGGCTGGCCGCAGGCGTGGTTCTGGTCACCGCGCACGACGCCGACCACGGGCCGCGCGGCGAGGACGTGGGGATGACGGCGACGGCGTTCATGTCCGTCTCGCTCGATCCGCCACTGGTCCTCGTCAGCCTCCGAGTCGGCTCACGCATGGACGACCTGCTCGCCGAACAGCCCGTGTGGGGGGTTTCCCTGCTCACCGAGAGCCAGCGGCAGATCGCCGGGCGCTTCGCGATGAAGGGTCGGGTCAGCGACCGCCTGCTCTTCGAGGACCTGCCCCACGAGCGGGGCGAGGTGTGCGGCTCACCGCTGGTCGCGGGCGCGCTCGCGACGCTGGAGTGCCGCACGCAGCAACGAATGGAGGCCGGCGACCACACGCTGGTGATCGGCCATGTGCTGAAGGTGGGCCTCGCCGATCAGGTGGCGGGGCCGCTGACGTACTTCCGTGGGCGGTACCGGCACTTGGGGTGAGGTGCGGGTCGCGGCGCCGACGGGACGGGGGCGCGGGCGCCGCGTGCGGGGTGCACCGGCGGGCGCGCCGGGCAAGGCAGGGCAGGGCACGGGCGGTATCGCGGGCGCGCACGGGCAGGGGACGCCGGCGGGCGCGGGAGCGGGTCGCTACCAGTCGCGGCCCGCGCGGCCGCGCTTCGTCTCCGCGCGCTGCTTCTTCTCCCGCAGCCGACGCTCGTTGATGCCCCGTGGGATCTTCGTCGCCCGGCGCGGCTTCGGCGGCGGGGCGGTCGCCTCGGCCAGCAGCGACGCCAGCCGCACCGCGGCCGTCTCGCGGTTGCGCCACTGGGAGCGGTGCTCCGAAGCGCGTACGGCGATCACGCCACCCACCAGTCGGCCCGCGAGCCGCTCCAGCGCGCGGTCCTTCCAGACCTGCGGCAGCGCCTCCGTCCTCGCGAGGTCGAAACGGAGCTCCACCTGCGAATCGCTGGTGTTGACGTGCTGGCCGCCGGGACCGGAGGACCGGGAGAAACGCCACATGAGCTCCGCCTCCGGCAGGGAGACGGAACCGCGGATGATGTAGGGCCCGGACATGACATCCATGGTCCCGTGCGCGAGGGAGTCCGTCACCCTCTTTTCGGCGCGCGTGGAACCTGACGGTCCTCTGCCCGCGTTATGACCTGTGACGGTAGCTTCGGGAGGACCCGTAGCCCGCAGAACCGAAACGAAGGGGACTTCCCAATGGCAGTAAGCCTGTCCAAGGGCGGCAACGTCTCGCTCACCAAGGAGGCACCGGGCCTGACCGCCGTCACGGTCGGCCTCGGCTGGGACGTCCGCACCACCACCGGCACGGACTTCGACCTCGACGCCTCCGCGATCGGTGTGAACCCCGCGGGCAAGGTCACCTCCGACGCCCACTTCGTGTTCTTCAACAACAAGTCGACGCCGGACCAGACCATCGTCCACACGGGCGACAACCGCACCGGCGAGGGCGGCGGGGACGACGAGCAGATCAACGTCAACCTGGCGGGCCTCCCGGCCGATGTCGACAAGATCGTCTTCCCGGTCTCGATCTACGACGCCGTCACCCGCAGCCAGAACTTCGGCCAGGTGCGGAACGCCTACATCCGCATCATCAACCAGGCCGGCGGCGCCGAGATCGCCCGCTACGACCTCAGCGAGGACGCGGCCGTCGAGACCGCCATGGTCTTCGGCGAGCTCTACCGCAACGGCGCGGAGTGGAAGTTCCGGGCCGTCGGCCAGGGTTACGCCTCCGGCCTCGAGGGCATCGCCCGCGACTTCGGCGTCAACCTCTGACACAGCCTCATCGAGCGGGGTCCCGGCTCCGGCCGGGGCCCCGCCGCGTCACGGGCCGCCACCGCTCACGGCCTCCTGTCGCGCAAGGCCGCCCGCCGCTCACGGCCGCGGCGGCTTCCTGGCCCCGTACAGCCACACGGCCCACAGGGCGGCCAGGTCCTGGCCCGACTTCTCCTCCACATAGGCGGTGAAGTCCCCCGTGGAGGCGTTGGCGTGACGGTACTTCGCCGCCCAGCCGCGCACGATCGCCGAGAACACCTCGTCACCGACCGCCAGACGGACCTTGTGCAGCACCATCGCGCCCCGCCCGTAGACCGGGGCCCCGAAGAGGTGCTCGGCCTTCGGAGGCGCGGCGGGCGCGAACTCCCAGTTCTCCTCGTCGGCGAAGGCCTCCCCGAAGCTCTCGTGCACCGGGACGCCGCCGGACTCCTCCCGCCACATCCACTCCGCGTAGGTCGCGAAGCCCTCACTGAGCCAGATGTCCCGCCAGGACGCGGGCGTGACCGAGTTGCCGAACCACTGGTGGGCCACCTCGTGCACGAGGGTCGTCTCATCGAACCGGTCGAGCGGGAAGACCGGCCTGGTCTGGGTCTCCAGCGCGTAGCCGATCTCCCCGGCGGGCACCACGATCGCGCCCGCGGAGGAGAACGGGTACGGACCGAACCTCTCCGTTCCCCACTCGACGATCCGCGGGATCTCGCCGAGCAGCCGCGAACTCTCCTTCGCCACCGCCGGATCGACGGCCGTCACGACCGGCAGCCCGGCCGCCGTGCGGGTGGTCGCCGTACGGAACTCCCCTACGCCCAGGGTGACCAGATAGCTCGCCATCGGCTCGGCGGAGCGCCAGGCGAAGGCGGTCCGGCCGCCGCGGGCACGTTCACCGGCCGGCTCCCCGTTGGACACGGCCGCATGACCGTCGGGCACGGTGACGGTGATGTCGTAGGCGGCCTTGTCCGCCGGGTGGTGGTTGCCCGGGAACCACACCGTCGAACCGAGGGGTTCGCCGACCGCGAGCGCGCCGCCGTCCGGTGCGCGCAGCCAGCCCTCCTTCGAACCGTCGGCGTCGGTGACCGTCTGCGGGACCCCCGAGTAGCGGATGACGGCACGGAACCGAGCGCCCTTGTCGATGTCCCGGCGCGGACGCACCGTCAATTCCGTGCCGGCCCTGTTGGCGGCGGCCTCCGCACCGTCGACCGTGGTGCTCTCCACCGTCATCCCGCGCAGGTCCAGATGGAAGGCGCTCAGGTCCTGCGTGGCGCGTGCGGTGATCTCCGCAGTGCCTTCGAGGCGGCCCGTGCGGGGGTCGTAGTCGAGGTCCAGCCGGTAGTGCCGTACGTCGTATCCGCCGTTGCCGAGCCGCGGGAAGTACGGGTCGCGCAGCCCTGCGGCACCCGGTGTCCCCTGCACGCCCGCACCGGCGCCCGCACAGGCCGTGGCGGTCGCGGCGGTGGCGACCAGCAGCAGCGCGAGAGCGGCAGAGCAGCTACGGGGGCGGGCTTGCAGGTCCACGCGACGATCCTAGGCAGGCCTTCCCCGGTCACCCGAGCACTCGGACACGGCGCCGGCTCAGCGGCCGAGCGCGGCGACGCCCGCCTGGGCGAACTTCTCGCGGACGTCGTCCTGATGGACCTCCAGCTGGGCGCGGGCATCGACGGCGTCGAGGCCACCCGCCGTATCGCCTCGCCCGACGTCCATGTGCTGGTCCTGACCACGTACGACACCGACGCCGGCATCACCCGCGCCATCGAGGCGGCCGCGGCCGGCTACCTCCTCAAGGCCGAACGGCCCGAGGAACTGTTCGCGGCGATCCGCGCGGCGGCGCAGGGCCGCACCGCGCTCTCCGCACCCGTCGCCGGCCGCGTCATGGACCGTATGCGCGGCACGGCGGGCCCGTCGCTGACCGACCGCGACATCCTCGGTCAGCTGGCCCGCGGACTGGGCAACCGCGAAATCGCCCGCGCCCTGTTCATCAGCGAGGCGACCGTGAAGACGCACCTGGGACGCATCTACGCCAAGCTCGGGGTCGACACCCGCGCCGGGGCGGTCGCGGTGGCGAAGGAACAGCGGCTGCTGCCCTGAGCCGACATCCCCGGCCGGCTGCTCCGGACTGACCGCCGTCACCCGGTCGTACAGCAGGCGCCGCCGGGCATGACACCATCGGGCACGTGCTCGACATCGGCTACTCCCTCTCGCGCCGCTTCCCCGACCCGCCACAGACCGACTACCGGCGCGTGGACGTCCAGGCGCTGCGCCACGACCTCTTCTGCGGCGACGTCTACCTCGCCGACACCGAGCAGGACCGGGAGGTGTCCACAGCCTGGGGATGGGTGCCGGTGCTCGACTTCGCCTGGGCCCTGTGCGACATCGTCGAGCAGCTCGACCGCGACCCCCTCGGCAACCGTCGGTCCAGGCCCCAGCACGCCGAGCTCGACTTCACCGAGTCCAGCGACCGGATGCTCTTCGAGCGCCGCTTCGGCTGGGTCGACGTCGAAGCGGACTGGATGCCCGCCGATGAGCCTCCCCTCACCTTCAATCACGCCGAACTCCGCTGCGAGGCCCGTGACTTCCTGCACGACCTGATCGCCGACCTCACCGACATGCACGAAGGCCTCGGCGACAACCCGGTGATCTGGGACCTCCAGGCCCGTTTTCCCCGCACCCCGTGAAGCCCTTCCCCGGCCCCGGCGCCCTCGTCATTCCACACGGAGCCCGATCTGCGCCGCGAACACCGGTGCCAGATCGAACAGTTGTGCAGAGCTGATCACCGCACCCGCCAAGCGCTCCACCCCGCGGGCGATGTCCAGCTCCGTCGCACCCCGCAGGTCCACGTCCTTCATCCGCACCGCCGTGAAGTCCGCCTGCCGCAGCGCACAGTCCCTGAACTCCACCCGGTCCAGCCGCGCACCCCCGAAATCCGCCTCCGACAGCACACAGCCGTCGAACACCACATCCGTCAGTCTCGCCTCCCGAAGATTCAGACAGTCGATCTTCCCGCCCTGCACCAGCACCCCCGTCAGCACCGCCCCGTGCAACTGCACCCCGCCCAGCCGCGCCTCCCGCACCTCCGCATCGCGCAGCGAAGCCCCCGCGAGATCCGCCCCCACTCCACGGACGCCCTCCAGCACGCAGTCCACGAAACGCGCGCCGCCCAGCCGCGTCCCGTCCAGCTCGCACTCCCGCAGCGCGCAGTCGATGAACCGCGCCCCCGCCCCCTCCTGGCCGCCGAGGTCCAGCCGCTCGAACGCCACCCCGTCGTAGTCCCCGTCCGGCTGCAGAGCGCCGCCCGCGAACGTCTCCAGCCGCGGCAGCCGCACCTGTGTCACCCTCGCCGCCACCACTGCGGGCCTCCGTGCCTTCGCCATGAGCCCACAGTGACATGCACCACTGACAACGCCCTCCCGCCCGCCCGATGTCACGCTCCGCCGCCCCCGACCCGTCCCAGCCGTAGGAGCGAGTCGAGCGACCAGGGGAGAGAGACACCATGCTGAAGATCACCGTCATCGGCGGCGGCTTCGCCGGCCTCGCCGCGGCCATCACCGCCGCCGAGTGCGGTGCCCGTGTGTCCCTGTACGAGGCCCACCACACCCTCGGTGGACGCGCCCGCACCAGCGAGGGCCCCTACAGGACCAACGACGGCCCCCACGCCCTCTACAACCGCGGCCCCCACTGGACCTGGCTCAAGCAGCGCGGGCTCCTCGGCCCCCTCGCGCCCCTGCCGCTCCTCGAAGGCGCACGCCTGCGTTTCCGCCGTGACGGCGCGCTCCACCGGACCCCGCCGCTCGGCGTGCTGCGGCTCGCGCGCCGCCCCGCGGAAGCCGCTCCCGTGGACACCGACTTCCTCACCTGGGCCACCACCGCCGTCGGCGAGAAGGCCGCACGGGCCGCCGCCCACTACGTGGCAGGGACCCTCTTCCACCACGACCCCGGCTCGCTGTCCGCCGCGTTCGTCCAGGAACGCCTCCGCCGAGCCACCCACCTCCCGTCCGAGGCCCACCACCCCCGCGGCGGCTGGGGCCAGGTCGCCGAGCGCATGGCCGCCCGCGCCTGGGACCTCGGCGTACGCATCGAGACCACGTCCCGCGTCGACGCCCTGCCCGAAGGCCACGGACCCGTCATCGTCGCAACCACCCTCGACGCCGCCCGCCGCCTCCTCGGCGACGACACCCTGTACTGGACCAGCGGCCGCACCACCCTGATCGACCTGGCACTGAGCACCCGGCGTGGCGACCCGTGCGCCGTCCGGGATCTCGACGCCCCCGGCTGGCTGACTGCGGCACGCCCGGACGGAGTCCGGGGGAGGTTCACCGCCAAGGACCTGACGCCCGCCCCCGCCGGGCAGCAACTCCTCCAAGGACAACTCCCGATCGGCCCCGACCGGTCCAAGTCCGACGGCACCGCCCGCGCGGAAGCCCTGCTCGACCTGGGATTCCCCGGCTGGCGGGACCGGACCGTCTGGCGGCGGGACGGGCTCGCGAACGGCCGCACCGGCGCCGTCGACCTGCCCGGCACCACCTGGCGCGACCGCCCCGCCATCGACCGCGGCGACGGCATATACCTTGCCGGGGACCAGGTCGCGGCCCCCGGCCTGCTCTCGGAGGTGTCGTTCAACAGCGCGCTCGAAGCGGCCTCACTGGCACTGCGGGGCAGCCGGCGCCGGGCCTTGGGCAACCACCTTGACCTCAAGCGTGCTTGAGGTTGAAGAGTGGGCCCCACGACCCGATCACGAGGGAGCCCACCCATGCACGCCGTCCGCCTGCACGCCTTCGGCCCGGCCGAGAACCTCACCTACGAGAACGTCGACGACCCCGTACCGGGCCCCGGCCAGGTGCGGATAGCCGTCGCCGCCGCCGGCGTCCACCTCCTGGACACCGCACTGCGTGAAGGCGCGGCTGGCCCCTTCGGCGCCCCCGCCGAGCTGCCCACCGTTCCCGGCCGCGAGGTCGCCGGCACCGTCGAGTCCCTCGGCGAAGACACCGATCCGGCCTGGCTCGGCAAACGCGTCGTCGCCCACCTCGGCATGGCGCCCGGCGGCTACGCCGAACTCGCCGTGACCGACGTCGGCAGACTCCACGAGATCCCCGGCAACCTCGATCCGAGCGGGGCCGTCGCCATGATCGGCACCGGCCGCACCGCCCTGGGCATCCTTCAGTACACCGACCTCGGCCCCGGCGACCTCGTGATCGTCCCCGCCGCCGCGGGCGGCATCGGCACCCTGATCGTCCAGTACGCCAGGAACGCCGGCGCCACCGTCATCGGCCTCGCGGGCGGCCCCGCCAAGACGGCCCACGTCCGCGACAACGGCGCCGACCTCGCCGTCGACTACAAGCAGCCCGGCTGGGCGGACACCGTACGCGACCGCCTCGGCGACCGGCGGGCCACCGTGGTCTACGACTCGGTCGGCGGCGCCGCCGGCCGGGCCTGCGTCGACCTCCTCGGCAAAGGCGGCCGGCACATCGTCTTCGGCTGGTCCAGCCAGGGCATCCTCTCCGACAGCCCCCTCACCCTCACCGACGAAGAGCTCACGGAGCGCGGCATCACCTCGGAGAGCGTGCTCGGCCCCGCCATGCTCGAGAAAGCCGGCGGCCTGCGCGCGCTCGAGACCCGCGCCCTCACCGAAGCCGCCACCGGCAGGCTCCGCCCCGCCGTCCAGCGCCACGCACTCGCCGACGCCGCCGGCGCACACCGCGCCCTGGAGACCCGCGGCACCATCGGCAAGGTCGTACTGATCCCCTGAAGACCCCGGGATCAGGAACCGAGGTCCTTCAGCGCCCCGTCGGTCAGCCGGTACACCGACCACTCGTCCTGCGGCCGCGCGCCCAGCGACCGGTAGAAGTCGATCGACGGGGTGTTCCAGTTCAGCACCGACCACTCCAGCCGCTCATATCCCCGAGCCACACAGATCCGGGCCAGCTCCGTCAGCAGCGCCCTGCCGTGCCCACCGCCCCGCAACTGCGGCCGCACATACAGATCTTCCAGATAGATCCCGTGCACACCCCGCCACGTCGAGAAGTTCAGGAACCAGAGCGCGAAACCGGCGACCTGGCCGTCCTCCGCCTCCGCGATGTGCGCGAACGCGGCGGGCCGCTCTGCGAACAGCGCCTCGTGCAACTGCTCCTCGGTGGCCTTCGCCTCGTGCAGGGCCTTCTCGTAGTCCGCGAGCTCCCGGACCATCTCGTGGATCACGGGCACATCGGCGGGCGTGGCAGTACGAATCATGGCGACAGCCTGCCCTTTCGGCTCCTACCGCGCCAGCAGTGTCCGAGCGATGAGCACCTGTACCCCGCCCAGCTCCTCCTCCCCGTCCTCCGCCTTCCACAGCCCGTTCTGCAGCACCCGCCCCAGCGTCCAGGCCCGCGCCCGCTCCCGGTCCACACCCAGCACCTCGGTCATGAGATCGAACCGCCACAGCACCTCGTCCTCGTCGAAGCGGTTCCACAGCGCGGGCACAGCTCGAACCCCGGGTCCCCCACGAGCAGCTTGGGGTCGATCACCAGCCACGGCTCCCGTTCGGCAGCGAGGACGTTGTCGAAGTGCAGGTCCCAGTGCAGCAGCCGGTCCCTGGCTCGCCCGCCACCTCGCGCACCGCCGCCACGCAGGCCCGCAGCAGCCGCCGGCGTCCCGTCCGCGCGCGCCACCGGCAGCACCAGCGACACCTGCCCGTACATCGAAGGACCCTCGATCCGCAGACCCCACCGGTCCAGGAACTCCGCCGTCCGCCCGGGAATCTTCTCCAGGAAGGCCCGCGAGGACTGCTCGCCGTACGACAACAGCGACGCGACCAGTTCCTCAGGTCTCGATCACCTCGCGATCGTATGTCGCCAAACCCGGGCCCGAGCAGTACATTCCCGCCAGACGCAGGCGACCACCGGCAGGGAACGGCACCCCACATGAGCACCGTCAACGGCGGCATTTCGTTCTGGTACGCACAGGACGGGGCCCCCGCGCCCCGCGAACCCCTCCCCGGCGACACCACCGCCGACATCTGCATCGTCGGCGGCGGATACACCGGCCTGTGGACCGCGTACTACCTCAAGAAGGCCGTTCCCTTCCTCAACATCACCGTCCTCGAAGCGAAGTTCTGCGGCTACGGCGCCTCGGGACGCAACGGCGGCTGGCTCTACAACGGCATCGCCGGACGCGGCCGCTACGCCCGTCTGCACGGCCACGACGCCGCCGTACGCCTCCAACACGCCATGAACGACACCGTCGACGAGGTCATCCGCGTCGCCGGCGACGAGAAGATCGACGCCGACATCCACAAGGGCGGCGTCCTCGAGGTCGCCCACACCCCCGCCCAGCTCCAGCGCCTCAGGGACTTCCACTCCGTCGAGATCGCCTTCGGCGAGAAGGACCGCGTCCTGCTCGGCGCCCGCGAAACCGCCGAACGCATCCGCGTCAGCGGCGCCGTCGCATCCACCTGGACCCCGCACGGCGCCCGGCTGCACCCCATGAAACTGGTCAAGGGCCTCGCCGCCGCCGTCGAAGCGCTCGGCGTCACCGTCCATGAATCGACGCCCGTCACCGAGATCCGGCCCAAGCACGCCGTGACCCCCTACGGCACCGTCCGCGCCCCCTACATCCTGCGCTGCACAGAAGGCTTCACCGCGTCCCTCAAGGGCCAGCACCGCACCTGGCTCCCGATGAACTCCTCCATGATCGTCACGGAGCCGCTCCCGGAGCACATCTGGAGCGAGATCGGCTGGTCCGGCCGCGAAACCCTCGGCGACATGGCCCACGCCTACATGTACGCCCAGCGCACCGCCGACGACCGCATCGCCATCGGCGGCCGCGGCGTCCCGTACCGCTACGGCTCGAAGACGGACAACGACGGCCGCACCCGGCCCGCCACCGTGGACGCCCTGCGCGACATCCTGATCCGCTTCTTCCCCCAGCTGGCCGGCGCCCGCATCGCCCACGCCTGGTCCGGCGTCCTCGGCGTGCCCCGTGACTGGTGCGCCACCACCACCCTCGACCGCTCCACCGGCCTCGGCTGGGCCGGCGGCTACGTCGGCTCCGGCGTCGCCACCTCCAACCTCGCCGCCCGCACCCTGCGCGACCTGATCCAGCGGGACTCCGGACAATCCGGCCCGACCGACCTCACCGCCCTGCCCTGGGTCAACCACAAGGTCCGCAAATGGGAACCGGAACCCCTGCGCTGGCTCGGCGTCCAGACCCTCTACGCCGCCTACCGCAAGGCCGACCACCACGAGTCCACCACCCACACCCCCACGACGGACCGCCTCGCCACCCTGGCCGACAAGATCTCCGGCCGCCACTGATGCGATCCGACACCCCCGCGCCGATCACCGCCTGCTGGCTGCACTGGCTCGCGCTTCCCACCGGCGACGTGTGAATAAGGCTACGTACTCCGTGCCAGGCGGGGCCGGCTGAGCTTATGGGTAGTCAACTCCCGAGTCTCACCAACCGGTGCGCAGGAGCGGGGGGGTTGCCATCGTCTCGACGGGCAGGTAATCGTCAGTGTGACGTGAATCCGTGGAACCATCCCTCAGGGCGCCGCGTTCTGGGATGCTTGGGGTTCACCGAGAGGGGCGGCAGTCATGCAGTGGAAGATCCACGGGGAACGTCCGATCTACGAGAACCCATGGGTGAACGTGTGGCTGACCGATGTGGAGCAACCAGACGGACGTCGGTGGGAGTACCACGTCGTCAAGCTGCGTCACTTGGCTGTGGCGGCTGTGATCAACGACCGACAAGAGATCTTGATGATGTGGCGGCACCGATTCATCACGGATGCATGGGCCTGGGAGCTGCCCATGGGACTGGTGGAGGTTGGGGAGACTGCTGCTGAGGCTGCCACTCGTGAAGTGCTGGAGGAGACGGGCTGGCGTCCAGGGCCCATGAAGCAGCTGATCTACGCCGAGCCGGCCAACGGCATCACAGATTCGCAGCACCACGTGTTTCGAGCTGACGGTGCCACGTACGTGGGTCCGCCGACGGAGAAGAACGAGTCAGACCGCATCGAGTGGATCCCGATCGCGAACATCCGAGGCATGATCGACCGCCGTGAGATCGTCAGCAGTGGATCTCTCGTGGGCCTGCTGTACGTGCTCATGGATGAGGCGATCCGCTGACTCGTGCGGGGAGGATTTCCCGGAGACGGGACTCGAAGACTACGGCTACGGGCTCTCGCCGGTGGGGTGCCAGTTCGTCGTAGAACTCGCGTAGGTGTCCGGCCACCCGCTCGGACGCCACCGATGATGCGGGTTCCAGTGCCTCCGTTGCGGTCTGGCATGCCTGGTCGAGTTTGCCGAGCTTCAGCTGGGTGCGGGCGAGCCAGAAGGCATGGAACGCCCGCCCGCGGTGGTTCGCGCTGTTCTCCCTGTGCAATGCGTCGGCAATCAGAGGTTCAGCGGTCGCGACTTCGCCGAGGCGGCCATGAGCAATGCCGGTGTCGACGATGAGCTTGGGTTCGTCGAAGTAAGTGACCCACGCCGGATCGGGGTCATTGGGCTGGATCTGCTCGAACTGTCGGTGCGCCTCACCGATGGCCTCGTGGGTGGCGGTCCGACTACCCAGTGAGGCATGGGCGAACGCTTCCCGCAGCGACAGCATCGACAGAACGCGCGGCGTAGTGCCGGCGGCAGCGCGCGCCTCGTCCTGCGCCGCAGCAACGAACGCCAACGCGTCCCCCGGCTTGTCCTCATAGGTGGCTTGCAAGCTCATGCAGGCCAGCACGTTGGCCATGAACTCGCGGTCGTCGACTTCCTTTGCGAAGTGCAGAGCTTCCTTGAAGTACGCGCGGGCCTGGCTGTACTGGCGTGCGTCGAAGTGTGTCCATCCGGTAAGACGCGCCAGCTCGGCCGCAACTCCGTAGAGGCCCTGTCGGATGGGGGCCGGTCGGCTCTCCTTCAGCAGACCGACGACGTACCGGAGCTGGCCGACTACGGCGGGCCTGAGGGCTTCACCGCCGTGCTGGTCGTCCCGTCGCCAATAGTCCTCGATCGAGCAACGGAGCGCTTGCAGTGTCGACGGGTTGGGGTTCGTTCGTGCGGTCAGGGCAAGGATGCTGTCCACTTCGGCGCTGGGTACGGCGGCGGGCGCCATGGGCTCGGGGGCTACGATCCTGGGCGGCTTCCGTTCTTCCGCCGCCAGAACCGCAGGCGTCTCCCAGGACCGTCGGGCAAGGCCGAGCATGTGGCCAGGGATGCGCAAGCCGTCCGCGATGCGCTCGATCACGTCCATGTGCTGTAACTGGCGTCGCCCGGCCATGACTTCGCCGACACGGCTGGGAGTCAGGTCGCATCGCCTGGCGATCATCGACGGGTAGATGCCCGCATGCGCCTTCACCAGCGAGAAGACCCTCGTGAAGTTCCTGAGCCGACACGCCTTGATCATCTCGGGATTCGTAAGCAGGCCGGCAGGCAACTCCTGCGGGCGGGACGCCTCGGGCATCGGGCAAGCTCCCACACATGAGGGCTACTCATCGTCGCTCGTTCTCTACTTCTCGTGATGTTACCCAAGTTGGGTAATCAGCCGGACCTTTTGGCACCGGCCCCCGGCTCGCGATCCTCCTGTGCATGGCGAGCAACCAGCAGACCAAACCAGGCATCGGCGAACTGGCCAAGGACACGGCCACCGGACGTATCGGCATCGTCATGGGCACGATCGGCGGACATGTTCAGATGCAGCCGGTCCGTGGCGGCCTCGAGTGGGACGCCATGCCCGACAAGGTCGCGGCATTCAGGGCGCGGAAAGAACTGAGCGCTCGACTGGCTGTCAGGAATGGCAACCGTCGGGCCGGGCTGTGATGCGCGTCATCGGCAGGTACGCCGGGGTCCTGTTCATCATCTGCATCAGCGGCTCGTGCGGCCTGGTGCTCGGCATGGCCCTCGGCACCAGCAAGTAGACCGGCCGCCCCGGACGGGCGCCATTTCCACGGCTCCCTGTCCCCGTCCGGAGCCGGCCACCCAATCCCGCTCCCCGGTCGTCTATGAGACCAGCTCGACGGCCAGGGGGAGGGAGATAAGCCACGCACCGCCTCACACAAGGAGATGTACGCATGACCGCAACGGCGAACGATCAGAAGACCGGCCGCGCGCTGGCCGGCGAGGAACTGTTCGAAAGCCTCGCCCACTTCGTGGTCGTCCACGACGGACAGACACCCGAGCGCGCCGAGCGGATCGCGGACCAGGCCGTGGCCTTCCTGGTCACCGCAGCCACCGCCACCGTGCCCATGGTCCCGTCCGACGACGTGGATCTCGGGCTCCACGCGCTCATCCTGCACACAAAGGAGTACGCAGGGCTCTGCGACAAGTACGCGGGCCGCTTCCTGCACCACAACCCGAAGCCCGGCGGGGGAGCACGTGACCCGAAGCTGGTCGCCGCGTCGGCACACGCGATGAAGGCCGCTGGATTCAGCGTCTTCGACGACCTGTGGACCGTGAACGGCGAGAACCTGGCGCAGTGCGACTCGGACTGCGGCCGACCGTACGGTCAGGCATAGCCCTCGGCAACAGCGCGCGGCCGGCCTCTGCTCGGGGTCGGCCGCCGCGCCCGTGAAAGGAGAGAACGACCATGTCCGGCCTGACTCCAGAACTGCCGATCGTGGTGCTCGACGCGCTCATGCCCACGTCTCAGCGTCTCGTGCTGAACCGCCGCGGATCCTCGGTCTGGGACGTGGAAGGCGATCGCGGCCGGTACGCGGTGAAGCTCGGGTATCCGATCGATGCCACGCCTGAGTGGCCGGGCCAGCCGTGGACGGCACTCGCGCCCGCGCGCGAGGGCGCGGTTCTCCATCGCCTCGGTGCGGATGACATCGCGTACGGGGAGTGGGAGCGCGGGACGTGGAACATCCAGCCGTGGCATGAGGGCCCGGACCTCTACCGACTGTGGGAGCCGTGCCGTGCGGAGGGCTCGTCCGTCGAACCGCACACGAGTGTGGCCCTGGGGTGCGTTGAAGCCCTGGCCGAACTGCATGCGGCGGGCTGGGTTCACGGAGATGTGCAACCGGCTCACTTCATCGTCGGGCCAGAGCGAACGCATCTCATCGACCTCGCGCTGGCGCGTGGACGGCACATCCCTGAGGGATTCGACTTCCCGTTCCGGGGCTGTCTCGTCCACTACGAGGCGCCGGAGATCGCACGCAGTGTGCTCGCCACCGGAGAGGCGGAGCCGACGCAGGCCGCTGACATCTACGCCCTCGGTGCGTCGCTACTGATCTCTGCCACCGGTTGGCGGGCGGTCGAGTATCCCGACGACGCGCCGCGCCCGGTGCAGCGGCAGGCCATCGCGGACGGAAGACGTCGGACCGTGACAGTGCCTGGGGAGCTGGGCGGCTTGATCGAGGCAATGCTCAGCCCCGTGCCTGAGGAGCGGCCAACCATCTACGAGGTGGGGAAGGCCCTGAGCTGAGCGTCCCCGCCGCCATCGGCTGACGCCGCTCGCACGGCACCCGGGGCTTTCGCCTGCGCGGAATCAGTGCGATAGACAGAGGGTGGGCCGGGGCTGGGAACGGGCTCTGTTCGCTGGGGTCGGCCTGGTGCTGCTGGCCGGGTTACTTCCTGGGCCGGCTGTCCGCCTTCGCGGTTTTGCGGGCTGAGCGGGGGGCCGCCTTGATCCGCGTGACCATGGACATCTACACCTTCGTGCGGCTGGACTCCCAGCGGTCCGCCTTCGACCGCGTCGGGGATGCGCTGAGGGGTGACGGCAACGGGGCGGACGATGACGACGGCACGGCCGGTGTCCTCGTAGCCGTCTGATCGGTCCGACGGCCGCCCTCGGAAAAGGTTGCCGTCAACCACTGCCGTCACGACATACGACAGAGGCCCTCAGGATCTCTCCTGAGGGCCTCTCGACTGCTGTGCACTCGGCACGATTCGAACCTGCAACCTTCTGATCCGTAGCTCTGGGCCGGATCGGTCAGCACGGTCATACCGGCCGCTACGAGACCCCGGAGGGACGCTACCGGACGGGGCGGTTGCTGGGTTTGCGGTACGGCGCTGCTGTACTCAGGCCCGGACCGCGGTTATCAGTGCCGCCAGGGCGCCGATCAGAGCTGCGGCAGCGGTTACGCCTCCCAGCCACAGGGTGGCCCGCCCGTGGTTGTTGTCATTACGCTCTCCACCGGGAGGGCTGTCGGGATGCGTCACGCTGATCCTCCACTTGATGCAGGCCCCTACGTCAGTTGCCACTGCCGAGACCTCGTCAGGTAAGCCCCGTCCCGGTCGGCCGAGACAGGGGGCGGGGCTTCTGTCCGGGCAGGAACGTAGCAGTAGCCTGACCTGCATCTTTGCCAACCCGCCTGATTCCAGCTGTCGTTGAGGACCCAGGCGGTGCATACTCCTGTGACGGCAACATCCGTCATGGGACACCTCTAGCTTTGTCATATGACAGAGGAATATGCCCGAAGCCTTAAGCGGCAAGACGGTCAATACGGGCAATGTATGAAAAGGCGACTCTGCCGCTTTGGCGGGATCTCGCCCATGCGCGTACCGAAAATCTAGGTCGGTGGAGTCTCAACGACCGAGTCAAGCCGCCAGCGATCTTGAAAACCGTCGTGGCGCGAGTCACCGTGGGTTTGGTCGGGGCCGTTCTCATGTGCGTTGCCTGTCAGTGGCCGTTGCTCCCTGCTCTTTCCCGACTGAGCGGGCACGGGAAGGGCACAGGCATTACCGAGTGACGACCGACCAGCCACCAGGCCGCAGAACCACATCGACGCCACGGGCATACCGATCCGGCTCATCGACTGATACGCGCACCCGCCACCGCTGGGGGCCTCCGAGGTACTTGACGAAGCGGCTCTCTCCCAAGACATCGCCGGAGTTGTCTGGGCCTGCACCCGCACGATCACGTGGGTGTCATAGGCTGCCACTGCGCTGGCACCGGATGAGGCAGATGACGGCGTACGCGGCGGCCGGGATCGACTGGACCACCGCGGGCTACGTCTTCGCTGCCAGGACCGGTCGGCCGATCGAGCCGCCGAACGTGCACCGGTCCTTCGTCCGCGTCGGTGAAGCGGCCGGTCTCCGGCTCGTCCGGCTGCACGACGCCCGCCACCGGCTGCGCAACCTTACACACGGCCGCCGGGGTCGCGGCCCCGCGTCGTGATGGAGATCCTCGGCCCCAGTCAGATCGGCCTCACCACGGACGTCTACACGCACATGGTGCAGGACACACAGCGGAAGGCGATCAGCCACATGGACCGGCTGCTCAAGGGGCGGCCCGGCCGCGAGGGACCGCCGCCGTCGATGTCAGACGTGGATGTCAAAGGCCCCCAGCCTGATCAGCTGGGGACCTTTCGCGCTGGAGCCCCCTGTCGGGTTCGAACCGACGACCCCCGCTTTACAAGAGCGGTGCTCTGGCCAGCTGAGCTAAGGAGGCAGCCAGAGCAGTGTAACCAACCGCCGGGCCTCCATGGTCGACAAATTTCGTGGCCCGTGAACTACTGACAGACGCCACATGGCCGGGTAGCGTCACGGCAAGTCCACACCGTTGGACTGGACCACTCCCTTACTCGGATCGTCCGGCACGTTCCTGCCGGTGAAGGAGACGCTTCAGCATGGCTACTGTCACGTTCGACAAGGCCACCCGGATCTACCCGGGTGCCGACAAGCCCGCCGTCGACCAGCTCGAGATCGAGACCGAGGACGGCGAGTTCCTCGTACTCGTCGGACCGTCCGGCTGCGGCAAGTCGACCTCCCTGCGCATGCTCGCGGGTCTCGAGGACGTCAACGGCGGATCCATCCGGATCGGCAACCGCGATGTCACGCACCTGCCGCCCAAGGACCGGGACATCGCCATGGTGTTCCAGAACTACGCGCTCTACCCGCACATGACCGTCGCCGACAACATGGGCTTCGCGCTCAAGATCGCCGGCGTCAACAAGAGCGAGATCCGCAAGAAGGTCGAGGAGGCCGCGAAGATCCTCGACCTGAGCGAGTACCTGGACCGCAAGCCGAAGGCGCTCTCCGGCGGCCAGCGGCAGCGAGTCGCCATGGGCCGTGCCATCGTGCGTGAGCCGCAGGTCTTCCTCATGGACGAGCCGCTGTCGAACCTCGACGCCAAGCTCCGTGTGTCGACGCGTACGCAGATCGCGAGCCTGCAGCGCCGGCTCGGCATCACGACCGTGTACGTCACGCACGACCAGGTCGAGGCCATGACCATGGGCGACCGGGTCGCCGTGCTGAAGGACGGCCTGCTGCAGCAGGTCGACTCGCCGCGCAACATGTACGACCGTCCGGCCAATCTCTTCGTCGCCGGCTTCATCGGCTCCCCGGCCATGAACCTGGTCGAGGTACCGATCACCGACGGTGGTGTGAAGTTCGGCAACAGCGTCGTCCCGGTCTCCCGTGAGGCGCTGTCCGCCGCCGCCGACAAGGGCGACACGACCGTCACGGTCGGTGTCCGCCCCGAGCACTTCGACGTCGTCGAGCACGGCGCCGGCGACACCAAGACGCTCTCCAAGGACGCCCCGGCCGGCCTCGCCGTGTCGGTGAACGTCGTCGAGGAACTCGGCGCCGACGGTTACGTGTACGGCTCCGCCCAGGTCGGCGGGCAGCACAAGGACCTCGTCGTCCGTGTCGGCGGCCGCGACGTCCCGGCCAAGGGCAGCGAGCTGCACGTCGTGCCGCGGTCGGGCGAGATCCACGTCTTCTCGACGTCGACGGGCGAGCGCCTCAGCGACTGAGGCCCCCAGCGGTCCGAGCGCCGGGCTCCGCACTTCGGTGCGGAGCCCGGCTCTTCGGTTAAGTGGACAAATACCCCTACACACAGGGCATTTGGGTCAATTCGCGGCCTCTCGTCAACATGCAATTCGAAAAGAAGCCTCGAACCATCCCTCGCGTGAGTGACTGAAGGTCGCTATACCATCACTGACCGCTACGATCCCTCGTGTGACCCACACAGCCCGCCGAATCGGCCGCACACTCGCCCTTGTTCTGCCTGTCGTCCTGGTTCTCTCGGGAACCCTCGCGGTCACCGCCGTCCCGTGGGCAGGGCAGGCCACTCAGTCGCAGATGCTCACCGCCTCCTCGGAGCACGTGTCCGTACGCGCCAAGTCCCGCGCCCCCCAGGACGTTCTTCGCGACCGGCTGCTGACCGAACTGCAGACGAAGGACCCCGGTGTGGCGCTCACCCACCTCCAGCGCGAGGTCGAGGCGCGTCCGTCGCTCGCAGAGCACTGCATGTCGATCGCGCGCGCACTCGGCCGTGCCGCCGTGGACCGCTACGGGCCGACCCGCGCCCAGCGGTTCTCCCGGCCCGTCTGCGACACCTCGTTCGCCGCGGGCGTCTCGCAGCAGGTCCAGGGCTCCTAGGCGCCCTCTTTTGTGCCTTGCAGGGCCCGTCGTACCCGTTGCGGCAACGGATCGGCGGGCCGCATATCGTTCACGCCATGCAAACGTCTACGTTTCCGACGCAGGCCGTGGTCCTGGCGGGCGGCCAGGGCTCGCGGCTGCGTCCGTACACCGACGACCGCCCCAAGCCGATGGTCGAGATCCCGGGAACCGGGACCCCGATCATCGGCCATCAGCTTTCCTGGCTGGCCGAGGAGGGTGTGACGGATGCGGTGGTGTCCTGCGGCCACCTCGCGGAGGTCCTCCAGGAATGGCTGGACAGCGCGGTGCTGCCGCTGCGCGTCACGACCGTCGTGGAGACGGAGCCGCTCGGCCGTGGCGGCGGCCTGAAGTACGCCGCGGCGAGCCTGCCGCACCCCGACCAGCCCTGGTACGCCACGAACGGCGACATCTGGACCCGCTTCTCGCTGCGTGAGATGGCCGCCTTCCACGCCGAGCGCGACGCCACGGCGACCCTCGCACTGGCGCGTCCGCGCATTCCCTGGGGAGCCGTCGAAACGGACGCCTTCGGGCACATCACGGACTTCATCGAGTCGCCGCCGTCGCCGTATCTCATCAACGCGGGCGTGTACGTCTTCTCCGCCCAGTTCACGGGCCTGCTGCCCGATGTGGGCGACCACGAGCGGATGACCTTCCCGCGGCTGGCGCGTGAGCGCCGGCTGGCGGGTTTCCCGTTGCCGAACGGGGCCTACTGGCGGGCGATCGACACCGCGAAGGACCTCACGGAGGCGGCCAAGGAGCTGACCACGCAGATGCGCTGAGGAACGCGGGCAAAGGGGCGGCCACCGAATCCGGGGATCCGGTGGCCGCCCCTCGTCGCGCCGTCGGAAGTCGGGTGGCCGGGTCAGCCGAGCAGACCGCCGATCACGCCACGGCCGTCGGAGCCACCGCCGCTGTTGCCGCCGGAGCCGCCGGTCGAACCGCCACCGGTCGTGCCGTCGGAACTGCTGCCGCCCGTGGAGGTCGGCCCTGTGGTGTCGGAGGGCGGCGGGGGCGCGGGCTGCGAGCCGCTCGGCGACTGCCGGCCGATGCCCTGCGTCGCGCTGGGCGTGCCGTCGACCCGGCCGGTCTCCCGTACGGTCTCCTCCGGCGGTGTGGTGGACGCCTCGGGCTTCTCCGGGGTGCGGCTGGCGGACGGTGAGGGCTTGTCCTCGTGAGCGCCGAAGGAGCTGCGCTCGCCGCCCGGCTTCGCGGGCAGCGCGGCGCCCGGCAGGTGGTTGGTCGGGTGCTGGTTCGGACCGGGGACGGTGACCATGTCGTCGGAGCGGACGGCTCCACCGAGCATCGAGCCGACGAGCATCGTGAGTCCGACGACGACGGCGGCGACGAGGCCGCCGCGGCGCAGTACGCGGCGGCGCAGCTGCCACAGTTGCGAGCGGGGCCCCAGCGTGCGCCAGGCCTCGCCGGCGAGGCGGCCGTCGATCGAGTAGACGGGAGCGCCGGCGATGACCAGCGGGGACCAGGCGGCGAGATAGATGATGTCCGGCGTCTCGTAGACGGGGACGGTGCTCCAGCTGACGGTCATGACCAGCACGGCGGACAGCAGCGCGCCGATGGCGGCCGCGACGCGCTGCCACAGCCCGAGCACGGTCAGGACGCCGACGATGACCTGGAGGAAGGCGACGGTGAGTCCGGCGCCGACGGGGTGGCCGACCGCGAAGTCGCGCAGGGGCTCGCCGAGCGCCCAGGGGTTCAGGCCGCCCAGCCACCTGACCATGGAGCCTCGGTCGCCGCCGTCGAAGTAGACGGGGTCGCAGAGCTTGCCCATGCCGGCGTAGATGGAGATGAAGCCGAGGAGCACACGCAGCGGCAGGAGCACCACGCCGAGGTTCATCCGGCGGCCGGGGTAGTAGGCATGCCGTACGGAGTCCGTGCCGTGGCGCGGGGCATGCCGCCGGGCCTGTTCCCGGTCGAATTCGCGGTAGGGCTCGACGTCGTACGCACCGGCGTCGTACGTAACGGTGTCGTACGCCTCGGTGCCGTACGGCTGCGGGCCGTCGGCGGGCCCGTCGTACGGCACGGTCGTGTCGTACGAGTCGTAGGCGCTGCCCGCCTGCCGCATGGGTGGCAGCAGCGGCCTGTCGCGGCCGGGGCCGCCCGGGGCGGGGACCGTGGGGGCCTGCACGGTCTCGTCGAGCGAGATGCGCGGCATGACCTGGGTGGCGCCCGCGCTGTAGGTGTCGTGCTCCAGGGTGGAGTTGCGTACGGCCTGGAGGAGTCCGGTCGCGCCGGAGTCCCCCGGCGCGGACCTGCCGCTCCACACGACGGGCGCGCGGCGCCGGGCCGGGGCGGCTCCGTGGGAGGCGAGGCGTGCGGTGTTCGCCAGGGCACGTGCGGGGCGCGGGCTCTGGGCGAGCTGCACCCGGAAACTGGCGTGGTTGACGATGACCTGCGCGGGATCGCAGGCCACCTTCACCATGCTCAGCGCAGGCTGATCATCGAACCCGGACCGGGGCGTTCTGGTGTCCACACTCATCTAACCGAGTGATGTGTGCTTAGGGCACGGCCGTGACGGGCCCGATCTGTCCGAGACCCGTCAAGCGCTCTTTATCGGCCTTTTTGCACCCAAGGTCCGTCGGAAAACGGCCGAATAAGGCGCATCACGCGCGCCGCTTGGCCGCCTCGTACAGGACCACACCGGCCGCGACACCGGCGTTGAGGGACTCGGCACCGCCCGGCATGGGGATGCGGACCAGGATGTCGCAGGTCTCGCCGACGAGACGGGAAAGGCCCTTGCCCTCGCTGCCGACGACGATCACCAGCGGCCCGCTCAGCGCCTCGAGGTCGCCGACCTCCGTCTCACCGTCGGCGGCGAGACCGACGACCGTCAGGCCGGCCTTCTGGTACGCCTCGAGGGCCCGCGTCAGGTTGGTGGCACGTGCGACGGGCGTGCGGGCGGCGGTGCCCGCCGAGGTCTTCCAGGCGCCCGCGGTCATGCCGGCGGCCCGCCGCTCGGGGACGACGACGCCGTGCCCGCCGAAGGCGGAGACGGAGCGGACGACCGCGCCGAGGTTGCGGGGGTCGGTGACGCCGTCGAGGGCGACGATCAGCGGGTCCTCGCCCTCGTCGAAGGCGGCCGCCGCGAGGTCCTCCGGGTGCGCGTACTCGTACGGCGGGACCTGGAGCACCAGGCCCTGGTGGTTGAGCCCGTTCGTCATCCGGTCGAGCTCGGGGCGCGGCGCCTCCATGATGTTGATGTTGCCGCGTCCGGTGGCGAGCTGGAGCGCCTCGCGCACCCGCTCGTCGTTGTCGATGAACTGCTGCACGTAGAGCGTGGAGGCGGGCACACCGTCGCGCAGCGCCTCGAAGACCGGGTTGCGGCCGACGACCATCTCCGACGTTCCCTTGCCGCCGCGGCGGGCGACGGGACGGCGCTGGGACTGCTTGGCCTTGGCGTTGGCAACGCGGTTCTTGACGTGTCCCTTGCGGGCGGAGGCGGGCGGCGTGGGGCCCTTGCCCTCGAGCGAGCGACGCCGCTTGCCACCGCTGCCGACCTGCGCGCCCTTCTTGTTGGACGTGCGGCGGTTCCTGCGCTGGCTGTTCCCGGCCATGACTACCTGTTCCTCTGGATCGTGCCGTCAAGTGAAAGTGTGCCGCCCGGGGCCCGGGCGGCACATGTGCGTCTGGTGCTGCGGACACGACCTAGCGGGGACCGAGTGTCCAGCGGGGCCCGTCGGGACCGTCCTCGATGACGAGCCCGGACTGGTTCAGCTGGTCACGGATGGCGTCCGCCGTCGTCCAGTCCTTGCGGGACCTGGCCGCTTCGCGCTGCTGGAGCACGAGCCGTACGAGGGTGTCGACGACTCCGTGGAGGTCCTCGCCGCGGTCGGACTCGCCGGCCCAGTGCGGGTCGAGCGGGTCGAGGCCGAGGACACCCAGCATGGCACGGACCTCGGCGAGGCGTGCGACGGCGGCTTCCTTGTCGTCGGCGGCCAGCGCGCTGTTGCCCTGGCGGACCGTGGTGTGGACGATCGCGAGGGCCTGCGGCACCCCGAGGTCGTCGTCCATCGCCTCGGCGAACGCGGGCGGCACCTGCGCGGCCGGGGCGACCTGGCCGGCCTTCTCGACGACCCGCTGGATGAAGCCCTCGATCCGCGCGAACGCCGACTCGGCCTCGCGCAGGGCCTCCTCGCTGTACTCGATCATCGAGCGGTAGTGCGGGGTGCCGAGGTAGTAGCGCAGGACGATGGGGCGCCAGTGCTTGACCATCTCGGAGACGAGCACCGAGTTGCCGAGCGACTTGGACATCTTCTCGCCGCTCAAGGTGACCCAGGCGTTGTGCACCCAGTACTGGGCGAAGTCGTCGCCGTAGGCCTTGGCCTGGGCGATCTCGTTCTCGTGGTGCGGGAAGATCAGGTCGAGGCCGCCGCCGTGGATGTCGAAGGCAGCGCCCAGGTACTTGTGCGCCATGGCCGAGCACTCGAGGTGCCAGCCGGGCCGGCCGCGGCCCCACGGCGTCTCCCAGGCGGGCTCGCCGGGCTTGGTCGCCTTCCACATGGCGAAGTCGCGCGGGTCGCGCTTGCCGGTGATGCCCTCCTCCGTGGGCTGGCGCAGATCGTCGATGTCCTGGTTGGACAGCGCCAGATAGTCGGGGAAGGACCGCACGTCGAAGTAGACACTGCCATCGGCCTCGTAGGCGTGTCCGCGCTCGATGAGGCCGCGCATCATCTCGACCATCTCGGTGACATGGCCGGTGGCACGCGGTTCGTAGGTGGCCGGGAGGCAGCCGAGAACCTCGTAGCCGTCGTTGAAGGCCCGCTCGTTCTCGTAGCCGATCGACCACCACGGGCGGTCCTGGTCCGCCGACTTGGCGATGATCTTGTCGTCGATGTCGGTCACGTTGCGGACGAACGTGACGTCGTAGCCGCGGTACTCGAACCAGCGGCGCATGATGTCGAAGTTCAGTCCCGACCGGATGTGCCCGATGTGCGGGGCAGCCTGCACGGTCGCGCCGCACAGGTAGATCGAGACGCAACCCGGCACGAGAGGGGCGAAGTCACGGATCTGCCGGGCGCTGGTGTCGTACAGGCGAATGGTCACGGAACAAGGGTAGTGGGCGCGTGGTAGTGCCTCGCGACCCTTTCCCGCCAGGGAAGGACCTGGAGGTGACGCGGATGACAACCGGGCCCGCCGGGGGCGGGGCGCAAGCGGCACTCACCCGTTCCTGACGACGAGCGCCGTCGCGATGGCGGCGAGCCCTTCGGCCCGTCCGGTCAGGCCCAGACCGTCAGTGGTCGTCCCCGAGACGGCAACCGGCGCGCCGACCGCGGCGGACAGCTCCTTCTGCGCCTCCTCGCGCCGCTTGCCGATCTTCGGGCGTACGCCGATCACCTGAACGGAGACGTTGCCGATCTCGAACCCGGCGGCGCGGACGATCCGTGCCGCCTCCGCGAGCAGGGCGACCCCGGAGGCGCCGGACCACTCGGGCCGGGAGGTGCCGAAGTGGGCGCCGAGATCGCCGATGCCGGCGGCGGAGAAGAGGGCGTCGCAGGCGGCGTGCGCGGCGACGTCACCGTCGGAGTGGCCGGCGAGGCCGTACCCGTCGCTGTCGGAGCCCTCCCACAGCAGCCCGGCGCACCACAGCTCACGCCCCTTCTCGAAGGCGTGGACGTCGGTGCCGATGCCGACCATCGGCAGGCGCGGCTGCTCAGAAGCCATCGTTGGCCCTTCTCCGGGCGAGTACCGCCTCGGCCAGTACGAGATCCAGCGGCCGGGTCACCTTGAAGGCTTCCTCGTGGCCGGGTACGACGACGACCGGCAGGCCCAGCTGCTCGACCATGCTCGCGTCGTCCGTGACATTGTCGGTGACGGTGTCATGGGCACGGACGAGGGTCTCGCGGTCGAAGCCCTGGGGGGTCTGAACGGCCCGCAGGGTGGCCCGGTCGGGCGTGGAGACGACGGGCTCCGGCTCGCCCTTGAGGGCCGGCTCGACCTGCTTGACGGTGTCCGCGAGCGGCAGTGCCGGCACGACGGCCCTGGCACCGGCGTGCACCGCTTCGATGACCGCGTCGACGGTCTCCTCCGGCACGAGCGGGCGGGCGGCGTCGTGGACGAGCACCGTGCCGATGTCGTCGGGCAGCGCGTCCAGGCCGAGCCGTACGGACTCCTGGCGGGTGTCACCGCCCGGCACGACGAGGTAGTCCGTCCGCTCGGGCAGGGCGTGCGCGTCGAGGAGCCGCTTCACCTCGGGGGCGCCCTCCGGCGGTGCGACCACCACGACGAGCGAGACGGCGCGGGAGGCGGCCATGGCTCGGACGGCGTGGACGAGCATGGGCGTTCCGTTCAGCGCGCGGAGCGCCTTGGGGGCACCCGGGCCGAGCCGTACGCCTCGGCCGGCGGCCGGGATGACGGCCGCGGTGCGGTGGTGGCGCGATTCGTCTGACATCGGTTGCTCTCCGGCAGGTTTGTTTCCTCAGCCGACATGGGTATGGCCTGGGCGTACCCCGGCCGTAGGTTGGGGAGTGCCGGGCGCGACGCCTTGACCGGACCCTTCCGTGACCAGGTCTGCGCCAGCCGCCCGGGCCCGGCACGCCACAACATCCGGCGACGACGGCCGCGCCCCGGTTCGGAGCGCAGCCGTTGTGCGTAAGCCGTGTCTGCACATGCCGCAGCGCCCGGCGGCAGGCTGGATTTCACAGGGGTGATTTCACAGCGTGCCGACGGGCACTGCGGCATTGTCGTGCGTCAGGACGCGAGGACCTCGTCGAGCAGGGCCTCGGCCTTGTCCTCGTTGGTGTTCTCCGCGAGGGCGAGCTCGCTCACCAGGATCTGGCGCGCCTTTGCGAGCATCCGCTTCTCACCTGCGGAAAGCCCGCGCTCGCGCTCACGACGCCACAGGTCACGCACCACTTCGGCGACCTTGATGACATCGCCGGAGGCGAGCTTCTCGAGATTTGCCTTGTAGCGACGGGACCAGTTCGTCGGCTCTTCGGCGTATGGTGCGCGGAGCACCTCGAAGACCCGGTCCAGTCCGTCCTGGCCGACCACATCGCGAACGCCGACGAACTCCGCATTGTCCGCCGGTACGCGAACCGTCAGGTCGCCCTGGGCGACCTTGAGCACCAAGTAGGTCTTGTCCACGCCTTTGATCTGGCGAGTTTCGATGGCCTCGATCAGCGCGGCCCCGTGATGGGGATAGACCACGGTGTCGCCAACCTTGAACGTCATGTGACAGGTACCCCTTCCGTGGCTATCCAGGGTAACACGGATACAGCTTCTTCTGAATGGCGTTTTCGCAGGTCAGGGCACATCTCGGGGCTTGACAACAGTAACCGGAACGTGCTGCGGACGACTTCCGGAGTGCGGTATTCGCAGGTCGGAGCGGCTGCGCGGGCGGACGGAAACGTGCGCGTTACGCATCGCACACCCCCCTCCAAGGGGTGTAACATCCCGATTTGCCCGATTGTTGATGGTGAACTTTCCGTACTCCGTTCGGCCGCCGCTCACCCGTACGGACGGATGCTCCGGACAATCCGAATTGATCACCGGCGGGTATTCGTAAGGAATGTGTGGACGCCCCGGAAATTGATCACCTCGGTTATGTGAACGCGCCGCCCGGAGCGTCCTCCCCGGGTCATCCGTCACCCGTGGTACGGCCAAAGGGCGGGTCGCGTGCGGGGGGTGATCGACGGCTCGGTAACCTGAGCGCGGGCCGGCGCGCAATCAGCCGGTGACAGCCACCACCCGTCCGTACTCAGAAGGAGAAGCCGCCGCCGTGAGCAGCAGCCTTCGACGCGGTGCCCTCGCCGGCGCTGCCATCGTCTTCTCGATCGCCTCGCTCTCCGCCTGCGGTGCGGGCAACGACGCGCAGACCCTCCAGATCAGGCCGGACAACGCGGCGACCGCGGTCGACAACCTGAAGCTGCAGAACGTGAACGTGATCACCCAGCCGAAGCCCGACGCCAAGGGCCCGGCCGTGGTGAGCCTGGCGATCTTCAACGAGGGCACCAAGCCGCAGACCCTCGAGTCGATCACGCTGCCCGGCGCCGAAGCCAAGGTGGAGCTCAGTCCCGCCAAGGGCTCCGGCCCCATCACCGTCCCCGCGCAGGGCAGCGTCGTGATCGGCGGCGAGGGCAACGCGGCCGCCGTCATCGAGAACGGCAACCAGGAGATGAACAACGGGGTCTCCCGTGAGGTCGTCCTCCGCTTCAGCGAGACCGGCAATGTGACGGTGCGGGCGCTGGTCGTTCCGGCGACGAACTACTTCCAGGGCTGGGGCCCGAGCGAGTTGCCGAGCCCGCCGGCGCAGAGCCCGGCGCAGTCCCCGTCCGGCAGCCCCACCGGGTCGCCGTCGGGCAGCGCCACCGCCACGGAGACCGCTCCGTCCGACACCGAGGCCGCGGGCAGCGAGGGCGAGGCCGCCTCGTCCGACGCTGCGTCCGAGTCGCACGGCACCGGTCACTGACCGAAGACGTACGCGAAGGGGCGCCCGCCGGTCTCGGCTGGCGCCCCTTCGCACACCGGGGGCCTGCGTACAGCCGGCTCGTCGGCCGAGGCCACCCGGTTGCGGCTTACGGCTCGAACTTGTAACCCAGGCCGCGGACCGTCACCAGGTAGCGCGGCGCCCCGGGGTCCGGCTCGATCTTGGCGCGCAGACGCTTCACATGGACGTCGAGGGTCTTGGTGTCCCCCACGTAGTCCGCGCCCCACACCCGGTCGATCAGCTGCATCCGGGTCAGCACCCGGCCCGCGTTGCGCAGCAGCATCTCCAGCAGGTCGAACTCCTTCAGCGGAAGGTCGACCTTGCCACCGGAGACGGTCACGACGTGGCGGTCCACGTCCATGCGCACCGGCCCGGCCTCCAGGGCGGCAGGCGTGACCTCCTCCGGCTCGCCGCGGCGGCGCAGCACCGCGCGGATGCGGGCGACCAGCTCCCGCGAGGAGAAGGGCTTGGTGACGTAGTCGTCGGCTCCTATCTCCAGCCCGACGACCTTGTCGATCTCACTGTCCTTGGCGGTCACCATGATCACGGGCACGTTCGAACGGCCCCGCAGCTGGCGGCACACCTCGGTGCCGGGCAGGCCGGGCAGCATCAGGTCGAGGAGCACGAGGTCGGCGCCGTTGCGCTCGAACTCGTCGAGTCCGTCGGGTCCCGTGGTCGCCACCGCGACCTCGAAGCCCTCCTTGCGGAGCATGTAGGACAGGGCGTCGCTGAAGGATTCCTCATCCTCGACGACGAGCACTCGGGTCACGGAAGGACCTCCGGGGCAGGGATATCACTGTTCGGATCGGTGTCGTAGGGCCGGTCGTCGTCCTGGTCGACGCGATCCGGACCGCTGGTTGCGCGTTCTTTCGCTGCGCCCGCTTCTGGCAGCCGCAGGGTGAAGGTGGAGCCCTGTCCCTCGGAGCTCCATACCGTGACCTCCCCGCCGTGCGAGGCGGCCACGTGCTTGACGATGGCCAGTCCCAGGCCGGTGCCTCCGGTGGCGCGGGAGCGGGCGGGATCGACGCGGTAGAACCGCTCGAAGATCCGCTCACGGTCCTTCTCGGAGATGCCGATGCCCTGGTCGGTGACGGCGATCTCGATCAGGTCGCCGCCGGGCGCGTTGACACGGCGGGCGGAGATGCCGACGCGGGTCCTGGCCGGAGAGTAGTTGACGGCGTTCTCCACGAGATTGCCGAGAGCGGCGGCGAGCTTGCCGCGATTGCCCCAGATCTTCAGATCGGGGGCGGCCCCCGCGGCCATGGTGATCTGCTTGGCGGAGGCGGTCTGGCGGGAGCGGTCGATGGCCTCCGCGACCAGTTCCTCCACCTGCACGGGTTCGGCGTCCTCCAGCGGATCGTCGTTCTGGACCCTGGAGAGGTCGATGAGCTCCTGCACGAGGTTGGTGAGCCGGGTCGCCTCGATCTGCATACGGCCGGCGAAGCGGGTGACCGCCTCGGGGTCGTCGGAGGCGTCCATGACCGCCTCCGAGAGCAGGGAGAGCGCCCCGACCGGGGTCTTGAGCTCATGGCTGACGTTGGCGACGAAGTCGCGCCGTACCGCCTCTATGCGGCGGGCCTCGGTCAGGTCCTCGACGAGGAGCAGGACGAGGCGTGAGCCGAGGGGGGCGACGCGGGCGGAGACCGCCAGCGCTTCGCCGCGTCCGGTGCCGCGGCGCGGCAGGTCCAGTTCGACCTGCCGTATCTCGCCGTCGCGGCGGGTGTCGCGAGCCATGTGAAGCATCGGTTCCACGGCGAGCTTGCCGCCGCGGACCAGGCCGAGGGCGTACGCGGCGGAGCTGGCCTTGACGACGGAGTCGGACTCGTCGAGGACCACCGCGGAGCTGCGGAGCACGGACAGGACGGTGTCGACGCCGGGCGGGAGCACGGCATCGGTGTGCAGCGAGCTCCGCGTGGGGCGGCTCTGTTCCCGCTCGCTCCAGCGGAACGCCAGCACGGCGATGACACCGGTGCAGAGACCGGCGATCGCTGCCGCTGCGGCAACCGCCGCGTTCACGTCCATGCATTCAGGTTATGCGGGCCCCGGGGCACTCTCCCAGCCAAACGGGTGGCGCCTCGAACAGTCGTCGCTCAGAGTTCACCAAGGGGAAAGTGTTGATTCATTTGGGAGGGAGCCGACGGACTCCTGACCACCCGAACGTGGGAGCGTGGAGGTTCGGAGCCCCACCCGGACCCCGGTCGCATCAAGAGAGGGACACCCAATGCGGGACGCGTACCACGAGGAACTGGACTCGATCGGCGAGGGCCTGGTCGAAATGGCCCGGCTGGTCGGGTCGGCGATCGGGCGCGCCACCACGGCCATGCTCGACGCCGACCTCAAGCTCGCTGAGAGCGTGATCGCCGCCGACCAGAAGGTCGACGATCTACAGCACGACCTGGAGGCACGGGCGATCGCCCTGCTGGCCCGGCAGCAGCCGGTCGCCACGGATCTGCGGATCGTCGTCACGTCGCTGCGGATGAGCGCCGACCTGGAGCGCTCGGGCGACCTGGCCCAGCACGTGGCCAAGCTGGCCCGGCTGCGTTTCCCGAACCGTGCCGTGCCGAACGACCTGCACGCCACGCTCCTGCAGATGGGACAGCTCGCGCAGCGCCTGATGGCGAAGGCGGCGGAGGTCATCATCACCAAGGACGTCGACCTGGCGCTCCAGCTGGAGCAGGACGACGACGAGATGGACCTGCTGCACCGCACGCTCTTCCAGCACCTGATGGACGACCGCTGGAAGCACGGCATCGAGACCGCGGTCGACGTCACCCTGCTCGGCCGCTACTACGAGCGGTTCGCGGACCACGCGGTGTCCGTGGCCAAGCGCGTCGTCTACCTGGTGACGGGCGAGCACGCGGACGAGCTCCAGCAGCAGACCACGGTCGAGGGCGCATAGCAGCACCCAGGGGGCGTGCGGGGGCGCCTGCGCGTATGCGCTGTTGATGCGCCCGGCCCGCCGGGCTTGCAATGGGCGTGGCGGCATTCCCGTACGCCTTCAGGAGGGACCCATGGCCGAATCCCCCGTCACCGACCCCCAGCAGGAGGTGCCGCGCGACGCGGTCTTCCTGCCCGTCCTCGGCGCCTGCGGCTGCGGCCCCGGCTGCGGTTGCGGCTGCCAGTCCGGCGCCCCCTGCCAATGCGGCGGCTGCTGCGGCTGACTCCGGCCACGTGCACATCGAGGGCCCCGTCCGAGCACCGGACGGGGCCCCCGCCGCGCGGGTCGGTTCGCTGGATTTTCCCTTCGGACACGGCGCGCCCGTGCGCATGGTGATCGTCGTCGGTCGTCATCGGCCACTGTCGGGCGGCCTCGGACGGGGCGGGAGGCGGCCGAGCGTCCGCTCCTACCTTGCACGTCACGCGCACGGGAGGCGTCACCCCGTCCGGGCCCGGCACTCGGCGCGGTTCGCCGCCGAGTGCCGGTGCACCTGGTGCGGTGCGGTCCTACAGACCACGAAGAGCCTGATGGAGGTCGGAGCCAGCGCTCCAGCAGTCGACACTGCCGTCGTCAGCCGAGGCAACGCACAGCGAGTGAGCTGCGGCCTGTAGATCGTGTTCCCATCCCGGGAGGTCGTGCGGGCCGAGCCATTCGCTGTACTCCGCTGCGATGGAGAGGAACTGCTTCTCCTCCTGGGTGTGAGCTGCGACCGTCATCGATAGCCCATCGGCCAGTTCTATGGGACTCAGCTCGCCTTGCACGAGACCGAGCGCGAGGCTGACGAGGAGACGTCGGCCGGCAGTCATCTCGTCAGGAAGGGGCAGGTCGAGTTCGTCCAGAGCCTGGACGTACAGCGCGCGGATCTCAGCCGCATCGCTCCGGCGCGGCAGGCCGGCCAGCTCACGCAGGGCGGGGGAGTCATGGCCATCGACGAGCGCGTGCGCAGCGAGCATCGGAAGATCCTCGGGGTGGAGTACTTCCGCAACGTACCGCCAAGCACTGTCCTGCAACCGGTCCATGACGGCCATCGTGTAGGCGGCGAGACGTCGTGGCCAGTCGATTTCTGTCCTGGACGCCCGACCGCAACGGCCGAACCGGAAACTCGACGAGGACGCTGTGTGCAGCCACCGGATCGAGCAGGAGAACAACAAGCCCCCTACCAGCGGAGAACCCGCAGGTAGGGGGCCTACAGGTGGTGCTACTTCTTCTTGCCCTGGTTCTTGACCGCCTCGATCGCCGCCGCGGCGGCGGCCGGGTCGAGGTAGGTGCCGCCCGGGGTGACCGGGTTGAAGTCGGCGTCGAGCTCGTAGACCAGCGGGATGCCGGTCGGGATGTTCAGGCCGGCGATGTCCGCGTCGGAGATGCCGTCGAGGTGCTTGACCAGGGCGCGCAGGCTGTTGCCGTGCGCGGCGATCAGGACCGTGCGGCCGGCGAGCAGGTCGGGGACGATGCCGTCGTACCAGTACGGCAGCATGCGCTCGACGACGTCCTTGAGGCACTCGGTGCGCGGGCGCAGCTCGCTGGGGATGGTCTGGTAGCGGGCGTCGTCCGACTGCGAGAACTCCGTGCCGTCCTCGAGCGCCGGCGGCGGGGTGTCGTACGAGCGGCGCCAGAGCATGAACTGCTCCTCGCCGTACTCGGCCAGCGTCTGGGCCTTGTCCTTGCCCTGCAGGGCGCCGTAGTGGCGCTCGTTCAGCCGCCATGAGCGGTGGACCGGGATCCAGTGACGGTCGGCGGCCTCCAGCGCGAGCTGCGCGGTGCGGATGGCGCGCTTCTGGAGCGAGGTGTGGAGCACGTCGGGGAGCAGGCCGGCGTCCTTGAGCAGCTCACCGCCGCGGACTGCCTCCTTCTCGCCCTTCTCCGTGAGGTTGACGTCCACCCAGCCGGTGAACAGATTCTTCGCGTTCCATTCGCTCTCGCCGTGGCGGAGGAGGATCAGCTTGTACGGTGCGTCGGCCATGCGCCCGAGCCTAATCGACTCCTCCTGAGCGCCGCGCAGGTGCCCGAGGAGCGGACTCGGTTGACGGTCGCCGTCAATTCACTGGCGGCCGGGCGGCACACTAAGTAACTTGCGAGTGCTGATAGGGACCATTACAGCCTGGGGGGCTCCCGTATGCACATCGCTCCGCTCATACGCGCGGCACGCGCCACCACATCGGGACTGCCGCAGGGCTTCTGGTGGCTGTGGACGTCGACGCTGGTGAACCGTACGGGCGCGTTCGTGCTCACGTTCCTGTCGCTGTACCTGACGCAGGAGCTCGGCTACTCGGCCTGGTACGCCGGTCTCGTCATCGCGTTGCACGGACTGGGCGGTGTGGCCGGCTCCCCGCTGGGCGGGATGCTCACCGACCGGTGGGGGCGGCGGCCGACGATGATCTCGATGCACCTGGCCGGGGGTGCGGGCGCCGCCGCGCTCGCCGTGGTGAGCAGCGCATGGGGCATCGCCGTCGTCGTGCTGCTCATGGGCGTGGCGATGCAGGCCGTACGGCCCGCGATCAGCGCCATGATCGCGGACATGGTCCCCGAGCCCGACCTGCGCCGGGCCTACGCGCTGAACTACTGGGCGCTCAACCTGGGCTTCGCCGTCGCCGCCCTCGGCGGTGGCGCCGCGATCTTCCTCGGCTACCGGACGCTGTTCGTCGTCGACGCCTTCGCGACGGCCCTGTGTGCGCTGATCGTGTTCCTGCGACTCGGCGAGACCCGCCCGAAGACCGCCGAAACCGTCGCCGGCACCCCCGAGCAGCAGGTGACCGTGCTCGACGTGCTGAAGGACGCGCCGTTCCGGACGCTGGTCCTGCTCAACCTGCTGGTGTGCCTCATCTTCACCGCCCCCTGGGTCGGTCTGCCGCTGACCATGGCCCACGCGGGACTCTCGGCCGACTCGTACGGCATGGTCATCGCCGTCAACGGCGTGGTGATCGTCGCCCTGCAACTGCTCGTCAACCGGATCACCGAGAAGCGCTCCCCGGCGGCGCTGCTCACCGTCTCCTCGTTGCTCTTCGCCGCGGGTACGGGGGCGACGGCGCTGGCCGGCACGCCTTTGGTGTTCGCGGCGACCGTGGTGGTGTGGACACTCGGCGAAATGGTGCACGTCCCCACCAACGCCGCCGCGACCGCCCGTCTCGCCCCGGAGCACGCCCGCGGCCGCTACCAGGGTGTGATGGGCATGTCCTGGGCGGTGGCGGGTTTCGTCGCCCCGATCCTGGCGGGGTGGGTCGTGGACGGGCCCGGGCCGGACGTCCTGTGGATGGGCTGCGCGGTGGTCGGCGCCGTGGCCGCGGTGGGGTACACGCTGCTGCTGCGACGGGCGCTGGCGGAGAACGGCACGCCCGAGGAGGCCGGACAGCAGGAGGCTCCAAAGGTCACCGTCGAGAAGGCCGAGCCCGTGGGCGGCTGACCCGGTGCGTCTGCGGTCAGCGGCCGGGGGCGACCGGCCCGCAGCGGCCCGCGGGCGGATACGCCCCCAGCGGGCCCGACGGACGCCGGCTCGTCGGCCCGCGTCCCCGGGTGCCGCAGCGCGCAGAGGAAGGCGAGGGCGAGCGCGACGGCAATCCCGTAGAAGACCCACTGGTTGGTCTCCGCGAAGTCCAGGCGGATCGCGTCCATGAAGTCGCGCATGGTCTGCGCCGCGTCGGTGGAGGCCGGGCCATGCGGCCGCCCCACTGGGAGGCGATCGGCCGGATGTGCGGGCCGGACCACCGGTCGGATCACCGGCTCAGCGATGCTTCGAGGAGGTGACCTCCCGCGTCGGCCGGGTCAGTTCGCGGGCCGCTGGGTCAGGTGCTTGAACGCGTCCAGGTTGCGGGTGGATTCGCCGCGCGACACCCGCCACGCGTACTCCCGGCGGATCGCGCTCGCGAATCCGAGCTCCAGCAGCGTGTTGAAGGAGCCGTCCGCCGCCTCGAGGATCGTGCCGAGCAGCCGGTCGAGTTCCTCGGGCGTGACCACGGACAGCGGGAGTTTGCCCACGAGATAGATGTCGCCGAGGGAGTCGATCGCGTAACTCACGCCGTACAGCCTGAGGTTGCGCTCCAGCAGCCAGCGGTGGACGGCCGCGTCGTTCTCGTCGGGGTGGCGGATGACGAAGGCGTTGACGGAGAGCGAGTGCTTGCCGACCAGGAACGAGCAGGTCGTCGACAGCTTACGGGTGCCCGGGAGTTTGACGACGTAGGAACCGGTGTCAGGGCTCTCCCACTCGAGGTCCGCATCCTTGAAGCTCTGCTCGATGACCCGTGTCGCCTGCTGCTCTTCCGCCATGGGGCGAGCGTACGTCAGAGGTGCGCGCCGCGAGTGCGCCGGCGGTGCTCGTACATGGCTGCCTGGTAGACGTCCGCCGTCGCCGACGCCGCCGTGTCCCAGCCGAACGACTGCGCGTGCCGGGCCGCTGCCGCGCCCATCCGGTCCGTCATGGACGGGTCCCGTACGAAGCTGCCCAGCACGTCCGCGTAGTGCGCGGGGTCGTGGCCGGGCACCAGGAAGCCGGTGCGCTCGTCGCGGACGGCGACGGGGAGGCCGCCGACCGCGGCCGCGATCACCGGCGTGCCCGCCGCCTGCGCCTCTATGGCGACGAGTCCGAAGGACTCGCTGTACGAGGGCATCACCAGCACCGAGGCCGCACGGAACCAGTCCGCGAGCCGCTCCTGGCCGACCGGCGGACGGAAGTGGACGACGTCCGCGATGCCGAGCCTGGCCGCCAGCTTCTGCAGCCCCTCCGGCTTGGCGAGTCCGCTGCCGCTGGGGCCGCCGACGACGGGGACGAAGACGCGCCGACGCAGGGACGGGTCGCGTTCCAGCAGGGTGGCGACGGCACGCAGCAGGATGTCGGGGGCCTTCAGTGGCTGTATGCGGCCCGCGAAGAGGGGGATGAACGCGTCCTGCGGCAGTCCGAGACGGGCGCGGGCCGCGGCCCGGCCGTCCGCGGGGCGGAAGAGGTCCAGGTTCACGCCGGGGTGGACGACGGCGACCTTGGCCGGGTCCGCGTCGTAGAAGCGGGCGAGTTCGTCGGCCTCCTCCGCGGTGTTGGCGATCAGCCGGTCCGCGGCGTTCACGATCTGGGTCTCGCCGATCACGCGCGTGGCCGGCTCCGGGGTGTCGCCCTCGGCCAGTGCGGCGTTCTTCACCTTGGCCATGGTGTGCATGGCGTGCACGAGCGGGACGCCCCACCGTTCGGCGGCGAGCCAGCCGACGTGGCCGGAGAGCCAGTAGTGCGAGTGCACGAGGTCGTAGTGACCGGGTCGGCGGGCGGCCCATGCCTGCATCACCCCGTGGGTGAAGGCGCACAGCTGGGGCGGCAGGTCCTCCTTGGCCAGGCCCTCGTACGGTCCGGCGTCGACATGGCGCACGAGCACACCGGGAGCGAGTTCCACAACGGGCGGCAGCCCACCGGTGGTCGCCCGGGTGAAGATCTCGACCTCGACGTTGATGGCGGCGAGACGCCTGGCGAGTTCGACGATGTAGACGTTCATGCCTCCCGCGTCGCCGGTCCCCGGCTGGTGCAGGGGCGAGGTGTGGACGCTGAGCATGGCGACCCTGCGCGGCTTGCGGTGGCCGCCGGGGAAGCGGATACGCGGGGCCATCCGGCTGCTGCCGAGGCGGGACACGTACTGGCTCACGGCGGCGGTCCTCTCGCTGCGGGCACGACCATGTGCGGGGCAAGCGGTCCCGCACAGCCTCACAACAGCGGAGGGGCGAATTCCATTTCCGGCCGCGGCCATTTTACCGAATCATTACCCTTCGTGACCGCCGCGCTCCCTTGCGCACCTTCCTGCTCGCGTCCCGAGCAGCGGGCCGGATCCGCCCGGCGCCGGTCCGACCGCATACCCTCGCTGCCATGAACCGCCCCGTCGGCACCGCGACCCGCGGGACGACCAACCCCAACCGACTGCGCCGCATGGACCGCTGGATCGCCCACGCGCACGGCCCCGCGCTGCGCCGCTCCGACCCGGCGCCCGTCGCCGTCGACCTCGGGTACGGGGCGGCCCCGTGGACCGCGGTGGAACTGCTGCGGCGGCTGCGCACAGCGGATCCGCGGTGCGAAGTCGTCGGCATCGAGATCGCCCCGGCCCGGGTCGCCGCCGCCGAGCCGTACGAGCGCGAGGGGCTCACCTTCCGTCACGGCGGCTTCGAGGTGCCGACGGCGGAGCGGCCGGCGCTCATCCGGGCGGCCAATGTGCTGCGCCAGTACGACGAGGACGAGGTCGCCGCCGTGTGGGCCCGGCTGTGCGACCGGCTCGCTCCCGGCGGACTGCTGGTGGAGGGGACGTGTGACGAGATCGGGCGGCGGCATGTGTGGGTGGCGCTCGGTCCGGAGGGGCCGAGGACGGTGACGTTCGCAACCCGGCTCGGCTCGCTGGAGCGCCCCTCCGACCTCGCCGAGCGGCTGCCCAAGGCACTCATCCACCGCAATGTGCCGGGCGAGCCGGTGCACGCCTTCCTCCGGGACTTCGACCGGGCGTGGGCGGCGGCGGCGCCGTACGCCTCGCTGGGGGCGCGGCAGCGCTGGATCAAGGCCGTGGCGGATCTGGCGGGCGCGTGGCCGCTGACGGACGACCGGAGGCGGTGGCGGCAGGGCGAGGTCACCGTGGAGTGGGCGGCCCTCGCACCGAGTCGGGGGTGACCGCCCGCCTCGCGTGCCGCCGGTCCCCGCGTCGGCCCCGCCGCACCACGATCGGGTGAACGGCCCGAACAGGGGAACGCCCAGGGCACCTTGCTCGTCAGTGGAGTGGAGGAGATCGGCGGGCGCGTTGCGGGGTGGGGTGATCTACGGGGGTGATTTGCGTGCTGAACTGCCGATCGACCCTGTCGATTTCGCGTGCGTCATGACACCATCACGACGTCACCCACAAGTTACTGACGGTTAATCACATTCGGTTGCTGCGCAGGCACCCGGATTCCAGGCGTTCGTCCGAAGGGGGAGTCGTGAACCGACGCCGCTGTGCCACTGCCGCGATCACCTTGGTCTGCGCTCTGACGCTGCTGACGTCACCCGGGCAGGCCTTCGCGGCCCCCGAGCCGGCCCCGACGACCCCGGCGTCCGTCACCAGGCCGGGCGCGCCCGCACCGCCCGCGCCGAACCGGTCCCTCGAAGAGGTCCGGCTGCAGATCGCCGCCCTCTACCGCAAGGCGGCCTCCGCGACCGACGCGTACAACCTCGCGGAGGAGCAGACCCAGAAGCAGTCGGCCGAAATCGTGAAGCTGGCACAGGAAATGGCCAAGGGCCAGGCCAGGATCGAAGAACTGAAGAACCGAGCGGGCGCCGCCGCCCGGGCGCAGTACCGCGGGGGCGGCCTGCCGCCGGAGGCGCAGTTGGCGCTCGTCGACGACCCCCAGCTCTTCCTCGACGGCGTCGGCCGCATACAGCAGGGACACAAGGCCACCAAGGACCTCATCACCGAACTGACCCGGACCCAGGCAGATCTGGCGAACTACACCCAGGACGCCAGCGCCCAGTGGGAGCGGCTCGAGGCCAACCGCGCCAAGAAGGAGAAGGCCAAGAAGGAGATCAAGGAGAAGATCGCCGCGGCCAAGAAGCTCGAGGACCGGCTCGAGAAGGAGGAGCTGGCGCGACTGCGGCAGTTGGAGCAGCAGGCGCAGTACCAGGCACAGGCGGCCTGGCTGGGTTCGGGCATACTGAAGGGCCTCAGCGGCACCGCGAGCGAACAGGGCCGCCATGCCGTCCAGTTCGCCACGCAGCAGCTCGGCAAGCCGTACGTGTGGGGCGCCGAGGGCCCGGACTCCTACGACTGCTCGGGGCTCACGTCACAGGCCTGGGCAGCGGCGGGGCGGGGAATCCCCCGCACCTCACAGGAGCAGTGGCGACTGCTGGCCCGGATCGACATCAAGGACATGCGGCCCGGCGACCTGATCATCTACCACTCGGACGCCAGCCACGTGGGCATGTACATCGGCAACGGCGCGATAATCCACGCGCCGCGACCGGGCAGGAACGTGACCGTCGCGGGCGCCGGCTCCATGTCCATCCTCGGGGTCGTACGCCCCGACAAGTGACATTTGCCACCGGAGGCGGGGCCGTCGGCGGGCGGGCCCGCCTCTGAGTGATGCACGCCACGCTGCGACCGGGGCGAAACGGACAGGCCGGGTGATGTACGTCATGGGTCTGCGGGCAACTACGCCCCCATGCGCGGCATATGCCAACGGCTCTTCGCTGATCGCCATTCCGTTCGGCGGCCCCGTACCGCTATGGTCCCGGTCTGGTGGGACGTCGATCGTCGCCCTGCCGCGCCCTCGGGGGGAGGGAAGGAACAGCAACGACATGCCCGTACCCGTACCGCGACAGAGGAACGTCCCCGTCGCGGAGACCGCCCCCGGTGGAGCCGGCGGCGACCTGACGCTTCTGGTCGTCGAGGACGACCCCGCGGGCACCCTCAGCGTCCCCGACCTGCTGGACGGCTCCGGCACCCGCGTCCGGATCCGCACCGCCCGGAACCTCACCGAGGCCGAGCGGCTGCTCACGGACGACGTGCACTGCGTGATCGTCGACCTCGCACTGCCCGGACGCGCACAGGACGACGCCCTCGGTGCGCTCAAGCACGTCCTGCGCCTGGCACCGCGGCACGCCGTGCTGGCGCTGACCGCGTCCGGCGACGCAGAGCTGGCGGCCGAGGCGGTGCGGGTCGGTGCCCAGGACCACCTCGTGCGCGATGAGCTCGACGGCCGGCTGCTGACCCGCGCCGTGCGGTACGCGGTGGAGCGCAAGCGGGCCGACACCGCCCAGGTGAAGCTCGCCGAGTCCCGGCTGCGCGCCCAGGAGAACGCCCGGCTCGAGCGCGGCCTGCTGCCCACTCCCCTGCTGGAGGGCTCGGACCTGCGCTTCGCGGCGCGCTACCGCCCCGGTCGCTCCCGCGCGCTGCTCGGCGGCGACTTCTACGACACCGTGCGCACTCCGGACGGCACCGTCCACGCCATGATCGGCGACGTCTGCGGCCACGGCCCCGACGAGGCCGCGCTGGGTGTGGAACTGCGCATCGCCTGGCGGGCGTTGACGTTCGCCGGACTGTGCGGGGACGACCTGCTCTCCACGCTCCAGCAGGTGCTGGAACACGAGCGGGAGAGCGAGGAGATCTTCGCGACGCTCTGCACGGTCGACATAGCGCCCGACGGGCGGCGGGCCGGACTGTGCCTGGCGGGCCACCCCACCCCGCTGATCGCCCGGCACGGCCGTGCGGCCCAGCTGCTCCCCTACGACGACGGCGGCCCGGCGCTCGGCCTGCTGCCGCGCGCCCGCTGGCCGCGCCGACAGGTGGAGCTGGGCGGCTCCTGGAGCCTGATGATGTACACGGACGGGCTCATCGAGGGCCGCAAGGGACCCGACACCAAGCAGCGGCTCGGTCAGGACGACATGGTCGCGATGATCAACCGCCAGCTGTCGGCCGGCCTTGAGGGCGAGGCACTGCTGGAGGCCGCGGTCGGTGAGGTGCGCGAACTCAACGGTGGCGACCTGACGGACGACGTGGCGGTGCTGCTGCTCAGCCGGAACGGCACCGGCCGCTGACCGGCCCGATCACCAGGCGCTGCTACCGGCCGCCGTTGTAGGGGCCGTAGGGCCCGTCGCTGCTGGACCCGCCACGGCGCCTGCCGCCTCCCGACACCTGCTGCAGGGCGGGGCGTACGTCGACGAAGAACACGATCGAGGCGATCAGTCCGGCGATCTGCAGGAACAGCATCGAGATGAACGGAATCAGGTTCACGGCGACCGCGACACCGAGGATGATCAGCCAGAACGGCTTGGTCTTCTTGTCGGCGGCCCGGTAGGCGTCCTCACGGGCCATGGCGGCCATGACGAAAGCGACCACGGACGTCACCAGGAAGATCAGGGTGACGATCATCCCGAGCCCGAAGTCGAAACGTTCAGCCAGCATCCTCAGCACCGCCTACTCAGTGGTTGGTGTCGCCTGCCTCGCGGCAAAGGTACCTCCGAGGGGCACCAGGACGCGATGAACGGACCGGACGCCGCGTCACCGCGGCGCCCGGGCATCGTTTTCACTCAGCGGTCGACGTGCTCTTCTTGGCGGCCGGCTTGCGTGCCGTGGTGGTCCTGCGCGGCGGCGCCGGCTTCTTGGCCTCTGCGTTCTTCGGCTCCGTGGCGGGCGTCGCCGTCGAGCGCTCCGTCGCCGTGTCCTTCGTCGCCGTGTTCTTCGCCGGCTCCGGCTCGACGGCGACGGCGATCTCGGTGATCTCCTCCGCGGCCTCGCCGCGCCACGCCCTTACGGTCTGCTCGCCGTGCTCGGCGACCTTCTCGTACGTCTCACGGGCCTTGACGGCGTACTCGGCGGCCACGCCGACCCCGCGCAGCGCGAGGTCCTGAGCGCTCTCGCCGAGCTTCCTCAGGTCCGTGTCGAAGTTCCCGACGACCTCGGCGACCTTGGCCTGCACGGTCGCCTGCGCCTCCTTGACCTGCGTGGTCACCTTCTCCTGCACGACCTTGGGGTCGGTGTTGCGCACGGCGTCGATACGGGCCGGTGCCTCGGCGGCCAGCTGTTCGATCAGCGCCGGCACCTTCCTGGCCTGCTGGACGGCGAGGTCGGCGGTGCCTGCCGCGAAGTAGAGGGGGGTCGGGTCGGTGAGGGTCTTGCGCAGGTCATCGGTGATGGCCATGACTGTGGTCCTCCCGGAACGCAGATCAGATCAGTTTGTTTTCGGTCCGGCATCGCCCGGCTCGTCGGCCGTGCGGGGGCCGTCAGCGGCGGTGTCCTGTGCGGTGCCCTTCGACGCGTCCGCGGCACCGGCGGTCTCGAGCCCGTTCTCCTTGCGGAAGGACTCGTAGATCTGCAGAAGCACCTGCTTCTGCCGCTCGTTTATGGAGGGGTCGGCAAGGATGACGGCACGCGTCTCCAGCTCGTCCCGCTCCTGCTCGTCGAGGATTCCGGCCCGCACGTACAGCGTCTCCGCGGAGATTCTCAGGGCCTTGGCGACCTGCTGGAGGACCTCCGCGCTCGGCTTGCGCAGCCCGCGCTCGATCTGGCTCAGATACGGATTGGACACCCCGGCGGCGTCGGCGAGCTGCCGCAGCGACAGCTGCGCGTTGCGCCGCTGCTCGCGGAGGTAGTCACCGAGATTGCCGACGTTGAGCGATGCCATGTGTCGATGATGCCCAAAGAGCGCTAACTTTTGCAAGCAGCTGCTTGCAAAAGTGTTCCGCGCAACACCCGCCCGGTCTACGCCCTCGCCTCGGCACCCACCTTTTGTGGGTACTTGGCTCGACAGCCGGGCGACCCTGGTTGACCAGTCTCGCTGAACGTGAGCCAGTCTCGGTCCATCTGGACCATCCGGTGGCACGTCTCAGTCAAGCTTGGCCATCTGCCGATCTGTCTCGCTCTACGGTCGTCGTGCCAGATCAACGCCGAATGGGGGGTGTCTGGTGGAAGCCGAGGAATTCCGGCTGGAGTACATCGACCAGTGCGGTGAGTTGCACGGGGGTCCGCTGGAGGTGATGTGGCCGACGCGTTTCGAGGCCGCCGGGCAGGTGCGGACCTTCCCTTCGTACCGCGGGCAGCGCAACTTCTCCGGCTGGTACTGGGCTGCTACCGGTGGCGAGCTGGTGGGTGACGAGTCGTGGGTGGAGCTTGGTCAGCTGATGCGACTGGACTCCGATCCGAACACAGCGGCGATGGCGTCACAGCCGTTCCGGCTGTCGTGGCGGTCATCACCCTGGAAGAGGCCGCGCGCCTGGTCCACGCCCACCCCACGCATCTCGTCCGTGCTTTCACCGCCGCCTTCGGCATCGCAACCCATCAGTACGTGACCCCGCCGCGTCGACCTGGCCCGCCGTCTGCTCCTCGACGGACGGCCGCCGGGCGAGGTAGCGGCCGCCGTCGGCTTCTACGACCAGTCCCACCTCACGCGGCACTTCAAGCGGGTCGTGGGCATCACGCCGGGCCGGTACGCCCGTACCGGGGCGTCAGTTGAGCGTGGGCCGCCGCGCTTGATGCCGCACTGCTCTGCAGCGGGAGGAGCCCATCAACGGCCCGCACAGCCTCCATGCACGCGGCGAGCTCTGGCCGGGGCTTCTTGGTCTGGTCCTTCACGTACCGCTCCACGGTGCGCTGGGAGACCCCGAGCAGGCCGGCGACCGATCGGGTCCTTGAGTTGTTTGACCAGGTACCGCACCTGCGCGGGCGCGGACTTCGGGATCGAGCGCGCGAACGCTCCTTGTACCGCCTTGTCGAGGCTGTCACTGAGCAACACCGGCCCCCGCGTGCGGCCCTTCGGTTTGGGACCAGGATGGTCCGGTGAGGGGGTCCCGTCGGGAGCCCCGGGGCCTCACTCCCGTCTCAATGCGTCGGACAGCTCGCGGCGGGTGGTGATGCCCAGTTTGGTGAAGACCCGGCGCAGATGGTTGTCCACCGTGCGCACGGAGAGCGTCAGCCGGTTGGCTATCTCCTTGCTGGACAGCCCGGACGCGGCGAGAAGCGCGATCTCCGATTCCCTCCTTGTCAGAGGCGTGGGCGCGGAGGTGAGCGCCAGCAGCGGGGTGACGGCACCCTGGCAGTGCCGGGTCAGCCGGCTCGCCCGTGCCTCCGCCGCCGTGGCCGCCCGCGCCGAGCCGCTGCCGCGAAGAATTCCGGCCGCGTCGGCCGCTGCCTCGGCCGCCACCAGGTGGGCCCCGATGGCGTGCAGCCGCTCGGCTGCCGCGAGCAGCGCTTCGGCGTCTCGCGCGGCCATGGCGGCGACCAGGCCGGCCCGCGCACCGGCAAAGGCCCCGTCGCAGCCGGCGGCCAGCTCGGCGAGGCGTTCACGGACCTGCCGGGCGCCGCCGAGCCGCGCAGCCTCGGTCAGCAGGAGCATTTCCGAGCTGCTGTATTCGGCGGCGCGGGCCCGGGCGGCGGCCTGGAACAGGACCTCACGGCCGGCCACCAGGTCACCCTTGGCGGCCAGCAGCCAGGCGCGTCCCAGGGCGTCCTCCCCGGCCATGAACGGAAACTCCGGATAACTGTCGAAATCCGTGTGGACGCACTCCGCGGTCTCCGTGTCGCCGGTGAGGGCGGCCGCGGCCGCCAGTCCGGACGCGGCGAGCCGCAGCAGGATCAAGACGTTCTGCTGACGGGCGACGGCGAACGCCTCGGCGTACCAGCGCCGGGAGTCCGCCGCCCGTCCGGCCAGCCAGTGGATGCGCCCGAGACCCCACGCGAGCCAGGCGGCAGGCTGGGTCGCCCCCGCCTCGACCGCGCTCACGTGGCCGCTCTCCGCGGCGCGGCGGGCGTTCTCCAGATCACCGGCTGCCGCATACGCCAGGGACAGGGCGGACAGCGACGCCGAAGGGTGCTGGATGACGACGCGTGTGCTGGCGCGCACATGCTCCTCGTAGGCGACGTGCCCCAGCTCGATGGCCTCGGCCGTGCGGCCGGTGGACCCGAGCCCGAGCACCTTCATCCCGAGCCCGTAGGTGCGCGCCCGGTCGTCCGGTACGGCCTCCCCTCCCCGCAGGAGGCGAAGCCCGGCCTGCGGCTGTCCGCCGAGGACGTGGATCGCTCCCTGGTCGATGTCCAGGGCGGCGAGCAGGCGAGGGTCGCTGATGTCGGCGCGCCCTTCGGCATGGGCCTTGAGCGCCTCCTCGGCCCTTCCCGCGCCCCACAGTAGATTCTGTGTGCGCTCCAGGGTGATGATCAGCCGCTCCTCGTCGGTGCGGGCCAGGGCGTAGGCGTGCGAGAGCACCTGCTCGGCCTCGCCAAGGCGGCCCACCTGGTAAAGGGCCTCTCCTTCGAGGATCCGGGTGCTGACCGACCGGTGTGTGTCGGGCAGCGCTTGCAGAAGCGTCAGTACCTGCTCGTAGTCGTGTCCGTGGCGGGCGAGCCCGGCCGCCAGGGTGATCAGCTCGGGGTCCGCGGCCCCGGTCGCCACGAGTTGCCAGGACGCCGTGCGCAGGGCGTCCTCTCGTCGGCGCGACCCCCGGGACTCCAGCTTCTCCAGAAGACCGCGCAGCAGGCTGCGACGCGCGACGACGGGAAGCTGTGCGCTGATGACCTCGCCGTACAGGGGGTGCGCGAGCGTCACGCTGGTGCGCCGGCCGTCCGCCTGGACGTGGATCAGGTCGGCTGCTTCCAGCTCGGCCACCGTGGCGGGAGGCACCTGGGCGGTGAGGTCGCTCACACTGAGCGGCTCGGCGAGCGCGAGCAGTTGGAGAGCGTGGCGGCCGGCCGCATCGACGGTCGCGAGCCTGTTCTCGATCCGCTCCGCGAGCCATCGTGTGCCGGTCGGTGGACCCGACAGCCGCCACAGCTCGCCATGGCAGGCCAGATCCCCCCGCTCCAGCGCGCCGAGCACCAGTTCCCTCAGGAAGAGCAGATTGCCGTTGCTCGCCCGGTGCAGCTCAAGGCTCGACCGGCGCTCGACACTGCCGCCGAGGACGGAGGAGAGCACGGCCTCGCTCTCGGTGGGCTGAAGCACCGTCAGGTCGATTCTTCGGATCCGGTCGCACTGGTCCAGGGCCCGTACCGCGTCGACGGCCACATGGCCCGATCGGACAGTGGCCACGAGGAACATCACCCCCGCGGTCAGCAGTTGTGTCACCAACACCACCGAGGCCGCGTCAAGATGGTGGAGGTCGTCGACGAGCATGACGAAGCGGCCGCGCCCCCCGGTTTCGAAGGCCTTGACCGCTGTCCGGAAGGCAGCGGGAGGATCCGACAGGTCAAGACCCGGGGGCAGCAGGTGCCCGACCGCGCCCAGGGGAATCCTGGCCGCCGCCGCGGTGGCCATCGTCCTGCCGCCCCGGAAGCCGCCTGCAACCAGTTCCTCCCAGAACCGTTCGGCCAGACGGCTCTTCCCCACGCCCGCGTCCCCATAGATGATCACTCCGTGGCAGCCGGGATCGTGCCACGCGTCACGGAGCATGGCCGTCTGGGCCTCACGCCCCACGAAGGGCCACCGCCCATGCGACACGTCGGGGCGGGGGGTGCGAACAGACATGGAACCCTCCGGGATGTGCGCCCTGACGGCCGGCACTCACGCCGGGTCACGGCGGCCCGCTCCCTCGATGGGCAGCACCTGGCTGTCACGCCAGCCGGCGGGCGGCTTCCGCAGAGTGGGGACCGACCGTGAAAGCAAGCCGTCGGACAGACCCTACAGACCAGGACCTGTCAGCCGAAACCGCATTGCGCTCCCGTCTCGGGCTGCCCGCAGATCACATCTGCCTTCCGTAGCCCCTGACCAGCTCCCATGTGGCGGGGTGCCCTTCCTCAATTCCATCCGGTGGTCATCCGGGATCCGGTGGTGTTCGGATATCGGCGACCGGTGGCGGCGTCCGCGAGTGGAAACCCGGGGGCGCGGCCAGGCCGGTGCCGCGGTAGGAATTCGACGAAGGGCCGCTCACCGACGGGTCTGGTGTGGACATGGGCCTCGTGGGGCGCGGCCGACCTCGACGTGGCGCACTGCTCGACCGCGCTCGCCCTGCTGCACGGCCCGGACGAAGGCATGCGCTTCGCGGACCGGTACGCCGCCGAGGGCGGCCGGCTGTCGCTCGACCCGGCCGACCACCTCTACTGGCGCATGCTCGACGCGCTCGCCTTCGCCCCGGACGCGGAGAAGGTCGCCGTTCCCTGGCGGGAGTCGGGCCGTACCGACCTGACCGACCGCCCCGCTGCTCACCCACCGCCTCGAGGACTACCTCGAGGCCCTGCTCCACCGCTACGGCTGAGGCTCCCGGACGGGCGGGAGTCCTTCGCGCCCCGCCCGGCGGCTCACCGGGCGGTCACCACTTGAACAGCACTCCGCGCCATGTCCATCCCCCGCCGAGGACCGCGTTCCGCAGAGGGTTCTTCATGTCCCGCGAGTCGAAGTGGAACGTCTCGACCTTGTGACGGCGGCCGTCGGCGCCTTTCTCGTACGTCCACTCCCTGTGGACCGTGGTCGCCGGCCCACGGCCGTAAGTGCGCGACGTGGTCAGCCCGGGCGGATCCCCGATCCGCGTCACCTCCCACTGCTCGTCGAGGGTCCGCACCTCGTGCTTGTCAGGGACCAGGCGCATCCGGGTCCTGATGGTCCGCTCCACCTGCTTACGGGCGAAGGAGACGCCCGTGGCAGGCTCCAGGAGCCGCCACTCCGCCACCAGGTCGGCCTTCTCCTTCGGAAGGGCGTTGCGCACCCGGTACGGCACGTCCGGCCCGTTGAGCGCGAGCAGAGCGGTCCGGAGCTCCGCGGCGGCAAGCGGTGCGACTCCGGCCTCGGGGTGTCTGGTGCCGGTCAGTCGGCGGAAGAGGCCCATCGGTTCAACCCACGGCCCCGGTCCGGGCCAGCAGGGTCATCTCGTCGTCCGAGAGCCGCAGGGCGCCGGCCGCCACGTTCTCTGCCAGGTGGTCCGGGTTGCCTGTGCCCGGGATCGCCAGGACGTGCGGGCCGCGCTGCAGTGTCCAGGCGAGCCGGATCTGCGCGGGGCTCACGCCGTGGGCGCGGGCGACGGTGGTGACCTCTTCGCTGTCCGTGGCGCTCGCGCCGGCTTCGCGGCCCGCGCCCGCGATGGCGAAGAACGGCACGAAGGCCACGCCCTGTTCACCGCAGGCGTCCAGGAACGCGTTGTGCTCCGGCGAGGCACCCACCCCGAACGGGTTCTGCACGCACACCACCGGCGCGATGGCCCGGGCCTCCGCCAGTTGCTTCGGCCTCACGTGCGACACGCCCAGGTGCCGGACGAGCCCGGCGTCCCTCAGTTCGGCGAGCGCCCCGAAGTGCTCGGCGAGGGAGTCGTTCTCCTTGCTGCGCGGCATGCGCAGGTTCACCACGTCCAGATGGTCGCGGCCGAGCTGTCGCAGGTTCTCCTCGACCTGCCCCCTCAGTTGCTCCGGCCTGGCCCACCACCACTCCCCCGACGGGTCTCGGCCCGGCCAGACCTTGGTGGTGATGACGAGGTCGTCCGGGTACGGCGCGAGGGCCCGGTTGATCAGCTCGTTCGCGGAGCGCGTCGAAGAGAAGTAGAACGCCGCGGTGTCGATGTGGTTCACGCCGAGGTCGACCGCCCGGCGCAGCACCGCGATCGCCCGGTCACGGTCGCTCGGACTGCCGTCCGCCTTCTCCGTCAGCCGCATCGCGCCGAACCCGATCCGGTTGACCGCCAGGTCCCCCAGCCGCCAACTCCCGGCCACAGCCGCGTCGATCGTCTGCGAAGTCATCCCAGGAGTCTGACACGCGCCCCGCCGGCGCATCGGCCGGCGGCGCTCGGAAGCCCTGCAGCTGCGGCGGCAGGGGGCGGCTGTGGAGGACGTCGAGGCGGGACACGGCGCGGGTGAGCACCACGTACAGGCGATGCAGTCCGCGCACCTCCGCCTCGGCGATCGCCGTGGGTTCGGCAACGACGACATGGTCGTACTCGAGGCCCTTGGCGAGGGCCGCCGGCAGGACGGTGACCCGGTCAGGGAGCCCGCCCGGCAGGCCGAGCCGCAGGGCGGCGCGCAGGCGGTCCGTGTCCTGGGCCGTCGCCATGACGGCGATCGAGCCTTCGCGCTCCAAGGCCTCGCGGACCGCCTCGACCGTGGCGGAGGCGATGTTCTCGACCCGGCGCACCGTCAACTCGCCGTCATGGCGGAGCGACCGGGCGGCCGGCACGTCGACACCGAGCGCATCGACGAGACGGTCGGCGTACTCGATGACGGCCGCCGGCACGCGAAAGCCGGTGGTCAGCTGGACCACGTCGGCCCGTTCCTTTCCGAGGTGCGCGAGTTGCTCTCGCCAGTGGCGGGCGGCCCAGGGCGTGGTTCCCTGCGCGAGGTCGCCCAGCACGGTGAGGGAGCCGAAGCCCGCCCGGCGCGCGATGACGCGGCACTGCATGGGGGACAGGTCCTGAGCCTCGTCCACGACGATGTGGCCGTAGCCCTCGGGGCGTTCGATCAGTCCGGCAAGCTCGTCGAGGAGTACGAGATCGGCCGCCGACCACTTCGCGGAGCGGTACGAACGCGGGGGCCGGTCCCATCGGACCGCCTCCCGCTCGCCCGGAGCGAGCAGCGGGTCACGGGGATCCGTGAGCAGTTGAGCCAGCACCTCCTCCGGCTGCGTCCTCGGCCAGACGGCGTCCACGAACCCACCGATCGCGCGCGACCTGCCGATCCGCCGCACCCATGCGTTGCCCATGGGCCCGGCACGTCGCTCCGCCTGCAGTTGAACGGCCCGTACGGCGCGGCTGCGGACCCGTTCGCGGCCGACTGCATACCCAGGCGTTTCCTCGCGCACCTCCGCGACGATCCTCTCGAGTTCGTCGACCGGTATCCGCCAGCGGTACGACCCATCGGGAACGGTGACCGGTTCGGTCGGCGGCGCCACCCGGGCGTAGAGCGCGCGGCGCAGAACCGCCGCCATACGGATGTCGTGCTTGACCACCGCCGCGGCCTCCAAGTCGTGCGCGCGGACGTCGTGCCGGGCGATCTCGTCCTCGACGGTCGACTGGCGGATGTCGATCTCGCCGAGTGCCGGCAGCACCTCGGAGATGTAGGAGAGGAAGGTCCGGTTGGGTCCCACGATCAGCAGACCGCTGCGCCGCAGACGCTGCGGATACGTGTAGAGCAGATACGCGGCCCGGTGCAGTCCGACGGCGGTCTTGCCGGTGCCGGGCGCGCCCTGGACGCAGAGCGTGCGGGCCGGTTCGGCGCGTACGAGGTCGTCCTGCTCGGGCTGGATCGTTGCGGCGATGTCTCGCATCGGGCCTACGCGGGGCCGCTCGATCTCCCCGGCCACGATCGCACTCGCCCCGGCGGCCTCCCCCCGGCCCAGCCGCTCGTCCTCCAGGCTTGTGAGGTCGGCCGAGTCGCCCTTGCCGAAGGGCGCCCAGCCGAACCGTCGGCGTACCTCGACGCCCTGCGGATCCCCGGCGCTCGCCTGGTAGAAGGCACGCGAGACGGGGGCGCGCCAGTCGATGACGAGCGGCGGGTCGGCAGGGTGCCGGCTGATGCGACGGCGGCCGATGTGGTGGCTCTGGCCGTCCACCTGGTCGAGGCGGCCGAAGAACAGTGGGCCGGGCGGCTGCTCGCGCAGTTCCTTGACCTGACTGCGGAACCGGTGGCCGAGGGTTTCGGCGTCAGCGCCGGAGGCGGAGACGTCGGCGCCTGTGGCGACGCGGTGGTCAGCGGCGTCCAGCATGGCGGCCAGGGCGGCACGGCAGGTGTCGTGGAAGGCGCGTTCCTCTTCGAGGGCACGGCCGAGGGCATGGTTCGGGGACGTCATTCACCCGAGAATAACGCAACCGAGTAACATTTCTTTCCAGGTATCACGTAAGCCCGGTGTGCAACTGGGCGAATGCCAGCTCCGCCGCCGCCACCGCGTCCTGTGCGACCTTCTCCGCGCGCTCGCCCGCCTCGATCCGCCGCCAGTTCTCCTCGGCGAGGATGCGCTGCACGGCCACGATCTGCCCGGCCGCGAGCCGCGCGGCGAGCCCCGACGCCCCCGCCTCACCCAGCGCCTCCGCCAGGGCCCGCTCGGACCTGCCCTGATAGGCGTAGAGCCGCGCCACCAGACTTGGCGTCCCGTAGAGCAGGCGGTGGAAGGCGAGCACGCCCGGCTCGTCGTTCAGTCCGGTCACCGGGTCCCGTCGCGCCAGACCGTCGAGGAAGTGGCGGCGCAGCGCCTCGAGCGGCGCGACGCCGGCCGGGCGGGCCGCCACCACCCGGGCGGCCTCGTCCTCGTGGTCGGCGAATCGGTGCAGCGCCAGGTCCTCCTTGGCGGGGAAGTAGCGGAACAGCGTCGGCTTCGAGACGTCCGCGGCGGCCGCGACCTCGGCGACGGAGACGGCGTCGAAACCCCGTTCGAGGAAGAGCGCGATCGCGGCGTCGGAGATCGCCCGGTACGTGAGGCGCTTCTTGCGTTCCCGCAGCCCCGGCCCCGTCTCTCCACTCATGTCTCTTCGCCTTCCTTGCCCGCCGCCTCTTCGTCCCGGGCGCGCCTGTCGACCAGCGCCCCCACACCGTCCAGCAGGCGCTCCAGACCGAAGACGAACTCGAAGTCCTTGCCGTCCGGCTCGTACATCACCCTCGACCTCAGCACTTCGGCGAGAGCCGGGTAGCGCTCGGGGTCGGCGAAGCGTTCGAGGGTCTCGGCGTATCGGCGCATGACCACCTCGGGCGCCTCGCCGCTCGCCGCGACGGCCGCGCCCACATCCCCTACGACCAGGGCCTCGTTCCGTACGAAGCCGCCGATCAGCATGATCACGGAGATCTTCTCGGCCCCGTCGAGGCCCGTGTCCGCGAGCGCGGCGAGGCCACGGTCCCACCAGGCGACCGAGTTGGGCGTGGCGGGCGGACCGCAGACCGGGATGCGCAGCATCCACAGGTTCCGGTGGAACACCTCGCGCCGCGCCCGGGCCCAGGCAGACAGCGCCTCGCGCCAGCCGGTCCCGGGGGGCGGCGGCGCCGGCGGCAGGCCGACGGCCGCCTCCTGCATCAGGACGTAGAGCTCGTCCTTGGCGGCGACGTACCGGTAAAGGGACATCGTCGACACGCCGAGCTCCTTGGCGACCCTGCCCATGGAGACCGCCGCGAGCCCTTCGGCCGATGCGAGGGCCATGGCGGCCGCGACGATCCGCTCGACACCGATCCCCGGCTTGGGGCCCTTTCCGGGGCGCTCCCGCAGACCCCATGCCGCCTCGATGCTCGCTGGCAGCCCGGTGCGGGTGCGTGTACCGCCCGGGTCTCGCTTGCGTCCGTTGCCCGCCATCGCCTCCGCCGCCCTCTGACCGCCGACCGCGCTCCGTCGCCGCACCCTCTCGCGCCTGAGGCACATCCTAGTAATGCGTAACCCTTACGCAGTGTCGCGTATGGCATACACAGGAGGAGTGTCGTCGACATGAGCCCTCGGCACGTACCGCCGACTCGGGGTTTCGGGGGCGCTGTTCAGGTTGCGGGTCCGCTGAAACGCTCCAGGGCGGCCATGATCCTGCACACGTCCGGCGGCTCGGCCGCTCCCAGCGCCGGGCGCCCCCTGGCGAGGACCTTCTGCAGCCTGCGGGAGGTGCGGCGAAGGGCGGACCGGTCGCCGTCTCCCGGGGTGACACCGAGGGCGGCGCGGATGACGTCCGTGTAGACGGACTGGGCCCGCTTGTACCGGAGAAGATACGGAAGGTCAGCCCGCCATCCGTACGAGCCGCCCGGCCGCGCCTCCTCCACGGCGCGGTGCCAGCGCCGCGCCACGTCCGCCTCCTGCTCCGGCGGGTAGTCCATCAGGTGCAGGTGGGTGGCGAGGTCGTACAGCGGATCACCGAACATCGCCAGCTCCCAGTCGATGGTCCACAGCCGGCCGTCGCCGTCGACGATGAAGTTGTCCCGGTGCAGGTCCCCGTGCAGCAGACAGAACGGACGCCGGCTGAACGAGCGCGTCTCCTCCACCAGCCGCGCCGGCCCTTCCTCCGGCACCCCGAGCTCGGCGAACAGCCCTCCGTAGACGGGCCAGTGGACCTGGTGGACCCGATCCTGCGTGAAACGGATCAGCCGCTCGGCGAACGATCCGCAGTCCCCGTCGGCGACGTCGCCCGCCGACGGGTCCCGCGCGTGTGCCAGCAGAGCCGCCTCGGGGACCGCCGCCAGTTCACGGAACAGCCGCGCGATCTGGGCGACATGGGGCTCCGCGACGGCACTGCCCGGACCCCCGTACCAGGCGAGCGTCGAGCCTTCGATGAATCGCTGGAGGCCGATGTCGTCGACCTCGATGGTCTCCGGAACGCTCGTCACACGACCGGCCAGGGCGCGGACCAGGGCTCCCTCGGAGTCGAAGAAGCGCCGATCGAAGCGGAGGATGCCCTCCCGCGGCTCCCGGCACTTCCACCGAACCGTTTCGGCACCGCCCGCCGGATGGGGCAGCGGGAACGCATAGGTCTCGTGGTGGTACCCCTTGAGCGGACCTTCGATCAGCGACTCACCGGCGCTGAGCCGGACGGCCTGCTGCCACACTCTCGCCGAAGGCTCGGCCGTCATGCTCGCTGCCCCCGTGTGAATGCGGCCGCCTCCTCGTTCACGGACCCCCTCGGTGCGGTCCTCCTTCACAAGCAAGGCACAACCGCCGGTCTCTACGGGGCCCGGCCGTGATCGCCTCACGCGAACGGAAGGAACTCCGCCATTCCCGAAGCGACCAGCGGTACCCCCGCGTCCCTCAGTCGCTGCCTTCCCCGTTCGGAGCGGTGGTATCCGTAGAACGGCATACCCACCTCTTGGGCGGCCCGGAAGTCCGTGCCGGTGTCGCCGATCATCAGATGCCGGTCCACCGCGATGTCGTGCCGCATCGCCTCCAGCAGAGGCGCCGGATCCGGCTTCATCCGCAGCGCGTCCCGGCCCCTGCCGACGACGGGGCCCTCGAAGCAGTGACGTACCGACATCCGCGCAAGAATCCGCGTGGCCGCGTCGACATGGTTGTTGGTCGCGATGGACAGGGTCCTGCCTGCGGCATGGCACGCCTCGATGAATGCCGCGGCGCCCGGTGTGGGCGTCGCCGACTCGGCGGCCTTGCGCTCGTAGGCGTCGAGCAGATCGTGCAACTTCGCGACGGTACCGGCCCAGCCCTCGTCGCCGTTGCTCCTCCGCATCGCCGCCGCATGTCCGTGGAGCACCGCCATCGGATCGGGGCAGTCGCGCAGTTCCTCGACCAGGCGGCCGTCGCGTTCGGCGGCCTCGCACATCTCGCGGGCGATCACCGCTGCGGGCTCGCCGGCGAAGACCCGTGCGATCGGGCCGTCCAGGTCGAAGACGATGCACTGCGCCCGGGACATCATCTCCCGCATCGCGCTCGGCATCGCCGGAGAGGTCGTGACAGGTGGCACGGTCAGAATTCCGCCCTTGTGGCCTGGAGGTTCCACATCGAATCGAAGAGGTTCTGGAAGGCCCGTACGATGCCGACCTGTTCGGGTGTGGAGTCGGCAGCGGCACGGAAGGGGAAGAGGGTCGCCCCGGTGCCGTAAGCGTCGAGGATGGTCACTTCCTCACCGTCCGGAGCCAGGGTGATGGTCCCCAGTTCCGGCGGATAGAAGCCCTGCAGGGCCAGTCGGCGGTTCAGGATGTACAGCTTGAGCTGCGGCGCGAACGGCACCAGGCGCACTTCCACGGAGACCTCCTGTACCTGGCCGCGATCGCGCAGTTCATAGAGGGACTGGGTGAGCATCGAGGCATGAGCCTGGAGAATGCGTCGCAGACGGCGCCGTACGCGCGGATCGTCCCGGCCGTCCTTCAGCCGCGGGATCGCCAGATCCGGAGAGTCGGTGTCGGGAAGCATCAGCCGGGCGCGGATGCTGCGAGGCGGCTGGATGTCGCCGTCCATGATCCGCGTCTTCTGGGCGGACACCCTGGCCGCGAGGGTCTCCGTGGTCATCGAGAAGACGTCGAGGGTGACCTCGGTGGCCTCGAACGCCTCCTCCAGGTACGGCGCGAGCACGACCGGAGGGACGCGCTCCGAAACGACCGCCCAGACCTCTTCGCCGTCACCGGCACCGGTCTGCGCAGGAATGCCGCGATCGCCCCGGGTGACGAACGTTCCGCTGCCCTGCCGCGACTCGATGAGGCCTTGGTTCCTGAGAACTTCGAACGCCCTGTTCACCGTGGCCCGCGAAACGCCGAACCGCGACACCAGCTCGTTCTGAGTGGGCAACCGGTCGCCGGGTCGGCGCGTCCCGTCGTTGATCTCCTTGCGCAGGGTGTCGGCGAGCGACAGGTACCTGTGCACGTGGTCTCGCGGGACGGATCCATGACTCGTCACCCGGCAACCTTACAACTCACGTACAGCCAACGAGAGATACCCTGCGCCGAACCAGCAAGAAACAAGCAACCAGACAAGTTTGCAACCAGTCACCCTGAGGGCATCACCAATACAAGTCAACCAGTTCAATTTGCAAGGCAGTTGACTCATCGTCCGGCACAGTTGTCAGCCCTGCAGCACAACGGTGTGCGAGCCCGGCGCCCCTCCCTCGAAGGAGTGACCCCATGCCTCTGATCACCCTCCTCGCCGAGCAGTACGTGCAGCTGCGGTACGGCTTCGTGGCCGCTCTGGGGCTGGCGCTGCTCGCGGTCGGCATCAAAGCGGAGAACGCCACCTGCGCCGGTGTCGGTGGCGTTCTGCTGATCGGGCCCGCAGTCACCGCCGGCCCCTGATACGGGCATGGCCGCACCGCCGACGCTGAATCGGGCAGTCGTCCTCGGGGCTCGGCCGGTGCCGCGTCACTCACCGCGTCACCCTCAGAACACGTCCGGGCACCAAGGCCGCCGCCCCGTGCGGAACAGCGTGTCCGCCAAGGCCGCCGCGCCCGGGCGGTGCTCGTCGAGGTGACCGAGGGCCGCCAGGCGGGTTGCCGGCTCGTCGCCGAGGTAGAGCGTGGCCAGGTCCCTTACGTCCAACGTCAGGTCCGGAGACTGGGAGGAGGGCGTGCAGGTCGTGCCGGACGGGGACGCGTCGAGGCGGAAAATGCCGGCCGCGAGGGACGAGGAGTCCCGGACGTCGAGAACGAGGGTTGCGGACGTGGGGTACGTACGGGCCTCCAGCGCGGCCGGGACGTCCAGAATGCGCAGCCACAGGAAGTCCGCCTGGGTGACGACGCGCGCGGCGCGCGGGTCGGGAAGCAGATGGGGCAGCAGGTCGTCGGGGGCGCGGTGGCCGGATCGGACCGTGGTGATCCAGTCGATCGAGCAGACGAAATGCCACAGGGCGCGCTCCGCGGCCGGGGTGAGCGCGATCATGTCGCGCACCGTAGCCGTGTTCAGGGGCTGCTTGCCGTCGCCCCACTTGTCGTCCGCCTCATACGTCAGCAGCCCCTCGACCGAGCCGGACGCCGCGCGGTACACCGCGTAGAACGGCTCCGTCCACGGAAACGCGGGCATCCGCACCGCGCCCGTGTTCACCAGCCACCACCGCTCGTCGCGGTCGACCACACCGTGCTGTGCGGCTGCCAGCCGCTGGTGGAGCTCCGGGCCGAGCTTGCGTACGTCCGTGCCGTCGACCAGATCGACCCGGCCGCCGTCGTCGGGCCCCGAGCGCCGCGGGTCGAGCCCCGCGCGGGGGACGTCGACGGACCACTCGGTGGTCGTGGTGGCCGGGCCGTAGCCGTAACGCCCGTAGATCGGGTACTCGGCGGCGATCAGGGTCGAGACGCTCTCACCGCGCTCCTTGGCGTCGGCCATCTCGGCGTTCATCATCCGGCTGAGCAGACCGCGGCGGCGGTGCGTCGGGGAGACGGTGACGTTCGAGACGGCGCTCGCCGCCAGCCGGGCGCCGCCGACCGTGGAGAGCTGCTGGGGAAAGGACCGGTACGTCGCCACGCACCGGCCCTCGTCGAACGCGCCCCTGACCCGGTCGAGGTCCATGCTCGCCCGGCGCTCGGCGACCTCCTCGTCGGTGAACACCGGTGGCCGCAGGAAGCCGGTGGAGAGCGCCCTGAGCCAGTCGGGGTAATCGGACTCGGTGATCAGGCGGGTTTCGACGGTCATGCCCGACACGCTAGGCGGGCCCGCGGGCGTACCGCATCCGGATTTCGACTGCCGTGCCGCGCGGGGAAACCGGCCCTTCAGAAGGCCGCCCGGATCGAGCCCACCTCCACGCCACCGCCGAGCAGCGGCATGTGCCCGATGCGGTCGACCACGGGCGCGTCGACGCCCATCAGCCGCAGCGCCCGCGCAAGCACCGGGCCCAGCGCCCGCGTGGCGCCGTCGTCGACCTTGAACGCCAGCGCCCGGCCGTCGGCCAGGGCGACCGCCTGCACCGCCTCCGCGCCCATCTTGGAGAGCACGCCGGGCACCCCGCGCATCAGCCAGGTGTCGGGGCGGCGCGTGCCGGCGACGTACTCGGGGTGGGCGCGCATCGCGTCCGCGACACGGCGCTCGGCCGAGCCGGGCGCCGCGAGCACGAAGTGCCTGAAGGCACGGGCCAGGCCGGTCAGCGAGACGGCCATCAGCGGGGCACCGCATCCGTCGGTGCCGAGCGCGGTGACCGGTTCGCCCGCGGCCTGCTCGACCACCGTGCGGACGAGTTGCTGGAGCGGGTGGGCCGGGTCCAGGTAGTTCGTACGGTCCCAGCCGTTCACGGCACAGGCCGCGAGCATCGCCGCGTGCTTGCCGGAGCAGTTCATGGCGACCTTGTCGCGTACGTGCCCGGTGGCGAGGTACGTCTCGGCTGCCACCGGGTCCAGCGGCAGGTCCGGCGGGCTCCGCAGCTCGTCCGCCGTGAGCCCGTGCCCGGCGAGCATCCTGCGTACGAGATCGAGGTGGAAATCCTCGCCGGAGTGGCTGGCCGCGGCGAGCGCCAGCCGCTCGCCGTCGAGGTCGAGGCCGGCGCGCAGCACGGCCGCGGCCTGCATCGGCTTGTTGGACGAGCGCGGGAAGACGGGCAGCGACGGGTCGCCGAGCGCCAGCTCCACGCTGCCGTCGGCCGCGAGGACGACGAGCGATCCCCTGTGGTGCCCCTCCACGAAGCCGGAACGGACCACCTCGGCCAGAACCGGCGGCGCCGACGGTACGGCGGTGGCGCTGGAGGAGGACGAGGAGGACATCGGCGGCCTTCCGGGCAGGGGACCCGCGCCCGGAAGGATCGCCTCGGCGAACCTCAGTTCAGCAGGTCGTCTACTTGCGCTTCGCCTTCACGGTACCTGCGGGCGATCTCGGCACTGCAGTCGTCGGCGGTCCGCTGGAGCAGCCTGCGGCGGTGCGAGACCTGCTCCTCGTAGCCGAGCAGCCTGCCCATCGCCGACCGCAGCTCTTCGTCCGTACGGGCCTCGAGGTCGGAGAGGCCGACCTCGTCGAGCATCTCGGACGCGAGCCGCCGGTACTCCTCGCCACGGGGCGTGGAGAGCGTGACGTGGCGCGCCGAGGACCCTCTTCGGGAGGGCGCGTCGGCGAGGAACAGCCGATCGCCGACGAGCCGGTCGACCACGGGCGTGCCGGCCGCCCCCGGGTCGCTGCGGCGGCCCAGCTCGGCCCGCAGGATGTCGACCCGGCCCTGCACCAGCCGCCGCACATAGCTCAGGTCGGCCTCGTCGCGCTGCGAGTCGCGGCGCAGTGTGCGCAGCTCGGGCAGGCGCAGGGCGGTGAGATCGTGCTGCAGGTGCTCGGGCAGGCGCAGGGCGGTGAGATCGTGCTGCGGGTGCTCGGGCAGCTCCGCCCCGCGCTGCCGTGGCGGGCGGGCCGTCCCGACGCCCTGCGGCAGCCGGATAGGTACGGGACCGAGCGACTGCTCGGCGCCAGAAGTGGTCATGTGCGTATGTCCGTCCCCTCGACCGGTGCATCAGGTCTCCCCGGGCCCGAAGGACCGAGAGGTTTGCACCGCCTTGGTGCATGGTGCCACTCCGATACGTCCCGTCGCAGGCGCTCTGCACCCGTTCGGCCCTGAATGGCGGCCGGACGGCCCCCGATAGATTGCTCTCCATGCGAGCTGTGGTACAGAGGGTGGACGGCGCGAGCGTCGTGGTGGCCGGTGAGTCGGGACCGGAGACCGTCGGTGAGATCGCCGGCGAGGGGCTGTGCGTGCTGGTGGGGGTCACCCACGAGGACACCAGGGAGAAGGCGGCCCAACTGGCCAGAAAGCTGTGGTCGGTTCGTATGCTCGAGAACGAGAAGTCCTGCTCGGACGTGGACGCGCCCCTGCTGGTGATCTCGCAGTTCACCCTCTACGGGGACGCCCGCAAGGGCCGCCGCCCCACCTGGAACGCCGCCGCGCCCGGCCCGGTGGCCGAGCCGCTCGTCGACGAGGTGGTGGCACAGCTGCGGGCGCTCGGCGCGCAGGTGGAGACGGGCCGGTTCGGGGCGAGGATGCGGGTCTCGCTCACGAACAACGGCCCGTTCACCGTGGTGATCGAGGTCTGAGGGCAGAGCCGCCGGCCCTACGGCTCGACGACCGTCTCCTGGGCGGCCGCCGTGTTCCCGGCCCGCAGCTCCGCGTCCACCGGCACATTGCGCTTCACCAGCGCGAGCGCGATCGGCCCGAGCTCGTAGTGCCGGGCGGACGTCGTGACGAAGCCGAGCTGGCGGCCCTCCTCGCCCTCGGAGGCGAGGCGGACGGGGGTCCCCGGCGCGGGCAGGTGAACCTCGCTGCCGTCCAGATGCAGGAAGACCAGTCGGCGCGGCGGTTTCCCCAGGTTGTGGACGCGCGCGACGGTCTCCTGACCGCGGTAGCAGCCCTTCTGCAGATGCACCGCGCTGCCGACCCAGCCCAGCTCGTGGGGGATGGTGCGGTGATCGGTCTCGAAGCCGAGCCGCGGCCGGTGGTTCTCCACCCGCAGCGCCTCGTACGCGAGGACCCCGGCGGCCGGGCCGGCCCGCTCCGCGAACGACTCGAGGTCGGCGCGCGGCAGGAACAGGTCGCGGCCGTGCGCGGTCTCCCGTACGACGACGCCGTCCGGCACCTCGGCGATGGACCCGGCCGGCAGATGGACGACGGCGAAGTCGTCGGTACGGTCGGCGACGTCGGCCTTGTAGAAGAACTTCATCGACTCCAGGTAGCCGATGAGCGCCTCGCGCGTGTCCGGTTCGACGTGCGCCCACACCGTCTCACCGTCGTCGACGAGATACAGGACGTGCTCGATGTGACCGTGCGCGGACAGGATCAGCGCCTCGGTGGCCTGCCCGGCGGGCAGCTCGCTCACGTGCTGGGTGAGCAGCAGATGCAGCCAGCTCAGCCGTTCCTCGCCGGTGACGGTGACGACGCCGCGGTGCGACAGGTCGACGAAGCCCTTGCCGTCGGCGAGGGCTCGCTGCTCACGGAACAGGTCGCCGTAGTGCGCGGCGACCCCTTCGTCGCGTCCCTCGGCGGGGACCGCACCGGGCAGGGACAACAGAGGGCTGGTCGGTGACATGGTCCCCAGCCTACGACTCGGCCCGCGCCGCCTTCGCGGTGCAGTCACGGCAGCGGCCGAAGATCGCGAAGTGCTTCATGTCCGTCTCGAAGCCGAACGTGTCTCGCAGCTTGGCGGTGAAGTCCGCGGCGATCTCGACGTCCGCCTCGATCACGTCCGTGCAGTCCCGGCACACCAGATGGAGATGGTGGTGCCGGTCGGCGAGATGGTAGGTGGGGGCACCGTGCCCGAGGTGGGCGTGCGAGACGAGGCCCAGTTCCTCGAGCAGCTCCAGCGTCCGGTAGACGGTGGAGATGTTCACCCCGGACGCGGTCTTGCGCACCTCACCGAGGATGTCGTCCGGGGTCGCGTGCTCAAGTGTGTCGACGGCCTCGAGGACAAGCTGGCGCTGCGGAGTCAGCCGGTAGCCGCGCTGCCGCAGATCGCTCTTCCAGTCGGTGCTCACCACATCCCCAGTGTAGGCAGCGGGCCCTGCCCCGTCCGGGTGCCTGCCTCAATACCGCGATGCGCCTACCTGAAGATGCGCCTACTTGAAGAAGGCGATGCCGTCGTCGGGAAGGTCGCCGAGGTCCTTGGCCCACGACTCGACCTGCTCCGGCGTGACGACCTTCTTCAGGTGCGCCGACATGTACGGACGCAGCGGCACCTCGGGGGTGGACTTCTCTCCCACCCACATCAGGTCGCTGTTGACGTAGCCGTAAAGCCGCTTGCCGCCGCTGTACGGGCCGGAGGCCGCGGTGCGCGCGACGGCGTCCGTCACCAGGTCGATCTGCGGCTTCTGGTCGGCGAGCTCGCCGTACCAGATCTCCACGATGCCCTGGTCACGGACCATGACGACCTCGACCTTGCGGTCCTTGTCGATGCGCCAGTAGCCGGTCTCGCTCTCCAGCGGCTTGACCTTGTTGCCCTCGGCGTCGAGGACCCAGGAGTGCGAGACGTACTCGACGAAGTCACGGCCGTCGTGACTGAAGGTCACGGACTGGCCGAAGTTGCACTTCTCGGCGCCGGGGAAGTCCGAAACACCCGCGCCCTCCCAGGTGCCCAGCAGGAACGCGAGGGGGACGAGGTCCGGGTTGAGGTCGGACGGGATCTCGATCATGAGCAGCTCTGTCGATCTCTAGAGGTGTCGAGTGGTGCGGGTGACTACCGCTGGCCCTGGTACAGCTTCTTCACGGTCAGACCGGCGAAGGCGAGGACGCCGACGCAGACCAGAACCAGCAGAGCTTCGAAGAAAACGATCACGGGGTGCTCCTCGGAATGAGCGTGAAGGCGAAACCGGGCCGGGCCCCAGCTTAGTGGGCCGGGGTCCGGCCTGTTCTGTGAGGTCCGCGTCAGCCGAGCAGCTGGTTCTGCAGGATCACCGTCTGGTGGAAGGGCACGAGCGGGACCGTGCCCTTGCGCGAGACGACGACGAGGGCGACGGTGTCGCCGGCTGTCACGTACGCGTGCCTGACGTGGACGGGCCCGCGGGGCGCGGCCTCGTCGTAGACGTAGCGCTCGGTGGAGGCCACCTTGGCGTCGTTGTCGTACTCCTGGTCGTACGAGGACATCTCCTCCACGTTCACCGGCCGGAGCATCGTGTCCGGCCCGCCGCCGAGCTGGGCTTCGAAGTAGTACCCGGCGAGTACGGAGGTGTGGAAGCGCAGCAGGAAGACCCGGACCGACGTGCCGTCCGGCATCGACCAGCCGCGCGCCACTATGTGGCGCAGGCCGCCCTCGGTGAGGTGCTCGCGCAGGCTCTCCCGGCCGTCCTGCGCGTACTCCTGCAGATACCGGTCGACGGGCACCCGGCTGTGCTCGCCGCGCAGGGCCGGGTCCGGCCTGCCGCCCGCGGGTACCGGAAGCAGCAGCTGCTCCAGGTCCGCGTAGTGGATCTCGCCGGGGTTCTCCTGGACGAAGGGAAGCGGGGCGCCGGGCGGCAGCGTCGGCTTGACGAGCTTCGGGTACTCCCAGCGTCCGTCGCTCAACGTGGACAGACCGGGCACGCCGGTGCGCTCCTGGGAGGCGATGCCGAACGCGGTGCCGGTGCCGGCGGCGGCGAAGACCAGCACGGCGGCCGTCCACCGCAGCACGGCCCTCAGCTTGTGCCGGTCCCGCGGCGCCGGTGGCACCGGCACAAGCCCCGGCGTCTTCGACTCGGGCGACAGCTGCGGCGCCGGCGGCGTCTGCGGCTCGAGCGGGGCCGGGACCGCCGTCCCGGGTCCGGTCGCGGGCTCAGGTGCCGTCGTAAGGGCGTTCTGGTCGGTCACACGGACTCCCCGGGCGAAGCGATGTGGTCGAGCTGCTCGCGGAACGTCTCCGCGACGGTTCGGGTGGGCAGCGACTTCGCGCCGTACGCGTAGGTGGTCACCAGGACCTCGCCCACCTGGCCGGTGCAGATCATGGCGTCCAGCTCCAGATCGTCGTTCCCGGGCAGCACATGGCACGCGGCCTTCGGATGCCCCTTGATCTTCGGGCCCTTACGGAACACGCCGAGCGCGTCGGTCATCTCCCTCTGGAAGTCGGCCATGTCCCGCACCGCCCTGGTGTTCTCCATCTGCGCCAGGCGGGTCTCCACGACGTGCGTTCCGTCGATGTCGCGGTAGCTGCGAGCGGCGAGGCCCTTGATGCGGAGCTTCTCGACGGCCTTGTCGTGCCGCTTGCGCTGCGCGCTCGGCAGGCCGCGCGATCCCTGCTTGAGCAGTGCGACGGCACGCGCGGCGCCGATCGAGCTGTCGTTGCCGTACTCGTCGACGTCAGGTCCCGCCACGTAGTGGACCGACAGGGGAAGGAGTTGGGCGGCCAGTCCGGAGGGCTCTGCCGACGGGAAATCCAGCTCCGGGTGCTCGGCGGGCTCCGCCCAGACGACGGTGGGCGCACTGCGGTCGGCGCGCTTGAGGGCCGACCAGCCCCAGGCGCCCGCCCCGCAGAGGAGGGCAAGGCCCACGGCTGTGGCGACGAGGGCCACCGGCACGCGGCGGCGGCGTGCGCCGGGGGTGGCCGGCCCCGTCTGCACGGTCGGTTCCGTCTGCTCGCTCACAGTCGCTCCAACTGACGCTTGGCGAGCGACTTCAGGTCCTTCTCGTCGACCGGTCCCGAGTTGTTCGCGTACTCGATGATCATCACGATGTCGCCGCGCCAGGCCACGGCCCGGCCCTGGTAGAGGGGCTCGTACCCCGCCTCGCGCAGGGGTTCGTCGAAGACGTAGGTGCGGCCGTTGGCGCTGCCGGGGATGGGCTCGCCCTCGTTGCCCGCCCAGTCGTCTTCGCTCAGATACGCCTGCTGGCCCTCACCGAAGGGTTCGGCGTTGACCTCCGTGGTCTCGCGGAACTGGACCAGACTGATGTCGACGTAGACCTTTCCGCCCTTCGACCAGCTGACGGTCGCGGCCCGGCGGAAGTCGCTCAAGGCCAGGTCCTCGAACATCTCGCCCTCCTCCTCGAACCAGGTCGCGAAGGAGTAGAGGTCCTCGAGCTCGGCCGCCTGCTCCTTCTTCGCGCCCTTGGGCCGGGGGAGCAGCAACTGACGGAGATCGCCGTCGGTCTTCACCCAGCGGTTCACGGACACCGACCTGGCGGTGGTGTCGCTCCCCGCCCGGACGGGCTCGGGGGTCCTGATCTGCGGCTGCGAGAGCACCGGCAGCGGCGTGGGTTCGCGGTGGTACTGCACGGTGTAACCGGTGGCCGTCCCCGCCACCACGCCGAGCACCGCGGCGGCGGCGATCAGCAGCGCGGTGCGGCCGCGACGGCGCACGGACGCCACCGGACCGACCGGCTCCGCGGCACCCGCCGCATCACCGGCGAGCGCCGGCTCCGCGACCGGAGCCGGCGCCGGTGGTGTGTCAGGTGCCGTGTCCTGCGGCACCTTGTCGTCCTGCGTGTCCAAGGGGGGTCCCTCCACGAGACCTCAGGCACGGACTCGGTGTCCGCGCACACAGCTGACCCGCGGTGGCCGATCGGGGTTGTAACGCCGCGCATTACAGTTCTGCATATGGCGAACAAGCTCGTGATCAAGGTGACCGCCGGTGCCGACGCACCTGAGCGCTGCTCCCAGGCCTTCACGGTCGCGGCCGTGGCCGCGGCCAGCGGCGTGGAGGTCTCGCTGTGGCTGACCGGGGAGTCCGCGTGGTTCGCGCTGCCCGGGCGGGCGGCCGAGTTCGAGCTGCCGCACGCCGCGCCGCTGCCCGAGCTCATCGAGTCGATCCAGGCGACCGGACGCATCACCCTGTGCACCCAGTGCGCGGCGCGTCGCGACATCACGGAGAAGGACGTCCTCGACGGCGTACGGATCGCGGGCGCACAGGTGTTCGTCAGCGAGATCATGCCGGAGGGCGTGCAGGCCCTCGTCTACTGACGAGGGCGGCGCTTGCCGTCGAGCTCGTCCCACCACTCGTCGGACCGCGGGTCACCGGAGGGGTCGTCCCACCAGCGGTCGTCGGGGCCCCGCCGGTTGGCGACCACCGCGGCGACCGGCGGGATGACCATGGCGACGAGGCACATGGCGACGGCCGCCGGCACCGACCACAGCCGTACGACGGCCCAGGCGGAGACGAAGAGGACGAGGCATCCGCCCATCATCAGGAAGTAGTTGCGGCGCCGTCGCGCGTACATGTCTTCAGCGTACGACCGGCGGGCCGGGCCGCGGACACGACCGAAGGACCGCACCTCGTTCCCGGTAAGCGTCCAACCCCCAGGAGGTGCGGCCCTTCGGCCGGTCAACGGATTCAGACGGCGATCGCGACCTCCGCGAGGCCACCCGTCTGCGCGACGACCGTGCGGTCAGCCGTGGCGCCGGGGACGAGGGCGCGCACGGTCCACGTGCCCTCGGCCGCGTAGAAGCGGAACTGTCCGGTGGCGGAGGTCGGGACCTCCGCGGTGAACTCGCCGGTCGAGTCCAGCAGACGGACGTAGCCCGTCACCGGCTCGCCGTCGCGGGTCACCTGACCCTGGATCGTGGTCTCACCGGGCTTGATCGTCGAGGCGTCGGGGCCGCCGGCCTGCGCTCCACACATACTGCTCTCCTACAAGAAAGGTCGGGGCGGGTTACTTGTTGGCGCCGAGCTCGATCGGCACGCCGACGAGGGAGCCGTACTCGGTCCACGAGCCGTCGTAGTTCTTGACGTTCTCCTGGCCGAGGAGCTCGTGCAGCACGAACCAGGTGAGTGCGGAGCGCTCGCCGATACGGCAGTAGGCGATGGTGTCCTTCGACAGGTCGACCTGCTCGTCCTCGTAGAGGGCCTTGAGCTCCTCGTCGGACTTGAAGGTGCCGTCGTCGTTGGCGTTCTTGGACCACGGGATGTTGCGGGCGCTGGGCACGTGGCCCGGACGCTGCGACTGCTCCTGCGGGAGGTGCGCCGGCGCGAGCAGCTTGCCGCTGAACTCGTCGGGCGAACGCACGTCGACCAGGTTCTGGTTGCCGATCGCGGCGACGACGTCGTCACGGAAGGCGCGGATGGAGGCGTCCTGCGGCTTGGCCTTGTACTCGGTGGCCGCGCGGACCGGCACCTCGGCGACCAGGTCGCGGGAGTCGAGCTCCCACTTCTTGCGGCCGCCGTCGAGCAGGCGGACGTCGCCGTGACCGTAGAGCTTGAAGTACCAGAAGGCGTAGGAGGCGAACCAGTTGTTGTTGCCGCCGTAGAGGACGACGGTGGAGTCGTTCGCGATCCCCTTGGCCGACAGGAGCTTCTCGAAGCCCTCCTGGTCGATGAAGTCACGGCGGACCGGGTCCTGGAGGTCCTTCGTCCAGTCGATCCGGATCGCGTTCTTGATGTGGTTCTTGTCGTACGCCGAGGTGTCCTCGTCGACCTCGACGATGACGACCTTCGGGTCGTCGATGTGGGCCTCGACCCAGTCGGCGTCTACCAGGACGTCGCTGCGGCTCATGGTGCTTCTCCTCCGGGGCAGTGTGCGGCGGTGATGGTGCGCGAGGGGTTGTGCGCAGGGGGTGTGCGGGTACGCGGAAGGGCGTTGATCAGCACGGGGGCGGCCCTGACAAGCGGTCGAAGGGCCAGGGGATACGGGGCAGTGCTCCCGCTCAGACGGAGCGACAGAGCATGGCGGCGACGCGGCACAGGTCAACTGCCCGCCGCTTCGTGAGATCCGCCTGTCGCTGCTTCATGGGACCGATCGTAGGGACGAGTCGGGCACCGTGTCACCGGTGTGTCGCATGTTGAGACGCGATCATCCACTATGCGATACCGAAGGGCCTGCCCAGGCCTGCGGACAAGCGCCCGGAGTGACGTGCGCCACGTCCCTCCTACCCAGCGGACGCAGCCGTCTCACCATTCGGCCGGGGATACGGGCCCTGGCGGGGGCCGGTGTGCCCTTGGGCTCAGCCCGCCAGTTCGACGTCCTTGCCGGTGACCGTGATCACGACACCGTCGGGCGTGGCCTCGACCTTCTCGAGTGTGAGCCCCGCGGGCAGCCCGCCCAGCTTCCGGTCGAAGTCCGTCTTCTTGCGGATCTCGCCCTCGAGGCCGGGAATCCCTTCACCGGGCACCCTGTCGGCGCGCACCCTGATCGTGTCCCCGTCGACGATGCTCACGGTCGACACGACACTGCGGGTGATCTTCCCGAACAGCGGCAGTGTGACCGAACCGGTCACCTTCACCTTGCCGTTCTGGCCGTAGGCGACGGTGACACCGTCGTCCGCGGCCCGGGTGAGGTCCTCGTAGGTGATCCTGGCGGTGCCCTCGGCCCTGGCGGCCTCGGCGTTCGCATACCCCTCGCCGACACGCACGTCGAACAGGTCGGCGGTCATCTCGTCGATCCGCACCGGCCGGCCCGCCGCGCGGGTCTCGATCCCGGTGAGCTTGATCTCGACCTCGTCGAACTGCTTGGACATCGCCTGCGTCAGGAAAGGAAAGCCCTTGATGGAGACGTCCGTCGAGTCGGCCGTCCCCTCCTGGACCTTGATCCGCTCCGCCGCCTCCGACTCGGCCATGTTGACCGCGACCCGGTCGGCCACGACGAAAAGGCCACCGAGAACGACGGCGATGACGAGCAGAATTCGCAGTGCACGCATGTGTTCGGTGTCCCCCACCCTGTCTGGTCACGGACGCCCGTGGCCTGAGACAGTCCGGACGACACCTGCGCAATGATCGACGCCCGGCGGGCGCCGATGGTTCCGAACCTGCCCGCGGAGCGGGCGGCTATGCGAGCGCGCGGCCGATCAGATACACCGCCGGAGCCGCCGCCGTCAGCGGAAGCGCCACGCCCGCCGTCATGTGGACGAAGCGGGAGGGGTAGTCGTAGCTCGCGACCCGCAGACCGATCAGCGCGCACCCGCCGGCCACGAGGCCCAGCACGGCGCCGTCGGTTCCCATCTCGGTGAGGCCGCCCGCCGCGACGCCCGCACCGGCGGCGGCGAGCAGGGACAGCACGACCGACGCGACACCGCCCAGGGGCAGCGCACGGGCGAGGGTCGCGACGGCGACGGAGACCGCGCCGACGACCACCGCGTCGTCCGCGGCGGCGAGATGACCGGTCGCGAGGACGGCGAAGGCAGCGGACGCGACGGTCGCCATCAGCCCGTACATGCGTTCGTCCGCCCCGGCGTTGCTGCGCAGTTGGAGGACGAGCGTGAGCAGCACCCACACACCGAGCGTGCCGATGATCGCGGCGGGTGCGTTCCCGTCGCCCGCGGCGAGCAGCACGGCGTCGGCCGCGAGACCGCCGAGGAAGGCGAGCGCGATGCCCTGGCGTGCGGGCCACATGCCGTTGAGCCGGAACCAGCCGGCCGCCGTGACGGCCTGGAGCAGCACCAGCGGCACGAGCAGCGCGTACGGTCCGAGGGCCGCGCCGCCGGCGAGCAGCAGCGCCAGAGCGGCGGTCAGCCCGGCGGGCTGCGTGCCCGGGGCGATGATCGGCGAGCGCCCCTCGGCACGGGCGCGCTGGGCGTCGGTGATCCGGGCGTTGCCGCCGAGCGTGGCCGGACTGTATCCGGCGGTGGCCACAGGCCCCGAGCCGGGCGCTTCGGCCGGCATCGGGCCGTGCGCCGCGAGCGCCGACCCGCCGGCGGTGCCCGACGGGACCGGTCCGCGCCCCGCGGGTGTGTGGCCCGGCGAACCCGCCGACGTGTCGCCGGCGCCGGTACCCGTCCCGTAACCGGGTTCCTGGCCCTGCGGCGGGTGGGACTGCCCGACGGCCGGGCCGTGGCCCGCGGCCGCCGCGCCGCCGTGACCCGCGGTGGAGCCCGGGGCGTGAACCTCCGGCGGCAGCGGCTGCGACAGGGCCGGGAGCGGCGGAAGATACGCCGTCTCCTCGGCCGCGTGACCGGAGGGCGTGTGCGGGGCCGAGAGGTGAGCCGCGTCGGGCGCGGCGGGCATGACCTGCCCGTACGCCGCGTCGGGCGCGGCGGCAGGGGTCTGCCCGTACATCGGGCCGGCCGCGGACGTCGCGGACCGGCCGGACACGTACGCAGGGTCGGCCGGATCCGCGGCAGGTCTCAGGACCGGCTGGTACCGGGTGTCCCAGGTCTCGCCCTGCCAGGTCTGCGTCTGGTCGGCGGCTTGCAGCGGCTGCTGCCCGTGCGGGTCCTCGTAGGGGGGCTGGTACGGCGGCTGCCCGTACGGATACTGCTGATCGCTGCTCATGCTGTGCGGTTCACCCTCCTGCGAACGGCGGGAGCACCTCGACCGTGCCGCCCTCGGCAAGCCGTACGGTCTCATGACTCCGGGTACCGACGGGGTCACCGTCGACAAGGAACGAACACCGCTGCAGTACGCGCGTCAGCTCCCCCGGGTGCCGCTCGCGCACCGCGTCGAGCGCCTCCGCGAGCGTCCCCGCCGCGTACGGCTCCTCCGCCACCCCGGCCGCCGCCTTGGCCGCGGCCCAGTAGCGGATGGTTCCCGCTGCCATAGCGGCACTCCTCTCGTCCATGTGCGCGCCGCTCACCATGATGGGCTATCCGGCGGTGAGCCAGTCCCCCAGGCGGCGCAGCAGTGCCTCGTCCGCCGCGTTCTCCGCGTGTCCCATGCCCGGCTCCAGCCACAGCTCGGCCGCCCCCTTCGCGGCAGCCGCGGCCAGCATGCGCGGGTGGTCCAGCGGGAAGTAGGGATCGCTGTCGCCGTGCACGATCAGCAGCGGCGTCGGCGCGATCAGCGGCACGGACTCGACGGGCGAGAGCGGAACCGGGTCCCAGTCCCGGTGGTGGATACGGGTACGGAACCCGTAGCGCCCGACGAGCCGGCCCGCGGGCCGGGTCACCACCCAGTGCAGCCGCCGCATCGGCGCCGTACCCCGGTAGTACCAGCGGGCGGGGGCGCTCACCGAGACGACCGCATCCGTGCGCGCCTCAGTGCGCCCCTCGTGCATCTGTGAGCCGTACAGTGCAGCGTGCCGCAGCACGACGGAGCCGCCCATGGAGAAGCCGACCGTCACCACACGCCCGTGTCCCAGGGAGCGCGCCCACCCGACGGCCGCGGCCAGGTCCAGCACCTCGCGGTCGCCCACGGTGGACCGCCCGCCGGAGCGGCCGTGTCCACGAAAAGAGAAGGTCACCACCGCCGCGTACCGTGCGAAGGTGCGTGCCGCGCGGCGCACCGCAGGCCGGTCGACGGAGCCGGTGAAACCGTGGGCGACCACGATGGCGGTGTCCGCCGGACCGGCCGTGCACGGCTCGAAAAGAGCCTCGATGCGAACACCGTCCGATGTCAGCAAAGTTGCGCGCCGAGGTCCTGAAGTGATCTTAGCGACGTCCACAGTGTGAAATCGGCCCTCTCCCAGGGAACTCATGTGGGCTATTCTGCTGAGAGAGGATCCGGGCAATGCAGCCCCCGGGTCCTTTTGTGTTTTCCGGCCGTTGTTACAAGCTGGTGAACAAAGCCTCACAATGGCTCTCGGGCGCGAGAGAGCCGCCGTACGAAGCAGTGCACGTCCTCGCAGGGACCGAGGAGGAACCGACGTCATGGACGAGCGACCCGACGAGCGAAACCGATCCGCCGCACGCAGGACAACCAGGGCAGGTGCAACACGATGAGCTCTTTGCTGCTCCTGACCAATGCCCTCCAGCCGTCGACGGAGGTGCTCCCCGCCCTCGGACTGCTTCTGCACAACGTACGGGTGGCCCCCGCCGAGGGCCCCGCCCTCGTCGACACCCCCGGTGCCGACGTGATCCTTGTCGACGGCCGGCGCGACCTGCCGCAGGTGCGGTCGCTGTGCCAGCTGCTGCGGTCCACCGGGCCCGGCTGCCCGCTGATCCTCGTCGTCACGGAGGGCGGCCTCGCGGCCGTCACCGCCGACTGGGGCATCGACGACGTGCTGCTCGACACGGCGGGCCCCGCCGAGGTCGAAGCACGGCTGCGGCTCGCGACGGGCCGCCAGCAGATCACCTCCGACGACTCCCCGATGGAGATCCGCAACGGCGACCTTTCGGTCGACGAGGCGACGTACAGCGCCAAACTGAAGGGCCGGGTCCTCGACCTGACCTTCAAGGAATTCGAGCTGCTCAAATACCTCGCGCAGCACCCCGGCCGGGTCTTCACCCGCGCGCAGCTGCTGCAGGAGGTCTGGGGCTACGACTACTTCGGCGGTACGCGCACGGTCGACGTCCATGTGCGACGGCTGCGCGCCAAGCTCGGCCCGGAGCACGAGTCGCTCATCGGAACCGTACGGAACGTGGGCTACCGCTTCGTCGCGCCGGAGAAGGTCGAACGTGCGGCCGAGGAGGCCAAGGCGAAGGCCGCCGAGGCCGTAGCCCGTACGGAGGACGAGGCCGAGATCGAGGAAGCAGCCGTACGCCCTGCCCAGAGGTAGGTCACCACGCGTAGACTTCGCGCGTGGCCAAGGTGACTCGGGACGATGTGGCACGGCTGGCGGGAACTTCGACCGCGGTCGTCAGCTACGTCATCAACAACGGACCCCGGCCGGTCGCCCCGGCCACGCGCGAGCGGGTACTCGCAGCGATCAAGGAGCTGGGGTACCGGCCCGATCGGGTTGCCCAGGCGATGGCGTCCCGGCGCACCGACCTCATAGGCATGATCGTGCCGGACGCCCGGCAGCCGTTCTTCGCGGAAATGGCACACGCGGTCGAGCAGGCGGCGGCCGAGCGGGGAAAAATGGTCCTCGTCGGCAATTCCGACTACCGCGACGAGCGTGAGGTCCACTATCTGCGGGCCTTCCTCGGAATGCGGGTCTCCGGCCTGATCCTGGTCAGCCAGGGCATGAGCGAGCGGGCCGCGGCGGAGATCGAGGCGTGGGACGCACGGGTCGTACTGCTGCACGAGCGCCCGGAGGCGATCGACGACGTGGCGGTCGTCACGGACGACATCGGCGGCGCGCAGCTCGCCACCCGCCATCTGCTGGAGCACGGCCACGAGTACGTCGCCTGCCTCGGCGGCGTCGAATCGACCCCGTCGGTCGGCGACCCGGTGGCCGACCACGTCGAGGGCTGGCGGCGGGCGATGCTCGAGTCGGGGCGGCCGGTGGAAGGCCGGCTCTTCCAGGCGCCGTACAACCGGTACGACGCGTACCAGGTCGCGTTGAAGCTGCTGGCCGGGCCTGATCGGCCGCCGGCGATCTTCTGCTCGACGGACGACCAGGCGTTCGGCGTACTGCGGGCGGCGCGGGAGCTGCGGATAGACGTGCCCGGTGAGCTGGCGGTGGCCGGCTTCGACGACGTCAAGGAGGCGGCGCTGACGGACCCGCCGCTGACGACGATCTCGTCCGACCGGCCGGCGATGGCCCGCGCGGCGGTCGACCTCGTGCTCGACGACGGCCTCCGCGTGGCGAGCTCCCGCCGTGAACGGGTCAAGCTGTTCCCGTCGGGCCTGGTGATCCGCCGGTCCTGCGGGTGCGGTACGGAGTAAGCACGGCCGCGCCGCCTGCGGCGCAGCCGCCGACGCGGTCTCCTTATGCGGGGCATACACGGTTCTGCCGGGCTTCTCACCATCGCCTCAGACTGTTCTCATCCGCGCACCCGACAGTCGTTCCCATGACGGACTACTTCCACCGCAGCGGCGCCCCCGACGACACCCACGCCCACCCTCCGCCCCCGCCGTACGCCCCGCCCCGGCGCCCCGCGCCGAGGCCAAGCGCCCCGCCGCGCTGATCGCCGCCGTCGCGATCGTCGCCGCGGCCGTCGGTGGCGGCGCCTCCGCGCTGGTCGGCGAGTTCGCCGCGGACACCGGCACCGGCGGCTCCGTCGCGACCGGCACCAACGTCTCCCAGAGCAGCAAGGGCACCGTCGCCGGCGTCGCCCAGGCCGTCTCCCCGAGCATCGTCGAAATCAGCGCGACCTCGGACGCCGGCCGGTCCACCGGCTCCGGCGTGATCATCACCTCGGACGGCGAGATCGTCACCAACAACCACGTCATCTCCGGCGCCTCGACCGTCAAGGTGCGGCTCAGCGACGGCAAGACGTACGAGGCGGACGTCCTCGGCACGGACCCCGACAAGGACCTGGCCCTGATCAAGCTCCAGGACGCGTCCGGACTGAAGGCGGCCACGCTCGGCGACTCCGGCAAGGTGAACGTCGGCGACGAGGTCGTCGCGATCGGCTCACCCGAGGGCCTGACCGGCACCGTGACCAGCGGCATCGTCTCCGCCCTCGACAGGGACGTGACCGTGGCCAAGGACGACGAGCAGCAACCGCGGCAGGACCCGCGCGAGGGATGGCCCTTCGAGTTCGGCGGACAGCAGTTCAACGGTGACACCGGTGAGTCGACGACCACCTACAAGGCGCTCCAGACAGACGCCTCCCTCAACCCGGGCAACTCCGGCGGTGCCCTGATCAACATGAACGGAGAGGTCATCGGCATCAACTCCGCCATGTACTCCCCGAGCTCCGCCACCGGCTCCACCGCCGGCAGCGTCGGCCTCGGCTTCGCGATCCCGATCAACACGGTCAAGACCGATCTGGACGGTCTGCGCTCCGGCAGCGGCAACTGAGCGCGTGCGAGTCTTGGCCCATGACTGATGGTGAGCGTGAGCGCATCCTGATCGTCGACGACGAGCCCGCTGTGCGCGAGGCGCTGCGGCGTTCCCTCGCGTTCGAGGGGTACGGCACGGAGATCGCCGTCGACGGTGTCGACGCCCTCGCGCGGGCGGAGTCGTACGCGCCCGAGCTGATCGTCCTGGACATCCAGATGCCCCGCATGGACGGCCTGACCGCGGCCCGCAGACTGCGCGCCGCGGGATCGACCGTGCCGATCCTGATGCTCACGGCCCGCGACACGGTCGGCGACCGGGTCACCGGTCTCGACGCCGGCGCGGACGACTACCTGGTCAAGCCGTTCGAGCTGGACGAGCTGTTCGCCCGTGTCCGCGCGCTGCTGCGGCGCAGCTCGTACGCGACGGCGGCCGGCGCGGGGACGGCCCAGGAGGATGTGCTGGCCTTCGCCGATCTGCGGATGGACCTCGCGACCCGGGAGGTCACCCGTGGCACGCGCCGGGTCGAACTGACCCGTACCGAGTTCACGCTGCTGGAGCTGTTCCTGGCGCACCCGCGGCAGGTGCTCACCCGCGAGCAGATCCTCAAGTCGGTCTGGGGATTCGACTTCGAGCCGAGCTCCAACTCCCTCGACGTGTACGTCATGTACCTGCGGCGCAAGACCGAGGCGGCCGGCGAGCCGCGTCTGGTCCACACCGTGCGCGGCGTGGGGTACGCGCTGCGCACCGGCCCGGAGTGACAGAGTGACCAACAGGTTCCGCGCGCTGCCCCTGCGGTCCCGGCTGGCGCTTCTGGTGGCGACGGCCGTCGCGGTCGCGGTGGCGGTGGTCTCGACGGCGTGCTGGTTCGTCGTGCGCGGCAAGCTGTACGAGGAGCTGGACGGGAAGCTCCACTCGGTGAGTGCGAACACACCGCTGGGGACCGTCCCGATCACCGCCGCACTGCGGGCCTGTCCTCCTGCCCCGCCCGAGGGTGGCGAGGGCGACGGGCCCAAGCCGGACTACTACTACGTCCAGTTGGCACGGGCGAGCGACAACAACCCCTGTGTCTTCGCCGATTCGGCCGGGACGGTGAAGGTCACGAGCAGCGACCGGTCGGTCGCGGCCGCTTCCGATCCGACGGTGGAGACCTACCGCAACGGTACGGACACCGCCGGGAAGGAGCTCCGGGTCCTGACCGTCGCCGCCCAGGCCCGGGGGCCGGGTGGCGGCATCGTGGAGGACACCGCCGTCATGTTCGCCGTGCCGCTCGCCGAGACACAGGGCACGCTGGACGATCTGGCTCTGCTGCTGCTCCTGGTCTCCGGCATCGGCGTCGTCGGCGCCGGTGCGGCCGGCGCCTGGGTGGCCCGCGCCGGCCTGAGCCCCGTCGACCGGCTGACCGGCGCCGTCGAGCATGTCGCCCGCACCGAGGATCTGAGTGTGCGCATCCCCGTCGAGGGGGAGGACGAGATCGCCCGCCTGTCCCGGTCGTTCAACGCGATGACCGCCGCGCTCGCGTCGTCGCGCGACCTGCAGCAGCAGCTGATCGCGGACGCGGGCCATGAACTGCGCACCCCCCTCACATCGTTGCGCACGAACATAGAACTGCTCGCCCGCAGCGAGGAGACCGGCCGGCCGATCCCCGCGGACGACCGCCGGGCGCTACTGGCCTCGGTGAAGGCGCAGATGACCGAGCTGGCGGCGCTCATCGGCGATCTGCAGGAGCTGTCGCGGCCGGACGTGGGCGCGAGCGGCCGGGTGCAGGTGGTGGCGTTGCACGAGATCGCGCAGACCGCTCTCGACCGGGCGCGGCTGCGCGGGCCGGAGCTGACCTTCACCGCCGAACTGGAGCCCTGGTACGTGCGGGCCGATCAGGTCGCGCTGGAGCGGGCTCTGGTGAACATCCTGGACAACGCGGTGAAGTTCTCGCCGCCTGGTGGGGAGGTCGAAGTACATCTGCGGGCCGGTGAGCTGTCGGTACGTGACCACGGGCCCGGCATCCCGCCCAAAGAGCTTCCGCACGTCTTCGAGCGCTTCTGGCGTTCACCGTCCGCACGGGCGCTGCCCGGTTCCGGGCTCGGGCTCTCGATCGTGGCCCGTACGGTCCGGGAGGCCGGTGGCGAGGCCGCACTGACACCGGCGGACGGCGGCGGTACGCGGGCCGTACTTCGTCTGCCGGGCGCGGCGAGTCCGCCTCCGCCCACCCCCTGACAGATACGCGCCGACAGACGCGAGACGAAACGTCTTGCTTCAGCGCCGTCGCAGACCCAGGCTCATAGCGAGACGAGTCGTCTCGTCTCGAATCCGTCCGTCGCCCACCGAAGGAACCGCCCTTGTCCCCAGCCACCGCCACCACCTCCCAGTTCGTCGTCGCCGACGTCACCAAGCGCTACGACGACCTTGTCGTCCTCGACCGCGTCTCCTTCACCCTGCGCCCCGGCGAGAAGGCGGGTCTCGTGGGCGACAACGGCTCCGGCAAGTCGACGCTGCTGCGGCTGCTCGCCGGCACGGAGCAGCCCGACAACGGCACGGTCGCCGTCACCGCCCCCGGTGGCGTGGGCCACCTCGCCCAGACCCTGGACCTGCCCGGCACCTGTCTGGTCGCCGACGCGATCGACCTGGCACTCGCCGGCCTCCGGTCCCTCCAGCGGGAGATCCGCCTCGCGGAGGCCGGTCTGGCGACCGCCGGCCCGGCGGGCTACGAGCGGTACGCGCGGCTGGTCGCCGCCTTCGAGGCGCGCGGCGGGCACGACGCCGACCGCCGCGTGGCGGTCGCCCTGCACCGGCTCGGCGAACGGCAGGCGCCGGACCTGAACCGCCCGCTCGGCGGGCTCTCCGGCGGGCAGCGGTCCCGGCTCGCGCTCGCCGCGACCCTCGCGTCCTCCCCCGAACTCCTGCTGCTCGACGAGCCGACCAACGACCTGGACGACGAGGCCGTCGCCTGGCTCGAGGAGCAACTGCGCGCCCACCGCGGCACGGTCGTCGCGGTCACCCACGACCGCACGTTCCTGGACCGGGTCACCGCCACCGTGCTCGAGGTGGACGCGGACCGGCGGACGGTGCACCGCTACGGCGACGGCTACGCCGGATACCTCACGGCCAAGGCCGCCGCCCGCGCGCGTTGGGCCCGGGAGCACGAGGAGTGGCGCGACGAAGTGGCCCGCCGGTCGAAGCTGGCCGACGCCGGCATCGGGGCGCTCTCCGCGATTCCGCGCAAGGGGCCGCGCGGTTTCAGCGGCGCCGGTGCGTTCCGGGCCCGGTCTCGGACGCACGGCGCGATGAGCCGTGTCCGTGACGCCCGGGAGCGGCTGCAGCACCTCACGGCGAATCCGGTGCCACCGCCCCCGCAGCCGCTGCGGTTCACGGCCCGGATCGAGGGCGAGGCGGCGCGCGGTGTCGACCTGGCCGGCGTGCACGTGCCGGGGCGGCTCTCCCTGGACGCGCTGCACGTCGAAGCCGGCGGACGGCTGCTGGTCACCGGCCCGAACGGCGCCGGCAAGTCCACGCTCCTCCAGGTCCTGGCCGGCGAACTGGTCCCCGCGACCGGAACGGTCGGGGGCCCGGAACGGGTCGGTCTGCTGCGCCAGACGACCGGGCCCGCGCCGGACGACCGCACGGCCTTGGAGGCGTACGGCGAGGAGCGGGCCGAATCCCTGCTGGGGACGGGGCTGTTCCGGGCCGCCGACCTGACCAAGCCGGTCCGGACGCTCTCGGTCGGCCGGCGGCGCAGGCTCGAACTGGCCCGGTTGCTCGCCGGACCCGTCGATCTGCTGCTGCTCGACGAACCCACCAACCACCTCTCCCCCGTCCTGGTGGAGGAGATGGAGGCGGCGCTCGCGCAGTACGCGGGAACGCTGGTGCTGGTCACCCACGACCGGCGGATGCGAGCGGGCTTCGACGGGCCGGAGCTGGTCCTCGCCCCTGCCGATGACCCACCGGTGGAGGCGTCCACGTGACCCGCTACGGTCGTGTGCATGCAGCCTCAGCAGCCGTACCGGGCCCCCGTACCGCCGCCCCCGCCCGCCCCGCACACCGCGGCCGCTCGCGGCAGGGGACCGCTGGTGACCGCCCTGCTGGTCGGGCTGCTGGTGGGCGGCGGAGGCGTGGGCGCGGCGTGGGCGCTGACCGGCGGCACCGCGGACGCGGGCGCCGCCGGTGACGCCCGTGGCGCGTGCGACGCCCTCGCCGGTCTGGACGAGTCGAAGCTCGCGGCGAAGGGCAAGGAGGGCGAGCAGATGATCTACCGGTTCGCGGGCGCCTTCGACCTGGCCACGGCCGCCGCCGCGGGCGACTCCTCGTACAAGCCGCTCGCGGAGGCCGTCACCCGGGCGCACCACCGCCGGCTTCAGGTCTTCGAGGTCAACGCCGAGGTGAAGAAGGATCTTGCCGAGGCCCGCCGGATCTGCGCGGACCTCTGATCCGTCCCGTCAGCCGTTGTGCCGGACGAGCGAGTCGACGAGCCCTGCCCGGGTGTTCGGGAAGTCCATCGGCACGATGCCGAGCCCGCGCCAGCCGCTCGCCGTGCCGTCGACGAAGCGGTGCACGCGCGGGTTGAGGTTGTCCGAGTTCCAGCGCGGCGGCAGATACGCGGACGTGCTCGCATAGTTGACGAACAGCTTGCCCGGCTGCTGCACCGCCTTGCGGAAGTGCGCCTCGATCTTCGGGTACTTGTCCCAGGGCGGAGCGTTCCAGTCGTCCTGGACGTCGAACAGCGCACCGTCCGCGTAACGCAGGCCAGGCAGGCCGCCGTTGTCGCCGAGCAGCACCACCCGGCCCCGCGCCTCGCCCAGCGCCGGGACGCCGTCGCCGATCCGGAACAGCGGGCGCCAGCCGCGGTTGTCCAGGTAGTCGTCGAAGATCGCGCGGAAGGTGGCGTCGCTGTCCTGCGAGTACTCCTGCTTCACCCGCATCAGCACGGTCTCCGAGGGGTGCGCGGCGAGGAAGTCGCGGCAGGCGATGAGGACGTCACCGAACATCATGTTCTGGTAGGACGGGCCGTGGTGGATGGCGAACGACCCGCCGGTGACCCGGCACCGTATGTCGAGGAAGCGGATGCCGCTTTGGAGCTGTTCCGCGATGGTGGTGTTCTGGCACTCGCTCCAGAGACCGCCGAAGCGGGCGCCCGAGTCGTGTGTGCCGGGAATCGTCAGTTGCTGAAGGGGTGTCGGGTCGGCGGCGCCGGCCATCCAGTCCTGCAGGGACAGGGTGCGGCTCGGTGCGGCGGCGGCGTGGGGGGCGCCGATCAGGGCGGTGGCGGACAAGGCCGCGGCGCCCACGAGGAATCTCCGTCGGTCCATGGCGCGGAGTATGACGCGGTCACGACAAAACTCGCCAGAGGTCGGACGCCGAACAGCCCACGAAGGTCCCGACCGGCCGGAAACCGCCGCCGGAACAGCCCCGGGAGCCTGGGACGGCCCCGGGAAGGCCTGTGGGGCGGCAGGCCCCCCGGCCCACCGCCCCACAGGCTCCCCTCCTACTGAACGACCGTGATCCGGTCGGTCTTCGGCGGCGTGATCGGCGCACCGGCCGAGGAGTTCGCCGCCAGGTAGGCGTTGAAGACGTCCAGGTCGGACGCGCCCACCAGCTTGTTGGTGTGCTCCTTGAGGACCGTGAAGCCGTCACCGCCGCCCGCGAGGAACTCGTTCATCGCGACCCGGTAGCTCTTCGACGGGTCGATCGCCTCGCCGTTCAGCTTCACCGAGTCCACGACGATCCGGTCGGCGCCGCTCTTCGTCAAGTCCAGGGTGTAGGTGAAGCCCCTGGACACCTGCAGGATCTTCGGGGACGCCTCGTTCGGGCCGCTGACCTGCTGCTGGAGCGCGGTGATCAACTGAGCCCCGGTCAGGTCGACCACGTTCATCATGTTGGTGAACGGCTGGACCGTGAAGGCCTCGCCGTAGGTCACCACACCGTCGCCCTCGCTGCCCGACGCCTTGAAGACCAGGTCCGAGCGGATACCGCCCGGGTTCATCAGCGCCAGCTGCGCACCGCCCTTGTCGGCGGGTGCGAGACCGGCGAGCTGCGCGTCCGCGATCAGGTCGCCGAGCGGCTTCTCCGGGGTGGTCGCACCACGGCCGTTGATGTCGGCGGAGATGAAGCCCTGGGGACGGTTCGCGATCGGCGCGGCCAGCTTGTTCCAGCGCGTGATCAGGTCCGTCATGTCCTGCGCCTTGGCCTGGTCGCGGCTGACGACACGGTTCGCCGACTTCACGGACGTCCGCACGATGTCCTGGGTGCGGCGGTCGTAGGTCAGCGTCGTGTCCGTGTAGAGCTTGCCGTACGAGGACGCCGACGTGACCATGCGCGGCTTGCCGGACGGGTCCGGGATCGTGCACACGTACGCCTGGTGGGTGTGGCCGGTGACCAGCGCGTCGACCCGGGGCGTGATGTTCTTGGCGATGTCCGCGATCGGACCGGAGATGCCGTCGCCCGCGCCCGGCGAGTCACAGTCGTAGTTGTACGCCGTCGACGCCGGCGAACCGCCCTCGTGGATGAGCGCGACGATCGACTTCACGCCCTTGCGGTCGAGCTCCCGGGCGTACTTGTTGATCGTCTCGACCTCGTCGTGGAACTTCAGGCCCTTGATGCCGTTCGCGCTGACGATGTCCGGCGTGCCCTCGAGCGTCACACCGATGAAGCCGATCTTGACGCCGTTCTTCTTCCAGACGGTGTACGGCTTCAGGATCGGCCTGCCGGTCGACTCCTTGGTGACGTTGGCCGCGAGGTAGGGGAAGTCCGCTCCCTCGAACTCCTTGCCCTCCTCGTAGCAGCCGTCGGTCGGGTGGCAACCGCCGTTCTGCAGCCGGGCCAGTTCGACCGCGCCCTCGTCGAACTCGTGGTTGCCCACGCCCGTCACATCGAGGTCGAGCTTGTTCAGCGCCTCGATCGTCGGCTCGTCGTGGAAGAGCCCGGACAGCAGCGGGCTCGCACCCACCAGGTCACCGGCCGCGGCGGTGACGGAGTACGGATTGCCCTTGCGCGCCTCGCGCAGCGAGGTCGCCAGGTACTCCACGCCGCCGGCCGGGATCGACTTGACCGTGCCGTCGTGCTGGATCTCGGAGACATTGCCGGCGGAACCGGCCGGCGGCTCGAGGTTGCCGTGCAGGTCGTTGAAGGAGAGCAGCTGCACATCGACGGTCCGGCCGTGGCCGTGCCCGTGGCGGTCGTCGGAGGCCGCGCCGGCCGGCATGGCGGCGAAGAGCGCGCCGACGGTCGCCAGCCCGGCAGCGGCCGCGAGAACACGACGGCTCCGTCTGGCCGCGCGGTGGTTGGGAGGTGTCGCTGACATCTGTCCCCTTGTCAGTTCCAGCGTGATGTGAGGGTGCTGGGTCGTCCGGCCCTGATCCGCCGGACAGCCCAGGGTCGGCAGCCTAGAGTCAACGCGCGTAGCGCGACAGGGGGATACGGGTTACGACCTGGTTGCCGTCTTCCGTCAACGGGCGATTTGCCCCCATCACCCGCACGACGGACATACCAGCGCATACGCCTGCCCCGTACCGCCGAGACGTGCTCGGCGGCGCGCCCGAGGACCCGTGAGCGGCGCCGGGGCCGCCGTACCCTCGAAGCATGACGATCGACGCAGTGATTCCGGAGCCCGGCCGGCAGATCCAGTCCCTCGACGAACTCACCGCCGAGCAGGCACAGGCCGTGCTGGACGTACTCGCAGAGGCTGCCCGGTCCGACGGGATGCAGGCCGTCTCCGAGCAGGGGCGGTTGCAGCTGCGCGGCGGGCGCCGGGAGGGTGTACGGCACTTCCTGCTCACCGTCGGCGACCAGCTCATCGGATACGCCCAACTCGAGGACACCGACCCGGTCGAGGCCCCGGCCGCCGAGCTCGTCGTGCACCCGGGCCACCGCGGGCGGGGGCACGGGCGGGCGCTGGGGACGACCCTCCTGGACGCGTCGGGCAAGCGGCTGCGGATGTGGGCGCACGGCGGCAAGTCGGCCGCCCGGCACATGGCCCAGGTCCTCGGACTGACGCTCTTCCGCGAACTGCGCCAGCTGCGCCGCCCCTTGGGTCCGCGGAGCATCGCCGAGCCGGTCTACCCGCCCGGCGTCACCGTGCGGACCTTCGTCCCCGGCCAGGACGACGCCGCCTGGCTCGCGGTGAACGCGTCCGCCTTCGCCCACCACCCCGAGCAGGGCTCCCTGACCCAGCGGGACCTCGACGACCGCAAGGCCGAGCCGTGGTTCGACCCGAAGGGTTTCTTCCTGGCCGAGCGGGGCGGGGAGGTCATCGGCTTCCACTGGACGAAGGTCCACGCCGAGGAACAGCTCGGCGAGGTGTACGTCCTCGGCATCCGTCCCGACGCCCAGGGCGGCGGCCTCGGCAGGGCCCTCACCGCGACCGGCCTGCGCCACCTCGCCGCACAGGGGTTGCCGACCGCGATGCTCTACGTGGACGCCGACAACCCCGCGGCGCTGCGGGTGTACGAGCAGCTGGGGTTCGTGACGCACGAGGTGGACCTGATGTACCGCACGGAGTCCTGACAGCAGGCGGACTGCGCAGGGGCGGTGTCGGTTGACACCGCCCCTCTTTTGCATCACCATTCCACTACTCAACTAGTGAAAGGGTGGTGGCGCGGTATGGTCGAGTTCCGGATCGACCGGCGCAGCGGGGTCGCCACGTACCTCCAGATCGTGCAGCAGACCAAACAAGCCCTGCGGCTGGGCCTGCTGGAGCCCGGCGACCGGCTGCCGACGGCCCGCGAGGTCGTCGAGGCCACCGCGATCAACCCGAACACCGTGCTCAAGGCGTACCGCGAGCTGGAGCGCGAAGGCCTCGTCGAGGCCCGCCGCGGGCTCGGCACGTTCGTGACCCGCACCCTCGGCGGTCCGGCCGCCGACACACCTCTGCGGGCCGAGCTCGCCGACTGGCTGGACCGGGCCCGCAAGGCGGGCCTGGAGCAGGACGACATCACCGCGCTCTTCACCTCCGTACTGGAGGAGCGTGCGGACAACCACAAGGGGGAGGGCGCATGACGGCGACCGCGATCGAGGCGAACGGCCTCGGCCTGGGCTACGGAAGGCGGGGCCACCGGGCCCTGGACGGCTGCTCGTTCCGCGTGCCCGCCGGGCGCGTCTGCGCCCTCGCCGGGCCCAACGGCGCCGGCAAGTCGTCGCTGTTGGCGCTCGCGGCCGGGCTGCTCCGGCCCACCGGCGGCACGCTGCGCGTCCTCGACGGCATACCATCCGACGCGCGTGGGAGCACCTCCCGTGCCGAAGGGCTACGGGGGAGGATCGCGTACGTCGCCCAGGACAAGCCGCTGTACCCGCAGTTGACGATCGGCGAGACTCTGCGGCTGGGGCACGAGCTCAACCGCGGCCGGTGGGACGCTGCCCTCGCAGAACGGATCGTCGAGGAGGGCGGCGGCCTCGATCCCGCCGCACGGATCCGAAGCCTCTCCGGCGGCCAGCGCACCCGCGTCGCCCTCGCCCTCGCGCTCGCCAAACGCCCCGAACTCATGCTGCTCGACGAGCCGATGGCCGACCTCGACCCGCTGGCCCGGCACCGGCTGACGGCCGCCCTGATGACGGAAGCCGCCGACCACGGCACGACCATCGTGATCTCCTCGCACATCCTGTCCGAGCTGGAGGCCACCTGCGACTACGTGCTCCTCCTCGACGGCGGCCGCGTACGCCTCGCCGGCGAGACGGAGGACCTGATCTCCGCCCACACCCTGCTCACCGGGCCGGTCGCCGACCTGCCCGACCACACCGTCGTCGAGTCGCGCACGACGGGCCGCCAGCTGACCGCGCTGGTACGGGGGTCCAGCGCGGTCGGCGGTGGCTGGCAGACCGCACAGCCGTCCCTGGAGGAACTGCTCATGGCGCATCTGCGCAGCCCCGACGCCCCGCCCATGCTCACTCCGAGTGCGGAGGTGGCAACCGCATGAGCACGCTCACCACGTCCCGCCTGCGCCTGCGCCCGCGGGGCGTCACCTGGCTCGTCGCCCACCAGCACCGCCGCATCCTGACCACCGCGGCCGTGCTGCTGGTCGCCACGGCGGTCGTCACGTCAGGGCTGCGGATCGCGTACGAGGCGACTCCGTACGACGACACGGCCACCGGCCTGTTCACGAACTCCGCCTACCGGGGCGGAATCGCCGCCGTCGCGGACTTCTTCGCGCACGCCGCCCTGCTGCTGCCGCTGCTCGTCGCGGCCGTCGTGGCGGGGCCGATGGTGGCCCGGGAGCTGGAGAGCGGCACGTACAAGCTGGTCTGGACGCAGTCGGTGGACCCGGCCCGCTGGTTCGCCGCGAAAGTCGCACTCCCGGCGGTGGCCGTCGGCGTCGTCACCATCGGCCTGATCGGCCTCTTCCGGGTCCTGTGGGGCCCGGCAGCCGGCGACTACCGGCTGAGCTGGCACGAGCGGCAGGTGTTCCTCGTCCTCGGGCCGACACTGCTGGCGTACGGTCTCCTCGCGGTCACCGTGGGCGCCCTCACGGGACTGCTGGTACGCCGCACCGTGGTCGCGATGTCCGCCGCCGGCCTGGCGACGGGGACCGCCATGGCCGCCATGTTCGCGCTGTCGGAGTATCTGTGGGCGCCCGCTTCCGCGACGAGCGGCGACCCGGACTCGGTGCAGATCGTGCCTGGGGAGTTCGTCGTGGACACCGGTCTGCTGACCGCGTCCGGCGAGCGGCTCCCCGACAGCGTGTGCTTCGTGCAGCAGTACGCGGCGTGCTACACCGAGCACGGCGTCGTCGGCAGATGGTGGGACTACCATCCCGACTCGCACCTGTGGCCCCTCCAGCTCGTCGAGAGCGGTATCGTCCTCGCTCTCGCCGCCGCGGTGGCGTACGCGGCCTTCCGGATCTTCCGCAGCCGCCACGCCTGACCCGCCCGCGAGGGCCCGGCCCCCGGGGACGCCCCCCGGGGGCCGCGCCACGCTTCCCCTCACGTCATGTCCTTGTTACCGGGCATTCAGACGTTCTTGCGACCCTCGCTCAATGCAGCCCGCTGTGCCAGCGTCTCCCAACGGGAGAAAACCTCTCGCCCCGGCGCCTTCCGACGCGCCGGTGACACCGCGCGCGCGGAACAATGGGGCCATGAGCCAGCAGCCCGCCGAGGTCCCGGTCCAGCACCCCCAGCCGTCCGTCGCGTCCATAGCCGCGCACCGACCGCACACCGTCGCCGCCACGGTCTCCGATCTCGAACCCGACCTCGACTCGGATCTCGACTCCTACGAGGACGACGAGTCGAGGCTCGGCTCGGAGCTGCCCCAGGGGCGTTTCCTGGACCGCGAGCGCAGCTGGCTCGCCTTCAACGAGCGGGTCCTCGAACTCGCGGAGGACCCGGCCACGCCGCTGCTCGAGCGCGCCAACTTCCTCGCGATCTTCGCGTCCAACCTGGACGAGTTCTTCATGGTCCGCGTCGCCGGCCTGAAGCGCCGGATCGCGACGGGCGTCGCCACCCGTTCGGCCTCCGGTCTGCAGCCCCGCGAGGTCCTCGATCTGATCTGGACCCGCTCGCGTGAGCTCATGGCCCGGCACGCCGCCTGCTACCAGCAGGACATCGCCCCGTCCCTGGCCGACGAGGGCATCCACCTCATCCGCTGGCCCGAGCTCACCGAGAAGGAGCAGGCCCGCCTCTTCACGCTCTTCCGGCAGCAGATCTTCCCGGTCCTGACCCCGCTCGCCGTAGACCCCGCGCACCCCTTCCCGTACATCTCGGGTCTTTCGCTGAATCTGGCCGTGGTCGTGCGCAATCCGGTCAGCGGCCACCGCCACTTCGCCCGGGTCAAGGTCCCGCCGCTGCTCTCCCGCTTCCTGGAGGCCTCGCCCCAGCGGTACGTGCCGCTGGAGGACGTCATAGCGGCGCACCTGGAAGAGCTGTTCCCCGGCATGGAGGTGCTGGCGCACCACATGTTCCGGGTGACCAGGAACGAGGACCTGGAGGTCGAGGAGGACGACGCGGAGAACCTCCTCCAGGCGCTGGAGAAGGAGCTCATGCGCCGCCGCTTCGGCCCGCCGGTGCGCCTGGAGGTCGAGGAGTCGATCGACCCGTACGTCCTTGACCTGCTGGTGCGCGAACTCAAGGTGTCGGACGCGGAGGTGTACCCGCTGCCCGGGCCGCTGGACCTGACCGGACTGTTCGGCATCTCGGCGCTGGACCGGCCGGAGCTGAAGTTCCCGAAGTTCGTCGCGGGTACCCACCGCGACCTCTCCGAGGTCGAGTCGGCGTCCGCGCCCGACATCTTCATGGCGCTGCGCGAGCGGGACGTGCTGCTGCACCACCCGTACGACTCCTTCTCGACGTCCGTCCAGGCCTTCCTGGAGCAGGCCGCGGCCGACCCCGACGTCCTCGCGATCAAGCAGACGCTGTACCGGACGTCCGGCGACTCCCCGATAGTCGACGCGCTGATCGACGCCGCCGAGTCGGGCAAGCAGGTCCTGGTCCTCGTCGAGATCAAGGCCCGCTTCGACGAGCAGGCCAACATCAAGTGGGCCCGCAAGCTGGAGGAGTCCGGCTGCCACGTCGTGTACGGCCTCGTGGGCCTCAAGACGCACTGCAAGCTGTCGCTCGTCGTCCGCCAGGAGGGCGAGACGCTGCGGCGCTACTCGCACGTCGGCACCGGCAACTACCACCCGAAGACCGCCCGGCTCTACGAGGACCTGGGGCTGCTCACCGCGGACCCGCAGGTCGGCGCGGACCTCTCGGACCTGTTCAACCGGCTGTCCGGGTACTCGCGCCGCGAGACGTACCGGCGGCTGCTGGTCGCGCCCAAGTCACTGCGTGACGGGCTGATCTCCCGGATCAACAAGGAGATCGTCCATCACCGGGCCGGCCGCCCCGCGTACGTCCGCATCAAGGTCAACTCGATGGTGGACGAGGCGATCATCGACGCCTGCTACCGGGCGGCGACGGCAGGCGTCCCGGTCGACATCTGGGTCCGCGGCATCTGCGCGATACGACCCGGCGTGACGGGCCTCTCGGAGAACATCCGGGTCCGTTCGGTCCTCGGCCGCTTCCTGGAGCACTCCCGGATCTTCGCCTTCGGCAACGGCGGCGAGCCCGAAGTGTGGTTCGGCAGCGCCGACATGATGCACAGGAACCTCGATCGCCGGATCGAGGCGCTGGTACGGGTCACCGACCCGGCCCACCGCGCGGCTCTCACCAGGCTGTTCGAGACCGGCATGTCCGACACCACGTCCTCCTGGCACCTGGGCCCGGACGGCGCGTGGACCCGGCATGCGACGGACTCCGACGGCCAGCCGCTGCGGCATGTACAGGAGACGCTCATAGACGCCCGGAGGCGCCGGCGTGCACAGCCCTGATCTTTCCCGGCCGGACACCGTCCCCGACGGCACTTTCGCGGGTACGGCGGGCGAGGCGGTGGCCCACTACCTCCATGCCCAGGCCGCCGAGTTCCTGCGCAGCCTGCGCCGGCACGGCGAGAGCGGCGCGGAGACGGCGGCGGTCGCGGAATCGGCCCGCGCGCTGCGGGCCGCGTCCCGCCGCATCAGCGGCACGCTCCACACGTTCCGCCCCCTGCTGGATGCGGCGTGGGCGGACGGCCTGCGGACCGAGCTGGCGTGGCTGTCGACGACGCTGGCCCAGGAACACGCCTTCACCTCCCGGCTGTCCCGCCTCCTCGACGCGCTCTCCCGTCTCTCGGGCACGTCCCCCCTCCCTCCGGCCCGCGGCGAATCCCTGCCGCTGCGCGGGCCGGGCGCCGTAACGGGGGGCGGTGATCTCTCCGCCCCGGCCCGCCGAGGAAGCCACAGCAGCGGCCACGCGGCGGTCCGTAACGCGTCCGGATCGAGCGCCGCAGGCGACACCACCGTGGCCACAGGCGCCGATCACAGGAGCCCGGCCCGGGGGACGCCCCCCGGACCCTCGAACAACGGCGCCCCCCCGACCGGGAGGGTCGACGGCCGTTCCGGCAGTGCAGCCGGGCCGGGCGCCGCCGACGACACCCACGGACCTGACGCCGCAGTCGGCGACGGCCCCGAAGGGCCCGGGCGCTCCGCGCGCGGAGCGGGCCGCGGCGGCGGGGGTGCACTGGATGTCGGAGCCGCGCGGGCCGGGGCGTTGCTGGAACGGCAGCTCACCCTCGCCCGGACCCGCGCCCACTCCGCCGCGCTCCAGGCGCTCGGTTCGTCCCGCTTCCACGCGGTCGCGGACGCCGTCGCCTTACTGGCCTCCGAGCTCCCGCTCGGACCCGCGGCCGCAGGACCCGCCGCGGAGACGCTCGCCCTGCCCGCGGAGGCCGCCGAGCGGCGGCTGCTCGCGGCGGTCGCCGAACTGCCGCTCGGCAGGGCGGCCCACCCGTACAACGCCGAAGCACTGTTCAGCGGCCTCGCCACCGCCGCCGGCGAGGCGCAGGACGCGCCCTGGCACGAGGTCCGCAGGCTGCTGCGGCTGCACCGCTACGCGCAGGAGGTGCTGCACCCCACCGGGGACCCGGTCCTGTGCCACGCCGGCCTGGTGCTCGACCGGCATCGCGACGCCGCGGAAGCGGCAGCCGCGGCCGCCGCGGCTGCCCGTACTCCGCGTATCGCCCCGGCCACCGCGTACGCCCTGGGCGTGCTCCATGCCGACCAGCGGCACGAGGTCGAGGCGGCCCGGTTCGCCTTCCAGCAGGAGTGGCGCCACGCCACCGCGCCGCACGCCACCACGGCGGTCACGGCGGTCACGGCGCCATGAACGGCCGGGACACCGTGCTCGCCGCGGGGTGCGTGCTCTGGCGCCGCTCCCCGCACGGGGACGACGGTCTCGAGATCTGCCTCGTACACCGCCCGAAGTACGACGACTGGTCCCACCCCAAGGGCAAGCTGAAGCGCGGCGAGGACACGCTCGCCGCCGCGCTGCGCGAGGTGCTGGAGGAGACGGGCCACCGCTGTGTCCCCGGCGCCCGCCTGCCCACCATGCGCTATCTCGCGAACGGCCGGCCCAAGCAGGTCACCTACTGGGCCGCAGAGGCGACCACCGGTTCCTTCGCCTCGGGCAAGGAGGTCGACCGCATCGTGTGGCTGCCGCCCGCCGCCGCGCGGAACAGGCTCACCCAGCCCCGTGACCGGGCCCTGGTCGACGCGCTGCTGCAGGCGCTGAACAGGGCGTGACCGGGAGCGGGCGCATGCCCCTCCGGTCCCGATCCGCACCTCGTACCCGTCCCCCCGAACGGGTGGACGTCCGCAGGAGCACGGGGCCGCCGAAGGAGCACCGGGTCGCCGGTCACGGTTCACCTTGCGTTCACTCTCTCCCGTCGGCCGCTTCATCTCATCTGCCTAATTTCGGCCCCAGACGGGTGACCGGCACGGTGCCGGTCCCCCCACCCCCGACGCACGCCGCCACCGACGGCGGCAACTGGAAGGAACACCAGAAAGTGAAGCTTCAGCGCAAGAACGGGCTTCGCGCCACCGCGCTCGGCGCCCTCGCGATCTCCGGCGCCCTGGTCCTCACGGCGTGTGGTTCGGACAACAACACGGACGCCGACACCGGCGGCGAGAAGACCAGCGCTGCGTCGAACATCAAGTGCGACGAGGCCAAGGGCCAGATCCTCGCAGCCGGCTCGAGCGCCCAGAAGAACGCCATGGACGTGTGGGTCAACGCCTTCCAGGCAGCCTGCTCCGGCGTCGAGGTCAACTACCAGGCGATCGGCTCCGGCGGCGGTATCACCAAGTTCAACCAGGGCCAGGTCGCCTTCGCCGGCTCCGACTCCGCGCTGAAGCCGGAGGAGGTCGAGGAGTCGAAGAAGATCTGCAAGGGCGGCCAGGGCATCAACCTGCCGATGGTCGGCGGCCCCGTCGCGATCGGCTACAACCTGGAGGGCGTGGACAACCTCGTCCTCGACGCCACCACCATCGCGAAGATCTTCGACTCGAAGATCACCAAGTGGAACGACCCGGCCATCGCGAAGCTCAACCCCGACGCGAAGCTGCCGGACTCCTCCATCCAGGCGTTCCACCGCTCCGACGAGTCGGGCACCACGCAGAACCTGCACAAGTACCTCAGCGAGGCCGCCCCGGCCGACTGGAAGCACGACCCCAAGTCGAAGTCGTGGCTGGCCCCCGGTGGCCAGGCCGCCAACGGTTCCTCCGGTGTCGCCTCCCAGGTGAAGCAGACGCAGGGCTCGATCGGCTACTTCGAGCTGTCGTACGCGGCCTCGCAGTCGATCTCCACCGTCAAGCTGGACACCGGTGCCGCCGCCCCGGTCGAGGCGACCAGCGAGAACGCCTCCAAGGCCATCGCCGCCGCCAAGATCAAGGGCACCGGCAAGGACCTGGCCCTGTCCCTCGACTACAAGACCAAGGTCGAGGGCGCCTACCCGATCATCCTCGTGACGTACGAGATCGCCTGCGACAAGGGCAACAAGGCGGAGACCCTGCCGACCCTGAAGGCGTTCCTCAACTACACCGCCGGCGAGGAGGGCCAGAAGGTGCTCTCCGAGGCCGGCTACGCGCCGCTGCCGGCCGAGATCGCGACCAAGGTCCGCGAGATCGTCCCCACCCTGTCCTGATGTCCGGCCGGGGCCGGTCCGTGCCACGGACCGGCCCCGGCATCCGGTGCACCGCCGCCTGGAGCCCGACGGCTCCGCAGACCGGAGACCCCGATGGATACAACAACCACCGCATCAGCCCCACCGCCCCGTGCGCCTGAAGCAGAGCGCACCATGCGAGGCAAGACCCGGCCCGGTGACCGCATCTTCCTGGGCCTGTCCCGGGGAGCCGGCATCTCCCTCCTGGTGATCATGGCCGCGATCGCGGGATTCCTCGCGTACCGCGCCGGCATCGCCATATCGAAGGACGACGCCAACTTCCTCACCGAGTCCGAGTGGAACCCGGCCGGTAACCCGCCGGTCTTCGGCATCGCCGTGCTCGCCTTCGGCACGATCGTGAGCTCGGTCATAGCAATGATCATCGCCGTGCCGGTCGCCATCGGCATCGCGCTGTTCATCTCGCACTACGCGCCGCGGAAGCTCGCCGCCCCACTCGCCTACGTCGTCGACCTGCTCGCCGCCGTGCCCAGCATCATCTACGGCCTCTGGGGCGCCCTCTTCCTGGTGCCCTACCTCGACGGCCTGAACAGCTGGCTCGACGAGTACCTCGGCTGGACGTACATCTTCGAGAAGACCGGCGAGGGCGTCGCCCGCAACCTGTTCACCGTGGGCATCCTGCTCGCGATCATGATCCTGCCGATCATCACCAACGTCACCCGTGAGGTCTTCCTCCAGGTGCCGAAGATGCACGAAGAGGCCGCTCTCGCCCTCGGCGCCACGCGCTGGGAGGTCATCCGCATGTCGGTGCTGCCCTTCGGCCGCTCCGGCATCATCAGCGCCTCCATGCTGGGTCTCGGCCGCGCCCTCGGCGAGACGATGGCCGTCGCCGTCGTCCTGTCGCCCAGCTTCATCATCTCCGGCCACCTGCTGGACCCGGGCGGCGGCACCTTCGCCCAGAACATCGCCGCGAAGTTCAACGAGGCGGACGGGTTCGGCCGGGACGCGCTGATCGCCTCCGGTCTCGTCCTGTTCGTGATCACTCTGCTGGTCAACGGAGCGGCCCGCGCGATCATCGCCCGCCGCAAGGAGTACTCGGGGGCCAACGCATGAGCCAGACCCTTCAGGACAAGCGTCCGGTGGCCGCCGTTCGCACCGGCTCCCTCTCCCACGCCCGCATGCCGCGCTGGGCCCCGGCCGCCATCGCGGTCGGCTCGATCGCCGCGGGCTGCGGGATCGGCAGTGCCGCCGGCTGGCACAGCCGCGTCCAGTGGGGCATCATCGCCGCCCTGATCTTCGTTCTCGCCACCTACGTGATCACCACCAAGGTCGAGAACTCCCGCCAGGCCAAGGACCGCGTCGCCACCAGCCTCGTCTGGGTGTGCTTCGTCCTGGCCGTCGTGCCGCTGCTCTCGCTGGCCTGGGTCACTGTCAAGGAGGGCATGGAAGTCGTCGACGGCTACTTCCTCGGCCACTCCATGAACGGCGTCCTCGACGTGCAGCCCGGCGGCGGCATCTACCACGCCCTGCTCGGCACCGTCGAGCAGGTCCTGATCGCCGCGGTGATCGCCGCCCCGATCGGCCTGCTCACCGCGATCTACCTCGTCGAGTACGGACGCGGAAAGCTGGCCAAGGCCGTCACCTTCTTCGTCGACGTCATGACCGGCATCCCCTCCATCGTCGCGGGCCTGTTCATCCTCGCGACCTGGAACCTGATGCTGGGCTTCGGCCCCTCCGGCTTCGCCGGCGGACTCGCACTCGCCATCCTGATGATGCCGGTGGTCGTCCGCTCCACCGAGGAAATGCTGAAGCTGGTCCCGAACGAGCTGCGCGAGGCCTCCCTCGCCCTGGGCGTACCGAAGTGGCGGACCATCCTGAAGGTGGTCCTGCCCACCGCGATCGGTGGCATCACCACCGGTGTGATGCTCGCCGTCGCGCGCGTCACCGGTGAGACCGCCCCGGTACTGCTCCTCGTTTTCGGCACGAGGCTGATCAACCCGAACCCCTTCGAAGGCGCCCAGTCCTCGCTGCCGCTCTACGTGTACGAGCAGTACGCGGTCGGCACCGACGCCTCGATCGCGCGCGCCTGGGGCGCCGCCCTGGTTCTGATCGCCTTCGTCATGATCCTCAACCTGGTGGCCCGCGGCATCGCCCGCTGGAAGGCCCCGAAGACCGGAAAGTAGAACCACCATGGCCAAGCGAATCGATGTATCCGGCCTGACCGCCTACTACGGCTCCCACAAGGCGATCGACGACATCTCCATGACCATCGAGCCCCGCTCCGTGACGGCCTTCATCGGCCCGTCCGGCTGCGGCAAGTCCACCTTCCTGCGCACCCTGAACCGCATGCACGAGGTCACCCCCGGTGGCCGCGTCGAGGGCAAGGTCATGCTGGACGACGAGGACCTGTACGGGTCGAACGTCGACCCCGTCGCCGTGCGCCGCACGGTCGGCATGGTCTTCCAGCGGCCGAACCCCTTCCCGACGATGTCGATCTTCGACAACGTCGCGGCGGGCCTGCGGCTGAACGGCTCCTACAAGAAGAACCAGCTCGCGGAGGTCGTCGAGCGCTCGCTCAAGGGCGCGAACCTCTGGAACGAGGTCAAGGACCGGCTGAACAAGCCCGGCTCCGGCCTGTCCGGCGGTCAGCAGCAGCGTCTGTGCATCGCCCGCGCGATCGCGGTCGAGCCCGACGTGCTGCTGATGGACGAGCCGTGCTCGGCGCTCGACCCGATCTCGACGCTCGCGATCGAGGACCTGATCGGCGAGCTGAAGGAGCGCTTCACGATCGTCATCGTGACGCACAACATGCAGCAGGCGGCCCGCGTCTCCGACCGTACGGCCTTCTTCAACCTCGCGGCCGTCGGCCAGCCCGGCAAGCTCATCGAGATCGACGACACGGAGCGGATCTTCGCGAACCCGTCCGTCCAGGCGACCGAGGACTACATCTCGGGACGCTTCGGATAAGGCGTCTGCGGGTGCTGCATGGCGGTGCCACCCGCAAGACGACGGGCCCGCCCCTCTCCCGGGGGGCGGGCCCCACACTTTTCCCTCGACCGCGGGCCGCTCTGGTCGGGGCTCCGCCCCGATCCCCGCGCCTCAACCGCCGGCGAGGCTGGTCTGCCTCCCGCCCGCAGTAACGGTTGCCGCGCGCAGCGTCAATCCACCCTCGCTCGGGGCACCACCCACGGCCGCCAGGCCGTAGGGGAGGTTGGAGACCACGCACGAAGCGCTGCCGTCCGGCGGCCGGGCGAATCCCCGAAACACCGCGCGGACCGCAGCGAACGGGCCCGGAACGGAGCCCGGAACCGGCCCGGGCCCTGGCCCTGGCCCCGAGCAACGCCCGCAGGCGGCGGGTTACGGGGTCGGGGCGGAGCCCCGAACGGGCCCAGGCACCGCGCGGACCGCAATGAACAGGCCGGTCGGGGGGCGGAGCCCGGAACAGGCCCGGGGGCGGAGCCCGGCACGGGGTCCGGGGCGTGGCCCCGAGCAACGCCCGCAGGGCGGGTTACAGGGTCGGGGCGTGGCCCCGACCGGGCCCGGGCCGTGGCCCCGAGCAACACCCGCAGGCGGCGGGTTACGGGGTCGGGGCGGAGCCCCGAACGGGCCCAGGCACCGCGCGGACCGCAATGAACAGGCCGGTCGGGGGCGGAGCCCGGAACAGGCCCGGGGGCGGACCCCGGCACGGGGTCCGGAGCGTGGCTTCGAGCAACGCCCGCAGGGCGGGTTACAGGGTCGGGGGCGGAGCCCGGAACAGGCCCCGGGCGGAGCCCGGCACGGGGTCCGGGGCGGAGCCCCGGTTCGGGAAGGGGCGGGGTGGGGAAGAGCACCGCGCAGCGGCAACCCGCACACACCACGCCCCCCGCCGCCCCACCGGGCAACGGGGCCATGAGGCCATGAGGCCATGAGGCCATGAGGCACTCCGGACCGGAACGACCGGTCAGCCGAAGACCAGGTACACCACGCCATAGCTGAGCGCAGCGACCAGCGCCGCCGCCGGCATCGTGATGAACCACCCCATGATGATGTTCTTCGCGACACCCCACCGCACCGCGTTCACCCGCTTCGTCGCCCCGACACCCATGATCGCCGAGGTGATCACATGCGTCGTCGAGATCGGCGCGTGGAACAGGAACGCCGAGCCGAACATGATCGACGCGCCCGTCGTCTCCGCCGCGAACCCCTGCGGCGGGTCCAGCTCGATGATCTTGCGGCCGAGCGTCCGCATGATGCGCCAGCCGCCCGCGTACGTGCCGAGCGACAGCATCACCGCGCACGCGATCTTGACCCAGACCGGGATCGGGTCGCCGGCGTTCTCGACGTCGGAGATGACGAGGGCCATCACCACGATGCCCATCGTCTTCTGGGCGTCCTGAAGACCGTGACCGAGCGCCATGCCCGCCGCGGAGACCGTCTGTGCGATACGGAAGCCGCGCTTCGCCTTGTGCGGGTTGGCATTTCGGAAGATCCACATGATCGAGACCATCACCAGATAGCCGACGACCAGACCGACGACCGGCGAGACGAACATCGGGATGACGACCTTCTCGAGCACACCGGTCCAGATGACCTCCGTCCCGCCGGCCAGAGCCGCGCCGACCATGCCGCCGAACAGCGCGTGCGACGAGGACGACGGCAGGCCGAAGTACCAGGTGATCAGGTTCCAGACGATCGCACCGACCAGCGCCGCGAACAGGATGCCCATGCCGCGCGAGCCGACCGGGGTCTCGATGAGCCCCTCGCTGACCGTCTTGGCGACGCCCTGTCCGAGGAACGCACCCGCGAGGTTCATCACCGCGGCCATCGCCAGCGCGACGCGGGGGGTCAGTGCCCGTGTGGAGACGGAGGTCGCGATCGCGTTCGCGGAGTCGTGGAAGCCGTTGGTGTAGGTGAAGAAGAGCGCGACCCCGATGGTCACGACCAGGGCGAAGGTGTCCACGTGGTTCAGGACTCCTTGACCGCGATGGTCTCCACCGTGTTCGCCACGTGCTCGAACGCGTCCGCGGCCTCCTCGAGCACATCGACGATCTGCTTGAGCTTGAGGACCTCCATGGCGTCGTACTTGCCGTTGAAGAGGTGGGCGAGCAGCTTGCGGTGGATCTGGTCCGCCTGGTTCTCCAGTCGGTTGACCTCGATCCAGTATTCGGTCAGGTTGTCCATGGTCCGCAGGTGCGGCATGGCCTCCGCGGTCAGCTCCGCGGCCCGTGCCAGAACCTCGATCTGCTGCTCGACGCCCTTGGGCAGTTCCTCGACGTTGTAGAGGACGACCAGGTCGACGGCCTCCTCCATGAAGTCCATGATGTCGTCGAGCGACGAGGCGAGGGAGTAGATGTCCTCGCGATCGAAAGGCGTGATGAAGGAGGAGTTCAGTTGGTGGAAGATCGCGTGGGTAGCGTCGTCGCCAGCATGCTCCGCCGCCCGCATCCGCTCCGCGATCTCGGCCCTGGCGGAGGATTCCGCCCCGAGCAGTTCCATCAGGAGCTTCGAGCCCGTGACGATGTTGTCCGCGGATGCGGCGAACATGTCGTAGAAGCTCGTCTCCCTGGGGGTCAGACGAAATCGCACGTGGGGTCCTCGGGGTGCTGGGATTCGGTCAGGCTGATGCTAGGCGCAACATCCGGCCACGGCTAACCGGCAGTATCCCAGTGTCGCCCATCGGAACAAGCCGATCAGCACGGGCCCCACTACTTTCCGCACGATTCGTTACCATATACCCACGAGGGGTATACATTCCCTTTCTGGGCAACGGGAGGACACGATGACGACCACCGAGGCGGCCGGCCTTCCGGTCACTGACCACGAGACCGACCACGACCGCGGAGTCCACGGGTACCACAAGCAGAAGGACGAGCACCTCAAGCGCCTGCGGCGGATCGAGGGCCAGATCCGCGGGCTGCAGCGGATGGTCGACGAGGACGTGTACTGCATCGACATACTCACGCAGGTCTCGGCCTCCACCAAGGCCCTGCAGTCCTTCGCGCTGCAACTGCTCGAGGAACACCTGCGGCACTGTGTCGCGGACGCCGCGGTCAAGGGCGGCGACGAGATCGACGCGAAGGTGGAGGAAGCGACGAAGGCCATCGCCCGCCTGCTGCGCACCTGATTCCGCTTACGGAGGGTGACCAGCGCGGCGGCGCCCACGCACGACGGGGGCGCGACGGTGGCTTGATCTTGTCGGTCAGGCTCTCCGGCGGCCGGGCGTCTGCCGCCCACCCGGCCCCGGCTGTCTGGGAGACGTAAGCCCCTGCATATCGGCACAGTCGCCGCGATCGACGCACCGCGCCCGGTCCGCCGCCACCATGAGGACCTCATCGATACGGTCCGCGCTGAGCCGCTCCCCGGCCGCTGCCGACGCGGCGATCATCAGCTCACCGCAGAGCTCGATCTCGGCGAGGGCCACGTGGTCGTCGTGGACGGTGGCCGTACGGGTCGGAGCCACGTGCAATCACCTCTTCCGGCCGATGTCGGTCCCGCCGATGTCGGTTTCCTAGCGTAGGGAGCGGTGCACGCCCTGCGCATGGCACGTCCGGACCATTTAGGTTCTGACTCTCCCGGCCCAGGCTCCCCCAGCCTCCCCGATCCAGGGGTCCCCGGCCCAGGCTCCCCCGCCTCCCACGTACGGGCCCGCCGGCATCCCCCGCCCCGCCAGCCCGGCACGACCCGCTCAGACGCCGACTTTTCCGGAGTAGATGTCCTTTTGCTCCGGGAGCTGGACGACCACGCTCGCCCCGAAGTCGAAGAGGACCGTGGTCGACGTGACGTCCACCGTCCGGCCCTCATTGGCGAAGGTGAAGTGGTGCCGCACCTTGCGGAGTCTGCCTGCCTCGTCCAGGTAGGCGTCGAACGGCACGACGTCCTTGGCGAAGCCTTCCGCCGCCGCGGCCAGGGACGCTCTCGTATGAGGCACCGCGACACTCGCCGCTCGCCCGATGTGGGTCGTGCCCTTGAAGTGCCGCACCTTCTCGCCGGACAACTGCACGTCCCCCACGTACTCCACCCCGTCCGCGCCGCGCAACAGCTCCGCGGCGGCGAGCGGGTCGGTCGCCCCGCCCGTGACCAGGTTCCCGTCGTCCAGGGTGGTGGTGTCGACCCTGACCCACTTGTCGGCGGGCACTCCAGCGCCCCGGTTCTTCATGTACAGCGCGCCGGGCGTCAGCAGTTCGGTGATCGGCTCGTGTTCCTCCTCACCGGCGGCGTCCGGCGGCAGGACGACCTTCAGCCTGCCCATACCGCGGGCGAAGTCGTATCCGCCCTCGCCCCGGATGGTGACCCGCGTCCCGCCGGACGCCATCTCCATCGACGTACGCGCCTTGGAGCTGCGGGCGCCTACCAGCGTGTCCGCGGCCTTGCGAACCTCGTCGGCCGAGCCGCCGGCCCGCACCGCACCTCCGTCGCCGCCCACGGCGGCAGCACCTCCGCCGGAGCATCCTCCGACCGTGGCCACGGCCATGGCTGCCACGACGACGGCAACCGCCCCGCCCCTGCGCTTGTGCTGCACCACCATCGCCTGCCAACCCCCAACGCCGGACCGCTGCTTGTACGAACTCGCCCTTCCCCTCGGCCCCGGGGGCCTGGGGACACCCATTCGCATAACGACGGCCCGGGCACGTCGTCACGCCGGCACCCGGGGTTTACGGCGGCTGCCGCGGCAGTAACGTTGACCCGTGCCCCAGCAGGACCCTTCGGCCGGTGAGCCGGCGACGCACCTGGCCACGACAGTCGAGCGCGGTTCCTTCGCCGTCGCCCGCTGCAGCTGCGGCTGGTCGGGCCCGGCGAGACGGTCACGGGACAAGGCGCGTACGGACGCCAGGTCGCACACCTCGGCCTCCTGACGCGCGATGCCCCGGCGACCTGACCCACGACGGGAACCTGCCGGCCACGGGAGCCGTCTCGTCCCCCAGGAGGTTCCATGGAGCTGGACCGGCGGCAACTGCTGACCACTGCTGTCGCCCTCACCGCGGGCGCGGCTGTGGGCTGTACGAACCAGGAGGCAGGCGCTCCGCCGCGCACGCCGGCCCCGACCCGTACCCTGCCGACGCCGTCGGCCACCACGACCGCCGCCCCCGACTGGGCAGCCCTCGCCCGCGGTCTCGACGGGCAGCTGATCCGACCCGGCGACGCGGAGTACCCGAGCGCCCGGCAGCTCTACAACACGCGCTTCGACTCACTGAAACCGGCGGCCGTCGCGTACGTGGCGGGCGAGGACGACGTGAAGGAGTGCCTCGCCTACGCCAGAGCCCACGGCACCCCCGTCTCCATCCGCAACGGCGGCCACTCCTACGGCGGCTGGTCCTCCGGAAACGGGCGCCTCGTCATCGACGTCTCGTCGCTGAACCGGATCGAGTCCGACGGCTCGGTCGGCGCCGGCGCCAAACTCGTCGACGTCTACAACACCCTCGCCCGGCACGGCCGCACCGTCCCCGCCGGTTCCTGCCCCACCGTCGGCGTCTCCGGCCTCGCCCTCGGCGGCGGCCACGGCGTCACCTCCCGTGCCTACGGGCTGACTTGCGACAGTCTGACCGGAGCGACGATCGTCACCGCCGACGGCAGGCGGCTGACCGTGGACGCGGACGAGAACAAGGACCTCTTCTGGGCCCTGCGCGGCGCGGGGAACGGCAACTTCGGCGTCGTGACACGGCTCCGGTTCCGTACGCATGCCACGCCCGACACCGTCTCCGCGTTCCTCAACTGGCCGTGGCAGCAGGCCGAACCGGTGCTCGCCGCATGGCAGCGCTGGGGCCCCGACCAGCCGGACGAGATCTGGTCCTCGCTCCACCTCGCCGCCGGCCCCGGCGGCTCCCGGCCCACCCTGTCCGTCGCCGCCTTCACCCTGGGCTCCGGGAGCGACCTGCAGAACGCACTCGACCGGCTCGTGGACGCGGTCGGCTCGCCCGCGACATCCGTCGCCCTGCGGCCCCGGAGCTATCGCGACGCCATGCTCGGCTACGCGAACTGCCTCTCCCTCACCGAGGAGCAGTGCCGTCTTCCGGGCACCACCCCGGGCCGCGACCGGCAGGGCGCCCTGCCCCGGGAGACGTACGCCTCCGCCTCCGACTTCTACGACCGCGACATCGCGGCCGGCGGGCGGCGCGCGCTGATCGCGGCGGCGGAGGCGTTCACCCGCCTCCCGGCGGCCGCGGGCGGCGGCGGTTCGATCGCGCTGACCGCGCTCGGCGGCGCGGTCAACCGGGTCGATCCGCTGGCGACGTCGTTCGTGCACCGGCGCTCGCGGATGCTGGCCCAGTACATCGCCGCCTGGCGGCCGGGGACCAGCGGGACCACCCAGCAGGCGTGGCTGAAGGACACCCACGCGTCGATGCGCCGGTACGCGTCAGGAGCGGCGTACCAGAACTACGCCGACCCGAATCTGGCCGACTGGCGCCGCGCCTACTACGGCCCGGCCCTCGACCGGCTCACCCGCCTCAAGCGGCGCTACGACCCGGACCGCCTCTTCGACTACCCGCAGGCGCTGTAGACACCTTCAGCGGTGGCTCAGGCAGCGAGCCCGTTCTCGTCCTGGTCCTCGACCCGTGGCTCCGGGACACCCAGCGTCTCCGCCCGCAGCGAGGAGCCGGCCGCCGCCCGCTTCGACCGCACGAGCCGGCCGAGGTGGCGCGAGGCAGCGATCGCCGACACCAGCGGCGTGAGCAGCGCGAGGGCGAGCGGGGCGAGCAGCAGTGCCACCGCCGTACCGAGCGCGAATCCGCCGATGACATCGCTCGGATAGTGCACGCCCATGTAGACCCGGCAGAAACCCGCGACGACCGCGAGCCCGAAGGCGGCGAGCCCGAACCTGCGGTGCGCCACGAACAGCGCGGCGGCGATCGCCATCGCCAGCGTCGAGTGGTCGCTCACGAACGAGTAGTCGGTCTTTCCTGCGACCAGGACCTCGAGGCCCTCGTGGTCGACGAAGGGCCGCGGTCTCTCCACGAAGCCGCGGATGGGGATGTTGATCAGCAGCGCGATACCGGCGGCCAGCGGGGCCCAGACCAGTCCGGCCACCGCCGAGACCGACTCCTCCGTGGTGCCGCGCCGGCGCACGCTCCACCAGCACCAGAGCACCACCAGCACCATGGCGACCATGGTCCCGTACTCGCCGACGAGCTCCATGGTGCGGTCGAGCCACGTGGGTGCGTCCTTGGCGAGGCCGTTGATGTCGTAGAGCAGGCCGACATCCGGGTTCAGCCCGTCTGCTGCGAGTCCAGCCATCTGCTGCGGCCCCTTGCCTTGTGCCTGCCGGCGCACGTGCCTGTGCGCCGCCTATCAACCCCCGTGGTCGGTGCGGCGTCTGCCGCACGGTCAGTGCGGCCTTCTCTGCACAGGGAACGACGTGATCGGCGGGAGCGTTCCCTTCTCCACCGAACGAACACGATCACGTTATCGAAGAGTGACAAGTCGTCGCAGCTCAGAGCCCTGCGACAAGTGTCGCTTTCTGGCCAATCCTCCTAACGTGGCTCAGGATTCCGGTGCCTCGGGCAGGTCCGTCGGCAGTGCCCTCGCACCGTCCTCGGTGACCCGGGTCGCGCCGAAGTAGTCCGGCGTGTCGATCTTGTCGAACCTGATCACCGCACCGGTGTACGGGGCGTTGATCATGTATCCGCCGCCGACGTACAGCCCGACGTGCCGAATGGCTCGTGAGTTGGTCAGATCGTCGGAGAAGAAGACCAGATCACCCGGCAGCAACTCGTCGCGGGAGGGGTGCGGACCCGCGTTGTACTGATCGTTGGCCACCCGCGGCAGCTCGATCCCGACCGTGCGGTATGCCGCCTGCGTCAGACCCGAGCAGTCGAAACGCCCGCCCTGCTCGGGCGTCCCGTTCCCGCCCCACAGGTACTTGGTGCCCAGCTTCTGCTGGGCGAAGTAGATCGCCCCGGCCGCCTGCTTCGACGGCTCGACCCGCCCCACCGGCTTGGCGAAGCTCTTCTCCAGCGTCCGGATGACCTGCACATAGTTCTGCGTCTCGCGGTACGGGGGAACACCGCCGTACTTGATGACCGCATAGGCGCCCGCGTTGTACGCCGCCAGCATGTTGTCGGTCGGATCACCCGGCGCCTTGCGAACATATCCAGCCAGTTCACAGTCGTACGAGGCCGCCGACGGAATCGCGTCCGCCGGGTCCCACACGTCCCGATCGCCGTCCTTGTCCCCGTCGATCCCGTGCGTCGCCCAAGTGCCCGGGATGAACTGCGCGATTCCCTGAGCGGCGGCGTGGCTCTGGGCCCTCGGGTTCCAGCCGCTCTCCTGGTACAGCTGGGCGGCGAGCAGCGCGGGGTTGATGGCCGGGCAGAGATTCCCCCACGTCTGCACCAGCGACTGGTACTTCGCGGGCACCGCACCCTTCGCCAGCCCCACGGCCGCGTTCTTGGCACTGCCGCCCAGGAGACCGGCGGCAGCGGAATACGTCCCGACGACCAGCAGCGCGACGAAGCACAGACAGGACCCGATCGACAGCCCAGCGATCAGCCACGCCTTACGCACCGTCAATCACCCTTCAGCGCCGGGTAGTCCGCCTGGGCGCCAGTGTAGGCGGCCGCGCTCCTCCCGTGGAGGCGCTCACAGGGGCGCACGCGCACCGCCCGGCCGCCCACGCTGCGTCCTGGCCGGATCACGCCTTGCGGGCCACGCCCCCGTACATCGCCACGTCGGCCGGGGCCGTCAGGTCCTGCTCGTCCGGACGCCAGCGGTTGCACGACACCACGCCCGGTTCGAGCAGTTCCAGACCGTCGAAGTAGCGGGCCACCTGCTCCGGGGTGCGCTGGGTGAGGCGCGGGGTCCCATGCTCGTTCCAGAAGGCGACGGCCTCGTCCACGTCGGGCATCGACGGGCTGGTGATCGTGTGCGACAGCGCGAGATGGCTCCCGGACGGCAGCGCGTCCATGAGCCGGCGCACCACGGCGTACGACTCCTCGTCGTCCTCGATGAAGATGACGACACCGAGCAGCATCAGGGCGACCGGCTCGGCGAAGTCGAGCGTCTTCGCCGCCTGCGCCAGGATCCCGTCCGTGTCCCGCAGGTCCGCGTCCAGGTAGTCCGTGCGGCCCTCGGTCGTGCCGGTGAGCAGTGCCCGCGCGTGGACGAGGACGAGCGGGTCGTTGTCCACGTACACGATGCGGGCGTCGGGCCGGATGCGCTGCGCCACCTCGTGGGTGTTGTCCGCGCTCGGCAGCCCCGTGCCGATGTCGAGGAACTGCCGGATACCTGCCTCGGTCGCCAGATGCCGCACGGCCCGGCCGAGGAAGCGCCGGTCCGCGAGCGCGTAGTCGCCGATGCCGGGGTGCAGCTCCCGGATCTGGTCGCCCGCCTCCTGGTCGACCGGGTAGTTGTCCTTGCCGCCGGTCCAGTAGTTCCAGATCCGGGCGGTGTGCGGGCGTGTGGTGTCGATCCGGTCCTGGATCTTCGCGTGGTCGGTCACAACCGGAACGGTAGTCAACTCCCCGCCGGATCAACAGGGTTCGCCTTGCGCTCGGTCAACGGTCGGTCGGGTCCGCACCCCCGTCGCGTATTCGGGGAGGTGGCCGGTGGCAGCGGGAAGTCGAGCGGCTCGGGAAGCCTGACGTCCACCCGAACTTCCCGCTTGCCGCAAGGCGGTAGCCACCCGGCCCTGGATCGGTGTGCCGGCGAGCGATGCCGGGGGCCCGGTGGTCCTGGGGGAGTTGAAGGGCGCAGGTCCAGGGCGCGGCTACGGTGGTGGTCATGGAAGTCTCCTCGACGGAGGGCGGGTTGAGTGGCTGTGATGCGTGCCCGGTGACAAGGTCGCTCCGTCGAGCGGGGTGCTTCCAGGCGGGTGGGCCTGAGAGACACCGCAGGGTGCCCCATGGAATGCATTCCATGGATTCCAGTGAATTGATTCCAGTTACTCTCATGTGGGTGACATGGTCCGGGAGAGTTGATGACGCCGAGCTCCACTCCAACCGCCCGCCGCCGGCGGCTTGGTGCCGAGCTGCGCAAGCTGCGGGAGCGGGCAGGCCTCACCGCGACACAGGCCGCCACACTCCTGGGCGGCAACCAGGCACGGATCAGCAACATCGAGGCCGGTCGCTACGGCGTAAGCGCTGAACGCGTACGCACGCTGGCCTGCCACTACGAGTGCTCGAACGCAGACCTCGTAGAAGCCCTCGCAGCCATGACCGGGGAGCGCAAACGCGGTTGGTGGGAGGAGTACCGCGAGCTCCTGTCCAGCGGGCTGCTCGACCTGGCCGAACTCGAACACCACGGCAAACGGTTGCGTACCGCGCACACCTCCGGCATCCCCGGCCTCCTCCAGACACGGGAACACGCCCTGGAGGTCATGCGCCAGGTCGTGCCCCCGCTGCCACCACCCGACGTGGAACACCGCCTGTCGTTCCGCATCAAGCGGCAGTCGGTTCTCTTCAGGGAAGAGGCCGTGCCGTACCAGGCAATCATCCACGAGGCCGCCCTGCGCATGAGTTTCGGCGGCCGCTCCGTGGCCGGTCGACAGCTCCAACACCTCTTGGACATGGGACAGCACGCCCACATCACGGTCCTGGTCCTCCCCTTCGAAGCAGGCGCCTTCCCCGGGTCGGGCCAGCCGCTCTACTACGTTCACGGCCCGGTGCCGCAGCTCGACACGGTCCAGCTGGACCAGGCCCACGGAATCGTCCTGCTGGACGCAGACGCACAGCTCGACAAGTACCGCCAGGTCTTCGCCCGGCTGGAGAGCCTCGCCTTGGACGAGGCTGCGTCCGCGGACCTCATCCACACCATCGCCAAGCACCTGTGAGAGGACCCGACGTGCTTGTAGACAACTGGCAGAAGTCGTCGTACTGCGGCGAAGGCGAGTCCTGCGTACACGTCGCCGCCGAAGGTGGCTCGGTCAAACTGACCGAGAGCAGCGATCCGGGCGGGGTGATACTCCACACCACCGCGGACGCCTTCGCGTCACTCACCCACGCGCTCAAGACGGGCAGCCCGAGCCCGTACATAGACGTCGCCCACACCCCCGACGGCCTCGTCCGCGTCGGCGGGGTCGTCACGACGACGCACGAGAAGTGGGACGCGTTCGTGCTCGGCGTACGAGCCGGTGAGTTCGACCACTTCGGCCGGGGCGCCGCCCGTCAGTGCAACAAACTGATGCCCAGCAGCCCCGTCCCGGCCGGTGGTGGACGGTAGGCGCATTGGCCGGAAGTGCGTTGCTCGTACGGTTGTCCGACTGCTAGAGATGAAGATCCGCTGTCGGTGGCGCGGACCATACTGGACGCCGTCGACGGGTGCATCTGCCGGCGGGTTCACGGGGGTTGGTTGTGACGGGGTGGGACATTTCGCCTGGGGGCGTGCAGTCGGTGGTCTCCCAGGTGCGGGAGGCTGCCGGCGGCATGAGCGCCGGGATCAAGCTGTACGGGACGGCGCTTCAGGGAGCGATGGAGTCCGCGGGTGCCCTGACCGTCGACGGCGGGAGCGCCGCAAACGGCGGCCGGGCCGCCGGTCTGGTGGCGGTGGCGCTGGGTCAGTTCGCCGAGGGGACGGAAGCCGACGTGGCCTTTCTGCCGCTGCGCGCGAGCAATTCGGCGAACGGCGCCGTCGAAGCGACCAACGCGTACATCACGGGGAACCTGGAACAGGCGTGGAACGCACAGCGGCAGGCCATGCTGGCGCCTGATGTCACTGCGCTGCTGCAGGCCGCGCGCGACCGGGCGGCCCAGCGGTGATCAGCGCCGAGAAGATACCCGTCTTCACCGGCGATCTGGCCGAGCTGGGGCGGGAGATCATCGCACTGCGGCAGGCGGCGAAGGGAGTCCGGGAGCACGGCGGCGACGTCCACACCCGCTTCCAGCACCTGGCCGCCTCGTACCGCGCCCCCGAGGCAGGGCAGCTGTTCGCCACGACACAGGCGGTCCAGGACGGGGCGGGGCGCTTCGCCGACCGGCTGGAGACGGTGGCAGGGGCACTGGAGTCGTACGCGGTCGAGGTCGTCGAGATCGTCAAGCAACTGGACATGCTGCGCTGGCAGGCCACCGTGTTCGTGCAGTCGGTCCAGCACGACGACGGGCCGCTCGACAACTGGCGCAAGGACGAGACCAAGGCCGCCGAGCACCAGGCGATCTGGGACGGCGTGAACGCCGCGGTCACCGCGTTCCAGCAGGCCGAAGTCGCCTGCGCCGACAAGATCACCGCGTTGGTGGACGGCACCCAGTGGCACATCAACGACGGCAGCGGCAAGCAGCAGAATCCGTACGGCTTCAGCGCCGAGCAGCTCACACAGGCCGACTCGCTGCCCTGGGGCACTCCGGAGCACCGCGAGATCCTGCCGTTCGGGATCGACCACCACCTGGAGCAGGCCGGGATCAGCATCGTCGACAACGCCGTCGGATCGGTCAAAGGACTGATCGACCTCTTCAGCCCTGGAGAGGACGGCGGCGCGGCCCGCGAGGGACTGCTCCGGGTGATCGTCGGCGCCGAGGGCTATCTTCTGGACCCGCGCGGCGACCGCGACGACATCGCCCCGGCCCAGAAGAAGCTCATGGACGACAGCAAGCCCCACGCGAAGGAGTTCGCCAAGGCGTTTGTCGGCTGGGACGACTGGGACACCAACCCCGGCAAGGCGGCGGGCACGGTCATCTTCAACGGCCTCACCCTGGGCGCCGGGCCGCTCGGCGCGGCCTCCAAGGCCGGCTCGGCCGCCGGCAAGGCAGGCACGGCCTCCCGCATCGCGGGCGCCGCGGCCAAGGTCGGCGAGGTCCTCGACCCCATCGGCGCGGCAGCCAAGACCGCCGGCGCCGCCGCCCGCGCACTCCCCAAGGTCGCCGACCTCACCGCCGGCGTCCGCGCCGCCACCGACGCGGCCACCGCCTCCGACGCCGCCCACAGCGTCATCGAATACCCCTCGGGCGCTCAGCTGCGCATCGAAGACGGCCGGTTCATCCCCGCCAACAAGGGCGTCCCCGACACCACCCCGGCCCCACCCGAAGCGGCGGCCGCCGACCGGACCCCCTCGATCGAGCTCCCGAGCCGCCTCGAACTCGTCGGCGCAGGCGCCCGCACACCCGACGCCACCGCCCACGCGGGCGACGGATTGCCCCCGCAGGCCAGTCACGAGGCGCCGCAACCCTCCACGGGCGGTGGGAGCGGCGCCCCCCAGCACACCGACAAGGCACACGACTCCGGACATGGGGCCGACAGCTCAGCGCAGACGAGTCACTCGGGTGCGGGGCAGGGCGGTTCGGCCGCCCACCATGCCGACCTTCCCGATGGGACGCATCAAGGCAGCAGTGGCACCGGAGCCGCTGGCGGTGGCGGTGGCAACGGTGACGGTCCGGCTGAGCCTTCGACGACCGGAGTGCCTGAGGGCCAACCAGATCGTATGGCCGCGGCCACAGATCGCACCGTTGACCTGGACGGCTTGGGAATGCCTGTCGTCTGGCGCACGGACGACATGCCGTTGTACCGCAGTGACAACCGCAGCCCCGAGGAGATATTTGAGAGCGGGTTCGATTCTCTTGACCCTTCGCGCGTGGATCTCAAGGAGTACGTCGAGGAGAGCGACGCTTCTGCTTTTGTCAGCACATCCTATCGCGACGATATAGGTGACGAGTTCGGAGGGAAATACACATACGAGATCGAGGCACCAGGCGGCATCGATGTAAACTCCTCAATGGGCGATCACCCGCTCTCATACGAGAAGGAGGTGGCATTCCCAGGCGGAATTCGCCCCGAATACATCAAGGGTGCCGCCCCGTACAACTATGCGACGGGCGAGCTTGGAGACTTCATTCCGAACCCCAACTACCGCCCCGAGGCCGAACGTGTCGAGTAGCCCAGAAGTCTTGTACGACAAAGCAATCACCCTGGTCTCCGATAGAGACACCTTGACGGGAAAGCTCGTCGCCACATACTCCGGAGCCGACTACACCGTCCAGGTCACTTATCATGAAGGCGCATCAGAGCATACGGCATGGAACTTGTTTGAAGCGTTGACTCAAGTGCGAACCGACCTCGAACGCTATGGGCTGAAACCAGCGCTCGAGGGGGCCTGTCGGGACGTCTACCCTAGTAGGATGGCCCTGGAAATGGGGGGCGGCAGGAGAGCTCAACGGTGGTCGGATATAGGGCGCCTCGCGACAGTGGACATCTTCGAGGACGTGTCAACCACAGACTACGAACGACTCTCCTATGTGACCGAACAGCAAGATCTCGGCAGGCGACACAGAAGGCGCAAAAATGGCTGACCCACGGATGGCAACACCGCCGGTGACCGACGCAGCGCGCCGGGAGGCGGCAAGCCATCCGGGTTCCTGGGTTTATGCCATTGACCCGTTCTTCGACTCAGGCGAAAGGGTCCCCCCTTACGGCATTATCGGCGCATGGAAAGTCGACAATCTCGGCCATATCACTGACGAGTTCAAGAGCAACCCGAACTACCGCCCGTCACCTCGCAGCCTCGGCATGCCAGACCCCACTGACGCGGTAGATTCTGCGATTCAGCTTGCAGCTGCGGGTTACACGGATGACTCCGCCGTGCGAGACGCACTCCTGGCGGCCACCCTCTTCTTGGTTCCAGACGCAGAGGTAGTGCGCACCGAAAGCCAAGAAATCATCCTCGCATATACGAGCACGCATCACGCTCCACGGTCGGCGCCCGACCTGAAGTCAATTCAGTTCAAAGATCTACTCTCAAGACTCCCATGTCATGCGGTTATTAGACTGAACCATGAAAGTTCAGCCTCGGCGCAAATCCCCATTGCGGATCTGAAGCGAGTCGAAGGTGCCTGAGAGGCTGGATCGGCTAGAGCTGATGGGATCTTGCGCGGCCGAGTGAGCCTGCGCCAGCCGAATTCCGTTTCGAATGTCCCCGCAGCTGTTGATCATTCAGGCGGTGCTGCAAGCAGCAATGGCCGCCGGCCACGCTCGAAGGAAGCTTGTGACACAGGACGTCATCGCCCTGACCCCGGCCATGCCGGACGCCCACACCATGCTCGCCGGGTTGTACGCCGGTGGGCCCGATCTGCGGGTGGGCAGCAGCGGCGGGGGGGCCGTCGTGCATCTGCACACACACGACGGGCAGTGGGTCGCGACCGTAGAGGTGCCACTGCTCCTCCAAGTGGAGGGTGAGGTACGCCGATTGCTCGGCACGGGAGCCGGAGCGGAGGCCCCCGTGTGGTGGACCGAGGTGCGGGCGACGGCGGCGGTGTCCGAGGCCGGACGGCTGGCCGGTTCGATGGCCGGGCGGCTGACCTCGCTGCTGGGCGGATCCACTTGGCCGGCCGAGGCCGCACACACCGACGTGGTCGTCCTCCCCTCAAACGAGGACGGCGCCTCCGACCCCTATCCGCTCGGCGTCGACGTCCTCACCCGGCGCGCCGCCGTAGTCCTCCAGGACCGCCCGGTCATCGCCGCGACCACGTGGCTCACCGACCTGCTGCAGACCAGCATCTCCACAGGCCGTGAACTGCAGATCGTCACCCCATTCACCAGTCGGCTCACTCTGCCCACTCGCACCCTGCTGACCAACGTCCCCGCCCGCTGGGTGGTCCACGACACCGAAGGCGGGTACTACGACGGGCTGAGCGGCGCCGTCCTCCATTGGCACGAAGGCCGCTTTGCACCAGCCACCACACCAGAGGGCCACACCCCGATCGCCGATGCGTTCCAAGCCGACCCCAGCACCACCGGCGAACAGCAGCTTCACCTCTCCATCCGCACCACCCATCCCGCCACCGACGGCCTCCTCCTCGGCGGCGCTCTGGAGGCCGCCTGGCAGACGCTCACCGGCGCCCCACCCGCCGGCTGGGCGACCGCCGAACCCGTCAACCTCCCGTGGTCACCCCGGCAGCTCACCGAACTGGCCCGCACCCGCGCCCAGAAGGGCGCCCCGACATGGTTGATCGCGGTCGGCTCCACCGACAGACCGGCGATGGCAACCTGCCGCATCGTCCACACACCCGCCGGAATCGAGGAACACATCACGCTCGCCTCCGGTCACACCACGGGCCAGCCACCGCTACTCGACGCCCTCCCCGAGCTGGCCGAGACGCTCGCCTCCCGGCACAACCTCGCCTCGATGCTCGCCCACCTGCGCCCTGCCCGCGCAGATCTGACCACCCCGCCCCACCACGAACCGCCCCCGGTCCCGCTCTCCTTCACCCTCGGCCCTGACGCCATACGCGCCATGGGCCGCACCCACGCCGAAGCAATGCACCAACCGCGCCCCACACGCCTCGGCCCCGCCGCCCGCCCCGCGCTGTACTACGCCCTCGGTGACGGCACCGACCCCACCGCCTGGCGGCACCTCCAGCGACTCAACCAACACTTGACCGGTGAGAGGACCTGACGTGCTTGTAGACAGCTGGCAGAGGTCTTCGTACTGCGGCGAGGGCGACGCCTGCCTGAACGTTGCTGCGGACGCCACCGGCGTCGTAGTCACCGAGAGCAGCGACCCGGGTGGAGTGATACTCCACACCACCCCGGACGCCTTCGCGTCACTCACGCACGCGCTCAAGGCCGCAGCCCAAGCCCGTATATAGACGTCACCCGCGCCCCCGACGGCCTCGTCCGCGTCGGCGGGGTCGTCAGGACGACGCACGAGAAGTGGGACGCGTTCGTGCTCGGCCTACGAGCCGGTGAGTTCGACCACTTCGGCCGCTAGCCACACACTTCCGCCCAGACCCCGAAAACTGGTCTGGACCTGTTGCCGCTACTCTGTGTCACACAGCCCAGAAGGCTGAAGTCGACCCACGGTCAAACCCCCTGCCGGTGACCACGGCAGGGGCCGGCAACACAGCACCACAGGAGCAACACGTGAAGAACGCTGCGAGCGTGACGGACACACCCGACACCAAGGACGCACGCAACGGGGGAAGGACAGGCCGCCGCAACGATGACTCCGGCGGCATGGTCGCCACGGTGACCTTTGTCGTCCTGCTCGCCGTCGCCCTGGGCCTGCTCGGCTACATGGTGATGAGCGGCTGAACAGGCGGTCCGACCCCAAGTAGACCGCCCCGACCACACGGTCCCCCATCAGGAAGGCAGGGTGTGTGCTGCGCACGCCCTGCCTTCCTGGCGTCAGGCGTCTCCCTCCCCGGTGAGCACCACCCTTCGCCGCGCTGTCGCTACGCCTGCCACCCGAGATGGCTGAGGACGCGAGATCCAGGTCGCCGGCGACGGCGACAGCGTGGACGCGATGCCGGCCGAGTGGCGGAGCGAGTGGCCGGAGCTGGACGTGTCGTCCAGCGAAGTGATCGCCCGCCTGCTGCGTGCGGCCCAGTTGCTGGAGGACCTGTTCGCGACGCGGCTGCGCCACGCCGGCGACATGCCCATGATCTGTGTGCCCGGCCGGGCCATCTCGGCGCGCATCAGCAGCGCCGTCAGGCCACCGACGCAGAAGAAGAACGAGGTGGCCAGGTAAAGCGTGCCGATCTTCTTGTGGTCGGTGGTGGTCACATGCGCGATAGACGCGGCCCGGCGAGCGGCGCTGTGCCGGAGGGGTCGCCTGCGGCGACCCGGCGGGCGGTGACGGAGCGGGCAGGACCACGGCAATCCTCCATGCCTGCGAGATCTCCGGGCGTGCGGTGCTGGCACACCGACCAGCCCGGCCACACGGACCCATGCCACAAGCCGCGATGTCGCGGCTCGCGAGGGCACCGCCGCCGATACCGACGCCGACCGCGCGGCCTCTGCAGGGGTAAAGGAGCAGGACCTCAGCCGAGGCGTCACCCATACACGCGCAAAGCTGCCCAAAGGTGGAACAACGACAGTCATTGCCCGAAGTCACCCTCCGTGATACACAGAGTGACCATGCACACTGTCGCACCGACCCGAACCGCGCTGCCGCAGGTCAGGGCAGCCGCTTCGGTCATACGTGCGGAGATCGGGTAAAGAGACCCTCGAAGTCGGCGTACGCGGGCGGTTTCATCAGCGAAGATAGAACCCAAGGCCTGTGCCGAGCGGCGTGGGCGGCGAACAACCCAACAGGGGCGGTGAGTTACATGATCCTGGCAGCGGAAAAGGGCGACATCACCACCATCATCGGCGGAATCGCCCCGAACTGGGGGCCGTTCGGAAGCCTGGGCAACGAGGCTCGGGTGATGATCGAAGTCGTGATGGCCATTGCCATCCTCCTCTGCCTCGGAATCGCGATCTGGGGAGCGGCCAAACAACGCATCGGCGCGACGGCGCTGCGCGACACGTTCAGCGCCGAGCAGGGCAAGGGCCTGATCGTCGCCGGCCTGACCGGCGTCTTCATCATCGGGTCACTGGGGACCTTGTTCACCATCGTCTACGGGATGGCCGTCTGACCGCCCGTCAGTCCTCTCCGGGCATGCCCGGGCCCACCGTTCGAGGTTGCGTCTCCCTGATGTCGAGTCACCACACCGTGTCCACGCGGCAAGCAGTACGTCCACCACTGGTTGAGGGGGCCTGGGCGACATGAGCCTCGGCGACGATCACGGCTACGGCGGCGAGCCGGGCGGCGGCTCCGGCCAAACGCGTACCCGCCTGCCGGGCAACGGCGACACGGACGTCTACGGAGGCGCGCGCCGCCCTGCACGCAGCAGCTCCCGCTCGCTCATCACGGTGGTGGGCGTGGTGGTACTGCTGATCGCGGCGATCGCGTTCGCCAACCGGGGAGGTGGCGGCGGGAGCGACGACGACGCGCCGGCCGGCGCCGCGAAGGCCCCCACGTCCCAGCCGACGGCACCGACGGGCGTGCGCCCGGTCAAGGGCAACGCCGACGGCATCCCGACGGGGTACGCGCAGGACGAGCAGGGGGCGCAGAGCGCGGCGGCGAATTACGCGGTGGCGTTGGGGTCGGACGGCATGTTCAACAAGGCCCGCCGCGACCAGATCGTGAACACGGTGTACGCACCGGACGTCGCGGCTGCGCGGCGCAGTGATCTCGACCGTGTCTACTCCAGCGAAGGGTTCCTCACGGGTATCGGTCTGAAGCCGGACGGCACGGCGCCTGCCGGGTTGATGTTCATCACCCGCTTCAATCCGGTGGGAGCAAGAGTGGAGAGCTTCACGCCTGGCAGGGCGAGCGTCTCCGTCTGGTACTCAGCCCTCTTCGGGCTGGCGGGCGAGGGCTCCCAGAACCCGGTCTCCGAGAGCTGGTACACCAACACCTTCGACTTGAGATGGGTGGACGGTGACTGGAAGGTCGCCGACTTCACGCAGAAGGACGGCCCAGTGCCAGTCGGCCGGGACCAAGCGGCTTCAGGTGCCGAGGAGATGGCGGACGCCGTGCAGCAGTTCGGAGGCTTCACGTATGCCCGCTAATCGCCGTGCCCTCTCGTTCGCAGCAGCATTCGCCACAGTGCAGGCGGGCACAGTGGTGTTCGCGACTCGAGCGTTCGCCGACCCGACGCCCACACCGAGCAACGACCCCTGCGACCTCATCCGTGGCCCCGCCCGGGACTACTGCGACGACGGCGAAGGCCCCACCAACCCCACCCGCCCAGGGCTCGACGCCGACCCCGCCGCCGCCCTCGACCCCCTGTCCTCCCTCGCCCGCGGCTGCGCCGACGCCGCGTCGTGGACGATCGGGAAGCTGTCGCAGGCCGTCGAGTCGACGGCCACCGTCGACTTCACGAACCTGACGTTCCTCGCCCACTACGCCATCGTCTTCGCCGCCGCGTCCATCCTCACGCTCCTCCTCTGGCTGCTGGCGGTCGCCAAGCGGGCGGTCCGGGGCGTGCCGTTCGTGACCGCGGTCTCGGAAGCCATCGGCTTCCTGTGGCTGAGCGTCCTCGCTTCCGCCTTCACGCCCCTGATCCTCTACACCCTCGTCTCGGTCACCGACAGCGTCACGGAGGTGATCGCGGGCGGTACGGCGCAGCAGACGGACATGTTCTTCGGGAACTTCTCCAAGGCCCTGGCCAAGGGTGACGACATCGGCGGCGGGCCGATCATGCTGATCGTCGTCTCACTCGTGACGATCCTGGCCGCCGGTGTGCTGTATCTGGAGCTGTTCATCCGGGCCGTGCTGCTCTACGTCGGTGCGCTGCTCGGCGTCGTCGTCTATGCCGGACTCGTCGACAAGAACATGTGGGGGCACGTCCGCCGCTGGGCCGGGATCATGATCGCGATCATCCTGGTCAAGCCGGTGATCGTGATCGTGCTGGGCCTCGCGGGGGCGCTGTCCGCCGACGACGGGCCGGACTCCTTCTCCGCCGTCGTGTCCGGGCTGGCGATCATCCTGCTCGCCATCTTCGCGTCCGCGATGATCTACCGATTCGTCCCCGGGTTCGGCGACGAGATCGCGGCCTCACGCAACAACCGGATCCAGAACGGCGCCGAGAGCAAGGCGGCCGCCGTCATCAGCTCCCCCGCGGCGCTCGTGTCCCAGGGCATCAAGACCCACAGCTCCCGCGGAAACCAGAACACCGGCGACGGCAGCAGCAGCCCCCGCCCCGCCAACCCCGCTTCCGGCGGCATGGCGGCCCACGGCAGCCGCTCGCCCCAGTCACCGGCGGGCGCCGCCCCCGCACCCCGTAACAGCAGCCCGACCAGCGGGACCCCGCACAGCAATCGCAACAGCACAGGAGGTGGCCGGCGTTGACGACCCAGTCCCAACCGATCACGCCCCGCCGCACGTACCTCATCGGCCGTGCCCGGCCGAACGCGGTCATCGGCAAGAACCGTGAGACCGGCGAGATCGCGCTGATCATCGCCGGCGCGTTCCTCGGCATGATGAGCGGGCTGCTGGTCCCCGTCCTGTCACTGCGCATCGTGCTGCTGATGGGCTTCCCGATGCTGGCACTCGCCGCCGTCTATGTGCCCTACAAACAGCGCACCTTCTACAAGTGGTTCGAGATCAACCGCAGCTACAAGCGGACCCTGCGCAGCGGCGGCACCCTCTACCGTTCCACTGCCGTCGAGGCGGGGACCCGGCTCGACGGCCGGGAGGTCGAGATCGGGCCGCCGCCCGGCATCGGGCGGATCAACTGGCTCGCAGCGCCGTTCGGCCCCGACGAGATCGCCGTGCTGCTGCATGCCGACCGCCGGACCGTGACCGCCGCGATCGAGATCGAGGGCCCCGGTGTCGGCCTGCGGGACAGCGAGGACCAGGAGGCGCTGGTCGACCGCTTCGGAACGCTGCTGAAGCACGTGGCGAACGGCGACGGGTTCGTGACGCGGCTTCAGATGCTGGCCCGTACGCTGCCCGCCGACCCGGACGCGCACGCCAAGGACGTCGCCCAGCGCGGCGACCGGAACGCCCCCGGCTGGCTCCAGCAGTCGTACGACCATCTGCAGTCGATGGTGTCGACCTCCAGCGAGCAGCACCGCGCCTATCTCGTGGCGTGCATGCACTACTCCCGCGACCTGGCGGCGGAGGCGCAGGCCATGGCCCGTGCCGCCAAGGCGGCGACCGGGACGAAGCGGCTCGACAAGGACGCCGGTCTCGCCGTCGTCATGGCGCGTGAGCTCACCGACATCTGTGCCCGGCTGGCAGAGGCGGACATCCGTGTACGGCAGCCGCTCGGCCAGTCCCGGCTCGCCTCGCTCGTGCACTCCATGTACGACCCGGACCACCCCATCGACCACATCCAGGCGATGTCGAAGCGGAACGCCTGGCCGGCCGAACTGGACGCCGTGGAGCCCACGTACCTCCAGGCGAAGACGCGTGAGTCCTCGACCCGGGCACCCTGGTGCCACTCGACCGCGTGGGTGAAGGAGTGGCCGATGACTCCCGTCGGCGTCAACTTCCTTGCCCCGCTGCTGGTCCACACCCCGGACGTGATCCGCACGGTCGCGGTCACCATGGACCTGGAGCCCACCGAGGTCGCCATCGAGCGGATGCTCACGGAGAAGACCAACGACGAGGCGGACGCCAGCCGTGCCGCCAAGATGAACCGGACCGTCGACCCGCGGGACATCGCTGCACACGGCCGGCTCGACCAGCGGGGTGAAGATCTCGCGAGCGGTGCGGCAGGGGTCAACCTCGTCGGGTACATCACTGTGTCGTCGCGTTCTCCCGAGGCCCTGGCCAGGGACAAGCGCACGATCAGGGCCTCCGCCGGCAAGTCGTACCTGAAGCTGGAGTGGTGCGACCGCGAGCACCACAGGGCCTTTGTGAACACCCTGCCGTTCGCGACCGGCATCCGCCGATAGGGGCCCGTGTGATGCGAGATCCGCTGTCCGTCCTCACGGATGCCTTCACCTCCTTCCTCTTCGGGAAGGTGGAGACCACCCGCCTGCCCGTCCGTACGTCGACGGGCCAGGCGCAGGCCGTCTACCTGCCGACCGCCGCACCCGGCCTCGGCGACTCGGGTGTGATCATCGGCCGCGAGGTCTACAGCGGCAAGGGCTACATCTACGACCCTTTCCAGCTCTACGGGCAGCAGCTCCCCGCCCCGCACTGGCTGGTGCTCGGCGAGTCCGGCAACGGCAAGTCCGCCCTCGAGAAGACGTACGTGCTGCGGCAGTTGCGCTTCCGCGACCGCCAGGTGGTGGTCCTCGACGCGCAGGGCGAGGACGGTGTCGGCGAGTGGAACCTCATCGCGCAGGAGCTGGGAATCACTCCCATCCGGCTCGACCCGATGACCGCGCGCGACGGCGGCATCCGCCTCAACCCGCTCGATCCGTCGATCACCACGACCGGTCAACTGGCGCTGCTCCGCACGATCATCGAGGTCGCCATGGGCCACGGCCTCGACGAGCGGGCCGGCTTCGCGCTCAAGGTGGCGCACGCGTACGTCAACGCGAGCATCACCGACCGGCAGCCGGTCCTCACCGACATCGTGGAGCAGCTGCGCCACCCGGAGGCGGAGTCCGCGGAGGCGATGAACGTCGACATAGACGATGTCCGCGCCTGGGGTCTCGACGTGGCGCTGGTCCTGGACCGGCTCGTCGACGGTGACCTGCGCGGCATGTTCGACGGGCCGACCACCGTGGGCATCGACCTGGACGCGCCGCTGATCGTCTTCGACCTGTCGCACATCGACCGCAACTCCATCGCGATGCCGATCCTGATGGCGATCGTCGGTGTCTGGCTGGAGCACACCTGGATCCGGCCCGACCGCAAGAAGCGCATCTTCCTGGTGGAGGAGGCGTGGCACATCATCAACAGCCCGTTCGTCGCGCAGCTCTTCCAGCGGCTGCTGAAGTTCGGGCGGCGGCTCGGTCTCTCCTTCGTGGCGGTGGTCCACCACCTGAGCGACGTGGTGGACGGCGCGGCGGCGAAGGAGGCCGCGGCGATCCTCAAGATGGCGTCGACCCGGACGATCTACGCGCAGAAGGCCGACGAGGCACGGGCCACCGGACGCGTGCTGGGCCTGCCGCGCTGGGCCGTGGAGATCATCCCGACGCTGACTCCCGGTATCGCGGTGTGGGACGTCAACGGCAACGTGCAGGTGGTCAAACACCTGGTGACAGAGGCGGAGAGGCCGCTCGTCTTCACCGACCGCGCCATGACGGAGTCGTCGGTGCCCGCGGTGCCGGAGCACGTACAGGCAGCGGAGTGGGAGGCGGAACAGCGCGCACGGCTCGTCGAACAGCAACAACTGGACGAGTCGTCAGAGTCGACGGTGGCGTGAGATGTACGAGGGCGGCCGTGCGGAGCGGAGCCGGGAGCAGGACGGCAGACGACGTGAAGGGGGCATCCCCGACGGCCTGTTGGTCGGTCTGCTGGCCTTTCTCCTCGGGCTGACCCTGCTCGTCTGGTCGGCGACGGGCCTCGCCGGCCTGTTCGCGCACGGCGCCTGGCCCACCGGAGTCACCTTCACCCACACGCCGGCAGCCATGCGGGCGCTGGCCTCTGCCCCTGACGACCTGGCGGCCGCCTGGCCCGCCACGCCGCCCGGGGAGCTCTCCGGCTACGGCCTGTTCTGGGGGCTGCTGATCGGGCAGTTGATGGTGCTGATCGTGCTGACGGTGTTCACGCTGGGCACCTTGGCCCGCTGGCGCGCGGTGCGTGCCGCGGCGCATGAAACCGGGCGCGTACGGAGCCAGGAGCGAGAGCAGAAGCTTCTCGCGGCACGGGAACAGGGCGCGTCGCAGGAGCGGCCGACTCCTGAACGCTCCGCCGAGGAGCGGGGACGGGTCCAGGAGCACACGCCCGTCCCCACCGGTCCCGCCGTGGAAACGCTCCTCGACCCGGTACCCGGGACGCCGGCCGGGGCGACCGCCCCGGCTCCTGGAGCCACCGCGGCGGCCCCCGCGCCGCTGCCCACCGTCCCAGCCCCGCGCACCCGCACCCCCCGCGTGCTGTACGGAGATTCCGCCAGTCGGCGGCCCGCGGCCGTCCAGGCGCTCCTCGACGCGGACGGCCCGGCGCTCGTCGTCACCTCAGACCCCGCGGTGTGGGCCGGGACCAAGGACGCGCGCGCCAAGCTCGGCCCCGTACTGGTCTACGACCCGGGGCACCTGTGCGACACCCCGGCCCGGCTGCACTGGTCCCCCACGACCCACTGCGAGGACGACCGGACGGCCGCCGCCCGAGCGGGGGCCATGCTCGCCCCCGTACGCCCCCGGGCACTCATCGACACCGCCGTGGCGGACACGGCGGAAACGCTCCTGCGGTGCTGGCTGCACGCAGCGGCCGTCGACGGCCGCCCGTTCCGCCAGGTCCACCGCTGGGCCCATGGCAGCAGCGCCCATGAGCCCGTACAGATCCTCCGCACCCACCCGAAGGCCGCCGGCGGGATCGCCGGGCTGCTGGAGTCGGCGCTCACCGGCCACCCGGAACGCCGGGAGATCGCACAGCAGTTGATCGTGCGGGCGCTCTCGGCGCTCTCTTCCGTCCACATCCGCGAGGCATGCACTGCCAACCGAGCGGATTCGCTCGCCCTGGAATCATTCGTGAACGAAGCGGGCACTCTTTACTTGGTGGGTGAACCGATCGAGGACCCTCGCACCCATCCCGGCGCCATGGCCCTGCTCACGGCGCTCGCCGCAGACGTGGTCGAGCACGGCCGCCGCATGGCCGCACGGTCATCCGACGGTCGGCTCGACCCACCAATGACGCTCGTGCTCGATGACGTCGCCGCCGTCGCCCCGCTCCCCGGCCTCCCCGAGCTGCTGGCGACCGGCAACGACCAGGGCCTCCCCACAGTCGCCCTGCTCCGCTCCCCCGAACAGGCCCGCTCACGCTGGCCCGCGCCACTGCCCCAGCCCTGATGAGGCGCAACGCTTGAGGCGGCGCTACCGCCGGATCTCGTACTCCAGAGCCATCTCGTCGTCCGGCACCGGCGTACTGGCGCCGCTCGGGACGAAACCGACCTTGCGATAGAGCGCGGCGGCCCGGGCATTGTCCGAATGGAACAGCAGCCGCACCCGCTCGACGGGCGGGGAGTCCAGCGCCCAAGACCACTCCAGCGCGGCACGGAACAGCCCCTCCGCGAGGCCGCTGCCACGCGCCTCCTGCCGCATGAACACGCCCACCACGTGCGTCTGCTCGACCTGTGCCGGCCTGCCGATGCGGGCGCTGCCCTTGTGCTCGACCAGCACGCTCGCCGTACCGTCCCACCGCCCGTCCGCCGCCTCGGCCACGAACTGGACGACGTCCACACCGGCGGCGGCCGACGACGTACGCTCCTGCCAGTGGGAATCGGGCTTCCCGAGAGCCTGCTCGTACGACTCGTAGAAGGCTATGGGGGCAAGAGGGTCCTGGAGGGCCTCGAGCCGCAGATCGCGGGCCTTGGCCCACTCCTCGGCACGCACGCGCCGGATGACGTGTTCCATCCCCCGATAATGGCCCTGCCCCGCATCCCCGGGCAACGCCGTTTCCGCATCGTACCCAGGTATCACGCCTGCTCCCCGACTGCCCTTCCCGATGGAATCGGCTGGACGGTACGAGGGTGCCTTGAACGCAGGAAAGCCCCGGAACGGTGTTCCGGGGCTTTCCCACAA
>NZ_BMWB01000016.1 GCF_014651015.1 Streptomyces xantholiticus
GCCTCCCGGCCCTGCGAGCGTCCCCGGGGGAGTCGTTGCCGACGGTGTCCGTTCGGGCCGTGCGGGGGCAGGCCGTGCTCGCCGCGTTCTTCCGATGTGCGGCCACGGCCACCCGATCTCCCGGAGGACGGCCGGGAGATGAGGTGATCAGTTGCCCTCGGGGCACAGCGGCGCCTGATGCTCGTTGCCCAGGATCCCGGACTGGGCGATCCGGTACCCCAGTTGTGCCCGGCTGCCGCTGCCGAGGGCTGCGCCCAGTTTGGCGATGTGCGCCCGGCAGGTGCGGACGTTCATGCCCAGACGGCGGGCGATGGCCTCGTCCACGTGGCCTTCGATCAGGAGCTTCGCGATGGAGCGCTGTACGCCGCTGATGCCGTGGGAGTCGGGGCCGTACGGGACCTCTTCCATGAGCGGGACGGCTCGCTCCCACAGGTGCTCGAAGACTCTGGTGAGGTAGGCCACGAGTCCGGGGTGGCGGAGCTCCAGTGCGACCTGCCGGTCGTCCTGCGCGGGGATGAAGGCGACCGACTCGTCGCAGATGATGAGCCGTTGGATGAGCTCCTCGAGGGTGCGGATCTCCATCTTGGCGCCGGCCATGCGCTCGACGTAGGCGAATGTGCGCTGGCTGTGGCGGACCGTGTGCTGGTAGAGGGTGCGGACCCGTATGCCGCGTTCGATGAGGGGTTTGCTGCGGTTCAGGGCCTCGCTCAGGGTGTGCTCGCTGCGGCCCCCGCCGGGCTGGACGGTCAGCACTTCCGTCTGGCTCTCGGCTATTGCCGCGTCCAGCGCCGCGTTGATCCGGTCGAAGCCTTCGAGGACAGTGATCGCGTGTGTGGTGGGCGGCTGCTGGGTGCTGATGGCCATGAATGGCTCAAACGCGTCGGTCAGGTCCAGTGCCAGCCGGCGGCGTTCCTGGATGTCGCGTTCCAGGGGGTGCAGCCGCTGCGCCAAGGCGGAGGCCGGAGGGACCGGCCGCAGCCAGTTGGGGTCGTCCGGATCCGGGTGGAGGAGCGCGAACTCCAGCAGACAGGGGGCGGGCTCCACTTCAACGCGTGCGATCCGACCGCTGGTCAAGGCACTGCCGTAGAGACGTACTCCCTCGTCACAAAGTTCTGTGACGAGGTGAGGATGTGTCGGTTTCATGTGCTTTCTTGGCAAATCTCCACCCCCCAGGGTCCTGCACGTGCAGGAACATGATGCATCGCCCCTGTGGCTTGACATGCCCGGATGGGCCATCGTCTTGTTGCGCGGGGGAATGGAAGTCATCAAGTGAGGACGAAGCCGACTATGTACACGAGAATGCTTCGGTCAGTGCTTGCTACCGCGATAGCCGCTGCTGCGCTGATGATCGGGACGTTGGGTACTTCTGACGTCGGCTGGGGCCCCGCCCCCGGCAAGGGGGACGCCGTCGCCCATCGACTGGCGGACGGCGACGTCGGCTGGGACAGCGTCGATGCGGATGTGACGGCGTGACCATCCCTCCGGACGATCGTGTCTTCCGGCGCGAGATGGCGACGGCCTACCGCTCCGGGTGGCATTTCATCGACCTCGTCACGGCGATTCCACATCGTGGCGACTCGTTGATGGTCACCCTGTTCGGCGAACCGATCGTCGTCGCCCGCGAGGAGGACGAGGATGTCCGCGCCTACCGCTGTCTGCGCCGGCCGAGAGGGGCTCCGCAGCCCGTCCGCTGTGCCATCCGGTACGGCATGATCTTTGTCAATCTCGACCAGCGTGACCACCAGCTGGCCGAGCCGGACACCACCGCCACCCCCCGCAGTGCCTGAGCGATTCCCCCGTCGTTTCAAATCGCCCAGGTGCTTCCCCCACACAACGGCGCCATCGTGGACCTGAAACACGATGGCGCCGTTGTGCTGCCCGGAAGTCTTCTCCCGGGCCCGGTCGGCTATGCCCGGCCCATCGCGCGGGTCAGCGCGATCTCGATGACCACCCGGTCCGGATTGGGTGTGGGCGTGCGCCCGTACCGCTCCGCGTAGCGGCTCACCGCGTCCGCCACCACCTCCGCCTCCGTGCGGATGGTCGCGACGCCCTCCAGCGTCGCCCAGCGGCCCTTGTCCACCTGGCAGACCGCCACCCGTGCCCCCTCGGGTCCCGCGGCCAGGATGTTGGCGACCTTGCGGCTGTTCTTGTTGGTGATCACCCGGGCCCTGCCGCCCTCCGGGTCGTAGGTGACGCCCACCGCGACCACGTGCGGGGTGCCGTCCGGACGCGGGGTCGTCAGGGTGCACATGTGGTGGTCGCGCCAGAAGCTGAGGTAGGACGCGTCGGGGTTGCGCGGGTCGATGGCCATGGGGCGGAACCTATCTCTGCGGCAAATCAGGCTGTCCGGGAGCACCCTGAGTGGAATAGACTCAACTTTGTGCACGTTGACTGAGTCAGTATTGACGACAGTCCATCAGTACTGACGACAGTCCATCAGCGAGGAGGAGAGACCCCACGTGGACGCCGAGCTGACCAACAAGAGCCGGGACGCGATCAACGCCGCCACCAGCCGGGCCGTGTCCGACGGGCACCCCGATCTGACCCCGGCGCACCTGCTGCTCGCCCTCCTGGAGGGCCAGGACAACGAGAACATCACCGACCTGCTCGCCTCCGTCGAGGCGGACCAGGCCGCCGTGCGGTCCGGCGCGGAGCGCGTCCTCGCGTCGCTGCCCAGGGTCACGGGCTCCACGGTCGCCCCGCCGCAGCCCAACCGTGAGCTGCTCGCCGTCATCGCCGACGCCGGGCAGCGGGCGAAGGAGCTCGGGGACGACTATCTGTCCACCGAGCACCTGCTCATCGGTGTCGCGGCGAAGGGCGGCGCGGTCGCCCAGGTGCTCGACCGGCAGGGCGCCGGTGCGAAGGAACTGCTGGACGCGTTCGAGAGGGCAAGGGGAGGGCGCCGGGTGACCACACCCGACCCGGAGGGTCAGTACAAGGCGCTGGAGAAGTTCGGTACGGACTTCACCACCGCCGCCCGCGAGGGCAGGCTCGACCCGGTCATCGGCCGGGACCAGGAGATCCGCCGCGTCGTACAGGTGCTGTCGCGGCGCACGAAGAACAACCCGGTCCTCATCGGCGAGCCCGGTGTCGGCAAGACCGCCGTCGTCGAGGGCCTCGCCCAGCGCATCGTCAAGGGCGACGTCCCCGAGTCGCTGCGCAACAAGCGGCTGGTCTCGCTCGACCTCGGTGCGATGGTCGCGGGCGCCAAGTACCGCGGTGAGTTCGAGGAGCGGCTGAAGACCGTGCTGTCCGAGATCAAGGACAGCGACGGCCAGATCATCACCTTCATCGACGAGCTGCACACCGTCGTCGGCGCGGGCGCCGGCGGCGACTCCGCCATGGACGCGGGCAACATGCTCAAGCCGATGCTGGCACGCGGCGAGCTGCGCATGGTCGGCGCGACCACGCTCGACGAGTACCGCGAGCGGATCGAGAAGGACGCGGCCCTCGAGCGGCGCTTCCAGCAGGTGCTGGTGGCCGAGCCGACCGTCGAGGACACGATCGCAATCCTGCGCGGCCTCAAGGGGCGCTACGAGGCCCACCACAAGGTGCAGATCAACGACTCCGCGCTGGTCGCCGCCGCCACCCTCTCCGACCGGTACATCACCTCCCGCTTCCTGCCCGACAAGGCCATCGACCTCGTCGACGAGTCCGCGTCCCGGCTGCGCATGGAGATCGACTCCTCGCCCGTCGAGATCGACGAGCTGCAGCGCGCCGTCGACCGGCTGCGGATGGAGGAGCTGGCGCTCAGGAACGAGTCCGACCCTGCCTCCAAGCAGCGTCTGGACAAGCTGCGCCGCGACCTCGCCGACAAGGAGGAGGAGCTGCGCGGTCTCACCGCCCGCTGGGAGAAGGAGAAGCAGGGCCTCAACCGCGTCGGTGAGCTCAAGGAACGCCTCGACGATCTCCGCGGCCAGGCCGAACGGGCCCAGCGCGACGGGGACTTCGACACCGCCTCGAAGCTGCTGTACGGGGAGATCCCCGGCCTGGAGCGGGAGCTGGAGGCGGCCGCGGAGGCGGAGGCCGAGCAGGAGGCCGCCAAGGACACGATGGTCAAGGAGGAGGTCGGCCCCGACGACATCGCGGACGTGGTCGCATCCTGGACGGGCATCCCGGCCGGACGTCTCCTCGAGGGCGAGACGCAGAAACTGCTGCGCATGGAGCAGGAGCTGGGCCGTCGCCTGATCGGGCAGACCGAGGCCGTGCAGGCCGTGTCCGACGCTGTGCGCAGGACCCGGGCCGGGATTGCCGACCCGGACCGTCCCACCGGCTCTTTCCTGTTCCTCGGCCCGACCGGTGTCGGCAAGACCGAGCTGGCGAAGGCGCTGGCCGACTTCCTCTTCGACGACGAGCGGGCCATGGTCCGCATCGACATGTCGGAGTACGGCGAGAAGCACAGCGTCGCCCGGCTGGTCGGCGCGCCTCCCGGGTACGTCGGCTACGAGGAGGGCGGCCAGCTCACCGAGGCCGTGCGGCGCCGCCCGTACAGCGTGGTGTTGCTGGACGAGGTGGAGAAGGCCCACCCGGAGGTCTTCGACATCCTGCTCCAGGTCCTCGACGACGGACGGCTGACCGACGGCCAGGGCCGGACGGTGGACTTCCGCAACACCATCCTGATCCTGACGTCCAACCTGGGCAGTCAGTACCTCGTCGAGCCGGCGACGAGCGAGGAGGAGAAGAAGCAGCAGGTACTGAAGCTCGTACGGGCCTCGTTCAAGCCGGAGTTCCTGAACCGGCTCGACGACCTGGTGGTCTTCTCCGCCCTGTCCAGGGACGAGTTGGCGCACATCGCCGAGCTGCAGATCGGCCGGCTGGCGGCGCGCATGGCGGACCGCCGTCTGACGCTCGACGTCACCGAGGAGGCACTGGCCTGGCTCGCCGACGAGGGCAACGATCCGGCGTACGGCGCGCGGCCGCTGCGCCGGCTGATCCAGACGGCGATCGGCGACCGCCTCGCCAGGGAGATCCTGGCGGGCGAGGTCAAGGACGGCGACACCGTACGCGTGGACCGCTTCGAGGACGGCCTGATCGTCGGCGCGGTGCGCTAGCACCCGCCCCCGGCCGCCGGTGCCCCGGCCCGGCGGCCGGATCTTTGTCAGCCCGCAGCGGATCGCCGGGGGCGGGGCTTGCCACCCCCCGCCGGGGATGGGGGAGGATGGCGGCATCCGTACGAAGGGAAATACCCGGTGACCATCGATCCGTCCTCGATTCCGAATTTCGGGGGCCAGCCCAAGCCCCAGGCCGCAGGACCGGCGGGCCCCGTCGTTCCCGACCAGGACCTCGTCAAGCAGCTCCTCGACCAGATGGAGCTGAAGTACGTCGTCGACGACGAGGGCGACCTCGCGGCGCCGTGGGAGGACTTCCGCACGTACTTCATGTTCCGCGGCGAGAGCGAGCAGCAGGTGTTCTCCGTGCGGACCTTCTACGACCGTCCGCACGCGGTGACGGAGAAGGCCAAGATCCTCGACGCGATCGACGACTGGAACCGCCGCACGCTGTGGCCGAAGGTCTACACCCACCTGCATGAGGAGGAGGGCGCCGACCTGCCGACGATCCGCCTCATCGGTGAGGCGCAGATGCTGATCGGCACGGGCGTGAGCCTCGAGCACTTCGTGTCGTCCACCGTCAGCTGGGTGCGTGCCTCGATCGAGTTCGACAAGTGGCTCGCGGAGCAGTTCGGCCTGGCAGTCCAGGAGGACGAGAAGCCGGCCGACGACGCCTGACGCGTCCGCACGGAACACGGCCCGGCCGGCGCACGATCCTGGTGATCGCGAGCCGGCCGGGCCGCTTCGTGTCCTGGTGATCGCTCAGGACGCCAGGGACTTCAGCCGGGCCACCGCCTCCTGCAGGACGTCCACCCTCTTGCAGAAGGCGAACCGCACGAACGGCGCGCCCTCCTCGCGGTGGTCGTAGAAGACCGCGTTCGGGATGGCGACCACACCGCAGCGCTCGGGCAGCGCGCGGCAGAACGCGAAACCGTCCGACTCGCCGAGCGGCCGGACGTCGGTGGTGACGAAGTAGGTGCCCGCCGGACGGTGCACCGCGAAACCGGCGGCGGCCAGCCCCTCGCTCAGCAGATCGCGCTTGGCCCGCAGATCCTCACGGAGGCCCTCGAAGTACGTGTCGGGCATCCGGAGCGCCTCGGCCACCGCGTACTGGAACGGGCCCGCGGAGACGTACGTCAGGAACTGCTTCGCCGAGCGGACCGCCGTGACCAGTTCCGCCGCCGCGGTCACCCAGCCGACCTTCCAGCCGGTGAAGGAGAACGTCTTCCCGGCGCTCGAGATCGTCACCGTGCGCCCGCGCATCCCGGGGAACGACGCCAGCGGCACATGCTCGCGGTCGAAGGCCAGGTGCTCGTAGACCTCGTCGGTGACCACCAGGAGGTCGCGCTCGACCGCGAGCGCGGCGATCGCCGAGAGCTCGTCGCGGGTCAGGACCGTGCCGGTGGGGTTGTGCGGGGTGTTGATCAGGAGCAGCCGGGTGCGTTCGGTGACGGCGTCCCGCAGCTCGTCCAGATCGAGGCGGAAGCCCTGCTCGTGCGGCCGCAACGTCACCGGCACCCGTACGCCGCCGGCCATCGCGATGCAGGCCGCGTACGAGTCGTAGTACGGCTCCAGGGCGATCACCTCGTCGCCGGGCTCCACGAGCGCCAGCAGCGCGGCCGCGATCGCCTCTGTGGCGCCCGCCGTGACCAGCACCTCGGTGTCGGGGTCGTGGACGAGACCGTGGAAGCGCTGCTGGTGCTCCGCGATCGCCTGACGCAGCTCAGGGACGCCGGGGCCTGGCGGATACTGATTGCCGCGGCCGTCCCGCAGGGCCCGCACCGCCGCTTCCCTGATCTCCTCGGGGCCGTCGGTGTCGGGGAAACCCTGGCCCAGGTTGATCGAGCCGGTGCGCAGCGCCAGTGCCGACATCTCGGCGAAGATCGTGGTGCCGAACTCCGCCAGCCTGCGGTTGAGCAGCGGTCGTGGGCCCTCTTCGCGTGCCGTCCAGTCCGTCGTCATGGCGGCCATCCTGCGCGGAACCTCTTGAGTTGCTCAAGTCTGCTTTGGCTCCGCGCGGCGGAGGGGATCCCTCTGGCACGCAGATATGCGTCCCGTAGCCACAAGAAGCGGTCACGCAGCGTCGCGGGGGTCTCTCCCCCAGAGCCTTCGGCCTGGGAGGTACCCCCATCGGGGGAACGAGAAGGACGGTGGGAAAGATGATGGTTCTCGGGTTCGTACTGATCGGACTGCTGCTGGTCGTGATCTTCGCGGTCTCGGCGTCCAGCGGGAGCCGCAGGCGCCGGCGGAGCAGCGGGGCGGCCGGCTCGGGTGGCGGCTGGTGGGCCTCGGGCGGTGACTCCGGTGGCTCGTCGTGCGGCGGTTCGTCCTCCTGCGGCAGCAGCTCGTCCTGCGGTGGCGGCGGGGGATGCGGCGGAGGCAGCTGACACGGGGCAGCTGGTCCGGCGTGAATGTGCCCGGCGGGTGTGCCGATTCTTGGTCCAACACCCGCCGGGCGCCTTGGTGTTGAAAGAATGTCCGGCAGGCGTGTTGACTTCATTCCCCCGTTTTCCGTTGAACAGTTGAACCGCTCTGCCCCCGAGGGGGTGGAAAGCACGGCAAGTTGGGTAAAAACGCTGTGGACGTCGCCCACTTCGTGATTCTCTCGCTGTCGGAACCTGTTGGATCCATCCAGCCCTCGGACCTCACGTGGACCCGAGCAGGCCACCTCCCACATGTCATGTGCTCCCTTCCCGGAGCGCCAGGTCCACGCGTCCACCCCGCCGAAGCGCTCTTGCGGAGCCGACCCATGCTCACGACCATCGATACCGCCTACACCGACACCCGCGCCGACGACCTCGCCTGGGCCCTGGGCCGGGAGCCGCTTCCCGCCCTGGCCGTCCTCGACCTCGAACTCTCCGGCTCCAAAGTGCAGTTGCGGCTGCTGGGCGCGTCCCACCAGGTGCTGCTCGAGGAGGAGCGGGGCATCTGTTCGGAGACCGTCGCCTGCATCCCCGGCAGCAGCACCCCGCTGCCGCTGGGTGTGGCCAAGCGGCTCGGCGACTGGGAGTACGACTTCGCGGCCCGCGTCGAGACGCTCTCGCAGCGCTCTTTCGCCGGCCGTGCACAGGAGTTGCTTGCCCTGGTGGCCGACCACCCGCAGGGTCTGGCCGGTACGTTCCCCGGTTCCCCGCACGCGTTCACCGCGATGGTGGCGCAGAGCGAGGAGGGTCAGGTCCGGTGGCGCACCTGGCATGCGTACCCGCAGGAAGGCCGACTCGTGGTCACCCGTACGCGTGTCGGTGTCGTGCCCCAGGGGCCGCAGGGCGCGCCGCCCTCACGCCACCCGGAGCGCCACCCCGAGCCTTCCGCGCTGTAGTTGACACGTGTGGGTGACAAACGGTGCGCGGCCCGTCACGTAGCGTTTCACGAGTGATCGACCGGCCGCAGACCTCGCCGCCCCAGGGCATGGTGCTGCTGCCCGTGACCCCCGAGGCCGGCCGCCATCTCGTGCTTGCCGCGGTCTTCGTCTGCGCCGCCTGCGGCCTCGTCTACGAACTCGAACTGGTCGCGCTCGCCACGTATCTCATCGGGGACTCCGTCACCCAGGCGTCCGTCGTCCTGTCGGTGATGGTCTTCGCGATGGGGGTGGGGTCGCTCCTCGCCAAGCGGCTGCGTTGCCGTGCGGCCGTCGGCTTCGGACTCCTCGAAGCGGCGCTGGCCCTGGTCGGCGGCCTCTCGGCCATGGTGCTGTACGCGTCGTTCGCCTGGATCGGCGAGTCCAGGATCGCCCTGGTCGGTTTCAGTCTGACCATCGGCGTACTGATCGGTGCGGAGATACCGCTGCTGATGTCGCTGATCCAGCGCATCTCCCGGCGGGACGCGGAAGGCACGGTCGCCGATCTTTTCGCCGCCGACTACGTGGGGGCACTCGTCGGAGGGCTGGCCTTCCCTTTCCTGCTGCTGCCGTGGCTCGGCGAGCTCACCGGCGCGCTGTTGACCGGCGCGGTCAACGCCGTGGCCGGCGGAGCGGTGGTGCTGTGGCTGTTCCGCCGGGATCTCACGGCGCGCTGGCGGACCCGGCTGCTCATGGTCAACGTGCTGGTGCTGGCGCTGCTCGCGGTCGCAACGATGATGGTCGACGCCTTCGAGGCGGCGGCCCGCCGGGCGGTCTACGGCTCGGAGGTACGGGTCGCCGTGCGCACCGGCGTCCAGGAGGTCGTGCTCACCGGGGCGCCGTCCCGGCCGCCGGACCTCTTCCTGGGCGGGCGGCTGAAGGTGCGGGGCCGTGACGAGCACCGGTACCACGAGGCACTGGTCCACCCCGCCATGCGAGGACCGCACGAACGCGTCCTGATCCTCGGCGGCGGCGACGGACTCGCCGCACGGGAGACGCTGCGCTACGCGGACGTCCGTACGGTGACCGTCGTGGACATCGACCCGGGAGTGATCCGGCTGGCCCGCAGCGATCCGGGGCTCACCGCGCTGAACGACCACGCGTACGACGACCCGCGGGTACGGGTCTTCACGGCGGACGCCTTCTCCTGGCTGCGCGAGCACCGCGAGAGGTACGACGTGATCGTCTCCGACCTCCCCGACCCCGGTATCACCGCGAGCACCAAGCTCTACTCCCTCGAGTTCTACGGGCTCGCCCGGCGGGTCCTGGCGGACGGCGGACGGCTCGTGGTCCACGCCGGGCCCACCTCGAGGCCCCGTACGTACTGGACGGTCGACGCGACCCTGCGCGCGGCCGGGTTCGGCACGGCCGCGTACCGGGTGCGCGGCGCAGGGGCGGGTGCGGCCGGCGGGCCCGAGCGGTTCAGGGCCACCGCCGGCGAGACCACCGACTGGGGGCTGCTGATCGCTGCCGAGAACCGCACACCGCACCTCGGACTCGGTCCGGACACGCCGCCGCTGCGCTCGGAGACCGAGGACACGCTGGCCCAGGACGCGGCTGCCGCGGAGCGCACCCGGCTCGGAGGCGTGGCACCTTCCACGCTGGTGCACCCGCGCTACACGCCCTGAGGCAAGGCACGCCCTGACACAAGGCCGGAGGCACGCACCGGCGGACGGCGGACGGGCCGGGCACGCGCCGGGTACGCGCCGAAGGGCAGACGCGGCGGGCCGTGCTGAGTAGGCTCGGTGTCCATGGAGCATGAGGTGTTCGTTCCGGTACCGGCCGAGACCGTCCGACAGGCGCTCAGAGACCCTGCCCGGGTCGCCCGCTGCGTCCCGGGGCTCCAGCGGGACGCGGACGATTCGGCCGGCCCTCTCTCCGGAAGGCTCAAGGTCAGAGTCGCCGGCCACACCATCACCTACCGCGGAGCCCTGCACGTCAGAGAGCAGGACGACGAGCGGGGAGGTGCCTTCTCGGTCGAGGGCGAGGGGGCGGAGGCCCGCGGTGGCGGCTCCGTGAAACTGACGCTGACCATCCGCCCGGCACCGACCGACGGCGGCACGACGGTGACGTTCACCGGCTCGGCGCACGCGGAGGGCCGGCTGGCCGACCTCGCGGCAGGGGCGAAGGTGTCGGCCGCCCAGCGACTGCTCGACCGTTTCGCCGAGGCGCTGGCCGACGCCGCCTTGGAAGACCCTCGTCCGACGGGGCGCTCGCCGCGCGCCGAAGGCGCAGGAGAGGGTGCTGCCGGGCAGGCGGCAGCTCAGGCCGGCCCGCAGGGCGAGGTGACCGGCGGGCCGGAGGACCGGGCGCCCGGCGAGGGCCGGGAGTCCGGTACGAAGGGGACCGCTGACGACCAGGCGCAGCCGGGCCCGTCCGCCGAGGATTCACGGAAGGACCGGTCGACCGACGGCGCCGCCGGCCCCGGGGACGAGGACACCGCAGCAGGTGCCGACGCAGCCGACGGATCCACCGGCCCGGACGTGCCGGACGGCCCCGGCGGGGCGGGGGACGCCGACATCGCCGGCGGGTCCGTGTTCGAGACGCCCGTGCCTCTGCCGTCGCTCGGTCCCGACGCAGACGACGAGTTCGAGGACCTGGACGATGTCGACGGCGTCGATGATCTCGACGACCTCTCCGGCCTGCCCGGCGCCGTGCCCGCAGAGGCCGCCCACGCACGGCGCACGATGATCGGCCGCAGCGCCGAGGAGGTCGACCACGCCCCGCCACGCGGGCGTTACGCGCCCACCCCCGCGCCCGACGCGGGCTCCGCCGGTGCGACGCTGCGGTGGCTCGCGCCTGCCGCGGCCCTCGCGCTGGCATCGGCGGTCGTGGTCGGCAGGGCGCTGCGCCGTCGTAGGTGACACGCCGTAATGTCGGGGTGTGAGTAGCGAAAAGAGCATTCGGCTGGCCGCCGGTGACGTCGAGTTGACCGTGGAACCGGAGAGCGGCTGCCGCATCGACAGCCTTCGCGTCGGCGGCACCGAGCTGCTGCGCCAGGGCGAGCGGTACGGCTCGTTCCCCATGGTGCCGTGGTGCGGGCGCACTCGGGACGGGGAGTTCAGCAACGGCGCTGTGCACCACCGACTGCCGCTCAACGCGCCGCCGCACGCCATCCACGGCACCGGCCGCGACACCGCCTGGCGTACCGCGCGGGCAGGCGGCGGCGAGGCGGCTTTCTTCTACGACCTGGCCGACCCGTGGCCGTACACCGGGCGTGTCACACAGACGTTCGCGCTGACGGACGACTCCCTCACCATCCGGATGGGGGTGGAGACGTACGGGACGTCGTTCCCCGCGCAGGCCGGCTGGCACCCCTGGTTCCTGCGCAACCTCGGGGCCGGCGGCGATGACGTACGGGTCGACTTCACGCCTGAGTGGCAGGAGGAGCTCGGTGACGACCATCTCCCCACGGGCAAGCGCATCACGCCGCTTCCCGGCCCCTGGGACGACTGTTTCGGCATGCCCGACGGGGTCGATGTGACCCTGACATGGCCGGGAGAGCTGGAGCTGACGGTCAAGAGCCCGGCGGAGTGGGTCGTGGTCTACGACGAGCAGGCGGAGGCGGTCTGTGTGGAGCCCCAGTCGGGCCCGCCGAACGGCCTCAACACCGATCCCCGGTACGTCACCCCCATCGAGCCGCTGGAGATCGCGACGACCTGGAGCTGGCGGCGGCTTTAAGCTCTTGGGCATGACTGACGTACGTGCTGAGCTGCTTCAGCAGATCAAGGACAAGGCCGTGGTGCACGGCAAGGTGACCCTCTCCTCGGGCATCGAGGCCGACTGGTACATCGACCTGCGCCGGATCACGCTGGACGGCGAGGCCGCGCCGATGGTCGGTCAGGTGATGCTCGACGCCACCGCCGAACTGGACTACGACTGCGTAGGTGGTCTGACGCTCGGTGCCGACCCGGTGGCGACGTCGATGCTGCACGCCTCCGCTGCGCGCGGTAAGCGGCTCGACGCCTATGTCGTCCGCAAGGCCGGCAAGGCTCACGGCATGCAGCGCCGGATCGAGGGCACGGACGTGAAGGGCCGCCGCTGCCTCGTCGTCGAGGACGTCTCCACCACCGGCGGCTCCCCCCTGACCGCCGTCGAGGCCGTCAGGGAGGCCGGCGGCGAGGTCGTCGCGGTCGCCGTCATCGTGGAGCGCGGTGCCGCCCCCAAGATCGCCGAGGCCGGCCTCACCTACGTCAACGCGTACTCGCTCGAAGAGCTCGGGCTCGCCTGATCATGGCTTGACCTGGAGTTCCTTCAAGGGGCGTGCTGTTTCACGTGAAACAGCACGCCCCTTCGCGTTGCACGCAAGGCAGGCATGGTGGACCCCGGCCGGGAGTCTGGAAAGATAGGCCGCGACGATGACGTCGCCCAAGGTCAGGGCCAAGCAACACACACCCGCACATCACAAGGAGCGGACACATGCCCATCGCGACTCCCGAGGTCTACAACGAGATGCTCGACCGGGCGAAGGCAGGCAAGTTTGCCTACCCGGCCATCAACGTGACTTCGTCCCAGACCCTGCACGCTGCACTGCGTGGCTTCGCGGAGGCCGAGAGCGACGGCATCATCCAGATTTCCACCGGCGGTGCCGAGTTCCTGGGTGGCCAGCACAACAAGGACATGGTCACCGGCGCCGTGGCCCTGGCCGAGTTCGCGCACATCGTCGCCGCGAAGTACGACATCACCGTCGCACTGCACACCGACCACTGCCCGAAGGACAAGCTGGACGGGTACGTACGTCCGCTGCTCGACATCTCCGCCGAGCGTGTGAAGGCCGGTCGCAACCCGCTGTTCCAGTCCCACATGTGGGACGGTTCCGCCGAGACCCTCGCCGACAACCTGGCCATCGGCCAGGAGCTGCTGGCGCAGGCCGCCGCCGCCAAGATCATCCTCGAGGTCGAGATCACCCCGACCGGCGGCGAGGAGGACGGTGTCTCCCACGAGATCAACGACGAGCTGTACACCACCGTCGACGACGCCATCCGCACCGCCGAGGCCCTGGGTCTCGGTGAGAAGGGCCGCTACCTGCTGGCCGCCTCCTTCGGCAACGTGCACGGCGTCTACAAGCCGGGCAACGTCGTCCTCCGCCCCGAGCTGCTGAAGGACCTGCAGGCCGGTGTCGCCGCCAAGTACGGCAAGGCGGACCCGTTCGACTTCGTCTTCCACGGCGGCTCGGGCTCGACAGCCGAGGAGATCTCCACCGCGCTCGAGAACGGCGTCGTGAAGATGAACCTCGACACGGACACCCAGTACGCCTTCACCCGCCCCGTCGCGGACCACATGTTCAAGAACTATGACGGCGTCCTGAAGGTCGACGGCGAGGTCGGTTCCAAGAAGACCTACGACCCGCGCACCTGGGGCAAGGCGGCCGAGGCCGGCATGGCCACCCGCGTCACCGAGGCCTGTGCGGCCCTGCGCTCCACCGGCACCAGGATCAAGTAGGACAGCTCCCCGGCCCGGCACCCCTTCCGGCGTGCCGGGCTGCCCGTTTTCTGCCCTGCCGGTCGCCGCGCTCCAACGGGTGCGCGCCGGGTCGTCCCGCGGCGGGTGGGCTGGGATGATCCTCGTATGGGCGAACGTCCGGACGGTGAGCGCGACATGCGGGCCGAGGACCCCGCGGGACGGGCGGTCGGACGCGACGGCGCCGGTGCCGACCGCCGTCCCGGGGACATCAGGCTGTCGTCGGCCACCGGCCGCTGGGTGGTGCTGACGACCGTTCTCGGATCCGGCATGGCGCTGCTCGACTCGACCGTCGTCAACGTCGCCCTGCCCCGCATCGGCGAGGACCTCGACGCCGACCTGGCCGTCCTCCAGTGGACGGTCAACGCCTACATGCTGACGCTGGCGGCGCTGATCCTGCTCGGCGGAGCGCTCGGCGACCGCTACGGACGCCGCCGGATCTTCGTGCTCGGCGTGGTCTGGTTCGCGGTCGGCTCCCTGCTGTGCGGGATCGCACCGAGCGGGGGCGTACTGGTCGCCGCGCGCGCCCTCCAAGGCATCGGAGCAGCCCTGCTCACCCCGGGATCGCTGGCACTGATCCAGGCGAGCTTCCATCCGGACGACCGCTCCCGCGCGGTGGGACTGTGGTCCGGGCTCGGCGGGGTCGGCGCGGCGATCGGGCCGTTCGTCGGCGGCTGGCTGGTCGACGGCCCCGGCTGGCGGTGGGTGTTCCTGCTCAACGTGCCGCTCGCCGCGCTGTGCGTGCCGGTGGCGCTGCGGCATGTACCGGAGTCCCGGGACCCCGCGGCAACCGGCCGCTTCGACGCGCTGGGCGCGCTGCTGTGCGCCGTGGCGCTGGGCCTCGTGACGTATGCGCTGATCGAAGCCACGGTGTGGGCCGGGCTCGTGGGCGGGGCGGTGGGGGTGCTCTTCTTCCTGCGCGAACGGCGCACGCCCGAACCGATGCTGCCCCTGTCGATCTTCGCATCCCGCCAGTTCACCGCCGTGAACCTGGTGACGCTCTGCGTCTACGCGGCGTTCGGCGGCTTCTTCTTCCTCATCGTTCTGCAGCTCCAGGTCGTGTCCGGCTACTCCGCCCTCGCCGCCGGGACGGCGCTGCTGCCCACCACCGTGCTGATGCTGCTGCTGTCCGCGCGGTCCGGAGAGCTCGGCGACCGGATCGGCCCCCGCGTCCCGCTCACCGTCGGGCCGCTGCTGTGCGCCGCCGGGATGATGCTGACGCTGCGGATCGGGGAGGACGCCTCGTACCTCACCGATGTGCTGCCGGCGCTGCTGATCCTGGGCCTCGGCATGGTCACGCTGGTGGCGCCGCTCACCGCGACCGTGCTGGCGTCCGTGGAGACCGCCCGGGCCGGCATCGCCAGCGGTATCAACAACGCGGCGGCCCGCGCGGCCGGCCTGATCGCCGTGGCCGCGCTGCCGCTGCTGGCAGGCATGGGACCGGAGGCGTACCGCTCGGCGGCCGAGTTCGGGGAGACGTTCCGGCGGGCGATCCCGATGTGTGCGGGGGTGCTGGTGGCCGGCGCGCTGATCGCCTGGTGGACGGTACGGGTGCCGCCCAAGGAGGCCGAGGTCTGCCACCCCGAGTGCAAGGTCAACTGCGGTATCGCCGCGCCGCCGCTGGAACCACCGGCTTCCGGGGACCGTCGACACCACTGACGCACCGGAACGCCGCCCGACCTGTGAGACTGGGGCCCATGTCCATCCACGAGAACCTGCTCGGGGGCCCGCCCCCGACCCACCTGCCCGACGAGCCCGGTCCGCGCGAGCTGCTGGCCGGCGGCGCCGCCGCCGCAGACGTCGCCGCCCGGTACCCGACCAGCTCGCTGGCCTGGGCGCAGCTCGCCGACGACGCCTTCGAGAAGGGCAACGTCATCGAGTCGTACGCCTACGCCCGCACCGGCTACCACCGTGGCCTCGACGCGCTGCGTCGCAACGGCTGGAAGGGCCACGGCCCGGTGCCGTGGGAGCACGAGCCCAACCGCGGCTTCCTGCGGGCTCTGAACGCGCTCGCCCGCGCGGCGGGGACGATCGGCGAGAAGGACGAGCACGAGCGCTGTTCGACCTTCCTGCGCGACTCGTCGCAGACCGCGGCGGAGACGCTGCGCTGACCTGAGAGAGCACCCGGCCCTCGGCTCCGGTCGCAGACCCGCCGGAGCCGAGGGCCGCCCGGCACCCTGCCGCAGCCGGGCGGCCGGCGGTGCGACGCCGGGACGTCACCGCGCCGATGCCGTGGCCGCGGGCCGACGACCGGACGCCGTACCGGCCGTTGCACGGCCGGTACTATCGCAGGTCGTACTGCTGTTTCAGCAAGCCACAGCCGGTCAGAGGCCCCCCACTCACCTCTCCCCCCAACGCCGGCCGAACCAGGGGAGAGGTCTGTCTTGGGCCAGCGTGCCGCCGCCCGCAAAGGGCGCAGCCGCGGACGGAGCCGTCGGGGTACGGCCCGGCGCCGTCCCACCGGTCCGATAGTGCTGCTGGGCCTCTGCGTGGCTCTCCTGTCGGTCGGCGCGGGAGCCGCCCTCGCGCATTGGCGGGGCGTCCCGCCCGCCAGGACGGTGGCGGACGGCCGGGAGGTCTCGCCGCTGATGTCCGTTACGGCGTCACCGGAGGCCGCGTCGCCGTCCCCCTCGAAGAGTCCCGGGCGCTCCCCGGAGCACGAGCCGAAGCCGTCCCCGTCCCCGTCCTCGTCCGCGTCCAAAAGCAAGAAGCCCTCCGTGCCCGCCTCCGGCCCCGGGACGTTCACCGCGGCGCAGTCGAGCGGTGAGGCGACCGGAGACAGCGGCACGCTGCGCCGCTACCGGGTGGAGGTCGAGGACGGCACCGACGTCTCCGCCCGGCAGGCGGCCGCCGAGATCCAGCAGATCCTCGCCCACCCGCGCGGCTGGGCGGCGAACGGCCGGGGCCGTTTCCAGCTCGTCTCGTCGAATGCCGACTTCGTGATCAAGATCGCCACTCCCGCCACCGCGGACAAGCTGTGCCTGGCCGTGGGGCTCAACACGCACGGTGAGCTGAACTGCGAGACCGTGGAGGGCGTCGTGGTGAATCTCAAGCGCTGGCTGTTGGGCTCGCCCACGTTCGCCGGCACCTCCGCCGAGTACCGGCACCTGATCATCAACCACGAGGTCGGGCACGAGATCGGCATCCGGCAGCACATGGGCTGCCCCGGCCCCGGCAGGCCCGCGCCGGTGATGATGCAGCAGATCAAGGGCCTGAACGGATGCATCTCCAACGCCTGGCCGTACGACGACGAAGGGGCGTATCTCACCGGCCCGCCCGCGTGAACTTCTGTTTATGATGCCGGTGGGGACCGGGGCCCACACCGGAACAGGAAGGGGCGGACCGCTACCCGGATCGTCGAGGAGACAGCGATGTCACATGACGCCGCCCCGAACCTGGATTTCGCGGGCACCACGCCGTACGAGGACTACGTACAGGCGGACGTCCTCACCCACCTCCAGCATCCGCGGTCCGACGACCCCGGCGAGATGGTCTTCCTGGTCACCACCCAGGTCATGGAGCTGTGGTTCACCGTCGTCGTCCACGAGTGGGAGACCGCCGCACGCGCCCTGCGCGAGGACCGGATCCCCGTGGCGATGGACGCGCTCAAGCGATCGGTACGTGAGCTGGAGGCACTGAACGCCTCCTGGAAGCCGATCGCCAACCTGACGCCTGCGCAGTTCAACGCCTACCGCGACGCCCTCGGCGAGGGCTCCGGCTTCCAGTCCGCGATGTACCGGCGGATGGAGTTCCTGCTCGGCGACAAGTCCGCCTCCATGCTCGTACCCCACCGCGGTGCCCCGCGCGTCCACGCGGAACTGGAGAAGGCGCTGCACGAGCCGAGCCTCTACGACGAGGTGCTGCGGCTCCTCGCACGGCGCGGCTACGCGGTGCCGGCCGAGGTGCTGGAGCGCGACCTGTCCCAGAAGTACGAGCCGTCCGAGGCGGTCGAGGACGCCTGGGCCGAGGTCTACTCGGGCGACCAGGAGACCGAGCTGGTGCGGCTCGGCGAGGCGCTCACCGACGTCGGTGAACTGGTCTGGCGATGGCGAAACGACCATCTCGTGGCGACCCGGCGGGCCATGGGCTCCAAGGTCGGCACCGGTGGCTCAGCCGGGGTGACCTGGCTGGAGAAGCGCGCCCGCAAGAACGTTTTCCCCGAGCTGTGGACGGCGCGCAGCCATGTCTGAGTCTCTGGCCCGGCGGGCCGCGGCGCTCGACGCCGCAGACGAACTCGCCGATGCGCGAAAGCTGTTCACCCTCGACGAGACGGTGTACCTCGACGGCAACTCGCTGGGCGCGCTGCCCGCGCACGTGCCCGAGCGGGTCGCCGACGTCGTGAACCGCCAGTGGGGACAGCTGCGCATCCGTTCCTGGACCGAAGGCGACTGGTGGACCGCGCCCGAGCGGATCGGCGACCGCATATCGCCCCTGGTGGGCGCGGCGCCCGGGCAGATCGTGGTCGGCGACTCCACCAGCGTCAACGTCTTCAAGGCAGTCGTGGGTGCGGTGCGGCTCGTCGACGACCCGGCACGGACCGACGTCCTCGTCGATGCGACGACGTTCCCCACGGACGGGTACATCGCGTCGTCCGCCGCGCGGATGACCGGTCGGCGGATCGTTCCCGTCGACCCGGCCGGCCTTCCCTCGGCGCTCGGCCCGGCCACGGCCGTCGTGCTCCTCAACCACGTCGACTACCGCTCCGGTCGGCTCCACGACCTGCCCGGCCTCACGGCGGCGATCCACGACGCCGGCGCCCTCGCGGTCTGGGACCTGTGCCACAGCGCGGGCGCGATGCCGGTCGGGCTCGACGCGCACGGCGTCGACCTCGCGGTGGGCTGCACCTACAAGTACCTGAACGGCGGGCCCGGTTCGCCCGCGTACCTGTACGTCGCAGAGCGGCACCAGGCGTCCTTCGACTCGCCCCTGCCGGGCTGGACGTCGCACGCCGACCCGTTCGCGATGACACCCGGCTACGAGGCGGCCTCCGGCTCGACCCGGGGCCGGGTCGGCACGCCCGACATCCTGTCCATGCTCGCCCTCGAGGCGGCACTGGACGTCTGGGACGGGGTCTCGATCGAGGCGGTACGGGCCAAGAGCCTGGCCCTGACGGACTTCTTCCTGGAGTGCGTCGAGGCGTACGCCCTGGCAGGCCGGGTCGTGTCCCTCACCCCCGTGGACCACGCGTCCCGCGGCAGCCAGGTCGCACTGCGCTGCGGGGACGCGCCGAGGGTCATGGAGGAGCTGATCGCCCGCGGCGTCGTGGGCGATCTGCGACGCCCGGACGTGCTGCGCTTCGGCTTCACCCCGCTGTACGTCGGCTTCGCCGACACGGAACGGGCGGCGCGGGTACTGGCTGAGGTGCTCTCCGTGTAGGGCCACCGCGCGGGCTGTTCCCCACCCCGACCCTTCCCGGTACCGGGGCTCCGCCCCGGACCCCCGGTACCGCGCGAAGCGCGGTGTCCGGGGGGCGCCGGACGGGCTGTATTGCCGCCACGCGGCAATACTCCGGGCGAGCCCGTCCCGGTGTGGGGTACCACCCACGCCGCCAGGCGTTGGGCAGGACGGGTGGGGGGACATCTCCCCACCCGCACCACCCCGGCTGGTAGCGTCCGCGCTGGTCAGGTGGAACAGGCCACCACCGCGGGACTGTTGGAGCACGCATGCCGGACCCCGTCGCCCGTGACGCCGCAGAGGAAGCGTCGGCGATGTCGCATCCCGCCGTCGCAGCGGACGCATCCGCCGCGTACGGGGCTCACCCCGACCAGGTCGTCGACTTCTATGCGCCCCGCACCGGGCATGCCGCCGTGCCGCTGGTGGTCGTGCTGCACGGAGGGGCGTGGCGGGCGCCGTACGACCGGCAGCATGTGACGCCGTTCGCCGACTTCCTGGCGCGGCGCGGGCTCGCCGTCGCCAACGTCGAGTACCGGCGCGGCCGGGAGATTCCGCAGCAGCGGGGCGACGCCGGCCCGGTCGCCGGGCGGTGGCCGGAGACGTTCGACGACGTGGCAGCGGCACTGGACGCGCTGCCGGACCTCGCGCGGAAGACGCTGCCACAGGCGGACCCGCGGCGGATCGTGGTGACCGGGCATTCCGCCGGTGGTCATCTCGCGTTGTGGGCGGCCGCCCGGCACGTGCTGCCGGCCGGCTCGCCGTGGCGGCTCGCCGCGCCGCCCGCGCTGCGCGGGGTCGTCGCTCTCGCGCCGATCGCGGACTTCGGCGCGGCCGTGGAGCTCGGGGTGTGCGGCGGCGCGGTGCGGCAACTGCTGGGTGGCGAGGAGCAGTACGACGAGCGGGCCGCGCACACGGACCCTGCCGCGTTGCTGCCGACCGGAATCGCCACGGTCGTGGTGCAGGGGCGTGCGGACATCGTCGTGCCGCAGACTGTCGCGGAAGCGTACGTCGAAGCGGCGGCGAAGGCCGGCGAGACCGTCGGTTGGACGCTGCTGGAGGAGGTCGGGCACTTCCCATTGATCGACCCGGCGGCGGACGCCTGCGCGGTGGTCGCGGAGGAAATTGCCCAACTGGCTTGGTGACAGGGGGTATTGCGGACAAAAGCTGACCGCAAGCCCTCATACGTTCTTCCCATGACGAATCTCGTGACCGGAGCAACCGGAACCGTAGGCCGCCAGGTGGTCGCGGAGCTTCTCCGCCGTGGACAGTCCGTCCGTGCCCTGACCCGCGATCCTGCGAAGGCCGACTTCCCCGATGGCGTCGAGGTGGTGCAGGGCGACCTCACCGACGCCGAGACCCTGGCCCCCGCCCTGGCGGGCGTCACCGGCCTGCACCTGATCACCTTCGGTGGCCCGTACTTCGCCCCGTTGGAGACCGGAACGCGCATCCTGGAGCTGGCGAAGGAGGCCGGCGTGCAGCGCATCACCGTGCTGCACGGCGGCGGTCCGAGCCTCCTGGAGGACACGGTCCGGGCGAGCGGCTTCACGTGGACCGTGCTGATGCCGGTGGAGTTCATGGCGAACGCTCTGGAGTGGGCGGACGGCATCCGCAGGGACGCCGAGGTCCGTGAGCCGTTCGTCGGCAGGCTCAGCGCCATGGTCCACGAGGCGGACATCGGTGCCGTCGCGGCGGTGGCCCTCACCGAGGAGGGCCACGGCGGGCAGGAGTACGTGCTCACCGGTCCCCAAGTGCTGTCCCTGGCAGACAAGGTCGACGCACTCGCCGCCGCCCGTGGCCGGAAGATCAGGCTCGTCGAGCTGAGTGAGGAGCAGGCCGTCGCGCAGTGGCGGGCCGCAGGCCAGGGCGAAGACGTCATCGGCTTCCTGCTGGAGGCCTACGGCAACACACCGCCCGTCGGCCGTACGGTCGTCGACACGGTGGAGAAGGTCACCGGCCGGCCGGCCCGTACCTTCGCCGAGTGGGCGCAGGAGCACGCGGACACGTTCAGGAGCTGATGCGCCACGGGTAGGGGGCCACGGCCCGGGGGGTGCTGCCCCTACCCGTCATACCTGAGAGCTACGCCGCAGATGCGCTCCGAGGCGGGACGCAGACGACACGCCCCGATTCATAACTTCTGGTCCGGACACAGCGATCCGGACCGGAAGGAACTCCATGGCGTCCCGCCTTCGGCGTGCTCTGCTCGCCGCCCTCGTCACCGCCACCGTGGTCGTCCCGGTCTCGGCCGCGGCGCGGCCCTCCGCCGTCCCGGCGCCGCGGCCCGCCACCGTCGGCCCGCTGAACGCCGCTGAACTCCCCCGGCTGGAGCAGCGGTTCGTCGTCAACCGCGACAACATCCGGGCGGCGGCACGGGCTGCCGACGAGCACGGCGACCATACCCGGGCGGCCGCGCTGCGCGAGATGGCCGCCGCCGGACGGCAGTTCCTCACCTTCGACGGGCGCGAGGGCGGCCGCAGCGCCGAGGTGTTCGGCGACCTCGCCCGCGCCGACCGGATCGCCGTTCTCGTCCCCGGCTCCGACACGAACCTCGACACCTATGCACGCCTGCACGCCGGGGCCGTGGCGCTCCACGACGCCGTGCGGAAGGCGGGCGGACCGCGTACGGCGGTCGTCGCCTGGCTCGGTTACGCAACGCCCGGGACCGTGAGCACCGATGTGCTGACGACCGGACGGGCGGACGGTGCGGCTGTGCAACTTCGTGCTTTCGCAGATGAGTTGCGCGCGGCGCGGCCGATGGCGGGGCTGTCGCTGCTCTGTCACTCGTACGGCTCCGTCGTCTGCGCCCGCGCCGCGCACCGGCTCGCCGCCGCGGACATCGCCCTCTACGGCAGCCCGGGTACGGGCTTCGGCACGGTCCGCGAACTCCGCAGCCGTGCCACCGTCTGGGCCGGGCGCGGCGGCGGCGACTGGATCGCGGACGTGCCCCACATACGGCTCGAACTCCTCGGCAGCGAAGTCGGTTTCGGCACCGATCCGGTCGCCGCCGCCTTCGGTGCCCGCGTCTTCGACGCCGGCGACTGCGGGCACAGCGACTACCTGAAGCCGGGCACAACCGCCCTGGAGAACCTCGCGCTCATCGCCGCGGGCCGCACCGGTGAGGTGACCCGTGCGTGAACTCGCGCGCCGCATCGACGCCGCCACCCCGCCCGGACGCGACCGGGCAGTCGACGCGCTGCGCGCGATCGCCGTTCTCGGTGTCGTGCTGGGGCACTGGCTGGTCACCGCGCTCGTCACCGACGGCGGGGAGCTGCGGGGGACGAGCCCGCTGGTCCACATGCGCCAACTGGCCCCGGTGTCATGGACGTTCCAGACCCTTGCGGTGTTCTTCCTGGTCGGCGGTTACGCCGCCACCCGCAGCCACGGCCGTGCGCGGTCCCGCGGTACCGCGTACGGGCAGTGGCTGGGAAGCCGCCTCGCCCGGCTCTTCGGTCCGGTCGCGGCCGTCCTCACCCTGTGGACGGTCGCCTCGGCGGCGATGCTCGCCGGCGGGACCGCCCTGGCGACACTGCGCACCTTGCTGAACCTGGTCCTGTCGCCGCTCTGGTTCCTGCTGGTCTTCGCCGCACTGACCGCTGCGACACCCTTCGTGTCCCGGCTGCATCCACTGTGGCCGCTGGCGGTGGTGCTGCATGTGGACGTGTTCCGGTTCGGGTTCGAAGCTCCCGTGGCCCTGGGCTGGATCAACCTCGCCGCCGGCTGGCTCGTCCCGTACTGTCTTGGCGCCGCCTGGGCGCGCGGCGGACTGCGCGGCCGTGACACCCGGTGGGCGCTGCTCGGTGCGGGTGCCGTCACGACCGCCGGGCTCGTGCTGTGGGCCGGTTATCCGGCGTCGATGGTCGGGGTGCCCGGTCAGGCCGTCTCGAATCTCGCCCCGCCGACGCTCGCGGCCGTCACCTTCGGCCTCGCCCAGTGCGGCGCCGCGCTGCTGCTGCTCGGCCCGCTTCGCCGGGCGATGCGGCGGCCGGTCCTGTGGGCGGCCGTCGCCCTGCTGAACCTGTCGGCGATGACCGTTTTCCTCTGGCACCAGACGGCGTTGATGGCCGTCACCGCCGCCGGGCTGCTCGCCGGGGCGCCACTGCCCGGACTGCACACCGCCCCCGACGGCCCGGCCTGGGTGTTCGCCCGGTTCGCCTGGCTGCCGGTGTTCGCCGCGGCGCTCGCGGTGTGCCTGGCGGCGTTCCGTACCCACGAGCACGGCACGAGGCGCGGCCGGGGCTCCAGGGTGGTCCTCGGATCGGCCCCCGCCCGAAGGAGCAGGACGCATGTCTAGGGTTGGGCCGGTGAAGACGACCGCCGCCGCGCGCACCGCACTGAGGGATGCCGTGCGTGCCTTCCGCAGCGACCTGGGGGCCGGCGGGCGCCACCCGCTGCCGCCGATGCGCGGTCCGCGGTGGCTGCGCCGGCTGCCGCACACCGTCGTGGTGTGGCTGGCGATCGTCTTCACCGTTGGGCACGGGGACCAACTCGTCACCAGCTACAGCATGGCGCCCCCGAACGCGATGCCGCTCGCGATCGCCCTCGGCGGCGCGATCGTACTGGCCGTCTTCCGGCCGTTGCCCGCCTGGTGGCTGTCCATGGCGGTCGCCGCGCTCGGCGCCGAGTTCGGCAGGACGTACCGTTTCGGGTCGGACGGGCCGTGGCCCTGGCCGTTCACCGGGATCCTGGCGCACGCCCTGGTGCTGTTCCTGCTGACCCTCCGGGTGCGTACCCGGGTGGCCGTCGAGGCGCTGGTGCTCAGCGTGCTGCTGGGGCTGGCCGCCGAAACGCTGTCCGGCGATCACCCCCACGTCTCGTCGGTGGTGCTCTCCGGGGTCGTCTTCACCGTCGCCGTCGTGCTCGGCTCCGCACGGCGCGGGCTGCGTGAGGCGCGTGGCCGGCTCGTGGAGCAGGAGGTGCTCACGGCGGAGGAGCGCACCCGCCGGACCGTCCTGGAGGAGCGCAGCAGGATCGCCCGCGAACTGCACGACGTCGTCGCCCACCACATGTCGGTGATCTCGATCCAGGCGCAGGTCGCCCCGCACCTGGTGAAGGACCCGCCGGAGGAGCTCAGGGAGAACCTGGCGGGCATACGGCAGAACGCCCTCGACGCGCTCACCGAACTCCGCCGGGTGCTGGGCGTCCTCCGCTCGGAGAACCCGGAAGCGGCGGAGCCCGCACCGCACGCCCCGTTGCCGACGCTGGCCCGTCTCGGGACCCTCGTCGAGAACGCCCGCGCCGCGGGGCTGACCGTGCGGTGCGTCACGACCGGCGACGTGCGCCCGCTGACGCCGGGTGTGGAACTGTCCGCGTACCGCATCGTGCAGGAGGCGCTGAGCAACGCGATCCGCCACGCGCCCGGCACGGCCGTACGGATAGAGCTCGCCCACACCGCGCCCGGGCTGCGGGTCAGCGTCACCAACACCGCGCCGCTCCGGTCCGCGCCCCCGTCGCCGGGCGCCGGGCACGGGCTGCTCGGGATGCGCGAGCGGGCGGCCATGCTGGGCGGCGACCTCGCCGCCGGGCCCGCACCGGACGGCGGCTACGAAGTGACCGCCCTTCTACCGACGGACTCTCTACCCACGGAGCAGCAGACATGACGATCCGGGTGCTGATCGCCGACGACCAGATGATGGTCCGCCAGGGCTTCACCGTGCTGCTGAACGCCGAACCGGACATCGAGGTGATCGGCCAGGCCGTCGACGGGCTCGACGCGGTCGCCAAGGTCACGGACACACCGCCCGACGTGGTCCTGATGGACATCCGGATGCCCGAGCTCGGCGGCATCGAGGCCACCCGCCGGATCACCGCGGCGCTCCCCGCGGTGAAGGTGCTGGTGCTGACCACGTTCGACCTCGACGAGTACGTCTACGAGGCGCTGCGCGCCGGAGCCTCCGGCTTTCTGCTGAAGGACGCGTCCGCGGACGAACTGGCGAACGCGGTCAGGGTGATCGCGGGCGGGGACGCACTGCTCTCGCCGAACATCACCAAGCGGCTGATCGCCGAGTTCTCCCGTACGACGGGCGCGCCGCGGGCTCCGCTCAAGCAGCGGACGGGCGACCTGACGGAACGCGAGACAGAGGTGCTGTCGCTGATCGCGCAGGGCCTGTCGAACGCGGAGATAGCGGGCACCCTGGTGGTCGCTGAGCAGACCGTGAAGACACATGTGAGCCGGGTCCTGGTGAAGCTCGGGCTCCGCGACCGCACCCAGGCGGCGGTCTTCGCCTACGAGACGGGTCTCGTGCGCCCGGCGGGCTACTGAAAGCCCGGCCCACCAGGTAGTACTCAGGGGGGAGGCCGCAGGATCCGTAGCGATGCTGACGACCGGGGCCACGGCGGCCGCTTACCTTTCTTCACGTGACCGAGAAGACCCGCAGCCCCGAGTACCGACTGGCCCAAGGGGCGCTCAGCGGCCTCCGCCAGGACCTGTTCCACGACGCCTTCGCCTACCGGCCGCTGCCGCCTCTGCGGCCGGACGGGCGGCTGGTGCGCCGGCTGCCCGGCGAACGGATACGCCGGGCCGCGGTGTGGCTGCCGCATGCCGTCGTGCTGTTCGTCGCCTTCTGCGTGCTGCTGCTGGCGGGCGGTACCGGCGACGGTGAGTTCAGCGCCCTGCTGTTCGCACTCGTCCCGACGGGCGCCGTGGCGATAACGCTGATCAGACCGGTCGGCGCCTGGTGGGTGTCGATCCTGAGCACACCGTTCGTGAGCGTGCTGGGCGGCTCCTACGAGGACTGGCCCTGGTCGCCCCCCGGCTTCCTGTCCCACCTGACGGTGCTGATCGTGGTCGCCATGCGGACCCGGCCGCGCGCCGCCGGCTGGATGTGGTTCATCACCGCCGGGTACTCGGTCTTCGCCGACACGGTCCTCAGCAACGGCTACAGCTCCGACGCCCCCGCCATGCTCTTCACCTCCGCGGTGTCCCTGCTGTTCGTCAGCATGATGCTGATCCGCCGTCACGCGGAGCAGGAGGTCGCCGCCCAGCAGACGGTCACCGCCACCGAGCGCGACCGCCGCACCCTGCTGGAGGAGCGCACCACCATCGCCCGTGAACTGCACGACGTGGTCGCCCACCACATGTCGGTCGTCGCGATCCAGGCCGAGGCCGCCCCCTACCGGGTGGAGAACCCGCCGGAGGAGCTGGAGCAGGCGTTCGCCACGATCCGGGAGAACGCGGTGGCGGCGCTCACCGAGCTGCGCCGCATCCTCGGCGTCGTACGGGCAGAGGACTACCAGGCCCCCGACGCGCCGCAGCCGGTCCTCGCGGACCTCGACAACCTGCTCTCCAACGTCCGCGAGGCGGGCCTGGAGACCGAGAAGACGATCACGGGTGCGGTGCGTGAGCTGCCGCAGGGCGTGGAGCTGTCGGCCTACCGGATCATCCAGGAGGCTCTCAGCAACGCGCTGCGCCATGCCCCCGGTTCGACCGCGAAGATCGAGGTCTCCTACGTGCTGGGCGGTCTCGGACTGCGGGTCGTCAACACCGCGCCGCAGGGACCGGTCCATCCCTCACCGGGCGCCGGCCACGGCATCACCGGCATGCGGGAACGTGTGACGATGCTGAACGGCGAGATGACCGCCGCACCCACCGAAGAGGGCGGGTACGAGGTCACGGCCTTCATCCCCGTCGCCGCCACACCCGCAAGATCCGACACACCCGCCGACTCCGCCAAGCCCGCCGAGGAGACGTCATGACGATCCGGGTCCTCATCGTCGACGACCAGATCATGGTCCGCGAGGGCTTCTCGGTCCTGCTGAACGCCATGCCCGACATCGAGGTCATCGGCGAGGCCGTCAACGGCCGCGAGGCGGTCTCCAAGGTCGCGGAACTCACGCCGGACGTGGTCCTGATGGACATCCGTATGCCCGAGCTGAACGGCATCGACGCGACCCGCGAGATCGTCGCCGCGCACCCCGGGGCCAAGGTGCTGGTGCTCACCACCTTCGACCTGGACGAGTACGTGTACCAGGCGCTGCGCGCCGGGGCCTCCGGGTTCCTGCTGAAGGACGCCTCCGCCCGGCAGCTCGCCGACGGTGTGCGGGTGGTGGCGGCCGGCGAGGCGCTGCTGGCGCCGACGGTCACCCGCCGGCTGATCACCGAGTTCTCCAAGCTCTCCGAGACACCGCGCCCGGCCGCGATGACCCAGGTCGCCGATCTGACCGAGCGAGAGACGGAGGTCCTGGTGCTGATCGCGCAGGGCCTGTCGAACGCCGAGATCGCCTCGCACCTGGTCGTCGCGGAGTCGACCATCAAGACGCACGTCAGCAGGGTCCTGGTGAAACTGGGCCTGAGGGACCGTACGCAGGCGGCGGTGTTCGCGTACGAGGCGAGGCTGGTCACGCCCGGGTAGCGGCGTTAGCGTCCCGGCATGGACGCTTCGGACGACGTGCCCTTCGAGCCCTGGTCCTCCTCCTTCGTGGCCGACCCGTACCCTGCCCTCGCCGAGCTGCGGGCGCGGGGCCGGGTGCACTGGTTCGAGCCGACACGGCAGTTCCTCGTGCCGCACCACGCGGACGTGTCGGCGCTGCTGCGGGACCGGCGGCTGGGGCGGACGTATCTGCACCGCTACACGCACGAGGAGTTCGGCCGCACCCCGCCGCCCGCCGCGCACGAGCCGTTCCACACGCTGGGCGACAACGGCCTGCTGGACCTGGAGGCCCCGGACCACACCCGGATCCGTCGACTGGTGACCAAGGCGTTCACCCCGCGGACCGTGCAGGCGCTGGAGCCGGTCGTGCAGCGGCTGGCAGCCGGCCTGGTCGCCGACTTCAGGAAAGCGGGCGGCGGCGATCTGCTCGCCGACGTCGCGGAGCCGCTGCCGGTCGCGGTGATCGCGGAGATGCTGGGCATCCCGGAGCGGGACCGTCCGCTGCTGCGGCCGTGGTCGGCGGACATCTGCGGGATGTACGAGCTCAACCCGTCGCAGGAGACGGCGGCACGGGCGGTGCGGGCTTCGGTGGAATTCAGCTCGTATCTGCGGGAGTTGATCGCCGCGCGCCGGGCCGAGCCGGGCGAGGACCTGATCTCCGCGCTGATCGCCGCATACGACGAGGGCGACCGGCTCAGCGAGCAGGAGATGATCTCCACCTGCGTGCTGCTGCTGAACGCGGGACACGAGGCGACCGTCAACACCACGGTCAACGGGTGGTGGACGCTCTTCCGGCATCCGGAGCAGCTGGCGGCGCTGCGCGCGGACCACTCGCTGCTGTCCACGGCTGTGGAAGAACTGATGCGCTACGACACCCCGCTGCAGCTCTTCGAACGCTGGGTGCTCGACGACATCGAGATCGACGGCACGCTCGTGCCGCGCGGCTGCGAACTCGCCCTGCTCTTCGGCTCCGCGAACCGCGACGGCGCCCGCTTCGACCGCCCCGACGAGCTGGATCTGGCGCGTCAGGACAACCCGCACGTCAGCTTCGGCGCGGGCATCCACTACTGCCTGGGCGCGCCGCTGGCTCGGATCGAACTGGCGGCGACCTTCGGAGAGCTGCTGCGGGAGTGCGCGACGATGCGGCTCGCGGCGGAGCCGCGGTGGAAGGGGGGCTTTGTGATCAGGGGGCTGGAGGAGCTGCGGGTCGAGCTGTGACGGTGGGCGTGGCCGCCGCGCCCGGGGTCGGCGGCCCGTGGGGCGGCGCGCGCCGAGCGCGTGGGCCGGGCCGCGCCCGTCATGCCGCCGGAGCGGCCACCGGCAACGTCAGCCCCCAGGCCCCCGCGCGCACCGTCCACGTCCGCGTCCGGACCGGGCCTGTGACGTGCGCGTCCGCGCGGTAGCGGAAGTCCGGGCCGGAGACCGTGACCGACAGGGCACTCGCCCGCAGCGGCTCCTCTGACGTCCCGTGCCGTACGACGACCTCGGCGCGGCCGCCGAGCCCGGCGCGGACGGTCACGTCCTCGACGGGCCGGTCGAGGTCGGACAGCAGGACGCCGTCCGCCTCCACCCGCAGCCGGTGCGTACGGACCGGAGCGGCCGCGGGAGCGGGGCGCACCAGCGTACGGACCAGGGAGCGGGCGGTGGTCCACACCGACGCCGCCTCCTCGTGCGGTGTCGTCCGGCGCGCCGCCGGGATCGCCAGGTCGCCCAGCACCACCCCGTCGCTCTCGTCCACCAGGAGGTCCAGCCGGCGCGGGCTGCCGTCCAGCACGGCCCTGGCCGCCGCGACCGCCCCGGCGGGGACGCCGAGCGAGTGCGCGAGCTGCACCGAGGCGCCCACCGGGACCAGTGCGAGCACGCCGTCGCCGAGCGAGCGGTCGCGGTGCAGCAGAGCCACGGCGCGCAGCAACGCGCGGTCGTCGCCCACGACGACCGGCCGGCGGGATCCCCTGCGGGCCAGTGCCCGGGCGAACTCCTCCGGCCCCTGGGGGAAACAGATTTTCGCCTCCGACCCGCCGCACAGCACATCTTTCGCGATGCGCACGGACTCGCCGTCCATTTGGCGGGCGACCGGGTCGATGACCACCAGCAGCTGGTCGTGAGCCGACACCTCGGTCCTTCCTCGGGTAGCATCTTTGTGCAAGAGCCCCTTGCGCTATTGCGCCAGGGGCTTCGTCTATTCCGGGGCAACCTGTCCCAGGACTCAGGCACGGCTCCGGCCCCCTGACCTTGGTCTTGCCCCGCCCGGAAGGGGTGTACGCCTGTGCCCGCACTTGTGCTGCTCGGTGCTCAGTGGGGTGACGAAGGCAAGGGAAAGGCCACTGACCTGCTCGGTGGATCCGTTGATTATGTGGTGCGCTACCAGGGCGGTAACAACGCCGGCCACACGGTTGTCGTCGGCGACCAGAAGTATGCGCTGCATCTCCTCCCTTCCGGAATCCTCTCGCCCGGATGTACTCCGGTCATCGGCAACGGCGTCGTCGTGGACCCGGCGGTTCTGCTCTCCGAGCTGAGCGGGCTGAACGACCGCGGCATTGACACGTCCAAGCTCCTGATCAGCGGTAACGCCCATCTGATCACCCCGTACAACGTCACCGTGGACAAGGTGACGGAACGGTTCCTTGGCAAGCGCAAGATCGGCACCACCGGCCGGGGTATCGGCCCGACGTACGCCGACAAGATCAACCGCACCGGCATCCGCGTCCAGGACCTCTACGACGAGTCGATCCTCCAGCAGAAGGTCGAGGCGGCCCTCGACACCAAGAACCAACTGCTGAGCAAGGTCTTCAACCGCCGCGCCATCGAGCCCGCGAAGATCGTCGAGGAGATGCTCCAGTACGCGGAGCAGATCAGGCCGTACGTCGCCGACACCACGCTGATCCTGAACAACGCCATCGACGAGGGCAAGGTCGTCCTCTTCGAGGGCGGCCAGGGCACGCTGCTGGACGTGGACCACGGCACGTACCCCTTCGTCACCTCCTCCAACCCGACCGCGGGCGGCGCCTGCACCGGCGCGGGCGTGGGTCCGACGAAGATCAGCCGGGTCATCGGCATCCTCAAGGCGTACACCACACGTGTCGGCGCGGGCCCGTTCCCGACCGAGCTGTTCGACGAGGACGGCGAGGCTCTGCGCCGCATCGGCGGCGAGCGCGGCGTCACCACCGGCCGCGACCGTCGCTGCGGCTGGTTCGACGCGGTCATCGCGCGCTACGCGACCAGGGTCAACGGTCTCACCGACTTCTTCCTCACCAAGCTCGACGTGCTGACCGGCTGGGAGCAGATCCCGGTCTGCGTCGCCTACGAGATCGACGGCAAGCGCGTCGAGGAGCTGCCCTACTCGCAGACCGACTTCCACCACGCGAAGCCGGTGTACGAGATGCTGCCGGGCTGGTCCGAGGACATCACCAAGGCGAAGACCTTCGCCGACCTGCCGAAGAACGCGCAGGCGTACGTGAAGGCGCTGGAGGACTTGTCCGGCGCCCCGATCTCCGCGATCGGCGTCGGCCCGGGCCGGACCGAGACGATCGAGATCAATTCGTTCCTGTAGGACATCCGCGGGACACTGGAAACCCCCGAGGGGCAGACCCGCGGCGAGGGCCGAGCGCTTTCGCCGCGGATCCGCGTCCGGGGGTTCTTCCGCGCCGAGCCACCGGCGCCGGCGACCCGGAGTGCCGCAGGCCACGACGTGACCTGCGGTGCGACGGCCGTAGGGCGACGGCCCGGCAGCTGCCGTCACCGGCGTCCCTTATGCTCCCGCCATGAGCGACGGGGGGCCCGGCAGACGGGTGATCGACGGCCGGTTCGAGCTGGAAGGGCGGCTCGGCGGCGGCGGTATGGGCACGGTGTGGCGGGCGCGGGACGTGGTGCTGGACCGGGCCGTGGCGCTGAAGGAGGTGCGGCCGCCCGATCCGGGGCTCGCGGAGTACGACCCGGAGGCGGCCAGCATGCTGCGGGCGCGGGTGCTGCGGGAAGCCCGCGCGCTGGCCAGGGTCGAGCATCCAGGCGTGGTGACGATCCACCATGTCGTGGACAGCGGCGAGGGCACCTATCCATGGCTCGTCATGGAGCTGGTGACCGGCGGGTCGCTGGCTGACCGGCTCGCCACGGGCCCGATGGCGCCCGTCGAGGCGGCCCGGCTGGGACGGGAGGTGCTTGCGGCGCTGCGGGCCGCGCACGACGCCGGCATCCAGCACCGGGACGTGAAACCCGCCAACGTGCTGCTGCGGCCCGACGGGCGCCCGGTCCTCACCGACTTCGGGATCGCCGCGATCCGGGAGTCGACCGTCCTGACCGTGACCGGGTCCGTCATCGGGACGCCCGACTACATGGCGCCCGAGCGCATCTCGGGCGACGAGGGCGGCCCGGGCTCGGACGTGTGGTCGCTGGCGATGATGCTGTACGTCGCCGTCGAGGGCCACCATCCGCTGCAGCGCGGTACCACGCTCGCCACTCTGGCCGCCGTCCTGGGCGAGGAGCTGCCGCCGCCGCGTCAGGCCGGTCCGCTGGCGGCGGTGCTTGCCGCCGTGCTCGTCAAGGACCCGGCCGCGCGGCCCGACCCGGCGACGGTGGACCGCATGCTGGCCGAAGTGGCGGCGGGGCATGCCTCGGCGCCGCCGTCGACGACCTCGTACCGGCTGGTGCCGCCCCCGCCGCCCGGATACCAGGACGCGGTGCCGCCCCCGTGGGCCGGGCCTGTGCCGCCGGGGGCGACGGTGACCCGGCCCGTGTCGGAGGGACGCGCCCGGGCGACCCGGCGCATCGCGATCGGCTCCTCGATCACCGCGACCGCGTTGACGGGCGTGCTGGTCTGGGCGCTGCTCCCCGGCGGGGGAGAGGGCGGGGAGGCGGGGGCGAAGCCCTCCGGGCCGTCGGTCACCGGGGTGAGGACCCCCGCGCCCGATCCGACCCCTGGCACCTCCACGCCTTCGAAGAGCGCCGAACAGGTGGACCTGCTGACGCCGGACGGCATTCGCACGGCCGTCGCGGACATCAAGGCGCAGACGGGCACGGACAAGGTGGGCGACCTCACCGTGTACCCGGAGTACGTGTCCGCCAGCGTCATGGTCAAGGGCAGCGACAAGAAGTACGACGACTGGACCTATCGCGTCGGCGAAGGGGCGAAGAAGGGCATCATCAATGGCACCCTCCAAGGCGGCGACATGCCGTTCAGCCTGGACGACTTCGACTGGGACGTCGTCCCCGCCCTGCTCGAGCGAGCGCACAAGGATCTGAACGTGAAGGACCCGACCATGCGCTATCTGGTGGTCCGGGCGCCGAACGACGTGTTCGACACCCCGCTGCTCCTCGCCGTCTATCTGTCCGACGAGTACGGCGGCAGCGGCTATCTGGAGGCGGACCTCGACGGCAAGGTGACCCGCGTGATGCCCACCGACAGCTGAACGGCTCATCCCTCGCCGCAGACCCGCAGGCCCTTCGGCGTCGCGCACGGTAGATGGCCGTGGGTGGTGATCACGTCCTGGCCGCCGCCGCGGCTCAGGTAGGTGAGGAAGCTGGAGACGAGCGAGTCGGCGGGCGGGCGGCCGTAGGTGTAGGCGTACTCGATCTCGCGGTACGGGTAGCCGGTCTCGCCGATGGTGTCGACGGACGGGGCGGCACCGTCGATGGTCAGGCGGTGCAGGCCCTTCAGGTCGCTGCCGGAACGCAGCTCGCTGTAGCCGATGGCGCCGGGCAGCTCGGCGACCGTCGCCAGCACCTGTTCGGTGCTGCCGAGTTCGCAGCGGACGACCGTGGCCTCGGCGTCGTCCTTGTGCCGGCAGTCGCGTGAGGAGTTCGCGGGCTCGTTGCGGTGCAGGACCCGGCGCTGGAAGACCTCGCGGGTTCCTGAGTTGGCATCCCTGCTGACGAGGAGGACCGGCAGGTCGGGGCCGCGGAGCTGCCGCCAGTTGGTGATCTCGCCGCGGTAGAGCCTGCGGATGTCCGCCAGGGTGAGGTTGTTCAGCGGGACGCGGTCGTTGACGACCAGCCCGAAGACGGAGACGGCGACACGGGTCTCACGCAGTTGTGGATAGCCTCCGGGTTTCGGGCCGTCGGCGAGGGCGATCACCGCGGGGGAGCGGTTCTCCGCCGCGGCGCCGGCGTCCGCCAGCGCCCTGATCCCTGCGTTGCTGCCGTGCGCGTCGACGGTGACGGTGGCGCCCTCGCAGTCCTTCTCGTACTTCTTCGCCAGCTCCCGCGCGACCGGCGCGAAGGCGGTCGACCCGATGACCGTCAACTCGCCCCGGGCGCAGCCGATCGGCGGGCGGGAGTCGTCGCGCGCGATGATGATCGTGGCGAGTGCCACGACGCAGACGGTGAGCAGCACGGTGATCACCCGGGCCGCCCGGCTGAACAACGGCGGAGTGTCGTCGGGTGTGGTGCTGTGGTTGGGGGCCACGGCACCGTCGCGCAGACCGCCGGTGACCCGGATCGCGCTGCCGACCGGGCCGCCGGTGAGCAGCACCAGCAGTTTGAAGTGCTGGCCCTGGTTGAGCGGGACACGCGGCAGATGGATCGTTCCTTCGCTGTGGCGCATGCCGGCCGCGGCCGTGAAGTGGTCCATCAGGTGCTCGGCGCCCGGCGGCTGGGTGACCGCGATGGCGCGTACCGTCCGATCGGTGAACTCGGCGGTCAGGCCGTGCACCTCACGGCCCGTGTAGTCGTTGTCCGCGATGCTCTGCGAGCCGTCGTTCTCGATGCGCAGCAGGACGAGCGTCGCGTCGGACATCTCGGGGGCGTCGTTGAACAGCCCGAGCCGGAAGTTGGGCCGCCCGGCACGTACATCGCTGCCGATCGGGGTGTCCATCTGCACGCGGTACCCGATCCGCCTGCGCCGCGGCACCCGCCGCTCGTACCAGAGCACACCGCCGGAGGCGAGAATGCCGAGCACGGCGGTGAACACGGCCACGACGTTCTCGGCACTGAACCACTCCACGGGTGCCCCCTCGCACGGCTCACGTCCCACGATGGAGCGGCCACCGTACGGAGGAGAGTCCTTGCCAGAGGGTCGTTTTCGCGACCGGACGCCGGATGTTGGTCCGTCGTTCAGACGATGCGGCCGCTCACTTGCGGAAGTACTCCGCCGGTTCGCCGTCCGCACTCATCCCGTACATGAGCAGGCGCTCCTTGCCCTCGAAGCGGTCGATGCGCAGGTTCTGCGCCGAGCCCGACGGGGAGCACTCGGGATCGGAACCCGGCTCCAGCTGTGGCGGCCCGAGGACGAGAAGGTCGCCGACGCCGCCGAGCACGGCGGTGCTCTCACAGTGCACCAGGTCGCCGGTCTGCTCGCCGGTCTCGTCGTCGGTGCGCGGATAGTTCTCCGTGAACCGCACGAGCGGGGCGCCGACCGGCCCCTGGGTGACGGTCATCTCGAAGGTGCGGGGATCCTCGTGGTCGGGTGGGGCGTCGAGGACGCCGAACTTCTGCTGCCAGTGACCGACGAAGGCGGGCGGCAGGGCCCTGGGTCCGTTCTTCGACCGGTGGAACGTGGCGCTGACGTCGCCCGACGTCCACTCCAGCACCTCCGGCGACCGTACGGTGAGGGTCTGGTGCGCCGCCGGAGTGCAGCGCTTCTCCGGCACGCTGGTGGTGACGTCGCTCTCACCGAAGACGATTCTGTCGGCGTCCGCGGAGACGAGCGTCGAGCGTCCCATGCACAGCCGCTCGCCGGTCACGTGGACGTACACACCGGTCTTCTCACCGGCCCGGCCCTGGGTGATCTCGATACGCCCGGTCTCGTAGGGTGCGTCGGCGCTGCCCCGCAGCACGCCCTCCCAGGCGCCGAGGAAGTCGTCCGGAACGATCCCGTCGGAGACGTCGGCACCGACGGACGACGCGACCGGGGCGCCGGTCCTGCCGGGCGTCCCTTTGGCGTTGTCCGTCCCGCTGCCGCCGTGCCAGGACAGGGCGGCGAAGGTGCCGGCGGCGGCGAGGACGGCGGCAGCAGACGTGGCGGCCAGGACGGTACGCCGCCGCCTGCCGGGTGCGGCAGCCGCGGCCGGCGCGGGGCCCACGGGCGTCGGAGGAGTCGGGTCCCCGTCGGCGTCGAGCAACCGGGCCGCGTGACGTCCGAGCCCCGCCAGCAGCCCTGCGGGCAACCAGGGTTCTTCGGGGAGCGGCACGTTCGCGAGCTCGGCGGCCGCCGGCCGCGCGGCCGGATCCTTGTCCAGGCACCGGCGTACGAGTGGATCCAGCTCGGGCGGCAGCCCGGCCAGGTCCGGCTCCTCGTGCGCGATACGGAACAGGACGGCGTGCACCCCGCTGTCGGCAGACCCGAACGGCGGGCGCCCGGTGGCCGCGTACGCCAGTACGGCGCCCATGCAGAAGATGTCGGACGCGGGCGTGAGCCGCTCGCCGCGCACCTGCTCGGGCGACATGAAACCGGGTGAGCCGACGACCGCGCCGGTCGTGGTCAGCCCGCCGTCGGTGACGGTGTCCACGGCGCGTGCGATGCCGAAGTCGATGATGCGGGGCCCGTCGACGGTGAGCAGGATGTTGGACGGCTTGAGGTCCCGGTGCAGCAGCCCGGCGGCGTGGATGTGCCCGAGCGCGTCGGCCAGGCCCGCGGCGAGCGCGCGTACCGAGTTCGCCGGCAGCGGCCCGTACTGGTCGACGACCACGCTCCGCAGCGACGGTCCCGGTACGTACCCGATGGCGACCCAGGGCGACTCGGCGTCGGTGTCGGACGCGATGACGGGAGTGGTCCCGGTCCCTCCGACCCGTTCCAGCGCCTCGACCTCGCGCGCGAACCGGCGACGGAACTCGTCCTGCGCGGCGAGCTCGGCCCGTACGAGCTTGACGGCGACGGTGCGCCCGCCGGCGGACCGGGCGAGATAGACCCGCCCCATCCCGCCCACGCCGAGTCGTCCGAGCAGCCGGAAGGGGCCGATCTGCGGGGGGTCTTCGGGCATCAAGGCATCCACGCCCGGATCTTCGCACACGGTGGTGGCGCCGGCCGGGCCTCTGGTGAACGCCCCTGCAAGGAAGGCGGGTTGCCGTCGGCGGCCTGCTGCTGCTTCGGGCCGGAGGATTCCGTGGCGGCCGCCACGGGGGCCGCCGCCATGCCCCGCAGGATCCATCTCCGTGTGGTGTCCATGCCGATGACCGCAGGAACGGGGCCTGCGTGCGGGCTGTCCGGACCGCAGGTGAACACCCGGGCGTTGCGGCACGTACTGAGACGGGGGGCCTCGGTGCCCGAGGCCCCCCGCCACTGGAGAAGCCGTTCCGTCACGATCCTGGGGCCGCGGATGATGCACGCACGTCAAAGGCGCGTACGACACAAACTCCAGCGGTTGGTGCGGTTGGCTGCCGCCGTCGGGCTGCTCAGCGGCGGACTCATGGTCTCCGGCGCCGTGGCGGGCGAGGCGCCGCCCGGTGAGCCGGCGGTCTCGGAGGATCCGGCCGCGGAACTCGTCTCGCGGCTCGGGGCGTCCCGTACTGCGGGCAGCTGGACAGGGGCCGACGGGCGGACGGTCGTCGCCGTCACCGACCAGGACGCCGCGGAGGATGTGCGGCGGGCGGGCGCGGAGGCGAAGGTTGTCGAGCACAGCATGGAGCGGCTCCGCTCGGCCACCGAGACACTGCGCTCGTCCCCCCGTGTGGCGGGCACGGCATGGTCGGTCGACTACGCCGACAACAGCATCACCGTGCGGGCCGACAGCACCGTCTCCGCGCAGGAGTGGTCGAGCCTTTCCGGGCTCGCGGAGCGGATCGGCGGGTTCGTCCGCATGGAGCGGACCTCCGGCACCTTCACCACCAGGGTCAGCGGCGGTACCCCGGTCTTCGGCGACCAGCGGCGGTGCTCCGCGGGCTTCAACGTCACCAACGGCCAGGACACCTTCATCCTGACGGCCGGGCACTGCGGACCGCAGGACACCACCTGGTTCCGGGACCGCCAGGGCGACGAACTCGTCGGCACGACCACCGCGTCCAGCTTCCCCGGCGACGACTACTCCCTGGTGCGCTACGAGGACGCCCGGACCCTGGACCGCACCAATGTCGTGGACATCGGCAACGGCAGGGGTGTTCCGATCATCGGGGCCGGCGAAGCGGCCGTGGGCCAGCGGGTGTTCCGCAGCGGCAGCTCGACCGGCTTCCGTTCCGGGGAGGTGACGGCAGTCGACGCGACGGTGAACTACCCGGAGGGCACGGTCACCGGACTGATCGAGACCACGGTCTGCGCGGAGGCCGGTGACAGCGGCGGCCCGCTGTTCTCCGAGGGGCTGGCGCTCGGTGTCACTTCCGGAGGCGACGGGGACTGCACCACGGGCGGCACGACGTACTTCCAGCCCGTGACCACGGCCATGGAGAGCCTCGGGGTGAACCTGACGGGCGGCCCGCCGGGAACCGGCGAAGCGAACGCGAACGGGCAGAGCGGGGGCGGTGCACCGCCCGTACCCGCCCCGCCCGCATCGCCTGCGGGGACCGAGGAAGGGTTCGGGTCACGCGCGGTCACCTCGATCGTCGACATCGGCAACCCCGTGCTGGGCGCGGGCCTCATCGGCGTCAGCCTGACGGGACTGTTGGCCGCGCGCTGGCTCGTGTCGGCCCAGGAACGCAGGGAGTACCGCAGTTTCCACAACGCCAGCTGGGGCTGATCCGCTGCACCGAGGGCGCGGCGTCGGGTGGCTCAGCCCGTCCTGGTGTACGTGAGGGGCTCGCCGCCCGAGCCGACGAGTTCGCGCACGATGGTGGTGTCGTTCGGCATGTTCAGCCGGCTCCACTGGCCAGGCGAGCAGGACGTACTGTCTCCGAACGTCACGGCGGTGGGATCGAGTTCCAGGGGCGGGCCCGCGGCGCGGAGGGCGGCGGACCAGCGGCAGTCGTAGTTGGGGCCGGTGCCGGTCAGGGTCATCACCTGTTCGCCCGCCGTGCCCTGGGTGATCGTCATGATCCGGGTGTTGGTGCCGTCCGCCGTCTCGAAGGACGCCCGCCAGGTGCCGACGTACTCCCCCGGCACCTCGCCGGCGGTCCGGGCGGTCGGAGGCGTAGTGCCGGGCGCCGGGGTGGAGTTGCCCGAAGGGGCGCCGGAGGAGGGGCCCGTTGTCACGGGCCCCGGCTTCGGGTCGTCCGCGGTGCTCCTGCCGTGCTGGTCCTTGGACATCAGCGCGTAGACCGAGCCACCCGCGCCGAGTGCGACGACAAGAGCGACGGCGATCAGCGCGAGCGTCCCGCCCCGTGAGCCGCGGCGCGGGGCGGCAGCGGGAGCGTGGCCGGGCGGTGCGTACGGGGCCGGACGGTAGGGCTGCGGGTAGCCGTACGCCTGCCCGTGCGGCGGGAGCGGAGCCGGTGCGGGCATCGGCGGCGGTGTCGGCGCGGGTGCCGGACGAGGGGGAGCGGTCAGCGTCGGCGGCTGCTCGGGCGTGGGAGGCCCTGCGGGCGCGTGGGGCTGGGTGGCGGGTGTACGGGGCTGGGCTTCGGCGTCGAGCAACTGCACCGCATGACGCCCCAGTTGAGCGATCAGCGCCCCCGGCAGCCACGGCTCACCGTCGGCGTCGGCGGCGGTCCGCTCCAGCAGCTGTGCGAGCGTCGGCCGTGCCTGCGCATCCTTGTGCAGGCAGTCGCGGACCAGATCGGCCAGGCCGGCGGGGACGCCGGTCAGATCCGGTTCCTCCTGCGCGATACGGAACATCAGCGCGTGCCCGCCGCTGTCCACCGAGCCGAACGGGAGCCGGCCGGTGGCCGCGTAGGCGAGGACGGACCCCAGGCAGAAGACGTCGCACGCCGGGGTGATCCGGTCGCCGCGCACCTGTTCAGGAGCCATGAAACCGGGAGAGCCGACGAGCGCGCCGGTGCGGGTGAGGCCGCCGTCGGTGACGGTCTCCAGTGCGCGGGCGATGCCGAAGTCGATGACGCGCGGCCCGTCGATGGTGAGCAGGATGTTCGACGGTTTGAGGTCACGGTGGATCAGGCCGGCCGCGTGGATGTCCGTCAGCGCGTGGGCCAGTCCGGAAGCCAGCAGCCGGACGCTGCGCTCGGGCAGCGGGCCGTGTTCGCCGGAGACGACCGTGTGCAGCGCCGGCCCGGCGATGTAACCGGTGGCGACCCAGGGGATCGGCGCCTCCGTGTCCGCGTCGAGCACCGGCGCGGTCCACTGCCCGCCCACGCGCAGGGCGGACCTCACCTCGAGGCGGAAGCGGTTGCGGAACTCCTCCTGCTCGGCGAGCTCCTGCCGTACGAGCTTGACCGCGACCGTCCGGCCGCGGTCGGACCGGGCGAGGTACACCTGACCCATGCCCCCCGCGCCGAGCCGGGCCAGGATCCGGTACTCGCCGATGCTCTGCGGATCCCCCGGTGCCAACTGCTCCATCGCCGCGCGGCCCTTCCCCCGTACCGAATCCCCCGACGGACCGAGAATAGTGGGCCCGCCGTCGGCCATACAGGTCAGGATCGGCGCGGCCGGCCCGGCGTCAGCGCACCTTCGGCCCGGCCCTGGCCTCGTCCTGGACCCGGCCCTCGTCGTCCGCCTCGATCGCCGCCATCGCCTTCGAGAGCTGCTCCAGCACCCGTACGGTCTCCGCGAACTCCTGCGGCCCGAGCGCGTCCAGCAGCCGGTTCGCCAGGCGGGCGTGCCCCGGGTCGATCCGCTGGATCGCCGCCCGCCCCTCCTCGGTCGCGTGCAGCAGTTTCGCGCGCCGGTGGGCCGGGTTGGGGCGGTACTCCGCCAGGCCCTGCTCCGCCAGCACATCGGCGATGCGCTGCACGCTCTGCCGGGTGATGCCCATGGTGCGGGCGACCTGCGCGACGGACTGCGGCTCCCGCAGCACGGCGCCCAGGACCTGCCAGCGGGCCGCCGAGAGTCCGGCCTCCCGGGCCAGGCCGTCGGAGACGGTGATGAACTGCCCGTTCAGCCGGAAGACGCCGAGAGCCGTGCGGGTCAGCAGCTCCTGGGGGTGGTCCGCGGGCCTCATGCGTTCAGGACCTCGTAGGCCGACGGGTCCGAGTCGTGGAACAGCCGGTACCAGGCGTCCAGCTTCTCGCCCTCGTACACCCCGAGGCGGGCGAAGACCTCGCGGGCGAAGGCGACCGGCTCGGTGGGGCCGGCGGTGATCAGGTCCCCGTCGGTGACGGCGTCCGCGTCGACGTAGTGTTCACCGCCCTTGTAGCCCGTGGCGTCCAGATAGAACGAGACGGCGCTGGTGTGCGCGCGGGCGTCGAGCAGACCCTCGCGGGCCAGGCCGGCGGTCGCGCCGCAGATCGCGGCGACCGGCACTCCCGCGTCCAGGAACGCACGGGCCCTGGCGGTGAACGGGGCGAGGTCGTCGCCCGTGTCCCACAGGGTCGCCCCGGTGAGGATCAGCAGCGCGCTGTCGGCCGGGTCCAGGTCGGCGAGCGCGAGGTCGGGCCGGATGCCTACGCCGCCCATGGTGGTGACGAGGTCGGTCGTGAGGCCGACCGTCTTCACGGTGAAGCCGTTCTGGGTGAGGTGGGCGGTGGTGTGGCCCGTCTCCCAGTCGGCATAGGTGTCGTACACGGCCAGATGAACGGTCCTGCGGGTCATGGTGCCCTCCTCGACGCGTGCCCCTGCACTGCCTCATATGACAGCAGGCTGTCATATCGACAACATGCTGTCAATGGCTGCCGGGCGGGCGGCCCGACACCCTGCCCAGATATGAGGCCCGGTCCATACAAGATGGCCATGTCGTGGCCCCTCGGCGCCTCCTTACGCTGGCCGGCATGACCCCTCATGCCGACCCCGAGGCCGGCGCCGCCGTGAAGGCCGCCGACCGTGCCCACGTGTTCCACTCCTGGTCCGCCCAGGGCCTGATCGACCCGCTCGCCGTCGCCGGCGCAGAGGGGTCCTACTTCTGGGACTACGACGGGAACCGCTACCTCGACTTCACCAGCGGCCTCGTCTACACGAACATCGGCTACCAGCACCCGAAGGTCGTCGCGGCGATCCAGGAGCAGGCCGGGAAGCTGGCCACGTTCGCGCCCGCGTTCGCCGTGGAGTCGCGTTCTAAGGCCGCCCGGCTGATCGCCGAGCGCACCCCCGGCGACCTGGACAAGATCTTCTTCACCAACGGCGGTGCGGAGGCCGTCGAGAACGCCGTCCGGATGGCCCGGCTGCACACGGGCCGCCCGAAGGTGCTCTCCGCCTACCGCTCGTACCACGGCGGCACCGCTACCGCGATCAACATCACCGGCGACCCGCGCCGCTGGGCCAGCGACAACGGCACGGCGGGCGTCGTCCACTTCTGGGCGCCGTTCCTGTACCGGTCGCCGTTCTACTCCACGACCGAGTCCGAGGAGTGCGCCCGCGCCCTGACCCACCTCGAGGACACCATCGCCTTCGAGGGCCCGCAGACGATCGCGGCGATCGTCCTCGAGACGATCCCCGGCACCGCCGGCATCATGACGCCGCCGCCCGGCTATCTCGCGGGCGTCCGCGAGATCTGCGACCGCTACGGCATCGTCTTCGTCCTCGACGAGGTCATGGCGGGCTTCGGCCGCACGGGCACATGGTTCGCCGCGGAGCACTTCGACGTGGTGCCGGACCTGATCACCTTCGCCAAGGGGGTGAATTCGGGATACGTACCGCTGGGCGGTGTCGCGATCTCCGCGGAGATCGCCGCGACCTTCGACAAGCGCCCCTACCCCGGCGGGCTCACCTACTCCGGCCACCCGCTGGCGTGCGCGGCGGCCGTCGCCACGATCCAGGTGATGGAGGACGAGAAGGTCGTCGAGAACGCGGCGATGATCGGCGAGACCGTCCTCGGCCCGGGCCTGCGGGAGCTGGCGGAGCGTCACCCGTCGGTGGGCGAGGTGCGCGGCCTCGGTGTCTTCTGGGCCCTTGACCTGGTGCGCGACCGCGAGACCCACGAGCCGCTGGTGCCGTACAACGCGACGGGCGAGGCGAACGCCGCGATGGCGGCGTTCGGCGCGGCCTGCAAGAAGAACGGCCTGTGGCCCTTCGTCAACATGAACCGCACGCACGCGGTGCCGGCGTGCAATGTGAGCGAGGCGGAGGCGAAGGAGGGGCTGGCAGCGCTGGACGCCGCGCTGGCGGTGGCGGACGAGTGGGTGGCTTAGCGGGCAGCCTTTCCCCCACCCCGCCGTTCCCGGACCGCTCCGCCCCGGACCCCGGACCCCGCGCCTCGAACTCCCCTACGGCCCGGTGGCCGCGCCCCGGGGAACCGCGCCGCCAGGCCCAGGGGGAAGGGGCGGGGTGGGGAACGGCCCCACCCAGCGGGCCGGCCCCGTCCGTCGCCCCGTAGCGCCCCGCCTCCGCACGGCGGCCAAGGCGCGCCTCCGTCCGCCGCCCACGACTCAGCCCCGCCCGCGCCTCACCCGACCGTCAGCACCACCTTCCCCCGCGCGCCCCCCTCCTCCCCCATCGCATGCGCCTTCGCCGCCTCCTCCAGCGGCAGTACCGCCTCCACGTGCACCCGCAGCACGCCCGACTCCACCAACGCCCCGATCTCCTTCAGGCCGCCCGCGTCCGGCTCGACGATCGTGAAACCGGCGCGCAGACCGCGCCGTTCGGCGACATCCGTGAGGTACGCCTCCGCCGGCGAGGCGAGCGAGACCAGCACGCCACCCGGCCGAAGCACGTCGAGCGAGCGCGGCCCGTACTCGCCGCCCACCGTGTCCAGCACGACGTCCACCTCCGCGACGGCCGTCTCGAAGGCCGTCGCCCGGTAGTCGACGACCTCGTCCGCCCCGAGGCCCCGCACGAAGTCGTGCGCGGGCGCCGACGCCGTGCCGATCACGTATGCGCCACGGGCCTTGGCGATCTGGACGGCGAGGTGGCCGACGCCGCCCGCCGCGGCGTGGATCAGGACGCGCTGCCCCGGACGGACGTCCGCCGTGTCGACCAGCGACTGCCACGCAGTCAGCGCCGCGACCGGCAGTGCCGCCGCCTCGACGTGCGAGAGCCCGGCCGGCTTGCGGGCGAGGTGGCGCGCGGGCGACGTCATGAACTCGGCGTACGCGCCGGCCGGCTGCGGCAGTCTCGGCATGCCGAACACCTCGTCGCCCGGCCGGTACATGGTCACACCGAGCCCGACCGCCTCGACGACACCCGAGACGTCCCAACCCAGCGGCACCGGCCCGTCCGAGAGCAGCCCGCCCGTCGCACGGTGCCATCGGTCCGTGGGGTTGACCCCGGCGGCGTGCACCCGCACCAGTACCTCTGAGGGGCCCGGCTCCGGTCGCTCCACCTCCACGACCTCCAGGACCTCAGGTCCACCGAGTGTCCTCTGGCCGATGGCACGCATGACGGCAGGCATGTTCCGCTCCTTCAGCAGGCGGTCGACCAACAGGCGGTCGAACCGGGTGTAGGACCACCCTCCGCCGACCAACACGCCCCCACGAGTGGCCGGATGGCCAGGGTGTGCAAGGATCTGGCCATGCCGCTGTCCTCGCCCGAGCGCCCGCACCGAGTCGTCGTACTCGCCCTCGAAGGCGTCTACCCCTTCGAAATGAGCATCCCCGCGCGAATATTCGCCACCGCGGCCGGCCGTGACGGCGAACCGCTCTACGAGGTGATCACCTGCAGCCTCGACGGCGGCCCGGTCCGCACGAGCGCGGACTTCTCGGTCACGGTGGAGCACTCCGCCGACGCCTTCGCGACGGCGGACACCCTCGTCGTCCCGCCCTTCGCCTGCGGGCCCGACCAGACCAGGGACTGGCTTCCCGCCCCGCTCGCCGACGCGCTGCGCGGGCTGCGCCCCGGGGCCCGGATCGTGTCCATCTGCACCGCCTCGTACGTGCTGGCCGCCGCCGGTCTGCTCGACGGGCGGCGCGCGACCACGCACTGGAACGAGGCGGCCGACTTCCAACGGGCCTTCCCCGAGGTCGAGGTGGACCCCGGCGTGCTGTTCGTCGACGACGGCGACGTGCTCACCGCTGCCGGCGTCGCGGCCGGTGTCGACCTGTGTCTGCATCTCGTACGCCGGGACCACGGCAGCGACGTCGCCAACCGGGTGGCACGGCTGTGTGTCGTGCCACCGTGGCGGGAGGGCGGCCAGGCGCAGTTCATCGAGCGGCCGGTTCCGCTGCAGACCGCCGCGACCACGTCCCCGACCCGGGCCTGGGCCCTGAGCCGTCTCGGCCGCCCGGTAACGCTGGCCGAGCTGGCCGCTCACGCGCGGATGAGCGTGCGCACCTTCTCCCGGCGCTTCCGGGAGGAGGTCGGCACGACTCCGGTGCAGTGGCTGACGCAGCAGCGCATCGAGCACGCCCGCCGGCTGCTGGAGACCACGGACCTCCCGGTCGACCGGGTCGCCGACGAATCCGGCTTCGGTACGGCTGCCTCGCTGCGTCAGCACATGGCGGCGAGCGTCGGAGTCTCTCCGATGACGTACCGCCAGACGTTCCGCGCCGGGTCCGAGCATGCCGCCCGGCCCGGCGCATCCTGACCGGCCACCGGCTCACGCCCCCGGCTCGACCTCCAGGAACCGCCGCTTACGCGGCCCCCGGTACAGCAGCCCCTCCCAGCCCAGCCCGGCCAGCACCTCGGCGCACGCCCTGAGCCGGCTCTCCTCCTCCTGGGCGGCTCCGCCGCCCGGCGGGCCGAGCCACTCCACGTACACCGTCCGCGGACGGTCACCGGGCCGGACGCGGTAGCCCGTGGCCGTACGCCGCCCGGCATCGTCCGCGGCCACGGCGGACGGCGGGAAACCGGACGCCTCCAGGGCCAGCGACACGGCGCGGACGGTCCGGGTCAGCTCCCACGGCGCGGGCACGTTCTCGTTGCCCGGCCCGCCGCCCGTGGTGTTCGTCACCCGGCGGATCCGGAGCAGCCCCTCGAACGCCGTCCGCACCTCCGCGTCCCTGCTCGGGCCCGCCACCTGGGGCCCGTCGCCGGTGGCCGGCTCGAACACCTCCTCCACGCGGGCATCGCCTCCCCTCACGGTCAGACCGTACGCTGCGCATCCGGCGCGCCATCCCCCTGGCCTATCGTGTCCGGGACCAATGGCGAAGGAGAAGGCCACGATGCCCGGCTACGGGAGCGGCAGCGGTGGCGGGAACGGCGGTACGAGCGCCGTCACCCGCAGTACTCTGCGGCAGCAGATCGCCGACGCGCTCCGTGACGAGGTGCTTGCGGGCCGTATGCAGCCGGGTCAGGAGTTCACCGTCAAGGAGATAGCGGACCAGTACGGCGTCTCCGCGACGCCCGTCCGCGAGGCCCTGGTCGATCTGTCGGCACAGGGTCTGCTCGACTCCGACCAGCACCGCGGTTTCAAGGTGCATCAGTTCTCGGTCGACGACTACCGGACCATGGTCGAGACCCGGTCGATGGTCGTGGAGGCCATCCTCGGGCACATGGCGGGAGACCGGCCCTGCCCGCCGGCCCCGCAGGCGGTGCTGTCCGTACGGCGCCGGGCCGAGGAGGCGTCGCGGGCGGCGCGCGCCGGGGACCTGGACATCCTCGTCGGCTACGACCTGCGCTTCTGGCGTGAGCTCGGCGCGCTCGTCGCGAACCGCTATCTCTGCGACTTCCTGCACCGGCTGCGGGTTCAGGGATGGGTGTTCTCCGTGCCGTTCCTGCGCGCCGATCCGGAGCTCCCCGCCTGGCTCTGGGCCGGGCACCAGGACGTCGTCGACGCGGTGACCAGGGGAGACAGGACCGCGGTGCGCGCCGTGATCCGCGCGTACAACGACCATGCGCTGGCGTGGGCGGACCGGCTGGAGAGACGGTACCGGCGGGAGCAGGGCCGACCGGACGAGGACGGGCGGGACGAGGACCGGCGGGGGCGGCAAGAGCGGTGAGCGTGGATCTGAGCGTCGTCGTCCCGGCGTACAACGAAGAGGCGCGGCTGCGGCCGACGCTGGACGCCATTTGCGCATATCTCCGCGCGGAGCCGGACCGCTGGGGCGAGTGGGAGCTGATCGTCGTCGACGACGGCTCGACCGACGCCACCGCGAAGATCGCGCAGGAGGCCGCGTCGGAAGAACCGCGGATCCAGCTCGTCTCGAGCGAGACCAACCGAGGCAAGGGCAGCGCCCTGCGCCTCGGCGTACTCGCCTCCTACGGCACCCGGGTGCTGATCACGGACGCCGACCTGGCCACACCCGTCGAGGAACTGGACCGGCTCGAGGCGGAGCTGGAGACCACCGGCGGCGCCGCTGCGATCGGCTCCCGCGCCCACCCCGACGCGCAGATCGAGGTGCACCAGCGGCGGCTCCGGGAGTGGCTCGGCCGGATGGGCAACCGCCTGATACGAACGGTCGCCGTCCCGGGCATCCGGGACACCCAGTGCGGCTTCAAACTCCTCGACGGAGACAAGGCCCGGGCCGCGTTCGCCGACTCCCGGCTGGACGGCTGGGCCATCGACGTGGAGATACTCCGCTTCTTCCGGCGGGCGGGCTGGTCCGTGACCGAGGTCCCCGTCCGCTGGTCGCACCGGGCCGGCTCGAAGGTCAGGCCGGCCGACTACGGCAAGGTGCTGCTGGAGCTGCTACGGCTGCGCACCCGTGCCGTGCGCCGGGTGGACCTGGTGGTCACCGGGCTGTTTCTGCTCGCCTCCGTACTGCTCTACAAGGGCCTGTGGGCGGACCTCGACCACGCCTACCTCCGCGACGCCGGCCAGGACCAGAACCAGTGGGAGTGGTTCTTCGCCGTCACCGCCGACAACGTCGTCCATCTGCGCAACCCGCTCTTCACGACCCTCCAGAACAACCCCGAGGGCGTGAACCTGATGGCCAACACGGTGATGCTCGGCCTGTCCGTGCCCTTCACCCCGGTCACGCTCGCCTTCGGCCCGACCGTCACCTGGGCGCTCGTCCTCACCCTGGGGCTCGCCGCGACCGCGACCGCCTGGTACTGGCTGATCGCCCGGTGGCTGGTACGCAACCGGTGGGCGGCGGCGCTCGGCGGGGCGTTCGCCGCGTTCGCGCCGCCGATGATGTCGCACGGCAACGCGCACCCGAACTTCCTCGTCCTGTTCATGCTCCCGGTGATCATCGACCGGGTGCTGCGGCTGTGCGAGGGGCAGAGCGTCCGGCGTGACGGGATACTGCTGGGGCTCTTCGCCACCTATCAGATCTTCCTCGGCGAGGAGCCGCTGCTGCTGGCCGCCATGGGTCTGCTGCTGTTCGTGCTCTCGTACGCGCTCGCCACCCGTGACGTGGCAAGGGCGGCGTGGCGGCCGCTGCTGCGCGGCACCGGCATCGCGCTGCTGGTGTGTCTGCCGCTGGTGGCGTTCCCGCTGGGCTGGCAGTTCTTCGGGCCGCAGAGCTACAAGAGCGTGCTGCACGGCGACAACGCCGGCAACAGCCCGCTCGCCTTCCTGCAGTTCTCCGGCCGGGCGCTGATGGGCTCCGACGCCGGGGCCGATCCGCTGGCGATGAACCGCACCGAGCAGAACGCCTTCTTCGGCTGGCCGCTGATCGCGCTGGCCTTCGCGATCGTCATCCGCCTGTGGCGGCTCCCGCTGGTCAAGGCGCTCGCCTTCACGGCGGTCGCCGCGGCGTTCCTCTCCCTCGGGCCGAAGTTCCGCATCCCGTACACGGACATCGTGCTGACCGGTCCTTGGCGGGCGCTGGCGCACCAGCCGTTGTTCGAGTCGGTCATCGAGTCGCGGGTCGCGATGATCTGCGCGCCCGTCCTCGGGATGCTGCTCGCGCTGACGGCGCAGCGGCTGACCGCCTGGTGTCCGGTGCTGCGCGGGCTGGGATTCGCCGCGCTGGCGGCGGCACTGGTCCCGGTGCTGCCGACGCCGTACCCCGTACGCGAGCGGTCCGAGATACCGGGATTCATTGTGCAGGGCACGTACAAGAAGTACCTCGCGGAGGGCGAGTCGCTGGTCACCGTGCCGCTGCCGCACCCGGGCAGCGCGGAGGCACTGCACTGGCAGTCGGCGACGGGACTCGGTTTCAGGGTGGCGGGCGGCTATTTCAACGGCCCGTGGGGCCCGGACCGCATCGGCATCTACGGCGCGACCCCGCGCCACACCTCCAACCTCCTGAACGATGTCCGCAACTCCGGTCGTGTCCCCGTGATCGGCCCCAACTGGCGGGCGCAGGCACGGCACGACCTCGAGGCGTGGAACGCGGGCGCGGTGGTGCTGGCGCCGCAGTACAACGAGGGGCCGCTGTACGAGGCGGTGGAGAAACTGCTGGGCCGGCCGGGGGAGAGGGTGGCCGGGGTGTGGGTATGGGACGTGGGAGAGGAGTGACAAGGGGGTACTGGACCGTACGGAACCGTACTGAACGCGCCCTTCGCGGACCGTTGCCGTCGCACTACGCTGCTGTGACCATCGTCCTTTTTCACGCTTCCTTCACCTCCGGCTGCCGGCTCCGCGCCCGTACGGCCGGTGACCCTCGACCGCACCACCCGTGCCCGAACTGCTGAGAGCGAGCCCTCCCTTGGCCTGTGACCTGTGGCTGGTCCCCCTCGTCGACGTGCTGTGCCACAGCCCCGACAACCCCTTCGCCGAAGAGATCGCGTCCTACGACAAGGCACTGACCGGCGCGGGCCTGCCGACGGTGCCCGTCTTCGCCTACATGCCAGGCCTGTCGGGCGACGTCGCACCGGTGGCCGGGTTCGACTACGACGCTCTGCACTTCCTGCGCCGTGCCTATCTGCTGCAGCTGTGCGGGCTCGCAGTGACGCCGGTGGACGAACTCGGCGGCGACTACGAGCAGTTGCTGGAGATGTTCGAGTCGACGGCACAGCAGTCCCATCTGGTGTGGCACTACGACCACGCCGGCGCGTACGTGCCGGTCGACTTCCAGGCCCCGCTGTTCAACGACGAACTCCTCGAGGGCGGCGGCCCCCTTGGTTCCACCCAGGGCCTGCTGCGCGAGCTGGAGTACGTGGCCCCGTCCATCGGCATCGACCCGGCGAACCCGCCGGCCGCGCCGGAGCCCCCGGAGCGCCCGACGGCCCTGGAGGAGCCGGCGGGGCCCATCCCGTACGACGAGAGCCCGTTCGCGCGCGAACGGCACGTATGGCTTGGGCTGCACGCGGCGGCGACCCGGAGTCTCGGTCAGGGGTCCATGATCATCTTCAGCTGACAGCCCGTCGCGCCGCTACGCGCTCCGCGAGGTTAAGACGCCGGACAGGTGCCCGACGAGTGTCGGACACCTTGTCCCGGTAGGACCGGGACATGTCGCAGACAAGCACCTCCGCCGACACCCCCACCGAGGGAACGGCCGCGGAGGAACTTCCCAGGCCGGAGCGGTTCGCCGACGTCAAGGGCTGGTTCTGGCCCGTCGATCAGATGGTTTTCGACTGGTTCCTGACCCGTCAGAGAGAGGCAGGCCGACAGGGTGACCTCCTCGAACTCGGCGCCTACATGGGCAAGAGCGCGATCTTCCTGGGCAAGTACCTGGGTGAGGGTGAGAAGTTCACCGTCTGCGACCTCTTCGACTCCCCGGCCCCGGACGATCCCAACAGCGCCGAGATGGGCCGCTCCTACTCGACCCTGACCCGGCGGGCCTTCGAGGCGAACTACCTCTCCTTCCACGACGAACTGCCCACCGTGGTGCAGGCGCCCACCTCCGTGATCACCACCGAGGTCGCCCCGGACAGCTGCCGCTTCGTCCACGTCGACGCGTCGCACCTGTACGAACACGTCCATGGCGACATCGCGGCGGCCCGCGCACTCCTCCACGCCGACGGCATCGTCGCCTTCGACGACTTCCGGGCCGAGCACTGCCCAGGCGTCTCCGCGGCCGTGTGGGGCGCGGTCCCGACGACGGGCCTCAAGCCGATCGTGATCACCGGCAGCAAGCTCTACGGCACCTGGGGCGACCCGGCACCCGTGACCGAGGCGCTCCTTGAGTGGCTGGCGACGCGGACGGACGTCTGGCACGGGGTCGAGGAGGTCGCCGGCCTGCCGCTGATCCGCATCAAGGGCCCCAAGGCCGCCGCCCCGCCCCCGCCGGCCTCCCGCCACGAGCCCCTTCCCGAACCCGAACCCGCCCCCGAACCCGCCCCTGAGCCCGCGGTCCCCGCGCCGTCCCCCGCGACACCCCCCGCCGGCCGCTCCCTGCCACGCCGCCTGGCCCGCGACCTCCTCCCGCCGATCCTCACCCGCACCCTTCGCCGGGCCTTCCGCTGACGCGATGACGGGCCGGCGCCGGCAGGAGCTCTCCTGCCGGCGCCGGCCCGTGGGCGTCCTTCTCCGTGTCGCTCCCCGGCTGTTCGCACAGCCTCTACCGTCAGCCTGTGGTCCACGAGGACCTACGAACCCACCGGACCGGCCGGTGATCCTCAGCGCGGCGGCTCCGGGGGCCGCTGGCGGGGCATGTTGGGGCGGGTGGTCGGCGGGAGGGGGAAGCGGCCCTGGATGACGCCGCCGGGCGGCGGCGACGCGGGCTCCGGGCGCTGAGGGGTGGGCGAGAGGCGCAACGGGGCCGGACCAGGTCGGAAGTCGGTCATCCAGTCGGAGGTCTCGGACCGGACCAGGTCGGCGATGTCCTCGGAGAAGCGCCGCAGCACGCCCAGGCAGCGCTCGGCCGCCTCGCTCGCCGTGCCCTCCGTCGGGCCCAGGACCTCGCGCACGCTCTCCGAGGCCCAGTCGTACCGCAGCGCCTGGAGCCGGCGCTGCACCGCCTGCGCCGTGGCCACGTCCCGCATCCAGCCGGCCGTCAGGCCGAAGTACCGGTCGCAGGCCAGGCAAGCGGCGGCCACAAGCAGGGAGAGGTAGCCCCAGGGGGTGGCTCCGGAGATCGCCTGCGTCAGGTCCAGGAGGGGGAGGACCGCACCGGTGACGCCTCCCGCAGCAGTGCCGAGGCGCAGCAGTCGCGCGGCCCGGCGCTTGCGGACCCGGTCCGAGAGATACCAGTCCGCCGTGCGCAGCGCGTCCGCCTCGACCCAGCGATAGAGCTCGTCCAGTCGGGCCGCAGGCTCGCCCCAGTCACCGAGGGGGAATCTCCGCCCCGTCAGGTCACTCGGCGGCGCCTCGCCACCCTCGCCGCGGGCCGGCCCCCCGGGCTGCATCTCCGGCTGGCTCACCGGTGCACTCCTCTGCGCTTCGCTGACGACCAGGGCTGACGCCCAGGACTGACGCCAGGACTGACTATCAGGTCCGAAAAGGTGCTGAAAAGGTGCTGACGTTACACCGCGTGACGTACGTGGCGCGCGTGCGTTCTGATGCGACTCAGGCCCTTCATACCGCCGAATGGTGGTCTGCGGGCCGGGGATCCCGGTATTTCCGCCCGCACGGGGGTCCTGGTCAGGTATGGGAGCGTTAATCAGGCTCGTCCGGCTCACTCGAAAGAGTTACCCGATGCGGGGTGGGGCGGCCGGCTGGGCGAACACGTAGGCTCGGGGTACCGAAGCGTACAGCGCCTTCAGCCGTCGACATAGCCAGGAGTGACCGTGATCCCCGGTGGTGGCCAGCCCAACATGCAGCAGCTGCTCCAGCAGGCCCAGAAGATGCAGCAGGACCTGGCGAAGGCCCAGGAGGAGCTTGCGCAGACAGAGGTCGACGGCCAGGCCGGCGGCGGACTGGTGAAGGCCACCGTCACCGGCTCCGGCGAGCTGCGGGGTCTCGTCATCGACCCGAAGGCCGTGGACCCCGAGGACACCGAGACCCTCGCGGACCTCGTCGTCGCCGCGGTCCAGGCCGCGAACGAGAACGCCCAGCAGCTCCAGCAGGACAAGCTCGGGCCCCTGGCGCAGGGACTGGGCGGCATGCCGGGCATGCCCTTCTGACCGTTCGTGCGGTTGCCCTTCTGGTGGCCACCGGCACCAACTACCGTAAGCAGCAAGCACTCCAAGGAGAGGCGTTCCGTTGTACGAAGGCGTGGTTCAGGACCTCATCGACGAACTGGGCAGGCTGCCCGGCGTCGGTCCCAAGAGCGCGCAGCGGATCGCCTTCCACATCCTCCAGGCCGAGCCGACCGACGTCCGCCGCCTCGCGCACGCGCTGCTCGAGGTCAAGGACAAGGTCCGTTTCTGCGCGGTGTGCGGCAACGTCGCGCAGCAGGAGCAGTGCAACATCTGCCGCGACCAGCGCCGAGACCCGACGCTCATCTGTGTCGTCGAGGAGCCGAAGGACGTCGTCGCGATCGAGCGGACTCGGGAGTTCCGCGGCCGGTACCACGTCCTCGGCGGCGCCATCAGCCCCATCGAGGGCGTCGGTCCCGACGACCTGCGCATCCGCGAGCTGCTGGCCCGCCTCGCGGACGGCACGGTCACCGAACTGATCCTGGCCACGGACCCCAACCTGGAGGGCGAGGCGACGGCCACGTACCTCGCCCGCATGATCAAACCGATGGGTTTGAAGGTCACGAGGCTGGCCAGCGGACTCCCTGTGGGGGGAGACTTGGAATACGCCGACGAGGTCACGCTCGGGCGGGCCTTCGAGGGGAGACGACTGCTCGATGTCTGACGCCATGCTGCACGCCGTAGGACAGGACCCGGACAGTTTCGCGGTCCAGATCGCCGACTCGATCGAATCCTTCATCGTCGCGACCACCGAGGTCGCGAAGGGCGACGAGCCCGACAGCGCGATCCCGTTCCTGCTGCTGGAGGTCTCCCAGCTGCTGCTGACCGGCGGCCGGCTCGGCGCGCACGAGGACATCGTCCCGGAGGAGCGGTACGAGCCGGACATCGGGCCGGACCTCGACGTCGACGGGCTGCGCATGCGTTTCGCGACCATGCTCGAGCCGATCGACGTCTTCTCCGAGGTCTTCGACCCGTACGAGCCCCGCAAGGCGCCCGTCCCGTCACGGATCTCCGACAGCCTCGCCGACATCATCATGGACCTGCGCCACGGCCTCGCCCACTACCGGGCGGGACGCACCACAGAGGCGCTGTGGTGGTGGCAGTTCTCGTACTTCTCCAACTGGGGCCCGACGGCCTCCGCGACCCTGCGCGCCCTGCAGTCCCTCGTCGCGCACGTCCGTCTCGACCAGCCCCTCGCCGAGCTGGACGGCCTCGACACCGACGAGGACCTCACCGAGGACGCGCTGGCCGAAGAGGCCGGCAAGGTCATGGTCCAGGAGATCGCCGCTCCGCTGGGACTGCGGCGGACCCACTGAACTGTCCATGAGGCCGTGACGGACCCCTCTGCCCCGGACCTCTGCCACGGCGCCCTGCGGGCCCAGCCCGCCGCGACGCGTCGGCCGAGGCCGACCGCCGTATCGATGTGGGCGTCGGCCGCCGGCGGGCCGCGCGGAACCTGGTGGGGTCCCCGGGGCCACGTCCCCGATGCCACGTCCCCGATGGTCACGGCGTGCCAGGGCCGACGCCGCCGACCTGGTGCGTGTGAGCCGGCCCACATACTCGCGTACCCCGGCGAGCCCTGGGCAGTAGCCAGTCCGAACGGCCGCGGGTGCCCTCCGGGACCACCGGGTGATCACTTGCTGAGCGGGACATCTCACGATGTGACATCACAGGGGCGATCCGCGGCCGCTCGATAGACTGAGCCGACCGCAGTAGTGACTGCAGAAGACCGAGCGAGGAGCGCACGTGGGCCTTGTCGTGCAGAAGTACGGAGGCTCCTCCGTTGCCGATGCCGAAGGCATCAAGCGGGTCGCCAAGCGAATCGTCGATGCCAAGAAGGACGGCCACCAGGTGGTCGTCGTGGTGTCGGCGATGGGTGACACGACGGACGAGCTGATCGATCTCGCCGAGCAGGTATCCCCGATCCCTGCCGGGCGTGAGTTCGACATGCTGCTGACCGCGGGAGAGCGGATCTCCATGGCCCTGCTGGCCATGGCGATCAAGAACCTGGGCCACGAGGCCCAGTCGTTCACCGGCAGCCAGGCAGGCGTCATCACCGACTCGGTCCACAACAAAGCGCGCATCATCGATGTGACGCCGGGCCGGATCCGCACCGCGCTCGACGAGGGCAACATCGCCATCGTCGCCGGCTTCCAGGGTGTGTCCCAGGACAAGAAGGACATCACCACCCTGGGGCGTGGCGGGTCCGACACCACGGCGGTGGCGCTGGCCGCCGCGCTGGACGCCGAGGTCTGCGAGATCTACACCGACGTCGACGGCGTCTTCACCGCCGACCCGCGGGTCGTCAAGAAGGCCCGGAAGATCGACTGGATCTCCTCCGAGGACATGCTGGAGCTCGCCGCCTCCGGCTCCAAGGTGCTGCTGCACCGGTGCGTCGAGTACGCACGCCGATACAACATCCCGATCCACGTCCGCTCCTCCTTCTCCGGACTGCGCGGCACCTGGGTCAGCAACGAACCGCGAGGGGATCAGAAGGTGGAGCACGCCATCATCTCCGGAGTCGCCCACGACGTCTCCGAGGCCAAGGTCACGGTCGTCGGCGTCCCCGACAAGCCGGGCGAGGCCGCTGCCATCTTCCGCGCGATCGCCGATGCCGAGATCAACATCGACATGGTCGTGCAGAACGTCTCGGCGGCCACGACCGCCCTGACCGACATCTCCTTCACGCTGCCCAAGACGGACGGCGCCAAGGCGATGGCCGCCCTGGAGAAGCAGAAGTCCTCCATCGGCTTCGACTCGCTGCGCTACGACGACCAGATCGGCAAGATCTCCCTGGTCGGCGCCGGTATGAAGACCAACCCGGGCGTCACCGCCTCGTTCTTCGAGGCGCTGTCCGACGCGGGCGTGAACATCGAGCTGATCTCGACCTCCGAGATCCGCATCTCGGTGGTCACCCGGGCCGACGACGTCAACGAGGCCGTGCGCGCCGTGCACACTGCCTTCGGTCTCGACTCCGACTCCGACGAAGCGGTCGTCTACGGAGGCACCGGGCGATGACCCGCCGGCACGCAGGCGTGCGGCGATGACCTGCAAGCCGGCGCTCGCGGTCGTCGGAGCGACCGGAGCCGTCGGTGCGGTGATGCTCCAGATCCTGTCCCAGCACGCGGACGTCTGGGGCGAGATACGACTCGCCGCCTCCCCGCGCTCGGCCGGCCGCAAGCTGGCCGTGCGCGGGGAGGAGTGCGAGGTACTGGAGCTCGGCGAGAGCATCTTCGACGGCATCGACGTGGCGATCTTCCTGGTGCCTGGCGAGGTGTCGGAGCGATGGGCGCCCGTGGCCGTTGCCAAAGGCGCCGTCGTTGTCGACGCCTCACCGGCCTTCCGGGCGGACCCCGACGTCCCGCTGGTCGTGCCCGAGGTCAATCCCCACGCGGTGCGGGTGCGGCCGCGCGGCATCGTCGCGAGCCCGCACGACACGACACTCGCCATGCTCCCGGCCGTCGGCGCGCTGCACGCCGAATTCGGCCTTCAGGAACTGGTCGTCTCGTCCTACCAGGCCGTCAGCGGCGCGGGCCGTGAGGCCGTGGCCGCACTGCGGGCGCAGCTGTCGCTGGTCGCCGGTACGGAGCTGGGCGTGGGGCCCGGAGACGTACGGCGTGCGGTGGGCGACGACCTGGGGCCGTTCGCGGCCCCGCTGGCCCTCAACGTGATGCCCTGGGCTGGGACGGTCGCCGACGACGGCTGGTCCTCCGAGGAACTGGGGCTGCGGTCCGAGACCCGCAAGATCCTCGGCCTGCCGACACTGAAGGTGTCCGCGACCTGCGTACGGGTGCCGGTGCTGACCGCGCACTCGCTGTCGGTGCACGCAAGCTTCGAGAAGGAGATCACCGTGGAGCGGGCGCACGAGGTCCTCGCGACCTCGCCCGGTGTCGTGCTCTACGACAACCCGGAGGCGGGCGACTTCCCCACGCCCGCGGACGTGGTGGGAACCGATCCCACCTGGGTGGGACGCGTTCGCCGTTCGCCGGACGACGCCTGCGGGCTCGAGCTGTTCGTGTGCGGCGACAACCTCCGCAAGGGCGCGGCCCTCAACTCGGCCCAGATCGCCGAGGCCGTGGCCGCCGAGTACACCTGAGTCCCGCCCCTCCGTACAAGGCCCCGGGCGCGGCTCAGGGGCAGGCGGCGGCCGGGCTGTCGGTGCCGTCTCGTAATCTCATGGTCCCAGCAGTTAATGCGGCGTGGTGCAGGCGCCGTTCTTTGTAGGATCTGTGAATGCCCTGTGAGGAAATCGATGGTCTGCACCACTTGAACTGGGGCATCGGCATGTTTGATCATTCGCTTCTCCCTTGCTGCAACCGGTAGTTGGGCGGGAGGCGTCCTTACGGGCACCTCGACGCGGTGCCCGTAAAAAAGGGGCATAGGGGAAGAGCGGTGCGCATGCGGGTATTTCGTTCGCCGTCAAAAGCGGTGACGTACGCGTACAACCCTGGCGGGGGGCAGCGTGTCCAACAGGCGTGGCAGAGGTTCTCGACATCGCAAGGGTGGCCCCGGTCCGCGGCGTTTCGGTGCGCCCGTACCGAAGGCCCCGCCCGGCCGGCGGCATGCCGGTGATCGCACCCGTGCCTGCTTCGCGGACCACCCGCATGCCCTCTCAGCAGCAAGGCGCTGACGACGCCATGGCCGTGGGCACCACCGTCGACCTCCTCACCGAGACCTACCGCGCCCACTACCGGTCGCTGCTGGGTCTTGCCGCGCTGCTCCTCGACGACACGGCGTCGTGCGAGGACGTGGTGCAGGAAGCGTTCATCCGCGTCCACTCGGCGCGCAGTCGCGTGCGGGACCCGGAGAAGACCCTCGCCTACCTGCGGCAGACCGTGGTCAACCTCTCCCGTTCCGCGCTCCGCAGGCGCATCCTCGGTCTCAAGCTGCTCTCCAAGCCGATGCCGGACATGGCGAGCGCGGAGGAAGGCGCCTACGACCGGTTGGAGCGGGATGCGCTCATCAAGGCGATGCGGGGGCTCCAGCGGCGTCAGCGCGAGGTGCTGGTGCTGCGGTACTTCGCCGACATGACCGAAGCGCAGGTGGCCGAGACCCTGGGGGTGTCCCTCGGCTCGGTCAAGGCCTACGGTTCACGGGGTATCGCGGCGCTCCGTGTCGCCATGGAGGCTACGAAATGAGCGGCCGCGACAACAGCTTCGGGCATTCCGAGCATTCCGAACATTCTGAGCATTCTGAGCATTACGGGCCGGACGGGCCGTCTGACGACCGGACTGGGAACGAGACTGTGAACAACGGGCCGACCGACGGGCCGAGGGATTTTCCGATCAACGACCTCGGGGGGGACGAGGACGCGCTGCGGCGTCTGCTGCAGGGTGCTGTCCAGGACATCCAGCCCGCCCCCGACGCACTGGACCATCTGCGCCGGGCGGTTCCGGCGCGACGGGCCCGCAAGAGGCAGGCTCTGGTCGGCATGGCCGCCGCGGCCCTGCTGATCGGCACCGCCGTCCCCGCCTTCGTCCATGTGGCGAATTCCGGCGGCGGCGACAGCGCCAACCCAGTGAACGCCGGTCACGATCAACAGGCACAGGGCGGTACGGGCAACGATCCGGGCGTCACCGGCGGCGACAACGGCGTCAAGGGACCCACTCCGGGCACCGGGGACGCCGTCGTGCCCGGCCGGAGCACCGGGCCGGGACGGTCTGCCGACGAGCCGACCGGGGGAGGGGACGGCGCCTCCGGCGCGGTCCAGTCACCCGCCGGAGAGGTCCAGGCCTGCGAGCCGGGGCAGTTGGCGATGTCCACGGAGCTGGGCGCACCGGACGCCGACGGCAAGACGTACGGCACTTTCCGCATCACCAACATCTCCGAGACCGACTGCTCCGCCGGCAGCTCCGCCGTGGGCTTCCAGGCGCTGGGCGCCGCCGACCCGGCCCGGATCGGCGTGGCCCGCCACACCGCGGGTGACGCGGCGAGCGGCCTGCCCTCGACGTCGACGGAGACGGACGCGGCGGTCGCGCCGGCAGGCGGGGCGTACGAGGTGAAGTTCGCCTGGGTGCCGTCCGACACATGCCCGACCGAGGAACCGTCGCCCGATCCGTCGCCCACCGACGGTGACGCCTCCGGCGGCTCCACAGCCGGCGCGGGCGGTGCCGGTGGCCAGGGCGGCACCGGTACGTCCGAGGGGGACGCCGTCGAGCCGCAGTTGCTGACCGAGGGCGGCACGAAGGACGGCAGCGTGACCGTTACCTACTCGCTGCTGAGCGGCGCGGTCAGCGGCCAGACGAACGTCCCCGACGCCTGCGCCGGCACGATCTACTACACCGGCGCGCTGGCAGGGCAGTGACGCAGTCCGAGCGGTCGCAGCGCCTCGCCGGCGGCCGGTCCGCAGCGCGCCGCGAGCAGCGGTCGCCCTGGGCCGTGGCGACGCGGTCCCTACGGCTGCCGCGGCCCCGCCCCGGAGACGCCCGCCCGGTCGTGCGCCCGTCAGACGGTGCAAACGCCCATTGACCGTCTCCGGTCCGGCTCGGCCGGCCCGCCGGGGCGAGGCCGGCCGGGGCAGGAGGCCGACGCGCCGGTGGGCTTCGACCGGGTGCGTCAGTCGGTCAAACGCCGGCCGGGCGATGCCGCCCGTCCGGGTGTGGGCGGGTTCGTACGGGACGGATACCACGGCGCCCGTGTCTCAGACGGTCTCCGGCTCCAGCCCCAAGGCCCGGTCCCGCGCCGCTTCCGCCTCGCGGCGGACCAGGCGGAACCACATGAAGAGCACGAAGCCCGCGAAGACGAACCACTCGCCCGTGTAGCCGAGGTTCTGGAACGCCTTGAGGTCCAGACCGCTGTTCTCCGGGGCCGCCGCCGGCACGGCCGTCAGACCGCTGTCGGCCTTCGACAGCGTGACCCACGCGTCGTACACATCGTCCGGCACCAGGTTCACCAGCGACGCCGCGCTGATCATGCCCAGTTGTCCGCTCGGCAGACCGCCCGCCGCGTGCACGCCGTCCGTACCCGTCGACTCGGAGGCCTGCAGCGCGCCGGTGACCGTGACCTCGCCGGTCGGGGCGGCCGGCGCCCGGCCGCCCTCGGGCATCCAGCCACGGACCACGGGCAGCACGCGCCCGCTGTCCGTCTTCAGCAGCGTCAGTACGTACGAGCCGCGCTTGCCGTCGAGTTCGCGCTGCGGGACCACGAACTGCTCGCCGTACCGGCCGGACGCCGTGGCCGGCCGGCCCGACGTCTCCTTGTCGACGGGCAGCAGCTCCTCGAGCGGCGCCGCCTCCTGCTGCTCCGGGCCCGGCTCGCGCTCCGCCTCACGATGGGTGTCGACACGGTCCTCGAACCTACCCAGCTGCCACGAGCCCATGAAGATGCAGAACGGGATCGCCAGCAGGATGAAGACGTTGATCCCCCACCAGCGGGGCGTCAGCAGGAATCGGTACACCCCTCCACGGTACGGAACGCGTGAGCCGTTCCTCGTGTCGGGGCCGCCACGACGGCCGCCCCGGGGCTCCCACGCCGACGGCTGTGGGGGAGGCAGCGCCGAGGGTTCACGGCTGTATCGCGGCTTCCTTCAGATGCCGGTCGGCGAATCCGATCTCGAGTCGCACCTGCTTGATCCGCTCCTCCACCACGAGGGAGCCGTGACCGGCGTCGTACCGGTACACCTCGTGGACCGCACCGCGTGCCACGAGCCTGTCCACGTAGTTGTCGATCTGCCGTATCGGGCAGCGCGGGTCGTTGACCCCGGCGGAGATGTAGACGGGGGCCCGGACCGCGTCGACGTACGTCAGGGGCGACGAGGCCTCGTAGCGCTCGGGCACCTCCTCCGGGCTGCCGCCGAACAGCGTGCGGTCCAGCGCCTTCAGGTTCTCCATCTCGTCGTGGTACGACGTGACGAAGTCGGCGACCGGCACCGCGGCGATGCCCACGGCCCACTCCCGCGGCTGCGTCCCGAGGCCCATCAGGGTCAGATAGCCACCCCAGGAGCCGCCCGCCAGGACCAGCTTCGCCGGGTCGGCGAGTCCCGAGGAGACCGCCCACTCACGGACCGCCGTGACATCCTCCAGCTCGATCAGACCGACCCGGTGCTTGAGTGCGTCCGTCCACTCGCGGCCGTAGCCCGTGGACCCCCGGTAGTTGACCCGGACGACCGCATAACCATGGTCGATCCAGGCCGCCGGGCCCGCGGCGAAGGCGTCACTGTCGTGCCAGGCCGGACCGCCGTGGATCTCGAACACGGTCGGCAGTGGACCACTGGCGCCCGCAGGCTTCTGCACAAGGGCATGGATACGGCCCCCGGGGCCCTCCACCCATACGTCCTCGACCGGCACGGAGGCGGGCGCCGTCAGGCCCGGAGGGTCGAGGACCGCCCCGCCGGCGGTGGACCGGACGCGCGGCGGCTGCGCCGCGGACGACCACAGGTACTCGACGCTGCCGTCCGGGCGGGCCGTGGCGCCGGAGACCGAACCGGCCGGTGTGTCCAGCTGCGTCAGCGCGCGCGTCGCCAGGTCGTAGCGCCACAGCTCGCCGCGCGCCTCGAAGCTGTGCGCGATCAGCAGCGCGGAGCCGTCCGGATACCACTCGGCGTTCACATCGCCCGGCAGCTCGATGCCGAGGTCGGTCTCCTCGCCCGAGGCGACGTCCCAGATCATCGGCTCCCAGCGGCCGCGCCGCTGATGTCCGACGAGCAGGCGGGTGTCGCCGTCGACCGGGGCGAAGCCGAGGACCTCCAGGCCGAGCTCCACCGTGCCGCCCGCCGTGTCGTCCAGCTCGGCCACCGTCGTGCCGTCGAGGCGGGTCACCCGCAGCGCGGAGTGCATGGCGTCCCCGTGCTCGGTGTGCTCGACGGCGAGCAGCGATCCGTCGTGCGAGAGGTCGCCGACCCCGGCCGACTCCCGGTGCCGGTAGATCTCGACGGGCGCCGCCCCCGCCCGTACGACATGGATCGTCGTGCCGTCCTCGTCGGTGGAGCGGCCGATGACCGCGGTGGTGCCGTCACGGCCGATGGCCACTCCCGCCGGATACGACGGCTCGAGGCCGGGTGCGGCGGGTACGTCGTCGCCGCCGTGGAACGGCTGCCGCATCCAGATGCCGAACTCGTCCCCGTCGGTGTCCGAGAACCACCACACGGCCTCGCCGTCGGGGGTGAGTATCCCGTCCGACGTGCCGTTCGGCCGGTCGGTGACCTGGCGCTGGGTGCCCGTCGCCCGGTCCCAGGCGTACAGCTCGTAGGTCCCCGTCGCGTTGGAAACGAACAGGGACCGGTCCGGAGCGTCCTCCGCCCAGTCGGGCAGGGAGACGCGCGGCGCCCGGAAGCGCTTCTCCCAGTCGGGCATGTCGGCCATGATCTGTGCGTCGTTCATGCCCTCCATCAAAGCGGATGGCGCCGACACCCTCCGCCTCCTGTGGATAACTTGTCCACATGCCTGCTCACCGGCCGGTCGCAACCGGGTGGATCACACTCGCCGGGTCACCGCAACGGTCCGGCCGTCCGGCGCCGGCCGCCCCTCCGCGCTGACCGAAGGAACGCGGCTCTCCCATGGCGGATGCGCGGCCGCATGACGCGGCCGAGGGCCGTTCGGTGCTGGGGAACAGACGGTGAAGGCGGGCAGGTTGTGGCGGCGCACCTGGTGACGGGGCGAGGGAGGATGCCGCCGTCCCCGGTGTCCGGCCCGCGGTACGGGCCCGGACACCGGGGACGGCACTCGTCAGATGTTGACGCCGAAGTCCTGCGCGATGCCGCGCAGGCCCGAGGCGTAACCCTGGCCGACGGCACGGAACTTCCACTCCGCGCCGTTGCGGTACAGCTCGCCGAAGACCATGGCGGTCTCGGTCGAGGCGTCCTCGCTCAGGTCGTAGCGAGCGAGCTCGTTGTTGTCGGCCTGGTTGACGACGCGGATGAACGCGTTGCGCACCTGGCCGAAGGACTGGCCGCGGCTCTCGCCCTCGTGGATCGAGACCGGGAAGACGATCTTGTCGACGTCGGTCGGGACCGAGGCCAGATTGACCTTGATCTGCTCGTCGTCGCCCTCGCCCTCACCGGTGAGGTTGTCACCGGTGTGCTCGACGGAGCCGTCGGGGCTCTTGAGGTTGTTGAAGAACACGAAGTGCTGGTCGGTCAGGACCTTTCCGTTCGCGTCCACCAGCAGGGCGCTGGCGTCCAGGTCGAAGTCCGTCCCGGTGGTGCTGCGGACGTCCCAGCCGAGGCCCACGACGACCGCGGAAAGGCCCGGGGCCTCCTTGCTGAGCGAGACGTTGCCGCCCTTGGAAAGGCTGACACCCATGGAAATCCCCTGCGCAATCCGGCGCGGGCCACGCCACTTGACGATTTCTTTGCCCGACCGGACAACGACGCTGCCCCCATTTCGGTTCCCCGCCCGTCGAATCACCGGTCAGAACGGCGGTCGCGGTCGCCCGACAGGGGAGTCGTCCCGCCCACGGTTCACGAACGGGCCGGTCGTGCCCTCCTCGTCACAAAAGAGGTTGTCGTACTCCACGAGCTCCACGAGCTCCACGAGAAACTCGGCGAACTCCTCGCCGCCCCGTTGCGTATCTTCGGCGGGACGGAGGCTCAGACCCTGTCGAGCGGCCGGTGCGGCTCTGCCGGCAGGCGCACCGTGATCGTGTCGCCGGGCAGCACCACGCCGCCTTCGACGACGACGCTCATGATCCCGGCCTTCCGCACGAGGTTCCCGGCCTCGTCGCGGCCGACGACCTGCTTCAGCAGCCCGGCCTGGAAGATGTCGATCTGCAGACAGGGATTGCGCCGACCCGTGACTTCCACGACCGCCTCGTCGCCGATGTGCAGCCGTGTCCCGACGGGCAGACCGAGCAGGTCCATGCCGCGGGTGGTGACGTTCTCCCCGAGGTCACCGGGCTTCACCTCGAACCCCTCCGCACCGACCTCGGCGAACAGCTCCTCGTGTATGAGGTGCACCTGACGCAGATTGGGCTGCGTGGGGTCCTGAACCACCCGCGAGCGGTGCTTGACCGTGACCCCGGCGTGTACATCCCCCTCCACACCGAGCCCGGCGAGCAATGTGATGCGGTCCCGGTTGCCCTTGGTGAACGAGTATTCCCTGTTGCTGCTGACCGCCGTTACCGTCCCGCTCATCGGCGGAACCCCCCTCCTCGTCGGCAAGATCCCCCGTGAGCCTCATGCTCATGGGCTCAGAGGCAGTTCGGGCGCCGGCCCGGTCTCCTGCATGGTGTCCCGAGGGGGAAGGCCGGGTCGCGGCCGGCTCCCTCAACCGAAGGTGGCCCGCTCATGCCAGAAAGTCGTGGAGTCCACGTCGCCGGGGATCCCGAGGCCACTACCCTGGACGGGCTTTTGGCGATGGACGAAGTGTCCCGCGTGCACGTTCGAGCGCGGCCCCTCGTCACGGGGCGGACCGGCCGGACGGGCTGGGTCGCTGGGGGTGTGGGTCGGCGACGCTTGCTGTGGTTGCTGTACTTCGCTGCTGTACATCCTGGGCGGCTTGGTGGGCCGCGGCGAGGTTGTCGCGGCTGATCAGGGTGTCGGGGTGGGTGTGCCGAGGACCTGCTCGCATTGGGCGAGGGTGGCCTCGTACCTGCGCCCATTCGGGGGACAGCTGCTGTCAGCTTGCCCAATTCCGTGGTAAGCGCCTTCCGGCTCGTCGCACGGATGAGTGACGGCCAGTCAGCTCAACATTTTTTCTTGCATTCTTTGATGCATATTGATTGATTCCGGCGACATCACCTGGGTGAATCGCAACGGGGGTTGGGGGTCTGCTTAATATGCCGCCGACAGGCGAAGCGATTCCGTTCGACGAGGAACGTCCGGACGTCACCACCCCCACAGGAGTTGACTCCTCGATGACACTGAATATTTCCGATGCGCCGCATCGGCGCACAATGACGGCTTGGATCGCGGGGGTACTCACCCTGCTGGTCGCCTTTGCCGTGGTCGCACTGACGCCTACACGGGCGAATGCAGCAACACCTGTAGATCTGGGTACCGCGGATAGCTTCGCGGTACTGGCCGGCGCGGAGGTCACCAACACCGGGCCCTCAGTGGTCACTGGAGACGTCGGAGTGCATCCGGGGACGTCCATCTCCGGATTCCCGCCCGGTACGGTCAACGGGACTTTGCACTCCGGGGATACTGTGGCTGAACAAGCCAAGACCGACCTGGTCGCGGCCTACAACGACGCCGCCGGGCAGGCATCAAATGGCGCCCTTCCTCCGGATGCCGGTGGCTTGACGCTGGTTCCGGGCGTCTACACCGCCTCTTCAAGTCTCGGGCTCACCGGCACCCTCACCCTGGATGCCCAGGGCGACCCGAACGCAGTGTGGGTGTTCCAGGTCGGTTCGACGCTGACGACGGCGAGCAACAGCAGCGTGTCCCTCATCAACGGCGCATCGCCGTGCAATGTGTTCTGGCAGATCGGCAGCTCGGCCACCCTTGGCACCGGCACCACCTTCGTGGGCACGATCATGGCCAAGGCAGCGATCACCGTAACGACGGGAGCGACCATCGACGGCCGCGCGCTGGCCGAGGTCGAGGCCGTGACGCTGGACACCAACCGGATCACCAGGCCGGAGTGTGCGGGCAGCACGACCACAACCACCGGTGACGCTGCGACCGGTGATGCCGCGACCGGTGATGCCGCGACCGGTGACGCTGCGACCGGTGATGCCGCGACCGGTGACGCTGCGACCGGTGATGCCGCGACCGGTGATGCCGCGACCGGTGACGCTGCGACCGGTGATGCCGCAACCGGTGACGCTGCGACCGGTGATGCCGCAACCGGTGACGCTGCGACCGGTGATGCCGCAACCGGTGACGCTGCGACCGGTGATGCCGCAACCGGTGACGCTGCGACCGGTGACGACGGCGGATACCACGACGGCGGATACCACGACGGCGGATACCACGACGGCGGATACCACGACGGCGGATACCACGACGGCGGATACCACGACGGCGGATACGACCACGGCGGGTACCACGACGGCGGGTACCACGACGGCGGGTACCACGACGGCGATACGGCGAGAAGCCCGGGAATCCCGGCAAGCGCGAGGGAAAGCGCAGGGTGCACAAATGCCCGTTCAACGCTGAGCGAGTTGTTCCCCCGCCTATCGGCGGGACCAGTGGGTCCCGCGTGGGCTCACTCGGCGGAGTGCGCGCACGGGTAGTCGACCCCACACACGAGTGGGGTCGACTGGCGCGCGTCGGATCGTCGTCGATTCCGTCGCGCGCCCGCCCGCGGAAGCAGGAGAAGTAGATGCGAGCAGTCGGGATGGGAAGGGCCGGGTGGGTCCGTGTTGGGCGGCGTTGAATCGATGAATGTGAAGGAATCGCAGCGGACCGACGCTGAGCCGGCAGCACAGGACGGTGGCGGGGGACCGCGTATGACTCATGACATTTCTGGGCCACCCCGCCTGCTGACCGCGGGAACGGGGGCCGCGGTGGCCCTCTGCCTTGCAGTGGCTCTGGCCCATGTGCTCCTGGTGTTTCTGCACGTGGCGCCTCCGAATGCCATCTCGAAGGCGTACAGCCGACAGATCGACGCCTGGGTCCGGCCCGTGTTCGAGCAGAACTGGCGGCTCTTCGCCCCGAATCCGCAGTGGGTCAACCGGCAGATTTCGGCGAGGACCAAGCGGACAGCGCCGGACGGCACCACACGGGTGAGCGGTTGGATCGATCTGACCGTCAGGGACAATTCCGCCGTCAAGCACAACGTCTTCCCGAGCCATACGGCACAGAACATGCTGCGCCAGGCTTGGAATGCCTACCTCAAGACGCACGGCGGCAACGACGAGCCGCGCTCCCACCGTGCTGTGATGATCGAGAAGTATCTGCGCAACATCGCAGCGGACCGTGTCGCCGCCCAACGTGGCGGCACCTTCGACTCCATCCAATTGCGGGTCATCACGCAGCCCATCCCCGCGCCCCGCGCAGCGGGCGGTTTCCGGCCGGCCGCTGCGGCATCGACGCGTGCTGAAACCCGGTATCTGCCTTGGTGGAAGGTGTCGTCGCATGGAACGGACTGAGCAGGCACCGGTCCCAGCGCCCACACCGCCCCCACGCACCACCGAACCGGCGGCCGTGCGGATGTCGCAGCGCGTGCTCGACCAGGTCCATGCGTTCCTCGTCCTCCTGACCGAGCGGCCGGTCTCCTTGTATGCGGCGGCGATGCTGCGCATCGGGTACGGGCTGCTCTATCTCGTTTTCCTGCTCCGCGAGTTTCCACACCGCGACGAGATCTGGGGCCCCGGTTCACCGTGGACGCCCGCGCTGGCCAGGCAGATGTTCGACCAGAGCGGGTGGGTCAGCGTCCTCACCCTGTCCGACAGCCGGGTGTACTTCGAGGTCTGCTACGCCGTCGCTCTCGTCACGTGTGCGCTGTTCCTGTTGGGCTGGCGTACCCGGGCGATGTCCGTGCTGTTCGCGGTCGTGGTGGTGTCGTTCCACGCCAGGGCGATCTTCATGGCGGACGGCGGGGACAATCTCATGGTCCTCATGGCCGTCTACCTCGTCTTCACCGCGTGCGGCCGGCGCTGGTCCCTCGACGCGCGAAGGACCCGGCTCCAGGCGTCGGCGGGCAAGACGGCAGGCCGGCTCGGCGGCGGTCTCCGGCACCAGCTCGATGACGCCCGTATCATCTTGATCACTGTGCTGCACAACTGCGGCATGTTCGTCATCGCCGCCCAGGTCTGCTTCCTCTACGGATGCGCGGGCCTGTACAAGGTGCAGGGCGTCAAGTGGGGCGATGGCACCGCCCTCCACTACATCCTGAACATCGACCTGTTCCGGCCCTGGCCTGAGTTGTCCCAGATGATCGACGGCCATCACGTGCTGATTGCAGTCGTTGGCTATCTGACGGTGCTGGTGCAGGTCGCCTTTCCGTTTGTCCTGTTCGGCAGGCTCAAATACCCGGTCCTGGTCCTGTTGCTGGGCATGCACGTGAATATCGCGGTGGTCATGGGACTGCCGATCTTCTCCGGCGCGATGATCGTCGCGGACGCCGTGTTCCTGCCGGACCGCTTCTACCGCGCCGTGGGACGGCTGTGGCGGCGCACCGTACAGCGCACAGGTGGCACGGCAGCGGGAGCCTCGTCCGGGACAGCACCCGCCGCCGTACCGTCGCAGCCCCGACCCGCCAGCTGAGGCAAAGCCGCGTCTTGTCGAATTTTCGCGGGACCTGCGAGGTTCCCCGCTTCGCCGGTAGCCGCCGGTGCGCCGACAGGTTCCGTCCAGTTGGATCAGGGTCAGGGGCGCTGGGTGTGGCAGGGGCCGGCGTGCTTCGAGTGCTCGACCCATGACCCTCGGGCCATCTACCTATATGGGCGTCGGCGTAGCAAGAGTGGTTGAGAGTGCGCCGGTGGAGCGTCGTCTGGGAGCGGAATCTCAAGATCTTCTCCCAAATTTCTCCCGGGAGGGCTCCAGAAACCACTCAAGGGCTTGATCCTCAGTGAGGACCAAGCCCTTGACCTGGTGTTTCAGCTGTCGGGGTGGCGGGATTTGAACCCACGACCTCTTCGTCCCGAACGAAGCGCGCTGCCAAGCTGCGCTACACCCCGATGTCGCCGGTGTCCCGGCGACATCGATTACTTTAGCCCACCCGCGGCCGGAGACGAAATCCGGTTTCTGCCAGGCCGACCGGCCCCACAGCCGCATGAGGCTTGGTCAGTCGCGCGGGGCCAGGGTGAGGAGGGTCGCCTCCGGTGGGCAGGCGAAGCGGACCGGGGTGTAGCGGTTGGTGCCGCAGCCGGCGGAGACGTGGAGGTAGGAGACGTTCCCCTCGGCCCGGTGGGTGGAGAGGCCCTTGACCCGGTCCGTGTCCAGGTCGCAGTTGGTGACCAGGGCACCGTAGAAGGGGATGCAGAGCTGGCCGCCGTGGGTGTGTCCCGCGAGGATCAGGGGGTAGCCGTCGGCGGTGAAGGCGTCGAGGCTGCGCAGGTAGGGGGCGTGGACCACGGCCAGGGAGAGGTCCGCGTCCTTCTCGGGGCCGCCGAGGACCTTGTCGTAGCGATCTCGTTTGATGTGCGGGTCGTCGAGGCCGGTGAACGCGATCTCGTAGCCGTCGAGCTTGAGCCGGCCGCGGGTGTTCGTCAGGTCCAGCCATCCGGCGGCGTCGAACGCGTCGCGCATGCCTTCCCACGGGTTGTGGACGGCGCCGACGGCCGGGGCGTTGCCGTTGAGGCCGTGCCGGCCCTGGGCCTTTTCGAGGAGGTAGCGGGCAGGGTTGCGGAGCTTGGGTCCGTAGTAGTCGTTGGAGCCGAAGACGTAGACGCCGGGGATCTCCATCAGCGGGCCGAGCGCGTCCAGGACCTCCGGCACGCCCTTCGGGTCGGAGAGGTTGTCGCCCGTGTTGACGACGAAGTCGGGGCGCAGGCCGGCCAGCGACTGGAGCCAGGCCCGCTTCTTGCGCTGGCCGCCCACCATGTGGATGTCGGAGACCTGGAGCACCCGCAAGGGCCGCATCCCGCGCGGCAGCACCGGCACGGTCACCCGTCGCAGCCGGTACGAGCGGGCCTCGATGCCCGCTGCGTAGACGAGGCCGGCGGCTCCGGCCGCCGTGATTCCTGCCGTGATCTTCAGGGGGAGCCCGTAGCGTGCACGCATGTGTCCATCGTCGCAGACCTGTCAGGGGCGGGACGGCAGTGCGAGGGCTTGCGTTCGGGCATTGCGCAAGGGCAGTGCGAGGAAGAGGCCCAGTGCGATCCAGAGGTAGGTGTTGCCGCCGAGGAACCCGTCGATGCCGGACGAGTCCTTGCTCCACAGCCACACAATGCTGCTGCACAGTACGACGGGCAGCGCGACCGCCCAGGTCAGCTGCCTGCGGCGGTCCGGCCCGTCTGGTGCGCGAAGTGCGGCGTCGGCGAGCACCACGAGTGCCGGCACCAGCCAGACCAGGTGGTGCACCCAGGTGACCGGACTGATCAGGCAGGCGAGGATGCCGGTCAGCGCGAAGCCGGCGGCGTGGTCGCCGGCCGCGGTCGCGCGGCGGACCCGTGCGGCCCATACGGCGAGCAGGACGATCACGCCGACCGCCCAGATCCCGCGGCTCGGCTCGTACGGCTCCGAGAGCCGGGCCAGCAGCCCCTGCCAGGACTGGTTGGAGACGTAGGCGAGCGAGCCGACCCGGTCGGTGTCCCACAACGCCTCGGTCCAGTAGGCCCGCGAGGCGTCCGGGGCGATCCATGCGGCCAGGCCCGTGGCGCCGAGCGCGACGGCGGTGGCTGTCGCGGCGGCGCGTGGACGCCCGGTGATGAGCAGGTGGCCGATGAACACGGCCGGCGTGAGCTTGATCGCGGCCGCGAGACCGATGCCGATGCCTGCGTACCGGGACGCCCTGCCGCCGGCCAGCAGCCGGGCGTCGGCGAGGACGAGCGCCAGCAGCAGCAGATTGACCTGGCCGAAGCTGACGGTGTCGCGGACCGGTTCGAGCAGGGCGAAGGCGCACCCGGTCAGGGCGAGGGCGTACCAGGGCGTCCAGCCCTGTCGTCGCACGACCGGGCCTGCGGTCCAGCGGAGGATCACGGCAGCCGCGGCGACGTTGAACAGCACACTGAACGCGACGGCGCTCTGCCAGTCGATCAGCCGCATCGGCAGCATGCACAGGGCGGCGAACGGCGGATAGGTGAAGCCGTAGTGGCTGCCCGGCACGACGTAGTCGTAGAGCGCGCCGCCGCCCGCCCAGTGGTGGACGGTCCCGTAGTAGACGCCGAGGTCGAACCAGCCGCGGTGCAGCGGAACCGTCGCGAGGAACAGCACGACGGCGGCGGCCAGTGCGACGACCAGGAGAAGCCGTCCGCGAGTGGTCGTGGGCCACCGCCATGTGGCCTCGGTCGTGTCCAGCTGTGTCATGCGGTACTCCCAACCGGCCGGTGTGCGAAGCGATGTGCGCCCCACAGGGCTGTCAGCGCGAGCAGTCCGCCGCTGACGGCCAGCATCAACTGCGCGGCGTCGGGGGCGAATCCGCTCGGCAGTACCGCCAGGGCGAAGATCCCGCTCATTGTGGCGAACATCCGGCGCAGGGATCTCCCCGGCCCCGCGGCGGCGATCAGGAACAGCCCCCACAGCACGTACCAGGGGCGGATCGCCGGTCCGAGCAGTGCCACTGCCGTCAGGCTGAGCCCGAGCGCATGGACCGGCCGCAACACATGGTGGCGGCGCCAGGCGAGCAGTACGGCAACGGCGGTTGCGGCAAGGCCGAACAGATGCCAGGCCGGAGCGGCGAACCGGGCGCCGGCAGCGAGTGTGTCGCCGGCACCGCTGAGCAGGGCGCCGGTCATCCGCCCGAGAGTGGAGGTCAGGGACCAGTTCTCGGGGGACACGGGGGTGTCGAGCGCGGTGAGCCATCCGTATCCGGTGCCCACGACGGCGGTGGTCACCGCGGTGGTGGCCGCGCAGACGGCGAGGACGCCGAGAACGGCGAACCCGGCGGACAACCGTGGCGCCCGCGCCGACTGCCGCGGCCCGGTCCGCCGCACGGCGGACAACCGCGGCGCCCACCACGGCCCGGCCCGCCGCCCCGCGGACAACCGGGGCGCCCGTGCGGAGGTTGCCTGCCGCGCCCACAGCACGACGACGGCGACGAGCCCCAGTGCCGCCGGAGCCTTGACCAGGGCGGCCAGTGTGATCAGCGTGACGGCCACGACCGGCCTGCCGCCGAGCGCCGCGACCAGGCCGACGCCCAACAGCCCCAGCATGGCCGCGTCGTTGTGCGCGCCGCTGACGAGGTGCAGCAGAACCAGAGGGTTGAGCGCCCCGAGCCACAGCGCCATGGACGGGTCCGTACCGCAGTACCGGGCCAGCCTGGGTAGGCAGAGCGCCATGGCCGCCACGCCGAGCAGCGCGACCAGACGCATGCCGAGCACTCCCGTGGTGATCTGCTCCGTGGAGAACGCGGACAGGTCGGGCGAGCGGGCCACCGCCGCGGCGAGGGCCAGGAAGACCGGGCCGTACGGGGCGGGGGTGTCCCGCCACAGCGGTGCGACCTCCGCCGTCAGCGGTCCGCCGAGGTGGGAGGGGCCGTGGGCGTAGACGTCGAGCTGGGCGTCGACCATGGCGCCCTGCGCCAGGTAGCTGTAGACATCGCGGCTGAACAAGGGCGGCGCCACCACCAGCGGCGCCGCCCAGAGCATGAGCGTCATCAGCAGTTCGCGGCGCCCGGGCGGGCGTGGGCCGCGCACCGCTCTGCCCACCAGTGCCCAGGCCGCTATCAGGACGACGAGCCCGAAGTACGCGCCGACGAGCCCGAGCGCGGCGCGCCCGGAGCCCGGGGCGAGCATCTCCCGTACCGGCAGAGCTCCTGCGCTCACGCCACCTGCCGCAAGGGCCGTCGAGCCTGTGAGACCGAGTATTTGGCATTGGCGGATGTCGACGGCGCGGCCGAGGACCCGGTCGACGCCCCGGTCGACGGCCCGGCCGACGAGGAGACGGAGGGACGGCACCCGCGCAGGCTGTCAACGGCCGGTGTCCGACAGACGACGTCCCGGTCGCCCGCGGGCGTCGGTCGTGTGTCGACGGCCTTACGGGACGGGTCCGCCCTCATGGGGCGGGTCCGCGTCGGCCTTCGGTGAAGGCCGGCCGGTGGGTTCCCCGCGGCCCGCCGCGAAATGCGCGGGCGCGTGCCGTCGCGCACCTGACAGACTTGGCCGCATGACCACAGTCAAGGCTTCTTAATAGCCTCTTTGGTCGGATGCTGCCGCGCGGGGTTCTGAGCTGGACACATTGCGGCCCCTGGTTGGCGGGTCACGGTCCGCTCTAGGCTCTCGTCCATGACTGAGTGCGTGCAGGTGTACACAGCGACGGAAAGCCGTGAGTCGGCGGTAGCACTGGCCAAGGGCGCGACAGAGGTAAGTCTGGCCGCGGGTGCGCAGGTGATCGGCCCTGTCACCTCGCTCTTCTGGCACCTGGGCGAGTTCGGTGAGGGCGAGGAGTGGCAGGTGATCTTCAAGACGACGGCGGCACGGTACCCCGATCTTGAAGCGCATCTGCTGGAGCACCACCCGTGGGACAACCCCGAGATCAATGCGGTGCCCATCGTGTCGGGCTCTGCGGCCGGTCTGGACTGGATCGCCCGCAGCGTTGCTAAGTGATCACATAGCCGCGCGGTCGAGGAGTTCCGCGACCGGCGCGATCGTACGGTGCGGCTGAAGCCTCACCAGGAATTCGTTCGCGCGCTGCTGTGGCCGGACGGAGCCGATTCCGGCTGACAGATCCATGGCCCTGGTGATCACTGCTGCCGACTGCTCGACTTCTCCGGCGTCCAGGTACGCGTGCGCGAGCCAGGTGAGGTATAGAGACTTGTCGCGCGCGTGGGCATCGTTGAAGTCGGCCAGGGCTGCTTCGAGGGCGGGAACGGCCCGCAGCGGCCGGTGCAGCTCGGTCCAGCAGCGGCCCTTCATGATCTGGAGTTCGCGGGTGTCGACCCACGACGACCAGTCGGGCCCGGGGCGATCACTGCCGATTCCTGTCAATGCCTCTTCAGCCTGGCCGAGCGCCTGCTCGGTCTCCTTGGCCTGGCCTGCTTTGGCATGGGCCCAGGCGCGGCGTTCAAAGAGGAGAGCCCGGACAGTCGCGGGTGCGTCCGCGCTGGCGGTCTCACAGGATGCGGCGGCGGTCGCTACGCCAGAGGTGCCGGTGCTGACCTGCTGGTAGGCGAGAAACGCGAGGGAGTTGCCCGCCAGCGCCGCGTCTTGCGCCTCGGTAGCTGCCTGAAAGGCCTTCTCGTAGAGGGCAGATGCCTCGGTCTGTCGTCCTGCGTCGAATGCAGCCCAGCCGGCTTGCTGTGCTTGCTCGGCCACCAGACTGAGGAGCTGCCGACCGGTGGTCTCCGTGTACGAGGCGCTGCGCAGCAGGTTCAGCGTGGTACCGAGCTCGGCGCGGTAGATGTGCCGGGTGTCGGCTCCGCCGAGTACGTCATCGAGGCTTCGCAGACGGGTGGTCCGCCGCTGAAGGTGCTGCACCTGACGGGGCCCGATGCGGCCCGCCGTGGCTCCAGGCGTCATGGTCGCACCGGTGGCGATGCCGATGGAAGCTGCGAGGAACCTCCTGCGCTGCACTTCGTCTCCTTCGAGATCGACCGTTCCCAGATCATTGGACTCGGGAACGTTCGCAATTCCTGGGGCGACAGTCGCGAGGGGAGAGATCAGCTCCGGGCGGCTTGTAGCCGTGGGCGTTGATGCCCGTTCCCACGGGCGCGGTGCCATCCCGATCATGTGACCGGGGATGCCCAGGGCATCGGCGATGTAAGCGATCTTCTCGTAGGTGGTGATCGCTCCGTCGCCTCGGGCCAGCTTCCCCACTCGCTCCGGCTTGATGTCGCACGCGTCGGCGATTTTCAGGAAGCTGATTCCGCCCCATTGCCGGGCCAGCTTGAAGACCTGTCCGAAGTCGTGCCGCTTCAGTGCGGCCTGCACGTCGGCTCGGCCAAGGACATAGGCCGGTAAGGCCGTTGGTGAGAGGTCTCCTGACACGCGCTTCCCCGAATCTGCCTGGGCACAAGGAATATCAGTGATTCTCCGCGCGGAGTGTACCCATCATGGGTACCCCCATCGCCTGGAATCGAAAGGGCGTTGAGGTCTCCATCCTCTGAGGCATGCAGGAGCGACAGGATGCGCTGAACGGCCGGGAGAGGGTGTGCCGATGGGCTCGCCACCCTCGCTGCGTCGGCCTGGCCCGCGTCGAGCTACGCAAAGCGCTTGCCGCCTGGGGCCTGGCAGAGATGGAGGACACGGCTCTGGTCGTGCTCTCGGAACTCGTCACCAACGCCGTCCGGCATACGCACGTTTCGCCGGATCGGGCGATCGAAACCCGCTTCCAATACGCCGGCGGTGACCTTCGCATCGAGGTCCATGACAGCTCAGACGTCCGGCCTCACAAGTATGCCGCTGCCAGTGACTCCGAGTGTGGCCGAGGGCTCCTCCTGGTCGGCGTGTTCGCGGACCAGTGGGGCGTCAGCGAATGCGGCGTCGGAAAGTCCGTATGGGCTCTCATGTCGGTGTCGCCTCAGGACGGAGACAGTTGATGGACGGCCCTCAGAGATCAACAGGCCCCGGTGCATCGGACTGCCGGTCGGTGACACCTCACGCAGTGATGCGGTTCGCGGACTGGACGTTGAGCACGGACAAGCAAGGCAGCGGACCGGTCTACGAGGCCGAGTGCACGACGTGCGGCGAGTCCTCCGACGCGACGGAAAGTAAGGACGAGCCTGAGCTGTGGTGCTTGCGGCACGCAGGTGCGCTCGGGCACACCGGTTTCCGAGGGATCACTACAGCGTTCTTCCGTGCCGCTCTGCTCAACAGGCGAAGTGGTGGTGCGGACTCATGAGGCAGCGATTATGCGCCTTGGGGATCGTCGTCTTCTGGGTCGCCGTCTACGTGCCGTTGGCGGTGATCAGTGGCCCTTACTCGTGAGCCTTTGAGCGTCTGGCCGACGTAGTCCAGACGCAGGCCGGACCGCCCCCTTCGCCTGGAAGCATTCGGGGGCGGTCCGGTTTGGGGCGCAGATGCCACCCCGGTGCCGATGGTACCGGGGTCATCGCCGTGTCCATGATCGATGACCCTTCCGATATTCGGAGTTGAGCCAGCGACGGCGGAAGGGACTGCAAGCGGATGTACGACCCAGAGGACGCGGGTTTCGAGAGCGATCCGTTCGACCCGGACGACGTGGTGTGGGTGCGTGGGGTCGACTATGTGGCGGGCTGGCGTGATGCGACGGACGCTGGAGGGCAGTTGGCGGAGGCGTTGACGAGCGCAGGATTCGACACGGCGGGACTCGAATGGCAAGCCAGGACAGATGCAGACGGAGCTGGAAGGGTGCGCTTGGTGCTCTCGGCAGCAGCGGCCAATGACGTGGCGGCGCTGGTGCGGGCGGTCGCTCGGCTGGGCAAGGCGAGCTGACTGCCGAACGCTCGGCCCTGATGCTTCTCGGCGGAACATCGCGACGGCCAAGCAGCTAAGCGGCAACCGGAAACGCGTTAGCACGCCGGTACCAACACGCTTTCCAACTGTGCTGATGGGGTGGCGAGCGTCGTTCGGGGGCGTTCACCTGGGTTCATGGGCGGCTGGCCGTCGGCACTGGGACGGTTTCGGGTCTCGTCTGAACGGTCGTGAACGCAGGTGAATGAGACGGAAAGTGAGACGGCGGGGCTGCGTCGGCAGGTTCCTGAGCGGTGCTCCTTGATCCGCGTCCGAGGTGTGTTCCCTCGATCGGAGATAACGGAGCTAACGGAGCCAACGGGGCTTGTGGAGCCCCTCTGTTGCCCCGGGGTTCTCGCTGCTTGTTATTTCCGGACGCCCCCACGGTCTCGTTATCGGGCACTACAGTCTTTCGTTGTGCCGTACGTCACATGACGGCGGTGTGGAGTGGGTGGCTTGGGTGGGGCAGCCAGGTGCCCGAGTTGGGAGATTTGGGGGGCTTCATGCATGAGATGGTCAAGGGTTCGAACGTGGCGCTGGCGGCGCTGAGCGAGAACGCCGGGTCGGTGATTGTGGGTTTGCGTTGGGTCAGCCCGACCGGTGAAGGCGATGCGGACGTGTCCGTCCTGCTGCTGGATGCCAACGGCAAGGTGCGCAGTGACAGTGACTTCTACTTCTACAACAACCCGGTTGCCGCTGACGGGAGTGTGCAACTGCTGGGGAAGACGCCGACGGAGAGCGGCGACGAGGACCGGATCAGCTTCGACCTGACCGCGGTCCCGTCCGGCATCGACCGGATCGTCGTGGCGGCGAGCCGCTACGAGGGCGCTGGCTTCGGGGAGTTGGAAGACCTGAAGATGACACTGGCCGATGGGGGCGGGGAGAGCCTTCTCGGGTTCGCCATCGATGACGCCGGCACGGTGAGCGCGATCATCTTCGGCGAGTTGTACCGGCGTGGGGAAGAGTGGAAGTTCCGTGCTGTGGGACAGGGCTACGACACCGGCCTGGCCGGTCTGGCGGCGGACTTCGGTGTCGACATCGATGATGACGCGGGCGCAGAGGAAGCGCTGAGCAGTACAGAGAGCAGCGAGCAGGCTGATACGGCTGTTCGGGCTCCGGCCGTTGAGCAGGAACAGCAGGTGACGCCAGGCTTGGTTCCGGCTCCCCGCCCGCCTGGCGACGAGGCGGGGCCAAGGAAGGCAGCACGGCCTCGCACTGCGAAGAAGAAGGTCACTGTGCCCAGGGTGGCCAGGAAGTCGCTGGCGGACAATGAGTCCTGGAAGCAGGCCAGACTCTTTCCGGTGTCGGTACTCAAGAGCGACCGGGACCGGGAAATGCGCGCTACGTCGGTACTGCTGTCGGTGATGGCGCAGGTGCCGGAGTTCGGCCGGAGACTCACGGCGGCGTTCGGAGCACCGTCGGGCCGTATGGAGACGTTCACCGAGGTCTCCCTGCCGCACGGTGATACACCGCGACGCCCCGACGGGGTGGTCCGCGTCGAGCGGGCCGGCAAACTGTGGACCGCGCTGGTGGAGACCAAGACCAACGGCAACGCCCTTAAGCCTGAGCAGGTGCAGGCATACGCGGACATCGCCGCACGCCGTGGCTACGAGGCCGTGATCACGCTGTCGAACGACGTCGCGCTGGAAGGCAGCCCGCTCGTCGACGTCAAGATCGACGGACGGCGCAAGCACAAGGTGGCTCTCTGGCACCTGTCCTGGGCCGAAGTCACCCACCAGGCACAGATGCTGATCCGGCACGAGGGCGTCGGAGACAAGGCACATGCCTGGCTGCTCCAGGAACTGCTGTACTACCTGAGGCATGAGAACTCCGGCTGCCACGGCTTCCAGAACATGGGGGCGGCCTGGGTCCCCGTACGCAACGGAATCGATGACGAGACCCTGTGTCAGGGCGATCCGCGTGCCCTCGACGTGGTCGAGAGCTGGGAACGGCTCATCCGTCAGATGTGCCTCAGCCTCGGTGGCGAACTCGGACAGAAGGTACTGCCCGTTCAGCGAGCCAAGCGTGGAGCTGATCCGAGAACCCGCCGCAGCCTCCTGGCCGATCAGCTTTGCGTCGACGGCAGGCTCCAGGCAGAGCTCCGGATCGAGGGCGCACCCGGAATTCTGGCGATCAGCGCCGACCTGCGCACCGGCAAGCTCCGCAACTCCATCGAGATCCCCGCACCCGAGCAGGGTTACCCGTTGACCTGGGCCAAACGCCTCATCCGCCGCCTGGCCGAGGCACCGGCAGACCTCCACATCGAAACCCTGATCGAAGGAGAGACCGGGGGACCACGGGGCACGCTGGAACGGCTCCGCCCGGAGCCGGCGGACATGCTCCCGAAGAGCAACGACACCCACATCACCGGCTTCCGCCTGTCCTTGTTCAAAAGCATGGGAAGCAGTCGTGGGAACGCCGAATCCGGCTTTATCCGCAGCGTCGACGACGCCGTGCACCGCTTCTACACCACCGTGGTAGTCCACCTGGACCGCCCGACGCCCCGGCAAGCATCAGCGAAGGAACGTGCCGGAACGGGGTGACGCCCGACCGGTGGACGAGGCCACGTGCTTGCAAACGGGATGAGCGCCCTGAGCTTGGGAATCACCGTGCCTCTGGGCGTAGTTGGCCACCTGACCAGCGGCAACGGGTGCCAGCGCGACGCCTTGGGCTCTTCCTGGCACCCGCTGTTGACCGTGGCTTACCGACCTGTCGGGCACGCATCGGGCACGATGCTGAGCACCGCTTTAGGAGTTCGATCAAACACCGCCACTTGTCCGTAAGTTGGTTACGGCCCAGCCCGTGTCGCGGTGTCAAGGCAACGACATCGACACCCTGCTTGTTGAAAGCTTGGTCGATGCAGTCGCACAACCGCTCATACTCGTCGGTCTCGTAGGCGCCACCGTGCACCTGGAGTGGTGTAATTCACCCGTTAGAGTGCTTTCGTGTCGCCACGCCATACTTCCTCCGCCGTGCGGGCGTTGGTCTGTCGAGACGTTCATCGGTCTCGACCACCGCGGCACCCCTTCGGAGTCCCCCTCCGGCCAAGAAGTGAGATCACGAGGGGGTGCCGCCCGCAGAGAGGACCCTATGGAAACCCCCTCCGCTGGCCAGTCGGAAGAACCGACTGGCCACGATCGCCCTATGCAGAACGATCGTGCTCATCGCCCCGCCGCGGATGCGGCACTTGGGGTGGTGGGAGGCCTCTCCTTCTTCGAGCTAGTCGCTCTTGAGGAGATGGATCCGTTCCTTGCGATTGGACCTGCCACCGGGTTGGTAGCCGGGCTGAAGGTTGCCCTAGATGCTCCGGCCATCCTGCTGTGGATGAAGGCCAAGCTTCGCAACGTGATCGGCACTTAGCCTCCACTCTCTAGGAAGAGTCCAGCCCGCTGCCTTGCAAGGTGGCGGGCTAGGGGTGTGATTGCGGGTGATTGTGCATCCAGTTCAACGTGTGGGCCTGCCGTTGGGCACGCGGGCGGCCCTAATTCACTCCTACGGGTGACGTGACGCATCAACTGCAAGAACGTTCCTCGAGGCTGATGCCAGGTCCAAGGGTGGTGCTACCTGCAGAGTGATCAAACGGAACTGTGGCGGGGCGTGGACGAGCACGAGAGAGGTTCCTAGCCGTTTCGACTGGTCAGGTGGCGTGCTGAGTGGATGCCCCTCGCGCCCATCCCACACGTACGTCCGCCGGATACCCCGCCAGGCTTGGAAGAAGGCAACCGGGGAAGTTGCTTCGGCGTGGGTAGCGGAGGCGACAGACGACATCAGCAACGGGATGAACCGACCTTCGCCTCGGTGACCCGCCCGGCGGTGGTCTTGGTCGGCGTGAAGGAACTGCGGGGCAGAGATTAGCCGAGGCCGGGGGAACGGCTGCCGGCAACAGGATCCGACTCCGGCGTGGCCGGTCCCCGCCCAGTTCGTGCAGGCATCATCTGCCGGGCTGTTGGTTGTCGGCTCGTCCTTTCTGGGATCTGGGGCGCCGTTGATCACTTCCTTGTAAGCCTGGCAGCGTCATCTCGGCCTTCTTCCCAGCCCAGCCTGTCTGTGCCCTCCGGCGGTTGTCACAAGCTGTGGACGCCCTGGCGTTCCTCAAATGACCGTGGCTGACCGCTCAATCTGGCACGACAGTGGCACGCGCGCTCCCGACCGAGCGGTCACCAGTCACGCCAGCGGTCGGTCAGTTGGTACTGCCCTAGACCGTGGCGAGCCGTCAGAGCTACGACATCTACCCCATGCTCGGTCAAGGCCTCGTCGATGTAGGCGCACAGCGTCTCCCGCTCATCAGTCTCGAACGCTGCGCCGCCGTTCGCCTCGTTCACAGCGTTCAGTGCCAAGACCACACGCTCGACCGCAGCAAAGACGCGCTCGTCCGCAACCTCAGAGATACCGGGCAGGGCTTGCTCGAACGCATCCAGCACCTCATCTGTCGCCATCAGGAGTGCTTCGGGGAAGAGCACAGCCATACAGGCACACTCAGGATCCAGCGAGCCGGCAGCGAGCTCCCGCTCTTCCTCAGCTATTCCCTCACGCCAGCTCGTTGTCGGTCGCTCTGCCATGACGCGGACCGTACAGGAGACGACTGACACGACTACAGCATCGCGTCTTGAAGCTCACCTGCTGCCCTCAGACCGATCGCGTCGACACGTGCCTTGTAAGCTCGTGCGGGATGGGTCAACCAGGCGGATGCTGCTGCTCTCCCCTGCCACGGCAAGCCGCATACGACCGCTGTCATCCGGCGTCGTTGATGAAGCTCCTATAGACCGTCAAGCGGTCTGAAGGAGCTTGTTGGGCATGGGCATTGGGCGGGCGAGGTGCTGGTAGACCTCGCGGGCGATGAAGCGTTTGAGGCAGCGCAGGATGTCCTTCTTCGACATCCCTTCGGCGGTGCGGCGGGCGACGTATGCCTTGGTGCGGTTGTCATAGCGCATGCGGACCAGGGCGATCATGTGGAGGGCGTGGTTGGCCCGTCGGTCGCCGCCGCGGTTGAGGCGGTGCCGGTGGGTGCGGCCCGAGCTGGCGGGGACGGGTGCGGCCGCGCACAGGTGCGCGAAGGACGACTCCGATTTCAGCCGGTCGGGGTTGTCGCCTGCGGTGATCAGCAGCTGGGCGGCTGTTTCGGTGCCCACCCCGGGCAGGGCGACCAGCGTGGGGGCGGCCTGGGTGACCAGGGGCTCCAGTTCGGCGTCGGCGTCGGCGATCTCCTCGGTGAGGTGCAGGTAGCGGCGGGCCAGGCGTCGCAGGGCGGTGCGGAACGCGCAGGCCGGGTCGCTGGGGTCCGCGCCGGGGCGGGAACGGGCCAGGTGCCTGATCAGCTCGGCGGTGTGCAGGGTGCGCAGTCGTTCGCGGACGGGGCCGGGTGCGGTGACGATGAGGGTGCGGATCTGGTTGAGGGTCTGGGTGCGGGCCTTGACCGCGGAGCGGCGGACCACCCGTAGGGCTCGGATGGCCTCCACGATGCCGTCGCGGGTCTTCGGTGTCCCGCTGGCCCGGCCGGAGAGCACGGCGGTGGCGGCGGCGTAGGCGTCGACGGGGTCGGACTTTCCGTTGGCCCTGCGGGCCCGCCGGTCGGGCCGGTCCACCTCGATGACGGTGACCTGGTTTGTTCGCAGGACGCGGGTGAGCTGCGAGCCGTAGGCGCCGGTGCCCTCGACGCCGACGGCGATGACCTCGCCGTGTGAGCGCAGCCAGTTGAGCAGCCGACGGTAGCCGTCGGGGGTGGTGGGGAAAGACTGGGTGGCCAGGTGCCGGCCGATGGAGTCGATCACGGCCGCCTGGTGGAAGTCAGTGTGGGTGTCGACGCCGCCGACCACCGCTATTTGGTCTGCCATCCTGGTTGCTGCTGTCCTTCCGTGCGACGCGTGAGGGACCGCGCGCGCCGGTCGGGCGGCAGGACAAGACTGTGATGGGACCTTTGGCCGGGCTCCTATGAGGTCACAGACGCCCGACCGGCCGCGCACGGGGCGGCACCGCCCAGGACGGCCGACAAATCATCAACAGGACAGCCGGACGGCGTCGGTCAGACGGAGAGTCAGGCCCCCAGGGCGGCACCACCGACATCCTCACAGTCAGTTTTGGATGTCAACCACCCTGACATCCTGCGCCCATGAGAATGCCTTGGGCGACTTCTGGGCACTGATAGCCACCTTGGACGGCGCCGCCACACACGCGAACTGCCAACGCCTCGCCGAGGAGCTGAGCCCCGTCCCGTCCCGGAGATCGTTGGCTTCGCGGAACGCCATGCCGAGGCTCTCTACCGCCTGTGTGATTCGTGACTGCCCCCACACAGTCACTACCTGGAGCGCGGGCGAAGCGCCTCGCAGCGTGGCCGGGCCAGACTCGGGCGCTCAATGACACAAGCGTTGGCCATAGCATCACTATCAGTGACTCCAGAGATCACCCTGGTGACAACGGTGGCATCGTCGCCATACTTGCCCCATGGCGGCAGGTGAACAGCAGCAGGAACAGGGCCGTGAGGGCGCCTACTTCGCGCAAGCGTGGCTAGAGAGTACGACACGCGTTTCTGCTCCGTGGATTGTTTACGAAGCGCCACAGATGACGACCCTGACGCTACTAAACGGGAAGCACGAGTCCTGGGATGTAGCAGGCTATTTTGAGAACGAAAAGAAGAACCTCTTCTACGCCGAAATTAAGGCCTACTCGAGCGACAACCAAGGGCCCAAGTACCGGGAGTACCTGACTGACTGCTACTCCGCAACGGCACGCATGATCAAAGACGGAGTCGATCGAGAATGCGAGTTCATGTGGATAACATGGCACCCATTCGCAATGGGCGCATGGACTAAGTTGTGCGACGAAGCGACCATTCATCAGGCTGTCAGGGAGTACCCCCACAAACTCGGCCAGGAAGACTACGATCCCGAAATTGGGAAGCTGCTCGCTGATAGGCTGTGGCTCATTGTCTTATCCGAGCGCCAAGAAGAGCTGATGATGAAACGCGAGTACCTGGGGCACATTCGCTCTTTCATCACGAGGGGGGCGTAAAGCAATGCAGACGATCGACGCCCAAATTCAGAACGCCCTACATCAGAGTTCCCCTGAAGCAGCCATCCGGGACGTTAAGCATGCCGTCGCCCGCGAGCTCCAGTCCCTTGACCCAAAGACCGAGATCAAGGCCACAGATTACTTCAACCACACGTTCATCCCAGACTTCGTATTGAGTTGGGGCTCGGGAGGGAACCGGCCCAGCCGAGACGTTTATCTGAGGTTCAGCGTTGACGCACCCTTGATTCAGAGAGACTTGAAAAGTCTTCATGGAGATTCCCCCGCCTTCATCGCCATTGCCAGCGGGAGGGAATCAACGAGGGCACCAGAATATGCCGCTCACGGGTATGACGATTGCCTGCTGTCAAGCACTTCTACGCTTGAATCAATTTCGAGGGAAGACTCGCGCACACCGGTGACGCAGATGCTCAAGGCGTCTCTGCTTCAGGGTGGAAAGGGGTACCTGGTCGGTGAGTCCGCTACAGAAGTTCAAAGGGCTGTCTCATCAGCAGACTCAGCTCTTTCGAGGCTAAGCGAGCCAGAGGTAGCCGCGAGCATCAGAGCAGTGAACGCCCATCTTTCACCTGCTTTCTCTTCTCGCATCGAACGCGTTATGCAAGTAATATGGGTCAGCCAGGGCGGCGACGCCAATAACTTCCCTGGAATCCATGAAACGGTGACTTCTCTTTCTTCAGGGGAATTGGAGCAAATCCTTCCCTTCCTCCTTTCGCTAGAAGACGTGACCAACGAGGACTTCTGGCGGAATCTTGGGGAAAATCTTGCTCTAGGGCACCTTCAGGAGCTGTCGCATTGGCAGCACAGCAGGAACCTCGATCTTCTGGTCAATGCAAATTTGGACCGCCTAAATGCCCGCGCTGCTACTGTCGACCGAGTTCAACCAAACTTGTTCGACGACCTAGATGGGCCACCTTACTGGGAGGTTGTAGATTCCCACCTACATCTCCGATGCGGTGACGTAGATTTCAAGTTCGTCGATGACCGACGAAAAATCGTCCACAGAACTGAGCTCGGGATCACTCCGCGCTGGTATGAGATTGATCGCCGTCTTGAGCGCTACGGAGTTGAAGGCATCGAATTCACCTCTCCGGGCAGCAAAGCTCGCATTCGTAGTAGCACCACCGAGGGACTGCGTGAATCGATGGACATGCAGGCGCTTTCGGAAGCACTAGGCGAGTACGCCAGGGTCATGGCCGTGGAACTTCGTTGGCCTGGGTCACGCCACAACATCGAAGTCGACTTCGACCGATCCGCGGTCGAGTCTGTTGGGTCTTCCATCAGCCTTCACATCTTGGCTTATATAGGCCTCGATCTACTCCACCGAGCCGCGCCGAAAACTCTCAGAGCATTCCAAAATTTCGTTACGACGGATGAAAAGTTCCAGTGGTGGAATAACAGAGGTGGTCGCCTGGGGGTGCCGCCTGCATAGCTCGAAGGTTGCCCTCGTATGCCCGGCGTGCCGGCCAGGGCGGACAGTCTGGTCTCTCGGGCCTACACACGGATCCGAAAGCCTTGTGTGTCCTCCGTACTACTGGCTGCGGGATGGTGGAGGCTCAGTACGACCCTTCCGATCACGGACGGGCCGCGCACGAGTAGCCAGCCCGATAAGACGCCCGTTGCGTATTCCTCCGCTGGACAGAGGGACGTCCCAACATCACGCGTCGTGACAACAGAGATTAGCCTGCACGACGACGAGAAGACGACTGAGATCCTTTGTCGACGGAAGACAGTGGTGGCGGGACAGCGTGATCAGTCCACCGTGCACAACCGAAATCTAGTTAAGCGAGGAGTAAGGTTGCGAATCCGGAGTGTGCGAGTGAAGGGATTTAGGGGAATTCCTCATCAGATGACCTTGAATTTCTCGAATTCCGATAGCTCGGACCCCATGTCGTGCCTCTTGGTTGGAGAGAATGGCTCAGGTAAGTCAACCTTTGTCGATGCCCTTGAGTTCTGCATATCGGGCAGGTACCCACGATTCGCCAGTGAATCAAAGCATCATTCACTTGATCGACTTCGCAATGTAGCCAGCCCGGACCAAGCCACCGAGGTTGAGGTCACCTTCGCGGATGGATCTACATTTAAGCGCTCTGTGGTCGAGTCAGAAGGCGCTTTGGATAGCGTCCCCCGAGCTCCGCACCCCGCTTTCCAGGGCAGCGGCTTGGCCCTGCATAGAGAGGAGATCATCAGCTTCCTCAGGAGCGCTCCGAGGGCGCGCCATGGCGTTTTTGCCGAATTCATGAGAAATGCCGCCTCCGCCTCGGATATTCCGCAAGAGTATTTCGATTCCATTAGTCAGGCAGAGTCACTCAGAGATGAAGCAATAGTCGCGCGAGATAAATCAGCAAGGGTTCTAGCGAAGAGCTCTCGAACTTCTTTTGCTGGACTGAAGCGCAAGCTGCACGACGTGACTTCATTCAATGCCTGGTTTACATCCCAGGGATATTCGAAGAATCAGGATACGCGCAAGGGTGGGCTAACCGCCCAACAGAGAGGAATCTACGCTCAAGCGGCCACAGTTAGGAAGAACATTGGCGTCGTCCGTGCCGCTAGCGATGAGGTCACGAAAGCGAAAAGGGCTGCGAACAATGCGCCACTTTTTTCTCTTCTCGGCGAGGTTGCTCAGACTCTGACCGACAGCTTTAGAAGAATTTCCCCTACCGCCGAGTCTGTTACTTCAGTGAGTCTGGAGCTAGCCTCGGAGAGCGCAGAAATTTCACTCATGGCCACGCTCTCCAACGGTGCGGTCGTGCGCGCGGAAGGTTATTTCAGTGAGGCAAATCTGGATCTACTGGCATTGCTTCTATTCCTCTCGCTCATGAAGTTCGCAAGTGATCACGGGCAGCCAAAAATCATGGTGCTCGACGATGTTCTTCAGAGCGTCGACGCCGCCATTCGCGTGAAGGTCGCACGGTATCTTCTTGAGGAATTCAAGGGTTGGCAATTCTTGGTGACGTTCCATGACCGGCTCTGGAAGGAACAGTTCTCCGCAGTCTTCGCGGCGAAGCATCAGTTCGTGGAGAGAGAGGTTCACGACTGGGGGTTTTCAACTGGGCCAAGGGTAATTGAGACCCGCAGGGACGCCTCAGGCGCCTTGAGGGATGTAGTCGCAGGCGATGACCCTAGATTGATTTGCGGAAATGCGGGTTATCTGTTGGAAGTGCTGGCCGACTGGATGAGCAAGAGCCTCCAGACTTCTGTAACTCGAAGGCACGGCGATAAGTACACACTCGGTGATACATGGCCGAGCGTGGCCAAGAAGCTGAGGGAAATTGGCCTAAAGAGCGAAACCGATCGCGTCAACGAATACATGTGGCTGCGCAATATTCACGGCGCCCATTACAATGAATGGGCCACAGGACTGTCTGTTGTTGATGCACGGAATTTCGGTGACGCCGTGCTGGAGCTGTGGGAGAAGGTGTGGTGTAAACCCTGTCGACAGACGATCGGGAAACACGGGAACATCTTTCATTGCAACTGCGGAAGCATTAGTTTCCCGTGACGTGATGACGTCGGCGGGCAGCAACTGTCCCAGCTCCCATCCCGTCTGCCGTCGACCCACACGTACGTGGAGCGGGCGCGGGTCCTGGCGTCCAGGTGGAGCGCGCCACTGTACGAACGACCTGGACGCCAGGGCCCGTGTCTGCTCGGCTCTGCCTGGGTCGATGGCAGGCGGGATGGGAGCCCTCACCTCCACCACGACGCCGCCGGCAGACGCCCACGGGCCCCTCCATCCCGGAGCCTGAGCGCCCCCGCCGGAGGCATCGTCCTGGCCTGCACCTCGTGTACTCGCCTCTGCTACCTCGGGGTTCGCCACCCATCAACCCAAGCTGTTAGGCGTGCGGACGGCGCCCGGGCTGGAGCGGGGCGTCAGACAGGAGCGCAGGCCCGGGCGACGGGCCGCGCGCGCCGCGCCGTGCGCGGCGGGTGCCTTGAGTAAGTGAAGAGGGTTTGGACCGATCCCTGCCTGTCAGCTGTGGACGGCGCGGAGCGCGCGGGGGCTTTCGGCGGTGATCCGGTAGGAAAGCTGTGCCTGGTGGCCGCTGGCTCGCAGTTCTTCGAGGATGAGGGGCTGGTGGTCGGTGCCGTGGGTGACGCGCATCGTGTGGATGACCGGTGTGGCGTCGGGGAGCTCCAGGGCGCTGCGCTCGTCGGCCTGCGGCATGCGGGCGCGTACGGTCTCGGACCAAGTGAGCTTGTGGCCAGCCGCGGTGAGGGCGGCGTAGATCTCCTCTATCGCGGTGTCGGGGGCGTCGGCGAGCGGCGGTGCGCTCTCGGCGGTGGTGAACGGGATCAGCAGGCGGTGCAGCAGGCGGGCGCCGGTGGCTGGGTCGATCAGGACGCGGTCGACGCCGAAGAGTGCTTCACCCTCGCCGAGTTCGAGCAGCGGGCCTGTCGTGCTGGTGGTTTCCGTCCGGTAGACGGTCGGCTTGTGCAGCTGCTCCCACGGGGTGTGACCGAGTGTGAAGGTCTTCCCGGCGCGGGTGATCGTCCGCTCGATCGTCAGCGGCGGCGTGGGCGCGCCCTTCACGAAGCTGCCCTTGCCGTGCCGTACTTCGATGAGTCCTTCGGATCGCAGTGCCGCGATCGCATTGCGCACTGTTGGCCGGCTGACTTCGTAGCGCTCGATGAGCTGTGCCTCTGAGGGGAGCGGGGTGCCGGGCGGGAATTCGCCCTCTGCGATGCCTTGCCTGATGGCGGCGGCCACCTGCTGATACAGGGGTCCGGGGCGCTCGATGCCTGCCATGTCTGTGGCCTCCGCTCATGGGCGCGCGCTGGGAAACGGGCGGATGACGCCCGGCGTGTTACGTCACTCGTCAGCATAAGTGCTTGCCTTCTTGCGTCAAGCCAGGCATGGTGGCAGCTCGTAAGGACGAGTGACGTCAGGTCCGCCCTGACGTCTGAGCGGCCGAGGAGGCCAACTACCTATGCAGTCCATACCTGTGGACACATCCCGGCTCGGCGTACTGCGCTGCGCTGTCGGGCCGGAAGCGAAGGTCAGCAACTTCGAGACCAAGGAGGTGAAGAAGGACCGGGACGGCAACACGATCTACACCGTGGCGGTCATGGTCCGTCAGGAGGGGCGCCGGGTATCGGTGATCGAGATTTCGGTCACCGGGGAGCCCAAGGGCGTCACGGAGGGCACCGAGGTCAGGGTCACGGGCCTGGAGGCATTCGCCTGGGCGATGGGCGACCGGCACGGGATCAGCTTCCGCGCCGCTGCCATCACCCCCGTACCGGCCGCGGGCGGAAGCACAACCGCCGCTGCCAGCAAGGCGGGGGGCGCGTGATGGGCCCGATCCTGCTCGCGTTCGCCCTCGCAGCGCTCGCCTGGTTACTGGTTGCCGGGTCCGCGCTCAGGGAGCGGCACCCCGTGTGGTTCTGGTACCTGACCGGCTACCCGGTCACCACGGTGCGGGTGCTCGTCACCTGGCGCAGGGTCGCGCAGTTCAACGGCCTCACCATCACCCACAAACCGGCCCGCCGGATCGTGGGCGACCTGGAAGTACGGGGCGAGCCGGTGCGCCCCCGGGCCCCGCGCATCTCCTTCCCCCGCGCCACGCCGACGGGTCTGTCTCTGGTGGTGCGGTTGCATCCGGGGCAGACGCCGGGCCCGTTCATCGCCGCGGCCGACGCGCTCACGCACGCGTGGCGTGTGCACGGGGCGCGGGTGACCTCACCGGAGCGGGGAACCGTGCTGATCACGGCGACCGCCCGGGATCCGCTGGAGCGGCCCGGCCTGGCCTCTGCCCCGGCCGAACTCCTCTGCGCACTTGTCGGCGCGCTGGAGTCCGGCGGAGCGTGGGTGATGGATCTCCGGCAGATTCCCCACTGGCTCATCACCGGAGCGACCCAGTCGGGAAAATCCACGCTCCTGGCCCGGCTCGTGTGCCAACTCGCCCCGCAACCGGTTGCCCTGGTGGGCATCGACTGCAAGGGCGGCATGGAACTCGGTCTGTTCGGCGATCGCCTCACCGCGCTGACCACCAGCCGGCGAGAGGCGGTGGCCGTACTCGGCGCGCTCGTGGTCGAGATACAGGACCGGATGCGCGCCTGCCGTGCGGCGGGGGCCCGCTCGATCTGGGAACTGCCCCACACCGTCCGGCCGATGCCTGTCGTCGTCATCGTGGACGAGCTCGCCGAGCTTTACCTGACGGACGGCACCCGCCAGGGCAAGGCGGAAGCCGAGCAGTGCTCCACCTACCTTCTGCGCCTCGGGCAGCTCGGCGCTGCCCTCGGCGTGCATCTCGTGGTCGCCGGGCAGCGCGTCGGCTCCGACCTCGGGCCTGGTGTGACCGCGCTGCGCGCTCAGCTGGCCGGACGGATCTGCCACCGCGTCAACGACCCCGGCACCGCCGAGATGACCCTGGGCGACCTCAACAAGGACGCCGTCGCCGTCGCCCAGTCCATCACCTCCCAGGAGAAGGGCGTGGCCGTGTGCACCGGGACGGAGGGCGGCTGGGACCGGGCCCGCTCCTACCTGACCACGACCGAGGAAGCACGCAAGACCGCCTCTGCCTACGCGGGCATGACGCCCGAACTGCCCGGTGTGAACCGTGCCCTGAAGGCGCCGGCTGGGGGTGACAGCGCATGACCGAGGAAGCCGCGGTTCCCTTCGCGCTGGTCTTCGGGATCATCACCGTCCTGCTGGTGCGCTCACGCGACGTGAAGACGTGGGAGGCCGTGATGATCTGCCTGTTCGGCCTCTACCTCGGACAGACCCCGGTCATCTTCACCGTGGACGGCATCGTCACCTGGTTCTTCTCCGGATTCACCCACACCTGACAGGGAGCTGTATGCCGATGCGCCGCGTGCGCTGCCCCGTCTGCAAGGGCGAGCGCTACCGCAGGACCCGGACCGGGCACCGGCGGCGGTGCCGCTGCTGCCGGGGCACCGGAACCATCCGCTGATCTGACCAGCGAGAAACGACCGACAGGAGATCGACGTGGATCGAGCCCACCCATCATCCATCCGTGCCGCTTCGGCGGCCCGACCGGGGAGGTCCCCACCATCACCGCCGACATCACCTCGGCTGACAGGCGCGCCGTGCTCGACCGTGCGGCGCGCCTGCGTCAGCTCACCGAAGTCGACCGAGACGTCATCCGCCGTGCGCATGCTCCCGAGTTCGCCCGCTGGCTGGAGCAGATCGGCGCTACGGGAGGCTGTGCTCACCCGATCCATCTCACAGGCTCGACAACCGTCCGGGACACCCACAGCGGCGAGATCCTGCATCACTACGGTACGAGTGCAGAGCCTGGCGAACGGCTCCTCGTCCGCTGCCGCAACCGGCGGGCCACCGTATGCGCGCCGTGCTCCCGCCTCCACGCCGGAGACACCTTCCAACTCGTGCGCGCAGGGCTCGTAGGGGGCAAGGCCGTTCCCACCGAGGTACGCAAACATCCGCGGCTCTTCGTCACTCTCACCGCCCCAAGCTTCGGCCCTGTGCACCGCATCACCGCTGAGACAGAACGCTGCCGCCCTCGGCGGTACGCCGCGCCTTGCGGGCACGGTCGCCCTACGCGCTGCCATGCCCGCCACACTGCGGCAGATCCCCTCGTCGGCCTGCCGCTGTGCTCCGACTGTTACGACTACTCGGGGCACGTCTTGTGGCATGCCCACACAGGGGAGCTTTGGGCGCGCTTCGCCCGCGGCGTCCGACGCGCTCTGGCTTCGGCTGCCGGGCTCGTACAAGCGGAGTTCCCCGAGCATGCGCGCCTCTCCTTCGCCAAGGTCGCCGAGTACCAACGACGGGCCGCCATCCATGTCCATGCCGTCGTGCGCCTGGACGGCCCGGCCGGTCCCAATGACTCGCCCCCACCATGGGCAACCGCCGACGCTGTTACCGCTTCCGTACGCGCTGCGGCGCAGGCAGCCACGATCCACAGCCCCTACAGCCCGGCGACCGGTGAACGGGCCATGCGGTGGGGCGCCCAGCTCGACGTCCGCCCGTTGCGTTCCTCCGCCGGCGATGAAGGACCCGCAGACGACGCGGTCGCCGCGTACGTGGCGAAGTACGTCACCAAGGGAGCGTCTGACACGGCCGCCGGCACTGACCACCGGCTCACCTGTCCCGACGACATCGAGACCGCGGTGGTCTCTCCGCACGTGCGGTCTCTCATGCGTGCCTGCTGGCGTCTTGGCGGCCTTCCGGAGTTCGCGCCTCTGCGGCTTCGGGCCTGGGCTCACACCCTCGGCTACCGGGGCCACATCCTCACCAAATCCCGCGCCTACTCCACCACCTACGCGACCCTGCGCGCTGAACGTGCCGCGCACGAACGAACTGCCGCTGGGATCGATCTGCCCGACGACTCCGGCACGACCACCGACGCCTACTGGCGTTACGTCGGCTCCGGCCACACGCCTGGGGCAGCCCTCATCGCTGCCGGGATCGCAGAGGACCTCGCGCTGAACCGCGAGATTGCATCCGCCGAGCTGAAGCGCACTGGGAGGTGGGGAACTGAGCACATCACGACGTGACATGGCGGGGGAGCGAGAGCGACACCTGGAGCGCGTCTGCTCCCGTTTCCCGAGGAAAATAAGCTCGGACAGCGCTCGGCGGCTGGCTCGTCTTCTCAGACCTCCCAGCGATGAACAGACCCGATAGCAAGATGGGGCCCGCTTGATCGCGGGCCCCATGCTGTCGTCTCGCCGGTCGTCAGAGCGGGTTCGGCTCGATGTCCACTCGCCCGAAGTCGAAGTACCTGCCCTTCGTGCTCGGCTCGTCGATGATCACAGCGTTGAACAGGAACCGCAGCACGGCGTTCATGCGGTCGTACTCCTTGGCCTCCACCAGCTTCGCCCAGTTCTTCCGGGCGTCCTGGCCGACCAGCCCCCGGAGAACCTCGACGGCCGGGCGGACGACCAGCTTGCGCTCGACCTTCGCGATGCGCTCCTCGACCGTCTTCTTCATGGCGCGGTATTCCTGGGTCTTCAGCTCGCGGCTGTTCCACATGTCCTTGAGCTCAGCCAGCTCTTCGCGGTCGGCGTGGATGGCCGCCTGGTCCTCCGGTGACAGTACGGCGGCTTCTTCCTGGCCGGTCACGTCCAGGCGTTCGAGCAGTTTGAGCGCAGCATCGGTCACGAACTGCTCCAGCGGTGCACTGCTGGCAGTCCGGTAGCAGCGCAGGGTGTCGGAACGTGCAGCGCGATTGCACATGTACTTGCCGCCGCTGCCGCCCATGCGGTTGCCGCACCCCTTGCAGACGACCAGTCCCCGAAGGATGTACGGATGCTTGGGCGCGCGCTGGCCCCAGCTTGCTGCGGTGCGGTAGCTGCGGCGCTCCTGCGCCTCGTCCCATGTGCCGCGGGGGATGATCGCCGGCCATTCCCCCTGGCCGAGCTCCTCCCCTCGAAACACCCGGATGCCCGCCACATGGCGGCTGTCCAGGATCGCTCGCACGTTGAAACTGTTCCATCCCCTGCCGAGTGCGGTCCGTTCCTCGCGCCGGTTGAGATCCACGGCTATGGCTGTGGTCGTCTCCCCGTCGAGGTAGCGGGAGAAAATCTCGCGCACGATCTCGGCCTCTGCGGCAATGATGGCCGTGCCGCTCCTGTCGTAGCCGTACCGCCGCTTGCCGGTGTGCGGCTTGCCGTCCTGGGCGCGGTCGATCAGTGCGTCTTTGAGTCGTCGGGAGGTGTCGTCGCTGGATCTGCAAGCGTGCGCCACTTCGATGCGCAGGAAGAACCGGTCGTCGGGGTCGGCAAGATCCCGTTGGTTCGCCTGACCGTGCAGGGTGATGCTGTGGTCGTCCGCGATCTGAAGAAGCTCCTCAAGGTCGCGCGGCTGCCTCATCAGCCGGTCCGGGTGGTAGGTGAGGATGTGCCGGATGCCTCTGGACCGTGCGGCATCGAGTAGGGCATCCCACCCCTTCCGCTTCCGGTTGCGCTGCCACGCCGATCGGTTGTTGTCCACGAAGACCAGGTGCTGATTCACCGTCACACCGAGCCGCTGCGCGATGTCACGGCAGATACGCTCTTGTCGGTCGACACCGGTTTGATCGTCGTCGTTCACGTGCGATATCCGGCAGTAGATCGCCGCCGGTTCCCCTGTCCAGTCGGTACGACTGCGCTTGTCCCGCTGAGACCCGGCAATCCGGGCCAGTCTGCGGAGCCGTTCCGAGTCATTGTTGACCTGCGAATCCTCGTTGACCGGGTCCATGAGAAAAGGCTATGAAGAAGTCATGACTACGCTCAAGTCCAAGCTGCAGGAAGACCTCACCGAGGCGATCAGGGCGCGCGACGAACTGCGCTCCGCCACGCTCCGGCTGACCCTCGCCGCGATCACCAAGGAGGAGGTCTCGGGCAAGAGCGCCCGTGAGCTCTCCGACGACGAGGTGCAGAAGGTGATCGCGAAGGAGGCGAAGAAGCGCCGCGAGGCCGCCGACGCGTTCGCCCAGGGAGGTCGCGCCGAGCAGGCCGAGCGCGAGAAGGCGGAGGGCGTGATCCTCGACGCGTACCTGCCGCAGCAGCTGACGGACGACGAGCTGCGCCAGATCGTGGCGCAGGCGGTCGAGGAGGCGATGGCCGCGGGTGCCGAGGGCCCGCGGGCGATGGGCGCCGTGATGAAGATCGTGAATCCTAAGGTGGCCGGCCGCGCCGAGGGCGGACGGGTGGCCGCCACGGTGAAGCAGTTGCTCGCAGGCTGACGCCGGAAGCAGAAGGGGGCGCCCCGGTCCACAGGACCCGGGGCGCCCCCTTTGCACCGGCCGACTTCTACGGCCAGGTGCCGCCGGTGGTGCCGCCGTTGCCCTGGCCGCGGTTGTTGCCACCGCCGATCAGGTCCGGCGGGATGGAGATGCCGGGCCACGGCTCCACGTCACCGGGCTTGCCGGGCTTCTCCTTGTCCTTCTCCTTGCCCTTGTCCTTCTGCGGGTCCGGGATGTACACGCTGTTGAACGGCGGGGCCGGCTGGCCGGCCAGCGCCCCTGTCATCGCGTCCTTCCAGATCGGACCCGGGACACCGCCGCCGAAGACCTTGGGGTGGTACTGGCCGCCGATGGTGATGTTCTCCATCTTCACCTGCTGGCTGGCGCTGCCGACCCAGACCGCGCCCGACATGTTCGGGGTGTAACCCACGAACCAGGCGTTGCGCCGCTCGTCCGTCGTACCGGTCTTGCCCGCGCTGTCACGGCTCTGCAGGCCGGCCTGCCGACCGGTACCGGAGTCGACCACTCCGCGCAGCAGCGTGTTGATGGTGTCGGCGGTCTTCTCCGACATCGCCCTCGTGCACTGCGTCTGCGGGACGGTCAGGCCCTTGCCGTCCGCCGTCGTGATCGACTCGATGGCCGTCGGCGTGCAGTAGGTGCCGCGGTTGGCGAAGGTCGCGTAGGCGCCGGCCATGTTCAGCGGCGCTATGCCGGTGGAGCCGAGGGTCAGTGCGGAGGGGACTTCGGGCAGCTGCTTGCCGCTGCCCTGCACCACGCCGAGCTTGTCGGCCGTCTCGAGGATGGGGCACATGCCGATCTCGGAGATCATCTGCACGAAGTAGGTGTTGACCGACTTCGCCATCGCCTCCTTGAGCGCGTACGGGCCGACCTCGGAGGTGTTCTCGTTCTCGAGCACCGCGCCGTCGGTGTTCACCCACGGCTTTCCGCTGCAGGAGGACACGGACTGCGGATACGGCATCTTGTACGGCGACGGGTAGACCTGTGTCGGCGGCTTGCCCTGCTCAAGGGCCGCCGTGGCCACGAACGGCTTGAAGGTCGAACCGACCGGGAAGCCGTAGTTCGAGCCGCCCATCCCCTTGTTGACGGAGTAGTTGATCTGGGTCTCGTTCTTGCCGAAGCCGTACGGCTTCGACTGCCCCATGGCCACGATCTTGCCCGTCCCCGGCTGGACCAGCGTCACCGCGGTGGCGACCTTGTCCGTCTGGTAGACGTGGTCCTTCATCGACTGCTGCGCGGCTTTCTGGGCCTGCGGGTCCAGTGTGGTCTTGATCGTCAGGCCGCCCTGGTTCCAGACCTTGACCCGGTCCTCCCTGGTCTTGCCGAAGACCGGGTCGGTCAGGAACACCTGGCGCACGTAGTCGCAGAAGAAGCCCGCGCCGTCGACGGCGGTGATGCAGCCGTTCTTGGGCTTGCTCACCTTCAGTTCGATCGGGGCGGCCTGGGCCCTGTCCGCCTCGGCCCGCGAGATGTCGCCGACGTCGGCCATGCGCTGCAGCACGATGTTGCGGCGCTTGGTCGCCTCTTCCGAGTCGTTGAGGGGGTCGAAGCGGCTCGGCGACTGGACGACGCCGGCGAGCAGTGCGGCCTCCTCCAGCTTCAGGTCCTTTGCGTGCTTGGAGAAGTAACGCTGGGACGCGGCCTCGACGCCGTACGCCTGCTGGCCGAAGAACGTGATGTTGAGGTAGTTCTCGAGGATCTTCTTCTTGCCGAGCTCCTCCTCGACCTGGATCGCGTACTTGAGTTCGCGGATCTTGCGGCCGAGGGTCTGCTGGGTGGCCTGGGCGACCTTGTCGGGGTCGTCGCCCGCTTCCTCGACGAACACGTTCTTCACGTACTGCTGGGTCAGCGTGGAGGCGCCTTCCGAGACGCCGCCCGTCTGCGCGTTCTTGTTCAGTGCGCGCAGCACACCCTTGAGGTCGATCGCGCCGTGCTCGTAGAAGCGGGCGTCCTCGATCGCGACGATCGCCTTCTGCATGAAGGGCGAGATCTCCTTGAGGGACACCACCGTGCGGTCACGGGAGTAGACGGTGGCGATCTGCCCGCCCTCGGAGTCGAGGATCGTGGTGCGCTGGCTCAGCGGCGGCGTCTTGAGGTTGGCGGGGATGGTGTCGAACCCCTCGACCGTCCCCTTTGCCGCCAGCCCCAGCGCACCGAAGGCGGGCAGGGCGATGCCTGCCAGCACTGCTCCGGAGAGCACGCTGACACCGAGGAACTTGGCGGCCTGCTGGGTCCCGGTCAGACCACCGCCCGAGCGCGTCTTTGGCATGAGGGCAGCCTACGTTCTCATTTGCCGGACAGGCGTAAAGGCCTTGGCCTAAGCTGCTCACAACTGTCACAGCAGTGCGGTTCTGCATCAAGCACTTGACACGACTCCTGCTGTACCCGAATCCGGCGGAGTCGTGCCCGTCGATCGTGTCCGAATCCGGGGCGTGTGTTGCGGTACGCCCCTTGTGGTCCAACTGAACTACCCCGCTTTGTCGGACTTGTTCGCTATGCCCTCAGGTCACTCCCCTGGGTGATCTGCCGCGTACGCATAGTCCGTTCGGGCCATTCAAGATTGGGCCCCAAGGGGGTGTTGCGCTGTGCCCACCTTCCGTAACGTCCTCAACTGGCAGCGGTGAATATGCCGCTGCCGCCGTGGGGGAGCCTCGATTCGGGAGAGGACGGCGCCGGCATGGGCTGGGTAACCGACTGGAGTGCGCAGGCAGCCTGCCGCACGACGGATCCGGATGAACTGTTCGTACAAGGGGCAGCGCAGAACAGGGCCAAGGCGGTGTGCACGGGATGCCCGGTGCGTACCGAGTGCCTGGCCGACGCGCTCGACAACCGCGTCGAGTTCGGCGTATGGGGCGGGATGACCGAGCGGGAGCGGCGCGCACTGCTGCGCAGGCGCCCCACCGTCACCTCCTGGCGCCGTCTGCTTGAGACCGCACGCACGGAATACGAGCGCAGCGCGGGAATCCTTCCCGTCGCCCTCGACGACGACGAGACCTACGAGGCGTACGCGGCAGTCGGCTGACGTCGCCCGGCGAGTCCCGGTCCGGGTCGGGGTCGCCCTCGACTCGAGGGCCCAGGGCGGCGAGCGGTCGCAACGGCGTGCGCCCCGGGTGGGCGAGGCACGCCTGACGACCGTCCGCGCCCGTGCGTACGGGGCGCGTGTACGACGTCGGGTCGCGCCCCAGCAGGCGCGCGCCTTCGACGTCGCTGGTGCGGCTAAGCCGCCCCGGCCCGCGCGCTCCCGCCCGTCGCGAGGCGGTCGCCGATGGTGCGCAGGCCGGTGAGGTCGTGCACATCGCCGGGGAGTGCGGGCACTTCGGCCACCGCCACTTCCGGGTGGAGGGCGGTGAAACGGTCACGGGTGCGCTGCTCGCGTGCGAGTACCTGCATCCGTTCGGCATGCAGACGCAGCAGACCCGCGGTCATCTGCTGCGTGGTCTGTCCCGCGGCTGCGACGCTCTGCTGCTCTGCGGATGCCTCGGGGACTTGCGTTACCACTTCCGGCGCGCCGGCCGCGGGTCGGTCGGCTGCCGGTCGAGCTTCGGGGGAGCGACCCGCGGACGGCGATTCGGGAGAGACGGCCGCGGTGTCACGAACACCAGTCTTCCCGGGCCACTGATCCACAATGCCGGCTTCGTCAAGATTTTCCGCGGCTGCCAGCGCCCGCTCCGCGGACAGCCGCGCCGCCCCGCTGCCGTGCACACGGTTGAGCACCAGACCGGCCAGCGGCATGTCCTCCGCCGCCAGCCGCTCCACGAAGTACGCCGCCTCCCGCAACGCGTCGCGCTCTGGCGCCGCGACCACCAAGAACGCCGTCCCCGGGGCCTGCAGCAGCCGGTACGTCGCGTCCGCCCGGGTACGGAACCCGCCGAACATGGTGTCCATCGCGGCAACGAACGTCTGTACATCACGCAGCAGTTGGCCGCCCAGGAGCTTGCCCAGCGTGCCCGTCATCATCGACATGCCGACGTTGAGGAACTTCATCCCCGCCCGGCCGCCCATCTTCGCCGGGGTCATCAGCAGCTTGATGAACTTGCCGTCGAGGAACGAGCCCAGGCGCTTCGGCGCGTCCAGGAAGTCCAGCGCCGAGCGCGACGGCGGGGTGTCGACGACGATCAGGTCCCACTCGTCCCGCGCCCGCAGCTGGCCCAGCTTCTCCATGGCCATGTACTCCTGCGTGCCCGCGAAGCCGGCGGACAGGGACTGGTAGAAGGGGTTCCCCAGGATGGCGCGGGCACGCTCCGCGTCCGCGTGCGCCTCGACGATCTCGTCGAAGGTCCGCTTCATGTCGAGCATCATGGCGTGCAGTTGGCCGTCGCCCTTGATTCCCTCGACCCTGCGCGGGGTGTTGTCCAGGGAGTCGATGCCCATGGACTGCGCGAGCCGCCGGGCCGGGTCGATGGTGAGGACGACCACCTTGCGTCCGCGCTCTGCCGCCCGTACGCCGAGGGCCGCGGCCGTGGTCGTCTTGCCGACGCCCCCGGCGCCGCAGCACACGATGATGCGCGTGGCCGGGTCCTCGATGAGCGGGTCGACCTCGAGCCGGGCCGACGAGTCCAGGGTCATGAGCCCGCCCCTTGCTTACGCAGTTCCTTGGCCAGTTGGTAGAGGCCCGACAGGTCCACGCCCTCGGTCAGCATGGGGAGTTCGTACGCGCCCAGCTCCAGGACGTTCAGCGCCCTGCGCTGCTCCCGTTCCAGCTCCACACGCTGCGCGTGCTCGGCCGCCTGTTCCAGCAGCGGTGTGACGAGCGCTGCCCCACCGGACACACCGGCCGCCGTGAGGGCCTTGGTGATGGCCTCCCGCCGGCCGTTCTCCGCGTCGCGCACCGCGTCCTCGTCGAGGAGGTGCGGGCGGACCATGTTCACGATGGCATTGCCCACCGGGAGGCCCGCGGCACGCAGTTCGGCGACGCCGTCCGCGGTCTCCTGGACCGGCATCTCCTCCAGCAGGGTCACCAGGTGGACGGCCGTCTCCGGGGACTTGAGCACCCGCATCACCGCCTGCGCCTGATTGTGTATCGGACCGATCCTCGCCAGGCCCGCCACCTCGTCGTTGACGTTCAGGAAGCGGGTGATGCGGCCGGTGGGCGGGGCGTCCATGACCACGTAGTCGTAGACGAACCGCCCTTGTTTGTCCCGGCGGCGGACGGCCTCGCAAGCCTTGCCGGTCAACAGCACGTCACGGACGCCCGGCGCGATCGTCGTCGCGAAGTCGATGGCACCGATCTTCTTCAGGGCGCGGCCGGCGCCGCCGAGCTTGTAGAACATCTGGAGATAGTCGAGGAGGGCCCGCTCGGCGTCGATGGCCAGTGCGAACACCTCGCCACCGCCGGAGGAGACGGCGATCTTGCGCTCCTCGTAAGGAAGAGCCTCCGTCTCGAAAAGCTGGGCGATGCCCTGCCTGCCCTCGACCTCGACGAGAAGAGTCCGCTTTCCCTCGGTCGCGAGGGCGAGCGCGAGTGCGGCGGCAACCGTGGTCTTACCGGTCCCGCCCTTGCCGCTGACGACCTGGAGCCTGCTCACGTATTCGAGCCTAACCAGTCGCACCCCGCCCTACGCACGAGGCTGCCTGCGGGCTGCGTCACGTATGCGTCGGGCTGGGTCACGAAGCATGCCGGGGCTGCGGCTACAGTCGGCTCCATGACCAAGTGGGAATACGCGACCGTGCCCCTTCTCGTGCACGCGACGAAGCAGATTCTGGACACCTGGGGCGAGGACGGCTGGGAGCTCGTCCAGGTCGTGCCCGGGCCCAACAACCCCGAGCAGTTGGTGGCCTACCTGAAGCGGGAGAAGCAGTGAGCGGCGCCATCGAGGGCAAGCTCGCCGAACTCGGCCTGCGGCTTCCCGAGGTCGTGCCGCCGCTGGCCGCCTACCAGCCGGCGGTGGTCTCCGGCGCGTACGTGTACACAGCGGGCCAGCTCCCGATGGTGGAGGGCAAGCTTCCGGTGACCGGCAAGGTCGGGGCCGAGGTCACCCCCGAGGAGGCCAAAGAGCTCGCCCGCACCTGCGCGCTGAACGCCCTGGCGGCCGTGAAGTCGGTCGCCGGCGACCTGGACCGTATCGCACGTGTGGTGAAGGTCGTCGGATTCGTGGCGTCCGCCTCCGACTTCACCGGCCAGCCCGCGGTCCTCAACGGTGCGAGTGAACTGCTCGGTGAGCTGCTCGGTGACAAGGGAGTGCACGCGCGCAGCGCGGTCGGTGTCGCGGTGCTGCCGCTGGACGCTCCGGTCGAGATCGAGATCCAGGTGGAACTCGTCCAGGACGGAAGCTGACCGAGCGCCCGTCCACGTCTCCACGGCCCCGTGCCCGTCGGCTTCCCGGCGGGCACGGGGCCGTTGCCGTCGAGGCCCGGCACCGGAAAGGCGGCTCTCGAACATCGGCGCGGAAGCGCATAGCATCCGCCCCATGTCCAATGGTCAGTGGTACCCGCCGGAATGGCCCGACCGCATCCGCGCCCTGGCGAGCGGTGAGCTCACCGCCGTGGCCCCCAGGCGTGCCGCCACGGTGATGCTGCTGCGCGACACCACCCACGGCACCGTCGTCCACATGCTGCGCCGACGCGCCTCCATGGCCTTCGCCGGAGGCGCGTACGCGTACCCGGGCGGTGGTGTGGACCCCCGCGACGACCGGCCGGTGCGCTGGGCGGGCCCCTCGCTGGACACCTGGGCGGAGCGCCTCGGCGTCGACGACACCGCGTCCGCCCAGGCCATCGTGTGCGCGGCCGTACGCGAGACGTTCGAGGAGGCCGGTGTCCTGCTGGCCGGCCCCACCCATGACACGGTCGTCGGCGACACGACGGGCGACGACTGGGAGGCCGACCGTCAGGCCTTGGTCGACAGGGGCCTGTCGTTCGCCGACTTCCTGGACCGCAGGGGGCTGGCGCTCCGTTCCGACCTGCTGGGCGCGTGGGCGCGCTGGATCACGCCGGAGTTCGAGCCGCGCCGGTACGACACCTGGTTCTTCGTGGCTGCCCTCCCCGAGGGCCAGCGCACCCGCAACGTCTCCACAGAGGCCGAGACCACCGTCTGGACCAGCCCCGCCGACGCCGTGGCCGGGTACGACAAGGGCGACCTGCTGATGATGCCGCCGACCGTCGCGACGCTCCGCACTCTCCAGCCGTACGCGACGGCTGCGCAGGTCCTGGAGGCGGCGGCGGGCCAGGACCTCACCCCGGTCCTGGCCGAGGCCCGGCTGGAGAACGAGGAGATCGTCCTGAGCTGGCCGGGCCACGACGAGTTCACCAAGCACGTCCCCACCGGAGGCCCGCGATGACCGACGCCGCCACTCTGCCGGGACAGCCCCGCGGCGGTGCGCTGTCGGGGCCCGCCACCGCCCGCGCCGTGAACGTCCTCGCCCCCAACCCGTCCGCGATGACCCTCGACGGCACCAACACCTGGATCGTCTCCGAGCCGGACTCCGACCTCGCGGTCGTCATCGACCCCGGGCCGCTCGACGACGGCCACCTGCGTGCCGTGATCGACACAGCGGAACGGGCGGGCAAACGGATCGCCCTCACCCTGCTCACCCATGGCCACCCCGACCACGCCGAAGGCGCGTCGCGTCTCGCCGAGCTGACCCGTACGAACGTCCGGGCACTCGACCCGGCGCTGCGGCTCGGCGACGAGGGGCTCGCCCCCGGCGACGTGATCACCACGGGCGGTCTCGAGATGCGGGTCGTCGCCACGCCCGGCCACACCGGGGACTCGCTCAGCTTTCACCTGCCCGCGGACCGGGCCGTGCTCACGGGCGACACGATTCTCGGCCGCGGCACGACCGTCGTCGCGCACCCCGACGGACGGCTCGGCGATTACCTCGACTCGCTCCGGCGGCTGCGCTCGCTCACCGTCGACGACGGCATCCACGTCGTGCTGCCGGGCCACGGACCGGTGCTCGACGACGCCCAGGGCGCCGTCGAGTTCTACCTCGCGCACCGCGCGAGCCGCCTGGCGCAGGTGGAGACGGCGGTCGAGAACGGCTGCACCACGGCCTCCGAGGTCGTGGCGAAGGTGTACGCGGAGGTGGACCGGTCCCTGTGGCCGGCCGCCGAGCTCTCCGTACGGGCCCAGCTCGAATACCTGCGGGAACACGGACTCATCGGTCCTGGCTAGGCCCGTCCGGCCGTCACGGACACGTGGCATGACGTGGGGCCGCCCGCATCGTGCGGGCGGCTCTCGGCGTCGTACAGGCCGTGTGGGCCTGTGGCGTCAGCGGGAACGCTTGGCCAGACGCTCCACGTCCAGCAGGATCACCGCACGCGCCTCGAGCCGCAGCCAGCCGCGCTGCGCGAAGTCGGCCAGCGCCTTGTTCACGGTCTCGCGGGAGGCGCCGACCAACTGGGCCAGCTCTTCCTGGGTGAGGTCGTGGACGACGTGGATGCCCTCCTCGGACTGCACACCGAAACGGCGCGACAGGTCGAGGAGCGCACGGGCGACACGGCCCGGGACGTCGGAGAAGACCAGGTCGGACATCTGGTCGTTGGTCTTGCGGAGCCGGCGTGCGACCGCGCGCAGCAGCGCCGTGGCGACCTCGGGCCGGACGTTCAGCCAGGGCTGGAGGTCACCGTGGCCGAGCCCGAGCAGCTTGACCTCGGTCAGCGCGGTGGCGGTCGCGGTGCGCGGGCCCGGGTCGAAGAGGGACAGCTCGCCGATCAGCTCGCCGGGGCCGAGGACCGCCAGCATGTTCTCGCGGCCGTCGGGGGAGGTGCGGTGGAGCTTGACCTTGCCTTCGGTGACCACGTAGAGGCGGTCGCCCGGTTCGCCCTCGTGGAAGAGCGCGTCGCCGCGGGCGAGCGTCGCTTCACTCATCGAGGCGCGGAGCTCCGCGGCCTGCTCGTCATCGAGCGCCGCGAAGAGCGGGGCGCGCCGCAGAACGTCGTCCACGAGTTCTCTCCTTGTCGACCTGCTCAGGGGACGTTGGTCCCATGATGCCGGACTGTGCTGTGCCGGCCTGGGGACACTGTGCCCCGTGGGGCTCCGCCGGGGCAGGGACCCCGGTGGTAAACAATCGTGCGATCAATCACAACAAGTTTGACGCACTGACGCGTGTCTCCCTACGGCAGGGGCCCGATCGGGTCCTGATTCCGGGCGACCGGGGCGGATGTCGGTGGTGGCCTTTAGGCTGGCCGGGTGTCCAATTCGCCGGTGAGAACACAGGCCGAGGGGGCTGGGAGCGTGTCCGGTAAGCAGAATTCCGCTCTGGGCGAACAGCTGTCGCCCACCTCGGGCAAAAGGAACAAAACGCCCAAACCGGAATCACGGCTGGCCATGGTCCGGCGTGCCCGCCGCATCAATCGCGAACTCGCCGACGCGTATCCGTACGCCCATCCGGAGCTCGACTTCGAGAACGCCTTCCAGCTGCTGATCGCGACGGTCCTGTCCGCGCAGACCACCGACCTCCGGGTCAACCAGACGACGCCCGCTCTCTTCGCCAAGTACCCCACCCCCGAGGACCTGGCGGCGGCGGAGCCGGAGGCGGTCGAGGAGATCATCCGCCCGACCGGGTTCTTCCGCGCCAAGACCAGGTCGATCATGGGGCTGTCCGCCGCCATCCGTGACGACTTCGGCGGCGAGGTCCCCGGTCGGCTGAAGGACCTGGTGACGCTGCCCGGTGTGGGCCGCAAGACCGCGTTCGTCGTACTGGGCAATGCCTTCGGTGTCCCCGGCATCACCGTGGACACACACTTCATGCGGCTGGCCCGCCGCTGGAAGTGGACCGACCAGGACGACCCGGTGAAGATCGAGGCCGAGATCGCCACGATCTTCCCCAAGAGCGAGTGGACCATGCTCTCGCACCGAGTCATCTTCCACGGTCGCCGGATCTGCCACGCGCGCAGGCCCGCCTGCGGCGCCTGCCCGATCACGCACCTCTGCCCTGCGTACGGGGAGGGCGAGACCGACCCCGAGAAGGCCAGGAAGCTCCTGAAGTACGAGAAGGGCGGCCAGCCCGGCCAGCGTCTCAAGCCACCCCCGGACTACCCGGGAAAACCGGCCCCGGCCCTGGGCGCGATCGAGTGACGCTCCCCGCCTGCGGAACGATCGAAGCCCCTTGTGACGTTGTGGTGAGGGGGTGCCGATGACACGCACAGGAGAAGAGACGTACCAGCGATTCGAACAGCACGGCGACGGCGAGGTGGTCGTCGACGGTGACGTGGTCGTCACCACCGAGGGACTGCCCGAGTGGCTCGAGCCCGTGGTGAGCGCCGTCGAGACCGTGGAGCCGCACCAGCTCAGCCGCTTCCTGCCGCCCGCGAGCGGACACGGCCGCCAGTCCGCCGTCCTCGTTCTCTTCGGCGAGGGGGCCAAGGGGCCCGAACTGCTGCTCATGGAGCGCGCCGGCACCCTGCGCTCGCACGCGGGCCAGCCCTCCTTCCCCGGCGGCGCGCTCGACCCGGAGGACGGCGACCCTGCGACGACCGGCCCGCTGCGGGCCGCGCTGCGCGAGGCCCGGGAAGAGACCGGTCTGGACCCGGCGGGAGTGCAGACCTTCGGCGTGCTGCCCAAGCTCTACATCCCGGTGAGCAGTTTCGTCGTGACGCCCGTATTGGGATGGTGGCGCACCCCCAGTCCGGTCGGAGCGGTCGATCCCGCCGAGACCGCGCGCGTCTTCACCGTGCCCGTGGCAGATCTCACGGACCCGGCCAACCGTGCGACGGCCGTGCACCCGCGCGGTCACGCAGGGCCCGCGTTCATGGTCGAAGGGGCGCTGGTCTGGGGTTTCACGGCCGGAGTCATCGACCGGATCCTGCACTTCGCAGGCTGGGAGCGACCATGGGACCACACCAAGCAGGTGCCGCTGGACTGGCACGCATGACAGGCTGACCAAGAGCTGCGTTCCCGGCCGGGAGCGCAGCATCGAAACGCGGCGGCGCGCCGTGGCCCCACCCCAGCCGGACGGAGCACCGGCGACGACACTGCGAGGCAAATGACGGTGAACGTGCTGGACATCCTGTTGCTGGTCGCCGCCGTGTGGTTCGCGATCGTCGGCTATCGCCAGGGCTTCGTCGTCGGCATCCTGTCGGTGATCGGTTTCATCGGCGGCGGACTCGTCGCGGTCTATCTGCTTCCGGTGCTCTGGAACGCGCTGACCGACGACACCGAAGTGTCCACCACGGCCGCGATAGTCGCCGTCGTCATCGTGATCGTCTGCGCCTCCGTCGGCCAGGCGTGCACGACTCATCTCGGCAACAAACTGCGACGGTTCATCACCTGGTCGCCCGCCCGCGCGCTGGATGCCACGGGCGGCGCGCTGGTCAACGTCGTCGCGATGCTGCTGGTCGCCTGGCTGATCGGCTCCGCCCTCGCCGGTACCTCGCTGCCCACCCTGGGGAAGGAGGTCCGCAGTTCGAAGGTGCTGCTCGGTGTGTCCCGTGTGATGCCCGATCAGGCCAACACCTGGTTCACGGACTTCTCGTCCGTACTCGCCCAGAACGGCTTCCCCCAGGTCTTCAGCCCGTTCGCCAACGAGCCCATCACCGAGGTACAGGCACCTGACCCGACGCTCACCGGAAGTCCCGTTGCCGAGCGCGCCAAGCAGTCCATCGTCAAGGTCGTCGGTACGGCCCCGAGCTGCGGCAAAGTCCTCGAAGGCACCGGCTTCGTCTTCGACGAGCGCCGTGTGATGACCAACGCCCATGTCGTCGGAGGCGTCGATGAGCCGACGGTGCAGGTAGGCGGCGAGGGCCGGCTCTACGACGCCAAGGTCGTCCTCTACGACTGGGAGCGCGACGTCGCCGTCCTGGACGTCCCCGACCTCAAGGCCCGCCCGCTCGAGTTCACCGACTTCGAGGAAGGCGACGCCGAGAGCGGTGACAGCGCCATCGTCGCCGGCTTCCCGGAGAACGGCTCGTACGACGTGCGCGCCGCCCGCGTCCGTGGCCGGATCGACGCCAACGGCCCCGACATCTACCACCGGGGAACCGTCCGCCGCGACGTCTACTCGCTGTTCGCGACCGTGCGCCAGGGCAACTCCGGCGGCCCGCTGCTCACCACGGACGGCAAGGTCTACGGTGTCATCTTCGCCAGGTCCCTGGACGACGCCGACACCGGCTACGCCCTGACGGCGGACGAGATCCGCGAGGACATCGAATTGGGCCGCAGCGCCAACCAGCAGGTCGACAGCCAGGGCTGCGCACTGTAAGGGCGCCGCGGTAGTGGGTCAGTTCCGGGGATGATGCCGCAGGCGCGCGGACACCCAGCGCGCGCGGCGCCTGAGGATGAGTGGAATCCCCATCCCCTGCCCCGGATGCTCGTGGTCCTCGCTCGGAAGGCCACCTGTCTCGTGGGTGATCGGCCCACTGGCCGAGCGGCGGTTGCGTGCTGCATCACCGTAGTCGTGCGTCCAGCCCATACCCGGACGTGTGCCCGGGCCCCATGGTCGGTAACCGTGTCGGCGACGGCCAATTGGCTTATGCGCCAGGCACTTGGCTGTTCGTAGGACAACCGTTCTTCCGGTGTGCGAAATGCCCCCGCGGCTTACCGGTCGGGCTCGGGGTCCTTGAGCCAGTTGATCAGCTCGTTCGAGAAGGCCACCGGATCCTCCTCGTGGGGGAAGTGACCGAGACCGTCGAACAGCCGCCACCGGTACGGTGCTTCGACGTACTCACCGGAACCGGCCGCACTGCGCGTACGCATCGCCGGATCGAGTGAACCGTGCAGATGCAGTGTGGGCACCCGCACCGGACGCTTCATCCGGCGGTTGAACTGGATGCCGTCCGGCCGGGCCAGCGACCGGACCATCCACCGATAGGGCTCGATCGAGCAGTGCGCCGTCGACGGGATCAACATCGCCCGCCGGTAGACGTCGACGGCCTCCTGGTCGAGCGGCTGCGGACCCGACCAGCCCTCGATCAGCTCGCCCACCAAGGCAGCACCGTCCGCGACCAGTTGCCGCTCCGGGAACCAAGGCCGCTGGACGCCCCAGACATAGGAGCCGGCCCGGCTCTGTGCGAAGTCGGACAGCATCGCCGAACGCCACCGCCGCGGGTGCGGCATCGAGGACACGGCGAGCCGGCGCACCAGCTTGGGCCGCATCACGGCCGCCGTCCAGGCCAGATAGCCGCCCAGGTCGTGCCCGACCAGGGCAGCGTCCGGCTCACCCAGCGACCGGACGACACCGGTGATGTCGAGCGCCAGGTTGGCGGGGTCGTAGCCGCGCGGCGTACGGTCGCTGCCGCCCACGCCGCGGAGGTCCATCGCCACGGCCCGGAATCCCGCGTCGGCGAGCGCGGTCAGCTGATGCCGCCAGGTCCACCAGAACTGCGGGAAGCCGTGCAACAGCATCACCAGCGGCCCGTCGCCCATTTCGACGATATGGAAGCGGGCACCGTTGGCCGCCACGTCGCGATGGGTCCAGGGACCGTCGATGCGTACGGGGCTGCCGAGGGCGCCGAGGCTGCCCGGGGTGGAATCAGGGACGGTCATGCTGATGAGCGTGCCACAACCCGGGACGTCGTGTTCTCGACCCCCGGGCCATGGCTCACGCCGAAACCTTGTCCGATACCCGGGTGGACGCCGTGCTGCCGACAGGCTTGGTCAGTTTCACGCCGCGTGGGTGCGGCTTGGCGTTGCCCAGCAAAGCGGCCGTCTCCTTGGCCGACGCGACTGCCCTCTGCGGGCCCTTGCCCTTCTTCGCCTTCTTGGCGAAGACCATGCCGACGAGGCCGAGCAGAGCGGCCAGGACGACATTGGCCGCGAACGACAGCAGGAAGCACCATGCCAGGTTCCAGCCGGTCCAGGCCTCGAAGCCGTATGCCAGCGCGAAGCTCAGCATGGGCAGCGAGAAGAGCAGCACCGCGCCTGCCGCGCTGAAAGCCGCCCCACCCATCCCGGCCTTCTTCACGTCCTGCCGCAACTGGGCCTTGGCCAGTGCGATCTCGTCGTGTACCAGCGCGGACATCTCGGCGGTCGCCGAGGCGACCAGCTGGCCGAGACTGCGGTCGGCGCCGACAGCGTTGGCTGTGGTGTTGCCGGGGTCGCTCATCGCTGACTCCCTCTCCTCTTCCACGGGTCCGGTGTTCGTACGGTCCGATGTCAGATCATGCCGGACTGTCGCCGCTGTTGCGCACCGCACCGGCCGCTTCCGCCCTTCTGCGGTGCTCCGCTGCCTTCTCCTCGTAGATCGCGGCCATCCTCAGGTGGTACGCCGGGTCGTCCTGCTCGTAGATGTCCGGGATTCCGGACATGTCCTCGTCGCGCTCCTCCTCCGCGGACAGCGCCTGGTAGGTGCGTACCCGAAGTTTCAGCAGGATCGCGGCGAGGACCGCGGCGATCAGCGAGCCCATCAGGACCGCGGCCTTGACCTCGTCCGTCAGTGTCGGGTCGCCGGTGAAGGCGAGCTCGCCGATGAGCAGCGAGACGGTGAAGCCGATGCCGGCGAGCGTGGCGAGCGCCAGGACGTCGGGCCAGGCCAGGTCATCGTTCAGCTCCGCCTTGGTGAAGCGGGCCGCCAGCCAGGTGCCGCCGAAGATTCCGAGGGCCTTCCCGACCACCAGACCGAGGACGACACCGAGCGTCTCGGGCCGGGTGAACACATCGGTCAGCGAGTCGCCTGTGATGGCCACGCCGGCCGAGAACAGCGCGAACAGCGGTACGGCGAAGCCGGCGGAGAGGGGGCGGACGAGATGCTCGATGTGCTCGCCCGGTGACTGCTCCTCGCCCTCGCGGCGGCTGCAGCGCAGCATCAGGCCCATGGCGACACCGGCGATGGTGGCGTGGACGCCGCTGTTGTACATCAGGCCCCAGATGACCAGCCCGAGGGGCACATACACGTACCAGCCGCGCACTCCCTTGTGCAGCAGCAGCCAGAAGGCGGCGAGACCCCCCAAGGCCCCGCCGAGGGCCGCGAAGTTGAGGTCGTTCGTGAAGAAGATCGCGATGATCAGGATGGCGAAGAGGTCGTCGACGACCGCCAGGGTCAGCAGAAAGGCGCGGAGCGCCGACGGCAGCGACGTGCCGATGACGGCGAGAACAGCCAGCGCGAACGCGATGTCGGTGGCGGTCGGCACGGCCCACCCGGCGGTGGATCCCCCACCGGCGGTGTTGACCACCAGGTAGACGAGCGCCGGCATCACCATGCCGCAGAGCGCGGCGATCACGGGCAGCGCGGCAGCCTTGGAGTCGCTCAGCTCACCGGCGACCAGTTCTCGTTTGAGTTCTATGCCGGCGACGAAGAAGAAGACGGCCAGCAGTCCGTCGGCCGCCCAATGCTGGATCGACAGATCGAGACCGAGTGAGGCGGGGCCGATGTGGAAGTCGCGTACGGAGGCGTAGCTGTCCCCTAGGGGCGTGTTCGCCCAGATCAGCGCGGCGACTGCGGCGAGCAGGAGCAGGACGCCGCCGAGGGTCTCCGTGCGCAGGGCGTCCGCGACGTAGTTCCGCTCGGGCAGGGGGAGGCGGCCAAGGAACTTGTGGTTGGGGCTGGGCGAAGCCACGGGGCGAAACCTCCGGTCGGGGGCAGCACAGAACACTTGCCGACCAGACTTCCCGGCGCACCTTGATTGCACGATCACGTCAGTGACGCGTTCTTCACTCTACCCAAGCCTTGTCCGGACAGGCCCGCCAGGCGGGGGCGCGTGCATGCGCGCGAGGCCCCCGGCCGGCTTGCCCAAGGGCCCCGCGCACGGGTGATCGCCGCTGGTCAGTCCTCGCTGAGCGCGCCGGGCAGCTTCGACTGGATGAGGTCCATCACCGAGGAGTCCGTCAGCGTGGTGACGTCTCCCAGCTCACGGTTCTCGGCCACGTCACGGAGCAACCGCCGCATGATCTTGCCCGAGCGGGTCTTCGGCAGCTCGGCCACCGGAAGGATCCGCTTGGGCTTCGCGATCGGGCCGAGTGTCGCGCCGACGTGGTTGCGCAGGTCGTTCACGAGGTTCTCGTCTTCACTGGCCGTTCCGCGCAGGATCACGAAGGCGACGATGGCCTGTCCGGTGGTCTCGTCCGCCGCGCCCACGACTGCCGCCTCCGCGACCTTCGGGTGGGAGACCAGTGCCGACTCCACCTCGGTGGTCGAGATGTTGTGGCCGGAGACCAGCATCACGTCGTCCACCCGGCCGAGCAGCCAGATGTCGCCGTCGTCGTCCCTCTTGGCGCCGTCGCCCGCGAAGTACTTGCCCTCGAAGCGCGACCAGTAGGTGTCGAGGAAGCGCTGGTCGTCGCCCCAGATGGTGCGCAGCATCGACGGCCACGGCTCGGTGAGGACCAAGTAGCCACCGCCGCCGTTGGGGACCTCGTTCGCCTCGTCGTCCACGACGGTGGCCGAGATGCCGGGCAGCGGGCGCTGCGCCGAGCCGGGCTTGGCCGCGGTGACACCGGGCAGCGGCGAGATCATCATCGCGCCGGTCTCCGTCTGCCACCAGGTGTCGACGACCGGGGTCTTGCCCGCGCCGATGTTCTCCCGGTACCAGATCCACGCCTCGGGGTTGATCGGCTCGCCGACCGACCCGAGCACCCGCAGGCTGCTCAGGTCGAACTTGGCGGGGATGTCGTCGCCCCACTTCATGAAGGTACGGATCGCGGTGGGCGCGGTGTAGAGGATGGTGACGCCGTACTTCTGGACGATCTCCCAGAAGCGGCCCTGGTGCGGGGTGTCGGGAGTGCCCTCGTACATCACCTGCGTCGCACCGTTGGCCAGCGGCCCGTAGACGATGTACGAGTGGCCGGTCACCCAGCCGATGTCGGCCGTGCACCAGTAGACGTCCGACTCGGGCTTGAGGTCGAACACGGCGTGGTGCGTGTAGGCCGTCTGGGTGAGGTAGCCGCCGGACGTGTGCAGGATGCCCTTCGGCTTACCGGTCGTGCCGGAGGTGTAGAGGATGAAGAGCGGGTGCTCGGCGTCGAAGGCCTCGGGAGTGTGCTCCGCGGACTGACGGGCGACGATGTCGTGCCACCAGACGTCGCGGCCCTCGGTGAAGGCCGTCTCCTGGCCCGTGCGCTGTACGACGAGCACGTGCTCGACCTGCGGACAGCGGGCGACGGCCTCGTCGATCGCGGGTTTGAGGGCGCTCGGCTTGCCGCGGCGGTAGCCGCCGTCGGAGGTGATCACCAGCTTGGCGTCGGCGTCCTGGATCCGGGAGGCGACCGCGTCCGCGGAGAAGCCGCCGAAGACCACGGAGTGCGCGGCGCCGATGCGGGCGCAGGCCAGCATCGCGAAGGCGGCCTCGGGAATCATCGGCAGATAGACGGCGACCCGGTCGCCCTTGCGGACACCGAGCTCGAGCAGGGCGTTGGCGGCCTTGGAGACCTCGTCCTTGAGCTCCGCGTAGGTGATGGCGCGGCCGTCGCCGGGTTCGCCCTCGAAGTGGATGGCTACGCGGTCGCCGTGGCCGGCCTCGACATGACGGTCCACGCAGTTGTACGCCACGTTCAGCTTGCCGTCGGCGAACCACTTCGCGAAGGGCGGGTTGGTCCAGTCGAGGGTCTCGGTCGGTTCGGTGGCCCAGCTGAGCCGACGCGCCTGCTCGGCCCAGAAGCCAAGCCTGTCCGCCGCGGCCTGCTCGTACGCCTCCGCCGTCACGTTGGCGCTCGCTGCCAGCTCGGCCGGCGGGGGGAACCGCCGCTCTTCCTTAAGAAGGTTGGCCAGGCTTTCGTTGCTCACGACATCTCCCTTTCCCAGGGCGTCTTCTGTGCGTATGTGTCCCAGGCCATAGCTCATCAGCCAGAGGGCCCGGGTGACAAGGGCCTTCCGGATATTGGTTTAGACCTGTGGGTGCCCCTCGTCCCCGGGCGGTGGGGACGAGGGGCCACACGTTCTCACGGACCCGGGACGCAAGTGGTTCAGCCGCGCGACCCAGGCGTGCCGGAGCGAGGGAGCTGCGGTGGTGGTCAGACCCGGGACTTCTCCAGCGGCGACGGGGTCGGGGCCACTCGGTCGAAGACCTCTTCGATCTCGTCCTCCGCGGTGCTCGTGAGGAGATACGCCTGGGCCTCGCCGACATGGAAGTACATCCCGTGCAGTTGCAGGGAACCCGCCGCGAGCCGTCGTGCGACCGACTCATGGGCCCGCAGGTGCTCCAGTTGCTGGACCACATTCGTCAGGCACAACTGCTCCACCGCGTCGGTCGGCAGACGGCCGGAGATCCTTGCCCAGGCGCGGTCCCGGTTCTCCATCCGCCGCAGGCTCGGACGGCCGTGCCGCAGCCAGCGTGCCAGCGGTGTGGGGGAGTCGTCCGGCGGGCTGTTCAGCAGGGCCTGCATCGCTCCGCAGCCCGAGTGCCCGCAGACGGTGATCGAGTCCACTCCGAGGATGTCGACCGCGTACTCGATTGCGGCTGCGACGGAGTCGTCGGCGCTCTCCTCGCCGGGCAGTGGCACAAGATTGCCCACATTGCGCACGGTGAACAGATCGCCGGGGCCGCTTGCCGTGATCATGCTGGTCACGAGCCGGGAGTCCGCACAGGTGATGAAGAGCTGTGACGGACGCTGGCCCTCGCGCGCCAGCCGCGCCAGCTCGTCACGCACCAGCGGCGCGGTGTTGCGCTGGAAGGAGCTGAGCCCGCTTGCCAGATGATGCCCGTCCGTCTCGCGAGACCGGTCGTCGCAATGGTGGTTGCGCCATGGCGTCCAGGGGCGGCAGCAGCCATGGGTCTCGTCGGCGGGCTCGCTGATCCGGCCCCCGGCCCGCCCGGTCACCTCCACCTTGCCGCCCCGGGCGGTGTGCGAGGTCTGCCAGTCGTGCAGGGCCTCGTACGCCGCGTGGTCCATGAAGGAACCGTCCAACTCGACGACACAGTCGGCACCAGGGGGGACATGGCTCAGCATCCGGCTCAGTCGGGGCACGGCGAGGAACGTCAGCTGGCCCCGAGCACGGACCCGGTGGACGCCGTCATGCTCCTCCACCGTGATCCGGGTCCGCGTCAGCCGGTGCAGCGCGACCGCGACAGCCACTGCGACGCCGATGACGACGCCTTCCAGTACGCCGGTGAGGACAACCGCGCTCAGCGTGGCCGCGTAGACGAGCATCTCGCGGTTCTTCTTGACACTGCGCAGGTGAGTGATGTTGACCATCTGCACGCCGACGACCATGACCAGAGCGGCCAGCGCGGCCAGCGGGATCAGGTCCAGGACGGGCACCAGCAGCAGTGCCGCGACCACGATCCACAGCCCGTGCAGCATGGCGGAGTTACGGCTGACCGCGCCTGCGGCCACGTTGGCCGAGCTGCGCACGGCGACGCCGGTGATGGGCAGCCCTCCGAGTGCGCCGGACACGACGTTCGCAGCGCCCTGACCGGCGAGCTCGCGGTCGAGATCGGTACGGGGAAGGTGGACGGCCGGCTTCTTGCGGGCCGACGCCAGCTTGTCGATGGCGACCGCCGACAGCAGCGACTCCACGCTGCCGACGAGTGTGATGGTGAGAACCGCGGCCAGCAGGCCGAGGACCGGGCCCTCGGGAAGCTCGGGCAGCGCGTGCGAACGCCACGACGGCAGGTCGACCAGCGGTTGGTGCAGGTTTGCGAGCGTCGCGAGCGCGGTGGCTGCGGCCACCGCAACGAGTGCGCCCGGAACCTTCCGGACGATGCTGCCCGCACGGCCTGGGACACGCGGCCAGATCAGCAGCACGGCGACGGTCAGGACACTGACGGAGAGCGCGGCCGGGTGGAGGTCTCTCAACTGGGCGGGCAGACCCTGAAGGTTGCTCACGGCGGAGCTCTGCGGTGTGCCGCCGAGGACGATGTGCAGTTGGGCGAGGGCGATCGTGGCGCCGATGCCGGCAAGCATTCCGTGCACGATCGCCGGGCTGACGGCAAGGGCTGAGCGGGCGACCCGCAAGGCGGCCAGGACCAGTTGGCACAGTCCGGCGAGAACGGTGATCGCGCAGGTGGTGCGCCAGCCGTACTGCTGGATCAACTCGGCGGTCACCACGGTCAGTCCGGCAGCGGGCCCGCTGACCTGCAGCGGCGAGCCGCCGAGCCGGCCGGCGACGATGCCGCCCACTGCCGCTGCGACGAGACCGGCCTGGAGCGGTGCGCCGGTGGCGAGGGCGATGCCGAGGGAGAGCGGCAGCGCGATCAGAAAGACGGCGATCGACGCGGAGAGATCGGCGCCGCGGAAGCGCAAGGGGCCGTCGCCGCCGGGCGGCGGGCCGTGTGGACGCTGGAATCGGGATACGGGGGACAGTCGCGCCAAGCGGGCGGGGTCGTTCTTCGGGGGTTTGTCGGGCCGGTGAGAAGCATCGTCGGTACGGGTGGGGACGCAAGACATGGTTCCCGTCTCCTCCGGGGCAGCGCGGTCGCGGATTGTGGGGTCGCGGCCGTAGGTCACGGCATGCAGCAGCGGGATACTCAAACGTTCGGTAAATGGATCGTAATGCAGAGTAAAGACTCGGGCATTATTTTCGAGGCAAATAGGGCAGGCTTTCACCCGATGTGGTGATTAGTCATTTCATAACGGCTCGTCGTCGGGCCTCTTCCGCCATCGCGATGCGAGTTTGTCGGCTCCGTATGCACCGCCGTCAGACAGTCGTATTGGCATAGGAATGAGGTGGGCGGATGTTGGTCGCCACGAAGAGGGTCGTCCCCGTCGGCGTGGTCGCCACGGCGCTGGTCGCAGGTCTCGCAGGGTGCTCCGGCCCCGGCGGCGCCAAGGGGCCGGGCGGTCCGGCCGGCAAGGAAGGCGTTGCCGCCCCCAAGAGCGCGGTACGGCTCATCGGCGACGGCTCCACCGCGTTCACAGGTGCTCAGCCGGGGCTGCTCAAGCCACAACGGCTGAAGCCCGGTCAGAGGCCGCCGCAATTCGTGGTGTTCTCCTGGGACGGCGCCGGTGAGGACAGCCAGAAGCTGTTCTCCCACTTCCGCGAAGTCGGCAAGAAGTACGACGCGACGATGACCTACTTCCTCAGTGGTGTCTATCTCCTGCCCGAGGAGAAGCGGGCGATGTACAACCCGCCGCAGCATGCGGCCGGCCGCTCCGACATCGGCTTCAACGACATCGAGGGCATCAGGGACACCGTTCGTGAGCTGCGTGCCGCCTGGCGCGAAGGGAACGAGGTGGGCACGCACTTCAACGGCCACTTCTGCGGCAGGACAGGGGTGGGCGCCTGGTCCGTCGAGGAGTGGAAGAGCGAGATCCACCAGGCCAAGTCGTTTGTCAAGAACTGGAAGACCAACGCGGACCTGGCCTTCATGGAGCCGCTCCCCTTCGACTACGACGAGGAACTCATCGGCGCCCGCACGCCCTGCCTGGAGGGGCGCGAGAACTTCGTACGTGCGGCGAGCGAGTTGGGCTTCCGCTACGACACCAGTGGTGTCAACAACCAGGTCTGGCCCGAGAAGGAACTCGGCCTGTGGGACCTCTCGCTCCAGTTGGTCCCCGTGCCCGGGCGCGCCTTCGAGACGCTGGCTATGGACTACAACTTCATGGTCAACCAGTCCGGGACCGCGAAGGGTGACCCCGCGAAGCACGCGTACTGGGGCAACCAGATGCGCGACGGCCTGATCCAGGCCTTCGAGCGCGCATATCAGGGCAACCGGGCACCGCTGATCATCGGCAACCACTTCGAGTCCTGGAACGGCGGCACGTACATGCGCGCCATTGAGCAGACGATCGCGGCGGTGTGCGGGAAGAGCGAGGTGGAATGCGTGTCGTTCCGTCAGCTGGTCGACTGGCTGGACGCGCAGGACCCGAAGATTCTCGAGAAGCTGCGTGGCCTCGAGGTCGGCGAGGCGCCCCCGGGCGGCTGGGAGCAGTTCCTGGGTAAACCGGTGGCCCCGGCGGCGCCGCCGGCCCGGAAGTCCGGTAAGCGGGCGGAGGCGAACGCGGCCGGGAAGCCGGGGGAGAAGCGGGCGGAGCGCTGACCGGGTGGGGGGTGCCGATGGCTCCATGAGGACGACAGCGGCGGTCCCCGCCCGCGACGCGGGACGGAGGCCGCCTCATGTCAGCCGGGCTGTGGCACCAGTGTGTGCTCGCCGAGTACGAAGTCCGGGTCGACCTGTGCCGCAAGGTCGGCCCCGGTCCTGGCGTTCCCCCAGCTCTCCGCGTTCTTCAGGTGGAAGTGCACCATCTGACGCGTGTAGCGCTCCCAGTCGCGGGTGGCGTACGAGTCCTCCGCCGTGCTCTGCAGTGTCTGCAGGGCCATGCGGTTGTCCGCCTCGAGGAGCTCGAAGCGGAGCGGGCGGCCCTTCTCCATGGCACGCACCCAGTCGGAGTGCCGGAGGGTGACAAGCAGGTCGTCCCCCACCTGGTCGCGGAGGAACTCGATGTCGTAGGGGCTCTGCACCTTGTTGCCCACGACCTTCATCGCGACGTCGAAGTCGCGGGCGTACTCCTTGTACTGCCGGTAGACCGAGATGCCCTTGAGAGTCGGTTCGGCCACCAGGAACGTCATGTCGAAGCGGGTGAACATCCCGGAGGCGAACGAGTCGGAGCCGGCGGTCATGTCGACCACGACGTACTCCTCGGCGCCGTCGACAAGATGGTTCAGACAGAGCTCGACCGCCCCGACCTTGGAGTGGTAGCAGGAGACACCGAGGTCCGACTCGGTGAAGGGCCCCGTGGCCATCAGCCTGATGTCACCGTCGTCGAGCCGGACCGTGCGGGCGCAGGCCTCGTACACGAGGTTGTCCTCCACGACGCGCAGCAGACGTGACCCCTCACCGGGAGGGGTCGTCTTGATCATCGTCTCGGTCGACGTGATGCGGGGGTTTGAGCCACGCAGGTAGTCCTTGATGAGAGGCAGATGCGCCCCCATCGCGGGCAGCTCGGCCGCTTCCGCCTCACTGAGACCGAGGGCGGCGCCGAGATGCTGGTTGATGTCGGCGTCCACTGCGACGACAGGGGCTTCGTTGGCGACCAGGTGACGGATGAAGAGGGATGACAGCGTCGTCTTGCCGCTGCCGCCCTTCCCTACGAAAGCGATCTTCATGTTCACCTAGGGTAGTGGAACGATCGCTTGGAGTTGCCCCTCAGGGTGAGGAACGCCACTCCAAGGTGGGGCGAGGCCGGTGCGGCGCGTAGCCTCGCTACCTATGAGTACGAACGCCTCGTCGGCCGATCCCCTCGCCACCCTCGGCACCCTGCCGGGCGTCGCCGACTCCGTGGACTCCGTGCGCAAGGCTGTCGACCGGGTCTACGGCCACCGGGTCATGCGCCGGCGCAGCAACGAGATCACCTCGGAGGCGGCGCTGCGCGGAGCGCGCGGTTCCGCCGCCCTGTCCGGGGCGGACTGGGCGCTGGAGGAGGTCCGCAGGCGTACCGACTTCGGCAGTGAGCCGGAGGCGCGTACGGTGGGCGCCGCCCTGCGGCTCACCGCGGAGGCCGGCCAGCTCCTCTCCATCTGGCGGCAGTCGCCGCTGCGTGTGCTGGCGCGGCTGCACCTTGTCGCGGCGAGCGGTGCGGGCGACGAGGACACGGTCGGGCGCCCCCGCCTTCCCGGCGAGGTGGTGGACGAGCCGCTGATCAAGGCGCCGTTGCCGGATGTCGCCGAGGTGACGGGCCGGCTCGACGGCCTGGCGGAGCTGATCATCGCGGGCACCGAGGCTCCTGCCCTGGTGACCGCCGCCGTGGTGCACGGCGAGCTGCTGGCGCTGCGGCCGTTCGTCTCGCACAACGGACTGGTCGCGAGGGCGGCGGAGCGGATCGTGCTCATCGGTAGTGGGCTCGACCCGAAGTCGATCTGCCCGGCGGAGGTCGGCCACGCCGAGCAGGGGAGGGCCGCGTACGTGGCCGCCTTCGAGGCGTACCTGACCGGGACGCCGGAGGGGATGGCCGCGTGGATCGCTCACTGCGGCCGCGCGGTGGAGCTGGGCGTCAGGGAGTCGACCGCGGTGTGCGAGGCGCTTCAGCGGGGCGCCGCCTGAGGTCTGCGCACAGGGGCAGAAACCTGCACAAAGGGTTGCGGCGGTACCGATTTCGGTACCGCCGCTGGCATGAGCGCCGAGTTACCATGCGTCCTCGAAAAGTTGCCCATCAGGTCGGGAACTTTGCCCGTCACCTGGTGCGGCTGGCCCGTAATCGACGGGTCGACGTCGCGTGGGTGCTCAGTTTTCATGCTTCGGTCCGTGGGGCCTTTATGCGTTTAAAGGTGATCCTTTCGGATGTGCCTCGGTCTCGCGGGCCGTGACTCCTTTGTACTACTGCGGGCATGGATGTGGAAGCCCTGCCCGCACTTCTTTACTTGTAGCTTCAAATGCGGACGGATCTCTCCGCCGGATCGCGTGGCCGGCCCTCGGCGGGCGAGGTCACAGGGCCGGGGCCCGCGCCGCGGTCCGTGCCGCCACCGTGCGCCGGCGACTGGCGTACCAGACGAGTCCGGCCGTGGCCGCTGCGGCTCCGACGGCCGCCATCGCCATCACGGCCGGCCGCGGTGTCATGGAGAAGGCGGGCAGTCGCTGCTTCAGGCGCACGGGCCGGTTGAAGTCGAGGATCGGCCAGCCCCGCAGGACCGCCTCCCGGCGCAGTCCGCGCCCCGGGTTCACCGCGTAGGGGTGTCCGACCGCCGCGAGCATGGGGACATCGGTGACCGAGTCGCTGTACGCGTAGCAGCGACTCAGGTCGTACCCCTCCGACTCGGCGAGTGCCCTGATGGCCTCCGCCTTTGTGGGCCCGTACGCGTAGTACTCCACCTCGCCGGTGAAGCAGCCGTCGTCGCCGACCACCATGCGCGTGGCCACGACCCGGTCCGCTCCGAGCAGCTCGCCGATGGGTTCCACGACCTCGGCGCCGGAGGTGGAGACGATGACCACGTCGCGGCCTGCGGCGTGGTGCTCCTCGATGAGGGAGGCGGCCTCGTCGTAGATGATCGGGTCGATGAGGTCGTGGAGCGTCTCGGCGACGATCTCCTTGACCTGCTGGACGTTCCAGCCCTTGCAGAGCGCGGAGAGGTACTCGCGCATCCGCTCCATCTGGTCGTGATCCGCGCCGCCCGCCAGAAAAACGAACTGTGTATAGGCGGTACGCAGTACGGCGCGCCGGTTGATCAGCCCGCCTTGGTAGAAGGACTTGCTGAAGGTCAGAGTCGAAGACTTCGCAATGACCGTCTTGTCCAGGTCAAAGAAGGCGGCTGTGCGCGGCAACGAGTGGTTTTCCACGAGCTGAGCATATGTGCCCGCCATTCGGCGTACGCTGGCGCGTGTGGGTTTGCCTGAGAAGGCTCTCGGGTACACCATGGAAGTCACGGATCGTTCGCGACCGTGCTAACCCGGTCCGGCTCCTCCCCCCCCGAGTCGGCCGGAGAGACGACCCCCGCTCTCCCCCCCGGCGGGGGTCGTCGCATGTCCGGGCACGTTTTCCCGCTCAGTGTGTCTCCGAGCCGCTGGAGCGGCTCCTCTGTGCGTCTCCAGGGCACCGGGGGGCTCACCCCCAGGTTCATCACTCCGTGTAACCGTCAGGCTGCTCTCCGGCAGGCCGCCGGGCGAGCCTCCGGAGCGCTCTCACCCAGTCGTCCATCAGCGGACGAGCACTCACTGGTATGAGCTACGGGGATATTCACAAGTGGCGAGTTGTCCACAGTTTTTCGGCAAGATCCACACGATTTCTCACGGCGCTGCACCGTGATTCCAGCCGCGTAAGTCGCGGGCCGAAGGAATCACGGATCTCGATGCGATACGAGATCGCAGAGGGAAGGGGTGGAGATCGTGGCCGGATCCATCACATCGGACCGCTCGCGCGCCGCGGAGGAGCGGCGGGGCGGACCCTTGATCGTCACCGAGGACCTGGAACTGCTCGACGATCTACTGCGGTTGTGCGCGGCGGCCGGCGCAGAGCCCGCTGTGCACCATTCGCCACCGGAGCAGAAGGGCGGGTGGGAGGACGCGCCGCTGGTCCTTGTCGGCGACGACGCGGCCGCACGCTGCCGCGGGGCCTCGCGCAGGCGCGGGGTGTTCCTCGTCGGCCGGGACCAGGACGACCCGGACGTTTGGCGGCGAGCCGTTGAGATCGGAGCCGACTGCGTGCTGCGGCTGCCCGACGCCGAGAGCTGGCTCGTCGACCGCATCGCCGATGTCGTCGAAGGGGCCGGACGGCAGGCGCTGACCGTCGGGGTGATCGGCGGCCGTGGCGGTGCCGGCGCCTCCACACTGGCAACCGCGCTCGCGGTGACGGCGGCACGCAGCGGCCGGCGAACGATGCTCGTCGACGGGGACCCGCTCGGCGGAGGGCTCGACGTGCTGCTCGGGGGTGAGCACACAGAGGGCAGGCGATGGCCGGATTTCGCCGCTTCGAAGGGTCGGGTCGCCGGTGGGGCACTGGAGGAGTCGCTGCCCGAACTGCACGCTCTTCGCGTACTCAGCTGGGACCGCGGTGATTCGGTGGTGATTCCTCCGGAGGCCATGCGGTCGGTCCTGGCGGCCGCCCGTCGACGCGGTGGATCGGTGGTCGTCGATCTGCCGCGCCGCGTCGACGAAGGTGTGGCGGAGGCGCTGGCGCAGCTGGACCTCGGCCTGCTGGTCGTGCCCGGTGAGCTGCGGGCTGTCGCCGCCGCCAACCGCGTGGCGTCAGTCGTGAGCATGGTCCTTCCCGACTTGCGGGTGGTGGTGCGCGGACCGTATGCGCCGGGGCTGGACGAGCAATGGGTGGCAAAAGCCCTCGGCCTGCCGCTCGCCGGTGAGCTCCCGACTGAGCCCGGACTGACGGCCGCACAGAGCGGAGGAGCGCCGCCGGGCGGGAACGGCCGCGGACCGCTGGCCAGGTTCTGCACGGCCTTCTGGGAGCGTGCGCTGGTCGGGGAGGGCGTCGGATGAGCTCCGGGCTGCTGGAGGCGGTGCGGCAGCGGCTTGCGGAGAGCGGCGCGGAGCCCACGCCGGCCCGGGTGGCCGCTGCGCTGAGGGCCCAGGGGCGGCTGCTGGGCGACGCCGAAGTGCTGGGCGGCACGGAGAAGCTTCGCTGCGAACTGGTGGGCACGGGGCCGCTGGAGCCGCTGCTCGCCGACCCGTCGGTCACGGATGTACTCGTCTCCGCACACGACCGGGTGTGGGTGGACCGGGGCAGGGGCCTGGAGCTCACCGAGGTGACGTTCACCGACGCGGCGTCGGTGCGCAGACTCGCCCAGCGGCTTGCGGCAGTGGCCGAGCGGAGGCTCGACGACGCCCGCCCGTGGGTGGACGCCCGCCTGCCGGACGGGACGCGCATGCATGCCGTGATCCCTCCGGTTGCCGTCGGCTCGACCTGCCTTTCGCTGCGCGTCGTGCGGCCCCGCGCCTTCTCCGTGGAGGAGCTGGTCGAGGCGGGGACGGTGCCGCCGGGCGGTGACAGGCTGCTGCGGTCACTGGTCGAGGCCCGGCTCTCGTTCCTCATCAGTGGCGGTACGGGCTCCGGCAAGACGACTCTGCTGAGCAGTCTGCTGGGAATGGTGGGGGAGCGGGAGCGCATCGTGCTGGCCGAGGACTCGGCCGAGCTACGTCCCGAGCATCCGCATGTGGTGAGGCTGGAGTCGCGCACGGCGAACCAGGAGGGTGCCGGGCGCGTGACGCTGCGGGATCTGGTCAGGCAGGCGCTGCGGATGCGCCCCGACCGGCTGGTGGTGGGCGAGGTGCGTGGCGCCGAAGTGACCGAACTCCTCGCGGCGCTCAACACCGGTCACGAAGGCGGGTGCGGCACGGTCCACGCCAACGCGGCAGCGGACGTACCTGCCCGGCTGGAGGCGCTGGGTACCGCGGCCGGACTCGACCGGGCCGCCCTGCACAGCCAACTGGCGGCGGCCCTGTCGGTGGTGATCCACCTCGTACGGGACGGGGGAGGCCGTCGGCGGGTGGCCGAGATCCATGTGCTGGAGCGTGATGCGGCGGGGCTGGTGGTGACGGTGCCCGCCCTGAGGTGGGGCAAGGGGGCTTTCGTGGCCGAGGCCGGGTGGGAAAGGCTGCGGGCACTGGTCGGTGATGCGCTGTGACGGCCTTCCAGTTGCTGTGCGCGACGGCGCTGTGCCTGGCCGGGGCCGTCTGGCTCCTGGCCGGCGGCCAGGAGCGGGGGCGGCGAAGGGCGCGCTTGCTGTTCGCGGACTCGGGCGCGGTGGCGCTGCCCCCGTGGTGGTCCTGGGAGCGGCTGCTGTCCGTGATCAGGCTTCACAGGCAGTGGCTGTGCCTGCCTGCTGCGCTTGTGGCGGCCGTTGCGGGTGAATCCCCACTGCCTCTGGTCCTGGGGGCAGTTGCCGTGCCGTTGGTGCGGCGGTGGCTGCGGGCCAGGGAGCGCAGGAGGGACGAGGCCCGGAGGGTCCAGGGAGTCATCGGTCTGTGCGGCGCCACTGCCGGCGAACTGAGGGCGGGCCTTCAGCCGGCACAGGCCCTGTTGTTCGCCGCCGGTTCGACGGACGTACTCGGCGAGGCGGAGGCCGCGGTGCTGGCAGCGGCACGGTTCGGGGGTGACGTGCCGGAGGCGTTGCGTACGGCGGCACGGCAGCCGGGTGCCGAGGGCTTGGCCGGAATGGCGGCCTGCTGGCGGGTGGCCGTGGACAGCGGCGCGGGCCTGGCCGCCGGGCTGGACCGCCTGGAAGCGGCCCTGCGGGCCGAGAGTGACCAACGTGAGGACCTGAAGGCGCAATTGGCGGGTGCCTGGTCGACCATCGCGCTGCTCGCTCTGCTTCCGGTCGCCGGCCTTGCCATGGGAGGGGCGCTCGGGGCGGACCCGTTGCACGTGCTGTTCCACACCCCGGCAGGTCTTGCGTGCCTGGTGATCGGAGGGCTGCTGGAAGCGGCGGGGCTGTGCTGGGCCGGACGGATCGTGCGTGCCGGGGAGAAGGCATGAACGGCGAAGTCGTGCACGGGTCGGGGGGAGTGGTGGCGGTTCTCTCCGCGGCGGGCTGCGTGGTCATGCTGATCGCGGCGAAGCGGCGGGAGAGCAGAGCGCGCAGGAGGGCCAGGGCCCTCCTGCGCCAGGCGCCTGAACCCCGGTGCGGGCAAGCGCACTTCTGGCGACGGGCGAGCTGCTGGGCGGCGCCTCTGGGAGCGGCAGGTCTCGGCTTCCTGATCGGTGGGCTCGCGGGCGGCGCCGTGGGAATCGCGGCAGCCTTCTGCGTGCGTCGATGGCAGCGTGGGCGTGACCGGCCAGAGGGGGCCGGCGGAGCGGAGACCGGCGAGCACGGCGAAGCGGCGGGTCAACTGGCGCTGGCAGCAGACCTGATGGCCGCATGCATCTCGGCGGGCGCAAGCCCTCGTGAGGCCGCGGAGGCGGTCGGGGAGTCGTTGGGCGGCCCCGTCGGCGCACGCCTTGCGCGAACTGCCGCACAACTACGGCTCGGTGCCGAAACGGCGCCTGCCTGGCGGTGGTTCGGCGGGATACCGGGCGCGAAGCCACTGGCCCGCTGTCTCGAGCGGGCCGACTCCACCGGAGCGCCGGCCGCCGAACCGGTGGCGCGCCTGGCCGAGAGATTGCGAGCGGAGCGGGCCCGGGCAGTGGCCCGCCGGGGGCGCAGGGCGCAGGTGCTGATCACCGCACCGGTGGGGCTGTGCTTCCTGCCCGCGTTTCTCGCGGTCGGCGTGGCACCCGTGGTGATCGGCCTGGCGGGCGGACTTCTGCGCGGCCATTGACGCAGACTGCCCCCCGACATTGCCGAAATACACACCAATAAGACAAATAGCAATTTTGACATCTGGAGGTACAGAAGTGAGCAAAGTGATGCGCAAGGACTTGGGCAAGGGCATGTGGAAAGCGATGCGCGGTCGGATGAGTGCGCTGAGGCGCGGAATGCGGACCGACAACGGAATGACGACGTCCGAGTACGCGATGGGAACGATCGCCGCATGTGCCTTCGCAGCGGTCCTCTACAAGATCGTCACCAGCGGGACCGTCTCGGGAGCGCTCGAAGCGGTGATCGGAAAGGCGCTCGATGCGCAGTTCTGACGCATCACGTGCCGCTGATGGCCGGGACCGGGGCTCCGTGACGGCGGAAGCGGCGGTGGCTTGTCCGGCCCTGGTGCTGTTCGTCATGGCCCTGGTCTGGGCGCTGACGGCCGCCGCGGCACAGATCCAGTGCGTGGACGCCGCACGGGCCGGTGCTCGGGCAGCCGCGCGGTCCGAGCCCCGGGCGGCCGCGCTTGCCGCCGCCCGGTCGGCGGCACCGAACGGCTCCGTGGTCACGCTGACGCGGAGCGGCGACCTGTGGCGCGTGAACGTCGAGTCGGACACACCTGGTCCGGGTGCGCTGGCCCTGACACTGAGCGCCGAGGCGGTGGCGCTCGCCGAGGACACCGTGGGGCAGGAGGCCGAGGCCACGGGGTCGGGGGCCGCAGGCCGGGACGCCGAGGATCGAGGCGCCGGACACCGGGCCGGCACCAGCGTCGTACGGGCCGTTGCCGACGAGGAGTTCTCGGCTCCGGGCGCGGTTCGTGCCCCGATCGTGGCGTCGGAGGGACCGCTCGTGCCCGCCTCCAGGGCGGCCCCTGCTCCGGATGCCGGGCGGTCCGGCATCCGGGAGCCGACTCTCCATGCGGGCAAAGACCGAGGAGGTTCTCGGAGCGGTAAGGAGCCGGATCGCTTCGTCGGCGTGTCGGCGGGCCTGGAGCGCCCCAGGCCACGCCCAGGCACGGCCGAGACGGTGGAGGTGATGCCGTGAACGACGGAGGTGGGGCGGTCGTCGAGGACCGTGGCTCGGCGACCGTGTGGGTGGCGATGGCGACCAGCGTGCTGTGCGCGGTCTTCGCGATCGTGCTCGCCATGGGCCAGGCCGTGGTGGCCCGCCACCGGGCAGGGGCTGCCGCCGATCTTGCCGCGCTCGCGGCTGCCGATCAGGCCCTGAGCGGCGCAGCCGGCGCCTGCGCGACGGCGGACCGGGTGGCGCGGGCCCAGGGCGCGGAGGTGGTGCGGTGCGCCGTGACGGGCGAGGTCGCGGACGTGACGGCGCTGGCCCGGTTCGGGCCGTACGCGCCGACGGTCAGGGCTCGGGCGGGGCCACCGGGGCTTTCGGGATTGCGGGAGCCGATTCTTCCGGAGTCGATCCTTCCGGATCCGGGGTTTTTGGATCCGGGGCCGCCCGCAGCAGCTCCGTGAGCAGCCGGACCGCTCCCCGCTTGTGCAGCGGATCGTTGCCGTTGCCGCATTTGGGCGACTGGATGCACGAAGGGCAGCCCGCCTCGCACTCGCACGAGGCGATCGCCTCCCGGGTTGCGGTGAGCCATTCGCGGGCCGTGTGGAAGGCCCGCTCGGCGAAGCCGGCCCCGCCCGGGTGCCCGTCGTACACGAAGACTGTCGGCAGCAGCGTGTCGGGATGGAGCGGTACGGAGACGCCGCCGATGTCCCAGCGGTCGCAGGTGGCGAACAGCGGCAGCATCCCGATGGAGGCGTGTTCGGCGGCGTGCAGGGCACCGCCCAACTGCTCGGGGGCGATGCGGGCGGCGTCCAGCTGGTCCTCGGTGACCGTCCACCACACGGCCCGGGTCCGCAGCGTGCGAGGTGGCAGGTCGAGCTTGGACTCGCCGAGGACTTCGCCGGTGATGAGTCGGCGCCGCAGGAAGGAGACGACCTGGTTGGTGACTTCGACGGAGCCGTAGCAGAGGCGTCCGTCCCCCCACGGGATCTCGATGTCTGTTTCGAGCACGGAGATGGAGGTGGTGTCGCGAGCGGTTGTCGAGTAGGGCGGATTCGCCTCGGAGACCAGGGCGACGGAGTCGTCCAGGTCGAGTCGTTCGACCAGATACGTACGGCCCTGGTGAAGGTGGACCGCGCCGTCGTGGACCGCCGTGTGGGCGGCCCCTTCGTCGACCGTGCCGAGCAGCCGGCCGGTGGCGGCCTCGACGATCTGCACGGGACGGCCGCCCTCCCCCCGGATGTCGGTGAGGTCGGCGGCCCGCTCGCGGCGGGTCCAGTGCCAGCCGGAAGCACGGCGCCGCAGCAGCCTGGCGGCTTCCAGCTGGGACATGAGCCCGGCCGTGGCGGGCCCGAAGAGATCGAGGTCGGCGTCCGTGAGCGGAAGCTCGGCGGCGGCTGCGCACAGATGCGGCGCGAGCACATAGGGATTGTCCGGGTCGAGGACCGTGGATTCCACCGGTCGGTCGAACAGCGCCTCCGGGTGGTGGACGAGGAAGGTGTCCAGCGGGTCGTCGCGGGCCACCAGGACGGCGAGGGCGCCCTGGCCCGAACGGCCGGCTCGGCCCGCCTGCTGCCACAGGGAGGCCCGCGTGCCGGGGTACCCGGCGATGACGACGGCGTCCAGGCCGGCGATGTCCACGCCGAGCTCGAGCGCGGTGGTGGCCGCGAGGCCGAGGAGCTCGCCGGAGTGCAGGGCGCGCTCCAGGGCGCGGCGCTCCTCGGGGAGGTAGCCGCCCCGGTAGGCGGCGACACGCCGGGGCAGAGAGCGGTCCACCTCGGCGAGGCGTTCCTTGGCGATCACGGAGATCAGCTCGGCGCCGCGCCGGGAGCGCACGAAGGCCACGCTGCGTACGCCCTGCACCGTCAGGTCGGTCAGGAGGTCGGCGGTCTCGGCGGTCGCCGTACGGCGCACCGGAGCGCCCTTCTCGCCCTGGAGATCGGTCAGGGGCGGTTCCCACAGGGCGAAGACCACTTCGCCGCGCGGTGAGGCGTCGTCGGCGACCTCCCGCACGGGCACGCCGGTGAGTCGGCCCGCGGCCACGGCCGGTTCCGCAGAGGTGGCCGAGGCGAGCAGGAAGACCGGGTTCGCGCCGTAGCGGGCGCACAGACGGCGTAGCCGCCGCAGTACCTGCGCGACGTGGGAGCCGAAGACGCCGCGGTAGGTGTGGCACTCGTCGATCACGACGTAGCGCAGTGAGCGCAGGAAGGACGACCAGCGCGGATGGGAGGGAAGTATGCCGCGGTGGAGCATGTCCGGGTTGGTGAGGACGTAGTTGGCGTACTGGCGCACCCATTCGCGCTCCTCGACCGGCGTGTCGCCGTCGTACACGGCCGGCCGGATCCGGTTGCCGAGCGGGGCGGCGAGTTCCTTCACCGCGCGCCGCTGGTCGGCGGCGAGTGCCTTGGTGGGCGCCAGGTAGAGGGCGGTGGTGCCGCGGCCGTTGGGGGCCTCGGCGCCATCGAGCAGGGTGCTGAGCACAGGAGCCAGATACGCCAGGGACTTGCCGGACGCGGTACCGGTCGCGATGACCACGGACTCGCCGTTCAGGGCGTGCTCCGCAGCGGTCGCCTGGTGGGCCCAGGGGTGCTCGATCCCGGCGCGCTGGACGGCGCTGATGACCTCTGCCCGGATGCGGTCCGGCCACACTGCATGCCTGCCCGGTCGAGGGGGCAGGTGCTCCGTATGAGTGATGCGCGCAGCCCGGCTCGCCCCCGCGGCGAGCCGGTCGAGGACCGAGTCGGGCGAGGGACGGTTTTCCCCGCTGCTGGGCGGTCGACTGGGACGGTGATTCTTGGCCATCGGCACCGAGTGTGTCACTGGCGTAGCGGACAATGGTCCCAAGGCGTCGTGCATGGCTGCTGGTAAGTGATTGAATGCCATCGCGGCTGGCGACCGTCTTCCGGCTCCGTCGGGGAGACTTGAAGGGCGGCCGCTCGATAGCAAGGTGCTGGAGGATCCGTGGACCTGTCCCTGTCGACTCGCAATGTGTCCGGCCCTGGTGGCGACCGTACGGTCGTCGAGGTCGGTGGCGAGATTGATGTGTATACCGCGCCCAAGCTGCGCGAGCAGTTGGTCGAGTTGGTGAACGACGGCAGCTACCACCTGGTTGTCGACATGGAGGGCGTGGACTTCCTCGACTCCACCGGCCTCGGCGTTCTCGTGGGCGGGCTCAAGCGTGTGCGTGCGCACGAGGGCTCCCTGCGCCTGGTCTGCAACCAGGAGCGCATTCTCAAGATCTTCCGGATCACGGGGCTGACCAAGGTGTTCCCGATCCACACCACGGTCGACGAAGCCGTCGCCGCGACCGACTGACGGTCGGCCGGAGACTGCCGGAAGCAGGGAGGGGCCCCGGGCATCCAGCCCGGGCCCCTGAGAGGCACGCCCGAACGTCCGAGGGGGACCGCATGGCCACCGTTGAGCTCCGCTTCAGCGCCCAGCCCGAACACGTCAGAACGGCCCGACTGGTCGCCGCTGCCGTGGCTCGCCGTGCCGGGGTCGAGGAGGCGGTGCTGGACGAGGTCCGGCTCGCCGTCGGAGAGGCCTGCAGCCGTGCTGTCGGGCTGCACCGCAGCCATGGCATCACCGCACCCGTACGGGTGGTTCTGGCGGAGGAGGAGAAGACCTTCTCCATCGAGGTCGGTGACGAGGTGCCGACTTCGGGCGCCGGTTCCACGGCAGCGTCCGCCGACGGTGGAGCAGCGACCGAGGACACAGACGCGGAGGGCGAGGACGAGATGGGCCTCGCCGTCATCAGCGGCCTCGTGGACGACGTGGAGGTCTCCACCACGGAGTACGGCGGGGTCATCCGTATGAGCTGGCCGGCCACGTCGGTCGTGGCCACTACTCCCTGACCGGACCGCGCGGACCGGACAGTCCTGTGTCCGGAATGCGGACGGGGCCGGTTGCGTCGGCGCCAGGAACCGATCTTTTGCCGGCTGATCATACTGCGTGATTATCGAGCGAAGAGGCCCTGCTGAGCAGGGCCTCTTTCGTATTTTCTAGATCATCGATCCGGCGTCAATGCTTTTGCCCCGTTACCGCTTTCGGGGTCGATTTCAGAAGCCGATCATTTGCTGAGTAGCAAGTCAAGGTCAATTACATTTCCGGCGCCCTGTTTTGATCAGGTTCCGCTCCCTACAATCCGTCCACATCTTGAGCTCTGAACGTCAAGGAGGACGAATGGCGGGGCTCTTCAACCCACACCTGATCGATCACCCCACTTCTCTTGCAGCAGCGGTACTCACGGACGACAACCGGCTGATCGTTATTGTGATCGCGGTCGTCGCCCTGGCGGCGCTCGTCGTCGCTCAGCTCCTGGTCCGCCAGGTACTCGGGGCGGGCGAGGGCACCGAGTCGATGAAGAAGATCGCGGCCGCGGTGCAGGAAGGCGCGAATGCCTATCTGGCGCGGCAGCTGCGCACACTCGGCATCTTCGCCGTCGTGGTGTTCTTCCTGCTGATGCTTCTCCCTGCCGACGACTGGTCGCAGCGTGCCGGACGCTCCGTGTTTTTCCTGGTGGGTGCCCTTTTCTCGGCAGCCACCGGATACATCGGCATGCGTCTTGCGGTACGGGCCAATGTGCGTGTCGCCGCGGCCGCGCGCGAAGCGACACCGGCGGAAGGCGAACCGGAAAAGGATCTGACGGCAGTCGCGCACAAGGCCATGAAGATCGCTTTCCGTACCGGAGGCGTGGTCGGCATGTTCACGGTGGGCCTCGGCCTGCTCGGTGCCTCCTGCGTCGTACTCGTCTATGCGGCGGACGCGCCCAAGGTGCTCGAGGGCTTCGGCCTCGGCGCCGCGCTGATCGCCATGTTCATGCGTGTCGGGGGCGGCATCTTCACCAAGGCGGCCGACGTCGGCGCCGACCTCGTCGGCAAGGTCGAACAGGGCATCCCCGAGGACGACCCGCGCAACGCCGCCACCATCGCCGACAACGTGGGCGACAACGTCGGCGACTGCGCGGGCATGGCGGCCGACCTCTTCGAGTCCTACGCCGTCACACTCGTCGCGGCGCTCATCCTCGGCATGGCGGCGTTCGGCGACGCCGGCCTCGCCTTCCCGCTCATCGTCCCGGCGATCGGCGTGGTCACCGCGATGATCGGCATCTTCGCGGTCGCCCCGCGGCGCGCCGACCGCAGCGGGATGACCGCGATCAACCGCGGCTTCTTCATCTCCGCGCTGATCTCGCTCGCCCTGGTGGCCGTGGCCGCCTTCGTCTATCTGCCCGGCTCCTACGCGGAGTTGGACGGAGTCGGGGACGCCGCGGTCCAGGCGCACGAAGGTGACCCGCGGATCCTGGCGCTGGTCGCCGTCGCCATCGGCATCGTCCTGGCGGCGCTGATCCAGCAGCTGACCGGGTACTTCACGGAGACGAACCGGCGCCCCGTGCGGGACATCGGCAAGTCGTCGTTGACCGGTGCTGCCACCGTGGTCCTGGCAGGGATCGCCATCGGCCTCGAATCGGCCGTCTACACCGCCCTGTTGATCGGCCTCGGCGTGTACGGGGCCTTCCTGCTCGGCGGTACGTCCATCATGCTCGCGCTCTTCGCGGTGGCGCTGGCCGGCACCGGCCTGCTCACCACCGTGGGCGTCATCGTGGCCATGGACACCTTCGGCCCCGTCTCGGACAACGCACAGGGCATCGCCGAGATGTCCGGTGACGTCACCGGTGCGGGTGCCCAGGTCCTGACCGATCTGGACGCCGTGGGCAACACCACCAAGGCCATCACCAAGGGCATCGCGATCGCCACGGCCGTGCTCGCGGCTGCCGCGCTCTTCGGTTCGTACCGTGACGCGATCGCCACGGCGGCCACGGACGTCGGCGAGAAGCTGGGCGACAACGCACCGATGAACCTGGTGATGGACATCTCGCAGCCCAACAACCTGGTGGGCCTGGTCCTCGGCGCCGCGGTCGTCTTTCTCTTCTCCGGGCTGGCCATCAACGCCGTGTCCCGGTCCGCCGGTGCCGTGGTCTACGAGGTGCGGCGGCAGTTCCGCGAGCACCCCGGGATCATGGACTACTCGGAGAAGCCGGAGTACGGACGCGTCGTCGACATCTGCACCAAGGACGCGTTGCGCGAGCTGACCACACCGGGCCTGCTCGCCGTGTTGACGCCCATCGCGGTCGGCTTCTCGCTCGGCGTCGGCGCTCTCGGCTCGTTCCTCGCGGGAGCGATCGGCACCGGCACTCTGATGGCCGTCTTCCTCGCCAACTCCGGTGGCGCCTGGGACAACGCCAAGAAGCTCGTCGAGGACGGGCACCACGGCGGCAAGGGCAGCGAGGCACACGCCGCGACGGTGATCGGCGACACGGTCGGCGACCCGTTCAAGGACACCGCGGGGCCGGCGATCAACCCCCTGCTGAAGGTGATGAACCTGGTGGCGCTGCTCATCGCGCCCGCGGTGATCCAGTTCAGCTACGGGGACGACGCCAACGCCGGTGTGCGGGCGATCGTGGCGGTCCTGGCCATGCTGATCATCGTCGGTGCCGTCTACATCTCGAAGCGTCGCGGCATCGCCGTCGACGACGAGAGCGGTACGGCGGAGCGCAGCGCGAAGCCGACCGATGCGGCGGTGGTTTCCTGACTTTCGATCAACAGGCGGGCGGGTGGCGCGGCTTGAGGCGCTGCCCGCCCGCCCGTGTGTGTTCCAGGGGAGGCGGGTGAGCCTTGTCTCCCTTGGTGCAAATGGCCCTAATAGGTGTTGAATCGGACGTACGGCACGCGGTTGTCGCCCAGTTGGCGTGTATGTTCCGGGGCCGAGAGGCCTTGGAAGGGACCGATCCGGTGAACAAGAAGCTTGCAGCCGCACTGTCCAGCGGTGCGGTACTGGTACTGACACTGTCGGGCTGTGGCGACGACAGCGAGGAAAAGGTGAACGCCTGGGCGAAGGAGGTCTGCGACCAGGCGCAGCCGCAGATCAAGAAGAGAGCCGACGCCCAGCAGGCCATCATCTCGACGGCCGCGGACGGCAAGCCTGCCGACATCCAGGCGGCCGACTCCAAGGCGTTCGCGGACATCGCGGCGGCGGACAAGGCGCTCGCCAAGGCGATCAGGGACGCCGGTGCGCCCCCGGTCGAGAACGGCGAGAAGCTCCAGCAGGACGCGGTGAAGGAACTCGAGGGCACCGCGGGCGCCTACCTCGACCTGAAGAAGAAGGTAGACGAGCTCGACCCCAAGGACCAGCAGAAGTTCGCGGACGGCCTGCAGACCGTCGCGGACGGGCTGAAGAAGATCGAGCGCATGGACCAGGCGGCCCTGGAGAAGCTCCAGTCGGGCGAGTTGGGCAAGGCCATGGCCAAGCAGCCCGGCTGCCAGAAGCCCAAGACTTCCAGTCCCGCGAGCGGCGGCTCCGCGTCGGACGGTCAGGCGTAGACGGCGGCCTGAAACGCCGGGCCGTGCGGCGGTTGTCGGCGCCGGCGGCCACAATGGGCGGGTGAGTACGACCAGCCTCCCCGTGCCTGCCCACTCGCCCCGGCTCCGCGAAGCGCTCCTCGCCGCGGCCTTCACCGCCGACGGGCTGCTCGAGCTGCTCGGCGCGCCCGCCTACGCGGCGCTCGCCCGCAGCGAGACCGTGCCCGCGCTGCGCGCCACCCGCGGGACCGGTGCCCTGGAGACCCTCACCCGGCTGTTCCTGCTCCAGTGCGCCGTGCCGCACGAGAGGGCGCGTGCCGCGCTCCCCCTCGAGGAGTGCCTCACCGACGGCTGGGTCGTGCGCGACGGCGACGAGGTGCGGGCCGCGGTGGACATCCGTCCGTACGGCGGCCCGGAGGGCCAGGACTGGTTCATCGTGTCCGACCTCGGATGCGCGGTCGGCGGAGCCGGCGGTGCGAGCGGCCAGGGCGAGGGAGTGGTCCTCGGGGTCGGCGGCGCGTCCACCACGCTGGCCGGCATCACGGTGCGTACGCCCGTGGCCTCTGCGCTGGATCTGGGCACCGGCTCCGGGATCCAGGCGCTGCACGCCGCCCAGCACGCGACACGGGTGACGGCCACTGATCTGAATCCTCGCGCACTGCACTTCACCCGGCTCACGCTCGCCCTGTCCGGGGCCGGGCAGGCCGATCTTCGGGAGGGCTCGCTGTTCGAGCCCGTCGGCTCCGACACGTACGACCTGATCGTGTCGAACCCCCCGTTCGTCATCTCCCCAGGTGCCCGGCTGACCTACCGGGACGGCGGGATGGGCGGGGACGATCTGTGCCGCTCGCTCGTCTCGCAGGCGGGAGACAGGCTCAACGACGGGGGATACGCCCAGTTCCTCGCCAACTGGCAGCACGTGGAAGGGGAGGACTGGCAGGAGCGGCTGCGCTCATGGGTGCCGCGCGGCTGCGATGCCTGGATCGTGCAGCGCGAGGTGCAGGACGTGACGCAGTACGCGGAGCTCTGGCTGCGCGACAGCGGGGACCACCGTGCGGACCCGGCGCAGTACGCGGCACGGTACGACGCGTGGCTCGACGAGTTCGAGGCGCGGAAGACCAAAGCGGTCGGCTTCGGCTGGATCACCCTCAAGAAGTCCGGTTCCGAGCGGCCCTCGATCCTCACGGAGGAGTGGCCGCATCCCATCGAGCAGCCGCTCGGTGACAGTGTGCGCGCACACTTCGACCGGCATGAGTACCTGCGTGCGCGTGACGACGCGGCGCTGCTCGCGGACCACTTCGTGCTCGCTGCGGAGGTCATGCAGGAGCAGGTCGGGTTGCCGGGGGCCGAGGACCCGGAACATGTGGTGCTGCGCCAGAACCGCGGCATGCGGCGTGCCACCAAGGTCGACACGGTCGGCGCGGGTTTCGCCGGTGCGTGCGACGGCAGCCTGAGCGCCGGCCAGATCCTCGACGCCATCGCACAGCTGCTCGGGGAGGACCCCGTCCGGCTGCGCGACCGCACACCGCAGGCCCTGCGGCTGCTGGTGGAGGAGGGCTTCCTGGAGCCGGCCGCCGGCTGAACCCGGCGGCCGGTCGATCCCGCCGTCGGCTGCCCCGCGGGGCGCACCGGCCGCTCGTCGCCCCGGCTGTTCGCTGATCCGACCGCTCGCTGAGCCGACCACTCGCCTCCCCGGCGGTTCGCTGAACCGACCGCTCGTCGACGGGTGGCGCCCCGGACGTCCCGTGGCGGAAGCGACAGGGAATTCCGGCCAACGTTCGCTTTGCGCCACCATTTCCTGTGACATCGGCCGCGACCGGGCGGGTGAACCCCCCGTGGCGTTCACCCGCAGTTCGTGCCCGCGACGCCCAGAGGTGCCAGCCTCGCCCTGCACAGGGGACCTCGGCATCAGGAAGGACCGGGTAGAGGCATGGAGAGCGGGCCAGCGATCTTCGCCGGGACGGCGTTCGCGCTGTTCGGAGCCGGACTGCTGCTGTGGACCGGGACGCGCCTGGTGCACCGACGGCCCGTCGCGCACGGTGTGACCACGGCCACGGCGGGCACCTTCGGGATGCTGTTCGGTGCGGCGTTCCTCACTCTCGCGTTGTGGTGCTTCAGCAGACTCTGAGGCGGTGCCCGGGAGACGACGTGCCGGGTCCGGGCGACATGAATGGCTGGAGTCGGGTTACCGTTCGAGTGGCCGTTGCGGGCTTTTACCGTTTGACACGGGGGCGGGTTGTACCGTCACACTCCGCAGCGACAGCAGCGCCACAGCAGCGCGGCAAGGCATGAGTACCGCGTGCCGCAGTGCTGTGAGCGCCCATCGAGCGTCGACCGGAGAGAAGAGCGAAGTTGTCCCCGACCAGCGAGACCGCACAGGGCGGCCGCCGACTCGTGATCGTCGAGTCGCCTGCCAAGGCGAAGACGATCAAGGGCTATCTCGGCCCCGGCTATGTCGTCGAGGCGAGCGTCGGGCACATCCGCGACCTGCCGAACGGCGCCGCCGAGGTCCCGGAGAAGTACACCGGTGAAGTGCGCCGCCTCGGCGTCGACGTCGAACACGACTTCCAGCCCATCTATGTCGTCAACGCCGACAAGAAGGCGCAGGTCAGGAAGCTCAAGGAGCGGCTCGCGGAATCCGACGAGCTCTACCTCGCCACCGATGAGGACCGCGAGGGCGAAGCCATCGCGTGGCACCTCCTCGAGGTCCTCAAGCCCAAGGTCCCCGTCCACCGGATGGTCTTCCACGAGATCACCAAGGACGCGATCCGCGACGCCGTCGCCAACCCGCGCGAGCTCAACAAGCGCATGGTCGACGCCCAGGAGACCCGCCGCATCCTCGACCGGCTCTACGGCTACGAGGTCTCGCCGGTCCTGTGGAAGAAGGTCATGCCCCGGCTGTCCGCCGGTCGTGTGCAGTCCGTCGCCACCCGTCTCGTCGTCGAGCGTGAGCGCGAGCGCATCGCCTTCCGCTCCGCCGAGTACTGGGACCTGACCGGCACCTTCTCCACCGGCCGGGCCGGCGACACCTCCGACCCGTCCACGCTCACCGCCCGCCTGAACACCGTCGACGGGCAGCGTGTCGCGCAGGGCCGCGACTTCGGCCCGGACGGCCGGCTCAAGTCCGGCCAGGTGCTCCACCTCGACGAGGCGAACGCCCGGGCGCTGGCCGCGGCGCTCGAGGGAGCGTCGTTCGCCGTCCGCTCGGTCGAGTCCAAGCCCTACCGCCGCTCGCCGTACGCACCGTTCCGTACGACGACCATGCAGCAGGAGGCCTCCCGGAAGCTGGGCTTCGGGGCCAAGGCCACCATGCAGGTCGCGCAGAAGCTGTACGAGAACGGCTTCATCACCTATATGCGTACGGACTCCACCACGCTCTCCGACACGGCCGTCTCCGCGGCCCGTGCGCAGGTGACCCAGCTGTACGGCGCCGACTACCTGCCGGAGAAGCCGCGGGTGTACGCCGGCAAGGTCAAGAACGCGCAGGAGGCGCACGAGGCGATCCGGCCTTCCGGCGACCGCTTCCGCACGCCCGCCGAGACCGGGCTGACCGGGGACCAGTTCAAGCTCTACGAGCTGATCTGGAAGCGGACGGTCGCGTCGCAGATGAAGGACGCGACCGGTAACTCCGTCACCGTGAAGATCGGCGGCCGGGCGTCCGACGGCCGTGACGCCGAGTTCACCGCGTCCGGCAAGACCATCACCTTCCACGGCTTCATGAAGGCCTACGTCGAGGGCGCCGACGACCCGAACGCGGAGCTTGACGACCGCGAGCGGCGCCTGCCGCAGGTCGGGGAGGGCGACGCCCTCTCCGCCGAGGAGATCTCGGTCGACGGTCACGCGACCAAGCCGCCGGCCCGTTACACCGAGGCCTCGCTGGTCAAGGAGCTCGAAGAGCGCGAGATCGGCCGTCCGTCGACGTACGCCTCGATCATCGGCACCATCCTCGACCGCGGTTACGTCTTCAAGAAGGGGACGGCCCTCGTCCCCTCGTTCCTCTCCTTCGCCGTGGTCAACCTGCTCGAGAAGCACTTCGGCCGACTCGTCGACTACGACTTCACCGCCAGGATGGAGGACGACCTCGACCGCATCGCCCGGGGCGAGGCGCAGGCCGTGCCGTGGCTGAAGCGCTTCTACTTCGGTGCGGGCGAGGCGACCGGCGCCGCCTCCGAGGCGGGCAACGGTGACGGCGACCACCTCGGCGGCCTCAAGGAACTGGTCACCGACCTCGGCGCGATCGACGCCAGGGAGATCTCCAGCTTCCCCGTCGGCAACGACATCAAGCTGCGCGTCGGCCGCTACGGGCCTTACGTCGAGCGCGGCGAGAAGGAAGCCGAGGGCCACCAGCGCGCCGATGTCCCGGACGACCTCGCGCCCGACGAGCTCACGGTGGAGTACGCGGAGGAACTGCTCGCCAAGCCGAGCGGCGACTTCGAGCTGGGTACCGACCCGGTCAGCGGGCACCAGATCGTCGCCAAGGACGGTCGCTACGGCCCGTACGTCACGGAGATCCTTCCCGAGGGCACCCCGAAGACGGGCAAGAACGCGGTCAAGCCGCGTACTGCGTCCCTCTTCAAGACCATGTCCCTGGACACGGTCACGCTCGAGGACGCGCTGAAACTGATGTCCCTGCCGCGGGTCGTCGGCAAGGACGCCGAAGGCGTCGAGATCACCGCGCAGAACGGTCGCTACGGCCCCTACCTGAAGAAGGGCACCGACTCGCGCTCCCTGGAGAGCGAGGAGCAGCTCTTCTCGATCACGCTGGACGAGGCGCTGGCGATCTACGCGCAGCCCAAGCAGCGTGGCCGGGCCGCAGCCAAGCCGCCGCTGAAGGAACTGGGCACCGACCCGGTGAGCGAGCGTCCCGTGGTCGTCAAGGACGGCCGCTTCGGCCCGTACGTGACGGACGGCGAGACGAACGCCACCCTGCGGACCGGCGACAGCGTCGAGGACATCACGCCTGAGCGCGGCTACGAGTTGCTCGCAGAGAAGCGTGCCAAGGGGCCCGCCAAGAAGAAGACGGTCAAGAAGGCGCCGGCGAAGAAGACGGCTGTCAAGAAGACCACCACCGCCAAGAAGACAGTCGCCAAGAAGACGACCGCCGCCAAGAAGACGACCGCCAAGACCGCGGCCAAGAAGACCGCTGCCAAGAGAGCGGCCTCGTCGGCCGAGGCATCGACGGACAGCTGACGGACGGATTCGGGGCGCCGCCGGCGGAGTGACCGTACGGGCGTTTGGCGGCAGGAAAACTTCACACCCTTGCCACAAAGCGCCCGTATGTTCGGGCACCCCTCCGGGGAGCGTCCCGCTCCGGATAGGCTGGCCGAATGACGCGAGCCGAGCAGCCAGCCGAGCAGCAGGCGGTCATCAGCACCGCTTCAGAGACTGCCTCAGACGCATCGGATTCCGACGCACTCGCCACGGACTCACGTGAACGGGCCGTGCGATCCCTGCTGCGCCACCCGCCGCTGAGGCGGCTGTGGAACGCACAGGTGGTCGACGGCGTAGGTGACGCACTCGCCGTTCTCGTACTGCTGCTGCTGTCGCTGCAGGCGGCGGTGGCGTCGGATTCGTTCGGGAGCGGATACCGCGGGGCGGCCTTCGCGGTCGCCGCCGTGCTGGGTGCCCGCGTCCTGGCCACGCTGCTCTTCGGAGCCGTACTCCTCGGTCCCATGACCTCGCTCACGGCGCCGAGCGGCCCGTTCGACCGACGCTGGACCATGATCGGGTCCGACGGTCTGCGGCTGGGGCTGCTCGTCGTCGCGCCGCTGTGGATCGACTGGACGCCCGACAACGCACTCGCGATCCTCCTCGTCACGGTCTTCCTGACCGGTGTCGCGGAGCGGTTCTGGACCGTCGCCCGCGAGGGCGCCGCGCCTGCGCTGCTGCCCGCGCCGCCGCCGGAGGGCGCGGCGGTCCGGCCGCTGCCCGACCACCTCGACGCGCTGCGCAGGCTGTGGCTGCGCACCGGCTTCGGGGTCATCCCCGTCGCAGCCGTGGCGCTGCTGGTCGCCACGCTGATCGGCGAGCTGCTCGGCACAGGCGTGGAATGGTTCTCCGCCCACCAGGCCGCCCTCGGGTCCTATCTGGCCGCCGGTCTGTTCGCGGCGTCCGTCTCCACCCTGTACTTCGTCGAGCTGCCCGGCTCCCAGACGCCCCGGCCGCGTTCGCCGCTCGAGGGCCTGCGCCGGCCGTCCGCCGGTGACGGCGTGGACAAGGGCCGCACCGGCGGCATTCCGCTGTTCGTCCTCGCCTGCGCCTCGGTCACCGGAGCCATCGCCTCCGCCGCGGCCGTCGCGGTGCTGCACGGGTTCGACCTCGGTGGCGGGCCCGTCACCTTCGCGTTGCTGGTCCTGGCGCTGATCGGCGGCACCGGCGTCGGTGTCCGCGGGGCCGGCGCCGTGCTGCCGTCGCTGTCGCGCCGCAGGCTGCTGCCGCTCGCCGTCGCCCTGACCGGCGTGGCCCTGCTCGCCCTGGGCCTCGTGCCGGACACGGCGACCGGGTTGTTCCTCGCCACGGTCGCCGGCGTGTCCGCCGGCGTCGCCGCGAACACCGGGCACACGCTCATCGACCAGGAGACCGAGGAGTTCCGGCGGCCCAGGATCACCTTGCACCTGCAGGCGGTCGTCCGTGCGGTCACCGCGCTGGCCGCGGTCGCCGCTCCGCTGCTGGCCGCCGCGATCGGACCGCACCGGCTGGCCGGCGGCGACTTCGTCTTCGCGCACGGCGGGGCGGCGTTCACGCTCATGCTGGTCGGGGCGCTGCTGCTGCCCGTCGCGGCGATCGTGCTCGCCAAGACCGACGACCGATCCGGTGTACCCCTGCGCCGTGACCTCGGCGACGCGCTGCGCGGCGGCGCGGACCCGGCCCAGGCACCCGCGGCAGGCGGTTTCTTCATCGCTGTCGAGGGCGGCGACGGGGCCGGGAAGTCCACCCAGGTCGAGGCCCTCGCCGAGTGGATCCGCGCCAAGGGCCACGAAGTCGTCGTCACCCGCGAGCCCGGTGCGACCCCGGTCGGCAAGCGGCTGCGCTCCATCCTGCTCGACGTGTCGAGCGCCGGTCTGTCCAACCGGGCGGAGGCGCTGCTGTACGCGGCCGACCGTGCCGAGCACGTCGACTCGGTGGTCCGCCCGGCCCTAGACCGCGGCGCGATCGTCATCTCCGACCGGTACATCGACTCGTCCGTGGCCTACCAGGGCGCCGGCCGCGACCTGTCGCCGACCGAGATCGCCCGGATCTCGCGCTGGGCGACGGGCGGTCTCGTGCCGAACCTGACCGTGCTCCTCGACGTCTCGCCCGAAGCCGCGAGGGAGCGCTTCACCGAGGCACCGGACCGTCTGGAGTCCGAGCCCGCGGAGTTCCACCAGCGGGTGCGCTCCGGCTTCCTGACGCTGGCCGCCGCCGACCCCGGCCGGTACCTGGTCGTCGACGCGGGCCAGGAGCCCGAGTCGGTCACCACCGTCGTACGGCACCGGCTCGACCAGCTGCTGCCCCTGTCCGACGCCGAGATCAAGGCCCGGGAAGAAGCGCGCAGGGCGGCCGAGGAGGAAGCCCGCCGCAAGGCCGAGGAAGAGGCCGCGCGCAAGGCCGAGGAGGAGCGCCGCGAACGCGAGCGGCAGGAACAGCTCGCCAGGCTGCGCGCCGAGGAGGAGGAGCGCAAGCGCCGGGAACTGGAGGAGGCGCGGCAGCGCGAGGCCGAGCGGCAGGCGGAGGAGGCCCGGCAGCGTGCGGAGGAGGCCAGGCGCCGGGCCGAGGAGGAGCGGCGCCGCCTCGAGGCCGAGGAGAAGGCACGCCAGGCGGAGCAGGAGCGCCTGCGCAAGCAGGCGGAGGAAGAGGCCCGGCTGCGCAAGGAGGCGGAGGAACGCCGCCTGGAGAAGCAGCGCAAGGCGGAGGAGGCGCTGCTGCGGGCGGAGGAGGCGCGCCGCGCGGCAGAGGCCGCCGCGGCCTCCGCCGCTGCCACGTCGGCCGCCGAGATGACGGTGCCGACTCCCGTCGCCAGGCCCGACGACATCACGCAGGAGGTCCCGATGCCGGGCGGGGCCCACGACGAGACGAGCGTGCTGCCCCAGGTTCCGGACGAGGCGGAGACAAGCGTGCTGCCGCCGGTGCGCGACGACCGTGCGACGGACGAGACGGCGGTGCTGCCGCCGGTAGGGGACGCGAGGCCGGCCGACCCGGCCGACCGTGTGCCGCGGGGCATCTTCCGCGACGAGCGCGACGAGCGGCGCGTCGAGAGGGGGAACGAGCGCACCGCGGAGCTGCCCCAGATGGATCCCTCGGCGCAGCAGCAGCGCCGGCGCTCGGACTGGGCGGAGGAGACACCGCTCGACGACCTGCCGACGCTCGCGGACGAACTCCTCGGGCCGCACGAGGACGACGGGAACGACGGCGGCCGCGGGCGCCGGGGCAGGCGCGGCTGACGGACACCGCCGTAGAGACCGTGCGGGTGCCCGGTCCTCTACGGCGGCGCCTCTTCCGGTAGTGCCCCTTCCGGTTACGGGACTCCGTGGCGGACGAGGTGGACGGCACTGTCGGTGCCCTCCGCCACAATGGGAGACCGCAGCAGGAAAGGCGGTGACGGCAGATGGCCGTGTGGGACGACGTGGTCGGCCAGGAGCGCGTCCAGGAGCAGCTTTCTGCCGCCGCACGCGACGCCGACGCGCACGTCACCGCCCAGGCAGCGCGGGAACCGGTGGCCGCCGCCTCGAAGATGACGCACGCGTGGCTGTTCACCGGGCCGCCCGGTTCCGGGCGCTCCACCGCCGCCCGCGCGTTCGCCGCCGCGCTGCAGTGCACCAGCCCCGACCGTGCCCTAGGCGGCGCACCGGGCTGCGGCTTCTGCGACGGGTGCCACACCACGCTCGTCGGGACGCACGCCGACGTCGAGGTGATCCGCACCGACCTGCTCTCCATCGGTGTCGGCCAGACCCGCGAGCTCGTCCGCCGGGCCCAGCTCTCGCCGGCGGGCGGCCGCTGGCAGGTGATCATCCTGGAGGACGCCGACCGCCTGACGGAGGGCGCGGGAAACGTCCTGCTGAAAGCGGTCGAGGAACCCGCGCCCCGTACTGTCTGGCTCCTGTGCGCGCCGTCCCTCGAGGATGTGCTGCCCACCATCCGCTCCCGCTGCCGTCACCTCACCCTGCGTACGCCATCGGTGGCCGCCGTGGCCGACGTACTGATCAGAAGGGACGGCATCGAGCCGGATGTCGCGGCGGCCGTCGCCCGCGCCACGCAGGGCCACATCGGCCGCGCCCGCCGGCTCGCCACCGACGAGCGGGCCCGTGCGCGCCGCACCGCCGTGCTGAGGCTGCCCCTGCGGGTGGAGGACATCGGCGGTTGCCTGCGGGCCGCCCAGGAGCTCATCGACGCCGCCGCCGACGATGCCAAGCAGGTCGCGGAGGAGATCGACGCCAAGGAGACCGAGGACCTCAAGGTCGCGCTCGGCGCGCAGGCGGGCGGCCGGATGCCGCGCGGGACGGCCGGCGCGATGAAGGAGCTCGAGGACAGGCAGAAGCGGCGCAAGACCCGCACCCAGCGCGACAGCCTCGACCTCGCACTCACGGACCTCACCGGCTTCTACCGGGACGTGCTGGCGCTCCAGATGGGATCGCGGGTGGCGCTCGCCAACGAGGACGTACAGGACTCCCTCGACCGCGTCGCACAGAGCTCCACACCGGAGCGCACCCTGCGGCGGATAGAGGCGGTGGTGGCCTGCCGTGAGGCACTGGAGCGCAACGTCGCACCGCTGCTGGCCGTCGAGGCGATGGCGGTCGCTCTGCGGGCGGGCTGACGGCCCCGGCGCCCGGTGCGGGCCCCGGTCGACCGGGGCGTCCGCGCGAGCCGGGACCGGCATCGGCCGCCCGCTGCCATTACGCTCCGTTGGATGGACACCAGGCGCCTGTTCCGCACCTTCGCCCTCCCGCTGGCCACGGTCGGCCTCCTTGTCTCCGGTTGTACGGCCGCCGGCCCGTCGTCCGGGGAGTCGGACGCGCCGGGAGCGGCCGGCCGGGCGGCGCCCTCCGCGGCCCTCAAGCCGTACTACGGACAGAAGCTGGACTGGCGGGAGTGCGGCGTGCCGGGCTTCGAGTGCGCCACGATGAAGGCGCCGCTGGACTACGCGGACCCCGAGGGCGACTCGATCGAGCTCGCCGTCTCCCGGGCCAAGGCCACGGGGCCGGGCAAGCGGCTCGGTTCCCTGCTCGTGAATCCGGGCGGACCCGGCGGCTCGGCCGTCGGCTACCTCCAGGCGTACGCCGGCATCGGCTACCCGGCGCCGGTCCGCGCGCGCTACGACCTGGTGGCCGTCGACCCCCGCGGTGTCGCCCGCAGCGAACCCGTCGAATGCCTGACCGGCCCTGAGATGGACAAGTACACCCAGGTCGACCAGACGCCGGACGGCGCAGCCGAGGCGAGCAAGCTGGAGCAGGCGTACAAGGACTTCGCCGCCGGTTGCGAGAAGCTCTCGGGCAAGATCCTCCCCCATGTCTCGACCGAGGAGGCGGCCCGTGACATGGACATCACACGGGCGGTCCTGGGCGACGAGAAGCTGAACTACGTCGGCGCCTCGTACGGCACCTTCCTCGGCGCGACCTACGCCGAGCTCTTCCCCGACCGGGCAGGCCGACTGGTCCTCGACGGGGCGATGGACCCGGCTCTCCCGGCGCGCGAGCTGAACCGCGACCAGACAGCCGGCTTCGAGACCGCCTTCAAGGCCTTCGCCGCCGACTGCGTGAAGCAGGCGGACTGCCCCCTGGGCCGCACGTCCGTCGCCGACGCGAGCGCCCGCCTCAAGGACTTCTTCGCCAAACTCGACGCGTCACCCGTGCCGACCGGCGAGGACCGTCGGCTCGGTGAGTCGCTGGCCACCACCGGTGTGATCGCCGCGATGTACGACGACGGCGCCTGGCCCCAGCTGCGCTCCGCACTCGCGGCCGCTCAGGAAGGGGAAGGCGCCCCGCTCCTGGCCATGGCCGACAGCTACTACGAGCGCGAGGCGGACGGCTCGTACGCGAACCTGATGTTCGCCAACGCGGCCGTGAACTGCCTCGACCTCCCGGCCGCCTTCGACGGCACCGACGCGGTGCGCGCCGCGCTCCCCACGTTCGAGAAGGCCTCCCCGGTCTTCGGTCGCGGCTTCGCCTGGGCCTCCCTGAACTGCAGCTTCTGGCCCACCCGGGCCACCGGCAAGGCCCATGCCATCGAGGCGAAGGGCGCGGCGCCGATCGTGGTCGTCGGTACAACCCGCGACCCGGCGACGCCGTACAAGTGGGCCGAGAGCCTCGCCGACCAGTTGTCGTCCGGTCGACTGCTGACGTACGACGGCGACGGCCACACCGCCTACGGCCGGGGCAGTGACTGCATCGACACGGCGATCAACACCTACCTCCTGGAGGGTGAGGCACCGCAGGACGGCAAGCGCTGCTGAGCCGTCCGCGGGGGTGCGCGGCAGGTGGTTCGGGGCACCCCTGAGAACCCTGTAGACTTGGCGCCGCTGCTGATGAGAGCGTGTCCCGCGAGGACGCGTACATCGGCAGCCTGCCGCCTTAGCTCAGTTGGCCAGAGCAACGCACTCGTAATGCGTAGGTCTCGGGTTCGAATCCCGAAGGCGGCTCAGAGAAACCCCAGGACTCACTCGCCGTGACCTGGGGTTTTTTCTTTTCCTTTACGTTTTGCGGGTAGGTAGTGGGGACCCTCGGAAGACCGTCAGATCCAAGGGGTGGCCAAGGGGTGGCCATTTGGACAGAGACGGTGCAGCGCCAATGCAACGGGGTGACCGAGGAGTGGCTGAGCAGTTGACGTCGGTGAGGGCTGCGGGAGAGGCGCGGGTGGTGGCGCGACCGTGATTCGGGACCGATGTTCGCCTGTACCTCCGTTGTAAGCACTCGACAAGGGCCGACGGTTGGGGGGGCGAGTGTTACCTCCTACGCTGGGTCGCGTGTCGGATGTGAAGAGCACCGTGAAGTTCAAGGCGTTGGTAACGGAGGCGACCGCCGTCTGCTGACGCGCGGCCTGGAGGTGGAGCCGGTGGCGGTGCGGGAGGTCGTCGCGCACATGGTCGAGGTGCTCGCACATCAGACGGGGATGGACGCCGAGGAAGCGGTCCACCTGGTCAGGTCAGAAACCGTGGCGGATGCGGTAGGGAGCTTCGGACCAGACACTCGAAGGGGCGGAGGCTGTCCACGGTGTGCGTCCGGTACGGGTGGACGCACGTACGGTCTCGGCGGCGGTCCGTGTCCTGGGGCGCCTGGTCATGGCTGTTGCGCAGGCCGGCAAGTACGCGAGTCTGAACGGCGACGGCCGCGCCGCGGCACAGGCGATGGACTTGGCAACTGAACTCGGAGCGGCCCTCGCGGCTGACCGGGTTGGCGAGGAGACCGAGGTTCCCGTCGGGCTCTTGGACGAGTTGGCGCAAGTGGTCGAGTCTGTGGCAGGGAAGATCGAGTCCGAGGGCTGGAGCATCTGCCCCTGCGGGGAGGCGCACGAGCAGGACGAGGTGGACGTCGAGGTCGTGCCGGTCATGCGCACGGACGCGGGGCTGGCCCGCCAGCTGCGTGCCGGGGCGGACTCATAGCCGATTGATCGCACCACGGGATCCCATGGTGCTGGCCCGGCGTTCGGCATCTACAACCGGGGACGGATGATGAGTGCACGACGTTTGAGACGCTGCTGCCGCCGGGCTGGCCACGGCGTCATCCTGTGGTTCTTTGCGGCCGGTTCGGTCACTGCGCGCACAATTATCCACGGGGGCGGAGATCTGCCATGGCCCGTACGAGGTCGCTCCGCGCGGCCGTAGAATACCAAATCAAGATCAATTTGACAGCTCGATCGGGAAGTCATCCACTGAACAGAGAGGCATCCGGGCGCTCCCGAAGCGGGTCCGGAATTTGGACGGAATGGCTGCTCGGCGGGATTTAGCAGCCCCGGGCGTGTGCGCGATGCCCACGCAAATAGGGGGCTGTAATGGCGAACCCAGTGCCCTCAATGGCGCGGCGCATTCAGTTGGTTGAGTCGGGTGATGCCAAATTTTATGTGGAACTCGTCGAGACCGGAGGACCCGAGGTCGTCGGCGCGGGTCAGGCGATGTCGTTTGAGGGCGTCCGTGACACGGTGGAGGCGGTAGCACGGGAAGTGGCCGTCGTCTGGAATCACGTCAAACCTGACTCGGCGAGTGTAGAGTTCGGGCTTGCGATCACGGCCAAAGGCGGCCTGCTGACTGGACTCATTGTCGACGCTAACGGGTCGGCGAATCTGAAGGTCACCCTGAACTGGGAGAAGGCCCAAGAGGCCTGACGCACAATGATCAGATCAGTCGATACGGTTGCCCTGCGCCGCTTTATCGTACGCATCTGCAGCTTCGATAGGACAGGGACGCTCGGTACGGGCTTTTTCGTTGCTCCCGGCTGGGTTGTGACGTGTGCTCATGTGGTGAGGGACTTTTCGAGGATCGGGATCATCCCGAACCCGCCGCTTAACAATACTCCGGTATCGGCCGAGGTCGTGGCTCGGTCGGGCGGGCCGGTGGACGGCCAGGTTCTGGGCTATCCGGATATCGCGCTGCTGCAACTCCAGGAGGAGATCAATCACCCCTGCGTTGTGCTGGACCACAGTGGGCGACCGATGAGCGAGGAGGTCTGCCACGGCTTCGGCTTCCCAGAGCGCGAGCATGGTGTGGATCCGGGTGGCTCGCCCGCCACCTTCCGGTTCGAGGGTGTGGAAGCCGACGGATACCTTCGCTTCAAGGAAGGCAATGCGGAGCCCGGGCTTTCCGGAGCTCCCTTGGTCTCGCCGGGCCATGGTGGCGTCGTCGGCATGATGGTGGCAACCAGAGGACGCTCCACAAGCTTGGGCGGCTATGCCGCGCCGGTCGTTCCTTCACTTGTCTGCGAGGGAACGGAGTTGGCCAGCCGGGGCCAAAGGATCCTCAGCAGCAACGCTATGGAACTGCGAGGGAACCCGGGTAGTTGGGATGACGTGGTCTGCGTGGACGAGCCCACCCCCATCGTCGCGGAGTGGGAAGCTGAACTCCGGGCAACGGGCGTCTACATCTGGACCGATACGGATGTGGAATTCGGCCATGCCATCACAAAAAACGACCAATCGCCCTCGCCTTTCGATGGCCAAAGGGCCCCCGATGTGAACGACCTTCGGGGTGGCCATCTCCCCAATCTCCAGCAAACGTTCGCGGACCTGGGCAAGGCCCTCGACAAGTGGCTGGTGGCGGCGCCCTGGAACGAGTTTGGTGGCAGTATCCGCGTGCTGTGGATCGTGGGGGAGCAGGGAGCGCACCGCAGCAAGGGACTGCTTGCTTGCCTCGCCCGAGCGGGATGGCACGGCTACCGGATCTACGACGCTTTTCACGATCTGAGGGAGGTGGCCAAGGCGGTGAACCGCCCTACGATGCCCCATTTCGCTCGCGGCATGATCGGTATCGATCTAGATGACCGGCAGGCCTCAGACGCCTGGGTCGACGTGCGGAACGCCGTGAATCGTTTGAGGACGTGGCAGGTGGCGGACCACGACCATTTCCCCTTGATGATCGTCTCGGGCACCGAGGAGCAGGCACGGCAGACCCATCAGATCCTCGGCTCCCTGCTGGAGATCAGTACCGTCGACACTAAGGGGCTCCCCGCCAGACGAGTCGTTAGTCATCCGGACGTCGACTTGCCAGTCCCTTCCCGCCTTACCAGGGAGCAGTACTTTAACCGCGGGTTGCCGATGACCACCCGGAACCTCGTCGGCCGCACCAGGGAACTGGCAGAGCTCAGGGCAGCGTGGCAGTCCGAACAGACCCGGATCTTCACGATCGTAGCCTCCGGAGGTACCGGGAAGTCCTCGCTGATCAACACCTGGCTGGGTGAGCTACAGGAAGCCGACTTTCCCGGCGCTCAGAAGGTGCTGGCCTGGTCCTTCTACAGCCAGGGCACCAAGGACAACCTGGTCTCCGCCGATCCGTTTGTCGAATTCGCGACCAGCTGGCTGGGAGGCGACTCTTCGGAGAAGTCACTGAATCCATGGGAAAGAGGTGTGCAACTCGCAACCCTCATCAAGCGTCACGCCTTCCTGCTGGTGTTGGACGGCATGGAACCGTTGCAGTACCCGCTCACTGCCCCGGACGTCGGAGGTCAACTAACGGACGACTCGGTACGCGCCCTGCTCGAAGAGCTGGCGAAGTCGGACTGGCGAGGCCTCTGCGTCATCACCACTCGCGTCCCCGTCATGGATCTTCGACCATTTGAGAAACCGACCGTGGGTACGGTCACTGAATGGGAACTGGACAACCTCGACGAAGAGGCTGGCGCGGAGCTCCTTCGTTCTCTAGTCGGCGGAGAGTGGGAGTTCAGGAAACTACAGCCCGTTGTCAGGGACGTGGGCTGCCATGCGCTTGCTGTGACGCTTCTGGGCAACTATCTCCGGGACGTTCACCAGGGAAACATCACCTGCCAGTTCGACCTGGAGAATTTGACCGTCGACGAGAGAGAGGGAGGGCATGCTCGTCGGGTTATGGCTTCCTACGTCCGGTGGCTGCAGGGGCACGAGCGGGTCGCCGAGTTGGCAGTGCTTCGCGTGATCGGTCTCTTCGACCGTCCGGCCTTCCCGGAAGCAATGGGGGCGCTCCTGGCGGAGCCTGCTATGGACACATTGGCACGACTGGGGCGGGTCGGGAGTGACGAGTGGAACCGCTGCGTCGGCGCGCTGCGGGGTATGGGCCTGCTAAACCGGGAGATTCCGGCCTGGCCTGGCGCTCTCGATGCCCATCCGCTGGTCCGCGAGCACTTTCGCGACCTTCTTCGCCAGGACCCCGGCACGTGGGAGGAAGGCAACCGGAGACTATTCGAATACTATCGGTCGCGGGCACCGGGCCTGCCCGACGAGTTTGCGGGTATGACGCATCTCTACAGCGCGGTCAACCACGGCTGTGCGGCAGGTGCGTACGAAGAGGTGTTTGAACAAGTCCTCCTGAAACGGATCTGGCGCGACCGCCGGATGAACTTCTCGACGCGGCGGCTCGGGATGACTGGGTCCGACCTGGTGGCTCTCTCCAACTTCTTCGAACACCGCTGGACTGACCTCCGCCAGCTCCCGCTGACACACCGGGCGCGAACCCTGCTCATGACGAACGCCGGCGTCCGACTGCGACAACTCGGGCGGCTGAGTGACGCCCGGCAGTGTTTCGGATCGGTCGTCCGAGAGATTGGCCCTGAAGCGTCTGATCCGGAAGAGATGGAGGATGCTTCCTATGCAGCGGCTCAGTATTGCGAACTTCTCCTGATCGCGGGCAGGCTCGCAGAACCCGAAGCCGGTGAATCCGAATCGGCCCTCACCAGCGGCCAGTCCGCAGTGGCATACGCCGACCGTGGACGGGAGCCCTACTTCAAGATGCACGCGCGCACCTCACTCGCCGAGGTGTACTTGATGCTCGGACAGAAACCGCAGGCGGAAGCGCTTTTCGAGCAAGCCAGAGAGATCGATCGAGAGGACACGCCGCGTCCGCCGTTCCTCTACTCGCAAAGCCTATTCCGCTACGGATACTTCCTGATCGAGACGGGTCACGCGGATTGGGTCTTGGCCGAGGCTGAGCGCGACCAGGAGTGGGGTACCAACGGCCAGGACAGTTCGCTCCTTTCCAAGGCCATTCGCTCGCTCGTGCTAGGCGCAGCCCGGCTGTGCCTGATGGAACGCGCTGATCACAGCACCGACTTCGTATACGAGACCAAAGAAATCCTGGACGAAGCCGTGGCCATGTTCCGGACTGCAGGCTACGCCGACTACAGCGTGCGCGGGCTTCTGGAGCGAGCGCGCTTCTACCGGATCCGCCACCACGTCGAGGACGGGGACTATGCCCGAGCGCTGGAGGATCTAGACAAGGCGGCCTTCGAAGCGGACCGGGGGCGGATGGACCTGCTGCGCGCCGACATCCTGCTCGAGCGGGCCGCCTGCTGCCGCGAGTTCATGAAGGTAATGGCCGATCCTGAGCGAGAAAGCTTGAAAAACCTCCTCTCGAGGTGGCTCGACGAGGCTGTGGGGCTGATCCGCACTATGCAATACGCGAGACGAGACGGACGGCTGAAGGAACTGACGGACTGAGGGCGAAGCCCTTCTGGAGGGACCGTGCAGGAGCACACCAACGCCGGAGACCGATGGATTCCAGAGGAGGACTACCAGTTCATCTGCGCGCGGGTGCCGATCCTGTGTGTGGACCTCCTTCCGGTGATCGGAGGCACCGGCAGATTCGGACTCATCGAACGGGACACGTACGATGGCGGCCGCGGCCTGAACCTCGTCGGTGGTGGGGTGCTCCTTGATGAATCCCTGGTCGAGGCGGTGGAACGACACGTGGGCGCGACGCTGGGTGGGGCCGTGAGTGTCGACGTGGCGAGTCTGGTCCTGGTTGGCGTGTACCAGTACTACCGCCAAGCCCGGCCAGGTGAACTGCACGATCCACGGAAGAACGCCGTGTCCGTCACATATGCGGGGAGCGTCGAGGGCGAGGCGTGTGCATCCGGAGAGGCACTTTCGTTCCACACCTTCGAGCTAGGCTTGCCACCTGGGCTCAGTTCCTTCGGATTCGGACAGGGCAAGGTGGCCTACGAGGCACTCGCCCGCTGGCGGGAACTGCACTGGTCCTAACCTGGGCTTTCGTGTCCGTTCGCCGACATGCTTGCGGTGATTCAACCTGACCGCCATGAAGCGTCTGGTTCAGCGGACACAATCTGGGGTGTCGCCGAGGGACGCCCAAAGCCGCAACAGTTGATCTTGTCTCCTGTCGAGGGTGGCCGTTATCCGTTCGGCTCAGCTTCGGAGGTGTGATGTTGGGCTGTTCGTCTGACGCCGGGCGGGATTGTGACCTCGATCGAGCGGACGCGTCCCCGCGGTTCAAGCAGCTAGTCACCGCGCATGAGCTGTATCCGTTCTTTGCGCCGCGGCTCGGCACTTGTTATGCGCCGCATGTCATGCGGGGGCCGCGCCGAGGCCAAGGCTTCCCGTTCAGGTGCGCGTTATGCAGTGTGCTCTTCGTCGTTTCCGTCGGCCTGCATGGGGTGTGGCGTGGTGGGTTTGCGCATGGCAGGGAGCTTCGCTTGGGTGTCCTTGCCGGATCGGTGTCGACCACGGGTACGAGGCACCAACTTGACGACTGCCTCGGCGGCGGCGCGGGCGAGGTCGTCGAGGACGGCCTGGTAAATGTCGCGGGTGATGCGGGTGTCGCTGTGCCCGAGGGTGTCGGAGACGACCTTGATGTCGATCCCTGCAGCGAGCATCAGCGTCGCGGCGCCGTGTCGGAGGTCGTGCAGGCGGATGGGCGGCAAGTCGGCGGCGGCGACCAGGCGCTCGAAGAGGTCGGAGACCTTGCCGGGGTGGAGCCAGGAGCCGTCCTCCTGGATGAAGATCCGACCCGTCAGCTTCCACTTGTCGCCGGCCTCGCGCCGTTCCTTGTCCTGTCGGCGCTTGTGGTCTCGCGCGTTCTGGAGGGACTCGCTGTCCAACGCGACGAGACGAATTCCGGAGTTGGTCTTCGGCGCACCCTCGATGACCTCCCAGCCGTCTTGGACAAGCTGGGTGGCAACGGACAGTGACGCGCTCCCGAAATCCAGATCCATCCAGCGGAGCCCGCAGGCTTCACCGCGTCGAAGGCCCCGGAACGCGATCAGATGCCACAGGAGGTACAAGCGGCTCCCGGCGATGAAGTCAAGGAAGCGTCCCGTCTGCTCGGGCGTCCAGACCATCACCGGGGATGGCTTCTCCCCGGTAGCCAGCCAGTGTTCTACCCGCTCGTCAGTCCACACCAGCGCCTTGGGCTTGGCGCCGGGTTCCAGCTCGACGTGCTCGGCAGGATTGAAGTTGGCCATCTCCTGCTGCGCGATGGCGACATTGAGGGCCGCACGCAGCGTGGCTTTGATGTGCGCCTGGGTGCTGGCGCCGGTAACCCGGCGGAACGGCGGCATCGCCTCGATCGACGCCTGGAGCCACTTGCGGCGGGCCCGGTTTTTGGCGCCCTTCCACGGGACGGTCTTCAACAGCTCGGTCGCGGACCGCCGCTGGGCGTTCTGCTCCACGATCTCGATGTTGGCCTCGTTGATTGCGTCGAACATCTTGTCCAGATGGTGCACACGCAACTTGTCCAGACGTATCTCACCCAGGTGGGGTTTGAGGTGGACGCGCACATCGCACTCATAGCGCTTGAGCCCGGTCACGCGAAGGCGTTTGCGCCCCGCGAGCCAGATGTCAAGCCATTCGCCGACCGTCATCCTGGAGTTCAGGCTCTGGCCGACGGCGAATCGGCGACGGGTCTCGTCGTAGTCCGGCAGGGGCTCCTTGGCCTTGGCGCATGCTTCGAGTAGATCGCTGATGGCTATCTGCCCGGCGGTGTCGTCCTCCTCCGGTATCGCCATGAGCGCGCTGACCTTGTTCAGCTCCTCCGTAGCGGCGGCGGAGGTCGCGAACCCTGACCGGCGGAAACGCCGACGCTTTCCGTCCTCACCCGGGACCAGCTCCTGCATGACGCTCCAAGCGCCGTGCCGCTTGTTGGCGCGTTTCGGGCATTGCGCGCCATAGGGATTGCCAGTATCAGGGTTGCGGCAAGAGCAGCGGCGGGTGGCCGTCCCGTTCACGCATCGTCCTTGGAAGTGGTTTCCGGCTGGTCAACAAAGGCAAGGTCAGCGGGCAGGACCGGAGGCACCAGGCCCCGCTCGCGCATGCCCTCACGGTATGAACGCAGCGCCCGACAGTCGTCGAACGCGAGCTGCTCGTAGCCGGCGGCGGTCTCCAGGAGATCCGTGCGACGGGCCGGGTCGAGCGTGGTGCTTGCCTTCCGCCGCCTGTCCTTCGCCATGGTTGTCGAGACCGCAGCGGCGGCTACCGCGTCGCTGTGTGACCGGAAGACGTCGAGCAGCTCGCGTGGGCTGCCCTTGGGCGCGGCTTCTGACGAGGCCGTTTCGCCGGTGAACCAGGCAAGGCCGTCCCAGGTCGAGACCGGCTGGCCCGGGAGTACGTCCACCGTGGGCGTGGCGTCGAGGGGGAACAGCAAGGTGATGGGCGGAACGCCGAGGACAGCGGCCAGGACGAGGAACTCCGCGAGGTCGACCGAGCCACGGCGTCCGGTCTCCAGATTCGTGATCGTCGTCTTCGGTACAGCCAGGCCCCGGGCGGCGCAGGCGTCGGCTGTTTCCGCCACCGTGAGCCCGGCCGCCTTGCGGGCCCGTCGCATTTGCTCGGCGACGCGGGCGGTGAGTCGCGTCGACCAGTCGTCGGTTGTCATAGCTGCAACCTACGACGAGAAAAAAGGTGGCTGCAACATCGTTTCGTCGCTGGGGCACCTACACGGGGTCGGAGTACATCATGGCTACACCTAACGCTGGTCGTGGATCGCAGGCCCTGACGCGTGCGGAGATTCTCGCCCTCCCCGCCGCGATTGACCTCGACACGGCTAACCGCGCGCTGGTCCTCGGCCGCAGCACCGGGTATGCGCTGGCCAAGCGCGGCCAGTATCCGTGCAGGGTGCTCCGCTTCGGCAACGCCTACCGCGTGATCACCGCCGACCTGCTCAGTGTCCTCGGCATTGGATGCACCGACGAGAAGACTGGCTCGACACCAGCCATTGCTGCGGCCCCGGTCAAGGGCCATGCAGCGTGACCAGCCACACAGCCCGCAGCCGGACAGCGCCAGCGTCATCTAGCCGGTGCCTTCACGCCGCGAGCATCAATCGCGTCCAGGAGATTTCGTAGAGGCTGGTCATTGGAAAGGTGGCCGCGCCACCGCGCTCTACCTCCGACTCGGCTACCAGGAATCTGGCTTCCGCTACCTCTACATCGACACAACGGCTCGCGACACGAGGTCGCCGACCCTGCACGGTTCTTGATCAAGCAGCTCGCCGGACAGTCAAGCTGACTCCGAACGGCCGACATGACCGGCAGCGAGGGAGGTCTGATGTGAGGTGCGGACGGGTACGGTTTACGCGACGTGCGTCTCTCGGTGTTTCCTGCCTCGGTGGAAGCCGATCTGCGTACCACAACACGCTGAAGCGTCAAGGCGTCTTGCCGGGCGCGCCTACGGACAGACTGTCCTCACACAGCTCTTGTCGGGTGGAAGGCTTCCTTTTCACTGAGGCCACTACCAGGTGAGGTTGTCGTCATGGCGCGTCGCAGTCCCGAACGTCCGACGTACGGATTCACGGTTGCGGCTGCTGTCGACGCTGTCCCGGCCGCACGCCGCCAAGTTGTTTCGCTAGCCCAGGATCTGGGGCTTCCGCTGTCGGACCAGGCACTGGAGACCGTCGAGTTGCTGGCTGGCGAGGTGATCGCCAACGCTGTCCTGTACACAGACGCTCCGTGCGACGTCTCTGTGATGCGGGCCGATGAACGGCTTCGTGTCGAAGTCACGGACACGGATGCATCGTTGCCAAGCACTGTTGAGGCCGGGCCGAACGACGAGAGCGGTAGGGGCCTCCTGCTCGTGAGCGCCTTGGCGGACGCCTGGGGGACGCAACCGGAACCCCCGGGCAAGACGACCTGGTTCGAGATCAAGCCGGAGCCTTCGGCCGAGGACACGGGCGACTACCGTGCGGATGCACCGCCTTCACCTCACGCGGGTGACGCTGCCGTCCGACGAACCGAGTATGACGCTCGTGTGACCTCGTCGGCCGACTCACGGTCGTCGTTCAGCGCAGCAACTGCTGGGAAGCAACATCAGGCTGCCTGAGGCTGTGATCCGAAGCGGCGTCCCTCGGGGCCTCGGACGTCGATGCAGGCAAGCGCACCTCGCTGCCGCCGAGAGGCTTCCACAGGCAGTGGATCCAGCGATGTTCGGTGTTGCTGAGGAAGCTCTCGGCCTGGTACTCCAGCCATACTTCGCGATCTGCTTCGATAGCCTGCAGAGGCACTGGTCTGAGCTGAATCACGGGGTGGATGGACGAGCGCACGGTCAGGCTCAACGAGTTCGGGACTGTGTTCGCTCGTACGGGGGGCCGAGCGGTTTGAGGGCCTTGCCGCCGACGAGCAGTTCGAGGTCCTACGGGACCTGAGCAGATTCTGCATCCAGGCCCGCGCAGCTGACGAAGATCTCAATCTGCCCGGAAGACGAGCGAGTGAAGGCATTTCGGCTGCTGGTAGCCCTGTTTGGAGTGGCCGACAAGCGCCGCCGGGCGCACCCATGCCTGGCACCAGCCAGTGCGGAATCAACCCGGCGGATTCGGGCTGAACCGCAGGGCGTTGAGCCGTAGACTTCGGCAGTCAACGCCGACGACGTCCGGTCGTTGCGCGCGCCCGCGGGGGAGGAGATCGCATGCAGGACCCTTCGGACTCGAAGGAGATCGCCGAGCCTGAGGAGAACGGCCGGAGCAATACCGCTGACTCACCTGTTGTGGACGATCCGACGTCCGACTCGGACATCGACTCGACGACGGCGTCGACGGTTCTGGTGGAGGTGCTCCCAGGGGTGGCTGTCGTCGCAGGTGAGGTCCCGCCGGAGCTGAAGCCCGATCTGATCGACTTCGGGATCGTGCCGGCTGCCGACCGCAAGCAGATCTCAGCGATCCTCGCCTCGATCGGGAACGCGGCGACCGTGGTCGGCAATCTCGGAAACGCGTTCGCCGGCGTGCAGGGGCTCTACAGGATCGGCGACACGGCACAGGCCCTGCTGAACAGCGGCGCGACGCTCGCCGTCAAGCACGGCGGGAACCTCGGAGCGGTGATGGTTCCCGGCCGCATCCTGCATCAGGCCCGCTTCTACTCCGTGAATGCGGTGAGCAAGGCGCAGACCGCGGCCTCGATCGGGCCGGCGCTGGCCATGGTCGCCCTTCAGATGATGCTGAGTGAGGTCTCGGGCCTCGTCAGCACCAACCTCGCTGTGACAAGTCAGGCCCTCACCACCATCCGCAAGGATCAGTGGGCCGAACTGACAGGGCTCGTCGCCGCCGTCGACCGCGCGGTCGACCAGGCGCGAGAGATCGAATCGGTCCCGACGTCCTTGTGGGAGGACGTCGCGGGCAGTGGAGCGCTGCTGCAGAAGCAGCTTGAGCTCTACCAGGGGAACGTCGGCGACCACGTCAGGCAGATCGGCAGAGCCGACGCACGCAGCCACCGTGAATATCTGCAGACGAACGCCGAGGCGATCGCCTTCGATGCCTACGCCCTCCTGTCCTCCCTCAAGGCATGGACCGGGTATCACGCGCTCCGGGCCGCAAGGGCGAGAGCTGCTGGACGCGAAGACGCCGCCGAGGCGCAGTACGCCGAGGTCATCGCGCGCGACACCCGCGCGGAGTTCGACTCCGCTCTCGCCGAGTCGACGAGCCTCGTCGACGCGCTGACGCGGGAGCTGCGGATCACCGCCGAGTTCCCCGGCCCCGACGCATGGCCGCTGCCGGGGAAGCGGAAGGACGTGAAGGCAGCCCGCGAAACCTCCGCCCGTCTTCTGAAGGCGATCGAGCCTCTTGCCGACGCTCTCCATCCGCCGGCCCCTCCGCTCAAGGCTCCGGGCGTCGTCTGCGCACCCGAATCGCTGGATCGCGAGCCGTACCTTCGCATCCTGCGATGGCTCCTCGAGGACGGTGAGACCCTACGTGTCCTCGGCTTCCCCGACCAGCTCGATGCCCTTGGTCCCATTTCCGCGATCGTCGGCGGAGCGAAGGAGAAGTTGGCGGCAGCGAGGGACAAGGCTGCGGCAAAGACACTGGTCGCCGTCACGGATCGCCGCATCATCACGGCCAAGACGAACGCATTCCTTGAGCAAGCCGAGATCCGTCAAGACATCCCGATTGACCAAGTGCGATACGTCCGAGCAACGACCACACAGGACAAGAGCGCGCGCTTGGCGATCGACCTCATCACGCGCGACGAGAACATCCGGTGGCTCTTTCACGCTGACATGGACAACACTCAAGTGGGCGCGCTCGCCGCCGTGCTTGCCGAGTCGATGACGATCCCGGACGTTGAACGCGATGAGCTGCAACGGCGGAGCTACGCCCCCATCGAGGCGGGCGAGAAGAGCGAGAGTGCTGGCGCGAGGTCTACCGAACCGGCTGAATCGGAGTCCACGACCTGCGATGCCGAGTAGGCCTCACGCGAGCCGAGAGAGCTGCCAGTAGCGCTCGGCTGCTGCATCGGATGGGCTGCAGCGTGCAGATGGCCGCCCGCCCCGCCGGTCAGCACAGGCAAGACTCAACCGAGAACCCTCCAGGCCCGCGTCAGGCCACGGCCACACACACGCCAAAAAGGAACATTCCGTACAATGTGATGGCAAGGTGCAGGGTTACCCACAGGCGATGAAGGCGAATGCGGTGCAGAAGAGGAAAACTGTGGTAATGGTCGGCTCGCGCGCGTACTAGCCTTTCGTCGGAGCCCAGGACTCCCAGGTCCACCAAGTCCTTGGTCAGGGCCCGCGCCTGAGAGAGGTGGTAGGAAGCCCGTTCAAAGTACTTGGAGACGGCCACTGCCCCGTACCCTCCGGTCATCGCCATGAAGAGACACAGGGGCATGGCGTAGGTCGAGAACTTCTGCTGGACAATGAGAGCACTCAAAGCAGCCGTGATGACGAGCAGGAGGTTGGTCAGCGCCGAGCGTTGGGTCTCACACTGTCGTAGTTGCTCCCGGTGCTCCTTCCAGTAGGCGCGTATCGCCTCTTCCGATACCTCAGCCATGAAGCAACCCCGCATTCCAGACACTCGCCGGTCATCCGGTTCGCTTCGACGAGCCCCTCAGTAGTGGAGACACCGTAGCGTGAGAATCTTCATCAGCAGCGTCCGCAAGGGACTGGAGGAGGAGCGCGACGCACTACCCGGCCTCATTCGCGCGCTGGGGCACACCCCGGTCCTGTTCGAGGACTTCTCTGCGCAGACCACACCCAGCCGCGAAGCTTGCCTGGAAGCGCTCGACTCTGCGGATGTCTGTATCTTCCTGCTCGGACCGTCCTACGGTCACGTCTTTCCCGAGACAGGGCAGTCGGCAACACACGACGAGTGGATGGTGGCCAAAACAGCGGGCAAGCCACGCTTGGTCCATCGCAAGCTGGACGTCAGGTTTGAGGACGCCCAGCAAGATTTCGCCCGGACCGTGGAGGCCTACGCCACCGGAGTGTTCCGTGACGCGTTCCACGACACTTCTGAGCTAATGACCAAAGTTGTACAGAAGGTGAAGGAGCTGGAGTCAGGCCCGTCCCCCCTGTCCTTCGCGCCGTTGGCCCAGCCCGCTTCACTGCGTTGGAGCCTGGACGAGGCCGGTGTCGAAGGCGGCGTCAACGTCCCTCTGTTGGAACTGCACGTTCTTCCGGTGGGTTTCGCTGGCTACTCTGCCCGGGAACTCGAGGAGCTCGGTACATCGCTGGTGGACCGGATCCGCCGGACCGGGACGGTCAAGAACGATGTTGCTCTGACGCCGTCCAACTTCCAGGCACATGCGACCGTCAGCATCCCCGTCAGCCGCTCCCGTAGCTGGGATGCCGCTCGGCCTGGAGAACTGGTAGAAGTACGCCTGCACAAGACCGGTCAGGTATCCCTGCGGGCCACACTCCCCCGAGACGCCATGGGTTCCATCCTCGATCAGGACGCGCTTCCCCAACAGATCGCCGCCCTGCTGAGGTTCACCGGCGCACTGGATGTGATCCAGCACGAACGCATCGTCGTGGCAGTTGGTGTGTCGGATCCCAAGCAGACCCAGCTTGACAGGTTCAACCCGCACCAGTCGCGTATGCGCGCCGAACTCGGTGGCTACATGCGCTCGTTCACGCTGCAAACCGAGCCGGACGAGTCCATCAGCCTGGCTGCGCTGGACACCGGTGCACAGGAAGTTGCAGGCGTCCTCTCACGAGCCTTGATCAACCAGCACCCATCGGCCGGCTGAGGCAGTGCCACCACGCCACTGTCCGGCCTCACGCTGCCGGGGCCTGTCAGGCGAATAGGCTCGACCGGGAAGGCCCTTCTTCAGGAAGCTGCTGCGGCGAAGCGTCGGCCGAGTCCACAATGATCACTTCCACGTCATGTCCCCGAGCGCAGCGCTGGCTGTTCGCAGCGTCGACCATCCCCCAGGGGACGAGGATGCCACTCTCTGAGAAAGGGTCTACTGCTCATGCCGGGTATCAAGGTGGCGATGTGTACGGGGAATCTGGGCAAGTTCCGTACGGCTCAGGAGCATCTCGCGCCTTGGGGCATTGAGGTGGAGCAGGTGGCGTTGGAGCTGGACGAGATCCAGACCACGTCCGTCGCGGAAATCGCCCAGCACAAGGCCCGGCAGGCCTTCGCGATCCTCGGGCGACCGCTGTTCGTCGAGGACTCGGGGTTCTACATCGAGGAGTTCGGCGGCTGGCCGGGGCCCATGGTCAAGCAGGCCCTCGAAGCTTTCGGGCCCGGCGGATTCACGCACCTCGCAGACCTCACGGAAAAAAGGACGTGCCGCTTCGCGAGTGCCGCCGTGTACGCCGACGCGCGAGGCGAACTCCGCACCTTCGCGGATGACTCCCGGCAGCCGGGCTCCCTCGCCTCTGCCCCCGATCGCGGTGATGGGCCGCGGTCCTGGTCGGATCTGTGGTCGATCTTCGTCCCCGAGGGCGCCACGTCGACGCTCGCGGCCCTGCCGGCCGCTGAACAGGAGCAGGTGTTCGCCTGTCGGGAGTCGCCTTGGGGGAGGGGAACGGCGTAGCGGATGCCATGGTGGGGGCAGGCGTCGCCGAGACGGTGGTCTCCGGGCGGGTCAGGTAGGCGAGGAGACCGGCGACGGCCACCAGCACCGCGAGGACGGTGCCACCCAGCGTGACGCGCCGCAGGACCGAGGACGGCGCCCCCAAGCTGTGCTCCTGGGCAGAGCGGGAACGTTTCATCGACATCAGTGGACCTGCGTCCCCATCGCCGAGAAGAACGCGACGATGCCGTTGGCCGCGCCGAGCAGCAGCGCGCAACCTGCCGCCACGACGGTGCCCTTCTTTCCATTCGCCTCCGCCTGGTGACCGCCGCTGTGGTGCCCCCAGGCCCACACCAGAGCGGAGACCGCCAGGGCGCCGACCACCGCGATGATGCCGAACAGATTGATCGAGGAGATGACGTTCTTCAGCACGCTGAGGCCGGGAAGCCCGCCCTCCTTCGGTGTGATGCCAGGGTTGTACGCCAAGTACTGGGCGTGCTGCATGAATTTCAAGTGGAACTCCAGTGCGAGTCTGGGCATGAGAAGGCCCGGAGGGAGGTGAAGCGAAGTGGGATTAGGGAGAGACGAGGTCGGTCAGAGGATCCGGCGGGCGGCGACGACGTCGGCACGCCAGCTGGCGAGGGTCGAGACCTTGACCACGTCGCCGGTCTTAGGCGCTTGCAGGATTAGTCCCTGGCCGATGAACATCCCGACGTGTTCCGGCGCCGAGGCGGTGCCGCGGGTGAAGAGGAGATCGCCCGGCTTGAGGGCAGCGAGGCTGACCGCCTTACCCTCCTTGACCTGCGTGTACGTCGTCCGAGACAGCGAGACACCGCCGGCCTTGTACGACGCCTGCATCAGGGACGAGCAGTCGCACCGGCCCATCGGATCCTGCCCGTGAGCGGCAGCACACGTACCACCCCACTGATATGGCGTCCCGAGCTGACCGAGCCCCCAACGAATCGCCGTACGTACCGACTTGGGGGCGCTGGACGGGATCTTGTAGCTCTCGGGAAGGGAGCCGGCGGAAATCGAACCGAACTCGGACCCGTCGGACCCGGTACTGCACTCAGCAGCCACGGAGGCGGTCGTCTGGCCACCAGTGCTGGAATCCGCCTTCTGGGAGAGTGACTTGGCGATGGCCTTTTGAAGGGCGGTCGCCAGCGGCTCCCACTTGGCGTAAGCCTCGGGGTACCCACTCTTCTGGACCGCCTGAGCAACCTGCGTCACGGTCATCGACTGCCAGCCCGAGACCTTGAGCAGCCCCTCGTAGAACTTCGTCGAGGCGTAGACCGGATCACGAACTTGAGTGGTCGTCCCCCAGCCCTGACTGGGCCGTTGCTGGAAGAGACCGAGCGAATCCCGGTCGCCGTAGTCGAGGTTCCGCAGCCCCGACTCCTGCAGCGCCGTAGCCAGGGCGACGATCTGGCCACGCGCCGGCACCTTCATCGCGACACCGGTGGCCTGGATCGTCTTGGCGTTCGGTATCTGTTCCTCAGGCTCATCCAGCCCGGCCACGGACACCGACGCTTTGCCGTCGCCCTTGAGGATCGACTCCACCTGCTTCGCGACCGCCGCGCTGTCCACAGCCTGTGCACCATCCGTGCAGGCAGCAGCCTGAGCACCGCTGGAACCGGCGAGAGCAACGGCAAGGGGCGTTATCAACAACAGAGGGCCGAGCGCCACGACCCCCGCTGCGGCAATAGCCGTCTTCACGGTCGCGGACCGGACACCGAACAGTCAGGGGGAACACCGAGCCCCGGGGAGGGGCGCGCCTGGACATGCTGCATCGGCAGCTCCTTACTCGTAGGCAGCGCGGCACCGGCGTTCTCGTCGAAAGGCCACCGGCACCGCGCCGGTCAAGAATCTGAAATCCCTACAGGGACAGGGGGGAAACCGGGGCCGGGAGCGGCTAACTCCCGGCCACCGAAATCCATGAATAGAAGCGGCAGCCAGCCGCACTCGTAATCTCACATGCCACACAGAAGAATCTCCTTCTCCGAAGAGCAGGACGGTCGGCCTGGATGCCAGCGCGCCGCAGCCTGGACGGCACAGCACACATCAGCGCAGCTCAACAGGGCAGGCACCAAGCCCCGTTCTGCGAGCACGGCGAGACTGTAAAGACGAGTTCCGGCCGCCCCAAACGACTCCTGAGCAGGGGCCATGTGGAGCGATGCCAAGGGCAGGTGAGTTATTGGGTGCAGCCGGAAAGACGGGTTAACCTCCAGCGCATTGCCTGTCCCAAGGCGGCTGCGAATGTGGGTCTGCCCGGGCAGACCATGCCGACGCGCGCGATACTCCGCAACGGAAAAATGCGCGCTCCGACCGCTCTCCGGAAAGAGACAATCGTGCAATTGCCGTACACCCTGCACCGCGGCGACGCGCTCACCGCGCTCACCGGCATCCCCGACAGCAGCGTCGATGCCGTCATCACCGACCCGCCCTACAACAGCGGTGGCCGAACGAGCAGCGAGCGCACGGGGCGCACCGCGCGGTCGAAGTACACCTCGGCCGATGCCGAGCACAACCTCGCCAACTTCCCCGATGAGAACCGCGACCAGCGCTCGTACGGCTACTGGCTCACTCTCCTGCTCACTGAGTCCTACCGAGCGACAGTCGAGTCCGGCACCGCACTCGTCTTCACCGACTGGCGACAGCTTCCGACCACGACCGACGCCCTGCAGGCAGCGGGATGGACCTGGCGCGGCATCGCGTCATGGCACAAGCCGGTCTCCCGTCCCCAGAAGGGCAGGCTCAAGCAGTCCTGCGAATACATCGTCTGGGGAACCAAGGGCCCGGTTGACGCCAACCGGAACCCCGTCTACCTGCCTGGCCTCTACACCGCCAGCCAGCCCAGGAAGGACCGCGTGCACATCACCCAGAAGCCGGTCGAAGTGATGCGCGAACTGGTCAAGATCTGCCCACCAGCCGGAACAGTGCTCGATCCCTTCACCGGTTCCGGAACGACCGGCGTCGCCGCTCTCCTTGAAGGCCGCCGGTTCGTAGGTGTGGAACTCTCTGACCACTACGCGGACATTGCCGAACAGCGCCTCCGTAACGCCCTGACCCAGGACGACTTCGATCTGGCAGGACCCGAAGAATGAGACCAGACCACGCCAGACTGCCACCCCTGATGACACGTAGAACGGGGGCGGGTGTGCCGTCGGAATACCGATGCACATCCGCCCCCAGACGATCGTCAGAGGCCGTCGACGCTTCGCCGGACGAGGTCGCTGGCTCTCGCCAGGTCCTCCTGCGACCGGATCCGCAGTTCCAGAGGGCCGGTTCCTAGACAGCCGATCTTGCGAACGTCACGGGTGAAGCCCTCGGCCAGCTTGACCGTGTCGGGGTCGACGGCAAGCCGGACCACGAGGGTGTGGCTGCGCGGCTGGAATCGGACTGTGGCGACGTTCTTGATCCGCCGGTAGGCGACGTAATGCAACTGGAACTCCTTCTGCACATCAGCATCGGAGATCAGCATGGCGTCGAGGTCGGCGTACAGATCCCGAAGGGACTGAGGCGCCTCGTCGTAGAACTGCCGGACCGACTTGACCGTCGAACCACCCACTCCAGGACCTGCGGCGGGTCCATTCGCCCCCGCGGGCGTGCTCGGGATTCGGAATGATGTCGCCGAGCCGTCACGGAGGCGACAAGCTGCAGAGCGATCAGGCCCCCACCGAAGTCCCGGTAGCTCACGAGATCGATCCGACGACTGATCTCCTCCAACGCGTGCGTGTCGTGCGACGTGAAGTCTCCGGCGATGCACACCAGGCGGGGGTTGCTCCAGTCGACGGAGCCAGCCGCCTCGTCGCCCAGCCGCTCCTTCACCAGGCTCTCGAACTCATGGCGGTGGTCCCGCAGCCACGACAGGTACGAAAGAGCCTGAGTGATCACCGCCTTACCATTCGAACGCTTGTACTCGACGATCACCGGGTTGCCACTCTCGTCCAGGCCGAGGGAGTCGATCCGCCCACGGTGCCACGAACCGGTGCTGTACTCGGACGCCAGGAACCGGATTCCGAGCATGGTTTCCATGTTCTGCTCGATCAACGTCTGTAGGTGACGCTCCAGCGCCACCGCCGCTCCTGGGATCTCGGCAGCCTGGCCACCACCGACCCGGAAGAGTTTCAGATCGCTCACTGGCCCCACCCCCCTTCGCAATCGGTGTCTGGAACAGGCCAATCGATCAACTGCGGCATGTATTCCAGGTCTGTCCACGGACTGATCTGCCGCACGTTCTCGGGTTGGGGTGCTGCGCAGGTAGCGGCCGCGGTGTAGCCGCCGACGGTGCAGAATCGCCCCTTCGCCCCCCGGTCAAGACGGCGTGGTACTCGGCGACCATGCACAGCTTCTGCTCCGGGGAGACGCAACGATGAGTCGGTCTTGACGCCATGACCATGGGCCCGGCTAGTCCCAACGCCGTTCAGTTAGGGCGGGGCTGGGGGTGTCAAGGGTCGCTTGTGAGTATGGCGATGCTGATGGTGGCTTTGTAGGTGGTGCGGTCGATGGCGGGTCCGCGTGCGTTGTATTTGGAGATCGCGCGTTTGACGATGCGGTCTTTGGTGCGGACCCGCCGGGTCGGCAGTAGGTGGGCCAGGATGTGGCGGCCGATGGTGCCGACGAGGTCGATGTCGGTGCCGGTGATGACGCCGGCGGCCAGGACGAGCTGGTCGCGGGCGGCGGCAAGGGCGGTGGTGAAGCCGGCCCGGTCCGGGTCGGTGCCCGGGACGCTGTCGGTGGCGTCGGTCATCGCCGTGCGTAATGCCTGGTAGGCGGTCAGCAGGGCCCAGACTTCCTGCTCGATGCCGTCCGGGGTGCGGGCCCGCAGGACGCGCCCGCCCAGGACTGTCGACTTCAGCTCCGCATAGGCCGTCTCGATCTCCCAGCGCTCGTGGTAGAGCCGGACGAGTTCACCGGCCGGGTGGGTAGCGGGGTCGGTGAGGGTGGTCAGCAGCCGGTAGTGGCCGGTGCGGGTGCCCTGAGCGGTACGGATGGTGATCTCGGCGTCGATGACACGCAGGGTCAGCGGCCCGATGCGGGTCAGCGTCGAGCCGTCGCGGCAGCGGGCCACCGTCGGCAGCTTCCGGTTTGCCTTGCAGCGCACCAGCAGATCGGCGCCGGTGGCGGCCATCTGGTTCAGCAGTGTGGCGGCGGCGAAGTTCCGGTCGCCCAGCAGCAGCATCCCGGGCCGCAGGTCCGCCGCCAAGCGACGGGCGTACTCCAGCTCACCGGTTGCGGCCGGACCGAACACGGCCCCGATCACCGACCGGGTCCCGCAGGCCACCAGCGCGGCCAGACGCAGCTGCGGATAACCCGAGATCCCGTTGCCGAGCCGCTGCCGGGTGAATACCGCGAGGTTGGCCGGACAATCCGGAACCGACAGGAGGGTGCCGTCGACCGCGACGACTCTCAAACCTCGCCACCGCCCGGCGGCAGCGGTCGTGGCCGCAGGTCCGCTCACCAGGCGGAACAGTGCTTTCATCGGTGCCGGCCCCAGCCGCTGGCGGGCTTGGCGAAGAGCGCTGCCGCCGGGCCGGACCGTTGCCAGGCCCGACAGCCCGGCGCACAGCCGGTCGAAGACCTGCCGGTATCCCAGCCCGTTGAAGAGCGCTTCGGCCAGCAGCAGGTACACCGTGACCCGCGCCGGCACCAAACGGATCCTGCGCTGCACCGCCCCGGTCTCCGCCAGCACCTCGTCGACCATCTCGAACGGGACGATCCGGGTCAGCTCACCGATATGCCCCGGCGCGAACACCCCGTCCGCTACCCCGACCGTCCTGGTTATGGCAGCCTGTTCCAACAGCGGAGCTCCTGTAGTGAGGATGTCTTGGAGGACAAACCTCTTCTACAGCAGCTCCGCTGCCTCGTTCACCAGCCTTGACGAACAGCCCCCACGCCTAACTGAACGGCGTTGCGGCTAGGGCCCGTTTGTGCGGGTCATCTGGGCGGGGATCCTGTCTTGCTCAGGGCGGACAATCCGCCATACCGGGTGTATCACCACAGGTTGACAGGAAGGGCAGCGGATACTCGAGGCAGCAACTGACCGCCTTGGCGCACACGGCCTGTCTCTTCAGCCATGATGCTCACATGGCCACCATCCAGTCAGCAGCCGAGATCGCACCGCTCCTGGAGCGACTCAAGGGGAAGAAGATCGCCACGCTTCAGGTGCTCGGCGTCAACTCGCTCAAGTCCGTTTCACCTCTTCCAGAGGCGCTTGTGGGGGAGGCGGTGACAGAGGTGGACGTTGCTGAGCGCATCATCAACATGCACACGACTGGCCACCGCATCTCGTTCGATCTGCAACGTACGGGCCGGGTCGTAATGCTCGAATCCGCCGAGCCCTACCAGCATGTTGCCGGGGTCAGCCGCCCTACTGTCCGCCTCCTCATGGCTGACGGATCAGGCGTGGACCTGACTGAGCCGGCCAAGACGAAGCGGATCACGGTCACGATCGTGACCAGGTCTGAGTGACGTTGCCGCACCGAATGACCGGCTTTCCAGGCGGCCTCGATGCAGCTACTCTCGACGCAGGAATCTGAGCAAGTCATCGGGAGAAGCGATGGGCCGGCAGACGCAACGTAAGGACGACCTTCTGGTCTCCTCCAACTTCATCCGCGCAGTCCGGGAGTCGGGCTACGTCAGCCTCTCGACCGCCCTCGCAGAACTCATCGACAACTCGCTCCAGGCAGCAGCGACGGAGGTCGCGGTCACGATCACGAGAGCCAAGCCGGGCAGTCTCCCGGAGATCCGTGTGGAGGACGACGGGGAGGGGATGTCGCGCTCCCGACTCGAGGCATGCCTCCGCTTCGGTGGCTCGTCACGCTTCGATGAAAGACAGTCGTTCGGCCGGTTCGGTATGGGGCTGCCAGCCGCGTCTCTCAGCCAGGCGCGGCGAGTAGAGGTGACCTCATGGCAGAACGGTCAGGCAGCCAACCAGGTCTGCTTGGACGTCGACGCCATCGCAGACGGGACTCCAGTCGATCTTCGGGCTCGCCGTCAGCCTGGCGCCACTACGGGGTCGGGTTGCTTGGTGACCTGGCAGCAGTGTGACCGTATCGAGTACCGGCGCCTCGCCTGGCTCGAGCGTGCGCTGCGGCGGGACCTTGGACGCATCTACCGCCGCTTCCTCAGTAGCGGGGACCTTGCGTTGACGATCAATGGGAAGCGGGTGGATCCAGTCGATCCTATGCTCCTGACCGCGAAGACCGAGGGCCACAGCGCACGCCTGGCGTTCGAGCCTCTCCGCTACGAACTGGCAGCATCGTCGGGCAAGACGGCCTTCGTCACGGTTCGGTTCGCGATGCTGCCGGTGCAGCATTGGAATCGCCTGGACAACGTGACCAAGCGGCGCGTCGGCATTGTCGGCGGAGCTGGAGTCTCCATCCTCCGTGCCGGTCGAGAGATCGCGAGCGGCTGGCACCTCATGGGCGCGAAGCGTAAAGAGAACTACGACGACTGGTGGCGTTGCGAGATCGAGTTCGATCCCATCCTCGACGAGCACTTTGGTATCACCATCAATAAGCAGGGAATCCGGCCTTCCCAAGTACTCCAGGAGGCCCTCGGGCCGGAGTTGGAGGCGATCGCTCGGCTTTTGAACTCGCGAGTCCGTCAAGCTTTTGAGGAGGTCAAGTTTCAAGCGGCCACGGAGACGTCGTGCCGCGTAGCGGAGGCTGCTGACGTCGATCTGCCTGTCATCCGGACGGCAGGGAAGGGCTCGGGCGCCCTGAGCTACCGGATTGGATCTGAGCAACTTTCGATCGATAAGATGTTCGCCTCCACTCTGAAGCGGCGGACGCTCGATGTCACGCTGAACGTTGACCACCCTGCCTTCGCAGCGTTGTACCGGCCTCTCCAGACGTTGGGTGATGAGGCGGCAGGAGAACTCCGCACTGCTCTCGAACTGTTCCTCCTGTCCTTCGCCCGCACCACAACACTTCTGAGCCGCGACGGTCACAACTGCGACGATCTCCTGCGCATGTGGAGCAGGACCTACGGACGGATGCTCCAAAAGTCATGAAAGAAGAGGCCAAGTTTGTTGCTCTCAGCCTTCCGGCCGACGCCTCCCGTCGGGAACGGCAAGGGTTCGCCCGGCTCTGCACCCAGCTTGCGAGCATGCCGGTGGGAGCCGAAGCCGCGGGAGACCACGCGCGGTGGATGAAGGCATCCAAGATCAATAACTTGTACGACCAGCCTCTGCTCGCTGCAGCTGCTCACGTTGCCATCGATCTTGTGGATCAAGGCTGGACGGTTCGAGTGGATGGCTCCAAGACCGTTTTTACTCCCTCTTCGGTTCACGGCGACCGCAAGGTGGAGAAGGCCCGGATCCGGCGTCAGGAGCATCTCCGTCGTGACGGACAGCTCAGGAAGAGCAGTGTTCGACGATTCGTCGAGGGGATGGAGCGTACGCACCAGCACGGCGGCCGATTGGTCTCCGTTTTTAACCTGATGCGTGACGGCCGAGAGCTGGCGGACGCGCTTCAGCGCGTTGGCGCGTCTGCGGACGTCGTTAAGCCCTACGTTCAGATCGTCGACTCATCGACTTGTGATCTAACTGGATTCAAGCTTCACGACATCTGGCGCTACTTCCGCCATACATGGTCCAACGCTTACGCGACCGTGCCCGGCCGTTCGATGCCGATCTTGGTCCGGGACGCTGCCACGGAGTTCCACGCCGTGATCGGGTTGGCGGCCATCTCCAGCCCCGTTGTCCAGATTGCTGAGCGTGACCACTGGATGGGCTGGGAAACTGATCAGTTTCTCGAGCAGGTACAAGCTGAACCCACTGCTGGTATTGCTGGCTGGCTGGCTCAGCGGATCGAGGGCCAGCAGCACGAGATCTACGTCGACGATCTCCTTCGTGATGGGATTCTCCAGCCGACCGACCTGGCAGCGCCCACGCCTGAGGTAATCGCTCGGCTCCGGGGCGATGCCGATCGTCACCGGCAGAGGCATCACCAGGCAACCACGATCCGCGCGGTCCGCAACATCGACCGCGAAGCGTGGGTGGAGCGCGCCACGACTGATCTATTTCGGAGCAAGCGTTCGTCAGCGCTCGCAGAAGCTCTGGAGATCGCCAGCCTGCTCGGAGGCTATCTCTCTCCGCCCACGGTCGAAGGACTAACCAAGGCCTTTTCGGATCCGAAGGCTCGTTCGCAGATGCGCCGAGTGGTGCGTCGTGCGCGCGGAGAGCGGGTCGGAACTGTCATCGCCGACCTCACTGTTTGCGGCGCTGTGGCGCCGTACAACGCGCTAGCGGCGGGAAAGCTGGTGGGGGCGCTTGCCGTCTCGCCCCAGGTGCTATCCGCTTACCGCGAGAAGTATGCACGCGCAAGTGAGATTGCGTCGGCGATGGCCGGCCGCCCGATCCTCCGTGAGCCCCGACTCTCCTTCGTCGGAACCACGTCGCTCTACGGCACCGGTTCAAGTCAGTACAACCGACTGTTTTGGCCTGCTGACGTCATGGGGGGCGATAGCGACATCCGCATGGGCTTTCACGAACTTGGACGGTCACGCTCCTTCGGGACCTCTCACTTCTCCGATGAGACCGTCGATGCCCTGGTCCGAGTGTCGGCGTTGCGTGGCTCGTCCGTCCGGATCAACAGCCTCTTCGGCGAGGGTGTCAGTCCTCGACTACGTAAGGTCCGAGTGGGGTTGGCCGCACTTGGCTGGCCTGCCAACGAGCTTCTCAAGCACGGACGCGAACGCATCCTGTACGGCGTTCCCCTGGTCGAGAACCTGCGGGACTACTCGCTCGGAGTCGACCAAGAGCCGAAGTACCTGCTGAATCCCGAACTTACCAAAGCGGACGCCAAGGTCTCCGAGTGGTGGCTTGAGCGCTGGTGCCGACGGCGCGCCACACAAGACCATGTTCTTGAGTCCATGCGGTCGCATCGGTTGGTCCGTCCAGTTGAGCACGGTGCCCGCGTACCGCTGCCCGTCGGAGAGGGAATGTCGACTCCCGGAGAGGAAATGTTCCCCATCTCCAGTTAAGAGACCGTCGTCACCTGCCCCAGACGTTGGTGTCAGCCCACGCGCTGCCTGGGAGGCCGTCCGACACGATGGTTCCTCGGGCTGCGATACCCCGGAGCCGGCGTATCGCAGCCCGCAAGGGACGGGCAGTGACGCTTGCAGTGCTCTGGCTTCATGCCTCGCCCAAGTCGGGGGTTGACGATCCTGAGAGATGCTGCAGGAAGCTCGAATCGACTTCGATATTGCCCGTCAGACGCCATGCACGGCGTTCGTAGGAGAGGTCACCGGCCACCGTAAAGGGCAGTTGGCGCCTATAAGCCATTATTGCCCAGCCGTGGTTCTCTCCAGTTAGTGGAACCTGGACTCGCAGAGTTTTACCCCTTACCTCCGCCGCCACGGTGATAATTGCCGATTCGTTGTCGCTCGGTGTCGCATCATTCCGCGTGAGTGATTTAACGAGTCCGACCAACGTCTCCCGTCGTACGGGCTCTTCCCTTCGTACGAGCCGCTCCCGAACTCGCGGGAGCTCGTCAATCACATCGCGGTCCAGCACAATGGTTGCGAGTCCTACGTCCGGCTTAGGTTCAGCTGCTGCCCATTGGAAAGACAAGTCCAGCGAACGAAGATGCTCGGGCTGTGACATATCTTCGAGCGATTCGACCAGCCCTGCACTTAGCCCAACACTGCTTGGGAAATTGAGGGCCTCCTGTTCCCATGATTGCGTCAGGCGCTTTGTGGTCTCAAGCCCTCTAGCCAGGGTTTCCATGACCCGTCGAGGAAAGACAATGTTTGAGCGCTCGGGGCCTTCTGCAGCCTGAGGGCCAGGGTCCCCCAAGCGCGTTACGACAGTGAACACAAAACTGCCACGCTTCGTGTGGCCAAGCCGTACATCTTCATCCAGAAATTCTCCCACTGCCGCTGGCCTGCGTCCCTTATGCGAGTGATGGGGGTCAGCGGTGCTGGTCGCTGCTGCCTTCATCATCTTGTAAATAGCCTGCAGCGTCTTTTCGGCCTGCTGGAATGGGATTGTGCCGTCGATCATGCCTTGGTCGAGGCGAACAAAAAAGAGGTCCGCGCGTGTAGCGATGACGCGTTCCAGTAGCTGGTTTGCATCCCAGTCGTGAATATGTCCTAGCGACTCGAGAGCATCCACGAAGCGCGGCATGAAATCTGCGAAGTCCGTAGCGAGCGGGATCATGATGCGAGGCGCGGTGGACAAGTGACCCAAGCCGTAGCGCCAGACCTGACGAACTTCTGGCTGCTGATGCTCCAGCTCCCAATCATGAGAAGCCAGGAACTGGGAGACAGCGAGAGGGGTCAACGCGCATGCAATTTCACGGTAACTGTCGAGTATAGATCGGCTCACCGTGAACCCTCCTCTGCGTCCCCGATCGTTTTCATTATGCCCAAAAGTTGCTCGCCTGTGAACAGGTTTCGACGTGGCAAATGTACCGTGCGATATTCCTTGATCGGTCCGTCGTATCTCAGGTTATCGGCAGACTCCCAGAACATGCGGCTACGCGTGAACAATCCAAATTCGTCGGCTCGGAGCCATGGCTCTGGCTCGCGCGGGATAAGGAGTACGCCGAGATAGGCAGGGATATATCGCTTTCTGCGCGTCAATTTCCGAAAAGGCTTCGCCTTCATCTGCCAGGTCATGCTGTCATCTTTGAGCAGATTTTCTTGATAAGTGCACTTAAGTTGAAGCTCGAACTGTGGACCGTAGTAACCGCGGTACTCCGTTGAGGAAACGATTGTAATGTCAACGCCCTCATAGTCAGTCTCGTGAGGTTTTATCGAGCATCCAGCGGCGTAAGCGATCATTCGCGTAAATGACACGCTGAAATGTTCTTGCAGTGCCGTGATAGGCACTTGCCCCTCTGCAAGGTCATCTTCACCCATGGCCTCTTCGAGGTCATCGGCCGGCATATATGCCCCTCCTAGTGTCGCTGCCAGCGGTCAAAGCGTCCTAAAGTCTATTCATTTTGTTCTCAGGCTTCGTTATGCCAACGGCGGCGTTGGGGGGTGACGACAGGACCGCCACCGGCGCCGCGGCGCCGGTGGCGAGCCAGATCCTGATTTCGCTCAGGCCAGTGCTTGCAGTACCTGCTGGCTGGCGAACGGGAGATTGTGAGAGATCACCATGTCGTCGATCAGATGGACCACCACGTTCCCGGACTGCTGCGCGGCACGCAACTCGGCAGTTGGAGCCAACTCAGGGCTCAGCGGGCCGTGTACGCCCAAGATCCATCGCTGGTCACCGTGTTTTGCCAAGATAGGTGCGGTGACCGTTCCAACTCCCGTAACGTCGATTTTGTCCCTTCGAGTGAAGGAAATGTCGGGGAGCGCCCGGCTGTTGAGGTCCTCGTAGAGCTTGTCGGCCGATCGTTCGAGTCGCCCCTCGTCTAGACTCGGCGGGGTCCCGTGAATCAGGTAGCGCAGCAGACTGGCACCGACGTGCCGGTCGAGGAGGTTGTGCTCGAATCGGTTACGGAAGCTCCGTAGACAGCGGTAGCAGGACTCGTCGCAGTTCGCCGGGCATTCTTCGAGGCGCTCGAGCGTCCGTTCAAGGATTTCCACTCCGTAGTCTCTGACCCGTCGAGCGAAGCCAGCTCCACCCGCGAGCGTGTCGTACACGTAGATCTCGGCCTCAAGCCCTTCTTTGCCGAGGGGAGTCAGTGCAGGACGGTATTCTGCCTGTAGTTCCGTCGCCTCAATATCAAGCCTTTGGGTTGCGGCGATCGTCAGCGCCTCAGCGACCGTACGGAGCGCGACGTGCGTCGACAGCAGAGCTGGCCCCAATGTGATTGGCGAGGCCACCTTCAAGCGAACCAGAAGTACATCCGAAATGAAGTCAGTCCCGAGTACCAAGCCCCGCGTTGAGGCTGTGCCGGGACAGTTCGGGGCCTTTTCATCGGGGTACGGCTTCTTGTGCGTACCGACGACCACCCCAGTCGCCGTCGCAGTTGGCTCGATTAGCCCGCAGCGCGTGCAGTAGGTGTATCCCTCGTTGCGTGGGCCGGTGTTGGTGACGAGCAGGGTTTCGCGGCGGTAGGTCTGTGCCAAGCGATCGGTGACGCGCTGCCAGGCAGCTTCCTCGGTTGGTCCGGGCGCCATGAGTTTGGCACGTGTGGCGTAACTGCGGGCCGGCGCGTCGTCTGGGCTTGTGCCCGGCGCCTTATCGGCCGGGTGCGCAAAGCCTGGCGGTCGCATCCAGTTTTTCGCCTTGCCGAATTTTCCCTCGGCACCGCAGGCTGGACAGTCGCGCTCTTTCCCCCGTTCTGCCGGGTCGTGAGGGAAATGCTTGGCGTAGTGGCATACCTGGCACTCGAAGTAAAGCAGTTTGTCTCGCCAGGCTTGGAAGCGTTCCTCTTGGACCGGTGCGTAGATGGCGCCGGAGGTCCACTCCTTGTTATCAACCCACACCACTTTGCCGGGTGCGTACTGGCTGAGGGCCACTGGGAGTCCCTGACTGGGTGCATAGTGGAACTCGGCCTTGAATGGCGTTGACCGATCGAGATCGAAGACGTGGAAGGCCACGACATCCGTCGGAAACGCATAGCGCGGCAGGACCCCCTTGTACAGCAGCCGATCAAGCAGGTTCGCCTGGCTCCGACGGGCGTTCGGCTCCTCGGCGCCGTCTTCGGCGGGGCCCTCTGCCTCGACCTCATCGGGGTCTGGTGCCGCATCGCCCTCGGAGGTAGCTGGCAGACTCCCGTCGAGATCGAGGTCAAGTGCCTTGTCGATCTCGCGGAGTGTGTTCGTGACGACACCGCTTAGGACGACTCTGCGGTCCGTCTGGCTCAGTTCACTGGGAAGCCATGATGCAATCTCCTCACGCAGCTTGTCTCCCTCGGACCTCAGCCACTCTTCCAAGTCGGTCCGATTTAGAGGAGAGGCTGTCCCGACGAAGTGCTCGATAGTGCCAAGGACTTCGAAGAGCTGCGGCTGGTCGTCAGGCTCGATCGCCGGCAGTCGATCCTGGTGATAGCGCTGCAGCAGGTAAGCGATAACGTGGCGCCGCGCGATTTCGTCGTTGTTCATCGTCAGCACTGGGTCGTCGACTTTGCCGCGGATCATGAGCTCTGGTTGACGGAAGTAGTGGTCGTCGTGTGTGTCGGCGCTCCCGAAGGCCAGTACGGTAGCGACAGCGTTGCCGCGACGCCCCGCCCGCCCTGCGCGCTGCTGGTAGTTGGCGCGCGACGGTGGCATGTTGCGCAGCGCGACGCCGGTCAGGCTGCCGATGTCGATGCCAACTTCCATGGTGGTCGTGCAGGACAGAACGTCGATGGCGGCGCGTGACTGCTCTCCTTGGCGGGTCAAGCCGAGGTCGACGTCTTGGAACAGCAACTCGTGTTCTTCCGCTGTGGAGAATACGGCGTCGGACTGGGCGGCATTGAGCTGTGCCGTGTGCTCGGCGGCGATGATGCTCAATGGAGGCTCGGGCGGTTCACTCAAAGCCCGGGCCGCACTGGCACGGTAGTAGCCCTTTCGGGCCTGGAAGACCGGATCGGTGTCGGGATTTAGCGTGCGAACGCGGTCGTGCCCGCAGTTGACGCATCGGGTTGTTCCGGGAAACGGCCGTTGCGTGAAGCGGCAGCGTTCGCAATATCCCCAGAGCCCGCCGAGTTCCAGGGCAACGTTCTGGGCCAACAACCGAAACTTGCCGGCCACTGGTTCGCAGAAAGTTGTGAGCAACGTCTGCAGCCAATCGTCCGCAAATATCTTCCTCGCCGCCTTTGAATCGAGCCAACGCTCGATTGCTTGGAACTTACCCGCGTGCTGTTTTACGCCGCCCTTTGTCCTCCACCAGTCGCCTTCGGTCATCGACGGAAACCAGATACCCCGGGTCGGGGTGTTCCATTGCGCGAGCCACAACCGAACAAGCGCAAGTTTGCCGTCGGCACTGCTTGCGACCCCGTCGATGTCCGGTAGTTCCGTCAACAATGTATCGGTGAGGTTCGCTCGCTCACGGAGGGATGCCAGGCCCAGGGACGACAGCCCGTAGTACTTGTCCGTTAGCGTCGCGTACATCGCCCTCAGCAGCGACTGTGGCGGATTGGCGGTGGTGAGTAGTGGCACCAACTCGGCGGGATTGCCCGAGAGCGCACCTTTGTCGATTGCCTTCGCGACCGTGTCCACGACATGGAGCGTTTCCATGGGGCGTAGTTCCGGACGCAGCCGCACCGACAACACTCGCGCTCCGACCATGACGGCCACGTACAGACGCTCCAAGCTGAGCGACGGCGCCAAGAACGGTTGATTCGCCAGTTCCTGCCATCCGCGCAAGATCAGGGGGCGAATGACGTCGCGCATCGAGTAACTCTGCAGGTTGGGTGCCAGCCGTGCGGCAACCTGCCGGGAGTCGGAGAACGCGAGCACCTTGCGACCGCGCAGCGGCGCAAACTCGGTGTACGGCTGGGCACCCGGTGGTTGGACCTCGAGTTGTCGTGTGACCAAGGCTTGGAACGGCTGGTCACCCTTCGTCTGGTGATCCTGTACCGATGAACGGCCGAATCCGGCGAGTTGCCCGCAGACACCGCAAGGCTTGAACTCTCCGTTCGCCTCCGTCTCACCATCACCGCCATCGTCGTCACCCCTGACGACTTCTCCTCCTCGAAGCCGAGGAATGAAGACACTGCGGACGCGGGCGCCGAGCTCTTCCGGATTGAGCCGGCCGGTAACGAGATCGATGTCGGCGGGTTCGACATCGCCATCGGAGGGGTCCTCAAGCAGTAGATCGAGTGCCTGGAGTTCGGGGATGGAACCCGATGCGGACTCGAACGATCCCCCCGGCTCGTGCCATAGGTACGTCGGCTCGCTTACGTCCTCGGTATAGGTCCGTGCGTAGGCGGAGCCGCAGTGCCTGCAGGTGTACAACTCGAAGACTCGTGCACCACATCCGCAAGTTGCCCGCGGCTGGTCGTAAAGTTTGCCAATCGGCCCCGGCTCCGGGTGAGCTTCCCGGTCAACCTCTGGGCAGTCGGGGTCGAGACACGCCCAGAGCCCAGGCAGCCCGCGAAAGAACGCATGCACGCGACATGGCAGCAGACCTGCGTCATCCGCCGACCGTCGCGCCGCGCTACCGAGTGCCACCAGGGAAGAGACAGCCCTATCGGCAAGCTCCGTCTCAACGGTCGGGAAAATGAGCGAGCCCAACTCATTTACCGGCTGTGCCCGCTGCATTGTCTCGTTGACGAGCAGGTTCATGGGGCCGAATCCGCTGAGAGCATCGTGCAGCAGTTCACCGACCGTGGCGCCCTCTTTCACGGCAACCTGCCGATAGTCCAGAAGCCCCTGAACGGCGGCGATGCGGGCCTCGTCTCCCTCGCCCTCGTAGAAGTCGTGCATCGGTACGGCAACGAGAGTTTGAGCGTCCTGGTGGCTTCCAGGGCCAGCGAGCCCCCGGAGGGCGAGACGACCTTCTACGGTCTTGAAGTCGACCTCGGACTTGCCGCTCAACTGTGCAGCGAATTGACGCGCGTACTCAGGGCTCGCGAAGCTCGCGCTTGTACAGATCACCTGCAACTGCTCGGGGGGAATCCCAAGCCTTGCGCGAAGCCGGCGCAGCAGCAGGGCAACCTCGGCGCCGGCCGCGCCGCGGTAGAGATGGGCCTCATCGATGACCAGGAGGAACTTCTCGTCGGGGTTGTTCGCCAACCAGGCCCGCGTCGCATCGAACACCGGTCGCTCGAGCGGGCGCATCAACATGTACTCAAGCATCGAGTAGTTCGTGATCAAGACATCCGGAGGTGTGCCGAGCACCTCATGCCGCGTCAGGAGTTCGGGGTCGTTGGGCTGAAGGACGGCACGGACGAACTCGCCATCCTTGTTCTTCCAACGGGAGCCACTTTCGCCGTACCAGGCCTTCAGATCCGGCTTGGCTGGCCACTTGCCGCGCGATCGCAGCTTGTTGATGAGACCTGCTGCCTCGCCGTGCCCCTGTGACGTAGGGTCATCTGCCCGGTTGATGAGGTGAACGTAGAAGTCCCCGATCGACCGAAGCCGGGCCTGGTCCTTCTCGACCTTCCGTACGCCGGGGTACAGGGTTCGGCTGGTGTAACGGGCGAAGCGTGCTGGACGGTCAGCCCAAGCGCTGAACTGGGCCGTGACGCGCGGATCGCCGAGCAGGAGTCGAAGACGACCCAACTGGTCATTCACCAGCGCGTTCATCGGATAGAGAATCAAGGACCGCACAGCCGGAGCTGCGAACGACTCAGGCTTGTTCGCCGCCTCCGCTGCAAGCTTTGCCAGCATCGGCAGGAGAAATGACTCCGTCTTGCCTGAGCCGGTACCGGTAGTGATCGCAAGACTAAGGCCGTCTCGAGTCGTCCACTCAAGCGCCTCAGCTTGGTGGGTGTAGGGCGGGTCGTACAGCAGTGGCTTCAGGTCGCCTTCGGGTGTTGTCAACCTGGCGAAGAGCGCTTGTGCAGGTGCGGCGAGTTCGAGATCACCAAAACTTCGGTCCGTCTGATAGCGGGGAGTGCTCTCGATGAAGGGCGCTCGGAACAGTACGCCCTCCTGTTCGAGCAACACACGACGCTGATCGATCACGGTGGGATGCCCCACGTGATAGGTCGCCTCGATGTAGTCCCGAAGTGCAGCCTGAATCTTGGTGATCGTCTCCGCGATCGTTGGCGTTTCCACTGTCACGCCACCCCTCCCTCTTCTCTGACGTGCATCCACAGCATGTCAGTGACGAACGTTGATATCTGGCTGATCGCCGAGATGGGAACGCGGTACGAGATCAATGCGCCTCTCGTCCGCGAGACGGGAGTCCCTATTAGTTCGAGGTAGCGTTGAGCCCATCCGGGCACAGGTCCGAACAAGTCCACGATTTGGGTCTCGGGCGCCCCCGTAGCGGACCGGACGTGCATCACCTGTGGGTTTCCCATCACGGCGTCGATAGCTGCCTGGAAGCGCCATGCCTCGTCGCACGCTGCCCCGTCAGGGGCGTCAACCGGCAGATCTACGAGTGCGCGAGGCATGCCACGCTCAATCCGTACAAGGCACCACAGGTCTGCACCGTAGGCTTGGGGACGGCGGGCAACGAAGTCGCCGGAGTCGCCGTCCGCGGGTGGCCGCCAACGACCGCGGTAGTAGCGAACTGACGCCCCAGGATCGATGATTGCTAGATCGCTGACTTGGCCAGACTCTGCCGCCTGGTCCAGACGCTGACGCATCGTAGCGACGACAAAGGCTGCGCTATCCGCGCCTGGGTGCTTGAGCCAGTACTCACGTCGGATCTCATGCAGACCAGCGGCATGCATTTGGGCAGGGCCCACCTCGGGGTCTAGTTCCATGGACCGTGTGTGGCCCTCGTACAGCACCTCCGTGCCCACAGACTCATCCACCAGCGGGGAGGCGTTGGGGCGTACGCCTAGCAAGAGGTACTGCCCAGGAGCCTTCGCCACATACGAGGGAGGAGCCAGGTAGAGCTGGCGGCTGCCACGATCCTGCTGGCGAGGGAGTTCGACCAAGTCACCAATCGACACCAGGAGATCCAACTGTTCCGCGACCTGGCCGCGAGTAAGCGAGCATGACTCGTCGAGCGGGCTAATGGCCTCAAGGACGGCTTCCACGAGTCGACGCGGCATCGCCGGGCACAGGAACGAAGCAGCGCGGCGAAGCGAGGCGCATATCGCTTCTGTCGAGAACAGGTCAGTAGCCGTCTCATCCAGCCCCAGCGCACGGACCGCACGTTCCGCCGCATGGGGACCGCTGACCGGAGTTATGTTCATCGGCTACCACCGACAACCGACTTGTTCGACGCCTCTCGTAGGTCTTCAGTCCCGAGCACAGCGAATCGAGCTGCCCGAATGAGCACAGGAGAACCCAGCACACACTTCAAGAGCTGGTCTCGTTCGGTCTCGTCCCAGCTCGCGAGAGAGCCCGGTCTGGACACAAGTGGAAGCAAGAAGTCTGCTGCGGTGTGAGGATCGTCGATGCCGCTGGCTGCAGCGACGATGCGGATCGCACTGGCGAATCCCTCGCTCAGCGCTGCTGGTGAGTCCGCCCACTGCCAGAGGTGACTGGCAATCTGCTGGGCCGCAGCACGCTGCTTCGGAGCCTGACCCACGAGTTCGCGCATTTCGTCCAACACATCCGGCGGCTTGAGATCGCCGACAGGAATGCGTTTGTGCTCCAGACGAGCCCACCTGCTTCCGGCGGCAAGGGAAACAAGGGCCGTGGTGACCGTGTTGAGAACCTGATCCCGCTGATGATGAGCGAATGGATCTGCCGGTACATCGGCGTCAAGCCAGCGGCGGTGACCAAAGATGAGTTGCTTCATCTCGGAAAGAGAATTGTCTGTGTATTGAATGATCGGACGTTCACTTGATCTCTGCCGCAGCCGGTTTGGCTCGGGTGGCAGGACGATGGCCGCGGTCACATTGCCAGACGTCGCCTGCAGCAGTCCCCCATTCGGCGGGGCGGAAATTGGTCGAAGGGAATCACAGCGCTCGCCAGCCAGAGGTGCCTCCACCGGAAACAGAAGCACCTGAGTGTCATCCCCGTCTGTCCGATCGATCAGGCGTGCCTCATGCTCGCCATTGCGCCGCTTGGTAAGCACCCAGCGGAGCGGATGGAAACCACGTTCACAGACCAGGGAGGCGAAACCCACGCCGCTCCGGGAAACCGACACTTCGCACGAATTGGCCTCGTCGTAGGCGGCGAGCAGTTTTCTCTTGTGTAGTTCCTGATCTGTCAACCTTTCCCATGCACTATCGCTGAAAGGAAGCGAGATGCTGTGCTGCGCCTGTGCCAGTGAATTGCCGGCATCGTCACGCAGCACGATCACCAGTTCCGCCTTCGTACTTGGTGGACCGTCGATCGAGAGGCTCGCCCGACCATCCCAGAGCTCGGTCAGCTTCGGGCGCGCTGGCGTGGCAAACAGCCGGATACCTGCGCCCTCAGTAGTTTCATCCAGGTTTGTGTGTGGGTCACGGATCGTGATCGCGAGTGAGCCGCTTTTAACCGCCGCGCCGTTGTCTGTGCCCAATAGCGCAATGTCGACCTCGTGAGTGCCCACGGTGAGATCCTCAAGGGCAAAGATTAATTCCGCCTTAGTGGCAGGCCACTCGAGCACAATAGGGAGTCCAGCATCGACGGTCACAGCGCACATTTCCATGGTGCGATTGGAACGCACCGCGAGCAGCACCGGATCCCCAGCTAGCCACTCGACGGCACCTTCCCCGTCCCAGGCCCCAGGGACGACACCGACGGGGCGAATCGACACATCAGTCACCACTGACAGCTTGGCCGCCGCAAGCTTGGAAATTTCCGCTTCGCCAACAACTTCTGGCACCCTCACCTCGAAGGCGTACACTCCTTCAGCCAGAACCGTCGCTTTAGTGACGAACGGTAGCGTGGGCGGTTCACTATCGAGTCGTCCGACCAGGCAATACTCGTGGCCCGGCCTCATGTATTTGCCCTTGACCTCAAGGGCCAGCCCATCCGGTTGCTTCCGGAAAACCCACCACGGGCCCTGGGTGATGGAGCAATGCTCCGCGATCAGGCTGTTCACGACCGATGAACCCCGCTCCAGTTGGATAATGGGACTCTCGGGCTGTGGCCAGGTGGAGAGGGACACTTCACCCGGGTACAGCAGTTTGCCGCGGGGGAGCGGTTTACGACGGCCCTCAACCTTCGGGCGGAGGTTCCGAAGTTCCTGACCAACTTGATCGTGCCGAGCCTGCAGCGGCGTGAGATCAGGCAGCTCCAAATAGGGACGCCAACCGCCGTCTTCCTGCCGCAGGAGAAGCTTCGGGTCAGTGATGGCCGCAAGTGGCTGCTGCCCCCGCTTCACGGGTCCCATGCTCGAGTTCAGGGGGAGGAATCCGCTTGAGCGGACCAAGTTGGCCGAGTGCTTGGCGCGGGCCAACCAGGTTCGTGACTGACGTTCGTTGGTCAGGTCGTTGACCAGGCGAGCGAGTGTCGATCGGACTAGGTACGGGGAGTCCTCGTCGTCGCCTGAGAGCATTGCCGCGGCCACCTGACCGAGGAGGCTCTGGTTGCTGCAGAAGATCTGGAAACGCTCGCTATATCCACCCGTGCGCGAAGCCAAGCATGCTCCCAGAGCGTTGGGATCACTAAGGAGCTCTGCGGTCAATACCGCGCGCGACTCAAACAGAAGCTGCGCCAACTGCCGTTGGAGATCGGCGGGTATGACGGCGTGTGTGATTGGCCAGGCAATGATGTTGAAGTTGGTTGCAAAGCCTCCCTTCGGCTCGGCTCCGCCGTAGTCGGCTGCGAATCGCTTGAACCACTGTTTTATGCGCTGGCGGTTGGTGGTCACGCTCCAACCCGGACTGCTTTCCCAGCCCGGTGTTTGCTGGGCGAAGAGCGGCCAGTATTCATCTCCAACGTACTTATAGCCGATCTCTGCTGCGTGTACTACAAAGGGCAACCACCAAGCGCGGAAGCGAGTATCGAGTCCCTGCCTGACAGCCCCACGCACCGCAAGTAGGAGCAACTCGAAGTCGCTACTGTTGAGGTCGTGCTCCAGCGCAAAGACAGGAGCCGCCGGTTGGAGTGCCTGGCGATGTTCGTGAAGCATCCGGAAGTGGTCATGCAGTCGCTTGTGCAGGTACTTGAGGACCTCTACCGAACCATCACGCGCCATCCCCCCCATGACTGGTGTCACCTCTCCTGGGTCTCGCATTGCCGTAGAGACAGTGTCCGACAGAGCACCGACACCTGGGGGAGCGTCGCGCAAAGATCGGTCACGTCCACGGACGTGGTGTATGGCGGGCTGTTGAGGCCATCGCCGATGGGGGTGGTTTGAGCGTGCATGCGGGTGGCGTGGGGCATAAGGCAGCGGTCATCGGTTGAGCCTTCGGGAGAACGCTTCAAGTATCTCCGAAGGAGGCCGTCCGGTGATCGCTCCGCACAATGTCTCGTCTCCCGAACTGCTGCACGGGTCGAGCGTGTGACGAGGTCCGTCCAGCACTGCTGACCGAGCACGCCCCCAAGCGAGTTAGGACCCACTTTCCTTGCATCACTCCGCGATGCCCCCTGCCCTCGTGCGCCTCCGTCCCAGCACCGAGTGTGAAGCCGCCTTGCCCCGTCTCTACCGCCCCGAGGAGATCGCCGAAGCCCTCGGCTGCTCTGCCTGGTGGGTCAAGGACCGCGCCCGGCGCAGCCTCATTCCGCATGCCCGTGTCGGCCGCGCGTACCGCTTCACCGCCGAACACGTCGCCGAGATCATCCGCCTTCACGAGGAGCGACCGACGCGATCCGTCGGCAATTCGGCGGCCGTTCCAGCGGCGACAGCGACTCCCGCCGCACGAGCCCGTGCCTCCCAGCCTCGCCGGCCTACCAGGGCAGCCTCGACGACGGGGCGTCTGCGGGCCCGGCCGCCGCGCCGTACCCGGTACGAGTCCGTCGTGTAGCGCGCCCGCGTCATCCACAAGCCAGGAGTAGGGGGAGGAAGGCGGAAGTTGGGTTTCGCGGAGAAGCGCGGAGACTACTGGCGCGGTCGGTACAGGATCGCGTCAGGCAAGCACCTCACGGTCGTCGACGAGAGCGGCAAGGCGATCCGGTTCGCCACCAAGGGCGAGGCCCAGCGCGCCGCGAGCGAGTCCGAGAACAAGTACCGTCGCGGCGACTGGCGCGATCCATCGCTTGGCGAGGAGACCTTGGGCGAGTACGCGAACCGTTGGTACGCGGCCCAGGACATGGCCGCCTCGACCATGCAGAACTACCGCCGCCACATCGAGGAGCACCTGCTCCCCGAGTTCGAGGACAAGTCGCTCGCCGGCATCCTGCGCACAGACGTCGACCTGTGGGAGAAGAAGGAGAAGGCCGTGTATGCGGCCTCCAGCGTCAAGACCTGGCGCTCGACGCTCCACCTGATCTTCGAGGACGCGATCGACGAGGGACTGATCACGGCGAACCCGGCGGCCAGGCGGCGAGGGCGGGGAAAGCGCGCCGGCCGCTCCCGCGACCGCGGTCCGGAGAAGGTCGTCACCGACGCTCTCGGCATCCTGCTGACCGCCGAGCGGGCCGCTCTGCTCTCCGGCCGCGACGACGAGTTCGTCGCCGTCGTGCTAAAGGGGTACACCGGCATGCGCTGGGGCGAAATCGTCGGCTTGGAAACGGAGTTCGCCCGGCCCGGCGCCATCCGCGTCGAGTGGCAGCTGTACGAACTCGACACCGGCGAGCTCGTTCGCTGTCCGCCCAAGGACGACAGCTACCGCACCATCGACGTGATGGACTGGTTGTCGGCCCTGGTCGCCAACCACGTCGCCCGTACGAAGCCGACACCCTGCCCGTGTCACGGCAAGACCTACGTCTTCCGGGGGCAGGGCGCGGCCCGCACCGGTGTCCACCAGGGTGCGAAGCTCATCGACGTCGCACGCCGTGCCGAAGTCTCCACGGGCACGGTGTCCAACGTCCTGAACCATCCCGACCGCGTCACCGAAGCCAAGCGGGTGAGGGTGAAGCAGGCTATCGCGGACCTGGGGTTCGTGCGGGGTGAGACGGTGTCGGAGCACGCTGCCCACTGGCGCCGAAGCGGTTTCGCGACGTGGCTGTTCACGCCGGCGGTCTCGGGCTGGTACCCGAAGAAGGCGCCGCAAGAGGCCCGGCCCGTACCGCTCCTCGGCGAACCGTGGCCTGGTGTCCCGGCGCGAGGACGTGGCGCCCGTGCGCGGGCCGACGCCTGCTGGCTCCCGATCGCCAAGGGCCTCACACCCCACGGCCTCCGCCACACCCATCGGACCGTGATGGAAGACCTCGGCACCGAGAAGGTCCTCATGGACGAGCGTATGGGCCACATCGACGGCTCGGCCTCGGCGCGCTACGCCCACGTCACCCCCGGCATGCGCAAACGCCTCATGCTCGGCCTGACCGAGCAGTGGGAGATGGCACTCGACGCCCGACTGGCCCTGTGTCCGACCTCTCCAGTGCGCGTGCTCAACGATTTCCTGCGCGCACGCGCTTCCAGTCCAATCTCCTCGCCATCGATCCATACCCTGCTGTCGGTCCACGGACGTGGTGTACGACGGGTTGTTGAGGAAGTCGCCGGTCTGGGTGGCTTCATCGCGCGCAGGAGTGGCGTGGGGCGGGCATCCGTGGACGCGACCCGAACGCGACCTGCAAACTCTGCCTGAATGCGGACTTGCCAGGCTGTCCTCAAGGGAGCATAGATTGGCTCCAGTTGATCGTCAGGGGGAGCGGTGGCAGGGCGGGACCTTCGAACGCTGTTCAGCTCGAACGACCGGAGCATCACGGCCAGTGAGGCGTTCACGAACCGGCAGGCACAGTGGCAAGCGGTGACCGCCGGCCTCGCTGAGCACATACAGCACGTGACCCGTGCGGACTTCGACGTGGAGGACCTGGAGGCTCCCCGCCGCAACATGCTCGTGTTCCACGGTGTGGGCGGGATCGGCAAGTCCACGCTCTCCCGCAAGATCGAGGCGTCGCTCGCCAGCAGCGAGCACCGTCCCGTGCAATGGGAATCGCCGTCCCACCCCGAGGAGCGGACGCTGCCGGTCCGCATCGACCTCGCGCGCGCCGCGGGCATGGACTTTGAGCGCGTCATCCTCACCATCCGTCTTGCCGTCGCCGCGCTCGGCCGGCCGATGCCCGCCTTCGACCTCGCCCTGCGCCGCTACTGGGAGCACAACCACCCGGGCGAACCGATCGAGGACTACCTGCGCCGGGGCGGGCTGCTGGGCCGCTTCAGCGCCGCTGCCGCTCTGCCGCAGCAGATGCAGTCGGCCCTCAGCGACGTTGCCCAGGCGCTGCTCCTGCCCGGCACCGTCGGGGGTGCGCTCGGCCACGGGGCCGGAGCGCTCATCAAGGCGTTACGCGAGCGGCGCCAGTCCGTACGCGCCCTCGCCGGCTGCTCACGTCTGGCCGACCTCCTGGAAGCCGAGCCCGACCTGGACGCCCTCAGCTTCTACCCGCACCTGCTCGCCTGGGACCTGGCCCAACTCCCGGCCGACAAGAGCGCGCTACCCGTGATCCTGCTGGACACCTTCGAGGACACCGGCGACCGCACCCACCGCGACTTCGAGCGCCTGCTCCAGCGCATCGTGTGGCTGATGCCCAACGTGTTCTTCGTCGTCACCGGACGCAACCGCCTTCAGTGGGCGGAAACGAGCCTGGAAGGGCAACTCGACTGGACCGGGCCGAACGCTTGGCCCGGTCTCGTTCCTGAGGCGACGCATGTCGGGTCAGGCGTGTCCGGCCGCCAGATCCTGATCGGCGACTTCTCCTTCGAAGACTGCGAGGACTATCTGGCCCGCAGGCTCAGCCGCGACGGGCACCCGCTGATCGACGAACCGGTCCGCCGGATCATCGCCGAGCGCTCCCACGGGCTACCCCTGTACCTGGACCTGTCGGTCATGCGCTACCTGGAACTTCGGCGCAGTGGCAGGCAGCCACAGGTCACCGACTTCGACCACGACTTTCCGGCCTTGATCGCCCGTACCCTCAGCGACCTGACCGCCGAGGAACGCCACGTGCTCCGCTCGGTCAGCCTGGTCGACGCGTTCTCTGTTCCTCTGGCCACCCAGGTCGCCGGCATGGACCACGACGCGCCCGCCCTGCGCTTGACCGAGCGCCCCTTCATCCGGGAGTCCCCCTCCGGTGTGTGGCCCTTCCATGTCCACGACCTGATCCGCGCCGCTATTCGCAACGCGGACGACGGCAGTGACGACCGCTGGTCGGACCAGGACTGGCAGCGCGCGGCCCAGCGAGCCTTCCATGCCCTGGAATCCCAGTGGCGCCAGGACCTGCGACGCGACCGCACTGTCCTCGTCGGCTGCCTCCAGCAAGGGCTGCTCCTCGCACGGGACTTCCGTCTCGACCTCGGCTGGCTCGCCGATGCCGCATTCCAGTACGTAGGGGACTCCATCTGGGAACCGCTGGCACTTCCCGCAGCCGATGCCACGTCGTCGGACGGCCTGCAGACTGCGGCGGACGCCCTGGTGGAAACACTCAGCGCCATCGCCCGGCGCCAGCACGAACACCGTGAACGCACAGCCGGTCGGCTCTCCGCAGTCCTTGCATCGGAACTGCTCCCGGTTGACCTGGTAGAGCTGGCCACGTATTACCTGGCGAAGGCCCAGCGGGACCTCGGCCTGACCGATGATTCGCGGCGCGGCATGCAGCGCGTCGCTTCCGCCGACGGTCGGCTCGCTTCCGCCGCTCGACGGGGCCTGGCACACCTGAGCCGACTGTCCGGAGATTTCCCTGCGGCGGTGGAAGCCGCTGGGAGGCTGGGCTGGGAAGGACGGCACCATCGGGTCCTGGGAGACGTGTGGTGGGTGCAGGGAGACATGGAGCGGGCGACCGCCGCCTACCTGGCAGCGAGGAGCGAGGCCGAAGAACACGGTGCGGCCGGCGAGACCGCCATGGTCCAGGCACATCTCGCCTTCGCCGTCTCCTTCGCCGACCCGCTCCGCGCCGACGATGAACTCGACCTTGCGGACCGGCTGCTGTCGCGCCTCAGCCTGCGCTCCAGCGAGATGACCGCTCGCATCGCCGCACTCGTACGCGACGCCGGTTTCTCCGCAGACCTGCCCGACCGGGCGGCCGTCCTGCTCGCCGAAATCGGCGTCTCCGGCATTTCCTACGCCGCGGCGAAACTGCAACTGGCCCTGTGCTTCCACCACGCCGTCCTCGACAACCAGGACGACCTCACCACCGCGATCACCCGCCTACGCGAACTCACGCAGAGCGGCGACTACGCCTACTACGTCGAAATCGCGCACTTCATGGTCGGCCGTCCGTTCCCCGAGCACACCGCGCGAGCACGCTGGACTGACGGAGAACGACAGACCCGCGAACGATGGCGCCACCTAGTTGAGACACGTCGCAACCGCCTCGGCACGGCTCGTTAGGCCGCAACGGGCAGCGTCGGGACGCAGTCAGAAGATCCGTCCGAAGCCGTCGGCAGTTACCGTATGCGCCGCTTGTTGGATCACTACAAGAAGTATCGCGCCAGGCCAGAGCAGGCACCACGGTGCCACATCGACTGCGCGAGAGTGAGCCGGGCATGTCTCAAAGACCTCCCTCGCGAGTGGCCGATATGTCCCCAGGGGTGGCCAAGGGGTGGCCGGACACCTTTGGATGACGTGGACCGCTCGGGACGCGTCGTCAGGGCGGCGGGGAAGTGTGGTCGCTGTCCGCAACTGTGTCGTTGCTGGTCAGATTGCCGCCGAGCGCCTGCAGAGCAGAAGCTGCTGGCCAGGCTGGCTTGATGAGGCAGCACGCTGAGTCGGCCCAGCTGGGCCCGGCAATGTACTCGTAATGCGTAGGTCTCGGGTTCGAATCCCGAAGGCGGCTCCACTTGTGCCCCAGGTCAGGCTTCTGACCTGGGGTTTCTTATTGCTCGTGCTGCCTCGTCCGGGCGGGAGCCCGGCTGATGACCTCCGCAGACGGAATGCGTAGGTCTGGGGGTTCTACAGGGCGGGACAAAGGGCGCTCGGTCGGTGAGAAAGCGGGCTATGACCTGCGTCCTCTGCGGTCGCTGAATCGAGGCGCGCCAGGTTTTGGGCGAATCGGGGGTGCGCGAGGGGAGCGCATGGGCGCACCTGCGGTGACAGGGGTGGGGCGGGAAGTTCCACTGGAATCTCCGAAATTGCGGCAGCAGGGGTTGGCGATGGCCCCGCAGGGTTGACGTCGGCTCTTGTGGCCATCGGACAAGCCGGGCCTCAGGTGTGCGGTCCCGGGACGTTGGTGACGGGACCCGTGGTCTTGCATGGGGTCCATGTCGGCACCTGAAACGCCGGCGGCGTGGACTGCTATCGAGTCCGAGCCCGGTCCCCGCACAGAAGCCATCCGCGCAAGCACTCTCGGGTTTGGCTACGGCGTCCTCTTCCGGACCCGCCCAGGCGACTTCATCAGGCCCCACTCTGTGAGGCCGGCTCCGGGGCGACCTGACTCGGCTCCGCCCGTGACCGGCCCTGGTGGGCCAAGTGGAGCCACTTCAGACCGCCTTGGTGGGCTGTGATCTGCGCGGTGCCCGGTCTTCGCGGCGCTGCGCCCGTGTTGTGCAGCCATGGCCTGCGGGAGGCATGTCCACCCGGGCTGTTCGGTCACTCGGGTGCGCGGTCGCACTCGCATTCCGGGAGGGGGACCAGGACGTCGATCACCGTGCCCTCGCCCGGTGCGCTGGTCAGTGTGAGGCGGCCGCCAAGTTCCTCCGTGCGTTCTCGCATGGCCGACAAGCCGTGGTCCTGGCCGGTGTTCAGGACGGAGGGAACGTCGAAGCCGATTCCTTCGTCCTCGATGACGGCGCGGGCGTGGTGCGGGGTCACGTCGACGCGGACCGCGGCGTGGGCGGTACCGGAGTGGGCCAGGACGTTGCGCAGTGCCTCGCGCACGATGAGGAAGAGCTCCTCCCGGTACTCCGGCGAGAGCCAGCACTCGTTGCCGGTCACCGTCGCCGTGATGTGGTTGCCGCCCTGCACGGAGTTGAGGAACTTCTGGAGGCTGGTTCCCAGTTGCTCCAGCGGGCTGGTGTGTCGCAGCTCGAAGATGACGCGCTGCATGCCGGACATCGACTCCAGCAGGGTGGAGCGAGCGCGTTCGAAATTGGTGCGGGCGACGGTGTCGTTGCGGCCCTCGTGGAACTCGAAGAGCTCCAGGCTGCGCAGGCAGGCGGTCATGCTGTTGCTGACGTGGTCGTGGATGTCCCGGGCGAGCCGGAAGCGCTCGGCGACGTAGCCCTCTTTGAAGCGGCGGTAGAGGAAGGCGTCGTAGCCGGTGGTCATCGCCTCCATGCGCCACATCATCGTCTGGTGCAGGGTGCGCGCCGCGAGGGTGAGGGAGTATGGGTCGCCGGCCATCGGGGTCAGCTCGTCCATCACCACGTCGTAGAGCAGGGACGCGGCCCGCAGCGTCTCGGTGGGGTGCAGATGACGGAAGGTGCGTCCGGCGGCCACCAGCTCCCGTGGTTCGGGCTCGATACCGTCCAGGAAGGCTCCCTCGCTGTACAGCACATCGGCGCAGATACTGAGGGTCTGGGCGGCCTGGCGACGCAGAGCGGACAGGACTTCCGGGTCTCTGAGCAGCACGCTGGGTGAGTTCCGCAGCCTCTCCCAGTAGACCGCCAGGATGTCTTCCTTGTGCTCGTTGAGGTGTTCGGCGATTTGTACCGCGCTCGCTGTCTTCACAGATCGTTGCCTCTCCGTCGCCCGTGATCGCGATTGCAAGTTCGCAGGGAAGCTTGCCCCATGGGTCCCCTTCGTTCCTGGTAGAAACTGGACCAGTCTCGAGCGGGTTTGGCTGGGGATACTCGGTTCCATGGGAGTGAGTGAAGAGCTTCGAGACTTCTTGTTCAGCCGACGGGCCCGGTTACGGCCAGAAGACGTCGGCCTGGTGCCCGTGCCCGGCACTCGGCGGGTGAGCGGGCTGCGGCGCGAGGAATTGGCCCAGCTCGCCGGGCTGAGCACCGACTACTACACGCGCGTGGAGCAGGGCCGGGTGCAGCGCGTCTCCGACAGCATCGTCGAGGCGCTGGGCCGGGCGCTGCGCCTGGACGAACACGAGTTCGCCCACTTCCGTAACCTCGCCCAACCCGCCCCCGGTGCCAAGCGCCCCGCTCCGCGCCAGCAGATCCGCCCGGGCCTGCGGATCATGCTGGAGTCCTTCGCCCAGTCCCAGGTGCCCGCCTATGTTCTCGGGCCCTACCTGGACGTCCTTGCCTGGAACGACCTGGCCGCGGCGCTGGTCGCGGACTTCGACCGGCTGAGCCCCACCGAGCGCAACATGGCCAGGCTGGTGTTCCTCGACCCCGCGGCCCGCGATCTGTACCCGGACTGGGAGCACACCGCGAGGACCGCGGTGGGCAATCTGCGCCTAGCGGCAGGGCAGTTTCCACACGACCCTCGCCTCATCGCGCTGGTCGGTGAACTCTCGGTGCACAGCCCCGAGTTCCGCGGCTGGTGGGCCGGACACGACGTGAGGGAGCGGACGTCGGGTACCAAGTCCTTCCAGCATCCGCAGATCGGTCGCATCGATCTGCACTTCAGCTCCTTCCGCTGCACGGACGCCCCGGAGCAGGTCCTGGTCACCTATGCGGCCGAGGCGAGTTCCCCTGCGGAGACATCGCTGCGTCTGCTGGCCAGCTGGGTACGTGAGGCGGTGCCGTCCCAGGAGCGAGGGGTCGGTCAGCGGGAGCGGGCGGAGGAGATCAGCGGTACGGGAGGAGACCAGCGGTGACGATCAACGTGCTGGGGGCGACGGGTCGTACGGGCAGGCGGGTCGTGTCGCTGCTCCTGGCCGAGGGGCGGGCCGTACGGCGCGGTGGTCCGAGGGACCGGGGCCGTGCGAGCGCTGAAGGAGCGGGGGGTGCCTCTATGTCCTTCGTCAAGGCGCCCCTGTCGGGTTTGGGGTGGTTGGGGTTATGCGG
>NZ_BMWB01000017.1:0-166837 GCF_014651015.1 Streptomyces xantholiticus
TCGGGTCGCCGAGCCGCGTGCCCGTGCCGTGCGCCTCCACCGCGTCGACCTGGGCAGGAGACAGGCCCGCGTTCGCGAGGGCCTGCCGGATGACACGCTGCTGGGAGGGACCGTTGGGCGCGGTCAGACCGTTCGACGCACCGTCCTGGTTCACCGCCGTGCCGCGGACCACCGCCAGCACCTTGTGCCCGTTTCGCCGGGCATCCGACAACCGCTCCACCAGCAGCACGCCCGCGCCCTCGGCCCAGCCCGTACCGTCCGCACCGGCCGCGAACGCCTTGCACCGGCCGTCCGCCGACAGACCGCGCTGACGGCTGAACTCCACGAACGTCGAGGGAGTCGCCATGACGGTGACGCCGCCGACCAGGGCCATCGAGCACTCGCCGCTCCGAAGCGCCTGAGTCGCCAGGTGCAGGGCGACCAGGGACGACGAGCACGCCGTGTCGACCGTGACCGCAGGCCCCTCAAGCCCGAACGTGTACGAGACCCGGCCCGAAGCGACGCTGCCCGCGCTGCCGTTGACGAGGTAGCCCTCGAGGCCCGCCGGCGAGGTGTGCACGCGGCCGCCGTAGTCGTGGTACATCACGCCGGCGAAGACACCGGTCCTGCTCCCCCGCACCGAGACCGGATCGATGCCGGCCCGCTCGAACGCCTCCCACGACGTCTCCAGCAGCAGCCGCTGCTGCGGGTCCATCGCCAGCGCCTCACGCGGCGAGATCCCGAAGAACTCCGCGTCGAACTCGGCCGCGTCGTGCAGGAAACCGCCCTCTCGGGTGTAGCTGGTCCCCCACTGGTCGGGGTTCGGGTCGTAGAGCTTCTCGACGTCCCACCCTCGGTCCTCGGGGAAGCCCGACACCGCGTCTCGGCCGGAGAACACCAGCTGCCACAGGTCTTCAGGCGACTGCACCCCGCCGGGGTAGCGGCAGGCCATGCCGACGATCGCGATCGGCTCGTCCGCCGCGCCGGTGGCCGTGGAGACAATCGCCGGCACGGCCACCGCCTCGCTGGAGCCCGCGGCTTCGGCGGTCAGGAAGCGGGCGAGGGTGAGCGGGTTCGGGTAGTCGAAGATCAGTGTGGCGGGCAGGCGCATGCCGACGGCCGAGTTGAGCCGGTTGCGCAGTTCGACGGCGGTCAGCGAATCGAACCCGATGTCCTTGAACGAGTCGTCCGCGCCGACCGACTGTGCGCCGGCGTGGCCGAGCACGGCGGCGACCTCGGTACGCACAAGGTCCAGCACCGCCTGCTCGCGCTCGGCCTCCGGCAGCCCGGCCAGCCGCTGCCCCAGGGAGGACGAGGCCGCCTTCGCCGCCGCCACTGCCGCGCGCCGCACCGGCGCGACCCGGACCAGTCCGCGCAGCACCGGCGGAACGGCCTGCTGTCCCTGTCCGTCGCGGAAGGCGGAGGTGTCGAGCCGGACCGGGACGACCGCCGCCCGCCCGGTGGCCAGGGCCGCGTCGAACATGCGCAGCCCGTCCGCCGACGGGATCGGGGCGAGGCCCATGCGCTTGATGCGGGTGAGATCGGTGTGATCGAGGCTGCCGGTCATCGCGCTCTCGCTGTCCTGCGCCCACAGGCCCCAGGCCAGCGAGGTGGCGGGCAGGCCCTGAGCACGGCGGTGCTCGGCGAGGGCGTCGAGGAAGGTGTTGGCGGCGGCGTAGTTCCCCTGGCCCGGCGTGCCGAGAGTGCCCGCCACGGAGGAGAAGACCACGAACGCGGACAGATCACCGGACAGGTCGTGCAGGTTCAGCGCCGCGTCGACCTTGGGGCGGAACACGCCGTCCAGCCGCTCGGGAGTCAGCGAACCGATGATGCCGTCGTCCAGGACACCGGCGGTGTGGATGATCGCGGACAGGCTCCGCCCGGTCAGGAGTTCACGCACGGCATCGCGGTCGGCCACGTCGCAGGCGGCCCAGGTGACATCGGCGCCCTGCGCGATCAGGTCGGCGGCGAGCTCGGCCGCACCGGGTGCGTCCCCGCCGCGGCGGCTGACGAGCAGCAGGCTGCGAACACCGTGCTCGGCGACCAGATGGCGAGCGAACAGTCCGCCCAGCCCGCCCGACGCGCCGGTCAGCAGGACGGTGCCGGAACCGAGGTCGGGGAGCTCCGTCTCCGCGTGCGGCGCGGCGATGCGGACCAGCCTCGGCACCCGGACCTCGCCCGCGCGCACCTCGCCCTGCGGCTCACCGAGGGCGATCAGGCCGGGCAGCAGCCCGGCGAGACCGGCATAGTCACCGCTGTCGCCATCGGTATCGGTCTCGACCAGCACGATGCGGTCGGGGTTCTCGCTCTGCGCCGAGCGCACCAGCCCGCGGACCGCCGACTGGGCCAGGTCGCCCGTGGGCATCACCAGCACCAGACGTGACGGGCGTTCCTCGGCCAGCCACCACTGCACCAGCTCCAGCACGGCGGCGGTGACCTCGCGGACCCGGGTGGCCGTGTCCGCGCCGGTCCCGGTCGGGCACGGCACGACCACGGCGTCGGCTCCGGCTCCGGCGTCCGGCAGCGCGCCCGGGGCCTGAAGAGCAGCGAGGTCCTCGTACATCTCGATCCTCATGCCGCTCGGCGCGGGCGGCAGGCTGACCGGTCTCCACTCCAGTCCGAAGACCGAGTCGTCGCCGCCGGAACCGGCGCGCAACCGGTCGGCGGGTGCCGGGCGGAGCGTCAGGGAGTCGACCTGCGCGACCGGCTCGCCGGCGCCGTCGGCCAGCACCAGCGACACCGTGGACGTGCCAGTGCCGGCCCGCGAGACCTTCACCCGCAGGACCGAGGCTCCGGCGGCCGCCAGGCGCACGCCGCTCCAGGCGAACGGCAGCAGCCCGTTCCCCGTCCCGGCCTCGGGCTCGACCGCGCCCAGCCATACGGTGTGCAGGGCCGCGTCGAACAGCGCGGGGTGCAGGCCGTACGCGCTTGCGTCCGACCGCTCCGCGCCGGGCAGTTCCACCTCGGCGAAGAAGTCGTCCCCGCTGCGCCATGCGGCGCGCAGCCCCTGGAAGACGGGGCCGTAGTCGAGCGCCATGCCCGCGAGCCGGTCGTAGAATCCGTCGACGTCGACCGGCTTCGCGCCCACGGGCGGCCATGCGGCAAGCGAGCCGTCCACCGGGCCCGTGGCGACCGCCAGGAAGCCGGAGGCGTGCCGGACCCACGTCCGCTCGGGCTCGTCCTCGTGCGCGTACGCATCGCCGTCGTCGATGCGCGAGTGCACGGTCAGCGGCCTGCGGCCCGAGCCGTCGTCGGCGCCGACGCGCACCTGCAGGGCAACGCCGCCGCGCCCGGGCACGAGCAGCGGTGTCTCCAGTGTCAGTTCTTCCAGCAGGTCGCAGCCCACGGCGTCGGCAGCGGTGATCGCCAGCTCGACGAACGCGGTTCCCGGTAGGAGGGCGACCCCGTTCACGGCGTGATCCACCAGCCACGGGTGTGCGTGCGCCGAGAGCCGCCCGGTGAGCAGGTGCCCGTCGCCGTCGGCCAGCGGCACGGCGGCACCGAGCAGCGGGTGGCCGGCCTCGTCCTGGCCCACGGCCCGCATGTCACCGGCGGTGGCGGGGGCGTCGAGCCAGTAGCGCTCGCGCTGGAAGGCGTAGGTGGGCAGGCCCATGCGGCGAGCGCCGGGGAAGAAGGCGTGCCAGTCCACTTCGACGCCGCAGACGTGCAGCTGGGCGTACGCGGTGGTGATCGCCTGCGGTTCGGGGCGGTCGGTGCGCAGTACGGGGACGGTGACGGCGTCGTCGTCGAGGCAGCCCTGGGTGAGGGCGCTGAGGACGCCGCCGGGGCCGATCTCGACGAAGGTGCTCACGCCCAGGTCGTGCAGGGTCTGCACGCCGTCGGCGAAGCGGACGGCCTCGCGGACGTGCCGGACCCAGTATTCGGGCGTGTACGACTCGGCGAGACGGCCGGTGACGTTGGAGACGACGGGGAGCTGCGGCTCCTCGAAGGTCAGGCCGCGGACGACCTCGGCGAAGTCCTCCAGCATCGGATCCATCAACGGCGAGTGGAACGCGTGACTGACCTTCAACCGCGACGTCTTACGACCCTGGCCGGCGAACACCTCGGCAATCTCGGTGACCGCGTCCTCGGCACCGGAAATCACCACGGACCGCGGGCCGTTGACCGCCGCGATACCCACCTGCTCGGTGAGGTGCGCCAGCACCTCGTCCTCGGTCGCCTGCACGGCAACCATCGCACCGCCCGCAGGCAGCGCCTGCATCAACGCAGCACGCGCCGACACCAACCTCGCCGCATCCTCAAGCGACAGCACACCCGCCACATGAGCCGCCGCGATCTCGCCGACCGAGTGACCGGCCACATAGTCCGGCCGCACGCCCCAGGATTCGAGGAGCCGGAACAGCGCCACCTCGACCGCGAACAGCGCAGGCTGCGTCGACCCCGTCCGGTTCAGCTCCTCGGAGTCGACGTCGACCGGCGCGTCCAGCCACCCGCACACCTCGTCATACGCATCGGCGAAGACGGGATACGCCTCGTACAACTCCCGCCCCATGCCGAGGCGCTGCGAACCCTGCCCCGAGAACAAGAACCCGACCTTGCCCGCCGAATGAGCGCGTCCAGCGACCACGTTCGCTGCCGCTTCGCCGGCGGCAAGGGCCTCCAGCCCCGCCCGCAGCTCGGCTGCATCGGTGCCGATCACCGCAGCCCGGTGCTCCAGCGCCGATCGCGTCGTGGCCGACGAGAATCCGGCGTCGACAGGCGACATGTCGTCGGCCGCGAAGGCCAGCAGGCGCTCCGCCTGTGCCCGCAGCGCCGCCTCGCTCTTTGCCGACAGCACCCACGGTACGGGCACCGGCCGGTGCTCCCCGGCCGGCTCGGCCGCGGCCGCGGCGGGCGCCTCCTCGATGATCGTGTGCGCGTTGGTGCCGCCGATCCCGAAGGACGACACCGCGGCCCTGCGGGTCCCGGCGGTCCGGGGCCAGTCCACCGGCTCGGTCAGCAGCCGCACGGCGCCCGCGGACCAGTCGACGTGCGCGGTCGGCTCGTCCACGTGCAGGGTCTGCGGCAGCACGCCGTGCTGCATCGCCATCACCATCTTGATCACACCGGCCACACCCGCGGCCGCCTGCGTGTGACCGATGTTGGACTTGACCGAGCCCAGCCACACCGGCCGGTCGTCGGAATGCTCCTGGCCGTACGTGGCGATGAGTGCCTGCGCCTCGATCGGGTCACCCAGCTTCGTACCCGTGCCGTGCGCCTCGACCGCGTCCACGTCGGCGGGCGTCAGTCCGGCCGAGGCCAGGGCCTGGCGGATCACCCGCTGCTGCGAAGGTCCGTTGGGCGCGGTCAGGCCATTGGACGCGCCGTCCTGGTTCACCGCGCTGCCCCGGACCACCGCCAGCACCTGATGCCCGTTGCGCTGGGCGTCGCTGAGCCGCTCCACCAGCAGCATGCCGACGCCTTCACCCCAGCCGGTGCCGTCGGCACCGGCCGCGAACGCCTTGCACCGGCCGTCCGCGGACAGACCGCGCTGGCGGCTGAACTCCACGAACAGGTCCGGCGTGGTCATGACGGTGACGCCGCCGACCAGGGCCATGGTGCACTCGCCGCTCCGCAGTGCCTGCGCGGCGAGGTGGAGGGCCACGAGCGACGACGAGCACGCCGTGTCCACCGTGACCGCCGGGCCCTCAAGGCCGAACGTGTAGGAGATGCGGCCGGAGACGACCGAGGCCGCCTTGCCCGTGAGCGCGTATCCCTCGTTCTCCTCGGGTGCGTTGCGCAGCCGGTTGGCGTAGTCCTGGCCGTTGGTGCCGATGAAAACCCCGGTGCGGTCGGCGCGGACGGACGCGGGGGCGATGCCGGCGCGCTCGAAGGCCTCCCACGCGGTCTCCAGCAGCAGGCGCTGCTGCGGGTCCATGGCCAGCGCTTCGCGCGGCGAGATCCCGAAGAGGCCGGCGTCGAAGCGGTCGGCACCGTCAATGAAGCCGCCGTCGCGCGCGTACGTCCTGCCGGGCCGGTCGGGGTCGGGGTCGTAGAGCGAGTCGATGTCCCAGCCGCGGTCGGTGGGAAAGCCGGAGACCGCGTCGCGGCCGGAGCGCAGCAGCTCCCACAAGTCCTCCGGCGACTGGACTCCGCCCGGGAAGCGGCAGCTCATGCTGACGATCGCGAGGGGCTCGTCGGTCGCGGCGGCGGCCGTCGCCTTCGTGGCTTCCGCCTCCGGCCCCTGCCGGCCGAGGAGTTCCTCGCGCAGATGGCGGGCGAGGGCGGTGGGATTCGGGTAGTCGAAGACGGCGGTGGTGGGCAGCTTCAGCCCGGTGGCGGTGTTGAGCCTGTGGCGCAGTTCGACGGCGGTGAGGGAGTCGAAGCCGGTCTCGCGGAACGTCCGGTCGGCGCGGAACGTCCGGTCGGCCTCGAAGGCGCCCTTGACCGTGTGGCCGAGCACCGAGGCGGCCTGCTCCCGGACCAGGTCCAGCAGGACGCGGTCCTGCTCCTCCGGCGTGGCACCCAGGAGGCGCTGGACCAGCGCGGCCGCGGGCACTTCGGCGCCCTGCGCGGCCTGGGCGCGCGCTTCGAGGGCCTCACGGGCCTCGGGCACACCCTGCAGCAGCGGGCAGGGGCGTGTGCCGGCGAAGGCCGGGACGAAGCGGTCCCAGTCCACGTCCGCGACGGTCACGGACGTTTCGCCGTGGGTCAGCGCGCCGTGCAGCGCGGAGATCGCGGGCAGGGCCGCGATCGCCCGGACGCCGCGCCGCCGCAGGTGGTCGCCGGCGGCGCCGTCGGCCATGCCTCCGTCCGCCCAGGACCCCCACGCGACGGCGAGTGCTGGCAGTCCCTGCGCCCGGCGCTGTTCGGCGAGGGCGTCGAGGAAGGCGTTCGCGGCACCGTAGGCGCCCTGGCCGCCGTTGCCCCAGACGCCGGTCATCGACGAGAAGAGGACAAAGGCGTCGAGATCCTGGCGGTCGCGGGTGAGCTCGTGCAGGTGAAGCGCGGCCTCCACCTTGGGGCGCAGCACGTGGTCCAGGCGCTCGGGCGTGAGCGATTCGACCAGGCCGTCGTCGAGCACCCCTGCGGTGTGCACCACAGCGTTCACCGTGTGCTGGTCGAACAGTTCGGCGAGCGCAGTCCGGTCGGCCGCGTCGCACGCGGCTACGGTGACCCGAGCGCCCAGTTCCTCCAGCTCCGCCTTGAGCTCGGCGGCGCCCGGAGCGTCGGGGCCCCGGCGGCTGGTGAGCAGCAGATGCTCGGCTCCGGCCGTGGCCAGCCAGCGGGCCACATGCCCGCCGAGCGCACCCGTACCGCCGGTCACGAGCACCGTGCCGCGCGGCGACCAGGGCTCGTCCACCGGTGCCGCGCTCTGCGGCGCGCGCACGAGACGACGGCCGGACACACCGGAGGCGCGTACGGCGAGCTGGTCCTCGTCGGCCTGGGCCAGCAGGCCGGCCAGTCGCTCCAGCGAGCGGGAGTCCAACTCGGCGGGCAGGTCGACGAGCCCGCCCCAGCGCTGCGGCTGTTCCAGGGCGACGACCCGGCCCAAGCCCCAGATCCGGGCCGAGGCGGGGTCGGTGAGCGGGTCGGAGGTGCCGGTCGACACCGCGCCGGTGGTCAGGCACCACAGCGGTGCCTCGATCCCGGCGTCGCCGAGGGCCTGGACGAGCAGGACGAGCCGCTGGAGGGCGCCCGTCCCTGCCTCAGCCCCTGCCGCGGCGAACACGATGCCGGCGGCCTGCCCATGACAGGCGTCGGCCAGGCTCCGGGCCAGCGACTCGCGGTTGCTGTCCTCGCCCACGACGAACGGGACGAGCTCGACGCCGAGTTCCGTGAGCCCGCCGTGGATCGCCGCGGCCCATGCGGTCTCCTCGGGGACCACGTAGAGCCAGGTCCCCGGCGGAGCGGCGCTCCCGATGTCGCCGAGCGGCTGCCAGGTGATCCGGTAGCGCCAGCTGTCGGCGGTGGACTGCTCGCGCCGCTGCCGGCGCCAGGCGGACAGCTTGGGTGCGACCACGTCCAGTTCGGCGGGCTCCAGTCCCAGGAGCGCCCCGAGGGATGCACGGTCCTCGCTCTCGACGGAGTTCCAGAACTCGGCGTCCATCGCCTCCGGGGCGCCGGCCACTGCCACCTGAGGCGCATCGAGCCAGTGGCGCTCGCGCTGGAAGGCGTAGGTGGGCAGGTCGACGCGGCGAGCGCCGGGGAAGAGCGCCTGCCAGTCCGGGGAGACGCCGTGGGTGTGGAGCCGGCCGACGGCGGTGACGATCGCGTACCGCTCGGGGCGGTCGGTGCGCAGTACGGGGACGGTGACGGCGTCGTCGTCGAGGCAGCCCTGGGTGAGGGCGCTGAGGACGCCGCCGGGGCCGATCTCGACGAAGGTGCTCACGCCCAGGTCGTGCAGGGTCTGCACACCGTCGGCGAAGCGGACGGCCTCGCGCACGTGCCGGACCCAGTATTCGGGCGTGTACGACTCGGCGAGACGGCCGGTGACGTTGGAGACGACGGGGAGCTGCGGCTCCTCGAAGGTCAGGCCGCGGACGACCTCGCCGAACTCCTCCAGCATCGGATCCATCAACGGCGAGTGGAACGCATGACTGACCTTCAACCGCGACGTCCTACGACCCTGCTGCGTGAAGACCGCGGCGACCGCCAGCACGGCGTCCTCGGCACCGGAAATCACCACGGACCGCGGGCCGTTGACCGCCGCGATACCCACCTGCTCGGTGAGGTGCGCCAGCACCTCGTCCTCGGTCGCCTGCACGGCAACCATCGCACCGCCCGCAGGCAGCGCCTGCATCAACGCAGCACGCGCCGACACCAACCTCGCCGCATCCTCAAGCGACAGCACACCCGCCACATGAGCGGCCGCGATCTCACCAACGGAGTGACCCGCCACGTAATCCGGCCGGATACCCCACGACTCCAGCAGCCGGAACAGCGCCACCTCAACAGCGAACAGCGCAGGCTGAGTACAACCGGTCCGGTTCAGCTCCTCGGAGTCGACATCGACCGGCGCGTCCAGCGACGCGCACACCTCGTCGTAAGCCGAAGCGAACACCGGGTACGCCGCGTACAGCTCGCGCCCCATCCCCAACCGCTGCGAACCCTGACCCGAGAACAAGAACCCGACCTTGCCCCCCGTAGCACCGCCCACCGGAGCAGCACCGGAAGCAATCGCCTCCAGCCCCCGCCGCAACTCGGCAACGTCCTCACCCACGACCACCGCGCGACGCTCCAGCACCGCACGCGACGTGGCCAGCGAGAACCCGACATCAGCCGGCCCAGCACCGGCACCCTCCGCGTCCATGAAGGACAGCAGCCGACCCGCCTGGTCCCGCAGCGCCGCCTCACTCCTTGCCGACAGCACCCACGGAACCGGTCCCACAGCAGCCGCCTCACGGGCGGGTGCTTCACTCGCCGGGACCTGTTCGACGATGACGTGCGCGTTGGTGCCGCTGATGCCGAACGAGGACACCGCCGCGCGGCGCGGCAGGTCGCTGTCAGGCCACTCCACCGCCTCGGTGAGCAGCCGCACGCCGCTCGCCGACCAGTCCACGTGCGGCGTCGGCTCATCCACGTGGAGGGTCTGCGGCAGCACGCCGTGCTGCATCGCCATCACCATCTTGATCACGCCGGCCACACCCGCCGCGGCCTGCGTGTGACCGATATTGGACTTCAGCGAGCCCAGCCACAGCGGCCGGTCGCTGTCCCGCCCTTGGCCGTAGGCGGCCATGAGGGCTTCCGCCTCGATCGGGTCGCCGAGCCGCGTGCCCGTGCCGTGCGCCTCGACCGCGTCGACCTGGTCCGAGGACAGGCCCGCGTTCGCCAGGGCCTGCCGGATCACGCGTTGCTGGGAAGGACCGTTGGGCGCGGTCAGACCGTTGGACGCGCCGTCCTGGTTCACCGCGCTGCCCCGCACGACCGCCAGCACCTGGTGGCCGTTGCGCTCGGCGTCGCTGAGCCGCTCCACCAGCAGCATGCCTACGCCTTCGGCCCAGCCGGTGCCGTCCGCACCGGCCGCGAACGCCTTGCACCGGCCGTCCGCCGACAGACCCCGCTGACGGCTGAACTCCACGAACATGCCGGGCGTGGACATCACGGTCACACCGCCGGCCAGGGCCATCGTGCACTCGCCGCTCCTCAGCGACTGGACGGCCAGGTGCAGGGCGACCAGGGAAGACGAGCACGCCGTGTCGACCGTGACGGCCGGGCCTTCGAGGCCGAACGAGTAGGCCACGCGGCCCGATGCGACGCTGGTTGTCGTGCCGGTCAGCAAGTAGCCCTCGACGCCGTCGACCGGCTCGTGCAGCCGGGGACCGTAGTCCTGTGCCGTCGCGCCGATGAACACACCCGCCCGGCAGCCGCGCAGCGTGGCCGGGTCGATGCCGGCGCGCTCGAAGGCCTCCCAGGCGGTCTCCAGGACCAGCCGCTGCTGCGGGTCGATGGCGGCGGCCTCACGGGGGCTGATGCCGAAGAAGCCTGCGTCGAACTCGGCTGCCTCGTGCAGGAAGCCGCCCTGCCGTGTCGAGGACTTGCCGGCGGTGCCGGGCTCCGGGTCGTAGAGCGCTTCGACGTCCCAGCCGCGATCCGTCGGGAATCCGGAGATGGCGTCGCCGCCGGAGGCGACCAGCCGCCACAGGTCCTCCGGCGAGCGCACTCCGCCGGGGAGGCGGCAGCTCATGGCCACGATGGCGATGGGCTCGTCGGGGTCGGCCACCGTCCCGGGCATCCCGGGCGCGGCGACCGCCGTGCTCTCGCCCACGCATTGCGCGCCGAGGTGGCGGGCGAGCGCGGCAGGGGTCGGGTGGTCGAACAGCAGTCCGCTGGGCAGGCGCAGCCCGGTGGCCTCGCCGAGCTGGTTGCGCAGTTCCACCGAGCTGAGCGAGTCGAAGCCGAGGTCCTTGAACGTCCACTCGATCTGGACCTGGCGGGCTTCGGCGTGTCCCAGGACGGCAGCGATGTGTGCGCGGACCAGGTCGAGCACGGCTTCGTCGCGTTCGGCCTCTGGCAGGCCGGCCAGCCGCTGTGCCAGGGCGCCGGCGGGCGCTCTCCCGGTGCCGACGGTCCCCGCTTTCCCGACAGCGCCAGCAGTCCCGGCGTCCGCGTCCGGCTGCGGGACGGCAGGTGCCCCGGTGTTGGCGGCCGGGGACGTGGTGTCGCGGTCCAGCCAGTACCGCTGCCGTTCGAACGCGTAGGTGGGCAGCGCGACCTTACGACGTACGCCTCGTCCGTCGAACAGGGCGGTCCATTCCGGCCCCACGCCGTGCACGTGCAGCGAGGCAACCGCTGCCAGCAGGGCTTGCGCCTCGGGACGGCGGGCACGCAGAGCGGGTACGAACAGGGCATCGCCGTCGGCGGCGGCGCCGGCACGGGCCATGGAGGTCAGCACACCGCCGGGGCCGAGTTCCAGGTACGTGCGGACGCCCTGCTCGTCGAGGCGGGCGACGCCGTCGGCGAACCGGACCGCGTCACGGACGTGGCGGACCCAGTACTCGGCGGTTACGCCTTCGTACTCCCCGGGACCCTCGGACGACTCGCCCGTCACGTTGGACACGATCGGGATGCGCGGGGCGTGGAAGGTCAGGCCTTCGGCCACCCGGCGGAACTCCGCCAGCATGGGTTCCATGTGCGGGGAGTGGAAGGCGTGGCTGACCCGCAGCCGGTTGGTCTTGCGTCCCAGGGTCGCGTAGGCCTCGGCGATCTCGGTGACCAGATCCTCGTCGCCGGAGACGACGACGGAGTCCGGGCCGTTCAGCGCGGCGATGCTCATGCGGTCCGTGCGGTCGCCGATGCGGGCGCGGACCTCGTCCTCGGCGGCCTGGATCGCGATCATGGCCCCGCCGGTGGGGAGTTCCTGCATCAGGTGGCCGCGCGCTGCGACCAGGGCGCAGGCGTCGGCAAGCGAGAGGACGCCGGCCACGTGCGCGGCGGCGAGTTCCCCGATGGAGTGGCCCATCAGCACGTCAGGCGTGAGGCCCCAGCTTTCCAGCAGCCGGAACAGGGCGACCTCGACGGCGAACAGTGCGGTCTGTGTGTAGATGGTCCGGTCGAGTTCGGCCGCTTCCATGGAGTTCTCGGGGGTGAACATGACCTCGCGCAGCGGCCGCTGCAGGCGTGGGTCGAGCTGTGCGCACACCTCGTCCAGCGCGGCGGCGAACGCCGGGAACGCCTCGGTCAGTTCGCGGCCCATGCCGGCTCGCTGGCTGCCCTGGCCCGAGAAGAGGAAGGCGAGCTTGCCGCGCGGGCCGGTGCGGCCCGTGGTCAGTGCGGCGTCGATTCCGCCGGTGGACAGCTCGCGCAGGCCACGCAGGAAGTCCTCGCGTTCGTGACCGACGACGACGGCCCGGTGCTCGAAGGCGGTGCGGCCGGTGGCGAGCGACCAGCCGACGTCAGGCAGTGCGAGGCCGGGGTGCGCCTCGGCGTGCGAGAGCAGGGTGGCGGCCTGGGCTCGCAGCCCGGAGGCGGTCTTGGCGGACAGCGGCCACAGCACCGGTGCCGTGCCCGTCACCCCGTCCGTACGCGTACCCGTGCCCGAATCCGTGCCCGAATCCGTGCCGGCTTCCGGCCCGTCCGCCGTGGCACGGTGCTCCGCCAGCACGATGTGGCAGTTGGTGCCGCCCATGCCGAACGAGCTGACCCCGGCAAGCAGCGGGCGGTCATCCTGGGTCTCCCAGGGGGCGTGTTCGGTCTGCACCTGGAGGTTCAGCCGTGTCAGCGGGATCGCCGGGTTGGGGGTGTCGAAGTTGAGGCTGGCGGGAAGTTCGCGGTGGCGGAGCGACAGGGCGGCCTTGAGCAGGCCGGTGATGCCGGCGGCGCCCTCGAGGTGGCCGACGTTGGTCTTGGCGGAGCCGACCCGCAGCGGTCGGCCGGGCTCGCGCGCCGTGCCAAGCACCGCGCCGAGCGCGGCCGCCTCGACGGGGTCGCCGACCTTGGTGCCGGTGCCGTGCAGTTCCACGTAGCCGACGTGGGCGGGGTCGACTCCGGCCCGTTCGTAGGCGAGCCGGAGCACCTGCTCCTGCCCGGACTGCAGGGGTACGGTCAGCCCGTCGCCGCCGCCGTCGTTGTTGACCGCACTGCCGCGGATCACGCAGTAGACGGGGTCTCCGTCCTCGATTGCCCGGGCCAGCGGCTTGAGGACGACGATGCCGCCGCCCTCGCCCCGGACGTAGCCGTTCGCGCGGGCGTCGAAGGTGAAGCAGCGGCCGTCCGGGGACAGGCCGCCGAACTTGGCGGCGCCCAGGGTGCTCTCGGGGACGATGTTGAGGTTCACGCCGCCCGCGAGGGCGATCGTCGATTCGCCCTTGCGGAGGCTTTCGCAGGCCAGGTGGACCGAGACCAGGGAGGAGGACTGGCCGGAGTCCACGGTCATGCTGGGGCCGTTCAGGCCGAGGAAGTACGAGACCCGGTTGGCGATGATGCTGCGGTGCAAACCGGTGACGGTGTGCGGGGAGATGGCCGTGAGTCCGGAGCGGTGGTGCAGGGTCGCGTAGTCGTCCCAGATGGCGCCGACGAACACGCCGGTGCGGGTGGAGCGCAGCGTCCCGGCGCGCACGTGCGCGTCCTCCAGCGCTTCCCAGGCCAGCTCCAGGACGAGCCGCTGCTGCGGGTCCATGGCCGCGGCCTCCTTGGGGGAGAGCCCGAAGAACCCGGCGTCGAAGTGGCCGATGCGGTCGAGGAATCCGCCCCGGCGGATATCGGTCCTGCCCGGTAAGGACGAGTCGGCGTCGGCCACGGCGGCCCCGTCCCAGCGGTCCGGGGGGACGTCGGTGATCGCGTCCGTGCCCTCGCTGAGCAGCCGCCAGAAGGCGGCCGGATCGGCGGCCCCCGGCAGCCGGCAGGCCAGACCGATGACGGCCGTCCCATCGGCCGAATCCGACGAAACCGAACCGGCCCGATTCCCCGTTCCGTTGAGCCCGGACTCGACCATATTGCGCTCCACCCACCCACACAGAGAACGAAAAGGCACCGCACACATGGCGGTGTGACCCCAGTTTCGGCCCTGCGGTCGCTTTTCCGGCGTGGTACGGGATCAGGTCTAGGGGAATCCCGGATTGGCGTATTCAGTGCCGCCATCGGACGCCGGTGGCCGGTGCGCATCACTAAGGAGAACCCTAGGGGCAGTTGTAGGAGAGTGATGGGCCGTATAACCCTTCCCCTATCTTCCTCTGACGAAGAGGTCTCATCGTCCATGACGCAATCGCGAGAATCCGAGAATCGCTCGGCGAGGCCCTTCCCGACGGCGCGCCCGTCGGGCTGTCCCTTCGACCCGCCGGCACCTTTCGCGGAAGCGCGCGAGGAATGCCCGGTGACCCCGCTGCGGTACCCTGACGGGCACCTCGGCCGCCTGGTCACCGGCCTGCAGTCCGCGCGTGCCGTGCTGGGCGACGTCCGGTTCAGCTCACTGCCGGCCGGGAAGCGTTCTCCGGTCAAAGTGCCCGGCTCCGAGCTGAGCACCGATGCCCTGCCCGCGGGCATGTTCGTCAACATGGACCCGCCCGAGCACACCCGTTACCGCCGCCTGCTGAGCAAACACTTCACCCTTCGGCGGGTGAGGGAACTGCGGCCGCGCATCCAGGAGATGACGGACCGCCTGCTGGACAACACGGAGAGCAGCGGCGGACCCGTCGATCTGGTGGAGGCGTTCGCCAAGCCGCTGCCCATGCTGGTCACTTCGGAGCTGCTCGGGCTGCCGGAGGAGGACCGTGCGCCGTTCGGGCACCACGTCGACGTTCTCTTCAGCCTCTCCAGCAGCGGCGAGGAGATGCAGCAGTCGATGGTGCTGCTCGCCGGCATGCTGCACGCCCTGATCAACGCCGCGCGCAAGGAACCGGGCCCGGACATCCTGGGCCGGCTCACCGTCGAGACCGAGCTGACCGACGAAGAGCTGCTCGGCATCACGACCGTCCTGCTCATCGCCGGGCTGGAGACCACCACCCACATGCTGGCGTTGGGCACCTACGCCCTGCTTCGCCACCCCGAGCAGCTGGCCGCCCTGCGCGCCGACTGGTCTCTCATGGACGACGCCGTCGAAGAGCTGCTGCGCTACCTCAGCGTGGTGCAGATCGGGCCGATCCGTGTTGCGGCCGAGGACTTCGAGTTCGAAGGGCAGTCCATCCGCAAGGGCGAGGTCGTCACGGTGTCGCTGCCCGCGGCCAACCGTGACCCGCAGGGTTTCGAGGACCCCGACACCTTCGACATCCGGCGCGGCACGACCCGGCACGTCGCCTTCGGCAGCGGGCCCCACCAGTGCATGGGCCACCACTTGGCCCGCCTGGAACTGTCCATCGGCTACGAGTCGTTGCTACGCCGCTTCCCCCGGCTGGAGCTCGCCGTTCCGGCCCAGGACATCGGCACCCGGGAGATGATGGTGACCTACGGCGTCCCAAAACTGCCCGTACGCTGGTGAGGGGACGCCAGTGATGAGGATCGAGACCGACAAGGACCTCTGCTGCGGCGCAGGCACCTGTGTGCTCGCCGCCCCTGCTGTCTTCGACCAGAACGACGAGGACGGCACGGTGATCCTGCTCGACGCCGCCCCCGGCGCCGAGCAGCGCGCGGCGGTGATGGAGGCCGCCGAGCGGTGCCCGACAGCAGCCATCAGAATCGTCTGACCGCGGTGCCGTCGAAGGGCCTCTCGACATCTCGCTGCAAAACGGCCGATCCTTCTTGCGATTCAGCTGCAAAACGGCCGATCCTTCTTGCGATTCAGCTCCAAAGCGGCCGACCGTTCTTGCGATTCAGCTCGTCGGGCAGCATCGAGCTGCTCGAGAGCTGCTTTGGGCCTGGGCGACCGCGGGGAACGCGAGGGCACGCCGTGACAGTCGAGCAGTCCACTCCCAGCGGCACGGCCTCGGCCGAATTCGGCACGCGGCGGGGCCTCAACGGCGACGCAAGGAACGAGGGCGCATCAGTGCGCATGCCGGACCGCGCCCTCACCGAGACCGCTCCCGGCTCGTGCCCGGTGGTCGCCCACCATCCGTCGCTGAGGGAACGGGCCGGGCCGCTCCACATGCCTGCGACGGGCGGGCCGTTGAACGATCCGGGCCCCGGCTGCGTACTTCACAGTACCGCCCAGTAGTTTGACCGGCTAGGGTCTGGCCGGCAGTCGACCGGCGGGCTGACCGGCCATTCAGCAGGCGGTCGGTTGCCGTGTAACGCATCGGCTCTGGAGGCACATTGTTGCGGCGCATCAACGGAACAGCACTCATCATCGCGGCCCTGGTCGTCACGGTCGGCGCACTCGCCTTCCCCGTGTGGTCCTACGCCGACCGTTCCGGCACCGGTCAGGACAATCTCAACGCCTCAAGTGTGGCGACCCAGTGGGGGCCGCTGTCGGCCACGGACCGCGACTTTCTGGTCAAGGTGCGGCTGGCCGGCCTGTGGGAGCTGCCCGCCGGCCAGCAGGCGATAGAACGTGCGCCCACGGAAGCCATCAGGGCTGCGGGCGACCACCTCGTCGTCGGCCACACCGACCTGGACAAGCGGGCGCGCAACGTCGCCGCACAGCTCGGCGTCGAATTGCCCAACCAGCCGACCGAGCAGCAGCAGGGCTGGCTGCGGGAGCTCTCCGCGGCGCAGGGCGAGGAGTACGAGCGCAAGTTCGCACAACTCCTGCGGACCGCACACGGCAAGGTCTTCGCGCTGGTCGCCGAGGTCAGGCACACCACCCGCAACACGCTCATACGGCAGCTGGCGACGGACGCGAACCAGACGGTGCTCGACCACATCACCATGCTGGAGCAGACCGGCCGGGTCGACTTCGACGCCATAGCCAACGGCGAGGCGGCGACCGCCACGGCCAGCCCGAGCGGCCCGCCGCCGCCGGACGGCAACCTGCCGCCGTCGCCGCCGGCGGCCACACCGACCGGGGACCAGTCGTTCACGTCCCGCCCCACACCGCAGCCGGGTACGCCCACCGCGGTCAACACCGACCGCCCGGCGCCCCAGGAACCCGTCCCGGCGGGGTGACGAACGGGACGGAGGCCTCCGGCCCCGGCGGGCCGGAACCTCAAATCAACCTCTGAACGTCCCCTCCTTCGGATTCGCGTCGCCGTGACGGGGCCATGACCCCAGCACCGTCACACGTCGGACGTGAGCGGAGGAGGGGACCATGGAACTCGGCATCGGCATCGGCTGGCGGCCACAGATCGCGGACACGGTGGAGCGGCTGCCGGGACTGGACTGGGTCGAGGTCGTCGCGGAGAACGTCTGCCCCGGCCATCTGCCCCCCTCGCTGCTCCGGCTGCGCTCGCGCGGCGTCCGCGTCGTCCCGCACGGCGTCTCCCTCGGGCTCGGCGGCGCGGACCGGCCCTCGAAGCAGCGTCTCGCCGACCTGGCCGAACGCGCGGAGGCGCTGGATGCGCCGCTGGTCACCGAACACATCGCGTTCGTACGGGCGGGCGGCGCGCTGACCGCCTCCCCCGCACTGGAGGCGGGCCACCTGCTGCCCGTCCCGCGCACCTGGGACGCGCTGGAGGTGCTGTGCGAGAACGTGCGCATCGCGCAGGACTCGCTGCCGGTGCCGCTGGCGCTGGAGAACATCGCGGCGCTGATCTCCTGGCCGGGAGAGGAGCTCACCGAGGGCCAGTTCCTCGCGGAGCTCGTCGAACGGACGGGGGTACGGCTGCTGATCGACGTGGCCAACCTGCACACGAACCACGTCAACCGGGGCGAGGACCCGTCGGCGGCACTGGACGAACTCCCGGTGGAGGCGATCGCCTACGTCCACGTGGCGGGCGGCATCGAACGCGACGGCGTCTGGCACGACACGCACGCGCACCCCGTCACTCAGCCGGTGCTGGACGTCCTGTCGGCCCTCCGGGCGAGGGTGAGGCCGCCGGGGGTGCTGCTGGAGCGCGACGACGACTTTCCCGCGGGGGCGGAGCTGGAGGGAGAACTGGCGGCGATCCGGACGACGTTGGCGGCGGCCGGCGGGGACGTGTGCGCCGCAGGTGGCGACTTCCACGGCCCCGCGCAGCGGCCCCAGCGGCACCGCCACGTCGTCCGCGCGGCCACGCCCACCCCCGGCCCCGTCCGCGCGGCCACGCCCACCCCCGGCCCCGTCCGCGCGGCCACGCGCACCCCCGGCCCCGTCCTCGTGGAAACGGCCGCATCCGGCGAGGGCAACACCCTCGCCGACCCCGCCCCCAGCCGGCAGCACCTCGCGCTCGCGCAGGCCGCGCTGCTGTCCGCGCTGGTCGCGGGAACCCCCGCACCCGAGGGCTTCGACGCCCGCCGCCTGCGCGTACAGAGCCGCGCGCTCGCCGCCAAGCGCGCGGACGTCGTGGCGAAGGTCGCGCCCGAGTTGCCTCACATCCTCGGCACGGACTACCGCCCCTCGTTCCTCGCGTACGCCAGGAACCGCCCCATGCACGCCGGCTACCGGCGCGACGCGCTCGAGTTCGCGGAGCACCTGCTGGCGACCGGCCGCTTCGAGGACGGCGACGTCCGCCGCAGGCTGACGCTCTGGTGGCAGGAGCGGGCCGCCGCACGGCCGCCGCGCAGGGCGACGAGGCTGGTGCGGGCGGCGCGTTCCGCGCTCGTCGGGAGGTGAGCGCCATGGCGCTGCTCGCGTTCGCCGTGTACGTCGCCGTCGCCGTCTCGTCCGTCCTGCTGATCGTCCGGGTCTCCGCGGCGCGGCCCGCCTCCCCGGCCTACGGGGCGCATGTGCACGACGTCCACGAGGCGGCGTTCCTGGCGGGCGGCCCGGCCCGGGTCGTCGACGCAGCGCTCGCCGCGCTGCATGCGGACGGCCGGATCGTCGTCGGCGGGCCCGGCGTCCTGTCCGTGCTGCGGCCGGCCGCCCAGGACCCGGTGGAGCGCGCGCTCTTCGCCGAGCTGGCATCCGCCCCGTACGGCGCGCTGCACACCGTGCGGCTGCGGACGATGCGCAGTGCAGCCGTGCAGGAGGTCGGCGACGTCCTCGCCGCGCGCGGGCTGATGGCGCCGCCCGGCAGCGGCCCCGGGCTCGCCGCATGGGGCGCGGCTCAGGCCGTGCTCTGCGCGATCGGCCTGCCGGTCTCGTTCGTCATCACCGTCGTCGAGTTCATGGGGGACACGTCCGGCGAGCGGGGCATACCGTTCGTGTTCCTGGTCTTCCCCGTTCTGGTGGCCGGCGCGTTGATCGGCGGCCTCCAGGCGAGCCGCGCCCGACGGCGCCTGACCCCGGCCGGGCTGAGGGCGCTGCGCTCGTACCGGACCGCGCACTCCCGGCCGCAAGGGCCGGCCGAGCTGGTGGTCCTGCAGGGCCTGCGGGGTGTGCCGGATCCGGGACTGCGGGCGCAACTGACCGCTGCGGCCAGGGTCCGTACGACGTCGACGTCCCTCGGCGGCCGGTCTTCGTACGACGTGTACCTCGGCGGTGAGCCCGTGTGGTGCGCCGGTTCGTCCCCGGGCTCCGGGGGCTGCGGCGGCTCGGGCGGCGGATCCGGCTGCGGCGGATCCGGCGGGTCAAGCTCCAGCTGCGGCGGGTCGGGAGGGTCATCCGGTTCCAGCTGCGGCGGCGGCTCCTGACGGACCGGCATCGGAGTCATTGACCACGACACCGCCGAGCCGGTGCTTTACTTCCCGAACCGCCCCTGCCAAAGATCCCTTTCGTCCCGTGGCTGCTGCCCGGCCGCCCCGCGCACGAAGGGAACGCGATGAGAACATCCGCGAAGTACGGGGCCGTGGCGGGCCTCGGTTCCTTGGTCCTCACCTCGATCACCGTCGCCCCCGCCGACGGCACGACCACTGTCGGCGCCGAGTCCCGCGGCACCGCGGTCGCCGCCGAGCGGGCCGCCGCGGCCGGCATCGACTTCGGCCGCTGCCCCGCCGTCGAGAAGCTCCCCGACTCCGTCCGGTGCGGCACGGTCAAGGTCCCGATCGACTACGCCGACCCGTCGGGGCGTCAGATCGAACTGACCGTCAGCCGCGTCGGGGCGAGGGGCAAGAAGTCCGAGCAGCAGGGAACCCTGGTCTACAACCCGGGCGGTCCCGGCGCCTCCAGCATGACCTTTCCGCTGGCGGCCGAGCAGCCCGAGTGGAAGCGGATCGCGGAGGCGTACGACATCGTCGGCTACGCGCCCCGCGGCGTCGGGCGTTCCGCCCCGCTGTCGTGCCAGGCACCGAAGGACTTCCTCAAGGCGCCCACCCAGGCCATGACCCACCCGTCCGCCTCGTACAAGAAGGAGCGCATCGCGCAGGCCCGGGCGTACGCGAAGGGCTGCGCGGACAAGAACGGCGCGGCGCTGCGCCACTACACGTCGCTGAACAACGCCCGCGACCTCGACGTCCTGCGGGCTGCGCTCGGCGAGAAGAAGCTGACCTTCATGGGCGCCTCGTACGGCACGTACTTCGGCGCGCTGTACGCGACGATGTTCCCGTCCCATGTACGCCGCATGGTCTTCGACTCCGCGGTCAACCCGGCCCCGGAGCGGATCTGGTACCGCAACAACCTCGACCAGTCGGAAGCCTTCGAGACCAGATGGGCCGACTTCCGTGCCTGGGTGGCGAAGCACGACAAGACGTACGGGCTGGGTGCGACGGCCGAAGAAGTGGCGCGCAGCTACGAGAAGGTACGCGCGCGGCTCGCACAAAAGCCCGCGGGCGGCACGGTGGGCCCCGGCCAGCTGCACGCCGCGTTCCTGGGAGCCGGTTACTACGACGGCTACTGGCCGCTGCGCGCCGGCGCGCTGTCGGAGTACCTGAAGGGCGACCCCGAACCGCTGATCGCCCAGGCGGCGCCCGAGCCGAAGAGCGCGAAGGCCGCGGAGAACGGCAACGCCGTCTACACGGCGGTCGAGTGCAACGACGCCCCCTGGCCGGAGAACTGGCGCACCTGGGACATCGACAACTCGCTGCTCGCGCAGCGCGCGCCGTTCGAGACGTGGGACAACGCCTGGATGAACCTGCCGTGCGCCTTCTGGTCCGCGCCGCGGCAGCAGCCGCTGGACGTGCGCACCGCGCCGGGTGAGCTGCCCACCACGCTGATCCTGGCCGCCGAACGGGACGCGGCCACCCCGTACGCGGGAGCGCTCGAGCTCCAGCGCCGGCTGGAGGGCTCGGTGCTGATCACGGAGGAGGACGCTGGCACGCACGGCATCGGCGGCGGCAGCAACACCTGCGTCAACGATTATCTGGAGGACTACCTGCTACGGGGTGAGACGCCGGTGCGGCGCGCATCGTGCGCGCCGCACCCGGAGCCGGACCCGGTGTCGCTGGACCGGCGGGCGGAGCAACGGAAGCTGCCGCGCACCGTCTGATCTTCCGGGTCACACGGACGGCTGAGTATCCGCTTCGGTCGGGCGGAAACTCAGCCGTCGGGTTCTTGGGGGAACGCTACGCGAGCCCCGCCACCAGGTCCGCCACATCCTTGCGGCGGCCGGTGAAGAACGGGACCTCTTCGCGCACGTGCATACGGGCCTCGGAAGCACGCAGGTGACGCATCAGGTCGACGATGCGGTACAGCTCGTCCGCCTCGAAGGCCAGGATCCACTCGTAGTCGCCGAGCGAGAACGACGCCACCGTGTTGGCGCGGACGTCCGGGTAGCCGCGGGCCATCCTGCCGTGGTCGGCGAGCATCCGACGACGGTCCTCGTCGGGCAGCAGGTACCAGTCGTAGGAGCGCACGAACGGGTACACGGAGACGTAGTTGCGCGGCGTCTCGTCGGCCAGGAAGGCCGGGATGTGCGCCTTGTTGAACTCGGCGGGGCGGTGCAGCGCCATGTTCGACCAGACCGGCTCGAGGGAGCGTCCGAGGCGGGTGCGACGGAAGCGGTTGTACGCGTCCTGCAGCTCGTCCGCGGTCTCCGCGTGCCACCAGATCAGGACGTCGGCGTCGGCGCGCAGCCCGGAGACGTCGTACGTGCCGCGCACGGTGACGTCCTTGGCGGCGAGCTGGTCGAACAGCTCCTGGACCTCCTCGGCGTAGCCGGAGCGGTCCTCGGGCAGCACATCTCGAAGCTTGAAGACGGACCACAGTGTGTACCGGATGACCTCGTTGAGGTCCTTGGCCTTCTTGCCTGCGTTCGGGATCTTTTCTGGCGCACTCATACGGCTATTGTCCCGCCTCGCGTTCCGTGCCCGGCGCCAGGGTCGGCGTGGCGAGGATCTCGTCCGCCGCGCGCTGTCCGCTCGCGATGCAGGCGGGGATGCCGACACCGTCGTACACGGCGCCGCAGACCCGCAGGCCGGGCAGCTTGGCGACCTCGTCGCGCACGCGGGCGACGCGGGCGAGGTGCCCGACCGGGTACTGGGGCAGGCCGCCGGTCCACCGGGTGACCTCCGTGGCCACCGGCCTGGCGGTGAGTCCGACCGCCGCGCCGAGGTCGGTGAGGGAGACGTCGACGAGTTCGGCGTCCTCTCGCTCGAGGGCCCGCTCCTCGCCGTAGCGGCCGACGGAGGTGCGCAGCACGAACAGATCGCCGGCGCCGCTGCCGACCCAGCCCCACTTGTTGGAGGAGAACGTGGACGCCTTGATGGTGCGGCCGTCCACCGGCGGGACGAGGAACCCGCTCCCGGCCGGCATCCCGGCCACGTCCGCGCGCCGGAACGCCATCGTGACCAGCGCCATGGAGGCGTACTCGACGCGCCCGAGCTCGGCCGCAGCGGCAGGTGACTCGTCGGCGAGGAGCGCCGACGCGGACCACGCGGGCGTCGCCAGCACGACGGCGTCGGCGGCGAGCGTCTCGCGGTCGGTGCGGATCCGCCAGCCGGCGGGGGTGCGGGCGAGGCCGAGGACGGGCGTCTCGGTACGGATGTCGCCGCCCTGGGCCCGTACGGCGTCGGCGACGGCACCCGGCAGTGTGCCGATGCCGCCGGCGAGGCCCATGAAGACCGGTCCCCCCGTCTGCTGCCCGGCGGCCCTGGCCTGGATGTGGCGCACACCGTCGAGGAGGGAGGCGTGGGTCCTGGCGGCCTCGAACAGCTGCGGCACGGCCGCGCGCATCGAGATGCGGTAGGCGTCCCCCGCGTACACCCCGCCGAGCAGCGGTTCCACGAGCCGGTCGACGACCTCGCGGCCGAGGCGCTCCGCCACGTATGCGCCGACGGCGACGTCGTCGCCGACCTCGGACGGTGCCAGGTCCTTCTCCTGCTCGATGCGGGCGAGGCCCTCGGGCGAGAGCAGCCCGGCCAGCGCCGAGGCGTCACCCGGGACGCCCATCACATGCCCCTTCGGCATGGGCCGCAGGGCGTCACGGGTCCACACCGCGGACGTCGCGGTGGCCGGCGGTTCGAGGTGGTCACCGAGGCCGACCGCACGGGCGAGGTCGGTGCCTTCGGTGCGGCGGGCGAGCATCGATTCGGCGCCCAGGTCCACGCGTACGCCCTCGATCTCGCCGAACTGCAGCTTGCCGCCGACCCGGTCGGTGGCTTCGAGGAGGGTGACGCGCACGCCGGGGGCGAGCAGCCGGTGCGCGGCGGCGAGGCCGGCGATGCCGCCCCCGATGACCACGACATGACGCGCAGGTGTGTCCACGTTCATGGTCCAACTCTCTCAAACGCCGTTCCGAGTCATGACCGTGACCGCTTCGGAACCGTAATCCGGCAACCCCCGTGGGCACCTCGTACGTCGAACCTGCGAGTTCGTCGCCACACTTCCCCCGGGGGCCGGTATGCGTTCACGACGTCCATTCGCGGTGCTGCTTCTGACCGCCTCGCTCGCCCTCGCCGGGTGCGGCGCAGGTGGTTCGGATTCCGGCGACTCGAAGAGTGCGGCGAAACCGGCCGGGCAGGAGGCGGCGGAGGGCGCGGCAGGCCCCGGATACGCGGCGGACGAGGCCGCCACGGAGCAGCCGGAGGGCAGCGCGGACCGCGGCGGTGCCGAGAAGCCGGCCACGGTGCGGCAGAAGTCCCACGTCATCCGGACCGCCACGCTCGACGTGGAGGTCAAGGACGCCACGAAGGCACTGGCCGCGGCCCGCACGACCGCCCGGGACGCCGGCGGACACGTGGAGAACGAGACCACGGAACGGATCGACGACACCCACGTCACCTCACAGCTCGTGCTGCGCGTCCCGCAGGAACGCTACGACGAGGTGCTGACGGAACTGGCGGGCGCCGGGAAGCTGCTGGCCCGCAAGGCCGACGCCAAGGACGTCACCGACCAGGTGGTGGACGTGGAGAGCCGCATCGCGACGCAGCGGGCGAGCGTGGCCAGGGTGCGGAAGCTGATGGAGCGGGCGACCGCGCTGTCCGACGTGGTCACGCTCGAGGGGCAGCTGAGCACCCGTCAGGCCGACCTGGAGTCGCTGCTGGCGCAGCAGGCCGCACTGAAGGACCGCACCTCGATGGCGACGATCACGCTGACGCTGTCGGAGAAGGAACGGGAGGAGCCGCAGAAGGACAACGACGGCCCCGGCTTCCTGGACGCGCTCGGCGGCGGCTGGGACGCGCTGGTGGCGACGCTGCGCTGGATCGCGGTGGCCATCGGCGCGGTGGCGCCCTTCGCGGCGGTGGGCGCGTTGCTGTACGCGGCGTGGCGGTGGCTGGTACGGCCCCGGCTGCCCGAGCGGGCGGACGCCCCCGCGGCCCCGCCGGCCACACTTCCGGTCGCTCCCCCGGTCACCGAGGACTGAACAGCCCCTTCCCCGTAGCGTGTTCCCCATGGCAGCGACCGAACGTCTGGTGATCATCGGGGGCGATGCGGCGGGCATGTCCGCCGCATCGCAGGCACGCAGGATGAAGGGGCCGGACGAGCTGGAGATCGTCGCGTTCGAACGCGGCCACTTCAGCTCGTTCTCGGCATGCGGCATCCCGTACTGGGTGAGCGGCGACGTGGGCGAGCGCGACGAACTGATCGCGCGCACCCCGCAGGAACACCGCAAACGGGCCATCGACCTGCGGATGCGCACCGAGGTGACGGAGATCGACGTCACGGGCTCCCGGGTGCACACACGCGACGTCGAGACGGGCGCCGATTCATGGACCGGTTACGACAAGCTGGTCATCGCGACCGGCGCCCGCCCGATCCGCCCCCCTCTGCCGGGCATCGACGCGCCCGGAGTGCACGGCGTGCAGACCCTCGACGACGGCCAGGCGCTGCTGGACACCCTCGCCCGTACCGAGGGGCGGCGGGCGGTCGTCATCGGCGCCGGTTACATCGGCGTCGAGATGGCGGAGGCACTCCTCAAGCACGGCTACGAGGTCACGATCGTCAACCGCAGCGAGCAGCCGATGGCGACCCTCGACCCGGACATGGGCCGGCTGGTCCACGAGGCGTTGTCCAGCATGGGCATCACAACGGTCTCCGGCACGGCCGTCACCGGGATCGCCACCGGTGACGACGGGCGTGTCCGGGCGGTCACCACGGACGACGCCGAGTACCCCGCGGACGTGGTCGTCCTCGGCATCGGAGTCGAACCGGAGACCACCCTCGCCCGCGCCGCCGGCCTGCCGCTCGGCCGCCACGGCGGCCTCCTCACCGACCTGGCGATGCGGGTCCGCGGCCACGGCAACATCTGGGCGGGCGGCGACTGCGTCGAGGTCCTCGACCTCGTCTCCGGTCGGGAACGCCACATCGCGCTCGGCACCCACGCCAACAAGCACGGCCAGATCATCGGCGCGAACGCCGGCGGCGGCTACGGCACCTTCCCCGGCGTGGTGGGCACGGCCGTCAGCAAGGTCTGCGAACTCGAGATCGCCCGCACCGGACTGCGCGAGAAGGACGCCCGGGCGGTGGGCCTGCGGTACGTGACCGCGACCATCGAGTCCACCAGCCGCGCCGGCTACTTCCCGGGCGCCGCCCCCATGACGGTCAAGATGCTCGCCGAACGCCGCACCGGCCGTCTGCTGGGCGTCCAGATCGTGGGCCGCGAAGGCGCGGGCAAACGCGTGGACATCGCAGCGGTCGCCCTGACTGCGGGCATGACGGTGGAACAGATGACGGCCCTCGACCTCGGCTACGCCCCGCCGTTCTCCCCCGTCTGGGACCCGGTCCTGGTAGCGGCCCGCAAGGCGACGGCAGCGGTACGGAAGGCGGGTATGTAGCCCCGCGTCAGTCGTCGCCGGGCTCGAGCAGCGCCGGCGACGGGGGCTGTCCGTCCGACGCCTACCGCGCGGTCGCCTCGTGCACGTCCGCCACCAGCCGCGTCAACGCGTCCGGGTCCGTCGTCGGCAGCACCCCGTGCCCCAGGTTGAAGATGTGCCCCTCCAGCCCCGCCGCCGCGTCCAGCACTTCGCGGGTCTTCTCGCGCACCGCCTCCGGCGAGGAGAAGAGGACCGCCGGGTCCAGGTTCCCCTGGAGCGCCTTGCCGGGGCCGACCCGGCGTGCGGCCTCGTCGAGGGGGACGCGCCAGTCGACGCCGACCACGTCCGCGCCCGCCTCTCCCATGAGTCCCAGCAGCTCGCCCGTACCGACCCCGAAGTGGATCCGCGGGACGCCGTACGCCGCGACCGACTCGAAGACCTTCGCCGAGGCCGGCATCACCGAGCGCCGGTAGTCGGCGGGGGCGAGGGCGCCGACCCACGAGTCGAAGAGCTGCACGGCCGATGCGCCCGCCTCGATCTGGACCTTCAGGAAGGCGGAGGTGATCTCCGCGAGGCGGTCCAGCAGGTCGGCCCACAGCTGCGGGTCGCCGTACATCAGGGCCTTGGTGTTCTCGTGGTTGCGCGAGGGGCCGCCCTCCACGAGATAGCTGGCGAGGGTGAACGGCGCGCCCGCGAAGCCGATCAGCGGGGTGGCTCCCAGTTCACCGGTGAGCATTCCGAACGCCTCGGTGACATACGGGACGTCGTCCGGCGTCAGGTCCCGCAGCCGGGCGAGGTCCGCGCGCGTACGGATCGGCTCCGCGATCACCGGGCCGACACCCGGCTTGATGTCGAGGTCGACACCGATCGCCTTCAGCGGCACCACGATGTCGCTGAAGAAGATCGCGGCGTCGACCTTGTGCCGCCGTACCGGCTGCAGCGTGATCTCCGTGACGAGCTCGGGCCGCATGCAGGACTCGAGCATCGGGATGCCCTCGCGCACCTTCATGTACTCGGGCAGTGAGCGGCCCGCCTGACGCATGAACCAGACCGGCGTGTGCGGCACCGGCTCACGGCGGCACGCCTTCAGAAAAGCGGAGTCGTACGTCGTCGTCTGGTGGCCCGCGGGGCTGTGGTTGGCGCTCACGCACTGAATCTTCGCATGCGCGCGGGAAGTGCCCGCCCCGGCGTGGGTGTCCCTCCCTGCGCGAAGCTCCCGTTCCGCCTACTCTTCCCCGCATGGCTGCGGCTCAGGGACACTTTTCCGATCATTCCAACAGCGCTGACGACAAGGGGAGCGCGGAAGCGGGTGCCGAACCGGGCGCCGTCCCGTCTGCGTTCCGTCAGGCGGTCGAGGCTCTGCGGTCGGCCCGGCTGCGGCCGGAGATCGAGATCGATCCGACGCGGCCCCCGCAGCGGCTCGCACCGCACGCCTACGCGCTGGAGGCGGCGGTCGTCGAGGGCGAGGACGACCTCGCGGACGGGCGTCTCGTACTGCTGCACGAGCCCGCCGGCCACGACGCGTGGCACGGCACCTTCCGGCTGGTGACACTGGTGCGCGCGGAGCTGGAGCCGGAGATGGCGGCCGATCCGCTGCTGCCCGAGGTGTGCTGGTCGTGGCTGACGGGCGCGCTGGAGGCGCGCGGACTGTCGTACGGGGAGCCGAGCGGCACCGTCACCCGCGCGGGGTCTCACTATTTCGGTGGACTCGCAGAGCGCCGTCCGGCGACGCAGATCGAGATCCGTGCGTCATGGACCCCCCGGGAGGGTCCCGGCGGTGCACCGGACACCGCCGCACACCTCGTGGCCTGGTGCGATCTGCTCTGCCAGGTCGCCGGGCTGCCCCCGTCGCCGGCCGGTCAGGCCGACAACGCGACGGGCGTGGTGAACCTTCCGCAGCGCCGCGGCCCGCAGCAGGCCTGATTTGGGGGCGGCCGTGGCAGGGGACACTGACGCGGCCGTGCACAGGAAGGACGCACTTGAACGGTTCGCTCGTAGGATGATCGATCGCCTGTCCGAATTGCCCCAATTATTACTCACCAAATCGTGATCATTCCCTAAAGGCGGACGGGTTCGCTGCCGAAGAGGTCAATGACCTAACTGCACGGTTCGCCCCGGCTTCATCCCCGAGCCGGCGCCGTCCCGCACCTTTCCAGGAGGCCTGGTGTCCGTTCTTCTCGAGCAGCCCGCAAGCCTGGTCGCCTACCGCCCGAACAAACCGACGGCCATGGTCGTCGTGGCCGACCCGCGCGTCCGCTCCACCGTCACCCGCCACCTGTGGGCACTCGGAGTACGTGACGTGATCGAGGCATCGTCCATCGCGGAGGCTCGTCCCCGCGTCGGCAACCCGCGCGACATCTGCGTTGCCGACGTCCACCTGCCCGACGGTTCCGGGCTGACCCTGCTGTCCGAGACCCGCGCGGCGGGCTGGCCCAACGGGCTGGCGCTGTCCGCCGCCGACGACATCGGCGCCGTGCGCAACGCGCTGGCCGGCGGCGTCAAGGGGTACGTGGTCACCGGCACGCGTACCAACATCGGCCACCCCACCCGCCCCGGCGCTTCCCCCATCGGTGCCGCGGCCAATCGAATGCACCGCCGCCCCCCGGGTGCCCCGAGCCACCCGGGCGGCTACCGAGAGCTGTCCGGACGCGAGGTCGAGGTGCTGCGCCTCGTCGCCGAGGGGCAGTCCAACAAGGCGATCGGCGTCTCGATGGGCCTGTCCGCACTGACCGTCAAGAGCCACCTGGCCCGTATCGCACGCAAGCTGGGAACGGGGGACCGCGCCGGCATGGTTGCCGTGGCGCTGCGCACCGGAATCATCCACTGATGACGTGACATCTCTCCGTGCCTGTCGACGGAACGTTCCGTCGACGGGCGCGTTCCGTTCACAGATACCCTTGACACGTGACCGACGCCCAAGAGACCGCAGCAGAGACAGCACTGCGAACCACCGGGGGCGCCCCCTCGGACGACGACGTCCCTGCCGCAGGGTTGCCGATCCCTTTGCTGGAGCCCCGCGAAGGCATCCCGCCGGTGGTCGCCGACGAGGACGCCCTGGCCGGGGTGATCGCCGCCTTCGCGGCCGGCACCGGTCCCGTGGCCGTCGACGCCGAGCGCGCGTCCGGCTACCGGTACGGACAGCGCGCGTACCTCGTACAGCTCCGTCGCGAGGGTGCCGGCACCGCGCTCATCGACCCCGTCGGCTGCCCCGACCTGTCCGGGCTCGGCGACGCGCTCGCCGACGCCGAGTGGATCCTGCACGCCGCCACCCAGGACCTGCCGTGCCTGCGCGAAATAGGCATGGTTCCCAGCCGGCTCTTCGACACCGAGCTGGCCGGACGGCTCGGCGGCCACCCGCGGGTCGGGCTCGGCGCCATGGTCGAGAGCGTCCTCGGTTACGCCCTGGAGAAGGGCCACTCGGCCGTCGACTGGTCCACCCGCCCCCTGCCTGAGCCGTGGCTGCGGTACGCGGCGCTCGACGTGGAGCTGCTGGTCGATCTGCGCGACGCGCTGGAGAAGGACCTCGACCGGCAGGGCAAGCTCGAGTGGGCGCACCAGGAGTTCGACGCGATCGCTGCCGCCCCGCCGCCGCCCCCGCGCCGTGACCCCTGGCGGCGCACGTCCGGGATGCACAAGGTGCGCCGCCGACGCCAGATGGCCGTCGTAAGGGAGATGTGGACGGTCCGCGACCGGGTCGCCCAACGACGTGACATCTCCCCCGGCAAGGTGCTCGGCGACGCCGCGATCATCGAGGCCGCGCTCGCGCTGCCCGCCAACGTGCACGCGCTGACCGCGCTGCCCGGGTTCGGGCAACGGATGGGCCGGCGTCAGCTCGAGCAGTGGCAGGCGGCGGTCGAGCGGGCGAAGGCCCTGCCGGACTCCGAGCTGCCCCAGCCCGGCCAGCCGCTGAACGGCCCGCCGCCGCCGCGGTCCTGGGCGGACAAGGACCCGGCCGCCGCGGCCCGCCTCTCCGCCGCGCGGGCGGCGGTCTCCGACCTGGCGGAGGAGCTGAACATGCCCCAGGAGAACCTGATCACGCCGGACACGGTGCGGCGTGTCTGCTGGGAGCCGCCGTCCGAGGTGACGGTGGGGTCCGTCTCCGACGCCCTGACGGAGCTGGCGGCCCGCCCCTGGCAGGTCGAACTGGTCGCGCCACTGCTGGCGCGCGCGCTGTCCACGGGCGCGGCGTAGCCGCGGGCGGGGCTCAGGGTCGGGGCCATTCCCCTGCCCGCCCCGCCCCCGAAACCGGGCATCCCCCGGACCCTGTACCGCGCTTCGCGCGGTGTTTCGGGGGCTCGGCCCCCGGACCTCCGTGCCCCAAGCGCCGGCGAGGGTGATTTCGCGGAGCGAAATCCAGCCATCCGGCGACCCCGACACGGCGCGGAGCGCGGTACCGGTCCGGGCTCCTGCCCCGGTTTCGGGTAGGGGCGGGACGGGGAACATGCCCGCCGCGGGCGTCACCCCGCACCCCACCCACGTGTGACGTTCACCGCTCCCGCCCCCGGGACTGTGCACCCCGGTTACCCGCAAGTAGCATGAGGGAAGCAAGCGCACGCTCAGCGATGTGCGCCGCAGCAGTGCCACCCCGCACCCTGGAGGAGAGCCATCGTGCCTCGTACCGTCAGGGACGTCGTCTTCGTTGACGGCGTCCGCACCCCGTTCGGCAAGGCGGGCCCGAAGGGCATCTACCACGAGACCCGCGCCGACGATCTCGTCGTGAAGGCCATCCGGGAGCTGCTGCGGCGCAACCCGGCCCTCGACCCCAAGAAGATCGACGAGGTCGCCATCGCCGCGACCACGCAGATCGGTGACCAGGGTCTGACCCTCGGCCGTACCGCCGGCATCCTCGCCGGTCTGCCCCAGTCCGTGCCGGGCTACTCGATCGACCGCATGTGCGCCGGTGCGCTCACCGCCGTCACGAGCGTCGCCGGCTCCATCGCCTTCGGCGCGTACGACGCCGTCATCGCCGGCGGTGTCGAGCACATGGGCCGCCACCCGATGGGTGAGGGCGTCGACCCGAACCCGCGCTTCGTCAGCGAGAAGCTCGTCGACGAGTCGGCCCTCTTCATGGGCATGACCGCAGAGAACCTGCACGACCGGTACCCGCACATCACCAAGCAGCGCACCGACGAGTACGCCGTGCGCTCGCAGGAGAAGGCCGCCAAGGCGTACGCCGACGGCAAGATCCAGCAGGACCTGGTCCCGGTCTCCGTGCGCCGCACCAACCCGGAGGCCGGCGAGACCGGCTGGGGCCTGGTCACCGCCGACGAGCCGATGCGCCCGGGGACGACCCTGGAGAGCCTGGCCGGTCTGAAGACGCCGTTCCGCGTCCACGGCCGTGTCACCGCCGGCAACGCCGCGGGCCTGAACGACGGCGCCACCGCCTCGATCATCGCCTCCGAGGAGTTCGCCCGCGAGAACGGCCTCCCGGTCAAGATGCGCCTCGTCTCGTACGCCTTCGCCGGCGTCGAGCCCGAGGTGATGGGCTACGGCCCCATCCCGTCGACCGAGAAGGCCCTCGCGAAGGCCGGTCTCTCGATCGAGGACATCAACCTCTTCGAGATCAACGAGGCATTCGCCGTCCAGGTCCTGGCCTTCCTCGACCACTACGGCATCGCCGACGACGACCCGCGCGTCAACCAGTACGGCGGCGCCATCGCGTTCGGTCACCCGCTGGCCTCCTCCGGTGTGCGTCTGATGACGCAGCTGGCCCGCCAGTTCGAGGGGCAGCCGGAGGTCCGCTACGGCCTGACCACCATGTGCGTCGGCTTCGGCATGGGCGCCACGGTCATCTGGGAGAACCCGCACCACAAGGACGCCGGAGGCGACAAGTGAGCACCACCGCTGAACTCCTGAAGGGCGCGGCCGAGCTGTTCCCGGACGAGGTCGTCACCCAGGCGCACGTGCGCCACCTCGACCTCCCCGGCGGCGCCGGGCGCTTCGCCCTCATCACGCTGGACAACGGCCTGGACCACACCAAGCCGACCACCATCGGCCCGCAGTCGCTGGCGAACCTCAACGCCGCCGTCGACCAGGTCGAGAAGGAGGCGTCCGAGGGCGCCATCGTCGCTGTCGGTGTCACCGGCAAGCCGTTCATCTTCGCGGTCGGCGCCGACCTCAAGGGCGTCGAACTGCTGAAGCAGCACTCCGACGCGCTCGCGATCGGCAAGGGCGGCCACGACGTCTTCAAGCGTCTTTCCGGCCTGGCCGTGCCGACCTTCGCGTACTACAACGGCGCCTCCATGGGCGGCGGCGTCGAGATCGGTCTGCACTGCACCTACCGCACCGTCTCCAAGGCGATCCCGGCCTTCTCGCTGCCCGAGGTCTTCCTCGGTCTGGTCCCTGGCTGGGGCGGCTGCACGATCCTGCCGAACCTGATCGGTGCGGACCGCGCCGTCTCGGTGATCATCGAGAACTCGCTCAGCCAGAACAAGCAGCTGGGCGGCAGCCAGGTCTTCGAGCTCGGCATCGCCGACGCGATCTTCGAGGGCGCCGACTTCCTCGAGCAGTCCCTGCTCTGGACGGCGTCCGTCCTCAAGGGCGAGACCGTCGTCGAGCGTGCCGACGTCGACCGCGGCGAGGCCTGGGACCAGGCCGTCGCCCGCGGCCGGTTCGTCGCCGACTCCAAGGTGCACGGCGCGGCCCCGGCCGCGTACCGCGCCCTCGACATCATCGAGGCCGCGAAGGACGGCGACCTGCAGAAGGGCTTCGACGCCGAGGACCAGGCGCTGGCCGACCTGATCATGGGCGGCGAACTGCGCAGCGGTATCTACGCCTTCAACCTCGTGCAGAAGCGCGCCAAGCGCCCGGCCGGCGCGCCGGACAAGAAGCTGGCCCGCCCGGTCACCAAGGTCGGCGTCGTGGGCGCCGGTCTGATGGCCTCCCAGCTGGCGCTGCTGTTCCTGCGCCGCCTCGAGGTGCCGGTCGTGCTGACCGACATCGACCAGGAGCGTGTCGACAAGGGCGTGGGCTACGTCCACGCCGAGATCGACAAGCTGCTCGGCAAGGGCCGCATCAACCAGGACAAGGCCAACCGCCTCAAGGCCCTGGTGACCGGTGTGCTCGACAAGGCCGAGGGCTTCGCGGACGCGGACTTCATCATCGAGGCCGTGTTCGAGGAGATGGGCGTCAAGCAGAAGGTGTTCGCCGAGGTCGAGGCGGTCGCCCCGGCACACGCGATCCTCGCCACCAACACCTCCTCGCTGTCGGTCTCGGAGATGGCCGCCAAGCTCAAGCACCCCGAGCGCGTGGTCGGCTTCCACTTCTTCAACCCGGTCGCCGTCCTCCCCCTGTTGGAGATCGTGCGGGGCGAGAAGACGGACGACGCCTCGCTGGCCACCGCGTTCGGTGTCGCCAAGAAGCTGAAGAAGACCGCGGTCCTCACCAAGGACGCCCCGGCGTTCGTCGTGAACCGCATCCTGACCCGCTTCATGGGCGAGATCCAGAACGTCATCGACGAGGGCACCCCGGTCGCCACCGCCGAGAAGGCCATCGAGCCGCTCGGCCTGCCGATGTCGCCGCTGGTCCTGCTGGAGCTCGTCGGCCCGGCCATCGGCCTCCACGTCTCCGAGACCCTGAACCGCGCCTTCCCGGAGCGCTTCAAGGTCTCCGAGAACCTGGCCGCGGTCGTCAAGGCCGGCAAGCGCGGCTTCTACGTCTACGACTCGGGCAAGCCCGAGCTGGACCCGGAGGTCGCCGCCCTCCTCAAGCAGGGCGACACGGTCCTGACCGAGGAGCAGGTCCGCGACCGCGTCCTGGACGCCGTTGCGCAGGAGATCGGCCTGATGCTCGAAGAGGGTGTCGTGGCCGAGGCCCAGGACATCGACCTCTGCCTGATCACCGGCGCCGGCTGGCCCTTCCACCTGGGCGGCATCACGCCGTACCTGGACCGCGAGGGCGTCTCCCAGCGCGTGAACGGCAAGCCGTTCCTGGCACCGGGCGTGGCGAGCCTTCCCGCGTAGACACCGGCAATGGAAGAAGGGCCCCCGCTCGAGCGGGGGCCCTTCTTCCATGCCCCATGGGGCACCGCGCCCCGTGGTGGGTCAGTGGGCGAACCGCGAGGCCCCGGCTGCGGACAGCACCTCGAAGGGCACGACGGCCGCCGGTGATTCGGTCCCCACGGCGTCCACGGCGAACACCTCCACGTTGTGCACGCCCTCCTGCCAGGGCCAGCCGGAGTCCCACGTCCACCGTCCGTCGGCGGCGACCGGGCTCACGCCGAGGAGCGTGCCGCCCGCTCTGAACCCCACCCGTGCGGCCCCGCCGGCGAAGCCGGTGAACTGTACGACGGCTCCCATGACCTGCTGGTACGAGCCGGGGGCCTGGACCACCGGTGCCCCCAGTGGCGCCCCGGACATGGCGGGCGCGATGCCCTGGGGCACGGCCGGCCCCGGCATCCCGGGCGCGGTGACGGCCGCCGCCGCGTCGACCGTGGTGAACGGGACCTCGACGCCCTTCGTGTGGCCTCCGGCCGCGTCCCACGCGATGCACTTCACCAGGTGTTTGCCCTTGCTCCACGGCTTGCTGAGCTTCCAGGACCAGGTGCCGTCCGGCGCCACGGAGGGTGATCCCAGGAACTTGCCGTGTTCCCACAGGCTCACCCGTACGGCACCCTCGGCGGTCCCGCTGAAGTACACGTCGTCCCTGGGGAGTTGGGCATGGAGCGCCGGGTGCGCGACCACGGGCGGCGCGATGTCGGTGCCCTTGCCCCGGGAGTTGGCGGACAGGTAGGCGTCGATGGCCGACGTGTCACGGTCCGGCTCCTCGTAGCCGTTGCGCACCAGGCCGAGTCGCGGGGGGAGTCCGTCGGCGAGCATGTTCACGAGTCCCATGAGGAAGGGGACGTTGCGCCTGGTGACCTGGGTGTGGCCGGTGATGAAGGGGGATTCGCTGTAGATGAAGTTGAAGTTGTCGTATCCCTGGAAGAGCCCCACGAACGGCTCGACCTGTTCCGGATACTGCTCGTCCTGCGGAGAGGAGAGCAGATAGACGTTGGTCGTCCGGCTGACGCCCGACCGCACGAGGTCGGGAATGATCGCGTCGACGATCCGTACGTTCTCCTCCGGCACCCCCTCGCCCAGCATGAACCGGGCGACCCTGGGGTTCCTCTTGCTCACGTAGGTGCCGATGAGGAACTGGGGCACCAGGGAGACGATGTTGCGGAACCCGTACCGCAGGCCGAAGAAGAGCGCCGCACTCCCGCCCTTCGAACCTCCCCACATCGTGACGTCGTCCGGTGTCAGGTCCAGGGCCTTCATCACCTTGGTGATGACAGCGGCCACGGACTGCTCCAGGCCGAAGTCCATCTCCTTGCACAGGTAGTAGCTGTTACTGCCGTGGAACCTGTCGCGAATCCAGAGGATGTTGGCCCGCACCGGGTCGAGGACGCCGTTGGACCAGCCGTAGTCGTCGGTGGCCGCGAAGTTGGCGAACACGACGACGAGATGCCGGTTCCCGCCCTTCGCGTGGGCGAACCGGTACTCGACGGGATACGCACCGGAGGTGTCGATCCCCTGGATCAGCTCGCGACCCTTCGACGCTGCTTTGGGCATGTGTGGCTTCCACTCGTGAGTAGTTCGGAATCGACGACGGAGTTCAGTTCCGCGGGGCGAAGTACCCGGCCGGTGCGGACGCGTTCATGACGGTGAAAGCGGCCGGGGCCGGCGGGGACTCCATGCCGTGCGCGGTAACCGCGACGACCTCGACCAGGTGCGGCCCCTCCGGCCACGGCCAGCCCGGATCCCAGCCCCAGCTCCCGTCCGGCCGGACCCCGCTCATCCCCAGCAGCGCGCCGTTCTGCTGGAACCGGACCTGCACCGCGCCCGCGGCGACGCCGTGGAAGGCGACCGTCGTCCCCGCCACCTGCTGCCGCGGGCCCGGGCTCGAGACGACCGGCGGCAGCACGCCCTGTGCGGCGGGGACCGGGCCGCGCACCGGTGCCGGCGCACCGGACACGGCGCCGGCGGGAACCGCACTCGTAGCCGCGGCGGCCCCGTCCGCCGCTGTGAAGGGGACCTCCCTCGTCGGCGAGTGGAAGCCGGCCGGGTCCACCGCGAAGATCTTGACGCGATGCTCCCCGCCGGCCCACGGCTTGGCGGGCTCCCAGGCCCAGGTGCCGTCCGGGGCCACGCTCGGCGAACCCAGGAACTTGCCCTTCTCCCACAGGCTCACCCGAACCGCCCCCGGGGCGTACCCGGTGAAGCGCGAACCGGCGAGCGGCACCATGCCGCCTGCCGCCGGAACGGTGACCACCGGGGGCGGGAAGGCGTCCGTCGCCTTCACCTTCGCGGTGGAGGCGAGGAAGGCGTCGATGGCCGATGTGTCCCGGTCGGGCTCCTCGTAGCCGTTGCGGATCGTGCCGATGCGCGGCGCGATTCCGTCGACCAGCAGGTAGCCGATCGCGAGGAGGGGCGGAACGTTCCGCACGGTCACCTTGGTGTGCTCCGTGATGAACGGGGACTCGCTGAAGACGAAGTTGAAGTTGGGGTACCGCTGCAGCATCCCCAGGAAGGGCTCGACCTGGGTCGGGTACTGCTCGTCCTGCGGAGACGAGACCAGGTAGATGTTGGCCTCCTGGTTCGCGCCCGCCCTCAGCAGATCGGGGATGACCGCGTCGAGGACCCGCACGTCCTGCTCCGCGAGACCCTCGCCCAGCACGCTCCGGCCGACGTTCGGATAGACCTCCCGTACGAAGGTGCCGATGAGGAACTGGGGAACACAGGCCACGATGTTCCGGAACCCGTACCGCAGCCCGAAGTAGAGGGCGGCGCTGCCGCCCTTCGAACTGCCCCACAGGGTGACGTCGTTCGGCGTCAGGTCGAGGGACCTCATCACCCTGGTGATGAGGTCGATCACGGACCTCTCGACGCCGAAGTCCATCTCCTTGCACAGGTAGTAGGTGAGCCCGCCCTCGAAACGGTCACGGATCCAGAGGATGTTCGACCGCAGGTCGTCGAGGACACCGGTCGACCAGCCGTAGTCGTCCGGAGCGGCAAGGTTGGCGAACACCACCGTCAGATGGCGGTTGCCCTTCTTCGCGTGGGCGAACCGGTACTCGACGGGATACGCACCGGACGTGTCGATCCCGGTGATGATGTCGCGCCCCTTCGACGCTGCTTTGGACATGTGCGGCTTCCACTCGTGAGTAGTTCGGAATCGGCGGCGGTCGGTCGTCAGTACCCCGGCGTGAAGTATCCGGTCGGCGCGGATGCGTTCATGACGGTGAAGGCGGCCGGCGTGGGCGGGGACTCCATGCCGTGCGCGTCCACCGCGACGACCTCGACCAGGTGCGGCCCCTCCGGCCACGGCCAGCCCGGATCCCAGCCCCAGCTCCCGTCCGGCGCGACCACGACCGCGCCCAGGAGCCCGCCGTTCCCACGGAAGCGGACCTGCGCCGCGCCCGGCGCGAGCCCGTGGAATGCGACCGCCGTCGCCACCTGCTGCTGGGGGCCGGGCGCCGAGACGACCGGCGGCCGGAGCAAGTGACCGGGATGCACGGCCCCTACGGCGGCCGGCGGTGCGCCGTGGCCGGGGGCCCCCTCCACGGCCGTGTAGGAAACCTCGACCCGGTCCGACACCGTGAAGGGAACCTCCACCCGGGCCGAATGGAAGCCGGCCGGAGCCACCGCGAAGATCTTGACCAGATGCTTGCCCCGAGCCAGCGGCTTCTCCGGCTCCCAGAACCAGGCGCCGTCCGGGGCGACCTGCGGAGAAGCCAGGAACTTGCCGTTCTCCCACATGCTCACCCGCACCGCCCCGGGCGCCTGCCCCGTGAAGCGGAGGCCGGTGACGGGAACCTCACTGTTGAAGCCCGGGGTCGTGACCACCGGGGGCGGGAACGCGGCGGCGCTCTGGACCTTCGCTGTGGCGCCGAGGTAGGCGTCGACGGCCGACTGGTCGCGGTCGAACTCCTCCTGGGCGTGGCGCGCGAATCCAAGACGCGGGGCGTAACCGTCGGCCAGCAGGTTGAGCAGACCGACCAGCGCCGGCACGTTTCGCCTCGTCGCCGTGGCATGGCCGGTGATCGTCGGCGATTCGCTGTGCAGGTAGTTGAAGTTCTCGTAACCCTGGAAGATGCCGAGGAACGGCTCCACCTGCACGGCGTAGTGCTCGTCCTGCGGGGAGGAGAGCAGGTAGATGTTGGCGCCGCGGTTCGCCTGGCTCCGCACCAGATCGGGAATGAGCGCGTCCAGGATCCGTGCGTTGTGCGCCGGCGTCCCTTCGCCGAGCATATAGGCGGAGACCTTCGGGTGCCGCTTCTCCAGGGCGTCGCCGATGAGGAACTGGGGGACGATGGCCACGATGTTCCGGTAGCCGTAGGTCAGTCCGAAGTACAGGGCCGCACTGCCGCCCTTGGATCCGCCCCACAGGGTGACCTGGTCGGGCGTCAGCCGCAGCGCCCGCACGAAGTTGGCGATGAGCATCTGCACCGAGTCCGCCAGACCGAAGTCCATGTTCCGGCACAGGTAATAGGCGTTCATCCCGTCGAAGCGGTCGCGGATCCACAGGATGTTGGCGCGTACGTTGTCGAAGACGCCGTTGGACCATCCGTAGTCCTCGGGCGCCGAGAAATTGGCGAACACCACGACGAGGTGGCGGTTGCCGCTCTTCGCGTGGGAGAAGCGGTACTCGACCGGAAACGTCCCCGAGGCCTCGATGCCGTTGAACAACTTCCGCCCGTTCGAGGGTGCTTTGGACATTTACGGAACTCCAGTCTCATGACGGTTCTTCGGAGCCGGCCGGGCGGGCACACCCAGGACCAGGCGCTCCGGAAACGGGGACGGGTCGGCACATTGGCGCTGGATCGGCTGATCGGACATGATGTCGAGATGTTTCTGGCGTCCCTGCTCCAGGCCGGCCTCCACCGACGCCGTGGAGTGCCGGCCGCGGCCTTTGCCCTCGCCCTGGCGGTACTCCTCGTCACCGCGACAGCGGTGCTGACCGCCCCGAGTCCGACGCGTTCCCTCTCCGCCACCCGCACTCTGACGGTGGCGAGTTGGAACATGTGCGGCGTCCAACGGTGGGGCTGCGCGCACACCGGAAGCGCCGCCGCCAAGGGGCAGGAGGTGAGGCGGTTCGTCGACGCCGGGGCACACGTCGTCCTCCTCCAGGAGACGTGCGCGGCGCAGATCGAGTTGGTGCGCAAAGCCCTCGGCCGGTCCTGGAGTCTGTCCTTCCGGCCCTACACCTGGCGCGACGGCACCGGGCACGACCGCACGGTCGGGTGCGACGGTCGCGGACAGGGCGCGGCCGGCTTCGCGATTCTCTCGGCCCATCCGCTGTCCTCGGTGCGCGTGGTGTCCTCGCCGCAGCCCGCGGTCGGGCTGCAGCGGGGCATCCTGTGCGCGACGGTCACGGCCCACGACGTCCGGGTGTGCAACGCCCACCTGAGTATGTCCGGCAGCGACCGGGCGCACCCCGGCCGCGAGTACCGGGACGACCAGTTGAAGGCGCTGATGGCGGCGGTGCCGGAGCGGCGCACCGTGTTCGGCGGCGATTTCAACCTCAGACCGCCCGGGGACCGCACTCCGGTCGGTTGGGCGTGGCCGGCGGGCGTCTACCGCAACTACCGGGAGTGCGACCAGGCGTCCGCCTCCGACCGGTCCGGGCGCCCGACGCACGATTCCGGTCGCAAGCTCGACTACCTGTTCACCGGACTGCCGAGGACCATGTGCTCGGTGCGCGACACGGGCGTTTCCGATCACCGGGCCCTGTTGATCCGGGTGGACGCCGGCAGCGACTGAGGCGACGCCGAAGGGACGCTCGGCCCTCGCGTCGGGAAGGGGACCGAGCGCCCGGGGCGCGTACGGCGGGGTGGTCATCGGGTGCCGGGGCCGTCCGGCACGATCGGGAACGCCGCCGGCCGGCCGGCCGGCGGAGCCGTCGGCGTCACACGATCACGCCTTCGTGGGTCCGGTCCCCGGTGGGCGGCGTCTGCGCGAGCCCGCCGGTCGGCTGCTGGAGCCGCGCCGGCATGAGCTGCGGCAGCTGCGCGTGCGGCTGCTGCGGCGGTTGCGAGACGGCCGTCTGCTGCGGCGAAGCCGCATCGTGTGCCGGAGCAGGCTGCTGCGTGGGCGTCGCGCGGACGAGCTCTGCGGATGGGCGCTGGGCGGTGAACCACTGCTGGGGGCTCCACCGGATCGGGGTCATGGCCCGCCCTGCGTGCCGGGTGTCGACGGTGCCGACGGCCGGTGCCTGCGCGTGCTCGGGTGAGAGATCGTCACCCGAGACCAGCATCCGGTCGGCGAGCCGCGCGGCGGCGTAGCCGTCGTCCAGGTCGCAGAACTCGTTCTGGAACCAGCGGTACCGCTCGGCGTAGAGCTCCTGAATCCGGTCGATGTCGCGGATGGCCGCGACCAGGTCATCCGAGGTGTAGAGGAGAGGGCCGGGGGCGCTGTGCTCGAAGTCGAAGTAGAAGCCGCGCAGGGTGTCGCGGTAGTGGTCCAGGTCGTACGTGAAGAACAGGATGGGTCGCCCGGTGTTGACGTAGTCGAACATCAGGGAGGAGTAGTCCGTGATCATCACGTCGGTGATCAGGGAGAGGTCGGCCATGTCCGGGTAGTCGGAGACGTCGAAGACGAATCCGTCGCCGGCGCCCGGCACCGGGTCCACGACGTTGGGGTGACGGCGCACCATGAGGACGTGGTCGGCTCCGAGACGGGCCCGGGCGGCCTCCAGGTCGATGCGGAAGTCGAGCTTGTACTTGCCAGGAGCGTAGAACTGGTCGTCGCGCCAGGTCGGTGCGTACAGGACGACGCGCTTGCCCTCCGGCAGCCCGATACGGCGGCGGATCTCCTGCTCCCGTCGCTCCATGCCGGGCCGGCGCAGAATGTCGTTGCGCGGGTAGCCGCACTCGACCATCTCCCCGGGGAAGCCGAAGGCCCGCTTGAGGATCGGGGTGGAGAAGCTGTTGGGCGAGACCAGCATGTCCCAGTTCTGCACCTCCTTCTCGACGCGTTCCAGGTAGCGCTGGTCGGCGAAGTGGATGGCCTCGATGTCGTGACCGATCTTCTTCAGCGGTGTGCCGTGCCAGGTCTGCACGACGACTTGGCCTTCCCGCTTCTGGAACCAGTCGGGGAGGTGGTTGTTGGCGACGACGTACCGGCTGGTGGCCAGGGCCTCGTACCACTCGGGGGACCACATCCGCACGGGCGTCGCGGTGGGCGGCACCTGGACCTGGTCGTCGCGCACCACCCACAGGTGCTCCAGGCCGACGCGACGTCGCACGAGTTCCTCGTGCAGGGCGCGGGGGCTGTCGGAGTACTGGCTGCCCTTGAAGGCGTCGAAGAGCACGGCGTCGCGCACCGGCTGGCGACGGGACGCGGGGTAGGCCTTGGTGCGCAGCAGCTTCTGCCGGTACGGGCCGCGGGCGTGGTCGGGCATCGCCGAGTGGACGAGGAGCGACAAGCGGTCGTAGGCCTCGGACTGGAGATCGTAGCGTCGCCCACCGTGCTCGAACTCCTGTGGCAACTCCCCGATGAGCTCCTGCTCGAGCTTGATCATCAGGTCTTCCTGACGTTCCTCCGGCCCGACCGTGGAGAGGTCCTGCCGACGCAGGAAGAAGTCCCAGCGCCCGCCGGCGAGCGGAATGCTGCCGGCGAGGGTACGTACGGCGGCCGGGGTGACCACGCACCGGAACGTGTCACGGTTCCAGACGATCGGGAACTCCCGCTCGGCCCCCTGGGCCCGCGAGCGGACGATCACATGGGAGGCGAGGTACTCGCTCGCGGACAACCGGTCGGCCGCCGTGTACCTGCCGTGGATCTCGAGCGAGCCGTCCTCGTGCCAGGTGACGTGCGTGGCCGTGGGCAGCGTGGCCCGTTCGAAGAGGACCACATATCCGGAGCCGTTGCGGTGTACGACCACCTCGCGATCGCCCTCGGGCGCCTGGAGGGCCTGGGGCATTCGGTAGCGGCCGTCCGGGGTCTCCTCCGCCATGACGGGGTAGATGGGCGCCTTGCGACCCTCGACGTGCAGCGTGGTCTTCCACCCGTTGCTGCCCATGCCCCAGGAGCGGGGAACGTTGTCGTCCTCCTCGCCCCGTGAACCGGGGACGAGCCCACTGAGCGGTATTCGGGTGGTGAAGGTGCACCAGCCCTCGCCGCCGTGGGTGAAGTGGACCCAGGAGTCGTGCTGGGCAGCGCCGCTGAGGCTGCGCACCCGGAACTTGCCCCACTCGGGGACGGTGGGACCGAGGTAGACACCGCCGAGCTCGAGCCGGTTGCCGACGACACGGTGACGTGTGATGCGGCACCGGACGATTTCCACGCGGAGCTTGAGCGTTCCCTGAAGGAACAGCGGCACGATACGGGTGTTCTTGTCGACATAGCGGTACGGAGGGTTGGAGGCACTTCCCGCGCCGCCACGCGCCAGCCCCTTGTACCGGAACAGACCACGGCTCAGCACGCCGGCGGCCACGTCCCAGGTGCCCTCCACCCACTGCCCCTTGCGCTTGAGCCGCGTCGTGTCGATCCGGGTCTCGAAGCCGGACCAGTCGTAGCAGTAGCGGTTCTGGTTGGAGTGCTCGGTGGCCTGCGGGTAGTAGGTGGTCTTCGCGGTGGTGACGAGCGTCCGCCCCTGCTTCTTGTTCCGCAGGGCAAGGGCCTTCACGGACATCCGGCGCTTGTGGACGTTGATGAAGCGGATGTAGGCGGCGCCCGAGAGGTGCAGCCATTCGCCCTTCCAGTGTGCGCCGGAGACCGAGCCGTGCAGGGACAGTTCCTTGTCGAGCCGGTACGCCTTCTTGTCGACACCGACCTGGCGGTCTCCGAGGTAGGGGTAGTTGAGGTAGCGGCGGAAGCGGCGGCGCACCGGGATCGGGCCGCCCTTCCGCTCGAACGCGATGACCTCGAGGAGCTCGTCGAGCTTCCAGAAGCGGACCAGATGCCACTTGACCCGGGCTTCGGCGGTGAGGTCGTCGATGATGTCCGGGTCGGCTTCGTCGAGGAACTGGTTGGCCCACTCCATGAAGGCCTGCTGGTACTCCTCGTCCGCGTCGGGCAGCACCTTGAGATGCAGCATGAGGTCCGACTTCAGGCACGCGAGGTCGTACTTGCGCTTGTGCTCGAGGAACGCACGGGAGCGATGGCCGCCCAAGAACCGGCTGACCGACTGCACGGCCGCGACACGGTCACGGAGATTGCTCAGCTCCGTGTGCCGCTGGGTGATCGAAGGCGCGGCCGCACCGTCGCGGCGCCGCCAGAAGTAGACGAAGTCATTGATGACATCGACCTTGTTCGCACGGAAGTGGGCAACCATGTTCACCCAGGAGTCCTCGTACAGGACCCCTTCCGGGAATGCAATGAAGTGGTGATCCCAGAACGAGCGCCGGAACACCTTGTTCCAGACCGTGCGGTCGTAGATCAGCGCCTCGAACCGGGTGATGTGCGTGTGACGCCGGTCCTTCGCCATCGGGCCCTTGTGGAGCGGTGACTGCCACTTCTTGGTGGAGTTCATCATCTGCACATTGCCGGAGACGAAGTCCGACTCCGAACCCTCGAGCCGGCGGATGAGCAGCTCGTAGGCGTACTCCGGGATGACGTCGTCGCCGTCGACGAAGGCGAGGAACTCGGCCGCCGGGTGAGCGGCGCGGATACCGGTGTTGCGGGCGTGGCCAGGGCCGTGCGACTCCTGCCGGATCAGCTTGAAGCGGGGGTCACGGGCACAGAACTCCCCCGCGATGCGGGTCGACGAGTCGGTCGAGCCGTCATCGACGAGAATGACTTCGAGCTCCTTGAACGTCTGGCGTGCGATCGACTCCAGACACTCGTCCAGGTACTGCTCGACGTCCATGAAGGGCACGACGATGCTCAGCCGAGGCCTATCGAACAAAGCGCGCTCCTCCGTTGATCAATCTGCGGCGGCCTACGGCGACGTCGGCCGCTGGCAGACCTGCCCTCACCGGCGTCTCTGCCAACAGCCCCGTAAATGGCGCGCTGTCCGTCGATGAACGGCAGTGAACGCTTATCTGTCCTTCACAGGGCCCGCACATAATAGGACACGATCAGATTCGACAACAGCCGTGGATCATCGCGTGCGATTACGGAAGATTTGGCCAACTTCCGCAACAAAGCAAGGTCATCGGGGGTCACGGGCCGACCTCGTCACACGAAAGGGACGCCGACACGTGAGGCATCCCACTCTCCGCACGACGGCTGCGGTCAGCCGACTTCCCGCCACGCCTCGAAGGCCAGGCCCGGGTCGAGCATGTCCTGACGGGTGACCCAAAGGGCACCATCGGGGCGAATCGTCGCAAGCACGACACGCCCCATGCCGTCGACCTGAACGGCAGGCCAGCCGACGCATGCTTCACCGACCGGCGCCCACCAAGTGCCGTACACCTCCCCCTCGGTGGGATAGGCGGCGACCTCAGGGGCACCGTGTGCGCCACGCTGGACCAGTACGGTGCAGTCGTATCCGTTGATCGATGCGCGCACCGCGCCGACGGGCCCCTCGCCCGCCGCTCCACCCAGGGACGTCAGAACAGCCGGCGCGTTCGACCCGTCCGCCTGGGCGCGATATGCGACGACTTGACCGTCGGCCGGGTGACGCCAGTAGAACGTGACACTTCCCGGCCCCGTCTCCAGCCCCGTATGAGTCAGCTCGACCGCGGGCTGGGCGGGGCGGCCGAGGAGGCGAAAGGCCTTGTCCGACGCGTCTCGAGCCCAGTGCACGACTCCCTTGCTGTACGTCGCGAGGGCCTGGATCGAACCCGTGGACGTGGGTACCGCCACCAGGGGCGTACGCACCCATCTGTTGTCCATGCCCGCCCATGACTCCCAGTTGCCTCCGGGGTCCCGCCTGCGGGTGCGCACCGAGTGCCCGAGACAGTGGATGAAGACATGGAGCGCGCCTGAACCGTCAGCGGCGACGAAGGGGTGGCCGAGCCTTTCGGACGCAGTGCCGTCGTCTTCTCCACGGAAGGGGTTACCCAGTACATGCCATCCGCTGAGCGGGCGCCCCGTCTGGAACTGCGTGGCGAAGACGATCTCTCGGCCGCCCATGGCACCTTCGCGGTACCGCATTCCGGCAAAGTAGACATAGCCGTCCGATCCCTGACTGAAGACGGCATACCCCGTCCAGTCGTCCACGGGGAAAAGCTCGGGGCCGATCCACCTCGTGGACCCGGGCTCGGACTCCGTCCATCGGGCGATTCCCTCCGGCACGGAGCAGTAAGCAGTCAGCCGACCGTCACGACCGAGGAACAACCAGCTCGCGGTGGGCGTGGATCCCGAACCGACGGCAGCGGCGACCCCGGGTCCGGACAGGTCCTGGCCGGAGACGGGAACGCCGGCACCCACCACCGCACGTTTGCGTCGCGCCATGTCCTCGGACCCACCTCTCCTGCATGAACTGGGCGACAATAACACCGGGCGCATTCCTGTCCCCACGCAGCGGAACACGGAGCGACAGAAAGGCAAACATGCCGCAATAGCCGGAAATGGACCATCAGTCGGCCGCTCGATCAGAGTTCGTCCCGCACCCAGTCCCGCAGCCACTGCCGGAAGTCCGGACCGAGGTCCTCGCGCTCACAGGCCAGCCTCACAATCGCCCGCAGATAGTCGCCGCGGTCGCCGGTGTCGTATCGCCGGCCCTTGAAGAGAACCCCGTGCACCGGACCGCCGGCCGCCTCGATCTGCGTCAACTGCTGCAGGGCATCGGTGAGCTGGATCTCACCACCCCGCCCCTCAGGGGTGCGCCGCAGCGCCTCGAAGACGCCGGGGTCGAGTACGTACCGGCCGATGACCGCGTACGAACTGGGCGCCTTGCCGGGCTCGGGCTTCTCCACAAGACTCGTGACGCGGACCACGTCCGCAGCTTCACCGACCTCTACGGCTGCGCAGCCGTACAGGTGGATCTGGCTCTCCGGTACCTCCATGAGCGCGACGACACTGCCGCCGAGCTCGCGCTGCACCTCGATCATCCGGGAGAGCAGCGGGTCGCGCGGATCGATCAGATCGTCACCGAGAAGCACGGCGAAGGGTTCGTCGCCGACATGGGCCGCCGCCGCGAGCACGGCGTGCCCGAGCCCGCGCGGATCCCCCTGGCGCACATAGTGCACGGCCGCCAGGTCCGACGACTGACGCACGGCGGAAAGACGCCGCTCATCGCCCTTGCGCCCGAGAGCGTGCTCGAGTTCGTAGTGACGGTCGAAGTGGTCTTCCAGCGCCCGCTTGTTGCGGCCCGTCACCATCAGCACATCCTCGAGCCCGGCGGCGACCGCTTCCTCGACGACGTACTGGATCGCCGGTTTGTCGACGACCGGCAGCATCTCCTTGGGCGTCGCCTTTGTGGCGGGCAGGAACCTGGTACCCAGGCCTGCCGCGGGGATCACTGCCTTGACGACTCCGGGACGTATGTCGGTCACGAGGTTCCTTGCCTGTGATGAAGACGGGCCGTGGGACGGCACCTTCGGTGCTTGCCGGCTGTGAGGCCGAGTCGATTCGGCGACCGCACGTGGAGGGATTTTGAACGCCGAAGAATGTAACCGACCGCAGGAGGTCGAAAATTTGTCTATAGTGCACGGTCAGTCATGCATTCAAGGACCGGTCACACCCCCCACCCGAGTCCCACGCATTCCACCGCCCCTCCAGGGCAATGAACTTGAGGACTCGAGACAGGATGAGCCACGACGCCGCCACGCCACCGGGCCCGCAGGGGGACGGACACGGGAGGAAGCGGCGCAGATCCGCTCCTCGCAAGCGCCGTCGCGGTCTCAAGATCACTCTGGGAGTCGCGCTCGTCCTCCTGCTGGCCGCGGGAGGCACCGCCTACTGGCTGTACAGCAGCCTCGACGGCAACATCAAGGGCGTCGACCTCGACAAGGCCATCGGCGACGACCGGCCTCAGAAGTTGCCGACCAGCGGTCAGAACCTTCTCGTGCTGGGATCGGACTCCCGGGCCGGCGGCAACGGCGGGCTCGCGGGGGGCGACGTCAGCGGCGCCCGTTCGGACACCGCGCTCATGATCCACATACCCGAGGGCCGTTCCAGCGCGACGGCGGTCAGCATCCCGCGCGACACCCTCGTCGCCCGGCCCGAGTGCGTCAAGTCCGACGGCTCCGCCCTGCCGCCCAAAGAGCGCGTGATGTTCAACTCCGTCTACTCCCTCGCCGGTCCCGCGTGCGTCGTGAAGACCGTGGAGAAGATGTCCGGAGTCCGGATGGACCACTACCTGGAAATCGACTTCGCCGGATTCAAGGAGCTGGTCGACGCGATAGGCGGAGTGACCGTCAACGTCGACGAGCCGATTCGCGACACGGAGTCCGGCCTCGATCTCACGACCGGGTCGCACAAGCTCAACGGCACGGAATCCCTGGCGTTCGTCCGAACGCGGCACGGTATCGGTGACGGCAGCGACCTGGGTCGTATCGGTTTGCAGCAGCAGTTCATGATGGCGCTGCTCAGCGAGGTCAAGTCACAGGACCTGCTGGGCAGTCCCACCAAGTCGTACAAGATCGCGGACTCGCTCACCCAGTCGCTGACGACCGACTCCGGTCTCGACTCGCTCACCAAGCTCGCCGAATTCGCCCGCAGCATGGACGGCGTCGACCCGGCCTCGATGGAGACGATCATGCTCCCCGTCGCCTACGACAAGATCGACCCGAACCGTGTCGTCGCCGCCGAGCCGCAGGCGACCGAGCTGTGGAAGGCCATCCGCAACGACGCGGAGATCCCCGAATCCGCGAAGAAGTCACCCGCCACGGGCGGCTGACGAGCGTCGAGCCTCTCCCGAAGCCCCGGGCACCCGGATCCCACCAGGTGCCCGGGGCTTCCCATGGTCCGCCCCCGGGCCTGCGACCCTGACCCCATGGACACACTTCCCGTACTTCTGATCGTCGACGGCGCCAACGTCGTCGGCTCCGTTCCCGACGCGTGGTGGCGCGACCGGCGCGGGGCCGCCGAGCGGTTGCGGGACGGGCTGGTGGGGGTGGCTGCCGAGGGCATCGACGGATGGCCCGGGCCGCTGGAGGTGGTGCTCGTTGTGGAGGGCGCCGCCCGCGGAGTGGGCCCGGTGCCGGGCGTCGGGGTGGTGTCGGCGCACGGCAGCGGCGACGACCTGATCGTGGATACCGTACAGGCGGCGGCCGGCCGGACCTGTGTGGTCGTCACTGCGGACCGGGAGCTTCGGCGGCGTGCCGAGGCGCACGGCGCGCGGTGCGTGGGCCCGCGCGCCGTGCGCCCGCCGGACGGGACCTGGTCGAGCTAGTACTTGGCGTCTGCGCCTTGGCGACCGAGTCGGCTGTTCCTGCGCCCGTAGGCGGCGTACACGATGAGGCCGAATGCCATCCAGACGGCGAAACGGAACCAGGTCTCGCCCGGCAGGTTGAGCATCAGCCACACCGACGCGGCGATCGAGAGGATCGGGATCACCGGCACCCATGGGGTGCGGAAGGCGCGGTGGAGGTCGGGCCGGGTGCGGCGAAGGATGATCACGCCGAGCGCCACGACGACGAACGCGAACAGGGTGCCGATGTTCACCAGCGTGGCGAGCTCGTTGATGCTGGTGAAGCCGGCCACGATCGCGATGATCACCCCGAGCAGGATCGTCGGGCGGTAGGGCGTGCGGAAGCGTGGGTGGGTCACGGAGAAGAACCGCGGCAGCAGACCGTCCCGGCTCATCGCGAAGAACACCCGCGTCTGGCCCAGCAGCAGGATCATGCACACCGTGGTCAGGCCGACCGCGGCGCCGAAACTGATCACGCCCGCGAAGAACGGTGCCCCGACGGACTTGAAGGCATCGGCGAGCGGCGCGCTGACGGAGAGCTCGCTGTAGTGCTGCATGCCCGTCACCACGAGGGAGACGGCGACGTAGAGCACGGTGCAGATGAGCAGCGAGCCGAGGATGCCGCGCGGCATGTCACGCTGGGGCAGTTTGGTCTCCTCGGCCGCCGTGGCCACGACGTCGAAGCCGATGAAGGCGAAGAAGACGATGGACGCGGCGGTGAAGATGCCCATGACGCCGAAGTTCGTGGGCTCGTAGCCGAACAGCAGCTGCACCAGCGGCGCATCCCAGCCGGAGCCGGACTCCTGACTCTGCGCCGGCGGGATGAACGGGTCGTAGTTGGCGGCCTTGACGAAGAAGAGGCCCGCGACGATGACGATGAGCACCACGCCGACCTTGATGGCCACGACCACCGCGGTGATCCGTGCGGAGAGCTTCATGCCGACGACGAGGATCGCCGTCAGCACCAGGATGAGAAGGAAGGCCAGCAGGTCGAAAGTCCCGCCCTCCACATCAGGGCCTTGCAGCCCCGCGGGCAGGTTCCACCCCACGTTGTCCATGAGCGATCGCACATAACCCGACCAGCCGACGGCCACCACCGCCGTGCCGAGCGCGAACTCCAGCACCAGGTCCCAGCCGATGATCCAGGCGGGCAGCTCGCCGAGCGAGGCGTACGAGAAGGTGTAGGCGGAGCCGGCCACCGGGACCGTGGAGGCGAACTCGGCGTAGCACAGCGCGGCCAGGGCACAGACGATGCCGGATGCGACGAAGGCGAGTGCGGTCGCCGGGCCGGCGTTGTTCTTGGCAACGGTGCCGGTGAGGACGAAGATGCCGGTGCCGATGATGACGCCGACGCCGAAGACCGTGAGGTCCACGGCGGAGAGGGACTTCTTGAGTGCGTGCTCCGGCTCTTCTGTGTCCCTGATCGACTGCTCGACTGGCTTGGTCCGGAAGATCCCTTGCGTGCCGCCGGACGGGTCGGTATCTGTGCTCACCCCTGCACCTCCACACTTGTCGTCCCCGCCATGATCGGGACGGTGCGTGGTCCGTGGAGAGCCGGAACGGGTGGGTTCGACCGAATGGGCCGAAGGGACCACCCTTACAGGGGGTACCCCCTGGGAACAGTCCGCCACGTCGTCGCACACGATCGGCGCGCTGTGTCCCGATATCGGCTGGAGACGGGCCTGTCGGTCGGTCAACAGGCGCGTCCATGCGCCTGTTCGGCGGTTCCGGCCATCGAGGTCGTTTCGGCACGCCGGGCACGGGACGATGCCGCTCGGTGCGCCGACCGGACGGAGGTCCGGTCGGCGCACCCGAGAGCCGGTGTCAGTCGCGGGCGGGTTCGACGGCCTCGCTGTCGATGCGGCCGTCGAGCTTGGAGACCAGTCCGGTGACCTGCCGGGCGATGTCCGGTGCGGTCAGGCCGATCTCGGCCAGCACCTCGCCCCGGGAGGCGTGGTCGAGGAAGCGCGGCGGGATGCCGAAGTCCCGCAGCGGCACGTCCACGCCCGCGTCGCGCAGCGCCTGGGCGATCGTGGAGCCGACTCCGCCGACGCGGCTGTTGTCCTCGACGGTGACGACCACCCGGTGCTGCTCGGCGAGCGGCGCCAGCGCCTCGTCGACGGGCTTGACCCAGCGCGGGTCGACCACGGTGGTGGAGATCCCCTGGGCGTCCAGCAGGTCGGCGATCTCCAGGCACATCGGGGCGAGGGCGCCGACGGAGACCAGCAGCACGTCGGGCCGCTCGGCCTCGTCGCGGCGCAGAACGTCCATGCCGCCGGCCTTGCCGACGGCCTTGACGGCCGGGCCGACCGCGCCCTTGGAGAAGCGGACCACGGTCGGCGCATCGTCGACCTCGACCGCCTCACGCAGCTGTGCGCGGACCTGGTCGGCGTCGCGCGGGGCGGCGATCCGCAGGCCGGGGACCACCTGGAGGATCGACATGTCCCACATGCCGTTGTGGGAGGCGCCGTCGGTGCCGGTGACGCCGGCCCGGTCCAGTACGAAGGTCACACCGCACTTGTGGAGGGCGACGTCCATCAGGACCTGGTCGAAGGCACGATTGAGGAAGGTGGCGTAGACGGCGAAGACGGGGTGCACGCCGCCGGTCGCCAGGCCCGCCGCGGAGACCGCGCCGTGCTGTTCGGCGATGCCGACGTCGTAGACCCGGTCGGGGAAGGCCTTGGCGAATTTGTCGAGGCCGACGGGCTGGAGCATCGCGGCGGTGATGGCGACGATGTCCTCGCGCTCCTTGCCGAGCTTGACCATCTCCTCACCGAAGACGGAGGTCCAGTCGAGGCCGGAGCTGGAGATGGGCAGCCCGGTGTCCGGGTGGATCTTGCCGACGGCGTGGAAGCGGTCCGCCTCGTCCTGGAGCGCGGGCTGGTAGCCACGGCCCTTCTCGGTGAGGCAGTGCACGATGACCGGGCCGCGGAAGCGCTTGGCACGGGCGAGGGCCGACTCGAGCGCCTCGATGTCGTGGCCGTCGATGGGGCCGACGTACTTCAGACCGAGGTCCTCGAACATGCCCTGGGGGGCGATGAAGTCCTTGAGGCCCTTCTTGGCACCGTGCAAGGTGCCGTACAGCGGCTTGCCGACGACGGGCGTGCGCTCGAGGAGGTCCTTGCCGCGGGCGAGGAAGCGCTCGTAGCCGTCGGTGGTGCGCAGGGTGGCCAGGTGGTTGGCGAGGCCGCCGATGGTGGGGGCGTAAGAGCGCTCGTTGTCGTTGACGACGATGACGAGCGGGCGGTCCTTGGCGGCGGCGATGTTGTTGAGCGCCTCCCAGGCCATACCGCCGGTGAGGGCCCCGTCGCCGATGACGGCGACGACATGGTCGTCCTTGTCGAGCACCTCGTTCGCCTTGGCGAGGCCGTCGGCCCAGCCGAGCACGGTGGAGGCGTGCGAGTTCTCGATGATGTCGTGTTCGGACTCGGCCTGAGAGGGGTAGCCGGACAGGCCGCCCTTCATCTTGAGCTTGGAGAAGTCCTGGCGGCCGGTCAGCAGCTTGTGGACGTAGCTCTGGTGTCCGGTGTCCCAGAGGACCTTGTCCTTCGGGGACTCGAAGACACGGTGGAGGGCGATGGTCAGCTCGACCACGCCGAGGTTGGGTCCGAGGTGTCCGCCGGTCTTGGAGACGGCGTCCACCAGGAAGGTCCGGATCTCTGCGGCCAGCTGCTCCAACTGCTCCGGGCCGAGCCGGTCCAGGTCACGCGGTCCCTTGATCCCGGACAGCAGATCCGACCCGTCGCCCACCACCCTTGAAGGACGCGCTGCGCGCGGCTGTGTCACCGTGCCTCCTTGCATTCGAGCTGCCTTCGAGCTGATCGAGTCGAAGCTGATCGTGCGTTGCCGATTGACCGAGTCTAATGTTCCGCGCACGGGCTCGGTCACAGGGCCGTGCGTTCTGTTTCAGGCCTATGACGTAGGCACAGCAGTGCCCGGCACCGCGGTGCGGTGCCGGGCACTGTGTGGTGGTACTAGGCGCGACCTGCGGTCTTCTGTGTCTTACGGGTGATCGAGTCGATCACCACGGTCGCCAGCAGAACACCGCCGGTGATCATGTAGACCACCGGGGTCCTGATGCCTTCCAGCGCCAGGCCGTACTGGATCGAGACGATCACCATCGCACCGAGCAGCGCGTTCCAGGTGCGGCCCCGGCCACCGAAGAGGCTGGTGCCGCCGATGACGGCTGCCGCGATGACGTTCATCAGCAGCTCACCGGCGCCGGCGCTCTGGTTGGCCGCCGCGATCTTGGACGCCCAGAACAGACCGCCGACGGCCGCGAACAGGCCCGCGATGGTGAAGACCGAGATCCGGACGGCGGTGACGTTGATACCGGCGCGCCGCGAGGCCTCGACGCTGCCACCGAGGGCGAACACCTTGCGGCCGTAGGAGGTGCGGCGGAGTACGAAGTCCGTGACCACCAGGGCGGCGAGGAAGAGCACCAGGGCCAGCGGCAGACCGCGGTACTGGTTGAAGACGGCTGCGGCTGCGAAGGCCACGACGGCGAGCAGCACCGTCCGCAGCAGTGTGTCGGACAGCGGCCGGGACGGCACGCCGGCGGCCTCACGGCGGCGGTTGTCGAAGAACGACGAGAGGAAGAACACGGCCACGGCGGCCGCGGCGAGGCCGTAGGCGGCCGCGATGTCGGAGAAGAAGTACGTGGTCATCCGGCCGACCACGCCCTCCGAGTCCAGGTTGATCGTGCCGGTGTCACCGAGCATCTGGAGCATGAAGCCCTGCCAGAACAGCAGACCTGCCAGTGTGACGGCGAAGGCGGGCGCGCCGATCCTGGCGAAGAAGAAGCCGTGCAGGGCGCCGATGGCCGCACCGCCGACGAGGGCGATGAGTACGGCGAGCCACTCGTTCATGCCGTGGGTGACGCTGAGCACGGCCACCAGCGCGCCGGAGACACCGCTGACGGCGCCGACGGACAGGTCGATCTCGCCGAGCAGCAGCACGAAGATGATGCCGACGGCCATCATCCCGGTGCCGACCATGGTGACCGAGATGTCGGTGATGTTCTTCGCCGAGAGGAACTGCGAGTTCATGCTCTGGAAGATCGCGGCAATGATGATCAGACCGAGGACGACCGGGATGGACCCGAGGTCTCCGGCGTGCATCTTCCGCTTGAACTCCGACCAGTAGCCCTTGAGGCCCTGCTCGCGCACCAGCAGCCGCGGGTCGACGGCCGTGAGCGCGTCGTGCGCGGCGTCCGGGTTGACGACCGGTGCGTCGGCGGTGGAGGTCTTCTCTGTGGTCACTTCTGAACCTCCGCGTTGCGCGCCGCACGGCGGGTCACGGCGTTGTCCGTGGCACCGGTGATGGCGGAGATGATCTCTTCCTGCGAGGTCGACTTGACCTCGAAGATCCCGTTGTTGCGGCCCAGTCGCAGTACGGCGACCTTGTCGGCGACGGCCTTGACGTCGGCCATGTTGTGGCTGATGAGGATCACGGCGTGGCCGCGTTCCCGGAGCCGTTCCACCAGGTCGAGCACCTGCGCGGTCTGCTCGACACCGAGTGCGGCGGTGGGCTCGTCGAGAATGACGAGCTGGGGCTCGCCGAGCATCGAACGGGCGATGGCCACGGTCTGGCGCTGACCGCCGGAGAGCGAGGCGATCGGGATACGGACGCTGGGAATCCGGATCGAGAGCGTCTTGAGGAGCTCCAGGGCACGGCGCTCCATCTCGACCTCGTCGAGAACGCCGCGCTTGTGCAGCTCCCGGCCGAGGTAGAGGTTGCCGACGACGTCGATGTTGTCGCAGAGCGCGAGGTCCTGGTAGACCGTCGCGATGCCGAGGGCCTGGGCGTCGTGCGGCCGGTTGATCGCCACACGCCTGCCCTCCCATTCGATGTCGCCTTCATCGATGGGATGCACGCCGGCGATCGTCTTGACCAGCGTGGACTTTCCGGCGCCGTTGTCGCCGACGAGTGCGACCACCTCACCGGCGTGGACCTCAAGCTCTACGTCGGTGAGCGCCTGCACGGCACCGAACCGCTTGGAGACCCCGCGCAACGCCAACACGGGCGTAGCGGACACGTGAACCATCTCCTTCGCCGCCTGACCGGCGGGGATGCCGCACCGCCGGGGTGAGGCGGGGCGGAGGCTGAGCGTATGGAATGAAAATACGAAGAAACGGGCGAGCGTTCCATCCGATGCCCCGGCCCCCCGGCGGGGGCTGAAGGGAGGGGCGGGGCACCGAAAGGTTTCTGCGGGACGTCGCCACCCCGGCCGGACTCCGGCTCCGGAGGCGTCGGGACTCGCGCGTCCCGGCGCGGCGCCTCATGCCCCGGCAAGCAGCCGGAGCGCCCCGATGGGACCCGGGGGCTCCGGCGAGCTGGGCCTACTTCAGGCCGAGCTTGTCACAAGCGGCCTTCAGCTTCGCGGTGCAGATCTCCTGGACCGTGTAGACGCCGTCCTTGATGACAGTGTCCTTGATGTTGTCCTGGGTCAGCGAGACGACCGGGACGAGCACGGCCGGAACACCCTGGTTCGTGGGGCTGTCGACCTTGGCCTTGGCGAGCGCGTCGAGCTTCTCGCCCTTGGCGAGCGCCACGGCCATCTCGGCGGCGGCCGAGGCCTCCGGGGCGTACGGCTTGTAGACGCTCATGAACTGCTCACCCGCGACGATGCGCTGCACGCCGGAGAGCTCGGCGTCCTGGCCGGTGACCGGCGGGAGCGGGGAGACACCGGCGGCCTTGAGGGCGGTGATGATGCCGCCCGCCATGCCGTCGTTCGCGGAGTAGACACCGACGATCTTGTCCTTGCCGAGGGCCGAGATCGCGGCCTCCATGTTGGCGTTGGCGTTCTCCGGCTTCCACTCCTTGGTGTCGTACTCCTTGCCGATGTTCACCTTGCCGTCGAGCTGGGAGTGGGCACCCTTCTTGAACAGCGCGGCGTTCGGGTCGGTGACCGAGCCGTTCACCATGACGACCTGGCCGTCCTTGGCCTTGTCACCCAGGGCCTCGAGCAGGGCCTTGCCCTGCACCCGGCCGACCTCTTCGTTGTCGAAGGAGGTGTAGGCGTCGATGGGGCCTTCGGCGAGGCGGTCGTAGGCGACGACCGGGATGTTGGCGTCCTTGGCCTTCTTCACGCTGTTGGCGATCGCCTTGGAGTCCACGGCGTCCAGGATCAGGGCGTCCACCTTGTTGGTGATCATGGTCTCGACCTGCTGGGACTGCTGTGTGGCGTCCTGCTTGGCGTTGGCGTAGACCACCTTCGCCTTGCCGTTCGTGAGCTCGCTGATCTTCTTCTCGATCAGCGGCTTGTCGAACTTCTCGTAACGAGCGGTCTGGTTCTCCGGAAGGAGAAGGCCGATCGTGATGTCGTCGCCCTTCTTGGGGCTCGACTCGCTCGTGCTCTCGCCCGAGTCGCCGGCCTGTCCGCAAGCGGCCAGCGATACGGCCATCGCAGTGGCGGCGACAGCAACAGCGGCACGACGCAGATGTGCGTTCACGATGAGAAACCTCCCTGACGAGGCCGCGTCGCTGCGGCCGAGGTGGCTTGGAGTCAACTCGGCCCCGCCGTCAGCGTCAAGGAGTAAATCCTTAACGAGATGACAACGGTGCCATTCGTTATCTAAGTGAAGGCGGGCGCGCCGACCGGCGACGCACTGTCAGACCCTTGCAAAAGTGTTGAATCACCCATTTCGCTGAGTGCGAGGGCCAGCGCACCGAGCACCTCCGCACGCCCGCCCAGAGCTCCCGGAGCCACCGAGAGCTGCCTCGCCGCACTGGGAATGGCATAGCGGGAGACGGACTCGCGGATCGGCCCCAGTACCAACTCTCCAGCCTCCGCCAGATCACCTCCGAGCACCACCCGGCTCGGGTTGAGGAGGTTGCACAGGTTCGCCACGCCGCTGCCGATGTGGCGGCCGACATCGGCCACGACACGGCGGCAGCCCGGGTCGCCCTCCCGGGCGAGCTGCACGACGCGCTCCATGGTCAATTCCGCCCCATGACTCGGCTGCAGCAGCGGCAGCACGTATCTGGCCGCGGCGAAGGTCTCCAGACAGCCTCGGTTGCCGCAGCGGCAGACCGGGCCCGACTCGTCCAGCGTGATGTGCCCGATCTCGCCGGCCGTACCGCCGGGGCCCCGGTAGATCTGACCGTCTATGACGAGCCCGGCGCCCACACCGCTGGCCACCTTGATGTACGCCAGGTCCTTGACCCCACGGCCGCTGCCCCACACCAGCTCGCCGAGCGCGCCGAGGTTGGCGTCGTTGTCCACGTAGACCGGCACGCCCAGGCGGGCCGACAGCTCCTCGCTCGGATTGATGCCCGTCCAGCCCGGCAGGATCGCCGTGGAGCCCAGGGTGCCCGACTCCACATCGATGGGGCCCGGTACGCCGAGCCCCACGCCGACCACCTTGCCCGGGCCGATACCCGTGGCCTCGATCAGCCGGTTGACCAGCGCCTCCGCCCGGTCGAAACCCTCGGCGGACGACGCGTCCACGTCGAGCGGCTCCGCCTCTTCGGCGAGCACCTGGTGAGCGAGGTTGCCGATCGCCACGCGCAGATGCGTATGGCCGAAGTCGACGCCGATCACGATGCCGGCGTCACCACTGAGCGAGACGCTGCGGGCCCTGCGGCCGCCCGCGGAGGTGGGGGTCACCTCCACCGTGCCGCCGTCCTTCAGCTCGCGGACGATGTTGGAGACGGTGGCCGCGGAGAGGCCGGTGCTCCTCGCGATCTCCGCCTGCGTCAGCGAGCCCGCCATGCGGACTGCGCGCACGACGCGTTCGAGATTGGCCCGGTGCAGAGATGTCTGCGATCCCGGAGTCTCCATTGACTCATCCACTCCTGCCCCCGGTGGGCGGCGCGACGACCGCCCCCGGCCGGGACGCCCGAAGGGCTTTGCCCGGCGTCTCTCCAACTTGTGAACTCTGAGTTCAACCTTTTCGGGCTTATTCCGTCAAGACCTTGAGCGGCGTCAAACTCCGATGAGCGCGGAGCCACGACGGAACCGGCCTGCGCCCCGTCCGGGCCGGGCGGGGCGCCCGGTGGGGGCCGCCACAGAGAAAAGCCCGTCCGCCGCGCTGGTGCGCGACGGACGGACGGGCGGGACGGAGGCGGCGGGGTGGACGTCGTTACTTGAGCGCACCCGCGGTGAGCCCGGCGACCACCTGCCGCTGGAAGATGATGTACGCCGCGAGAACCGGCAGCATCGCCATCACCAGGCCGGCGAAGAGTCCCGACCAGTCACCCTTGTACCCCTGGCTCACCGCCAGCTGGACCAGGCCCTGCGACAGGACCTTCTTGCTCTCGTCGGTGTTCAGCACCGTCGGCAGCATGTACTGGTTCCACTGGCCCAGGAAGTTGAAGATGCCGACGCTGATCAGTCCGGGCTTCGCCATCGGCAGCATCACCTGGAAGAACGTCCTGGTGTGCGACGCGCCGTCCATGAACGCCGCTTCCGCCACCGACGAGGGCAGGGTGCGGAAGAAGGCGGTCAGGAAGAAGACCGTGAACGGCAGCGAGTAGGCGATGTAGACCAGGATCAGGCCGTGGATCGTGTTGAGCAGGGCCATGTTGTTCATGACGTAGAACAACGGGACCAGGGCCAGGATGATCGGGAAGCTCATCCCTCCGATGAAGAGGAAGTAGAGGAAACGGTTTCCGGGGAACTCGAAACGCGCCAGCACGTAGGCAGCCATCGAACCCAGCAGCAGTGTGCCGACCAGCGAGCCGCCGACCACCAGAACGGTGTTCAGGAAGTAGTCGCTCATGTGCGCCTCTGTCCAGGCGCGCGACCAGTTCTCGAAGTGCAGTGTGTCGGGGAGCGCCCACGGCGAGGTGAAGATCGACTTGTCGTCCTTGAAGGACGTCATCACGGCCCACGCCAGCGGCATGACGACCATGAACGCCCAGAGGATCAGCATGCCGTGCGAGAAGACGTTGAGCACCTTGCCCTCGCCGCGCCTGCGCGGCGGTGGTGCCGCGCCGGCCGTCTTGGCGACGGCGCCGCCGCCGTCGCCGACCGGGACGGCGGCGGGAGGGGTTTCCGTGGTCTTCATAGTCAGTACTCCAGCCGCTCGCGCCGGCCCAGCCGCATCACGATCGCCGCGAAGAGCAGCGTGACGATGAGGAGGGCGACACCGATCGTCGTTGCGTAGGCGGCCTGACCGTCACGGAAGGCCTTCTGGTACACGTACAGCGGCATCACGATGGTCGAGTAGTCGGGGCCGCCGCCGTTCGGGCCGACTGTCATGATCTGGACGACCGCGAAGGACTCCGCGCCGAGCGCGAGGATGCCCATGTACACCCAGCCGGACTGCACGGTGTCCCACAGCAGCGGCAGGGTGATCTTGAAGAAGGTCGTGATGCGGCTCGCGCCGTCGAGGAGCGCGGCCTCGTAGAAGTCGTTCGGGATGGAGGCCATTCCGGCGGAGAAGAGCACCACGAAGAACCCGACGGTGCTCCAGATGAGGACCGCCGTCACGCACCACAGGGCCAGATCGGGATCGCCCAGCCACACCGGCTGGATGTCGTCCAGACCGACGGCTTTGAGGGCCGAGTTGATCGCACCGCTGTTGGGGTTGTAAGCGAACTGGAAGAGGAGCGCGACGATCGCGATCGAGAGGACCTGGGGGAAGAAGTACACGATCTTGTAGAAGGACGACCCGCGCACGCCGGTGATCGCTCCGGCGTTCTTGGCGTTCTTTCTGCGCCGGCCCCCCACATTGAGCATGAACGCGAAGAACAGTGCCAGGCTGAGCGTCACCAGCGGCAGCAGCAGTACGAGGATCAGGCTGTGTTGCAGCGATTTCCAGAAGACGTCGTCCTCCAGCATCCTGCTGAAGTTGTCGAAGCCGACCATCTGGAAGTCGGGGCTCAGTCCCGTCCAGTCCGTGAACGAATAGTAGATGGACTGGATGAACGGCCAGATGACGAAGAGCGCGTACAGCGTGAGGGGCAAGGCCAGGAACCCCACGATGAAACGGTACTTGCCGTGCTGCATCCCTACCGACCCCGATCTTCCTGCCGCAGCCGCCGCTGGTGACGTCCGCTCACTGGTGCTTGTAGTGCTTGATCGAGTCGTCCTTGGCGGCCTCGTCGGCGAAGCCCTGGATCTTCTTGATCGCCTCGGCCGGGGTGAGACGGCCGGCCATCATCTCGCCGATACCGCCCACGCCGATCTTCTCCTTCTGCAGGGCGACGTACCAGTCCTGCAGGCGCGGGTTCACCACGTTCTCCCCGGCCTTGTCGAGCGCCGCTACACCGGACTTCAGACCCGGCGTCAGCTCGATGCCCCCGGTACCCCCGTTGAACGCGGTCAGCGACTTGACCTGTGAGGTGAAGTTCTTCGACGACGCCTCACTGAGCATGATGCGCAGCTGCTCCATGCCGCCGGCCGGGTTCTTGGCGTTGGCCGGGACGATGAACGGCTCACCGCCGGACGCCCACATCGTGCCGAACGGCATCTTGTCGGAGCTGTCGATGCCGGTGGGGGCGGAGACGGCGAGGTCGAAGTCCTTGGGCATGGTCTTCGCGGCCTCGTTCTCCACCCAGGAGCCGTTGGGGATGAAGAGCGCCTTGCCCTCGGTCCAGGCGGTCTGGGACTGGATGTGGTCCAGCCCCGGGGTGCCCCGGAGGATGTAGCCCTTCTTGGAGAGCTCGTAGTACGCCTCGAAGCAGGCCTTGACGGCCGGGTGCTTCCAGGCGTTGGGCTCGAGGTTGTCGATGGCGTCGAGGACCTCGCGGCCGCCGACCTTGGCGATCATCGGGTAGAGCGAGAACGGGATGTAGTACGGGTGCTTGCCCGCGTACGTCCAGCCCGCGATGCCCTTCTTCTTGGCCTTCTCACAGACCGCCAGCATGTCGTCCCAGGTCTCCGGGTACGTGGCGTCCAGACCGTCCAGCGCCTTCTGCGAGTACCACACGCCGTAGATCGTGTAGGCGTAGTAGAAGACCCAGACGGGCGAGCCGTCGAACTGGCCCATTTCGACGATCCCGGGCCGCAGTGTGTCGCGGACCTTCTTGCTCGGGTCGTCGATCGACGCGGCGTCGAGCAGCGGGGTGAGGTCGGCGAGCTGTTTCTTGCCGACCAGGACGCCCATGTCCATCTGCTCGGCGCCCGAGTTGTCGATGAGGTCGGGCGGGCTGCCCTGGTTGAAGCGCGGCTGCAGAACCGACTGGATCTTCTGCGTGGCGGAGAACTTGACCTTGGGGGCCTTGGGGTAGGTCTTCTCGAAGACGGCGACCGCGTCCTTGGCGTACTGCGTGCCGAAGCCACCGTCGAAAATGACGACTTCCAGCGGGGCCGTCCCATTGACCCCGAGCGGGTTCTTTGCGGTCTTCTCGCCCTTCTCGACCTTGTTCTCCGAGCCGCCGTCGCCGCTCGCGCAGGCGGAAAGGAAGCTCATCGTAGGAATCGCGAGCAGGCCGAGCGCGGCAGAACGCTTGATCAGATCGCGACGGCCGACGCCCTCGTTGTTGTGGGCGGAGGTGGATCCCATGCTCAAGTCCTCGCCTTCTCCAGGACTCAGGCGGTGTACCGGTCGCCCGTCCTTCTCGCCTCAGGCGAAGGGCCCCGCCACCGCAGTCAGTTGCTGCGCTTTCCCGAAGGGAAACACAGTGAAGCTTGGGTCGTGCACGGCTTCAGCGGGAACGGAGTGTCTGCGGCCGGGCCGTGCGCTCCGCACCTGTCCGCCGCCCACCGTCCCCCCTGGTCCGCAGTCATGTGGAACGGCTATGCGGACGCCGACAGGTATAGTCCACTTCCCGCTGTGTGAGCAAGATCAAATGCAAGGTTGGGGGGCCATCTTTCCCGAGTTGAGACCTCGGGGACCGAAGAGCCCCGAAATCGCCCTTACGACCGCAGCATTCCTCGTGGAACATCCGATTCGACCTGGCCCGCCCCGCCAACGCCCTTGACACCGTACGGGACTTACCTCCCTACTGGAGCCTGCGCCTCGCGCCTGACAACGTTGTCCAACGAACTCTCCCTGGAGGAAGATCCGGGATGCAGCCCAGAACCAGACCCCGGCACCGAAAGATCAATCCGGTCACCCTGGTGGTGACCGCTTCCATGCTGGTGTTGACGGCTCCCTCCGCCGCCGTCGCCCTTCCGTCCGAGCCCGGGCAATCGTCGTCGGCCGACCGGGAATTCACGTCATCATTCGAAGCGGACGAAGCCCAGCCGGACTGGCGCCACACCGTTGAAGTCACCGCCGATGGAAAGAAGCGGTCATCGGGAGTGGACGGCGGCTTCGCCGGCGGAATTCCGGGCAATGTCACCGACAAGGTGATCCAGCTGCGCGCAAGCGACGAGAACACCAGTGCCGGCGAGACCAAGGAGAATCTGGTCGACCTGCTGCCGAGCAGCAAATGGCTGGGGTTCGAACCGACCGCCTGGATCGAGTTCGACACGGACGAGCCGGTCAAGCTCGCCACCTACGCCCTGACCTCGGCGAACGACTTCGCCAACCGCGACCCGAGGGACTGGACGCTCAAGGGCTCCGCCGACGGCCAGAACTGGACGGTCCTCGACACGCGTTCCGGAGAGACCTTCGCCAAGCGCTTCGAGACCAGGACGTTCGACATCGGCGACCCGTCGGAGGTGACGGCGTACGCCCACTATCGTCTGGAGATCACCAGGAACAACGGCGCGTCCTCCGCCACCCAGTTGGCGGACGTGCAGTTCTCTAACGGGGACACGAGTGCGCCGGCCCCCGACGACATGCGCAGCCAGGTCGACCGCGGCCCGAGCGGCTCCCCCACCGCGAAGGCCGGCGCCGGCTTCACCGGCAGGCGCGCCCTCAAGTACGCGGGCACCCACGAGCCGGGCGGCCGGGCCTACTCGTACAACAAGGTCTTCGACGTCGACATCGATGTCCATCGCGACACCGAGCTCTCCTACAAGATCTTTCCCGCCATGGCGGAGACGGATCTGAACTACCCCGCGACCAATGTCTCCGTCGACCTCGCCTTCACCGACGGCACCTATCTGAGCGAGCTGAAGGCGACCGACTCGCACGGCGGTCTGCTGACCCCCCAGGGCCAGGGCGCCGCCAAGCGGCTGTACGTCAACCAGTGGAACGCCGTCGCCTCCGGCATCGGCACGGTCGCCGCGGGCAGGACGGTCGACCGGATCCTGGTGGGGTACGACTCCCCCAAGGGGCCGGCCAAGTTCCAGGGCTGGATCGACGACGTGACGATCGCGCCCCAGGCACCCGCGAAGCGGCTCGCGCACCTCTCGGACTACGCCTCCACGACCCGCGGCACCAACTCCAGCGGTTCGTTCTCCCGGGGCAACACCTTCCCGGCCACCGCCGTCCCGCACGGCTTCAACTTCTGGACCCCGGTCACCAACGCCGGGTCCCGGAGCTGGCTGTACGAGTACTCCCGCGGCAACAACGCGGACAACCTGCCCACGGTGCAGGCGTTCAGCACCAGCCATGAGCCGAGCCCCTGGATGGGGGACCGGCAGACCTTCCAGGTGATGCCGTCCGCGGCGGCCGGCACCCCGGACACCTCGCGCACGGCCCGGGCCCTGCCCTTCAAGCACGAGAACGAGACCGCACGCCCGCACTACTACGGCGTCACCTTCGAGAACGGCCTCAAGGCCGAGATGACGCCCACCGACCACGCGGCGATGATGCGCTTCACCTACCCCGGTGACGACGCGAGCGTGCTCTTCGACAACGTCACCCAGGAGGGCGGCCTCACCCTCGACCCGGCGGCCGGTTCCTTCACCGGCTTCTCGGACGTCAAGAGCGGCCTGTCCACCGGCGCCACACGGCTGTTCGTGTACGGCGTCTTCGACGCGCCGGTCACCGACTCGGCCTCAAAGGGCGTCACCGGCCGGGTCCGCTTCGACGCGGGCCAGGACCGGACCGTCAACCTGCGGATGGCGACCTCGCTGATCAGCGTGGACCAGGCGAAGAAGAACCTCGCCGACGAAATCCCGGCCGGGACCCGCTTCGAGAAGGTCCGGGGCAAGGCGCAGGACGCCTGGGACGACATCCTCGGCAAGGTCGAGGTCGAGGGCGCCACCCACGACCAGCTGGTCACGCTCTACTCCAGCCTCTACCGGCTCTACCTCTACCCGAACTCGGGCTTCGAGAACACCGGCACCAAGCAGAGGCCCGATTACCGGTACGCCAGCCCGTTCTCGCCGATGACCGGTCCCGACACCCCGACCCGTACCGGCGCGAAGATCGTCGAGGGCAAGGTGTACGTCAACAACGGCTTCTGGGACACGTACCGCACGACCTGGCCCGCGTACTCCTTCCTCACCCCGAAGAAGGCGGGCGAGCTGGTCGACGGCTTCGTCCAGCAGTACAAGGACGGTGGCTGGATCTCCCGCTGGTCCTCCCCCGGCTACGCCGACCTGATGACGGGCACCAGCTCGGACGTGGCCTTCGCCGACGCGTACGTCAAGGGTGTCGACTTCGACGCCGAGGCGGCGTACGAGGCGGCACTGAAGAACGCCACCGTCGTGCCCCCGTCCTCCGGTGTCGGCCGCAAGGGCATGGAGACCTCGCCGTTCCTCGGCTACGCCTCCACCTCGACCCATGAGGGCCTGTCCTGGTCGCTGGAGGGCTACCTCAACGACTACGGCCTCGCCGAGATGGGCCGGGCGCTCTACAAGACGACGAAGAACCCCCGCTACAAGGAGGAGTCGGAGTACTTCCTGGGCCGGGCGCAGGGCTACGTCGACCTCTTCGACTCGAAGGCCGGATTCTTCCAGGGCCGCAGCCCGAAGGGCGACTGGCGGGTGCCGAGCGAGAAGTACGACCCGCGGGTGTGGGGCTACGACTACACGGAGACCAACGGCTGGGGCTACGCGTTCACCGCTCCGCAGGACAGCCGCGGTCTGGCCAACCTCTACGGCGGCCGCTCCGGCCTCGGCGAGAAGCTCGACTCCTACTTCACCACGCCCGAGACGGCGTCCCCCGAGTTCGTCGGCTCGTACGGCTCCGTCATCCACGAGATGACCGAGGCGCGTGACGTCCGGATGGGCATGTACGGCCACTCCAACCAGGTCGCCCACCACGCGACGTACATGTACAACGCGGCTTCGCAGCCGTGGAAGACCCAGGAGAAGGTCCGCGAGGTCCTCTCCCGCCTCTACACCGGCAGCGAGATCGGGCAGGGCTACCACGGCGACGAGGACAACGGCGAGCAGTCGGCCTGGTACCTCTTCTCCGCGCTCGGGTTCTATCCGCTGGTCATGGGCAGCGGCGAGTACGCCATCGGCTCGCCCCTGTTCACCAGGGCGACCGTGCACCTGGAGGGCGGCCGCGAGCTGGTCGTGAAGGCCCCGAAGAACAGCGCGGAGAACATCTACGTGCAGGACCTGAGGGTCAACGGCAAGAAGTGGAACTCCACCGCGCTGCGGCACGAGGTCATCGCCAAGGGTGGCACGTTGCAGTTCGACATGGGTCCGAAGCCGTCCACCTGGGGCACGGGCAGGAACGCCGCCCCCGTCTCCATCACCCAGGACGACGAGAAGCCCACGCCGCGCCACGACGTGATCCCCGCGGGCGGTCCGCTGTTCGACAACTCCTCCGGCACGTCGGCGGCGTTCTCCTCGGTCGACCTGCCGGTCGCCGCGGCGGCGAAGGCGGTGCAGTACACGCTCACCTCCGCCGCGAGGGACAAGGCCTGCTCGGGCTGGGTGCTGCAGGGCTCCGCCGACGGCACGTCGTGGACGGACCTGGACAAGCGGTCGGGCGAGTCCTTCGACTGGGACAGGCAGACCCGGGTGTTCAGCGTGGAGCGGCCGGGCTCGTACGAGCACTACCGGCTGGTGGCCACGGGTGAGGCGACGCTCGCGGAGGTCGAGCTGATCTCCTGAGCGGTCGGGCGAACGGCGGGCGGGCGCGGGTCCACGGACCTTGCGCCCGCCCTTCGTCGTCGGTCCGGCCTGCAGGCCGGACCGCTCACCGCGGGTGAAGCCGGCCCGGCGGCGGCGCGCTGTGAGCGTCTTGGGCACGGCCCTGCCGGAACACGGCGAAGGCCGCCACCCCCGTGCGGGGGTGGCGGCCCGGCCGACCGGACGTACCGGACGTCAGCCGCGGATCAGGTTCCGCAGCACGTACTGCATGATGCCGCCGTTGCGGTAGTAGTCCGCCTCACCCGGGGTGTCGATGCGGACGACCGCGTCGAACTCCACACCGGTGTCGGTGGTCACCTTGACCGTGCGCGGCGTGGTGCCGTCGTTCAGCTCGGTGACACCGGAGATGGAGAAGGTCTCCTCACCGGTCAGACCGAAGCCCTCGGCCGAGCCTCCCTCCGGGAACTGCAGCGGCAGGACACCCATGCCGATCAGGTTCGAGCGGTGGATGCGCTCGTACGACTCGGCGATGACGGCCTTCACGCCGAGCAGCGCGGTGCCCTTGGCGGCCCAGTCGCGGGACGAGCCGGAGCCGTACTCCTTGCCCGCCAGGATCACCAGCGGGGTGCCGGCGGCCTGGTAGTTCTGCGAGGCGTCGTAGATGAACGACACCGGACCGCCGTCCTGGGTGAAGTCGCGGGTGAAGCCGCCCTCGGTGCCCGGCGCGATCTGGTTGCGCAGGCGGATGTTGGCGAACGTGCCGCGGATCATGACCTCGTGGTTGCCGCGGCGCGAGCCGTAGCTGTTGAAGTCACGGCGCTCGACGCCGTGCTCCGTGAGGTACTTGCCGGCCGGGGTGTCGGCCTTGATCGCACCGGCCGGGGAGATGTGGTCGGTGGTGACCGAGTCGCCGAGCTTGGCCAGTACACGGGCGCCGGAGATGTCGGAGACCGGGGTGGTCTCCATCGTCATGCCCTCGAAGTACGGGGGCTTGCGCACGTAGGTCGACTGCGGGTCCCACTCGAAGGTGTTGCCGGTCGGGATCGACAGGGCCTGCCACTGGGCGTCGCCCGCGAAGACGTCGGCGTAGGACTTGTTGAACATGTCCTCGCCGATGGCGTTGGCGACGACGTCGTTGACCTCGGCCTCGGTCGGCCAGATGTCCTGCAGGTAGACCGGCTTGCCGTCCTGGTCGATCCCCAGGGCGTCCTTGGTGATGTCCACCTTCATGGAGCCGGCGAGGGCGTAGGCGACGACCAGCGGCGGGGAGGCCAGGTAGTTCATCTTGACGTCGGGGTTGATCCGGCCCTCGAAGTTGCGGTTGCCGGAGAGCACCGAGGTGACCGCGAGGTCGTGGTCGTTGACAGCCTTGGAGACCTCCTCCGGCAGCGGGCCGGAGTTGCCGATGCAGGTGGTGCAGCCGTAGCCGACCAGGTTGAAGCCGACCTTGTCGAGGTACGGGGTGAGGCCCGCCTTGTCGAAGTAGTCGGTGACGACCTTGGAGCCCGGGGCGAGCGTGGTCTTGACCCACGGCTTGCGGGTCAGGCCCTTCTCGACCGCCTTCTTGGCCACCAGGGCGGCGGCGACCATGACGTACGGGTTCGAGGTGTTGGTGCAGGAGGTGATCGCGGCGACGGTGACGGCGCCGTGGTCGATCTCATAGGTCGAGCCGTCGGGGGCGGTGACGGTGACCGGCTTCGAGGGGGCGCCGTTGGGCGTGTTGGCCGGGGAGTCGGAGGCCGGGAAGGACTCCTTGCCCGCCTCGTCCACGTCGTCCACGTAGTTGCGGACGTCCTGGGCGAACTGCTCGGCGGCGTTCGCGAGGACGATACGGTCCTGCGGGCGCTTCGGGCCGGCGATCGAGGGGACGACCGTGGAGAGGTCGAGCTCGAGCTTCTCGGAGAAGTCGGGCTCGGCGGCCGGGTCGAGCCAGAGGCCCTGCTCCTTGGCGTACGCCTCGACCAGCGCGACCTGCTGCTCGGAGCGGCCGGTGAGCTTCAGGTAGTTCAGCGTCTCGCCGTCGATCGGGAAGATCGCGGCGGTGGAGCCGAACTCCGGCGACATGTTGCCGATGGTGGCGCGGTTGGCGAGGCTCGTCGCCGCGACACCCTCGCCGTAGAACTCGACGAACTTGCCGACGACGCCGTGCTTGCGCAGCATCTCGGTGATCGTGAGGACCAGGTCGGTCGCGGTGGTGCCGGGCTTGAGCTCACCGGTGAGCTTGAAGCCGACGACGCGCGGGATGAGCATGGAGACCGGCTGGCCGAGCATCGCGGCCTCGGCCTCGATGCCGCCGACGCCCCAGCCGAGGACACCCAGGCCGTTGACCATGGTGGTGTGCGAGTCGGTGCCGACGAGGGTGTCGGGGTATGCCTGGCCACCCCGGACCATGACGGTGCGGGCCAGGTGCTCGATGTTCACCTGGTGGACGATGCCGGTGCCGGGCGGGACGACCTTGAACTCGTCGAAGGCGGTCTGGCCCCAACGCAGGAACTGGTAGCGCTCCTTGTTGCGGCCGTACTCCAGCTCCACGTTCTGGCCGAAGGCTTCCGCGGTGCCGAACTTGTCGGCGATGACGGAGTGGTCGATGACCAGCTCGGCCGGGGCCAGTGGGTTGATCTTCGCCGGGTCGCCGCCGAGTTCCTTCACCGCCTCACGCATGGTGGCGAGGTCGACGACACAGGGAACGCCGGTGAAGTCCTGCATGATCACGCGGGCCGGCGTGAACTGGATCTCCTGGCTGGGCTGAGCCTGGGAGTCCCACCCACCGAGCGCCCGGATGTGGTCGGCGGTGATGTTCGCGCCGTCCTCGGTGCGGAGCAGGTTCTCCAGCAGGACCTTGAGGCTGTAGGGGAGGCGCGCTGCGCCCTCGACCTTGTCCAGCCTGAAGATCTCGTACGACTCGTCGCCCACGCGCAGCGTGCTGCGGGCGTCGAAGCTGTTCGCCGACACGACAGTCTCCTTCATCAATGTGCGCGTACTACCTCAATGCTGCCGCCCCGGCTCCTCGCCGATCCGCTAAGGTAAGGCTTAGTTAGGTAACCCTTACCGAGTGGCGGCTTGCGGTACGCCTTCGGCAGATATCTCGATGTCGAGATAACTCTAGTACATGACCGCCGAGAGGTCATGCCCGGACACCCCCCGGCCCGGTGTCGGCCGGTCGGGGGGCAACGAGGCACGCCTACAGGCCGGCGTCGGGGTCGTCGGCGAGGACGGTCAGGTCGGCGCGGTGCCCGACGGCGAGCCGGCCCGCCTCGTGCTCCTCGCCCGCCGCGCGGGCGGAGCCCGCCGTCATGGCCTGAAGCGCCTGCAGAGCGGTGAGCGCCTGCTCCGGCTGGTGCGGCGGCCGGCTCAGGTCACGGCTGGGGCGGTGGTGACGGGCACCGGCCATGACACCGAGCGGCAGGTGGGCGCGATCGGCCAGTCGCCGCGTCGACCTCGCCCTGCCCGCCGGCATGGTCGTCGTCTCCGCCCTCTACGCGGCCCTGATACGGCGCTCTCTTCACGCTCTCGGCGATTCGGTGCCGGCCCGCTCCGGGCACAGCGCCGGCTGACGACCCGGGGCCGACCGAAATCGGGTTGACGGGCACCGCGCCCAGCGGTTTGGCTCGCCGGATGCGACCCGACGGCACGGCCATCGACGTATCCCTGGTGCGCGCGCTGCTCGCCGCCCAGTTCCCGCAGTGGTCCGGCCTGCCTGTCACCCGGGTCGGCTCCGCGGGCACCTCCAACACCATGTACCGGCTCGGTGACGACATGGTCGTACGGCTCCCCCGCTCCGCCGGGTCCGCCGACGACGTCGAGAAGGAGCACCGGTGGCTTCCGCGGCTCGCCCCGGCGCTGCCGGTGGCGGTCCCGGCACCCCTGGGCAAGGGGAGCCCGGCGGAAGGCTTCCCCTGGCAGTGGTCCGTCTACCGGTGGCTCGAGGGCGAGAACCCGGCGGTAGGGCGGGTCGCTGAGCCGGTGCGACTCGCCCGGGAGCTCGCGGAGTTCGCCGCGGCGCTGCAGGATGCCGACCCGGCCGGCGGGCCCCCTTCGTACCGCAGCGAACCACTCGCCTCGCGGGACGCGCTCACGCGCGAGGCGATCGCGGACCTCGCCGGGGATCTCGACGCAGGACGGGCCCTGACGGTGTGGGAGGCGGCTCTCGCGGCGCCCCCGTGGCACGGTCCGAAGGTGTGGATCCACGCGGACCTGCAACCCGGGAACCTGCTGCTGGACCGGGGCAGGCTGAGTGCCGTCATCGACTTCGGGTGCCTCGGCCTCGGCGAGCCCGCCGTCGACCTGCTGCCTGCGTGGTACGTCCTGCCGGCGGCGGCGCGTGACGTCTTCCGCGACGAACTGGGCACCGACGAGGCCACCTGGGCGCGGGGGCGGGGCTGGGCCCTGTCGGTCGCTCTGATGGAGCTGCGCCACTACCGGGAGACGAACCCGGTGATGGCGACGATCGCGCGTCACGTCATCGGCGAGGTCCTGGTCCAGCCCGCACGTGCTCAGGCGCGGAGGTAGGCCGGCACCGCCAGGACCCGGCGGTGGGTCTCGTCCGCCGGTGGCAGGTCCAGCTTGGCGAGGATGGAGCCGATGTGCTTGCCCACCGCCGCCTCGGAGACGACCAGCCGGCGGGCGATCGCGTTGTTGGACTTCCCCTCCGCGACCAGCCCGAGCACCTCGCGCTCACGCGGGGTCAGACGCTCCAGCGGATCGCGGCGGCGGCGGATCAGCTGCCTGACCACCTCGGGGTCGACGACCGTGCCACCCGCGGCGACGTCCTGCAGTGCGGCGTGGAACTCCTCGACCTGGCCCACCCGGTCCTTCAGCAGGTAGCCCACCCCGGCACCGTCCCCGGAGTCGAGGAGCTCGGAGGCGTAGGTGCGCTGGACGTACTGGCTGAGGACGAGCAGCGGGAGGGACGGCTGCTCGGTACGGAGCCTTACCGCTGCCTGCATGCCCTCGTCCTGGAAGCCCGGCGGCATCGGCACATCGGTGACGACGATGTCCGGCGAGTGCTCGGCGACCGCGGCCGTCAGCGCGTCGGCGTCATCGACCGCTGCGACGACCTGGTGGCCGAAGCGGCCCAGCAGTGCGATCAGCCCTTCGCGCAGCAGGACGCTGTCCTCGGCCAGCACTACGCGAAGCGCTCGGTCCACTCGCAAGGGATCTCCACACGCAGCAGGGTCGGTCCACCGGGCGGGCTCGACAGGGAGATTCTGCATCGAGCACCGACACCCGGTCGGCGAGCCCGGTCAGCCCGCTGCCCTTGGCGGCTTCGGCGCCGCCCCTGCCGTCGTCGCGCACCTCGATGGCCAGCCGCCCGTACTCGTACTTGCCGGCGACCTCGGCGCGGGTCGCGCCGCTGTGCTTGCCGATGTTCGCGAGTGCCTCACGGACCACGAAGTACCCGGCGGACTCGACGGCTTCGGGCAGCCGCCCGGGCAGGTCGACGACGACGTCCACCGGAACGGCCGACCGGTCCGCCGCGTCGGCGACGGCGGCGCCGAGGCCGTGGTCGGCGAGGACCTTCGGGTGGATGCCCCGGATCAGCTCGCGCAACTCCTCGAGGGCCTTGCCCGCCTCGTCGTGGGCCTTGGCGAGTTGGTCGGCGAGCGGCCCCGGCGGTGCGTCGAGGCGGGCCAGGCCCAGGGTCATGGTGAGCGCGACCAGGCGCTGCTGGGCGCCGTCGTGCAGGTCACGTTCGATACTGCGCCGCTCCGCTTCGAAGGCGTCCACCAACCGGACCCGGGAGCGCACGAGTTCCTCGACCCGCGCGCCCGGTTCCTCCGGCGGAGCGACCAGCATCCGGGTCAGCTCGGCGCGGCCCCAGGCCATGACGCCGAGCACGTAGCCGCCGACCGCGAGCAGCGGCACCCCCGCGGCCGCGGCGCCGAACGCCTCCGGCCAGGACGTGGCGAGCCAGGTCTTCAGCACCCGGACCTCCTCACCTCCGCCCACCGTGGCCATCAGCACCGGTGTGCTGATCAGCGCCACTGGCACGCCGACCGCGAGGACCGCTGCCAGCAGGTCCAACGGCCACAGCAGGGTCGCGAACGCCAGGGTGTGGCCGAGCTGCCAGGCCGCGGGCTCCCGCAGCCGGGTGCGGCCCATGCCTTCAGCCCCGGTTGCACCGGTTCGACGTGCGGCGTCGGGGCGGGTCTGCGGTCCACCAGCCGCAGTCGGCGGCGTTCCAGTGCGGCCACCGGCAGCCCGGCGAAGACCTGCATCACGAGCAGCGGCAGTCCGATCAGGAACACCGCGAGCGCGCCGCCCACCGCCACGCCGAGGAGGAGCACCACCAGGACCACGATGCCGACCGGCGCGCTGCTGAGGAGGTAACCGGCCGCCCGCCAGGGCCAGGCCGAGAGCAGGAAGCCGGGTCGCGCCAGGGCCTGCCGCAGGTTGAGGGGACGCATGCGGGTCACGGTAGAAGCCGGGCGGTGACGGGAGCCATCGGCCAGGGCGCAGGGAACGGGGTAGGGCAGGCCCTACCGTCCGCCATGCTACTTATTGACCTTTATTTACCGATTGTTCCGCCCGTCGCGGTCGCCCTCCGTTTGCCGGGCGCGTTCGGATCGCCGAGCATCGAGAACAGGCTCTGCGCACCACCGGGGGCATGACGGGACGTCACTCCAATGGCCCACCTCTCCGCGAGCCCATCTCATATGTGAGATAGCCTCCAGGGCATGGCAGACGACTACCTCGTACGCATCGGCAAGCTCATCCGTGACGCCCGTCAACATCGCGGCTGGACACAGACGCAGCTTGCCGAAGCGCTCGGCACCAGCCAGAGCGCGGTCAACCGCATCGAGCGCGGCAATCAGAACATCAGCCTTGAGATGATCGCGCGGATCGGTGAGGCGCTCGACAGCGAGATCGTCTCCCTAGGCTACGCCGGCCCCATGCATCTGCGGGTCGTCGGCGGCCGCCGGCTCTCCGGCTCCATCGACGTCAAGACGAGCAAGAACGCCTGTGTGGCGCTTCTGTGCGGTTCGCTGCTCAACAAGGGACGTACGGTGCTGCGCCGCGTCGCCCGGATCGAAGAGGTCTACCGGCTGCTGGAGGTCCTCGGCTCCATCGGCGTGCGCACCCGCTGGATCAACGACGGGCACGACCTGGAAATCGTGCCGCCGGCCGGGCTCGACATGGACTCGATGGACGTCGAGGCCGCCCGCAGGACCCGGTCCATCATCATGTTCCTCGGTCCGCTGCTGCACCGGATGGACAACTTCCGTCTGCCGTACGCCGGAGGCTGCGACCTGGGAACGCGCACCATCGAACCGCACATGATCGCCCTGCGCCGCTTCGGCCTCGACATCACCGCGACGGAGGGCATCTACCACGCCGTGGTGGACCGTTCCGTCGCCCCCGGCCGCCCGATCGTGCTGACCGAACGCGGCGACACGGTGACCGAGAACGCGCTGCTGGCCGCCGCCCGGTACGACGGCGTCACCGTCATCCGCAACGCGTCCTCCAACTACATGGTCCAGGACCTGTGCTTCTTCCTGGAGGCGCTCGGCGTCAAGGTGGAGGGCGTCGGCACGACGACGCTCACCGTGCACGGCGTCCCGAACATCGACGTCGACGTCGACTACTCCCCCTCAGAGGACCCCGTCGAGGCGATGAGCCTGCTGGCCGCCGCCGTCGTCACCGAGTCGGAGCTGACGATCCGCCGGGTGCCGATCGAGTTCCTCGAGATCGAACTGTCGGTGCTCGAGGAGATGGGCCTCGACCACGACCGCACCGCCGAGTACCCCGCGGACAACGGACGGACCCGGCTGGTGGACCTGACGGTGCACCCCTCCAAGCTGGAGGCACCCATCGACAAGATCCATCCGATGCCGTTCCCCGGCCTGAACATCGACAACGTGCCCTTCTTCGCGGCGATCGCGGCCGTCGCGCAGGGCCAGACCCTGATCCACGACTGGGTCTACGACAATCGCGCGATCTACCTGACCGATCTGAACCGCCTGGGCGGCCGCCTCCAACTCCTCGACCCGCATCGTGTACTGGTCGAGGGCCCGACCCGCTGGCGCGCCGCGGAGATGATGTGCCCGCCCGCCCTGCGCCCGGCGGTGGTCGTACTCCTGGCGATGATGGCGGCCGACGGCACGTCGGTACTGCGCAATGTGTACGTGATCAACCGTGGCTACGAGGACCTGGCGGAGCGGCTGAACTCGGTGGGCGCGCAGATCGAGATCTTCCGCGACATTTGACGCATCCGCAGGTCAGGAGGCGCTTTCTCCCTTCTGGGCCGTCTGGGGGCCGTCGGCCGTGTCATCGCTCTTGCGGAAGACACGGTCGACGGCCCTTCACGCTCGCGCCTGGCTGCTCGGCATGAGGTGCGTGTATGTGCGCAGGGTGAAGCCTGGATCGTAGTGCCCGAGGTACTCCGCGAGCGCCTTGATGCTCTCTCTCCTGCGTCCAGCAGGACCGAGGCGTAGAAGTGGCGAAGGGCATGCATCCCGTGCTCGCGGGAGGGCACGAAGCGCTTCTCCCCCGGCTCTCGATCCGGGATGACGCCGGCCTCCACGAGGGCGGGCTTCCATACACGCATGTTGAAGTAGTTCCGGTTCACCGGCTTGCGCTCCCGCGAATAGAAGAGCAGCGATGCCTTGACCGGCGGGCCGTCCGGCGTCTTCCAAGGCAGGGCGAGTTCGGGGGGAGGACGCTCCGTGATGTGTTCGGCAAGTGCGAACGCCACAGCATCGGGCAGGGGCACGTCCCGCAGCTTTCCGCCCTTGGGTGGAGCGAACACCAGCTGCGCCTTGACCAACTTCACCTGGCGGACTATGTGCACCACTCCGTTGAGGAAGTCCACCTCGGCGACAGCCAGGCCGAAGACCTCCCCTTGCCGCAGTCCACATCCGGCGCCCAGGATCGGCTCGCGGCGGCCGAACGGAAGTCGCCCGGCAAGGGTTCCGAACGATGATGCCGTCGTTCGGTGCGGTCTCTCTGCGGTCGGCGCGAGACGGACCACCTCGCCACGACCGTCCAGATGATGACAAATCGTCATGCAGGTTGAAGGAGGGCTGCATATCAGCTCATCCTTGCCACCGTGAGCCTTGTCTCCACCTCCTTGGACGTGCCCTTCATGGGCGACTACGCCTACGACTGGGCCCTGGTCGATGTGGAGACCTCGGGGCTCATAGCTCGGCGAGACCGCGTACTGTCCGTAGCGGTGATCACGATCGGTCCGGACGGCGAGCAGACCGGGGAATTCTCGACCCTGCTCAATCCGGGGTGCGATCCGGGGCCGGTGGAGGTGCACGGGCTGACCGTCGAGCGACTGCATGGGGCGCCGACCTTCGACCAGGTCGCCGGGCGGATCGGAGCGATGCTCCAGGACCGGGTCCTGGTCGCCCACAACGCCCAGTTCGACTACGACTTCCTGGCCTACGAGTTCGCCCGTGCGCGGATGTGGCTGCCGGTGTCGCAGCGGCTGTGCACACTGGCGCTGAATCGCCAGGTGGATCCGCTGACGGACGACATGAAGCTCGGCACCCTCGCCGCCCATTACGGCGTCCCCCAGCAGCGTGCTCACGATGCGCTGGACGACACCCGTGTGCTGGCCGGGATCCTGTGGGCATCACTGCGCGAGGCAGCGCGGCTCGATCTGCCCCTACCGCTGGTGACCTGCCCGCCCCGGGCAGAGTCCCAGTTCACGCCGAAGCCGCCGAAAACTCCCTGCGCGTACCGCAATCCGGGACGGCTGTCTCCCGGCGGGCCTCTCCTGCAGGGGATGAAGGTTGCGATCACCGGTGAGACCGCCCATGCCCGAGCGGAGCTGGTCGGGCGGGCGGTTGCCACTGGGCTGAACATGATGACTTCCGTAAGCCGGCACACCAGCGTCCTGGTCACCAATGAACCTGCGTCCGATTCCGCGAAGGCGCGACGCGCGCTCGCCGAAGGCGTGCCGGTCATCGACGAGCACACCTTCCTAAGGCTGTTGGCCGACGTACGGCCGGGGACAGCGCATGAGGCGACGGCCCTCGCTGTCGTACCAGTGGCTGAGCCGGAAGCAGAACCCATCGTCGGGCCCGTGGAGCCGGTGCCGACCACAGCCGGTGCCGCACCCGTTCCGGAAGCAGCAACCCTCCGTACAGCCGCCCCCGATGTGCCAGTACCCGCTCCGCGCCAAGCGGAGCCCTCCGTCGGCACCTTGGACAAGCCGCTGGCGGGGCGACGCGTGCTGGTGCTCGGTGGTGCCCATGCCGATGCCGCGGCGACTCGTACCCGCATCGTCGGGCTGGGCGGGTCAGCTGCGGTCAACCTGTCCTCCAGCGTCACCGACGTCGTGCTCCTGCCGGGAGGGGAGGGTGACCGGCGCATGAGCCGCATCACCGCCCTCGGGCTCCCCGTGCACGACCTCCACTGGCTCACCGCTCCGACCGCCGCTTCCCCGGCAGAGGCGGCTCTCCGGCTTCAGCAGCCGCGCGTAATGCCGAGAGGCGGGGTCATCGACCTGCCCATGCCGCACGGCAGACCCGCGCCAGAGTGGTATGTCACCGCCGGCTGGGCCCCGCAGTCCGGCTACGAAATCGACGTCGTCGCCTTCCTCCTCGACGAGGACGAACAGGTCACCTTCGACGGAGACTTCATCTTCTACGGAGCTCCGGAGAGCCCGGCCGGGACTGTGCGGCTGCTGACCGGCGGCCCGGCCGAACAGACCATCGCCCTCGACCTGGCTTCCCTGCCGCCCGCGACGCACAAGGTCGTCGTCGCTGCGGCCATCGACGGCGCCGCCACCTTCGGGGCGGTCGGGGCGATCCAGATCGGCGCGGCTCCCGGCAGCAGCGGGGCCCTCTCGCCCGGGCCACCCTGGATGCCGCCACCACCGAGCGCACCATGCTGCTCGCGGAGATCTACCGCAGAGGTCCGGTCTGGCGCCTACGCGCCGTCGGCCAGGGCTACGACCACGGCCTCGATGTACTGGTACGCGGATACGGGGTCGACATCGCCGAGTGAACGACGGTGCCAGAGGCAGAGGTCTGCGCAATCACCTGAGTCTGGGTCAAGCCCGGCGACGTGGTGCCGCCCGACAATGTGCTGTTCGAGGCCAGAGCCGCCGACCCTTGGAGCGTGTCCGATGGGTCATGTGACCGGCGATTGGCGAGATCGTTCCGGCTGGTGTGGGGCGGGGCGATCTTACTGACGCGCAGTGGGCTCGGTTGGAGCCGCACCTTCCGAAGAACGTGGGACGGGGCGGGCGGTGGAAGTGTCATCGCAAGGTGATCAACGGCATTCTCTTCCGCCAGCGCACCGGCATCCCCTGGCGCGACCTGCCGACCCGCTTCGGAAAGTGGAAGACCTGCCACGACCGGCATCGGCGCTGGTCGGCGGACGGCACCTGGGAGAACGTGCTGCGTGCCGTCCAGACCGACGCCGACGCCGAGGAACGTATCGACTGGAGCATGGTCGGCATTGACTCGACGACCTGCCGGGCCCACCAGCATGCCGCCGGGGCTCGAAGGCGTCCGCCGCGAATTCCAAGGAAACGGATCCTGCCCGCTCAGCATCGCCCCGACGAGGCTCTCAGCCGGTCCAGGGGAGGTCTGACCACGAAAATTCATCTCGCCGCAGACGGCGGCTGTCGGCCCCTGGCGGTGCTGATAACGCCAGGGCAGGGGGGCGACGCACCTCAGTTGATCCCGGTCCTTGAGCGCGTTCGCGTACGACGGCCGGGTGGCGGTCACCGCGCACCCGGCCTGATCACCTCAGCGGCGGCAAGGCGTACTCATCCCGTCGTAACCGCCGGTATCTTCGCAGGCGCCGGATCAAGCACACCATCCCCGAACCGAGGAACCAGCGGGCCAACAGGCAGCACCGTGGCAGCCGGGGCGGTCGGCCCACCGGCTTCGACAAGTCGCTCTACAAGCGCAGGAATGAGGTCGAGCGAACGATCAACGCCCTCAAGGGCTTCCGTGCCGTCGCCACCCGATTCGATAAGAGGGCATACATCTTCCACGGCACCGTGACCGTCGCAGCCATTCGCCTCTGGCTGCGCTCATGACCAGCCGAACAGCCCTAAGGCGCGTGCGGTCAGCTCAGCCGGGCATCGGCGTACACGGCCATCGCATCGCGCTGGTAGACGGCGAGACCGTCGGCGATCTTGTCGAAGTTGGCCCGCATCTGCGGGTCGTCGACATAGGTCTGGCCCACTCCCTTGTACGCGGCCGCGGTCGGGGTCCAGAACCGGCAGATGCCCTGGTAGTTGGCGTCCACCTCGGCCTGTACCGCAGGGTCGGATACCGGCGTGCCGGCCACCATGAACTCCGCCATACGGATCATCTGCGCCGTCACCTCACGCTGCCAGCGCTCCGTGTCCTCGGAGGTCATCGCCTCGACGGCCTGCCGGGACTGCTCCCACGCCTGCGGCCACCGCTCCCGTACCTCGGCCTCGGCCTCGGAGGGGTCCTGGAACCCCTCGAACAGGTCCTCCGGCTTGTTGATCTTCGTCATATGGCCCTTGCCCTTACTTTCTTCCAGTTCGGCGATGGTGCGGCCGACCGTACGGGCTAGCGTCTCCAACCGGTCCCGTTCCGCGAGCAGCCGTTGGTGGTGCTCACGGAGCACGGCCAACTGGTCGAGCTGGCTGTCCAGGACCGCCTGGATCTCGCGCAGGCCCAGGTCCAGCTCCCGCATCAGCAGGATCTGCTGCAACCGCAGCAGATCGGCCTCCTCGTAGTAGCGGTGCCCGTTGCTCCCGATCCATGCGGGCGGCAGCAGGCCGATCTCGTCGTAATGCCGCAGCGTCCGCGATGTCACCTTGGACATCCGCGCCACCTCCGCGATCGACCAGGCCATTGCTGGTGCCTCCCTCGCCGGGCCGGTCTCTCCGGCCACACACATGACCGTAGAAGTTGCCGCAACGGAAAGCGCAAGCCCGAAGCCCTGTTAGACAGACACCAGGGCCTGACCCGTCGGACAGGCCCTAACCGCCGACTGCTGCACGAAGGGTCGGCGGCGGTCGGTGGACCATACGCGGACAGGAAGAAGCAAGTCGACGCTCTAGGATCCTCTGACCTGCGAGAACGCCATAAAGGCAGCCGCCCTCCGGTACCGTGTTTCGGTCTGCCGACGCCGCCCCCGTTCACGGAGGAGCCGGCAAGCGGTATAGACCGACCTCTGGGTCCGGCGGGCCATCCATGCCTAGATCTCGACGCATCGTCTCGCGGAGGTTGGCGTTCGTGCGCCAGAGCGCTGCGTCGCCAGCGGATCCGCTCAGCGATCGAGGCAGAACTCACGCATCCGTGAGCCAGCACGCGGTGTGCGGCGGCACCCGTGAGACCGAGTCGCCGGCCTCCGGTTTCTCGCGGGTGCAGAAGTGGCCCAGGGCGTCGAAGCCGTCTCCCCCTTGCTGTCAGGCGGCATGAAGGGCGCTGCGCAGGGTGCCGACGGCCATCGTGATGGCGGCCTCGGCGGCGTGCGTCTCGCGCAGGGCGTTGAGCATCACGAAGTCGTGGATGATGCCCTGGAACCGGACCGCGGTGACCGCGACGCCCGCCTCGCGGAGCTTGTTGGCGTACGCCTCGCCCTCGTCGCGCAGCACGTCGGCCTCACCGGTGATCACCAGGGCCGGGGGCAGACCCGCGAGCTGCTCGGTGGTGGCGCGCAGCGGGGACGCGGTGATGCGGGCCCGCTCGGCCTCGTCCGTCGTGTACTGGTCCCAGAACCACTGCATGCCGTCGCGGCGCAGGAAGTAGCCTTCCGCGAACCGGTGGTAGGAGCCGGTGTCGAAGCTCGCGTCGGTGACCGGGTAGAACAGCACCTGCTGCACCAGCGGGAGGCCGCCGCGCTCCTTGGCCATCAGGGTCAGCGCGGCGGCCATGTTGCCGCCGACGGAGTCCCCGGCCACCGCCAGCCGTGAGCCGTCCAGCCCCTTGGACACGCCCTCTTCCACGACCCACCGGGCGACGGCGTAGCTCTGCTCGATGGCGACCGGGTAGCGGGCCTCGGGCGACAGGTCGTACTCGGGGAAGACCACGGCGGCACCCGCGCCGACGGCGAGTTCGCGCACCAGGCGGTCGTGGGTGTGGGCGTTGCCGAACACCCAGCCGGCGCCGTGGATGTAGAGGACGACCGGCAGAGGCCCCTCGACGCCCGCGGGCCTGACGATGCGAGCGCGGACGCTGCCCGTGGGTCCCCCCAGGACTGTGATCCACTCGTCGTCCGCCGCGGGTTTGTCGATCTCGCCGGACTGCACCTCGTCGACGGCCTTGCGCCCTTCCACCGGAGGCAGGTCGAACAGGTAGGGCACATGGGCGGTCGCCTCCGCGAAGGCGGCTGCCGCTGGCTCCAGCACCGGCGCAGCAGGCTCGACGGCATCGGACAACATGTGAATCTCCTGGAATGTTCACGGGGACGCCGGTCCTTCCGGCGATACGGCCAGGATCCGCGAAGGGCGTTCCTGAGCCGTTGTTCGCCACGCCAGGACCGCCGGGCGCGCGGAACTGCCCACGCCGCCGCGGAAAAGACCGCCTCCTCGGCGGTCTCGTACGAAGCGTCTACGAGGGACGGGCCGACGTCGCTCACGGCCTGCTGGGCCCCGCCCTGCCCTGGGCCGGGAAGCTGCGCCAGGACGTCCCACGCACCGCGGCCGCAGATCCGGCCGGCACCGAGATCACCATCGGCACCTTCACCGACCGCGCCGAGCTTGTCGAGGGCGGTGGTCGGCTCGTCGGCGACGATCAGGTCCGGCTCGTTGTGACGGCGTACTGTCAGGCCGCCGCGGCATCCGTGGCGGCCTGCGGGTCGAGTGACCCGCAGGCCGGCGCCCGCACCTCGCGCCGGGCGGGGCCGGGACGGGACCCGGAAGGGACCGACAGGGTCCGGCGGTCGAGCGCCGGTCAGCCTTCGACGCCGGTGTCGCCGTGGCCGGCTCCGACGGGTTTGGACTCCGGAGAGCCGCGTTGGCGCAGATAGATGGAGAGAATCACCATGGAGCCGATGGCGAGCAGTTCGGACTGCCAGTTCTGCAGTGTCCGGTTCCAGAAGTCGGAGGAGAGCAGGTACTCGGCCCAGCTGGTGGGTGCCTGCAGTTGCCGCAACTGCTGTTCGTTGTAGGCGGCGGTGCCGGTGATGGACTGGGCGAGCCAGGACAGCAGGAAGATCAGGCCCATCGCCAGGCCGAGTGAGCGGGCGTAGGCGCCCTGACGCCAGCCGCGGTCCGCCGCCCAGCTGGGCGAGTCCTCCCTGGCGTGCTCGCCGACCATCTGGTCCTCGTCGGATTCCCTGCCGGCCTTGTGGAGTTCCTTCGACTCCGGGGAGCCACGCTGCACGAGCCACACGGTGGCGAAGATGTAGAGGAAGAACTGGAGGTACTCGGACTGCCAGTTCTCCATCACGTCGACGCCGAAGTCCGACGAGGTGATGTAGTCGCCGAAACCGACCTGGGCCATACCGTCGCCGAGCAACTGGTTGTTGTAGTCGGCGTGTCCGGCGAAGGCCTGGGCGACCAGCACGATCAGGAACGCTGTGCCGAAGCCCAGCCCGAGCCCGTTGTCGTGCCAGAACCGTCCGGGCCGGCCGATCCTTCCTGATGCCTTGTCGCTACGGGAGGTCATCGCTGCATCAGCCCCAGTGCCGAGAAGTACGCCACTCCGCCGAAGATCACCAGCAGGGTCACGATGAACAGGACTCTCATCAGCCGTCACCCACCTTTGATCTCGCACTGGTAGGGCTGCTCGGGCTGCGGTGTGCAGCCCGCCGCCATGACCTTCCAGCCGGCGGGGAACAGCGACAGGAACAAGGTGTCCTCTGCCAGGACGGCGCGCACCTGCCGGCCGTAGACGTCGACATGGACGACGCGCCCTCCGTCGGGCACCTTCTCCTGGCTCATGCCCTGCTCACACGGGCTGCCCGTGGACTGTTCGACTTCCTGCCGGGTGACGTCCGCCAGTGCGCGGCACACCTCGGCGTACTGCCCTGACGCCAGCGCCTGTTCGAAGCGCTCGGTCGCCGCGGTGGCCGCGTCGCGGCGCTCGGACACCGCACCACAGCCGCTGACCATGACGACAGCCACCACCGCCGCCACCCTGCCGCACCATCGTGGGAGCACAGCACCACCTCGTTCACCGGCTTCGATGCCCTCACCTGTACCGGTCGGTTGCAAGCCGTTACCCCCTGCATCCTCCCGCCACCCCGACGGTCCTCCGATCGGCCCAGCACCCGCCGACCGCACCGACTGCCGCAAAGGCCCGGTCCATCGGTCAGCCGGCGCGTACCGCCGTGACCGTGAACCGTTCGACCTCGGCGACATGGCCCCCGGTGGACGCGACGACGGTCAGCACCGCTCCGCCTTGGCCGGCGAAGGTGACGGACGACCGCCAGGGCTGTCCCTTGCCGCCGGCCGACGTGCAGCAGGAGGTGCCCAGCGGCGCCGCCGCCGACGGCTGCCGCACCTCCACGCGAACGCTCTCGTCCACGCCGGTGATCCGTCCCCCGACCGGGAGCGGGGAGCTGACGGTCGACCCGTAGGCGGGCGTGGTGAGGGAGAACGTCGTGTCGTCGGTGCCCACCACCTCCCACGGGGCATCCGGTCCGGCGCCGAAGCGCACAAGGTGGACGACCGCCGCGGTGCCGGTGGACTCGGTCCCGCTCAGACCGACTCCGATACGGGCCTGCCGGCCGTCGACGGACCGTGAGGTGACCCGGTCGAGGCCCTCGAAGCCCAGGTAGTGGCGGGTGAAGGAGAGCGCGGTCTGTTCCGCGTCGAGATGCCACGGCTGGTGGCCGCCGGAGCGGAACTCGCCCTCCCAGTCCTCGGCTTGGGCGAGCGTGGCGAACGGCCACATCGGCAGAAGGCCCCGGAAGCCCGGGACGGACTCGCCCCGGCCGGGCGCGGACGCGGACGCCGTCGGCGATGCGCCGGTGGGCGGGGCGGTGGTGGGCGGGGCGGTGGTCGCCTCGGACGCGGAGACGCCGGGCGAGGGCGAGGTCGCCCCCGTTCCGCCGGACGGTGACGCCGAGGCGTCCGTGGAGCCGCCGGAGCCCGTGCAGCCGGTGAGGACCAGGGTGGTCGCGGCGGCCACGGCAACGAGTCGGGATGCGAGCCAGACGTTCATCGATCCCCCAGGGAGCAGGTGACGGCCGTCACATCGGCCGTACAGGCCATCGTGCCACTCCTCCGCCGGATCCCGCCGCACGACCGTGTTCCGACAGGCCGGTCCCTGCCGCGGTATCACGGTGGTCGTCGATGCCACCCGGCACCGGCTCCTTGCGGACGAACGCCCGGCGCAGGGCGTGGTACGGCGCATCGGCATCGGTGAAGACGCGCAGCATGCGGGCGAGTTCCTGCTCACGGTAGGCGGCCAGCGGCGTGGCGGACTCGCGCCGCTCGTGCTCCGCCTTCTTCGCGGCGACGCGCAACTGCCCCGCCGGCAGGGCCGCCAGGCGGGCCGCCCACCGGGTGACCTCACCGGTGAACTCCTGCGGCCCGCAGTTGACGACCCGGTCGACGAGCCCCGCGCTCAGCGCGGCCGCCGCGGACACCGGACGGGCCTGTCGGGTGAGCCGCTCGGCCATGGGGGCGCCCACCCGGCGCGGCAGCGTGTATGTCCAGTACTCCGACCCGTACAGGCCCATGAGCCGGTAGTGCGGATTGAGGACCGAGCCGGAGCGGCACCAGACTTCATCCGCGGCCAGGGCGAGCATGACCCCGCCGGCCGCGGCGTTGCCGCCGATCGCGCTGACGACGAGCCGGTCGGTGGTGGTGAGGACGGCCTCGACGAGGTCGTTCATGGCGTTGATGTTGGCCCAGGATTCGGCGGCGGGGTCGGCCGCGGCCTCGATGACGTTCAGATGGATGCCGTTGGAGAAGAAGTCCCGATGACCGCCGAGCACCAGGACGGAGGTGGGACGTGAGCAGGCGGCCCGGTAGGCGTACAGCAGGCGGCGGCAGTGACTGGTACTCATCGCCCCGCCCGGGAACGAGAAGGAGAGCACCCCGACCGGCCCCTCCTCCCGGTAGCGGATGTCGGACCAGGTCCGGCGGCCCTCGGCGGGCTGCGGTGGGGCGGCCGGCTCCGGCAGCCGCGGCAGCCGCCCGGCGAGTGCCGTCGTGGCGGGCAGTTTGCAGGCGCGCGGCAGACCGGGGGCGCTGTGCGGCCGCAGTTCGGGGATCCACACCGCGCCGTCCGCCGTGGCGCGGCAGACCGCACCCGCACGGGTGGCCAGCAGGTCGCCGGGCCGGCCGCGCAGGCCGTCCTCCGGGTGACCGCCGTGCAGGAACCATTCGGCGCCGAGCAGTTCGTCCCGTACGCCGGGCTGCGAGTCGGCGCCGCGCAGCTTGCGGAGCACCGTCTCCGTGCTGTCGTCGTCCCAGGAGATCCGGCGCGTCTCCTGCCGCAGGTACGGCCGGGTCCGTACGGCGCCGGTCCGCACCAGATCCGCCTGCGGCCGGGGCGGGCGGCCGCGGGCGAAGCGGTCGACCGCCAGCAGCACGGCGTCGAGCGCGGCGTCGGACAGCTCGTTCCGGTACAGGTCGCTCTTGGCCACGCGCGGGACGCGGAAGTCCGCGGTGGCCCAAATGTCGCCGGCGTCCATCTCCGCTTCGGCCTGGAGCACGGTGACACCCCACTCGGCAGCGTCCTCATGGATCGCCCAGTCCAGAGAGGACGGCCCGCGGTCGCCCGCCGGCCCCGGATGCACAACGAGACAGGTGTGGGCCGACCATACGTCCTGCGGTACGACGGCCTTCAGCATGGGCGCGACAACCAGGTCGGGCCGGTGTCTGTGGACGGCGGCGCGTACGGCGGCGCCGTCGGGCGTCACCTCCAAAGGCACGGCGTGCCCCCGGTCACGCAGCTCGGCCTGGACGCGCTGGGTCAGGCTGTTGCAGGCACTGGCGACGAGCAGAATGCGCATGGCGGCCCTCCCGCGATCGCTGCCGCCCTCGGTCCGGTGGCGCACCCGGTCCGCACCGTATGGCCGGCAGATCCCCGTAGGAGGATCCCGTACTTCGGAGCGCTTCGTGAAGGGTTCCACCGAAATGCCGGGTCCGATGCGGAGTGACCGCCCAGCGGGGAATTGCCCATTGACCTGACCGCCGGGAAGGGCGTTCCATGGATATAAAGGACACATAAGGCTGCTGACAGGAGGCGGCCCACCATGACCACCCACGCAGACATCGAGCAACACCCGGACCTGGCCGAGATGCGTTCCCGCTTCGAGCGGGCGACCAACACTCCGCGCGCCCAGGCCGTTGAGACACTGGCCCTTGTCACGGGTCTCTACCTGGCGGCCTCGCCATGGATCGCCGGCTTCAGCGGGCTGACCAACCTGGCCGTGTGCAATCTGATCACCGGTGTCGCCTTCGCCCTGTGCATGGGCGGCTTCAGCTCCGCTTACGAACGCACCCACGCCATGGCATGGACGGCATGCGCCATCGGCGTATGGACGATCATCTCCCCCTGGGTCGTCGCCGGCGCGATGGACACGACCCGCAGCATCGTCAACAACGTCATCGTCGGCGCGGTCGCGCTGCTCTGCGGCCTGGCCATGGCCGCCGCGGCCGGCCTGCGGGGCGGCGGAGTCCGCAACCGCAGGCGCGGTCCCGGTCCGAGCCCCATCGGCTGACCCGCTCCGAGCCCCATCGGCTCACCATCACCGCTCATGACGAAGGCCCCGGTGAAAGGAGCGCCGGAGCCTTCGCTCCGCCCTGCCGGTCAGCCGCCGCCCGGACGGACACCGCCTTGGAGGCGCTCGAGGTCGGAGGGGCGCACCTGGATGACGAGGAGCGCGATCAGTGCTGCCAGCACGGCGAAGACCGCGGCCATGACGAAGGCGGCCGAGATGCCGGCGGTGAGGACCTGGTCGTCCCACGGCGGCGGGAGTTCACCGGTGCGCTGGAACGCGAGCCGTTCCGCCGGGGTGGCCTCGGCCAAGAAGCGCGGTATCCGGTCCTTCGCCGCGTTGACGCTGGCCGTGCCGAAGACCGTGACCAGGATCGACAGTCCCAGGGAACCGCCCACCTGCTGGGTGGCGTTCAGCAGGCCGGACGCCGCGCCCGACTCGTGCGTCGGCACGCCGGAGAGCGCCATCAGGGTCAAGGACACGAACTGCATCCCCATGCCGAGGCTGAAGACCAGCATCGGCCCGAGGATGCTGCCCGCATAGGTGGAGTGGATGTCGGTGAAGGTCAGCCATGCCAGCCCGGCGGCGGCCAGGACCGCACCGGTCACCATGAACGGCTTGGGACCGTACCTCGGCAGCAGCTTGGAGGCCATGCCGGCCCCGACCGCGATGACCGCGCTGACCGGGAGGAAGGCGAGGCCGGCCTGCAGGGGACCGAAGTCCAGCACGTTCTGGACGAAGAGGGTCAGGAAGAAGAACATGCCGAACATGGCGGCGGCGAGCGCCAGCATCATGCCGTAGGTGCCCGCACGGTTGCGGTCGGCGAACATGTGCAGCGGTGTGATCGGCTGCTTGGAGCGCCTCTCCACCATGAGGAAGGCCGTGAGCAGCACCACCGCCGCCCCGAACGACGCCAGGGTGTAGACGTCGCGCCAGCCGTCCTGGGCGGCGCGGATGAATCCGTAGACGAGCGCGACCATGCCGAGTGTGGAGGTCAGGGCGCCGGCGAGATCGAATTGGCCGGGGTGGCGCTCCGACTCCTTGATCCAGCGGGGTGTGGCGACGGCGATGAGCAGGCCGATCGGTACGTTGACGAACAGCACCCATCGCCAGTCGAGCCATTCGACGAGCATGCCGCCGGCCAGCAGCCCGATCGCGCCGCCGCCGGCGGACACGGCCGCGAACACACCGAACGCCCGGTTGCGTTCAGGGCCTTCGGTGAACGTGGTGGTGATCAGCGCCAGCGAGGTCGGCGAGGCGATGGCGCCGCCGACGCCCTGCAGAGCACGTGCGGCCAGCAGCTGACCGGGGGTCTGGGCGAGCCCGCCGAGCAGGGACGCCAGCACGAAGAGCAGTATGCCGAAGACGAAGACGCGCCGCCTGCCGAGGATGTCACCGGCACGCCCGCCGAGCAGCAGCAGGCCGCCGAAGGTGAGCGTGTAGGCGTTGACCACCCAGGACAGGCTGGTGGTGGAGAACCCCAGGGAACTCTGGATGTGCGGCAGTGCGATGTTCACGATGGTGATGTCGAGGACCACCATCAGCTGGCACGAGGCGATGACCAGGAGCGCCATCCCTTTCCCGCCGCCCCTGCCGGGGGCGGACGGCTGGACTGCGGGAGTCGGCTGCCGGGTCGTCATGGCGCATCGTGCCTCGAAGAGGTTCCCCTTGCGCGGGCTTGTGGACGGGGCCGTCCACTGTTCGACGTTAATCCCTTCGGGTGACGCGTCACCAGTCGATCAAGCCGGGGCGAACCGGCTCAGGGCAGCATCGCCACCCCGTCCACTTCGACCAGGGCCTGCTCGTCCCACAGCCGCACGATCCCGATGACCGCCATCGCCGGGTAGTCGCGGCCCGCCAACCGGCGCCAGATACGGCCCAGTTCGGCGGCGTGGGTGCGGTAGTCGGCGATGTCGGTGGCGTAGACGGTCACGCGCGCGAGGTCGTGCGCGGTGCCGCCGGCAGCGGCGAGGGCGGTGAGGAGGTTGGTGAGAGCGGTCTCGAACTGCCCGGGCAGCGTGTCGCCGACGACCTTGCCGTCCGTGTCGAGCGCGGTCTGACCCGCCAGGAAGACCAGGCGCGTGCCAGAGGCCGTGACGGCATGGGAGAAGCCGGTGGGCGGTGACAGTTCGACCGGGTTGTGTCGGGACAGGGTCATGCGGGGGTCTCCTCGGGGTGGCGTTCCTCTGCGTAGAGCTCCTTGGCGATGATCGTGCGCTGGACCTCGGTGGCGCCTTCGTAGATGCGCGGGGCGCGGACCTCGCGGTAGAGGTGTTCGAGGAGGTGGCCGCGCTGCAGGGCACGGGCTCCGTGCAGCTGTACGGCCGAATCGACCACGTACTGGGCGGTCTCCGTGGCGAGCAGTTTGGCCATCGCGGAGCGCTTCGGCACATCGGCGGCACCGGCGTCGTACGCGGAGGCCGCGGTGTACACGAGCAACCGGGCGGCTTCCGTACGGGTGGCCATCTCGGCGACGCGATGGGAGACGGACTGCAGGTCGGCGAGCGGGCCGCCGAAGGCGCGGCGGCTCGACGTGTGGGTGAGGGTCGCATCCAGGGCGGCCTGCGCCATGCCGACGGCGAAGGCACCGACACTGGGCCGGAAGCGGTTGAGGGTGTTCATGGCGACGCGGAAGCCTCGGTCCGGTTCGCCGAGCACATCGTCGGCGGTGACCGGGACGTCGTCGAAGGTGAGCGCGCCGATCGGGTGCGGCGAGAGCATCTCCAGCGCGCTGCCGGCCAGGCCCGGGCGGTCGGCCGGCACGAGGAAGGCGGTGACCCCGCGGGCTCCGGCTCCTCCGGTCGTGCGGGCGAAGACGGTGTAGAAGTCGGCCTCGGGGGCGTTGGAGATCCACCGCTTCTCTCCGCTGAGCCGCCAGCCGCGGTCGTCCGGCACCGCTTTCAGGGCGAGGGCGGCGGCGTCGGAGCCGGCGTCGGGCTCGCTCAGGGCGAAGGCGGCGACGGCCCGGCCCGCGGCGACGTCGGGGAGCCAGCGTCCGCGCTGCGCTTCGGTACCCGCTTGGACCAGGGGCGAGGTACCGAGGCCCTGGAGGGCGAGGGCGGTCTCCGCTTCGGTGCAGCCGTGGGCCAGCGACTCGCGGAGCAGGCAGAGTTCGAGCGCACCGGCGGTGAACAGGCGGTCCAGCAGCCCGAGTCGGCCCAGCTCCTCCACCAAGGGGCGGTTGACGCGGCCGCTTTCACCCTTCTCCGCGAGGGGCCGCAGCCGCTGCGCCGCCAACGTCCGCAGCTCCGCACACCAGGCGGTCTGTACCGGATCGAGCGAGAATACGGGCATTCGTGCTCCCACTGAAGTCGGTCCGACGGCAGCCGGACGCCTCTGCCGGGGTGCCCCCGAAAAGCACGGTATCGCGAAGTGTTGACTGTCGTCACCATCACGATACGCTCGCTTGGCGACGCCGACCCGACAGGGGGCGAACCATGGAGCTGACACCCTCGGCCCACGCCGACACCTTCGCGCGCGACCATCTGCCGCCCGCGGACCAGTGGCCGGAACTTCTCTTCGACCTGCCTTCGCTGCGGTACCCGCAGCGGCTCAACTGCGGCACGGAACTGCTGGACCGTACGATCGAGCGCTTCGGCGCCGGCCGTCCCGTCTTCCGGTCCGGCGGCGGGGAGGTGTGGTCGTACGGCGACCTGCTCGAACAGGTCGACCGGATCGCGCACGTGCTCACGGCGGAGCTCGGGGTCGTCCCCGGCAACCGGGTGCTGCTGCGCGGGCCGACGACCCCGTATCTCGCGGCGTGCTGGCTCGCCGTGATGAAGACCGGCGCCGTCGCGGTCACCGTGCTGGCCCAGCACCGGGCCAAGGAGCTGGCGACGGTGTGCGAGATCGCCGCCGTCTCGCACGCGCTGTGCGACGTGCGGGCGGTCGACGATCTGGTCGAGGCGGAAGTGCCGGGGCTGCGGATCACCGCGTACGGCAAAGACGCCCCCGACGATCTGTTGCGGCTCGCGGGCGCGCGGACGGCGGAACCGTACGAGGCCGTGGCGACCGCGGCCGACGACGTCGCGCTGATCGCCTTCACCTCGGGCACCACCGGCCGCCCCAAGGGGTGCATGCACTTCCACCGGGACGTGCTGGCGATCGCCGACACCTTCTCCGAGCATGTGCTGCGCCCCGTGCCCGACGACGTGTTCGCCGGCAGCCCGCCGCTCGGCTTCACCTTCGGACTCGGCGGCCTGATCGTCTTCCCCCTGCGCGCCGGTGCCTGCGCCCTGCTGCTCGAGCAGGCCGGCCCCGGGCAGCTGCTGCGCGCCATCGCCGAGCACCGGGTGTCGGTGCTGTTCACCGCGCCGACCGCCTACCGGGTGATGCTCGAACAGCTCGACGGTCACGACACCCGTTCCCCTCGGCGCTGCGTCTCGGCCGGCGAGAACCTGCCCGCCGCGACCTGGCAGGCATGGCAGGAGCGGACCGGACTGCGGATCATCAACGGCATCGGCGCGACCGAGCTGCTGCACATCTTCATCTCGGCGGCGGACGAGTCGATCAGACCCGGCACCACCGGCGTCCCGGTACCGGGATGGCAGGCGCGCGTGGTGGACGGCGAGGGGCTGCCGGTTCCGGACGGCGAGCCGGGACTGCTGGCCGTCCGCGGCCCGGTCGGCTGCCGCTATCTGGCCGACGAGCGGCAGACCCAGTACGTGCGGGGCGGCTGGAACCTCACCGGCGACACCTACGTACGCGATCCCGACGGCTGGTTCCGCTACGTCGCCCGCGCCGACGACATGATCATCTCGGCCGGGTACAACATCGCCGGGCCCGAGGTGGAGGACGCGCTGCTGCACCATCCCGGAGTCGCGGAGGCCGCGGTCGTCGGCCGGCCCGACGAACTGAGGGGCCAGATCGCGGTGGCGTACGTCGTACTGCGCGACGGCGCCACGGCCGGCGAGAGGGCCGCCGAGCAGCTGCGTGACTTCGTCAAACAGCGGCTGACGCCGTTCAAGTGCCCGCGGCGGATCGTCTTCCTGGACTCCCTGCCGCGTACGCCGACCGGCAAGCTGCAGCGGTTCCGGCTGCGAGCCCTAGAGTGATCACGTGGCCGAGCAGCACACCCCCGGATCCCTGATCGTCACCCTCTACGGCGCGTACGGACGCGACCGGCCGGGTCCCCTCGCCGTGGCCGAGCTGATCCGGCTGCTGGGCGCTCTCGGCGTCGACGCGCCGTCCGTGCGCTCCTCGGTCTCCCGGCTGAAACGGCGCGGGCTGCTCGTCCCGGAGCGCACGTCCGAGGGCGCGGCCGGGTACGCCCTGTCCCCGGACGCCCGCCAGCTGCTCGACGACGGTGACCGGCGCATCTACGCCCCGTCGTCCGCCGACCTCTCCGACGGCTGGGTCATCGCCGTCTTCTCCGTGCCGGAGGCCGAGCGGCACAAGCGCCATCTGCTGCGCTCCCGACTGGTCAGACTCGGCTTCGGGGCGGCCGCGCCGGGGGTGTGGATCGCGCCGGCCAGGCTCTGCGAGGAGGCCAGGCACACGCTGCGACGGCTCCAGCTGGACGCGTACGTGGACCTCTTCCGCGGGGAGCACCTCGGCTTCGCGGCGACGGCGGAGTCGGTCTCGCGCTGGTGGGACCTGGCGGCCATCGCCAAGCAGCACGAGGAGTTCCTCGACCTGCACGAACCGGTGCTGCGCTCCTGGGAGGCCCGCGAGGACACCCCGGCGGAGGCGGCCTACCGGGACTACCTGTCGGCCCTGGACTCGTGGCGGCGCCTGCCCTACGCCGATCCCGGCCTGCCGGGCGAGCTGCTGCCGCAGAGCTGGCCGGGCGGCCGCTCGGCGGAGGTCTTCGGCCGGCTGCACGCACGACTGCGGGACGCGGGGGCCCTCTTCGTCACCGGGCAGCCGCGGCCGTGACCGCGGGGGCCGGCGGTGTACCACGGCGGGCCGCACCCGGATCCGTGCCGCCGCCAGGAGTGCCTCAGCCCAGAGTGAGCCGCGGTCTGGGGGCGTCGGTGCGGCCGGTGGGGGGTTTGCGGCTGCCCGCCCGGTACGGGAGGGGCCAGGGCGCTGCGTCGCCGGTGTAGTTCTGGTCGGCCGCCGCGTGGAGCGTCCAGTGCGGGTCGTAGAGGTGGGGGCGGGCCAGGGCGCAGAGGTCGGCGCGACCGGCCAGCAGGATCGAATTGACGTCGTCCCAGGAGGAGATGGCGCCGACCGCGATGACGGGCACATGCGCTTCGTTGCGGATCCGGTCGGCGTACGGGGTCTGGTAGGAGCGGCCGTACTCGGGGCGCTCGTCGGCGACCACCTGGCCGGTGGAGACGTCGATGGCGTCGGCGCCGTGAGCGGCGAAGGCGCGGGCGACGGCCACCGCGTCCTCGGCGGTGGTGCCGCCGTCGGCCCAGTCGGTGGCCGAGATGCGGACCGTCATGGGCTTGTCGTCGGGCCAGATCTCGCGCATCGCGTCGAAGACCTCGAGGGGGAAGCGGAGCCGCCGCTCGAGGGAACCTCCGTAGGCGTCGGTCCGTCGGTTGGTCAGCGGGGAGAGGAAGCCCGACAGCAGGTAGCCGTGGGCGCAGTGGAGTTCGAGGAGGTCGAAGCCGCTGCGTGCGGCGCGCCGGGTGGCGGCGGCGAACTGCTGCCGGATCTCGGTGAGTCCGGTGCGGTCGAGTGCGTGCGGGATCTGGTTGGTCCCCGGGCGGTAGGGGAGCGGTGACGCGGCGGACACGGGCCAGTTGCCGGTGTCGAGCGGCTGGTCGATGCCTTCCCACATGAGCCTGGTGGAGCCTTTGCGGCCGGAGTGGCCGAGTTGGACGCCGATCGCGGTACCGGGTGAGCTGTGGTGGACGAAGTCGGTCACGCGGCGCCAGGCGGCGGCCTGTTCGGGGCTGTAGAGGCCGGTGCAGCCGGGGGTGATGCGGCCCTCGGGGCTGACGCACACCATCTCGGTCATGACCAGGCCCGCCCCGCCGAGGGCGCGGGCGCCGAGATGCACGAGATGGAAGTCGCCGGGCATGCCGTCCTGTGCGACGTACATGTCCATGGGTGAGACGACGACACGGTTGCGCAGGGTCAGCCCGCGCAGCCGGAAAGGGGTGAACATCGGCGGGGTGTCCGGCTGGCAGCCGAAGTCACGCTCGACGGCATCGGTGAAGGCGGGGTCGCGCAGCCGCAGGTTGTCGTGGGTGACGCGGCGGCTGCGGGTGAGGAGGTTGAAGGCGAACTGGCGGGGCGGCTGGTCGGTGTGGCCGGCGAGTTCCTCGAACCAGCGCAGGCTGGCGGCGGCAGCGCGCTGGGTCGACTCGACGACCGGGCGGCGCTCGGTCTCGTAGGCGGCGAGGGCGGCGGACAGGTCGGGCTGCTCCTCGATGCAGGCGGCGAGCGCGAGGGCGTCCTCGACGGCGAGCTTGGTGCCGGAGCCGATGGAGAAGTGCGCAGTGTGCGCGGCATCACCGAGGAGGACCATGTTGCCGTGCGACCAGCGGTCGTTGACCACGGTACGGAAGGCGATCCAGGCCGAGGAGTTGCCGCGCAGGGGGCGGCCACCGAGGGCCTCGGCGAAGACCTTGGCGCAGCGCTCGGTCGACTGCTGCTCGTCGCAGGCGTCGAGACCGGCGGCGCGCCAGACCTCCTCGCGCATCTCGACGATGACGGTGGAGGCGCCGGATCGGTGCTGCGGCCCGGAGGACCTCGCTGCGGGGTGGTCGTCGGGTGACGGGCGGGAGTACGGGTAGCCGTGGAGCTGCATCACGCCGTGCTCGGTCTCGGCGACATCGAAACGGAAGGAGTCGAAGGCGAAGTCGGCGGCGAGCCAGATGTAACGGCAGCGGTGGGTGGTGATGCGGGGTGCGAAGACGTCGGCGTGCGCCTCACGGGTCAGGCTGTTGACGCCGTCCGCGGCGATGACGAGGTCGTGGGACACGGCGAGTTCTGCGGCGGGCGGGGCGGGTGTGCGGAAGCGGAGGCGCACGCCGAGGGACTCGCAGCGTTCGTGGAGGATCTCCAGGAGCCGGCGGCGGCCGAGGGCGGCGAAGCCGTGCCCCCCGGAGGTGAGGGTGCGGCCGCGGTGGGTGATGTCGATGTCGTCCCACCGTACGAACTCGTCCTGAAGAGCGCGGTGAACGACGGGGTCGGCGTGCTCGATGCCGCCGAGGGTCTCGTCGGAGAGGACGACACCGAAGCCGAAGGTGTCGTCCGGTGCGTTGCGTTCCCAGACGGTGACCTTGCGCGCGGGGTCGAGCCGCTTGAGCAGCGCGGCGGCGTACAGCCCGCCGGGACCGCCGCCGATGACGGCGACGCGCAGCGGACGCGGTGTGCCGGCGGCTTGCTCGGGCGTGGCGCTCCGGTCGCGGCGGGCGCGGCCGACCACGAGCGCCCCTTGAGCACGGTCCGCGTTGTCGACCGGTTCCCGAACCGGGTCCGCGTCGGGCGCGGCGCCCTGGGCCATGCGGACGGGTGCGCTCAAAGGCGGCAGCAGGTCGCCGGGGCTCGTCGGGTGCGGGGCCGGACCGGGAGGGGCCGGGGCCGGGCGTCCCCCTGGCCGAGGGGCCGGGGTCGCTGCCGGAGGCATGTCAGCGGCCCTGCCACTTCGGGGGGCGCTTCTCGGTGAAGGCCGCGTGGAACTCCGCGTAGTCCTCACCGTTCATCAGCAGCGCCTGCGTCGCCGCGTCGAGCTCGACCGACGCGGCGAGCGGCATGTCGAGCTCGGCCGTCAGCAGAGCCTTGGTCTGGGCATGTGCCAGTGCCGGGCCGTCCGCGAGGCGGCGGGCCAACTCGGCGGCCCGGGCGTCCGCCCCGCCCTCGTCGGTCAGCTCGCTGATCAGGCCGATCCGCTCCGCCTCCGTGGCGCGGACCACGTCGCCCAGCATGAGCAGACGCGTCGCATGGCCGAGACCGACCACCCTGGGCAGCAGATAGGCGGCGCCCATGTCGCCGCCGGAGAGCCCCACCTTGGTGAACAGGAAGGCGAAGCGGGCCGAGGGGTCCGCGATCCGGAAGTCGGCCGCGAGGGCCAGCACCGCTCCCGCGCCCGCGGCGACGCCGTGCACCGCCGCGATCACGGGGAAGGGGCACTCCCGGATCGCCCGGACGACCTGGCCGGTCATCCGGTTGAAGTCGAGGAGCTGTGCCGTGTCCATGGACAGGGTCGCGCCGATGATCTCGTCGACGTCTCCCCCGGAGCAGAACCCCCGCCCTTCACCGGCGAGCACGAGGGCCCGCACCGAGCGTTCCCGTGACAGCTCGGCGAGCAGATCGCGCAGGTCGGCGTAGGCACCGAAGGTGAGGGCGTTGAGCTTGTCGGGGCGGGCGAGGGTGACGGTCGCCACACCGTCGTCCCTCGTCAGCCGCAGATGACGCCAGTCCTCGGTGCGGGGCGCGGAACCGGTAAAGGGGCTCATGGAGTGGGGCCTCCTTCGGCGCGGGCGGTCTGCTGCATCCGCCTTCGAAGCTATCACTCATTTATGACTGCCGTCATGAGTACGCGATACGACTGTTGCGACTCGGAGAAAGTCCGGTCCCGGTTCTGGCACAGCTCCCGGGCACCACAGCCGCTCGCCCGCGGTTCGGCGTCCTGCGCTCCGTAGGGTTGCGCACTGGAACTGCCACCGAACGGAAGTCCGCCTTGCCCCCAGCCACCGGTCCCGCCTCGTCGCGATTCACGCTGCCGCACACCACGGCGGCCGTCCCCATGGCGCGCGCGCTGGTCCGCGCGGCACTGGAGGACGGCAGCCACCCGGCGGCGGCGGACCGCGACACCGCGGAGCTGCTCACGGCGGAGCTGGTCGCCAACGCGGTGGAGCACACCACGGAGGACTCGCCCATAGAGCTCGTGGTGGAGCTGCTGCCGTCGGGCTGCCAGGTCGAGGTCCATGACACGGACCCGCTGCCGCCCGCCGGACTCACCGAGGGCGCGCCGATGCCACGGCCGGACCCGTGGCAGGAAGGCGGCCGCGGGCTGCTGCTGATCCGGGCGCTGAGCGAGGCCTGCGGCCACCGGCCCACGGAGCGCGGCAAGGCCGTCTGGTTCACCCTCCCGCCAGAGGTCCGAACCTGACCGGCGCCCCCTCGCGCTTTCAGGCGTCGAGCGGCCTGCGCTCCGGCACGGTCGGCTTCCGCCGCAGGGAAAACACGAAGTGGGGTCCGGGCGTGCGAGCCCGGACCCCACCGATGACGGACACATCAGTCCGCAGTACGCATGTCACCCGATCCGGGGCATTCCTACACGGAAGCCTTGGCGTCGGCGGCGGTTACACCGGCAAGCGTCGCCACCATGACGGCCTTGATGGTGTGCATACGGTTCTCGGCCTCGTCGAAGACCACGGAGTGCTCCGACTCGAAGACCTCGTCGGTGACCTCCAGCTCCGTCAGCCCGTGCCGCTCATGGATCTCCCGGGCGACCTTGGTGCCCAGGTCGTGGAAGGCGGGCAGGCAGTGCAGGAACCTGACGGCCTCGTTGCCGGTGGCGCGCAGCACGTCCATGGTCACCGCATAGGGCGCCAGTGCCTTGATGCGCTCGTCCCAGATCTCCTTCGGCTCCCCCATCGACACCCAGACGTCGGTGGCGACGAAGTCGGCGCCCCGCACACCCTCGGCGATGTCCTCGGTGAGGGTGATCCTGGCACCGCTCGCGGCGGCGACCCGGTGCGCCTCGGCGACGATCCGCTCGGCCGGCCAGTACGCCCTGGGCGCGACGATCCGCACGTCCATGCCGAGCAGGGCGCCGGTGACCAGGTAGGAGTTGCCCATGTTGAAGCGGGCGTCGCCGAGATAGGCGAAGGCGATCCGCTCCATCGGCTTGTCGCTGTGCTCGGTCATGGTGAGCACGTCGGCGAGCATCTGGGTGGGGTGCCAGTCGTCGGTGAGCCCGTTGTAGACCGGCACGCCGGCGTGTGCGGCCAGCTCCTCGACGGTGTCCTGGCCGTCACCGCGGAACTCGATGGCGTCGAACATGCGGCCCAGCACCCGGGCGGTGTCCCGCGCGGACTCCTTGCTGCCGATATGGGAGCCGCCCGGGTCGATGTAGGTCGTCGAGGCGCCCTGGTCGGCGGCCGCCACCTCGAAGGAACAGCGGGTCCGGGTCGACGACTTCTCGAAGATCAGCGCGATGTTGCGGCCGCGCAGGTGCTGGACCTCGGCGCCCGCTCGCTTGGCCGCCTTGAGCTCGGCGGCCAGGTCGACCAGGCCGCGGAACTCCTCGGCGGTGAAGTCGAGCTCCTTGAGGAAGTGGCGGCCTTCGAGATGTATCGCCATGGTGGCTGCTCCTGCGTGGCGGATGCGATGACAATGGAACTCTATACGATCCCATGCATTGCTATACAGCATCCCGCTCGAAGGGACAGCTCATGCAGCGCGGACCGCCCCGGCCCCTGCCCAGTTCGCTCCCCGGAATCTCGATGACCTCGATGCCCTGCTTGCGCAGATGGGTGTTGGTCGTGACATTGCGCTCGTAGGCGACGACGACACCGGGCTCCACGGCCAGGACGTTGCAGCCGTCGTCCCACTGCTCGCGCTCCGCCGAGTGCACGTCCTGCGTGGCCGTCAGCACCCGTACGTCCCTCAGACCGAGCGCCGCGGCGATCGCGTCGTGCATCCGCTCCGGCGGATGGTCGCTGACCTTCAGTCCGCCGACACCCTCTGCGGGCTCGATGGTGTACGAGCGGAGCATGCCAAGGCCCGCGTACTTGGTGAAGGTGTCGCCGTCGACCATCCCCATCACGGTGTCCAGATGCATCAGCGCCCGCCGTTTCGGCATGTCGAGCGCCACGATCGTGCGGGCGGAACCGGCCGCGAAAAGGCCGCGGGCCAGCATCTCCACCGCCTGCGGTGTGGTGCGCTCGCTCATCCCGATCAGTACCGCACCGTTGCCGATCACCATCACGTCACCGCCCTCGATGGTGGACGGGTAGTCGTCCTGCCCCTCCGACCAGTGGTGGAACGCACCCGCCTCGGGGCCCGAGAAGAGCGGGTGGTGCCGGTAGATCGCTTCGAAGTGGACGGTCTCGCGTCTGCGGGCCGGCCAGCGCATCGCGTTGATCGACACGCCGTCGTAGATCCAGGCCGAAGTGTCGCGGGTGAAAAGGTGGTTGGGCAGCGGGTGGAGCAGAAAATCGTCCAGGTCCATCACGTGGAAGCGCACCGAGGTCGGCTCCGGATGGCCGGCAAGGAACTCCCTCTTGGTCATCCCGCCCACCAGCGCCTCGACGAGCTCGGCGGGGGGCAGCTCGTCGAACACGGCTCGCAGGTGGTCGGTGGCGAGCGGCCCGTACTCCTTCTCGTCGAAGACACGGTCCAGCACCAGCTTCCTGGCCTCGGGGATCTCCAGCGACTCGCGCAGCAGATCGCCGAAGAGATGCACCTCCACGCCCCGGTCGCGCAGCACGTCCGCGAACCCGTCGTGCTCCTGCCGGGCCCGCCGCACCCAGAGCACGTCGTCGAAGAGCAGTGCGTCCTTGTTGCTCGGGGTGAGCCGCTTCAGCTCCAGGTCAGGGCGGTGGAGCATGACCCGGCGCAGCCGCCCGGTCTCGGAGTCGACATGGAATCCCATGCCCCCATCCTGGCCGTGCGGACCGCCGGGCACACGCCGTACGCGGTTCTTGGCCGCGAACCGCCTTCAGGACACCGCGATGACCACCACGAGCAGGATCACCACCAGGATGCCGAAGCCGCCCAGGGCCAGGACGAAGGCCCGGCCGTCCCCGGCAGCCCGGCCCGAGGCGTGGCCCCATGTGCGTGAGGACCGCCGCTGGTCGCGCCGGGAACGCCCCTGGTCGTCGGGCGGGTAGTGAGTGCGGGTCTGCGACTGTGTCGCCGTGACGCGCCGAGGGTCCGGATCACGGCGGACGTGCTTGCCGTGGTCGGACGCGGATCCGGATCCGGACCCGGACCCGGGCGGCCAGGGGTTGTGGGGCCGAGGCTCAGGGCTCCGAGGCTCAGGGCTCCGAGGCTCGCGGTGCCGGGGATCGCGGCCCTCGGGACCGCCGGGCCCGGGCTGGCGGCGCTGGGGGTCGCGGCCCTCGGAATCACGGTGCGGGGGTTCACGGCGCTGTGTCTCCCGGCCGCGGAGGCCGTGATCCCGGGGCTCTTGGCCCTCGTGATCGTGGGGCCGCGGATCGTGGGAAGGAGGCAGGGGCAGAGCCGGCTCCGGTTGCCCGGGAAGCCCGGGCGGTGGGCCGGAGGGCGCCGTGGCCCCGCGCAGCAGCTTCTGCCACACCTGGAACGTGATCCCTGGATCGTCGGCGCCCGTCAGGATCTGCTCGGCCGCCCCTCGCCCGGTCGGGTCGGTCCCGTGGAACAGCCGGGGCAACAGCCTCCCCAACTCCTTGCCGATGTCCGGCTCGGCCGCGAAGGGACGTACTGCCCACCGGTACAGCGCCGCCGCGTTCGCGGCGCGGACCGCCTCGTCCGGGCCGCCGCCGAACGGCGGGTTGTGACGTGCGAGGAAGAGCTCGCGGCGCAGTACGGACTCGCACAGCTTCTTGCGCTCGGCCGCCGTCCAGTCCTGCCAGCGTTCCGCGATCCGGTGGACGACGAGGGTCAGCACGTCGTACGAGGGGTTGCTCGCCAGCACCACGAGGAGGCCGTCGTTGCCGGCGTTCCGGATCGCGGCGACTCGATCCCGCTCGTTCCGGCTGTCCCGCAGCTCGGCCAGTAGCAGGTCGGTTGCTTGCGGAGTCGGCCTGCGGCCGAGCACCGACAGCCGCCGCGGCTGCCCGCTCGGCTCCGGCCACGCGGAACGCACCACGGGCAGTGCCTCGGTGACCGCGGGAGCAGCCGTCGTCGACGGAGTCGTGGCGGATGCGGCCTCCTCCGCACGGGCTTCGGGAACCGTCGGCGGGTCGAACGACGAGGAGGATGCCGGGCGGGTGGAGACATCGGACTGCGACGGCTCCGCCGCCGATCTGCCGAGGTGGGGCCACTCCCGTTCGGGCCACTCCCGTTCGGACGGCGATACCGGATGTGCTCGCCGTTCCCGCGCTGTACGGCGTTCGAGCGAGGCGAGCGCGTCCTCGGCGGCGAACACCAGGGCCCGGCTGTCCCTCACGGCGCCGGGGCCGGGCAGCGCAGCGAGCAGGGCGTCCGCGAGCTCGAACTCGTGTGCGTCGCCGCGCTCCACGGCACCCAGATAGCCGAGCACCAACTGTTCGGCCACCTCGCGCGGCCGGTCGTCGGGCGGCTCCCAGGGGTCGGTACGGACCCGCGGCCCGTCCTGGTCCGGCGAACTGGACCAGCGGCTCACGAACATGAACCCGAGTTGACGGCTCTCCGCGGTGTCGTGCGTCGCAAAGGTCCATGCCCGCGGCAGGACCCTGCTGAAGATCCCGTGCAGCGCCCACAGCAGCCGGCACGGCCCGTCGCCGCTCATGCGGTCGAGCACGGTGTAGAGCGCGCCGGGGTTCCGCAGCACCTCCGCCGCCACCGCCGTCAGGACCGGCTTCGCCTCACGCAGACGGCCGGCCAGCCGCTGCCCGCCCTCCAGGGCGGACTCCCCGAGGGCCGCGAGCGGCACGGGCTCGAGCGGTCCGCGCACCTCCCCGAGCGGGATCGCGCTGCCCTCCCAGTCCCAGGCGTGCAGCCCGAGACAGGTCTCGGGGTCGAGGCTGTCCTCCGGGCCGTACAGGGCGTGGCACAGGGTGTCCTGGCGCCCTCCGACGCCGCGCCCGGGCCTTCGGTGCACCAGCATCGCCGTCGGCGAGTCGTCGCTCACCAGGCGCACGAGCGCGGGAGACGTGTCCCGGCCCGCCGACCTCAGCAGGTGGGAGATCGGCTTGAACAGCCGGGCCACCTGGCTGCGTTCGCCGGACCAGGCCACCGGACCGAAGCCCGTGTTGCCGAGCGGGTTGGCCCCGTCCCAGCGGAAGACGATCTGGTCCACCGTCCCGGCCTGACGTGCGGTCATACCCCTGTCTCCCTCAACTCGTCCCCGGGCAGCAGCCCGCACATCGCGAACACGGAAAGCAGCGGGGCCAGGACCCGGCGCGGCCGTACACCGTGCGGGAAGGTCTCGCCCTGCTCCTGGCCGCCGGTCGCGGCCACGAAATGCAGCGTGCAGCGGGCGCAGTCGTCGAACGGCTTCAGCCACGCCTGGCTGCCGTGGTGGCGGACGAAGGCATGGACGTCGCGGCTCTCCTCGCGCAGCGCCCTGTCGTCCAGGACGGACGGCAGGCCACGGGCCAGCCACCGGTCGACCGAGGGGTCGAAACGCACCAGGTCGCTCTTGTTCAGCGCCACGGCGGCCGGGGCGTCGATGTACGGGCCGTTGCGCGGGATCCTGCCGAGCACGGTGGCGAAGGCCTCGTCGCCCAGGTCCTGCCGGGTCAGTCCGGTCCGCTCGCGGACCGGGTCCAGCTGCGGCAGCCGCAGCGCCCGCAGCGGGTCGAGCACGAAGATGAACGCGCCCACGCCCATGAGGAACCGTGTCACGTCGCTGTTCTGCGCGAGGTCCTCGCCGGCCAGGTCGAAGAAGACCACCGGCCGCGTCCCGCCGTGTCCGGAGACCAGCAGCCCGTCGGCGAACTCGGCGAACCGCACCTGGCCGGTCCGCCGCAGCACCTCTCCCCGGTGCAGCGGATGCACCATCTCGGCGAGATACTCCCGGTGCTCCTCCGGGTTCAGGGGCAGGGATTTGAGCCCGTACGGCTCGAGCCCGCCCTGCTCGATCTCGCCGAGCATCGCGGCCAGGAGATGGGTCTTGCCGGCCGCCGAGCTGCCGACCATGGCGACGGTGAGCGGCTCGCCGCTGGTGAGGTAGGGGACGGGCAGCCTGTGGGGCTGGTTCTCGTCGGCGTGGGGGCACATCTGGAACGCCTGGCGCAGGGCGTCCTGGCGGTGCATCGGACGGCGCTCCGTGCTCAGGTCCAGCCTCTTCGGCTCCCTTCTGCTGTCGAGGGTGAACAGTTGCGTCTCGTCGTAGTCCACCGGCAGCAGGCAGTGCGGACACAGCGGGGGCGCCGTCGGCGGCAGCGGGACCGCGGGGACCTCCGGCCGGGCCACGACCGGCCGGCCGCCGCCCGGGAGCCACCGCCGTCGCAGCAGCGAGAGGCGGGGCGGGGTCTCTGCCGGTTCCTCCAACACCTCCTCGTCCTTGTCGAGCCCGAGACGGGCACGCTTCTCGGCGAGTCTCTCGTCGAACTCGGCGCGGGCCCGGCCGAGTGGATCCGGGGCCGAGGAGACCAGGGCCAGCGGATCACTCACGTTCAGCAGGCGCATCAGCTCGGCAGGACCCGCCCGCGTTTCGGCCCGGGGAGCGAACGCGCCGCCCTCGTCGAGCGCGGCGAGTCTGCGGAACTCACCGAGGTCGTCCGGGGCCCTGTCGGCATGACCGGGGCGTCCGGACAGCAGGAAGTACATCAGCTGCGCCACGGACCACAGGTCGTCACGCGGATCGGCGGTGCCCGTGCCGTCGCGTTGCTCGGGCGCGGCCCAGGGCGCCTCGCCGAACGCATCGCGTGGCTCACCCGCCCGCTGGGTGCGGTACGGCTCGCACAGCCGTACGTGGGAACCGTCCCAGCGGACCGTGTGGGGGGTGATGGCGCGGTGCACAAGCTGCACGTCCTCCAGCAGGCGCACGGCGAGCGTGAGCTGGCTGAGCACCTTGAACTGCTCCGCCACCGCCAGCGCGCCCTGCCAGGCGGCGATGGGCCGGCCGGTCGCCGCCTTGTAGAGGACGAACGGCTCGGGCGCGTCGAGATGGAAGCCGACCAGGCGGGTGAAGAGCTCGCAGTAGGGCTCCGAGCCGTACCGGCTCTCGACCGCGACCGCCGCGCTCACCTCACGCTCGAGGGCGCTGTAGGCACCGGTGCCGCCGTGCGCGGAGCGCGGCAGACGGTACTGGATCACCCGCCCGCCTTTGCCGATCATCACCTGACGGGCGAGGAACGGAGCCCACTCGGGCCGGTGGACGTCGTCGGCGAACCTGGCGGCGAAGCGGACGGGGTCCTGTTTGTGGGTGTAGAACTCCAGCTCCTCCACGTGCTCCACCGGTGCCCCCGCGTTGTCCGACAGGGTCATGGCGCCCCGCCCTCCTCTCCCCTGACCGACTTGACCGTCTCCGGGCGCATCGGCACCAGCTTCACCACCCCCGCGTGCCGTCCACCTGCCGTCCAGATGACGTCCTCTGACGCGGCGGGCCATGCGTCCTGACCGCTCTCCGGCTGCGCGCCCCTGCGCATGGCCTCCGGGGCGAAGCGGAACACGCGTGCTGCGTGCGGATCCTTGGAGAGCAGCCGCCGGTGCTCGGCGCCGCACAGCAGCACCGGGTACTCCTCACCGCCGTCGCCGAGCAGGCGGCTCACCCGGTCCGAGGAGACCCCCAGCAGACTGGCGATGCCGGGCCGGGTCGCGGGATCGGCGGAATACGGCGGCGGGGCGGCGGCCCCGTCCGTGATGAGCCGCCGGTGCTCCTCGTCGAGGAGTTCGTCCATCCGGGGGCGCAGCGGCACCCGGCCGGCGGTCGCCGGTTCACGCTCCACGGCGGCCCAGCGGGTGGCGAGGATGAGTACGGCTCCGTGGCTGAGGTCGCCGACCAGGGTGTCGACCAGTTCCGGCCCCCCGTCGCCGGTCTCCCGCTCGAGCCAGGGCGGGCCGTCGTCGCCGGCGCCGGACGGCCACAGGTCACGCAGCGCGTACGGCTTGCCGTCGGCGGGCGGGGCCGCCTCCTCCGGCGCCCCGGCCGGTTCCGGCCACGGCGCAGGCCGCGCCGCACGGTCCGCCCCGACGCCCAGGCCGAAGTCCGGGCCGGGATCAGGGGCCGCATCCGGCGCGGACGGCTCGGACCAGTCGTCGCCGGCACCGCTCCCCCAACTGTCCCAGTCGAAGACGCCCGTCGCGTCGACGGCGGGACCCTCCGGCTCGTCCACCGGCAGCGGTCGGCCGGTGCGCAGCCTGTCCTCGACGGTGTCGGCCAGGCCCCGCACCAGCAACGCGACGGCGCGCGCCGCGTCGGAGCAGTGGTACCGGGCGTCGGCGAGCAGCCAGTCGTGCACGACCGTGTCCGCCAGCAGTTCGTCGACCTCTGCCACAGCACGGGAGGCGAACGCCCAGTCGGCCTGCGACCACCAGTCGTCGACCGCCGCCGTCCAGTCCCGAATCGCCAGCAGCACCAGGGCGGTCAGCGCGGCGAGCAGCGCGATCGGTCCTGTCCAGGGCGGCGGTGACAGGGCCGGCCCGCCTGCTGCCCCGAGCACGCCACCGGCGACACCCGCCACAAGACGGGTGAGGGCTCGGGTGTCGCCGCCGCCGTCGAGGCGGCCGTCACGCGAACGGCTGGGCCGGCGACGCAGCATCAGCACGGCGAGGCCCGCGGCCGCCAGTGCGCCGAGTGGGCCGGTGACCCAGCCCTTCCCCGGCCACAGTCCGGCGACGGAGCAGATCAGGAACGCGAGTCCGGCGTCGAGGAACCACGGGCCCCGCGTCGCGAAGAAGGGCGGTCGGCAGAACTCCGCCATCCGCTCGGGCGGACAGGCTTCGTCGAGCCGCCGCAGCCTGGCCGTGCTGCCCGCCGGCGCCGACCGGTCGGAGAGCGCGCTGAGCCGTGCCGCGACCGACCGCAGCGGAAGCCGGTTCCCGAGCAGCCGCTCCGTGTGGTCGCGCAGCGCCGGACCGACACTCGCGCGGGTGACCTCTGGCACCTCGGTCAGTTCGATGCCGCGTTCCAGCAGGCGGCTGCGCTGCTCCGAGTGGATCCGGTCGCCGCCGCCGTCGCCGAGCGCGCCCGCGACCTCGGCGCGATACGCGGCCAGCGCATCGGCGAGACGCTCGAACCGCGTGGGCAGGTCGGCCTCCTTGCCCGCCCTGCCGAACAGGCCTGCGGCGCCGCGGATCGATTCGTACGCCTCCCTGGTGTCGTCCAGGGCGTCCACGCACTCCTCGTGCCGGGTGTCCATCCGCCCGCCGGGCGTCAGCCACGGTCGGTCGGCGAGGCTGCGCGGCACCGACCGACCGAGCAGGAGGGAGAGTGACGGCATCAGGCGGTCCGGCCGGGCCGCGCCTTCTCCGCCGGGCGGCGGCACGGAGGCCGGCAGGTCCTGGCCGGCGAGATGCTCCAGGGCCTGCCGCCACGCCCGTGACCGCGCGTCCTCGGTCAGATCGTGTTCGAGCACGTGGACGGCGGGCACGGCGACGCCCTGCGGCACGTCCGCCAGGTCCCGCAGGACCGCGTCGAACACCGCCGGTTCCCCGAGGAGTTCGAGCAGGGGACGCAGGGACGCTTCGAACTTCTCGGTCCCCGGCGCGGCACCCGCGAGCGTGTCCGGGAGCCACAGCACACCGGCTTCCGGCGGACCGAGCGGCAGGGGCCTGCGGAGCTGTCGCTGCTCCGGGGCGCCCACCGCGAGGCACAGCAGCCGTGCCGGGCCGTACGAGTAGAGCCGTTCGTGCAGCAGTTGGTGACCGACGAGGTCGGCCGCACCGTCGAGGACGAGGAACCGCCGGGTGCGGTCCTGTTCCGTCGCCTTCAGCGCCTCTTCCACCGTCTCCGACGACGCACCGTCGCGCAGGTCCACGACGACGACGTGGGCTGAGCGGCTCCGTGTCTGGTTCACCATCGGTCGCCGTCCTGGTCCTGACCTTGCTGTCCCCAGTCGCCCTCGTCCCAGGGGTCGGTGCTCCGGGGCGGCTCGGCGTGGTCCGAGGACTCGTCCCGGTCACGGCCGGGCTCCGTCCCGTGGCCGTGCGAGTCACGACGGGGCGGAGGCGCCTGGTCGTACGAATCCCGGTCACGGCCGGGCGAGGGCTCGTGGTCGTACGAGTCACGACGGGGCGGAGGCGCCTGGTCGTACGAATCCCGGTCACGGCCGGGCGAGGGCTCGTGGTCGTACGGGTCACGACGGTCGCGGCCGGGCTCCTCGGCCTGCGCGCGTGCGTACTCCCGCTCCCGCCGGGCACCCGGGTCGTGCTCCTGGCGCGGCGGGGGGACCGGCCCGCCCTCGCGGCTTCTGGCGCCGCCCTGGGCGTGGCGCTGGTCGAGCGCCCTCAGGTTGGGGCGGGTGGGGCGGGTCGCGCCGGGGAAGCGCAGGTCCAGGGCGCCGGGGAACGTCTGCTCCCAGAAGTCGCGAAGCGGGACCAGCCACTCCTCGTCCTCCGCGCCGAACTGCCCGGTCAGCTCCTTGATCAGCGCGAGCTGGCGGGGTGCCACCTCGTGCACCAGCCGCCTGAAGAGGGGCGAGGGCGCCTCCGGGGTCTGGGCGAGCCCGTTGGGCTGTGCGCTCATCAGGCGCTCGCACACCTCCTCGACGATCCGGCCCTCGTCGAGCAGCGCCCACTCCTCGTACGCCCGCAGCAGGCCCGCCCAGCTGGAGACGTTGTCGTCGAAGGCCTCCAGACGGAGCGTCATGGTGGCCGCGCCGCCTTCCTGGAGGCGGATGCGGATCTGCTCCGGCGAGTCGGGGGATCCCTTGACGTCGACCAGGCCGTTCCACACCGCGCACAGGATGCGGTGCAGGATCCGGCGCCGGTCCTCCTCGGTGCTGGCCAGCCAGTCGTCGCGGTAACCGAGGCGCTGGCGCCAGTGCAGGAAGTCGTCCACCCCGGCGGCGTCCCGGGCCTCCGCCCAGAGCCGTAGCACGTGCCGTACCTCGGAGACGTCGGTGAGGCTCATACCGCTGCGGAAGAGAACGACCGTGATCGACTCCGTGTCGACGGCCCTGAACTCGGGCACCGTGCCGTAGGGCAGACGCAGTTCGCGCCTCAGGAAGGCCGCCGCGCCCGAACCCGCCTCGCTCTGCGGGTGCACGATGAGCACCTTCAGCGGGCCGCTGCCGTCCGGCTCGAAACCGACCGGGAGCAGCCCGACGAGCTGGGAGCGGAACTGCTCCAGCCACCTGGCGTCCACCTTCGCGGCCGCGTCCTCGTCACCGGCCGCGGCCTGCAGCAGCACCCCCAGGGAGGGCAGCAGCGGGCGGTCGCCGAGCACGCTCGACTCCACGAACAGCCCTTTGACGCGCCGCTCGATGACCTGCTTGATCTCCTTGACAGCGGCCTGCGGCGAGCGGCGTACCGACTCAAGGGCACGCATCCAGTCGTCCGGCCGGATCAGCTTGGCAACCAGGCGGGCGGCGCCCGGATTCTCCGGCAGGTCCTCGTGCTGGTAGAGCCGGCGGATCACGTCGTCGTAGAACGCGGCGAGTGTGTTCTGCGGGGGCAGGAGGTACAGGACACCCTTGCGGTCCTTGCGGTAGAGCTCCTTGCGCCGCTCCGCGAAGAACTTGCGCTCGTCCTCCTCGTGACCGCGCAGCGCCTTGACCAGCTCGCCGATCTCCTTGGTCGTGCGGAGCAAGGGTGGCCGCCAGCGCGACTCCTGGTCCTTCCAGCCGCGGTGCCACTTCTGCCGGGCCCGCCACTCGTACCAGGCGTTCTGGTCGTCGAGGGCGTTCTGCACGTCGGGGTCGCCCCAGCGGGCCGGTACGAGCCCGCCGACCGCCCGCTTGATCAGCGGGATCTGGGGCGGGTGGACGTCCACGCCTTCTTCCCGTTCCGGGTCGTTCCTGCGGTTGTCCAGCATGCCGACGAACCCGGCCTCCGCGACCCGCTGCGGATGGCCGGGCAGTCCGGTGAGCAGCCTCTCCAGCTTGAACGGGTCCACGGCGCCCAGCAGTTCACGGGCACCCGGGCCCGGCCGGAACTCCTCGACCAACCGGGGGATCTCAGCGTCGAGTTCGCGCTGGAGCCGGCCGAGCGCGTCGTCCATGTCGCCGAGCCGGTTCCGCAGGGCCTGCATGATGGCCTTGGTGCCCTTGGGCAGCGGGTCGGGCGGCGTCACGACCGGTGCCTCCCGGGTCCACAGCCGGCCGATGGCGGAACGGTCGAACATGTCGCGGACCCGCTCGGTGCCCTCGTCGGCGGGCTTGCGCGCCTCCTCGTCCATCGCCCGCACGGCCTGGGCCAGCAGCCGGCCCGCCACTATCTCGGCGAGATCGTCGACCGGAACGGTCAGTGAGGCGGCCAGGCTGGTCGACATGGACCGGTGGCCGATGCCCGACCTGGACGGCTTGGAGCGCTCCACGCTCTTGTTGACGAAACTCGCCGCGAACGACTGGTAGTCGCCCTCGGTGCGGCCCTGGCCGTTGTCGTCACCGAGTTCGGTGCCGATGAGTGACATCACCATCGCGGTGATGGAGCGGCGCAGGTCCTCCGGCTCGATACCCGCGGTGCGGCTGAACAGGAACGCGGTCTGCACCGTTGACGGGCGCAGCGCGACCATGCCCTCGCCGGGGTAGCGCACGCCGAGCGAGCCGTGCTCCTCCACGTCGCCGAAGTCGGAGCGGGCACTGGGCACGTTCTGGTCGTCGACCAGGCGGGAGAGGTCCACCAGTGCGCGGGAGGAGTTCAGTTCGGCCTCGCGTCCGCCGCCGGCCTCCGGCGGGAACGCCGAGGGCATGACGACCAGGGGATAGATCTTCACGCCCTTGACCTTGGACCTGCGGAACTCATGGCCGATGAGATGGATGAAGTCGTAGAAGATGCCGGCTCCGGTACCTCCGGCCACGGAGAAGGCCACGAACACGTCGCAGCCGCGGATCTGCCCGCCGCCCATCTCCCGCAGGTCGCCCTGCGAGGCGCTGATCGCGCCGATCGCCTCGCGCAGCTGGCGCAGCACCGGCTCGAGCCCGCTGCGCAGCGTCGCGAAGAGCGCCGCCCTGCCCACCGTCGGCAGCTGCCCGGCCCCGGTGTGCAGGGGGGCGACCCTCGGCTGCCGCTCCTGCGGGGGCAGCCAGTCGTGGGTCTCTTCGTGGAGTGCGACCCGCAGCATCCGGGCCACCTCGGGCGAGCTGTCGTAGTCGGTGGGGAGCAGGTCGTGGATGATCCGCGAGGTCCGTGCGTGGGCGGCGGTCTCGCCCGCTTTGAGATGGGCGGGCTGCAGCCGGTCCAGTTCGGACTCGCTGAAGTCCGCGTAGACGAACTGCAGGCAGTCCGGCAGCTGGAAGGGCAGCCGACGGCCGTCGGTGACCAGCTTGTTGCCGTCGGGACCGCACAGCTCCCGGCGCAGTCCGCGCTCCAGGTCCGCGCCGATCCGGGCGCCCGTGCCGCCCAGACCGACGTAGAGCATGGGCTGGTAGATCTTCATGTCGTCTCCCCTTGCGCCGTCGTCGACGGCCGCTCATGGCCGAGAGGTGGTTCAGAAGTTGGGGTCGGGACGCCGGGTGGTGCCGCGCTGTCCCGGCGCGGCGGCGGAGGCGTCGCCGCGGGACCGTCCGCCGCGCGGGCCGCTCCCGTTCGAGGAGCCCGTGGGGCTGCCGCCGCGGGGGCTCGGCATGCGCCATCGGCCGCCCCGGCCGCCGCCGTCGCCCGGGCCGCCGCCTCGACCGCCTCGGCCTCCTCCTCGGCCCCCTCTGCCGTCGCGGCCGGCTCTGCCGTCGCGGCCGGCTCCGGAGGTGCTGCTGCCGTCGCCGACGACGAGATCGAGTCCGTCGCCGAGACCGGCGGGTTCACCCTGCCCGAGGGGCCGTTCCCGTCCGCTCGGGGGCTTGAGCAGGAGTTGTCCGGCGGAAGTGCGCCGCAGGCGGTACGCCGGGGAACCGCCGCGCCGCAGTGCGGGTGCGCCGCCGCCGGAGCGGTCGACACTGAAGAGGAACTCCCCACCGGGGCTCTGGCCGGGCCTGATGGTCAGCGTGCCCGACGACCGCTGACCCTCGGCCCGCAGTTCGAGCCTGGTGCCCGCGAGGTCCCGTCGTCCGGCCCGCGCCTTCAGGCGTACGACGGCCACGGCGGCCAGCCCGAGCAGCACCACCGCCGCCGCGGTGAACGCCCACCACCACTCGTCCCACAGGGTCGGCTTCGCGGTGACCCGCACTCCGAGGAAGGCGTTGTCCAGCACTCGGCCCCGGTCGCCGAGGTCCGTCACCGTGATCCGCCCCGACAGCTCCCCCAGCGGCACGTCGGGGCCGAGGGCGACCGTGAACCGGGTGGAGCTGCCGCCGGGCGCGGCGTTCACCGTGGCGGGGGTGATGCGCAGGCCGGATCCGGGCGGCTGGTCGGCGAGGGCGAGACGCAGGGTGTGCGGGCCCGAGTCGTTGTTGGTGACGTCCAGGGTGCCCGTGAACGTACCGCCGGGATGGAGCTCGCCGCGGTCGACGGTCAGCCCGGCGGTGATCACCGGCGTGCCCTCGGACACCCGCGCGTGCAGCGGCCTGCGGTCGCTGGTGACGCCGGGTGCGGCCATCTCCGTGGTGAGCTGCAGCTCGCCGGAGGCGGTGGCGGGCACCGTGAACCGGCCGGTGTAGCGCACGTCGTTCGCCCGTGCGTCCGGCCTGCTGCCGTTGTCGGCCAGCGGCACCACGACCGGGTCGAACCCGGCGCCCGACATCCGCGCCGAGACCCGTACGCCCTTCAGCTGCTCGGGGTCGGTGATCACCACGCCGCGGCGGGTCTGCATGCGCACCTCTACGACCGCCTCCTCGCCGGGGCGCGGGGAGGCCGGGCTGAGGGTGACCGCGGAGCGCAGCCTGCCCTGCCAGATGGCGCGCACCGACACCTCGCGGTCGCGGTGGCCCTCCGGCGCCTCGATGCGGACGCGCCACTTGCCCGGCAGCGGGTTCTTCACCCGCAGCGCCTCCACGGGGCCGTCCTGTCCGCTGGTCTCGAAGGAGGAACCGGCGAAGTCACCCTGGGTGGGCACCCGTCGGCCGTCGGGGTCGTAATAGGTGACGGAGACCTTGGGGTCGTGCTTACCGACGGTGATGGAGCCGTCGGTGGCGATCGGCGGGATCGTGACATACAGATCGGCGGGCGGTTTGCCGACCGTGCCGTGGGCCAGGCCGGCGCAGCGGGCAGCGGCAAAGGTCTCCTGAAGCGCCTTGTCGATCTTCGCCGAGCTGTCGACCACACGCATCTTCGGAGCCGAGTCGGGCAGGCCGGGGCAGCCGTTGCGGTATCCGCCCTCGGCCATCCTGGTCAGCGCGGCCCGGTCGATCCTGCCCCCGAAGCCGAGCGGCCAGATCTGCACGGACTCCTTCCGTGCCCGGGCCAGTTCGTCCGCCAGCCGCTTGGCCCCGTTGGCCTGGCGGCTCGCCTCGTCGGTGCCGTACTCCGGGCTGTCGGAGACGTCGAGCCGGCCGTCGGTGAGCAGGAAGACGACCTTGGGGATGCTCTTGTCGCCCTTCTCCGCCAGCCGGTCGACGGCCTGTCGCACGGCCGCGGGGAAGTCCGTTCCCGGGCCCATCTCCTGGTCGTCCCGGTCGGCCAGCTGCTGGACGCAGTCGCTCAGCCGCTGCCGTCCAGCGGTGTCGGCCGTCGTCAACGAGCAGACCTCGCGGACGGGTGACTGGCCCGGCTTCTCCGAACTGCCGAAGCCGATGACAGCGGCGCGGGACTGTGCGGAGATCTCGCCCTGCGTGATCAGCGAGGCGGCTTCCACCTCACGTGCCAGGTCGTCGTCGGACAGGCTGTCCGACTGATCCACCACGACGGCGAAGTCGATCGGGTCGGGGCCTTCGGCCGCCGGTGCGGCCGTCGCAGGCAGGTGGCCCCTCGGCCCGGCGGCCGCCCCCGGTGCCGCGGCGGACAGCGTCAGGAGTACGCAGGCCAGCAGCGTCGCACTCGTCTTGCGGATCAGTCTCATCGTCTCTCACCACAACTCGCCGAAGAGGACCAGCAGCGCGCCGAGGGTCAGCGAACAGACCCCCATACGCAGCCACCGGTATTTGGCGGCCAGGACCGCCCCGTGCACCTGTGCCTGGCCGACCAGCCAGCGCACGACGTCCTCGCCCGACTCACGGAGCCGGGCGAGGAGTTCGTCGGCCGGTGTGCCGACCGAAAGATCCCGCAGGAAGGTGGTGTCCGCGCCGGTCCGTGTGCGCGGCAGTATCACGCCGACGAGCATCAGCACGCCGGCCGCGCACAGCAGCAGCCCGGCGGTCACGACGGCTGCCGCCGGCCCGGCGGCCGGCAGCGGGAGTTCGTTGCGCGAGAACGCGACGGCCAGCGCGGCGACGGCCCCGGAGAGCAGGATCGCCGCCTTGGCGTCGGCCCGGCCGATGTCCTCGCGCACGGAGTTGAGCACCCGCTCCGCGACGAACCGCACGTCGGACCCGGCGCCGGGGCCGGACGGCCCGGGGTCGGGGCCGGGTGGTGCACCGGCACGGGCAGGCGGCGCGCCGGGACGGGGGCCGGGCGCCGTACCGGGGTGGGAGCCGGGGCGGGGCGCCGTACCGGGGTCGGAGCCGGGGCCGGGCCCCGTGCCCGCGCTCATTCGTCGCCCCAGTCGTCGAAGTCCGCACTGGGGCGGGCGCCTTGTGCTCCGGCCGTCCGCTGCCCGTCCCGGTCGCGTTCCGCGGACGACTGCACCCGGGTGGGCTCGTAGACGTGCCCGTCGTCGTCGGGGCCGTCCGGGGCCGGGGCGCCGGCGTCCTGCGGCTCCTCGTCCCAGAAAGGCCGCCGGGGCTCCGGAGTGTCGGCCACGCGTGAGGACAGGGCGGGCCTGCCCCGCTCTGAGGAGGTCAGCACCCGGTCGGTGACCCCGCCGATCACCTGACTGTTGCTGTCCCGCAGATACCGCAGCACCTCGTACATCTGCTCGCCGACGTCGTGCCGCTCCAGCATCCCGGCGTCGAGCAATCGGTTGAACATGTTCAGGTAGTCGGCCTGTCCCTCCCGCTTCTCCTGCCGGATCGCCTGGCGGATCTCCCACACCTTGTCGGGGTTGCTCGCCATCATGTGGATGATCTCGGCCTCCTCGCCCCGCCGCAGGACCTGCTCCAGCTCGGCGGCCCGCGACGCGACCCGCTCCCTTTCGTACCTGTCCCTGCGCCGCTCCGCCTCGGCCTCCGCCGCGTCCTTCCGCATCTCGAACGTGACGTTCTCGACCTCGACCACCCGGTCCCTGACCTGCTCGCTGAGGTCGATGAAGACGTGCACCCGAGTGCTCAGTCCGAGATCGCCGCCCAGATCCATCCGGCCGGCCCGCAGTTCGGCCTGCACGGCCTCGTCGGCACGCTGCGCCTCGGTCAGCCGGAACCTCCGCGACACCTGGCGCAGCGCGTACAGCAGGTCGCCGTGGAGCATCTCGCGAACGTCCCAGACGGCCTTCTCGACCACCAGATGCGGGTCCTCGACCTCCCACGTCACTTCCGCCCGCGCCTGGAAGGACTGCGCGTCACCCGCGGCGGGCAGGGCCAGTTCGAACGTGGTCACATGGCGCCCGAGGATCACCTCGAAGACGCTGAACGGCTGCCCGAACCAGGGCTTGTTGTAGTCCTCCCGGCGGCTCGGCCACAGCACGCTGTGACCGCCGTTGGAGTAGAGGCACACCGCCGCCACCTGGCCGCTGCGCCGCTGGTACGGAAGCGTGCACTCATGCAGCAGCGGGCCCTTGCGCGGCCCGTCGGGACTCTGTCCGTCGGGGCTCTGCGGCACCCGGGGCCGGTCCTCCTGCCGCCCGGGAAGATCTCCGGCGCCTGACGGGGTCATCACATCGCTCCTTCCGCCACCGCGTCCCACATCAGACGGGCGGCGTCCTTGTCCAGGGGGTCGTCCTCGTCCTTGACCAGCCGGGCCAGCAGGTGCCGCACCCGGTCGCGGTCCCTGCGCTCCTCGGTGATCAGCGGGAGGAAGCCGCACACCAGGTCCAGTTGGGTGGGGTCGTCGGCGCACTGGCGCAGTACGCGCCCGAAGGCGTCGAGCGCCACCTCGCCCGACCTGGCGGTTTCGAGGGTGAGGCGCACCAGGTCGGCGAGCCTGCGCACCAGCGGGCGGTGGGTCGCGAGCAGCGCCACCAAGAGCGGACGCCTGGCGTGCGCCTCGAGTTCGTCGGTCTCCTGGAGGCCCCACAGATAGGTGGTGCGTGTGGTGAGCGTGCCGAGCATGCTCAGCAGCACCAGGTCGGCCAGCTCCCGCCGTCCGCCGCGCAGCCAGTCGCCGAGGCGGGCCACGACCGTCGCCGGTTCCGCCCCGGCCAGCAGGCGGGTCACACTGAACGCCGCATTGGACAGTGCCGTCACATCACCGGAGCGGACGGCCTTGGCCAGCGCGTCGAGCGAGGCCCGGACGGAGCCGGCCGCCATGCCGTAGCCGTGGGTCAGCAGGGCCGTCGTCACCAGGGCGTCGTCGTCGGCCTGGGCCCACTCCTTCAGCAGTGCGCCGACCGCGGGCCGCACCGACGGATCCCGGGACGCCTCCGCGAGCGCGGTGGCGGCGGACATCTGCTGCACGGGACTGTCCAGCGCCGCCATCGGTCCGATCAGCTCGCCCGCCCCGTGGACCCAGTCCCACGAGCAGAGCACTCCGGCGGCGACGGAGGCACGCACCCACACCTGGGGTCGCGGGTCGTCGCACAGTGTGCGCAGCCAGCGCACGACCGGTCCGCGGACGTTGTGGTAGCCGTGCCACACCTCGCGCAGCACGGCGGTGGCGAGGGCCTCGCCCTGGAAGCGGATGGCGCGTACGGGGATCTGGGCGTCGCCGAGGTCGAGCTCCGCGTCCTCGACCACCGACCGGGCCAGGGCCGGCCGTTCGTCGGCATGGGTGCCGAACAGCCTTCTCCCGACGGGCTGTTCGGGGTCCAGCGTGACGGACATCTCCCAGGCGAGCTGTTCCGCGGCCTCCGCCGCCAGGGCGTAGGGCGAGCCGTTGAACACGGCCACGGCGATGCGGAAGGCGGCCGCGTTGAGCGCGGGCGAGGCCTCGGGGATAGTGCCGGGACGGTCGGCGCCCGCGAACCACGATCGTGCCTGGGCACATACGAAGGTGGCACAGCCGTCGAGGAGTTCGTCCTCGCCGAGCTCGCCGCGCCGGTGGCGGGCGAGCAGGTCCGCGAGACCGGCCGCCTCCCGGGGACGCAGTTCGTCGAGTCCGAGCGCGCCCTGGACGTCCTCGCGCCGGGCCATTTCGCGGCAGCTGTCGAGCGCCTCCTGCGGTTCGCCCCGCAGCAGGATGCGCAGATGCCGGTGGAGCACGTCCTCGGTCCTGGGCGGCCGGCAGTGCATGCCGTAACGGCCGCGCAGCAGTCGGTCGGCCAGGTCCCCGCTCTCGACGAGGACGACGCCGTAGGCCTTGGCGGCCAGCAGCAGCCTGCTGAAGCGGTCCAGATGCAGTTCGGTGAGCCGGCCCGGACCGCGGGCGGCCTCGCGGCCTTCGGCGCTCGCGCCGCGACCGACGTCGCGGTGCAGCTCGTCGGACGGGAGCTCCAGCAGGTGCCCGTGCTCCTCCTTGAGCATGTCGCCGGTGAAGGTGTGCACGGCCTGGCTCGGGTCCAGCCGGGTGACCTGGTGGTCGGTCAACTCGGAGAGCAGGGCGAGGGCGGTGGCCTGGCGACCGCTGCCGCGCTCGCCGCAAAGGACCAGCAGACCGCATTCGCGCAGCCGCGTCCGCATCCTGGCGTACCCGGGCGACTCGCAGTAGACACCGGCGAGCCGTCGCAGTTCCTCGGCGGGTACCGGCCCGTCGAGTACGGCGGGGCCGCCTCCGGCGCCGAACTGGTTGATGAAGTAGTTGCCGTGGAAGTACTGGCCGTCGTCTCCGAAGTTGACGACGCGTTCCGCCTGTCGGGGGGCGAAGGTCCGGCGCGCGGCGTGGGCCGTGCCGGCTCCGCCGGTGCCGCCGGCCGAACCGATCGGATTGCGGCCCGCCGTCGCGAAGGGGTTGGGTGCCTCCGGCGCGGGCTCCGCGCCCTCCGGTGCGCCGGTGCCGGCGGCGTCCGCATCCGCGGCGGGCTTGGGGCCGGGCGCGGGCGCGGGTTTCTCCTCCGCCGGGCCGTCGGCCGGCGGGGCCTGGTCCTGGTCGCTCATGCCGCACCGTCCGTGTCGGGAGCGGCGGCTCCCCGGTCCTTTCGGATGCCGGTCACCTCGCCGTGGAACACGTTGTTCTCGAACGACGCGACATCGCCCCGCGCGTTGATCTGCGTGCCGATGCGCGGCGGAGCAGAAGGCGGTGGGCCGTCCCCCCGTACCGGCCCACCGCCGGTCTTGGCACCCGGTGCCACAGCAGCACCGGGCCGGTCGTCGGGCAGCGGGGGCGCGGGTAACCGCGGGATGTGGAACCAGGCCTGCTCGTCGGTCTCCTTGATCCGGACCCGCGCGCTGCGGTACGTCTCCGGCTCCACGTAACGGCCGCCTTCCGCCACCACGTTGGTGTAGAGCCAGTCGGAGACGACCAGCAGCAGGTCGGAGCCGGGAGCCAGCTCCATCGTCCGCCTGGCGGTCGGGCTGTCGCACAGCCGGGCGGCCAGGTCCACGGCCCGGCCCACCAGTCCTCTGCCGTCGTCGAGCACCGGGCCCGCGTTCATCCCGATCCGTAACCGCATGCGGTGGGCGCTGCCCGCGTTGTGCTCGCGCAGGCTCTGGAACAGGGTGTCGATCCACGTGCCGACCATCAGCGTCGGCGGTACGCCCGGGTCGAGCGCCGCGAGGATCCCGTCGCCGCGGTCCTCCTGGTGGATACGGTCCACCTCGACGCCGACGGCGGCGTACGCCTCGGCGAACGCCCCGTACATCGCGTCCCGCATGCGCCTCTTCGCCTCGAGGCCCATGGACCCGGAGCCGCAGACGTCCCCGAAGACCACCAGCCTGTTCACGGCTGCCGCACTGCTCACTGGGACCCCCTGGTTGCTGTCGTCTGACGGAAGCAAGACTGGATGCGTTCTGCGGCGGGCGATGTAGCCGTTTACACAAGTGGCGGCTTTTTCTTCGCCGTCGCGCGGTTCGGCGGTTGTTCGCGGCCCTCGGCGAGCAGCCGCAGCAGTTCCATGTCGGTGACGATCAGACGACGGTGCGCGGTGCGCACCACGCCCTGTTCGCGCAGCAGGCGCAGCACCTTGGCCACCGCCTCCCGGGTCGCGCCTATCGCCGCCGCGAGATCGTGCTGCGGCAGAGGCAGGTCGATGACGGTTCCTTCGTCGCAGGGGCGGCCCACCCGGCGGCCGAGCTCGACCAGGCGCGCGGCGAGCCGCTGCAACACCGAACCGGAGGCCAGCGAACGGCGTTCGCCGTCCGAGCTGCGCAGCCGGGCGCTGAGCTGGCGCATGATCAGAGCCGTGGCATGGGGCCGGGCGGCGAGAAAACTGCGGAAACGCTCGCCGGACACCGCGACGGTGCGCACCTCGCCGAGAGCGGTGACCGTTGCGCTGCGCGGGCCGCGGTCGACGGCCGCGAGGTCGCCGACGATCTCGCCGGTACCCCGCAGGGCGAGGATGAGACGTCCGCCGCGATCGGTGTCGACGGAGACCACGGCCCATCCGGAGAGCAGCAGCAGCACGAAGGTGCTGGTGTCGCGCTCCTGGATCATGACCGAACCGGACGGGTAGACGCGCGTCCCGCCGAGAGCCGTGAGCGTGGCGCGGTCCTGCGGAGTGAGGGCGTCGAGAAACGAGCGGCCCCCTCCGAACAGACTCATCGCTCCGCCCCCCGCGGTGGCTGTACTGGCCCTTCGGGGGACCACGTTCCTTAGCCGGCGTAACCTGCCGCGCAGCGTCCTCAGGAGGCACTCGGTGCCACAGAGTTCACCTGTCGTCACACTGCGTCGGGGCAATGACGCTAGGGGCGGGTCACCGGTCGGTCAACCTGACCTGAAAGGGGCTCGGGAGCACAGGGGGCGCACTCTGGCGACGTACGGGCGCATGGCCTGCCGCCGTGCCTCAGGGACGAGCGCCCGCTGCGACGCCACGGCAGCACTCGACGACGGGTCCGCGTACCGGGCCGCAGGAGCGGCCCGGTACGGTCACAGCCGGGGGTCGACCGGTTCCGACTCGAGAGCGAGCACGGCGAACACGGCTTCGTGGACGCGCCACAGGGGCTCGCCGTCGGCCAGCCGGTCCAGCGCCTCGAGCCCGAGGGCGTACTCCCTCAGCGCGAGGGAGCGCTTGTGGTTCAGGAACCTGTTCCTGAGCCGGTCCAGGTTCTGCGGCCGGGTGTACTCGGGACCGTAGATGATGCGCAGGTACTCGCGGCCGCGGACCTTGATGCCCGGCTGCACGAGCCGGCCCTTCCCGTCCCGTGCGAGAGCCTGCAGAGGCTTGACGACCATGCCCTCGCCGCCCCGCGCGGTCATCTCCAGCCACCAGTCGACACCGGCCCGCACCGATGCCTCGTCCGCCGTGTCGACGATCAGCCGCCTGGTGACCTGGAGCAGGCCGGAGGGGTCGTGCTCCACCAGCTTGTCCAGCCACGCCAGTTGCTCGTCGTGGGGCACCGCGGCGAGCGACCGGCCCTGGACCGCGAGGATCTGGAAGGGCGCGAGCCGCACCCCGTCGAGCCCGTCGGTGCTCCAGCAGTAGCGCCGGTAGGCGTCCGTGAAAGCGGCCGCGTCGGCGGTCCGCTCGTGCTGCCGGTCGAGCAGGCCCTCCACGGCGACGCCCCGTGCGACGGCCGCCTCCAGTGCCGCGCCGGCCTTCGGCAGCACGGCACCGGATGCCGCGCCGACGGCGGCGTACTGCGAGCGCAGCAGTCCGGAGGCCTTGAGGGACCAGGGCATCAGTTCGGCATCGAGCAGCAGCCAGTCCGTGCCGAGTTCGTCCCACAGGCCTGCGGCGGTGACGGCCGTGCGCAGGCGTTCCAGGATCTCCTCGGTGATCGCGGGGTCGTCGAAGAAGGGCCGCCCGGTACGGGTGTGCAGCGCACCCGTCGGGCCTCCCGCACGGCCTTCGGCGTGGGAGGTACCCCCGCCAACGCCGAACCTCGCATGCGCCGCCGCTGCGTCGCGGCAGACCAGGGCGACCGCGCGCGAGCCCATGTGCTTCTCCTCGCACACGACCCTGGCGACGCCGTCGGCGCGGTACTGGGCGAAGGCCTCCGCCGGATGCTCCAGAAAGGACCCGTCGGCGGCCTTGCCGGAGCCGTCCTCACGGGAGGTGGCCACGGGTGCCATCGTCGGCGGCAGGTAGGCCAGCAGCCGCGGGTCGACCGCGAAGCGGCTCATGACCTCGAGCGCGGCTGCCGCGTTCTCCTCGCGCACACCGATGCGGGACATGTGCCGCGTCTCCACGACACGCCGTCCCTGTACGTCGGCGAGGTCCAGCGGCCGGCCCTCGCGGCCGCCCGGTGCCTCCGTGACCAGCGGCCTGACCGGCTCGTACCAGACCTTCTCGGCCGGTACGTCGACGAGTTCGCGCTCCGGCCAGCGCAGCGCGGTCATCTTCCCGCCGAACACGGCACCGGTGTCCAGGCAGATCGTGTTGTTGATCCACGAGGTGTCGGGGACGGGGGTGTGGCCGTAGACCACGGCGGCGCGGCCACGGTAGTCCTCCGCCCACGGGTAGCGGACGGGCAGGCCGAACTCGTCGGTCTCCCCGGTGGTCTCCCCGTACAGCGCGTGCGAGCGGACCCGGCCGGAGGTGCGGCCGTGGTACTTCTCGGGCAGACCGGCGTGGCAGACGACCAGCTTGCCCTCGTCGAGGACGTAGTGGCTGACGAGTTTGTCGATGAACTCCCGTACCTGCTCGCGGAAGGCCGGGTCCCTGGCGTCTTCCTTCTCCAGCTGTTCTATCGTCTCTGCGAGGCCGTGGGTGTGCTGGACGTTCCGTCCCTTGAGCCAGCGGCCCAGCTTGTTCTCGTGGTTGCCGGGCACGCACAGGGCGTTGCCCGCCGCGACCATGCCCATCACGCGCCGCAGCACGCCGGGGCTGTCCGGCCCTCGGTCGACGAGGTCTCCGACGAAGACTGCGGTACGGCCCTCGGGGTGGCCCCCGTCCTCGTAGCCCAGCTTGCCGAGCAGGGTCTCCAGCTCGGAGCTGCAGCCGTGGATGTCGCCGATGATGTCGAAGGGCCCAGTGAGGTGGCGCAGGTCGTTGTAGCGCCGCTCGAGGACGATCTCCGCGCTGTCGGCCTCCTCGACGCTGCGCAGAATGTGCACCTTGCGAAAGCCCTCGCGCTCCAGGCCACGCAGTGAGCGGCGCAGTTCACGACGGTGACGGGCGATGACATGGCGCGGCATGTCGGCGCGGTCGGCGCGGGTGGCGTTGCGCGCGGCGCAGACCTCCTCCGGGACGTCGAGCACGATCGCGATCGGCAGTACGTCGTGCTCCCGGGCGAGGCGCACCAGCTGCCGTCGGCTCTCCTGCTGCACATTGGTCGCGTCGACCACGGTGAGCCGCCCGGCCGCGAGCCGCTTGCCCACGATGTAGTGCAGGACGTCGAACGCGTCGCCGCTGGCGCTCTGGTCGTTCTCGTCGTCCGCGACGAGTCCGCGGCAGAAGTCGGAGGAGACCACCTCGGTCGGCTTGAAGTGCCTGCGGGCAAAGGTGGACTTGCCGGAGCCGGTGGCGCCGACGAGGACGACCAGGGACAGGTCGGTCACGGGAAGCCGGCGGCCCGGGGTGGTGACCACGGCCTCTTCGGTACTGGTCATGCGGCCTTCGCCTCCTTCGAGGTCATCTCGAACACTGCCATCTGGGTGGGCGGCCCGACCTCGGGGTCATCGGGCCCCACGGGAACGAACCGCACGGTGTAGCCGTGGCGCTCGGCGACGCCTTCGGCCCAGCGGCCGAACTCCTCGCGGGTCCACTCGAAGCGGTGGTCACCGTGTCGGACATGCCCTGCGGGCAGGGTCTCCCAGCGGACGTTGTACTCGACGTTCGGAGTGGTCACGAGCACGGTGTGGGGGCGGGCGGAGCCGAACACCGCGTACTCCAGCGCCGGCAACCGGGGCAGGTCGAGGTGCTCGATCACCTCGCTGAGCACGGCGGCGTCGTAGCCGGTGAGCCGCTTGTCGGTGTACGTGAGGGATCCCTGCATCAGCTTCACCCGTGCGGCCTGGCGCTCCCCGAGGCGGTCCAGCTTCAGTCGCCGCGCGGCGATCGTCAGAGCCCTCACGGACACGTCGACGCCGACGATCTCGGTGAACCGGACGTCCTTCAGCAGTGCCTGCACCAACTGGCCCTGGCCGCAGCCGAGGTCGAGCACGCGGCTCGCCCCCGCGTCGCGCAGGGCCGTCAGAACGGCGTCCCTGCGCTGCTCGGCGAGCGGGACGGGGCGCTCCTCGGTGTCGCTCGTCTCGTCAACGGCGTTGTCCACGTCCTCGACCTGGAGGTCGTCCGCCTCGGCGAGGCGCACCAGTTCGAGGCGTTCCATGGCCTGGCGGGTCAGCCCCCAGCGGCGGGAGAGGTAGCGGCTGGTGATCAGCTTCTGTTCGGGGTGCTCGGCCAGCCAGCCCTCACCGGCCCGCAGCAGCTTGTCGACCTCGTCCGGGGCGACCCAGTAGTGCTTGGCGTCGTCGAGGACGGGCAGCAGGACATAGAGCTGGCGCAGCGCGTCGGCCAGCCGCAGCTCTCCTTCGAGCACCAGCTGTACGTACCGGGAGTCGCCCCATTCGGGGAACTGTGCGTCCAGCGGAACCGGTTCGACCGCCACGGAGCTCCAACCGAGCGGCCCGAAGAGCTTGCCGACCAGTTGCGCGCCGCCACGCGCGGGCAGCGCGGGCACCTCGATGCGCAGTGGCAGCAGGGCCTCGGCCCGCCCGGGCAGGGCGGCACACACTCCGCGCAGTGCGCTCTTGAACACCGTGCTCAGCGCGACGGCCAGCAGCGACGACGCCGCGTACGGGCGGTCGTTGACGTACTGCGCGAGCGCCGCGTCGGGGGCGCCGCCGCGGCCCTTGCCCTTGCCGCGCCGCACCAGCGCCACCGGATCCACCTCCAGCAGCAGCGCGGCAGTGCAACGCTCGGCGGACGCCTCGGGGTAGAAGACGTGTGCCGTGCCGTGCGAGGTGGAGAACGACTGCGCCTTGTCGGGATGCTTGTGCAGCAGAAAGCCCAGGTCGGTCGCGGGACGCTCAAGGGTGCCGGTGGTACTGATCGTCAGGAACACGCGTTTGAGTATCGTCTGCTCCGGCCCCACCGACCAGGGGTTTTACTCATTCCCGGCGGTCGGTTCCGTGCCCTCCTCCGACTCCGGTACCAGCAGCCGCACCAGCTCTCGGATCTCTGCCGGGCCGACCCTGCAGCAGCCGCCGACCAGGCGCGCCCCTGCCGCGCGCCACTCACGCACCTGGGCCGGGTCGTACGCGGAGCCGCCCCGCCATGCCCGGGCGGCGGCGTCCCACTGTTCGCCGCTGTTGGGGTAGACGACGGCCGGTTTGCCGGTGACCCGCGACGCGAGCGCCACCGCGGCGGCGGCTTCTCGTGGATCGCAGCAGTTGACGCCGACGGCGATCACCTCGTCACGGCCTGCGGCGAGCCGGAACGCCTCGGCCGCGTCCTGCCCGGCGCGTGTCCGGCCGCCGGCCAGGGTGTACGACAGCCACACCGGAACTCCGCATCCCTCGGCCGCACTCAGCAGCGCCGCCGCCTCGTCGGTGTCCGGCACCGTCTCCAGCGCGAGCACGTCCGGGCCGGCCGTGGCGAGCGCCTCGATCCGCGGCCGGTGGAAGCGCTCCAGTTCACGCACGCCCAGCCCGTACCGGCCGCGGTACTCGCTGCCGTCGGCGAGCATCGCGCCGTACGGCCCGACGGAGGCGGCGACCCACACCTCGTGGCCGGCCGCCGCCGCAGCGGCTTTCGCCAGCTCCACGCTGCGTCCGAGCAGTCCGGCGGTCTCCCTCCGGTCGAGGCCCTGTCGGGCGAAGCCCTCGAACGTGGCCTGGTAGCTCGAGGTGATGAGCACTTGCGCACCGGCCCGTACGTAGGCCGTGTGTGCTGCCGCGATCTGCCGCGGGTCGTCGGCGAGCAGCCGGGCGGACCAGAGGCTGCCGCTCAGATCGCAGCCCTGCGCCTGCAACTGGTTGGACAGACCGCCGTCGAGGACGACGGGCGCGGCGGCGAGTGCCGCGGCGAGCGTACGGACGGGTTCCACGGCAGCTCCCTGCGGATCAGCTCAGCTGCGAGCTGACCTGGGACGAGATCAGCTCCAAGTGGTCGAGATCGTCGAGGTCGAGCACCTGCAGATAGATCCGCGAGGAGCCGGTCGCCGCATAGCGCCCGATCTTCTCGACGACCTCCGCGGGCGAGCCCGCCAGTCCGTTCGCCTTCAGTTCCGCCACCTCGCGGCCGATCGCCGCGGCGCGGCGTGCCACCTCCGCGTCGTCCTTGCCGACGCACACCACCAGCGCGTTCGAGTAGATCATGTCGTCCGCGGCGCGGCCGGCCTTCTCGGCGACGGCACGCACCCGACCGAACTGGCGCTCGCTGTCCTCGATCGAGGCGAAGGGGAGGTTGAACTCGTCCGCGTACTGCGCGGCCAGGCGCGGTGTGCGGACGGCTCCGTGGCCGCCGATCAGCACCGGGACCTTGGTCTGGGCAGGCTTCGGAAGGGCGGGCGAATCGGTCAACTGATAGTGCGTGCCCTCGTAGGAGAAGGTCTTGCCCACCTCCGTCGCCCACAGCCCGGTGACGATCGCCAGCTGCTCCTCGAGCCGCGCGAACCTCTCCTTGGGGAACGGGATGCCGTACGCCTTGTGCTCCTCCTCGAACCAGCCTGCGCCCAGGCCCAGTTCCACCCGGCCACCCGACATCTGGTCGACCTGGGCGACCTGGATCGCCAGTACGCCCGGCAGACGGAAGGTGCCCGCGGTCATCAGTGTGCCGAGGCGGATGCGCTTGGTCTCACGCGCCAGTCCGGCGAGGGTGATCCAGGCGTCGGTCGGCCCGGGCAGCCCGTCGGCGGAGCCCATGCTCAGATAGTGGTCGGAGCGGAAGAAGGCGTCGAAGCCGAGGTCCTCGGTGGCCTTGGCGACGGCAAGCAGGGTGTCGTAGCTCGCCCCTTGCTGGGGCTCGGTGAAGATTCGAAGATCCATGATTCCATCCTGCACCTTGGGCCGCCGGCCCGTGCCGACCGGCCGAAGCCGGTCCCCCGCCGTCAGCGGCACACCCCGGCTCCATCAGGGTCCGGCGCGGCCGCGGACGGCTTCGGGCGGCCGGTCCGGCTCGCGCTCCGCGAGCCGGCGCAGCATTCCCCGCACCCGGTCGCTCGACTCGTCGGCCGCGTCTATCGTCTCGATGCACTGCCAGTACAGACCCTCGTCGTCCGTACCGCAGGCGACGCCCACCAGCGCGATGCCGACGTCCCCGAGCAGCACGTTCAGAGCGAGTAACACCGCCTCCGGTTGGGCCACTTCGGTCAGCTGCGTGGCCCGCACCACGCCGCTGCGCACCATCGGGTGGTCGAGCACCCCGCACCCGCGGCCACCGATCTCGCTCAACCCCGCGGCCTCGCCCCTGATCTCCGGCGGACCGATGATCGCCAGCCGGGCGCCGATCGCCTGCGCGAGTGCCTGCGCCTGCCAGGCTTCCGCCACGATGTCCGGCACTGCGCGGCTCTGGGCAAGCGCATGTCGGCACACCTTCACGAGCCGTTCCGCATCCATGTAACGCGCCCCCGTTCGTACGACCTTCTACCCACTGAGTTCATTACCCAGAGTGAAGCTCCTTGAGCCGAAAAGCCAGAGGAATTCGGAAATCTGTGGACAGCCAGGCGGTTGTGAATAAGTCGGCAACTCCATAGAGTGACGATGGCCTGTAGCGCACCCGGGGGAAGGCGGCCGTCGGTCCCCCGTTCTCACTTCGGAGGAAATCGGATCTCGTTCCGGTCGATCTTCTCCGACAGTGCCTGCAGCGCGTCGATCCCCAGCACTTCGCAGAACTGCAGCAGATACGCCAGCACATCGGCGACCTCGTCACGCACCCGGTGCGCCGCCTCCGCTGCGTCCATCACCCGCGCCGACTCCTCCGGCGTCAACCACTGGAAGATCTCGACCAGTTCTGCCGCCTCCACACTCAGCGCCACGGCCAGGTTCTTCGGCGTGTGGTACGGCTCCCAGCCCCTCGCCGCAGCGAAGGAGGCCAGCCGGCGTTGCAGGCCCTCGACATCCAGCCCGTCGTCTCTCGTCACCGGACCAGGTCTACCACCGTCACGCCGTCGATCCCCCGCGCCCACGTCGCATCGTTGATCGTCCCCACCAGCCTGATGTGCCCGCGGGCGCACATCTCGGCACCGAGTGTCACCAGTTGCCGTGTCTGCTCGGGGTCGAGACTGCGGTCGAAGCCGTCGGCGAGCACCGTGAGCGACTGGTAGGCCTCCGGCACCTCCGCCACCTGGTCCATGGCCAGCACACCGGGCCCGGTGAGCAGCACCAGGGCGAGCCCCAGATACCTGAGTTCCCCCTCGCCGAGCCGCCCCACCGGTGTCGCCCCGCGGTCACCACCGCGCGCGAGCAGGGCGCGGACCCGCCCGTTCGCCAACTCCTCGACCACCAGGTCGTGCACGGCTCCCGCGCACCCCGTCCTGGCCGCCGCGGCGAGCCTCGCGTGCCGCTTGGCACATTCGCTGCGCGTGCGGTGCAGTACCTCCGCCAGGTTGTCGCAGCCGCGGCGCAATCGCCCCGGCCCGGCCGGCACTGGCTCGCGCATCCGCTCCGGCCGCGGGTCGCAGGCGAAGACCGACCGCAGTGCCACCACCAGTTGCTCGGCCGCGGCGAGCACCTGCAACTGCGCGTCCGTGCTGCCGGCGACCCGCAGCGGCAGCAGCGCCGTGCCCAGCCTGTCGTCGGGCAGCGGACCACGGGTGACGGTCGCCGAGCCCGCGGTGTGCCAGGCGGCCTCCACCACGGACCGGGAGGGGTCGCGCAACGCTGTGGTCAGCAGTGTGCGGCCGCCTCCGGTCAGACGTTCGCCGACCACCCGCAGCCGCGGCTCGGCCTGCACGGCGACGTCCAGCCGGACCGGGCCGGCCGGCCCGTCGACCGTGCAGCCGATACGGAAGCCCCGCCGCCCCTGTCCGTCGGCCACCGCCCCCTCGGGAACGCATTCGGCCGGTTCGGGAAAAGCCGTGGTCAGGTCGCATCCAGAGCCCAGCAGCGCCAGGGCCTCGTACGCCTGCAGCGCGTTCGACTTGCCGCTGCCACTCGCGCCGGCGAGAAGCGTCATGCGGCCGAGCGGGAAGACGGCGGAGCGATGCGATCTGAATGCGGAGAGCCGCAGTTCGGTGACGGCGGGCCGGGTGGGGCCGCACCCGACGGAGGATGCGTCCCCGGGCAGGGTGCCGCTCTCCCGTGCGGGCGACGTGTCCGGATCCGTGACCAGCGTGTTCGCGTTCATGATCGGGACGGTACGCAGCGCGGGACACGCCGAACCGTTCCGTCTTCGGGAGCTTCCTACGAATGAGGGACGGCGGCGGCCGCGATCCCTTCGACCTCCGTGCCGACGGGTGCGAGCAGGAAGACGTTCCGGTCGACCCGGTGCATTCCGCAGCCGAGGCCGAACACGACGCCGCTGCTGAAGTCGAGGATCCGCTTGGCGACCTCTGTGTCGGCGCCGGTGAGGTCGAGCAGGACCGGCATCCCGGCGATGAGGTACTCGGCGACCTCACGCGCGTCGGCGAAGACCTGTACCCGCAGGACGATGAAGCGACGGTGCTCGGCGGCCTCGTACTCCCGTGGAACCGTGACGTGGTCGACCCGCGACGGCCATTCGTTGCGGCCGCGCAGCGGAACCACCTGGGCCAGGCCCTCCCACTGCTCGTCGGTGACGTCGTACCTCTCGTACCTACTCATGGTTCCATCCTCGCTCCCCTCACCCGTTCGGCCCAACAGCGACACGGGTGAGGGGACGGGAACCTCTTTTGACGAGGCGGTGCTCAGCCGCGCCCGAACACGGCGACCGTACGGGCCGGGACCGTGAAGGTGCCAGAACTCCTCTCGTACCCGGATGACTTGACGATCGGGTCCGCGCCGGCGCGCTGGACGGGGTGGAGCGCGTAACCCTGGCCGGCCAGTTTCTCGACCCGCTGGGTCTGCTGCTTCGGGGTGGCGTTGAACACGACGACAAGATCACCGAGCCGCATGGTGATCACACCGGGGGTCTCGTCCTTGCCCGACAGCGGGAACGACAGCGCCGACTGGACCTGGTCCGCTGTGGAGAGGCCGAAGGCAGGCTCGCCGGTGCGGATCCTCAGCAGGTCCCGGTAGGCGGCGGACGAACCGTCGATCTCCGCGCAGCCCACGGTCAGTGACGGGGCGGTGAGCAGCGGCTTCGCGAAGCCCCACTTGGCCTTGTTGTCGGCCTCCGGCGGGAGTCCGCGGCCGAAGCCGTTGCCGTCCCGGCAGTCCCACTGGATCGCGTTGAACCAGTCACCGCTGTCGTACGAGTTGCGGTCCAGGGACTTGGAGCGCAGCAGGTCCGATCCCGCCTGGGAGAGCGCCGGCCCCTGCGACAGGGCGGACAGGGCCATCGCCAGCACCTGCATACGGGCCCGGTCGGCCGGAGAGGTGGCGGCCGGGAGCTTGAAGGCGAGTGCGTCGTACAGCGACTCGTTGTCGTGGGCGTCCGAGTAGGCGAGGGCGTCACCGGGGGCGGCGGCGTAGCCGGCCGGTGAGCCGTTGTAGTCGACCTCGGAGCCCTTGACGGTGCGGCCGCCGGTGTCGGTGAAGGAATAGGAGGCGAGGTTGCCGGACAGGCCCACCTTGATCAGGTCCTGGTAGTGCAGCAGCCGTGCCTTCTGCTCCTCGGGAGTCCCGTTGGCCTTGGAGGGGTTGGGGTCCGTGTAGAGGCCGGAGGCGAAGCCCTGGACGCCCGGGTCGTCGTCGAAGGGCCCGCCGCCGCGGACGGCGTCGCGCGCCCGGTCGGAGAAGGTGGCGATGCCGGTGCCGGCCATGTTCTTCTGGGTGGCCTGGACGAAGCGGGCGTCGTCGGCGATCTCGCCGAAGTTCCAGCCCTCCCCGTAGAGGATGATCTTCTTTCCGTCCACGCCGTCCCGCTCGAGCGTCAGCTCGTCGAGTGCGGCGCGCACCGCCAGGATGTTCTCCTTCGGGTGGTGGCCCATCAGGTCGAAGCGGAAGCCGTCGACCTTGTAGTCACGCGCCCAGGTCACGATCGAGTCGACGACGAGCTTGCCCATCATCGCGTTCTCCGGCGCTGTGTTGGCACAGCAGGTGGAGGTCGCGACGCTGCCGTCGGCGAGCAGCCGCTGGTAGTAGCCGGGCACGATCTTGTCGAGCACGGACCTGTCCGACTGGCCGGCGGCCACGGTGTGGTTGTAGACCACGTCCATGACGGTGCGCAGCCCGTCCTCGTTCAGGGCCTCGACCATCTGCCGGAACTCGACCGTGCGCCGGGTGCCGTCCGGGTCGGTGGAGTACGAACCCTCGGGGACGGTGTAGTGCAGCGGGTCGTAGCCCCAGTTGAACGCGTCCTTCGCCGCGGCCTTGGCGATGCACGCCTGCTGCTCGGCGGAGTCGGGCGCGAGGACCTTCAGGTCGCACTCCGGCTGCTGCTGCTCGGACTTCTTCTCGGGGATGGTGCCGATGTCGAAGGCGGGCAGCAGATGCACGTACGAGGTGCCGGCCTCGGCCAGGTCACGCAGGTGCTTCGAGCCCTTGCTGTCCTGGTCGGTGAAGGCGAGGTAGGTGCCCTTGTGGTCGGCCGTGGCGTCCGCGATCGAGAAGTCGCGGATGTGCAGCTCCTGGATCCGGGCGTCCTTCAGCGGCACGGCTGCGGGCTTCTTCAGCGTCGACCAGCCCTTGGGCGCGAGGGACTTGTCGGACAGGTCGACGACGATGCTCTTCTGCGAGTTCGCCGTCAGCGCCAGCGAGTACGGGTCGGTGACCTTGTTGGTGACCACCTTCTGAACGCTGGGCGCCCAGACCTTGACGTGGTAACGGTACTCGTCGCCCTTCCAGTTCTTCCGCCCCTTGACCGACCACACGCCGCTCGCGTCGTCGCGGCGCATGGCGACGGTCCTGCCGTCGATTTCGAGCAGGACGTGCTGGGCGGTCGGCGCCCAGAGCCGCAGCGTCGGCACGCCCTCGCGGTCGAAGGTGGCACCGAGGTCGGCCTTGGCGGCCTTCGCCGCGTACAGGTCGTCGAGGACCGGGGCGATCTGCACACCGGTGGCGGTCAGCGCAGCCCCGCCTGCCGCGTACTGCGCCGCCACGACCTGACCGCGCAGCGCCTCGCGCACCCTGTCCCGGTCACGCGGGTCGACGGACCAGGCCGCGTACGCCTTCAGATGCGGGAACCTCGCCTTCTGCGCATCGGTCAGCTCGGCCTTGTTCAGCCGCAGAACCCGGCGCTCCCCGGTCAGGGCGCCGTCCTCGACGGCGATGGAGCCGTCGCGCGAGTAGAGCAGGGCACTGGAGGCGGCGGCGTCGCTGCCGTTCCAGGCGACGGTGTGCTCGTCGATCCAGACGGCCTGCGCCTTGGTCACGTCCAGTGCCGCACCGCCGCCCTTGGCCTGCGGCAGCAGGTACTTCTCCTGGCCGGCGAGGAGCCACACCTCGTGGCCATTGGCCTTGAGGTCGAGCGACTGGTCGGACGGCAGGTCCTTCTCGTCGCCCTTGTGCAGGATGTAGCTGAGCGAGGTCGCGCCTGCCGCGAGCGGCACCTCGAAGACCGCGCCGTAGGCATCGGTGCGCACCGGCTCCAGCGGCTTCGACCAGTCGGTCGGGTTCGCGGCGCCGGTCCAGGTGTGCAGGCCCCAGCCGGCGTGGTCCCCGTCGGCGCGCTTGTAGTGGAGCACGGCCTTCGTGGTGTCCTGGGGCGGGTACGCCCCCTCGGGCGCGGTGTTCCGCACCTCCGGCTTGCCCTGCTCGATCCAGACCTCGCCGGTCTTCGACAGGTCGATCGTGCGGTCGGCGTCGGTGTCCTTCACGCCGTCCTTGTTCACGGCGATGAAGCCGACGGAGGACGCACCGGGCCTGAGCTTGACGTAGGCGAAGGCGCCGTAGGCATCGCGGCCGGTGAACGGCTTGCCGGCGGGCCAGCCGGTCCCCTCGCCCTCGGCGATGTCGCCCCAGGTGTAGAGGCCCCAGTCGGCGTAGTCCCCGTCGGTGCGCTTGTAGTGGACGATCGCGTAGTCGCGCTGGGTGGCGGTCGGCGGCGCCTCCACGGCGGGCGCGCCGCTGGTCGTCTCCGCGGTCGCACTCGCGGTGCGGCCCGCGCTGTCGACGACGACGGCCTTGTAGCGCAGGGCGGTTCCGGCCGGGGCGGTGATGTGCTGGGTGACCTTGAAGGGGGCGTGGTCGGCGGAGCCGAGGACCTGCCAGCTGCCGTTGCCGGTCTGGGCGGCGAACACGACGCGGTTCAGCTGCCCGCCGTCGACGTCCGCGGAGATCTCGACGGTACCGGTGGCACCGGTCGCGGGCGCCTTCAGCGTGATCGACGGCTTTGCGGCGGGCGCAGCGAGCGGCTTCGCCGCCTTCAGCACCAGGGAGCCCAGCGCCGGGACCGTCACCTCGACCTTCTTGTCGGCGCCGCTGCGAGCGGTGCCGGAACCACCGTGGACCGCTGTGAAGTCCATACCCGCCGAGCCGGTGGGGATCTCCGCCTTCTTCGCCTCGTTCGCGTTGTTCACGGCGACGACGTACTCGGTCCGCGTGTTCGCGTCCGTACGGGAGAAGGCGTACACCGAGCCCTCGGCGTACCGCTGTTCCTGGACGCCGTCGCGCAGCGCCGGGTGTTCCGCGGTGAGCTCGGACAGCGCGGCGATCTGCCGGTAGAGCGGGTGCGAGGTGTCGTAGGCGTCGGCCGCGTGGGTGCGGTCGGTGCCCAGTTGGTCGTCGTCCAGGTAGTCCGCGGTCTTCGAGGCGAACAGCGTCTGGCGGGAGTCCTTGTCGCCGCCGGCGCCGGTGAAGCCCTGCTCGTCGCCGTAGTAGACGACGGGGTTGCCGCGGCTGAGGAACATCAGCTCGTTGGCGAGCCGGTAGCGCTTCAGCAGTTCGTCGCCGGCCGCCTTGGGGTTGTCCTGGGCGAGGAACGTGCCGAAGCGGCCCATGTCGTGGTTGCCGAGGAAGGGAACCGACTCGTAGGCGTTGGCCCTGCCGGTGGTGTAGCGGTAGTCCTGCGCGAAGAGGTTCGCGAGCTTGTCGGCGGAGCCGCCCTGGGAGGCGTAGTTGCGGGCCGCGTCCTGGAAGGGGAAGTCCAGTGTGGCGTCGAGGCGGCCCTCGGTCACGTACTTCGAGGTGATCGCAGGGTCGGCCGAGTAGACCTCGCCGAACATGAAGAAGTCGTCCCGGCCGCGCTTTGCCGCGTACTCGTCCAGCGCGGTGGCCCACTGGGTCCAGAACTCGGTGTTGACGTGCTTGACGGTGTCGATGCGGAAGCCGTCGATGCCGAAGTCGCGCACCCAGCGCCGGTAGATCTTCGCCATGCCCTCGACGACCTCGGGACGCTCCGTCCACAGGTCGTCCAGGCCCACGAAGTCGCCGTTCTCCGAGGATTCGCCGGCGAAGGTCGAGTCACCGCGGTTGTGGTACATCGTCGGGTCGTTGAGCCAGGACGGGACCTTGAGGTCCCTCTTGCCCTCGGGGACGACGGGCGTCCGGGGGAAGGAGTCCGCGTCGACCCCGGGGAAGCGCTTCGAACCGTCCGCGTAGTCGCTGTCGTCGAACGGCGCGCCGTCCTTCGTCAGATACGGGAAGGCGCCCTTGGAGAGATAGCCGTACGACTTCTCCCGGTAGTCCACGACGTCGGCGGTGTGGTTGGTGATGACGTCGAAGAAGACCTTCATGCCCTTGTCGTGGGCCTTGTCGATCAGCTTCTCGAGGTCCTCGTTGGTACCGAAGTGCGGGTCGACCTGTGTGAAGTCGGTGATCCAGTAGCCGTGGTAGCCGGCGCTGGCGTCCTTGCCCTCCCCCTGCACGGGCTGGTTCTTGAAGATCGGCGCCATCCAGATGGCCGTGGTGCCGAGCCCCTTGATGTAGTCCAGCTTCCCGGTGATCCCCTTGAGGTCGCCGCCCTGGTAGAAGCCCTTGTCGGTGGGGTCGTAGCCGGTCGCGAGGCGCGAACCGGTCAGTCCGCCCCGGTCGTTCTTCGGGTCGCCGTTCGCGAAACGGTCCGGCAGGACGAAGTAGAACTGCTCACGGGTCAGGTCGTGACGGGCGGGCTCGTCGGCCAGTGATCTGTCCGACGGCGGCTTCGGCGGCGTGGGCGCCGCTGCCGCCGGAAGGGCGGCCACGAGCGCCGCGACCGTCGCCGTCGCCGCGGCGGCGGCCACTGCGTTGCGCAGTGGGATACGAGGGCGTATCAAGGCGGATCTCTCCTGGTGAGGGTGGTGAGTGATGCGAGGGCCCCGCCGCCCGGGGAGGGGCGCGGGGCGGCGCGGGAGGGGCAGCGTCAGCTGCGCCAGGTGTCGTTCAGCGTCACCCTGCCGGACGACGGGACGGTGGCGGTGCGGTTGGCGCCGCTCTCCCAGGTGACGTTTCCGGCCGCGTCCTTGCGGATGTACTTGTACTCGAAGGACGTGCCGGCGGGGAGGTTCACGTCGAGCTTCCAGACGGGGTAGCCCGACGGGTCCAGCTTGGGGGCACCGGCCGGGCTCCAGTTGCCGAGCTCGGGGCGGTTGCCGGTGACGAAGATGTTCTGCCCCATGACCGTGGTGGCCTCGACGGCGAAGGACGCGCCGGCGCTCACCGGATCGGGGTCGCTGCCGCCGCCGCTGCAGGCACGGGCGTTCACGTGCAGCGCGAGGGCCGTGTTCGGGCCGAGGGTCGCGGTGAACCGGCCGGAGCCGTCCACGGCGACGGCCTTCCCGCTCTGGACGTCGCAGTAGGTGCCGGACGGCAGCGACGTCTGGAACGTGCGGTTCAGCGACGTGCCTTCGTGGTTGATGACCACGTACGCCTTGTCGCCGCGTCCGAAGGCGATCTGGTCGCCGCCGTTGTCCCACCAGTTCGTGACCGCGGTGCCTCGTGCCGTGTTGCGGAAGCCGACCATCGAGGAGATCTCGCGCCAGGCGTGCTGGCACTTCCAGCCGTCGCTGTAGCAGGCGTTCACCTGGCCGCCGATCGGCGGGCCTGCGTCGTGGTCGGAGAACTCGTAGCCGGAGTGGACGTCGGGCGAGCCGTAGGGCCAGGCGAGCATGAAGACGTGCGCCAGGGTGTGGTCGGCGCCGTCCTTGTAGGTGAGGGTGTCGCCCACACGCTCGGTGTCGTGGTTGGTGACGAAGACGGCGGACCTGCCGGACTCCAGGAAGCCCCAGCCCTCACCGAAGTTCTTCAGGTGGGCGAGGTTCTCGCCGGTGAACACCTGCTTGAGGCCGCGTCCGTAGCGGAACTCCTGGACATCGCCGCTGCCGAGGTACTCGCTCGGGGAGACTGCCTCGCCCGCTCCGTATATGGCCTCGTGCTTCCAGTGGACGTTCGGGTTGCTGAGTTTGGACTTGATGGCGGCCAGGTCGTCGGCCGGCATGTGCTTGGAGGCGTCGACGCGGAAGCCGTCGACGCCGAGCGACAGCAGGTCGTTCAGATATCCGGCGATCTTCCCCCGGACGTACTCCTCGCCGGTGTCGAGGTCCGCGAGCCCGACGAGCTCGCAGTTCTGCACGTTCCCGCGGTCCTGGTAGTTGCTGATGTGCGAGGTGCAGTTGTCCATGTCGGGCGAGGAGTACAGACCGGGGTAGTCGTACTTGGTGTACGAGGACCCGCCGGTGCCGGTGCCGGATCCGGCCGACATGTGGTTGATGACGGAGTCCGCGACGACCTTGACCCCGGCAGAGTGACAGGTGTTCACCATGTTCTGGAAGGCGGCCCGGTCACCGAGCCGGCCGGCGATCCTGTAGCTGACGGGCTGGTACGAGGTCCACCACTGGCCGCCCTGGATGTGCTCCTGGGGAGGGGAGACCTGTACGAAGCCGTAGCCGGCGGGGCCGAGGGTCTCCGTGCACGCCTTGGCGACGGAGTCGAACTTCCACTCGAACATCACCGCGGTGACGTCCTTGTCGCCGGGCGGGGCGGCCTGGGCGGCGGTGGGGGCCGTGACGGCGAGGGCGGCTCCTGCCACAACGGCGAGTGCCGCGGCCACGGTTCTGCTGGCCATGATTCCTCCTGGGCTCACAGAAGGTGCGGATGCGAGGGGTCAGCCTCGTGCGGCAACGCGCCGTGCCCGCAAGGCCTTTGGGAAATCTTGCTGCAAGAAGTCTGAAACTTGTTGCGGACGAGACCGTAAGCCCCGCTCGGCCGCCGGTCAACCCTCCGAGCAGACTCCGACGACCGGCTCGAGAACGGGCCGTTTCGTGGCCGCAAACTCTTTCGCAAGCCATTGCAACGGTGTTACGTTCAACCACGACTCCGGTCCGGCCGGCCGGGGGTCCCGGTCAGCGCCGGGCCCTACGCGCCCGGCCGGCCGGGCCGGTCACCCGCCGGCCCGGACCCGGACCGGCGCGCCCGGGGCCGACGAAAGAACCCCGCCGCCCGCCCCGACCCGGGGCAGGCCCCGGCCCGCGCCACCACGCCGTCGAACGCGCCGCGGGGGCCGCTGGTTGCGGCCCCCGTGGCCGTACGGGGCCCAGGCCGCAAACCCGGCCGACGGCGGACCCGGGCCTTTGCGCGTGTGTCCAACGGTGTTTCAGCGCCGCGGCGCACCCGTCGAACCGCGCACCACGAGCTCCGGCTGGAAGACGAACTCCGTCCGATGCACCGGGTTTCCGTCGATCTCCTCGACCAGTGCGTCCACCGCCGCCGTCGCCATCGCCTGCACCGGCTGCCGCACCGTCGTGAGCGGCGGGTCCGTGAACGCGATGAGGGGCGAGTCGTCGAAACCGACCACCGACACGTCGCCGGGCACCTCGAGTCCGCGTGCGCGCACCGCCCTGACCGCGCCCAGCGCCATCAGGTCGCTGCCGCAGACGATCCCCGTGCACCCCTGGTCGAGCAGCAGACCGGCGGCGGCCTGGCCTCCCTCGACGGAGAACAGGGTGCGCTGGATCAGCCCCTGCGCCTCGTCCGCCGGCAGCCCCAGCATCGACTCGAGCGCCTGGGTGAAGCCCTCCGCCTTGCGCAGGGAGGGCACATAGCGGGTCGGCCCGATGGCCAGACCGATGCGTTCGTGTCCGAGTTCGACGAGGTGCCGCACGGCCATGCGCGCCGCGGACCGGTCGTCGGGAGAGACGAACGGCGCCTCGACGGCCTCGTTGTAGCCGTTGATGAGGACGAACGGGATGCCCCGGCCCGCCAGTTTGAGATAGCGGGACGGGTCCGCGCTCGTGTCGGCGTGCAGCCCGGAGAGGAACACGATGCCCGTGACACCGCGTTCCTCCAACTGCTCGACCAGCTCGTCCTCGGTGGAACCGCCCGGCATCTGGGTGCACAGCACGGGCGTGTAGCCGTGCCCGGCCAGCACCTGCTCGATGACCTGGGCGAACGCCGGGAAGATCGGGTTGGTCAGCTCCGGGATGATCAGGCCGACGAGCCCGGCGCTGCGCTGCCGCAGCCGCACCGGCCGCTCGTAGCCGAGCACGTCGAGGGCGGCCAGCACCTTGTGCCGGGTGGCGGCGGCGACTCCGGCCTTGCCGTTGAGCACCCGGCTGACCGTGGCTTCGCTGACCCTGGCCTGGAGGGCGAGGTCCGCGAGCCTCGGGGCGCCGCCCGTGTCGCCCCGAGGCAACGGAACCGTCACACCGCCCACCAGACGGTGGTGTCGGCGGGCACCTCTGCCATGTCGTCCACGATCATCACCGTGTCGTTGGCGAGCAGGGTCCGGCCGGGCACCGGGATTCGGACCGTCTCGCCGGTGGTGTTGGCGGTGCACAGGAAACCGTCGCGGCGGAACGCCAGCACGCCCTCGGGAGCGTCCACCCACTCGACCGCGTCACCGGCGCCGAGCCCGGGGTGCTCACGGCGGACGGCGAGAGCACTGCGGTAGAGCTCGAGTGTCGAACCCGGGTCGCCGGTCTGCGCGTCGACGCTCAGCGCGCCCCAGCTGTCCGGCTGCGGCAGCCAGCTGCCGCCGCTGCCGAAGCCGTACGAGGAGCCCTCGGCGGTCCACGGGATCGGCACCCGGCAGCCGTCGCGGAAGCCGTCCTGGCCCGCGGCGCGGAAGAACGACGGGTCCTGGCGCACCTCGTCCGGCAGGTCGGTGACGTCGGGCAGACCGAGCTCCTCGCCCTGGTAGATGTAGGCGGACCCGGGCAGCGCCAGCATCAGCAGGGTCGCGGCACGGGCGCGGCGCAGGCCGAGTTCGCGGTCGCCGGCCTGGCGCAGCTGGGTTCCGAGCCCGGCCGGGTTGGCGAAGCGGGTGGCGTGCCGGGTCACATCGTGGTTGGACAGCACCCAGGTGGTGGGTGCGCCGACGGGCCGCATCGCGGCGAGCGATTCGTCGATGACCTTGCGCAGTTCCGCGGCGTCCCAGTAGGTGCCGAGGTACTGGAAGTTGAAGGCCTGGTGCATCTCGTCGGGGCGCACGTAGTTGGCGGTGCGCTGGACGGTGGGGGTCCATGCCTCGGCGACGAGGACGCGGTCGTCGCCGTACTCGGCGAGGACCTTGCGCCACGAGCGGTAGACCTCGTGGACGCCGTCCTGGTCGAAGAACGGCATGACGTCGTTTCCGAGCAGCTTCAGCTGGTCGTGCTTGCCGAGGTCCGGCAGGCCCTGCGCCTTGATCAGACCGTGGGCGACGTCGACGCGGAAACCGTCGACGCCCATGTCCAGCCAGAAACGCAGGATGGAGCGGAACTCGTCGCGGACGGCGGGGTGCTCCCAGTTGAAGTCCGGTTGTTCCGGCGCGAACAGGTGGAGGTACCACTCTCCCCCGGCCTCCGGCTGGGAGGTGCCCCCATTGCCGTCCGTCACCTCGACCCGGGTCCAGGCCGGGCCACCGAAGATGGACTCCCAGTCGTTGGGCGGCAGTTCGCCGTTCACGCCCTTCCCGGGGCGGAAGTGGTAGCGCTCCCTCAGCGGCGAGCCGGGGCCCTCGCGCAGTGCCCGCTGGAACCACTCGTGCTGGTCGGAGGAGTGGTTGGGGACCAGGTCGACGATGATGCGCAGGCCCAGGTCGTGCGCCTCGCGGATCACCGCGTCGGCGTCGAGCAGGCTGCCGAACATGGGGTCGATGGCGCGGTAGTCGGCGACGTCGTAGCCCGCGTCGGCCTGCGGAGACGCGTAGAAGGGGCTGAGCCAGACGGCGTCGACGCCGAGGTCCCGGAGGTACGGCAGCCGGTTGCGGATGCCTTCGAGGTCGCCCATGCCGTCGCCGTTGCCGTCGGCGAAGCTGCGCGGGTAGACCTGGTAGATCACCGCGTCACGCCACCAGCCCGTGTCCGTGCCGGAAGCGGGAGCGGCGGGGGCAGCAAGGTGCTGGGTCATGTCATCCCTGAAGGTCATGGGGTGGGGTGCGGCGCCGGCCCGGGGTCGGGGCACGGACCGGCGACGCCGCTTCATACGGTGGTTCAGCCCTTGACGGCACCGGCTGACATACCGGTCACCAGATGCCGCTGGGCGAAGAGGAACACGAGGCCGGCGGGGATGGCGATGAGCACGGAGGCCGCGGTCATCAACCCCCACTGGGCTCCGTACTGGTTGACGAACTTCTGCAGGCCGCCGGCGAGCGTCAGGTTCTCGTCACCGACCAGGAACGCGGAGGCGTACGCGACCTCGCCCCAGGCGGTGATGAAGGAGTAGAACGCGGTCACCGCGATGCCGGGTTTGGCGAGCGGCAGGATCAGCCGCCAGAACGTCCCGAACGGGGTGAGGCCGTCGACCTGCCCGGACTCGTCTATCTCGGCCGGGATGGTGTCGAAGAAGCCCTTCATCATCCAGGCGCAGAACGGTACGGCGATCGTCAGATAGGTGATGACCAGGCCGGTGGCGCTGTTGAGGAGCCCCAGGGTCGCCATGATGTTGTAGATCGGCACGATCAGCACCGCGACCGGGAACATCTGGGTGATCAGCAGGGTCCACATCAGCCCGCGCTTGCCGGGGAACCGGAAGCGGCTCACGGCGTACCCGGTGGTGGCGGCGATGAAGACACCGATGACGGTGGTGAGAGCCGCGACGATCAGCGAGTTCGCGAACCAGGCGAGGAACTCGGTGTCCTCCAGCAGCTGCCGGTAGTTGGCGAGCGTCGTCTCCTTGACGAAGTCCGCGGTGTTCGCGTACTTGGCCGGCTTCAGCGAGGTCAGCAGGACCCACAGCACAGGGAAGACGGCGATCACGGACGTGACGATCAGGGTGGCGTGCAGCCCGAAGGAGGCGAGCGGCGAACGCTCGCCGCGTCGGCGGATCTTGGCCCGGGGCGTGGTTGCTGCGGTGGTCACCAGGCTTCTCCCTGCTTGCGGAGGACTCGCCGGTAGACCGCGGCGAAGAGCATCAACAGGACCAGGATCAGGACGCCCCAGGTGGACGACTGGGCGAAGTCCCGCGGGCTGATCTCGAAGGAGAACTTGTACGCCTGAGTCACCAGGATCTGCGTCGCCTCGCCGGGACCGCCCCGTGTGAGGAGGAAGATCACCGGGAACATGTTGAACGTCCAGATGGTGCTGAGCAGGATCACCGTCGTGCTGACGGAACGGAGCCCGGGCATGGTGATGTTGCGGAACCGCTGCCAGGCCGTGGCGCCGTCCATCTCGGCGGCCTCGTAGAGCTCACCGGGAATGGACTGCAGTCCGCCGAGCAGGGCGACCATCATGAACGGCACACCGAGCCAGACGTTCACCGCGATCACCGAGAGCTTGGCCATCGTCGGGTCGTTCAGCCACGGGACCGCGTCGATCCCGCCGCCGGCGAGGACCGTGTTCAGCAGTCCGCGGCGCTCGTCGTAGAGGAAGCGCCAGGCGAAGACGGAGACGAAACCGGGAACGGCCCAGGGCAGGATCAGCAGCATCCGGTAGAAGGAGCGGCCGGCGATCCTCCGGTTGAGCATGTTGGCCAGGCCGAGACCGAGGGTGAAGGTGATGGAGACGCAGGCCACGGTCCACACCAGCGTCCACCCGAGCGTCCCGAGGAACTGGTCGCCGGTCAGGGCGTCGGTGTAGTTGTCGAGGCCCACGAACTCGTAGGTCGCGGGGATCTCGTTGACGCCGATGGTGCGCGCGACGTTGCGCTCCGTGGCGTTCGTCAGGGACAGGTAGATCCCGCGGACGAGCGGGTATCCGATGATCACGCCGATCACGACCACGACCGGAGCGACCATCGCCCAGGCGTACCAGTGGATCGAGACGGAACGCTTGAGCTTTCCCTCGGGCTTGCCAGTACCGCGGCTCCGGCCGCGGGCGTCGTCGCCCGCGGCCTGCGCCACCGACTGGCTGGTGTCCACAGCCATCAGCCGGTCAATCCTCCTTGGTTACTTCCAGTCCTTGAGGAGCTTGCGGTACTCCTCGCCGACGGCCTCGACGCCCTTCTCCGGGGTGGTCTGGCCGGTGAGGACCTTGGTGTACTCGGTGACGAGCGGGGCGAAGAGGCTGCCGGTCTCGGGGATCCAGGGGCGCTCGACGGCCTTGTCGACGACCGGGCGGAAGAAGTTGACGTTCTCATTGCCGGCGACGCCCGGCTGCGAGTAGACCGAGTTGCGGGTCGGAAGCAGGCTGAGGTCCTTGGCGATCTTGGCCTGGTTCTCCGCGTTGGTCATGTACTCAATGAAGGCGTAGGAGGCGTCCAGGTTCTTGGAGCCCGCGTACACGGCGAGGTTGTGACCGCCCTGCGGGGCGCCCTGGCCGGCCGTTCCGGCCGGGACGGGGGCGATGCCGAGGTTGGACTTGTCGGTGAACTGTCCACCGGTGTAGGTGTCGGTCACGGCCCACGGGCCGTTGATCATCATGGCGACCTTGCCTTCCTTGAAGGCGGCCTGCATGTTGTCCCAGCCGTTGGTGGCGTCGGTGATCGCGGCCTTGGAGTCGACCAGGTCCTTGACGACCTTCATCGCCTTGACGCCCGCCTCGTCGTCGACCGTGACGGTCTTCTTCTCGGCGTCGACCAGGTCGCCGCCCTCACCGTAGAGGAAGGAGAGGAACCAGTAGGCGTCGTCGCCGCGGAGGTAAAGGCCGGTCTTGCCGGTCTTCTCCTTGATGGTGGCGGAGACCGTCTTCAGCTCGTCGATGGTCTTGGGGACCTCGACACCGGCATCCTTGAACATCTTCTTGTTGTAGAAGATGCCCATGGAGTCGATGACCTGCGGCACCGCGTAGGTCTTGTCGTTGTAGACGGTGGACGCGGCCGCCTGCTTGAGGAAGTCGTCCTCGTCCTTGAGGGCAGCGGTGCCGTCGAGCGGCGCGAGGTAGCCGAGATCGGCGAACTCGGGGGTCCAGGCGACCTCGGAGCGGATGACGTCGGGGGCGCCGGAGCCGGACTGCGCGGCGTTCTTGAACTTGTTCTGCGCCTCGCCGAACGGCACATTGACGTACTTGACGGTGACCTTCGGGTGCAGCTTGGTGAAGTCCTCGGCGATCTTCTTGAAGACCTTGTCCTCACTGCCGACCGTGGAGGTGTCCCACCAGGTGACCGTGCCGCTGAGCTCGCCGGAACTGCTCTTGCCGCCCTTGTCGCCGTCGTCCCCACCGCACGCCGTCGCCGACACGGCCAGTGCCGCGACCAGTGCAGTGGCCGCTATGCCACGCCGCATGTGAACTCCTTCAACTGATCCCGGAAGGGCGGAGGCGAAGACCTGCCTCCCGCCGTCCGCTCCCTCGCGGTGCCGGGTTGCCAGGAACGTAACAGGGCCGAAAACCTTCGGAAAGACCTTGCGGCAAATTTCTGCAAGGACGGGTGATCGTTACATCCGCGTGTCCTGAGAGTTGCCGAAGGATCGCTTGACAGCCGTGCGCGCATTCCGGACCCGGCCCAGGGTGCGCCCCTTCCAACGCCGCCCGCAAGCGCTCCGCAAGCCTTTGCAGGGATGTGACACGCCTCATGCCATCCGGCGGGCCGCCGGGGCCGCCGGCGGCGACATGACGCTATGAACCTGCCGATTCCCGCCCCTGGTGGGCAATCCGAGGTGCGCCCGGTACAGTCCACTCCCATGACCGCGCGGCTCGCCGACATCGCAGCCCAGGCGGGGGTCAGTGAAGCCACAGTCAGCCGCGTGCTCAACGGCAAGCCCGGCGTGGCCGCGGCCACCCGCGAATCCGTCCTTGCCGCGCTCGACGTGCTCGGCTACGAACGGCCGGTCCGACTGCGGCAGCGCAGCGCCGGCCTGGTGGGACTGATCACCCCGGAGCTGGACAACCCGATCTTCCCCGCCCTCGCCCAGGTCATCGGCCAGGCGCTGACGCGGCAGGGCTACACCCCGGTGCTCGCCACCCAGACCCCCGGCGGGTCGACCGAGGACGAGCTCACCGAGATGCTGGTGGACCGCGGCGTCTCCGGGATCATCTTCGTCTCCGGCCTGCACGCCGACACCACCGCCGCGACTGACCGCTATGACCAACTGCGCGCCAAGGGCGTGCCGTACGTCCTGGTCAACGGCTTCTCGCCCAAGATCCAGGCCCCCTTCGTCTCCCCCGACGACCGGGCCGCGATGCAGCTCGCCGTGACCCACCTCGCCTCCCTCGGCCACACCCGGATCGGCCTCGCGCTCGGCCCGCGCCGGTTCGTGCCGGTGCTGCGCAAGATCGAGGGCTTCCAGCTCGCCATGGAGGAACGGCTCGGGCTGTCCCAGGAGGAGTCGCAGGAGCTGATCCAGCACTCCCTCTACACCCTGGAGGGCGGCCAGGCGGCGGCCGCCGCACTGATCGCCAAGGGGTGCACCGCGATCGCCTGCGCGAGCGACATGATGGCGCTCGGCGCCATCCGCGCGGCCCGCCAACAGGGGATGCACGTGCCCCGGGACATCTCGGTGGTCGGCTTCGACGACTCCCCTCTCATAGCGTTCACCGATCCCCCGCTGACCACCATCCGCCAGCCCGTACAGGCGATGGGCCAGGCCTCAGTACGAGCGCTGCTGGAGGAAATAGGGGGCACACCCGCCCCGCACAGCGAGTTCGTGTTCATGCCGGAACTGGTGGTACGGGGCTCGACCGCGTCCGCCGGCAAGCGGGCGACGGCCCGGGATTGAGGCAGAGTTGAGCGACGGACCCTATGACGTCCTCGTCGTCGGCGGCTCCGGCGTGGACACGATCGTCCGGGTCGACGCGCTCGAAGTGCCGCCGGGCGACTCGCTGTTCGTGCCGCCGGTGCGCGACTACGTGGGTCACACCGGCAACGGGGTGGCGCTGGGCTGGCACGCCCTGGGCCTCGCCACCAAGTTCATCGACTTCCTCGGCGAGGACGTCCAGGGCCGGACGGTGCTCGCCGCGTACGCGGAGCAGGGCCTGGACTTCAGTCATGTGGTCTCCCCGCACGGCACGCCGCGCGGTATCAATCTGGTCGACCCCCAGGGCCGCCGCTTCTCCTTCTACGACGGACGCCACCCGGCGAACCTGCGGCTGCCCAGGCCGTTCTATCTGCCCTTCCTGGAGCGCGCCCGGCACGTCCACCTCTCGATCGTCGGCCACAACCGCGACATGTACGACGACGTCCACCGGCTCGGCATCACCAGCTCGACCGATCTGCACGACTGGGACGGCCGCAATCCGCACCACCGCGACTACGCGCTCGCGTCCGACTACGTCTTCCTGAGCGCCGCCGCCCTCGGCGACCGCCGCGACGAGGTCATGCACCGCATCGTCGACGACGGACGGGCCCGGCTCGTCGTGGCGACCGCCGGCGCCGAGGGCTGCCATCTGCTGGTGCGCGGCGAGGAGAAGGCACGCCACTTCCCCGCCGTACCCCCGGAGCGCCCCGTCGTGGACAGCAACGGCGCCGGCGACGCGTTCGTCACCGCGTTCCTGCACTCGCTGTTCGAGGGCCGGGACGTGGACGAGTGCGTACTCGCCGGGGCGGTGGCGGGGGCCTTCGCCTGCGGGTCGGCGGGCACCCACACCGAGTTCATCGGCCTGACGGAGCTGCGCGCCGCGTGCGCGAGGGCGGCTCACGACGGGTGACATGCGCCGGGGCCCGCACGGCGCCCCACGCGCCTTGCAGGCCCCGGCTCCCCTGCGTGTCAGCTCTTGACCGCGCCCGAGGTGATGCCGTCGACGATGTGCTTGCCGAGAACGGCGAAAACCACGAGCAGCGGGACGGTCGCGATGAACGCGCCGGTAAGCACTATCGCATGATTGACGGTGTGGTTGCCGGAACCTGGGCCGACGACTGCCACCTACAGGGTCGGGGATCCGTCCGGACTGACGGACTGACGGACTGACGACCGACTGTCATTCGCGACGATGCCGCTCCCGCACGAGGGGGCGGGAGCGGTCCTCCTCCGGCGGGCCCGTCTCAGGGGCGCCGCCAGGAGTCGTCCCTGAGATGGGAGCCCGCCATGGGGCCCATCCGCAGCATCCCGCCGTCGACCGACCAGGACGCCCCGGTGACATAGCCGGCGTCCGGACCGGCCAGGAAGGCGATCACCGCGGCGACCTCCCGCGCGTCGCCGGGGCGGCGCAGCGGAATGCCCGGGCGCTCGGCGGCCTTCGGGTCCTCGTCCTCCTGGCCGGTCATGGGCGTGGCGATCTCGCCCGGCGCCACGGCATTGACGGTGATGCCGTACTCGGCGAGCTCGATCGCCATCACCTGGGTGAGCAGGCCGAGACCGCCCTTCGCGGCGCAGTAGGGAGCGGCGCCGACCCGGGGCTGGTGTTCGTGGACCGAGGTGACGTTGACGATCCGGCCGCCGTCCCCCTGGTCGATCATGCGGCGTGCGGCCCGCTGGCCGCACAGGAAGGGGCCGACGAGGTCCACGTCGACGACCTGGCGGACCGTGCCGAGGTCCAGGTCGAGGAAGGGTGTGGCGGTGCCGGTTCCCGCGTTGTTGACGAGCACATCGAGCCTGCCCAGTGCGCCGGCGAGCCCGTCGATCACATCGGCGGCGTCCGGGAGGACGGTCAGGTCCATGTGGGCGACGGCCGCCCGCCGACCGTGGGCGCGCACCTCCTCGGCCGTGGCCTCGGCTCCCTCCCTGTCGGTGTGGAAGGTGATCCCGATGTCCATGCCCGCCGCGGCGAGCCGGACGGCCGTGGCGCGCCCGATACCGGAGTCCGAGCCGGTGACGACGGCGACGCGAGGCTGCCCTTCCCGCCCGGGACGCGCATCTGTCACGGCCATGAGGGCTCCTTCCTCGGCACGACCACCAGCTCGGAGACGGCGCTGGTGTCGGGGACGGACAGGGCGTAGAGGACGGTGTCGGCCACGATGTCGGGGCTCTGCAGCATGTCGAGGTCGGCGTCCGGGAAGCGCTCGAGGATGAACGGGGTGGCCATGCCGCCCGCGATGATGCCGGTGACGCCGATCCCGGGGCAGTCGCGCTGCGCCTCCTGGAAGAGCGTGTGGGTGAACGCGCGCAGGCCGGACTTGCCGGCGGCGTACGGCCCCGCCTCCGTCCAGGTGCGGTTGGCCGCGGTGGAGAGGATGTTGACGATGTGACCGCCGCCACGGGCGACCATCCTGCGGTAGGTCTCCAGGCAGAGGAACATCGGCCCGAGCAGATTGGTGCTGATCACCCGGGTCACCTCCTCGGCCGTCAGGTGCTCGATCGGCTTGCAGACGTCGACCGCCGCGTTGTTGACGAGGATGTCGAGGTGGCCGCCGTCCTCCTCCAGCTCGCGGAAGACGTCCGCGACGGCGTCCGCGTCCCGTACATCCATCGACACAAAGTCCGCTTTGCCCCCGTTTGCTGCTACTTGCGCGCACAATTCCTGCGCCAGTTCGCGGCGTACGTCCGCGACCAGCACGGACGCCCCGGCGCCGGCGAGTCTGCGGGTGATGGCGGCTCCCAGCCCCCGCGCGCCGCCGGTCACCAGCGCCTGCCTGCCGTCGAGGTCCACCTGCATTCCGCCGTTCAATGCTCTGCCTTCCCTCGGTGCCCTGGGTGCGTTCTCACTGTGACCCGCGCAACTGGGGACGGCACTTGGGGAGTGGGCCGACCGGTCCGGCCCACTGCCTGTGAGCAAGCCCACCAGCAGTTCGCGATCCCAGTCGGCACAAGGGTTCGACTGCCCGCCGATGGCCTGGGGAAGGCCGAGGGGAAGTACGTCGGAAGTACTTGTCCAGAACCGTCTGCCACGATGGTCAGCGCCATTCCGGTGGAGCCGCCGCGCAGTGCAGCCGGTGTCACAAACTTCCGCCGCATTCCGCCACATGGGTCCCTCGGGGGCTCGTCACCCGAGTGATCTCACTGTGCCTGCTTCCTCTTCCGCTGCTTCCACCACATCCCCTTCCGGCCGCCTCGCGCGGCGCCTGCTGGGCGACACCTCTCCGTGGCGCTGCCTCAGGTACCCGAGCATGCGCTGGTGGTCCGTCGCGAACTTCCTGTCGAACGCCGGTACTTGGATGCAGCTCACGGTGCAGAACCTGCTGGTGCTCCAGATCACCGGGTCAGCCGCCGCGACCGGCCTTTCAATGTCGGTGCAGGCGGCCCCCGGGCTGCTGATGAGCCTCGCGGGCGGTGCCGCCGTTGACCGCTGGCCCCGCAAGCTGACCGCCGCGGTCAGCCAGGCGCTGCTCGGCGCCGTGGCGTTCCTGACGGCGTTCCTCGTGGCGGTGGACCAGCTGAACCTCGGCGTCCTGATGGCGCTGGCCGCAGTCACGGGCGTCGTCGCCACCGTCGACGGGCCCGCCTGTGCGCTGCTCGGCAACGACCTCGTCCGCACCGAGGACGTGCCCTCCGCGATCGGCGTCGGCTCGCTGGTGCACAACGCGGGCCGACTGGCGGGCGCAGGGCTCGCGGGTGTGACCGTCGCCTTCCTCGGCACGGCCGCCGCCTATGCGGCCAACGGTGTCTCCTTCCTCTTCGTCGCCGCTGTCATCCCCTTCCTGCGGCCGGTGGCCCAGGCCGTCCGCGCCCGCTCCGAGCGCCCTGCGGCGAAGACCGCCGGCGCCGGGGCCGAGCCGGACATGAGCATGCGGGAGGGCCTGACGTTCTTCATGCGCCGGCCGCGCCTGGTCGCGCTGGCCGCGATCACCGGGCTCAGCTCCGTCTTCGGCAGGAACTACCAGCTCACCCTTGCCGTGCTCGTCGTCGGACCGCTCGCGGGCGGCGCGGGGGCGTTCGGCACCGTCTCGACCGTGCTCGCCGTCGGCGGCATCCTCGGCGCGGTGCTCGGGGCCCGGCTGCGCAGGCCGTCGGTGCGGCTGGTGGGAGTGCTGGCGGCCGCCGGCGGTGTGCTGCAGATCGTCGCGGGGCTCTCGCCGTCGCTCGCGGTGCTGCTGGTCGTCGTGCTGCCGATGGCCCTGGTGGAGTCGGTCTCCGACACCGCCGGGACCACCGTGCTGCAGACCGATCCGCCCGAGTACCTGCGGGGACGTGTCCTCGGCGTCTGGGGCAGTGTGAAGACGGTGTGGGGCCTCGCGGGGCCGCCGGCGCTGGGGCTGCTCATGGAGCTGGCCGGTGCCCGCGGCGCCCTGGTCACCGGCGGACTGCTGATCGCGGGCGCGATCGGCGCCGGATACGTGCTGCGGCAGCGCCGGGTCGCGAAGCCGGTGGTCGTACGGACCGAGGAGTCCGCCCTGGTCGGTCAGCCGGCGCTCGGCACCGCCGCCTGAGCCGGCCGTGCCCCGGCCTCGGCCGGGGGCACGGGCAGGGTGCGTACGGCGTCGAGCACCTCGTCGACGGTGATACGCAGCAGCCGCTCGTCGGGCCGTTCGCCGTGCGCGTCGCCGGGACGGGGCGGATCGTCCGGGTCGGGGTGCCACAGCACCCGGTGGTACGGCCGGGGCGGCGGGCCCCACAGGCGGGGCGCGACGGGGCCGAACAGCGTGACCGACGGGGTGCCGAGGGCCGTTGCCAGATGAGCGAGGCCGGTGTCCCCCACCACCACGCAGCGTGCCTGGGCGACCAGCGCCATCAGTACGTCGAAGGGCACGTCGCCCCGCGTCCCGCCGAGGACCGCCTCCTGCCCCAGTCCCGCCCGTTCGGCCACCGACGCCGCCAGTCGCCCCTCCGCCGCCCCCGCGGTCACCACGACCCGGTGCCCGGCGCGGCTCAGCTCCCGTGCCACATCGGCGAACCGCTCGGCGGGCCAGCAGCGTGCGGGGGCGTCCGCGCCGGGATGCAGCACGACGGCTCCGGGGGCGGGTGAGGGCGTGGCCGGGGCGGGGAGGGCCAGGTCGGCGGGGTCGGCCGGCAGGCCGTACCCGCCGAGCAGCCGGCACCAGCGCTCCCGCTCGTGTTCGTCGTCCTGCCACGCGGGCGCGTCCGGCTGGGCGTAGGCGTACAGGCGGCGTGGGCAGAGGCGGGCGAGCGGCCGACGGCTTTCGGGGCCGTTGCCGTGCAGGTCCACGGCCAGGTCGGGCGCGGGACCGGCCCAGGCGAGTGCGGCGGGCACCGCACGGCGGGGAGCGAAGGCGGGCAGTAACCGGTCGACCAGCCCGGTCGCCGCAGCCGCCGCAGCCAGCCGCGCGGGCGCGGCGAGCACGATGTCGTGCCCGGGCAGCCCGCGCCGCAGGGCGCGCAGCGCGGGGACGCCGGTCAGCAGGTCCCCGAGGCCCAGGGCCCGCAGCACCAGGATCCGCGGGCGGTCGGTACCCCTCAGCTGCTCGGTGCTCGTGGTCATCTCGGCCTCCTGTCGGGCGGGTCAGTGCGACGGGGTCCGGGCGGCGGCCAGGGAAGCGGCCGCGCGGCGTGCCAGCAGGGTGGTGGAGCGGCCGTCGAGATAGGGCAGCACGACGGCCTGCCCGCCCCATGCGCGTACGACATCGGCCTCCGGAAGTTCCTCGACGGCGTAGTCGCCGCCCTTCACCCACACATCGGGCCGCAGGCGGTTCAGCAGCGCGGCCGGGGTGTCCTCCTCGAAGACGGCTACGGCGTCCACGCAGCCGAGGCCCGTGAGCACCCTGGTCCGGTCGTGCACCGGGTTGAGCGGTCGGCCGGGCCCCTTGCGGCGGGTGATCGACTCGTCGGAGTTGACACAGACGATGAGGCAGTCGCCGATGCGCCTGGCGCTCTCCAGCAGCCCGACGTGACCGGCGTGCAGCAGGTCGAAGCAGCCGCCGGTGGCGACCACCGTCCCACCGTGGGCCCGGACACGTTCCGCCACGGCGAACGGGTCGCTCTCGGCGGCCCGTACGGGCCGGACGGGTCCCTCGGTGCGCCACAGTCCCGGGTTGCCGGCACCGCCGGCGGCCACGAACGCCGCGGCACGGGCGACGGCCCGCTGCACCGCCTCCTCCGGAAGGGCGCCGTCGGCGAGCTCGGCGGCGGTCGCCGCCGCGAAGCAGTCGCCCGCGCCGCACGGGTCCCCCTCCGCGCGGTAGGGGGCCGGGACCAGCATCGGCGTGCCGTCGCCGGGCCGGGTCAGCAGGACGCCGCGTTCGCCGAGGGTGACGGCGACGGCCGCCGCCCGCCAGCGTTCCGCCAGCTCCCGGCCCCGCTCTGCGAAGTCCCGCAGCGACCGGCCGGCCCAGGCGGCCGGTTCGGTGGTCAGGGACGAGACCTCCGCCGCGTTGGGGGTGACGATCCGGGCGCCGGGCACGGGCGTGTCGCCTTTGGGATGCGGGTCCCACACCAGCGGCACCCTGCCTGCAGAGGCCGCCAGGTACTCCCGTACGGCGGCGACCGTGCCGCGGCCGTAGTCGGCGACGAGGACGGTGTGCGCCCCGGCCAACGCGTCACGCACCGCGTCGTCCGGTTCGCCGGGCGTGCCCCCTCCTCGGTCGATCCGTACGAGGGAGCGGCCTCCCGCCATCACTCGCGTCTTCACCGGCAAGGTGCCGTTCAGCGGCAGCTCCACGAGCCGTACCCTGCCGCGCAGCGCACGGCGTACGGCTTCGCTGGCCGCGTCGTCGCCGAGCGCGGTGACCAGGACCACGTCACGGCCCGACCGGGCCGCCAGCGCCGCGGCGAGTCCCGCGCCGCCGGGCCGGCGCAGATCGCTCCGTACGTCGACGACCGGTGCAGGGGCGTCGGGGGCGAGCCGGTCGGCGACGCCGACGATGTCCTCGTCCAGCAGGACGTCACCCGCGACGACGAGCGGTCCCCGCGCGCTCACGCCATCCTCCGGCGCAGTGCGGCGGCCTGGGCCGCGGCCGCTCCCGGGGCGCGCCGCACGGCCGGTGCGGGCGTGGCGCTCGCCAGGTCGAAGGCCTCGCAGAGAAGGTGGACGGCGACGAGGTGCGCCTCCTGCACGGTCGCGGTGGAGTCGGCGTCGATGCACAGCGTCTCGTCGGCTGCCTCCGCCAGCGGGTTGGGGCGCGGTCCGGTCATCGCCCACACTCGCAGTCCCGCCGCCCGTCCCGTCTGTGCAGCGCTGATCAGATTGGCGCTGCCGCCGGAGGTGGACAGCAGGACGAGGACGTCGCCGGGACGGCCGTGCGCCTCCACCTGCCGGGCGAAGACCTGGTCGAAGCCGTAGTCGTTGCCGATGGCGGTCACGCTGGACGTCTCCGCGTGCAGGGCGATGGCCGAGCGGGCGGGCCGTTCGTCCCGGTAGCGGCCGACGAGTTCCGCGGTCAGATGCTGTGCCTGGGCGGCGCTGCCGCCGTTGCCCGCCGCCAGCAGCCGGCCGCCGACGGGCAGGACCGCGGCCAGGTGACCGCCCCAGGCAATGATCTGTCCCAGGTTCTGCCGGCGGAACCGGCCGAGGGCGTCCTGGAGCGACTGGCAGTGCCGGTGCGCGGCCTCGCTTGCTAGGGCTTCGTTCATGCTGGTCGGGGCGTGGCGGGCGTCCCGGGGGACGGCGGCCGTTCCCGCACCTCCTTCGAACGTCGGTGCTGCGCGGTCTCGTTGGCGGTCGGCGGTCCTGTCGACGACGGTCCGTGGTGTCACACCGCCCCGGTCCAAGCCCCTCCGGGGACCCTGCTCAGGGCGGGGCGGGCGGCCACGACCCCGAGGTACACGGCTTCGGTGGCGGCGGCGACCTCGGTCCAGCCGTACCGGCTGAGCACCCGTCGCCGTCCCGCCGCTCCGCACGCCTCCCGCCCCGCGGGGTCGGCGAGAAGTCCGGCCACGGCGCGGGCGAGCGCGTCGGGGTCGCGGGGCGGCACCAGCCGGCCGGTGCCCGGGTCGGCGACGGTGTCGAGCTGGCCGCCCACGGCGGTGGCGACGACGGGCCTGCCGCAGGCCATGGCCTCCAGCGGGACGATCCCGAAGGGTTCGTAGTCGCCGGGACAGAGCACCACATCGGCGCTGCGCAGCAGCGGTGCGACGTCCTCGCCGGCGACGGCTCCGGTGAAGCGGACCCGGTCGGCGACACCCAGGCCGTGCGCGAGGTCGCGCAGCCGGCGCACCTCCGGGTCGTGGTCGAGCCGGCCGGGCGGCGGGCCGCCGACCACGAGCAGTTCGACGCCGGGCAGCCGGGTCAGCGCGGCGACGGAGACGGCCGCGCCCTTGCGCGGGACCACCCGGCCCACCTGGATCAGCCGGTGGCGGTCCGCGCCGCGTTCCGCGACCTTTCCGTCGGGCGAGAACAGGTCCGTGTCCACACCGCACGGCACGACATCGACCTTGTCGGCGGGGATGCCCATGGCGGCGAGTTCCCTGACCTCGTCGCGGCAGGTGGCGACGATCCGGTCGCAGCCGAGGCCGACCTCCTTCTCGCAGGAGATCCGGGCCGGCGGGCTGGTGTCCGCGTGGCGCTGGTGGCGCAGCTTCACGGTGCCGAGAGCATGGTATGTGTGCACCAACGGCAGACCCGGCTCACGTACCGCGTGCAGCGAGGCGAGCCCCGACATCCAGAAGTGCGAATGCACCACATCGGGCGGTCGGGTCTGCCACTCGCGCGCCAGGTGGCGCCCGAAGCCGAGCATGTGGGGCAGCAGCTCGTCCTTGGGTATCGCCTCCGGGGGCCCGGCGGGCACATGGCGGACGTCGACTCCGTCGCGCAGCGGCATCAGGTCGGGCAGGTCCCGCGCGTCGCGCCGCGTGTAGACGGTCACCTGGTGGCCGCGGTCGGCGAGAGCGCCCGCCAGGCGCGCGACATGGACGTTCTGGCCGCCCGCGTCCACTCCGCCGAGTGCGGCGAGCGGACTGGCGTGCTCGGACACGAGCGCGATGGACAGCGCTTGCGTGCCGATGAGATCGCGGTCGGTCATGAGCGCACCTCCGTCATCAGGCGCTCCCAGTCGTCGAGGAAGCGTTTGAGCCCGTAGCGCCGGAGCGCCGCCTGGCGGGCTCTGGCGCCGTCCTCGGCCGCGGCTTCCGGTTCGTGGAGATACCGGCCGGCGGCTGCGGCGAGGATCTCGGGCCGGGTGGACAGGGTTCCGGTACCGGCGGGGACCGCCTCGACGGCCTCCGTGGTGGCGAGAGCGACGACGGGCATGCCCAGGTGCATGGCCTCCAGCAGCGACAGGCCGAGGGAGGTCCAGCGCACCGGGTGCAGATAGAGCCGGCGCTCGGCCATGGCGCAGTGCAGTTCCTGCTGGGGCAGATCGGCGGTCCGGCAGCGGTCCTCGGACAGGCCGAGGTGCTGGGCGAGGCCTTCGGTGCGCATGCCGAACACGTCGAGCGGGGCCGCCCGGGCGAGTGCGGGCAGCAGGTCGGTGCCGGTGTGACGGCCGCGCCGTACGGGATCGTTGACGACGACCGCCGCGCGGGCGAGCCGGCCGCTGTAGAGGTGGCCCGGGTCGACGATGCCGTGCTCGACGACCTCGGCGCGGGTGCCGCCGCTGTCCCAGAACAGCCGGTTGAAGTGCGTGACGTGCACGAGGGTGATGTCGTCCCGGTCCGCGCACGGGTGCCGGGTCCCGGGCACGCCGCCGTCCGGCGCGTTGTGCTCCAGGTAGACGGCCGGGACGTCACGGCCGGGGCGTCTGCCGCCGAGCCAGCGTTCGGCGAGCTCCGCCTCGTGGGGCCGCTGCAGCACGACCAGGTCGACGGAGGCGTCGCGCAACTGCTCAGGAGTCGTCTCGCGGACCGAGTCCGGCCAGGCGAACGTGCGGGCCCGGCCGAGTCCGTCGGGACCGCGGTCGGGTGTGACCGGGACGAGATACGTGTGCGGGCCCTGCACGAACGCCGTCGTCCAGGAGCCGTGCACATGCCACAGCAGGATGTTCATCGTCGTGCTCCTCGTTCCTCTTCCCCGGTCGCGGTCGCGCCGAGGGCGGCCACGGCGGCGAGCACCTCGGCGTTGCCGATGCCGTCCAGGCAGGGGTGTCCCGGGACGGGACAACTGCGGGCCCTGCTGCCGGCGCACTGTGCGTGCTGGTCGCCCAGCAGCACGTGCGGCACGTTGTACGGGCGCCAGCGCTCGGCCGGCACCACGGGCGCGAACAGGCAGGCGACCGGAGTGCCGACGGCGGCTGCCAGGTGAGCGGGCCCGGTGTTGCCGACCACGGCCACCCGCGCACCGGCGAGCACTCCGGCCAGCTGGTGCAGGTCCGTCATTCCGCCGAGGTCCAGCGCGTGATCGGCCGCGACCGCCGCGGTCAGGTCCTTCTCCGCACGGCCACCGGTCACCACGACCCGGTGTCCGGCCGCCGACAGGGCGGCCGCGGCGCGAGCGGCCCGGTCGGCGCTCCAGGCGCGGGCCGGGACGGCGGCCCCGGGGTGCAGCACCACGTACGGCTCGGGTCCCGTCAGGTCCGTGGTGGTGGGAGGGGCGGAGATCCGCAGCAGGCCGTCGTCGCCGGGCGGCAGGGCGAAGCCGGAGTCCAGGGCGAGGTCGAGGGCGGCCAGGACCTCGTGGCGGTGCGGCTGCCGACGGTGCCTCAGGTCCAGCAGCGCTCCCGGGTAATCCTCACTGTCGGCGGCGGTCCACGCGACGCCGGCGAGCTTCAGCAGAAACGCGATCGGCAGCGGGCTCTGGTGGTACGAGACGAGGATGAGAGCCCGGTCGTACCGTTTGGCACGCAGCGTTTCGAGCAGCCGCTCAGTCTGCTCGTACGACACCGGCGCGGGGTCGAGCCCGACCCAGGGCGCGTCATGGACGAGCACCTCGTCGACGCCGGGCAGCAGCTGCGCGGCGTGCACGCCGAGCGGGCCGCAGAGCAGGGCCGTGTGCGAGGAGCCGGCCGCGACGGCCCTGACGGCGGGCCCGGCCAGCAGCACGTCCCCGGCGCTGTCGAGGCGCACGACCAACGTCCTCGGCCGCCTGCTCATCGTCCCTCCTCCCCCACGACGCCCGGCCCTGCCGGGGCGGACACGTCTCGAGCGGGCGGGTACGCCACACCCGGCCAGGCGGGTGCCGCACTGCTCGAAGCAGTTGTCCCGCCGCCCGACACAGCCGCCGGGACCGCAGCTCCGCCCGGAACGTCAGGCACTGCCTCCGCGGTCGCGACCGCCGGGGCCGTCGGGTCGGCCGGCGCCGCTGCTCCATCAGGCACGCCCCGCCCGGCCCGGGCCGCCGCAGCGGCCGCACGCTCCTGCGGCGTCAGCACGCCGCCGCTCGGCGCCGGGGCGGCCGCCACACGGCCCGGCATGCCCGCCCGGCCCGGGGCCGCAGGGGCGGGAGCGCCGGCCCGGGCCGGCACCGACCCGCCGGGCGCGGCCACCGCAACGGCGCGGCGTGGGCGGTCCGTTCCGCGTGGCGCGGTCGGCCCGCCCGTGTCCGCCCCGGCAGTGGCAGCGGGCGTCTCGGTGCCGGATGCCGGGCCCGGGCGGACCGGGGCGGGGCGGTCGGGCGCACTCGCCCGGTCCGGCGGCGCCGGGCGGCGGCAGCGGGCGGTGGGGTCCAGCACCAGGCGGACCGCCCGGAGGAGGTCGGGCGCCGTGTCGGGGGCCGCGGCGATCTCCTCGGGACGGGTGGCCGGGGTGGGGACCAGGACGCCGCGCGCCCCGGCGGCCAGCGCGGCAGCCACGTCGGAGCCGATGTCGCCGATGACGGCGGTGCGCGCCGGGCAGACGCCGAGCCGGTCGCACGCGGCGAGCACCAGGCCCGGCGCGGGCTTGCGGCACCGGCACCCGTCGTCCGGGCCGTGGGGGCAGACCGCCCAGATGTCGAACGGCCCGAGGAATGCCTCGACACGGCGCTGCACGGCGGCGACTTGATGGCGCGTCAGCAGCCCCCGGGCGACACCCGACTGGTTGCTGACGACGCCCACCGGTATTCCGAGCGCCCGCACGGCGGCGAGGGCCTCCACCGCGGACGGCATCGGCACGACGCACGCCGGTTCACCGTTGTAGGGAACGTCGGCGACGAGGGTGCCGTCGCGGTCGAAGAGGACCGCGACGGGCAGGCCGGCGGCGTCCGGCGGCGGCGCGATGCCGCGCGAGGCGCCCGGGTTGGGGAACAGCCACGGCTCCCCGGGTGCCCTGGCCGCGGAGTTGCCGCTCATGGCAGCACCGCCTCCCTGGCCGGCCGGTCCGAGGAGCCCGGGGGCACCGCCGTACCGGAGTGCCGGAGCGGCGGCGCCGCGCGGTGCCGCAGCTGCGCCCCCAGCCAGTGCCAGACGGCCACCGGCGGAATGACCGCGCTGGTCAGCGCCATCGAGACGATCTCGTCGCGGGTCCTCGGTCCGGGTGCGATCCTGGCCCAGGCGAACTCGGCGGTCCCGGCCAGCCACAGCGCGGCGCACGCCGCGGCGGCGACGGGCCTGGCCAGCGCGGCGCACGAGAGCGCGGCAGCCCCGGCGGCTGTCACCGCGAGGTGGCGGGGCAGACGCCCCCGTGGCGCGTCCGCCCGGCGCCACCAGTCGCGGCCGTGCAGCCGGTTCATGAGCACGTCGTCGGCGTTGCCCGCCTGGACCCGTACCGAGACCCAGCGGCCCGCCGGGCGCACCGGGTGGGTGGTGGTGCGGGTACCCGCGACCAGTTCCCATCCGGCGGCCTGGACGCGCAGCGCGAGGTCGGCGTCCTCGCGGAAGGCGCGCGGGAAGCGTTCGTCGAAGCCTCCGACGGCCTCCAGGGCCTCGCGCCGGTACGCCATGTCCGCGGTGATCCAGCGGGCGGTGGCGAGCCCCGCGGTGTTGCGTTCCCAGTCCGTGGGGGCCCGGTCCGCGGGCAGCGGCACGTCGATACGGGCGGTGACCCCGCCGGTGCGGCGCCCGGCGCCGGCGAGCTCGCGCGCCAGGTCGTCGCACCAGCTGGGCCCGGGCACCACGTCGTCGTCGAGGAAGACGACCCAGGGGACGGGCCCGGCGACCCGCAGTCCGGTGTTGCGGGCCGCCGCCGGTCCCCGGGCACGGCCCGGCACGACCGAGGTGATGGGCCGCAGGGGGGCCGGGATCTCGACCGGAAGCGGGGTGCGCGGGGCGCCGCGGCGGTCGTCGACGACGACCACCCGGACCGGCCCGGGGCCGGTCGCGGCGGCCAGCGCACGCAGGCAGTTGGTCAGACAGGGCCGGCCGACGGTCGGAATCACCACGGTGTAGCGCGGCGGCCGGTGCCCATGGGCGTTCGTCACGCCGCTGCCGTTCAAAGCGCCGCCGCTGCCGTTCAAAGCGCCGCCGCTGCCGTTCGAAGCGCCGCTGCCGTTCCTCTCACCGCTGTGGTTCATCGTGCCGCCCCCGTCCCCGCGTCGTCCGCGTCGTCGCAGCGGCGGAAGAAGTCGCCGCGCCGGATGGCGTACGGCCCGATGGCCAACAGGTCGACGGGCGAGGATCCGAAGCATTCGAGCGCGTCGCGCGGGTCGTCGACCATGGGCCTTCCCGCCGTGTTGAGGCTGGTGTTGACGACGACCGGCAGTCCCGTGCGCTGCTCGAACTCGCGGAGCATGCGTGCCACCAGCGGCTCGCGGGCCGGGTCGACGGTCTGGATGCGGGCCGTGCCGTCGACGTGCACGACCGCGGGGATGCGCTCGCGCCAGGCGGGCGCCACATCGTGGACGAAGAGCATGTACGGGCTGGGCATGGGGCCGTCGAAGATCTCGGGGGCCCGTTCGGCGAGCACCATCGGGGCGACGGGCCGGAACTGCTCGCGGCCCTTGACGTCGTTGAGCCGCTCGAGATTGCCGGCGTGACCGGGGTGGGCGAGCAGCGACCGGTGCCCGAGCGCCCTCGGTCCGTACTCCGAACGCCCTTGGAACCAGGCGACGACGGCGTTGTCGGCCAGCGCCTCCGCCACGGTCGCGGCGATGTCGGCCGGGCGGTCGAAGGGCACGGCGGCGGTCTTCAGCCAGGCGCCGAGCTCCGCGTCGGACCAGTCGCGGCCGAGGTCGACGCCGTTCATGGGTTCCGGGTCATCCCCTTCACCGGCCGCCAGCAGCAGGGCGCCGCCGAGGGCGGTGCCGGCGTCACCGGCGGCCGGCTGCACCCATACCCGGGAGAAGGGACCCTCGCGGGCGATCCGGGAGTTGGCCACACAGTTGAGGGCGACTCCGCCGGCCAGGGTGAGCAGGCTGTCGCGGGTCTGTCCGTGCAGGTGGCGTACGAGGTCGAGCATGGTCTCCTCGAGCACGGCCTGGGCGCTTGCGGCCACGTCGGCGTGTTCTGGGGTCCATGCCTCCTCAGGGCCGCGGGGCGCGCAGAACTGGTGCCAGGGCACGCCGGTGGCGCGGAACCCGCCGTCGCCGGTGGGGTACACGTACTTGCGCAGCTCTGCCAGCATCCGCGGCCTGCCGTGGGAGGCGAGGGCCATCACCTTGAACTCGTCGGAGGAGCGCAGGAATCCGAGATGCTCGGTCAGCTCCTCGTAGACGAGCCCGAGCGAGTGCGGCAGCTCCTGTGCGTGCAGTGCCTCCAGCCGTCCGTGGATACGGCGGGCGGCGAGGTGCGAGGCGCGCTCCCCCCGGCCGTCGAGGACGAGAACGGAGGAGGTGCCGGCGTCGGCCGCGGCGAAGGCGGCGGACGCGGCGTGCGCCATGTGGTGCGGGACGAAGCGGACGATGTCCGCGTCGAGCCCGGGCAGCGAGTTCTGCAGGAAGCCGGGCGCCTCGCGGGCGTAGGCGAGCCGCAGATGGTCCCAGGGGTCGTCGAGCCCCATGGCGTCGGTGGGCCTGGCGAGCGACGGGTCGAAGGAGTACGCCACGGCGTCGAGGTCCTGCGGCCGCAGTCCGGCTCGCTTCAGACACCAGGCGGCTGCCTGCTCCGGCAGCTCCCAGGCGGAGAAGGGCAGTGGGCGCTTGCCGTGCTTACGCCGGGAGAAGCGTTCCTCCTCGGCCGCGGCGACGGTCATGCCGTCGATGACGAGGGCGGCGGCGGGGTCATGGAAGAGGGCGTTGATTCCGAGAATGCGCATGTCAGTCACAGACCTTTCGACGGGCACGTCAGGGTCGGCGGCACAGGCGTCGGAGCGGTGGCTTCGCCTCGTTCCGTCAGTCCGTGTGGGCGCGGAACCAGGCGATGGTGCGCCGCAGGCCTTCCTCGGCGCCGACGACCGGTTCCCACTCGAGCTTGTCGCGGGCGAGCGTGATGTCCGGGCAGCGCACGGCGGGATCGTCGGTCGGCCGTTCGACGAAGCGGATCTCGGAGGTGGAGCCGGTGAGTTCGATGACCAGCCGGGCGAGGTCGAGCATGGTGATCTCGGTCGGGTTGCCGATGTTCACCGGGCCGCGCAGGCCGTGGGCCGCGGCGGCCAGGATGCCGCGCACCGTGTCGTCGACGTAGCAGAGGGACCGGGTCTGGCGGCCGTCGCCGGTGACGGTGAGCGGCTCGCCGGCCAGCGCCTGGCGCACGAAGGTGGGCACCGCGCGGCCGTCGTAGCCGCGCATCCGGGGGCCGTAGGTGTTGAACAGGCGCACGATGCCGGTGTCGGTGCCGTGGGCGTGGGCCTGGGCGGTGGTCAGTGCCTCGCCGAAGCGCTTCGCCTCGTCGTACACGCTGCGCGGTCCGACGGGGTTGACGTTGCCCCAGTAACGCTCGTTCTGCGGGTGCTGCTGGGGGTCGCCGTAGACCTCCGAGGTGGAAGCGAGCAGGAAGCGGGCACCGGAGGCGTGGGCGAGCGCCAAAGCGTTTCGGGTGCCGAGGCTGCCGGCCTCCATCGTGTGCAGCGGGAGCCGCAGGTAGTCGGCGGGCGACGCCGGTGAGGCCAGGTGCAGCACCAGGTCGGGAGGCCGGTCGACGGTGAACGGCTCGCTCACACTGGCCTGAACGAGTGCGAAACCTGGATGGTCCCGCAGCTCGGACATGTTCTCCGGCCGGCCGGTGCTGAAGTCGTCGACGCAGGTGACCGCGGTGCCGGAGTCCAGCAGCGCCGTGCACAGGTGCGAGCCGACGAAACCCGCGCCGCCGGTGACGACGGCGTGTTTCCAGCTGCGTGAGAAGGCGGCGTTCATTCGATCTCCTCCGTACGTGCCGTGCGGTCGGACGGTTCGCTCCCCGCAGCCGACGCGGTGTCCCACCGGCCCGCCGCCCCGTCGGCGCAGATCTTCGGCCGGGTGTTCGGCCCTCGACCAGCGTCGGCCGATCCCGGCGGCGGGAGCGCGTTCACGTACTGCATTCGGGTGAGCCACGGAACGTGATGACGCACCCCTTCGGTGCTCCGTCCGGTGAAAGACCCGGGCGTGGGTACCCGTCGCGGCGTGACGGCCGTCGGCCCCCGCTGCCGGCTCCGGGGGCCGGCAGCGGAACGCGGACGAGGAGGCATGATGAAAGCACTGACCTGGCACGGAAAGCGCGATGTGCGCGTGGACTCCGTCCCCGACCCCGAGATCCGTGATTCCACTGATGTGATCGTCAAGGTCACGACGAGCGGACTCTGCGGTTCGGACCTGCATCTGTACGAGCTCTTCGGACCGTTCCTCGAGCCGGGCGACATCCTCGGCCACGAACCGATGGGCGTCGTCGAGGAGGTCGGCTCCGAGGTCACCCGCCTACGACCGGGTGACCGGGTCGTCGTGCCCTTCAACGTCTCGTGCGGCACGTGCTTCATGTGCGCCCAGGGCCTGCACTCGCAGTGCGAGACCACGCAGGTGCACGACCACGGCAAGGGCGCGTCGCTGTTCGGCTACACCAAGCTGTACGGGCAGGTGCCCGGCGGTCAGGCCGAGTACCTCCGGGTGCCGTTCGGCAACACGCTGCCCATCAGTGTCCCCGACGGTCCGCCGGACGACCGGTTCGTCTATCTGTCCGACGTGCTGCCCACCTCCTGGCAGGCGGTCGAGTACGCCGCCGTGCCGCCCGGCGGGTCCGTGGCGGTGCTGGGCCTCGGTCCGATCGGCGACATGTGCACCCGGGTCGCGGCGCACCGCGGCGCGGGGCTGGTCATCGGCATCGACCTGGTGCCGGAGCGCCTCGCGCGGGCCGGCGAGCACGGCGTGCACACCCTCGACATGGAGGAGTACGGCGACAAGATCGTCGACGCGGTCCGCGATCTGACCGACGGCCGCGGCCCCGACTCCGTCATCGACGCCGTCGGCATGGAGGCCCACGGCGCGCCGGTCGCCAAGGGGGCACAGCAGATGACGACCCTGCTGCCCGGCACGCTGGCCGCCAGGATGATGGAACGCGTCGGCATCGACTGCCTCTCGGCGCTCCATCTGGCGATCGAGCTCGTGCGCCGTGGCGGCACGATCTCGCTCTCGGGCGTCTACGGCGGGATGGCCGACCCGATGCCGCTGCTGACCATGTTCGACAAGCAGGTGCAGCTGCGGATGGGGCAGGCCAATGTGTGGCGGTGGGTGGACGACCTGCTGCCGCTCGTCACGGACGGCGATCCGTTGGGCGTCGAGCAGTTCGCCACCCACCGCGTGCCGCTCTCCGAGGCGCCTGACGCCTACGAGATGTTCCAGAAGAAGCGGGACGGAGCCGTCAAGGTGCTCTTCAGGCCCTGAACGCCCTGAGCCCCTGAACCTCCTGAGCACCCTGCGCACCCTGCGCACCCGACTGCTCGCCCGAACGGCCCGGGCCCGCCCCGCTCCTGCGTACCCGTCAGACGAGGCCTTGGGCGAGCATCGCGTCGGCGACCCGCTCGAAGCCGGCGATGTTGGCGCCCGTCACATAGTCGCCGGTGGCGCCGTAGCGGTCGGCCGTCTCGTGGCAGACCCGGTGGATGTCCCGCACGATCGTGGCGAGTTCGTCCTCGACGCGGTCCGCCGCCCAGGTGTCGCGGGCCGCGTTCTGCCGCATCTCCAGAGCGCTGACGGCCACACCGCCCGCGTTGGCCGCCTTGCCGGGGCCGAAGGCCGCACCGGCCTCCTGCAGGACGCGGACCGCCTCCGGAGTGGTGGGCATGTTCGCTCCCTCCGCGACGGCCTTGACCCCGTTGCGCACGAGGGTCAGGGCGTCCTGCTCACCCAGCTCGTTCTGGGTGGCGGACGGGAACGCGAGGTCGGCGGGCACGTCCCAGACCCGGCCGCCCGGCACGAAGCGGGCGGACGCGCCCCGGCGATCCGCATACTCGCTGATACGCCCCCGCTCGACCTCCTTGATCTGCTTGAGCAGTTCGAGGTCGATGCCCTTCTCGTCGACGACGTAGCCGGCGGAGTCGGAGCAGGTGAGGGGATGGGCGCCGCTGCGCAGGAGCTTCTCGATGGTGTAGATGGCGACGTTGCCCGAGCCGGAGACGACGGCGGCCTGCCCCTCGAGGTCCTCGCCGCGCAGCTTCAGCATCTCGGCCGCGAACAGCACGCTGCCGTAGCCGGTGGCCTGGGTGCGGATGGCGGATCCGCCCCAGTTCCGGCCCTTGCCCGTGAGGACGCCGGCTTCCCAGCGGTTGGTGATACGGCGGTACTGGCCGAAGAGGTAGCCGATCTCCCGTGCACCGACGCCGATGTCGCCCGCGGGGACGTCGGTGTGCTCCCCGATGTGCCGGTGCAGTTCCGTCATGTACGACTGGCAGAAGCGCATGACCTCGTCGTCCGAACGGCCGTGCGGGTCGAAGTCGCTGCCGCCCTTGCCGCCGCCGATGCCCAGTCCGGTCAGGGCGTTCTTGAAGATCTGCTCGAAGCCGAGGAACTTCACGACGCCCAGGTTCACCGACGGATGGAAGCGCAGCCCTCCCTTGTACGGGCCCAGCGCGCTGTTGAACTCGACCCGGAACCCCCGGTTGACGTGGACCGCGCCGCGGTCGTCCTGCCATGGCACCCGGAAGATGATCTGCCGCTCCGGCTCACAAAGACGCTCGACGATTCCCGCCTGCGCGTACTCCGGCCGCGCCGCGAACACGGGCGCCAGGGACTCGAGCACCTCCCGTGCCGCCTGGTGGAACTCGGGCTGCGCCGGATTGCGGTGCTCGAGCTCGGCGCGGAGCGAAGCAAGTCGGTCCTTGGGGGATGGCAGTGTCACAAGCATGTCCCTTCCTGCCCTGACGTCGGGTGACGGCCGGTTTCAGCGGCGACGACGGTCCGGATGTCGCTGCTGCGACAAGTACGGCCGGACACCCGTCCGCCGTTCACCTCGGTCCGGTTCGACGACGCTGCCGAACTGTTCGGCCATCAGTGTGTCGTACGTCGGCCTCCGGTCGACGCCGGATTCAGGGGCGTGGCGCGCCATGACGGAGCGGCAGCGGATCCCCCGGCAGGCGGCCACCCCCGCTCGCTCGCGCGCTCTCGGCCTGCGCCATTCCCTCGTGACAGGCCTCGAGCGGCATCGGACGCAGCACGCAAATGGAGGGCCGGTGGTCACCGTTCGGATAGCCGCCGACGCAGGGGCAGAGGTTGGACGGGGACCACGTGGACCGGCCGTCGGCGCTGACGCCGTGCCTGGTGCGTCCACGGGTAGCCGCACAAGTCCTTGGCGGCGAAGTACTTCCACGGACCCCGGGGCTGACCGAACCCGGGTTGCCGAAGTGCCTGGTGGAGATGCGAGCCCCCACAGCGGCCACGCCCCGCCGAGGCCCCGCAACCTCGCGACCCCGTCACCCCCTGCGCAGCACCGACGTCACCGCGGTGAACAGCGCCGCCTCCGGGTCCGGGTCCTGGCCCGCCGCGCGCCAGGCGACGAAGCCGTCGGGGCGGACCAGCACCGCGCCTTCGGGGGCCGTGCCGTGGACCGCGGCCCAGTCGACGCCCGCCTCCGGGGCCAGGTCGGCCTCGGGGCCGTCCCCGATCCGGTATGCGTCGAGGTCGATGGACAGCCTCGCCGCGACGAGTTCCGCCGCCGCCCACCAGTCCTTGGCGCCCGAGCCGGTCAGCAGGACGAGGGACCGCTCGTAGAGGTCGAGCGTGGACAGCCGGCCTCCCGCGCCGGTCCGGTGGAGCCACATGTGCGGGGCCCGGGTGCCGGGTGCGCCGGAGAGGTCCATCCGCTCCGGCACGACGGGCACCTCGGGGTCGGTGCCGAGGACCGCGCCGCGCAGGTAGCGGTAGCCCAGCACGACCGGCAGCAGCCCGCCCCGCGGCCCGCCGAGCCCCGCCACCGCCCCGGGGGCCGGCTCGTACCCGGGGTGGCTGTGCTCCAGCGACCGTGCGGAGGCACGGGCACTGGTGGCCCGGGCCACCGGCAGGCGCTCGGCCTCGTACGTGTCGAGCAGCCCTCGCCCTGCCGTGCCGTCGAGTACGGCGGCGAGCTTCCATGCGAGGTTGTGCGCGTCCTGGATACCGGTGTTGGAGCCGAAGGCACCGGTCGGCGACATCTCGTGCGCGGAGTCGCCCGCGAGGAAGACCCTGCCCCGTGCGTAGTGTTCGGCGACCCGTTCGGCCGCGTGCCAAGGCGCCTTCCCGGTGATGCTCACGTCCAGGCCGGGGGCCCCGACGGCCGCGCGGATGATGTCGGCGCAGCGCTCGTCCGTGAAGTCCTCGAGCGCCTCGCCGCGGTCGTACTTCCAGGGCGCGTGGAAGACCCAGCGCTCCGCGTTGTCCACCGGGAGCAGCGCGCCTTCCGCTTCGGGGCCGGTGAGGTAGCAGACCACGAAGCGGCGGTCGCCGACGATGCCGGCGAGTCCCCTGGAACGGAAGGTGATGCTCACGTTGTGGAACAGGTCGCCGGGGCCGGTCTGCCCGATCCCGAGCCGCTCGCGCACGGGGCTGCGAGGCCCGTCGGCGGCGATCAGGTAGTCGGCGCGCACGGTGGTGTCTTGGCCGCTCGCGCGGTCGCGGACGACGGCGGTGACGCCGTCGTCGTCCTGCTCGAAGGAGAGCATCTCGGTGCCGAAGCGCAGATCGCCGCCCTGTTCGACGGCGGCCTTCCGGAGCACGGGCTCGAGGTCGTTCTGGCTGCACACGCACCAGGCGGAGGGGCTGAAGCGGCGGGTCGGCGGCCCCTTCTCGTCGATCTGCCTGACCAGCCACTCGCCGGCATCGGCCGCGGCGAGATCCGGCGTCTGCAGGATGCCGTGGTTGTCGGCGAGCAGGGATGCCGCGGCCCGGATGCGCTCCTCCACCCCGGCCGCGCGGAACACCTCCATCGTGCGCAGGTTGTTGCCGCGGCCCCGGGGGTGGACCGAGGTGTCCGGGTGCTTCTCGACCAGCAGATGCCGGACGCCCAGTCGGCCCAGGAACAGCGATGCGGACAGACCCACCAGGGAGCCCCCCACGATCAGGACCGGTACGCGGTGTTGTTCGGCGTTCTTTTCCATGCGTGCTCCAGCTCCAGCCGACAGTGGGAATTTGGCCTTCTCCATGCCCGCGTTTCCTGCCCGCGCGCGAGGGTTTCGGCTCGCCGCTTCACCCGCGTGGTGCACAGATCTCGCGCCACCCGTGTTACCGACACAGGATCGAAGCCGGACCACCACATCGCGTCAAAGGTGGATTGCCGTCCGCATACGCCGGATGTTGTCGCTCGGATCCCCCGAGGGCCGGCGCTGATGCCGCAGGCGGCCTCACTGCAAGGAGATGCGTGGAACATGACAATGCTGTCCGAACGTGTGTCTCAGTCCGCATTCGACGGCTCCCGGCTCCGGGTCGTACTGCTGCTTGATCTCCAGGACGGCGCCCAACAGCGCTTTCTCACGGCGTACGAGCACATGCGCAACCAGGTGGCTGCCGTCCCCGGCCACCTCAGCGACCAGCTGTGCCAGTCGATCGAGAACCCGTCGCAGTGGCTGATCACCAGTGAATGGGAGAGCGCACCGCCCTTCCTCGCGTGGGTGAACAGCGAGGAGCACGTCGAGACCGTGCGGCCGTTGCACGACTGCGTGCGCGACACACGGTCGCTGCGCTTCAGCGTGCTGCGCGAGACCTCCGGCGTGCACGCACCCCAGCCCGCCGTACTGAAGTCGGGCGGCCTGCAGCCGTCGCCCCGGGTGGGTGACGGTGTGGTCCGCCACGCCCTCACCTTCACCGTCAAGCCCGGCAGCGAGCAGACCGTGGCCAAGATCCTCTCCGGCTACACCTCGCCCGAGGCACAGGTCGACGACATGACCCGGCTGCGCCGCACCACGCTGTTCATGCACGGCAACCGCGTCGTGCGGACCGTCGAGGTGCAGGGCGACCTGCTCGCGGCACTGCGGCACGTCGCCCGCCAGCCCGAGGTCAGGGCGGTGGAGGAGGCCATCAACCCGTACCTGGAGCAGGACCGGAACCTGGACGACCCGCAGTCGGCACGGCTGTTCTTCACCCGCGCCGCCCTGCCCGCGGTGCACCACCTGGCTCCGCCCGGCGAACAGCACGGGGAGAGGGAACGGCACGCGCTCCTCTACCCGGCCAAGCCCGGCTGCGGCATGGCCCTCGCCCGGCTGCTGGCCGGCCAGGACGAGGCAGCCGCGGACAGCCCCGGGTCGCACATCGACAGCAGCACCATCTTCCAGCGGGACGACATCGTCGTACGGCTCGTCGACGTACGCAGCCCGCTCGATGTCGACCCGTCGGCCGCCATGGGCACCAACGGCCTGCGCAAGGCCGGTGTGCTGGCGCGGCTGCTGGACACCGAAGCGCTCGGCATCGACGACTCGTTCTCCGACGAGAAGGCGATGACCCGGCTGCTCGAGAGCGCCCAGATGAGCCTGATCACCGACCGCCGTGCCCGCTGAACAGCGCAACCGGCCACCGGCGGCCGTGCGACAGAAGTCGGCACGCCGCAAGGCCTTGTGGAGGAACCAGTCATGACCACAACCCATCGCATCGTCGACCTGAGCGAGACCCAGCCCAACCGCAGGCGCGGAGGCGATCTGCGCGCCATGCTCACCCCCACCGCGGTGGGCGCCACGAGCGGCTTCATGGGCCTGGCGCTCGTCGAGCCCGGCGACCGCATCGGCGAGCACTACCACCCGTACTCCGAGGAGTTCGTGTACGTGGTCGCCGGTGAGCTCGAAGTGGACCTGGACGGCGAGCCCTTCGCCATCCGCCCGGACCAGGGGCTGCTCATCCCCCCGTATGTGCGACACCGGTTCCGCAACGTGGGCAGCACCCAGGCCCGCATGGTCTTCCATCTGGGCCCGCTGGCGCCCCGGCCGGAGCTCGGCCACGTCGACACGGAGGAGACCCCCGTGGCGGAGGGCACCGGTGCGCACCTGCCGCCGGAGCGAACGGGGTCGGTGTCGTGACCCGGCGTGTGGCGGTGACCGGCGTCGGCATCGTCGCACCCGGAGGTGTGGGCGCCCCGGCGTTCTGGGACCTGCTGTCGAGCGGCCGGACCGCGACCCGCGGGATCACGCTGTTCGATCCGACCGGGTTCCGCTCCCGTATCGCCGCCGAGGTCGACTTCGATCCGCAGGCCCATGGCCTCGGCGCCGCGGACGCCCAACGCGCCGACCGCTACGTGCAGTTCGCACTGGTCGCCGCCCGGGAGGCCATGGCCGACGCCGGCCTCGACGCGGCGACGCTCGATCCGTGGCGGACCGCCGTGTCGATGGGCACCGCCGTGGGCGGCACCACCCGGCTGGAACGCGACTATGTGAAGGTCAGCAGCAAGGGCCGGCGCTGGGACGTGGACCACAGCGAGGCCGCGCCCCATCTCCACCGCGCCTTCTCCCCCAGCGCCCTCGCATCCGAGGTGGCCGAAGAGGCAGGCGTGCACGGGCCGGTGCAGACCGTCTCGACGGGGTGCACCTCCGGCCTGGACGCGATCGGCTATGCGTTCCAGGCCATAGAGGACGGCCGGGCCGACGTCTGCATAGCCGGCGCGTCCGACTCGCCGATCTCCCCGATCACGGTCGCCTGCTTCGACGCCATCAAGGCGACCTCCCCCAACAACGACGACCCGGCCCACGCGTCCCGCCCCTTCGACGCGAACCGGGACGGGTTCGTCATGGGCGAGGGCGGCGCGGTGCTGATCCTCGAGGAGCTGGAGCACGCCCGCGCCCGCGGTGCGCACGTGTACTGCGAGATAGGCGGCTACGCCACCTTCGGCAACGCCCACCACATGACCGGCCTGACCCGTGAAGGCCTGGAGATGGCCCGGGCCATCGACGACGCGATGGACCACGCCCGGCTCGACCGGACGGACATCGACTACGTCAACGCCCACGGCTCCGGCACCCAGCAGAACGACCGGCACGAGACTGCCGCGGTCAAGAGGTCCCTGAAGGAGCACGCGTACAAAGTGCCGATGAGTTCGATCAAGTCCATGGTCGGCCACTCGCTGGGCGCCATCGGTGCGATAGAACTCGTCGCCTGCGTGCTGGCCCTGGCCAAGCAGGTCGTGCCGCCCACCGCCAACTACGAGACCCCCGACCCCGAGTGCGACCTGGACTACGTGCCGCGCACCGCCCGACCCCTCAGGCTGCGCAGTGTGCTGTCGGTGGGAAGCGGCTTCGGCGGCTTCCAGTCCGCGGTCGTCCTCACCCGACCAGGCGGGAGTGCACGATGAGCCACGGCAACCGGCGCACGCGGCCCCCTGTCGTCACCGGCATCGGTGTCGTCGCCCCCAACGGTGTGGGCGCCGAGACGTTCTGGAAGTCCACCGTCGAAGGCATCAGCGCCCTCGACCGGGTCACCCGCGAAGGCTGCGGGCACCTGCCGCTGCGGGTCGCCGGCGAGGTGCGCGGCTTCGACCCGGAGTCGACGGTCGAGCAGCGCTTCCTCGTCCAGACCGACCGGTTCTCCCACTTCGCGATGGCCGCCGCCGACCTGGCGCTGGCCGACGCCGACATCAGCGGCGGCGCGTACGACGGGACGCCCTACGCCGTTGGTGTGGTCACCGCCGCCGGGTCCGGCGGCGGTGAGTTCGGCCAGCGCGAGCTCCAGCGGCTGTGGGGACAGGGGTCGACCTATGTCGGCCCGTACCAGTCCATCGCCTGGTTCTACGCGGCGAGCACCGGGCAGATCTCGATCCGCGGCGGCTTCAAGGGCCCCTGCGGTGTGGTCGCCAGCGACGAGGCGGGCGGCCTCGACGCCCTCGCGCACGCCGTCGGGGCCGTACGGCGGGGCACGGACACCGTCATCGTCGGTGCGGCGGAGGCACCGCTGGCCCCGTACTCGATCGTCTGCCAGTTGGGCTACCGGGAGCTGAGCACCTGCGACGACCCGGACCGCGCCTACCGGCCCTTCACGGCGAACGCGTGCGGGTTCGTCCCCGGCGAGGGCGGCGCCATGCTCGTCGTCGAGGACGAGGAGGCAGCCCGTGGTCGGGGCGCCCGGATCCGTGCGACGGTCGCCGGCCACGCCGCGACGTTCACCGGGGCCTCCCGGTGGGAGGAGTCACGAGAAGGGCTGGCGCGGGCGATCCGCGGAGCCCTGGACGCCGCGGGCTGCGCGCCCGAGGAGATCGACGTGGTCTTCGCGGACGCGCTGGGACTGCCGGAGGCCGACCGCGCCGAGGCGCTGGCCATCGCCGACGCGCTCGGCGCGCACGGCTCGCGGGTACCGGTGACCGCCCCGAAGACCGGGACCGGCCGGGCCTACTGCGGAGCGCCGGTGCTGGACACGGCCGCCGCGGTGCTGGCCCTGGAGCACGGCCTGGTGCCGCCCACCCCCCATGTCTTCGACGTGTGCCACGACCTGGCCCTGGTGACCGGCACCGCCCGGCCCGCCGAGCTGCGCACGGCCCTGGTGCTGAGCCGAGGACTGATGGGTTCGAACTCGGCGCTCGTACTGAGGCGCGGCGCCGACACCCCCTGAGAAGGAGAAGTCGCCATGACAGATCGACTGAACGTCGCTGAGCTGGCCGCCCTGATGAAGAAGGGCGCCGGCGTCACCGTCGACCCCGACGAGATGGAGCAGCGGCCGGACACGCCGTTCGAGGTCTACGGCCTCGACTCGCTCGGGCTGCTCGGCATCGTGGGCGAGCTGGAGAACCGGTACGGCCGTGCCCTGCCGCCGGAGGCGGACCGCTGCAAGACCCCGCGCGAGTTCCTCGACCTCGTCAACAACTCACTGATGGCTGGAGCCTGACATGCCCGGACACACCGAGAACGAAGTGACCATCGACGCCCCGCTCGACCTCGTGTGGGACGTGACCAACGACCTCGACCACTGGCCGCAGCTGTTCAGCGAGTACGCGTCGGTGGAGGTCATGGAACGCGAGGGCAACCGGACCGTGTTCCGGCTGACCATGTACCCGGACGAAAAGGGCCAGGTCTGGAGCTGGGTCTCCGAGCGCGTCGCCGACCGCTCGGCGCTCACGGTCACCGCCCGCCGCGTCGAGACGGGCCCCTTCCAGTACATGAACATCCGCTGGGAGTACGAGCAGACGCCGCGCGGTGTCCGGATGCGCTGGACGCAGGACTTCGCGATGAAGCCCGACGCGCCCGTCGACGACGAGTGGATGACGGCCAACATCAACCGCAACTCCCCCATCCAGATGGACCTCATCCGGAACAAGATCGAGCAGCGCGCCCGGCTCGGCCAGGCGGCGAACGACACCACCGCACCCGTCAACGCGGTCTGACCGCTCTGTCCTGTGACGGCATCCGAAGGGACGCCCCCGATGCACCACGCCCTGATCGTCGCCCGGATGGCCCCGGGCTCCGCCCCCGACATCGCCGAAGTGTTCGCGGCCTCCGACAGCGGTGAACTGCCGCACCTCGTCGGGGTGAAGCGGCGCAGCCTGTTCCAGTTCGGCGACGTCTACCTGCATCTGATCGAGTCGGACCGGCCTCCCGGGCCGTCCATCGCCAAGCTGACGGACCATCCGGAGTTCCGGGACATCAGCGACCGGCTCGCCGCCTTCGTCAGCCCGTACGATCCGCAGACCTGGCGGAGTCCGAAGGACGCCATGGCCCAGCAGTTCTACTCATGGCAGAGCGACTGACCGGTACGGTCCGGTACGCCGCACAGCCGTCGGCCC
>NZ_BMWB01000017.1:166875-185916 GCF_014651015.1 Streptomyces xantholiticus
CGCGGGGCCGACGGCGTGCCCGGTGCGCGGGGCCTCAGCCCGGCACCACGCTGTCGAAGAGATGCAGATAGGCGTTGACGGGACGGACGTCGCCGACGACCAGTCCGGACTCCGTCATCCTGCTGATCATGCTCTCCCTCGTGTGCTTGGCACCGCCCACGTTGAGGAGCAGCAGCAGGTCCATCGACGTGGTGAACGTCATCGACGGGGTGTCGTCGACGAGGTTCTCGATGACGACCACCCTGGCTCCCGGGCTCGCCGCCGCCATGACGTTGGACAGCGTCCTGCGTGTGCTCTCGTCGTCCCATTCCAGGATGTTCTTGATGACGTACAGGTCGGCGGCGACCGGCATGGCCTCACGGCAGTCGCCGGGAACGATCTCGGCCCGGTCGGCGAGCGAGCCGCCTTCGAGCAGCCGCGGATCGGCGGCCGCGACGACACGGGGCAGGTCCAGCAGGGTGCCCCGGATGTGCGGGTGCTTCTCCAGCAGTCCGGCCAGTACGTGGCCCTGGCCGCCACCGATGTCGGCGACCGTCTTCGCGCCGCCGAGGTCGAGCACCTCTGCGACGTCCCGCGCCGACTGCATGCTGGAGGTGGTCATCGCCCGGTTGAACACCTGGGCCGACTCCGGCGCGTCGGCGTGGAGGTAGTCGAAGAACTCCTTGCCGTACAGGTCGCCGAAGACGCTGCCGCCGGTCCTGACCGCCTGGTCGAGGAGCGGCCAGGCGTCCCAGGTCCACGGCTCCGTGCACCACAGCGAGATGTCGCGCAGGCTGTGCGGATCGTCCTTGCGCAGCAGCCGGGACATCTCCGTGTGGACGAACCTGCCCTCCTTGTCCTCCTCGAAGATGCCGTAGCAGGTCAGGGCCCGCAGCAGCCGCTTCAGGGCCCTGGGCTGCGCCTTCACCTCCGCCGCGAGTTCCGCCGCGGTCACCGGTGTCTCTCCGAGCGCGTCGGCGACGCCCAGCCGGGCCGCCGCGCGCAGGGCCGCGGCGCAGGCCGCGCCGAAGACGAGCTCTCTGAGCCGCATCGCGGGCAGAGGGGTTGCGCTTGCAGTGGTCATGCTGAATCGGTCCTTCGTGAGTGGCCGGGGCCGGTCGGCACCGTCCGGTCGGTCAGCACAGGCCCGCGGGCTCGGAGAACCGGCACATGTTCCCGGCGAAGAGGTTGCCGGTGCCCTTGGCATCGCGGTTGGCCAGGTCGGCGGTCCCGTTGCCGAGGACCACGTTGTTCCTGACGACGTTGTCGGTGCCGGCGGCACCCACGATGCTCTTGAAGAGCACGATCCCGCCGGACATCGGGGCGGCGCCCACGTTGCCGCGGATGACGTTCCACTCCACCAGGGTGTCCTCGGTGCCGGTGAGGACGATGCCGGTGCCCTGGATCTCGGGCAGCCGCGCGGTCTTGTCGCAGTGCTTGTTGTTCTCGTGCACATGGTTGTAACGGACCGTCAGCGCCCCGGCCCGCGGGGTGGTCTCGTCACCGACGAGGAAGGCGCCGGCGCAGTTCCCGGTGATCTCGTTGGCCTGCACGGTCAGGTTCCGCACGCGCCGGACCGTGGTGCCGATGCGGTTGCCGACCATGAGGTTGCTCGAGACGACCGTGCCCCTCGTGTCGAGGGCTCCGGCTTCCTCGCTGACGGTGTTCGCCACGAAGATGCCGGCGTCGCCGTTGCCGCGGACGAGATTGCTCCGCAGGACCGACCGGGTGGACCGCTCCTGCGCAATGCCCCAGGTGCCGTTGTTCTCCGAGGTGACCTGCCGCACCGTCAGCCGGTCGGTCCTGGCGGCCCAGACGCCGCTCTTGTCGAACCCGCTGAGCGTCAGGGACCGGATCTCGACGCCCTGGACGGGCTGCTTCTCGGTGCCGAGCACGCAGATGCCATTGCCTGCCGCCGCGCAGGAGCCGGCCTTCGCGGCGGACGCGGACGGCTTGAGCACCGTCCGGCCGCCCCGGCCGCGCAGGGTCAGGTCCGACTTGGTGATCCGGACGCTCTCCGTGAAGGTGCCGGCGGCGATGTCGATCGTGTCGCCGGGCTTCGCGGCGTCCACGGCGGCCTGGATCGACTCGCCGGGCTGTACCTGGTGGGTGACGGCGGCGCGGGCGGGGGCCGCCGCGCCGAGGCCTGACACGACGAGCAGCGCCGCGCATCCGAGCATGGTTGTTTGTCGCTTGGTCATGAACCGAAGCTATGCGCTTTCACGGCCAAATCGGCACAAACCACGCCTGGGCGAGCTTGTGTCGCGCCCACCCAGACGTGGCCATGCGTCCATCAGGACGGCATTCAGGCCTCTTCGAAGTAGGCGTCGAGGACCGCGTCCAGCTCCTCGGTCCACTCCTTGAGGTGCCCCCTGGCCGGGGCTTCGACGTCGGCGTTGAACCAGCGGTTGGCCGCCACGTGGACGGTGACCGTGAAGCGGCGCCCGAAGCGGGCCGGCTTCACCTCGACGGCGCCGATCTCGTCCCATCCGAACTCCGCCTCCTGGTCGTCCAGGGTGAAGCGGATGCCCGACCGGTCGGCGGCGATCGACCCGCGGCGGTCACTCACCTCGAAGGCGGGCCCGTCGTCGTCCTGCGAGGCGCCCTCCGCCGGCTCGTCGGCGGGTTCCTCCCCGCCGTCGGCCACCGTCTCCGGCTCCGCGTCCGCCGACTCGGCCGCGTCGGTCTCGGGCTCAGTCCCCTCGTCCTTGCTCTCCTCCTTCCTGTCCTTCACGGCAGGCAAGGGCCCCGTGAGGCCCGGGATGAACGCCGGATCCGTCCCCACGCCGAGTTCGATCTTCGTCTTCGGATCTATCTGCTGCTCCACGGCGGGCAGTATGGAGGATGAACCTGTACGAGACCAATGCGGTCAGCCGATCGGCGTCCGTGTTTCCTCACGCACCTGCAGCACCTTCTTTGCCGTCGCGTCGAGATCGACCGACTCCGGGTCCTGCGCGGCGTCCGCGGGTGTCAGGAACGCGACGTAGGCAGCCGTGTTGCCGTCGCCCCAGGCACAGACGGGGACGGTCGAGGTTCCGTCCGTTTCCTTCGAGAGGAGGACGGCGCACCGGAGATCGACATCGGAACCGGAAGCCCTGACGGTCCTCGGCGGACGCGACTCGGACATGCCGTCCGCCTTCCGTATGCCGTCCAGCAACCTGTCCCGCACCTGAGCCGGGTCCCTGAACCGCCCGTGCAGCCCGATCAGGACGAGCCCGCGCCGTGCGTCCGTGGCAGTACCGTTGTAGGACCCGCGGGACGCCCTCGGATCGCGCAGGTCCGGATCGCGGCTGTAACTGCTGTCCTTCTGCAGATCGGCGTCGGCGTCCGCGGAGCCGTCCTTGATGAGCGCGTACTCGCCGCCCAGCAGCTCCTTCGGCACGGTGAGCCGGTACTCGGCAGCCGGGAAGGCGGCATCGGAGGAACCACCGCTGTCGCTGCCGAGGTTGCCGATGAACGCGAGCAGCCCCACCACGGCCACTGCCCCCAGTGTGAGACCGACGACCAGCCACGTCCGGTCCTTCTTGGGCGGTGGCCCCACGGGTGCCTGCCCCCATCCTTGCGGCCCCGGTCCCTGAAACTGCTGTGCCGGGTAGGGGGGCTGGGGCTGGTGGTGCCCGTGGACATACGGGCCCGGCTGCTGCGGAGGTCCGTACGGACCGGGAAATTGGTGGGGTGGCGTGGTCATGGCTTGACCCTACGTGACCCCCGAGTGACGCCTCCCGCACGTCGGTGAGGAAGCGTACGAATCCTTCAGCGCTGTTGGACGTGCTCGGCCACCTGAGCTTGGAACGCCAGCAGTTGAACCGACTGCCGGCATCGCTGTCCCAGACGTCGCTCGAACTGCGGCTCACCCCCCAGCACCCGGCGGGCGGGCGAAGCTTCTCCCGGCCGGTGGCGTGACGAGTCGACTGACGGACGCCCGCTACGCGGATCATCCGATGCCGCTGCAAGACGAGGCGATGCGCGACAGGCCCGGCTTCGCGTCCGAGATCCCCATCGTGGACGACATGGGCTGCGGGCGCCGGCCGTCGAACTCCTCGCGGAGGGCTGGCTCCCCATGCAGCCGTCCACCGGTGCACTACGCCTGGCGCACGGTGCGTTCACCACGCAGGCGCGGGCCACGCTGGAGCACGAGAGCGAAGGCAGCGGGCCGAGAGACGCCGACAACCCGCTGCTGCTGATCGGATAGTTCGTCGGCCTGGGCGTCATGACCAGGCGCACGGACGGCGCGATCGACGTGCCCGACATCTACCGCTGCGCCTTGGGCCTCAGCCGCCGCGGGGCGTGCCGCGGCGGCCGTTGGGGTGACGGTTCACATCTTCCAGGGAACCGGTCGAGCTCCCGGTAAACGGAACCAAGAACAGAAATTCAGACGACATAAGGATAGATATCGATCTGACCGATGGTGAATTCCACGGTCCCGCCGACCGGAAATTCCTCGGCACCTGACGGCACATCAACCAGAATCACGTCCGATCCGAGCCTGAGCCCAGCGACACCGTCTTCGTCCACTGATTCAAGTTGCCCACGGACCAGGACGAGGCCCTCTTGATATTCGCCAGAGATCGTGGCCGGCCCCTCCGCCTTCGACCAGACGCCGACCTCTCCAGGGATGTCAAATTCGACCGCACAGCTGCCCACGCCGGGTACTTCCCTCCCGCGCCACACACCCCAAGCAGCCCCCAGTGGACACGTGAACACAACACACTGAAGCGGCTCATCGACAACCTCTTCAAGCTTGATCTCCATTACTTCAATCCCAGCGGAACTCGAACCATTGTGTTATCAACAATCCAGGTATTCGAAGGCGACATGAACGTCCAAGTCTCCTTGTGAAACCTTCTTGTTGTACGCCTCAACCGCTTTCCTGGAGTCGCCCTCGCCCTCCTCGTAGAGGGCGATCGCCTCCTTCGCCTTGCCCTGCACGCCGGTGATCGCCCTGGAATACGTCTCCAACGCTTGACCGCGCTCTCGCACGCGTCAGCCGCCCGCAGCCAGTCCGTGGGCAGCGGCTCGAACTTCTCCCGGAACGCGTCGAGCGAGGAAGCGGTCTCGTCCCCCCAGTCCTCCACCGCCTCGGCCACAGCGTCATAGCCGTAGTGCCCCAGGCCTCACCAGCCTTGTCGGTCACATAGTCGACACCCTCGCCGACCAGCTCCTTGCCGGTCCGGGTTGTCCCACGCGTGCTGGTCACGGATCGTGTCCCAGCTCATCTGCTTGGTCTCGTCCTCCGACAGATGCGGATTGCCGTTGACCGAGTTCACGCCGATCTTGATGCTGTCCTTGATGCACTGCTCCTGCTCGGCGACCGAGCCCGCCGACAGGCCCAGTGGCTGAGCGACGATGTTGCCCTTCATGGTCAGGGCCCCAACCGCCACTCCCACCGGTTGCAGAACGTCTCGAACTCCGACGTCAACCCGCCGTGCCCCAACTCAAAACCCGACAACGCCAGATCAGAAAACCCCCGGCCCGTCGTCGCCTCGCCGATCATGCCGAGCTCTCCTTCAACTCGGCATGCGCCAGACCCGGCAACCATGCAGACCGACGCCGCCCAGCCGCCAACTCATCGGCGGCCAAGGGAGCTTCACCTACCGGCTGCGGGGCTGCATGCGGCGCGGACGGCTCCTCGGGAGCAGGCCAATCGGCCAACTCGGCAAGCCTCGAGAGGCGGTCAGGCCTCGATATCTCATCCCCGTTGTCACTCACGCACGGAATGCTGTCATGGCCGTGTTCCCCCGGGAGCAACGCGAAAGTGGCCCATATCAGGCTCATACCTGCACGGATGACGGACCTCCGGTGCAGACGCTCACCCCACGGGGGCGTGCCGCCCTCGCCCGGCACGGACCGCGGTTCCTGCCGCCCGGCACCGGCGCAGGGCGCTCCTGCCGCAGCCGCGCCACTGGGCCCTCGTGACACGGGCGCGATGACCGCCGCTGGTGATCATCGCGTTCACCGGTGTCATCGGGTCCGCGGCCATCGCCTTGGCCAGCAGGACGCCGGCCACCAGGGGAAGCAGGGTCACGGCCAGGGCCGTTCCGGCGGTGGCGGCGCCCCGGACCCGGGGGTGGTGGAGGGCTTCAGGGATCATGCTCCGATTCGACCAGCGGCGGGGCGCCGGCGGATCCGGCGGCGTACTCAGGCCGTCGGGTCCTTGTACTCAGGTGACCCGACCGCAATCGGGGCCGGGGTCCTGGCGTTCCACCGTGCGGCGGGACTTCGGTCACGGCTCGGGCCGGTGCCCGGGACGCCGCCGGGCGCCCCGGGCACCGGCCCGGTCAAGTACCGCGCCTCGTGGCCGCGGCAGAGGTCCCGTCAGTAGGGACCGTTCACGTTGTCGATCGAGCCGTACCGGTCGGCGGCGTAGTTGCACGCGGCGGTGATGTTGGCGACCGGGTCGTACAGGTCGTAGGAGGTGCCGGGGACGTGGTAGGCGTCGAAGGTCGGCTGGATGACCTGCAGCAGGCCCTTCGACGGGGTGCCGTTGATGGCGTTGATGTCCCAGTTGTTGATGGCCAGCGGATTGCCGGAGGACTCACGCATGATGTTGCGGTGAATTCCCTCGTAGGAGCCCGGAATTCCGTGCTGGGCCATGATGGCCAGCGATTCCTTGATCCAGCCGTCGAGGTTGTTCGCGTACGCCACCGGCTTCGGGGCGGTGGCGGCCTTCTTGGTGGTCTCCGTGGCGGCCTTGACGGCCGGCGCGCTCTTCCGCTCCGAGCGGTCCGCACGCTCGGTCTCCGCGGCACGGTCGGCCTTCTTGGGCGCGGGCTTTTCCTTGGCCTCCGCCTTGGCGCCGATGGTCAGCTTCAGACCCGGGCGAATCAGCGCGGGGTCGTCGCCGACAGCTTTCCGGTTGTCCTTGTAGAGCTGCTTCCAACCGCCGTCGAGGGAATGGTCGACGGCAATCTTGTAAAGGGAGTCACCGGCAACCACGGAATACGTGACGGCGGCCTTCTTGGCAACGACCTGCGCGGCGGAGGCTACGGCGGCGGGCGCCACGGCCTTCTCGGCGACGACGGACTGCGCCACGGGGGCGGCCTGAGCAGTGGTGGCGCCCACGAGCGGAAGAGCGAGGGCCGCGCCACCCGTGGTCGCGACAATGAAACCGCGGGTGCGGGAACGGTACTTGGGACGACGGTGCTTACCCTTTGCGGGCATGGCCAATTCCTCTCCGTCGCCTGCGAGGTGAGCTGTCGGGTTCGGGCTGGAGATGCCCGGCCGCATACGAATGCGACTTCACCCCGAGCCGTTCCGTATTCCGGTTCGGCGGCTTACCTGGTTCCCCCGCTCCTGCCGTACGTGAGTGAGTGTGGTCTGGATTCCGGACGGCGGCAGGATTCGGCGGTCCACCCGGATTGACGGTGACCGTAAGCGAGAGCGGCCAGGCGAAACAAGTGCCGAATTATTGATCAAATTACGAAAGGAGGCCCTGTGGGCGGTTTGGTTGATTGTCATTGCCGCGTCAAGGCTCTCAAAACCCTTCCCGCCAAAGGGAAGTGACCGGCCCGGTGACGCCCTCGTTGCGGAATGCCAGGTGACTGACATCACTGACCCTGCACGCAACCACGGGCCTTGCCGTCATGCACCAACAGCGCCAACTCGCAACAATCGTCCTGAATTTAGCTTCCACCCCAAGTCAAGCCAAATTCTATATAACGGACATTATTCGCCAAAGCGCCGAGCTTCGGGGCAGGGGCGGACGCGGGTCCTTCAGTCCACCGGCCAGGTGTGAGCAGGCGCGTTCAGATGCATGTAGTCGATGTACTGCTGTGTCATCAGGCGAAGCGCCTCGTGATGGTCGACCCGGTTCGTGGAGTCGATGCGGTGGTACGTCTCCACCTGCCACACGGCCCCGTTGCGTCCGGTGATGCAGCGCTGCTCGATGATGCCGAGCAGCGGCTCCCGCCACGCCGAGTCCATGCCGGAGCGCTCGAGCCCCCGGTGAGCCATCGGCAGCAGACGCCTCAGTACGAGTTCGGCCACCGGGACCTCGCCCATCCCGGGCCAGTACAGGAGGGCGTCGATGCCGTGCCGGGCGGCCGCGTGCAGATTGTCCTCGGCCGCCTGGAAGGACATACGGGACCAAACCGGCCGTTCCTCGTCGACCAGTGCGCGGGTCAGCCCGTAGTAGAAGGCACCGTTGGCGAGGACGTCGGCGACGGTGGGACCGGCCGGGAGCACCCGGTTCTCGACGCGCAGGTGCGGCTTGCCGTGGCTGACGGCGTAGACCGGGCGGTTCCAGCGGTAGATGGTGCCGTTGTGCAGCGTGAGTTCGGCCAGTTCGGGGGTGTCGCCGCCGTCCAGCGTCTGGTGCGGGTCCTCCTCGTCGCACAGGGGCAGCAGGGCAGGGAAGTAGCGCACGTTCTCCTCGAAGAGGTCGAAGACGCTGTTGATCCACCGCTCGCCGAACCACACCCGCGGCCGCACCCCCTGCACCTTGATCTCCTCGGGGCGGGTGTCGGTGGCCTGCTCGAACAGCGGGATCCGGGTCTCGCGCCACAGCTCCTTGCCGAACAGGAACGGCGAATTCGCCGCCAGCGCGACCTGCACCCCGGCGATCGCCTGCGCCGCGTTCCAGTAGCCGGCGAACTCGCCCGGCGACACCTGCAGATGGAACTGCGTGCTGGTGCACGCGGCCTCGGGGGTGATGGTGTCCGCGTACGTGCGCAGCCGCTCCACCCCGTCCACGGCGATCCGCAGGTCCTCACCGCGCGCCGCGAAGACCTGCTCGTTGAGCAGCCGGTAGCGCGGGTTCTCCGACAGTGCCGCCTCCCCCACGTCCCGCTGCCGCAGGGTCGGCAGGATGCCGATCATGGCCAGATGGGCCCCGACCCCCGACGCCCGCTGCTCGGCGTGGTTGAGGGCGTCGCGGATCTCCTGCTCCCAGGCGTCGGGGCCACCCGCGGTCAGCGTCCGGGGCGGGATGTTGATCTCCAGGTTGAACCGGCCCAGCTCGGTCGCCCAGGCCGGGTCCGCGATCGCCTCGAGCACGTCGGTGTTCCGCATCGCGGGCTCCGCGGCCTCGTCGACCAGGTTCAGCTCGATCTCCAGCCCCACCTGGGGCCGCTCGGACTCGAACCGCGCCTCGCGCAGCATCTGCGCGAACGTGTCGAGGCACGCCTGCATCTTCTGGCGGTACCGGCGGCGGTCGTCACGAGTGAAAACGAGCGCCGGGACGTCACGCCCCATGGGCCCTCCCGAGTCTCGCGAATCCCGTCGGCAGACGGCTTCCCCCTCAGCGTCCCACTCCCCGCAGGCCCCTACCAGCGGGGCGGACCGACGCGTGCGGGCGGCGGCGCGGTTCCCGGCTCCATCACTCCGACGGCCGAGCACCGGGTCCGTCCGCCTCATCTCCGCCGCCGGAACGCCCGAGGATCAAGAACGTGACTGGACTGCGCACGACACTACGGAACGTGACCGGACGGACGACGGAGGGCAACGGGCCCCGGTGCGGAAGCGCCGGCGGAGGCATCGCCCGTGGCGCGGCCCCGCGCCGGCCGGCGGTCTGGGCGGTGTCGCTGATGACGCTCGCCGGGCCGGTCCTGGGCACCGGGCCCGCGTCGGGCTCTCCGGCCGCCGACGCGGCCATGGGCGACAGCGTCACCTGGATCGTCAGCCTGGACGAGGGCGGTGCGGGCCCTGACGGCGACGACAACGTCCACCACTCCGGCGACGCCCTGCGCATCCGCGGCACCGGACTCGCCGGCACCGGCCGCGGCCAGGGCTCCGCCGTACTGCCGGTGCACCGGCTGACGCACGGCGTCGACCGGGTCGCCGCCGAGGTGCAGGCGGACGTGCCGCCCGGCGCACAGGTGCTGGTCGACGTCCGCGGCCGTGGCGGGAGCGGCCCATGGACCGAGTGGCGCGAGGCGGCGCCCGGCGCTCCGGCCGACCTGCCGCGTACGGTCACGGACGTACAGGCACGGCTGATCCTCCGGAGTGGGCCGGGCGGGACGAGCCCCGCTGTCGCCGGCCTGCGGCTCACCGCCGACCTCGCGGACCTCTCCGTACCGGCACGGGAGGCGGTCGCACCGTTCACCGCCCGTGTCTTCGCGACGCGTGAGGGCCTGGTCGGCGGCACCACGGCCAATGGGCACGTGATCCGCCCGGACGACCATTTCGTCGCGCTCCCCTCGCGGCGCGGGCTGTCCCGGAAGGGCACCGGCGAGTACTCGGTGCGGGTCTGCGGGCCCGCCCGGTGCGAGACGGCGCCGGTGTGGGACGTCGGCCCGTGGAACATCCGCGACGACCACTGGAACCCGTCCTCGGTGCGGGAGAGGTTCAAGGACCTTCCGCGCGGGCTGCCCGCGGCCCAGGCGGCCTACGAGAGCGGCTACAACGGCGGGCGCGACGGCTTCGGCCGCCGGGTCCTCAACCGGGCCGGCATCGACCTGGCCGACGGCACGTTCTACAACGTGGGGCTGCACGACAACGGCTGGGTGACCGTCACCTACCTGTGGACCGGCGACGCCGACATCCGCGGGAACAGCGGTGCCCGGGAGCGCGAGGCCCCGGGCACCGTTTCCTGAACCGGCCTCTGCCGCCTCCAGGTCTTCGCCGGAGAGCACCGCGACACGCTGGTCGCCGTGGCCGGGGTGACGGCACTCGCCCGCGAAACGGGACTGGACAAGCGCGTTGTGCAGCTCAACCATGTCGCCGCCCGGATCGCCGCCGTCGAGGGCGACGAGACCCGCGTGCGCTCACTGATACGGACCGGGCCGACGATCGACGGCAGCCACGGCATCGCCGCCCTGATCCAGCTGGGCCTGGGTCTCGGCCGGTACGAGGGCGTACTGCGCCGTACCGACGAAGTGGAACGCGGCGGAGCCCGGCACTCGATCGCCTCCATTCAGGCCTGCGTGGACGCGGCCGAGGCGGCCGTGCGGCTCGGTGAGCCCGACCGGGCGGATCAGGCGGCACACGCCGCCCGGGCCTGAAGCGACACACGAGCGCCCCGTGCCGGTTCGGGTCCGGCTCCGGGGCGCTCCTGCTGCTACGACGACGCCACACCCGTCACCGACGCCGGTGCCGGGGCGTAGCCGGCGGGCCGGGTGGTGAAGGTGCCACGGCCCTGGGTACGGCTGCGCAGGCGGGACGCGTAGCCGAAGAGTTCGGCCAGCGGCACCGTGGCCGTCACCACCGCCGTACCGGACCGCGCGGTCTGACCGGCGACCCGGCCGCGCCGGGCCGCGAGATCGCCGAGGACCGTGCCGACGGCGTCGTCGGGCACGGTGACCGTGACCTCGACGACCGGCTCCAGCAGCGCCGTCGCGGATGCGCGCAGGGCTTCGCGCAGCCCGAACCGGCCTGCCGTACGGAACGCCATCTCCGACGAGTCCTTGGAGTGCGTCGCCCCGTCGGTCAGCGTCACCCGCAGCCCCGTCACCGGATGACCTCCGACGGGACCCTCGGCCAGGGCGTCCCGGCAGCCGGCCTCCACAGCACGGACGAACTCCTGCGGAACCCGCCCGCCCGTGACGGTCGACGTGAACGCGAAGCCCTCCGCACGGTCGTCGTCCGGGTCCAGCGGCTCCACATCGAGGACGACATGCGCGAACTGCCCGGCGCCGCCGTCCTGTTTGACGTGGCGGTGGACGAACCCGGTCACGCCGCGCACGACGGTCTCGCGGTAGGACACCTGCGGCCGGCCGACGCCGACCTCCAGCCCGTGGGCGCGGCGGATCTTCTCCACCACGACCTCCAGGTGCAGTTCACCCATGCCCGACAGCACCGTCTGACCGGTCTCGGGATCGGTCCGGACCGCCAGCGACGGGTCCTCCTCGACGAGGCGCGCCAGCGCCATCGCCAACCGGTCGGTGTCGAGACGGCTGCGCGCCTCGACCGCCACGGTCACGACCGGAGCGGCCGCAGTGGGCGGTTCGAGGAGCAGCGGCGCGGCCGGCGCGCACAGCGTCGCGCCGGTGCGGGCGGACTTGATCCCGATGACGGCGACGATGTCCCCGGCCTGCGCCCGCTCCACCTCGGCGTGCCGGTCGGCCTGTACGCGCAGGATCCGTCCGATGCGTTCGCAGCGGTTGGTTCCCGGGTCGAGCACGGCGTCTCCCCTCCGAATCGATCCCGAATACACGCGTACGTACGTCAAGCGGCCCGTGGCCGTCGAGTTGACCTTGAACACCAGCCCGGCGAAAGGCGCGTCCGGGTCGGCGGCCCGCTCCTGCTCGGCGCCGTCGTGGACGCCCCGTACCGGCGGCACGTCCAGCGGTGAGGGCAGATAGGCGACGACGGCCTCCAGCAGCGGCTCGATGCCGCAGTTGCGGTAGGCGGACCCGCACAGCACCACGACGCCCTCACCGCAGTGGGTCAGGTCGCGCAGCGCCGTCGCCAGGGTGTGCTCGGTGAGCGCGGAACGCTCACAGAACTCCTCCAGCGCGACGGGGTGCAACTCGGCCACGGCCTCTTCCAGCAGTCGGCGGCGGCGCTCCGCCTCCGTCCGCAGGGCGTCGGGCACCGGCACCTCCTCGTACCGGTCACCGCCGGCGCCCCAGATCAGCGCACGCATACGCAGCAGGTCGACGACGCCGGTGAACTCGTCCTCCTGCCCGATGGGCAGTTGGACCACCAGCGGCACCGTCCGCAGCCGTTCCCTGATCGACCGGACGGCCGAGTCGAGGTCCGCCCCGGCGCGGTCCAGCTTGTTGACGAACGCGATCCGCGGTACCGCGTGCCGGTCGGCCTGCCGCCACACCGCCTCGCTCTGCGGTTCGACTCCGGCTACGGCGTCGAACACGGCCACCGCGCCGTCGAGTACGCGCAGCGAGCGCTCCACCTCGTCGGAGAAGTCGACGTGGCCGGGTGTGTCGATCAGGTTGATCCGGTGGCCGTCCCAGAGGCAGCTCACCGCTGCGGCGAAGATGGTGATGCCACGGTCGCGCTCCTGCGGGTCGAAGTCGGTGACGGTAGTGCCGTCGTGGACCTCACCGCGCTTGTGGGTGGCGCCGGTGAGGTACAGGATCCGCTCGGTGACGGTCGTCTTGCCGGCGTCGACGTGGGCGAGGATGCCCAGATTTCGGACGCGGGTCAGCGGACTGGTGGTTCGGTGTCGCAGGTCGGTGCGCACGGCCCAGGGCCTTTCGAAGGTTGGAGAGCAGGGCAGCGCGATTCCCGGGCGAACGGCCCCGGCCCGGGAGCCCGCACCGTCATCTGCCGCGGCGGGCGCGCGTCGTGGCGCACCGGCCCCGGCGACTCGCGGTCGTCAGGGCAGCCGGGCTGAGGGGGACAGCTGCGGACAGGCAGGGATACGGGGATCAGGCGTTCGTCACAGGCATCCGGTGACGGCCGCGCAGCCGGCACCGGGGGGACGAGGACACCAGGATCACGTCGTAACGTGACCGGGGAGCAGCGACGGCAGTGCGGCAACGCATGGTCGTGCTCCCCTCATGGGCTCTTGGCCTTCGGCCATCGGATCGAAGTGCTGCGATGCCGCCTGCACCGCGCGAACCGAGTGTAGGGAGAAGGGGCTTGGGGGCGACACCGATTTTCCGCGAACGGCGGCCGGAGGGCCGCGCGGTGGGGCCCTCCGTACCGCGTCGCACCAGGCCGTACTAGTCGGTGATCTCGATCGCCCCGTTCTGTTCGGCCCTGCTCAGGTCCGTGTCCCGACCCTGGTTCCGGTCCTTGTTCCCTGTGATGCCCTGGAGCAACTGGGCGAGGTCGACTCCGGTGGTGGAGGTGAGGAGTTCCAGGCCCTGGGCGACGTTGTCGGCGACGGCCCGGGGCAGCTTGGCGGCGCCGTCGGTGGAGATGACGGTCATCTTGTCGATGGCCGACAGCGGTTCGGCGGCCTTGGCGACGACTTGCGGCAGCACCTCGACGAGCATCTGGAGTACGGCCGCGTCGCCGTACTGCGCGAAGGCGTCGGCCTTCTTGCGCATGGCCTCTGCCTCGGCCGATCCCCTGGCCGCGATGGCGGCGGCCTGCGCCTCGCCCTCGATGCGCACGGCGTCGGCGAGCGCGGCGCGGTGCGCCTTCTCGCCCTCACCGGTCAGCCGGGCGCGCTGCGCGTCGGCCTCCGCCTCCTTGACCTGGGCGATACGGCGGGCCTCCGCCTCCTGCTCGGCCTGGTACCGGGCCGCGTCGGCGGGCTTGCGGACCTTGGTGTCCAGTTCACGGTCGGTCAGGGCGGCCTGCCGCACGGCGACCTTCTCCTGCTGGCTCAGGATCTCCTGCTGCCGGTCGGCCTGCGCGAGCGGCCCCGCGGCGGCGGCCTTCGCCGCGGCCTCGTCGGTCTCCGCCTTGATCTCGGCCTGCTTGAGCGCGAACGTCCGCTGGGCGATCGCGATCTCCTCCTCGGCCTTCAGCCGCGCCTGCTCCGACGCCCGCCGGGCGACCGCCTCCGCGATGTCGGCCTCCTGCTTGGCGCGGGCGGCCTCCGGCCGGCCGAGGTCCTCGAGGTAGGAACCCTCGGTGGTGATGTCCTGGATCTGGAAGGCGTCCAGCACCAGCCCCTGCCCGGAGAGGCTCGCCTCTGCCTCCTCCGCGACCTGTCCGGCGAAGGCGGCCCGGTCGCGGATGATGTCCTCCACCGACATCCGGCCCACGATGGAGCGCAGCGCGCCGGACAGCACCTCCTGCGTGAAGCCGACGATGCCGTTCTGCTGCATGAGGAAACGCTGGGCAGCGGCCCTGATGGAGTCCTCGGTGCCGCCGACCTTGACGATCGCCACGCCTTCGAGGTTTGCCTTCACACCGCGCAGGGTGACCGCGCCGCGCACGGCGACGGGGATGTGCCGGCTGGACAGGTCCAGGGTGAACTTCTGCTGGACGAACGGGACGACGAAGACGCCACCGCCGACGACGACCTTCTGGCCGCTGTTGTCGGTGAAGACGCGGCCGGTCTCCGGGTCCGTGGACTTCTTGCCTCGCCGGCCCGTGATGATGAACGCCTCGCTCGGCCCGGCGACCTTGTAGCGCGTGATCACGACGAGAGCGAGCAGGACGAAGAGAACGACGACGCCGACCACGGCGACGAGCACAGGGCTCATGGTGTTTCCCCCTTGTGTTGGAACAGACAGAACAGAGCCGGCCGGCCGGGGCTGCCGGCTGCGGGACCGGCGGTGAGCGGGCGGCGAACGGTGACCGGTGACGGTAGACGGACGACGGTCGGACGGGCGGACGGGCGGACGGGCGGCGAACCGTGACGGGTCGTCAGCGTTCGACGGGGCGGACCGCGACGGATGTCTCCGAGAGCATCGACTCGACCCAGACCTCGGCGCCCCGCGCGAGAGGCTCGGAGCCCTTCGCCGCGTACTTCAGGCGCTGCCCGCCGAGGGTCAGCAGCACCTCGCCGTACCCTTCGGCCGGAATCGGGGTGACCACCGTCCCCGCGCTGCCGACGAGATCCTCGCCGCGCGGCGCGGTCGGGGCGTCGTCGCGCATGAGTGCCCGGCTGAACCGCCACGTCAGCCACCCGGCACTGGCACCCGCCAAGGCGCCCGCCGCGGTGGCGGCACCCGCGCCGAGGCCGGTGGTGCCGAGGGTGATGGCACCGGCGAAACCGAGCATCGACACGAATCCCGCGATCACGGGCAGCGACAGGAAGCCTTCGAGCCCGCCTCCCAGACCGTCGAGCACCCCTTCCAGCAGCCCGTCGAAGAGCAGGGACAGCAGAAGCAGCACCAGACCGGCGATACCGAGTCCGAGAAACCAGCCCATGCGCGCCACCCCATCCCCTGCCCGAAGCTTGGGCACGGGGATGCTTTCACGAAACCGGCCGGGAGTTCACTGCCGGATCCCGGCAGTCTTCACGCGGTTTTGATGCCGCCGCCGCCCCGGGCCCGGGGCGGCGCGCCCCTAGCCGTGCTGCGGAGGTGGAGCACGCCGTCTTCACCCGCTGCGGGGACGCGGCATCCTGCTCACCGCCCGGGACGGCCGGCTCGTGTGCAGCGCGCCCGGACGAGGAGGCGTTCAACGCCCTTGACCGGTGCGGCGCATGCATCTTGACGATCCTGTCCTGCGCGCCGCGGCGAAGCCCGGATGAGGGAGCGCAGCCACCCGCCACCGGTCCTCCAGACCGGTGGCGAACCGTGCGTACTCGTGCTCCCCGCAGCCGCGCTGAACGACGGCAATCGGCACATGCCGCCTGCTGGGCGTCCCCGTGATCCATGCGGTGCAGCCCGGCACCCAGTCGCCCGAAGAGCGCGGCCTGCTCACCGACTTCTGGGGCACGGGACTCGGGGATGTCCTGGAGGAGGCGGCGATCGTGGACGACGTCGCGCCGGACGCGAGCGGCGTGCTGGTGTGCACGTGGCGCTACAGCGCCTTCTTCCGTCCGGACCTGGACCGGCAGCTGCGGATGCTGCGCCGCCGTACGCACCACCGAGGAGCTGACCGGCCTCCTGCGCGGCTCCGCCGCGCTGACGGCGAAGCTCTCCGAGCTGACGCGACGCGGCACCCAAGCCGAGCGGGCGGCCAGTGAACGGGCACGCGAGGCCACCGCAGGAGCCGTCGAGCTCGCACGCCAGCCTTCCCCTGGCCGCCGCATCGCTGCCGAGACCTCAGCCCTGATCGACAGGGCGGAGCAGCTGAACACGCTCGCACAGCAGCACACCGACACCGCGGCTCGCGCCGGCGCCGAAGCCTCCCGAGCCCGCGAGATTCTCGCCGCGGTCCAGCGCGCCTCAGACCGCAGCCGGATCGCGCTGCGCATGGCCGGCACCTCGCGTGCAGAGCAGCAGCAGTTGATCGCTCAGTACGCGGCCCAGACCGACGCCGCCGATCAAGCACACCAGCAGGCCCTCCATGCGGCTCAAGCGGCGCAGCGCGAGGCATGGGAGACGATCAGCGCCTCGCCGCTCGCAAATGTCATCCGTGGCCATGACAGCGACGAGCACGTGCCCACCGCTGCCGTGCAGATCGAGCTGCTGGCGAGCATGCGCACGCAGCTGCCCGCCTTCGAGGAGCGCATCAACGCCGACCGTGCCGAGGCGGTCCGCCGTGCCCGGGCCCAAGTCGTCGAACTCCGGGCAAGTGTGGAGACGTTCCGTACGGACGCGGCGAGGATCAAGGCAGAGCAGGAGCTTCGCCGCCGCATCGCAACCGAGGCGCCGCATCAACACCAACAGGAAGCTTCTGCTCGCGACGGCGCTCTGCAGCAGCAAGCCCGACAGCAAGTTGCCGCCCAGCGCCGACAAGCCGGCGATCTGTGGGGAGAACCTGCCTCTCCCGTCATGAGGCCCGGCCCCCGAACTGGCCGCTGATCCTCTCCATCGAGTAGTGAGCCTTGCCGCATCGAGCTTTTCGTGAACCGGCTGACCTGCAGGATTTCGCGAAATATCACCCAAACAAAGGATCACCAGCGGGCACCGGCTGCTGGCCACCTCCCGCGACACGCTGGCCGGCCCGGATTTCCCGGCCCGACTGATCGCCCTGGGCCAGCTCGATGCCCAGCCGGCCGCCGACCTCATCGCCAGCGCCCTCACACGGGCCCGGCCCGAAGACTCCCGCCCGCGCCAAGAGCCCCAAGCCCTGCGGGAGATGGCCGCACACTGCGGGTACCTGCCGCTGGTGCTGACGATCGCCGCCGCCCAGCTCACCGCCGACCCCGGACTGCCCCTGACCACCCTGGCCGCCGACCTCGCCGACACCCGTACCCGCCTGCAAGCCCTCCGCTACCAAGAGCAAGGCGGGCGTTCCCTGGGGATGCAGGCTGCCTTCGATCTGTCCTACCGGCGGATGGACGATCAGCCTGCGCGGCTGTTTCGGCTGCTGTCGCTCAACCCCGGTCCCGACCTGTCCACCGACACCGCAGCTGCCCTGGCCGGCCAGCCGGTGCGGCCTGCCCGGCAGAGCCTGGCCGCTCTGACACGGGCCGGACTGATCAGCGAGCAGCCCATCGGCTCCGGCCGCTGGCGCATGCACGACCTGACCCGCCTGTACGCCGATGACAAGTGCCGGCGCCAGGACTCCGACCTGTCCAGGCAGCAAGCCCTCAGCCGTCTGTTTGAGCACTACCGGGACACCACCAACGCCGCTGACGACCACCTGCGGGCTCTGCCCGGTCAGCGTGTCCCTGACCGTTTCCCCGACCGCACCGCCGCCACGGCCTGGCTGAATGCCGAACGCCTCAATCTCACCGCCACCGTCGCCCTCACCGCGGCCACCGGCCACCGGCCACGCGGCCACCACCGTGCCCCTGGCCGAATGCCTGAGCGTCTACCTGCACGAGCTCCGCTACTTCCACGACGCCCTCACCACTGCGCAGCACTCCCTCAGCGCCGCCCGTGAGTTCGGCGACCGCCATGGCGAAGGCCGGGCGTTGAACAACCTCGGCCTCGCCCTGCGGGAGGTGCGGCGGTTTGAGGAGGCCATCGAGGCCCACACCCAGGGCCTGGCCATCTGTCGTGAGCTCGGCGACACCCACAGCGAAGGCCAGGCGCTGGGCAACCTCCGCCTCGCCCAGGATGAGATGCGTCAATCGCGTGGACTGCGGGCACTATGGCGAAAATTCACACACAGAAGCTGAATGTTATCGCGTGTACTGGAACGGCCTCAGGCACGTAAGGCACGTGCGCGAAACGGTACGTGCCTCACAGATATCCGATGGTTGCCAGGCATGTTGGTCATGTGGGACGGGCCGAGGCTTTGTACGTGGAACTGGACAACAGTGTCGATGACGGCCGGCAACACCCCGCTTGTGGCAGGAAGCGTGTCGACGAGATTGGGCAGCGCCTGGCCTCAGAACCACGGCACCCTAGGACCGTAGCTCGGCGAGTCGCGCCAAAGCCTCGGGAGACGACGCCCTTTCCTCCTCGGTGAGCTGGAGCTCAGCGGCCTGCGTCAGCAGTTGCGCGGCCAGGGCGTCGTCGCCGAGCCGCTGCGCGATGTCCCCCCGCAGCACCAGCAGGCGCAGATGCTGTGCGGGGGTGGGGCGCTCGTCCTCCGATCGCAGTGCGTAGTCGATGATCTTCGCGGCGCCCGGCAGATCCTCCTTGGAGTCGACGAACAGATCGGCCATGTGCACTGCCCGTGCGAAGGTTTCCTTGGGTACCGGCCGGAGTCTCTGGTCCTCGCTGATCTGCTGGCCGACGCGGATGCTGTTGC
>NZ_BMWB01000018.1 GCF_014651015.1 Streptomyces xantholiticus
TGTACTCACCCTCGCGGGCTTTCCTCCGGGCGCTTCCCTTCGGTCTTGCGTTTCCGACTCTACCAGACTCTTTCGTGTCCGATTCCCGGCCGACGGGATTTTGCTTGCCTTTCAGTTCTCCGCTTTCGCGTTTCCCTTTCCGGCGACTCCGACTTTATCAGAGGTTCTGAGTCGGAATTCCCCGCCCCCTCCGGGCACCACGAAGCACACATGAGTGTGGGGGGTTCCCGTCCAGGCGGAGCCGTAAACGTACTGGAGCGGGGCGCCCCGATGCAAATCGGGGGCCCCGCTCCGGTGTTGGCGCCCTCGGACGCGCTGTCCGACGCCGCGTCAGACCTCGACGACGACCGGAAGGATCATCGGACGCCGGCGGTAGGTGTCTGAGACCCACTTGCCCACCGTGCGGCGGACGAGCTGCTGCAGCTGGTGCGGCTCTGCGACGCCGTCCGAGGCCGCCCTGGCGATCGCGTCTTCGATCTTGGGCATGACGCCCGAGAACGCCGCGTCCTCGATACCGGACCCCCTCGCATGGATGTTGGGTCCGCCCAGGACCTTGCCGGTCGTGCTGTCGACGACGAGGAAGACGGAGATGATGCCTTCCTCCCCGAGGATCCGGCGGTCCTTGAGCGCGGGCTCGGTGACGTCTCCGACGGACAGGCCGTCGACGTACACATAACCGGCCTGGACCTTGCCGACGATCTTGGCCTTGCCGTCGACGAGGTCGACGACCACGCCGTCCTCGGCGATCACGATGTGGTCCTTGGGGACACCTGTCAGAGCGCCGAGCTCCGCGTTGGCGCGCAGATGGCGCCACTCGCCGTGGACCGGCATCAGGTTCTTCGGCTTGCAGATGTTGTAGAAGTACAGCAGCTCGCCGGCCGACGCGTGGCCCGAGACGTGCACCTTGGCGTTGCCCTTGTGGACGACGTTGGCGCCCCACCGGGTGAGACCGTTGATCACGCGGTACACCGCGTTCTCGTTGCCCGGGATGAGGGAGGAAGCCAGGATGACCGTGTCGCCCTGCACGATCCGGATCTGGTGGTCGCGGTTGGCCATCCGGGAGAGGGCGGCCATCGGCTCACCCTGGGAACCGGTGCAGACGAGCACGACCTCGTGGTCGGGCAGATCGTCGAGCGTCTTGACGTCCACGACGAGTCCGGCCGGGACACGGAGGTAGCCCAGGTCACGGGCGATGCCCATGTTGCGGACCATCGAACGCCCCACGAAGGCGACACGCCTTCCGTACTCGTGGGCGGCGTCGAGGATCTGCTGGATGCGGTGGACGTGGCTGGCGAAGCTGGCCACGATGATGCGCTTCTGGGCGTTCGCGAAGACGGTGCGCAGCACGTTGGAGATGTCGCGCTCGGGCGGCACGAAGCCCGGCACCTCGGCGTTCGTCGAGTCCGAGAGCAGGAGGTCGATGCCCTCTTCGCTCAGCCGCGCGAAGGCGTGCAGGTCGGTGAGGCGCCGGTCCAGCGGCAGCTGGTCCATCTTGAAGTCGCCGGTGTGGACCGCCATGCCCGCCGGGGTGCGGATGGCGACGGCCAGCGCGTCCGGGATCGAGTGGTTGACCGCGATGAACTCGCAGTCGAAGGGGCCGATGCGCTCACGTTGGCCCTCGGCCACCTGGAGGGTGTACGGGCGGATGCGGTGTTCCTGGAGCTTGGCCTCGATCAGAGCGAGGGTCAGCTTGGAGCCGATCAGCGGGATGTCCGGCTTCAGCCGGAGCAGGTACGGGACGCCGCCGATGTGGTCCTCGTGGCCGTGCGTGAGCACGATGCCGTCGACGTCGTCGAGGCGGTCCCTGATGGTGGTGAAGTCCGGCAGGATCAGGTCGATGCCGGGCTGCTCCTCCTCGGGGAAGAGGACGCCGCAGTCGACGATCAGCAGCCGGCCGTCGTACTCGAAGACGGTCATGTTGCGGCCGATCTCGCCGAGACCGCCGAGCGGGGTGACGCGCAGGCCGCCCTTCGGCAGCTTGGGCGGCGCGCCGAGTTCAGGATGCGGATGACTCAAAAGACTCTCCTCACCATGTACGCCACCTACCGCTGGGGCACGTGGCGTACATGACATTCATGCACTTGCTGTTGTCTGTGTACAGCCGGGTCCGTCGGCCGACCGCGGTGGGTCGGCCCGGGGCGGTCTCGCCGGCCGGTTCTTCGCCTATTCAGTTGTGAAGTCTGTTCAGAGCTGTACCCCGCCGGCCGCCAGGTCGAGCTTGAGCTGTGCGGTTTCTTCCGGGGAGAGCTCGACGAGGGGCAGCCGCAGCGGACCTGCCGGCAGGCCCTGGAGGGTCAGTGCCGCCTTGGTGGTGATGACGCCCTGGGTGCGGAACATGCCGGTGAACACCGGGAGCAGCTTCTGGTGGATCTCCGTGGCCTTCTCGACGTCCCCGCCCCGGTGGGCGTCGAGCAGGGCGCGCAGTTCCGGGGTGACGACGTGGCCCACGACGGAAACGAAGCCGCAGGCGCCGACGGAGAGCAGCGGCAGGTTGAGCATGTCGTCGCCGGAGTACCAGGCGAGGCCGCTGCGGGCGATGGCCCAGCTGGCGCGGCCGAGGTCGCCCTTGGCGTCCTTGTTGGCGACGATCCGCGGGTGGTCGGCCAGCCGGACGATCGTCTCGGTGTCGATCGGTACACCACTGCGGCCGGGGATGTCGTAGAGCATCACGGGCAGACCGGTCGCGTCGGCGATGGCCGTGAAGTGCCGGAACAGGCCCTCCTGAGGGGGCTTGTTGTAGTACGGCGTCACGGCGAGCAGGCCGTGTGCGCCGGCGCGCTCGGCGGCGCGGGCGAGCTCGATGCTGTGGTGGGTGTCGTTGGTGCCGATTCCGGCGACGACATGTGCCCGGTCTCCTACCGCTTCCAGCACTGCCCGTACGAGCTGGTCTTTCTCCGCGTCGCTGGTGGTGGGCGACTCGCCGGTGGTGCCGTTGACGATCAGGCCGTCGTTGCCTGCGTCCACCAGATGGGCGGCCAGTTGCTGGGCGCCTGCGAGGTCAAGTGCGCCGTCCGCCGCGAACGGCGTGACCATGGCGGTGAGGACCCGCCCGAAGGGGGTCTGCGGAGTGGAGATCGGAGCCATGGGTAACACGCTACTCGCTGCTCAGCGCCGGGGGTCCCCTTGGGTGGCGTGAGGTACGACGTGGCATGCGGAGCCCGGCACTGCCTGCTCGGGGGTTCAAGCAGTGCCGGGTCCGTTTGATCAGCCTAGATGAACTTCTCGAAACGCCGCAATACGGACACTTCGCTGCGCCTGCCGCACATCTGTGCCCTGCCTGGCCGGTGCCCCTGTGTGCCTTATGGGGCGATGCGCCCGTTGGCGTTGAAGGCGGCGTACGTGAGCGGCATGAGCTTGGCCCAGTGCTGCTCCATCTTCTCGCCGACCATCTCGATCTCACGCTGTGGGAAGGACGGCACCTTCGCCTGCTCGTGCTGGGTGCGCAGACCGAGGAAGTGCATCAGCGAGCGTGCGTTGCATGTGGCGTACATCGAGGAGTACATGCCGACCGGAAGGACGGACCGGGCGACCTCACGCGCGACGCCCGCGTCGAGCATCTCCACGTACGCCTCGTAGGCCTGGCGGTAGGAGTCGACCATCACCCGGCCGGTCAGCTCCTGCTGGGCCTGGGTGCCCTCGACGAACACGTACTTGCCGGGGCGGCCCTCCTGGACGAGCTTGCGCTCGGCGTCCGGGATGTAGAAGACCGGCTCCAGACGGCGGTAGCGGCCGGACTCCTCGTTGTACGACCAGCCGGCGCGGTGCCGCATGAACTCGCGGAAGACGAAGATGGGGGCGCTGATGAAGAACGTCATCGAGTTGTGCTCGAAGGGGCTGCCGTGCCGGTCCCGCATCAGGAAGTTGATGAGGCCCTTCGAGCGGTCCGGGTCCTTCGAGAGCTCCTCCAGCGACTGCTCGCCCGCGGTGGAGACGCGGGCGGCCCACAGCACGTCGGAGTCTCCGGCGGTGTGCTTCACCAGCTCGACGGTCACGTCGCTGCGGAAGCTGGGCTCGGCCATCTCTGCGGGGGTCTCACTCACCGGCGGGGTCCTTCCAGTTGCATCGCTCGGGGCGGCGCCCACTCTACGGCGCGGCACCGACAGCGCCGACCACGACGGCCGCTGGAGGTGTCCTTTGGTCAATTCGGGGAATTCGGGCACCAAATGACCCTTGCTTTCGTCTGTACCAGTAGCAGTGTTCAACCACACAGCGTCGATGACGCAGCCTTCCTCACGAGTTCCTTGGAGAGTCCCCGATGTTCCTCCGGCGAGAAGCCGTCCCTTTCGCATTCGTCGCAGAGGCCGACGCCTTCCGCAGTAATGTCACTCCCCCGCCGCGCGTCCGTCCCAGCCGTTCACAGCTCGCGGGCCGGGCGCTCGTCGGGCTGACCGTCGTCGGCGGGCTGGTCGGGTCCCTGCTCTTCGGGCTTCCCGCCCTGGAGACGGACCGGACGCCGGCTCATTCCCAGAAGTCCGAAGCGTCACGAAACCGCTGACGCCGCCGCCCGACGACACGGAAGGCACCCCCATGGCCCCCCTGGGGTGGTCCACGTCCGGCGGCCTCGGTAGCCTCACCCGGGCACAGCCCAACCGAGTGTGCCGGTGAGTGAGGATCAGTCGTGCCCCTGCCCTTTCTGACGGCCGACCGTGCTTTTGACACGCAAGCGGACGACGTCGCACTGCCTTTCGACGATCGCGACCAGTGGCGGCGTCCGTACCGCCCCGGGCCGTGGCGGGTGGGGGCCGCTGCCCTGCTGTTGTTGCTCGCCTCGTTCGTGCTGATCGCGGCAGTGATCACCGCCTTCGCCGGGGCCCTGTCCGGTGCCGGGGCGTGTTTCCTGCTCGGTCTCGTCGTGATCGCGGCGGCGCTGAGGCTGCTGCGCATGGGCGTCTGGGTCAGCGGGCACGGCCTGCGGCGCGTGGCCTTCTTCTCGACCAGCACGATCCCGTGGCGCCGTACCGCCCAGCTGCGCACGGTGCAGCAGCCGGTGCGCTGGCTCGGCATGCCCCGCACGGTGCAGGGGCAGGCGTTGGTGGTCGCCCGGCAGGGTGAGCCCCTCACGCTGCTCACCGACCACAACGCCGACTTCCTGTCGCGCCCCGAGGCCTTCGACCGCGCCGCGGACACGGTCGAGGCGTGGGGCGCCGAGTACCGCACCGGCTGACACCGGCCCGGTACGGCGTCAGCTCGGGACGGACCGGCCGTCGTGCAGGGCGATCGCCCGCTGCATGGCCCGCCGGGCCCGCGGTGTGTCCCGCGCGTCGTGATAGGCGACGGCCAGCCGGAACCAGCAGCGCCAGTCGTCCGGTGAATCCTCCGTCTCCGCACGTCGCTTGGCGAACACGGCGTCCGCGGAGTCGCGGTCGATGCGTCCGCCGGGCGTGCGGACCAGCTCGTCGGCCGGCAGTCCGCCTTCCGCCTCCAGTTCCGCGGCCAGTCGGTTGGCCCGGCTGACGAACTGGGTGTTCTTCCACAGGAACCAGGCACCGATCACCGGCAGGATCAGCACCGCGACCCCGAACATGACGGTGAGCGCGGTGCCCTGTTTCAGCAGCATCACACCCCGGCTGCCGACCAGGACGAAGTAGACGACCAGGACGGCAGCCGTGAGGAAGTACGTGATCTTTGCGCGCATGGTCCGCTTCAGCCGAGGTCGAGGAAGTTCTCCAGGCCGAACGTGAGGCCGGGAGCAGATACGACACGGCGCACGCCGAGCAGGATGCCGGGCATGAAGCTGCTGTGGTGCAGGGAGTCGTGGCGGATGGTGAGCGTCTCGCCCTCACCGCCGAGCAGCACCTCCTGATGAGCCAGCAGGCCGCGCAGCCGCACCGCGTGCACCGGGATCCCGTCGACGTCCGCGCCCCGCGCGCCGTCCAGGGCGGTGACCGTGGCGTCGGGCTGCGGCGCGCAGCCGGCCTCGGCACGCGCCGCCGCGATGAGCTGGGCCGTGCGGGTCGCGGTGCCGGAGGGGGCATCCGCCTTGTTCGGGTGGTGCAGCTCGACGACCTCGACCGACTCGTAGTAACGGGCGGCCTGCTGAGCGAACTTCATGGTGAGGACCGCGCCGATGGAGAAGTTGGGGGCGATGAGCACCCCGGTCTCCGGGGAGGCCGCGAGCGAGGTGTTCAGCTGCGCGAGCCGGTCGTCGGTCCACCCCGTGGTGCCGACGACGGCGTGCATCCCGCGGCGTACGCAGAAGTCCAGATTGCCCATGACGGACGCCGGGGTGGTCAGCTCGACGACGACCTGGGTGCCGGACTCCACGAGGGTCTCCAGCTTGTCGCCGCGGCCGAGCGCCGCGACCAGTTCCATGTCGTCGGCGGCCTCGACCGCTCGTACGGCTTCGGAGCCGATACGGCCCTTGGCACCGAGTACGGCCACGCGCAGCTTGCTCATCGCTTCGTTTCCTTAAGGGTTAGGAGACCGCTTCATGGAGGCGGTCCGCCTGCTTGTCCTTGAGCGGGCCGATGACCGACAGCGACGGGCGCTGTCCCAGTACGTCCGCGGCCACCGCGCGCACCTCGTCGGGCGTGACGGCGGATATCCGGGCGAGCATCTCGTCGACCGACATCTGGGAGCCCCAGCACAACTCGCTCTTGCCGATGCGGTTCATCAGCGCGCCCGTGTCCTCCAGGCCCAGAACCGTGGAGCCGGAGAGCTGGCCGACGGCGCGGCGGATCTCCTCGTCGGACAGCCCCTCGGAGGCCACCCGGTCGAGCTCACTGCGGCAGATCTTGAGCACGTCGTGGACCTGGTTGGGCCGGCAGCCCGCGTACACGCCGAACAGGCCGGTGTCCGCGAAGCTGGAGGTGTACGAGTACACGCTGTAGGCGAGCCCGCGCTTCTCCCGTACCTCCTGGAAGAGACGTGAGGACATACCGCCGCCAAGGGCGGTGTTCAGCACGCCGAGGGCCCAGCGGCGGTCGTCGGTACGGGCGAGGCCCGGCATGCCGAGCACGACGTGCGCCTGCTCGGTCCGGCGGCTGAGCAGGTCGACCTTGCCCGCGGTGCGCAGGGCGCGGCTCCCGTCGCGGGGAGGAGTCGGGACGGCGTCCGTACGGGACAGCGCGCCGGCCTTCTCGAAGGCGCGGCGCACCTGGCGTACGACCGTGGCGTGGTCGATGTTGCCCGCCGCGGCGACGACCAGGTGGGTCGGGTCGTAGTGCTTCTTGTAGAAGCGCCTGATCCGGTCCGCCGTCAGGGCGTTCACCGTGTCGACGGTGCCGAGGACCGGGCGGCCCAGGGGGGTGTCGCCGAACATGGTGTGCGCAAACAGGTCGTGCACACAGTCGCCGGGATCGTCCTCGGTCATGGCGATCTCTTCGAGGATGACGCCGCGCTCGGCGTCGACGTCCTCCTGCAGGATCAGTGAGCCGGTGAGCATGTCGCACACCACGTCGATGGCGAGCGGCAGGTCGGTGTCGAGCACCCGCGCGTAGTAGCAGGTGTACTCCTTGGCCGTGAAGGCGTTCATCTCGCCGCCGACCGCGTCGAGGGCGGCGGAGATGTCGAGTGCGGAACGCTTCTTCGTGCCCTTGAACAGGAGGTGCTCGAGATAGTGGGTGGCGCCGCCGAGCGAGGGCGTCTCGTCGCGCGAGCCGACGTGCGCCCAGATGCCGAAGGTGGCGGACCGCACGGACGGCAGGGCCTCCGTGACGACACGCAGCCCGCCGGGGAGGGTGGTGCGCCGGACGGTGCCGATGCCGTCCTTGCCCTTGAGCAGGGTTTGGGTACGGGCGACGGCCCGCGCCTCCGAGGAGGTGCGGGCCGTCGCCTGCGAACTACGGGACGTCACTTGTCGGTGTCGTCCTTCGCCTCGTCCTCGCCCTCGACCACGGGGATCAGGGAGAGCTTGCCGCGGGAGTCGATCTCGGCGATCTCGACCTGGACCTTGGAGCCCACGGCCAGCACGTCCTCGACGTTCTCCACGCGCTTGCCGCCGGCGAGCTTGCGGATCTGCGAGATGTGCAGCAGGCCGTCCTTGCCCGGGAGCAGGGACACGAACGCACCGAAGGTCGTCGTCTTGACGACGGTTCCCAGGTAGCGCTCGCCGACCTCCGGCATGGTCGGGTTGGCGATGCCGTTGATCGTGGCACGGGCGGCCTCGGCGGCCGGGCCGTCGGCGGCACCGATGTAGATGGTGCCGTCGTCCTCGATCGTGATGTCGGCGCCGGTGTCCTCCTGGATCTGGTTGATCATCTTGCCCTTGGGGCCGATGACCTCACCGATCTTGTCCACGGGGATCTTGACGGTGATGATCCGCGGGGCGTTCGGGGACATCTCGTCCGGGACGTCGATGGCCTCGTTCATCACATCGAGGATGTGGAGGCGGGCGTCGCGGGCCTGCTTCAGCGCGGCGGCCAGGACCGAGGCGGGGATGCCGTCGAGCTTGGTGTCGAGCTGCAGCGCGGTGACGAAGGTCTTGGTGCCTGCGACCTTGAAGTCCATGTCACCGAACGCGTCCTCCGCACCGAGGATGTCGGTGAGGGTGACGTAGTGGGTCTCGCCGTCGATCTCCTGGGAGATCAGGCCCATCGCGATACCGGCGACGGGGGCCTTCAGCGGCACACCGGCGTTCAGCAGCGACATGGTGGAGGCGCAGACCGAGCCCATGGACGTCGAGCCGTTGGAGCCCAGCGCCTCGGAGACCTGGCGGATGGCGTACGGGAACTCCTCGCGCGTCGGCAGCACCGGCACGAGAGCGCGCTCGGCGAGAGCGCCGTGGCCGATCTCGCGGCGCTTCGGGGAGCCGACGCGGCCGGTCTCACCGGTGGAGTACGGCGGGAAGTTGTAGTTGTGCATGTAGCGCTTGCGGGTCACCGGGGAGAGCGTGTCCAGCTGCTGCTCCATGCGGAGCATGTTCAGGGTGGTGACGCCCAGGATCTGGGTCTCGCCACGCTCGAACAGCGCGGAGCCGTGCACCCGCGGGATGGCCTCGACCTCGGCGGCGAGCGTACGGATGTCCGTGACGCCACGGCCGTCGATGCGGACCTTGTCCTTGATGACGCGCTCGCGCACCAGGGTCTTGGTCAGCGAGCGGTAGGCGGCGGAGATCTCCTTCTCGCGGCCCTCGAAGGCCGGGAGGAGCTTCTCTGCGGCGACTGCCTTGACGCGGTCCAGCTCGGTCTCGCGCTCCTGCTTGCCCGCGATGGTGAGCGCCTGGGCCAGGTCGGACTTGACCGCGGCGCTCAGCGCCTCGAGGACGTCGTCCTCGTAGTCCAGGAAGATCGGGAACTCGCCCACGGGCTTGGCGGCCTTGGCGGCGAGGTCCGACTGCGCCTTGCACAGGACCTTGATGAAGGGCTTCGCGGCCTCGAGACCGGCGGCGACGACCTCCTCGGTCGGCGCCTCGGCGCCGCCCTTGACGAGCTCGATCGTCCGCTCGGTGGCCTCGGCCTCGACCATCATGATCGCGACGTCGCCGTCCTCCAGGACGCGGCCGGCGACCACCATGTCGAAGACGGCGTCCTCGAGCTCGGTGTGTGTCGGGAAGGCGACCCACTGACCGCGGATCAGCGCGACACGGGTGCCGCCGATAGGGCCGGAGAAGGGCAGGCCGGCCAGCTGCGTGGAGCAGGAGGCGGCGTTGATGGCGACCACGTCGTAGAGGTGGTCGGGGTTGAGAGCCATGATCGTCTCGACGACCTGGATCTCGTTGCGCAGGCCCTTCTTGAAGGAGGGCCGCAGCGGGCGGTCGATCAGGCGGCAGGTGAGGATCGCGTCCTCGGAGGGCCGGCCCTCACGACGGAAGAAGGAGCCAGGGATCTTGCCGGCCGCGTACATGCGCTCCTCGACGTCCACCGTGAGGGGGAAGAAGTCGAGCTGGTCCTTGGGCTTCTTGGAAGCGGTGGTGGCCGACAGCACCATGGTGTCGTCGTCCAGGTACGCCACAGCGGAACCGGCGGCCTGCTTGGCCAGGCGGCCCGTCTCGAAGCGGATGGTGCGGGTGCCGAAGGAGCCGTTGTCGATGACGGCCTCGGCGTAGTGGGTCTCGTTCTCCACCAGCGGTTTCTCCTACATATCGTCTTTTCGTCCGACCGACCCGTGTGGCCGGGGACGGTGGTGGAGAAGCGCGCCTTGGGTGCGGGCCGGTCTTCGATCGAAGCACCCGGGGTGATGTCCGGGGGCCACTACCGAGGACCGGCGGCGAGGAGGCGGCTTCTCGTGGCTTGTGCCGTTGTGCGACCAGACTAATTGGCCTCGGGCACATCGCGCACGTACAGCAGCATGTGCGGCTGGTACGGCGAGTAAAGCAAAGGGAGCGGCTCCCTCGGCGGGGGAACCGCTCCCTTCACGGCGTCCTACTTGGCGCCGGCCGCACCGCGGCGGATGCCGAGCCGGTCGACCAGCGCACGGAAGCGCTGGATGTCCTTCTTGGCCAGGTACTGCAGCAGGCGGCGACGCTGGCCGACCAGGATCAGCAGACCACGACGGGAGTGGTGGTCGTGCTTGTGGGTCTTGAGGTGCTCGGTCAGGTCCGAGATACGACGGGAGAGCATCGCTACCTGGACCTCGGGGGAACCGGTGTCGCCCTCCTTGGTGCCGAACTCGTCGATGATCTGCTTCTTCGTAGCGGCGTCGAGAGACACTCGGTACTCCTCATGGTGATTCGATGCGCCCGCGAGTGCCCCTGGTCTCTGTCTCAGGGGAGCTTCCGTGACTCGGAGGCGAGGGCCGATGGGCGGTGCACCCGGATCACCGGGGACGCGTACACAGACGGCCGTCACACAGCGTACCAGTCTGCTCGAGCCCCCCTGGCCGGGGCCGCTAGCTGGTGAGCGAGCGGGCCGCGTTGTAGACGTCGAGCACGGCCAGGCAGAGCGGGACCAGGGAGAGGAGCACCGCGCCTTCGGCGATGTCGAGAAGGCGGCCCCAGAAGGGCGAGAGGCCCTTCTTCGGGATGACGAGACCGATCGCCGTGATCAGCGCCGCGCCGGCGGCCACCGCGGTCGTGAGCCAGATCGTACGGATGTCCAGGCCGGCCCGGTCCCCGTACATCAGCAAGTCCTTCATCAGGTCGACCGGCGGGTTCAGGGAGAGACCGAGGACGAGCAGTGCGATGGCGGCGATGCCCGCGACCAGGGCGCAGCCGACCTGGGAGGTGTAGCGGAAGAGGCGGGCGCGCAGCAGCATCGCGAGGCCGGCGGCCAGGGCCAGCAGCTGGCCCCAGATGTTGCTCGAGAAGCCGAGCACGGCGGCGCAGCCGACGACGACGGCGGCGCAGCCGCCGACCAGGCCGAGCAGCATCTCGTGGCCGCGGCGCGCCTGGGCCGCGATCCGCTCCGCGTCGACCGGCTCCGCCTCGGGTGTCACGTCGGGGTCCGCGTAGGCATCGCCGTCGAAGTCGTCCCCGGCGCTGCGGGGCGCGGCATAGCCGATGGGCAGTCGGGCGAAGCGGGCGGAGAGGCCGGGCAGGAAGGCGACCAGGCCGATGGCGACCGGTACGACCACTGCCGCCGTTTCGGTCGCGGACGACTCGGTCGTGATCGCGACGAAGGTGGCGAGGGTGCCGGTGACGGCGAGGAAGGTGGCCGCGACGAAGGGGGCGTCGCCGCTCGGTGTGAGGGCGACGAGCGCCACCGAGGCGATGAGCACGGTCACACAGCCGAGCAGGAACTGGAGCCGGCCGGGCCCCTGGCCCGCGTCCGGTCCGATGATCCCGGAGCCCGCGATCAGCAGGAGCGGCAGCGCGCCGAGTCCGAGGGCGACGGCTGTGGCACGGTCCGCGTAGACGCGTGCCCGTACGCCCGCGAACGCCGTGAGGAGCACACCGGCGGCACCCGCGATGATGCCGGGCAGGCTGTGCATGTCGTGGCGGACCGGATCGGCGAACCACAGCACGAAGCCCATCAGGACCAACAGGACCACACCGCCGACGAGTCCGGCCCCGCGCAGCAGGTCGTCGCTCCACAGATGCCGGTCACGCACCACGGCGGAGGCCACCGCGTCGGAGACGTCGTCGAAGACGGCCGGAGGCAGTGACTCGCCGAAGGGGCGCAGGCTCAGCACCTCGCCGTCCAGCACCTGTTGGGCGGCCAGGGAGCGGGCACCGTCCAGGACCGTGCCGTCCCGGCGGACCAGGTGGTACCCGGTCGGTGTGCCCGCGGCCTGGGTCTGGCCGGTCAGGCGCAGGATCTCCGGGTAGACGTCGGCGACGGCGATGTCCTCGGGGAGGGCGACATCGATACGGCTGTCCGGCGCCACGACGGTGACGCGGCAGAAGCCGGTCGCTGCGGTCGTACTCACGTGTGTGGACCCCCTGATTCGCGGTTGCGCACGATGCGCGCGCCACCCTACCGGGACACGCCGGACCGGTCTGCAAGTAGGATCACCGTCGCGCGGAGGGGAGCGCGCCGATCACCCGGTCCGGGGACGTCGGTGGCGGAAAGGGCCCATCCGTTCTTCCGTCCGTCTCGAGGGATTGATGCTCCGGTGAGCCAGATCGTCGTGAAACGCCCGCCGAGGTCCCTGCCGCCCGAAGTTCCCAGCGAGGAACTGATGCTGGAGGCGCCTCCGGAACTGCCGCGCGGCCAGCAGGAGGGCATGCTGATGCAGGTCCTGCCGGTGCTCGGCATGGGCTCGTCCGTGGTCTTCTTCTTCTCGCCGCAGGCGCCTCCGTTCATGCGCATCATGGGTGTGCTGATGCTGGTGTCGACGGTGGCGATGGTGATCGCACAGGTCGTCAGACACCGACGAGGTACGCAGGGGCAAATGGCCGATGTCCGTCGCGACTACCTCAAATACCTCGCGCAGACCCGTCGCACGGTGCGCAAGACGGCGCGCAAGCAGCGTGACGCACAGCTCTATCTGCACCCTTCCCCCGAGCAGTTGTGGTCCGTGGTGGCCGAGGGGTCACGCCTGTGGGAACGGCGCGTGGGCGACAAGGACTTCGCGCAGGTCCGGGTCGGTCTCGGCGCCCAGCAGCTCGCGACACCGCTTGTCGCACCCGACACGGCGCCCGTCGACGAACTGGAGCCGCTGGCGGCCGGTGCGATGCAGCAGTTCCTGGCGACGCACGGCTCGTTGGACGGACTGCCGATGGCGGTCTCGATGCGCGCCTTCTACCACGTGACCGTCTCCGGTGAGCCGGAGTCGGCGCAGTCCGCCGCCCGTGCACTCGTCGCCCAACTGGTGACGCTGCACTCGCCCGAGGATCTGATGCTGGCGGTGGTGGCCGCGCCGGGCGCGGTCACCCGGTGGGACTGGACGAAGTGGCTGCCGCACACCCAGGTTCCCGGCCAGGTGGACGGCGCGGGCACCAAGCGCCTGTTCGGCGACGACCTCGGGGAGCTGGAGCAGCTGATTCACAGCCGGCTCGACGGCCGGCCGCGGTTCAGCCGCGAGAGTCAACCCGTGCTGGACCAGCCGCACATCGTGGTGGTCCTCGACGGCGGGATGGTGCCGCCGGACTCGTTGTTCGCGGCGGCCGAGGGGCTGCAGGGCGTCACCATCGTCGAGATCGTCCCCGGGGATCTGGACGAGCCGCGCGGCGGGCTGTCCATAGTGGTACGGCCCGGCCGGCTCAGGCTGGAGTCGGGTTCCCGAGTGGCGTACGAGGGGGTGCCCGACGGCATCTCGCTGCCCGCCGCGGAGGCGCTGGCCCGGCAGTTGGCCCCGCTGCGGATGGGCGGTGGCGACGACGACGAACCGCTGCTCGCCAACCTCGACTTCACCGATCTGCTGAACCTCGGCGACGCCGCCGGGATCGACGTTGCCCGCACCTGGCGGCCCCGTTCGGTGGCCGAGCGGCTGCGGGTCCCGATCGGTGTCGGCGAGGACGGCCAGCCGGTCATGCTGGACCTCAAGGAGGCCGCTCAGGAGGGCATGGGCCCGCACGGCCTGTGCGTCGGCGCGACCGGTTCCGGCAAGTCGGAACTGCTGCGCACCCTGGTGCTCGGACTCGCCGTGACGCACTCCTCCGAGACGCTCAACTTCGTGCTCGCGGACTTCAAGGGTGGTGCGACGTTCGCGGGAATGTCGCAGATGCCGCACGTCGCGGCCGTCATCACCAACCTGTCGGACGATCTGACGCTGGTCGACCGCATGGGCGACGCGATCCGCGGTGAGCTGCAGCGCCGCCAGGAACTGCTGCACAAGTCCGGTAACTACGCCAACATCCACGACTATGAGAAGGCACGAGCGGCCGGCGCCGCCCTGGAGCCGCTCGCCTCGCTGGTGCTGGTGCTGGACGAGTTCTCCGAACTCCTCACCGCCAAGCCGGACTTCATCGACATGTTCATTCAGATCGGCCGCATCGGCCGCTCGCTGGGTGTGCATCTGCTGCTCGCCTCCCAGCGTCTGGAGGAGGGCAAGCTGCGCGGCCTGGACACGTATCTGTCGTACCGGATCGGTCTGCGCACCTTCTCGGCGGCCGAGTCGCGTACGGCGATCGGTGTCCCCGACGCGTACCACCTCCCTTCGGTGCCGGGTTCCGGCTACCTGAAGTTCGGTACGGACGAGATGACCCGTTTCAAGGCGGCCTACGTCTCCGGTACGTACCGCACCGGCGGCCCGGACCTGTCGGTGGGACGGCTGCCCATCGAGCGGCGGCCCGCGGTGTTCACCGCGGCGCCCGTACCGGTCGTGTACGCCGCTCCCGATCCGTCCGCGAGCGCCGGGCCGAGCACCTCGGACGACGCCCTCGCGGACACGGTCCTCGATGTGATCGTGCGCCGTCTGGAGGGCCAGGGCGTGCCGGCGCATCAGGTGTGGCTGCCCCCGCTGGACCAGGCACCGACCCTGGATCAGCTGCTGCCCGGTCTCGCTCCGACCGCGGATCGCGGTCTGACCGCCACCGAGTACACCCGGCCGGGTGGTCTGGTCGTCCCGCTGGGGCTGATCGACAAGCCGTTCGAGCAGCGGCGTGAGGTGCTGTACCGGGACTTCTCGGGTGCCGCGGGCCACATGATGGTCGTCGGTGGTCCTCAGTCCGGCAAGTCGACGCTGATGCGTACCCTGATCTCGTCCTTCGCCCTGACCCACACACCGAGCGAAGTGCAGTTCTACGGGCTGGACTTCGGCGGTGGCGGTCTCGCCTCGCTCGCGGACCTGCCGCACGTCGGCGGCATCGCCTCCCGTCTCGACCCGGAGCGGGTGCGGCGTGCCGTCGCCGAGGTGATGGGCGTACTGAACCGGCGCGAGGAGTTCTTCCGCGCAGCCGGCATCGACTCGATACAGACGTACCGGCGCAAGCGGGCCGCCGGCGAACTGCCGGGCGAGGCCTGGGGAGACGTCTTCCTGGTCATCGACGGCTGGGGCGGTTTCAAGAACGACTACGAGATGCTGGAGCCGATCGTCTCGGACATCGCGGCCCGGGGCCTCGGTTACGGCATCCACGTCGTCATCACCGCCGCCCGCTACATGGAGGTGCGCGCGGCCCTCAAGGACCAGATGCTCGGCCGGCTCGAGCTGCGCCTGGGCGATGTGATGGACTCCGAGTTCGACCGCAAGGTCGCGGCGAACGTCCCCGCCGGGGTGCCGGGCCGCGGGCAGGTCCCGGAGAAGCTGCACTTCATGACGGCGCTGCCGCGCATCGACTCGGTCAGCAGCGCCGGTGATCTCGCCGACGGCTCCGCGGCGTTCGTGCAGGCCGTCAAGGGCCACTGGTCGGGACCGGCGGCTCCGACGGTCCGGCTGCTGCCCCGCCGGCTGCCCGCGGAGCAGCTGCCGAAGGGCTTCGAATTCCCGCAGCACGGCATCGCCATCGGCATCGACGAGACGAACCTGGAACCGGTGTTCGTCGACTTCGAGACGGACCCGTTCCTCATGGTCTTCGGCGAGAGCGAGTCCGGGAAGACCAATGTGCTGCGGCTGGTCGCCAAGCAGATCTGTGAGCGGTACACACCGGAAGAGGCGCGCATCGTGGTGGGCGACTACCGGCGCACCATGCTGGAGGCGGTCCCGGCGTCCCATCTGCTGGAGTACGCGCCGATGGCGTCGGCCATGGAGATGCACATGGACGCGATCTCCACCGTGATGCAACGGCGTGCGCCGAAGCCGGACATCACGCCGCAGCAACTGCGCGACCGCAGCTGGTGGTCGGGCCCGCAGCTGTTCGTCGTGATCGACGACTACGAGCTGGTCGCCACCAACTCGGGAAACCCGCTGGCGTCGCTGGCGGAGCAACTGCCCTACGCACGTGATGTCGGTGTCCGCTTCATCGTCGCGCGCAACGCCGCAGGCGCGTCCCGCGCCATGTACGAGCCGTTCATGCAGCGCATGAAGGAACTGGGCGCCCAGGGTGTCGTACTTTCCGGCAACCCGGGCGAGGGGGACATCATGGGCAACGTGCGGGCCCGTCCGATGCCTCCGGGCCGGGGCACCTTCGTGTCACGCAAGAGGGGCAACCCTCTGGTGCAGATCGGCTGGTACCCGGGGCAGTAGTCGCACATCCCGCCGACCCACGGTCGCCATGCACGGTGCCCGGCCGCTCGTCAAGACCGGCCGTGCCCAGGCAGTAGTGTGACCATCTGCAACTGCTGGGTGACATCCATGGGAGGGACCGCGCCGATGGCTGACGCAGTCGACAAGGAACGTCAGAAGGACGAGCTGTACGCCCTCGACATCTCCGGTGCGGAGTGGGTCGGCGCCCCCGGCACCAGTCCTGACGAGGAGCGGGTCGAGATCGCGCATCTGCCGGGCGGTGCCGTGGCGATGCGCTCGTCGCTGGACCACGACACGGTGCTGCGCTACACGGAGGCCGAGTGGCGGGCGTTCGTACTGGGTGCGCGGGACGGCGAGTTCGACCTCAGCTAGACGGCACGACGAAGGGGGCTGCCCGCCGTGGCGGGCAGCCCCCTTCGTCGTGAGGAGAGGGGCGTCAGCCCATCATCATGCGGAACCGGGCGGCGTTGCCCTTGTCGGTGTCCTGGTAGCCGACGACGGCGTCGCCGAGCAGCTTGGCGATCGTCTGCAGGTCCTGGTTCAGGCCGTCCATGTCGGTGGCGAGCTGGCGCTGGATGGCCACGTAGGCCTCCTTGGCCTCACCCTGCCACTGTCCGGCGACGCGGTTGACGTGTCCCAGCAGGGTGCGCAGTTCCCCGTCCAGGTCCGACGCGGTCTTGAGCGTGTCGCGCGCGGCCTGGGTCACTGTGTCGTAATTGACGGCAGTGGTCATTGTGTGCTCCTTGGCGAAGTTCGGCGAAACGGGTTCAGGCTGTCGGGACTGCCCGGATCAGACGTCGAGGATGGCGCTGGTATTGCCCTTCGCGTTCTCCATGCCGGAGAAGGACGACAGGCGCTTGCGCTCCTCCTCGTCGAAGCCGTCGGCGCTCATCTTCACCATTCGCTCGAGGTTCTCGAGGCTCTGCTGCAGGTTGCTCAGTCGGCGGTTCACCCGCGTCTGCACTGCGTCGTACTGCTGGCTCGCCGCACCCTGCCAGCCCGCCTGGATGGTGTCGACCACACGGTTCAGGGAGGTGATCCGGTTGCCGAGCTCGATCTGGAAGCTCTGGATCTTGCCACTGAGTTCGGTGATATCACCGGTGGTTACGTCGAGATTCTTGTCCGACATCGTGCCCCTTCTTCCTGCGACAGTGACTGTAGACGGAAGCCGTTCGGATGCCGCCCCCGTGCCGGACCTATGGTCCGACGGTCACTCTATCCACTTGGTACTGCGGTTCCAACTGCAAAGCGGGCCAAGGTCGTTCGCTTCAGCGTGCCCGTTTCCGTGCGGTATCCCTCAGGACCGTCGCCGTCCCTGCGATCACCGCCACCAGTACGACGCCGATTCCGAGCGCATAGGTTGCATAGCGCTCGTTGCGTTCCTGCGGGGTCTCCGTCATGGCCAGATGGGCCGGCTCCGGCGCGGGCGGTCTGGCCGGGCCGGGGTCCTCACGCGGGGCGGGCTGGGGCTTGTCGTCGCCGCTGAGGGCACGTACCGGGTCGATCACTCCCCAGCCGACGAAGTTGTCGTGGCCGTTGATGCTTCGAGTGGCCGTTTGCTCGATCTCGGCGATGATCTCGGCCGACGTCCACTTCGGGTGCTTGGCCGTCAGCAGGGCCGCCACTCCGGCGACGTACGGCGCGGAGAAGCTGGTGCCGTTGTCGACGCACTGCCCGTTGCCGGGAACAGTGGAGACGATGTCCACGCCCGGTGCGGCGACGCCGACGAATTCGCCGGCCTGGGAGAAGACCGCTCGCTCGTTGTTGCGGTCGGAGGAGGCAACGGCCAGCACACCCGGGAAAGCGGCGGGGAAGGTGTTCTTGGCCTTTCCGTCCATGCCGTCGTTGCCGGCGGATGCGACGACCACGATGCCGGCGGTTATCGCCCGCTGCACCGCCTTGTTGAGCGCCGAGTCGAGTCCGAGCGGCTTGGTGGTGTCCTGGGAGATGTTGATGACATCGGCGCGCTTGGCGATGGCGTGGTCGATCGCCGCGGCCATCGTCCGGTCGTTGCCGCTGTTGTTCTCGTCGTTCTGCCGGATCGGAATGATGGTCGACTCGGGCGCGATGCCCACGAAGCCGGTCCCCTCGCGGGGACGTGCGGCGATGATGCCCGCGACCTTGGTGCCGTGGCCCACCAGGTCGACCGTGCCGTCGGTCTTGCCTCGCTTCTCGTCGCTGTTGTTCTTGTCGGGCTTGAGGAGATCCATGCCCGTGGAGGCGTCGACGGCCGACTTGAGCTGGACGTTGTCGTTGTCGACGCCGGTGTCGATGACGGCGACCCGGACACCCTTGCCCTTGGTGTCCTGCCACAACTCGTCGAGCAGGACCCGCTGAAGAGGCCACGGAGTGCCCGCGATCTGCTCCTTCATGGGGAAGGTGCACTCGCCGCTGCCGTCGAGGGCGGCGCCGCCCGCCCCTTCGGCGGCCGCTGCGGCCGGGGGCGCGACCGTCAGGGCGGTGAGCAGTGCCACGGCGGCCGCCGCGGCGGCACGGCTGAGCGGATACAGCATCGGCCCCCCTTACGAACCCTGCGGCTGGCGTGCGCTGTTGGTGTCCAGACGTGGACCCTTGGACAGAAACTCGGACCAGGCGATCGGCACCAGCGACGGGACGATCTTGCCGTATCCGAGGCGGATCTGCGCCTGGCTGGGCTCGGGCCGACCGTCCTGCTGCTCCCCCTGGCCCCCGGCACCGATGTCGGAGCGCTCGGAGTCACTGTCACCGTTCGCCTGGACCGCGTAGCGGAGTCCGGTGTCGGTCACCAGGAAGAGCGACCCGTCGGGCTTCGTCTGCTTGCCCTGGACCTGGGTGTACAGCAGTCCCGAGCCGGGGGTGACGTAGGTGCTGGTGCCGCCCGCGGTGATCTCCGCCGGGTAGGCGGAACCGGCCCAGGTGGACAGGGTCGTACGGCCCTTGTCGTCGACCTTCCGCAGCACGCTGCACACGGTGTCGCGGCCGCCGGTCGCGGAGTTGACGTGCTCGGCCTTCTCCTGCGGCCAGCGCTTGTCCGCGGCGAAGACGTCCGGCTCCGGAGTGAAGGAGGCGGCGTCGACGACCGTCGCCTCGCCGCCCATGTCGAGCGCATCCGTCTGCGGAGAGTTGATCAGAAGCCACGCCGTGAAATCCGAGACCGGCTGGACCTTGCCGTCGAGGACGACGTAGTGCTGCGGTCCGGCACCCGTCTGGGCCTGGAGCACCATGCCGACCTGGTCCTGCTCGGCGCTCAACCCGCCGCCTACACCGGCCGATGCGCCGACGTCACCAGGAATGACGGGGAAGTCGATCGGGCTGCCGTCGTGCAGGGTCGCCAGCCAGTCGTCAGTGACGGGCTGGGGCTCCGTCCGTTCGCCGACCAGTGCGCGGGTGAGGAAGTCGGCGTCGGCCTGGGTTCCGCGGACCAGGTACTTGGTTCCTGCCGCGTCGACCAGATAGCGCCCGCTCTTGCCCTCGACGTACAGGACCTGACCGCCCGTCAATTTCCCCCTGTCCTCGGTCCTCTTGAGGTCACGGTCGGCGAAGATGAACGTCGCCTTCTGCACCGACGCGCCCTTGCCGGCGCCCGGCTGCTCGCACACCGCCCAGCGCTTGGCCCTGGCCGCTTCCTTCTCGCTGGGCAGACGGTCGGGTGCGTACGGGATGCCGAGGATCGGGCCGCGGGGCGGCTTGCCCGAGTCGAGGATGTCGTCGGCTACCTGAATGACCTTGAACTGATCGGGCGTCAGCAGGAGCCGCGCGGAGGCCAGGTTCAGCACCGGGTGGAGCAGGACCTTCTTGTCCTTGCCCTTGCCGGTCTGGAGCACCACGTAGCGGGTGGTGGAGTCCTTGCCGACGATCACCTTGGTGCCCGGTGCCGCCCAGTCCTTGGGGGCCTTCGGCTTGAACATGCCGAAGGCGCCGAAGCCCGCGACGATCAGCACACCCACGATCAGACTCGGCACGATCGCGCGCAGCGGCCGGGGCGCACCCTCTTCCGTACCGGACGGGGAGGGTTGGAGGAATGCCGCCACCGTGCGCTTCTTCGCGAAGGTGTACGCATTGAGCTCATCCCGCCGTGATGCCATGAGTCCCCATTGGTGAAGAAGGCACTGACTCCCCGCGGGGCCCGCGCGGTGAGCGCGGTCCCCGGGCCCGCAGTGTCGGACCGGCCCCCTACTATGCCTGTTGATCGATGGTGCTTGTGGGGCGGGTAGGGTGATCCAGCCGCCGGAAGCCTTGCTGGGCGGGGCTGGACAGGGGTGATCGGGATGAATCGGGGCCTAATGAACCGGGGGGTGCCCAGATGACGGCTTCCGCGACGCGCGCGCGTCCCTCGGCCCGCAGAAGGTCGTCCACACCACCGGTTTCGCCGTCCACAGGTCCCGGTGCCCCACGCCTGCGTGCCCGGCCCGGCCACTTCGGCACGTTCCGACTGCAACAACTCGTGCTGATCGAGACAGCCGCCGCTCTGGTGCTGGTGGCCTGGATCGTCGACCCGCTGTTGCTGGTCCCCGCGGGCGTGGTCGCGGCCCTGCTGGTGCTGCTCGCGGTGGTGCGCAGGCATCGCCGCTCGCTGCCCGAGTGGCTCTCCACGGTGTTCGCCCTGCGCGCCCGCACGCGGAGGGCCAGGTCCCTGGTCATCGCTCCGGACACCGAGCCGGGTCTGGCACCGGTCGTGGAGTGCGACCCGGCGCTGCGGACCTACACGTACAGCGACCGTGACCGGCGTCCGGTCGGAATGATAGGCGACGGCACGTTCCTGACCGCCGTGCTCCAGGTCGAGGCGGGCACCACGGCACTTCGGGCCGACCGCACCGCCCGGCCCCTTCCCATGGCGCTGGTCAGGGACGTCATGGAGGTGGACGGCATCCGGCTGGAGTCTGCCCAGATCGTCCAGCACACCCAGCCCGCGCCTGCCCCGCATCTGCCGCAGCAGTCCATCGCGGCGCGCAACTACGCGCCGCTGCAGGCCCAGACCGGTTCACCGGCGCTGCGGATCACCTGGATAGCCCTGAAGCTCGACCCCGAACTGTGCCCCGAGGCGGTCGCCGCCCGCGGTGGTGGTCTCGAAGGTGCGCAGAAGTGTGTGGTGCGGGCCGCCGACCAGTTGGCGAGCCGTCTGACGGGCGCAGGCTTCAGGACGACCGTGCTCACCGAGCAGGAGCTGACGTCCGCCATCGCCACCTCGTCCTGTGCGAGCCCCATGGCCATCGCGCAGGCCGGCAGGTCCGAAGTGCCCACCCGGCGCACCCAGGAGACCTCCCGCACCTGGCGGATCGACGACCGCAGGCATACGACGTACTGGGTGGGCCGCTGGCCCGGGCTCGGCGGCGGTGGAGCATCGATGCCTCAGCTGGTGGCCCTGCTCACCTCGATTCCGGCGCTGGCGACGACATTCAGCCTGACGCTGGGTCAGGGAGACCGGCAGGGCGTGACCGTCACCGGTCATGTCCGGATCACCGGACGCAGCGACGAGGAACTCCTCGCCGCGCGCCACGAACTGGAGCGAGCGGCTCGCGGGGTCAAGACCGGCCTGGTGCGACTCGACCGCGAGCAGCTTCCCGGCATGCTCGCCACACTGCCGCTCGGGGGAGCCCGCTGATGTCCGCATCCACCGCCAAGCCACGTATCGGTTTCGGCCTCGTCGGCCCCCGCAGGGACCGGCATGCGATGTCCCTGGACCAATTGGCCGCCCTGGCACTGCCGGTGGGGGACGACGGCATGGTCATCGGCGTCGACGCCGAAGGCAGACCCGCCGTACTGGGCATCAACCGCCCCACTCCGTACGACGTGACGCTGATCGGCGGTCTGTGGACGGCTCAGGTCCTAGCGCTGCGCGCTGCCGCGACCGGGGCGAGGGTCACGGTCGAGACCGGTCGGGCGCCGGCGTGGACCACGCTCGCGCAGGCCGCGGGCGGCGGGCAGCAGTGCATCTCGCTGCACGATGTGGGCAGGGTGCCGCCGCAGGGCGCCTCTGCCGGGAGCCCGGTCGTCGTGGTGCGTGACTGCGGAATGCGGCCGCCGCGGGGGCGCGTCGTCTCCGGTCCGTGGCAGTCGGTGCTGACGCTGCTGCCGTATCTGAGCCCGGTCGCACCCCGGTTGATGGAGAAGTCGGGTCTGGTCGGCATACAGCGGGTCTCGCCGGACGAGGCCCGGCAGATCGGTCGCATCATGCATCTTCCCCAGGCGGAGACGGAGGCGCTCTCCACCCTCGCCGACGGGGTCACCCTCTGGTGCACGCCGCGGGACCGTCAGTTCGTCATGACACAGCCCACCGACGCCGAGACCGGATTGTTGGGCAGCGCCCGGCGGATGGACTGAGCGGACCGGTTCCGTCAGGGGTTGCGCCGGTTTGCCCTGCCGGATTTCTCACCCTCTGGTGTACCCGGGTCACCGGGGGGCAGGGCGTGATGTACGGGACAGTGGCCGACGGCCGGACGGGCCTGCCGCAGTGGCGTTGTCGGCGATTAGGCTGGGTCGGGGCAACAGCGGAAGAACCTGCGGGCAGTCCGACCGCGTCCCAGGGGGAGAGCCGGGCCGATCCGAAGAAGGCGGTGGCCCCCGGCCCCGACGGCACAAGGGTGCTCGACCACACCAGGAGGCAAAGTGAACGGCGATCGGGACGACATCCACGGGAGCTGGAACATTCCCGTCGACGAGTCCGACGCGGAGCCCGCCGAGATGACGGGTGAGTTCACCATCGACTACACCCCGCCTGCCTGGTACACGCAGAACGCGTCGGGCGACACCTCGGGCGCGGGCACCGGGCAGCAGACGCCCCCGCCGCCACCGCCGCAGGGTGCGCCCGTGGCGGTGCCGGGGCTGCCGGCAGGGAGCGGCTACGAGCCCAACTGGGTGGCTACGCCACCCTCTCCTGCTCCGCAGGAGCCCACACCGCCGCCTGGGGTGGTGCCTCCGGCCTCGCCGGTGCCGGCACCGGCTGCCGAGCAGACGCACCGACCCCCGTCGGAGGCGCCTGTGGCGCCGCCGGCGAACGAGCCCGCGGAGACCGCCGCCACGCCGCAGGAACCGGAGTTGTCGTGGCAGTCGTTCGGCGGAGGGGACGTGGAGAGTGGGTCCACGATGCGCTTCTCCGCCGGCGCACTGAAGCGCGAGATCGCCGAACGGGCCGCAGCGGAGGCGGCGGACGCGGGCGGGACGGACACCGGCTCCGGTGAGAGCCCGCTGGCGGCACCTGACGCCGGGACGGCGGCCGAGGGCCTGTCCACCGGCCCGGAAGCGTCGGTGGGCGACCTCGATGGGCGCAGCGACGGCGACGAGGCCGTTGCGACCGCCAACGCGGGCGGTACGGAGGGGGCGGAGGGCGACGCGAGCGCAGCGCCCACGGCTGACGGCTCCGACGCGCCGGCTTCGGCCCAGGACGACGAGAACGAGAACGAGAGCGACGACAGCGGTCAGGGCGAGGCCGACGCCGAAGCCGGACAAGGTGACATCACCACCGCGACCGCTCCGGCCGCCGACGACGACGAGCCCTCCGACGCCGTGCCGACCGTCGCGTCCCAGGCGTCCCAGCACTCCGGACCGACCGCTCCCGAGTCCCAGGACCCTCCGGCGGGAGGTCAGCCCTGGTCGCCCGCGCCGACGGCGCAGGGTGGCGGACTGCCGCCGCTCCCGCCCGAGTTCCAGCCGGCCGCACCGGCGGCCGCGCCGCAGTGGCCCGCGACGGCGGCGCCGGGACAGCCGGGCGGCTACGGCTTCCCGCAGCAGGGGCAGCAGCCGGGGCAGCCCGGGCAGCCGACACCCGGTGCACCCGCACCGCAGGGCGGCTACGGCTTCCCCCAGCAGACGGGACCGAGCCAGCAACCCGGAGCCGGTGCACCCACACCCCAGAGCGGCTACGGCTTCCCCCATCAAACGGCTCCCGCCACGCCCGGACAACCCGCCCCCGGCGCGCCGTTGCCACCGGCCGCCACCGGCCCGGGCGCCGCAGCGCCGCAGGGTGGCTACGGCTTCCCCCAGCAGACAGGACCGAGCCAACAACCCGGAGCCGGTGCACCCACACCCCAGAGCGGCTACGGCTTCCCCCATCAAACGACTCCCGCCACGCCCGGACAACCCGCCCCCGGCGCGCCGTTGCCACCGGCCGCCACCGGCCCGGGCGCCGCGGCGCCCCAGAGCGGCTACGGCTTCCCCCAGCAGCCGGGGCAGCCCGGGCAGCCGACACCCGGTGCACCCGCACCGCAGGGCGGCTACGGCTTCCCCCAGCAAACGGGACCGAACCAACAACCCGGAGCCGGTGCACCCACACCCCAGAGCGGCTACGGCTTCCCCCAGCAAACGGGTCCCGCCACGCCCGGACAACCGGCACCCGGACAGCCCGCATCGGGCGCGCCCGGGCAACTGCCGCCACAGGCCGGCGCGCCGGCACCGCAGGGGCAGCCGTACCAGCCGCCCGGTCCGCCGATCGACCCGCGTACCGGAGGGGCTTGGCCCACGCCGGTCACGCACGACCAGCGCGAGCGCTCGGTGCCCGGCGCTCCGCTCGGTTACACGGCGGCCGTCGAGCTGTCCTCGGACCGGTTGCTGCGCAACAACAAGCAGAAGCCCAAGTCGAGCCGCAACCCCTCCGGCGCCACCCGCTTCAAGCTCGGCGGCAAGAAGGAGGAGGCAGAGCGGCAGCGGAAGCTCGACCTGATCCGTACGCCGGTGCTGTCCTGCTACCGGATCGCGGTCATCTCCCTCAAGGGCGGTGTCGGCAAGACGACGACCACCACGGCGCTGGGCTCGACCCTCGCGACGGAGCGGCAGGACAAGATCCTCGCCATCGACGCCAACCCGGACGCCGGCACCCTGGGCCGCCGGGTGCGCCGCGAGACCGGGGCCACCATCCGTGACCTGGTCCAGGCGATCCCGTACCTGAACTCGTACATGGACATCCGCCGCTTCACCTCGCAGGCGCCCTCCGGTCTGGAGATCATCGCCAACGACGTGGACCCCGCCGTCTCGACGACGTTCAACGACGAGGACTACCGGCGCGCGATCGACGTGCTGGGCAAGCAGTACCCGATCATCCTCACCGACTCGGGCACCGGCCTGCTCTACAGCGCGATGCGCGGGGTGCTGGACCTGGCCGACCAGCTGATCATCATTTCGACACCGTCCGTCGACGGCGCGAGCAGCGCGTCGACGACTCTGGACTGGCTCTCGGCGCACGGGTACGCGGAGTTGGTGCAGCGTTCGATAACGGTCATCTCCGGGGTCCGTGAGACCGGCAAGATGATCAAGGTCGACGACATCGTGCAGCACTTCCAGACCCGTTGCCGCGGCGTGGTGGTCGTGCCGTTCGACGAACACCTCTCCGCGGGCGCGGAGGTCGACCTCGACATGATGCGGCCCAAGACCCGTGAGGCGTATTTCAATCTCTCCGCGCTGATCGCCGAGGACTTCGTGCGTGCCCAGCAGCAGCAAGGGCTCTGGACGGCGGACGGGAACCCTCCGCCCCAGGCCGCCCCGCCGATGCCGGGCCACGGCCAGGGGCAGTGGCAGGGCCAGGCCCAGCCCGGGCAGCCGGTTCCCGGGCAGCCGGGTCAGCCCGTGCCCGGCCACCCGTACCCGCCGCAGCACCAGCAGCCCCAGCCCCCGTACGGCGGGCCGCAGCAGGGGTATCCGCCGCAGGGTTGGCAGCAGCAGCCTCCCGCCCAGGCGCAGTCCCCGGGGAATCCGGCCGGTCCGCCGCCCCCGGCGGCCGGCGGACCTGATGCGCAGCAACAGGTTCCGCCGGGCCAGTTCCCGCCTGCCGGATGGTCGCAGCAGCAGCCTCCGCAAGCACCGCCAGCCCCTCAGCAGTAACGCGACAGAGGTCTGAACCAATGAGGGCCCGCACCGACTTCCCGGTGCGGGCCTTCGTCGTATTCCCGCAGCCCACACGGGGTTTGAGGGGCCGTTGACGCGGCATGACCACCCTGATAAACCTTCGCTTCACCAGCTGGCGAACCAGAGATCACCAACCCGCCCTCTCCGTGCGAGTAATGACGCGAGGTCACTGTCCATGGTTACAACGGCATTACCCCAGAGCGCCCGGCAACGCCCCCGCTTCCGATTGGTCCTCGCCACTGGCGCCGCGGCCGCCTCGTTGGTGACGGCGGGCGCCGTGGTCCCGGAGGCCCAGGCGCAGCCTCAGGCGCGGGCGGCGGCCGCCGACAACGGCAGGCAGGTCCTCACCGTCGCCGTGTCGCAGAGCATCGACTCGCTGAGCCCGTTCCTGGCCCAGCGTCTGGTGAGCACCTCGATCCACCGTCTGGCCTACGACTACCTGACGAACTACGACCCCGAGGACGGCCACACCGTCCCGGGTCTCGCCACCGAGTGGAAGCCGTCGGCGGACAAGCTCACATGGACCTACGCCATCCGCGACGACTCCAAGTGGTCGGACGGCAAGCAGGCCACCGCGGAGGACGCGGCCTGGACGTTCAACAAGATGATGACGGACCCGAACGCCGCCACCGCCAGCGGCAGCTTCACCGCCAACTTCAAGAAGGTCACCGCGCCCGACCCCGAGACGCTGGTCATCGAGCTGAAGGAACCTCAGGCCACGATGACGGCCCTCGACGTGCCGATCGTGCCCAAGCATGTGTGGGAGAAGGTCGGCGACTTCTCGAAGTTCAACAACGACAAGCAGTTCCCCATCGTCGGCAACGGCCCGTTCGTCGTCACGGACTTCAAGGTCGACCAGTATGTGAAGCTCGCGCCGAACAAGGCCTTCTGGCGCGGCGCGCCCAAGTTCGACGAGCTCGTCTTCAAGTACTACAAGGACGGTGACGCCGCCGTCGCGGCCCTGCGGAAGGGCGAGGTGTCGTTCGTCCAGGGCCTGACGCCGGCCCAGGCCGAAGCCCTGAAGAGCGCCGAGAACATCAAGGTCAACGACGCTCCCGGCCGGCGCTTCTTCGCCCTCGCCACCAACCCGGGCGCGCAGTCCAAGGACGGCAAGAAGTTCGGCAACGGCCACAAGGCGCTGCTCGACCCGGCCGTGCGCAAGGCGCTCTTCCACGCCATCGACCGCAAAACCATCGTCGACAAGGTCTTCCAGGGCCACGCCGTCGAGGGCGAGGGGTACATCCCGCCGCGCTTCGAGTCGTACTTCTGGAAGCCGGACGCGAGCCGGAAGATCGCGTACGACCCGGCGAAGGCGGCTCAGATCCTCGGCGGGGCCGGCTACAAGAAGAACGGCAACGGCAAGCGACTCGGCAAGGACGGCAAGCCGCTCGACTTCCGCATCCTGTGCCACGCCACCGACCCGAACGACAAGGCGATCGGAAAGTACCTCCAGGAGTGGTGGGGCGAGCTCGGCATCGGGCTGAAGGTCGAATGCCTGGACAACGTCTCGGACCCGTGGCTCAAGGGCGACTACGACCTGGCCTTCGACGGCTGGTCCGTCAACCCCGACCCGGACTTCGTCCTGTCGATCCACACGTGCGCAGCACTGCCCGCCACGCCCAAGGACACCGGCGCGACGGACAACTTCATCTGCGACAAGCAGTTCGACGGGCTGTACGCGCAGCAGGCCGCGGAGTACGACCCCGCCAAGCGCGCCGACCTGGTCAAGCAGATGCAGTCGCGGCTGTACGACACGGGCTACATGAACGTCCTCGCGTACCCGAACGCCGTCGAGGCGTACCGTACGGACCAGATCAAGTCCATCACGACGATGCCGGAGGCGGCCGGCAACATCTACGGCCAGGACGGCTACTGGAGCTGGTGGTCGGCAGAGCCGGCCGCGGCCGACGACGGTTCCGACAGCGGCTCGTCCATGGGCGTGGCGATCGGCGCCGGCGCGGCCGTCGTCCTCGCCGCCGCTCTCGGACTGTTCGTCGTGATGCGGCGCCGTTCCACCGCGGAAGACCGTGAATAGTCGATGAGCACCACAAGCACGACCGGCACGACCGCTGTGGCGCGGGCCCCCGAGGCCCGCGCCGCGAGCGGCGGCAACGTACACGCCTATCTTCTCCATGTCGCGGGCAGGCTCGGCGGCGCGGCGGTCTCGCTGCTCGCCGTCCTCGTCACCAGCTTCTTCCTCTTCCGGATCATCCCCGGCGACCCGGTGAAGGCCATGACCCATGGCATGCCGACGTCCGCGGAGCAGATGGCCACGCTGCGGCGGCAGTTCGGCCTCGACAAGCCGATGTGGCAGCAGTTCACCGACTACTGCGCGAACGCCCTGACGGGCGACTTCGGCATGTCGTACCAGTTCCACGCGCCCGTCGGCGACCTGATCGCCCAGAAGGTCCCGGCGACGCTGCTGCTCACCGGGGTGGCGGTCGTCATCTACTCGGCGATCGGGCTCTGGCTGGGCACCCGTTCGGCCTGGCGGCACGGCAGCCTCGGCGACAGGCTCAACACGGGCATGGCACTCACCCTGTGGTCCGTGCCGGGCTTCTGGCTCGGGTTGCTGCTCATCATCACCTTCTCGGTCGGCTTCGGCCCACTCCCGGGGATGTTCCCGACCGGCGGCATGGAGTCGGGCAACGAGACCGGCTTCGCGTACGTCATCGACGTGGCGCACCACATGGTGCTGCCGGTCCTCACCCTCGTCGCCGTGGGGTACGCCCAGACGCTGCTGGTGATGCGCTCCTCGCTGCTCGACGAGATGGGCAGCGACTATTTGACGACGGCACGGGCCAAGGGGCTGCGTGACGACGTGGTGCGGCGCCGGCATGCCGTGCCCAACGCGCTGCTGCCGACGGTCACCATGGTGTTCATCAACCTCGGCCATGTGGCCGCCGGTTCGATCCTGGTCGAGACGGTCTTCTCCTGGCCCGGGCTCGGCGGGCTGTTCTACCAGGCGCTGAGCGTGCCCGACCTGCCGCTCGTCCAGGGTCTGTTCGTGGTCTTCGCGGGCGCGATGATCGTGATGAATCTCCTCGCCGACCTGCTGTATCCGCTGCTCGATCCCCGGGTGGGCCGATGACGACGACACCGACTCCGCCGACGAAGCAGGTGACGCCCGGGACCGGGCCGGCCACCGGCCCCGTCCGCACCGCGAGGTCCCTGGCGTGGGAGCGGCGCCGCCACTCCATGGCCCGCTTCTGGAGCTCGTACCGCACCCACCGCGCCGGGCTCTTCGGCCTCGCGGCGCTGGCGCTCATCGCGCTGACCGCGCTCACCGCGCCGCTGCTCGTCGGCAGCGACGTGCAGAGCGTCACCGCCGCGCCCGGCACGGCCATGGAGAAGCCGAGCGGCGAATTCCCTCTCGGCACGGACCAGTTCGGACGCTCGCTGCTCGGGCTGCTGGTGTGGGGGGCGCGAATCTCGCTGACCGTGGGGCTGCTGGCAGCCGCGCTGTCCGTGGCCATCGGCACACTCGTCGGCATCATCGCGGGCCACTACGGCGGCTGGTTCTCCACCGTGCTGATGCGGATCACGGACTGGTTCCTGGTCATGCCGACACTGGTGCTGGCGATCGTGCTGGCGACCGTGATGTCACGCAACATCTGGACCGTCGTCATCGCCATCGGCGTCACCAGCTGGCCCACTACGGCACGGCTCGTACGGGCGCAGACCATCGCCGTGGAATCCCGGCCCTACATCGAGCGCGCCAAGGCGCTCGGCGGCGGACACACCCACATCATGAATCGTCACGTCCTGCCGAACGTGATGCCGCTGGTGCTCGCGCAGACCACGCTCGGCATCTCCAGCGCGATCCTGACGGAGGCGACGCTGGCCTTCCTCGGTCTCGGCGACCCCACCGTCGTCTCCTGGGGCGGCATGCTCCAGGACGCGCGGGAGGCGGGCGCGGTGTCCTCCGGCCACTGGTCGTACCTCGCCCCGCCGGGCATCGCCATCGCGCTCGTCGCCCTCGCCTTCACCCTGTGCGGGCGGGCCATCGAGTCCGTACTCAATCCGAAGCTGGGAGTGGCGCGTTGAGCCTGCTCGAGGTCAAGGACCTGCATGTGACCTACGGCTCCGGGACACGGGCGGTGCCCGCCGTCCGCGGCGTGGACCTGTCCCTGGCCGCCGGGCAGAAACTGGGCGTTGCGGGTGAGTCCGGCTGCGGCAAGTCGACGCTGGCACTCGCGCTGCTGCGGCTGCTGCCGGCCTCGGCGAAGCCGACCGGCGAGATCCTGCTCGACGGCGAGAACGTCCTCACCATGAAGTGGGGGCGGCTTCGGGCCGTGCGGTGGGCGGGTGCGTCGATCGTCTTCCAGGGCGCGATGCACTCGCTCAACGCGGTGCACCGGGTCGGCGACCAGATCGCCGAGCCGATCCTGCTGCACCGCAGGACTATGACACCGGCGGAGGCGAAACGGCGCGTCGGTGAGCTCCTTCAGCACGTCGGGCTGCCGGTGACCCGTGCGGACGGCTATCCGCACGAGCTGTCGGGCGGGCAGCGGCAGCGTGTGATGATCGCGATGGCGCTCGCCTGCGATCCGCAGTTGATCGTGGCCGACGAGCCGACGACCGCGCTCGACGTGATGATCCAGGCGCAGATCCTGCGGCTGATCGAGCAGCTTGTCGCCGAGCAGCACATCAGCCTGCTGATGATCAGCCACGACCTGGGGGTGCTCGCCGACACGTGCGACCGGCTCGCCGTGATGTACGCGGGCCGGGTCGTGGAGGAGGGCCCTGCCCGCGCGGTGTACAGCCGCGCGGAGCATCCGTACGGGCGGGCGCTGTCCGCCGCGTTCCCGCGCATCGGCGACCCGGCCTCGCGCCGTGCGCCGCGCGGCCTGCCCGGTGACCCGCCCGACCCGTCGGCACTGCCGAGCGGCTGCGCGTTCCACCCGCGCTGCGCCCTCGCGCTCGACTCGTGCTCCGAGCAGGACCAGGAGCTGGTGCCTGCGGGCGAAGGCCGCCGGGCGGCGTGCGTACTGGTGGGTGCGGGTCCAGCGGGTGCGGGTGCAGGAACGGAGATGCAGCTGTGACACAGGAGCACGTCATGACCGCGACCGCCACCGCCTCTCCCCTGCTGTCCGCCTCCGGGCTGCACGTCACCTTCCCCGGCCGCCGGGGCGGGCCGTCCGCGCGGGCCGTGGACGGCGTCGACCTGGACATCGGCGCGGGCGAGATCGTCGCCCTCGTCGGCGAGTCCGGCTGCGGCAAGACGACCCTCGCGCGCTCGCTCCTCGGCCTGGTGGCACCCACCTCCGGGCAGGTCACCTTCGGCGGGGAGCCCCTCGGCCACGGCTCACGCGCACTGAAGACGTACCGCAAGCGGGTGCAGCTCGTGCTCCAGGACCCGAGCGGATCGCTCAACCCGCGGCACACCGTCTACGACGCCGTCGCGGAAGGCCTGCGGATCCACCGTTACGCGGGTGACGAACGCGCGGCCGTCGCCGAGGCGCTGTCCCGGGCCGGTCTTCGTCCGCCCGAACGCTTCTTCCTCCGCTACCCGCACGAACTCTCCGGCGGCCAGCGGCAGCGTGTCGTCATCGCGGGCGCGCTGGTCCTCGAACCGGAGCTCATCGTCGCCGACGAGCCGGTGGCCTCGCTCGACGCCTCCGTACGCGGCGAGATCCTGGCGCTGCTGCTGCGGCTGCGTGACGAACTGGGCCTGTCCGCACTGGTCGTGACGCACGACCTGGGCCTGGCGTGGAACATCGCCGACCGGGTGGCGGTGATGTACCTGGGGCGCATCGTCGAGTCGGGGCCGGTCGAGGATGTGCTGACTTCGCCGCAACATCCCTACACGCAGGCACTGTTGTCGGTCCTGCCGGAGTCCGAGGTCCCGCCGGTGGTCCTCACCGGCGAGCCGCCGGACCCGTCCCGTATCCCGGAGGGCTGCCGCTTCCACGCCCGCTGCCAGATCCTGTCATCGGGCGAGGCCGCACGCGCGGGCGTCGCGGACCTGTGCCGCTCCCGGGCCCTCCCGGTCCTCCCGAACGCACACGCCGCCCAGGTCGCCTGCCACTGGGCAACGGCGTCGCCCTGAGTCCGGTCCGGGTCGCGCGGAGGCGTGACCCGGACCGGGTCACGCCCGGTCGTACTCCGTGGTCAGTTCTCGGCACTTCTTCACGTCGTCCCCGATCGCCACCAACAGCGACTCGATCGTGTCGAACTTCTTCTGGCCCCGCACATACGCCAGGAAGTCCACCGCCACGTGCAGCCCGTACAGATCGAGCCCCACTCGGTCGATCGCGTACGCCTCCACCGTGCGCTCCGTCCCGTCGAACTGCGGGTTCGTGCCCACCGAGATCGCCGCCGGCATCCGTTCGCCGGCTGCGGTCAGCCAGCCCGCGTACACGCCGTCCGCGGGGATCGCGGTGTGCGGCAGGGTCTCCACGTTCGCCGTCGGGAAGCCGAGTTCGCGGCCGCGCTGGGCGCCGCGGACGACGACGCCCTCGACGCGGTGCGGGCGGCCGAGGATCTCGGCGGCGCCCTCGACGTCGCCCTCGGCGATCAGTCGCCGGGTCAGGGTGGAGGAGAAGGGCTCGCCGCCGCCTGCCTCGCCCCGTACGTACAGGTCGACGACCTCGACGTCGTAGTCGTACGTCGCTCCGAGTTCGGTGAGGAAGGCGACGTTGCCGGCCGCCCGGTGGCCGAAGCGGAAGTTGGGGCCCTCGATGACCGCGCGGGCGTGCAGCTTGTCGACCAGTACCTTCACGATGAAGTCGGCCGGTGAGAGCTTCGAGAACTCGGCGGTGAAGGGCAGGACGAGCACCGCGTCCACGCCGAGCTCGGCCATCAGATCCGCACGCCGGTGGTGCGGTGCGAGCAGCGGCGGGTGGCTGCCGGGGCGGACGACCTCGCTGGGATGCGGGTCGAAGGTCACGACGACCGACGGCACATCGAGTTCACGCGCCCGCTCCACGGCGCGCCCGATGATCAGTTGGTGCCCGCGGTGCACACCGTCGTAGGAGCCGATGGTGACGACGCTGCGTCCCCAGTCCTGGGGGATGTCCTCCAAGCCACGCCAGCGCTGCACTGTGACCGCTCCTCGCCCGAACCTGTGTACGTGATTACCGATTACGCAGGTCTAAGACTGCCATGCCCCACGCTCCCGGTCGGCATCGGCACCTGACCGTCCCCGGTGCCGAGCGCCCGGCAGGCTTCCACCACGGCCCATTCCTGCGGGTCCGCGGCAGGCCAGCGCGACATCAGCGAGGCGAAGGCGGGCACCTCGCGGGAGAGCTCGGTGAGCCGCCGGTCGAAACAGACGGCGCCCTTGGGGGTACGGACCAGAAGCAGGCCCGTGCGGTGCACCAGTGCGCGGGTCCAGGCCTCCTCCCGCACGCCGCAGCCGTGCGCGGCGGCGTGCAGCAGGGCGTCGAGGACGGCGACGTCACGGGCCGCGTACTGCTCGTACCGCAGCAGTTCCTCCAGCAGCTCGGCCCGCAGCGGGCGGGAGGCAGGACTGCCCGGGGCAGCGAGGACGGGGGCCAGGGCGCTGCGTACGCCGGCTGGGCGGCCGCGCACCAGGTGGGTGACGAGCGGGAAGAGCACATCGCCCCCGTCCGGTCCGTGCTCGAGGCGGTGGTGGACGTACGCGGCCGCGTGCGCGGCACCGTCGGGGCGGTGGTCGACGTACTCGCAGACGAGGGCGGCGACGCGACGCGCGGTCGCGGCGGTGGTAGCGGCCTCCGCGAGTGTGGCGAGGATCTCTTCCGCGTCGGCCGTGGTGCCCGGCCGCAGCAGGCGGGTCCGGAAGGCGGTGAGGACCGGGCCGGGGTCGGTGGCCACGGCGTCGGTCAGCGCGGCGACGGGCAGCCGGGGGTCGCCCGCCGCGACGAGGTCCAGGGCACGTTCCAGGTGCCGTGCCCTGCTGACCGGATCGCGGACCAGGACAGTGAGCGCCGGGCCGTAGGCGTCCCGGGTCCCGGCGAGCAGTGCGCGTGCCGCGCGTCGGAGCAGGTCCCGGTCGGCGGCCTCGGTGGGCGCGAGCAACGCGGCGTAGGCAGCGGCCGCTGCCCGTCGCTCGGGGCGCGGGTCGCGGGCCCAGCGGTCGACGGCCCGGCACATCGCGGACGGTTCGTCCTCCGTCAGCGCGTGGAGAAGTTCGGCGGCCCGGGGGTGGGCGGCGTCGACGAGGGCTTCGGTGAGGTCGTCGGGCGCGAGGCCGCGGCGGGCGTAGAGCAGTGCCTGGGCGGCCGCGCCGACGGTGGGCCGCACTGCGGTGTCAAGGCCGGCGGCCAGCGGGGTGTCGTCGTCGAACCATCGGCACAGCAGCGGCTGTACGGCGCCGGGGTCGGCGGTCAGCCGCTCGTCGGCGAGCTCCAGATGCCGCGGTACGAGGGCGTCGGCGGACGGCGGAGGGTCGCTGGGGACGAGCCGCCGCAGAAGGTCGAACCTGCTCGGGTCGCCGAGCGCCGGCCGCGCCCAGAAGCGGGGCCCGAATTCGCCGCCCGGCCGCTCCACGAGCCGGTGCAGCACGGCGAGAAACGGCTCGGCGTCCGGCACGCGTACCAGCACCTCGCGCAGCAGCGCGGACGCCCACCAGCGGGCGTCGGGGGTACACCGGTCGTCGAGCGCGTCGACGAGTTCCCAGAGTTTGGAAGCCAGGAGGCCCGCGCCACGCTCGCGGCCGAGAAGGAGAAGTCCGTGGACGACAGGGCCGATGCGATGACGGGGCACGGCGGGGCCGTCCTCGCCGGGGCGGTGGTGCAGGAGGGAGCGCAGTGCCACGTCGAGGTCGAGATGCGCGCCCTGGATCCAGTCGGCCAGTTCCTCGTGGGCGAAGCGGTAGCCCTCGCCGGCCGGGACCAGCAGACCCTCGGCGAGGACGGCAGACGCCCAGCCGTCCGCACAGGGGAAGAGTTCCTCGAACGCCGCGTGGTCGAGTTGCCCGTGGCCGGGCCCGAGGCAGCGCCGGGCGGCCTCGTGCGTCCTGTCGGCGACCGTGGCGGCGAGCCGGCGGACCGCGCTGCCTCGGGGCTGGGTGCCGCTCCGGGCGGTGATGCGTACGGCGACCCGCAGGCACACCAGGTCCAGGTACGCGCCGAAGACGTCCTCCCGCCCCGGCCTGCCCGCAGCTGCGCCGGGCACGGCCCGGCGCAGCTGCGCGAGCAGCCGGAGGACGAGCGGATGCCGCTCGTCGACGGCCGCGACGGCACCGTCCTCGAGGCCGTACCGCTCGCGCGCCAGCCGGGCCTGCTCGGGAGTGAGGTCCCCCAGCCGCAGGGCGGGCGGGGTCCCCGGGTCCGGCGCCACGTAGGGGTCACGGCCCGGGTCCGGGCTGCCCGGAGCCGGCTCCGGGCAATGGTCCCGGTAAGTCCGGCTGCGCGGTACGCCGGCGGGGTCACCGGCCGTACGGCTCCGCGATGCGTCGCTGCCGCCGGGCATCACCTGCGCCGGCGAACCGGGACCCTCATGCGGCCGAGCGGGGGGCAGGCCCACGGCGGCCGTCGGCCGGGGCGCGGGTGCACTCGATCCCTCCGCGGGGAGAGCGGAAGGCCTCCCGCACCGCTGCGGCGCGAGCTGAACGCCTGCCGGCGTCCCCGACGGACGGGCGCCGGGGACGCCGGCAGGCGGCTTCAGCACGGCGGTCCTCGCCGAGGCCTTCGCGGCCGCGCCGGCTGGCATGGCGACCGTCGCCGGCCCGGGGTCGGTGTCCCACGCGGGGACACCCCCGGACTGCTCGCCCCTCGCAGCTCCTGCGGCGACCGCCACCGCGAAGGCGCCCGCAGGCCTCCCGCCAGTACCCGCGCAGCCGCCGGGCGGCGACGACACGCGTGCCGGTTCCCAAGGCACCGGGAACCTGTCCTGCGCCTCCGGGCCGGTACCCGCCCCGGGCCGGCTGCCGCTCGCCTCGGACGCGGCGAGCACGCCCGAGGGCGTGGCCGGCTGCAGCGGGGTACCGCCCTGTGCCACGCGGGGCGGAACCGGGGCGGGCCCGCCCCCGGCCGGGCGGTGCAGCACACCGGGCGGATAGAGCACCCCGGCCTCGGCCCAGTACTCGGGGCGGCAGGACACCACCAGCCTGACGCCGGAGGAGACCAGCCACTCAACCGTGGCCGCTGTCCACTCCGGCAGGGCCCCTGCCGCCTCCGGCGCCATCTCCTCCAGGCCGTCCAGGACGACGAGCAGCGGCCGCCCTGCCTCTGCGGCCAGCCGCGCCACCTGGTCCGGGCCGACGCCGCGCTCCGGTACGGCGAGGATTCGGGCGGCGCCGCGCAGCGTGCGCGCCACCGCGACGGCCAGTGATGCGTCACCGGCCCGCAGGTCTGCGCCGCGCAGCCAGAGCGTCGGGGCCGGTTGGGGGCCCTGGGCGCGGCGGTCGGCGAGGGCGCGGAGTTCCGTCGTACGGCCGGTCCCGGGGGCGCCGACGAGCCCGAGCACCCGACCGGTGCCGCTCTGCCCGGTGAACGCCCCGAACTCCCGTGCCATCTCGGGCCGTCGGACGGGCTGCGGCCGGTCCTCGTCCAGGGCACCGGCCCGGCCGAGCGTAATGGCGGTCAGCGCCAGTACCGCCGCGAGGTTCAGGTCCTGCCCGTACGCGGGCGCGATCGCCGCGTTCCTGCGCAGCAGGGCGGCATGCGGCTCGGACCGGGCCGTGCCCAGGGGCCGTGCGAGGTCTGCCGCCGGGGCGCCCGGAGGGGGCGCGGCGGCGAGCACGGCGAGGACCGCTCCGGTCGCCGCGTCGAGCACCGGACCACCGGCGGCGGTGCCCGCCAGCCGCAGGGCGTCGCTGCCGTCCGTGCCGATGGCGAGTTCCAGGACGCCGTGGCCGGCGGCGAGCACGCGGGCCTCTCGCCAGCCACCCGCCGGGAGGCGCACATATGTGCCCGGCTCCACGCGTTCGCGGGCGCCGAGGGGCAGAGGCGGGAGCCGCAGACCGCGCGCGTGGACGAGGGCGAGAGCGCTGTCGGGCAGCGGGGTGACGGCGTCGGCCTCGACTGCGGGCCCGGAGCCGTCCAGGGGCACAAGAACGGGCCGGATCAGACCTCGGACCACGTCATGGCCGGTCACGACCGTGCCGATGTCGTCGGCGACGAAGCCGGTGCCGTACGGCCGACCGGCCGGATCGCAGATCCGTACCAAACTTGCCAGGTCAGCGCGTCCCATGCGGACGACGTTAGGTCGAAGATGATCAGTCGGAGAAGTCCGCACGACGAACGCGCCCCCCAGTGCACCCCCGTTCACTCCGAGCGCCTGGCCGATGGGGTGAATACAGGGTCCGTAGTGGATAGACCCTCTGCGGGGGAGAAGAAGGGGGATCGTGGGGCGGCCGGCGCGCCGGCCGCCCCACAACGAGATCCGACGGGACGGCCGCCGGCGTCAGCCGAAGACGGCGAGGCTCTTGGCCTTGCCGTTCCGCTCCTCCACCAGCGCCAGGAAGCGGTCGCCGGGACCGAAGACGGCCACCGGCGCGTGCTCCTGCGCGGGCATGTCGAGCCGTACACCGTTGGTGAGGAGCTTGGCCCGCCGCTCGTCCACGTCCCAGCGGGGGAACGCCGCCGCGGCCGCCTCTGCGATCGGCATCACGGTCAGCTCCTCCTGGAGCTGCTCGAGCGTCTTCGCCGCGTCCAGGCCGTACGGGCCGACCCGGGTGCGCCGCAGGGCCGTCAGATGTCCGCCGACGCCAAGACCCGCCCCGAGGTCGCGCGCGAGCGCCCGGATGTAGGTACCCGAGGAACAGACCACGGACACGACCAGGTCGACGACGGCGAGCCCGTCGTCCGTGGTCGTCTCCCGGACGTCGTGGACACGGAAGGCGGAGACGGTCACCGGCCGGGCGGGGATGTCGAACTCCTCGCCGCCGCGGACCCGCGCGTACGACCGCTTGCCGTCGATCTTGATGGCGCTGACCTTGGACGGCACCTGCATGATGTCGCCGGTGAGCGCGGCGACGCCCGCGTCGATCGCCTCGCGGGTGACGCCGGAAGCATCGGCGGACGAGGTGACCTCGCCCTCCGCGTCGTCCGTGACGGTGTTCTGCCCCAGCCTGACGGTGCCCAGGTACTCCTTCTCGGTCAGCGCGAGATGGCCGAGCAACTTGGTGGCCTTCTCGACACCGAGCACGAGCACACCGGTGGCCATGGGGTCGAGCGTCCCCGCGTGTCCGACGCGCCGGGTCCTGGCGATCCCGCGCATCTTGGCGACGACGTCGTGCGAAGTGAAGCCCGACGGCTTGTCGACGATGACAAGTCCGTCGGGCGGTGGGGTGCGCTGTGTCATTCCGAGGCTTCGTCCTCGGGCTTGCGGTACGGGTCGGCCTCGCCCGCGTACGTGGCGCCGGAGGACGCCTCACGGACCTTGGCGTCCAAGGCGCGCGCCTTGTCGAGAAGGTCCTCGATGGTCTTGGCGTTCTCCGGGAGCGCGTCGGCCACGAAGGTCAGGGTCGGCGTGAACTTGGTGCCCGCCGCCGCACCGACCGCCGAGCGCAGGATGCCCTTGGCGCTCTGCAGGCCCGCCGCGGCGCTGGCCCGGTCCTCGTCGTCGCCGTAGACCGTGTAGAAGACCGTGGCCTCCCGCAGGTCACCGGTGACGCGGGTGTCCGTGATGGTCACGTTCGAACCCAGGCGAGGGTCCTTGATGCCGCGCTGCAGCTTCTCGGCGACCACCTCCCGGATGAGGTCCGCCAGCTTCTTCGCCCGCGCGTTGTCGGCCACTGGTCCGTCTCCTTCTTTGCCTTGCATTCAGTCTTCGTCGCTGTGGAGTCTGCGCCTCACCGACAGCAGCTCCACCTCGGGCCGGCCGGCGACAAGGCGCTCGCACCGGTCGAGTACGTCCGTGAGGTGCCCGGTGTCACCGGACACCACGGCCAGGCCGATCTCGGCCCGGCGATAAAGGTCCTGGTCGCCCACCTCCGCCACGCTCACGGCGTACTTCCGTTGGAGCTCGGCGACGATGGGGCGGACCACGGAACGCTTCTCCTTCAGCGACCGTACGTCGCCGAGAAGCAGGTCGAAGGACAGTGTCCCCACATACATGTATGTCCGGATGTCCCGCCGGTTCGGGGTCTGGGGCCCCGCCGCGGCTGCTTGGCAGGGACATCCAAACCGTACACGCAACGGCCGGGGCCGATCGACGGAAATACATCCGCCGACCGGCCCCGGACCGCACCGTGCGTCAGCCTCGCGGCTTCTCGCGCATCTCGTACGTCGCGATGACGTCGTCGATCTTGATGTCGTTGAAGTTTCCGAGGTTGATACCGCCCTCGAAGCCTTCGCGGATCTCGGTGACGTCGTCCTTGAAGCGGCGCAGACCCTCGATGTTGAGGCTCTCCGCGATGACCTTGCCGTCGCGGATGAGCCGGGCCTTGGTGTTGCGCTTGACCTCGCCGGAGCGGATGAGAACACCCGCGATGTTGCCCAGCTTGGAGGAGCGGAAGACCTCGCGGATCTCCGCCGTACCGAGCTCGACCTCTTCGTACTCCGGCTTGAGCATGCCCTTGAGGGCCGCCTCGATCTCCTCGATGGCCTGGTAGATCACCGAGTAGTACCGGACGTCGACGCCCTCGCGCTCCGCCATCTGCGAGGCACGGCCGGCCGCGCGGACGTTGAAGCCGATGACGATGGCGTCGGAGCCCATCGCCAGGTCGATGTCGGACTCGGTGACCGCACCCACGCCGCGGTGCAGCACGCGGATGTCGACCTCTTCGCCGACGTCGAGCTGGAGCAGCGAGGACTCGAGAGCCTCCACCGAACCGGACGCGTCGCCCTTGATGATGAGGTTGAGCTGCTGGATCTCGCCGGCCTTGAGCACCTTGTCGAGGTCCTCGAGGGACACCCGGCGGGTGCGCTTGGCGAACGCGGCGTTGCGCTCACGGGCGGCACGCTTCTCGGCGATCTGACGGGCCGTACGGTCCTCGTCGACGACCAGGAAGTTGTCGCCGGCGCCCGGGACATTGGTGAGACCGAGCACGAGGACGGGGGTCGAGGGACCCGCCTCCTCCACGTTCTCGCCCTTGTCGTCGAGCATGGCGCGAACACGGCCGTAGGCGTCGCCGGCGACCATCGTGTCACCGACGCGCAGCGTGCCTCGCTGGACGAGGACGGTCGCGACGGCGCCGCGGCCCTTGTCCAGGTGGGCCTCGATCGCGATGCCCTGCGCGTCCTGCTCCGGGTTGGCCCGCAGGTCGAGCGAGGCGTCCGCGGTGAGGACCACGGCCTCCAGCAGGGAGTCGATGTGCAGACCCTGCTTGGCGGAGATGTCGACGAACATGGTGTCGCCGCCGTACTCCTCGGCCACCAGACCGAACTCGGTGAGCTGGCCGCGCACCTTGGTCGGGTCGGCGCCCTCGACGTCGATCTTGTTGACCGCGACCACGATCGGCACCTCGGCCGCCTTGGCGTGGTTCAGCGCCTCGATCGTCTGGGGCATCACACCGTCGTTCGCCGCGACCACGAGGATCGCGATGTCGGTGGACTTCGCACCACGGGCACGCATGGCGGTGAACGCCTCGTGACCCGGGGTGTCGATGAAGGTGATGGCCCGCTCTTCGCCGTTGACCTCGGTGGCGACCTGGTACGCACCGATGTGCTGCGTGATGCCGCCGGCCTCGCCCGCAACGACGTTCGTCTTGCGGATCGCGTCCAGCAGTCGGGTCTTGCCGTGGTCGACGTGACCCATGACGGTCACCACCGGCGGACGCGAGACCAGGGCCTCGTCGCCGCCCTCGTCCTCGCCGAACTCGATGTCGAAGGACTCGAGCAGCTCACGGTCCTCCTCCTCCGGGCTGACGATCTGAACGGTGTAGTTCATCTCGTCACCGAGGAGCTGCAGCGTCTCGTCGGAGACGGACTGCGTGGCCGTGACCATCTCGCCGAGGTTCATCATGACCGCGACGAGCGACGCCGGGTTGGCGTTGATCTTCTCCGCGAAGTCGGTGAGGGACGCACCGCGCGACAGGCGAATGCTCTCGCCGTTGCCGCGAGGCAGCATCACACCGCCGACCGACGGGGCCTGCATGGCCTCGTACTCCTGGCGCCTCTGCCGCTTCGACTTGCGGCCACGACGCGCCGGGCCGCCCGGGCGACCGAAGGCGCCCTGCGTGCCACCACGGCCGCCGGGACCGCCGGGACGGCCACCGAAGCCGGGACGACCGCCGAAGCCGCCGCCACCACCGGGGCCACCGCCACCGGGACGACCGGCGAAACCGCCACCGCCACCGGGACGGCCGCCGCCGCCACCGCCACCGGGACGGCCGGCGAAGCCGCCGCCTGCCGGACGGCCGGCACCGCCGGGACGACCGGCACCGCCGGGACCGCGACCGCCACCGCCACCGCCGGGACCGCCGCCACCAGGACGGGGACCGGCAGCAGGACGCTGCGGCATCATGCCCGGGTTGGGACGGTTACCACCGGGGCCGCCGCCAGGACGCGGGGCCTGCGGACGGGGCATGCCGCCCGGGGTCGGACGGGGACCGCCCTGACCCTGCGGGCGCGGGGCACCGCCGGGACCGCCCTGCGGGCGGGGGGCGCCGGGGGCGGCACCGCCACCGGGGCGCGGAGCGCCACCCGGACGGGGGGCCTGGGGGCGCGCCATGCCGGTGGAGCCACCGGACGTGAACGGGTTGTTGCCCGGACGGGGACCGGCCGGACGGCCACCGGGACGCGGGGCGCCCTGGCCGCCGGCGGGACGCGCCGGACGCTCGCCGCCACGACCGCCGTCGCGCTGGCCGCCGGCCGGAGCCGGACGGGCAGGGCGCGGACCGGGAGTGGCACCCGCGGGACGCGGGGCCTGCGGGGCAGCGGGCTGGGACTGGGCCGGGGCCGAGAACTCGGCAGCGGGCACCGGAGCCGCCGGAGCGGGCTTGGCCGGTGCGGGCTTGGGCCCCGGGGTCGGACGCGGACCCGGAGCCGGGGCCGCGGAGGGGGTGCTGCTCGCCGCGGCCGGCTTGGGGGCCGGTGCGCCGGGCTTGGGGGCAGCAGGACGTGCCGCCTGCGCCGGGGAGGGCGCTGCGGGCTTCGAGGGCGTCGCCTTGCGGGGCGCGCCAGGCTTTGCTGCGGTCTTGCCGGCGTTACCGCCGGGACCCTGCAGCGCGTCAGTCAACTTGCGTACAACCGGCGCCTCGATCGTCGAGGACGCCGAACGGACGAATTCACCGAGTTCTTGGAGCTTGGCCATGACGACCTTGCTCTCCACGCCGAACTCCTTGGCGAGTTCGTATACCCGGACCTTAGCCACTTCGCTCCTTTTAGGTCCGGGTTACCGCCGGACCGTCGCTACTTCATGGGCGTACTCATCGCGTACTCATCGAGTGCTCATCGCAATCTCGACCTACTTCCGACTCGCGAGGTACCTGACCGCACGGGGTTCCGTGCCGTACTTCTTTCTCTTACGGTGCTGCCTGCTCGACATGCCGCCGCACAGCGGCGGTCTCGAGCGGCCCCTGGGCCCGGAAGGCCCTCGGGAACGCCCGGCGGCGGACCGCCAGGTCGAGACAGACCAAGGCGGGGTGCACGTACGCACCCCGGCCGGGCAGCGTACCGCGATCATCGGGGACGCACTCGCCCTCGATCACCACGATGCGCAGCAGATCGCTCTTGGCCGCTCGCTCCCGGCATCCCACACAGGTTCGCTCAGGGCACACGCGGGCATGCGTCCGGCCAGACACGCTTAAGTCTACCTCCCCGTACCGACATCACCCCTTGGGGGCAAAAATCGAACGGTTGTTGTCCTGATCTCGTTGAGATCCTGGTCGGTGCCCGTCAACGGTGCAACGGGATTCCGCCCCGGTCCATTCCTCAGCCCTGGTCGGAGTCCCGGTCGGCGCCCTGTTCGGTGTCGGGCCGGATGTCGATGCGCCAGCCGGTGAGGCGTGCGGCCAGTCGGGCGTTCTGCCCCTCCTTGCCGATCGCCAGGGACAGCTGGTAGTCCGGAACGGTGACGCGCGCCGAGCGGGCGCCGAGGTCGACGACCTCCACCTTGCTGACACGGGCCGGCGACAGGGCGTTCGCCACCATCTCGGCCGGGTCGTCGGACCAGTCCACGATGTCGATCTTCTCGCCGTGCAGCTCGGCCATCACATTGCGCACGCGGCCGCCCATGGGGCCGATGCAGGCGCCCTTGGCGTTCAGCCCGGAGCGGGTCGAACGGACGGCGATCTTGGTGCGATGACCGGCCTCGCGGGCGATCGCGGCGATCTCCACGCTGCCGTCCGCGATCTCCGGGACCTCCAGCGCGAACAGCTTCTTCACCAGGTTCGGGTGCGTACGGGAGAGCGTGACGGACGGGCCGCGCACACCCTTGGCCACCCGGACCACATAGGTACGCAGCCGCAGACCGTGCGTGTACTCCTCGCCCGGCACCTGCTCCTGCACCGGCAGGATCGCCTCGAGCTTGTCGTCCAGCTTGACCAGGACGTTTTTGGGATCCTTGCCCTGCTGCACCTGACCTGCGACGACGTCGCCCTCACGGCGGGCGTACTCGCCGAAGGTGACATCGTTCTCCGCGTCCCGCAGCCGCTGCTGGATGACCTGGCGGGCGGTGGTGGCGGCGATCCGGCCGAAGTCCGACGGGGTGTCGTCGAACTCCTTGGGCTCCTGGCCCTCCTCCAGATCGGCAGGGTCCTCCTTGGCCCACACGGTCACATGGCCGGTGTCCCGGCTCAGCACCACACGGGCGTGGCGGCGGCTGCCCTCGGTACGGTGGTACGCGATGAGGAGGGCCGACTCGATGGCCTCGACCAGCAGGTCGAAGGCGATCTCCTTCTCCTGGGCCAAGCCCTTCAGGAGCTTCACGTCGATGTCCACGGCTACGCCTCCTCTTCCTTCTTGTCCTTGCGGTTGAACTCGATTTCCACGCGCGCCTTGGCGATGTCGTCGAAGGGGATCCGGCGGGCGGTGGGCTTGCGCCCCTTCACGCCAGGCACCTCGAGATCGAGTCCGTCGTCGTCCACGGTCACGAGGCGGGCCACCAGGTCCCCGCCCTCGTGCAACTGGAGCTTCACCAGACGGCCGGTGGCGCGCACATAGTGGCGGTGCTCGGTGAGGGGCCGGTCGGCGCCGGGGGAGCTGACTTCGAGGACGTACTCGCCCTCGCCCATCGCGTCCGTCTCGTCGAGCTTCTCGGAGATGGCGCGGCTCAGCTCCGCACAGGCGTCCAGCTCCACGCCTTCGTCGGAGTCCACGGTGATCCTCAGCATGCGGCGCCGGCCCGCGCGGGAGATCTCGATCTCCTCCAGATCCAGTTCCGCGGCGCTGACGAGCGGTTCCAGCAGCCCGCGCAGCCTCTCGCTCTGGGTGGTGCTCATCCGGGTGACTCCTCGGCCGCGTGTGCTGTTGTGGGATCGTCGCGTGTCGAAGAAAGGGTATCCGGTCGCGGGGGGTGTTGCCGTCCACCCACGCAGGGCCCGCAGGTACGCTCGCCTGCGGCGATGATCACTGCGAGCCCGAGGAGACACGCGTGGGGCGCACGGGGACGACACGCAGACGTGCGCTTTCGGCGACGGGGGCGGCCGCGGTCGGCCTGTTGACGGGCTGTTCGAACGACGAGCCGGAGTCCCGCCGCACGCCGGGCCCCTCCCCCGACCCCGCCCGTACCGAGGCCGCGCTGCGCGTGCGACTCGTGCGCTCGAGCACGGCGCTGCGGGACGAGTACGACGCCGTCATCGCCCGCCACCCCTCGCTCACGGACCGGCTGACTCCGCTGCGGGCGGCAGTCGCAGCACATGCGGCGGCGTTGGCCGGGCCCCGGACCAAGGTGCCGCAGTCCGCTTCCGCGTCTTTGTCCCCCTCGTCGTCCGCATCCCCTTCCGCATCTTCCGGTCACTCCGGCCCGGTCCCCCAGGAGCCCGCCGCCGCCTTGAAGGCGCTGGCCGCGGCCGAGCGGCGCACCGCCGACAGCCACACGGCTGCCCTCACCGAAGCCGCACCCGAGCTCGCCCGCCTGCTGGCCTCCGTCGCTGCGGCGGGCGCCGCACATGCGTACCTGCTGACGAAGGGTGACGGCCGATGAGCAGGGTGGACCGGGGGAGCGACGTGGCGGCCCGGCTGGACGCCCTGCAGGCCGCGCTCGCGGCGGAGCACGCGGCGGTCTACGGCTACGGGGTGGTCGGCGGCCTCGTCGGCGACGACCGGGAGAACGAGGCCGCCGCCGCGTACGCTGCGCACCGGTCACGGCGGGACGCGCTGGGGCGGACGGTGCGCGACCTCGGCGGGAGGCCCGCGGTGGCCGCCGCCGGCTATGCCCTGCCCTTCCCGGTGCCGGACGCCGCCGCCGCGATACGGCTCGCCGCCGTCCTCGAGGAACGTGTGGCGGCCGTCTACTCCGATCTTGTCAGGGCCACGGAAGGGCCCTTGCGGCTGGAGGCCGCCGGCGCGCTGCGGGAGGCGGCGGTCCGCGCCGTGCGCTGGCGCGGCAGCGGCGTAGCCTTTCCTGGGCTCGCCGAGCGGGCCGACCAGGACTGACGGGGAAAGGGAACTACGGACGTATGGCTTTCGAACCGCCGCAGCGGCTGGTCCGGGCACTCGGTGAGGACGACGAGTGGCTGACGCGGCTGCCCGGGACCGTCCAGGAGGCGGTGGACCGGCGGAAGCTGCACGTCGAGCGGGCCGTCGCGCCGGGCGGCCGGAGCAGCCTGGTCCTTCTCGTACGACAGCCGGACGGCACCCCCGCCGCGCTGAAGCTCGTCCCACCGTCCGCGGCCCCCGGCCTCGAACGGACCGCGCTTGAGCAGTGGAACGGCTTTGGCGCGGTGCGGCTGTTGGACACCGCCACAGAGGACGGGCTGCTGCTGGAACGGCTGCATCCTGAGGTCTCGCTCCGGTCGCTGCCGGAGGCGAAGGCGCTGCTGGAGGCGGCGGGCACGGTGCGACGGCTGTGGGTCGAGCCGCCGGCCGGCCACGGATTCGAGACGGTGGCGGAGCGCACGGGGCGGCAGGCCGAGGCGATGCGGAAGTCCGGCGAGCCGCTCGTCGCGGCGGCGCTCGCGGTCCGGGACGAACTGGTCGCACTCGCGCCGGAGGAACTGCTGCTGCACGGCAACTTCCGCCAGGGCAAGGTGCTTTCCGGCGACCGCGTGCCATGGCTGGCGGTCGGGCCGGAGCCGCTGGTGGGCGAACGCGCCTACGACCTGGCCCGGTTGGTGCGCGATCGGGTCGAGGACCTCGTCGCCTCCGCGGCGGGAGCGTCGGCGGCCCGACGCCGCGTGAACAAACTCGCGGACTCCCTGGACGTGGACCGGGAGCGGCTGCGGGCCTGGACGCTGTTCCGGGCGGTGGAGTCGGGGACACGGGCGCTGGCCGCGGGGCGGCGTGCGGAGGGGGAACTGTCGCTGGAGTTCGCGGGCTGGTTGTAGCGGGGCGGCGCGGGTCCGCCTGCGGCGGGCTTGTCGCGCCCGCTTCCCAACCGGGACAAGCCCCGGACCCCCTCTACGGGGGCTCCACCCTCGAACCCCGCGTCTACGGCCTTGCCGTGGGCCCCGGCAAGGCCGGAACCCGCCCGGCCCCAGGGGCTCCACCCCCCGGCCCGCGCCTCGAACTCCCCCTACGGACCAGCGGCCGGGCAAGGTCCCCCCAGCGCAACGGAGATGCCACCGCCGGTCGGACCGGTTCTGCCGTGCAGCGGCGACTACCGCCCGGCTGCGGGCACCTCACGGCCGCCAGGCGGAGGCCACCGGGCGGGAGAGCCCCCGGGGGAGCCCCGAAGCTCGCCCGGAGGGCGGCACGGGTCCGGGCGGAGCCCGGTTCCGGGAAGGGGCGGGGAGGGGCAGAGGGGCCGGGCGCGGGCGCTTGCGTGCACGCGACGCGCCCCCGGCTCCCCATGTGCGCTATGCGCGCAGGCGCGCCACCGCCTCCGCGACCGGAAGCTCCTCGCGCTCACCCGTGCGCCGGTCCTTCAGTTCCAGCACGCCCTCGCCGGAGCGACGGCCCGCCACCAGGATCTTGGGGACGCCGATCAGCTCCGCGTCCGTGAACTTGACGCCCGGTGAGACTCCGGCGCGGTCGTCGACCAGGACCCGCAGGCCCGCCTCACCCAGCTGCTTCGCGACGTCGAGGGCCAGTTCGGTCTGCAGGGCCTTGCCGGCCGCGACGACATGGACGTCCGCGGGGGCGATCTCGGCGGGCCAGCACAGGCCCTGCTCGTCTGCGGTCTGCTCCGCGAGTGCGGCGACCGCGCGCGAGACGCCGATGCCGTACGAGCCCATGGTCACCCGGACCGGCTTGCCGTTCTGGCCGAGCACGTCGAGCTGGAACGCGTCGGCGTACTTGCGGCCCAGCTGGAAGATGTGGCCGATCTCGATCGCACGGTCCAGCTTCAGACCGGTGCGGCACCTCGGGCACGGGTCGCCGTCCTCCACGACCACGACGTCGAGGTACTCGTCGACCTCGAAGTCACGTCCTGCGACGACGTTCTTGGCGTGCTTGCCCGCCGTGTTGGCACCGGTGATCCAGGCGGTGCCGGGCGCGACGCGCGGGTCGGCGATGTAGCGGACCTTCTCGAGGCCCTGCGGGCCGACGTAGCCGCGCACCAGGTCCGGGCGGCCGACGAAGTCCTCCGCGGTGACCAGCTCGACGGTCGCCGGGGCGAGGTGGTCGCCCAGCTTGCCGAGGTCGACCTCGCGGTCGCCGGGGACGCCGACCGCGACGATCTCGCCGTCGACCTTGACCAGCAGGTTCTTCAGGGTCGCGGAGGCCGGGACGCCCAGGTGGGCGGCGAGCGTCTCGATGGTCGGGGTGTCGGGGGTGTCCAGCTCCTCGACGGGCCCGGGGTCCGCTGCCTCGACCGGAGCGAGCGCGAAGGTGACGGCCTCGGTGTTGGCCGCGTAGTCGCAGGAGGGGCAGTGGACGAAGGTGTCCTCACCGGCCGGGGCGGGCGCCAGGAACTCCTCGGAGGCGGAGCCGCCCATGGCGCCGGACACCGCGGAGACGATCTTGTGCTGGAGGCCGAGGCGCTCGAAGATCTTGACGTACGCCTCGCGGTGCAGGGCGTACGACTCGGTGAGGCCCTCGTCGCTGGTGTCGAACGAGTACGAGTCCTTCATCTGGAACTCGCGGCCGCGCAGGATGCCCGAGCGGGGACGCGCCTCGTCGCGGTACTTGGTCTGGATCTGGTAGAGGATCACCGGCAGGTCCTTGTAGGACGTGCACTGGTCCTTGACCAGCTGGGTGAAGATCTCTTCGTGGGTGGGACCGAGCAGATAGTCGGCGCCCTTGCGGTCCTGGAGGCGGAACAGCTCGGCGCCGTACTCGTCCCAGCGGCCCGTCGCCTCGTACGGCTCCTTCGGCAACAGCGCCGGGAGCAGCACCTCCTGCGCGCCGATCGCGTCCATCTCCTCGCGCACGACGCGGGCGACGTTCTCCAGGACGCGCTTGCCGAGCGGCAGCCAGGACCAGATGCCCGCGGCGTTGCGGCGGACGTAACCGGCACGGACGAGGAGCTTGTGGCTGAGCGTCTCTGCGTCCGCCGGGTCGTCGCGCAGTGTCTTGATCATCAGGCGGGACATGCGCTGGACCTGGGCCATGGTGAACTCCTGCTCGGAATGTGCGATGTGCAGGAGGTTAGCCGGACCGTACCGGCAGGCGGAAATCAGTTCCCCCGGCCGCCCGCCCTCAGCAGCGGCAGAAGGGCACCCATCACGGCGTAGGGGCTGGGGGCGCTCGGGAACAACACCTGGCCGGCGAGGTCCTGGTAGCCGAGCTTGCGGTACAGGACCCGGGCGGGGCTCTCGATGTCGATAGCGGAGAGGATCGAACGGGGCTCGTCCGCGCAGTCGGTGATGACCGTGATCAGTTCGCGGCCGATACCGCGTCCCTGGAAGGCGGGGTGGACGTGGAGTTCGGTGATGACGAAGGAGTCGTCGAGCCAGCCTTCGGTGCCGGTGCGGCGCAGGTACGGCTCGACGACGGTGGACCACCAGTGGGTGCGGTCGTTGGGCATGCCGTAGACGAATCCGACGAGCCGGCCGTCGGCGGTCGTGGCGCCGAGTGCGCGGGCGCCGGGGTTCTGCAGGTGCCGCAGCACGATGTACCGGCGGATGTCGATCTCGTCCTCGCTGAGCCCGAAGGCGAGTGCCTGCACGGCGAGTGCCTCGTCGACCCGTGCGGCAAGATCGAGCGGTCCGACCACGACGTCGGGGGCATGCGCGCCGTCCCCGGTGAGTGCTGGCATGGCCGAACCCTACTTGCCGTCGTCGGCCACCCCGTACGGGGCGGCGGGAATCAGAACAGCACGCTCATGAAGGCGCCGACCTCGCGGAAGCCGACCCGCCGGTACGAGGCCCTGGCGGCGGTGTTGTAGTCGTTGACGTACAGGCTCACGACCGGGGAGACCTCGGCCAGGGCGTAGCGCAGGACGGCCGCCATGCCTGTCTCCGACAGGCCGCGGCCGCGGTGCTCGGGGTCGACCCAGACGCCCTGGATCTGGCAGGCCTGATCGGTGGCCGCGCCGATCTCGGCCTTGAAAATGACCTTGCCGTCCTCGATGCGAGCGAAGGACCGTCCTGCGCCGACGAGTTCGGCGACCCGGGCCTGGTAGAGGAGTCCCCCGTCGCCGGCCGTCGGCGAGATGCCGACCTCCTCGGTGAACATGGCCACGCACGCGGGCATGATCACGTCCATCTCTTCCTTGCGGATCCGGCGGACGTACGGATCGGGTTCGATGTCGTCGGGCATCCGCTCCGTGACCATCAGCGGCTGATGGGCGCGGACGTCCCGGGCGGGGCCCCAGCTCGGTTCGAGCAGCCGCCACAGCTGGGCGGTGGGCTCTGCCGGACCGACGATGGACGAGCAGCGGCGCCCCGCCCTGCGGGCGCGGTCGGCGAAGGCGCGCACGGCTTCGTGTGTGGCGCAGATGGGGACCAGGTTGGCGCCCGAGTAGCACAGGGAGCGCAGTTGCCCGTCCGCGTACCAGCCCCACATCTCGCCGCCGAGTCGCCAGGGGTCGAGTCCGGCGACCTGGACCCGGGCAGCGACGAAAGCATTCGTCACCGGCTCGCTCTCGAGGATGGCGAGCGCTGCGCCGAGTTCGCCGGGGTCGAGGACCCGGGTGGTGGTCTGCGTCAACACGAGGGCGCCTCATCACACGGTTTGCTGGTCTTGGCACTCTACCCGGCGGGTCCGGGGCGTGGCGCGCGCACGGGAGGACCCCGCCGACCGGCGGGGGTCGGCGGGGTCCTCGGGACGCTCGGGCGCCCGTCAGGCGCCGGGCTCGCCGACGGCGACGACGTCCGGCGTCCCGGAGGCGACGCCGTCCTTCTCCATCTGCTCGGCGATCTTCAGGGCCTCCTCGATGAGGGTCTCGACGATCTTCGACTCGGGCACCGTCTTGATCACCTCGCCCTTGACGAAGATCTGGCCCTTGCCGTTGCCGGAGGCCACACCGAGGTCGGCCTCGCGTGCCTCGCCGGGGCCGTTGACGACGCAGCCCATGACGGCGACCCGCAGCGGCACCTCCATGCCCTCCAGCCCGGCGCTGACCTGGTCGGCGAGCTTGTAGACGTCGACCTGGGCGCGGCCGCAGGAGGGGCAGGAGACGATCTCCAGGCGGCGCTGGCGGAGGTTCAGGGACTCCAGGATCTGGATGCCGACCTTGACCTCCTCGGCCGGCGGCGCGGACAGGGAGACCCGGATGGTGTCGCCGATGCCCTCGCTCAGCAGTGCGCCGAAGGCGACGGCGGACTTGATGGTGCCCTGGAAGGCGGGGCCGGCCTCGGTGACGCCGAGGTGCAGCGGGTAGTCGCACTGGGCGGCGAGCTGGCGGTAGGCGTTGACCATGACGACCGGGTCGTTGTGCTTGACCGAGATCTTGATGTCGCGGAAACCGTGCTCCTCGAAGAGGGAGGCCTCCCACAGCGCCGACTCGACGAGAGCCTCCGGCGTCGCCTTGCCGTACTTCTCCAGCAGACGGCGGTCGAGGGAGCCCGCGTTCACCCCGATGCGGATCGGGGTGCCGGTCTCACCGGCGGCCTTGGCGATCTCCTTGACCTTGTCGTCGAACTGCTTGATGTTGCCCGGGTTGACGCGGACCGCGGCGCAGCCGGCGTCGATCGCCGCGAAGACGTACTTGGGCTGGAAGTGGATGTCCGCGATCACCGGGATCTGCGACTTCCTGGCGATGGTGGCCAGTGCGTCCGCGTCGTCCTGGGTCGGGCAGGCGACCCGCACGATCTGGCAGCCGGAGGCGGTGAGCTCGGCGATCTGCTGCAGCGTGGCCCCGATGTCGGACGTCCTGGTCGTCGTCATCGACTGCACGGAAACAGGCGCGTCACCGCCGACGGCGACCGAGCCGACCTGGATCTTCCGGCTGACCCTGCGGTCGGCGAGCTTCGTCGGAACGGACGGAATTCCGAGTGAAATTGCAGTCATCTGCTGTGCAACCCCAAGGCTGTGGATCGAGGTCCCGAGATCGGCGGGCTCCAGCACCCGAGATTACGGCACTGGCGTTCGGCCGGGCACATCGCACACCGAAGTGCACCCAAAGGTGACGGCCGGACACAAAGGGTGTCCGGCCGTCATGCAGTTCCGCGGAGGGACCTCTCAGCTGATCTTCACCGGGTTGACGATGTCCGCGACCAGCACGAGCAGCGTGAAGCAGATGAAGATCCCCGCCACCACATAGGCGACCGGCATGAGCTTCGCCACGTCGAACGGGCCCGGGTCGGGGCGCCGGAAGACCTTGGCGATGTTCCGCCGCACGGACTCCCACAACGCACCCGCGATGTGCCCGCCGTCCAGCGGCAGCAGCGGCAGCATGTTGAAGAGGAACAGCGAGAGGTTGAAGCCGGCGAGAAGCATCAGGAAGGTCGCGACGATGTTCGTCGTCGGCACGTCCAGGTTGAGCACCTCGCCGCTGAGGCGGGCGGCGCCGACCACGCCGACCGGGGAGTCGTCCTTGCGCTCCCCGTCGCCGAAGGCGGCGTCCCACAGGTCGGGGACCTTGGACGGCAGGGCGATGATCGACTCGGCGCCGTTCTCGATCATGTCGCCCATACGGTCGACGGAGGCACCGAACGACAGGGGCAGGATCTCGGTCTTCGCGGCGAAGCCGAAGTAACCGGCCGGCACGTACTCGCCGGGGACGACCTCTCCGTCCTCGTCCTTCTTCGCCACCGTGTTCTCGATGAGCGTCGCCTGGAGGACCTTCTCGGTGCCGTCGCGCTCGACGGTGACGCTGGCGGTGCCGATGGTGTCGCGGATACGGGCCGAGAGGCCGGCCCAGTCCTCGACGGGCTCACCGTTGAACGCGACGATCTTGTCGCCCACCTGCAGTCCGGCGGCGAATGCCGGCGACTCGGGGTCGCCCTTCGCGCAGGTGTCCCGCTCCTCGCTCTGGGCGATGACGCACTTCTGCACGCCGGCGACCTCGGTGGTCTGCGTCGGCGAACCGAAGGTCATCATCACACCGAGGAAGATCGCCACGGCGAGCACCAGGTTCATGAACGGCCCCGCGAACATCACGATGACGCGCTTCCACGGCTTGCGCGTGTAGAACAGACGCGTCTCGTCGCCCGGCTTCAGCTCCTCGTACGCGGCGGAGCGGGCGTCCTCGATCATGCCGCGCCACGGGGAGGTGGAGCGGGCCTCGATCTTGCCGTCCGCACCGGGGGGGAACATCCCGATCATGCGGATGTAGCCCCCCATGGGGATGGCCTTGATGCCGTACTCCGTCTCGCCCTTGTGCCGTGACCAGAGGGTGGGGCCGAAGCCGACCATGTACTGGGGCACCCGGATGCCGAAGAGTTTGGCCGTGGAGAGGTGGCCGAGCTCGTGCCAGGCGATGGAGAAGAGCAGCCCGACGGCGAAGAGCGCGATGCCCAGAATGGTCAACAGAATCGTCATGCGCGAGCCTCCGCCGTCGCCTTCGCTGCCGTTTCACGGGCCCTGGCCCTTGCCCAGGTCTCCGCTTCGAGGACGTCCGTCACCGTCAGGGAAGTTCCCGGGTCGGGATTCCCGTGCTCGGTGACCACCTCGGTGACCGTATCCATGATGGCGTTGAACGGCAGCCGTCCGGCGAGGAACGCCTCGACGCACTCCTCGTTCGCGGCATTGAACACCGCCGGGGCCGTTCCGCCCAACTTGCCCACGTGCCGGGCGAGTGCCACTGAAGGGAACGCCTCGGTGTCGAGCGGGAAGAACTCCCAGGTCGAGGCGGTGGACCAGTCGAACGCAGGGGCGGCGTCGGGGACCCGCTCCGGCCAGCCGATTCCGAGGGCGATCGGGCCGCGCATGTCGGGCGGGGTGGCCTGGGCGAGGGTGGAGCCGTCCATGAACTCCACCATCGAGTGCACGTACGACTGGGGGTGGACGACGACCTCGATCCGGTCGAAGGGGATGTCGTAGAGCAGGTGCGCCTCGATCACCTCGAGGCCCTTGTTGACCAGGGTCGCGCTGTTGACCGTGATCACCGGGCCCATCGCCCAGGTCGGGTGCGCGAGGGCGTCGTCCCGGGTGACGTGCGCCAGCTCCGCCTTGCTGCGGCCGCGGAAAGGGCCTCCCGAGGCGGTCACGACCAGCTTGCGGACGTCGGCGCGGGTGCCTGCGGCGAGCGCCTGGAAGAGCGCGGCGTGCTCGGAGTCGACGGGGATGATCTGCCCGGGCTTGGCGAGCGCCCTCACCAGCGGCCCGCCGACGATGAGCGACTCCTTGTTGGCCAGCGCGAGGGTACGGCCGGCCTCGAGGGCGGCGAGGGTGGGGGCGAGGCCGATGGAGCCCGTGATGCCGTTGAGCACCGTGTGGCACGGGGAGGCGGCGACCTCGGTCGCGGCGTCCGGGCCGGCCAGGATCTCGGGCAGCGGCTCGGTGCCGTACTGCTCGGCCAGCGCCTCGCGCAACGCGGGCACTGCGTCCTCGCGGGCCACCGCGACCGTGCCCGCGCGCAGCTTGTACGCCTGCTCCGCGAGCAGGCCGACCCGCCCGCCCGCGGCGGACAGTGCGGTGACGCGGAAGCGGTCGGGGTTGCGCAGGACGAGGTCGATGGCCTGCGTGCCGATGGACCCGGTGGAGCCGAGGACGACGATGTCCCGGCGGCCTTCGGCGGCGTCGAAGACGAGATGCGGGTCTGCGAGGGGAGATGGGCTGTCGCTCATCCCCCCATTGTGGCCGTACTCCCTGTCCGCTCGGACAGGGAGTCCTTGAGGCGCCCGGCCGGGGCCGTCAGCGGATCGGGCGGTGGACGTTCTCCTTCACCGTCGGGCCGGGGGTGGCGTCGGCGATCCAGGGGCCGTCGCCGCCGGCGTCGACCACGCCCTCCTCGAGCCAGGTGTAGGTGCCCGACAGAACGCCGTTCACGACCTTGCGGTCGAGGTCGTCGGTGTTCGACCAGAGCCGGGTGAACAGTTCCTCCACACGGACCCTCGCCTGGCTGCAGAAGGCGTCGGCGAGCTGGTAGGCCTCGCGGCCGTGGTCGCCGGACGCGCGGAGCATGTCCGCGCGGACGCAGGCCGCGCTCATCGCGAAGAGTTCGGCGCCGATGTCGACGATCCGGCCGAGGAAGCCCTGCTTGGTCTCCATGCGGCCCTGCCAGCGGGACATGGCGTAGAAGGTCGAGCGGGCCAGCTTGCGCGAGTTCCGTTCGACGTAGCGCAGATGGGTGGACAGGTCGCGATGCCCGGCGGGGTGGAACTCGGCGTAGCTACGGGGCAGCTGGCCCGGGCCGGTGACGAGTTTGGGCAGCCAGCGGGCGTAGAAAGCGGCCGCGTTCGCGCCGGCCTTCGCCTTCGCGGACATCGGCTTGTCGGGGTCGATGATGTCGCCGGCGACGGCGAGGTGCGCGTCGACCGCCTCACGGGCGATCAGCAGGTGCATGATCTCGGTCGAGCCCTCGAAGATGCGGTTGATGCGAAGGTCGCGAAGCAACTGCTCGGCCGGTACGGGCCGTTCGCCGCGCGCCGCCAGCGACTCGGCCGTCTCGTAGCCGCGTCCGCCGCGGATCTGGACCAGTTCGTCGGCCATCAGACAGCCCATTTCGGAGCCGTAGAGCTTGGCGAGCGCGGCTTCGATGCGGATGTCGTTGCGGTCCTCGTCCGCCATCTGGGAGGCCAGATCGACGACGGCCTCCAGTGCGAAGGTGGTGGCGGCGATGAAGGAGATCTTGGAGCCGACGGCCTCGTGCTTCGCGACGGGCTTGCCCCACTGCTCGCGCACCGCGGACCACTCTCGGGCGATCTTCAGGCACCACTTGCCGGCGCCGACACACATCGCGGGCAGCGAGAGGCGGCCGGTGTTGAGAGTGGTCAGCGCGATCTTCAGGCCCGCGCCCTCGGGGCCGATGCGGTTCGCGGCGGGGACGCGCACCCGGTGGAAGCGGGTGACGCCGTTCTCGAGGCCGCGCAGGCCCATGAAGGAGTTGCGGTTCTCGACGGTGATGCCCTCGCTGTCCGCCTCGACGACGAAGGCGGTGATGCCGCCCTTGTGGCCCTCCGACTTCGGAACGCGCGCCATGACGACCAGCAGGTCGGCGACGACACCGTTGGTGGTCCACAGCTTGACGCCGTCCAGAACGTAGTCGTCGCCGTCCGGGACGGCGGTGGTGGCGAGGCGGGCCGGGTCCGAGCCGACGTCCGGCTCGGTGAGCAGGAAGGCCGAGATGTCACTGCGGGCGAGGCGCGGCAGGAACTTCTGCTTCTGCTCGGCGGTGCCGAACTGCTTCAGCGGCTGCGGCACACCGATCGACTGGTGCGCGGACAGAAGGGCGCCGACCGCCGGGTTCGCCGAGCCGACCAGGGCCAGCGCCTTGTTGTAGTACACCTGGGTGAGACCGAGGCCTCCGTACTTGGGGTCGATCTTCATGCCGAGCGCGCCGAGCTCCCGCAGGCCGTTGATCACCTCGTCGGGGATGCGCGCCTCCCGCTCGATGAGCGCGCCGTCGATCTTCGTCTCGCAGAAGTGGCGCAGCTTCGAGAGGAACTCCTCACCGCGCCGGGTGGCCTCACCGGTCGGCATCGGATGCGGGTGGATCAGGTCGAGCCGGAAACGTCCGAGGAAGAGCTCCTTGGCGAAACTCGGCTTGCGCCAGTCCTGTTCCCGCGCCGCCTCCGCGACCTGTCGTGCCTCGCGCTCGCTGATCTTCGGGGTCTGGGGCTTGTGCAGGGGCTTGTCCGTGGGAGCGGACATGAGGCTCACCTCGCCGCGAATCGGGGACCGCCCAGGGCGTGTGCCGGACGGTGCTACTCGTTCGTAGTACCCGATTCCGGGCACCTCCACCAGCCCGCGTACGGCAGCGGGAGGAACGAGAGACGGCCAGAGCCCCCGCACAGTGGGCTCCGGCCGCCTCTCGTGGAAGTACGCGCGTTACAGCGCCAGTCCGGTGAGGACCAGCACCCTCTCGTACGTGTAGTCGTCCATCGCGAAGGCGACACCCTCGCGGCCGACGCCGGACTGCTTGGCGCCGCCGTAGGGCATCTGGTCGGCGCGGTAGGACGGAACGTCGCCGACGATCACGCCGCCGACCTCGAGGGCGCGGTGGGCGCGGAAGGCGGTCTGTACGTCGTGCGTGAACACGCCTGTCTGGAGGCCGTACTTGGAGTCGTTGACCGCGGCGAACGCCTCGGCCTCGCCCTGAACCCTGGTCACGGTCAGGACCGGTCCGAAGACCTCCTCGCAGGCGAGGGTGGCATCGGCGGGGACGTCGGTCAAAACCGTGGGCGCGTAGGCGGCACCGTCACGCTTTCCGCCTGCGAGCAGCTTCGCGCCACCCTGGACGGCCTCCTCGACCCAGGACTCGACGCGCTTGGCGGCGTCCTCGCTGACCAGCGGGCCGACGTCGGTGGCCGCGTCGGACGGGTCACCGGTGACCTGGGCCTCGACGGCCGCAACGATCTTCGGCAGCAGCCTGTCGTACACGGCGGCGTCGGCGATCACGCGCTGCACGGAGATGCAGGACTGGCCACCCTGGTAGTTGGAGAAGGTGGCGATACGGGTCGCCGCCCAGTCCAGGTCCTGCTCGGACGCGAAGTCGGCGAGGACGACGGCCGCGCCGTTGCCGCCGAGCTCCAGGGTGCAGTGCTTGCGCGGCACCGAGTCCATGATCGCGTAGCCGACCTTGTCGGAGCCGGTGAAGGAGATGACCGGCAGGCGCTCGTCCTGGACGAGGGCGGGCATCTGCTCGTTCGGGACCGTCAGCACCGACCAGGAGCCGGCGGGCAGCTCGGTCTCGGCCAGCAACTCGCCGAGGATCAGGCCCGACAGCGGGGTCGCCGGGGCCGGCTTGAGGATGATCGGCGCGCCGACGGCGATCGCCGGGGCGATCTTGTGGGCGCAGAGGTTGAGCGGGAAGTTGAACGGCGCGATGCCGAGCACGACGCCCTTCGGGAAGCGGCGGGTCAGCGCGAGCCGGCCCTGGCCGCCGGCGTCGGTGTCGAGGCGCTGCGCCTCGCCGCCGTTGAACCGGCGGGCCTCCTCGGCGGCGAACCGGAACACCGAGACGGCGCGGCCGACCTCGCCGCGGGCCCACTTGATCGGCTTGCCGTTCTCGGCGGAGATCAGCTGCGCGAGCTCCTCGGTGCGCTCGAGCAGCCGCTTCGAGACGTGGTCGAGGGCGGCCGCGCGGACGTGGGCGGGCGTCGCGGCGAACTCGTCACGGACGGCGTACGCGGCGGCGACGGCCTCCTCCACCTGGGTCTCGGTCGGTACGGAGACCCGGCCGACGAGGCGGCCGTCCCACGGGGAGGTGACGTCGAAGGCGGTCTCGCCGGTGGCCTGGCGGCCGGCGAGCCAGAAGGCGTGGGTGGAAGTCATGCGGGTCCCGGCCCTTCCGAAGTAGTGGGGTTTGCTCTCGGTCGTTCTCACCACACGGTAGGGCCGCCGGTCCGTCCGGTCGTTTGTCCGGCGTGGAGTAGTCGCGGCCCGCGTCTGGCCTCTTTGGCGGGTCGGCGGCGGGGCCGACGGCGGGCGGTCAGCGGCGGCGTTCGGTGGACACGATGAGGCAGACGCCTGCCACCACCACGGCCCCGCCCACCGCGATGGGCCAAGACAGCCGCTCGTCGAGCACCAGCGCGCCGAGCAGCACGGCGACCACGGGGTTGACGTACGCGTAGGTGGCGACCAGCGAGAGCGGTGCGGTGTGCAGCAGCCAGGCGTACGCCGTGAACGCGAGCAGCGAGCCGAAGAGGACGAGGCAGGCGAGCGCGACCCAGGAACGGGTGGAGACGCCGGCGAGAACGAAGCCTCGGTGCTCACCGCGGCCGAGCGCGACGAGGGCGCAGCCGATGCCGCCGGCCACCATCTCGTAGGCGCTGGCCGCGAAGGGGTCGGCCGGCATGGGGATGCGCGATGACGAGAAGGAGCCCACCGACCACATCACGGCCGCCGCGATCAGGGTGAGGACTCCCGCGATGTGCACTTCCCCGCTGAGCCCGGGCAGGGTCAGCACAGCGAGTCCCGCGAGCCCGAGGGCGACACCCGCGTAGGCCCCGGGCCCGGGGCGCTCGCCGGACGCCCGGCGGAGGACGACCACCCAGGCGGGGACAACGGCGATCAGCAGCGCCGCGAGCCCTGAGGGGATGGACGTCTCCGCGAGGACGACCAGTCCGTTGCCACCGAGGAGAAGCAGCAGACCGACGAGGGCCGCGGACGCGAGCTGCTTCCCGGTGACCTTGAGCGCGGTGGGGCCGCGCCGCCAGGCCACCAGGGCGCCGAGGATCAGACCGGCGACGACGAACCGGGCCGCCGCCGAGAGGAACGGCGGCATCGTCTCGACGACGATGCGGATGCCGAGGTAGGTGGAGCCCCAGACGACGTACACGATGGCCAGTGCGGCCCAGACCGCCCCGGAGATCCGACCGCGGGTGTGGGCACGGGAAGCGGAAAGGGCCGGCGAGGAAGCGCGGTTGTCGGGTGCCGACTCGGCGGCGGGGCTTGTCATGCGCAGGAGATTAGGCATTTCGAACCACGAAGACCAACAATCCTGCCCGCCTTCGGGCAGGATTCGGGACTTCGGGTGACTCCGGCCCGAATGGGCAGCTCTCCACGCCCCCGCAGCAGAGGCCGGGCCGGACGGGCAGGGCGGACGCCGTGATGGCGGTGGCCGGCACGGTGCCGCAACCGACCGCGTCGACCGCGTGCGCCGGCGCAGCCCGATCGCGACGGAGGTGCCGCAGAGGTGGGCTTCGAGCTCTGTACCCGGCCGGCCACGGCGGCCCGGGAGGTGGCGCGTGATCCGCGAGGCGTGCGGACATCGCACCCGCCGAGGACGGCCGACCGCAACGCGCCGGGGACGGCCCGGCCGCAGGTGGCTGCGCCGCCGGGCGACGGCCCGACGGCCCCGTCAGCAGACCATCGACGTGCGCGGCTCCGACGTCGTCACGGTCCGGATCGTCGCGGACGCCGCCCGCGGGGCGCGTGGGGACCACCGGCCGGCGGTCGCCCGGATCGAGTTCTACGGCCGCAGGTCGCGACCGTCATGACCCCGGCCGCGGCTGCGGCTCGCCCGTCGCCTTGAGCGCGAGCCACAGCTCCATGCGCACATCCGGGTCGTCCAGCGAGCGCCCGAGTATCTCCTCCACCCGGCGCATCCGGTAACGGAGCGTGTGGCGGTGGACGCCGAGGTCGGCCGCAGCCGCGTCCCACTGGCCGTGGCGGGACAGCCAGGCCCGCAGCGAGGCGACCAGATCACCGCGGCCGGTCGCGTCGTGCTCGTGCAGTGCGCGGAGCATGCCGTCCGCGAACGCGCGCACCGCGTCGTCGCCGAGCAGCGGCAGGATGGAACCGGCCGTCAGTTCCTCGTGCTCGACGAGGGCGCGACCGCGCCGGCGGGCTACGGAGAGCGCCTGCTCCGCCTGCTTGTACGCGCCGCCGGCCGCCGTCGGACCGGTCGGCGCGGAGAGCCCGACGTAGAGCTGCGCATCTTCCGCCTCCTTGTCCCCGTAGGCGCCGACGCACGCGGCGGCCACCGCGCCACCGTCCACGGCGAGCACCACCATGCGGTCCTCGGACCCGTCGGGCACCGCGAGGACCGTCTCCCCGGCGCGTGCCGCCGCCGACTCGACCGACTCGGCGAAGGCGGCCAGGGCTGCGGACCGCTCACCCGCGACGGGGTCCGGCTCACCTACGCGTTCGGCGATCAGCAGCCGGAACGGGGCGTCGAGCAGCCCGCCGTACAGCTCGCCGGCGACGGCACGGGCGTGGTCCGGCTGCCCGGCCAGCATCATTCGCAACACCGCTGCCCCCAGACGCTGTTCGGCGGCCTGCAGCGACCTGGAACGGGCCGTGGACAGGGTCAGCAGGGCGACCGCCGAGTGCACGGCGTAGCGCTCCGCCGTGCCCAACGGGGCGCCCGTGCCGACGGCGAGGGCGCCGCGGACCCGTCGCCCGGTGCCGAGCGACTGGAGCTCGACGCGGTCGTCGTCCTCCGTGCCGCCGACGACGGCGCTCGCCGGCGCGGCGCGCTCACGCAGCCGCTCGACGTCGGCGGTGAGCCGTGCCGCGCGCCGCGCGGCCCACTCGGGCGCCGCGGCGACGACCGCGCCCGACGTGTCGTACAGCGCCGCCCACCCGTCGACGTGCGCGGCCAGCCGCGCGACGACGGCAGCGGGCCCTTCGGTGAGCGCGGCCCGGGTCAACTCGCGCTGGGCATCGAATCCGGCGGTCACGGCCCGGTACTGGTCCGCGGCGATCGCCGCGGAGACGGCCTTGCTGATCGCGAGGAACGGCGTACGGCGCGGCACGGCGAGCAGCGGCAGCCCCTCCTCCCGTGCGGCCTCGACGAGCGCTTCGGGGATGTCGTCGTAGTAGACGCCGACGGCGAAGCCCAGTCCCACCACCCCGGCGCCCACCAGCCTGCGCACATAGCGGCGCATGGCCTCGCGGTCCTCGGCGTCGAGCTTCATGGCGGTGACGAGCAGCAGCTCGCCGCCTTCCATGTACGGCACGGGGTCGGTCAGTTCGCTGACGTGGGCCCACCGCACGGGCGTCTCGAGGCGGTCCTCCCCGGCGCGCACGGTGAGCTTGAGCGCCGAGTGCTGGACGAGCGAGGCGAGGGTGGGCGGCATGGGACCAGGGGCCCTTCGAGGCAGCGGACGGAATGAGGATTTCGCCGTCCCGTATGAACGGCCTACCTCGATTCTGCCAGGTTGTCGCAGTCCGGGTCGCGCCCGCCGGGGCCGCGGATCGGCTGAGGTCCGCGGACCCGTTCAGGTCCGCAGATCCACCAGCAGCGGCGGCGCGAGCTCCCCCCGCACGGTCGTCAGCGACAGCACGGCGTGCCCGGCGGGCACGGCGTGGGCGAGGTCGGACGCCGACCACCGTGCACGCTCGACCTCCCGCACGGTGACGGCCTCCGCAGTGGCCGCCTTGCCGGTGACCATGCGGCGCATCATGTGCAGCGCCTTGGTGAGCGGCTCGTCGGAGATGATCTGCCGGTTGGTGACGTCCCGGGTCTGGACCCACTCGGTGCCCCACGCCTCCGCGAACCGCCCGCCGTCCCAAGGGGCGAGACCCGCGAAGGCCATCCGGCACCCGACCGCACCGAGCAGCGGACCGCGCAGCGGCTCCGGCACGTCCTCGAGCGTACGCAGCGCGAGCACGACCCCCGCGTTTGCGGAACGCAGCCGTTGCAGCGCGCGCACCGAGTCGGCGGTCACCGTGCAGGTCGCGTCGTCGAGCACCAGGCACGCGAACAACGAACGGTCCGAGCGGGTGAGCGCCGCCTCGTTGAACTGGGCGAACACCAGCCGGGCGATGATCCGCGACGCCTCCGCGTGGCCGCGCTCGGGCAGGTCGACACGGACCCGCATGGGGTGCTCGATGGCCCGTAGCGAGAACGTGCGACCGCCGCCGTCGGTGCGGAAGAAGTCGGCGAACGCGGGCCGGTCGAGGAACGCGATCCGCTCGGCGAGGAGCACACCGATGTCGTCGCCGCGGGCCGACTGTCGTTCCCTGGCGTCCAGTTCACGCAACTGCGACGCCTCGCCCGCCTCCTCCAGCGCCGCCCGCAGGGCGCTCAGCGCCGCCGGTGCGCCGCCCAGCAGCTCACGCAGTTCGGGAACGTCCGGGAAGTGCCCGTGCACGCACCGGTAGGGCCCGATCAGCTGCGCCAGCGCGGTCGCCGCACGGCGGCTGTCACCACCGGGCAGACCGGCGGCGAGATCCCCGACCAGCGCCTCCGCGAGCATCCGGGCCGCCTCGTCCGGGTCCTCCGCGCCCCCGTAGAGGTCGAGGTCGTGGGTGGCCTCCGGCCTCCCGACGGAGATCACGAGATCGAAGTCGCCGTCGGGGGCCACGGCGGCCCCTTGGGCCGTCACGGCGACGAGAGCGGCGCGGTTGGCGAGCGCCAGCAGGCACATCGACTCGACGACGGGCCGTACCAGCCGCACGCTCTTGCCCGAACCGGAGGGGCCGACGGCCAGGAGGGACGTGCCGAGCAGCGCGGGCTCCAGGGCGACGCCCGTGGTCCGGCGGGCGTACGGATTGCGTCCCTCGTCGACGACGGTGCCGATCTTGACCTGGCCGGTGGCCAGGTCGTGCGTCGCGCTGCGCACCGGCAGATCGCGCAGGCCGGAAGGGTGGGCGCAGGCGGCCGGACCGTGCCTGCGGACGGTGTCGGCGAAGGCGGCGAGCCGCTCGGGCCGGGCATGGACGCCCTGCCAGGCGCGCCGGATCCGCGCGTAGTCCACGTCACCGAGGGTCCCGGCCCTGGCCGCCTCCGTGAGCCTCCCTGCCGCCTCCGCGAGCCCTGCGGCCCTCAACTCGGGCCACTCGGCGGGGTCCTGCGGCGGCGACGGGTCGCCGGCCGCCGGTGCTGCTCCCGCCGCCCGCGCGCGCCTGCGCTGAACGACCGGCCAGGTGCCGGCACGCCCGACCGCGGCGACGACCGCCGCAGCGAGGAGCACGTAGTAGATGTTCGAAAGCCACGTGAGAGAGGTGACGGTCCGTGGGATTTCCCGCCAGACGCCCGGCAGGAACACGAACAACGGCCACAGCGGCACTCCGTACCGCTGCCACACCTCTTTCCAGTTCCCGACCCGGCCGAAGGCGACGGCGAGCAGACCGAGCACGAGGCCGTAGTAGAGGCTGCTGACCATGGCGAACGTCTCGAAGTCCGGGTGGGTCGGGACCCGCCACTCCTCGGGTACGGCCCACAGCATGGGCAGCAGCCACCAGTCGTCGACGAAGAACCACCATCCGTCGAGGTAGCGGTTCCAGAGCAGGGACCACAGCAGCCAGCCGCACAGGTAGGCGATGAAGGCTCCGCTGAAGAGCTGCCGGGCCGGGACGAGGTCGGGTTCCTCGTCGGGGCGCTCGGTGTGGCCCAGCCGCCAGACTCCGGGTGCCGCAGTCGGACGGGGTACGCGCAGCCAGTCCACGAGCCGGGGCCGCGTGATCGGTGCGTGCCCCGGCAGGGCGGGGGCGCCGGGCGGCACGGACAGCGGCTCCCTCGGTGGACCGGCAGGACGTGGCACCGGACCGGCGTGTGTGCCGCGTGCGTCGAATGTGCCTTCGGATTCCATGTGAACCGCTGCCCCCTGACCAGCCAGGCCCGCTCTGTTGCACGGGCCAATCTAGTGCGTGTGCCTTCGTGCGGGTGGCGTGCCGGAACACGCGTTCCCGGCGCGGTCGGCCCCGGCCGCGGTGCGACCCCAGTGCGCTGCCGCGGCCGCCGGCGCGCGCGCCTATGTCCGTCACGGACAACGGCACATCGTCAACACTCCCGATCGGCGCATGCCCGTACCCCCGCGCCGCCCCTAGCCTGCGGAGAAAGACATCAAGCGTCCGGATACACCCCCAGGAGCCCCGCATGACCGCAATCCCGCAGGAGCGCCGCGTCGTCACCGCCATCCCCGGCCCGAAGTCGATCGAGCTGCAGGCCCGCCGCACGGCGACGGTCGCCGGTGGTGTGGGGTCCGTGCTGCCCGTGTTCACGGCCCGGGCCGGCGGCGGGATCATCGAGGACGTCGACGGCAACCGTCTGATCGACTTCGGCTCCGGCATCGCCGTGACCTCGGTCGGCGCGTCCGCAGAGGCCGTCGTGCGCCGGGCGAGCGCCCAGCTGCAGGACTTCACGCACACGTGCTTCATGGTGACCCCGTACGAGGGCTACGTGGAGGTGTGCGAGCAGCTCGCCGAGCTGACGCCGGGCGACCACGCCAAGAAGTCGGCTCTGTTCAACTCGGGCGCCGAGGCCGTCGAGAACGCCGTCAAGATCGCCCGCGCGCACACCAAGCGCCAGGCCGTCGTGGTCTTCGACCACGGCTACCACGGCCGTACGAACCTGACGATGGCGCTGACCGCCAAGAACATGCCGTACAAGCACGGCTTCGGCCCGTTCGCCCCCGAGGTCTACCGCGTCCCGGTCGCCTACGGCTACCGCTGGCCGACCGGCCCGGAGAACTGCGGCCCCGAGGCCGCCGCCCAGGCCATCGACCAGATCACCAAGCAGATCGGCCCGGAGAACGTCGCGGCGATCATCATCGAGCCGGTGCTCGGCGAGGGTGGTTTCATCGAGCCGGCCAAGGGCTTCCTCCCGGCGATCGTGAAGTTCGCGAACGACAACGGCATCGTGTTCGTCGCCGACGAGATCCAGTCCGGCTTCTGCCGCACCGGCCAGTGGTTCGCCTGTGAGGACGAGGGCATCGTCCCCGACCTGATCACCACCGCAAAGGGCATCGCCGGCGGTCTGCCGCTGGCCGCGGTGACGGGCCGCGCCGAGATCATGGACGCTCCTCACGCGGGCGGCCTCGGCGGCACCTACGGCGGCAACCCGGTGGCCTGCGCCGGCGCGCTCGGCTCGATCGAGACGATGCGCGAGCAGGACCTCATCGGCAGGGCCAAGCGGATCGAGGAGGTCATGAAGGGCCGTCTCACCGCGATGCAGGAGAAGTACGACGTCATCGGAGACATCCGCGGCCGCGGCGCGATGATCGCGATCGAGCTGGTGAAGGACCCTGCGACGAAGGAGCCGAACCCGGAGGCGGCCGGCGCGCTCGCCAAGGCCTGCCACGCGGAGGGCCTGCTGGTCCTCACCTGCGGCACGTACGGCAATGTGCTGCGCTTCCTCCCGCCGCTGGTGATCGGTGAGGACCTGCTCAACGAGGGTCTCGACATCCTCGAGCAGGCGTTCGCACGCGTCTGACCGGGGGCGACAGCACTGCTCTGTGAAGAAGCTGTGGGGGGCCGATGGCGGGATGGGAATCCGGCTGTCGGTCCCCTTCCGCCTGACGTACGGTCTCTTCAGATGAGAGAAACACCCCGCTCGCAGGAGACTGCGGGCGGCCCCAGGCCGGAGCCTCCCCAGCCCCGACTTGGTCGTGCCCTCGCGCACACCACTGGAGCTTCAGGCTCCGGAACTCCTCACCGATCGGATGGCCGCTCGCCCCAAACCCCCCGGGGCGTGCGGCAAACCGGTCCGGCCGGCCACCTCGGAACCACCCCCCCTGTTCCGATGTGGCCGGCCTCTCGGCGTTCTCGCACAGCCGTCGGTCCGTGCATGGTGCTCTTCGCCCTGATCACCTGGCAGGTTGCGGTGGAAGGGCCTCTGTTCGACGCGGACGTGCGACTGGGGCGGGCCTTGTTCGGGACCGGGCCGACCGCGCCGGCGGAACTGCTCGCGGATCTCGGGAACATGACTGTCGCGCTGCCCGTCCTGGCCGCGGCGATCGGTTACGTCCTGGTGCGCGACCGGCGGCAGTGGCGGGCGGCGCTGACCGCGGTGCTCACCATGGCGGCCGTGCCCGCGCTCGTGGTCCCGCTGAAGGCGTGGATCGCCCGCCCGGCGCCGCTGGAGCCGGGCACCGGCTGGTACCCGTCGGGACACACGGCGACCGCGACGGTCGCCTACTGCGCGGCGGCGCTTCTTGTCACGCCGTATCTGCGGCGGAGATGGGCGATGCCCGTGGCCGTGGTGCTCATCGGGGCGACAGCCATCGGTCTGGTGCTGCGCGGCTATCACTGGCCGCTGGACGTGCTCGGCAGTCTGTGCCTGTTCGGGGCACTGCCGGCGATGCTCAACTCCATTTGCAGGCGCCGAAGTTCTTCGAGAACTCGAACTGGTTGAAGCGGTCCCGGCTGATCGACCGGGTCATCAGGCCGTGCAGGGCCGGCCAGGGGCGATCAGCCGCCGCACGCCCCCGGTCGTCCGGCCCGGGTACGTAACGACGATCCAGGTGTACTGCCCGGCGGTCCGGACGCCCGTGCCCGGCCACCGGCAGGCGGTGCCCGGCGGCAGGAAGAAGCCTTGCGAGACTCACCGAAGTCGGCGAGGACGTGGCACGGCCGGTCGACCGGCCGGGTCACAACACCGCATGGGGCAGCCCGGTTCGCCCCGGGATCGGTACGTCCCAGCGCCGGCCGGCAGAAGGGCGTCCGGGACGCGCGCCGCGGCCTCGGGGTCAGCTGTCGAAGCCGAGGCCGAAACGGTCCATCGTCCGCAGCCACAGATTGCGCCGGCCGCCGTTGGCGTCCGCCTTGGCCATGGCCCACTTGGTCAGCCCGATACCGGCCCAGGCCACCGGCTCCGGCGGGAAGGGGAGCGGTTTGCTGCGCACCATCTCCAGCTCCGTGCGTTCGGTCCGCTCGCCGGACAGCAGGTCCAGCATCACATCGGCGCCGAACCGGGTGGCGCCGACGCCCAGGCCGGTGAAGCCGGCCGCGTAGGCGACCTTGCCGCCGTGCGCGGTGCCGAAGAAGGCGGAGAAACGCGTACAGGTGTCGATCGCACCGCCCCAGGCGTGGCTGAACCGGAGTCCTTCCAGCTGGGGGAAGCAGCGGAAGAAGTGCGACGCGAGCTTGAGGTACGTCTCGGGGCGGTGGTCCATCTCGGCGCGCACCTTGCCGCCGAAGGGATAGACGGCGTCGTAACCGCCCCACAGGATGCGGTTGTCGGCCGTGATGCGGAAGTAGTGGAACTGGTTGGCGCTGTCGCCGAGCCCCTGCCGTCGCTTCCAGCCGACGGAGTCGAGTTGGGCGGCGCTGAGCGGTTCGCTGATCAGGGCGTAGTCGTAGACGGGGACCGTGTAGGCCCGGACACGCCGGATGAGCGAGGGGAAGACGTTGGTGCCGAGGGCGACCCGGTGCGCGAGGACACGGCCGTACGGCGTGCGGACGACGATCCCCGGGCCGGAGGCCGACAGCCGCAGGCCGGGGGTGTTCTCGTAGATGCGGACACCGAGGTCCAGGCATGTCTGCTTCAGACCCCAGGCCAGCTTCGCGGGGTGCAGCATGGCCACCCCCTTGCGGTCCCACAGGCCGCCGAGGAAGGTCGGCGAGTCGACCTCCGCCCGCACGGCTTCCGCGTCGAGGAGGTCAAGACCGGTGAAACCGAGCCGCGTTGCCTTTTCGTGCATCTCGTGGAGCTCGGCCAGCTGGTGGGGCTCGGTGGCGACGTCGATCTCGCCGGTGCGTTCGAAGTCGCAGTCGATGCCGTAGCGGGCGACGGCGTCCTCGATGGCGTCGAGGTTGCGCGCGCCGAGATCCTCCAGTTTCGCCAGCTCGTCCGGCCAGCGGGCGAGTCCGTTGCCCAGGCCGTGGGTGAGGGAGGCGGCGCAGAAGCCTCCGTTGCGACCGGAGGCTGCCCAGCCCGCCTCCCGGCCCTCGATCAGGACGACCTCCCGCCCGGGGTCCCGTTCCTTGGCGAGCAGCGCGGTCCACAGCCCGCTGTAGCCGCCTCCGACGACGAGCAGGTCGCACCGCTCGTCACCGGCGAGGGCGGGCAGCGGCTCGGGCTTGCCGGGGTCCTCCAGCCAGAAAGGCGCCGGGCGGGCGTCGGCGAGTGATCCGGCAAAGGTCATGGCTGCTGGGGCCATGGTTCCCACTCCTTAGTGCTGCTGCCGTACTACTGCGGAAGGGCGCGTTTCCTGCGGCGGTTGGTGACGATCTGACCGCCGGCCACGATCAGTACGGCGAGGGCGAACATGGCCGTACCGATGACGTTGATCTGGACGGGCGTGCCGCGCTGGGCGGAACCCCACACGAACATGGGGAAGGTGACGGTGTTGCCCGAGTTGAAGTTGGTGATGATGAAGTCGTCGAAGGACAGGGCGAAGGCCAGCATCGCGCCCGCCGCGATGCCGGGGGCGGCGATCGGCAGTGTGACCCGCAGGAAGGTCTGCACGGGCCCCGCGTAGAGGTCCCGCGCCGCTTCCTCCAGCCTGGGGTCCATCGACATGACGCGTGCCTTCACCGCCACCACGACGAAGCTCAGACAGAACATGGTGTGGGCGATGAGGATGGTCCAGAAGCCCAGCTCGGCGCCGAGGTTGAGGAAGAGGGTCAGCAGCGAGGCGGCCATGACCACTTCGGGCATCGCCATCGGCAGGAAGATCAGCGAGTTGATCGTGCCGCGGACCCGGAAGCGGTAGCGCACCAGCGCGAAGGCGATCATCGCGCCGAGCACCGTGGCCCCGATCGTCGCCCAAAGGGCGATCTGCAGGGACAGCGTGAGCGAGCCGCACAGGTCGGCGACCCCGCACGGGTCGCGCCACGCGTCGGTGGAGAACTCCCGCCAGGCGTAGTTGAAGCGCCCGGCCGGCTTGTTGAACGAGAACACCATCACAATGATGTTCGGCAGGATCAGATAGGCGAGCGTGAGCAGGCCCGCGATGACGACGAGGTTGCGCCTCAGCCATTGCATCAGACCAGGTCCTCCGTTCCGGCCCGGCGGATGTAGACGGTGACCGTGATCAGGACGACCGCCATCAGGATGAACGACAGCGCGGCCGCCGTCGGGTAGTCGAGGACCCGCAGGAACTGCGACTGGATGACGTTTCCGATCATCCGGGTGTCGGTGGAGCCCAGCAGTTGGGCGTTGACGTAGTCACCGCTCGCCGGGATGAACGTCAGCAGCGTCCCGGAGACGACACCCGGCATGGACAGCGGGAAGGTCACCTTGCGGAAGGTGGTGGACGGCTTGGCGTACAGGTCGCCGGCCGCCTCGTGGAGCCGGGGATCGATCCGCTCCAGCGAGGTGTAGAGAGGAAGGATCATGAACGGCAGGAAGTTGTACGTCAGACCGGTGACCACTGCGAGAGGCGTGGCGAGCACCCGGTCGCCCGCGGTCATGCCGAGCCAACTGGTGACGTCCAGGACGCCGACCGTGTTCAGGACCTCCACCACCGGGCCGCCGTCCGCGAGGATCGTCTTCCAGGCGAGGGTCCGGATCAGGAAGCTGGTGAAGAACGGCGCGATGACCAGGACCAGCAGCAGATTGCGCCAGCGGCCCGCCTTGAACGCAATCAGATAGGCGAGCGGGTAGCCGAGCAGCAGGCACAGGGCCGTCGCGGTGCCCGCGTACAGCAGCGAGCGCAGGAACTGCGGATAGTACTCGGTCAGCGCGTCCCAGTAGGTGGCGAAGTGCCAGGTGACCTCGAAGCCCTGCTCCAGGGAGCCCGTCTGCACGGAGGTCGACGCCTGGTAGACGAGCGGCAGCACGAAGAAGACGACGAGCCACAGGACGCCGGGCAGCAGCAGCCAGTACGGGACCAGTCTGCGGCGGACCGAGGTCCTGTGGACGGGCGGCCGCGCCGGGGCCGGGGAGGTGGGCGGGGCCTCGGTGACGGTCATGGCGTCTCCCCCACCGTCTCCACACCGGCGTCGATGGCCTGGGCGGCGTCGAGACCGAAGGTGTGCTCCGGGTTCCAGTGCAGGACGACCTCGGCGCCGGGTTCCAGCCCTGCCCGGTGTTCGACGTTCTGGGCGTAGACCTCGAGCCCCTTGCCTGCCGGGCTCTCCACGACGTATTGCGTGGAGACGCCGATGAAGGACGAGTCGAGGATCCGGCCGGTGACCGAGTTGCGGCCGGCGGGGACGGCGTCCACGTCGGCGGCGGGGGCGAGGGAGATCTTCTCCGGCCGGATACCGACGAGGACTTTGCCGCCGGTGGCGGTGGCGTCGGGACAGCGTCCGGCCGGCAGCCGGAGCTTGCCGCCGCCCACGGTGACGACGACCTCGCCGTCGGTGTTCCGGACGACCTCTGCCTCGAGGAGGTTGGAGGTCCCGAGGAAGTTGGCGACGAACGTGGTCCGCGGGTTCTCGTACAGCTCCGCGGGCGCCCCCAGCTGCTCGACCCTGCCTCCGTTCATCACGGCGACCGTGTCGGCCATGGTCATGGCCTCCTCCTGGTCGTGGGTGACATGGACGAAGGTGATGCCGACCTCGGTCTGGATGCGCTTGAGCTCCAGTTGCATCTGGCGGCGCAGTTTGAGGTCGAGGGCGCCGAGCGGCTCGTCGAGCAGCAGGACCTGGGGGTGGTTGATGAGGGCGCGGGCGACGGCGACGCGCTGCTGCTGACCGCCGGAGAGCTGGTGCGGCTTGCGCTGTGCGAAGTCGCCGAGCTGGACGAGCTCCAGCATGTCGTCGACCTGTTTCTTCACGGACTTGATGCCGCGGCGGCGCAGCCCGAAGGCGATGTTTTCGTAGATGTTCAGATGAGGGAAGAGCGCATAGCTCTGGAACACCGTGTTGACGGGGCGTTTGTGCGGGGGGAGGGCGGTCACGTCCCGGTCGCCGAGGCGGACGGTTCCCGTCGTGGGCTCCTCGAGTCCGGCGATCATCCGCAGCGTGGTTGTCTTCCCGCAGCCGGAGGCGCCGAGCAGAGCGAAGAACGAGCCTTGCGGGACGGTCAGGTCCAGCGGGTGGACTGCCGTGAAGGAGCCGTAGGTCTTGCTGATCCCGGAGAGGCGGACGTCGCCGCCCGCTTGCTTGTCAGTCATGGATCGCGATCCCAGGTGTGTCGGGGGAAGGGGGCGGGTCGAGGCGTCAGGCACCGATGAGCTTGGCGAACTTCTCCTCGTACGCCGTCTCTTCCTCGGAGGAGAGCGAGCGGAACGAGTGGGACTTGGCGGCCATGGCCTCGTCCGGGATGATCAGCGGGTTCTTCGCCAGTTCCGGGTCGATCTTGGCGAGTTCGGCGCCGACACCGGCGACCGGACACACATAGTTGATGTACGCGGCGAGCTGCGCGGCGACGGGGAGCTCGTAGTAGTAGTCGATCAAGCGGGTGGCGTTCTTGCGGTGTCTGGCCTCCGCCGGGACCAGCAGGTTGTCGGTGGCCGTGACGTAACCGGCGGCCGGGATGGCGAACTTGATCTCCGGGTTGTCGGCCTGGAGCTGGATCACGTCGCCCGCCCACGCGAGACAGGCGGCGAGGTCGCCCTTGGCGAGGTCCGAGGTGTAGTCGTTGCCGGTGAAGCGGCGGATCTGGTTCTTGTCCACGCCCTTCTGCAGCCGGCCGATGGCGGCGTCGTAGTCGGCGTCGGTGAACCTGCCGGGGTCCTTGCCCAGGTCGAGGAGGGTCATGCCGATCGTGTCGCGCATCTCGGTGAGGAAGCCGACGCGGCCCTTGAGCGACGGGTCGTCGAGCAGTTGGGTGACGGAGTCGACCTTGCGTCCCCGGGTCGCCCTGGAGTTGTAGGCGATGACGCACGGGATGCCGGTCCACGGGTAGGAGTAGGCCCGGCCCGGGTCCCAGTCCACCCTGCGGAACTGCGAGGAGAGATTGGCGTAGGCGTGCGGCAGCAGCGAGGGGTCGAGCTTCTGCGCCCAGCCGAGCCGGATGATCCGGGCCGCCAGCCAGTCGGTGACGTTGATCAGGTCGCGCCCGGTGTCCTGGCCGGCCGCCAACTGCGGCTGGATCTTGCCGAAGAACTCGACGTTGTCGTTGATGTCCTCGGTGTACTTGACCGCGATCCCGGTGCGCTTGGTGAACGCCTCGAGGGTGGGGCGGCTCTTCCCGTCCTCGCTGGTGTCCATGTACTCGGTCCAGTTGGAGAAAGTGATCTGTTTCTCCTTGTCCGAGTGGTCGTCGGAATCCGCTGTGCCTGCCTCCCGCTTGGCGGGCGGGATGCCGCAGCCGCTCAGGATGCCCGCGCCGCCGGCGGCGAACACGCCCGCACCGGAGGCGCGCAGCAGCGAACGGCGGGAGAGTGCCCCCCGTCCGCTGGTCAGGCTGCGCCGCACGGCCGCCAGCTGGGCGGCTGAGAGGCGCTCGGTCTCGTACTGCTCCATGACGCTCTGCCCTTTCGGGTGGATGGCCGCAGAAGGCGCGGCCGCCGGCTATCGGCCTTGGAAGATCGTGCGGTGCCAGTCCTTGCGGACCACGGCGGTGTTGTCGTACATCACGTGCTTGACCTGCGTGTACTCCTCGAAGGAGTACGCCGACATGTCCTTCCCGAAGCCGCTGGCCCGGTATCCGCCGTGCGGCATCTCGCTGATGATCGGGATGTGGTCGTTGACCCACACGCAGCCGGCCCTGATCTCGCGGGTGGCGCGTCCGGCCCGGTAGACGTCGCGGGTCCACGCGGAGGCCGCCAGCCCGTACGGCGTGTCGTCGGCGAGCGCGATGCCCTCGTCGTCGGTGTCGAAGGGCAGCACGACGAGGACGGGCCCGAAGATCTCGGACTGGACGATCTCGCTGTCCTGGGCGGCGCCGGTGACGAGGGTGGGCAGGTAGTAGGCGCCGTTCTTCAGTTCGCCCTGCGGCGCCGCGCCGCCCGTGACGACGGTGGCGTAGGCCCGGGCCCGGTCGACGAAGGCGGCGACACGGTCGCGCTGCGCGTGGGAGACGAGGGGGCCGAGATCGGTGCCCGGGTCGAACGGGTCGCCGAGCCGGACCGTCGCCATGAGATCGGCGACCGCGCCGACGAAGGCGTCGTACAGGGGCCGCTGGACATAGGCGCGCGTGGCGGCGGTGCAGTCCTGGCCGGTGTTGATGAGCGACCCGGCGACGGCCCCGTGCGCGGCGGCCTCGAGGTCGGCGTCGTCGAAGACCACGAAGGGGGCCTTGCCGCCGAGCTCGAGGTGCAGCCGCTTGACGGTGTCCGTGGCGATGCGTGCGACGCGTTTGCCGACGGCGGTGGAGCCGGTGAAGGAGGTCATGGCGATGTCCGGGTGGCCGACGAGGTGCTCGCCGGCGTCCCTGCCCGCGCCGCTGACGATGTTGACGACGCCGTCGGGGATGCCCGCCTCGGTGGCCGCCTGGGCGAACATCAGCGAGGTGAGCGGGGTGATCTCGGCGGGCTTGAGCACGATGGTGTTGCCTGCGGCGATGGCCGGCAGGACCTTCCACGCAGCCATCTGCAGCGGGTAGTTCCAGGGGGCGATGGAGCCGACCGGGCCGATCGGTTCACGCCGTACGTAAGAGGTGTGGTCACCGCTGTACTCGCCGGCGGACTGGCCCTGGAGGTGACGGGCGGCGCCGGCGAAGAAGGCGGTGTTGTCGATGGTGCCGGGGACGTCGAACTCAGTACTCAGTCTGACGGGCTTGCCGCACTGGAGCGACTCCGCCCCGGCGAGGTCGTCCGCCCGGTCCGCGAGCACCGACGCGAACCGGTGCAGTGCGTCGGAGCGCTCTCCCGGTGTGGCGCCTGCCCAGCCGGGCAGGGCCTCGCGGGCGGCGGCGACGGCCGCGTCCACCTCTGCGGTGCCGGCCAGCTCGTAGGTGTGGACCGTCTTGCCCGTGGCCGGGTCGACGACGTCCTGCATGCGTCCCGAGGTGCCGGGCCGCAGCCTGCCTCCGATGTACTGCGCGCCGGCCGCGAAGCGGTCCTGCGTCTGGAAGCGGTTGCCCATAGCGCTCTCCGTAGTTCCAGCTCGAATTGAGTGCCGATCCTGACAGAGGGTGACCCATGCAACAAGTGATTCCGTTGTTGCCTTTTGATTACGCGACGGAATCGGTCGACCATGTGTCGCGTCACCGGGCCGGTGGCGGGACGTGGTGTCAATGGCGGCTGCCACACTCGTGTGTCATGGGGATCGACGAGCTGATCAAGCAGACGGCCGAGGGGCAGCGGGTGAAGTACCTGTACTTCTGGGGGCACACCGCGCGGAGGGACGGCACGATCGGGGCGAGCTGCCTCAGTCAGTGGTGGCCGTCGCCGTTCGAGGTGGACGGCGTGCGGTACGAGACGGCGGAGCACTGGATGATGGCGTCCAAGGCCCGGCTCTTCGGTGATGCGGAGGCGGAGCGCGTGGCGCTGGCCGCGAGGACGCCGGCGGAGGCCAAGAAGGCGGGGCGGCTGGTGCGCGGCTTCGACGACGCCGAGTGGAAGCGCGAGCGGTTCGGCGTCGTGCGCTCCGGCAGTGTGCACAAGTTCGGGCAGGACGCGGCGCTGTGCGACTTCCTGCTGGCCACGGGGGACCGGGTGCTCGTCGAGGCCAGCCCGATGGACCGCATCTGGGGCATCGGACTGGCCGCGGACGACGAGCGGGCGCAGGACCCCGCGCGCTGGCGCGGACTCAATCTGCTGGGGTTCGCGCTGATGGAGGCGCGCGAGGAACTACGGGGCCGGATCAGCGGGTGACGTCGACGACCAGGTGGTTCGAGTAGCTGTCGTAGTCGTAGTCGTAGTCGTCCTGCTTGTTCTCCTCGTTGATCGCCGTGGTGATGCCCCAGGCGATCAGCGCGATGACGACGGCCCCGATGACGATGCCGCACACGCCGAGGATGATGCCCGCCAGTGCCATGCCGCCGTTGGTGGCCTCGCCCCGCTGGGCGCGCTTGCGGCCCAGGATGCCGAAGATCAGCGCGAGGATGCCGAGGACGATGGCGACGACGCCGTACAGACAGAAGAGGCAGACGGAGAGGATGCCGAGCACCATCGCGGTGATGCCCATGCCGTTGGCCGGCTGCTGCTGCCAGCCGGTGGTCTGGCCATAGCCGGGATAGCCCGGGTACCCCGACCCGTACGGGTCGGGGGCGCCGAAGCCAGGGGCGCCGGCGGCCGGGGGCTGCGGCAGGCTCGGGGCCGCCGGGTAGCCGTAGGCTCCCGCGGCGGGCTGGGCGTGGCCGGGGCCACCGGGCGCGACGGGCGGCGGCGGCACCGAGCCGGTGTCGTCGGCGCCCGGCATCGAGATGACCGTCGGCTGGTCGTGCACGCCGGGCGGCGGGCCGGCCGCCGGCTTGTCCATGGGGACCTTGCCGGCTGCGCTGCTGCTCTCCGGCGGAGCCCACGGGTCGTTCGGCTGAGGCCCGCCCGGCGGCTGGGCCTGATTGTCGGACATGGTTCTCCCCCATCGGTGGTCCGGCCATGTTACGGCCTCGCCTTCGCGCTCCGAGGGCCGCCTACGATGATCCCCGGGCAGGATCACCGCCCGGCGAACAGGCCCTGCCCGTGAGCAGGAGCGGCAAGTCCCCACCCGGAGGAACGATGACCGATCTGCACCCCTTCATCGCTGGCCTGCCCAAGGCCGAGCTTCATGTGCACCACGTCGGTTCCGCCTCTCCCCGGATCGTCGCGGAACTGGCCGCGAACCACCCGGACTCGAAGGTGCCGACCGATCCCGAGGCGCTCGCCGACTACTTCACGTTCACCGACTTCGCTCACTTCATCGAGGTCTATCTGTCGGTCGTGGACCTGATCCGCACCCCTGACGACGTGCGGCTGCTCACCTTCGAGGTCGCCCGTGACATGGCACGGCAGAACATCCGGTATGCCGAGCTGACGATCACGCCCTTCAGCTCCACCCGCCGCGGGATAGAGGAGAAGGCCTTCATGGCCGCCATCGAGGACGCCCGCAGGGCGGCGGAGACCGAGTTCGGGGTGGTGCTGCGCTGGTGCTTCGACATCCCCGGCGAGGCCGGCCTCGATGCGGCGGAGGAGACCGCCCGGCTAGCGGTCGACCTGCACCCCGAGGGCCTCGTCTCCTTCGGCCTCGGCGGACCGGAGATCGGGGTCCCCCGCCCCCAGTTCAAGCCGTACTTCGACCGCGCGATCGCCGCCGGGCTCCGCTCCGTGCCGCACGCCGGCGAGACCACCGGACCGCAGACCATCTGGGACGCGCTCAACGACCTGGGTGCCGAGCGCATCGGGCACGGCACCAGCGCGGTGCAGGACCCCATGCTGCTGGCGCACCTGGCCGAGCACCGGATCCCGCTGGAGGTGTGCCCCACCTCCAACATCGCCACCCGCGCGGTGGCCCGCCTCGACGAGCACCCGGTCAAGGAGATGGTCTCCGCCGGAGTGCTGGTGACGATCAACAGCGACGATCCGCCGATGTTCGGCACCGACCTCAACAACGAGTACGGTGTCGCCGCCCGGCTGCTGGACCTGGACGAGCGCGGCCTCGCCGGCCTCGCGAAGAACGCGGTGGAAGCGTCGTTCCTCGACCCGGCGGGCAAGGCGAGGATCGCCTCGGAGATCGATGCGTACACCACCGAGTGGCTCGCCCGCTGACATGCGCGCGGTGACGGTGGTCGCCCACCGGGGCGACCCGTACCGGTTCCGCGAGAACACCCTGCCCTCGCTTCGCTCGGCCCTCGAACGCGGCGCGGACGCGGTCGAGATCGATGTGCGCCTCACGCGCGACGGCGTCCCCGTGCTGCTGCACGACGCGACGCTCAAACGGCTGTGGGGTCATGACCACCCGCTGGCGCGGCTCACCGAGGACGAGGTCGACCGCCTCTGTCACGGTGGTGTGCCGAGCCTGCGTGAGGCGCTGACCGAGCTGGGTCCGCACCGGCTGATGATCGATCTGCCCGGCGCGACACCGGAGTCGGTGCGCAGAGTGCTGGACACCGTCCGCGACTGCGGCGCCGAGGAGCGCGTCTACTACTGCGCGGGCCCCCGGACGATGCTGGCGGTGCGGGCGGCCGACGGCTCGGCGGAGATCGCGATGACCTGGACGACGCTCGCCCCGCCGCGGCCGGCGCTGCTGCACGCCGTGAAGCCGCGCTGGCTGAACTACCGCTTCGGCCTGGTGGGGCGGGAGTTGACGGACCGGGTACACCGGGACGGCCTGCTCCTGTCCACCTGGACGGCCGACACCCGGCGCACGATGCGGCGGCTGATCGGCTGCGGCGTCGATTCGATCACCACGAACCGGCCCGACGCCCTCAGGGCCGTACTGGACGCCCCGCGCTCCCCGGAGGGACCACGCAGGTGAAAGACGGGATCCGCACCGACATTGCGGACAACGCCCGTGTCCGTAACCACCACTTGGGCGCCGAGGACCACCACACCTTCGAGCCGGGCGTCGTCGCGCGTGCCCGCTGGGGCGCCCTTTGAGGCGGCGGAGGTGGCGCAGTTCGGCGCCGCGGACCGCAGGCGGCAGTGGACCTCCGCACGACCAGGGACGTCAGGTCGCCGACGGCACCGGTTGCCGCGCGGGCACCGGCGCCGTCAACGCCTCCAGTCGCTTGATCCTGCGGCGGACGGCGTACAGCGGGATCACGCCGAAGACGCCGAAGGACATGTCGATCACCGACCACCACAAGGGGATGCCCCGGATCGGGCCGCAGATCAGGGCGAGCGGAATGATTCCGGCGCAGGCGATCATGCCGAACTCGACGACCCAGATGTTGCGCACGGGGTCGCGGTAGGGCCCGTAGAAGGCGACGGCGATCACCAGGTGGGCGAAGGCAAGCCAGTCCGTGCCGTAGAGCACGAACGGATACTTCTCGTCGGTGGCGTCGAGTCCCTCCCGTACCCGCTCGACCCACTCCACGAGGGCCGGCATGTGCTCGGGGACGGGCGAGGCGGAGGACTTCAACAGATCCTCCAGCCAGTGCAGTTCCGTCACCAGCGGGAAGGCGGTCACTCCGCTGAGCACCAGGCACACGACGAAGACGGCCAACCACACGCGTATCCCCCGCAAGAGGGCTGCTCGCTCGCTCATACGGGCACCCTACGACAGAAGTGAACATGTTCAAAACTAGTGGGTGCCGCTGATCCTCCGGCCGACGAGGTGGGCGACGGCCGTGGCGCCGGCGGCCACCGCCAGGCCGGCCGCCGCATCCCGCGTCCTGGCGGGCCGGAGCACTCCGGCGCGCCGGAGCCGCCCCCTTGCCCAGAGCGCGAACGGCACCACGATCAGGGGCGAGGTGACGGAGCCGGGGGTGTAGCCGCGCACGGCGGCCGCCTGGGCGATGTGGACCAGGCCGTGCAGCCCGAACCCGTCGACGGCGCCCTGGTAGAAGGCGGACCGGCCGCCGGTGCGGTGCCCGGCCACGGCGGCCGCGCCGACGATCGCGGCCATCACGCCCACCGCCGCGGTGAACTCCCGCTGGTCCACCGATTCCATCGCCCGCCACACCCGCTGGGGGACCTGCGGGAACCGTTTACGGAGCAGGGGCACGTTCCGGCGTATCCAGCGCGGCCCGGTGGCCAGTTCCTCGAGGTCGTGCAGCGCCCAGGCGGCCAACAGGCCATAGGTGACAGTCGCGTTCATGCGGTCATCGCTCATGATCCCCAGTTTGATCCAGGGGGCACTGCCGTGCCGCACCTCATACCGGGCCGGGAGGGTCAGCCGTCGCGCGGGCCGGTCGGTCACCGAACTGCGCGCCGGCGCCCCCGACGGCGAGCCGCTCGCCACCACACCGGTGCACAACACGGGTGACTGGGGCAGCTACGGGGCGCACCGACCGTCCCGGCCAGGACGCGCAGCTGTAGCTCGTCCTCACGTCCCCGCAGCACGCGTTCGACGCTGACGCGGTCGGGCCGCAAGCAGCCCGTTGCAGCCGGCGCATGACAGCGCGCCCGGTGCACGGGTGCACCGGGCGCGCAGCGTTTCCGTACGGGACGGAATCAGGTCAGCCGTCGAGCGACGTCATCACGTGCTTGATGCGCGTGTAGTCGTCGAAGCCGTACGCCGACAGGTCCTTGCCGTAACCGGACTTCTTGAAGCCGCCGTGCGGCATCTCCGCCACCAGCGGGATGTGGGTGTTGATCCACACACATCCGAAGTCCAGGGACTTGGACATGCGCATCGCCCGCGCGTGGTCCTTCGTCCACACCGAGGACGCCAGCGCGTACTCCACGCCGTTGGCCCACTCGAGGGCCTGCGCCTCGTCGGAGAAGGACTGGACGGTGATGACCGGGCCGAAGACCTCGTTCTGGATGATCTCGTCGTCCTGCTTGAGGCCGGAGACGACGGTCGGGGCGTAGAAGTAGCCCTTGTCGCCGACCCGCCGGCCGCCCGCCTCGACCTTGGCGTGCGCCGGCAGCCGGTCGATGAAGCCGGTGACCTGGTCCAGCTGGCTGGCGTTGTTCAGCGGGCCGTAGAGCACGTCCTCGTCGTCCGGGGCGCCGGTCTTGGTCGCCGCCGCCGCCTTGGCGAGCGCGGACACGAACTCGTCGTGGATGGCCTCGTGCACGAGCACACGGGTCGCGGCCGTACAGTCCTGGCCGGCGTTGAAGAAGCCCGCCACCGAGATGTCCTCGACGGCCTTGTCGATGTCGGTGTCCTCGAAGACCACGACCGGCGCCTTGCCGCCGAGTTCGAGGTGGACGCGCTTGACGTCCTTGGCCGCGGAGGCCGCGACCTGGATGCCGGCGCGTACGGAGCCGGTGATGGAGGCCATCGCGGGGATCGGGTGCTCGACCATCGCGCGGCCGGTGTCGCGGTCGCCGCAGACGACGTTGAAGACGCCCTTGGGTGCGATCGCGCCGATGATCTCGGCCATCAACACGGTGGACGCGGGCGTGGTGTCCGACGGCTTCAGGACGACGGTGTTGCCCGCGGCCAGCGCCGGGGCGAACTTCCAGACGGCCATCATCATCGGGTAGTTCCACGGCGCGACCTGCGCGCAGACGCCGACCGGCTCGCGCCGGACGATGGAGGTCATGCCCTCCATGTACTCGCCGGCGGAGCGGCCCTCCAGCATGCGCGCGGCGCCCGCGAAGAAGCGGATCTGGTCCACCATCGGCGGAATCTCTTCGGTACGGGTGAGGCCGAGCGGCTTGCCCGTGTTCTCCGACTCGGCCGCGATCAGGTCCTCCGCACGCACCTCGAACGCGTCGGCGATCTTGAGCAGCACCTTCTGGCGCTCGGCCGGCGTGGTGTCGCGCCAGGAGGGAAAGGCGGCCGCGGCAGCTTCCATGGCGGCGTCGACGTCGGCCTGGCCGGAGAGCGGCGACGTGGCGTAGACCTCTCCGGTGGCGGGGTTGACGATGTCGATCGTCCGGCCGTCGGCGGCGTCCTTGAACTCCCCGTTGATGTAGTTGCGCAGACGACGCAGCTCGGTGGTCACTGTTGCCACCCCTCCTGTCTTGTCCGATGGGTGAGACACCCCACCCTAATCTCTTCGCGGAAGATTTCAACAGCCCCACCCGCCCGCAACTTCGGATTCAGTGAGATTTGAACCCTCACACAACGAATTTCATCACCCAGGGCTTGTCAGACGGACGAGTCCCGGTGCAGAGTGAGGTTGTGGCCAGTCGTAGCGCAGACTCCAGGAACGGGACCGCAGGCGGTTCGTCGACCCCGACGATCGACGCGGTCTCCCTCGCGATCATCGAACAGCTCCAGGAGGACGGTCGCCGTCCCTACGCCGCGATCGGCAAGGCCGTGGGCCTTTCCGAAGCGGCCGTGCGGCAGCGCGTCCAGAAGCTTCTCGACCAAGGCGTGATGCAGATCGTCGCCGTCACCGACCCGCTCACCGTGGGCCTGCGGCGCCAGGCGATGGTCGGCATCAAGGTCGAGGGCGACCTCGACCCCGTGGCGGACGCGCTGACGGCCATGGCCGAATGCGAGTACGTGGTGATGACCGCAGGCTCCTTCGACCTGATGGTGGAGATCGTCTGCGAGGACGACGACCACCTGCTCGAAGTGATCAACAAACGGATCCGTGCGCTCCCCGGCGTGCGCTCCACCGAGAGCTTCGTCTACCTCAAGCTCAAGAAGCAGACCTATATGTGGGGAACCCGATAGCCGTGAGCAAGGACCTCTCCAAGACCGCCTACGACCACCTGTGGATGCACTTCACCCGCATGTCGTCGTACGAGGACGCGCCCGTGCCCACCATTGTGCGTGGTGAGGGCACCTACATCTACGACGACAAGGGCAAGCGCTACCTGGACGGCCTCGCCGGGCTGTTCGTGGTCCAGGCCGGCCACGGCAGGCACGAACTCGCGGAGACCGCCTACAAGCAGGCCCAGGAGCTCGCGTTCTTCCCCGTGTGGTCCTACGCGCACCCCAAGGCCGTCGAACTGGCCGAGCGGCTCGCACACCACGCGCCGGGCGACCTCAACAAGGTCTTCTTCACCACCGGCGGCGGCGAGGCCGTCGAGACCGCCTGGAAGCTCGCCAAGCAGTACTTCAAGCTCACGGGCAAGCCGACCAAGTACAAGGTCATCTCCCGCGCGGTCGCCTACCACGGCACCCCGCAGGGAGCCCTTTCGATCACCGGTCTGCCGAGCCTCAAGGCCCCGTTCGAGCCGCTGGTGCCCGGTGCGCACAAGGTGCCGAACACCAACATCTACCGCGCCCCGATCCACGGTGACGACCCGGAGGCCTTCGGCCGCTGGGCCGCCGACCAGATCGAGCAGCAGATCCTGTTCGAGGGCCCCGAGACCGTCGCCGCGGTCTTCCTCGAGCCGGTGCAGAACGCCGGCGGCTGCTTCCCTCCGCCGCCCGGCTACTTCCAGCGGGTCCGCGAGATCTGCGACCAGTACGACGTGCTGCTCGTCTCCGACGAGGTCATCTGCGCCTTCGGCCGCCTCGGCACGATGTTCGCCTGCGACAAGTTCGGCTACGTGCCGGACATGATCACCTGCGCAAAGGGCATGACCTCGGGCTACTCCCCGATCGGTGCGTGCATCATCTCCGACCGCCTCGCGGAGCCGTTCTACAAGGGCGACAACACCTTCCTGCACGGCTACACCTTCGGCGGGCACCCGGTCTCCGCGGCCGTGGGCCTCGCCAACCTCGACATCTTCGAGCGTGAGGGCATCAACCAGCACGTCCTGGACAATGAGGGCAACTTCCTGTCCACGCTGCGGAAGCTGCACGACCTGCCGATCGTCGGCGACGTGCGCGGCAACGGCTTCTTCTACGGCATCGAGCTGGTCAAGGACAAGGCCACCAAGGAGTCCTTCACCGACGAGGAGACCGAGCGCGTCCTGTACGGCTTCCTCTCCAAGGCGCTCTACGACAACGGTCTCTACTGCCGGGCCGACGACCGCGGCGACCCGGTCGTCCAGCTGGCGCCGCCGCTGATCTCCGACCAGTCGACGTTCGACGAGATCGAGCAGATCCTGCGGAACGTGCTCGCGGAGGCCTGGACGAAGCTCTGACCCGACCGCCCTCTCCGCGTACGGCCCGTGGCCCGGGTACCTCCATCCGAGTGGGATGGACGGTGCCCGGGCCGCGTGCTTCCCCGGCAGCCCGGCAGTGACTCCTTAGCGTGCCCAGTGACCCATCGGCCCTGTCTTCGTTCCCCCGTACGGGGGGCCGGAAATCTGATCAGAACCGAGGTGTACGTCATGGTGACTCCGCCCGACAACGATGTGATCTGGGCTCGCTCCCTGCACCACGCCCACCGCGGCTCCCCGGCCCTCGTCGGCGTGTCGCTGGGCGTGCGGGAGGGCGAGATCCTCGCCGTGCACGGTGCGCGCGGCAGCGGAAAGACCACACTGCTGCAGTGCCTGTCCGGCCGGCTCGTCGCACAGCAGGGCGAGGTGTGGTTCAACAGTGCCCCCGTGCACACCATGTCCGCGATGGCACGCGAGCGGCTGCGGCGCGACCGGTTCGGCTGGATCGACCCCGAGCCGACGCTCGTGCCGGAGCTCAGTGCCTGGGAGAACGCGGCCCTGCCGCTGCTGCTCGCGGGCGTGTCCCGCCGGACCGCGAAGCCCACGGCGCTGGAGTGGATGGAGCGGCTGGACATCGGCACCTGCGCGAACAAGCGCCCCTGCACGCTGGTCCGTGCCGAACAGCAGCGCGTCGCCGTCGCGCGGGCACTGGTCACCACGCCGTCCGTGCTCTTCGCGGACGAGCCGACGGCGTCGCTGCACAGCAGGGACCGGGCGCACGTACTGCGTACGCTGGCCGCCGCCGTCCGCTCGCACCGGATCACCATGGTGCTCGCCACGCACGACCCGGACGTCGCGGCGCTCGCCGACCGTACGATCACGATCGCCGACGGGCGGCGCGTGGCCTTCCCTGCGGCCACCGACGCGGAAGGCCGGGCCGCGTGCTCGCTCTCCGTCTAGCCCGCGGGGCTCGTCTGCTGGTACTGCTCCGCCGCCTGATGGTGGCGGCGGCATCGGCGTGTGTCGGCTTCCTGCTGCTGTGCACGCTGATGTACGCGCTGTCGCACCCCGAGGACTCGGCCGCCGTGGTGCGCCTGCTGTGGTGCGGGCTGCCGCTCGCCTCGACGGTGTACCTCGCGGTGGCCGTGGCCCGTGCGGACCCCGGGACCCGGCCGCGACCTGGACTCTTCGCCGTCGGGCTCGGACCCTTCCGTCTCAGCGCGCTCGCCGCGGCGTCCACCGCGCTGACCTGCACGCTCGGCAGCATGGTCGCGCTCCTGTTCTTCCTCCATCTACGGGGCGATCTGTCGGGGCTGCCGTTCGACGGGGCCGCCGCCGGGATGCTCGCGGCGGAGCAACCGCTGCCGCTGCCCGCCGCGCTCACGCTGCTGGCGCTCGTCCCGCTCCTCGCCACCGTGGCGACCGCGGTGGTCCTGCGGCCGCGGGCGGCGGCGCCCGACGCCGAGGAGCCTTCCGGCACCCCGGGCGGGCTGCCGTGGGGCGTCGCACTCGTCGCACTCGGCCTGGCCGTCGAGACGTACACGAGCGACGGCCGCCCCGACGACCGGCCGGCCGGCGTGCTGGCGGGCTGGGCCCTCACAGCACTCGGCCTCTGGCTCGCGGGCCCGGGCGTCACCCATCTGTGCGGACGCCTCCTCCAGTCGCTCCGGCCGGGCGCGACCCGCCTGCTGGCCGGCCGCATCCTCATGGCGGAGTCCCGGCGCCTCGGCCCCCCGCTCGGCGTGATGTGCGCGGTGGCCTCCGGTGCGGTCACGGCGACAGCCGCGTACGGCTCAGCCCTCCAGCCCTGGGGCCCGCTGACGACCCTCGGCGCGACGCTCGTCGTCGTCTGCACCGCGACGACGCTGCTGACGGCGGCGATCGAGGTCAGACAGGGCCGCTCCGAGGCGACGACTGCGCTGCGGATCGTGGGCGCCCCGGCAACGATCCTGCGCCAGGCGGCGGCGCTGCGTGCGGGCGTCCTCGTCATGGTCTTCGTCCCCCTGACCCTCACCGTGGGCGCGCTGGCTGCCGCCCCACTGACCCGCTGAACCGTTTCGCCGGGCCCCATGTCCCATGGGGGGCTTCGAAACCCGCGCCGCCGGCTGGCAACCCAAGGCCCGCCGGCGATCGAGGGGCGGGGCCCTTGGGGGCGAGGTGGGGGGGAGGAACCCGCCGCGGCCTATCGTGGGCGCATGACGGCCACCCCGCACGACCGCGAGATCGAGTCCATCGAAGAGTTCGACCAGGTCGTCGCCCACGGCTCACTCGTCGGGTACCGCCTGCAGTCCCTCGACCTGACGGCCCGCACCTCCGAGCTGCTTCGCGTTGACGCGACCGCCGCCGTGTTCCTCGGGTGCCTGATGGAGCCCGACGCCGCCGCCAAGATCCGCGCGGACGGCGCACTCGTCCTCCCGCCCGTACCCGACCTGCCGTTCGACCCGTACCGCGGCCGGCTCTACTCCCCCGACGACCTGTTCGCAGGCCTCGCGGACAGCGGCGGCTACGAGACGACGCCCGACGCGCGCGCCCACGCCTGGTTCCAGCGGACGAAGGCAGACGGCGACATCTACGCCTCGATGCTCCGTGCCGTCCACGACGACTCGATCTCCGACGCGCTCGACGAACTCCTCGTCGGCAAGCAGGTCGTGGGCGTCATGGGCGGGCACGCGATGGGCCGCGGCACCGACGCGTACGCCGGCGCCGCACGGCTCGGCCGCGAGCTGTCCCGTGCCGGGTTCACCGTCGCCACCGGCGGCGGGCCCGGCGCCATGGAGGCCGCCAACCTCGGGGCGTACGCCGCACCGCACCCGGACGGGATGCTGGACGACGCGCTGCTGCTGCTCGCCAAGGCCCCCTCGTTCATGCCGTCGGTCACGGACTGGGCGGAGGCCGCGTTCGAGGTGCGCCACCGCTGGCCGCAGGGCGGGGACTCGGTCGGGATCCCGACGTGGTTCTACGGTCACGAGCCGCCGAACGCCTTCGCGGACCACATCGCCAAGTACTTCGCCAACGCCACCCGCGAGGACGGCCTGCTGGCCCGTTCCACCGCGGGTGTGATCTTCCTGCCGGGCGCCGCCGGCACCCTGCAGGAGGTCTTCGACAACGCCACCCCGAACTACTACGAGTCCCGCGGCGAACCAACCCCCATGGTGCTGGTCAACCGGTCGCACTGGACGGACCACCTCCCCGCCTGGCCGCTGCTCCGGTCGCTCGCGCGCGGCCGGTCGATGGAGTCACGCATCGCCCTCGTCGACTCGGTCGAGGAAGCTCCGGCCGCCCTGAAGCGTCTGCTCGCGGCGACGCCGGACGCCCTTTAGACCCTCGTCCGGCCCGAGGACCACGACCTCGTCCGCGGCGAACACCACGCCCACCGAGGCGCCCTCCTCCGGTGCCTGGGCCAAGGAGCACTCCGCCTCCAACTCGGGGCCGTCGTCCGGTCGCAGCCGTACGGCGACGTGGGTCCCGCGGAAGGTACGGGACTCGACGGTGCAGCGCAGGCCCTGCGAGGGGTCGGTGATCCGTACCCCGTCGGGCCGTACGAGCAGCGTCCGCGCGCCCTGCGGCGAGCCGTCCGGCACGGGGAGCTTGCCCCAGACCGTGTCGGCGGCCGCGCCGCCGACCGTCGCGGCCACCACGTTCTCGAAGCCGAGGAAGCGTGCGACGAATGGAGACGCGGGCCGCTGCCAGACCTCCAGCGGCGTCCCCGCCTGCGCGATTCGGCCGTCCCGCATGACGACGACGCGGTCGGCGAGGGCGAAGGCCTCACCCTGGTCGTGGGTGACTGCGAGCACCGTCGTACCCAGTCGGCCGAACAGACCGCGCAGTTCGACGACGAGCCGCTCCCGCAGCCCGCGGTCCAGCTGCCCGAGCGGCTCGTCGAGCATCAGCAGCCTCGGCTCCGGCGCCAGCGCCCGCGCCAGGGCGACCCGCTGCTGCTCGCCGCCGGACAGCGCCGCGACGGACCGCTTCTGCGCCCCGGGCAGCCCCACGAGCCTCAGCAACTCGTCGGTCCGGCGCGCCTGTTCACCGCGTTCCGCGCCGCGCATCCGCAGGCCGAACGCGACATTGCCGCCGACGTCACGCTGAGGGAAGAGCTGGTGGTCCTGGAACATCAGCCCCACCCCGCGCCGGTGCACCGGCACCCCCGCCTGGTCGGCACCGCCGAGCAGGACCCGCCCCGCGTCGACGGCCTGGAGCCCGGCAACCGCCCGCAGCAGCGTCGACTTGCCGCTGCCGCTCGGTCCGAGCAGGCACACGATCTCGTGCTCGGCGACCTGGAGGTCCACCGTGTCGAGCGCGGTCCGCGGCCCGAACCGTACGGTCACGCCCCGAAGTTCGAGCAGCGTCATCAGAACTCCTCGGAGGTGGACTCGGTACGAACGCGTTCGAGCAGGAGCAACGCCGCCGCGCACACCACCATCAGGATCGTGCTCAGCGCCATTGCCTGCCCGTAGTTGAGCTCGCCGGGCCGTCCCAGCAGGCGGGCGACGGCGACGGGCAGCGTCGGGTTGTCGGGCCGGGCGATGAAGACGGTCGCACCGAATTCGCCGAGGGAGACGGCGAACGCGAAACCCGCCGCCACCAGCAGCGCCCTGCGCACCAGCGGCAGATCGACCTCGCGCCAGGCCCGCAGTGGTGACGCGCCGAGTACGGCGGCGGCCTCCCGGAGCCGCTCGTCCACGGCACGCAGCACGGGCAGCATCGTGCGGACGACGAAGGGCACGCCGACCAGTGCCTGGGCCAGGGGCACCAAAATCCATGAGGCACGCAGGTCGAGCGGCGGTTCGTCGAGGGTGATGAGGAAGCCGAAGCCCACGGTCACGGCGGAGACCCCGAGCGGCAGCATCAGCAGGGCGTCGAAGCCGCGGACCAGCCGCCCGGCCCTCCGGGTGAGCGCTGCCGCGGCCGGCCCGCCCACGGCGAGCGCGATGGCGGTGGCCGCCAGGGCGTACTGCAGCGAGTTCCACACGGCTTCGATCGGCGCCACGAGGAACGCACCGCCGGCCGGGTCAACGGTCCCCAGTTCCCGGTAGTGGTCGAGCCCGTGGCCGCCCGCGGTGTCGAAGGAACGCTCGACCAGCACCGCAAGCGGCGCCAGGAGCAGTACGAGAACGGTGGCCAGGACGCCGCCGAGCATCGCCCACTGGGCCGTACCGCGCGGCGGCCGAGCGGTACGCACCGGGTCGACGAGCCGCAGTGCGCTCTCCCGCCGCCGCACGGTCCATGCGTGCACGGCGAGCACCGCACCGACCGCCGCGAACTGCACCAGCGTCAGCACGGCCGCTGTCGGCAGGTCCAGGAAGTCGGCGGTCTGCCGGTAGATCTCCACCTCCAGGGTGGAGAAGGAGGGGCCGCCGAGGATCTGCACGACGCCGAAGGAGGTGAAGGTGAAGAGGAAGACCATCAGGGCGGCGGCGGCCAGCGACGGCACCAGAGCGGGCAGCGTCACCCGACGCCAGGCGGCGAAACGCCCCGCGCCCAGGACGCGGGCGGCCTCCTCCTGGCGGGGGTCGAGCTGGGACCACAGACCGCCGACGGTGCGTACGACGACGGCGTAGTTGAAGAAGACATGCGCGAGCAGGATGGCCCACACCGTGGTGTCCAGCCGGATCCCCCACAGCTCGTCGAGGAGTCCGCCGCGCCCCAGCAGCGCCAGGAACGCCGAGCCGACGACGACCGTGGGCAGCACGAACGGCACCGTGACCACCGCGCGCAGCAGCCGCTTGCCCGGGAAGTCGAGGCGGGCGAAGACGTACGCGCCGGGCAGGGCGATCAGCAGGGTCAGCGCCGTGGAGGCGAGAGCCTGCCAGGTGGTGAACCACAGCACCGAGAGAATGTCCGGCCGACCGAGCACCTCACCGAAGCGGCCGAACTGCCAGACACCGTCCGTATGGAGGCCGCGTCCGACGATCGCGGCGACGGGGTAGGCGAAGAAGACGGCGAAGAACGCGACAGGGCCGGCCATCAGGCCGAGCCGTGCCGCGTTTCCGCGCAGCGAGCCGACTACTTCACGACGAGCGAGGACCACGACCGGACCCACTGCTCACGGTTCTTCGCGATGGCGTCCGCGGCGACGGTCTCCGGCTTCTCGATCACCGCGCCGTGCTCGGTGAACAGCTCCGGCAGCTTCGCGTCCTTGATCACCGGGTTGACGAACATGTTCAGCGGCATGTCCTCCTGGAACTTCTTGCTGATCAGGAAGTCCAGCAGCGCCTTGCCGCCCGCCTCGTTCTTCGCGCCCTCGAGCAGGCCCGCGAACTCGATCTGGCGGAAGCAGGTGCCGGTCGCGACACCGGTCGGCGCCTCGGTGGGCTGCGGGTCGGAGTACAGGACCTCGACCGGCGGACTGGAGGCGTACGAGACGACGAGCGGACGGTCGGCCCCCGCCTTCTTGCCGCCGGCGGAACCGGAGAACTCCTCGTTGTACGCCTGCTCCCAGCCGTCGACGACCTTGACGCCGTTGTCCTTGAGCCTCTTCCAGTAGCCCTGCCAGCCGGATTCGCCGTACTCGCCGACGCTGCCGAGGAGGAAGCCGAGGCCGGGCGAGGAGGTGGCGGCGTTCTCGACGACGAGCATGTTCCTGTATTCGGGCTTCGCCAGATCGGCGAACGTCTTCGGCGGCGCGAGCTTCTTGTCGGCGAAGAACTTCTTGTCGTAGTTGACGCAGATGTCACCGGTGTCGACGGGCGTGACGCGGTGCTTGTCCGCGTCGAGCTGCACCTCCTGCACGACCTGATCGAGGCCCTTGGCCTCGTAGGGTGTGAAGAGGTCGTTGTCGAGCGCGCGGGAGAGCAGGGTGTTGTCGACGCCGAAGAAGACGTCGCCCTGCGGGGAGCCCTTGGTGAGGATCTCCTTGTTGAGCGCGGTGCCCGCGTCGCCGCTCTTGAGCACCTTGACCGTGTAGCCGGTCTGCCGGGTGAACTCCTTCAGCACCGCCTCGGACGCCGCGAAGGACTCGTGGCTGACGAGGGTGACGGTCCTGGACTTGCTCCCGTCGCCGGACCCGGAGTCCTTGGACTCCCCGCCGCAGGCGGCGAGCGTGGAGATGCCGAGGGCGCCGACGACTGCCGTACCGACGGCACGCCGAAGCTGGCTGTTCATGATGATGCTGACTCCCTACGCCGGTATGACCCGGATCAGGTCCGAGGGTCTGCGGCCCGTTGCCGTGAAGGCCTCGCCGCACTCTCAGCGCTGTGGTGCGCTCCCCTGTCGGAATGTTTCGTTGTTCATTTGTGCGAACGCCCAGGGCACAGTATCAGCCATGGCCGACGACCCTTCGGTCACCGCTCCTGCGCCGCCAGCTGCCCGCAGGCGCCGTCGATCTCCTGGCCACGGGTGTCCCGGACGGTGACCGGCACACCGTGCGCGGCGATGGCGTCCACGAACGCCTTTTCGTCCTCGGGGCGCGAGGCCGTCCACTTCGACCCGGGCGTCGGGTTGAGCGGGATCAGATTCACATGGACCCTCTTGCCCTTCAGCAGCCGGCCGAGCAGATCGCCGCGCCACGCCTGGTCGTTGATGTCGCGAATCAGCGCGTACTCGATGGAGATCCGGCGGCCGGACTTCTCCGCGTACTCCCAGGCGGCGTCGAGGACCTCGCGCACCTTCCAGCGGGTGTTGACCGGGACCAGGGTGTCGCGCAGCTCGTCGTCCGGCGCGTGCAGCGACACCGCGAGGCGGCACTTGAAGCCCTCGTCCGCGAACCGCAGCATCGCCGGCACCAGACCGACGGTGGAGACCGTGATGCCGCGCTGCGACAGGCCGAGGCCGTCCGGCTCGGGGTCGGTGAGGCGACGGACGGCTCCGACGACCCGCTTGTAGTTGGCGAGCGGCTCGCCCATGCCCATGAAGACGATGTTGGACAGCCGTGCCGGCCCTCCGGGGACCTCGCCGTCACGCAGCGCCCGCATGCCGTCGACGATCTGGTGCACGATCTCCGCGGTCGACAGATTCCGGTCGAGACCGGCCTGTCCCGTGGCGCAGAAGGGGCAGTTCATCCCGCAGCCGGCCTGCGAGGAGATGCACATGGTCACCCGGTCCGGGTAACGCATCAGCACGGACTCGACGAGGGTTCCGTCATGCAGTCGCCAGAGCGTCTTGCGGGTGGTGTCGCTGTCGCAGGAGATGTGCCGGACGACGGACATCAGATCGGGCAGCAGCTCACCGGCGAGCTTCTCGCGGGCCGCAGCAGGGATGTCCGTCCACTGGGCGGGGTCGTGCGCGTACCGCGCGAAGTAGTGCTGGGACAGCTGCTTGGCGCGGAACGGCTTCTCGCCGATCGCGGCGACGGCTTCCTTGCGCTCGGCGGGCGTGAGGTCGGCAAGGTGCCGCGGCGGCTGCTTGGCTCCGCGGGGCGCGACGAAAGTGAGTTCTCCGGGCTTCGGCATGGTTTCTCCAGTGTCGCAGACGCCGGCCGATGGCCTGCGAGCGATGCCTCGGGCGCCGCGCAGCCCCTGACGCCTGCCACGGGGCGCCCCGGCAACGCTGTCGGCCCGGCCGGCTCCCGCCCGCAAGGCGTGCCATTTCGAGGCGCGAGCCGGGAACTGGGCGTGGCATGCCATAGATACGCGGATGACGTTCTTACGGTCGGTCGGCCCGTGCCCGGAACACCTTGCCGCTACTGACAGCGGCCACCGTCCACGGTGGCCGCTGGACTGCTCCTTGCGGTCATGGTCAACGGGCGGCGGTTACGAGACGAGCGCAGCCCGCTGCAGGAGCCGGCCCATGCCTGATGCTGCCGGCCGAGTACCGACACGGCACGTTGCACGCCCCCTCAGCCCTGGACGCGTCGACGTCAGGGGGTTGTGTTGCGCCGTACTTCCGGCCTGGCCGCCGAGGGCCGGCTCGTCCCGCCGGTCACCGGAGCAGGCCGCAGCTACGGCTTCAGCTCGACAACAGCCGGTTGAAGAACGAACGGTACTTCCGCAGGGCCATGCGCAAGTTCTCCGTGTCGGCCTCCCCGCCTTGGCTCCACTGTCCCTCGAGCTCTTGCTTGTGCTGGGAGAATGTGGTGGCCAGGGTCTGCATGACATCCGCCACCAGCCCGTCGGCCTCATGGACGGCTTCGCGTGGGTCGTCGACGAACCGGTTCTGAATTTCCTGCCACCGCGTGCGGAATCCTTCCTCGTCCTGCGAGGTCAGCAGTTGCGGAACGTCCTCCGGTGCAGACACGTCCGGAGCGTCGGACACAGGCCCCGGCTCCCCCGAGTCGGTCGAAGCCGCCTCCGGAGCCGCGTCGGCCTCTGGCGTCGCCCCAGGTGCCTCGCCGGGGAAGCTCGGGGGCTGCTCCTCGGACCGGCGGCCCGCGTCCCTGTCCAGAGGTGCGGCAAGGTCCTCCGTGGACAGTCCGCTCTCAGTGGTGCCCGGGGTGTGTTCGCGTTCCATCTCTCCTCCGTCCTGATGATCGAAGAGTTCCGATGTGTGAGGCGCTCATGTGTGGGCCTGAGGACGCCCACCGTCGGAGAGCAGCTCGTCGAACAACGCGCGGTAGTGCACCATCGCCCCACGCAGTTGTTCGGTGGTCGCCGTGTGCTGCAGGCTGCGCTCGTTGACGTCGTGGGCAGCGCGGTAATGCTCCACGGTTCTGCCGTGCTCGACGGACAGATCCTTCAGCTTCTGAGCAAGGTCGTCGGTGGGGTAGCCGCGTTCACGCATGAGCGAGGCCACCAGGAGGTCCGCCTCGTGCACGGCGTCCTCGGGGCGATCCACGAACTCGCCTTGGACCTTCTGCCAGTCCCCGGCGTAGCGGTCACGGACGGCAGGAGACAGCGGCCTGATGTCCAGGGCGTCATGCCGCTTCTCCCGCTCACTCAGTTCGCGGTCGGCAGCGACCCGGCTGCCTGCGTCCTCGACGGTCCGCCCGTACTCAGGGCCGAACCGCTCACGGAGACGGCGCCGACGCGCGGTGTACCAGCCGAGCGTGGCCAACGCAGCTACCACTACGACCACCGGGATGATGATCGCGAGAAGTGTTCCTGTGGACATCCGCTCACCCCTTGGCAACGCATCCTTTACGCCACATAGGAAATCCCCCTGAAAAGGGAGCATAAACAGACCAAAGTTGCCTTTTTTGCAAGTCTGTTCGGCCGCGGTGGAAGCCGTTCGAGAGCGCGCCCAGGGCGCCGGAAGGCGTGCGGGCCTTGTCCCGGCCTCTGCATGTCGACGCTCCGGGCCCGGGCTGTGCCGGCAATCTCGCCGTGGAAGAGCCGAGGGCCCGCCGCCCTGTGGACAGCGAGCCCTCACGGAGAACCGCGCAGGTCAGCCCGACCCGACGAAGAGCACCAGCAACAACCACACCACCGGCGCCGTCGGCAGGAGCGAGTCCAGCCGGTCCATGATGCCGCCGTGGCCGGGGAGCAGCGTGCCCATGTCCTTGATGCCGAGGTCCCGCTTGATCATCGACTCGCCCAGGTCGCCGAGCGTGGCGCTGACCGCGACCGCGAGGCCGAGCAGCAGGCCCTGCCACCAGATGCCGTCGTCGACGAGGAACTGCATGCACAGCGCGCCCGCGGCCATCGCGAAGGACACCGCGCCGAGGAGCCCCTCCCGGGTCTTGCCGGGGCTGATGCGCGGGGCCAGCTTGGTCCTGCCGAAGCGCCAGCCCACCGCGTACGCGCCGGTGTCGCTGACCACGGTGAGCAGCAGGAAGGTGAGCACCCGCTCGGGGCCGTCGTCCGCCGTCAGCATCAGGGCGACGAAGGTGGCCAGGAAGGGCACGTAGAACGCGGCGAAGATGCCCGCCGTGACGTCCTTCAGATAACCCTCGGGCGGTTCGGTCATCCGCCAGACCAGGACCGCGAGGGCCGTCAGCGCCATCGCGACCCAGGCGCCCTCGGCGCCGGCCACGTAACCGGCGACGACCATCGCCGCGCCGCCCACGGCGAGCGGGACCAGCGGCGCCTTGATCTGCTTGCGCTCCTCGAGCCGGGAGGTCAGCTCCCACAGACCGACCACGACGGCGACAGCGATGACACCGACGAAGACGGCCTTGACGAAGAAGAGCGAGACGACGATCACCGCGCCGAGCCCGACGCCGACCCCTATCGCCGCGCGCAGGTTACGGCCGGCCCGCTTCTTCTGCGGGGGCTCGGGCCGCGAGGACGGCTGTGGAGTGGGCTCGCCCGGCGGCGGCGGAGTGGGCATGGGCTCCTGCGGCATCTCATCACGGAACAGGGGGCCGCCCAGCCGAGCGGCCCCCCGGTCACGGGCCTCGCGGTCTTCGCCGCGGCGGCCCCCGGCATCTCTACCTGCGTCGGGAAAGTCCGGCACGATGGGCATGCGCCGAGTCTGCTGTGCGTCGTGCCCATCGTGGGCGGGACCCGCCGGGAGGGGCCCCTGGTCGGGCGGCGGCCACGCTCCGGCGTATCCGGCGCCGTGCGAGGGCCCCCAGGAAGAGTCGTTCATCAGACCTCGAGAAGCTCGGCTTCCTTGTGCTTGAGCAGCTCGTCCACCTGCGCGACGTACTTCGCGGTGGTGTCGTCGAGCTCCTTCTCCGCACGGCGGCCCTCGTCCTCGCCGACCTCGCCGTCCTTGATCAGCTTGTCGATGGTCTCCTTGGCCTTGCGGCGCACCGAGCGGATCGAGATCTTGGCGTCCTCGGCCTTGGTCTTGGCGACCTTGATGTACTCCTTGCGGCGGTCCTGGGTCAGCTCGGGGAACACCACGCGGATGATGTTGCCGTCGTTGCTCGGGTTGACGCCGAGATCGGAGTCGCGGATCGCCTGCTCGATGTTGCGCAGCGCGCTCTTGTCGAACGGCGTGACGACGGCCATCCGCGGCTCGGGAACCGAGAACGAGGCCAGCTGGTTGATCGGGGTCAGGGCACCGTAGTAGTCCGCCACGATCTTGTTGAACATCGCCGGGTGCGCACGTCCGGTGCGGATCGCGGCGAAGTCATCCTTGGCGACCAGGACGGCCTTCTCCATCTTCTCCTCGGCCTCGAGGAGGGTCTCTTCGATCACCACTTGCTCCTGCGTGTCTTGAGGTAGGCCCGGCTCGTACCACTGGGCCGGCGGAACCTGCGTCGCGTATTGCCTGCACGGTGTCCGACCGGCAGGACTTTGTCCATCCCTCTTGGGGCGCCCAGGATCAGGCCCGGGTGCCCCGGTCGCTCACGAGCGTGCCGATCTTCTCACCCTTGACGGCCCGAGCGATATTGCCCTCGGTGAGGAGTTCGAACACGAGGATCGGCAGGGCGTTGTCGCGGCAGAGCGTGATCGCGGTGGCGTCGGCGACCTTGAGATTGCGCGACAGCACCTCGCCGTACTCCAGCGCGTCGAACTTCACCGCGTCGGCGTTGGCCTTGGGGTCCGAGTCGTAGACCCCGTCGACTCCGTTCTTACCCATGAGCAGCGCCTCGGCGTCGATCTCAAGGGCCCGCTGTGCGGCGGTGGTGTCGGTGGAGAAGTACGGCATGCCCATACCGGCACCGAAGATGACCACACGGCCCTTCTCCAGGTGGCGCACGGCGCGCAGCGGAATGTACGGCTCCGCGACCTGGCCCATGGTGATGGCGGTCTGGACGCGCGAGTCGATGCCCTCCTTCTCCAGGAAGTCCTGGAGGGCAAGGCAGTTCATGACCGTGCCGAGCATGCCCATGTAGTCGGAGCGGGCCCGGTCCATGCCGCGCTGCTGGAGCTCGGCCCCGCGGAAGAAGTTGCCTCCGCCGATGACGACCGCGATCTCCGCCCCGTCGCGTACGACCGCGGCGATCTCGCGGGCGATGGCGTGTACGACGTCGGGGTCGACGCCAAGACCTCCGCCACCGGCGAACGCCTCGCCGGACAGCTTCAGCATGAAGCGTCCGGACTTTTTGCCGTGGTTGTCGTCGCTCTGTACGGCGCCCTGATTCATGGAGATCTCCTCGTGCACATACGAAGAAGGCCATTGCCACTGGGTCCTTGCGGTTTCCCGTACGGCAATGGCCTCCTCGTCAGATCTGCGATCGTCCGGCGCGAACGCCGACGACTGCTTCAGACCCTACCGGGGTCCGGTGTCCGTCGCGTATGGACTCAGATGCCGACCTTGATGCGCGCGAAGCGCTTCAGGGTGACACCGGCCTCGTCCAGAATCTGCTGAACGGTCTTCTTGTTGTCCAGCGCGTACGGCTGGCCGAGGAGAGTGGCCTCCTTGAAGAAGCCGTTGACGCGACCCTCGACGATCTTCGGGAGGGCGGCCTCGGGCTTGCCCTCGGCGCGGGTGGTCTCCTCGGCGACGCGACGCTCGGACTCGACGACCTCGGCCGGAACGTCCTCACGGGAGAGGTACTTCGGGGCGAAGGCGGCGATGTGCTGGGCGACGCCCTTGGCGAGGTCGGCGTCGGCCTTGTCCAGCTCGACCAGAACACCGATCTGCGGCGGCAGGTCGGGCATGGTGCGGTGCATGTAGGACGCGACGTAGGCGCCGGAGAACTGCGCGAAGCGGTCCAGGACGATCTTCTCGCCGAGGTTGGCGTTGGCCTCGTCGACGTACGCCTGGACGGTCTTGCCGGGCTCGATCTCGGAGCCGAGCAGCGCCTCGAGGTCGGCCGGGGAGGTCTTGGCGACGTGCGCGGCGAGCGCACCGGCGACGTCCTGGAACTTGTCACCCTTGGCGACGAAGTCCGTCTCGCACTTCAGCTCGACGATGACACCGGAGGTGTTGTCCTCGGCGATCAGGGAGACGACGGCGCCGTTCTCGGCGGAGCGGCCCTCGCGCTTGGCGACGCCCTTCTGGCCCTTGATGCGCAGAGCCTCGACGGCCTTGTCGACGTTGCCTTCGGCCTCGTCCAGCGCCTTCTTGCAGTCCATCATGCCGGCGCCGGTGAGCTCGCGGAGCTTCTTGACGTCAGCGGCGGTGTAGTTCGCCATGTCCTTGAATCTCTCTCGAAAGTCGAAAGTCGAAGATCTACGGGTGAGCGGCGGGGCCGGTGTGGTCACACCGTCCCCGCCGTCAGCAACCGAACCTGTGAGGTCAGGCCTGCTCGGCGTCCTCGGCCGGCTTCTCGGCCTCGGCAGCCGGCGCCTCGGCGGCCGGGGCCTCGACAGCCGGCGCCTCGGCAGCCGGCGCCTCGACAGCCGGCGCCTCGGCGGGCTTCGCCTCGGCGTCGTCGGCCTTCTTCTCGCCCTCGAGGAGGTCACGCTCCCACTCGGCGAGCGGCTCGCCGGCGGCCTTCTCACCCGGCTTGGAGTCACCGGTGGCGGCGCCGGAGCGGGCGATGAGGCCCTCGGCGACGGCGTCGGCGATCACACGGGTGAGCAGGGTGACGGAGCGGATCGCGTCGTCGTTGCCCGGGATCTTGTAGTCGACCTCGTCCGGGTCGCAGTTGGTGTCGAGGATCGCGACGACCGGGATGTGGAGCTTGCGCGCCTCACCGACGGCGATGTGCTCCTTCTTGGTGTCGACGATCCAGACCGCGCTCGGCACCTTCTGCATCTCGCGGATACCACCGAGGGTCTTCTCCAGCTTGGCCTTCTCACGCGAGAGGACCAGGAGCTCCTTCTTGGTGAGGCCGGAGGCGGCCACGTCCTCGAAGTCGATCTGCTCGAGCTCCTTGAGGCGCTGCAGACGCTTGTAGACGGTGGAGAAGTTGGTGAGCATACCGCCCAGCCAACGCTGGTTGACGTACGGCATACCGACGCGCGTCGCCTGCTCGGCGATGGCCTCCTGGGCCTGCTTCTTGGTGCCGACGAACATGATGGAGCCGCCGTGCGCGACGGTCTCCTTGACGAACTCGTAGGCGCGGTCGATGTACGACAGCGACTGGAGCAGGTCGATGATGTAGATGCCGTTGCGCTCCGTGAAGATGAAGCGCTTCATCTTCGGGTTCCAACGACGGGTCTGGTGACCGAAGTGGACGCCGCTCTCCAGCAGCTCCCGCATCGTGACGACGGCCATGGCCGTATCTCCTTGGATTCTCGGTTGTGTCCTGACGCCCCGACGCGCCGTGCCACAAGGGACCGAGGAGCGCGGCCACCGACCGCTGAGGGTGTGGTGGCGGGGCGTGCGAAGTCGACCCGGTGACCCGGATCGCCAGAAGAAGTGTACGGGACCGCTGACCTACCGGGTGACGGCGCTGTCCACAACGGGACCGTTGTCCACAGAACCGGGCCATGATCAGCGAGCGGGGCTTCGTCCGCGGGACGGTTCCGTCCATGAAGCGTACGTACTCCGCGTCTTCCGCGTCCGCGGTCTGCCTGGTGGTCACCCTCCTGCTGCTCGCCGCGCTGCCGGCGGTGGCCGGCCCCCTCCCGGCGACCGTCGTGCCCCGCCCGCCCGGCGGCGGTGGGGGCGGCGCGGCCATCCCGGTCCCGGCCGCGCACGCATGGCGTGGTGGCGCGCACGGCCATGGCGCGGCCAACGCCGAGGGGCGGGGACGCCGCGCGGCCGAGGGTGGGCAGCCGCAGAGCCGTGGGCACGGTCGGGCGTCGCAGGCACCCGTGGCGGGTGCCGCTGACGACGGTGCGGAGCGGAGTTGGCCCGTCGGGTCGCCGCGGCCCGTGGTGGTGCGGGGATGGGAGCCGCCCGGTTCTCCCTACGGGCCGGGCCACCGCGGTGTGGACCTGGCCGCGGCGGCGGGAACACCCGTGCGGGCCGCGGCGCCGGGCATGATCTCCTTCGCCGGCTCGGTCGCGGGCCGAGGAGTGGTGTCGATCAGCCTCACCGGTACGGGTGACCCGCCGATGCGCACGACGTACGAGCCCGTCCGCCCGATCGTCGAGAAGGGCACAGAGGTACGCGCCGGCGACGTGGTCGGCGTCGTCGAGCCGGGGGCGTCGCACTGCGCGGGCTGTCTGCACTGGGGGCTGCGCCACGGCCCCGCGTATCTGAACCCGCTGTCGCTGCTGCCGCCCTGGATGCTGCGCCGTGCGCCGTCCCGGCTGCTGCCGGTGTTCGGCGTGCCCCACCCGGCGGCGGGGCCGGCTGCCTTCGCGGGCCCGGCCGCTGCCGCGGGGACAGCGGGGACGCCGCACGCCGGGCTGCTGCTGCTCGCCTGCCTGGCGGCACATCGGGCCCTGCGGCGGTCCGGCCGGGCCACGGCTTGTGCCGAGACCGGCCGGTCAGCCCCGTACGCCCCGCAGCACCATTGCGACGGCCGCCTCCGCGACGGCGTCGGGCTCCTCGGCGGCGCCGAGCTCGATGCGGCGGACCGCGGCGTCCACGATGCCCTGGAGAAGCATCGCGGTCAGCCGGGGCCGGTCCTGGCCCAGCTCACCGAGCGCCTCGACGATCATCGCGATCAGCCCGCCGTGCGCGGCCCGGATCTTCTCGCGGGCCCCGGCGTCCAGTTCACTCGCCGAGATCGCGACGACGGCCCGGTGTCGCCGGTCCCCGACCAGCTCGAGCTGTCGGCGCACATACGCCTCGACCTTGTCCTCCGGCGTCCGGGCCCGCCCCATCGCGGCCTCCACCTCGGCCGCCCAGACGGGGAAGTCGACCGCACAGAGCTCTTCGACGACCGCGGCACGCGAGCGGAAGTACTCGTACACGGAGGACCTCGCCAGGCCGGTGCGCTCGGCGAGGGCGGGGAAGGTCAGCGCCTCCGTACCGCCTTCGGACAGGAGGGAACGCGCGGCGTCCAGCAGGGCGCCTCGCTGCATCGTCCGGTGCTCGGCCACGGAGGCCGCTCGAATCCTGGGCACGTCCCCACTTTACGGATGCCGTCCCGGGGATCCCAGAGTCACCGCCCCACGTCGGCCAGCTTCGCCCGCAGCTGCAGGACCGACTTGGTGTGGATCTGACTGACCCTGCTCTCCGTGACGCCGAGGACGTGCCCGATCTCGGCCAGCGTGAGGCCCTCGTAGTAATAGAGCGTGACCACGGTCTTCTCACGGTCGGGCAGGGTGTTGATGGCGCGGGCGAGGAGTCTGCGCAGCTCGCGGTCCTCGGCCACCTCGACCGGATTGTCGGCTGCGGTGTCCTCGAGCGTGTCCATGAGGCTCAGGCGCTCACCGCCCTCCGCGCCGACATGCAGCAGTTCCTCCAGGGCCACCACGTTCGCCAGCGACAACTGGCTGAAAACCGCGTGCAGTTCCTCCACCGCGACGCCCATCTCGGCGGCGACCTCACACTCGGAAGGAGTACGTCGCAACTGCGCCTCGAGCGTCGCGTATGCCCGCTCGACTGCCCGCGCCTTCTGCCGCACGGAACGGGGGATCCAGTCCAGCGCGCGCAGTTCGTCGATCATCGCGCCGCGGATCCTGGTGATGGCGTACGTCTCGAACTTGATCGACCGGTCGATGTCGAACTTCTCGATGGCGTCGATGAGCCCGAAGACCCCGGAGGAGACGAAGTCCGCCTGCTCGACGTTGGACGGCAGCCCCACACTCACCCGGCCCGCGACGTACTTGACCAGCGGTGAGTAGTGCAGGATCAGCTGCTCCCGCAGCCGGTCGTCACCCGTGGCCTTGTACGACCGCCACAACTCCTCGAGCGACGAGGGAGCAGCGGGCCGCGCGGCGCCACGGGCAGCGGGTGGCGCTGCCGCGCGGTCCGACCCGGAGGTGTGCTGGGGCATGCGTTGCCTTGAGCCGTTCTGCTGTGAGGGGAGGTGGGGAGGGGCCCGCCTGGGCCCGGAACCCGGTGAGCGTAGCGTGACTGCACGGTCGCGTTGGGCGAAGGTCAGGGATACGACCCTGCGCGTATTCGCCCTCGCCCACACCTTCGAACCGGGGCCGATGCCCCACGCACCGGCCCCTCCGGTCCCGCCGACTGGCCTGAAGAGGTCATCGGCTTCACCTTTTCACCCGAATGCTCCAGGTCAAGCACCGCCTCGCCGTGCGTTCGAACCGAGGCCGGGTCCCTGCGTCAACCTCCACCCTTCGCCGTCCCGTTCCACGAATCCGAGTGAATGCAGTTCGTACAGCTTGCCCAGGGCCTCGTCCACCGTCGCCCCCGCGCCGCGGGCGACCTCCCGCCCAGCGACGGCGCCTCTGGCCGGAAGCGCCTCCAGCACCCGTCTGCCGACCGGATCCAGCAGGTCCCTGGGAAGCACCGGGCCGATGCGCTCGGGGGCCAGGTCCCCCATGCCGCCGACCAGTTCGACCACTTCCGCCGCGTCGGTGACCAGCACGCTCTCGCCACGCAGCAGTTCGTGGACGCCGGCCGACAGTCCGCTGGTGGCAGGGCCCGGCACCCCCATCGTGCAGCGGCCCAGCCGCTGGGCGTTGCGCGCGGTGACCAGCGAGCCGCTGCGGTACTCGGCCTCGACGACCACGGTGCCCCGTGTCAGCGCCGCGATGACGCGGTTGCGCATGACGAACCTGCTGGGCGTCGGGTGATCCCCCGGCGGCAACTCGCCGATGACGAGCCCCTGTTCGACGATGCGTCCGATGAGTTGGCCATGCCCCCGGGGGTAGACGACGTCGACCCCGCAGGCGAGGACGGCGACCGTGGCACCGCCTGCGGCCAGCACGCCGCGGTGTGCGGAGCCGTCCACGCCGAACGCCGCTCCCGACACCACGACCCAGCCGCGCTCCGCCAGTCCGGCGCCGAGGCCGGCCGCCATGTGCGCCCCGTAGGGCGTGCATGCCCGCGCCCCGACAACCGCGACCGAGCGCAGCGCCCATTTCCTCAGGTCGGGCCGGCCCCGCACCCACAGGCCGACCGGACGGGCGTCGTGGAGGTCGTCGAGCTGACTCGGCCACTCGGCGTCGCCGGGCACCACGAACCGGCCGCCGACCACGTGCACCGCATCCAGATCGCGCTCCGGCTCCACCCCGACGGCACGCGCCCGCAGCCCTTGCGCCCGCCGCTCGTTGACGCCCGGCAGCGATTTCGCCGTGCGGTCCTGCGACGTCAGCCGGGCCAGCAGTTCCTCGGCGCCGAATTCCCGCAGCCACCGTCCGCCGCGTTCGTCACCCGGTTCCAGGATCCGTGTCAGAGCTGCCCGCGCCGTCCGCTCCGGCTCGTCCGGTGGCCCGTTCGGCGGGGGCGTCAGCGGCGTCATGACCCTCCTCCGGCCCCGCCGACCGCCGCGGCCGGTGCGCCTCTCGCGATACCGGTCCGCAGCTCAAGTGCCAGCGCCACGTCGCACGGCTCCGGCCGGTCCCGGCCGGCGAGGTCGGCGACGGTCCAGGCCACCCTCAGCACGCGGTCCAGGCCGCGTGCCGTGAGCAGGCCGCGCTCCACGTCCCGCTCGGCGGCCGCCAGGGCGCCTGCGGACACCGTCCAGCGGGTCCGCAGCTCATGCCCGGGGACCTCGCTGTTGACGCTCCAGGGGGTGCCGTCCAGCCGGGCCGCGGCACGTGCCCTCGCCTCCCGCACCCGGTCCGCGACCACTGCCGTGGACTCGCCCCGGCCGCCCTGACCGAGGAGATCGGACCGGCTCACCGGCTCGACCTCGATCCGCAGGTCGACCCGGTCCAGCAGGGGCCCCGACAGCCGGGCCTGGTACCGCCGGATGACCGAGGCGGGGCATTCGCAGCCGGCACCGTGAAGCGTGTGCCGGCCGCACGGGCAGGGATTGGCGGCCAGCACCATGAGGAACTTCGCGGGCAGGCGCACCACTCCGCCGCTCCTGGCCACGACGACATGGCCCGACTCCAGTGGCTGCCGCAGCGCGTCGAGCGCCTTGGCGGAAAATTCCGGGGCCTCGTCCAGGAAGAGCACGCCCCGGTGGGCGAGCGAGACGGCGCCAGGCTTCGGCAGACCGTTGCCACCGCCGACCAGCGACTGCATCGTCGCCGAGTGGTGCGGTGAGCAGTACGGCGCCGTCCGCACCAGCGGTTCTCCCGGCGGGAGGATGCCCGCCACCGAGTGCACCGCGGTCACCTCGAGCGATTCCCGGCGGGTCAGCGGGGGCAGCACCCCGGGCAGGCGCTCGGCCAGCATGGTCTTCCCCGCGCCCGGCGGGCCGGAGAGCATCAGATGATGGCCGCCGGCCGCCGCGACCTCCAGACCGGTACGTGCGCGGTGCTGGCCCGCAACTTCGGCGAGGTCCGGCCCGTCGCCCGGGGCGGCGGACAGTCCCGTGCCGACACCGGCGCCCGGTACCAGCAGGCCCGCCAGCATGGCGTCGGGTCTGCCCGGCTCGAGAGCCTCCTCGTCCGGCACCGGCTCGTCGGCGAGCACGGCGATCAACTGGCGCAGACTGCGCACGCCGAGGACCGCGATCCCCGGTACGAGTGACGCCTCGCCCGCGGTCCGTTCCGGCACGACGACGTGTTCGTACCCCGCCTCCGCCGCCGCGAGCACCGCGGGAAGCACGCCGCGCACCGGTCTGACCCGGCCGTCGAGCCCCAGCTCCCCGATCAGCACGAGGTCGGCGATCTGACGCGGGTCGATCCGCTCGGCGGCACCCAGGACCGCGCACGCCACCGCGAGGTCGAAACCACTGCCGCCCTTCGGCACGGACGCCGGGCTGAGTCCCACGGTGAGTTTCTTCTGCGGCCACTCGGCGCCCGAGTTCACCACTGCCGCCCGCACCCGGTCGCGGCTCTCGACCAGGCTCTTGTCGGGCAGCCCCACCAGCGTGAACGCGGCCACTCCCGGCTCCAGGTCCGCCTGGACCTCGACCACCACGCCCTCGACGCCCACCAGGGCCACGGAGCACGCTCGTGCGAACCCCATCAGGCCACCCCGCGGGCATGTTCTACCACTGCGGCACCGCGCCTGGGCAGCAGCACGCCCACGAGGTCGATGCGCACACCTCCCGGTGGCGCGCCGCCGTGCCGCTCGATCCAACACTCGGCGAGGCGTCGCAGGCGCCGCGCCTTGACCGGCGTGATCGCGGCCATCGGATGCTCGTACGCACCGGTCCTGCGGGTCTTGACCTCACAGACGACCACGGTGTCGCCGTCCCGGGCGACGATGTCGATCTCCCCGGCCCGCCCGCAGCGCCAGTTCCGCGCCAGCAGGCGCATGCCGGACCTGGTCAGCAGCCGCGCGGCCAGGTCCTCTCCGTACCGTCCCAGTGCCCCCGTCGCGTTCATCTCGGCACCACCTCCGGCACCGACTCTGACGCGTGGGACCCCTCAATGTGGATCTTGGTCGGGAACTGTGGACAACCCCCGGACTGTGGACAACCGCGTCACCCGCGGGAGTGGGTTCAGCTCCCGGGAAGCTCGAGGTCGCTCTTGTTCAGCTCCTCGATGTTCACGTCCTTGAAGGTGAGCACCCGGACCTGCTTGACGAACCTGGCCGGCCGGTACATGTCCCAGACCCAGGCGTCGGCCATCGACACCTCGAAGAAGACCTCACCCTGAACCGAGTGCACCTGCATCTCGTAATCGTTGGTGAGGTAGAAGCGCCGCTCGGTCTCGATCACGTATTTGAACAGTCCGACGACATCTCGGTACTCCCGGTAGAGCTTCAGCTCCATCTCGGTCTCGTACTTCTCGAGGTCCTCGGCGCTCATGGCATGTTCCCCTTCAGCCTTGCGTCCCCCCATTGTGCGCCAGTCACCCTGGGTCCTCAGACGATTTCCGGGTCCAGGACCACCGGCGCATTCGGAGGCCCCTCGTCGAGCAGCGTGCTCAGCAGCTCGGCGAGCCTGGTCGGGTACACCGTCTCACGCGCTGCCGACAGTTCGGCGGAGGTCCACCACCTCAGGCCGGAGACGCTCCGCAGCTCGAGCTCCGTCAGCCCGCCGGGCGCGGTCCCCGTCTGGGCGGTGCGCCCCAGGAAGTACCACTCGTCCTGGTCCCAGCGCCGGCCGTCGAAGGGGAACGAGCAGTGCCGCTGCCACAGCACCGGCCCCAGTTCCACTTCCGTGATCCCGGTCTCCTCCGCCAGTTCCCTCAGCGCCGCCTCTTCCCGCGTCTCGTCACCCTCCAGACCGCCGCCGGGGGTGAACCACCAGTCGTCGGACGGGTCCGCCGGCTCGTACCCGTGCAGCAGCAGGATGCGGTCCTGCGGGTCGAGGAGCACGACCCTGGAGACCTTGCGCAGCCGGGTCGGCGGGCCGTCATGCGACACCGGCGACCGCCCTGCCGCGCCGCTTGCGCCCGAAGCGGCCCGCCACGGGCCCGTACCCCGCCCCGCCGACTATCAGCAGGGCACCGGCCACCACGGATGCGGCCATCAGCTTGACCGGCCCGGGGTGCGACACCCCGCCGGGCAGATCGGCGAAGCCCTCGGGGCGCTCGACCATCCCGCCGTCGAGGGGCCACGCCACGGCGTCCACCCGGGCGGAGACGGCGGACCGCGGGACGGAGCCGTGACCGGGGTCCTGCAGGTGGGACCTGGAGTCGAGCGAGCCCAGACGCTCGTCACCGAGCAGGAACAGCTGGCCTTCGGGCACGGATGCCGTGAACTCCTCCGACGCGGGCTGGTCGCCCTGCAGCAGATACGGTTCTTCGATGGCCTTGCCGTTGACGGTCAGCCGACCGTTGTCGGAGCAGCAGGCGATCTCGTCGCCGCCCACGCCCACCACCCTCTTGAGCATGGGCATGTCGCCCCACTGCTTGTCGCGGAAGACCACGATGTCTCCGCGGCGCACCTCGCCGCCGTCGATGCGCTCCGCGAGCACCCGGTCACCCGACTCCACGGTCGGCGACATGGACGCCGTGGGCACGGTGTACGGCTGGTAGACGAGGGCGCCCCAGACGAACCCGCCGAGGAAGAGCACACAACCGACGGCCACGGCCAGCCCCGACAGCGCATTGCCGAGCCGGCCGCGGCCGTCGTCGTCACGTCCTGTTCCGCCCATCCCGGCGCTCCCCACCTCGGAGATTCGATCCCCGGGACTCCGGCACCCGGCGATCGGCGATCTGGGCGGCACCCTACCCGGCGGTACGCCCGGCGGTCAGCCTCCTGCGCCACAGTACGACCGGCACAGCGCCGGCCACGCCGAGTGCAGCGGGCACGGCGGGCAGTGCGGTGGCGGCGGCGTTGATCCCGGGCTGGTCGAAGGTGTCCGGCACCGGCAGGGTGGACCAGCGGTCCAGCGGCCAGGCGACCACCACGGCGCGGCCCACCACCTTGTCGACCGGAACGAAGCCCCGGTTCACGTCCTCCATGTGGTAACGGGAGTCCTGGGAGTTCTGGCGGTTGTCGCCCATCACCCAGATCTTGCCGTCCGGCACCTTGAAGGGCCCGAACGGCATGTCGTCGCAGGCCGTGCTGCCCGGGCTGACGTACGGCTCGTCGAGGGCCTTGCCGTTGACCTTGACCGGGCCGCCCTTCTTGCACTCCACCGTGTCACCACCGACCGCGATCGCCCGCTTGATCAGGTCCTTGTCCTCGGCGGACGGCATCAGGCCGATGAAGCTCAGGAACCGCTGCACGGCGTTCGGCTCCGGGGTGGGCTCGCCCTCCAGCCAGCCGCCCGGGTCGTGGAAGACGACGACCTCGCCGCGCTCGGGCTCGGACCCGAACCACGGAGTGAGCTTGTCCACCAGCACCCGGTCGCCCCGCTGCAGGGTGTTCATCATCGATTCCGACGGGATCGAGAACGCCTGCAGCAGGAACGTCTTGATCAGCAGTGCGAGAAGCAGGGCGATACCGATGAGGAGCGGCAGTTCCTTCCAGAAGGACTTCTGCTGCTTCCGATCCGTACCGCCGCCCTCCGAGGAGTCGCCGTCGGTCGCCGGCGCGGAGTCCTCCGTCACGCCCGGGGGCGTCTCGGGGGGACCGTGCCTCTCCTCGGGATCGTCGTGCCCGGACCGTGCGCCGACCGCCACGTCCCCCACATCCACTCCTCACGCCGTGCAAACCGCCTGTCCCGCACCAGGTACAGGCCCACCACTCCCATAACGAGCGGGAGTTCCGCAGGGGTCGGGAGCAGGACCATTCGGTTGTGGTCCTGGGAGGACAGACTATTCGACGGCGGCCCTGCAGCCGCCGCCCCGGCGCGCGGGTTGGGCACGGATGCGTATGTCTCCGGCTCCTCCAGCTGCCGCCAGTGGTCCAGCGGCCAGGCGATCACGACCGCCCTGCCGACGACCCGGTCCTCCGCAACCGTGCCGCTGCCCTCCTCGTCGAGGTGGAAACGCGAATCGGCCGAATTCGACCGGTGGTCCCCCATCACGAAGAGCCGCCCCTGTGGCACCTGCACATCGAACCGCATCGTCGAGGGGACGTCGTCCGGATGGAGATACGGTTCGTTCAACGGGGCGCCGTTGACAGTGACCCGACGGTCCTTGTCGCAGCACACGACCCGGTCGCCACCGACGGCCACGACCCGTTTGATCAGGTCCCGCTCGTCGTCCGACGGCAGCAGCCCGATGAAGGTCAGGGTCTGCTTGACCTGCTTGACCACGATCGGGTCGTCCTGCTTCGGCTTCTCCTCCGCCGGCAGCCAGCCGCCGGGGTCCTTGAAGACGACGACATCGCCCCGCTCCGGCTTCGAGCCGAACCACGGGGTGAGTTTGTCCACCAGGACCCGGTCCTGGATCCTGATCGTCTGCTCCATGGAGCCCGACGGGATCACGAAGGCCTGCACGAGGAACGTCTTCAGCACCAGGGCTATGAGGAGCGCCACCGTGATCAGGACGGGTATCTCCTTCATCGCGGAGCGGCGCCGTTTTCTCTTGACCTTCTGCGCCAGCCTGCGCCGCTCGGCCCGGCCGGGCAGCGGTCGGGCGCCGTTGGTGGGCCGGGTCCCGGTCGGGAGCCGGGTGTCCGCCCGGTGGCTGGGGCTGCGCCCGCGGTTACCCATGGGCGCCGCCCGGGGGTGCGCCGGGCACACCGGAGAACGAGTCGGTCGCGGCGATGCCCGACCAGCGGCCGACGGGCCAGCCGATCCAGTCCACCCGTCCGACCACCATGTCGACGGGCACCATGCCACCGCCCGGCCGCCCGAGGTGGTCCCTGGAGTCACGCGAGTTGCTGCGGTGGTCCCCCATGACCCAGAGCGTCCCCTTCGGAACGACGATGTCGAAGGCCACCTCGGAGGGCACGCCGTCGGGGTGCAGATATCTCTCGTCGACCGGTACGCCGTTCACCTCGACCCTGCCCCCCTTGTCGCAGCAGACCACCCGGTCACCGCCCACGCCCACCACCCGCTTGACGAAATCGGTCTCCGCCGGCTCGGCGAGTCCGAGTACGGCGAGCCCCTCTCGTACTACGGAACTGACCGGATTTTCAGTCACTTCTTCCTGCACGAAGGAGCCCGTGCCGTCGAAGACGATCACATCGCCGCGTCGGGGCTCTGCGTCGAAACGGTACGCCAGCTTGTTCACCAGCACCCGGTCACCGACCTGGAGTGTGGGCTCCATGGAGCTGCTCGGGATCTGGAAGGGCTGGATCACGAAGTGGCTCAACAGCAGCACGAAGACCGTGCAGGCGGCACCGATCAGCCCCGCCGTGCGCAGGGACATCGGGCCGCGCCGATCGCGGTGCCGCGAAAGGCGGTAACGACGCGCGGAGCGCGACCCCTCTTCCTCGGCCCCGTCCTTCGGGGTGGAAGAGCGGTCGCGCTCCGTGTGCTGTGCGTCGGTGTCCATCGGGGGCAGAGCCTATCCGGCCGCCCTGTGACCGGTTGAACCGAAGCGTCGTCGCGGCTGTGAGCCCAGGGCTCAGTTGTCGCGCTTCTCCTTGATCTTGGCGGCCTTGCCGCGCAGCTCACGGAGGTAGTACAGCTTGGCGCGACGGACGTCACCGCGGGTGACGAGCTCGATCTTCTCGAAGATCGGGCTGTGCACCGGGAAGGTGCGCTCCACGCCGACGGAGAAGGAGACCTTGCGGACCGTGAAGGTCTCGCTCACGCCCGCGCCCTGGCGGCGGATGACGACGCCCTTGAACTGCTGGATACGGGAGCGGTTGCCCTCGATGACGCGAACGTGGACGTTCACGGTGTCACCGGGACGGAAGGCCGGGACGTCGCTGCGCAGCGAAGCCGCGTTGACGTTGTCGAGCAGGTGAGCCATGGTGGTCTGCTTCCTCGCCGATGCCACAGGTCATCAGCGGAATGTCGTGATGAGAAGAGGGTGCTCGCGCGTCGGGCGGGCGTCGTTCCCCCTGTGGCAGGGGCGCCGGCCGGACGTACAGCAGCGGCTCATTCTTCCACGGCCTCGGGCCTGCGCCAAAATCGGCCGCCGGGCTCCGGTGCCCAGCCGAGTATCGACAGGGTCTCGCGGTCCTTCTTGTCGAAGGCCGCCGGGTCCAGGCGCTCGATCAGGTCCGGCCTGTTTGCGGCGGTGCGGGCCAGCGCCTCGTCGCGTCGCCAGCGCGCGATCTTCCCGTGGTGGCCACTGATCAGCACCTCGGGGATCTCGCGCCCGCGCCAGACGGGCGGCTTGGTGTAGACGGGGCCCTCCAGCAGGTTCGCCATCGCGCCGGGGGCGAAGGAGTCGTCACGGTGCGACTCGGCGTTGCCGAGGACACCCGGCAACAGGCGCGCCACGGCCTCGGTGACGACCAGCACCGCCGCCTCGCCACCGGCCAGCACGTAGTCGCCGATGGACACCTCGCAGACCGGCATACGGGTCGCGTACTCGTCGACGACGCGGCGGTCGATGCCCTCGTAGCGGGCGGGCGTGAAGATCAGCCAGGGACGCTCGGAGAGTTCGACGGCGAGCTCCTGGGTGAAGGGCCTCCCGCTGGGGGTGGGGACCACGAGAACCGGGCCGTGGGCGCCCGCTTCGTAGCCGCTCGCCAGGACGTCGTCGAGGGCCTCGCCCCACGGCTCTGTCTTCATGACCATGCCGGGGCCGCCGCCGTACGGGGTGTCGTCCACGGTGTTGTGCCGGTCGTACGTCCACTCACGCAGATCATGCACGTGGACGCCGAGCTGCCCGCGGGCGCGGGCCTTGCCGACCAGGGAGACGTTCAGCGGCTCCAGGTACTCGGGGAAGATCGTGACGACGTCGAGACGCATCAGGACTCGTCCTTTGCCGCGTCACGGCTGCTTGCCACCTCTGCCTCACCGCCGTCGAGCAGCCCCCTCGGCGGGTCGATCACGGCCCGCTGCTCCTCCAGGTCGATCTCGGTGACGATCTCCTGGACGAACGGGATCATCACCTCGCTGCCGTCGGGCCGCTCCACGATGAACAGGTCCTGCGAGGGCAGGTGGCTGATCTCGGTGATCCGGCCGATCTCCGTGCCGTCCGCCAGCACCACGTCGAGGTCCATCAGCTGGTGGTCGTAGTACTCGTCGGGGTCCTCGGGCAGTTCCTCCGGGTCCACCTCGGCGATCAGCAGAGTGTTGCGCAGCGCCTCCGCCGCGTTGCGATCGCCCACGCCCTCGAAGCGCAGCAGCAGCCGTGAGCTGTGCACCCTGCCGCTCTCGATGGTCAGCGGCCCTGCGGCGGCCGGGTCGGTGGCCAGCACGGCGCCGGGCCCGAGCCGGAGCTCCGGCTCGTCCGTGCGCACCTCGACGGTGACCTCGCCCTTGACGCCGTGGGCGCGGCCGATCCGCGCCACTACCAGCTGCACCTGTATGTCTCCTTCGATACGACTACGGGCCGGGGAAGGCCGACGGCCCTCCCCGGCCCGAGCCGGCGCATCCAAGCAAAAACAGCCAACTTGTTCAGCGGGCCTGATCCACGTCGACGAGGTCGACGCGGATGCCACGGCCGCCGATGGCGCCCACGACGGTGCGCAGGGCGCGCGCGGTGCGGCCATTGCGGCCGATCACCTTACCGAGGTCGTCGGGGTGGACCCGGACCTCGAGCACACGCCCGCGGCGCAGGTTGCGAGAAGCCACCTGCACTTCGTCCGGGTTGTCGACGATGCCCTTCACGAGGTGCTCGAGAGCCTCCTCGAGCATCCTCAGGCCTCGGTCGACTCGGTGGACGCGGCGTCGGCCTCGTCCGCCTTCTTGTCGGCCTTCTTCGCCTTCGGGGTGATGGCCTCACCCTTGGCGTCGTCACCCTCGAGGGCCTTGGCGAAGGCGTCGAAGGAGGCGCGCTTGTCCTCCTTGGCGGCCGGGGCCAGCAGCGGCTTCTCCGGGGCGGGCAGGCCCTTGACCTTCTGCCAGTCACCGGTGAGCTTCAGGATGGCCAGGACCGGCTCGGTCGGCTGAGCGCCGACGGACAGCCAGTACTGCGCACGCTCCGAGTCGACCTCGATGCGCGACGGGTTGTACGTCGGGTGGTACAGACCGATCTCCTCGATGGCCCGGCCGTCACGGCGGGTGCGGGAGTCGGCGACGACGATGCGGTAGTGGGGCTGGCGAATCTTGCCGAGACGCTTCAGCTTGATCTTGACTGCCACGGGAGTGGTGTCTCCTGGTCTTGACGTGGTTGGGCACAACGAGATGCCACGTGGGGTTGCGGTACTCGGGTGCCCGATGGACGCGTCAGCCGGAGGCGAGAGGGTTCCTGTGCGGCTGTCGAGTACAGCTAGCCATTGTGCCACACACCCGCGACGGCTTCTCACCCGCCCGGGCATACGCGACCCCGCCGACGGCACGGCATACAGGCCGCCGGTCAGGCCGGCGGCCTGTATGCCGTGGCGCGGGCGCGGACGGTCAGTTCGCCGCGCCCACTGCCTCCGGGATCCGGAAGGGCTTTCCGCAGCCCCCGCAGACGATAGGCGCCTGGGCGAGGACCGAGGGGACCACTCTGACATTGCGGCCGCAGTCGCAGACGGCCTTGACCCGCACGCCGCCGCCCGAGGAGCCGTGCCGCGCGGCAGGTCCACGGAAGGTGCGCTTGGTGTCGGATGCCGTCGCGACCGTGTGCGCCTTGAGGGCGCGCTGTAGCCGCTCGATGGTGGGGCGGTACCGCCGCTTGGCCTCCGGGTTGAGCACGACCAGCGAGAAACCGCTGCTCGGGTGCGGCTCCTCCACGTGGTCCAAGCCCATCTCCTCGGCGATCGCGAGGAAGCGGCGGTTGTGGTAGCGGCCGGCGCGTGAGGTGTCGCGGACTCCTCGCGCGGCGGCGATGCCGTGGACTGCCTCGTGGAGCAGTCGCTCGAAGGAGAGTTCCGCGCCGCAGGCGGACGAGGACTCTCCGATCAGGGACTCTGGCGCGGCAAGATCCGGCAGCTCGGGGTGGTGCCGCTGAATGTCGGCCCACGCCTGTGCCAGCTCTGCGGCGAGAACAGGTGGTGTCGTGCTCACGTCGTGATAACGAGCCGGAGGGCCGTCGGGTTCCATTCCGGGCCATCCCAAATAATTTGCACGTACCAGTCAGTTGCCATCAGTTGCCGTTGATGCGTCCTGACGCGGTCGGGTGGGCCGATCTGTGGAGAACTCTCACAGGTCACACCATGTCGGGATGTGGCGGTTCCGCCACCAGGAGGGCCGGCGGTCGGTGCGACCGGGCCACCACGGCGACAGTACCGGGCACGTCGTCCGCATCGGGCACCGACCCGTCCTCCGTGACGAGGCAGCGCACAGGAGACCGCCTGCTCCGCGAGCTTCGCCTCGCCCTCCTCGCGCGGCGTCGCCCACGGGATGCGCGCCCAGCCGCCGGCGTCCGCCGCCTCCTCGATGGTGGTGACGTCGCTCGTGGGGGACTCCCGGCGCACCCGGGACTGCCGGAGCAGCAGCGCCTGGTCGCCCTCGAGGATCTTCGGCAGCAGCGCGGCGAGCGATTCGATGCTCACCGGCTCCTTCCCTCCCGGGGTACGGCGGGCCGGCATCGCGGGACCCGCCTCCAGGACCCTGGGGCCGATCTCGATCCGTACCGGCATGTCCTTGATCTCCCAGTCGACCGCACGGCGGCCGAACGGCGTGTCCACCCCATCGTCCACCTGCACCCGCAGGCGCGGCGCCTTGAGCGCCTCACCGATCTCCCTGACTGGCGACGGCTTCGTCGCCCTGGACGGCCATGACCACCACCTGCACGGCCGCCGGCCGCGGCGGCACACGGAGTCCGTCGACGACTGCCGGACCGGCTCCTTTTGCCCGTCCTTCGACAGGCACGAGGTGTGGAAGGCCTTGGCGAAGCTGGTGCCGGGTTCGTGACCGGTGCCCATCTGCAGCGCCTTGCCGTCGCCCGTCGTCCCTTCCGGGTGGAGGGTGTTGACGGCACCGGCGAACCACTCGCGGGGCGTCTTGCGGCCCAGGACCACATCGGTGCCGAGGACGTTCACCATGAGGTCCGCGCACACCTCCCGGTGGATGCAGGCGGCACAGCCCCTGGCGTCCTCGGACGTGACGTGCGCGGTGTGGCCCTCCTGCCGGAGGAATTCGGTCGTCCGCAGGAAGACCCGCGGCCGCATCTCCCAACGGACCATGCGCGCCCACTGGTTGATCAGCAGCGGCAGATCCCGGTAGCTCTGCACCCCCTGGGAGAACTGGTCGTTGATGATCACCTCGGAGGTGGGACGCACCACGACCGGCCCCTCGAGCTCCCTGCCGCCACCGTGCGTGACCACCGCCGGCTCGGGCGCGAAGCCCTCGACGTGCTCGGCCTCGCGAGTCGGGTAAGACTGGGGGATGAAGAGCGGGAAGCAGGCGTTCGACGCACCCGCGTCCTTGATGCGGGCGTCCATCTCCTGCTGCATCCGCTCCCACAGGCCGTAGCAGTACGGTCGGATGACCCTGGTGCCGCGCACCGGGCCGTTGTCCGCCGGTTCGGCCTTGTTGATCAGGTCCTGGTACCAGCGCGGGAAGTCGTGCGACCGGGGCGTGAGAACGGGTGCCTTGGCCATGGCCGGCATCGTACGGCGGTGACACGGGACCTGTGCGTGAATCGGCCAGGTTGCCGGGGCTCCGGCCCAGGCGCAGAAGCAGTGCCGCACAACCTCTGGACGTGGGGACGCCCACGGAGTTCCCTGGCATACGGGGAAGCGCGGAGCGTACGCACACGGGGGCTGACCTTCAGGGCACAACAGACCTCTCGGCGGATTGGGGCGCTTTCGATGACATCCACGCTCGTCCAGCACCGACGCCACAAGGCGTCGGCGTCCTCTGCGGAGGCAGGCACACGAGCCCGGGACTGGGCCGAGATCCAGGAACGCATGCTGGTGCCGCTCTACGAAGCGGTCTACGAACGCCTCGAGGTGGGCACCGGCACACGACTGCTGGGACTGGGCTGCGGCTCCGGCCTCGCCCTGCTGATGGCGAGGACCCGCGGTGCGACCGTGACGGGCGTCGACACCGACCACCACCGACTCGCCCTCGCACGGGAACGCATGGAGAGCAGCCCGGCGGCCCGGCTGCTCGACGGCGACGCCGCCGCGGCGGCAGCGGCCGGGACCGGCTACAACCTCATCACCGCCTTCCAGCCGATCGGCTCCGGCACCGGCGACGCAGAGCGGCTGGAACAGGTGCTCAGGGAGTCGGTCGGCCTCGCGGAGCGCAGGAGCGTCGTCGTCCTCACCGGATGGGGCCCGCCGGAGCGGTGCGCCACGTCCGGGGTGCTGCGGGTCGCCGGTGAGCGCAGGCGATCGGCCCACCGCGACGCCCTGGAGGACATCGCCGGGCGTGCCGGCCTCAACCCGGACGGCTCGGGCCGGGTGGCCTGCCCCTTCGGATACGCCGACACGGACAGCGCGGTACGGGGACTGCTGTCGACCGGGCTCTACGACGCGGCCGTACGGGAGACCGACCTCGCGCGGGTGGAGAAGGAGATCGCCGAGGCGCTCCACGACCACCGGCGGCCCGACGGCACGGTCTGGATGCCCAACGTCTTCCGCTATCTGATCGCCCGCACGTCCTGACCCCGGTACGACAAGGCCCGCGACCGTGGCGGTCGCGGGCCCTCTCGGCTGTCTGTCGGATCAGCCCATGAACTTCTTGAACTCGTCCGGCAGTTCGAAGTCCTTGCCCGGCTCACCGGCCGGCAGCCCGAACGCCCCGCCCTGCGCCGCCTGCTCACGGCGTGCGGCCGCTGCCTGCTCCTCGGCCTTGCGCTTCATCGGGTTGCCGCTCTTGCGCTTGCCCTTGGCCTGCTTCTGCTGCTTCTTCTGCCGGCCGGGGCCGCCCCCCATGCCCGGCATCCCCGGCATACCGGGCATGCCGCCGCCCTGAGCCATTCGCGACATCATCTTGCGTGCCTCGAAGAACCGCTCCACCAGGCCCTTCACCACACTGACCTCGACGCCGGAGCCCTTGGCGATACGGGCACGGCGCGAACCGTTGATGATCGTCGGGTCCTGGCGCTCGCCGGGCGTCATCGACTTGATGATCGCGGCCGTACGATCCACGTCACGCTCGTCGATGTTGTTGATCTGGTCCTTCATCTGCGCCATACCGGGGAGCATCCCGAGCAGCTTCGAGATGCTGCCCATCTTGCGGACCTGCTCCATCTGGGCCAGGAAGTCGTCGAGCGTGAACTCCTTGCCCTTGCTGCTCGCCAGCTTGGAGGCCATCTTGGCGGCCTCTTCCTGGCTGAAGGTCTGCTCGGCCTTCTCGATCAGCGAGAGCATGTCGCCCATGCCGAGGATGCGGGACGCCATGCGGTCCGGGTGGAACGCGTCGAAGTCGTCCAGCTTCTCGCCGTTGGAGGCGAACATGATGTTCTTGCCGGTGACGTGCGCGACGGAGAGCGCGGCACCGCCTCGGGCGTCGCCGTCCAGCTTGGACAGGACCACGCCGTCGAAGCCGACCCCGTCGCGGAAGGCCTCCGCGGTGTTGACGGCGTCCTGACCGATCATGGCGTCGACGACGAAGAGGATCTCGTCGGGGTTGACGGCGTCGCGGATGTCCGCGGCCTGCTGCATCAGCTCCTCGTCGATGCCGAGGCGGCCGGCGGTGTCGACGATGACGATGTCGTACTGCTTGGTCCGCGCGTGCTCGATGGAGTCCTTGGCGACCTGGACCGGGTCACCGACGCCGTTGCCGGGCTCGGGCGCGTAGACGCCGACACCGGCGCGCTCGGCGACGACCGCGAGCTGATTGACGGCGTTGGGGCGCTGCAGGTCACAGGCGACGAGCAGAGGCGAGTGCCCCTGGGCCTTGAGCCAGAGGCCGAGCTTTCCGGCGAGGGTGGTCTTACCGGCACCCTGCAGACCGGCCAGCATGATTACGGTCGGCGCGGTCTTGGCGAACCGCAGACGGCGGGTCTCGCCGCCGAGGATGCCGATCAGCTCCTCGTTGACGATCTTGATGACCTGCTGGCTCGGATTCAGCGCCTTCGAGACCTCGGCGCCGAGAGAGCGGCCCTTGACCTGCTTGATGAACTCCCGGACGACGGGAAGAGCGACATCCGCCTCGAGGAGGGCGATACGGATTTCCCGGGCTGCCGCGTCGATGTCGGCCTCGGACAGGCGCCCCTTGCCGCGCAGGTTCTTGAAGGTCGCTGAGAGGCGATCGGAGAGAGTGTCGAACACGGCGGCGTCGGTCCTCAGGAGTCGGGGGCGGTGGATCGCCCTCCAGAGTATCGGGCCCGGCAAAGGAATCGTCCCTGCCCACCGGATCGGATGGGCAGGCACGGGGGCCCGACGGTGGCGGGGAGCAGACTTTGACGATCCTCACGATGTGCTGAGCGGGGGGGGACACTCCCCACAGGGGCGGGAGGCACACCCGATTCAAGGAGCAGCCCGGCCGCTGGTCACGCCATCACCGCAACGCCTCCTCCATCACCTTGGCCAGCTGCCGTGCCTCGCCGTCGGGCAACGGGGAGCCGTCCCCGTCCGTGACGTAGAGCGTGTCCACCGCGTTCGCGCCCAGCGTCGAGACGTGGGCGCTGCGGACCCGGACCGTCGCGCCCTCCAGGGCGCGGCCGATCCTGTGGAGCAGGCCGGGGGCGTCGTGGGCGCGGACCTCGATGACCGTGGCCAGGCGGGACCCCGTCGGCGCGACCGTCACCCGCGGCGGCGGGGCCTTGACGCCGCGCCGCCGCGGGTAGGCGGCCTCGCGTTCGGCGAGGCGGCCAGGGATGTCCAGGGAGCCGTCGAGAGCGCGTACGAGGTCCGCACGGAGCCGGACGGCCTGCGGCAGGGAGCCGTACTCGGCCGCCACCCGCCAGTTCAGAACGAGGACGGCTCCGTCGCCCACCTCGCTCGGCAGCTCGATCGACCGCAGGTCGGCGGCGCGGACGGTGAGCCGGTGCAGTGCGAGGACTCCGGCGACCGCGGGCAGCACGCCCGGCTGGTCGGGCAGGGCGATGAGCAGTTCGACGCCGACGGGTTCCGGTCGGCCGTCCTCGGCCGGGGTCTCGTGCTGGGTGTGGAGGGTGAGCACGGGCTCACCGGTGCGCAGGGCCTCGATCGCGAGGCGTTCCTGCTCGGCGCTGGGTGCGGCCTGGTCCGGCTCGTCCGGGACGTCGCCGGCGAGCAGGGCGGCGACCCGCCGTACGAGGTCCGCGACGAGCGAGCCGCGCCAGGAGGACCAGGCCGCCGGCCCTGTCGCGAGGGCGTCCGCCTCGGTCAGGGCGTGCAGCAGCTCCAGCGTGGAGGCGGACACGACGACGGAGGCCACAGAGGCCACGGTCGCGGGGTCGTCGAGGTCGCGCCGGGTCGCCGTGTCGACGAGCAGCAGGTGGTGGCGGACGAGGGTGGCGATGACGCCCACGTCGGCACGGTCGAAGCCGATCCGGGTGGCGACATCGCGGGCGATGGTCTCGCCGGCCACGGAGTGGTCGCCGGGCCAGCCCTTGCCGATGTCGTGCAGCAGGGCGGCGACCAGCAACAGGTCGGGGCGGCCGACGTGGCGGGTGAGCTCGGACGCCTTGACGGCGGTCTCGACGAGATGCCGGTCGACGGTCCAGGTGTGCACCGCGTTGCGCTGGGGCCGGCAACGGACGCGTTCCCAGTCGGGGACGAGTCGGGTGATCAGGCCTTCCGCCTCCAGGGCCTCCCAGACGGCGACGGTCGGCTCCCCGGCGCCGAGCAGGGTGACGAGTTCCTCGCGGGCCTCGGCGGGCCAGGGCACGGGCAGCGGACGGGCGTTCATGGCTTCGCCCAGGCGCCGGACGGCGTGCCGGGAGATCGGCAGGCCCGACTGGGCGGCAGCCGCGGCGGCCCGGAGCGGGAGGACGGGGTCGCGTTCGGGTCGTGCGGTGCGGGCGAGGACCACTTCGCCGTCGAGTTCGACGACTCCTTCCGCGAGGGGCGTGCGTTCGGGCTGCGCCACACGGCCGCCGAGCATGGCGCGCAGCCTCGGCCGTACGGCTCGGGAGCGCAGGACGCGGCCGACTTCGCGCCAGGTGACGTCGGTGGCGTACGAGACGGTCCGCGCGGCCTCGTACACCTGGCGCAGCAGGGCGTCGGCGTCGAGGAGGCCGAGCTCCGCGGCGACCTGGTCCTGTTCCTGGAGGGCGAGCCGGTCGGTGGCGCGTCCGGTGGTGAGGTGGAGCGCGTCGCGTACGTCGAGCAGGGTCCGGCGGGCCTCGGCGAGTCCTTCGCGGGGGGCGTCGGCGAGCCAGGAGGCGGCGACGGCGCGCAGCGCGGTGACGTCGCGCAGTCCGCCGCGGGCTTCCTTGAGGTCGGGTTCGAGGAGGTACTGGAGCTCGCCCTGACGGGCGGCCCGTTCGCGGCAGAGTTCGTCGAGTTCGGGCAGGCGTCGGGGTGCCTGGTTGCGCCAGTCGGCGAGCACGGCGGTGCGCAGGGAGGCGACGAGCCCGAGGTCGCCGGCGACGGGCCGGGCGTCGAGAAGACCGAGCTGCACCTTGAGGTCCTCCCCGGCGGTCTTGCGGGCCTCCGCGGGGGTGCGTACGGAGTGGTCGAGGGCGAGGCCCAGGTCCCAGACCGGATACCAGATCCGGTCGGCGATCGCGGCGACGGCTTCGGGCGATGCGCCGCCGTCGTGGAGCAGCAACAGGTCGAGGTCGCTGCGCGGGGAGAGTTCGCCGCGGCCGTAGCCCCCGACGGCGACGAGGGCGGCGCCCCGGACCCCCTGTTCCTGCACGGCTGCGGCGAACAGCGCGGCCAGCCATTCGTCGGTCAGCCGGGCGAGGGCCGCACGGCGCGGCGGCCCGGACCGCTCCTTCTCGTTGAGAAGGCGCAGCCGGGCCGCCGCATAGCCGCTGGGTCCCGAGTCTTCCGCTTCGTTGATCACTTCAACACTCGTCACGCCTGCGGCTCCCTTTTCCTGTGTCCGCTCGCCCCAGGGTGCTCGTACCCCCTGTCGACACTCCTCGACGCTGCGCGCGCTCGGCCTCGTCGCCTTCGACAGGGGCGCGCCCTTCGGCTCGCTCACCTCGTGCGGAATGCTCTAGAGCGCGTCGGGGCCGCGCTCGCCGGTCCGCACGCGTACCGCCGTGTCGACCGGGACGCTCCAGACCTTGCCGTCGCCGATCTTCCCGGTGCGGGCGGCCTTGACGATCACCTCGACGAGCTGTTCGGCGTCGCCGTCCTCGACCAGCACCTCGATACGGATCTTGGGTACCAGGTCGACGGTGTACTCGGCGCCCCGGTAGACCTCGGTGTGGCCGCGCTGCCGGCCGTAGCCGCTGGCTTCCGTGACGGTGAGCCCGTGGACTCCGAAGGCCTGGAGGGCCTCCTTGATCTCGTCCAGCCGATGCGGCTTCACGACTGCGGTGATGAGCTTCATGCGTCCACCTTCTTGTTCTGCCCTGCGGCTGCCACGGTCTCGCCCGTCGTGGGCACGTCCTTGCGGGAGCCGGCACCGCCGCCGGCACCGCTGAAGTCGTACGCGGTCTCGGCGTGCTCGACCTGGTCGATGCCGGAGACCTCGACGTCCTCGTCGACCCTCATGCCGATGGTCTTGTCAAGGACGAAGGCGAGGACGGCGGAGACCACCAGAGAGTAGGCGAGCACCGCGAAGACGCCGATGGCCTGCTTGCCGAGCTGGTCGAGGCCGCCGCCGTAGAAGAGGCCCTTGGCGTCGGACTGGACGCCGCCGGTGGCGAAGAAGCCGACCAGCAGGGAGCCGACGACACCGCCGACGAGGTGGACGCCGACGACGTCGAGGGAGTCGTCGTAGCCCAACTTGAACTTCAGGCCGACGGCGATGGCGCAGAGCAGACCGGCGATGACGCCGACGGCGATCGCGCCGAGCGGGGAGACGGAGCCGCCCGACGGGGTGATGGCGACGAGGCCGGCCACCGCGCCGGAGGCGGCGCCGAGGGTGGTGAAGGCGCCGTGGCGGATCTTCTCGTAGAGGAGCCAGGCGAGCATGGCGGCCGCGGTGGCCACCTGGGTGTTGACGAACATGACCGCGCCGACGCCGTCGTCGTTGCCGAGCCACGATCCGGCGTTGAAGCCGAACCAGCCGAACCACAGCAGTGCCGCGCCGAGCATGACCAGCGGGAGGCTGTGCGGGCGCATCGGGTCCTTCTTGAAGCCGACACGCTTGCCGATGACCAGGATGACGCCGAGGGCCGCGGCACCGGCGTTGATGTGGACGGCCGTGCCGCCGGCGAAGTCGATGACACCCATCTCGAAGAGCCAGCCGCCGGCACCCCACACCCAGTGGGCGACCGGGAAGTAGACGACCGTGACCCACAGCGTGATGAACAGCGCCCAGGCGGTGAACTTGACCCGGTCGGCGAGGGCACCGCTGATCAGTGCCGGTGTGATGATCGCGAACATCAGCTGGAAGACGGCGAAGACGTAGACGGGGATGGTGTAGCCGTCCCACAGCTCGGTGACGCCGATGTTGCCGAAGCCGACGTAGTCCGCGCTCCAGCCGACGATCGAGCCGATGTCGGTGCCGAAGGCCATGCTGAAGCCGTAGAGCACCCACAGGATGGTGACGATACCGAGGCTGATGAAGCTCATCATCAGCATGTTCAGGGTGCTCTTGACGCGGACCATGCCTCCGTAGAAGAAGGCGAGTCCCGGGGTCATGAGCATCACCAGGGCGGAACAGATGAGCATGAACCCTGTATTGGCGGCAGACAGCTCTGGGGCGTCTGCGGCAAGGGTCGAGATGCCTGGGGGCATCGGCGTCTCCTCGTCGTCGTGCGGCCGCGTGCGGGCGGAGCCTGTGCGGCGGAAGGGGCGGGCCGTTATGCCGCTTGAGATTGGCGGAGCGCCGTTTCCGCGGATGCCACACGATGTTTCGCGCCGGTGACGAAGAGGTCCGGCGTGTTACGTCGTCATGAACGAGCTGATCGTCCGAGGGCACCGCGCGTGTCCGCTACGGACGTCACAAACCGGCCACGACACCCGCCCGGATGACTTGGCACGGGGGGAGCCGAGTCGGGCGGTTCGGGGTGGGTGTCGCGGCCGGGGCCTGCTGTGCCACTGCCGGTCAGACCGCTTCCGCGGTCTCCGGCAGCTGGGCGGTGAGATGGTCGGTGAGCTGGGCGACCTCGGCGACGTCGCCGAAGTCCCTGGCGGCGGTGTCGACGGTCTTGCGCAGCCGGGTGTTGACCCGCTCGGAGCGGACACGCTTGGCGACGGTGAGCGCCCGGCCGGCGATGGCGGTGGCCTGTTCCGGCTCCTTCTTGAGCAGGTGGACCGTGGCCATTCCGATCAGATTGAGTGCGTACGACCGCTGGTGCTCGTCGTCCTGGTCGAAGAGCTCGACGGCGCGCTGCATGACCGGCTCGGCGAGCGAGGCGTAGGTGGGGCTGCGGCCCGCGACATAGGCCAGGTCACGGTAGGAGTGGGAGTTCTCGCCGTGGAGTTCCGCCTCGGAGAAGAAGCGGATCCAGTCGGGCTCGGGCTCGCCGTCGAGACCGACGTCGGCGAAGGTGTCTTCGGCCATCCGGACGGCTCGCCGGCATTTGCTGGGCTGGCCCATGTTGGCGTAGGCGCGGGCCTCCATCGCATACAGCATGGCCTGAGTGCGCGCGGTGGCGCAGTCGCGGCTGCCGTACTGGGCGAGGTGGATCAGTTCGAGGGCGTCGTCGGGGCGGCCGAGGTGGATCATCTGGCGGCTCATCGAGGACAGGATGTACGAGCCGAGCGGCTTGTCGCCCGCTTCCTTGGAGGCGTGCAGGGCGAGCACGAAGTACTTCTGGGCGGTCGGCTGAAGACCCACGTCGTAGCTCATCCATCCGGCGAGCTCCGCCAGCTCGGCGGCGGTCCGGAACAGGCGGCACCGGGTGGCGAGCGGCTGGGGCTCCTGAAGCAGGTCGGTGACCTCGTGGAGCTGGCCGACGACCGCTTTGCGGCGCAGGCCGCCGCCGCACTGGGCGTCCCACTTGCGGAACATGGCGGTGGTGGCCTCGAGAAGATCGAGTTCGGGGCCGGAGAGTCGGGCCCCCCGCCGCAGGGGAGCGGGCGGTTCCTGCTGCGCTTCCGGAGCGGGGGTGGGGACGAGCCAGCGCTGCATCGGCTCGACGAGGGCGGGGCCGGCGGAGAGGGAGAGCGAGCTGCCGAGGAAACCGCGGCGGGCCAGCATCAGGTCGCTTCTGGAGAACTCGCTGAGGAGTGCGACGGTCCGGTCCCCGGCCCAGGGGAGGTCCACGCCGGAGACCGACGGTGACTGGTGGACGGTGCGCAGTCCGAGGTCCTCGACGGCGACGACGCTGCCGAAGCGCTCGGAGAAGAGCTCGGAGAGGATGCGGGGGATCGGCTCGCGCGGCTGCTCGCCGTCCAGCCAGCGGCGCACCCGGGAGGTGTCCGTGCTGATGTGGTGGGCGCCCATCTGGCGGGCCCGGCGGTTCACCTGGCGAGCGAGCTCGCCCTTCGACCAGCCGCTGCGCATGAACCACGAACCCAGCCGCTCATTGGGGCGCTTGCCGGCGTTCGTACCGTCTGCGCCGCTGCCGCTCACTGGAGTGCCCCCGTCCGCCGAAGCCTCATTGCCCGAACCCCTACCAGAATGACGCCGGTTGCGGCTCGCCGTGACCGTCTTGCACCCGTCGAACAGTAAGCCGCTTTGCCTCCGGCATATCCGGAAGCAGACTGCAATTGCAGGTTGATGTACCGACCGTAATCCGACGATCACGGCTCCTGCGACTGGGATTGCAGAAACGCCACCATTCGCCACCCCTCCGAGTGAACTGACTTACGGCCGCGCGCGATTCACTTGACACACGACGATCAGGGTCCGATGGAACGTTGTGCGCACGGGCGCGCGCCGCGTTCCGCACCACCCCATGCACCACCGCACGCCGCAATCTCTCCGCAGGCGACAACACAGAGTCACAGGGGAACTTCAAGTCGTAACCACCGGCGCCTACGACCCGTTGGAGGGGGCATGGGCTTCACGATCGGCGGCACCCGTGGGATCGGTCAGATCCGGACGGGCGCCCGGCGCCGCGGGCGCACGACAGAGGCCACCGTGGTGGCCGAGTACACCGGCCTGTGGGGCTGGACGGTGATTGCGGGCGCTCGTGCCGCCTCGGGCAAGTGCTCCTGCGGGGACGCCCGCTGCGCGGCACCCGGCGCCCACCCGCTCGACTTCGCGCTCGAGGTCCCGGCCGGCGCCACGCTCGACGAGGCGGGCAAGGCATGGGCGGACGTGCCCGGGGCGTCGCTTCTGCTGCCGGTCGGCCGCAGCTTCGACATCCTCGACGTGGCCGCGCCCGCCGGCCGCCGCGCACTGGTGCGGATGGAGCGCATGGGCCTGCCGCTCGGCCCGGTCACGGCCACGCCCGACGGCCGCTGCCAGTTCTTCGTCGCTCCCGGCGCCGCGGCCGAAATGCCCGGGCTGCTCTACCGGATGGGTTGGGACGACGCCGACCTGGACCTGCGCTGCCTGGGTCCCGGCGACCACATCACCGCCCCGCCGTCGGACCGCGGCGGCCGGGGACCCGTCCGGTGGCTGCGGCCGCCCTCCCTCGACACGGCGGCCGCCCCGCCGGAGGCCCGGCTGCTGCTCGGCACCCTGGCGTACATCTGCCACCGCAGTCGCTCCTGACCCGGACATGAAAAGCGCCCGGCCGTCTCCCGACGGCCGGGCGCTTTTCTGTACGAGGTGGGCTCAGTCGCCGATCAGCGCGTCGACGAACGCCTCGGGCTCGAACGGCGCCAGGTCGTCCGCGCCCTCGCCCAGACCCACGAGCTTGACGGGCACGCCCAGCTCCCGCTGGACCGCGACGACGATGCCGCCCTTGGCGGTACCGTCCAGCTTCGTCAGAACGATGCCGGTGATGTCGACGACCTCGGCGAAGACCCTGGCCTGCACCAGGCCGTTCTGTCCGGTGGTGGCGTCCAGGACGAGCAGGACCTCGTCCAGCGGCCCGTGCTTCTCCACGACCCGCTTGACCTTGCCGAGCTCGTCCATGAGGCCGGTCTTGGTGTGCAGCCGCCCGGCCGTGTCGATGAGCACGACGTCTGCGCCCTCGGCGATGCCCTCCTTGACCGCGTCGAAGGCGATCGAGGCCGGGTCGCCGCCCTCGGGCCCCCGTACCGTGCGGGCACCGACGCGCTCGCCCCATGTCTGGAGCTGGTCGGCGGCGGCGGCGCGGAAGGTGTCCGCGGCGCCCAGCACGACGGACCGGCCGTCCGCGACCAGGACACGGGCGAGTTTGCCGGTGGTGGTGGTCTTCCCGGTGCCGTTGACACCGACGACCATGACAACACCCGGGGTGTCGAGACCGCTCTCGGTCTTGACTGCGCGGTCGGCGTCGGTACCGATGAGGTGCAGCAGCTCCTCGCGGAGCAGGGTGCGCAGCTGCTCGGGGGTGCGGGTGCCGAGCACCTTCACCCGCTCGCGCAGCCGCTCGACGAGCTCCTGGGTGGGAGCGACGCCCACGTCGGCGGTGAGCAGCGTGTCCTCGATCTCCTCCCACGTGTCCTCGTCGAGGTGCTCACGGGACAGGAGTGTGAGGAGCCCCTTGCCGAGGGAGTTCTGCGAACGGGCAAGGCGGGCGCGCAGCCGGACGAGCCGGCCGGCGGTCGGCTCCGGGATCTCGACGGCGGGCGCGGGGGCCTCGGCGACGACCGGGTCCTCGACGGCGACGGGGGTTTCGACGGCCTCGTCGGCCGTCGGAAGGTCGACCTCCTCGATGGTGCGGCGGGGTTCGTCCCGCGGTGTCTCCGCCTCGTCGCCGACATGCGGTTCGGCGGGCGGAGCGGTGATGGTCGGCGTGCTCGGCGGCGCCTGCGGAGGCAGCTGCTTCTTCTTGCGGCTGCTGACCACGAGGCCGCTGATCGCGCCGATCGCGACCAGGGCGATGACTACGGCAAGGATGACGATTTCCATAACGCGGTCCAGTATCGGCCACCGGTGCCCGTACCAGCGGCCCTCGGACGATCCCACAAAGGCCACCTCACCCATTTGGGCGTTTGGGTGCATTCACACGGTTCGGTCCCCCTGGCAGCCCTCCGTCGCCACGCCGGTACGGATACCTTCGCCCCGGCCCCCGCGGACCCTGACGTGACCCGCTGTCCGGCGCGTACGGCTTCGGGCCGGGCGACGGTGGGCGCACGGCCGGCGGCGCCGTCATCGTCGCCCTGCCGCCGCTCACCGTGACGGCGGCCTCCGCAGTGGACCCGGTGAGCGCCACGCGCCCCGGCATGGTGGCCGGACCGGTGGAGCCCCACCGGAGCGGGAGACCGCACCCTGTCCATCTGACGCTACGTCAGCTACCGTCCGTCCTCGCCATGCCCACACCCGGCGGAGGGGGACGTCCCATGGCCTTCACGGTGGTCCGGTTCAACCTGGTCGATCCTGCGGCGACACCGGAGACCCTCGCGGCCCGCTACCGCGCGGCCCTGGAGATGGCCGCCTACGCGGACGAACGCGGCGTCGACACGATCCAGACGGAGGAGCACCACGGCGCGGACAACAACTGGCTGCCGTCCCCGCTGGCCTTCGCCGGAGCAGTCCTCGGTGTCACCCGCCGTGTCGCGGTCACCGTGTCCGCGATCATCGGTCCGTTGCACGACCCGCTGCGGCTCGCGGAGGATCTCGCCGTACTCGACCTGATCGGCAAGGGGCGGTTGGTGACCGTCGCGGGCATCGGTTACCGGCCTGAGGAGTACGAGCAGCTGGGCGTGGAGTGGGGCCGGCGCGGGGCGCTGCAGGACGAGCTGCTGGAGACGCTGCTGACGGCCTGGACCGGCGAGCCCTTCACCTACCGGGGCCGCACCGTGCGGGTCACGCCGCGCCCGTACACCCGGCCCCACCCGATGCTGCTCGTCGGCGGGTCCTCGCGGGCGGCGGCGCGCAGGGCGGCCCGCCTCGGGCTGCCCTTCTTCCCCAGCGCGCATCTGCCGGAACTGGCGGAGTACTACGAGGAGCGGCGGGCCGAGTACGGCACCGACGGCTTCTGCATGATGCCCGCGGAGAAGACGCCACTGCTGCACCTCTCGGAGGACCCCGACCGCGCGTGGGCGCTGTACGGCGAGCACTTCCTGCACGAGGCGCGGACCTACGCCTCCTGGCAGTCGCGGGACATCCGCTCCGCGGTGCGCTCCGGTGCGGCGACGGTCGAGGAGCTGCGCAGCGAGGGTGTGTACCGGATCGTGACGCCGGACGAGTGCGTCGGGCTCGGCGCCGAGAGCCTGGTGCTGCATCCGCTGTGCGGCGGCATGCCGGTCGACGAGGGCCGGCGCAGCCTCCAACTGCTCTGCGAACACGTACTGCCCCGGCTCACGCGCTGAGCCGGGGCAGTTCCGTGGCGAGGAGAGGGGCAGCGGGGATTAGCCCATCTCCTCCAACGCCTTGCCCTTCGTCTCCTTGACGTACCTGAGTACGAAGGGGATCGAGAGCACGGCGAAGACCGTGTAGATCACGTACGTGCCGGAGAGGTTCCAGTCTGCGAGACTCGGGAAGCTCGCGGTGATGGCCCAGTTCGCGATCCACTGCGCGGAGGCGGCGATGCCGAGCGCTGCGGCGCGGATCCGGTTCGGGAACATCTCCCCGAGGAAGACCCAGACCACGACGCCCCACGAGAGTGCGAAGAAGAGCACGAAGACGTGGGCGGCGATCAGGGCGACGATGCCCTGGGTCTCCGGCAGCTTGCCGTCGACGAGGTCGGCGGAGAACGCCCAGGCCTCCAGTGCCAGCGCGATCGCCATACCGGCGGAGCCGATGAGCGCGAGCGGCCTGCGACCGATCCGGTCCACCAGCACCATCGCGATCACGGTGCCGATGATGTTGATGATCGACGTGGTGAACGAGTAGAGAAACGAGCTGGACGGGTCGACGCCCACCGACTGCCACAGGGTCGCCGAGTAGTAGAAGGCGACATTGATGCCGACGAGCTGCTGGAAGACCGAGAGCCCGATGCCGACCCAGACGATGGGCAGGAAGCCGAAGCGGCTGCCGAGCAGGTCCTTGAAGGTGGACTTGTGCTCGCGGCGCATCGCGTGGTCGATCTCGATGATGCGGGCGTTGAGGTCGACGTTCTTGCCCTCGACCTCAAAGAGGACCTGCTTGGCCTTGTCGACCTTGCCGACGGAGATGAGGAAGCGGGGGGACTCGGGGATCGCGAAGGACAGCAGGCCGTAGAGCACGGCCGGGACGACCATCACGCCGAGCATCCACTGCCAGGCCTCGAGCCCGCCGATCTCACCGCGCTGCTCACCGTCGGCGAGCTGCAGGATGCCGTAGTTCACCAGCTGGGAGACGGCGATACCGATGACGATCGCGGCCTGCTGGAAGGAGGCGAGGCGTCCGCGGTAGGCGGGCGGGGAGACCTCCGCGATGTAGGCGGGGCCGATGACGGAGGCCATGCCGATGGCGAAGCCGCCGATGATCCGCCACAGGGCGAGGTCCCACAGCGCGAACGGGAGCGCCGAACCGACGGCGCTGACGGTGAAGAGCACGGCCGCGATCTGCATGCACCGGATGCGTCCGATGCGGTCGGCGATCCGGCCGGCGGTGGCGGCGCCGACGGCGCAGCCGATCAGGGCGATGGCGATGACCTGGGCAAGCGTCCCGGAGCCGATGTCGTAGCGGTCCCGGATGGCTTCGACGGCACCGTTGATCACCGAGCTGTCGTAACCGAAGAGGAAGCCGCCCATCGCGGCGGCGGCCGTGATGAAGATGACGTGCCCGAGGTGTTCGGGCCGGGCCGAGCGGGCTCCCGATGCCGGTGGCGGCTGCGCAGTGTTGGTCACGTGTACTCCTGGGGCCGTCCGGCAGCGTCGCCGGGCGTGTGGGGGCGAGCCCCTCAAGTGGCACACAGGTTCACGACGCGCACCACTTGAAGGTAAAAGGAACGTTGGAGAGACTATTCCTTCAAGTTTCGAAGTCAAGACCCTGTGGCGATTCTGTTTCCGGCACGATGAGTCACGTTGCTTTCAAGTCTTGAAGAGCAGTGGGCAGGGGGCAGCGCAACGTCAGCGAAGACGCTGGCTGATGACTTTGGAGACACCGTCGCCCTGCATCGAGACGCCGTACAGGGCGTCCGCGACCTCCATGGTCCGCTTCTGGTGCGTGATCACGATCAGCTGCGAGCTCTCCTGGAGCTCCTGCATGATCCGGATCAGCCGCTGGAGGTTTGTGTCGTCGAGAGCCGCCTCGACCTCGTCCATCACATAGAACGGGCTGGGCCGCGCCTTGAAGATCGACACCAGCATCGCCACGGCGGTCAGCGACCGCTCCCCGCCCGAGAGCAGCGACAGCCGCTTGACCTTCTTGCCGGGCGGCCGTGCCTCGACGTCCACGCCCGTGGTGAGCATGTTGTCGGGGTCGGTCAGTACCAGCCGCCCCTCGCCGCCGGGGAAGAGCCGGGAGAAGACGCCCTCGAACTCACGGGCCGTGTCCCGGTATGCCTCGGTGAAGACCTGCTCGACGCGCTCGTCCACCTCCTTCACCACCTGCAGTAGGTCGGCACGGGTCTTCTTGAGATCCTCGAGCTGCTCCGACAGGAACTGGTGACGCTCCTCGAGCGCCGCGAACTCCTCCAGAGCGAGCGGATTCACCTTTCCGAGCTGCTGGTACGCCCGTTCGGCCGACTTCAGGCGCTTTTCCTGTTCCGCGCGGACGAAACGCCGCGGCTGGTTCCTCGGGTGCTCCGGGTCCTCCGGAAGCTCCTCGCCCTCCGCGGGCGGCGACGCAGGAACCAGTTGGTCGGGGCCGTATTCGCAGACCAGCCCGGCCGGCTCCACGCCCAGCTCCTCCAGGGCCTTCGTCTCCAGCTGCTCGATCCGCAACCGCTTCTCCGCCCCCAGCACCTCACCGCGGTGCACGGAGTCGGTCAGCTTGTCGAGCTCGCCCTTGAGGTCGCGTCCCGCGTTGCGGGCGGCGGTCAGCTCCTGCTCGCGCTCTCCCTTCGCGGCCTCGGCCGCGGCCCGCTCGGCCTCGGCGCGCACCAGCGACACCTCGACGTGCGCCAGCAACTGGCGGGCTCCGGCGGCGACGGCCGCCGCGACCTCGGCCTCGTGGCGCAGCCGGGCGCGCCGCTGCTCCGCGCGTGCCCGCGCCTCGCGCTCGGCGCGCGCTCCCCGGTCGAGCGCGTCCGCGCGCCCTGCGAGCCCTTTCACGCGCTCCTCGTGCGTACGGACCTGGAGGCGGGCCTCCATCTCGGTCTGGCGCGCGTTGGCCCCGTCGGCCGCGAGGCGGTCGCGCACATGGGTGTCGGGCTCCTCCTCCACCGGGGCCTCCTCGGCGACCAGCAGCCGCTCGGCCAGCTCCTCCGCCTCTTCGGTGGCCTGCTCCAGGGCCTCCTGGGCCCGGGCGGCGGCCGCGGCGGACCGCTCGGCCTCGCCCGCCGCGCCCCTGGCCTGACCGGAGAGCCGGCCGAGCCGCCCGGAAACGGCGGACTTCTCACGGTCGGCGGCGCGCCGCCGCTCCCCCAACTCCTCGACGAGCGCGGCACACCCGGCGCGGCGGGCGGTGGCCTGCTGCTGGGCGGCGGCCAGCTCCTCGCACCGGCCGGCCAGCTCCTCCAGCTCGGCCGCCGCCTCGTCGACGGAGGCCTGCACCTCGAGCAGGCTGGGAGCCCCGGCGGACCCGCCCTGCGCGAAGTACGCACCGAGCACGTCCCCCTCGGCGGTCACGGCGGTCACCCCGGGCCGCGCGTACACCAGATCCTCTGCGTCCTCGAGCGTCCCGACGACCACGGTCCCGCGCAGCAGCCGCCGCACGGCGGGCATCAGCTCCGCGGGCCCGCGCACCAGCCCGGCCGCGTCGACACGGGCCCCCGCCTCGCCTGCCGTACCACCCGAACCGCCAGGCCCCGGGACGGCCGGCGGGACGGCGCCCTCCGCGTCAGCGGGGTCCACCGACGCAAGGAGCAGGGCCGCGCGGCCGGCGTCCTGTTTGCGGAGGAGGCGGATCGCCTCCGCGGCCGTGGACGGGTCGGCGACGGCCACCGCGTCCGCCGCCGCGCCCAGCGCGGCCGCCACGGGAATCTCGTAGCCGGGCGTCACCGTGAGCAGTTCCGCCGCCGGGCCGAGCAGCCCGGAGAGCCGGTCGCGCGCGCCGAGGAGCGCGCCCGTCCCGTCCTTGCGCCGCAGGCCCAGCGCGAGCGCCTCGCGGCGGGCGGCCACCGCGGCGCGCTTGCGTTCCGCCGTGGTCAGCGCCTCGCGGGCCGCGCCCAGCTCGGCCTCTGCGTCGGCCAGTTCACGCTTCGCCGCATCGTGGCGGCCGGCCAGCTCCGAGTCGTCGGCATCCAGCGCGTCGACCTCGGCCTTGAGCTGCTCGTACTCCTCCTGCGCGGCGGCGGCCCGCTCCTGGGCCTCGTCGCGGGCGGCGGCCAGCCGGTCGATCTCGGCCTGGGCCGAGGCGGCTCGCGAACGGGCCGCGTTGACCTGGCCGCTCAGCCGGGCGAGGCCTTCACGGCGGTCGGCGATGGCGCGCGCCACGTCCTTGAGGCGCCGCTCCTCGACGACCAACTCGCGCTCCAGTTCGGCGCGGTGGGCCACGGTGTCCTCAAGGGCCCGTTCCGCCGCCTCCAGAGCCGCCTCGAGCTCCGCCTCCTGCTCGCGGATACGGGCGGCCTCGCGCTCCATGTCCTCGGGGTCGCGGCCGCGCCGCTCCTCCGCGGGCTGCGCGGTCGCGCTCTTCACGCGGGCGTCGGCCAGGGAGATCGTGCCGCGCACCCGCTCGGCGAGCTGGGACAGCTCGTACCAGGTCTGCTGGGCACGCTGCAGCCGGGGCGCGAGCCGCCGTACCTCGTCCTCCAGATCCGCCTCACGGGTCAGGGCCGCCTTGAGCTCTGCCTCCGCGGCCTCCTTACGCTGCTTCAGCGCGGCCTCGTCAGCGACCTCGGTGCGCAGCGCCTCCCGCATCCGGACGAGGTCGTCGGCCAGCAGTCGCAGCCGGGCGTCGCGCAGATCGGCCTGGATGACGGCGGCCCGCCTGGCCACCGCGGCCTGCCGGCCGAGCGGCTTGAGCTGGCGGCGCAGTTCGTCGGTGAGGTCCTGCACGCGGGCGAGGTTGGCCTGCATCGCGTCCAGCTTCCGCAGCGCCTTCTCCTTGCGCTTGCGGTGCTTGAGGACACCTGCGGCCTCCTCGATGAAAGCCCGGCGCCCCATGGGGTCCGCATGCAGTACGGAGTCGAGCTGGCCCTGGCCGACGATGACGTGCATCTCGCGGCCGATGCCGGAGTCGGACAGCAGTTCCTGGATGTCCAGGAGACGGCAGGTGTCACCGTTGATCTGGTACTCGCTGCCCCCGTTGCGGAACATGATCCGCGTGATGGTGACCTCGGCGTACTCGATGGGCAGGGCGCCGTCGGAGTTGTCGATGGTCAGGGAGACCTCGGCGCGGCCGAGGGGCGGCCGGCCCGTGGTCCCGGCGAAGATGACGTCCTCCATCTTCCCGCCGCGCAGCGACTTGGCGCCCTGCTCGCCCATGACCCAGGACAGGGCGTCGACCACATTGGACTTCCCGGATCCGTTGGGCCCCACGACGCATGTGATCCCGGGCTCGAACCGCAGTGTGGTGGCCGAGGCGAAGGACTTGAAACCGCGCAGGGTCATGGCCTTGAGGTGCACGCCGCCGGACTCTACCTTTCGCTTGCGGTTTCACCCATGAAGGTGCAGGGCACATCAGACGTTAAAGAAAGCACTTCGGCACACGGGGGCCAGGACGGAGCCGAGAGCGGACAGCGGGGGCACCGGAAGAACGGAAAAGAAAGAAGGGACGCCGAGGCGTCCCTTGCATATCTTGCTGCGCGATAACTCTGGCGGACGCCGAGCTCAGGTGAGCGCGGGCTCCGCACGAGGTACGTCGATGTCGATGCCGTCGAGCAGCGACTCTCCAGGGTGCTGAGCGACGGCAGCGCTGAGCGCATCCTTCTCGGACTGGATCCGTACGAGCTCGGACTCCAGGTCCTGGACGCGCTGCTGAAGCCGTCGCATCTCGGCGAGGAGTCGCGGGTCGGAACCGCCGACGTAACCGAGAAGCGCCTTTGCCATGATGGATGGTCCTCCACAATGAGTGACCGACCGAAGCGGTGTGGGTCGTGAGGGTTCGCACCCGCGGTGCTCGACAGTCTTCGTTGTACTGCTTGCCGTGCTGCGGTTCTTACTGCCAAACAGTTGAGGTGCGCGGGGCTTCCAGCGTCTCACCAAAAAGTTTGACGGTCAACACGATCACGCCCCGTATCGGCAGGCGTCCGGGGGGCATACGGCCGCTGCTGACTGCGACGGTGCCTCACCTGCGGGGCCCTGGGGGCGTGGCGATCATCTTTCCGGGCGCGGCCCGCCACCGCAAGCCCCTGTTGGCAACCACCAGGCAGTTCGTGCCGACGGCAGACAGCCGTGACGGTCGGCCGCGGCTGCCGCGGAAGAGCGCGCCGCGATGATCGTCACCGGATGGCGAAGTCCGGGTAGCCGCCCCGGGGCGTGTCCCAGATCTCAGTGACTCCGTCGACATGGCCGGGCGTGTCGGCGGAGCGAAGCCACTCCAGCAAACGGTGGCAATTCTCACGCGATCCCTCGGCCACCACCTGCACCCTGCCGTCGTCAAGATTGAGGGCAAAACCGGTGAGGCCGCCGATCTCCAAGGCGTTTGCCCTGGTGAACCAGCGGAAGCCCACTCCCTGTACTCGGCCGCGCACCCAGGCGGTCAGCCGTGCGGTGTCGTTCATGGCTGCACGGTAACCGGCCGATTGCTTCTGCATCACTTCGCCCCCAGGCCGCATGGCGTACAGTCCGGACGCAATCAGCTTCACTCGTTCGGGTGAGTCCATTGACGTTCGACGTCGCGCACCAGGAAGGCACAGCAGATGGGTCGCCATCGGAAGAAGCGGGCGGGTCTGCCCGTACGCACCGGGCTGCTCGGGGCTTCTGCCGCCATGGCATTCGGCGCCGTGGCCGTGACCACCGGCATCCTGCCGGGCGGCGACGACACGTACACCGTGGGCGCGGGCTCCGATCTGCAGACCGAGATGCGCAGCGAGGTGCCCTCTAGGCTGCAGGCGCAGGGCACTGCGAGCACCAAGCCGACGGCAAGCCCGTCCATCACCCCGAGCCGCAGCGCCACGCCGTCCGGGACGCCCTCGAAGCCGGCCTCGCCGAAGCCGTCGAAGACGGCCGAGAAGCCCAGGACGCCCGAGAAGCCCAGGGCGTCCAAGACGGCCACGCCGTCCAGGGAGACGACGAGGACCCCGGAGGCGAAGAAGCCGACCTCCGAACCGACCCGGGAGCCGACCCGTGAGGTGACGCGCACCCCGGAGCGCACCGTCGCTCCGTCGCGGTCGACCCCACCGGCCCCGTCGGCCGCCGCATCCGCCGAGGCCACGGTGATCGACATGGTCAATTCGGAGCGCGCCAAGGTGGGCTGCAGCCCGCTCAAGGCGAGCGGGGCGCTGTCCGATCTGGCCCGCGCTCACAGCAAGGACATGGCGGCGCGCGGCTTCTTCGACCACACCAACCCCGACGGCGAGACGCCGTGGGACCGTGCGGAGGAGGCCGGCGTGAGCGGTCTCGGCGGCGAGAACATAGCCCGCGGCCAGGCCGACGCCGAGGCGGTCATGGCTTCGTGGATGAACAGCGAGGGTCACCGCGCGAACATCCTCAACTGCGACTTCACGACGCTGGGCGTCGGTGTGCACATGGGCGAGGGCGGCCCTTGGTGGACACAGAACTTCGGCTACTGAGCCGCACCCGCGTTCCATGAGGAGGGCCCCGGTCACCTGAGGAGGTGGCCGGGGCCCTCTGCGTGCACGGCCGCCTGACCGCCTCAGGAAGGAGTGCGCGGCACCCGTTGGCAGCGCGGGCAGAAGTAGCTGGACCGATTCATCCAGGGGCGGCGGCGCATCGCTGTGCCGCAGCGCCGGCAGGGCTCGTCCTCGCGCCCGTAGGCGTCGAGGGACCGGTCGAAGTAGCCGGACTCGCCGTTCACGTTGACGTACAGGCTGTCGAAGGTGGTGCCGCCGACAGCGAGGGCGGCCGTCATCACATCCCGCACGTGGCGCAGCAGTTCGGCGGAACGGGGGCGGGTGAGGGTCGCGGTGGGCCGCTCGTAGTGGATCCTGGCCCGCCACAGGGCCTCGTCCGCGTAGATGTTGCCGACGCCGCTGATCAGCGACTGGTCGAGCAGGGCACGCTTCACGGTGGTGCGACGTGCCCGGATCGCCGCCTGGAACGCCGCGTCGTCGAAGAGCGGGTCGAGCGGGTCGCGGGCGATGTGGGAGAGGACGTCGGGCAGACCGTCCGGGGCGTTCTCGTGCAGGGACAGACCGCCGAAGGTGCGCTGGTCGACGAAGCGCAGCTCGGTGCCGAGCGCGTCCGCGAAGCGGATGCGGATGCGCAGGTGCTTCTCGTCGGCCACGTCCTGCGGCTGCACGAGGAGCTGGCCGCTCATGCCGAGGTGGCCGAGGACCGAGGCGTCGGTGTCCGCGAGGGGCAGCCACAGGTACTTGCCGCGTCGGCAGGCGTCGCCCACGGTCCGGTCCCGCAGCCGCGCCGCGAAGTCCTCCGCGCCGGCCAGGTGCCGGCGGATCGCTCGCGGATGCAGCACCTGCACGTCGGCGATCGTGCGTCCGCTGACCCAGGTCTGCAGGCCACGGCGTACGACTTCGACCTCGGGCAGCTCGGGCACGGGTCTCCTTCTGCGGCTCGCCGGGGTGATGCCCGCAGCGTACCGCCGGGCGGCGGGGCGCCGACGGGCGGGAACAGCCCGTGCGACCCCTGCCAGAAGGCAGGGGTCGCACGGGACTGGTGCGGTTCGGCGGAGCGCCGGACTCAGGCCGAGGCCCGGTCCGCCGGTGCCGGGGCGGAAGGGGCGTCGGCGTCCCCTTCGCCGGTGCCGGCCGCGTCGCTCGTGGCGGCGGCCTGGGCCGCTGCCACGCGCTGGTCCGCGGCGGTACGGATCTCCCGCCACGCGGACTCCGCCGCTTGCTGCTCCGCTTCCTTCTTGCTGCGGCCGGTGCCGGTGCCGTACGAGACACCACCGACGCGGGCGGCAGCAGTGAAGGTCTTCTCGTGGTCCGGTCCGGTCTCTGTGACCAGGTACTCCGGGACGCCGAGGCCCTCGGCCGCGGTGAGTTCCTGGAGGCTGGTCTTCCAGTCCAGGCCGGCGCCGAGGTTGGAGGACTTCTCGATCAGCGGGTCGAAGAGCCGGTGCACCAGCTCGGACGCCGCCTCCAGGCCCTGGTCGAGATAGACCGCGCCGATCACCGCTTCGAGGGTGTCGGCAAGGATGGATGCCTTGTCCCGGCCTCCCGTGCCCTCTTCACCGCGGCCGAGCCGGATGAAGGAGCCGAGTTCGAGGCCGCGGCCGACCTCCGCCAGCGCACGCGAATTGACCACCGCGGCCCGCAGTTTGGCCAGCTGGCCTTCCGGCAGGTCGGGGTGGCTGCGGTACAGCGTGTCGGTGACCACCAGGCCGAGCACGGAGTCCCCGAGGAACTCCAGGCGCTCGTTGGTGGGCAGACCGCCGTTCTCGTACGCGTACGAACGGTGGGTCAGTGCACGCACCAGAAGGGCGGACTCGAGCTGGTACCCGAGCCGCCCTTCCAGAAGCGTGTGGGACGAGGCATTGTCCGTCTTGCTGGACTCAGACATCGCGCCTCTCACCAGCCGCTCAGACCTCGAGGACCTGGCGCTTGTTGTAGGTGCCGCAGCTGGGGCACGCGATGTGCTGCTGCTTCGGCTCCTGGCAACGCTCACACGAAACCAGGGTGGGGACCGCAGCCTTCCACTGCGACCGGCGGTGGCGCGTGTTGCTGCGCGACATCTTCCGCTTCGGAACAGCCACGGCTACTTCTCCTGCTTCTCGTCGACGCCCACTTCGGCGCCGCCCATGTTGTCCTTCTCGCCGTCCTGAATGGTCTCGGCGAGTCCCTGCAGTGCCGCCCAACGGATGTCGACGGCGTCGTGGTGGTGGTCCGGGTTCTCGTCCAGCCTGATCCCGCAGTCGGGGCACAGGCCGGCACAGGTCTCCCGGCACACCGGCTGCATCGGCAGTGCGAGCACCACCGCATCACGCAGCACGGGCTCGAGGTCGAACATGCCGTCCTCGAGGAAGAGCCTGTCCTCGTCCTCTTCGCCGTCGACGGGCTCCGCGGTGCGGCCCCTGTCGTCGGCGTCGGGGTACGTGAACAACTCCTGGAAGTCCGCGGCGACCTCATGGCGCAGCGGCTCCAGACACCTTACGCACTCCCCCTCGGCGCTCGCACGGGCGGTGCCTGTGACGAGCACCCCTTCCATGACGGACTCGAGGCGGAGGTCCAGCTCGACCGGCGCGCCCTGCGGCACACCGATGACATCGGCGATGCCGAAGTCCTTGGGAGCGTCCACCGTGCGGGAGAGCCGCTGGAGCGCACCGGGTCGCCGTCCCAGCTCGTGCGTGTCGAACACGAGGGGGTTGCGATGGTCGAGGCGCGTACTCAGGGGTCTGCCTGCTTTCGGTTCGTGGGGAGGGCCGTCCCGGTTCGCGGGGCGAAGCGGACAGCCGGGATCGCGGAGCTACGCGCGACCGAAGAACCAGGGTACTTCAACAGCCGCGATAGACCCAATCCGGGCCGCTCAGCGCCCTTGTTCGTACCGGTTGAGCTGCTCGAGGTCGATCATGCTGGTGTCGAACAGGCTGGTCTCGTCCAACGCCGCCGCCTGCTGGGCCTGCGGCTGGTGCTGCGGCGGGGCGGGCGGCTGCGGCGGGACGGGCGGCTGCGGCTGTCCGTAGGTGTACGCGTCCTGGTGTCCGTACTGACCGTAGACCTGCTCCTGGCCGCCGTAGCCCCCGGCCGCGTAGGGGTCGGGCTGCTGGTAGCCCGCGTACGCCTCCTGCGGCTGGTACGTGTAGGGGTCCGGCTGGGCGGGGATCTGCGGCTCGGGCTGCGGCGGCCGGTAGACGTAGGCGTCCTGCTGCTCGCGCTCCGGGGCCGGGTCGGCGAGTTCCGCCAGACCGGCGAGGTAGTCCGCGTCGCTCGTGTGCTGGTGGCCGCCGGCGGCGTCCTGGGCGGCCATGTGCGCGCCGAGGTCGTCGGTGGCGATGCGCCCGTGCAGCTTCTGTCGGCCGCGGCCGACCGCCTCGAGCGTCTTGGAGAGTACCGCCTCGAAGGCTCCGAGCTTGGCGTCGACGTACTGATCGGCCCGCTGGATGAGCGTCTGCGGGTCGCTGCTGTGCTCCGGCGCGTCCTCGTCCGCGTATCCCTGCTCGTCGAGGCCGGGGCCCCGGCCGAGGAGCTTCTCGCGGCCGCGGTCGACGGAGCCGATGGTCTTGTTGAGGACGACCTCGAAGTTGGCGAGCTTGGAGTCGACGTAGTCGTCGGCCTCCGCCCGGATCTCCTCGGCCTCGCGGCGGGCTTCGGCGAGGATGCGGTCCGCCTCGTCCTGGGACTGGCGGGCGACCTGGGTGTCGGAGATCAGGGAGCCGCGCTCGGCGTGGGCGGACTCGATGATCCGCTCGGCCTCCCGGCGGGCCTGCTCGACCATCTCCTCACGGCCGCCGATGAGCTCCTGGGCCTGGGCCAGGGAGCCGGGCAGCGCCTCGCGGACCTCTTCGAGCATGGCGAGCAGCTCGGCGCGGTTGACCACGCAGGACGCCGACATGGGCATGGAGCGGGCGCTCTGGACCGCTTCGACGATCTCGTCGAGCTTCTTCTGCACGTCCACCGTGGTTCGCCACTCTCTACTGCGGATTGTCAGACGGACGGGGACGACTGTACGGGCAGTCCGGGGCCGTCCGACACCGGGTGACGGATTGTCAGCTCAGCCCTTCTCCGCGAGCCGCCGGACCAGCGCCCGGTGGACCGTCGCCGGGAGCAGGTGGGAGACGTCGCCGCCCCAGGCCGCAACCTCCTTGACCAGACTGGAGGAGAGGAAGCTGTAGGTCGGGTTGGTGGGGACGAACAGCGTCTCCACGCCCGAGAGGCCGTTGTTCATCTGGGCCATCTGCAGCTCGTAGTCGAAGTCGCTGACGGCGCGCAGCCCCTTGACGATGGCGGGGATGTCACGCTCCTTGCAGAAGTCGACGAGAAGCCCGTGGTGGGACTCCACCACGACGTTCCCGTACTCGCCGGTGACCTCGCGGATCATCTCGATCCGCTCGGCGACCGTGAACAGTCCCTGCTTGGACTTGTTGATCATCACCGCGACATGTACGACGTCGTACAGCTTGGAGGCGCGGGCGATGATGTCGAGGTGTCCGTTGGTGATGGGGTCGAACGACCCGGGACAGACTGCGCGGCGCAACTGAAGTCCCTCGCTCTCCGGTCCGGTCATGGTGCGTCTTCGCACGTAGCGGCGGCGCGACCGTACCAAAGCGTCCCCTCGCCGTAGCGACGGGCCCGCAATGGCGTGAAGCCCTCTGGCCACTTGAATTCTCCGCCTCTGGTGCTGCGCTCCACGGTGACGAGAGCATCGCCGGTGAGCCAGCCCTGAAGGCGGAGTGTGAGCAGGATCTCGCGAAGATCGTCATCGGTGACGGCGTACGGCGGGTCGAGGAAGACCACGTCGTAGGGGCCGTCCGGCGCCGGACCCGTGACGATCTGTTCCGCTTTGCCGCTGCGGACCTCCGCCCCGGGCAGGCCGAGCGCCCGCACGTTCTCCCGCACGACGCGGGCCGCACGGGCGTCGGCCTCGACCAGCAGGGCGTGGGACGCGCCGCGGGACAGCGCCTCCAGGCCGACGGCGCCGGAACCCGCGTACAGATCGGCGACACGGATGCCCTCGAGGGAGCCGAGCTGGGACTCCCAGCTGGAGAACAGCCCTTCCCGGGCACGGTCGGACGTGGGTCGGGTGCCGGTGCCGGGCGGGACGGCGAGGCGGCGTCCGCCGGCGGCGCCGGCGATCACGCGGGTCATGAAGGGCCTCTCTGCCTCTCGGTGCGGGCTGATGTGTCTGCACGGGCTGACGTGCCCAAGTCTCTCAGCCCTTGTCGAGGTACTGCTCGCGCTCCTTGTCCAGCAGGGCGTCCAGTGCGATGCGCAGCTCGGGCAGCTGCTCGAGCTCCGGGTCGGCGGCGACGACCGCGACCGCCTCCTCGCGGGCCGCGGCGATGACCTCCTCGTCGTCGATGACGGCCAGCATCCGCAGCGAGGAGCGCACACCGGACTGAGCCTGGCCCAGAACATCGCCCTCACGGCGCTGTTCGAGGTCGATACGGGAGAGCTCGAAGCCGTCGAGTGTGGAGGCGACCGCTGTCAGGCGCTGACGCGCCGGGGCGGCCTCCGGCATCTCGGTGACGAGCAGGCACAGTCCGGGGGCCGAGCCGCGGCCGACGCGGCCGCGCAGCTGGTGGAGCTGCGAGACGCCGAACCGGTCGGCGTCCATGATCACCATGGCGGTGGCGTTGGGCACGTTCACCCCGACCTCGATGACGGTGGTGGCCACGAGGACGTGCACCTCCCCCGCGGCGAAGCGGCGCATCACGTCGTCCTTGTCGTCGGGCTGCATACGCCCGTGCAGAACCTCGACGCACAGGCCGCTCAGGGGGCCCTTGGCGAGCTGGTCCGCGACATCGAGGACGGCGAGCGGCGGGCGTTTCTCCGCCTCGTCCTCCACCGACTTCTTCCTCGGCTTCTCGTCCTCCGCGTCACCGATCCGGGGGCACACCACATAGCCCTGGTGGCCGTTCTCCACCTCTTCGCGCACCCTCTGCCAGGCGCGGGTCAGGAAGTGCGGCTTGTCCGCGGCCGGCACCACATGGCTGGCGATCGGGGAGCGGCCGGCGGGCAGCTGGTCCAGGACGGACGTCTCCAGGTCACCGAAGACGGTCATCGCGACCGTACGCGGAATGGGAGTGGCGGTCATGACCAGCAGATGCGGCGGCTGCTTGCCCTTCGAGCGAAGAGCGTCGCGCTGCTCCACGCCGAAGCGGTGCTGCTCGTCGACCACGACGAGCCCCAGATCGTGGAACTGCACCTTGTCCTCGATCAGGGCATGCGTGCCGATGACGATGCCCGCCTCACCGGTCACCAGGTCGAGCAGCGCCTGGCGACGGGCCGCGACACCCATGGAGCCGGTGAGCAGCACGACCTTGGTGCCCTGCTCGGCTCCACCCAGCATGCCGCCTTCGGCGAGCTCGCCCATCATCTCGGTGATCGAGCGGTGGTGCTGTTGGGCCAGGACCTCGGTGGGTGCCAGCATCGCCGCCTGGCCGCCCGCGTCGACGACGGCGAGCATCGCCCGCAGGGCGACCAGCGTCTTGCCCGAACCCACTTCGCCCTGGAGGAGGCGGTGCATCGGATGCTCGGTGGCCAGGTCGTCGAAGATCTCCTTGCTGACCGACTGCTGGCCTTCCGTGAGCGTGAAGGGCAGCTTGGCGTCGAAGGCGTCGAGAAGTCCGCCGGGGACGGGCCGGCGGACCGCCGCGGGCAGCTGGGTGTCCGCGAAACGGCGGCGGGCCAGGGCGACCTGGAGGACGAACGCCTCGTCCCACTTGAGCCGTTCCCGCGCCTCGGCGATGTCCGCCTTGGTGCGCGGCCGGTGGATCTTCCGCAGGGCGTCGGGCAGCGTCGTCATGCCACGGCCCTCGCGCAGCGCGGGGGGCAGCGGGTCCGCGGCGTCGACGGCCCGGTCCAGCACCGCGTCCACCGCCTTGGCGATCTTCCACGACTCGAGCTGCTTGCAGGCCGGGTAGATCGGGATCAGCTGGTTGGCGAAGGCGTCCACGGCGTCGGCCGCGCTCGCGCCGCCGGTCAGCGGCTCGTACGCGGGGTGGGAGAGCTGCAGCTTGCGGTTGAAGACGGACACCTTGCCGGCGAACATCGCGCGGGTGCCCGGCAGCAGGTCCCCCAGTGGTTTGTGGACGCCCTTGCCGAAGAAGACCAGCTGGAGCCGGCCGCTGCCGTCGGTGATCGTCACTTCCAGGCGGCGGCCCCGGCCCTGGTTGAAGGTGTGGATCCGCGCGTCGGCGACCTGGGCCACCACCGTGACGTGCTCGTCGAGCGGCAGCTCCGACAGGGCGGTCAGCTCGCCGCGCTCCGCGTACCGCCGAGGGTAGTGGTGCAGCAGATCACCGAGGGTGTGCAGATCGAGGTGCTCGGCCATCACCTTCGCGGTGGCGGCGCCGAGCGTCTTCTTGAGGGGTTCGTCGAGCGCGGGCACGCGTTCCATTGCACACCACTCCACCGACAGTCGTCGCACACCTGTTGATAACTCCTGGTCAAGGCGGCGCCGCGAGTTCTACCATGACCCCTCCCCCACCCCTCCTCCGCGATCACCGCCCCCACGGGATCGCCCGACCCGCGCCGTCGCCCGACCCCCCACCGGCGCAGCGACGATGACATCTGAGACGACTCCGTCCGGCGGTACGACGACACCGCACGCAACGACGCCGCACACGTTCCAGGTCGATCTGCGCGGCCTGGTGGACCTGCTCTCCCACCACCTCTACTCCAGTCCCAAGGTCTATCTGCGCGAGCTCCTGCAGAACGCGGTGGACGCGATCACCGCGAGGCGCGCCGAGGAGCCCGACGCGCCCGCACGGGTGCGGCTGTACGCCGCGGACGGCGGACTCCGCGTCGAGGACTCGGGCATCGGCCTGACCGAGGCGGATGTCCGCAGCCTGCTCGCGACCATCGGCCGCAGCTCCAAGCGCGACGGGCTCGAGTCGGCGCGGGCCGAGTTCCTCGGGCAGTTCGGCATCGGGCTGCTCGCCTGCTTCGTCGTCGCTGCCGAGATCCGGGTGGTGAGCCGCAGCGCCCGTAGGCCGGACGCTCCTCCGGTGGAGTGGAAGGCCCGCGACGACGGTTCGTACACCGTGCGTACCCTGCCCGACAGTGCCCGCCCCGAGCCCGGCACCACCGTGTACCTCAGCGCCCGGCCCGGCAGCGCCGACTGGCTCGCCGAGAAGCGGGTCATCGCGCTCGCCCGGGACTTCGGGTCCCTCCTCCCGTACGACGTCGGCGTCGGGGACACCCCCGTCAGCGAGCTCCCGGCGCCCTGGGACCGTGCGTACGCCGGCCCGGCGGCGCGTCGGGTGGCCCTCGCACGGCACTGCCAGGAGCTTTTCGGTTTCGCCCCGCTCGACTCGGTGGAGCTCGACCTGCCGGTCGCCGGGGTGCGAGGCGTCGCGTACGTGCTGCCGTCGGCGGTCAGCCCGGCGCAGCGCGCCGGGCACCGGGTACATCTGAAGGGCATGCTGCTCACCGACCGGGCCGACGAACTCCTGCCCGACTGGGCGTTCTTCGTACGATGCGTCATCGACACCGACAGCCTGCGGCCCACGGCGTCGCGCGAGTCGCTGTACGCGGACGAGAGGCTCGCCGCCGTGCGCGAAGCGCTCGGCGAGCGCATCCGGGAGTGGCTGACCTCCCTGGCCGCGGGCGACCCGGAGCGACTGGGGCAGTTCCTGTCCGTCCACCACCTGGGCGTGAAGTCGCTGGCCCGGCACGACACCGACATGCTGCGCACGATGCTGCCGTGGCTGCCGTTCGAGACGACGGACGGGCAGCTGTCGCTGGAGGAGTTCGCCCAGCGGCACCCCGTGGTGCACTTCGCCCGGTCCGTCGAGGAGTACCGGCAGATCGCGCCGATCGCGTCCGCGCAGGGCATCGGGCTGGTCAACGGCGGCTACACGTACGACACCGAGCTGATCGAGCGTCTTCCACAGGTCCGGCCGGGAACGGTGGTCGCCGAGCTCGACGCCGACACGGTCACCGCGCACCTCGACGCCGTCGACCCGGCCGAAGAGCTCGCCCTCGCCGGGTTCCTTGCCGCCGCGCGCACCAAGCTCGACCCACTTGGCTGCGACGTGACGCTGCGCGCCTTCCACCCGCTCACGGTGCCGGCCCTCCACCTCGACGACCGTGCCGCCCGGCACGAGCAGGCGCGTGCGGAGGAGGAGGCCAGGGCGGACGACCTGTGGGCCGGCATCCTCGGGTCGCTGCGCGGCAGCGCGCCACGCGCCCAATTGGTGCTCAACCACCTCAACCCGCTGATCCGCAGGATCAGTTCCCTCGACGGTGAGCTCGCCGGGACGGCGACGGAGGCGCTGTACGGGCAGGCCCTGCTGATGGCGCAGCGGCCGCTGCGGCCGGCCGACTCCGCCCTCCTCAACCGCGCTTTCATGGGCCTGCTGGAGTGGGCCACCCACGACGAGGAGAACGGCCGATGAGCCTCGACACCCCTTCGGACGCCGACGCGCTGCGGCAGGCGCTGCGCGACAACGACGCGGAGCCGGAGGGCCCTGAGCGCAACGCCCGCGCGGAGCGGCTGTTCGCGGCAATGGAGCAGCTCGGTGACACGTCGCTGATCATCGACGGTCTCGAGCATCTGATGCAGGTCTACAACTACAGCTCCGAGGCGGACAAGATGTTCGTCCCCTTCGCCAGGCTGCTGCGAATGTGGGACGACCGGCCCGAGGACTTCGACGGGCGACAGGCCCACTCGCTGTTCTGGATGTTCAAGTGGGTCTCCAGCGGCATGATCGACCAGCCGCACATCCCGCTCGCCTCCATCGAGAAGTGGCAGGCGGAGATGGAGCTCCGCTACCGGCTCGCGGGCCACTCCGAACGGGCGGTGCGGCAGGGCGAGATGAGGATCGCCCGGCACCTCGGCGACATGGAGCGTGCGCAGCGGGCGTACGACGCGTGGCAGGCCGCCGACCGGGACGACAAGAGCGACTGCCACGCCTGCGAGCTGCGGGCGCAGGGGTCCTGGCAGGCGCACCGTGGCGACGACGAGGCAGCGCTCCTCACGTGGCGGCCGGTGCTGGAGAGCGAGTTCACCTGCGCGCACGAGCCGCACGCCGTGCTCTCGTCGTCGCTGCTGCCGCTGCTGCGGCTGGGCCGCACGGAGGAGGCCCGCGCCAACCATCTGCGCGGTTACCGGCTGGTCCGCTCCAAGGAGAGCATGCGCAGCGCCGTCGCCCGGCACGTCGAGTTCTGCACGCTGACCGGCAACGAGGCGCGGGCCCTGGAGATCCTCGCCGAGCGGCCCTCGTACTTCACCGACACCGGAGAGCCGAGGAGCCTGCTCAACCATCTGGAAGTCACCACACTCCTCGCCGACCGGCTCACCGCCCTCGGGCACGGCGGGCAGAGCGTGCCGGGGCCGGGCGGCCGCTCCTGGACCGCGCGTGAACTCGCCGTCCACGCCCGTGCGGAGGCCCGCGCCATCGCCGCCCGCTTCGACGCGCGCAACGGCAACACGTACTTCGGCGAGCGGAGCGCCGAACGCATGGACCGTGCGCCGCTGCTGGAGCGGCTGCCGCTGGGCGTCCGGGCGGTCCGGCCCGCGTCCGTGCCGCGCGGGGCGCCTGCGCCCGCAGCGGAGAGAGCGCCCGCCACCGGCCTCGCAGGGCTGCTGGCGAACGCGCGCCGGCTCTCCGAGGCTCAGCACCCGCAGGCGACGGCCGCGTGGGCGGCCGTGGCGGCGGCCGCGGACCGGGACGGTGCCGAACTCGACGCTCTCACCCGGGCGGAGATCGACGAGCACCGCGGGATGGCCCCCGCCACGCCGCCGGCCGACGCGATCGCTCTGTTCACCTCCGCGGCCGGGCTCTACGAGTCGGCCGGCGAGCCCGGACGTGCGGCATCCGCGCTGGCCAGGGCCGCGTACTGCATGGGCCTGGACGGCCGTCTCGGCGAGGCGCTGGGCGCCGTGCAGGAGCCCTGCGACCGCGCGCTGGCGCTGTACGCCGATGGCCGGTCCACCGCACGGCAGACCGGCCGGGCGCTGCTGTGCCGAGTACGGATCCTGGGCGACATGATCCAGGAGATCCAGGTCCCGGAGGCCGTGGCAGCGGCGGTCGCGTCCCTGGACGAGGCCGTGCAGGCGGTGCTCGCCTTCGCGGAGCCGGAGCGGGAGGACCCGGCCGTCGGTGTCGTCATCGGCGAGGCGCTCGGCTACCTGGGCGACATCACCGCCTTCCGCGGCGACGCGCCGGAGGCGGCGGCGCTGTACGCGCGAGCCGCAGACGCCTACGTGACGGCGGGCCGGCCCTGGTACGCCGTCGAAGCCGAGACCCAGCTGGCCGGCGTCAGCAGGCATCTCGGCGACCTGGAGACGGCCGAGCGGGCCTCGCGGGCCGCCCTGGAGCACGCCGCTCCCTTCGCCGCCCCGGGCGGGCAGGCCCGCCTCCACCTCCAGCTCGTCGAGACGCTCGCCGACACGGGCCGGCTCGAGGAGGCGGCCGACCACGCCCTCGAAGCGACCCACTGGGCCGACGAGGCGGGCGAGGGCGCCGGCCCCGGTGCCTACGCCAGGCACCGGCTCGGCGGGCTGCTGCTCCAGCTCGGTCGGGCCGCCGAGGCGGCTGCGGTCCTTGAGTCCGCACTGCCCGAGCTGACGGCCGAGGAGCACGGCGAGGGCATGATCGTCCAGACGCTGTGGTGGCTGGGCGACTGCTGCACCGAGCTGGACGAGTCGCGCGAGGCCGCCGAGCACTGGCTGAAGGCGGCGGACATCGCGCGCGACTGGCCGGAGCAGCGGGACCACGCGATGCTCGCGAACCTCGCGGGCCAGGCGCTGTTCCGGGCCCGGTTCGACGCACAGGCGGAGCTTGCCTACCGGCGGGCCGGCGACCTGTGGCGCGACCTCGGCGACGTGCACGCGCTGGCGCGCACGATGCGGGTACGGGCGTGGATCGCCGTCCGCGACGGGCAGGCGGGTGTGGGGGCGGCGCGTGAGCTGATGGCCGCGGCGGCAAGGGAGTGCGAGTCGGCGCTTGCCGCCACTGCCGGAGACGGGGACGAGGAAGCCCCGGCCCGGCTGCGCGCCGAACTGGCGGACACGTACCGCCAGACCGGCGACCTGATCGCAAGCTCCTGCGAGGAGTCGGAGGGCCCGCGCCGCCGGGCCGCGTACGAGGAGGCACTCGGCTTCGTCCTGCGGGCGGTGACGGTGTTCGAGGAGGCGGGCGAGCAGTTCACCGACCTGCGCACGGGCGCGCAGCTCATGGCGGCGTGGCTGCACGCGGAACTGTCCGACGGGTCGGCGGCACGGGCGCTGGCGTGCGGCGTACTGGCGGCGTACGCGGATGTCTCCGGGGAGGTGCCGTCGTCGCGGTGCGCGGAGGCGAAAGCGGTGCTCGAGCAGGTGGGCGAGGCGTAGGTCCGGGGGGCGGGCGCGGTGCGCTTGGCCGCTGCGCGGGGCCGTTTCCCCATCCCGCCCTTTCCCGGACCGGACTCCTCCCCCCGGCGGCGTAGGGGACGCCAGGACCCGTTCGCCGCGCTCCGCGCGGTGTTCCGGTCCTCTGGCCCCCCACCGCTCGCGCCTCACTCGTCGGCTTGGCTCGAAGGGAGCCCGTGGAGGAGGTCGAGGACACCCCGCGAAGCGCGATACGGGTCGGAAGCTTGCCGCGCCCACGGCGGAGCCGCAGATCGGTGCAGCGGGAACCGGGCGGGCAGGGACGCCCGGCGAAGGCGCCCCCGCCCCCGCTCGGCTACTCCACGCCGATCAGGAGCGGCGTCACCCCGTCGCCCCCCTCGTACGCCACGGTGTCCACCGCCAGGTATCCCTCCCGGACGTGCGACTCCAGCCGTGCCGAAAGCCCCTCCGGCGCCGTCCCGCCGAGGACGAGCGTGACCAGTTCCCCGCCGGACGAGAGCATGCGGTCCAGCAGGGTGAGGGCCGTGGCCGTGAGGTCCTTGCCGATCACCGCGACGTCACCGTCGATCAGGCCCAGCACGTCGCCGGCCTGGCAGACTCCCGCCGAGGTCCACGACTGGCGTTCCGCCACGGCCAGTTCGGCGTAGCGCGTCGCTCCCGCGGCGGCCGTCATGGCGACGACGTCCTCGTCGAAGCGGCGGTCCGGTGCGTGGACGGCGAGGGCCGCGATGCCCTGGACCGCGGAGCGGGTGGGGATGAGGGCGACGCGGACGCCTTCCGTGCGCGCCTGTTCCGCGGCCGCGGCAGCCGTGTGGCGCAGGGCCGTTTCGTTGGGCAGGAGCACCACCTCCCGGGCGTGCGCCCGGCGGATCGCGTCCACGAGTTCCCCGCTGGCCGGCGGCTCCCCGGGGCGGGCGAGGACCGTGGTCGCGCCCGCCTGGCGGCACAGGTCCGCGAGTCCCTCGCCCTGCACCACCGCCACGACCGCCCGCTGCGTCTGCTCACGCGGGTGGGGGCCGGGGCCCGCCGCCGTGTCGAAGTGGGTGATGCGGATCCGGTACGGCCGACCCGCCTCGACGCCCGCTTCGACCGCCGCGCCGGCGTCGTCCACGTGGACGTGGACGTTCCAGAGGCCGTCGCCACCGACGACGACGAGGGAGTCGCCGAGGCCGTCGAGCCGTGTGCGGAGGTGGGCGACGGCCTCGTCGTCCGCCTCGAGGAGATAGATGACTTCGAAGGCCGGGCCACCGTCGGCGCAGGGCTCGGCGGCCCCCGCGGGCTGCGGGACCGGACGGGCGGTCCGCGTGGGGGCGTGCGCGGGGGCATGCGGCGCCTCGCCGGAGACCGCCTGGACGAGCGTACCGAGGACGGTCACCAACCCCCGGCCCCCCGCGTCCACGACTCCCGCCCGGTCCAGCACGGCGAGCTGCCCGGGAGTGGCTTCCAGCGCGGCGCACGCGCCCGCGTAGGCCGCCCGTAGGGCGACGGCGGAGGCGCTCGAGGACGCACCGGCAGCCGCGTCCGCCGCCGCCCGGGCGACGGTGAGGATGGTTCCTTCGACGGGGTGCGCGACCGCCTCGCGAGCCAGTTCCGCGGCACGCCGCAGCGCCCCGGCCAGGTCGTCCCCGTCACCGATCCGTTCCGCCATGCCGCGCAGGAGCTGCGCCAGGATCGTGCCCGAGTTGCCGCGCGCGCCGATGAGGGCCCCGTGGGCCATCGCCCGGATCGCATCGGTGACGGCCGGGGCCGAGTCACCGGTCTCATGGGCGGCGAAGACGGCTTCGACGGCCTGGGCCGCCGATTCGACGGTCAGGTACAGATTCGTGCCGGTGTCCCCGTCCGCGACGGGATACACGTTGATCGCGTCGATCTCCTCGCGCTCCCGGCCCAGGGCCTCCAGCGCCAGTGAGCACCAGGCGCGTACGCCCGAGGCGTCGAGACTCTGCGGCACCTGGTGATCCTCCTTGAGCGGCCGGGCCTGTGCCCTGGCGGAAGGGCCGTGGGCTGCGGGTCGTCCCGCAGCGTAGACCGGGGCAGGGCCCGGCGGCGGGGCGGGGGCGGAGCGGCGCATGCCAGTTTCGTGTCTCGGAGAGAGTGGATGTATGCTGCTCCAGTTGCCCGATGAAAGTCGGGCCATGCCCCCGGCAAGCCACTTCAGATCACTGATCCGGCGCGCCGGATTTCACTGTAAGTGCATCTGAAGTCTTTGGAGTGACCCGTGGCTGCCAACTGCGACGTCTGCGGCAAGGGGCCGGGCTTCGGCAACAACATTTCGCACTCGCACCGCCGTACGTCCCGTCGCTGGAACCCGAACATCCAGCGTGTGCGTGCAGTGGTCGGTCGGACGCCGAAGCGGCTCAACGTCTGCACCTCGTGCATCAAGGCCGGCAAGGTCTCGCGCTAAGTGATGCTCCCCGCGTTCGTGGGGATGATCCCGCCGACGTCTCGTCGTAGCGCAGCCCCTGCGGTTGCCTTGGAAGCCGGTCCACCTCGGTGGACCGGCTTTCGCCTTTCCCGGGGTCGGGGCCTCTCGTTCGGATCATGCCGGGCCGGCGCGGTCCGGCCTGATCCCGAACGAAGGACCTAGGCGCACTGATCGCGCAAGCGCCAGCCGTGGTCCACCGGCCCGATGCCCGCGCCCAGAGCGAAGCCGCTCTCGATCGCCCCGGTGACGTACCCCTTGGCCGCCCGGACCGCGGCCGGCACGCTCAGGCCTTTCGCCAGGCCCGATGCCACCGCCGACGCGAGCGTGCAGCCCGTCCCGTGGGTGTGGCGGTTGTCGTGGCGCGGGGCGCGCAGCCACAGCTCCGCGCCGCCGTCCGTGAGCAGGTCCACCGCGTCACCGGCGAGATGACCGCCCTTGATCAGCGCCCAGCGGGGCCCGAAGCCGAGGACGGCGTCGGCGGCCCGGCGCATGTCAGCCTCGTCGCGGACCTCGATCCCGGTCAGCTGGGCCACCTCGTCCAGATTGGGCGTGGCCACGGTGGCGGTGGGCAGCAGCTTTGTCCGCACCGAGTCGAGCGCGGAGGCCGCCAGCAGCGGGTCGCCGTGCTTGGAGACGCCCACCGGGTCGACGACCACGGGCGCGTCCGTGCCTGCGAGCAACTCCGCGACGGTATCGACGAGCTCGGCGGAGGACAGCATCCCCGTCTTCACGGCCTGTACGCCGATGTCGTCGACGACGCTGCGGTACTGGGCACGCACCGCCTCGACGGGCAGCTCCCACGCCCCCTGGACGCCCAGGGAGTTCTGCGCGGTGACTGCGGTCAGCACGCTCATGCCGTGCACACCGAGGGCCAGCATGGTCTTGAGGTCGGCCTGGATGCCCGCACCGCCGCCGGAGTCGGAACCGGCGACGGTGAGCACGCGAGGGGGTGTGTCCATATCCGGGAATCTACTTGCCGTCCTCGATGTCCCCGAAGTGGTCCCAGCCGCCCTTGTTCGTCCACGGCGCCCCGTCGACGGTCACCTGGGGCAGTGCGGACGGGTTGAGTACCTCGCCGATGACCTTCCAGCGGGCGGGCAGCTTGGCGTCCGGCGGGAAGGTGGCGACGATCGCATGGTCCTCTCCCCCGGTCAGCACCCATTGCAGCGGGTCGACGCCGACGGCCTGGCCGATGTCGCTCATCTGCGAGGGGATGTCGATCAGCCCGGACCGCAGATCGATCCTGACCTTGCTGGCCTCCGCGATGTGCCCGAGGTCGGCGACGAGCCCGTCGCTGATGTCGCACATGGCGGTGGCGCCGAGCCCGGCGGCCGCGGGGCCCGCGTGGTACGGCGGCTCCGGCCGACGGTGCGCCTCGACGAAGGCGCGCGGGGAGCGGAAACCGCGCGAGAGGACCGCGTGGCCGGCCGCGGACCAGCCCAACCAGCCCGTGTAGGCGACCACATCGCCGGGCTGCGCGCCCGCGCGGGTCACCGGCTCGTGGTTGCGCAGGTCTCCGAGCGCCGTGATCGCGATGGTGATCGTGTCACCGCGGACGACGTCGCCGCCGACGACGGCCGCTCCGGCGACCTGGCACTCGTCGCGGATGCCGTCCATGAGTTCGGTGGCCCAGGTCACCGGGAGTTCGGCAGGGACGACGAGGCCGAGGAGCAGGGCGGTCGGTACCGCGCCCATGGCGGCGATGTCCGCCAGGTTCTGCGCGGCGGCCTTGCGTCCCACGTCGTACGCGGTCGACCAGTCGCGGCGGAAGTGCCGGCCCTCCAGAAGGATGTCCGTGCTGGCCACGACCCGTCGGTCGGGTGCGGCCACGACCGCGGCGTCGTCGCCCGGCCCGAGCCGTACCGCGGGGGTGGTGGTGAGCTTGGAGGTGAGCTCCCTGATGAGCCCGAACTCCCCCAACTCGCCCACAGTTCCCTTCACCGAGTCACCTCTCCTTGTCGTGGACGCTGCGCACTGCTTCCGCGGTCGCGAGCCGCCACCGCTGTCGGTACCGTCAAGAGACACGTCAACTTCTGTTCGCCGTACGCCACGCTGCGGGCGCCGTCCGCCGCGAGGGTCTCCCCGCAGCCCGCGACGACGCGATACCGTGGCGACCCCTCTTCTCGGGATCTCCCCACCGACGGTAGGGGACATGATCCTCGTGCCGCCCTGGAGGCTCCGTGGTACAGGCGTACATCCTCATCCAGACCGAAGTGGGCAAGGCGTCGACGGTCGCCGAGACCATCGGAAAGATCCCAGGCGTGATCCAGGCCGAGGATGTGACCGGCCCGTACGACGTGATCGTGCGTGCGCAGGCAGACACCGTCGACGCCCTGGGGCGGATGGTGGTCGCCAAGGTCCAGCAAGTGGACGGCATCACCCGTACTCTGACCTGCCCCGTCGTGCACCTGTAGCCCCCGTCTACGCTTGGCCGGTGACGTCCTTCCGCCGCCGGCCCCTCTTCCTGTCCGCACTCGCCGTGCTGGTAGCCGCCACAGGCTGCTCCTCCACGGACGCGTCGGAGTCGATCGCGGTTCCCAGCCCCCCGGCCGAGGAAGCAGCCCTGTGCCGTGCGCTGGACGCGGAGCTGCCGGACTCGGTCGCCGGGCAGGACCGCGACGACCCCGAGCCGTCTTCCGACCTCACCGCCGGCTGGGGCGATGCCGCGATCGTACTGCGCTGCGGTGTGGCCCGGCCGGTGGGGATGAGCGATCCCCAGGGCCAGGGGGTCGATGTGAACGGGGTCAACTGGCTGCTGGAGGAGCGTGACGCCGGCCCCCGGTTCACCACCACCTACCGCGAGACGTACGTGGAGGTCACGCTCGGCGAGCAGTACATGCACGACATCGGCCCGCTGACCGAGCTGGCCGGGCCCGTCAAGAAGACGGTCCCGGCCGCGCTTTGACCTGCGGGTCCCCTATCGCAGCCCCGTCGAGCGGGTGAGGGCGGCCTGGATCAGCCGGTCCACCAGCTCGGTGTAGGCGACGCCGCTCTCCTGCCACATCCGCGGGTACATGGAGATCGGTGTGAAGCCCGGCATGGTGTTGATCTCGTTGATGACGAACTCGCCGTCCTCCGTGAGGAAGAAGTCCGCGCGGACCAGACCCTCGCACGAGGCCGCGTCGAACGCCGCGATCGCGAGCCGCTGCACCTCCGCGGTCTGCTCCTCGGTCAGCGGCGCGGGCACCAGGCCGGCCGCCGAGTCGATGTACTTGGCCTCGAAGTCGTAGAAGTCGTGGGCCGTCACCGGCGGGATTTCGGCCGGCACGCTGGCGCGCGGGCCGTCCGCGTACTCGAGCACGCCGCACTCGATCTCGCGGCCGCGCAGGAGCGACTCCACGAGAATCTTGGGGTCGTGGCGCTGCGCCTCGGCGATCGCGTCGTCGAGTCCGGCGATCGAGTCGACCTTGGTGATGCCCATGGACGAGCCGCCGCGGGCGGGCTTCACGAACAGCGGCCAGCCGTGTTCACCGGCGAAGTCGACGATCTTCTTCCGGGCGGCTGCCGGGTCGTTCGCCCACTCACGCGGCCGGACCACCTCGTAGGGACCGACGGGCAGCCCGAAGGAGACGAAGACGCGCTTCATGTACTCCTTGTCCTGGCCGACGGCAGAGGCGAGCACGCCGGAGCCGACGTACGGGACGCCGGAGAGCTCCAGCAGGCCCTGAAGGGTGCCGTCCTCGCCGTAGGGGCCGTGCAGCACGGGGAAGACGACGTCGACCTCGCCGAGCACCTTGGGCACGGAGCCGGGCTCGCTGTAGACGACCTCACGGCTGCCGGGGTCGACGGAGAGCACCACGCCGCCCTCTTCGGACTCCGCGAGCTCCTCGACGTTCGGCGTCCTGCGGTCGGTGATCGCCATCCGCTCCGGTTCGTCGGCGGTGAGCGCCCACCGGCCGTCGGCGGTGATGCCGATCGGCAGTACGTCGTACTTGGTCCGGTCGATGGCCCGCAGCACCGCGCCCGCGGTGACCACGGAGATCCCGTGTTCGGAGCTGCGGCCGCCGAAGACGACCGCCACGCGCGGCTTGCGGAGCGGCTGCTCGGGGCTCTGGGGGAGGTTCTCGGTGCTCATATCGCGATGAGACTACCCGCTGGTTCGAACGACGTCAGCGTCGCTCGGGCTTGGCCGCTCGGGACATCAACTCCTTGAGAGCAACGACCGGCGGCTTCCCCTCGTGGACGATGCCGACGACCGTCTCCGTGATGGGCATGTCGACCCCGTGCCTGCGGGCCAGGTCGAGCACCGACTCGCAGGACTTGACGCCCTCCGCCGTCTGCTTGGTGACCGCGATGGTCTGCTCGAGGGTCATCCCGCGGCCCAGGTTGGTGCCGAAGGTGTGGTTGCGGGACAGCGGCGACGAGCAGGTGGCCACCAGGTCTCCGAGCCCCGCGAGCCCGGAGAACGTGAGCGGGTCGGCGCCCATCGCGAGGCCGAGGCGGGTGGTCTCCGCGAGGCCACGGGTGATCAGCGAGCCCTTGGCGTTGTCGCCGAGGCCCATGCCGTCGGCGATGCCGACGGCGAGCCCGATGACGTTCTTCACCGCGCCGCCCAGTTCGCAGCCGACGACGTCGGTGTTGGTGTACGGGCGGAAGTACGGGGTGTGGCAGGCGGCCTGGAGCCGCTGGGCGACCGCCTCGTCACGGCAGGCGACCACGGCGGCTGCGGGCCGGCGCTGGGCGATCTCCTTGGCGAGATTGGGGCCGGTGACCACGGCCACGCGCTCGGCCGGCACCTGCGCGACCTCCTCGACGACCTCGCTCATCCGCTTGGCGGTGCCGAGTTCGACTCCCTTCATCAGGGAGACGAGCACGGTGTCCGCGGGCAGCTTCGGGGCCCATGCGGCGAGGTTGCCGCGCAAGGTCTGGGAGGGGACGGCGAGCACGGTGAAGTCCGCGCCGTGCAGCGCCTCGGCCGGGTCGGTGGTGGCCTTGAGGTTCTGCGGGAGTTCGATCCCCGGCAGATAGTCGGGGTTGGTGCGGGTGGTGTTGACGGCGTCGACCAGGGTCGCGCGGCGGCCCCAGAGGGTGACCTCGCAGCCCGCGTCCGCGAGCACCATGCCGAACGCCGTGCCCCACGAGCCCGTTCCGAAGACGGCTGCCTTGACGGGCTTTGTCACTTCGCTTCCTCCCCGGCGGCCTGGCGGCGCCACTCCGCGCGGACTTCACGCAGATCGAACGGTTTCTCCGGCGCCTTCTCGCCGCGCAGCTCCTCGAGCTGCTGCGTGATCGCCGCCATGATGGCCTCGGTGGCGGCCCTGAGGACCTCGGGCGTGGGGTCCAGTTCGTAGAAGCGGTCCAGGTCGACCGGCGGGCCGGCCTGCACCTGGAGCGTCTTGCGCGGGAAGAGCCGGACCTTGTTCTCCTTGGCGTACGGCGGCATCGCCAAGTTGGCACCCCACTGGGCGACGGGGATGACCGGCGCCTTGGTCTGCAGCGCGGCGCGTGCCACGCCCGTCTTGGCGGTCATCGGCCACATGCCCGGGTCGCGGGTGAGGGTGCCCTCGGGGTAGAAGGCGACGCATTCGCCTCGTTCCACCGCGTCCACGGCGGCACGGAAGGCGCCGACCGCGTTGGAGGACTCGCGGTAGACCGGGATCTGCCGGGTGCCCCGCAGGAGAAGTCCCACACCGGGCGCCTTGAAGAGCGCGGCCTTGGCCAGGAACCGCGGAACTCGTCCGGTGTTGTACTGGAAGTGCCCGTACGAGAACATGTCGAGGTACGAGTTGTGGTTGATGGCGGTGATGAATCCGCCCTCGTGCGGAATGTGTTCCATTCCCCGCCAGTCCCGCTTGAACAGAAGCAACAGCGGCGGCTTTGCGATGACCGCGGCCAGGCGGTACCAGAAGCCGATTCTACGGCGGGACACTCGGACACCTTCCTCTTACGACCGGGCCACTGCCTGGCTGCCGGGGATCAAGTGTCGCCCCAGGCCTCTGGTCTGTCGAGAACACCGTACGCCCCGCCTGTGACCCCTCCCCTCGGGGCCTTCTGGGATCCGGGCGACAATGGGCCCGATGCGCATGGACTCGGAGCTAGCCCCGGACACGGAGCCGGTCCCCGCACCTGCCCTCCTCTGGTCCCTGGTCGTACCGCTGAAACCGCTGGCCCTGGCGAAGAGCAGACTGGCGGGGGCTGCGGACGACAGGCTGCGGCCGCGTCTCGCCCTCGCGTTCGCGCAGGACACCGTGGCGGCGGCACTGGCCTGCCCCGCCGTGCGGGATGTGGTGGTCGTCACGGACGACCGGACCGCGGCGGCCGAGCTCGCCGCGCTGGGGGCGCGGATCGTGGCGGACTCCCCCGGGACGGGCCTCAACGCAGCGCTGGCGCACGGGGCCCGCGCGGTGCGTTCGACGCGGTCCTCGGCAGCGGTCGCGGCGCTCAACGCCGACCTGCCGGCATTGCGGACCGCCGAATTGGCCAGGACACTGGCGGTCGCTTCGGTATTTACCCGGGCATTTCTGACGGATGCGACCGGAATCGGAACGACTTTGCTCTCCGCCCGGCCCGGCAGTGAATTGCGCCCCGCTTTCGGCGGCCCTTCGCGCCTTGCGCATTTGGCGTCCGGCGCGGTGGAAATCGCGTCCGACGACGTCGATTCCGTACGCCAGGACGTGGACACGGTCGATGATCTGGCGGCCGCGCTCGCGCTGGGCGTCGGCCCGTACACCGCACAGCGCCTCGCGTCCGGCGCGCATGCCGTGCGCCTTGGGCCCTCCCTGGAAGGACAGCAGTGATCCGCCGGGCAGTTTCTGCGACGGCGGACCATTAGGCTGGCGGACATGCAGGCGACCTCGTACACATACGACCCCGAGACCCGCAGCGGGAGTGTGCTGCTGGACGACGGAACCCCGGTCGAGTTCGACGCGGCGGCGTTCGACGCGGGCGGTCTGCGTCTGCTGCGGCCGGGGCAGCGGGTGCGGATCGAGACCGAGGGCGAGGCCGAGGGCCGCCGCATCACGCTGGTGACGCTCTACACCTTCTGAACCGCCCGTGACGGGACACGCCGCGGGCCGGTCTCCCAAGAGGAGACCGGCCCGGCGCGTGAGTGGCTGTGCGGCCTTCGGCCGCTTGTGTCGTGGGGCGTGGACGCCCTCGCGGCTACTTCTTCCTCGCCGTCGTCTTCTTGGCGGCCGTCTTGCGGGCCGTGGCCTTCTTGGCGGGCGCCTTCTTGGCCGTGGCCTTCGTGGCCGGGGCGGTCTTCTTGGCCGTCGCCTTCTTGGCCGCGGACTTCGCCGGGGCCGCCTTCTTGGCCGCCGCCGTGGTCTTGGCGGCGGTCTTCTTCGCGGGCGTGGTCTTCTTCGCCGCCGTCGTCTTCTTGGCGGCGGTCTTCCTCGCCGTGGTGGCCTTCTTCGCCGTGGCCTTCTTGGCGGTGGCCTTTTTGGCCGCGGCCTTGGCGGTGGTACGGGTGCCGCCGGAGAGGCTGCCCTTGGGCGCCTTCTTGACCGAGACCTCGCCGCCCTTGGGCAGCTTCTTCGAGCCGCTCACGAGGTCCTTGAAGCCCTGACCCGCCCGGAATCGCGGAACGGACGTCTTCTTGACCCGCACGCGCTCACCCGTCTGCGGGTTACGGGCGTAACGGGCGGGGCGGTCGACCTTCTCGAACGAGCCGAATCCGGTGACCGACACCCGGTCTCCGGCAACCGTTGCGCGGACGATCGCGTCAAGCACCGCGTCGACAGCGTCTGCGGCCTGCTGGCGGCCGCCGAGCTTGTCGGCAATCGCTTCTACGAGCTGCGCCTTGTTCACGTCTTCCCCTTCGGAGACATTTGGCCGGAACGATTGCGTCCAGGCTTTTTCGCACGTTAGGCAGATATATACCGCAAATCAAACACGAAACGGGCTAATCACCCTAGTGCCGCAACGAAGTCGACCTTGGCGGAGTTCTGAGGTCAGTCACCTTCAGGGAAACGGCCCTCGTCGAGGTCCTTCATCAACCGGTCCAGACGCCTTGCCGCGTCCGGGAGATCGTGCTTCGCGGCGGCCGTGACGACCAGCAGCTTCCGGGACAGCGCCATCCTTACGCCCTCCGGTACTTGCAGTTCACGCACCTTGCTGTGCGCTTCCTTCAATCGGGCCGCGACTGCCGTGTAGAGCTCGAGTTGGCTGTCACGTTCCATGCACCGATTGTGCCATCTGGGGCGAGTTGTCGCCCGACAGGACCTCAACATACGACTGCGCCCCCCACCGGGCGGTGGGGGGCGCAGTACGGGAAAAGTGCTGCTCAGGCCTGGATCGTACGAGGCTTGAAGGCCGGTCGGCCCGCCTCGTAGGCCGCGATGTCCGCTTCGTTCTGAAGGGTGAGGCTGATGTCGTCCAGACCGTTCAGCAGTCGCCAGCGGGCGTTCTCGTCGAGCTCGAAGTCCGCGGTGATTCCCGGAGCGAGGACCTGCCGCTTCTCCAGGTCGACCGTGATCTCCACCGTCGGGTCGGCCTCGGTCAGCTCCCACAGCGCATCCACGACGGACTGCTCGAGCACCACCGTCAGCAGGCCGTTCTTGAGGGAGTTGCCTCGGAAGATGTCGGCGAAGCGGGAGGAGATGACGGTCTTGAAGCCGTAGTTCTGCAGGGCCCAGACGGCGTGCTCACGCGAGGAGCCGGTACCGAAGTCCGGTCCGGCGACGAGCACAGAGGCGCCGCTCCGCTCGGGGCGGTTGAGGACGAAGTCGGCGTCCTTGCGCCAGGCCTCGAACAGCCCGTCCTCGAAGCCGTCGCGGGTGACCTTCTTCAGCCAGTGCGCCGGGATGATCTGGTCGGTGTCGACGTTGCTGCGGCGCAGCGGGACGGCCCGGCCGGTGTGTGTGGTGAAGGCTTCCATGGTGTTCAGACTCCGGCGGGCGCAGGGGTGTAGGACAGGTCGGCGGGCGAGGCGAGGTGGCCGAGGACCGCGGTGGCGGCGGCGACCTGCGGGGAGACCAGGTGCGTACGGCCACCCTTGCCCTGCCTGCCTTCGAAGTTGCGGTTCGAGGTGGACGCGGAGCGCTCACCAGGAGCCAGTTGGTCGGGGTTCATGCCCAGACACATGGAGCAGCCCGCGTGCCGCCATTCGGCGCCGGCCTCCTTGAAGACCTTGTCCAGGCCCTCCTCCACGGCTTGCAGCGCGACCCGCACCGAGCCGGGGACGACCAGCATCCGTACGCCGTCGGCGACTTTGCGGCCCTGCAGGATCGAGGCGGCCGAGCGCAGGTCCTCGATGCGGCCGTTGGTGCACGAGCCTACGAAGACGGTGTCGACGTTGATGTCACGCAGCGGCTGCCCGGCGGTCAACCCCATGTACTCCAGGGCCTTTTCGGCGGCCAGGCGCTCCGATGCGTCTTCGTACGAAGCCGGGTCGGGGACGTTCGCCGACAGGGGCGCGCCCTGGCCGGGGTTGGTGCCCCAGGTGACGAACGGGGCCAGTTCGGCGGCGTCGATGAAGACCTCGGCGTCGAAGACGGCGTCGTCGTCGGTACGCAGCGTCTTCCAGTACTCGACCGCCGCGTCCCAGTCCGCGCCCTCGGGGGCGTGGTCGCGGCCCTGGAGGTAGTCGAACGTGGTCTGGTCCGGGGCGATCATGCCGGCCCGGGCACCGGCCTCGATCGACATGTTGCAGATGGTCATCCGGGCTTCCATCGACAGCTTCTCGATGGCGGATCCACGGTACTCGAGGATGTAGCCCTGGCCGCCGCCGGTGCCGATCCTGGCGATGATGGCGAGGATCAGGTCCTTGGCGGTCACGTCGTCGGGCAGCTCGCCCTCGACGGTGATGGCCATGGTCTTCGGGCGGGCCAGCGGCAGCGTCTGGGTGGCCAGCACGTGCTCGACCTGCGAGGTGCCGATGCCGAACGCCAGCGCGCCGAACGCGCCGTGCGTGGAGGTGTGCGAGTCGCCGCAGACCACGGTCGTGCCGGGCTGCGTCAGACCCAGCTGGGGGCCGACGACGTGCACGACGCCCTGCTCGACATCGCCCAGCGGGTGCAGCCGGACCCCGAACTCGGCGCAGTTCTTGCGCAGGGTCTCCAGCTGGGCGCGGGAGACCGGGTCGGCGATCGGCTTGTCGATGTCGAGGGTCGGGGTGTTGTGGTCCTCGGTGGCGATGGTGAGGTCGAGCCGCCGCACCTGGCGACCGTTCTTCCGCAGACCGTCGAAGGCCTGGGGGCTGGTCACCTCGTGCAGCAGGTGCAGATCGATGAAGAGGAGATCGGGCTCGCCTTCGGCGCGCCGGACGACATGGTCGTCCCAGACCTTCTCCGCGAGTGTCCTACCCATCGCTTTCCCTCCGGCCGGCTGTGCCGCCGACACAACTAGAGATCTTGGTGCAGTGCCCGTTGGTCCGCGGGCCGCCTCTACAGCGTGACAAGTTCCATGGAAAATTGAACTTGCGTTTCACAGAGTGAGACGTGAGTATCGTTGCATGGACAACTCTAGCGGCGTCGGCGTCCTCGACAAGGCGGCCCTTGTCTTGAGCGCCCTGGAGTCCGGTCCGGCCACCCTCGCGGGGCTGGTCGCGGCCACGGGACTCGCACGACCTACAGCACATCGCCTGGCAGTGGCACTGGAGCACCACCGCATGGTGGCCCGCGACATGCAGGGCCGGTTCATCCTCGGTCCGCGACTTGCGGAGCTCGCCGCCGCGGCGGGCGAGGACCGGCTGCTCGCCACCGCCGGGCCCGTACTCACACATCTGCGCGACGTGACCGGCGAGAGCGCGCAGCTCTACCGCCGGCAGGGAGAGATGCGTATCTGCGTCGCGGCTGCCGAGCGGCTGTCCGGACTGCGGGACACGGTACCGGTCGGCTCCACGCTCACCATGAAGGCCGGCTCCTCGGCCCAGATCCTGATGGCCTGGGAGGAGCCCGAGCGCCTCCACCGCGGACTGCAGGGCGCACGCTTCACGGCCACCGCCCTGTCCGGCGTACGGCGCCGGGGCTGGGCCCAGTCGATCGGCGAGCGCGAGCCGGGCGTGGCCTCCGTGTCCGCGCCCGTGCGGGGCCCCTCGAACCGGGTGGTCGCCGCCGTCTCGGTCTCCGGACCGATCGAGCGACTGACCCGCCACCCGGGCCGTATGCACGCCCAGGCCGTCATCGACGCCGCCGCCCGCCTGAGCGAGGCGCTGCGCCGCAGCGGCTGATCCACAACCTCCGTAGAACACGTCCGGCCGGTCCCTTCAACGCCGCAGGGGCCGGCCGGAGGTGTTCGAGGCCCCGGTCAGGTGCAGCATGGGAAGTACCTGCGAGCGACGGAGGTGCAAGGCCGATGACCGAGTTCATGGACGTACACCGCGGGATGAAGGGCATCACGGGCCAACAGTTGCTGGAGGCGCACAACGCCGACCTGGCGATCGAGGGCGAGGAGAGGGTCCACTTCAAGCAGGCGTGGGCGGACCCGGACACAGGCACCGTCTACTGCCTGTCCGAAGCCCCGTCCGCGGACGCCGTGCAGCGTATCCACGAACGCACGGGCCACCCGGCGGACGAGATCCACCCGGTCCCACTCACCGTATGACCTTCCCTGGCCCCCGCCGCCCCGTCGCGGCGGGGGCTTCGCGCTGCCCTCAGGCCGCTGCCGAGCCCCGCAGCCGCTCCTGGGCGTGGACGCCGTCGCGCAGCGGGGCGGTGCCGTACGCCTGTCCCAGGCCGTAGGGCGGCATGTCGCCGTACATGTTCTCGTACGACCCCTCCGGCACGATGTACGTCTCGTGCCAGATGCCGACGTGCCTGCCGCCCTTGCGGGCGAGCCGGTTGTAGCGGCCCCACCACGGCCGGTGGCGCCTGTCGGAGGCGGCCGCGTAGGCGAGGAGCTTGTCCTTCGACTCCCAGTACTGGACGACGTAGTACGCACGCGGAGAGCCGATCAGCACGATGTGGTGGAGCAGTCCGAGCGAGCGGTCGCCGCTCAGCTCCCTCAGCATCATCAGCATCGCGAGCAACACCGCCGGCCAACGGTGCACGGCCCACAGGTGGTTGACCCGCATCCCGATGAGGAAGACGACGACGTCGCCGGATGCCGCGGCCGTGGTGCGACCGGGCAGCGTTCTACTGCGCATGATGACCCCCAGATATGTTGGATAGTGGCACTACCCATGATTGGATAGTGCCACTCTCCATTGAAGGGTGCAAGGGGATGCGGCTCGCTGAACTGAGCGAACAGAGCGGTGTTTCCATCGCGACGATCAAGTACTACCTGCGCGAGCGGCTGCTGCCCCCGGGCCGGCGCGTCACCGCCACCCAGGCCGAGTACGACGAGGCCCATCTGCGCCGGCTGCGCCTGGTGCGGGCGATGATCCAGGTCGGCGGGATGCCGGTGGCGACCGCCCGGGAGGTGCTCGCCCACATCGACGACGAGTCGCTGGGACTCACGATGCGACTGGGTGCGGCCACCTGGGCCCTGCCGCAGCCGCCCGAGGCACCCTTGGACGACGCCGCTTCCACGGACGCCCGACAGGAGGTGGAGCGGCTGCTCGAGGAACTGGGCTGGGACAGCGTGCGCGAAGTCGGCGACCTCTCCCCCGTCTACCGCTCCCTCATCACCTCGATCGCGACGCTGAACGGACTCGGATACACCGTGTCCGCGGCCGAACTCCTGCCGTACGCACGCCAGATGGAGCAGATCGCGATCCACGACATGGACCAGCTGGAGAACCTGCCGGAGGGCACTGAACAGGTGGAGGCGGCGGTGGCGGCACAGGTGCTCTACGACCCGCTGCTGCTGAGCCTGCGGCGCCTCGCCCTGGAGGCGGAGACCACCCGGCGGTACGGCATGGCCTGACCGCGGCGCGGGAACGCCGAAGGGGCCCTCCGACTGCTCGGAAGGCCCCTTCGGGCTCTGTACCCCCGACCGGATTCGAACCGGCGCTACCGCCTTGAGAGGGCGGCGTGCTAGGCCGCTACACAACGGGGGCATGCATCCTGCGACGCGCTGGGCTACCAGGACTCGAACCTAGACTAAATGAACCAGAATCACTCGTGCTGCCAATTACACCATAGCCCATGGTGGTTTAGACCAGTACCCCCGACCGGATTCGAACCGGCGCTACCGCCTTGAGAGGGCGGCGTGCTAGGCCGCTACACAACGGGGGCCCTAGCGATCCTCACCCGGCGTCAGCCGGATGTTGTCACCGCGCGAACCACCGGGTGCGACCCAGGTGATCATGCGGGAAGGATCTGTACCCCCGACCGGATTCGAACCGGCGCTACTGCCTTGAGAGGGCAGCGTGCTAGGCCGCTACACAACGGGGGCTTTGCAGATAAGCTCTGCGAGCTGGCCTACCAGGACTCGAACCTAGACTAACTGAACCAGAATCAGTCGTGCTGCCAATTACACCATAGGCCACCAAAACTCAACCCCCGAGCGGGGGTTTTGTTCGGTCTGCGCTTCCGGCTCCCGGGCTTTCGGCCCGCTCTCCTTGGCGCAGGAAGAACATTACCCGAAGGTGGACGGCGCTCCAAAACGGGTATCCCCGCGCAGCAGCACCGGCAGCTCGTCGAGCCCGGTGATCCGGATCAGCTCCGGACGCCCGCCGACTCCACCGCGATCGAGCCAGATGCCGGTGAGCCCCGCCTCGACCGCGCCGCGGGCGTCGATGTCGGGGTGGTCACCCACGTACACGACCTCGGCGGGAGCCAGTTCCATGGCCTCGCAGGCCGCCAGGAAGGCGCCGGCCTCCGGCTTCGAGATCCCGATCTCGACGGCACACACGACAGCCTCGAAACGGTCCCGCACACCGAGCGTGCGCAGCTTGCGGTCCTGGTTGCGGATGCTGGAGTTGGACAGGATCCCGTGACGATAGTCATGGGCGAGGAGGTCCAGGACGGGCACGGCGTCGGGGAAGAGCGACCATGCCGCCTCGTAGTGCACGACGTGCCGCCCGAACCACTCGTCGGCCTCGGCGTCGCTCATGCACGGCGCACCGAGGAACTCCCGCACCCGGTCGCGCCGCTGCCCCTGGAAGTCGGTGAGCCCGTCGGCGAACCGCACCCAATGGGTGTCGGTGATCCGCTTCCATGCGACGAGGGCCTCCTCGACGGTTCCGTAACCGTCGGGCAGGCCCTCGTTCTCAAGGTGCTTGCTCATGCCGATCCGGTCGGCGCCCGCGTAGTCGAAGATCGTGTCGTCGATGTCCCAGAGCACGGCGCGGATCGGCATGCTGCCGAGACTACGCGGCGAGGCCCGGCTCCGGTATGTCACATCACGGAGCCTCGTCCGCCGTGGGGACGACGAAGAAGTCGGTGACGAAGCAGGTGACGTCGCCGTCGGCGTCGCGGCCGACCCATGTCGGGTAGGCACCGTCGCCCCAGCCGGACATGAAGGCGATGAGGTTGTGACCGGTGCCGGGCGCGGTGATCGTGTGCGGGCCGAGGTACGCGTCGCCGCCCGCGGCGAAGGCGTCCCACAGGGGGCCCTTGTCGCCCACGCAGTCGGGGAAGGACTCGTCGCAGGCGGCGTCGTAGAAGCAGCCGGTGCCGGCGTCGACGCCGTAGGCGAAGAACTCGTCGTCGGCGAGCTCCGCCGGGTCCTGGCCGGCCTGGTGGGCGATCTCCCAGGTGACCGGCGCGGTGTCCTTGATCAGCAGGCGGGCGGCGGCGATCCGCAGGTGCGGCGGCTCGTCGTCGGCGGGGCCCTCGTCGGGCTCGGTGAGGGTGGCCACCGCGCACTCCACGCTGTACCGGCCGGGCGGGACCTCCGCGGTGAACGGCTCCGACTCGCCGGTGCCGAGAGCGACGAAGGGGTCGCAGGCGACGACCTTGCCCGTGGGCAGCCACAGTTCGCCGGCCGGGACCAGCGACATGGTGCCGGTCTGTCCGTCCTCCTCCTCGAACCGGTTGCCCGGCGTGAAGTGCCAGGAGAAGTCGGGCGCGGGCATGGGCATGGTGGTCCCCCCAGGGAGCCGTGTCGTGCGGGATCACCGCGAAGACTAGTCCCCGGCGCGGACAACGCCGGAGGGGGCGGCGCCTGTTCGGCCACCGCCCCCTCCGGGACAACAGGACTATGCGGCGAGTTTCGCCAGCGCCGCGTCGATACGGGTCAGCGTCTTCTCCTTGCCCAGGATCTCCAGTGACTCGAAGAGCGGCAGGCCGACCGTGCGGCCGGTGACCGCGACGCGGACCGGGGCCTGGGCCTTGCCGAGCTTCAGGCCGTGCGCCTCGCCGGCGGCCAGGACGGCCTCCTTGAGGGACTCGGCGCTCGACCAGTCGGCCCTCTCGAGCTTCTCGCGGGCCGTGGTGAGCAGGGCGACCGGGTCGCCCTTCATGGCCTTGGTCCAGGACGCCTCGTCCTCGACGGGCCGGTCGAGGAAGAGGAAGTCGACGTTCTGGGTGATGTCGGAGAGGACGGTGAGGCGCGTCTGGGCGTGCGGGGCGATGGCCTCCCACGCGGCGCGGTCGAAGTTCTCCGGCGTCCAGTTGGCGTGCGGGGCCTGCAGCCAGGGCTCACAGGCCTCGGTGAACGCCTTCACGTCGAGCATGCGGATGTGGTCGGCGTTGATCGCCTCGGCCTTCTTCAGGTCGAAGCGCGCCGGGTTGGCGTTGACGTCCGCGAGGTCGAACTTCGCGACCATCTCCGGGATGGTGAAGATGTCCTGGTCCGCGGAGAAGGACCAGCCGAGCAGGGACAGGTAGTTGAGCAGGCCCTCGGGCAGGAAGCCACGCTCGCGGTAGAGGTTCAGGGAGGCCTGCGGGTCACGCTTGGAGAGCTTCTTGTTGCCCTCGCCCATCACGTACGGCAGGTGGCCGAAGGAGGGGATCTCCTTGGCGATGCCGAGCTCGATCAGCGCCTTGTAGAGCGCGATCTGGCGCGGGGTGGAGGAGAGCAGGTCCTCACCGCGCAGGACGTGGGTGATCTCCATGAGCGCGTCGTCGACCGGGTTGACGAGCGTGTACAGCGGGGCGCCGTTGGCGCGGACGATGCCGTAGTCCGGCACGTTGTCCGGGGTGAAGGTCAGCTCGCCGCGCACCAGGTCGGTGAAGGTGATCGGCTCCTCCGGCATCTTGAAGCGGACGATCGACTCGCGGCCCTCCGCGTCGTACGCCGCCTTCTGCTCGGCGCTCAGCGTGCGGCACTTGCCGTCGTAGCCGGACGGCTTGCCGGCGGCACGGGCGGCGTCACGGCGTGCCTCGAGCTCCAGGGCCGTGCAGTAGCAGTGGTAGGCGTGATTGGCGGCGAGCAGCTTCTCGGCGACGTCCCGGTAGATGTCCATCCGCTGCGACTGGCGGTAGGGGCCGTGCGGGCCGCCGACCTCGGGGCCCTCGTCCCAGTCGAGGCCGAGCCAGCGGAGCGAGTCGAGGAGCTGGTTGTACGACTCCTCGGAGTCGCGGGCCGCGTCGGTGTCCTCGATACGGAAGACCATGGTGCCGCCGGTGTGCCGGGCGTAGGCCCAGTTGAACAGGGCGGTGCGGACCAGGCCCACGTGGGGGTTGCCGGTCGGGGACGGACAGAAACGTACGCGGACGGAGCCGTTAGCCACGCTTGATCACCTTGTTGGTGAGAGTGCCGATACCTTCGATGGTGACGGCGACCTCGTCGCCGACGTTGAGCGGGCCGACCCCCGCGGGGGTGCCCGTGAGGACGACGTCGCCCGGGAGCAGCGTCATGGCCTCGGTGATGTGCACGATCAGGTCCTCCACGGACCGGACCATCTCGCTGGTGCGCCCCAGTTGGCGCTGCTCGCCGTTGACCGTGCACTGGATGGTCACGTCGGCGGGGTCGAGGTCGGTCTCCACCCAGGGGCCGAGCGGGCAGGAGGTGTCGAAGCCCTTGGCCCTGGCCCACTGCTTCTCGCGCTTCTGCGCGTCGCGGGCGGTGACGTCGTTGGCGCAGGTGTAGCCGAGGATCACGTCCTTGACACGTTCGCGCGGGACCTCGCGGCACATCCGGCCGATGACGACGGCGAGCTCGGCCTCGTGGTGCAGCTCGTTCGAGAACGGGGGGTACTCGATGGCGTCCCCGTGGCCGATCACCGAGGTGGTGGGCTTGAAGAAGGCGACGGGCACATCGGGAACCTCGTTGCCGAGCTCAGCCGCGTGCTCCGCGTAGTTGCGGCCGATGGCCACGACCTTGTTGGGGAGCACGGGCGGCAGCAGACGGACCTTGCTCAGCGGGACCTTGGTGCCGGAGAGCTCGAAGTCGGCGTACGGAATGCCCTTGATGATGTCGAGGACAAGGCCGTCGGGCCCGTCCTCGACCGCGCCGAAGGCGACATTGCCGTCGATGGAGAACCTGGCGATGCGCACGGGATGCTGTCGCCCCTCACTACTTGGTCGCTGGCCGGAGACTGACGCTCCAGGCTAACGCGGTGAGGGGGCGCCCTTCGTCCGCATTACCGCCGGGTCGGGGCCGGTGAGCCGCCGCGGGTCATGGACCCCGGCGGCTGGGGCCGCCCTGTTCACACCACGGGAGAACACGCGGAGGTCCCGAGGAACGAGGGACTGAGCATGATCGACCGTCGGCGCACGCAAGAGCGCCCCGGAGGCAAACCGACCCCCTAGGAAACAGGCGCGTCCATCAGGACGGTGCGGCGGGGGTTGGCCGTCTGGGTGGGAAGATCGAGCGCGTGCTCCGGCTGCTCCGGCGTCTGCAACTCTTCCGCGTCCTTGAGGTGGGCGAGGGTGGTGCGCCGGGGGTTGGCTATGTTGCGGAACATCATCGTCGTCTTCATGTGTGGTGTCTGACCTTGTCGGAGTACGGGCGCTACGGGGAGCGCGGTTGACGGATTGCCCATCCTGTAAAGCGTCAGGCTAAACATCGAATTCCCGTCGAAAGCCAGGATGACTCAACGATCATCGTGTGAGTTTGCTCACGAGTGGACGGGCAATTCCGGCAAACCAGACCACTGACCTTCGGCACGGAATCGGACATTAGCTCCCTGAAGCGACCATTCCGCTCCTGATCATCGCGACTGGGACACCCCCCACCCCTAAGCGACTCATAGCGTAAAGTCCGTTTTCTACGAGAACGGCTTCTACGACTTGTGACTCAGCGCTTACAGCGCGTCATCCAGGTCACAGCCCGGTACGGGGCCCTTGTTGGAGGTCCGGCACTGTGCTGGAATTCCACGGACCGCCGCGGATTCAAACCGGCGCGCAAGGGCGCAACGCAGCGCCGAGTTGCGGCGGGAAAGGGGGAGAAGCGCCGGTCAATCACGACCACCATGGGGCCCGATCAATGCCCCACGACGCCGACACCGTCCCGCCGTACAAGCGGAGGGACGCCTGGTCCAGAGGTTGCGACGCTAGTGCAGGGACGTTTCAAGAGGGATGGCATGGGGCGTCCCCAGGCCCACCAGGGCCAAGGGGAAGCTGCAGCGGAACAGGAGCCGCGCGGCACCGACCGCGGCTCCTCGGCCCAGCACACCCCGGGCCAGGGACCGGCGGCGTCCGGTGACGGCGGCGAGCGCTCGGGCCGCGCCGGCGGCAGGACGCCCGGCAGCAGGACAACCGGCGTGAAGCCCTCCTCCGGCGACGCTGCCGCCTCCCCCGAGCGGTCCAAGGGCCCCACGGACACCGGAACGCGAATAGCGCTGCGCAACTGGCGCATCAGCACGCGTCTGGTGTCGCTGCTCACCCTGCCGGTCGTCGCGGCGACCACGCTGGGCGGACTCCGCATCAACGAGTCCATGGACGACATGAAGCAGCTGGACCACATGCAGCTGCTCACGAAGATGACGACGGAAGCGACCGAGCTGGCGCACGCGCTCCAGCAGGAGCGCGACCTGTCCGCCGGACCGCTGGTCAACGGCGCCGCGGACACCGACTTCAAGGTCTCAGGCCCGCGTACCCAGACCGACCGCGCCCGCAAGGCCTTCCTGGATGCCACCCGCTCCATCCCCAACAAGGACGACGACCAGGCGCTGGAGTCCATCCGCGCCAACGCCAACCAGATCGCCGTCCAGGTCAACAACCTGAAGAACATCCGGAACAGCGCCTACAAGGGCGAGATCCCCAAGTCGCAGACCATCGAGAGCTACAGCCGGCTGATCGAGTCGCTGCTGAGCCTCTCGCAGGACATGGCGCAGGCGACCAGCAACCCGGAGATGATCAAGCGGACCCGCGCCCTCGCGGCCTTCTCGTCCGCCAAGGAGTACGCGTCCATCCAGCGCGCCGTCATCGCGGCCGCCCTCCCCGGCGGTGACAGCGAAACGGTTCCCAAGCTCAGCGAGAACGACCGCCTCTACGGACAGGCGGCCCTCGACAACGGCGAGACCGAGCTCAAGACCTTCGGGTCGATCTACGAGTCCACCGGCGGTGACTCCCAGGAGCTGATGGCTCCGCTGGAGAACGAGAACCCGACGATCACCGCGGCCGAGCAGTACGCCAAGCGCGTGCTGGAGAACGAGAACGGCCTGGCGCAGCTCCCGAGCCGGTCCCACCTGGACTGGACCGACGACTACTCGGTCCGCATCAACGCGATGAAGACCATCGAGCAGACCCTGCTCGGCCAGATGGAGGCCGAAGCACGCAAGCTGCGCGAGGCGTCCCAGCAGGACGCGATCATCAACGGTGCGTTGATCCTCATCGTCCTCGGTGTGTCGCTCGTCGGCGCGTTCGTCGTGGCCCGCTCCATGATCCGCTCGCTGCGCCGGCTGCAGGACACGGCAACCAGGGTCGCCCAGGACCGTCTGCCCGAGCTCGTCAGGCAGCTCTCGGAGTCCGACCCGCAGGACGTCGACACCTCGGTCGAGTCCGTCGGTGTCCACTCCCGCGACGAGATCGGCAAGGTGGCCGCGGCCTTCGACGACGTGCACCGCGAGGCGGTCCGCCTCGCCGCCGAGCAGGCGCTGCTGCGGGGCAACGTCAACGCGATGTTCACCAACCTCTCGCGCCGCAGCCAGGGTCTTATCCAGCGCCAGCTCTCGCTCATCTCCGAGCTGGAGTCGCGCGAGGCCGACCCGGACCAGCTGTCCTCGCTGTTCAAGCTGGACCACCTCGCCACCCGTATGCGCCGGAACGGCGAGAACCTCCTCGTCCTCGCGGGCGAGGAGCCCGGCCGCCGCTGGACCCGTCCCGTGCCGCTGGTCGACGTGCTCCGTGCCGCCGCCTCCGAGGTGGAACAGTACGAGCGCATCGAGCTGGCCTCTGTGCCCGCCACCGAGGTCGCGGGCCGCGTCGTCAACGACCTCGTGCACCTGCTCGCAGAGCTGCTGGAGAACGCGACCTCGTTCTCCTCGCCGCAGACCAAGGTCCGCGTCACCGGTCATGCGCTGCCCGACGGCCGCGTCCTGGTCGAGATCCACGACACCGGCATCGGCCTCTCCCCCGAGGACCTCGCCGCGATCAACGAGCGGCTGGCGTCGCCGCCCACCGTGGACGTCTCGGTCTCGCGCCGTATGGGCCTGTTCGTGGTCGGTCGGCTGTCGCTGCGTCACGGCATCCGTATCCAGCTGCGTCCGTCCGACTCCGGTGGCACGACCGCGCTGGTCATGCTGCCCGTCGACGTCGCGCACGGCGGCAAGAAGGCTCCGGCCAAGCCCGGTGCCGGCGGCCAGGATGCCGCTGCGCCGACCGCCGGCGGCGCTCCGGCCGGTCTGCCCGGCCGTCCCGGCGCCGCGGGCGGCCGTCCGGGCCTCGGCGCCGGCAACGGCGGCCCTCTCGGCGGTGCTCCGTCCGCCACTGGCGGCGCGCCCGGCAACCGGCTCGGTGCCGGTGCCCACCGCGGCCAGGTCGGTGCGGGTTCGGCGCCTCGTGCCGCGCTGCCCGCCCGTGACGGCGCCGGACGACCGGTCCAGGGGCAGCCCGGTCAGGGTCAGGGTCAGGGTCAGCCGGGCCAGGGCGGGCGGCACGGCTCGACGCAGGACGCTTCGCGTCAGGGCGGTGCCTTCGGCGCCGGGCCGGCGCAGGGTGCTCCGGTCCGTAACGAAGCTCCGCAGAACGGTTTCCGGAAGGGTGCGCCCGCCGGGGGCGATCGTGGCCGGCAGTTGCCGGCGCCCGGTGGCCCCCGCCCGGAGCTGCCCGGTGGCGCACCCGCCCCGAGGCCGGGGGAGTCGATCCCGCCGCGGCCGCAGCGCCCGCAGACCACCAGCTGGGGCAACGACCAGCCGTCACCGCCGCAGCGCCCGCCGGCGGACGTGCCGCGCGGTCACGAGGACCACGACAGCAGCCGTGGCCCCGGTTCGACGGCCGAGTTCGCACGGCCCGACTTCAACGCCGGTCCGCCGCAGGCCGGCCGCCCGGCCGGACCGTCCGCGGCGGGGCAGTTCGTGCGCCCCGACGTGTACGGCGCGCCGAACCCGTCCGGCGCCGGCCGTTACGGCCGCCCGGACGCCCAGGACCCGGCCGCCACGGCCCAGTTCGCCCGCCCGGACTTCGGGGCGCCACAGCCGCCCACTCCGCAGCGGCGTGACGAGTCGAGCTTCGCACCGCCCCGTCCGGCGGCCGGGCTGCCCGCCCCGCAGCAGCCGGAGGCACTGCCGCCGGCCTCCGGGCCCGGTGACGGCCGTACCCCGCTGTACGACACGTTGGAGACCAACTGGTTCCGTGGTGTACAGGGCGGCGGCCGACCGGCCGAGCAGCCGCAGGCGCCGGCCGAGCGTCCCGCTCAGCCGATGCCGCAGCGCACCGCCGCGCCCGACCCGGTGACCCCGACAGGCGCGCCCCATGCGAGTGGAGCCTGGCGCTCCTCGCCCAACGACGAGTTGGTACGTCAGGCCGAGCGGGTCAGGAAGCCCGCGGCCGGCGGCGTCACCACATCGGGTCTGCCCCGACGGGTCCCGCGCGCCAACCTTGTGGCGGGAACCGCTCAGGAACAGAACCACCAGGCCGGTCCGCAGGTTTCGCGCGCGCCAGACGACGTGCGCGGCCGGCTGACCAATCTCCGCCGGGGCATCCAGCAAGGCCGTCAGCAGAACAGCTCGACGACCGGAAGCTTCGACCTCGGCCCCTCTCACCAGCAGGAGCGTTAGTTGAGCCCGATGAGCCAGGCGGCGCAGAATCTGAACTGGTTGATCACCAACTTCGTGGACAACACCCCAGGGGTGTCCCACACGGTGGTGGTCTCCGCCGACGGTCTTCTGCTGGCGATGTCCGAAGGTTTCCCGCGCGACCGCGCCGATCAGCTGGCGGCCGTGGCCTCCGGTCTGACCTCGCTGACCGCGGGGGCGTCCCGGATCTTCGAGGGCGGTCCGGTGAGCCAGACCGTCGTCGAGATGGAACGGGGGTTCCTGTTCCTGATGTCCGTCTCCGACGGGTCCTCGCTGGCCGTGCTCGCGCACCCGGACTGCGACATCGGCCTCGTGGGCTACGAGATGGCGCTCCTGGTCGACCGTGCGGGCAGCGTCCTCACTCCGGACCTGCGCGCCGAGCTCCAGGGAAGCCTGCTGCACTGATCCCGAGCGGGAGCCGTACCCCACGCACCGGCTCGCCCGTACGCCACTGCACCGTCATCAGCACGGCCGCCAATGGCCCCCCACCGGCCCAACCAGACGGCACAGCCGACCACTTGCTGTCACGCCCGGAGGATTCATGACCCCGCCACCCGCCTCTCACGATCCGTACGGCACGTCGGTAGACGCGTACGGGGACGAGGGCGACCAGCCGCTGGTACGTCCGTACGCCATGACCGGCGGACGGACACGGCCGCGCTACCAGCTCGCCATAGAGGCGCTGGTCAGCACCACGGCCGACCCGGCTCTGCTCGCCGGGTTGCTTCCCGAGCACCAGCGGATCTGCCACCTGTGCCGGGAGGTGAAGTCGGTCGCCGAGATCTCGGCGCTGCTGTCGATGCCGCTCGGTGTCGCGCGGATCCTCGTCGCCGACCTGGCGGAGGCCGGCATGGTGGCCATTCACCAGCCGGGCAACGGAGAGGCCGGCGGTACGCCGGATGTGACACTGCTCGAAAGGGTGCTCAGTGGACTTCGCAAGCTCTAGCGGCGGTGCTGCCCGCTCA
>NZ_BMWB01000019.1:0-71759 GCF_014651015.1 Streptomyces xantholiticus
GCTCCGGCCGGACTTCTGGATGTGCTTGAGGCTCTCCCGGCGCGCCGAGACGGATATCCAGGCGGCCAGCTTCCCCGGATCCCTGAGCTTCCCCAGATGCTGGATGACCCGCATCCAGGTGGTCTGGCAGACATCCTCGCAGTCCGCCTCGCTGAGCCTGTGCCCGCGGGCTATGGCCCATATCAGCGGTGTGTAGCGGTCGACGATCCGATTCCAGCTCTCCTGACTTCCGGCCAGGCATTCGTCCACGAGCCGGTGCAGAGCACGATCTTCCATGTTTCCCCCCGTTGCCCATACGGTCGGCGCTTCGGCGCTATCACGCGACTGCGCGTGCGGCGACTCCCGATGAGTAGAAAATCCAACTCAATAACCACTGTCCCTGACGCTACATGCGTTAACTATAAGGCGCTGCGGGGGCCGAATGTCAACGGCTCTTCGGAGAGGCCAACTCCCCTGCCGACACGGCGAGATGGATTGGAGCTCACCCGGCCCAAGCGGCTTGCGGGATTCCATTCGGGCGTCCGGGCAGGTGACCTCCGGGGTTTTTCGCACTCCACCACGTCCGAGGCCGGAGTTGACATACCGGAATCGATCCCGATAAAGGGTTGCGCTAATGCGCACGAGACGTGCCAGTAACAATCGCCGCGCCGATTCCGTGTACCGCAAGAAGCACATGAACGATGTCGTCGTCCAGATTCCCCGCCAGGAGAAAGTGTCCCGTTGTCGCGGTGGGGGGCGGTGCACGCCGGACAGCCGGCGCCGAGACCGGCCGCGTGACCCTTGGCGGCGCTGCTGCCGTGCAGCAGCAGGGCGACGCACCCGGTGTCAGGGCCACCCGGTTGTGCCACCCGTTGGTAGCGAACACGCCAGGAACGGGCCCATGGTTCCCCTCAGCGTGGAACCGCGTGCACTCCGCTTGTGAAACTGCTGTCGAGGAAGGAGCCGGAGATCCCCCACACGGCGTCACAAACGCACCGCGGACCAGCAGATGCCACTGGGCCCTGGGTGCGGCGCCGCCGCGAAGTCCGGTCAGGGGTACGCACATCGGTCGTCACGTCGTCGTCCTCCTCGGTGAAGGGCACGCCCGAATGGCGCCCGCACCGGTACGGATCCGGTGGAGCGCCGCTCGGATACGGGTTGACCGGCAGCCGATGAAACTCGGTTCAGGGCACCATGCAGACGTCCGGATGCCCAATGCCCCACATACGTCCGCCAGTTCGCGCTCGAAGAAGGCGGTCCCGTCGGCCATCGCGGACTCCATGGCCCAGGGCCTCCATGCGGACCAGTCCGTAGAGCCGCACCCACCAGCGCAGCATGACGGCGGCCTCGACCGGCAGGTCTGCGGTCGGGCCGCCCCTGATGCCGCTCAACTGCCGGGTGAGCCCCGGCGGCAGCGAGCCGGGGCCGGGGCAGGAGGGGACTCGGCGTGTGGTGCATCGTGGGCGCACTGATCTCGGGACCGGCCCCACTGGCGCTGGGCCTCGTCCTCGTCGTACTGCTCATCCTCGATGCGCGCCGCACGGCCGCCGGGCGCGGGCCCGAGCCCGTGTCGCCGTCGTCCGGGCCCACGCCCCGCGTGCCGGATCGCGGAACCGCGACCCCGGCTGGACACCGGGCCTGACCGGACGGCGGAGCGCCGGGTGGCAGGGAGCAGGCCGTCGGTGGGACAGACCGCCTGCTCCCTGCCGACGTTCCAGGCCTAATCCACCAACTCCTCGACGGACCGCTGTCCCTTGCCCTCCCCGCGCTTCGCCGCCGGCGCCGCAGCCCCTTCGGGCGCCCAGCGCGGCAGAATGACCAGCGCCAGCACCGCACCGAGGAATGCGACTCCCGCACCGGCCAGCATGGACGCCTGCACTCCGTCGACGTACGCCGACGAGGCCGCGGTCACGATCCGCTCCCCCGCGCTGCCGAGCTGCCCGGCGACGGCAGCCGCTCCGCCGATGGAGTCGCGGACGAGCTCGTCGGCCCCCGGCGGCAGTTGTCCCAGACTTCCCAGCGAGTCCTGGTAGGAGGTCGCCAGCACACTTCCGGTGACCGCGATGCCGAGCGCACCGCCCACCTGCACCGAAGCGTCCGTGACCGCGGAGCCCGCACCGGACTGCTCCTGCGGCGTCGAGGCCAGGATGGCGTTGGCGCACGCAGGCATCGACAGACCCATGCCGATGCCCAGGACGGCGATCGACGAAAGAGCCAGCGACTCCGACGACGTACCCACGGCGGCCATCAGGGCCATGCCCGCGCTGGTCACCAGCAGACCTGCCGCCACGGTGGGCTTGAACCCGAGCTTCTCCACCAGCTTGACACCGAGGCCCGCGCCGAAGACCAGCGTGATGCAGGGAAGCAGCCGCAGCCCCGCGTCGATCGGGTCGTACCGGAGCACGTACTGCAGATACTGCGTGGCCACGAAGAGCAGCCCGAACAGGCAGAAGTTGATGCAGACCACGACCACCGCACCGCCCGAGAAACTGCGGTCGCGGAACAGCGAGGCGTCGATCAGCGGATTGGCCGTGCGCCGCTCCCAGCCGACGAACGCCAGCACCAGGACCAGGCCCAGGGCGATCGTCGACAGGGTGACGGTCGAACTCCAGCCCTCGCGGGAGGCCTCGATGATTCCGTAGACCATGGTGCCCAGCGCGGCCACCGACAGTGCGGCACCCACAAGGTCGAGCTTGCCGTTGCGCGGGGCCCGCGACTCGGGAATCAGCTTGGCGCCGGCGATCAGGCCGATCAGCACCACCGGGACATTGATCAGGAAGACCGTGCCCCACCAGAAGTGTTCAAGGAGCACACCGCCGACGATCGGGCCGAGCGGAATGCCGATCGCGCTGGAGCCCGCCCACATGCCGATCGCCTTCGCCTGCTCCTCGGGCGGGAAGACGTCCTTGATGATGGAGAGGGTCGCCGGCATGATCAGCGCGCCGCCGACGCCCATGCCGGCGCGGGCCGCGATCAGCAACTCCGTACTGGGAGCGAACGCCGCAACCAGCGAGAACGCCAGGAAGACCACCAGGCCCAGGGAGAGCATCCGCTTGCGGCCGTACCTGTCCCCCAGGCTGCCAGTGAGCAGCAGCAGCCCGCCGAACGGAAGCGTGTACGCGTCGATGGTCCACTGCAGATCGCTGCCGGACGCGTCCAGGTCCTGCTGAATGCTCGGCAGTGCGAGGTTGAGGATCAGGTTGTCGAGACCGATCACGATGATGCTGAGACACAGGATGGCCAGGATCTGCCAACGGCGCCTGTCGATGGTCGCCCGGTTCATGGGTTGATGCTCCCTGGATGGGTTGAGGAAGGGCCTTGACGGTAGGGGAGATGAGCGGCCGGCGTCAGCGGGCGCCGGCGAGGAACTCCCGGACGGGGTCGATCGGTTCGCCGTACATCCGCGTGATGGCCGATGCGGGTGTGATGATCAGGCCGAAGTGGCGCATGAACACCGCTGCTGACTGCTGCATCCCGTGCAGCCGCCGGGAGATCAGTCCCCTGCGCGCCCTGCGGAGCCGGTCGTCCTCGAACAGGTCCGCCTCGATCCCGGAAATGTCCCGCCATCGATCGGCTCCGCCGTAGGCGTCGACCACCCGCGCCGGCGATGCCGGCCGCATCCCTCCCGAACTGTCAGCCACCGCCGGCTCCTTCCGCACGGGAGTGCCTGCCCGCGCCCGCGAGGGACGCTCCGAGCCGCAGGAACCAGGAGAGCATTCCCAGCGGCCTGCTGCCGGGCCGCGGTACATAGCCGAGCTGCAGCAGCAGCCCCGCACCGTCGATCTCCTGCCAGCTCTCGGCGATCTTGCCGTCGATCATCCGGCAGACGACGATCTGCGACATTCTGAACCTGCGCCCGGTGGGTGTCAGATCCCGGTAGACCCCGCGGTGCGTGCCCGTCATCCGCACCCGGCAGCACACCCGGTCGCCCGCGCTGACCATGTCCTCGATGGTCGCGTGGGCATCGGGGAAGCCGGTGAGAATCCCGCGGATGAACCGGGCGTAGCCCTCGGGGCCGTGCAGCGGCTCCGGCTCGGCGTGCGGCGGTGAGTGGCCGAGATAGGACTCGTGGAATATTTCCGGACAGATGTGCACCGCCTGCTCATTGACGCACTCGTCGATCCAGCGGTGCAGTGTCTTCTCGTTCGCCGCGAGCTCCGTGCCGTCCGGGTCCCCGGTTCCCGACAGGTGTCCGGGGAAGGGCGGCACCGACTGCCAGCCGGTGCCCCGCCACGGCCAGGGCCGGTCCTGGGGCACCCGGTTGAGAGCGGTCCTGGCCGCGGCCCCCGCAGCCCAGCGCAGCGCCTGCGCCGGCCCTGCCGTCCCCATGGGCGGGGCCCCGCCCAGCGTGATGAGCAGGCCGAGTGCGTCGAGTTCCTGCCAGATCTCGGCGATTCTGCCGTTCTCCATACGGCAGATGAGCGTCTGCGAGAACTCCACCGCACGTCCGGTGGGCGCCAGCCCCAGCCAGGGGCCACGGTGGCTGCCGCGGTGGGTGATGCGGACCACCACCCGGTCCCCGGCACAGAACAGGTCCTCGACCGTGGTGGTGAGGTCGGGGAAGGCGCGGTGCAGGGTGAGCAGCCAGGTCCGGCAGGCGTCGGGGCCGCGGAGATCCGCGCCCGTCCAGGCCCGCCCCATCCAGGCCGTGCCGTGGATACGGAAGCCGTCGGTGACCAGTTTGCCGACCAGCTCGCGCCGCCGGGCGTTGCCGCACTCGTGGATCCATCGCCACACGGTCTCGGCAGCCGGGTCGGTCGGTGCGCCGATCCGTGTCTCAGTCATGGGCCACCGGGCATCCACTCACGGCGGCCGGGGGCGCGGCCTGCGCTCCGGTCACCGGGCATCCCTGAGGTGCGGAGACGGCCGTACGGGGCGCGGTCGACACGGTGGTACGGCTCCGCTCGCGCACCCCCACCGTGGCGATGACACCGTTCTGCTGGCCGAGGGTGATACCCGGCTTGGGCACGACCGCGTGCCCGGGCACCAGGCGTACGCGTACCCGTTGCGCCATCATGGCGAGGACCAGTTTCATCTCCTGGAGCCCGAAGACGTCTCCGATGCATTTGCGGGGGCCGCCGGAGAACGGCCACCAGGCGAAGCGGTGCGGTCCCTGTTCACCGAGCTCGATCCAGCGGTCGGGGTCGAAGCCCTCCGGGTTGGGCCAGAACTCCGGGTGACGGTGCGTCACAAAGGCGGAGAGAAGGACCATCGAGCCCTTGGGAATGTCATAGCCCATGACCGTGTCGTCCTCCTGCGGAGTGCGGGAGATCAACGACACCGGCGGGTAGAGCCGCAGCGACTCGCGCACCACCCGGTCGATGTAGGGAAGTTGCGGCAGATCGTCGACGGTGGGCACCCGGCTGCCGAGCACCTCGTCCACCTCCTGCTCCATCCGCCCGTACACCTCGGGATGACGGGAGAGCAGATACAGGGCCCAGGTCAGACCGGAGGCAACCGTCTCGTGGCCGCCGAACATGAAGGTCATGACCTCGTTGCGGACCTGCTCGACGGTCATCCCGCTGCCGTCGTCCTCGGTGGCGGTCATCAGCGCCTCGAGCAGGTCGTCCGGGTGCTCGCCCCGGTCGGCCCGGCGTGCGTTGATGACCCGGTAGATGACGTCGTCGAGGCTGCGCCTGGCCTTGGCGAAGCGGAGATTGGCCGGGGTCGGCACGCTCTCCGGAAGGCTGACGAACTTGCCGAACTTCTTGTACGCCTCACCGATGGCCACCTCGACGGCGTGCGCCATGACCTCGGAGTCCTGCCGCCAGTTGGCGCCGAAGAGCGCACCGCCGAGGACACTGAGCGCGAGCCGCGTCATGTCGAGCGTGACGTCGACCTCTTGATTGGAGCGGGACGCCGCCTCCCAGCGGTCGAGCAGCTCACCGGTGACCTCGGTCATGTTCTCGCCGAAGCTGTTGACCAGCCTGCGGTGGAAGGCCGGCTGGCACAGCCGGCGCTGCCGCTTCCAGAAGTCGCCCTCGCTGCAGATCAGCCCGTCGCCCACCAGAGCACGCCAACGGTCGCTGACGAAGGGCGTCTTGGGGAAGTTGCGGTGCTTGTCCTGGAGGATCTCCTTGATCCCCTCGGGGTGGGCCACGAAGAACACCGGGAAGAGCGGGCCGATTCCGTCGAACCGCACCACGTCCCCGTACCCCCGCCGGCCCTGCTGGAGGGCACCGAGGATGTCGGCCTGGAACGAGCGCGCGTTGCCCAGTACCGGTTCCCCCTTGGGGCCCGGTGCCTGTCGCGCGGTGAGCACTGTCGGGGTTGCCATCAGAGGGTCTCCTCGTTCGGTCGCAGCCACATCATCAGCGGGTCCCGGGGACGCAGTGAGATCGCGGGCTCCGGGAACACCTGCTGGCCGTCGACCAGATCGAGCCGGAACCGCTGGGCGATCATGGCGACGACGAGCGGCATCTGAAGCATGGCGAAGGAGTCGCCGATGCACTTGCGCGGTCCCGCTCCGAACGGCAGATACGCCATGCGATGCCGGTTCGCGCTGTTCTCGGGGGTGAAACGCTCGGGTTCGAACCCCTCCGGGTTGTCCCAGAACTCCGGGTGCCGGTGGGTGACGTAGGGGCACACCACCACCCAGCGCCCCTCGGGAATGTGATAGCCGCCGATCACGTCGTCCTCGGCCGCGCACCGCATATAGACGAAGATCGGCGGATACAGCCGCATGGACTCCTGGAGCACCATGGTCGTGTAGGTCAGCTTCGGCAGGTCGTCGACCGTGGGCACGCGGCCCGCGAGGACCTCGTCGACCTCCGCCTGCAGCCGCCTGCGGCTCTCGGGGTTGAGGGAGAGCAGGTACCAGGTCCAGCTCAGGGCGGTGGACACCGTCTCGTGCCCGGCGACGAAGAACCCGCTGACCTCGTCCCGTATCTGCTCGTCGGTGAACCTGCCACCCGACTCCGGGTCCACGGCGTCGATGAGCAGACTGACCAGGTCGTCCCCGCCGCCGTCGCGCCGGCGCTCGGCGACCATCGGGTACAGCAGAGAGTTGATCGTCTCCAGCGCTCCACGGAAGCGTGTGCGCGCCGCGGACGGGAACTTCAGCGGGTCGACGGGCGAGGTCATCCGCCGGTGGGTGAAGCCCAGGGCTTCCTGCACCGCCGGCTCGATCCTGGACACCTCGTCCGTCCACTCGGTCCTGAAGAGCGCGCGGGCCAGGTTGGCCAGACTCAGGTGCATCATCTCCGACTTGATGTCCAGTGGCTCTCCGTCGCGGGCCCGCCGCTCCCAGCCGTCGAGCAGTTCCGCCGTGGAGGCGGTGAAGGAGTCACCGAACCGCCGCAGGATGTCGCGGTGGAAGGCCGGCTGGGTCAGTCGTCGCGAGCGGAGCCACGAGGTGCCCTCGGCGGCGACCAGACCGTCTCCGACGATCGTGCTCAGACAGCCCTGCACCTTGCGCGGACGCGGATAGCGCTTGTGCTGATCACGCAGCACATGCTGTACGTAGTCGGGGTGGGCCAGCAGATTGATCCGCAGCGGCCCGCGGAAGTTGACGATGTCCCCGTGGTGGCGGAATGCCTCCATGAACGCGGAGACATTGTCCCGCTGTATCTCCCGGATGCTGCCGAGCACGGGATGGCCGCGGGGGCCGGGGGGCACGAGCGTGGTGGTCATGCGAACGAGGCCTTTCCTGAGCGGCGGTGGGTCACAGGGCGAGCTGGGGTACGTCGTCGGGCTTGAAGGTGGGCACGTCGATCCCGGTCCCGAGGTGCGCCAGCACCTCCCGGGCGGTGTTCATGCCGGAGAGGATGACGCGGAAGGAGGCGGGGCCCTCCTCGGTCCAGTGGCCGGAGAGGAAGAGGCCGGGCAGGGGGGACTGGTGGGCGAGCCGTTTGCCGCCGATCTGGTTGGGCGTCAATGCCCAGCCGTACGTCGCTCCCTGGTGATTGCGGGTGAACCGCTCGATCGTCTGCGGAGTGCCCGCCTGAAGGAACGTCAGGTTCTTGCGGAGCCCGGGGAAGACCGACTCGAACTCGCCTAGGAGTGCGTCGGCGAAACGGTCCTTCTGCTCGTGCCAGGGCACACCGTCGGGCCGTTGGTAGGGCGCCACCGCAGTACCGATGAGCAGATGCTCCCCCGGTCGGCCGAGCTCCGGGTCGAGCATCGTCATGACCGAGAGCGACATGCCCCCGGGACGGCCGCCCAGCACGTCCTGCCAGGTGTCCTCGTGGTCCCAGTGGTTGTACTTGAACGTCTCGTGCGCCGGGTTCTCGGCGAGCAGATCCTGCTCGGTGGCCGCGTACACCACACAGGCGGACATCGAGGGCTTCATCCGGCCCAGCCGCTTGACGAAGCGCGCCGGCAGTTCCTCGGTGCCCACCAGTTCCTCGAAGGTCTGCCGGGCATCGGCGTTGGAAATGACGACCGGTGCGGTGAACACCTCGCCGTCCGCCGTACGTACCCCGGCGGCCCGGCCGTCCTGGAGCAGGATCTTCTCGACCGCCGTACCGGTCAGGACCGTGCCGCCACCACGCTCGATCGCCACCACGAAGGCGTCCACCAGCTTCTGGAAGCTGCCCTTGCAGTACGAAGGCCCGTCGATCAGTACGCCGATGAACTGGGCATACGCGAAGAACGACAACTGCGAGGGCGGGGCTCCCATATAGGGCCAGAGCGCCGAGCACATCGCCTTGAGCCTGGGGTCGCGCAGATACTCGTTCATGACGTCGGCCAGCGTCGACGTGCGGTACTTCATCAGCGTGGGCAGCAGCTCGGCGATCTGCCCCAGGGCCGACGGATCGGTGACACGCATCGGCGCCTGCGCCGTCTCCAGAAACATCTGCCGGCGCAGCCGGAAGAACGCCCGGATCCCCTCCTCCTCCTGAGGGAAGAGCCGGATGTGCGCCTCCATGAACTCTTCCAGGCCGGTCGGCGCGAAGACGCTCATGTCCGGGAAGTCGGCCCGGTAGAGATGGTCGATGACGGTCAGCTCGCACTCGTCCTGCACGCCCAGCCACTCCAGCAGGCCCTGCACCATCTCACCCTCGGCGAGCACCCGGATCGCCGAGTCGAAGGTGCGCCCGTCGCGGGAGAAGGCGTGTGCGAGGCCACCGATGCCCTCGCTCTGCTCGCAAAGCAGAACCTTCTGTCCGCAGTGGGCGAGGATGGCCGCGGCCGACACACCTCCCAGGCCGCTGCCGATGACAATGGCGTCCCACTCTCCGGTGCTCATCAGGGCATTACCTCCACGGGGGGCATCAGGTCCACTGTTCAGATCAGACCAGGGACCCCGTGGATACAGGCCTCAGCCTTCGGGCTCGAAGCCCGGCAGGCCCTCGACCGCCTCTGCGCGGAACGGGATCGTGGCGCCGAGCTGGCTGAGCATGGCCAGCTCCCCCATCCACACTCGCTGGACGAGCGCCTGCTCCGCCGGCATCTGCACCCGGGACCTGAAGATGTCCGCGTCCTTCGAGAGGGTGGCCCTGCGTACCGCCTCGCGCATCCACTCCCTGTCGAAGGTGAAGACCTCGGTGCCCAGCGGCTGCGCGAGCAGTTCCATCGAGCCCCGCAGCCAGCCGAAGTCCTGCACCCCGTCCTTCTTCTTGTCCTTGTCCTTCTCCCGCTTGAGCAGTCCGGCGTCCCGCATCACCTTCGCCATCCGGTCCGGATCGTCGTCGACGCAGGCCCGCATGACCGGCCCGATCCAGGGTGCCAGCCCGTCGGGAAGGCGGGCCACGGAGCCGAAGTCGAGCACCCCGAGCCTTCCGTCGTCGGTGAGCCTGAAGTTCCCCGCGTGCGGGTCGGCGTGCAACAGAGAGACCCGCTTCGGTCCGGCGAACAGGAACCGCGCCAGGAGCAGCCCCAGCCGGTCGCGGTCCTCCTGCTTGCCCTCGGCCATCACGCTGGACGCGGGTACACCGTCCAGCCATTGGGACACCAGGACCCGGTCGGTGCCCTCCACCACCCGGGGCACGACAAAGTCCGGATCGTCGGCGAATCCCTCGGCGAACGCCGCCTGGGACTCGGCCTCCTGGCGGTAGTCGAGCTCCTCGACCATCCGCTCGCGCAGCTCCGCCACCATCTCCTTGATGTTGACCTCACCGCCGGTGAACCGGTCGAGGATCCATCCCATCCGGGTCAAAGGACCGAAGTCGGAAGTGATCGCCTCCGCCACGCCCGGATGCTGGACCTTGACCGCGACGTCGGCACCGTCGTGCCAGCGCCCGCGGTGCACCTGGCCGATCGAAGCACAGGCCACCGGACGGTCGTCGAACTCGGGCAGCAGCTTCCGCCAGTCCGCCCCGAGCTGTTCGCGCAGCACCTCGTGCACGGTGCGCGCCGGCAGGGCGGGCCCCGACTCCTGAAGACTGGTGAGCGCCGCACGGTAGGGACGTACGACATTCTCCGGCAGGGCGCTCTCCATCACACTGAGCACCTGGGCGAACTTCTGTGCACCGCCCTTGAGTTCACCGATGACGGCGAAGAGCTGCTTGGCGGTACGCTCCTCGATCTCGGTCCTGATCGTCGCCTCGGCGCCTCCGGCCAACCGTCGCGCCAGCCCGAACGCTGTGCGCCCGGCCAGACCTATCGGCAGCGACGCCACACTCAGGGAGCGCCGTACCATCCCCTTCGGCAGCTCGCTCACCGGGCCGCACCGCCCCTCCCGGAGAGCAGGATCTCCCCGTCCTCGACCCGCACCGTGTAGGTGTCGATGGGGTCCTCGGCCGGGGCGTCGAGCGCCGCACCCGTGCGGAGGCAGAACCGGCTGAAGTGCCAGGGGCAGGTCACGCTGGTGTCGTCCTCCAGCTCTCCCTCGGAGAGCGGGGCCTCCTCGTGGGAGCACTCGTCGCGCACCGCGTAGACCGTGCCGCCGACGTTGGCGAGGAGCACCGGGACGCCGTGGTAGTCCACACTCAGCAGTTCCCCGGACGGCACGTCCGCCAGCTTCGCCACACGGAGTTCTTCCTTGATGTCCACAGCGCTGTTTCCTCTCGGTCCACGGGGTTCCGGCCTCAGCCACAGCCGTCCTCTCCCCCTCTGATCCGCGAAGAGGCGCCGTGAATACACCTCTAGGATCAGCAACACCGATCAGGGAGGCTCCCGATGGACCGTCATGTCGCGCAGCAGAGCCCGGTCGCCGCGGCGACCGCCATCTACTCCGCCTCGATGCTCAAGGTGTACGACGCGTTCGTGCTCGGTGTGGTGAGCCCGGCGGTGTGGCGGTGCCCCCGGGAGGCGATGGCCGCTCAGTACGACCGCCATGTCTCCGCGCGGCATCTGGACATCGGACCCGGCACCGGATACTTCCTCGACCGCTGCCGATTCCCGTCCCCGCAACCGCAGTTGGCGCTGCTCGATCTGAACCCGACGGTGCTGGAGCGGGCCCGGCTCCGGGTCGAGCGCTTCCGGCCCACCGTTCACCAGCACGACATCCTGCAGCCGTACGATCTCGGCGGTCTGCGCTTCTCCTCGGCCTCGCTCAATTTCGTACTGCACTGCCTGCCCGGCGGGATGTCCGGGAAGTCGGCGCTCTTCGACCATCTGCTGCCGCATCTGGACCCCGGTGCCCGCGTCTTCGGCAGCACGGTGCTCGCCCATGGGGTAGGTCACACCCCCATCTCCAGAGCCCAGCTGGATCTCCTCAACCGCAAGCGTGTCTTCCACAACAGGGACGACTCACTGGAGCAACTGGAGGCGGAACTGGAGCGCAGGTTCGCGCGGTACGAGGTTTCGGTGCGCGGCTCCGTCGCCCTCTTCGAGACCACGGTCTGAACCGCCTGCGGTTCCTGCGTCGCCTTCAGCCCTTCTCTGTGGAAGGCCGGCGCCGGTGCGGGATCAGCAGGGTGTCGGGCGGGTGTGGAAGCGGTGCGGGTACTCGAGTAGGGCCGGGGGCCTCGCAGGGACCGGTCCCGCCCGCGGCAGGTCGTGCGTGATCCGAAGGCCGTCCGGCCCGCGCGGGACGGCGGTGGGCGGTCGGACGGACGCCCCTGCCGGGGCACATCCTCCGACCTTCGTCGGAGTGTCGAACACCCCCTCGGAAGTGAACTTCCGAGGGGGTGTCCGGCAGCCTCACAGCGTGCTCAGCCGTCGGACATGACGTCGTTGCCGCCGCACTTTCCGTTGTCGCACGTGAACCCGGCCCGGAGCAGGTCGACCGCCAGGATCAGGTGAGCCAGGCGCTCCTGCGCCTCGGGTACGTTCGGCGCGGTGCCGTCGAGGTTGGCGAGCACGGCGTCCAGCAGGTCCCTCAGCAGGTCGACTTCCGCCGCGCACAGGCACTTGCTGTCCTCCAGCGCCGTGATCCTGCGGTCGGCCTGCGACAGAGCGGTGCGCGCGGTGGGGATCTGCGGAGCCGTGCTGTCGAGCGAATCCCACGCCAGCTGCAGCCGGCCGTCCAGCTGCGAGAGGAACGGCCCGCAGTTCCTCTTTTCTTCGCCCTTGTCCTTGTCCTTCTCTTCGCCCCCGTTGACGACCGCGGCGGACGGGGCGGGCTTCGTGTCGGCCGAGACTGTGGGGGCCATGAACACGGTGGCGGCGGCGACCGCCGCGGTGACGGCCATGATGGAGCCGCGGATCTTGACAGATATCATCTCGTGCTTCTCCTCAATGCACTCTGATGCGAGATGAGACGAGCCGCTCCGGATGGGGCGCTCGAGATCCAGAGAACCCATCCTGACTCAGCGTGCAACCGCGACTACCGTGCGTACCACCGGCCCTTGAGGCCTCACCCTGCGAGAGCCGCAGGTCAACAGCCCCAGAGAACCCCTCGGATCTCATGGCCCCCTGGTCGTGCAGATCAGTGACGCACCGGCTGCCGGGGAGCGGCGGCTGAGCGCCCGGACGTACGACAACGGCACCTGATCCACCTTTCCGGGTCAGGGGCCGCTTCGTGGCGACAGAGCGCCGGCCGGAAGGCGTGCCGTAACAGCGGCGGAGTACGGCGGTGCCACCGGGCACGGAAGCCGGCGCTGCCCGGGTCAGGACCCACCCCGGGGGACAGCGGCTACCGGCGGGCTCAGGTGCCGCCGGCACCGAAGCCGACTTCGGCTGTCACCCGTCCGGGGCGGAGAGACGGGCCGGCCGCTCGCCCGTGCGGTACAGCTCGATGAGCCGGCCAGCCGCGGACCGGGCGGGCTGCGGCGTCCTGTGATCGACAACCCCTTCGGAACGTCGACAGCCCGAGCATCCTGCGACGCCGGCGCTCGTCTCCCGCAGCGCCACACCTCAGCTGCCGGGGAGCAGTCGGGTCTCGGCGGCAGGCAAGGGCTTGGTCCACCAGTGGTCGTAGCGGCCGTAGGCCCGGGGGGCGCGGGGGGCGAGGAACCTCACGAGCGACTCGGCTTCCGCTGCCAGGTCCTTCCAGACGTCGCGCGGCAGCGGGTGGAAGGCGGTCGCCTCGATCGCTCCGTCGACCGCACGCCAGACGCCGGCGACGTGGCCGTCGACCAGCAGGGTGGGCAGCACGTCGCCGTTCACGCGGGTCACGTGCTTGCGGTAGGCCGGCGGTATGACGCGGCTGCGGTCCGCGTAGGCCAGCAGGATGCTGTCCCACATCGGCAGCAGTCTGGGCGGGGCGGGGGTGTCCTCCGGCGGCCGGTGGGCGCCGGGGACGTCGTACATCACCGTGCCGTCGGGGCCCTGCAACTGCTCGAGCCCGTCGCCGAGCGCCTGCACCGCCGTCCTGGCCCGCCGCCGCCGGACCATCGTGAACTGTGCGATGTCCGCCACGGACGCGGGTCCGAAGCCTTCCAGACAGCGGCGGACCAGGACTTGCAGGCCCTGCGCGGCGACGCCGGGGTCCGTCGGCACCGGACGGGTGCTCGCAGCGACGTACGCCGCGCGGACCTCGAACGACCACGGCCCTCCGGTGGGGGCGTGCCACAACGGGGCGTACTGCCGCAGCAGCCGCTGTGCCGTCCGGTCCATCGGTACGCCCAGGCGCTTCGCCAGGCACTCCCCCATCTCGACGTCGGTACGCGGGAGTGCGGTGCACTTCAGCAGATCCGGAAGCAGTGCATCGGCGTCGTCGGCGGTGAGTCCGGACGCCAGGAAGCGGGAGTCGCCGAGCCGTGAGCCCCGCAGCGTCGGTTCCATCGCTTCGCGGAAGGGCCGGTAGTCCTCGGCGTGGACCGCGTGCAGCGTGATCCGCATCAGCGTCGCCTTGACCGTACGGAAGCCTGCCAACGACGCGTCGAGGTCCGCGGGGTCGAAGCGGCTCAGCCTGTTCCAGAGCGCGATGTACGGCGAGCCGGGCTGCTGTGCCTGCAGGGCCACCACACGCCGCACCGCGGTCTCGACGTCGAGCGACTCGCGGCCGAGCAGCAACTGCCGGGCGAGGGTGGCGCGGTTGAGTGCGCGCGCGGTGATCTCCATCCCGGGATTCTCTCGCCTCGCCCGCCGGCCCGCGGCCGCTCTCCCCCGTCAGGATCCGTGCGGCCTCACCAGCAATCGTCGCGGCCCCGGCGGCCGTTGCCGTTGCCGTTGTGGTCGCCGTCCCCCCACTCGTCGCCGCAGTAGTCGCTGTCGCGCCAGTCGCCGGACGGGCTCGCGCCGGCTGCGGACGGCGTCGGGGCGGCGGGCGCAGACGGGGAGGAGGAGCGCGGTGCGGAAGGCGCCGGGCTGCCGGTGGACGACGCGGCCGTCCCGGTGGCCTGGCGGGACGGCTGGGACGTGGGGGGCAGGGTGGTCGGGGGTGCGGTGCCGGCCCCGGAGTCCGCCGGGGCGATCAGGTTGGGGCGGCCGCCGACCTCGAGGTCGGCCACGGGCGCGGCGGGCTCGCCCACAGCTTCGCCGGCGTCGCCGCCGATCAGCAGCGCCGCGCCCGTGAACAGCGCGCCCGACGCGACGACGGCGCCCGTGATCAGCAGCGCCTTGTGGCGCGCCGGAGCCCGATGACGGCCCGGCGTCCGGGTGGTGGGCACCGTGCACTGCTGGCACGTACGTGACGTGCGTCTACATCCCTCGCAAACCATGACGGACACTATGCAGCAAGTCCGTTCCCGCAGGACGGGCAGGTCGATGTCAGGGGGTCAGGCACGGCACTCCGCCCGCATCTGGGCCGCCGCGTGGTGTGCGTCGCCGCCCCGGTCACGGCCCCTGTCGACGAGTTGGACGACGAGTTGCTGGTCGTGGACCGGTACCTTCTCGACGACCAGGCCGCTGCCCCGCAGCTTCGTCTGGTCGATCTCGAAGACCTTGACCACGCTGCCGGGCTCGTCGCGGTCGGACAGAACGTTGTACGTCGTCGGCTCGCCCGCCACATCCCGGTCGCGGTCGCTGTCGGGGACGACGACGGCGACCGAGCAGGTCCGGTAGCCGCTGCCGACGTACCAGGACCAGGTCGCCGTGGAGCCTCGGTCCTTGGTGGGGCTGCCGGACATCGGGACCGCGGTGAAGCTGCCGTCGCAGCCGTCGCCGCGGTGGCCTCCGGAGCCGACGGTGTACCAGCCGTCGGTGCCGTCGGCGAAGCGTCCGTCCTCGCGGTACAGGCCGCCGCCCGCACAACCGGGGCCCGCCCACGCCGAGTACGAGGGACTTTGGGCGTTCCTGGGCGGCTCGTTCTTCGTCGGCGGCTTGGGGGTGGCGCGGCCCGGGGAGGCGGAGGGGGTGCCGGGGGTGCCGGTCGGGGTGATGCGCTGGGGCGCGCCGCCCAGGTCACCGATGTCGTCGGCGGCTCCGCCACCGCCGGACCGGTCGTCCGAGGCTCCCGAGCGTCGGGAGTCGCTGCCGTACGGCCCGCATGCCGCGAGGGCCAACGCCAGCACCGCCACCGCAATCGTCAGTGCCGGCAGGCGCGTTCCCCTGCCGGGGCACCGGGTCGTCGGACCGGCCGCACCCGCACGCGCAGGCCAGGCCGTGCCGCGCCGCGTTCCTGTGCTGTTGTCACCGCATTGTTCGCACGTCATGGATGAACACCTGCATCAGGGGACCGACCGATCAGTATGCCGAGCGCGTCCACTATGCACGAGCAGCACGGGACGAGACAGGTGTTAACGCCGGTAAGGGTAAAAGGATCTAGCGAAGCTCGTCAGGACACGGGGTTCCGCGCGGAAGTTGATAAGGCGCCGCGAGCCGGTAGGTGCCCGGCCGCGGGGCGAGGAGCTCGGTCCACTCGTCACCCTCCGAGTCCTCCTCCGCCTTCAGAAGACAGCCGTTCGGATTGACGTAGTCCTTCGGCCCGTCGTCCTTTGCCGCCTGCGACTCCGGTGTCTCGTACGGACCCTCGACGCCCTCGCCCTCCCCGTCGACGAGGCTGAGCCACGGCGAGTACGGGACGCGGATCAGCACCCGGCCCGCGTTCTGCACATGGATGGTCAGCTCCCCCGCGCCGGCACGGTCCACGGTCGCCGGAGGCTCCGCCATCGGCGTCGGGTCCTTCACCGCGAACAGCTGCCAGTTGGCGTCGCCCCAGATCCGGGTCAGATAGGGCTGGCCCGCCTGTACGAGGTCCGCCTCCAGCACGGCGCCGCTGGAATCGGGCGCTCCCTTCGGCAGCACCACGTAGTGGACGGCCCAGCGGTGCAGCCAGGCGTGGTAGCTCGCGGAGGTGAGGGGGTTCTCCTCGTCGTAGAAGATCGGGTTGCGCTTCATGTCGGCCTGGCGGTTCCAGCCGCGGGCCAGGTTGACGTACGGCGCGAGTGCCGACGCCTCGCGGTGGCTGCTGGCCGGGACGACCTCGACCCGGCCCCGCTCGGCGTCCACCTGCTGGAGCCGGTCGACCAGCGGCGCGAGTTCGCGGTTCCACGACGCCGTCGGGGCGGTACGGGCGATGTCGTCCACCCCCTTGTAGCCGATCCATGCGTTCAGGCCGATGACCGCGAGCACGACGGCGTACCACTTCCGCGAACGCGGCACCGTGTACGGCAGGACGGCGAGCAGCACCACACCGGCGAAGAGCATCGGCAGCCGTGACACGTTCGACCCGATCTGGGAGTCGATCGCCCACGTCAGCAGGGTGCCGATCGCGTACACCGCGGCGCCGGTGCGCACCGTGCGCCAGTTCTTCGGTACGAGGACGAAGACGAGGACCCCGTAGAGGAACGGCAGCGAGGTCGACGGGAGCGACATGGGCTGGGTGCCGGAGAACGGGAACAGCCAGGCGGACAGCGCCACCACCAGGGCCGGCGTGAGGCCGACCGCATACGCACCGGGCCGCCGGCCGTTGAGGAACAGCGCGGCGGCGACGACCCCGAGGAACAGTCCCGCGACCGGGCTGGCGGCGGTGGCGAGTCCCGCGAGCGGCGCGGCGACGGCCGCCTTCGCCCAACGGTTGTGACGCCAGCGGTGCGGCCAGCAGAAGACGGCGCCGACCGCGCCGAGCGCGAACATCATGCCGAGGCCGAAGGTGACGCGGCCGGACAGCGCGTTGCACAGGAACGCGAAGACGCCCACGAGCGAACAGGCCACGGGATTGCGCACGGCACGGACCCGCACCAGCATCAACGCGGTCAGGGCTGCCGACACGGTGCCCGCGAGCATCATGGTCGTCCGCACGCCGATCAGTGACATCACGTACGGGGAGACCACGCTGTACGAGACGGGGTGCATCCCGCCGTACCAGGCGAGGTTGTACGCCGAGTCGGGGTGGCGGCCGACGAACTCGGCCCAGGCGTCCTGGGCCGCGATGTCGCCGCCGCTGTTTGCGAAGAAGAAGAACCAGAGGAGGTGCACGAAGGCGGCGACGGCCGTCGCGAGGGCGACAGGATGGCGGACGAGGCGGGCGCGGACCGCCGTGAGAGGGGGGGTGGGGGTGGCGGCCGGGTCCGGCGAGGGGCCCGGAGGGGGCGACGGGCGCTCGGCGAGCGGTATTCGCGGGCCCATGCCTTCGGTGCCGCCGTTGGTGGTGCTGCTGCCGTCCACCCGTGTCGGCTCAGCGGTGGTCACTGCGGCTCTCCCCGTCCTGTTCCAGCCCTCTGCCGTCGTCCCCCGGCCCGGGCGCGCCCGTGAGCTCCCCGTTCACGTTCAAGACGCCGTCCCGGCGCCCCGAGTTGCCCGGGGACGCCAGCACGCGGGCGTCCCGGCCTCCCGGGACGCCCGTGCGCCGGTCAGCCGAGACGGGTCAGCTTTGCCCCGACGCCCGGCTCCGCGAGGTCCTTCTCCAGGGCGACGGGTGCGCTGACCTTGCCGGCGCCCTCGCCGACGGACACCTGGCCGACGACCGTGCCCGCCTTCGCCGAGTGCGGGATCGCGTCACCGTTCTCGGCGATCTCGATCTTCACGTCGAGGCCGGCGAAGCCTACGGCTTTCAGGTCCTTGGTGGCGACGACCGGGGTGCGCCCGCCGAGGCCGTCGTCGACATGACCGACGACATCACCCTTCTTGACGACCGTTGTGGAGGTGACGGCCTCCTGGGCCGGCGGGATCAGGGCGATGCTGTAGTCGATCGCCTTCTCCAGCTTCTGCCATAGCTGGGGAGCGTCCTGCGCGCCCATCACTATCCCGACGATGCGGCGGATCTCGCCGTCGACGACGGCGTTGGCGGACCAGAGCAGGTTGCCGCCGGCCGGAGTGGACGAGCCGGTCTTGATGCCGCCGACGCCCTCCATCAGAAGGGCACGGTCGTTGTTGTTGCGGATCTGTCCGTCGATGCCCGGGATCTCGACGAGCGTCATGTTGACGATCTCCCGGAACACGTCGTTCTCCATGACCGCCTTGCCCAGCTTGATCTGGTCCAGCGGCGTGGAGACGGTGCTCGACTTGAGACCGCTCGGGTCGGTGTAGGTGCTGTTGGTCATCCCGAGTTCCTTGGCCGCGTCGTTCATCTTCTTGACGAACGCCTCCTCGGAGCCCGCGTCCCAGCGGGCCAGCAGACGGGCCGCGTTGTTCCCCGAGGGGATCATCAGCAGCTGCAGCATCTGCTTCTCGGTGAACTTCTGGCCCTCTCTGATCGGAGCCGTCGACTCGCTCTTCGCCTTCGACTCCTCCTCGGCCTTCTTGTCGACGGTGATCGACGGACCGACCTGGTTGCCCTTGAGCGGGTGGTCCCTGAGGATCACGTACGCCGTCATCGTCTTGGCGACGCTCGCGATGGGAGCGGGCTTCTGGGCGCCGTAGGTACCGAGGCTGCCGACGCCGACGACCTCGGCCGCGCCCTGGCCCTCGGCGGGCCACGGCAGTTCGAGCTTGCCGCCCTCGAAGGTGTACGTCTCCTCGGCGGTCAGCGCGAGGGTGGGGTCCGGCAGCGGGCGCACGAGCTGTACGACCGCAAAGACGATCATCAGGAGCAGGACCAGCGGCGTCCAGATCTTGATCCGCCGCACGACCGTGCGGACCGGCGTCTCTGGCGGCGGCGGAGTGTTCGTCAGCTCGGCGAGCAGGTCGAGCGGCGGCAGCGGGGGCATCGGCTGCTGCCGCGTCCGCTCGGCCTCGCCGAGGGAGGCCGGGGGCTGCTCGGCGGGCACGCCGGTGCCGACGGGCGCAGTGGGTGCTGCGGGTGTCGCGGGTGTCGTGGGTGTTGCGGGTTTGGCCGGTGCGGGTCGCACGTCGTCACGGCGCAGGGGCACGAAGGTACTGGTGCGCTCGGCGTCGCTCTCCGGCTCCGGCTCCTGCTCCGGCTCCGGCCGCGACGCCGGCTTGGCCGCGGGCTTCGGGAGCGAGGGCAGCTTGAGCGCGGTGGTGGGCTGGTCCATGGGCGGCCGCCGCAGCGCCTTGAACATCGTCGTCGGCTGGTCGACACCACCTTCGCTCTTTGCACCCGCACCGGACGATGCCCCCGCACCGCTCTTCGCGGTCGTGGCGGCGGACCGCTCCGCACCCTCAGGCGCGTCCGCCCCGGCCTCGGCGCAGCGGTCCGCTCCGGGCCCGTCCGCGCAGTCCGCGGCACCGGCCGGCTTACGGACGACCGAGAGGGTCATGGTGCCCTCACGGGCCGGGGCTGCCTCCCTCGCGCCCGAGTCGCCCGCAGGGGCCCGTTGACCGGCTTCGTCCGACCGGCCCGCGGGGCCGCCCTCCGGGGACGGGTCCGCGGCGTCGGCCGGCTTCACGGCGGACGTCGCGTCCGCGGGCGGGACGGCCTCGGCGGAGAGTTCCGCGGAGTCCCTCGCGTCTGCGCCGGACCCGCCGGAGGAGTCACCGTCGTCCGTTGCATCCACATCCACGTCGGCGTCCGCCGGACGCCGACGTGGACCGGAGTCGTCCGGCTCGTTCCCATGCGCGTCCGCCGCGCCCTCGGCACCGTCGCCGTCGGCCGCGGCGCCGGCCGGCTCGTCGGCGGCGGAGCCGCCTGCCTCGCTCCCGGTGGCCGAGTCGTGTTCAGAGGGCCGGTCCGCGGCCCTCGACGCACCCGAGGCCGCCCCCTGGGCGGCCCCCGCGCCGTCCGCGCCCAGGTCCGCGTCGGCCGCCTCACCGGCGGCGGAGCCGCCGGTACTACCCGCCGCGTCGGCCGGGTCGGGGGCCGGCGCCTGCGACGGCGACGCGGCAGAGCCGGCTTCGCCGTCCGGCGCGTCGTCCGCCGTCGCCACCCAGGCCGCAACCGCCGCGCGCAGGCGCGCGTCATTGGGCGTGGCGGAGGGGTCCTCGGGGCTGTCGTCCGTCGACGACGAGGAGGTGTCATGGTCCGAGCCGGGCTCGTGCGCGGCCTGGCGGAACACCGAGAGACGCGGGTCGCGCTCCTCCTGAGTCGTCTCCCCCGACGACTTCCGCTGCTCCGACCTGTCGGGGGACTCGCCCGCCACCGTGCCTCCTCCATGAGTCATCTGCCACGCGCCATGCGTATGTCTTCACGAACGCCGAGAACCGGCGGCCAGCCGCCGGCCCTCATGTCCGAACCATCTACCAGTGTCCCGTGTGAGCGCTTGGCTCCCGTGCTAGACGAGAACGACATAGTTATCGGTTCCCTAACAAAGCACCCAGGCGCTCTCGACAGACCAATGTGAGAGGGGTCACCCTGTCATTCATCCACGCGGGGAGGCATGGATGGGCAGGAGCCGCAGAACAATTCCGGAGGAGCTTCTGCTGCTCGCTCTGGACCCGGCAACGGGTACCACAGCGCAGCCGCAGTCGCTCGACCTCGGCCTGGCCGGGGCACAGCTAGTAGAGCTGGCTCTGGCAGGACGGATAGCCCCAGACGGGGATCGTATCGCCGTGGTGATGCCACGGCCGACAGGAGATCCGACTTTGGACTCCGCACTGGAGTTGCTGCGCAGACGCGGCAGTCCGGTCCGGGCCGTCCACTGGATCGGCGGGCCCCGGCTGGGGCTGCGCCAGATTTACCTCTCGCATCTGGAGCGGTGCGGCATGGTGCATGCCGTGGCGGGCCAGATGTGCGGAGTGCTGCCGACGACTCGCTACCAGGCGACGGACACGGCCATCAGCCGGGACATCAGGGCCCGGCTGGACAGTGCGATCCGCACCGGCGTACCGCCGGACCCGCGGACCGCGGCGCTCGCCGCGCTGGCCCACGCGGTCGGACTCGGCAAGCACCTGTACCCGGGCAACGAAGGGCGTTCCTCGCGGTCCCGCCTGCGGGACCTCATCAGGCACGACCCGATGGGCGGCCTCGTCGCGCACGCGGTGATGGACGTCCAGAACGGTGCGGCCGCCCAGCCGCGCCGTAACCAGGCAGCGACCGCGGGCGGCCGCCAGCCGGGTCCCGTGCCGATGCAGCCGCGCCGCGGCAGCATGGCCGCACGCGTCGCCGCGCACTGAGCGCGGTTCGCACAGCACCGCCGCACCACCGCACCGCCGAACACCCCACCGGGGACCTCGCACCGTCTAAGGTCCGGGAGCCGCACAGGAACGCGCGGGGCAGCCACGCCGCTGCCCCGCGCGTTCGCGTATGCAGTCACAGCCGTGCAGCGGCAACCTGCGGCGAGCGCCGCCACGTTCGCGTGTGTGGCCATTTCGCAGCGCGACGAGCACCATTGGTGGCAATCTGCTCAGCAGTAGATACGCACAGCTACCCAGCCGGAGGTGCAGTTTCCGTGGCGTCCAACGTCAACCCCACCGTCAGGAGACGCCGATTGGGGCAGGAGCTGCGTCGGCTCCGAGAGATGAAAGGCATGACGGCCGAGGAGGTGGCGGAGCGCCTACTGGTCTCCCAGTCCAAGATCAGCCGTCTGGAGAACGGCCGCCGCTCCATCAGCCAGCGCGATGTCCGCGACCTGTGCGGGGTGTACGAGGTCGAGGACCACCGCATCGTCGATTCGCTGATGCAGATGGCCAAGGACTCCCGCCAGCAGGGCTGGTGGCACGCCTTCGGCGACATCCCGTACAGCGTATACATCGGCCTGGAGACCGACGCCGCCAGCCTGCGGGTGTACGAGCCGCAGGTCGTGCCGGGTCTGCTGCAGACGCGGCAGTACGCGGAGGCGCTGATCGCCGGTGCGCTGCCCGAGAGCGGGACGACCGACATCGAGAAGCGCGTCAGTGTGCGACTGCGCCGCCAGGAGCGGATCAGGGAATGCGAGCACCCGCTGCGTCTGTGGGTGGTGATCGACGAGGCGGCGCTCCGGCGGGAGGTCGGCGGGAAGCAGCTGATGCGCGAGCAGCTCGAGCATCTGGTGGAGCTGTCGCACGAGCCCCATGTCACTGTGCAGGTACTGCCGTTCGACATGGGCGCGCACCCGGGCATCAACGGGCAGTACGCGATCCTCGAGTTCCCCGACGCCTCTGACTCGAGCGTCGTCTACATCGAGGGCGTGACCAGCGACCTGTATCTGGAGAAGGCCAACGACGTCCAGAAGTACAGCGTCATGTACGAGCATCTGCGCGCGCAGGCACTGAACGTCGACCAGACCCGCCAGTTCATCGCCGACATCGCCAAGACGTACGCCCAGGGAGACCGGGCCTGACGGAAGAGGCGGAACGATACACCAGAGCCACAGTGCGACGGAAGAGTCGCATGGAATATGCCATCCGGTCGAGTGAACGCCCGCCTCACCCCCCGCGCTCGGCGAGTAGCGTCGATCACGCCAGCAACAACGTTGGCTGGAATCACACCACTTGCCAAAAGCGGAGCGAACATGGCAATCCTTCAGGGCGCGACGGAGACCTGGACGAAGTCCTCGTACTCCACCGGAAACGGCGCATGCATCGAGGTCAGGTCCCCGGTCGTCCAGGCGGTTTCCGTCCGGGACTCGAAAGTCCCCGCAGGCCCGACGATCAGCTTCGTCCCCGATTCGTGGAACGCCTTCGTGAACGAAGTGGGCGACGGCGCGTTCGACCTCGGCTGAGCGCGTCACCGCCCGCAGCACGAACGACGACACCCCGGATCCACCGACACGAGGACTCGAGCACTCGAGCGCCTCACTGCACCAAGACAATACCGAGAGCCCTCTCGACTGGTCCGCCGTCCCGGCCGAGGGGGCTCGGCTCAACCCCCGGACCGGGGCCGTCGGCCCGGCTCACCGCAACCGGTCGACATAGCGGTCCGTCCCGGGCACGGTCGGCACGAACGGCGCCACCAGCTCCACCCTCCCCAGCCCCGACTCCGCCACGGCCGTGTCCAGTCCGGTGAAGCCGTCCTCCCATCGGTCCCTCGGATCCTGCTCGAGGAACCACAGCAGCGTCAGCCGGGTGTCCACGCCCTCCACCTGCTGCACATACGTCATCCGGTCGCCCGGCAGCGGCGTCGGCCGAAAGACCGTCACCATCGCCGCGCACGAGCCCGCGAGCCTCCCGGGCAAGTGCTTCGCCCGCAACCACTTGAGCAGCTGAGCCCGCTGCGCGGGCCCGTCGGCGTCGATGACCTGCACGACCAGGCCCGCGTACGGATGGTCCAGCGCGTGGTGGTCGCGCGGCCCGGCCGCGCCGTCGCGGTACACGGTCGCCTCATGGTCCTGGAAGGCCGTGAACACGTGCGTGCGCCGCTGATGGACGCGACCGTCGCGGCCCAGCCGCTTGTTGATGGCGACCGTCCACTTCATGTGGTCGTCGTAGCGGCCCTCTGTGATCCAGTACGTCGAGATGTAGCAGCCGGCGGTCACCGGCTGTGCCACCGCGGACTTCTCCGGGTACCGCAGCAGTTGGAGGTCCCTGGTGGCCACCCAGCGGCGGCCCGCGTAGATCCAGGGCATCGCCATCGCGCCCGCGTAGTAGTGGTCGTCCTCGTACCAGCGGTTGTACGCGTGCTCCTGCCCCGGATGCGGCTCCACCATCGTGATCAGGGCATGGCCGGGGCGAACCCCGTACGGGCCGACGGCCGCCAGCTCGGCGTACACCTCGCTGCGCGTGTCCTCGCTCACCGGTGCTCCCCTTCCCTCCCGTGCCGGACGGACCTACCCTGACGCTCCGTCAGACAATCCGCCAGCCTCGGGAGGCGCCGGGATGCTGCTTCGGGACAAGACAGTCATCGTGTCCGGCGTCGGCGCCGGGCTCGGACACCAGGTCGCGGCAGCGGTCGTCGCGGACGGGGGCAACGCCGTCCTCGGTGCGCGCACGGAGGCGAACCTGGCCAAGTCGGCCGACGGGATCGACCCGGGCGGCACACGCACCGCTCACCGGGCCACCGACATCACCGACGAGGCGCAGTGCGGGGCCCTGGCCGCGCTCGCGCTGGAACGTTTCGGGCGGATCGACGCGGTGGTGCACGTCGCCGCGTGGGACAGCTGCTTCGGCGGCCTCCAGGACTCGGACTTCGATACCTGGCGGGGCGTCCTGGACGTCAATCTGCTCGGCACACTGCGGATGACCCGTGCCTGCCTGCCCGGCCTCAAGGAGAACGGCGGCTCCATCGTGTTCATCGGCACACAGTCGGCGGTGGCCGCGCCCTCACAGGTGCGGCAGGCGGCGTACGCGGCGTCCAAGGGCGCGCTCACCTCCGCGATGTACTCCCTGGCGCGCGAGCTCGGCCCCGACCGGATCCGGGTGAACACGGTGCTGCCCGGCTGGATGTGGGGGCCGCCGGTGCAGGCGTACGTCCGGTTGACCGCCCGCACCGAAGGGGCTCCTGAGGACGAGGTGCTCGGGCGCCTCACCGAGCGGATGGCGCTGCCGGAACTGGCCACGGACCGGGACGTGGCCGAGGCGGCGGTGTTCCTGGCGTCCGACCGCGCCCGCTCGATCACGGGCCAGTCGCTGCTCGTCAACGCGGGCGAACTGATGAGGTGAAAGGGGGCTTCCCGGCGCAGGCGCGGCGGGGCCGCACCGGCACACTTCCGGTGCGGGACGAGTTCCTGGCGAAGATCAACGACGACGCGGGTGGCGCGGTGGCGCGGGCTCGGTGGCCTGGTCCCGGCCCCTCCCCGCGCGAGGCCGCGGGCAGCCGACGCGTGCTCCGGTGCGGGCGTCCGACCGTCAGCAGCTCGTCAGGTCAGTTCCGCCGCGCCCCGCGGATACCGCTGGAGCCAGCCCGGGGCCGTCGCCGTCGGGCTGTGCAGGGCCGGGCCCTGGGTCATCTCCATCGCGAAGTCGTCCGCGATCTCGAGCAGCGTCGGACGCCCCTCCAGCTCGCACAGCCATGCCGGCGGCAGCGCGGTCTCCCCGTGCAGCGCCCCCAGCAGCGCTCCGCAGACCGCGCCGGTCACCTCTGAGGGGCCGTCGTGGTTGACGGCGAGCCGCAGTCCGTGGCGGATGTCCTCGCCGACGAGGGCGCAGTAGACGGCGATGGCGAGGGCGTCCTCAGCGAGGTGCGCCTCGCCGAGGGAGGCGACCCTCGCCGGACTGGGAATTCCCTGCCGTACGGCTCCGAGCGCCTGCCTCAGCGCGTCCGTCACGGGCTGGTGGCCCGGCCGGGACGCCAGCTGGGCCAGGGCACGCTGCACCGAGCCGTCCAGCGTCTCGCCGCGGGCGAGCCCGTGCACGATGACGGCGAACGCCCCGGCCGACAGGTACGCGGTCGGATGCCCGTGCGTCTGCGCCGCGCACTCGACGGCCAGCTGGCACACCAACTGCGGCTCCCAGCCCACCAGCAGTCCGAAAGGCGCCGACCGCACCAGTGCTCCGGCGTCGCGCGCGGTCGGGTTCTTGGGGGTCTGGAGGGTGCCCATGTTCTCGTCGCCGAGACCGGTGAGGGTGTCGCGGGAGGGGTTGCGGCGGCTGTAGAGCCACTCCTCGCGGGCCAGCCAGCCGTTGTCCTTGCGACGCTCGTCGGGGCCCCAGTCCCGCTGGGTCGCCGCCCATCTCAGATACGCGCGGTGCACATCGGTCGGCGGGTGCCAGGCGCCGGTGTCGCGCCGGACCTGCGCCCGTATCAGCCCGTCGACGGTGAAGAGCGTGAGCTGCGTGGCGGCCGTCACCGCGCCCCGGCGGCCGTTGACCGGAGTGAGGTCGGTCAGGGCCTCGGGCCCGTGCGCGGCGCGGATCTCGTCGATGGTGAGCCCGCCGACACAGGCGCCGAGCGCGTCGCCGATGGCGCCCCCGAGCAACGCCCCGCGCACTCTCGCGCGGAAATCCTGCTGCTCGGCACGGCCCCACACGGCTGCGCTCACCGCGCTCCTCCCACCGACGTCGTCGAACGAACACTGCCCGGCGCAGCACTGTAATCGAACGGGAAGGGGTGGCTCAGGTGCCCGCTGCGCGTTCACGGCGGGATCGCACCGGTATGTCGTGATGCCGTGGGCGCGAGGACGCCGGTACGTCCCCGAGCCGTCACGCGCGTCACTCCGGCAGCAGCGGCAGCAGCTCCGGCAGGTGCCCGTCGGACGCGCTCGCCACCTGCTGCCGCTCGGGCGGGACCTCGCCGTACAGGGTCGTACGCGGCTTCGCCGGGCGGCCGGCCGCCTCTGCGATGGCCGTGAGGTCACGGACGGAGCGGTACGAGCCGTACCCGGAGCCGGCCATGCGGGAGATGGTCTCCTCCATCAGTGTGCCGCCGAGGTCGTTGGCCCCGGAGCGGAGCATCTCCGCCGCGCCTTCCGTGCCGAGTTTCACCCAGCTGGTCTGGATATTGGTGATGTGCGGGTGGAGGAGGAGGCGGGCCATCGCGGTGACGGCCCTGTTGTCGCGGGTGGTCGGGCCGGGCCGGGCGATGCCCGCCAGGTACACGGGCGCGTTGGTGTGGATGAAGGGGAGCGTCACGAACTCGGTGAAGCCGCCGGTCTCCTGCTGTATCCCGGCGAGCGTACGGAAGTGGCCGAGCCAGTGCCTGGGCTGGTCCACATGCCCGTACATCATCGTGGAGGAGGACCGGATGCCCAGCTCGTGCGCGGTCTTCACCACCTCGATCCAGGTGGCGGTAGGCAGCTTGCCCTTGGTGAGGACCCAGCGGACCTCGTCGTCGAGGATCTCGGCGGCGGTGCCGGGGATCGAGTCGAGGCCGGCCTCCTTCGCCGCCGTCAGCCACTCCCGGATCGACATCCCGGTGCGGGAGGCGCCGTTGACGACCTCCATGGGCGAGAAGGCGTGCACATGCATGCCGGGCACGCGCTCCTTGACGGCGCGCGCGATGTCGAAGTACGCCGTGCCGGGCAGGTCCGGGTGGATGCCGCCCTGCATGCACACCTCGACCGCGCCGACGTCCCACGCCTGCTCCGCCCGGTCAGCGACCTGGCTGAGGGAGAGCGTGTAGGCGTCGGCATCCGTGCGCCGCTGAGCGAAGGCGCAGAAGCGGCAGCCGGTGTAGCAGACGTTGGTGAAGTTGATGTTCCGCGTGACGACATAGGTGACGTCGTCGCCGACGACGTCACGGCGGAGTTCGTCGGCGATGCGGGTGAGCGCGTCGAGTGCGGGCCCGTCTGCGTGGAGGAGGGCGAGGGCCTCGTCGTCCGTCAGCCTCGTGGGGTCGTGGGCGGCCGTGCGCAGGGCGGCCTTCACGTCCGTGTCGATGCGCTGCGGCACCATGCCGGGCGCGGCGGCCTCACGGAGCGCGTCCCAGTCGCCGTAGACATGGTCGAAGTCGTCACGGCGGTCGTGCGTGCGGCCCTCGGTGTCGATGGTCCGGTGCAGGTCCGTGCGGCCGGTGGCGGTGAAGCCCTCGTCGGGCTCCTGCCACGGCAGCCCCACCGGGACCGCCTCGGGGCGCGCCAGCCCGGTCTCCGGGTCGGCCAGCGCCCGTACGTGCGGCAGCAGCCGCGGGTCGAGCCACGGCTCGCCGCGCCGCACGAACTCCGGGTAGACGCAGAGTCGTTCACGCAGCTCGAACCCTTCGGCCGCCGACTTCTTTGCGAGCTCGTCGATCTGTGGCCAGGGCCGCTCGGGGTTGACGTGGTCCGGTGTCAGCGGGGACACCCCGCCCCAGTCGTCGATGCCGGCGCGGATGAGCCGTGCGTACTCGGCGTCCACCAGGTTGGGCGGGGCCTGCAGGCAGGCGGACGGCCCCATGATGTGCCGGGCCACGGCGACGGTGGCGACGAGCTCGTCCAGCTCGGCGTCCGGCATGCCGCGCATGGCCGTGTCCGGCTTGGCACGGAAGTTCTGCAGGATCAGCTCCTGGATGCCGTGGTACGCGCGGGAGACGCGCCGCAGCGCGAACAGCGACTCGGCCCGCTCCTCGTACGTCTCGCCGATCCCGATCAGCAGCCCGCTGGTGAACGGCACGGAGCTGCGGCCCGCGTCCTCCAGCACTCGCAGCCGCACGGCCGGCTCCTTGTCGGGCGACCCGTAGTGGGGGCCGCCCGGCTCGGACCACAGCCGGGTCGCCGTCGTCTCCAGCATCATCCCCATGGACGGCGCGACGGGCTTCAGCCGCTGGAAGTCGGTCCAGGACATCACACCGGGGTTGAGGTGCGGCAGGAGCCCCGTCTCCTCCAGGATCCGGATCGACATGGCCCGTACGTACGCGATCGTGTCGTCGTACCCGTGCGCGTCCAGCCACTCACGGGCCTCGGGCCAGCGGTCCTCCGGCTTGTCGCCGAGCGTGATCAGCGCTTCCTTGCAGCCCAGCTCTGCGCCGCGCCGGGCGATCTCCAGCACCTCGTCCGGCGACATGAACATCCCGTGACCGGCGCGCCGGAGCTTGCCGGGGACGGTCGCGAAGGTGCAGTAGTGGCATTTGTCCCTGCACAGCCGGGTGAGCGGGATGAACACGCTCTTCGAGTACGTGATGACCCCCGCCCGCCCGGCGGCCTCCAGCCCCGCGTCCCGCACGCGGGCGGCGGACGCCGTCAGGCCCTCCAGATCCTCCCCCCGCGCCTGCAACAGCACCGCGGCCTCCGCCACATCGAGCGCGACCCCGTCCCTGGCCCGCTTCAACGCTCGCCGCATCGCGTTCTCGGTCGGCCGTGCCGAACTGGGTCCGCCCTGGTGATCGGTCATGCGTCGAGCATACGAGCGGCCGCCGACGACCGGACCCGGCGCTGCGGGGTCGGCCGACCACCGGCGCCCTGGCGACCTGAGCCCACCGGCGGACAGGCCGACTTGCTGTACGGACCGGTTCTGCCGTTCAGACCGCTCAGGCCGTTCAGGGCTTTCAGGGCTTTCAGGATGTTCGGGAACGTTCACCCTTATCAGTGTATTCATGCCATAACGGGTGGCGAGAACCGCAAGTGAGGGAATCCATAGGCCGGTCTGTCCGACCGGCAGGCACCTATGGCGCTCCTCACTCACGAAAGGTTCACAGAATGTCCCTCATTGGCCGTAACGCCTTCAAGGCCGCAGTCGTCCCCGTCGCCGCTCTCGCCCTCACGCTGGGCGTGTCCTCCATCGCTCCGGCCGTGGCCATGGCGCCGCCTGCCGCCGCTTCGGCCGAGCAGCGGGTCGTCACAACGCTCGAAGCGGCCATCGCGGCTGACGTGGAAGCCGTTCTCGAGGCGAACCTCGACGTGGACGTCACGGTCGCTGCCGTCGCGCGGGCCGGTCTGGGCGGCAGCGTCGACATCCGGCTCACCGTCGTCCAGAACGCGAAAGTGGAGGCCGACGCCGCACTCGAGGCTGCCATCGCGGCCGAGATCGAGTCCAGGATCGAGGCCACTCTCAAAAAGCACCTCTTCGTCGCCGCGGACCTCGACGTCGCCGTCCGCGTCGACGGCGAGATCAGCGTGGACATCGCCACCCTCTGAGCCTGAGCGGTCTGGCGCCTGAGCGGTCATGACGTTCGTTCGCCTCCGTCGGAGCCCCGTGCTCGTCCACGGAGGATGAAAGCGCGGACCGAGTGCCGCATCGGCCGTCGCCCGATGGGCGCGAAACCGCTCGGGCCCGCACGCGGGCGGCGGACGCCGGCAGTTCCTCCCGATCCGCCGCCGCGCCTGCAACAGCACCGCGGCCTCCGCCGCATCGAGCGCGAGCCGGCTGAGTACCCGTACCCATCGACCTGAGCCCGCCGACGGGTACGGCCGCGATCCCCCGCCTCGTAGCGTCGTCTCCGTGACCGAAGACCTCCAGCAGTCCCGCACCCGCACCTCCGTCGCCAAGTGGCTCGGCATCACCGTGGCCGTGGTCGTGGGCGTCCCGGTACTGCTGGTGCTGGGCGTCATCGTGACGTTCGGCATCCAACGCGCCACCCCTGAGGACTACCCGAAGGTCGACCCGCAGACCATGGTGGACCGAGCGGGCTCGCGCTCCCAGAAGGCTTACGACGTACTCGGTTTCGACGCGACGCTCCCGCCGGGCGAGTTCAACTCCCTGTCGGCCGACTACTGCTACCCGGACGGTCTGGAGAGCGCGGCCGACGAGTCGGTCGACGGCGCCTACGCCCTCTCCCACAACTGGCTGCTCGCCGACGTCCCCGAGTCCGAGGCCTTCCCGGCCATGCGCCGCCTGCGCGACCACCTGAAGTCGGAGGGGTGGGACATCGTCTCCTTCGACTCCACGCCGTCGGGCGACAACTGGACGCTGCGCACGGAGCGCGACGGCGAGGGCCGCCAGGTCTACGAGTGGTACGCGGACGGTGGCCGCCTCCACGGGGGCGTCCACGCGGAGTGCGCCTACGTCCCCACCCCGCCGACGGACTCGTACGCGAGCCCGGACGACGCGACGGCGGGCCTGGCCGCGGCGACTCTTCGGCCGGGGTCGGGCTGAGCGAGCGCGCCTAGGCCAGGCCGGCCACCGGTGACGGGTGTGTAACACGGTGCGACTTCCCCGATTCTCTCGTTGCTGGCGGCAAAGGCCACGTGGCAGCATCCAGTGGTGAGTGACAACGGGGATGACATATCGAGGCCTGACCGCCTCTCGAGACTTTCCGAGTTGGCCGAACTGAGCGAGCAGGCCGAGGAGTCTGCGCGGACGGCGCCAACTGCCCCTGCGGAGCAGTCGGAGGTACCGGAGGCTGCGCCGGTGGTGGACGAGGTGGCGGCCGGGCGACGTCGGTTTGCTCAGTTGCTGGGTGAATTCCGGCGGACGGCGGTGCTGGTGCCGTTCGATGCTTACGGGAGCTTGTGGACGGCGGACTTCAACGGGGTGCGGTGGATCTGTGCGTTCTCCGACGAGGAAGCGCTGTCCCGGTTCGCGCACGCTCAGCAGGACTCGGGGCGGGAGTGGGAGTTCCGGACGATTCTCGGTGCCCGGTTGCTGGATGTGATGGTGCCGATGCTGCCGGGACCGGCGGGGGTTGCGCTGGATGCGGGTAGCGAGGACGGCATGTTGTTCCCGCCGGTCGAGGGTGTGGTGCCCGAGGCGGCGGTGGTGGATCTCGGGGGGACGCAGTGAGCGGGGACAATCCGGATCTTGCGGCGCCGCCATCGGCGCTGGTGGAGATCGCGAACGGTATCAATCTGGCGCATGCCGAGTTGAAGGAGCTCGGCATGATCGGCGAGGCATCGGTCGGGCGTGGCTTTTCTGACCTTGCGTTGTCGGGCCTTGAGTTGGGGCACGGCGGGTTGACGTCGGAGTTCGAGACCTTCTGCAACCGGTGGGAGTGGGGGGTTCGGGCCCTGACCATGAAGGGCAACATCGTCGCTCAGGCGCTGGGCCTGTCAGCCGGCTCGTTCGCCGAGCAGGAGCAGTACATCAAGGACAGCATCAAGATCGGCGTGAACTCGGTCAACGGCAATCCGCATCTGTCGGAGGACGAGGTCAAGCAGATGAGCTGGGACACGATCCGTGACCAGCACGCGTGGGACAACGCGGACTGGAGTCGCAAGTCGATGGCCGAGGCGCATGCCGAGGTCAAGCAGACGTGGGCCAACACCACATATGACGTGATGGACGCGCAGAACGATGCGATGGAGCGGGCGGGCATCCTCGATCCGTCGGTGCGGGAGCGGTTGGACGCACAGTTGCGCGAGGACCTGGACCCCGATCAGGCGACGGTCGATCAGGCTGAGCAGCCGCGCTGGGGGGAGAGCCGCTGATGACGGACTTCGGGATCATTGGCGATCTGGCGGGGAAGGCGACCGACAAGGTCGTCGACACGGTCGATGCGGGAATCGACAAGGGCAAGGAGGTCCTGGGCGAGGGTGTCGACTATGTGACCGACAAGGCCGGCCAAGGCCTGCGCCACTACGGCTACGACGGTGTGGCCGAGGCGGTGGAGGACTGGGGGGACGAGACCGCTTCCTCGCTCGGTGCGGAGGTGGGTGAGCAGCAGCTCGGCCAGACCGAGGAGGCGAATGAGCTGATTCACGGCAACCCTGGCAAGATCGCCGAAGCGGTCAAGAACCTTCGGGACTTCCAGACAGCGTTCGACCTTGTCGGCGGTGGGTTGAAGAAGCTGGATTCCGGCCACTGGAAGGGCGAGGCCGCCAATACCTTCCGGGAGAAGTTCGAGCCGCTGCCCACGGACTGGCTGCGGGCGGCTGACGCGTGCGAGAACGCCGCCAAGGCGTTGGAGACCTATTCCAAAGCGATCACCAGCGCGCAGGGCAAAGCCAGGGAAGCGATCGCCCTCTACAAGGAGGGCGAGAGCGACTCCAAGAAGGCGGTCGAGGCGTACAACAAGAAGGTCGACGCCTACAACGCGGCCCGTAACGGTGACAGTCCGTTGCCGCACCCAGGTGAGTACTCCGATCCGGGCAAGGCCAAACGCGCCCAGGCACGGGAGATCCTCGCCGATGCCCGCAGGGCCCGCAACGAGGCCGCGGAGAGTGCGAAGAGCGCGGTCACGGCGGCGATGGCGCACGCTCCGAAGGAGCCCACCGGCCGGGACAAGCTCAAGGCAGAGTTCATGGACTACGCCATGGGCCAGAGCATCGAACTGGCCCATGTCGGCGCCGGTGTCGTCAAGGGAACAGCCGGCATCGTCAACTTCGTCCGCTCGGTCAACCCGATCGACGCCTACAACCTGACCCACCCGGCCGAGTACTGGAAGGGCGTCAACATGACGCTCGCCGGTATCGCCTCCACCGCGGCCAACCCCGACCGAGCTTTGAAGAACGCCTGGGAAGCGGCCAAGGGGGACCCGTCCGAATTCATCGGCCGCCTCATCCCCGAACTCCTCGGCACCAAGGGCGCCGGCGCCGTCAAGGGCCTGGTCACGGCCGGAGCCAAGAACGCCGTCACAACGGGTGCGAAGACTGCTGTTCGCGAAGGGGTCGAAGACGCGGCGAAGCCCGCCCGTACCCCGGACGCCGTCGAGAACAGGGGCACGGACCCGATCGACCTTGCGACCGGCGTCATGTATCTGCCGCAAACGGACATCGTGCTGCCCGGATCGCTGCCTTTGGTCTTCCGCCGCCGTGTTGCCTCGGACTACCGGGCCGGCCGGTGGTTCGGCCCGTCCTGGTCGTCCACCGCAGACCAGCGCCTGGAGATCGATTCGGAGGGTGTCGTCTTCGTCTGCGAGGACGGACTCCTGCTCGCCTATCCGCATCCGGCCCCTGGTGTCCCCGTCATGCCGAGCCACGGCCCTCGCCGGCCACTGGACCGTGACGCCGACGGCGACTACACGATCAGCGATCCGGACACAGGCCGCACCTGGCACTTCGGCACGCGCGGGGACGACCAGGCACTGCTCAGCCAGATCGACGACCGCAACGGCAATTGGATCACCTTCGAGTACGACGAGGCCGGCACCCCGACGTCGATCGTCCACAGCGGCGGCTACCACCTGAAACTCACCACCGAGGACGGCCGGGTCACGGCCCTGTACCTGGCCGGGGCCGCCGCCGACGGCTCGGACCAGGAGATCCTGCGCTACGGGTACACCAACGGCCACCTCACGGAGGTCACCAACTCCTCCGGCCTGCCACTCAGGTTCGAGTACGACGACCGCGCCCGAATCACCTCCTGGACCGACACCAACAACAGCCGCTACGACTACACCTACGACGACCAGGACCGGTGCATCGCCGAGACAGGTGCCGAGGGTCATATGGCCCTGCACCTCGACTACAACGGGATCGACGCCGAGACCGGCCTGCGCGTCACGACCACCACGACCGCGGCCGGTGCCGTGAACCGGTTCGTCATCAACGACGCCCACCAGGTCGTCAAGGAGATCGACCCGCTCGGCGCGGTCACCTGTTACGAGCGCGACCGCTACAACCGTCTCCTGTCCCTGACCGACCCGCTCGGCCGCACGACCCGCTTCGAATACGACGAGTCCGGGCAGCCCACCGCGGTCGTTCGCCCCGACGGCCGCGAGGCGACCGCGGAGTACAACGACATCGGACTGGCAGTCCGCGTGACCAACCCGGACCGTACGACGGTCCGCCAGGACTACGACGAGCGCGGCAACCGCACCAGCGTGACCGCCCCCTCAGGGGCCGTCACCCGCTACACGTACAACCAAGCCGGGCACCTCACCACCGTCACCGACGCACTCGGTCACACCACCCGTATTCAAACCAACGCGGTCGGCCTGCCGGTCGAGATCACGGACCCCCTCGGCGCGACGACCCGTATCGAACGCGACCCGTTCGGACGCCCTGTCACCCTCATCGACCCCCTCGGCGCAACGACCCGGCTCGAGTGGACCCCCGAAGGCAAACTCGCCCGCCGCACCGAGGCCGACGGCACCCAGCAGTCCTGGACGTACGACGGCGAAGGCAACTGCATCGCCCACACCGACGCCCTCGGTCAGGTGTCCCGCTTCGAGTACACCCACTTCGACCTCCTCAGCGCCCGCACCGGCCCGGACGGGGTGCGCTACGAGTTCACCCACGACCACGAGCTGCGCCTCACCCAGGTCCTCAACCCACAGGGACTGACGTGGGACTACGCATACGACCCGGCCGGTCACCTCATATCCGAGACCGACTTCGACAACCGGACTCTCACCTACGAACGTGACCCGGCAGGCCGCCTCGTCGCCCGCACCGACGCCCTCGGCCAGACAATCCGCTACGAGCGCGACGAACTCGACCGCCTTACCCGCAAGGACGCCGCCGGTTCGATCACGACCTTCGCGTACGACTACTCGGATCAGCTCGCCGAAGCCTCCAACGCCGACGCCACCATCACCTACCTCCGCGACCGCTACGGCCGCCTGGTCTCCGAGACGGTCAACGGCCGCACCATGTCGTACACCTACGACGTCCTCGGTCGCCGCACCGGACGCACCACCCCCACGGGCGCGGTCAGCACCTGGACCTACGACGCGGCAGGTCGCCGCACCTCCCTGACCACCTCCGGCCGCACGATCTCCTTCGAACACGACGCGGCCGGGCAGGAAATCGCGCGCCACATCGGCGACACCGTCTCCTTCACCAACCAGTACGACCCGCTCGGCCGCCTCACCAGCCAGCACGTCACCGGCACCGCGGGCCGCAGCATCCAGCGCCGCGACTACACCTACCGTGCGGACGGCAACCTCATAGGCCTCGACGACCAACTGGCCGGCTCGAAGACGTTCGACCTCGACCCGGCCGGCCGCGTAACCGCCGTCCACTCCGCGGGCTGGACCGAGCGGTACGCCTACGACGAAGCCGGCAACCAGACCGAAGCCTCCTGGCCCGCCACCCATCCCGGCCAAGAAGCCGTCGGCACCCGTGAGTACACCGGCACCACCATCACCCGCGCCGGCGCCATCCGCTACGAGCACGACACGCTGGGCCGCATCACCCTCCGCCAAAAAACCCGCCTGTCCCGCAAGCCCGACACATGGCGCTACGAGTGGGACGCCGAGGACCGCATGCGCTCGGTCACCACACCAGACGGCGTCATTTGGCGCTACGAGTACGATGCGCTGGGCCGGCGGACGGCAAAGCAGCGCCTCGGCGACGACCAGGAGACCGTCCTCGAACAGATCACTTTCACCTGGGACGGCACGACACTATGCGAACAAACCACATACAGTGACGACCTGCCCGCCCCGGTCGCACTTACCTGGGACCACCGTGGTCTGCGTCCTCTGGCTCAGGCAGAACGCGCCCTTGCAAGCGGTGCGCCACAGGAAACGATCAACAACCGCTTTTTCTCCATAGTCACCGATTTGATCGGGACCCCGAACGAGCTGATCGACGAATCGGGCGACGTCGCATGGCACACCCGCAGCACGTTGTGGGGGACCACCGCTTGGGCGACGGCAAGTTCGGCGTACACCCCATTGCGCTTCTCAGGCCAGTACTTCGACCCGGAAAGCGGCCTGCACTACAACTACTTTCGATATTACGAACCTCAGTCCGGGCAATACATGTCCCAGGACCCGCTGGGCATCAGGCCAGCGCCCAGCCCCACTTCATACGTCTCCAATCCGCACCGCCTGTCGGATCCACTCGGGCTGTCCCCGTGTCCGGGATCAATGGATTACATGGAGCACAACGCGATACCCGCCGGTGACCCCGTCACTCATGGCCCCACTGGCACACTAATCGGCACCGATGGGGCGAGCAGGCGAAACTTCGAGAATGTCCTGAACGCCGGGGAGCACGACGTGGTCGCTCACGGCAGCCGAGACGGATTCCTTGAAACACCCTCCGGCAACGTCAATGGCGGGCAAATTGTCGATGCCGTCACGAATAATCCGCACTATAATGGCGGTCCACTCAGGCTCATGGTGTGCCACTCGGGCTCGCTGGATTCAGGGATCGCACAGCAGATCGCCAACGAAATGGGAACCACAGTCAGAGCCCCAACCGACAAGGTCGGCACCAACCCATTGCTCGGTACAGGACAAACGCCCCAGATCGCCAATGACGGATACTGGAGAATCTTTCTACCAATGCTGGAGAACTGACACACATGAAGATGATCGGCTTTTATTGCGAAATGGACTCCAGTAATCCGGAAATCTTTCGCGAATCGCTACACGAAAACATCGGGAAGCCTCCGAACTACTCGAAGAAAATGGTCAGGAATTACCTCGATTCCGGGTACCCCATCTTCGATATCACCGAAACAACAGTCGACGTAATTGCGAGCTCCTTCCGCGTGCCAGGCGGCTCATCCCTCCTGTCGGACGGGCTTTTCGTATGGCGCGCCGATTTGTCCATGTATGTTGAGCGATACGGCGTTGCGTTGCCGGAAGAGTTCGTCGACTTTATGGGCGCCAACGATTTTTCCATGCCGCCTGCGAGTCATGAAAGCCTTCTCAAGGCTTCCGTGGCCGCTGGACAGGCACTCGGTTTTCGCGTCGACGACGGGGCAGCACCGGTGAGAGAGGATTGAGGACTTATCCCCGGGGCTGTGGGTCAGCTACACGTGTCACCCGACGCCAGAGTCGCCCAGCCCGTTTTGCCGACGGAACGACGGATGACCTCCATGCGTCCCCGGGGCCGTGACCAGGAGCAGGCCGCGACCGGATTCGACGTCGGGGCCTGCCGGCACGGGCGGGGACGGGAGGCGTTCGGTCGGGCGTCCGAGACCTCGATGCGCACTTTCAGGGCGGCCCTGAGCATCCAATCCATCGAGTCCGTGACTGCGGGCGCTCCCGGCGCAGCGGACGATGTGGCCGTGTGTGTGGTCCGCTGCATCGAGGGGACAGCACGGCCGGGCATGATGTTCGAGCGCTATGGCACGGAACGGACAGATCCCCGGCTGCGAGGAGCATTACTACTATGACCCCAAACTGGGTTGATCTGATCCAGAACCCCCAAGAGCTCAAAACCCTTTACCCAACCTCGCCGCCGCTTCACGCCGTCACCCTGCGGTCCGTTCACCTGAATCGCTACGGGCACGCACTGACGCTGCGCATCGATCTGCCGGAGTTTCCGCCGGATCCCCCCGTGGAGTGGCGGGAAGCCGGGTTCGACCGATTCCAGTGCCAGCTTCGTTTCGTCGCCGTGGAGCATCTGGAGATGGCGGACTGGAACCCACCCGTCACCGCCGACCTGCGATTCGACGAATGCGGAGCGCACCGCATTCGCGTGAGAGTGGAGTCTCCCGGTCTCCGTCTCACCTTCGAAGCTGCCGATGCCGTGGTCATTGGCCATATGAGCGCCTTCAAGGCCGGTGAGGCGGGGGCCGACGACGGGCCTCACCAGTTCGTGGGGAAACTTGACTCCCGCAAGTTCAGCAGACTTCCGAACCTCGATGAGAAGACCTTCTATGAGCGCATCTGAATGGGCCGACCTGCTCGCCGAGCCCTGGAGCACGCGTGAAACGCTCGGCGTGCCACCGGAACTCGACGACTGCACTCTCGACTCGTGCCACATCGATGAGCGGGACACGAGTGTCACTCTCGGTTTCGACACTCGTCGCGTCCCCGACGGCTCGATTCCTGGGTCTGCCGAATCGCAGGCGAACGCTCTGGAGTTCTTCGTCACCTTCACGTCGGTCGAGGAACTTCGCATCACTGGCTGGGCAAGTGCGGCCGGTGGAGCCGTGAGCATGTCCCGTTCGGAGAGCGGTGGCATCGCTGTGTCCATCGACAGTTCCGCGTGGCGGATCTCCTTCCAGGCCCGTACCGCACTGCTCTCCCGTGCAAGGGCCTACCGCGCCTCGGCCACCGAGTAGGTGCCGCGAGGGGCAGCGACAAGAGGGGCGAGACGGCCGTGGACACGATGAACACCGGCCCGAAGTTGGATACTGATGACGAACGCGGGTGTCGGACCTGGCGCCAGGGAGTCGGAATCGGGTTCCGGGTCGCCGAGGGCGCGGCTACCTGTCAACGAGGTCCGAGACCGCGCTAGTTAGAAGGGATGGGGACAGGCGATGGCATCCCTGGTCTACTTCAGCAAGTTGGCCGAGTCAGGAGGTTCAATCGAGTACGCCTATGGCCCCGATGCGACGGAGATGCCTCGCAGGCTTTCCGTGGACACGAAGAGTCGTCGATCGCGACCCGTAGACGGAAGGATCAACCATGCGTTCCTGAAGGCGTCCCGCAAAATCAACGCCATGTACGAAGACACGGCGCGATGGCCCGATCGTGGGATGAGCGTCAGCTGACCTTGCAGCGGTCTCGGTTTCGGCTCCGCCCTCAATCCCCCTTCAGAGGGCCAGCTCCGCCCAGACAGTCTTGCCGACCTGCCGGAGCGTGACACCCCATGCGTCCGCCAGCGCAGCGACCAGGAGCAGGCCCCGACCCGACTCACCGTCGGGGGCCGGCTCGGGCAGGGGCGGAAGTCGTTCGGAGCGGGTGTCGGAGACCTCGATGCGCAGGGCACCCGACTCCCTGAGCAGCAGGCGCAGTTCGAAGTCGCGGCCCGGTACGCGGCCGTGAATCGCCGCGTTCGCCGCCAGTTCCCCGACGATGTGCGCCACCGTCTCGGACGTCTGCGTGCCGTAGCCGTAGCCCCAGGCGTCGAGTTGCTGAACCGCAAGGTGGCGGGCAAGGCGGCCGCCCCGGCGGGTCGCGGTGAAGCGCTGGGCGAACTCAGCCTTGCAGGTGGTCGTTTCCGTATTCACGTCACCGAGCGTGTCCGGCTCTGCCTACCCTGACCAGGGGTCGGCGGTCGACGAAGCGTAGCTGTCTGAATACGGGTGCCGTGGTGTAGGAGTCGTCGGGCGTGGCCCCTGCGACGATCGAGAGGCAGGCGAGCAATGGCGGACGCGGAACGCGACGAGCGGCCGGAGCGCCCGTCGGAAGTCGATGGAACCACCCACCTCTTCCGTGCCCTCGGAAAGCAGATCAAGGTGTTGCGTGAGGCCGCCGGGCTGAGCCAGAAGGAGTTGGGCGCGGCGACGCACTGCGGGGAAGCACTGATCTCCGCGATGGAACGCGGCGTACGGACGCCGCAACCCGACTTCCTGGAGCGCGCCGACGAGCTCCTGGACGCTCGCGGGGTGCTGAGGGCTGCCGTGTCGGACGTACGGGAGGCGCAGGCGAAGGCCCGGACCCGCCATCCCGAGTGGTACCGGAGCTACGCCAAGTTGGAGGCCGGTGCAGTAGAACTGCACGACTACAGCAATCAGGTCGTTCACGGCCTTCTGCAGACCGAGGACTACGCGCGGGCCATCTTCTCCCAACGTCGGCCGCTGCTCGACGAGGAGACCATCGCAATTCGCGTCGTCGACCGCATGGCACGGCAGCAGCTCTTCGAGCGCTGGCCGGCGCCCACGTGCAGCTTCATTGTGGAGGAAGCAGCCCTCCAACGTCCGATCGGTGGCCGAGCGGTCCATGAAGCCCAGTTGCGCCGGCTCCTCCGGGTGGGGCAGATGCGGACCGTGGAATTACAGGTCATGCCGACGGACCGCGAGGAACACCCCAATGTCGACGGCGTGTTCACCCTGCTCACGGCCGAGACCCGCCAGCAGGTTGCGTACACGGAGGTGCAGGGGTATCCGCGGCTGATCACCGATACGGAACAGGTCAGGCTCATCACCGCCCGCTATGGCATCCTTCGATCTCAGGCCCTCAACGCGCGGGAGTCCCTGGCCCTGATCGAGAAGATGCTGGGAGAGCGATGAACACCGAGCAGCAGCTCCACTGGTTCAAGAGCAGCTACAGCGGGGGCGAGGGGGGATCCTGCATCGAGATCGCTGACGGTCGCGGCACCGTCCACGTCCGCGACTCCAAGCGTCTGACCGGACCCCGGCTCGCCGTGCGCGCCTCCGTCTGGGCCGACTTCGTCGCGTTCACCGGGGCTGCTCCCACGCGCTGAGGTGCGAATCGTACCGACTGCGGAAATACGCGCGCCCCGATCGTGGCGATTTGTCACGGTAGGGCCGGATCAGGGATTCCCCGGTCCCGGGTTGCCTGGACCCCGAGGTCCCCCCTTCAAAAGGCTCAAGAACCAGAGAAAGAACCAACCCAACCCCACCCTCACCCACCGCTCACTCGGATGGGTGATGCACCCCAACTCAACTGGCGCATATGCCATGACGCGGTGCAAGCTCAGCCTCGACAACAGAACACGACCGCAGAAATGCGGCGGCCCCCGGCCGGGACTGGCATCCCGATCGAGGGCCTCACCAACGAGGAAGAAGCAGCTTCCCCATGGCTGTAGCGCAGCTTAACGCGCCCCTGTGCGCGTCGCCGCCCGTTCCGGCGGTCGGTATCCGGCACATCAATCTGCCGCACAACGAACGCTTCGTCGTGGTCGGCAACCACCTCGCCCAGCACGACAAACTCTCGCTGACCGCGATCGGGCTCTGCGTGCACATCCAGTCACTTCGGGCGGGCACGAGGATCTCGATCAAGAAGCTCGCCGAGCGGTTCCCCGAGGGTGAGGACCGCATTTCGGGTGCCCTCAACGAGCTGGAGCGCTACGGATATCTGCGGCGTACGCGGGTGCGGTTGCCGTCCGGGCATCTGATCACGACCACGGAGTCGTTCAACAACCCGCCCGCGATGCGGGCCGGTGCGCCGAGGCAGGCCGCGCCCGCGTGCGCGCCCGTTCGGGAAGCGCCGCCACCGCCCCCGCCCGGCGTCGAGCGACCCGTGGCCGAGCCGACCGCGCCGGAACCGGTCGCGCCCCCACCGGCACCTCGGCAGCAGCTCGCCGCCCCGGCCCGCGTACCGAAGCCCGTCCCCGTTCCGACCGGTCCCGTCCCCGCCGCACTCCTCGCCGACCTGCGCCGACACGACCCTCGGCTGCTGCTCTCCCAGCGGGACATCGCCCGGCTCTCCCCCGCCGTCGACGCCTGGCTGGAGCGCGGTATCGCTCCCGATGCCCTACGGCGGACGCTGACGGCCGCGCTGCCCGCCGGGCAGCTGCACCACCCGGCCGGGCTGCTCCGGCACCGGCTGACGGAGCTGCTGCCGCCCCCGCTCCCGGCCGCCCCGCCGAGCCCGGACCCGTTCCAGACGTGCGACGCATGCGATCTCGCGTTCCGGGCGCCGGAGCCGGGGCTGTGCGGTGGCTGCGCCGAGGCGTACGCCGCCACGGCCGCAGCTTGATGGGGTGACAGACAGCCAGCCGGTTACAAGTACTGCGCGTACTCGTCCAGCGCCCGCAGCACCTCCGCCTCGTCGCCCGGTGGGAGTTGCAGGACCACCTCTTCGACGCCCATCTCCGCGTAGTGCGCCAGCTTGCCCGCTGAGGGGCGGACCGCGTACGGGACGATCTGGAGGGTCTTCGGGTCGCGGCCCGCAGCCTCCCAGGCGTCACGCAACCGGGGCACGGTCTCGGTCAGCCCCCGGCCGCCGACCGGGAGCCAGCCGTCCGCGTACTCGGTGATGTGGGAGAACAGCTTCGGGCCCGCCGCGCCGCCGACCAGGATGCGGGGGGCTCCACCGGCCGGCTTGGGGAAGGCGAAGGAAGGGCGGATCGAGTTGAACTCGCCCTTGTACGTGGTGGGTTCGGAAGCCCACAGGGCGCGCATCAGGCGCATCCGGTCCAGTGCGAGTTCCCGACGCGTCGACCACTCGACCCCGTGGTCCGCCGCCTCCTCCTTGTTCCAGCCGAAGCCCACGCCCAGCGTGAAGCGGCCGCCGGAGACGTGGTCCAGGGAGGCGATCTGCTTGGCGAGGTCGATCGGGTCGTGCTGGGCGACCAGGGTGATGCCCGTGCCCAGCGCCAGGCGGTCCGTCACCGCCGCCGCCTGGGCGAGCGCCACGAAGGGGTCCAGTGTGCGGCCGTACTCGCGGGGCAGTTCACCGCCCGCGGGGTAGCCGGTGGTCCGCTCCACCGGGATGTGGGTGTGCTCCGGGACGTACAGGCCGGCGAAACCCCGCTGCTCGAGCTCGCGGGCCAGCCGCACGGGGCTGATCGTCTCGTCCGTCAGGAACATGGTGGTCGCGATCCGCATGCCCCCAACGTATGCCGGAGGAGCGCCACTCGTCGCCGGACAGGACCGCGCCGTCCGGCGAACCCCTTCCCTTGGCCGCCCGTTAACGGCTCAATACCAGGGTTCGACTGCGAGCTGCATCACTCCTGTCCTTCTCGACACCCTGGGGAGCCGACGGCATGTGCAACGAGGAAGAACACGCGGGACACGCGATGGCGCGGCGCGGGCTGCTCCTCACCGGAGCCGCCGCCGCGGCTACGTTGGGGACCGTGAGCTTCGCGAGCGCCGCGCCACACGACGGTGACAAGGAGACCGAGGTCGTGCGAGGCACGCTGCCGCCCGGCTCCCCCGACTACGTGTACCTGCCTGTCGAAGTACCGCGCGGGGTAAGGGAGATCCACGTTTCGTACGTGTACGAGAAGCCCGCCGTCCCGGCCGGTACGGCGGGCAACGCCCTCGACATCGGCATCTTCGACGAGCGCGGCACCGGGCTCGGCGGCGAGGGGTTCCGAGGGTGGTCGGGCGGGGCCCGCAAGGAGTTCTTCATCCGCGCCGACGAGGCGACACCCGGCTACATCCCCGGCCCGGTCCGCGCCGGGACCTGGAACATCGCGCTCGGCCCGTACACGGTCGCGCCGCAGGGGCTGGCCTACGAGGTGACGGTCACGCTCACCTACGGACCCACTCCGGAGCGGCAGCGGCCGGTGTATCCGCCGGAGCGGGCGAAGGGGCGCGGGCGGGCTTGGTACCGGGGTGACTGCCACATCCACTCCTGGTACTCCGACGGGCGCCGCACCCCCGCCGAGATCGCTGCGCTCGCGCGTGCCGCCGGGCTCGACTTCATCAACTCCTCAGAGCACAACACCCATGCGGCGCACGCCCACTGGGCGAAGGAGGCCGGTGACGACCTGCTGGTCCTGCTCGGCGAGGAGGTCACGACACGCAACGGGCACGTGGTGGCGATCGGCACCGACCCGGGCACGTTCGTCGACTGGCGCTACCGGGCCCGCGACAACCGCTTCGGCCACTACGCCCGCGAGATCCGGCGGGCCGGCGGTCTTGTCGTCCCCGCCCATCCGCACGCCACCTGCATCGGCTGCAACTGGAAGTTCGGCTTCGGCGAGGCCGATGCGGTGGAGGTCTGGAACGGGCCCTACACACCCGACGACGAGGTGTCCCTCGCCGACTGGGACAGCGCGCTGGGGCTCGCCGCCCGCACCGGGAAGCGCTGGATCCCCGCCATGGGCAGCAGCGACGCGCACCGCGACCCCGACCCGATCGGCACGCCGCAGACGGTCGTCCTGGCGGACGACCTGACCCGTGAGGCGATCCTCGACGGCATCCGCGCCGGACGGAGTTACGTCGCCGAGTCCAAGGACGTGTCCTTGTCCTTCTCCGCGACGGGCGGGCGGCGCGGTGGGCACGCCGGGATCGGCGAGCGGCTGCGGGTGGACGCCGACGACCCGGTGACCCTGCGTCTCGAGGTCACGGGCGCACCGGGCTGCACGGTCCGGTTCGTGACCGACCAGGGCGTGCTGCACTCCGCCGCCCTGCCGGGCAGCGGCAGCGGCACGGTGGAGTGGCGTACGACGGCTCAGTACTCGGGTCATGTGCGCGCCGAGGTGCGTCACGCGCCCGTCATGCCGCCGCTTCCGGGCGCACTCGCCGCGCTCACCAACCCGGTTTTCCTGGGACGTTGACGCTACGAGGGCCGAAATGACGTCCGGGCCGCCGAGGGTGCAGGCGGCGCGGCCGCCCGGCCCTGACGGCGACCGCCCTCACCCGTGAAAAGCCCGGTGCTGCCGCAGCCGCAGGGTCCTACGCTCCGCCCATGGGATCTCTTGTTCGCCACATCACCGTCGACTGTGCCGACGCCTACCGCCTGGCCACCTTCTGGGCCGCGGTTCTGGACGCGGAGGTGTCCGACGAGGACGCGCCCGGCGACCCGGAAGCGCTGGTCGCGTCGAAGGGCGGCACGCTCCTGTTCGTCACCGTCCCGGAGCAGAAGACGCTCAAGAACCGCGTCCATCTCGACATCGTCCCGACGGACCGTACCCGCGACGAGGAGGTGGACCGCCTGCTGGCCCTCGGCGCGACGCTGGTCGCCGACCACCGCGTCCCGGACGGCAGGGGCTGGGTGACCCTGTCGGACCCGGAGGGCAACGAGTTCTGCGTGGAACGCGGCGCGGCGGAGCGCACGGTGTGAGCCACCACCGCGGGCCCTTGCGGCGGCCGGACCGCACAGGGTGAGCCGGGCGCCGCCGGCCCTCGCGGCTGGGGCCGGTCAACGCCTGTGCAGGGCCCCCACGTAGACGCCGAGGAGGATCATCGGAGCTCCCAGGAGCAGGCTGGGCGTCAGGGGCTCGGCGTCGAGCCAGGCCGAGAGGAGGATGGTGACGAGGGGAAAGACGACGAAGACGTACGCGGCGCGGGAGGGACCCCAGGCCCTGACCAGGAGCAGGTAGAGCACGAACACCGCCACCGAGCCGGCCAGGACGACGTACACCAGGGCCCACCATGTCGCCGTGCGCTCGGGGAGGATCCACGCGTCGCCGGCGGCGCGCGAGCCGGCGAAGAGGAGGACCGCGGCGCCGGTCATGCCGACCGCGTTCATCGTGACCGGGTGGACCTTGGGCAGGCGGTGGACCAGGACCGTCGCCTCCGCGAAGGAGAGCACCGCGCCGAGCATGGCCAGGAACGACAGCAGGGGGACGGCACCCTGCAGCGGATTTCGGGACACCACCGCGACGCCCGCGACGGCGAGCACCGTCCCCACGGCCGCCCGCACCCGGAACCTCTCCTGGTGCTGGGCGACGGAGAGCAGCAGGGCGGCGAGCGGCACCAGCGCGAGGATCGTCTGGCCGAGGCCTGCGTGTATGCGGACGAGGGCGTAGTAGGCCAGGGCGAAGGTGACACCGAAGTTGAGCACGCCGAACAGCAGCGCTCCGGCCAGGGCCCGGCCGCGCGGCCAGGAAAGCCGTATGAGGGCCATGAGGAGGAGCAGGACCGCGGCTGCCGCCCCGAAGCGCAGTGCGGCGCCCCAGAGCGGATCGAGTTCACGGTTGCTGAAGCGGACGCCGACGGCGTTGCCGCCTGCGAGGAGGCAGCAGGCGGCGAACGTGGCCAGGGCTGCGCCGCTGCCCTCGGGTGCTCGCATGACCGCACGGTAGGGCGGGGCGCGGGGACGCGGGGCGCCGACACTCCAGTCGGCGCCCCGCGGCCGGGCGGGTCAGTCCGCCGGCTGCAGCGCCGGGGTCTCCTTCGTCAGGACCTCGCCGCGGAAGAACGCCGGGCTGCGGCGCTCCATGAGGAGCATCAGGACGAGGCCGAGCACCAGCAGGCCGACCCCGATGACGAAGACCGAGCCCATGCCGAGGACGGAGGAGCCGGAGCCGTAGGCCGGGTCCCACATGTCGTAGAGGGTCTTGCCGAAGACGGCGGTCAGCATCAGGCCGCCGATGCCGGGGAGGACGCCCTTGAAGAGCAGGTTGGCGGTGGATGCGGTCAGTTCCTCGCGGAAGAACCAGACGCAGGCGAAGGCCGTGATCGAGTAGTAGAAGCAGATCATCAGGCCGAGCGCGTAGATCGTGTCGACCAGGACGTTCTCGCTGACGAGGCTCATCACCGTGTAGAAGACGCCGGTGGCGACGCCCGCGACCACGGTCGCGCGCCCCGGCGTCCTGAAGCGGGGGTGGACCTCGGCGAACGCCTTCGGCATGGCGTCGTACGCGCTCATCGCGAGAGCGGTGCGGGCGACCGGGATGAACGTGGTCTGCAGGCTGGCCGCGGCGGATGCGAGGACCGCGACGAAGAGCAGGATGCCGAGACCGGAGCCCATGACCGGTGTGGCGAGGACCGCGAAGACGTTGTCGGAGGTGTCCGGGTTCCCGAGGCCGGTGCCCTTGTCGCCGATGCCGGCGTACATCTGGACGGCGACGGCGACCATCAGGTACGAGGCGACGATGACGACCATGGCGAGCATCGCGGAGCGGCCAGGGGTATGGGCGCTGCCGATGCTCTCCTCGTTGATGGACAGGCAGGCGTCCCAGCCCCAGTAGATGAAGATCGAGAGGGAGAGCCCGGCGGTGAAGGCGGAGAAGGACCCCACGCCGAAGGGGTTGATCCAGGACAGCGAGAAGTCCAGGGAGCCCGCGACCTCGCCGGATTTCGAGATCGCCATGACCGCGAAGATCGCGATGACGGCGAGCTGGAGGCCGACCAGGGCGTACTGGATCCACTTCGTCGCGGTGATGCCGCGGTAGCTGATCGCCGTCGCGACGGCGATGAAGGCCAGGGTGGTGAGGATGTGGACGGCCTTGTTGCCGTCGAGGGCGGCGACGCTGTCGCTGCCCGTGATCTCTCCGGCGGTGAGCCAGAAGAACGAGGTGGCAACGCCGGCGAGGTTGGAGAGGACGACGACGGTCGCCACCAGCAGGCCCCAGCCGCACATCCAGCCGATCCTGGGGCCGAAGGCCTTGACCGACCAGGTGAAGGAGGTGCCGCAGTCCGGCACCGCCTTGTTGAGCTCGCGGTACGCGAAGGCGACCAGCAGCATCGGCAGAAAGCCTGCCAGGAAGATCGCCGGCATCTGGAGCCCGACCTCGCCGACCGTCGGCCCGAGCGTGGACGTCAGGCAGTAGACGGGGGCCACCGTCGAGACGCCGATGACGGCACCGCCCATGAGACCGACGGAGTTCCCGCCGAGGCCTTTGGTGCGGACGCCCCCGTCGAGGGCGCTCCGTACCGTGTCTCCGGCCTGCGGCCGCGCATCGAGCTGAGTCATGCACAGGACGTTAAGTGCTGCGCTTTCCTCATCCGGAAGATCAAGATCCGGATACAGGAAGGGCGTCGAGGCTTCGATTCCAAGGCTTCATCAGGTTCTGGAGATCGATTAAAAGACTAACCGGCATTACCGAGAGCACATCACGAGGCCCTGTGGCTCCACTCCCGAGATGCGAGAACCGCAGCCTAGCCCGTTATGTCCGTTTTCAAATTTTCCCCCGTCTTTTTCCGGCCCTGCACTCACAAGGGTTCCGGCCCGCTCTCAGCCCGGCCACACCACCGACTGGAGTTCGCTGTACGCATGCAGCGCGTACGAGCCGACGTCCCGGCCGACCCCACTGCTGCCGAAGCCGCCGAAAGGTGCCTCCATGTTCCTGCCGACCGTGTTCACCCCGACCCCGCCCGTCCGCAGCTCGCCCGCGACGCGGAAGGCGCGGGCCACATCGCCCGAGAAGACGTAGTCGATCAGGCCGTAGTCACTGTCACCGGCGAGTGCCACACCCTCCTCCTCGTCGTCGAACGGGACGACGACCACGACCGGCCCGAAGATCTCCTCCCGCACGATCCTCATGTCCTTCGTGCAGTCCGCGAAGAGGGTCGGAGCCACATAGAAGCCCTTGTCGCAGGCAGGGCGCTCGCCGCCCGTCACCAGACGGCCGCCCTCCTTCCGCCCCAGCTCGACGTAGGACTCCACCCGGTCGCGGTGCGCCGCCGAGATGACCGGGCCGACGACCGTCCCGGGATCGGCCGGATCGCCGACCCGCAGCGCGCGCGCATAGGCGGCGAGGCCCTCCACCAGCCGGTCGTACACCCCACGCTGCGCGATCACCCGCGTCGGCGCCGTACAGATCTGCCCGCTGTAGAAGGAGAACGTGGTGCCGATCCCGCGCACCGCGGCGGAGAGGTCCGCGTCGTCGAAGACGAGCGCTGCGCCCTTGCCGCCGAGCTCCATCAGCCCGCGCTTCATCCCACGGCCGCAGACCTCGGCGATCCGGCGGCCGACCGCCGTCGAGCCGGTGAAGCTGACCATGTCGACGTCCCCGGAGTCCACGGCCGCCTCGCCGACCGCCGGGGCGGAGCCCGTGACCACGTTGACCGTTCCCGGCGGGGCACCGGCCTCCTGAAGGGCCTCGGCCATCCGGTACACGGACAGCGGGTCCTGCGGGGCCGGTTTCACGACGACCGTGTTGCCCATCGCCAGCGCGGGCGCGACCTTGCCCGCAGGGTTCGCCCACGGGTTGTTGTAGGAGGTGATGCAGGTGACCACACCGACCGGGCGGCGCACCGCCACGGCCCCGAGGATGCCGGCCTTCCCCATCGGGCCCGCGGCGCTGATCTGCGGCGGCAGTGCCTGCTCGACCGGCTCCAGCGCGCCCTTCGCGTAACGGCGGAATCGCGCCGCGCCCACCATGACCTGCATACCGCGCGCCGTCGCCGTCGTCGCGCCGCTCTCCGCGCGGGCGACCTCCGTGTGCGCTTCCAGGTCGCGCTGCACGAGGGACGCGGCACGGTCCAGGATCGCCGCGCGCTCCTCCGGCCTCGTACGGGACCAGGCGGTGAACGCCTCGCGGGCGGCGGCCGCCGCCTCGTGGACCTGGGCGCGGCTCGCCTCGGGGGCGAGGCCGACGACCTCCTCCGTCGCCGGGTCGACCACCTCGTAGTGACCCCCGTCCGGCTCCACCCACTCGCCGCCGATGAACAGCCGCTCCTTCACCGGGTCGACACCGTCCTCGTGTCCCGGCCGGAGCGCAGCACCTTGCCCGGTACGGCGCCGGTGACCTCGTCGTTCCGTATCGTCTCCACGCCGTTGACACGCACCGACACGATGCCGATCGCCTTCGCGTCCAGCCGCGGACTCCCGCCCGGCAGATCGTGCACCAGTGTCGCCGGGCCCGCGTCGATCCGCTCAGGGTCGAACAGGACGAGGTCCGCGTGGTGGCCCTCGATGATCCGGCCGCGCTCGCGCAGACCGAAGAGCCGCGCCGGGTCGTCGGTCAGCATCTTCACCGCCTCCTCCAGCCCGACCAGCTTCCGGCCGCGCAGACAGTCACCGATGAACCGCGTCGTGTACGGGGCGCCGCACATCCGGTCCAGGTGCGCGCCGGCGTCGGAACCGCCGAGCAGCACGTCCTCGTGCTGCCACGTCTTCGCACGCAGAGCCCACGAGTCGGCGTCGTTGTCGGTGGGCATGGGCCAAAGGACCGTCCGCAGATCGTCGTTGGCGCAGATCTCGACCAGGCACCGGAACGGGTCCTGGCCCCGTTCGGCCGCGATGTCCCCCACGACCCGGCCGGTCAGACCCTCGTTCCGGGGCGTGTACGTGTCGCCGACGACATAACGGCCGAAGTGCGCGAGGCGGCGGAAGACCCCCGCCTCCCTGGAGTCGGCACGCCGCAGCATCTCGGCCCGGACGGCCGGGTCGCGCAGCTTCGCGATCCGCTGCGGCACGGGGAGCGACAGGACCTCGCCCCAGCCGGGGATGAGGTTGAGCGCACAGAACGTGCCCAACGACATGTTCATCGGCGTGAGGATCGGCATGGTGAGCGCGACGATCCGGCCACCGGCCTTACGGGCCCGCTCGGACGGGATCAGCTGGCGGGGTACGCGTTCGGGGACGGCGGCGTCGACGGTGAGGACGTTCCAGTTGAGCGGCCTGCCCGCGGCGGCGCTCATCTCGACGAGCAGATCGATCTCGTCGTCCTCGAACCGGTCGAGACAGCCCGCGACGATCGCCTCCAGCTGCGTGCCCTCGTGTTCGCCGACGGCCCGCGACAGCGCGAGCAGCTCGGCGGGGAGCGCGTGCCGGGAGGCCACGGGCCTGCCGTCACCGTCGGTATGGGTCGAGGACTGGGTCGTGGACAGCCCCCAGGCACCGGCGTCCATCGCGTCATGGAGGAGCGCCACCATCCGGCCGAGTTGGTCCGTGGTCGGCTGCCCGCCGATCGCCTCCGGGCCCATGCCGTACCGGCGGATCGCGCAATGGCCCACCATGAAGCCCGCGTTGACGGCGGTGCGGCCGTCGAGGGCGTCCAGGTACTCGCCGAACGTGTGCCAGTTCCAGGGGGCGCCCTGTTCGAGCGCCACGAGGGACATGCCCTCGACCTTCGACATCATCCGGCGCGTGTAGTCGGCGTCGCCGGGACGGTCCGGGTCGAGGGGAGCGAGGGTGAAACCGCAGTTGCCGCCGACGACGGTGGTGACGCCGTGATTCAGGGACGGCGTGGCGTACGGGTCCCAGAACAGCTGGGCGTCGTAGTGCGTGTGCGGGTCGACGAAACCGGGCGCGAGGACAAGGCCGGTGGCGTCCTCTGTGGTCCTCGCCTCGGGGGCGTGCCCGGGCTCGGTGATGACGGCGATACGGCCGTCGTCACCGACGCCCACGTCGACGGCACGGGCGGGGCCGCCGGTGCCGTCGACGACGGTCGCGTTACGGATCAGATGGGCGAGCATGGCGTCCCCTTCTGGCGCGGGCCGGTGGGTGCGGGTGGGGCCGGGCGGGCGGGGTGGCCCGGGTGCGTTCTCCCCGGGCGGGGTGGCCCGGGTGCGTTCTCCCCGGGCGGGCCGGGCGTCGCCCTCGGCCGGGGGCCAGGCGCCGGTGGGGGCGGCCCGGACGGAGGGCGCGGCGGCCGGCCGCGACCGCGGTGCGCTCTCCGACCGGGCCGGTACGGGCGGCGGTCCGGGAAGACGCCGTCCGAGCGTGGGGTGGGTGGGGCGGGGGCGTTCGGGGCGCGGGGCGGCGCTGAGCGGGGGCCTGTTCCCCACCCCGCCCTTGCCCGAACCGGGCCGAGCCCGGACCCCCGGCACCACGCTCCCCGCGGTGGCCCCACTGCCGACCGGGCTGGAACTGCCGCTGGGCGGCAAACCGGCCCACCCTGCGCGGACACATCCAGCCTCGCCGTCGTTCGAGGTGCCGGGGCCCGGGGGCGGAGACACCGCACGAGGCGCGGTACCGGGTACGGGGCTTCGCCCGGAGGCCGGTGCGGGCACGGGCGGAACTCGTTTCGGGACGAGGGTGCCGCCCACGCCGCCAGGCGTAGGGGCGGGGAACAGGCCCGTCGCAGGCGCAACGCACCCACGACAGGCCCACGGCGCTCACGTCCCCGCGGACTCGCGGAATCTCGTCGTCCGGTGGACAGGATCCGTGTCGATCTGCGGGATCACATGCTCCCCGATCAACCGGATGGTCGTCATCGTGTCCTCGTACGACACCCCGATCGGCAGCCCGAACGACAACTGGTCCGCCCCCGCCTGCTCCCACCGTTTGCACTGCTGCAGCACCTCCCCGGGATCGCCGCAGATCATCAGTTCCTCGGCTATCAGCAGCTCGATGATCTCCGCGGTGTACTCCGGCAGCAGCTCCGGCCACTGAGGGACGCCCTCCGGCCGCGGGAACGTGTCGTGGTAGCGGAACAGCAGTGACTGCAGGTAGTTGAGACCGCCGGAGACCGCGATCTCGACCGCTCGATCGTGCGTCTGAGCGCAGATCGCCGTCGACGTCACCATCACGTTGTCGTTGACGAACGCGCCGACCGCCCTCGCCTCCTTGACGGCCGTCTTGTACGAGTCGAGGACCCATTCCATGTCGGATACCTTCTGGACGCTGAAGCCCAGCACCCCGAGACCCTTTCCGCCGGCCATGGCGTACGAGGACGGGGACCCGGCCGCGTACCACATGGGCGGGTGGGCGCGCCCGTACGGCTTCGGCAGTACCTTCCTCGGCGGCAGGGACCAGTGCTTGCCCTGGAAGCCCACGTACTCGTCCTGCAGCCACATCCTGGGGAACTCGGCGATCGTCTCTTCCCAGATCTCCTTGGTGTGGTTCATGTCGGTGATGCCCGGCATGAACCCGAGGATCTCGTGCGACCCGGCACCCCGCCCCGAGCCGAATTCGAAGCGGCCTTTCGAGAGGTGGTCGAGCATCGCGACCTTCTCCGCCACCTTGACCGGATGGTTGACCGGGGCCAGCGGGTTGAAGATCCCGGAGCCGAGGTGGATGCGTTCGGTCGCGTGGGCGAGGTAGCCGAGGAAGACGTCGTTGGCCGACAGATGGGAGTACTCGTCCAGGAAGTGGTGCTCGGAGGCCCAGGCGTACTTGAACCCGGACTTGTCCGCCTGGATGACGTACTCGGTCTCCTCCATCAGCGCCTTGTGCTCGGCGAGTGGGTCGGTCTCGGCACGCTTGCCGAGGTAGCCCTGAACAAAGAGGCCGAATTCCACGGGGGTTCACCGCCTTATCGGTTCCGTTCCCGCCAGACCTGACGGTGCGTCAGATATGAATGGGGTCGACTGTTCCACCGGGCGCGTACGCCGTCAATAGCTGACGGTCCGTCAGAGAATACTGACACCGGCCAGCCACCCGCCGTCGATCACGAACGGCTGGCCGGTGATGTACGAGGAGTCCTCGCCGGTCAGGAAGAGCGCGAGCTTCGCGATCTCCTCGGCACGCCCGACCCGGCCGAGCGGTACGAGCGTGCGGTAGAGGCCCTCGATCGCGTCCGGGTCCGTGCCCTCCGGGTTGCTCATCGGCGTGTCCACGGCCCCGGGGCAGACCGCGTTGACCCGGATCCGCTTCGCCGCGAGCTCCAGCGCCGCAACCCGCGTCAGGCCGAGGATCGCGTGCTTGGAGGCGGTGTAGGCGCCGACGCACGCCATGCCGGTCAGTGCCGTGTACGACGCGGTGTTGACGATCGTGCCGCCGCCCGCGGCCTCGATCTCGGGAGCGACACTGCGGATCCCCAGGAAGGTGCCGACCTGATTGACCTGTGTGATCAGCTGGAACTCCTCGAGCGGGGTCGAGACCAGTTCGTTGAAGCGCAGCACGCCCGCGTTGTTGACGAGGCCGTCGATCTTCCCGTACGCACCCTTCGCTGCGGCGACGGCGGCCGCCCAGTCGGCCTCCTGGCCCACATCGAGATGGACGTAGAGCCCGCCGACCTCCTTGGCGAGCGGTTCGCCGAGCTCGTCGAGCACGTCCGCCAGGACGACCTTCGCGCCTTCCGCCGCGAAGAGCCTGACCTCCTGCTCCCCCTGCCCGCGCGCCGCACCCGTGACGAGGACGACGCGTCCGTCCAGCTTGCCCATGCCTGCTCTCCTTGGTCAGTCGAGGTGCGGGGCGATGTCGGCGGCGAACGCCGCCATCTGATCGGTGAGTTCGGTGGCGCTCCGGCTGCGGAAGCGGACCTGGATCTGGTGCACGCCCATCACCGCGTAGGCACGCAGCGACTCGGCGACGGCCGCCGGCTTGCCGGCGAGCGTGCGGCGGCCGGTGCGCCAGGCCGGTTCGCCCACGTAGAGCGGTTCGGTGATGGCGCCGACCGTGAAGGGGGCCTCGATCCCGGCCGCCTCCCGCAGGGCGTGCACCGTCGCGATCTGCGCGGGGAGACGGTCGCGGGAGTCGCCCTGCGGCAGCCAGCCGTCACCCTTGAGCGCGGCCCGGCGCACGGCGGCGGGCGAGGAGCCGCCGACCCACAGGGGGACGAGCGGCTGGGCGGGGCGCGGGCGCTGTCCCAGGTCCTTGAACGCGAACCGCTCTCCACTGAACTCCGGGTACTCCTGCGGGCCGAGCGCCGCTCGAAGCGCGTCGATGCTCTCGTCGAGCACGGCCCCGCGCGTGTCGAAGTCGACCCCCAGGGCCTCGAACTCCTCCCGTACGTGCCCGGCTCCCACACCGAGGACCAGCCGCCCGCCGGAGAGCTGGTCGAGGGTCGCGTACTGCTTGGCCGTCACCAGGGGGTGGCGCAGCCCGACCACCGCGACGTGACTCAGCAGCCGCACCCGGTCGGTCATGCCGGCGAGGAAGGCGAGCGTGGCGACCGGGTCGTACCAGACGGTGGACATGGCGTCCGCCAGCCGACGCGGTATGGCGACGTGGTCACAGACGGCGACGTACGCGAAGCCGGCCCGGTCCGCGGTGCGGGCGATCTCCGCGAGGTCGTCCGGGCCTGCCCCGGCCTCCCAGGGCTCGGCGTAGAGGGTGCTCTGCGACTGGACCGGAAGCTGCATCCCGTACGCCACCATGGGGACTCCCTCACATCTGACGGTTCGTCACCTACCGCGTGAGGGTCATCGTCATCGCTGCCGCCGCATCAGGCAAGAGGCTCGCTGCCCGCACCTCGGCCCATCAGCGCGTACACCGTCGACGCCCGCGCCGCCGGCTCCTGGCGCCCTCGGCGGTCATGGTGATGTCGGCGAACGCCATGCGCCTGCCGAGCTTGGTGATCCGCGCTTCGACGAGTACGTCGGCGCCGACGACGGTCCCGCGAACGGGGTGCCGCGGGTAGCGGGTCGCACGGCCGGGAACGAACGTATCCGGCCACCGCTCGCCACTCGGCGACGGCGCCACCTGGGACCATGTTCCGGCAGTCGGCGAGACCGGGACCCGGCCGGGTCCAGTTCGGTGGAGAGCGATGAGCGAGAACGACATGTACGACAAGCTGATCGCCCTGCTCGATGAGCACGGTGCGACCTACCGCGTCATCGAACACGCCCCCGAGGGGGCCACCGAGGCCGTGAGCGCGCTGCGGGGCAACGACCTGACCCAGGCGGCCAAGTGCATCGTCGTGATGGTCAAGGTCGGCAAGAAGGTGACCCGTTACGCCCTGGCCGTGGTCCCCGGGGACAAGCGGGTGGATCTGGCTGCGATCAAAGGCCTGTTCGGTGGCACGTACGCCGGGTTCGCCTCGCAGGACGCGGCGGAGAGGCTGGCCGGCTCCCGAAGCGGCACGATCCTGCCCTTCTCGTTCGACGAACGGATGGAGCTGTTCGTCGACCCGGAGCTGCTGCGGCGCTCCGAGATCTTCTTCAACGCCGCTCGGCTCGACCGGTCCGTCGCCCTCGCGACGAGCGACTACACGTCGATCGCCGAGCCGCGTGTCGAGACCGTCTCACAGCCCTGACCGCACGCCGCGCGTCCCGGCGGGGCGCTACTGGACCGCCGGGGTCAGCGCCAGCGTCACGCCGAGACCGACGAGCACCGCGCCGATCACCTTGTTGAGCACGGCCTGCCTGCTCAACAACTTTGCGCGCAGGGCCTGCTGGGAGAAGAGCAGCGCGGCCAGACTGAACCACACCAGATGCGCGACGGACATGAAGAGGCCGTAGCCGACCTGCTGCACCACAGGAGTGTCCGCGCTCACGACCTGGGTGTAGGTGCTGAGCACGAAGAGCATGGTCTTGGGATTCAGCGCGTTGGTGAGGAATCCGGTTCTCAGCGCGCCGGCCTCGGACAGCCCTTTCGCATCGCCGATCTCGATGTCGTCCGTCTGTGTGCGGGCGACGAACGTCTTGTATCCGATGTACACCAGATACACGGCCCCGACGATTTTCATGACGGTGAAGAGCGTCGGGGTTCTGCTGACGAGCAGGCCGACTCCGAGCATGGTGTAGGCGACATGCACCAGAACACCGAGTGAAATACCCAGGGCGGAGAGCAGCCCGGCGGTACGGCCATAGAGGTAACTGTTTCGCACGGTCATGGCGAAATCCGCGCCGGGACTGATCACCGCCAGCACGGTGATGACGGCGACGGCAATCATCTGGCCCATTGATCCGGATCTCCGCGTTTCTTGATTCGCTCGGGCATCGGCCGGTGGAACCGGTCGATCGTACGGGTGGGAACGGCCCCTGCGGCGCGCCGAGGCGCGGACCGCCGGCGGGCGGTCCGCGCCGGCGTCTCAGGGCCGGTGGCGGTAGGTGATCACCAGTACGTCACGCTCGGCGGTCCGGGACGGGTCGAGTCGCTCGACGGGGCTGACGCCGTGGAAGACCCGCTCGTCGTTCACGAGCGCCAGATCCAGGGACTCGGTGAGCGTGAACTTCTCCCCGCACTTCGCCGGTGACCGTTCTCCGGCGACTCCGGCACCTTGTCGCCGATCGCCCGCACCGGAGGCCGCGGCGGGCGACCGGCTACGCCCCGGACCACAGCCCGTCGTCCGTGAGGCCCAGCAGGTCGATCGCGTTGCCGCGGACGATCCGGTCGACCACCTCCGGCGGCAGGTGGCCCATCTGGGACTCGCCGACCTCCTTCGACCTGGGCCACGTGGAGTCCGAGTGCGGGTAGTCCGTCTCGTACAGAACGTTGCCGACGCCGATCGCGTCGAGATTCTTCAGGCCGAACGCGTCGTCGAAGAAGCAGCCGTAAACGTGGTCGGCGAACAGTTCGGACGGCGGCCGGGTGACCTTGCCGGCGACGCCGCCCCACGCGCGGTTCTCCTCCCAGACGACGTCCGCGCGTTCGAGGATGTACGGGATCCAGCCGATCTGGCCCTCCGCGTACATGACCCGCAGACGGGGGAATCGCTCGAACTTGCCGCTCATCAGCCAGTCGACCATGGAGAAACAGCAGTTGGCGAAGGTGATCGTCGAGCCGACGGCCGGCGGGGCGTCCGCCGAGGTGGACGGCATCCGGCTGGAGGAGCCGATGTGCATGGCGATGACCGTGCCGGTCTCGTCGCACGCGTCGAGGAACGGGTCCCAGTCGTCCGTGTGGATGGAGGGGAGCCCGAGGTGCGGGGGTATCTCGGAGAAGGCGACGGCGCGCACACCGCGCGCCGCGTTGCGGCGGACCTCGGCGGCGGCCAGCTCCGCGTCCCACAGCGGGACGAGGGTCAGCGGGATGAGCCTGCCCCGCGCCTCGGGGCCACACCACTCCTCGACCATCCAGTCGTTGTACGCACGCACGCCGAGCAGCCCGAGCTCGCGGTCGGCGGCCTCGGTGAAGGTCTGGCCGCAGAAGCGGGGGAACGTCGGGAAGCAGAGCGCGGACGTGACGTGGTTGACGTCCATGTCGGCGAGGCGGTCGGGGACGCTGTAGGAGCCGGGGCGCATCTGCTCGTAGGTGATGATCTCCAGCTTGATCTCGTCGCGGTCGTAGCCGACGGCGGTGTCGAGCCGGGTGAGGGGCCGGCGCAGGTCCTCGTAGACCCACCAGTCGCCAACCGGCCCTTCGTCGCCGGGCGTTCCCATCACAGGCGCGAACCTGCCGCCCATGAAGGTCATTTCCTTCAGGGGTGCACGGACGATGCGCGGGCCGGTGTCGGCGTATTTCGACGGGAGCCGGTCCCGCCAGACGTTGGGGGGCTCCACCGTGTGGTCGTCCACCGAGATGATCTTGGGGAAGGTCTCCATGCTTTCAAGGTAACGCTGATCTGACGGTACGTCAGCTGAGCGAGCGGCGCCTGAGGTTCGGGCCGACCCACTATACACTCCGCGTATACACGGCGTGTATAGTCGCGCCGCGTACGGACGACCACCGGCACGGCGCCGAGGTCCGTGCGCCCGGCACACGACCACGCCACCGCACCACCACGAACGGGGAGACTCGCCATGCCTTCAAGGACGCACAAAAGCCGGGCCCGGGTTGTCCCGGCCCTCGCCGCTGCGGCCGCGCTCACATTCGCGCTCGCCGGCTGCTCCGTCGACAGCACGTCCCCGGCCGACGCCCGCGCCGGTGCCTCCGACTCCGACGGCAAGCCCCTCGCGAGCGGAAACAACGGCGGCACGGGCTCGACGCAGACCGTCGACTGCGAGAAGGCGAAGTGCATCGCGCTCACCTTCGACGCCGGACCCGGCAAGGACACCCCGGAGCTGCTCGACATCCTCAAGAAGGAGAAGGTGCACGCCACCTTCTTCCTCCTCGGCAAGAACCATGTGCTCAAGCATCCCGACGTGGTGCGCCGCCTCGCCGCCGAGGGCCATGAGGTGGCCAACCACACCTGGACCCACCAGCGGCTCGACAAGCTCGACAAGGAAGGGATACGCGAGGAGCTCGGCCGTACCCAGGACGCCATAGCCGAGATAACCGGCGAGAAGCCGCGGCTGATGCGCCCGCCCCAGGGTCGTACCGACGACGAGGTGAAGGCGGTCAGCAAGGAGCTCGGACTCTCCCAGGTCCTGTGGAGCGCCACCGCCAAGGACTACTCGACCACCGACAGCGCGCTCATCGAGAAGCGCATCCTCGACCAGGCCGGCCGTGACGGCATCATCCTGCTGCACGACATCTACGACGGGACCGTGCCCGCCGTGCCCGGGATCATTTCCGAACTGAAGGAGCGCGGTTACACCTTCGTCACGGTCCCCGAGCTGCTCTCACCGGCCGCACCCGAGCCCGGAACCGTCTATCGCCCCTGATCAGAACGGGCCTGTCGAACACGCGGGCGGTCGGCAGCGGGAGTTGCCCCGCTGCTGACGCGGCCACCCCCAACAAGGCAGACTGTCGAGGGCGATTCCGGCAGTACCGGCAGGGGGCACCAATGGACCGTGACAGCGGGCCACGCGTACCGAACCAGCGCGCTCCGCTCGCGAGCGAAGACGCCGAGCTCCACTTCAGCGTGCTCGGCCCGGTACGGGTGCGGCGGGGTGCGCAGACCCTGCCGCCCGGCTCGCCGCAGCAGCGTGCCCTGCTGGTCGCGCTGCTGCTCCGCGACGGACGCACCGCCACGGCCCATGAGCTGATCGACGCGATCTGGGGCGAGGAACCCCCGTCGCAGGCACTCGCCGCCGTCCGTACATACGCCTCCCGGCTGCGCAAGGCGCTCACCTCCGAGACCTTGGTCAGCGAGTCGGGCGGCTACGCGCTGCGCATCGGGCGCGACGCCCTCGACCTCGCCGTGGCGCAGGAACTGGCGGCCGAGGCGTACAAGGCCAACACGGCGGGAGACCGCGCCCAGGCCCGGGCACTGCTCAACAAGGTGCTGGGCCTGTGGGACGGCGAACCGCTCGCCAACGTGCCGGGACCCTATGCGGAGAACCAGCGCACCCGGCTCGTGGAATGGGGTCTGCAACTGCTGGAGACCCGGCTCGACATCGACCTGGAGGTCGGCCGTCACGCCGAGGCCGTCTCCGAGCTGACGGCGCTCACCGCCACGCACCCGCTGCGGGAGCGGCTGCGCGAGCTGCTGATGCTGGCGCTGTACCGCAGCGGGCGGCAGGCGGAGGCGCTCGCCGTCTACGCGGACACCCGCCGGCTGCTCGCCGACGAACTGGGTGTCGACCCGCGGCCCGAGCTGTCCAGCCTCCAGCAACGCATCCTGCAGGCCGACGCCGAACTGGCCTGCCCCTGCGAGGAGTCCGCACCGGCGCCGCAGCTCACCCGGCCCGCCCAGCTCCCCGCCACCGTCCCCGACTTCACCGGCCGGTCGTCCTTCGTGGCCGAGCTGGGCGGCCAACTCGCCACCGCCGAAGGCTCGGTGATGGCCGTCTCCGCGCTCGCCGGCATCGGCGGCGTCGGCAAGACGACACTCGCCGTCCATGTGGCGCACCAGGCGCGCAAGCACTTCCCCGACGGCCAGCTTTACGTGGACCTCCAGGGCACCGGCAACCGGGCCGCTGAACCCGAGACCGTCCTCGGCTCGTTCCTGCGCGCCCTGGGCACGGCGGACTCCGCCATCCCGGACACGCTGGACGAGCGGGCGGCGCTGTACCGCTCGGCACTGGACGGGCGGCGGATACTGGTCCTGCTCGACAACGCCCGCGACGCCGCCCAGGTCCGGCCCCTGCTGCCCGGCACCGCCGGGTGCGCGGCACTGATCACCAGCCGGGTCCGGATGGTCGACCTCGCGGGTGCGCACCTGGTGGACCTGGACGTGATGTCCCCCGACGAGGCGTTGCAGCTCTTCACCCGGATCGTCGGCGCGGAACGCGTCGGCGCGGAACGGGAGGCGGCGCTGGACGTGGTCGCGGCGTGCGGCTTCCTGCCGCTGGCGATCCGCATCGCCGCTTCGCGACTGGCGGCCCGCCGCACCTGGACCGTGTCGGTCCTCGCGGCCAAACTCGCCGACGAACGACGCAGGCTGGACGAACTCCAGGCCGGCGATCTGGCGGTGAAGGCCACGTTCGAGCTGGGCTACGGGCAGCTCGAGCCGGCCCAGGCCCGGGCGTTCCGCCTGCTGGGCCTCGCGGACGGCCCCGACATCTCGCTCGCCGCGGCCGCGGCCGTACTGGACCTGCCGCCGCACGAGACGGAGGACCTGCTGGAAGCGCTGGTCGACACGTCCCTGCTGGAGTCCGCGGCACCGGGGCGGTACCGGTACCACGACCTTGTGCGTCTCTACGCGCGTGCATGCGCGGAGAGGGACGAGCAGCCCCCTGCGGAGCGGGAGGCGGCGCTGTCACGGCTGCTGGACTTCTACCTGGCGACGGCGGCGCGCGTCTTCGCCATGGAGCGGCCCGGCGACCGGCTGGTGACCCACCTCGAGCCGACGGGCGACGCCGGGCTGACGTTCACACGCCTCGAGGACGCGCAGGACTGGCTGTACGCGGAGGCCAACTGCCTTCTCGCCTGCGCCAGGCAGGCGTCGCCCGGCCCACAGCTGCGCCGGGCGGTCGATCTGCTCTGGGCGGCGCAGAACCTGGCCGAGTCGGGTGCGAACTCGAAGGTCTACGAGTCGGTGGCCTGCGCGGCGGTCGAGGTGGCGCGCACCGCAGGTGACACCCGTACCGAGGCGCGGGCCCGGACGTCCATGACCAACGTCCACCTGGTGGCGGGCCGTTACGACGAGGCCGACGAACAGGCCGCGCAGGCAGCGTCGCTGGCCCGCGCGGCGAACGACCCGGCGCCGGTCTACTGGTCCGACAACGACCGGGGGATCATCGCGTTCAACCAGGGACGCCACGGCGAGGCCGAGGAGCATCTGCGGCGGGCGATGGCGGGGTCACGGGCGGACGGCAATCTGCCCGGCGAGGCCAGCGCCCTGTGCAACCTGTCGCGGATCCACGTCGTCACCGACCGCCCGGACGAGGCCATTGCCCTTGCCCGCGAGGGCGTGGCGCTGTACGACCGGATCGGTCATGCACTGCGGTTGGCCAACGCACGGTACGCCCTGGGCATCGCGTTGACGGGAGCCGGCCGGCCGGCGGAGGCGCTTCAGGAGCTGCACACCGCACTCGACCTGTTCGAGTCGAACCGGCAACGGCTGTGGGAGGGCACCACGCACTTCCGGATCGCGCAGGCCCATTTCGCCGCGCGGCGCCCCGCACAGGCAGCCCAGCATGCCGAACAGGCACTGGCGATCGGCTGCATCGGCGGCGACCGGACCCGCGGGAACACTCTGATCACGCTCGGCAGGGCGCTGGAGGTTCTCGGACAGGCGGACCGGGCACGCGCGTGCTGGCGCGAGGCGCTCCTGCTGCACGAACAGTCCGGCGCGGCCGAGGCCGAGGAGGCCCGGCATCTGCTCGCCACTCCGCTCAGGGCTGCCTGAGCCCGCGGGAAAGCGCGGGCCAGGGCGTTCATCGATTGTTTATGCTCATCCGACACTCTCAATCGTGCTCGGTCCGACGCGTCGGGGGGCCAACTGGACCGGTACTCGGCCTTCTGCCCGGAGGCCATCGGGGGAGTCTCTGGGCGGAAGGCCACCTTCAGCCACATCGGTCGATCCCATCGGGGGATGAACATGAACAGCACCGAGAAGAACAGCGAGCAGATCACGACCATGGGCGACCACCACTCGCCGGCGCCGCCCGCCGACGACACGATCACCACGATGGGCGACCACCACTCGCCGGTTCCGCCGGCCGACGGCAGCACCATCACGACGCTCGGTGACCACCACTCGCCGGTTCCGCCGGCCGACGGCAGCACCATCAGGACGATGGGCGACCACCACTCGCCGGTTCCGCCGGCCGACGGCAGCACCATCAGGACGATGGGCGACCACCACTCGCCGGTTCCGCCGGCCGACGGCAGCACCATCAGGACGATGGGCGACCACCACTCGCCCGCACCGCCGAAGGGCTGACAAGGAGCCACTCACGACGGGGAACGGCCGCGGCGGCGCGGAGGGGAAGCCGCCGCGGCCGTGGCATGTCCCCTGACCGCCGTCAGGCGGCGCCTTGGCGCAGCTCGGTCTTCAGTACCTTTCCGCTCGCGTTGCGCGGCAGTTCGGTGACGAACTCGACCTGCCGGGGCACCTTGTAGTTCGCCATCTCCCGCCGCGACCAGGCGATCAGGTCGTCGGACGTGAGGGTCGAGCCGGGCCGGCGGACCGCGTACGCCTTGCAGACCTCGCCGAGCCGCGGGTCGGGGATTCCGATGACGGCGATGTCGGCGATGTCCGGGTGCAGGCCGAGCAGTTGCTCGATCTCCGCGGGGTATGCGTTGAAGCCGCCGACGATGAACATGTCCTTGATCCGGTCGGTGATCCGCAGATTCCCCGCCCCGTCGAGGACGCCGATGTCGCCGGTGCGCAGCCAGCCGTCGGGCGTGATCGCGGCGGCCGTGCCCTCCGGGTCCTCGAAGTAGCCCCGCATCACGTTGTGTCCGCGCACCAGGATCTCGCCCGGCTCGCCCGGTGCGGCGAGGACACGGACCTCGGTGCCGGGTATCGCACGGCCGGAGGTGGCGGCGACGACGCCGGGGTCGTCGCCCCGGCGACACATGGTGACGAGGCCGCCGGCCTCCGAGAGGCCGTACGCGGTCAGGACGGTCGCGATGCGCAGCTCGCCGCGCAGCCGTTCGACCAGCCGGAGCGGGACGACGGCGGCGCCGGTGACGACGAGGCGCAGGGCGCTCAGATCGTGGCGGTCACGGGCCGGGTGGTCGAGCAGTGACTGGTGCAGGGTGGGCGGACCAGGGAGTACGGAGATGCGCTCGGCGGCGATGTTGGCGAGGACCGTGTCCACATTGAAGACGGGCTGCGGGACCATCGTGGCGCCGCGGGTGAGGCAGGCGATGATGCCGGCCTTGTAGCCGAAGGTGTGGAAGAACGGGTTCACGATGAGATAGCGGTCGCCTTCGCGCAGCCCGGCGAGCTCGCTCCACAGGTCGTAGCAGCGCAGCGTCTGGGCGTGGGTGATGACCGCGCCCTTGGGGGTGCCGGTGGTGCCCGAGGTGTAGACGATGTCTGACGGGTCGCGGGGCGTGACGGTGTCGGAGCGCTCGCGCACCCGGGTGGCAGGGACGTCGTCGCCGCCCGCCAGGAAGTCCTTCCAGGTGCGGTAGTCCTGCGGAGCGGTGTCGGCGAGGACCACGACCTGTTCCAGGTCGGGAAGCTGCACGTCCGCGCGGCGCAGCGAGGCGACGTAGGACGTGCCGAGGAAGGTGCCGGTGACGAAGAGGAGTCTTGCGCGGGAACGGCGGAGCACATGGGCGGCCTCCGTGCCCTTGAAGCGGGTGTTGAGGGGCACGAGCACACCGCCTGCGCTCACGGCGCCGAGCGCGGCGACGATCCAGTCGAGGGTGTTCGGCGCCCAGATCGCGACCCGGTCGCCCTTGAGTGTCCCGGAGGCGATGCACGCGGCGGCGGCGCGCTCGACGCGTTCGCCGAGTTCCGCGTACGAGACGCGGGTGCGGCCGTCGACGACTGCCTCCCGCTCCCCGTAGCGCTGCGCGGCACTTCGTACCAGCTGCGCGATGGTGCCCCACTCCAGGTCGCCGCGTCGCATCGGATGCCTCCCGTACGCCCGTCCGCTGTAGCTGACGGTACGTCAGATTAGCTGTACGCTCCGGCCATGGCGACCCTCAAGGACAAGGCAGCGATAGTCGGAATCGGTCAGACGGACTTCGCCAAGCGGCTGCCGGAGCCGGAGAAGACGCTGGCCTGCCGCGCCATCCTCGGCGCACTCGACGACGCCGGCATCGCCCCCTCCGAGGTGGACGGCTTCGCCTCGTACACGATGGAGGAGACCGACGAGGTCGAGATCGCCAAGGCCGTCGGCGCGGGCGACGTCACCTTCTTCTCCAAGGTCGGTTACGGCGGCGGGGGCTCCTGCGCCACGCTCGCGCATCTGGCCGCCGCCATCACCACCGGCCAGGCGGATGTCGGCGTCGCCTGGCGGTCACGCAAACGCGGCTCGGGACCGCGCCCGTGGACCGGTACGGCAGTGCAGCTGCCCACCCCCGCGCAGTGGACCCGCCCCTTCGGGCTGCTGCGGCCCGCCGACGAGATCGGCATGCTCGCCCGCCGCTACATGCACGAGTACGGCGCGACCCGCGAACACCTCTTCAACGTCGCCCTCGCCTGCCGCAACCGCGCCAACCAGAACCCGGCCGCGATGATGTACGAACGGCCCCTCACCCGCGAGATGTACATGACCTCGCGCTGGATCAGCGAGCCGCTGTGCCTCTTCGACAACTGCCTGGAGACGGACGGCGCGCTCGCCTGTGTGATCGTGGGCGCCGAGCGCGCCCGCGACTGCCGACAGCGGCCCGTGTACATCCACTCGGCCGCCCAGGGCCTGCCCGCCCAGCACCACGGGATGGTCAACTACTGGAACGACGACCCGCTCACCGGCCCTGCCTGGACGGCGGCACGACAGCTGTGGAAGCGGGCCGACTTCGGCCCGCAGGACGTCGACGTGGCGCAGATCTACGACGCCTTCACCCCGCTGATCCCGCTGTCGCTCGAGGGATACGGCTTCTGCAGGCGCGGCGAGGGCGCGGCCTTCACCGAGGGCGGGGCGCTGGAGATCGGCGGCCGGCTGCCGCTGAACACCGGCGGCGGCGGCCTCAGCGAGGCGTACGTCCACGGCTTCAATCTGATCAACGAAGGCGTCAAACAGTTGCGGGGCACCTCCACGGCCCAGGTGCCGGGCGCCGGGACCTGCCTGGTGACGGCCGGCGAGGGCGTACCGACGTCGGCAGTTCTGCTGAGGAGTTGAGATGCTGCAACCGGTCATCGACGACGACGGCGCCCCGTTCTGGGAGTATGCGGCCCGCGGCGAGCTGCGGCTCCAGGCGTGCGCCGCACCGGCCTGCGGCGAGCTGCGCTTCCCGCCCCGGCCGTGCTGCCCGCAGTGCGGTTCGTTCGACAGCGAGTGGCGCCGGATGGGCGGCCGCGGCCGCATCTGGTCGTACGTGGTCCCGCATCCGCCGCTGCTCCCCGGCTACACGGAGCTGGCCCCCTACAACGCGGTCGTCGTCGAGCTCTGGGACGCCCCGCGCATCCGGCTCGTCGGCAATGTGGTGGCCGCCCCCGACGCCCCGCTGAACTCCGTCGACCCTGCGCGGCTGCGCATCGGTGCCGGTGTGCGCGTGGTCTTCGACGGTGACGGGATGCCGCGCTGGCTCCTGGAGCGCTCATGAGCATCCGCGTGGAGAGCGACAAGGACACGGGCGTCGCCCTGGTCACCCTCGACCGGCCGGCGAAGCACAATGCGATCGACCTGGAGACGGCGGCCGCACTCACCGCCGTCTGGCGCGGTTTCCGCCACGACCAGTCGGTACGCGCGGCGGTGGTCACGGGTGCGGGCGGCAAGGCCTTCTGCACGGGAATCGACCGCTCTGCCGAGGTCCCGCAGCCGCCCTCCCCCTACTCCCTCGACGACCCGCTCCTCACCATCGGCCCCAAGGCCAACGACCTGTGGAAGCCGGTGATCGCCGCCGTGGAGGGCATGGCCTGCGGGGGCGCGTTCTACCTGCTCGGCGAGAGCGACTTCGTGATCGCCTCGCACGAGGCCACGTTCTTCGACCCCCACACCACCTACGGCATGGTCAGCGCCTACGAGAGCGTCTTCATGGCGCAGCGGATGCCGGCGGGCGAGGTGGCCCGGACGGCCCTGATGGGCACGGCGGAGCGGCTGACGGCCCGACGGGCGTACGACGTGGGGCTGGTCTCCGAACTGACCGAGCCGGGCGGCGCTGCAGCGGCGGCGCTGCGCGCCGCGGCGGTGGTGGCCTCACACCCGACGGAGGCCGTCCAGGGAACGGTCCGCGCCGTGTGGTCGGCCACCGAGGCATCACGTCTGCAGGCGCTCGCCCATGCCCCGCACCTGGTCGCGCTCGGCAACCTGCCGCCGCAGCGGCAGGCCGAGCTGTTCACGAGCGGTCGGGGCAGGGGCGGCTTCCGGTTGCGCTGACCCCCGGGGACTCAGCTGCGGCTTGCCCGCGTGACCTCGCACTTGGTGTACTCGGAGCCGTCGCCGGAGCCGGTGTACGGAGTGGTCAGCTCGGCGGTCTGGGTGGAGCCCGCGGCAACCGTGATCCCGGTCTTCATCGCGGTGGCGGGAACCGCGGTGCTGCCGGCGTCGCCGGTGAACTTCATGGTGACGTTGTAGTCGTAGTCCAGCGCACCGCTGTTGTCGATGGTGATCTTCGCGGTGAGGTTCTTCGTCGCCACGTCGTACTTGCACTCGTCGATGGTCACATCGCGTGCGGCCTTGTCGGCGCCGGAGCCGCCGGGCAGGGAGCCGCCGGTGCTGCCGGCGCTGTCGTCGTCGCGGCTGCCGCTGCCGCCACTGCTCGAAGAGCTGCTGGAGCTGCTGGAGTTGTCGCAGCCGCCGCCACTGGAGCCGCGGGCTCCGGTCAGCGCGACCAGCGCGATTCCGAACACGGCGATGGCGCGGACATGGCGGATCTTCATGTTTCAACCCCCGTTGAAAGTGTCGGCGAATGGGCTCGCTTGACGAGCGCACGTCACCCTAGCAGCGCAGGAGCGGTCCCCCGAACACAAGAGTGCCGACGGCGGCCACCCTGAGGGTGACGGCCGTCGGCGTGACAGGACTCTCGTGCGGCAAGCAGCGATGCGCTCCGCCCCGCGGTTACTTCGTCGGCTTCTTGCCCGTGATGCCCAGGTACACCAACAGCGCGAGGTTCGGCTTCAGTTCGGCCTGCTTGACACCCCAGGTGGTGAAGCCCTTCTGGTGCGAGGCGACCGCGGCGAGCATGGCCACCAGCGACCCGGCCATCGCCGCGGGGCTGACGGCCTTGTCCACCTTGCCCTTGGCCTGGAGCTCCTTGACGGTGTCCGTGAGGGAGTTGGTGACGGAGTTCAGGATCTTCATGCGGATCTTGTAGAACCGCTTGTCGCCTTCCGCCGCACCGAGGTCGACCACCCGCAGGATGGCGTCGTTGCGACGCCAGAAGTCGAGAAAACCCTCGACCAGTTCCTCCGAGGTCTGCCAGCCGGCCTTGCCCGTCCAGGAACGGCCGGAGACCAATTCGGTCAACTCCGCCCCCTCCTTGGCCATTTCTTCGGCGATCTCGAGGACGGCGCCCTCGACATCAGGGAAGTACTGGTAGAACGTCGCGGGTGAAGTGCCCGCCTTCCGGGCCACATCGATGACTTTGACGTCCCGGTAAGGCGACGAACTGAGCATCTCGCTGAGGCAGTCGAGCAGCTTCTGCCGCGTCGCCTGGCCGCGTCGTCCGGCGACCCGGCCGTCGACGGTGCGCACTTGTCCTGTCATGCCGTCAGCTTACCGAGGGGTGATCGGGGCGCGATTCGGCCGACTGCAAATGGGGTGCCGACCACGGAGAGCAATAATGTTATCAACAGCCTGTGGACAACTTCGGTGGACAACTCAACGAAATCAGTCCCACATGGCCCGGCCGGGCACCGTATATCGCCCTCCCCTCGACAAACCCGCATTTTTCCGAGCAAACGTTCGATTTGATTCCGCGCGCAGCGCGTGATGCCCCGTTAGCTTGATGGTGACGGGCACCACACCCAGGGAAGGAATCAGGTCCATGGCCGCATTCACAGAGGGCACGCCGTGCTGGGTGGACGCATCGCTCCCCGATGTGGAGGCGGGCAAGCGTTTCTACGGCGAGCTCTTCGGATGGACCTTCACCCATCGGGGCGGCGGCCAGGTCCCCGGCGGCGTACGAGGGCGCGAAGCCGACGCGTACAGCGACGGACGGCTCGTCGCCGCACTGACGCCCAAGCGGGACGGTCGCATGCCCACCGTCTGGGGCGTCTACTTCGCCGCCCCCGACGCCGCCGCCCTCGGGCGGCGCATCGCCGACAAGGGCGGCCAGGTGATCATCGACCCGCTGCCCAAGGGCCCCACCGGGACCTCGGCGGTCGTCGCGGACCCCCGCGGCGCGGTGTTCGGCCTGTGGCAGGGGGGCGAGCGGTCGGGCTTCGAGAAGCACGGTGAACCGAACTCGTTCTGCTGGACCGAGGTGTACACCCGGGACCAGAAGCGCACCGACGACTTCTACGAGTCGGTGTTCGGCTTCCAGGGCACCGACCTGACCGGCCCCATGACCGGCTTCCGTATGTGGTCGCCCGCCGGTACGGAACCGGGCGAGGCCACCGCCGTCGGCGGGCGCAGCCTGATCACCGACGAGTTCCCGCCCGAGATGCCGGACCACTTCCTCGTCTACTTCTGCGTCACCGACTGCGACGCGGCGGCCGAGACGGTGGTCCGGCTCGGCGGCCGCGTCCGCACTGCGCCCGCAGACACCCCGTACGGCCGGATCGCCACCTTCGGCGACGACCAGGGCGCCGTCTTCGCGGTGCTGGCCGCGCCGGACCGGACGGCGGCCCCCGGCGGTGAGAAGGGCGGCGAGGAGGCGCCGGAGAGCGGCGGACCCGGCAGGTTCGGCCCGCAGGCGCCGGAGGCCGCGGAGGAGCGGGAGGCGGCCAGGGCCGCACCCTCCGACGACTCGGGCTCCGCCTCCGCCTCCGCGTCCGGGAAGGACGGCGAAGAGGACTCCGGCCCGGCCGCAGCGAAAGCCGGTTGAGCCGGGCGGCGATTGGTACCCGCGCAGGCCGCCCGCGGCGACGCCGCGACAGCGCGCGACGCTCACAGAGGTGCCCGAAACGCGGTGAGACACCCCGATCCGCCCCCGGGTTCGCAACCATGGCCCCGGACAGGAAGAATCAGGGTGCTCACCGCTGAGGGGCTCGATGGTGAGACCCTGCACGGGGCTGAAAATGACGGGCTCCATTCGTGGAGCCCGTACGGGGAGGTGGCACGCAAGTATGGAGCAGCTGACGCAGCACGACCCGAGACGGATCGGTCCGTTCGAGGTGCTGGGCCGGCTCGGTGCCGGTGGCATGGGACTGGTCTATCTCGCCAGGTCGGCGTCCGGCCGCCGGGTCGCGATCAAGACCGTGCGCACCGAGCTCGCCGAGGACCAGCTGTTCCGCGTCCGCTTCACGCGCGAGGTGGAGGCGGCCCGCGCGGTCAGCGGCTTCTACACCGCCGCGGTGGTCGACGCCGACCCGCGGGCCGCCGTGCCGTGGCTGGCCACCGCGTACGTACCGGCGCCGTCCCTCGAGGAGATCGTCAACGAGTGCGGGCCGCTGCCCGCCCAGGCGGTGCGGTGGCTCGCGGCGGGCATCGCAGAGGCCCTGCAGTCGATCCACGGCGCGGGCCTCGTCCACCGCGACCTCAAGCCGTCCAACGTGCTGGTCGTCGAGGACGGGCCCCGGGTCATCGACTTCGGAATCGCGTCCGGTGTCTCCAACACCCGCCTGACCATGACCAACGTCGCCGTCGGCACCCCCGCCTACATGTCGCCCGAGCAGGCGCGTGACTCCCGCAGCGTGACCGGCGCCAGCGACGTCTTCTCGCTCGGCTCCACGCTGGTCTTCGCCGCCACCGGCCACGCCCCCTTCCACGGAGCGAACCCGGTGGAGACCGTTTTCATGCTGCTGCGCGAGGGCCCTGACCTGGAGGGGCTCCCCGACGAGCTGCGGCCGCTGATCGACTCGTGCATGCAGATGGAGTCCGGGCGGCGGCCGAGCCCCGAGGACCTGCAGGCACAGCTCGCACCGCACCTCTTCTCGTCCGGCGGCGACGACAGCGGCACCGCCTCCGCGTGGCTGCCGTCCAGTGCCACCGCCATGATCGAGACGCGCCGCGGCGGCAACCGGCCGCCCGCCGTCGGCGCCCGCCCCGCGCCCTCGCGGCCCGCCACCCCGCCGCCCGCCCCGCAGGAGCCGCCCGCGCCGCCGCAGCCGTCCCTCGTGCCCGCTCCCGGGCACGCGCCGGGCGGCCCGGTGCGGCTGCCCGGCTCCGGCGTCCCCATCGGCCCCGGCCCCCGGGTCGCGGACACCGGCCGCGCCGCGGTCGCCGAGGCGTCACCCACCACCGGCTGGGTACGGCCGCCCGGCGGGCTGAACGGCGTGGACGCCGCCGGCCCGGTCACGTCCCCGGCGCCGGTGCCGCCCCCCGCCCAGGCACCGGACGCCGGCCCCGGCCACTGGCGGCCCTGGCGTTTCCGCATGTCGAACGACGTCTGGGGTACGCCCGTCGTCGACGGGGACCTGCTGTACGTCACCTCGTTCGAGGTCCACGCCCTCGACGTCGGCACCGGCCGCCGCCAGTTCAAGACCCGGGACGTGGCCTGGGCCATGGCCGTCGCCGGCGGCCGCATCCACGCCTCCGACGGGCCGACGCTGTACGCGCTGGACGCGGCGACCGGCAACGAACGCTGGCGGCTCCGGACCGACGCCTGGGTGTACTCCCTCAAGGTCGACCGCGGCACGGTCCTCACCGGCACCCGCGGCGGCGGCGTACAGGCCTGGGAGGCTTCCAACGGCGAGAAGCTGTGGGAGATCACCGGCGCCCAGACCGACTTCGAGACCCCCGAGGCCGGGCCCGCGATCTTCGGCGACACCGTGTACGTGTGGAAGGACGCGCGGCTGCGGGCGCTCGAGGCCCGGACGGGTGAGGAGCGCTGGTCGTACCCGATCGGCGACGCGGCCTCCTGCGGGAACGTGCCGGTGCGGGTGCAGCCGGCGCCCGACGGCTATGTGTACGTCTCGGCCGGGACCCGCGTGCTCGCCGCCGACATCGCGTCCGGTCTGGTGCGCTGGCACTTCGAGGCGCCGGCCGTGTTCCTCTCACCGCCGGCCTTCGCCCCCGGCCCCGCCGTGACCGGCGGCGGCGTGTACCTCGCCGACTACCTCGGCACGGTCTACGCCCTCGACGCCACGACCGGCAAGGACCGCTGGCGCATCGCGACGGAGTCCCGCCAGTCGAGCGAGCCGGTGCTGGTCGCGGCGGGCAACATCCATGTCGGCAGCGGCAGCGCGCTCTACACGCTGGACGCGGTGACGGGTACACCCATGTGGCGCTTCGCCGCGGGCGGCGAAGTCGTCGGCACCCCGGTCGTCGCGGAGGGCCGCGTCCACTTCGGCTCCGCCGACCACGTGCTGTACACGCTCGACGCGAGCGGCGGGCAGCTGCGCTGGAAGCTCGCCACGGGGGGCGAGATCACGGGGTCGCCGGTGGTGCAGAGCGGGGTGGTGTACGCGTGCAGCAAGGACCGGTGCGTGTATGCGCTGGACGCGGTGAAGGGCACCGCGACGGGGCGCGGCGCGCGCTGACCTGCCCGCTGCGCGGGGCCCGTCCCAACCCCGCCCTCCCCTACGCCTGGCGGCGTGGATGACACCCCCGTCCCGAACGGGGCTCCGCCCCCGCCCCGTTGCGGGGGCTCCTCCCCAGGTCCTGTCCGATGGGGCGTTCGACTGCTCTGCGTGCGGCTCGTTCCGGTCGGCGTGGGGTGCGCCGTCGACGGCCGAGCCGCATGCCGGCCCGTCGCCCGGGCTGCCCGACAACTTACGGAGCACCGTTGGTTCCGGAACCACGCCGGGCCCGCCGGACGCCCCCTTCGGGGGTCCGGCGGGCCC
>NZ_BMWB01000019.1:71792-169643 GCF_014651015.1 Streptomyces xantholiticus
CGGGCCGACGGCCCGGCCGGCTCCCCTGGGCTACGGCGTCAGCACCAGACCGATGCGGACACCCGTCGGCGTGCCCAGCGCCGACGTGCCGTAGAAGACGCCGGAGGCCGGCGTGATGCCGCTCGTGCTGCTGTTGTCCAGTTGCAGCACCGTGCCGTTGTTCGCGTCCTCGCCGTCCGCGCCGATCGCCACGTCCGCGCGCACGTAGCCGGACAGGTCGGCCAGCGTGACGGACGAGCCGAGGCGGTCGTTCGACTCCGTCGTGCCCGGCATGCCGGTCGTGTCCTGGTGGTACGCCACCGATCCCGTCGCCGTCGGCCCGGTCGAGGAACCGCGCAGCAGGATCACCATGCCGGCGTTCGTCTGTGCGACGCCGCCGCGGGTGATGTCCTCGCCGGGCAGGCCGGTGAGGATGTCGTCGTAGCCGTCGAGGTTCGCGTCGCCGACGGACACGGACGCACCCATGTCGTCGCCGGTCTCGCCCGTCTCCGGCACCCCGGTCGTGTCCTGGCCGAGCGACTTGCGGCCGGTCGACGTCAGACCCGTCGACGAACCGAACACGACGGTCACGGCACCGCCCTTGAGCGTGTGGCCCGACTCCGTGGTGCTCGGCTGGCCGACCGCGAGGTCCGCGTAACCGTCGCCGTTGATGTCGCCCGAGGCCAGCGAACGGCCGCCGCGCGCCTCCAGAATGCCGACGCGCTGCAGGCCGGTGGCCGAGCCCTTGAGCCACAGCAGACGGCCCACGCCGCCCGGGTCGCGGTACGAGATCGCCACGTCGCCGTAGCCGTCCTTGTTGAAGTCACCGGCCGCCGTGCTCGCGTACGCGACCGCTCCCGTGTACGCGGCGGTGTTCAGGTAACCGGAGCGTGCGACGCCGGTCGCACTGTCGAACACCCACCAGCGGCCGGGCTTGCCCGGCGCCACGGAGAACACGTCGGAGTTGCCGTCCGCGTTGAAGTCTCCGGTGGCCACGGCGGCGCCCAGCTTCTCGCCCGCCACGCGCGTCGTCTCGTTGGTCCAGTACGACTTGCCCGAGCTCAGGCCGGGACCGTGGAGCACGGTCACCTGGCCGGTGTCCGCCTGCGTGGAGGTGCCGTCCTCGCCGGGCGCGCCGACGAGCAGGTCGCCGTAGCCGTCGCCGTTGACGTCGCCCCACGCGCTGTCCGAGCCGAAGCCGTCACCGGCCTCGGAAGTGCCCGGCACGCCGGTGCTGTTCTGGTTGATCGTCCGGCGGGCCGCCGAGCTCGGGCCGTCGCCGTTGCCCGGGAGCACCACGACGCTGCCGTCGCTGCTGGAGACCCGGGGCAGGCCGACGACCAGGTCCGGCACGCCGTCCCGGTTGAAGTCGCTCGTCGGGATCGCGGAGTTGCGGCCGGCGCCGGCCGCGAAGTCGCGGATCGCGGTCATCTTCGCGTACAGGTTCTTGCCCGGGCAGGCCGTCGCGAACGCGTCCCGGTGACCGGAGATCACGCTCATGGTGGCCGACTGGCCCTCGGTGTACTTGCCGGTGTCGCCCTGGGCGACCAGCGTCACCGTGCCCTTGGGGTTGCCGCCGTACTGCCCTAGCTTCCATGCCGCGACGCGCGCGGTCGACTGCAGCGCGGCGGTCGTCGGACGGCCCGCCGCCTTACCGGTCGCCGTGTCGCCCTCGAAGTCACCGAGCAGGGCGATGCCGGTGGAGTAGCTGTTGAAGCCGTACGTGTGGGCGCCCTTGACCGGCAGGTCGGCGCCGCCGCCGCGGCCCTCGAAGATGCGGCCGCACTTGTCGACCAGGAAGTTGTAGCCCAGGTCGTTCCAGCCCTCGGTCGTGACGTGGTACGTCATGATGCCGCGGACCAGGGCGGCGGACTCGGCGCAGCTGTAGTTGTTGGAGCCGACGGTGTGGTGGACGTAGACGGCCTGCACCTTGTCGATGTACTCGGCCGGGTCGTCGACGATCGACTCGTCGGCGCCCCACTGGGCCCGCGGGATGATCGGCGGTCGCTTCACCGTCGACGGCGGCGCGGTCGGCCTGGTGGCGGTGGGGCTGGGGCTGGGACTCATACTCGGGCTCGGGCTCGCCGAGCCGCTCGGGGACGGCGGGACAGGGACCGAGTCCGCGGGCGTCGGCGTCGCGGAGTCCGTGGGGGTGCCGGTGTCCGACGGCGAAGCCGCGTCGGTGGGCGTGGCGGAGTCCGAGGGCAGCGCCGTCTCCGAGGCGAACGCGGCCGGTTCCATGTCCGTGCCGGCCGGGTTCTTCGCCTCGGCCCTGCTGACGCCCGGGTCGACCATGTGCAGCTTGAGGTTCTTGGGCAGCGCCTTGCTCGCCTTCACCCGCACCTGGACGGCGGTGGAGGGGCCGACCCACAGCGGCTCGGAGGCGCCGCGGGCCGTGCCCTCCGGGCTGTCGGGGCCGTGCGAGTCGAGCTCCAGGGCCTGCCAGGGCGACCACTTGCCCGACTTCTTCTCCCGCGTACGCACCTGCGCGGTGCCCTCGACCTCGGCCGACGGGCTGTCCCAGCCGATGCCGACGAGTGAGAACTGCTCGGTGTCGGTCGCCGGCAGCTCCCGGTCGGTGGCCGTTCCGCCGCCGAGCTGCATCGTGCGCAGGGCGGCGGCCCGCTCCTGCTGCTTCTGACCGCCGGGGGAGTCGGACGGGTTGGCCGTGGCGATCGTGACGATGCCGGCTCCGCCGAGAACGACGGCGCCGAGGGTCAACCACGCCCGGCGCTTCATGCTCAGTGGTCGGTACGCATGCGACGTACGCGGGCTCAAATGCCCCACCTCTCCAGAAATGTCCATGTGTGGCTCGCCTCCTGAGGCGGGCGGCCCACGCATCCCAGCGGCCCACGCCGCGCGGGCATCACGGGTTCGCACCGACTTGTGGCGCACCTCACACGGGGTGGCAGTCCCGGCAATGCCCGGAGCGCCCCGCCGGGCGGGGCACGGGCGCAGGGCGAAGCCCGAACGCCGGACGGAAAGCGGGACCGGGTCCGGCACGGAGCCCGGTCCGGGAAGGGCGGAGCCCCACCGCGCGGTGGAGCCGCAGATCGGTGCGGCAGCCAGGGGCCGGGCAGCGGACCGCGCCTTCGCGGCCGACCTCTCCCCCGCGGCGGGATGTGAGCGGAGGGGCACGTTCCGGATGGCGCTGGCGGGGTACCCGCCCCCGGCGTAGCGTCATGACACGAGAGTGCGTGTCACGACCCCGTGGGTGACACAAGGAGGCCCGGCGATGATCCGCAACGTCATCGGCTCGATCCTCGCTCTCGTCGGAGCGACGGCCGCCGTATGGAGCCCCTTCCGTGACTGGTACGACGGCCGTCACGGGCGCGATTACCGCATCCAGGACCTCTTCGGCGGAATCACGCCCAACGAGGGGGCGCTCTTCACTTCCCTCCTGCTCCCCATGGCTTTCGCCGCCGTGGTGACGCTGGTCGGCCTGCTGCTGCGCTCCCGCTTCATGGTGGCGCTGGCGGGCGTGATCGTGCTGGGGTTCACCGTGCTGTGGATGGTCCGCCAGGGTCAGGAGTCCGGCAGTCTCGCGGCGGGCGGTGACGGCGAGGGGCTCGGGCTCGGCGTGGGGCTCGCGTTCGGCGGCGGTGTGCTGCTCCTGCTGGCCGCCGCGGTGATGAGCGGCCGCCGCGCGCCGCGGCACAGGCGCGAGGAGCCGTACGAGGAGGAGCTGCCGGGCCAGTCGCCCGCGGACGACTGGGGGCCGTACGGGCAGGACCCGAACGCCCCTGCCCCCTACCGGGACAGGGACGCCGACACGGCGTCCTACCCTCCGTACGAAGAGCCCGAGGCCCCGCCGCGGCACTCGCGGTTCAGGCGCCACTGAGGCCGCGCCCGGCGGCCACAGGCGCAGGGCCGACCGCCGGAGCGGAGGGCGGTGGGCATCAGGCCGCCGTTCCCTGCGGATCCTCGACGGCGAAGAGCCCGGCCCGCTCGGCGGCGACGTCCCGCATCCGGTGCACGGGGCCGAGAAGCAGTTCGTCGGCCGCGGCACGTTCGCCGTACCGGCGCACCTGGGGGCCGGTACCGCCGGTGAGGCGGACCGCCTCGCCCGCGACGGTGCGCTGCGCCTCCAGGCCCGCCGCAAGCGCGAGGGCACCCGCGGCCGGGTCGCAGGCCGCGTAGTAGGCCGCGGCGCGGGCCGCCTGGACGTGGACGTACAGGTCGGCGAGCCGGTGCCCGAGAAGGGCCCCGCGGGCCCGCAGGTGCTCGACGGTCCGGGACAGTGCGCCGGCGGCCGCGCCCGCCGCTTCCGCAGCGAGCAGCGCGGCGGCCGCGCGGCCGGTGGCGGCGAGGACGCCAGGGACGCGGGCACCGTCTTCCGCACCGAGCAGCGCCGCGGGGCAGTGGCGGAGTTGGAGTGCGGCCCGAGGGCGGGTCCCGTCGGGCGTCGCGAGCCGGGCGCGGGTCAGGCCGGGGGTGTCCGCGTCGACGAGGAAGAGCAGGGCGCGGCTGCGCGGGAATCCGCCGGTGTGGGCGGCGACGATCAGCAGACCGGCGCTGTGGCCGTCGAGGACCTGTGGCGCCTCGCCGTACAGGGTCCAGCCGTCGCCGGTCCCCCGTGCCTGGATGCCGCCGGCCCGGCCGCCTCCCGCCCAGGCGCCCTTGGTGTTGTCGCCGGTCAGGGCCAGCGCGTCGGCGAGGCTGCCGGGGACGGCGAGCGTGCACGTGAGGGAGGCGTCCGCGATGCGCGGCAGGAGCCCGGAACGCTGTTCGGGGGTGCCGAGCGCGAGGATCAGGGGTGCGGCCAGGCCGGCCGTGGCGAGCAGCGGGGACGACAGCAGGGCCCGGCCGGTCTCCTCCTGGACGACTGCGAGGTCGGTGAGGGGACGGCCGGTGCCGCCGTACACGGCCGGAAGCGTGAGGCCGGGCAGGCCGAGCCGCCGGGCGAGACGGGCCCACAGGTCGCGGTCGTGTCCTTCGGGAGCGTCCGTGGCGACTCCGGTGAGCGCTTCGCGCAGGGCGCGGCGGAACTCGTCCTGCTCGGCGGTGAAGACGGCATCCATCCCGGGCTCCTCTCCACAGTGACCTGACGGACCGTCATATTAGGCCCCTGGCGCATGGATGCCCATGCCCATACGCCTTCGACGCTGCTTCGAGCAGCGCCCGGCCAACCGACATCTGATGTACCGTCAGGTGCATGCCCTCCACACCGCGCAAGGTCGCCGTCGTCGGCATATCCCTCTCGGACTGCGGCCGCCTCGACGGCCCCACCCCCTACGCACTGCACGCCCAGGCGGCCCGCCGGGCGCTCGCGGACTCCGGCCTGGACCGCTGCGTCGTCGACGGCCTCTGCTCGGCCGGTCTCGGCGTGCTCGCGCCGGTCGAGGTCGCCGAGTACCTGGGGCTGCGGCCGGTCTGGGTCGACTCCACCGCTGTCGGCGGGGCGACCTGGGAGGTAATGGCGGCCCACGCGGCCGACGCGATCGCCGCCGGTCACGCGAACGCGGTGCTGCTCGTCTACGGGTCGACGGCCCGCACGGACATCAAGGCGGGCCGCCGCACCTCCGACCTCTCCTTCGGCACCCGCGGCCCCCTCCAGTTCGAGGTGCCGTACGGCCACACGCTCGTCGCCAAGTACGCGATGGCCGCCCGCCGCCACATGCACGAGTACGGCACGACCCTGGAGCAGCTCGCCCAGGTGGCCGTACAGGCGCGGGCGAACGCCGCCGCAAACCCGGACGCCATGTTCCGCGACCCGATCACCGTCGACGACGTGCTCGGCGGACCGCTGATCGCGGACCCGTTCACCAAGCTGCACTGCTGCATCCGCAGCGACGGCGGCTGCGCGGTGCTGCTGGCGGCGGAGGAGTACGTACCGGACATCCCGAAGGCCCCGGTGTGGATCCTCGGCACCGGCGAGCACGTCTCCCACACCACCATGTCGGAGTGGGACGACTTCACCCTCTCCCCGGCGGCGGTCAGCGGCCGGCTCGCGTTCGAGCGGGCCGGGGTGCGGCCCCACGAGATCGACGTCGCGGAGGTCTACGACGCCTTCACCTACATGACCCTGGTCACTCTGGAGGACCTCGGGTTCTGTGCCAAGGGCGAGGGCGGCTCCTTCGTGGAGAAGGGGCGGCTGCTGCGGGACGGCGAGCTGCCCGTGAACACGGACGGCGGCGGCCTCTCCGCCTGCCACCCCGGCATGCGCGGGCTGTTCCTGCTGGTCGAGGCGGTACGGCAGCTACGGGGGGAGGCCGGCGGCCACCAGGTGCGGGGGGCGGGCGGCAAGCTGCCGGAGCTGGCGATCGCATCGGGGACCGGGGGCTGGTTCTGTTCGTCGGCGACGGTGGTGCTGGGCCGGGGGTGACGTGTCCGCACCAGGACCCGGGATGTTGAATGCGTCCATGGACCACGAAGAGCGCGACCCGCAGGTCGCCTTCCGCGCGCTGCTGCGCGCACAGCGGGTCTGGGACGTCCCGCTGCCCGTCTTCGACCCGGCCGGCGCTCCCGGCGAGCCGCTGCCGCTTTTCCACCGGTGGTTCGGCGAAGCCGTGGCGGCCGGGCAGCCCGAACCGCACACCATGACGCTGGCGACGGTCGACGCGCAGGGGTGCCCCGACGCGCGGATCGTGATGCTCCACGACGCGGACGAGCGCGGCTGGCACTTCGCCACCCATGCGACGAGCGCGAAGGGGCGGCAGCTGGCGGCCCGACCGGAGGCGTCGCTCGTCTTCTACTGGGCCGCTCAGGGCCGTCAGATCAGGGTGCGCGGCCAGGTGGTCCCCGCCTCGCCGGAGGAGAGCCGGGCCGATCTCGGCGCCCGTTCGACGGGGGCGCTGGCGGCGGCACTGACCGGGCGGCAGAGCGAAGTACTGGGCTCCGAAGAGGAGTTGTCACGAGCTTCGCAGGCTGCGTGGGAAAAGGCGCAGGCGGACCCGGACGCGCCGGCGCCGACATGGACGCTGTACGCGCTTCAGCCGCGCGAGGCCGAGTTCTTCCAGGGCGACGAGCGGCGCCGGCATGTGCGGCTGCGCTACCGGCGCTCTCCGGGCGGCGTGTGGCAGCGGGAGCTGCTCTGGCCCTGACCGGACCCTCCGGCGGGCCGGAAGAGGGGGACGGTGACGCCGTCCCCCTCCGCGCGGAAGACGGCCGTCAGCTCCATCCCGACGGCAAGGCGCTCCGGTGGGCAGTCCACCACCTCGGTCATCATCCGCGGCCCTTCCGCCAGCTCGACGAGCGCCGCCGTGTAGGGAACGCGGTCGCGATGGGGCGCCAGGTCGTTGCGGTGGACGACGGACCACGTGTAGAGCGTCGCGCGACCGCTCGCCCGTTCCCAGGCGACGTCCTCGCTCCAGCAGTGCGGGCAGAACTCGCGCGGATAGTGGTGCGGCTTCCGGCAGCCGCCGCAGCGGCGGATCAGCAGTTCGCCCGCGGCCGCCGCGTCCCAGTAGGGGCGGGTGAAGTCGTCGATCCCGGGGGTCGCCGGAGTGCCGGTCACAGGAAGAGTCCGATCGCGTTGTCGAGGGACCATGTCTGCCAGGACATGGCGAAGAGGGCGACGAGCGATATCAGGACCATCATGGCGTTCTGTCCCTGCTCGGCCCAGTCGTGGATCATGAGGACGAGATAGAGGAGATTGAGCAGCAGCCCGCCGACGAGTGCGATCGGCGTGAGGAAGCCGCTGATCAGACCCAGCCCGAGGGCGAGTTCGGCGTACACGACGATGCGGGCCGTCGCCCGGGGTCGCGGGGCCACGACCTTCTCGAAGCCGGTACGGACGGCCTGCCAGCGGTGCTCGGCGGCGACGCCTGCCGCCCAGGCGATGCCCGTGCCGCGCTCGAACCAGCCCTTCCTGTCCTTGTGGCGCCAGCTCTCCAGCCACCACAGGCCGAGGCCGATACGCAGGACGGCGGCCCATTCGGCGCCGGTGAGCCAGATCGTCTGCATGGCCCGGGACTCCCCTCACGCGCATTTCTGACGGTACGTCAGTTCAGCGGACGGAAGCGACCCGCGCAAGAGGCAGGGACATAGAGGGACGAGCAGGGCTGTCCGGTCGTGACCGATTCGCAACCGAACCCCCTCTTGACCGATACCCATCAATTCGGCCGGTCGTTACTCTCACGCTCATGACCGACGAAAAGGACAACGACAGATACCCGGGCATCGACCGGACGAACGACCGGCCCGTGTATGTCGTCGGCGGCGGCCCGGGCGGTCTCGCCGCAGCGGCCGCACTGCGGGAGCGGGGCGTACGGGCCGTCGTGCTCGAGAAGTCCGAGTCGGTCGGCGCCTCCTGGCGCCTCCACTACGACCGGCTCCATCTGCACACCACCCGCAGGCTCTCCGCTCTCCCCGGCCTGCCGATGCCGCGCTCGTTCGGCCGCTGGGTCTCGCGCGACGACCTCGTCCGCTACCTGGAGAAGTACGCGGAGTTCCATGAGCTGGAGGTCGTCACCGGCGTCGAGGTCTCCCGTATCGAACCGGCCGGGAGCGACTGGCTGCTGCACGCCACGGGCGGGCGCGAGCTGACCGGCCGGGCGGTCGTGGTGGCCACCGGCTACAACCACACCCCGCACCTGCCCGACTGGCCGGGCCGCGACACATACACGGGCGGACTGCTGCACGCGGGCGACTACCGCAACCCGGTGCCGTACGCGGGCAAGGACGTCCTTGTCGTCGGAGTGGGCAACACCGGCGCCGAGATAGCCGTCGACCTGGTCGAGGGAGGGGCCGCGCGAGTACGGCTCGCGGTGCGCACCGTCCCGCACATCGTGCGCCGCTCCACGGCGGGCTGGCCCGCACAGCGCACCGGCGTGCTGGTCCGCCGGCTGCCGGTGCCACTGGTGGACAAGGCCGGGGACCTCATGTGCAGGATCGCCGTGCCGGATCTGACCGAGCAGGGGCTGCCGCGCCCCGACACGGGCCTGTACTCCCGGGTCGAGCAGGGCGCGATCCCGGTCCAGGACGTGGGCCTGATCGACGCCGTCCGCACGGGCCGGGTGGAGCCCGTCGCAGCTCTTGACGCGTTCGACGACGGCAAGGCGGTGCTGGCGGACGGCACTCGGATCTCACCGGACGCCGTGATCGCCGCGACCGGATACCGGCGCGGGCTGGAAGGCGTCGTCGGGCATCTCGGCGTCCTCGACGAGCGCGGCCGGCCGGTGGTCCGTGGCGGCCGGACACCCGAGCAGGCACCCGGCCTCTACTTCACCGGCTTCACCAACCCGATCAGCGGCATGCTCCGCGAGATGGCGATCGACGCCCGGAAGATCGCGAAGGCGCTTTCCTAGAACCGGTCCGCCGCTTTGCGCGCACAACGGTTCCTGACTACCAGCCAGTTCGGTAATCTGACTATGCGTCAGTTACCTGGCCGGGCAGCTCGGCCATCGAGCAGGAGCGGAGACCAGCGATGCTCGGATCGACTCACGGCACACTCACCTCCGGCCTCCGCGCGCGCGTCGTCGCCTGCGGCGACCGGCCGAGAAACGCCGTCCACGAGGCGGCCGGACCCGCCGTCTCCGCCGGTGACCTCGATGTCGGCGGCCGTCCGCTGTACGCACCGGTGCCCGACCTGGACCGGTTCTTCCGCCCCTCCTCCGTCGCCGTCGTCGGCGCCTCGGACGCGGAGGGCCGGCCGCACACCGGCATCACCCGGCAGCTCGTCGACTGGGCGGCCCGCGTCGGCGCCCGTCTGCACCCCGTACACCCCACTCGCACGTCCGTCTTCGGCCTCGACTGCGTGCCTTCGGTTGCCGAACTCCCCGAACCGGTCGACCTCGCCGTACTGCTGGTCGGCGACCCGCTGCCGGTGATCGAGCAACTCGGCGAGGCAAAGGTGAAGTTCGCCGTCGCCTTCGCCTCAGGCTACGCGGAGACCGGCGACGAGGGCGCCGCCGCCCAGGCACGGCTGGCGTCCGCCGTGGAGCGCTCCGGCGTCCGGCTGCTCGGACCCAACACCAATCTGAACGCCTTCGAGAGGTTCCGCGACGACCTCGAAGGACCGGCCATCGCGCTGATCACCCAGTCCGGCCACCAGGGGCGGCCTGTCTTCACGATGCAGGAGCTGGGCGTACGGCTCTCCCACTGGGCACCCACCGGCAACGAGGCCGACCTCGAGACCGCCGACTTCATCTCGTACTTCGCCGAGCGCCCCGAGGTCGGAGCCATCGCCTGCTACGTGGAGGGCCTGAAGGACGGGCGCTCGTTCCTGCTCGCCGCCGACCGGGCGGCCCGCCGGGGTGTGCCGGTCGTCGCGGTCAAGGTCGGCCGCACCGACGCCGGGGCGCGCACGGCCGCTTCGCACACCGGCAAACTCACCGGCAGCGACCAGGTGGTGGACGCGGCGATGCGGCAGTTCGGCGTGATCCGCGTCGACGGCCTCGACGAACTCCAGGACACCGCGGCCCTGCTGGCCCGTGCCCGCCGACCGGTCGCCGACGGGGTGGCCGTCTACTCGATCTCCGGCGGTACGGGCGCCCACTTCGCGGACCTGGCCACCGCGGCCGGCCTGTGGCTGCCACGACTCGGCGACGCCCGGCAGAACGAACTGCACCAGTGGATACCGCCGTACCTGAACGTCTCGAACCCGATCGACAACGGCGGTCACCCCGTGGGCGACCGGCGCGGCCGCAAGATCATCGACTCGATCCTGGCCGACCCCGAGGTGGGCGTGCTGATCTGTCCGATCACCGGGCCCTTCCCGCCGATGAGCGACAGACTCGCCCAGGACCTGGTGGACGCGGCCGAGACCACCGACAAGCTGGTGTGCGTGGTGTGGGGCTCACCGGTCGGCACGGAGTCCGCCTACCGTGACACGCTGCTCGGCTCCTCCCGCGTCGCCACCTTCCGCACCTTCTCCAACTGCATCACGGCGGTTCGCGCCCATCTGTCCCACCACCGGTTCACCGCCCGCTACCGCTCCCCCTTCGACGAGGCCCCGCGCACCCCGTCCCCGTCCTTCCGTAAGGCCCAGGCGCTGATGCAGCCCGGCAGGCAGCTGAGCGAGCACGCGGCGAAGAGCCTGCTGCGCGCGTACGGGATCCGGGTGCCGCGTGAGCAGCTGGTGACCAGTGCGGCCGCGGCGGTACGGGCGGCAGCGCTGGTCGGCTACCCGGTCGTGATGAAGGCGTCGGCGCCGCAACTCGCGCACAAGACCGAGCTGGGCCTGGTCAAGATCGGCCTCACCTCCGCCAGCCAGGTACGTGACGTCTACCGCGAACTCACCGAGATCGCCCGCTACGAGGGCGTCGACCTCGACGGCGTGCTGGTGTGCCAGATGGTCGAGCGGGGCGTCGAGATGGTCGTCGGGGTCGCCCAGGACGAGCTGTTCGGCCCGACCGTGACGGTGGGGCTCGGGGGCGTACTGGTCGAGGTGCTCCACGACACCGCCGTGCGTGTCCCGCCCTTCGGCGAGGACCAGGCACGGGACATGCTCGGCGAACTGCGGGGCCGCGCACTGCTGGACGGCGTACGGGGCGGCCCGCCGGTGGACGTGGACGCGCTGGTGGAGGTGGTCCTGCGGGTCCAGCGCATGGCGCTGGAGCTCGGCGACCACCTCTCGGAACTGGACGTCAACCCGCTGATGGTGCTGCCCCGCGGGCAGGGCGCGGTGGCACTGGACGCGCTGGCGGTGTGCCGGTGACGGGCGAAGACGCCCCCGGCGACGTGCTCGGCGCCGTCACCGACGGCGTCTCCTGGATCACGCTCAACCGCCCCGAGGTGATGAACGCGGTGACATGGGCGCAACGGGAGCGGATCATCGGCCTGCTCGCCGCGGCCTCGTCCGACCCGGCGATCCGCGCGGTCGTCGTCACCGCGACCGGGCGTGGCTTCTGCGCGGGCGCCGACCTCGGCGACGCACCGGCGCGTGTCCCTGCCCCGGGCGACGTGGCCCGTACCATCCGGCTCGGCGCGCAGCGGCTGATCGGGGCCGTACTGGACTGCGAGAAGCCGGTGATCGCCGCGGTCAACGGCACCGCGGCGGGCATCGGCGCGCATCTGGCGTTCGCCTGCGATCTGGTCCTGGCGGCGGAGGGCGCGCGCTTCATCGAGGTGTTCGTACGGCGTGGCCTGGTGCCCGACGGCGGCGGAGCGTACCTCCTGCCCCGGCTGATCGGCCCGCAGCGCGCAAAGGAGCTGATGTTCTTCGGCGACGCCCTGCCCGCGCAAGAAGCCGCCCGCCTGGGCCTCGTCAACCGGGTCGTCCCCGCGGACGCCCTGGAGAAGACGGCCCGCGAGTGGTCCGGGCGCCTCGCCACGGGCCCGACCCGCGCGCTCGCCCTGACCAAGCACCTGATCAACACCTCGCTCGACGCCGACCGTGCGACATCCTTCGCCGCCGAGGCCACGTCCCAGGAGCTGAACATGGCGACGAGGGACGCCCGGGAAGGGGTGGCGAGCTTCCTCGAGCGCCGGACCCCACGGTTCGAGGGCGGCTAGCGGCTTCCCATCTGACGTACCGTCAGGTTCAATGGACGGCGTGATGGGACACGCAGCCATGGCCGCCACTGCCGTCCGCTACCTCCGGTCGGTCGGCGCGCCCGTCGGCGTCGAGAGGTACGAGGCGCTGCCGCCGCCCGTGCTGCGGGCGGTCGCCGAGGACGAGAGGCCGCCGGTCGCGGCCGGGGAGTTCCGGCGGGTGCTCGGGCACTTCGCGAGCGGGGTGACCGTCGTGACCGCGGTCGACGAGGACGGGCCGGCCGGGTTCGCGTGCCAGTCGTTCGCATCGCTGTCGCTGGAGCCGCCGCTCGTGGTCTTCATGGTGGGGCGTGCGTCCACGACCTGGCCGCGGATCGCCCGCGCCGGGCGCTTCTGCGTGAACGTGCTCGGCGAGGAGCAGGACGGATTGTGCCGGGGCTTCGCCGTGAGCGGGGCGGACAAGTTCGCCCGGGTGACCCACCGGCCGGCGCCCGCGACCGGGTCGCCGTTGCTGGACGGGGTGGTGGCCTGGATCGACTGCACGGTCCAGGCGGTGCACACCGGCGGCGACCACCTCATCGTGGTGGGACACGTCGAGGCGCTGGGCGCCGAAGAGGACCGCGTACCACTGCTGTTCCACCGAGGCCGGTTCGGACGGTTCGACGTCTGATTCCCTCCAGAGGCAGGGCGGACCGGCATCCGCCGGACAGCGGCCCGGGGTCTTTCATTCGACCAGGTCCGAACGAGAGACCCAGGCCTCTCGTTCGGATCACGCCCGGGTCGCGCGGCCCGATCCGGACGGCAGGCCCCTGACGGCGACCGGGGACGGCTTCGGCACCGGCTTGCGGCGGATGACCAGGGCCATCAGGGCCGCCGCCGCACACAGGGCGCCGGAGGTGTACCAGACCATGACATCCGGCGCTTCCCCAGCGCGCTCACCATGCCCGGCGCTCCCCCGGCGCGCTCACCATGCCCGGGCGCTGCCCTCAGGCCGGGCACGGCTTCGCGAAGGGGTGCCGATGCCCTCGACCGCTTGAACCGCGCCCGCGCCGCTCAGAAGGTGAGCACCCCGCGTGCCACCCGTCCGTGCTTCGCGTCGTCCGCCGCCTTCGCGAAATCCTCGACCGGATAGGTGGCGGTGACCAGTTCGTCGAGGAGGAGGCGGTCCTGCCGGTACAGGTCCGCGTAGAGGGCGATGTCGTGCTGCGGCCGGGAGGAGCCGTAGCGGCAGCCGAGGACGGACTTGTCCAGGAAGAGCGACGCCGGCAGGAACGACGCCTGCGCGGTCGGGGACGGCATGCCCAGCAGGACCGCCTGGCCACGGCGGTCGAGCAGTTCGATCGCCGCACGGATCAGCGCGGTGCTGCCCACGCACTCGAAGACATGGTCCGCGCCGGTGGGAAAGAGCCCCCGTACGCCGTCGACGGAGTCGAGGAAGTCCGTGGCGCCGAACTGCCGGGCCACCGCCTCCTTCGCCGGGTTCGTGTCGACGGCGACGATCGCCGAGGCGCCCGCGATCCTCGCTCCCTGCAGGACGTTGAGGCCGATGCCGCCGGTGCCGATGACGACGACGGTGTCGCCGCGGTCCACCCTGGCCCGGTTCAGTACGGCCCCGACGCCGGTCAGCACGCCGCAGCCGATCAGCGCGGCGGAGGTGAGGGGGATGTCGGCGGGGATCTTCACAGCCTGCACGGCCTTGACGATCGTCTGCTCGGCGAAGGCGGAGTTGGCGGCGAACTGGAACACCGGCCGGCCCGCACGGGAGAAAGGGCGGCCGGGGCGGCCGATGGTCCGCCGGCACATCGTGGGGCGGCCGCGGTCGCAGTCGGCGCAGGCACCGCAGTTGGCGAGGGTGGACAGCGACACATGGTCGCCGGGGGCGACATGGCCGACGCCGGGGCCGACCGCCGCGACGACGCCCGCGCCCTCATGGCCGAGGACGACCGGGACGGGGAACGGAATCGTCCCGTCGACGACGGACAGGTCGCTGTGGCACAGGCCGGCGGCGGCGATCTCCACCAGAACCTCGCCCGGACCGGGGTCGCGTATCTCCAGGTCGTCGACGACCCGGACCTGCTCCCCGTCGAACAGGACAGCCTTCACCGTGGCTCCTTCGGCAGGCCGAGCACCCGCTCGGCGGTGATGTGGGGCCGGCTCTCGTCCGGTGCACGCGCGCGCCGTTCACGCAGTGCGTGCTGTTCCCGGTGCCGTTCACGCATTGGGGCGGGCACCGCGCTGTGCCGCCGAGGACATCGCCTCCAACTGCGCCAGGAGCGGCATCGGGTCGGTGCCGACCGTGCCCGGAAGGAAGTCGGCTATCCGTTCCGGGGTCCAGGGGCCCTCGCCGTAGGCGGCGCGCAGTTCCCTCGGCTGGGCCCAGACCGCGATCTTGGGACCGGCGACCGTGTAGACCTGACCGGTGATCCCCTCGGCGCGTGCGCGCTCGGAGAGGAGGTAGACGACCAGCGCCGCGACGTCCTCGGGCTCGCCGATCTCCTTGAGTTCCATCGGGACGCCTGCCGACATGCGGGTACGGGCGACCGGGGCGACCGCGTTCGCCGTGACGCCGTACTTGTGCAGGCCGAGCGCCGCACTGCGCACCAGCGAGATGACGCCGCCCTTGGCCGCCGCGTAGTTGGCCTGGGACACGCTGCCCTGGTGGTTTCCGCTGGTGAAGCCGATGAGCGTGCCGGAGCCCTGCGCCCGCATCACCGCGGAGGCGGCGCGGAAGACGGTGAAGGTGCCTTTGAGGTGGGTGGCGAGGACGGGGTCCCACTCGTCCTCGGACATGTTGAACAGCATCCGTTCGCGCAGGATCCCGGCGACGCACACGACCCCGTCCAGGCGTCCGTACTCGGCGAGTGCCACGTCCACGAGCCGCTGCCCGCCCGCCATCGTGGCGATGTCGTCGGCCACGGCGACGGCCGTGCCGCCCGCCGCCTCGATCTCCTTGACGACGCCGTCCGCGATCTCCGACGTGGGTGAGGCCCCCTCGATCGAGACGCCGAGGTCGCCCACGACGACCCTCGCGCCCTCTGCGGCGCAGGCCAGCGCGACCGCCCGTCCGATGCCGCGGCCGGCCCCGGTCACGGCGACGGCCTTGCCTGCCAAGAAGTTCCCCACGACCGGCCCCTTCCCGCATTTTCTGACGGACCGTTAGATTCTCGGGAGTCGGATGCACGAACACAAGACCCGGGAGGCCCCATGTCACTGCCGGCCGCGTTCCACGACATCGCGAAACGCGTCAACAACTGGGGGCGCTGGGGTGATGACGACGAGATCGGCACCCTGAACCTGATCACCGAGGAGGCGGTAAGGGGCGCCGCCGCCGCGGTCCGCGGCGGACTGCGCATCCCCCTCGCACTCCCCCTCCGGCAGGACGGCGTGCAGACCGGCGTCATCCCGGGCCGGGTCAACCCGCTGCACACGATGGTCCAGATCAACCAGGAGCTGTTCGGTCCCGGCACCGTCGCCACCAGCGACGACACCGTGACGATGGGGCTCCAGTCGGCCACCCACTGGGACGCCCTGACCCACGCCTCGCACTCCGGCCGCCTCTACAACGGCCGCCCTGCCGACACCATCACGCCGCACGAGGGCGCCCGTTTCAGCGGTATCGACAAGGCCCCGCCCGTCGTCTCACGCGGCGTACTGCTGGACGTGGCGCGCGCCAAGGGCCTCGACCGGCTGCCCGGCGACCACGCCGTCACACCGGAGGACCTCGACGAGGCGGCGGAGTTCGGGCGTCTCACCGTCCGCGGCGGCGACATCGTCCTCGTACGGACGGGACAGATGCAGCTCTTCCTCGGCGGCGACCGGCACGGCTACGGATATCCGTCGCCAGGTCTGTCGGTGCGCACGCCCGAGTGGTTCCACGCCCGGAATGTCGCCGCCGTGGCGAACGACACGCTCACGTTCGAGATCTTCCCGCCGGAGATCGAGGACCTCTGGCTGCCGGTGCATGCGCTCCATCTGGTGGAGATGGGCATGCTGCAGGGCCAGAACTGGAATCTGGAGGCGCTGTCCGCAGCCTGTGCGCAGCAGCAGCGCCACGCCTTCCTGCTCTCCGCGATGCCGGAGCCCTTCGTGGGCGGCACCGGCACTCCGGTCGCCCCTGTGGCCGTGCTCTGACGCCCAAGGGCTCCGACACCCCAAGGACGGTCACGCCCCGCGTGCCACGACGGGCGCGCCGGTCAGCTGGGGCGTGGCCGTGGGCAGCCCACGGTCGACCTCGCACCAGATGGACTTGCCGGCGCCCTCGCGCTGCCAGCCCCAGCGGTCCGCGAGTCCGTCGACCAGTTCCAGGCCACGCCCACCGGTGTCCTCACTCCTGGAGTGCCGAGGTCTGGGCGGGCAGGCGCTGACGTCGGCGACCTCGACCCTGACCGTCCCTGCCTCCGCCACACCTCCGCCGAAGAGCATCCGCAGCACTGCCGGACAGCCGGTGTGCACCACGGCGTTGGTCACCAGCTCCGAGATCAGCAGGATCAGTGTCTCGGCCAGCGGCTCGTCGTCGCGCATCCCGGACTTCACGAGCCGCGCCCTGGCCCATCTTCGGGCCCGCCCCACCTCCGAAGGGTCGGACCCGATCTCCAACTGCACCTGAAGCACCTGCACCGCTCACACCACCCGAACCGGCGGACACATAGCCTCGCGCCTCACAGCCATAACGGAATGTGATTCCCTTACGGCCCAGCATGGTTGACTGTCAGTCACCGCAACAAGCGCTTCGGGCATATTCCAGCGCGAAGGAGTACGCATGGTGCATACTGTGCGACGCACCTCGCGGCGAGTCGAACACAGTGCCGCAGAACGCATTCGCACAGGCCGAACAGCGCGCGTCGACGAGCCCGGGACCGCCGTACCGGCGGCACCGTGAGACCCCGTCATCGCAGCGACTCGCATTGCACGGAGCGTACCGGAGTGCCACCCCGACTCCACCCTGTGACGAGTCGGCGTAAGGACACAACCCGATATCGACGCACAGTCACGGTTCACAGTGCTGAGGCCAACGCCTGTGCCTGAATCTCCTCCGCCTGCACCGTCGTGAGCCACATCTGCGCCCGCAGCAGGGACCGTTTGAGGTGGAGATGGACATCGGCCTCCCAGGTGAAGCCCATCCCGCCGAACACCTGCAGACAGTCCCTGGCACCCCGTACCGCCGCGTCGTCGGCCAGCAGTTTGGCCCCGGCGATCTCCGTGAGGTCCCCGGTGACGGCCGCCGCACGGACGGCGGCACGGGCCACCTCCGTGCGTACCAGCATCTCGGCACACAGGTGCTTGACGGCCTGGAAGCCGCCGACGGGTTGCCCGAACTGCACCCGGTCCCCGGCGTGGCGCACCGCATCCTCGGTGCTGCGGGCGGCGCTGCCCAGTTGTTCGGCGGCGGTGAGGAGAACGGCGGCACCCAGCAGCGGGCCCGACGCGGCGGGAGGCGGGTGCGGGAGCCGGTGCAGGGGCGTGAGCGGGTCGAGGGACCGTACGGCGGCCGCTTCCCCGGCCGCCACGACATGCGGAGCACCGGCCCCGATCGTGACGAGGACGTCTGCGTCGACCAAGTGCGCAACGAGGGAGGAAAGTTGTCCCGCGCAGGTGACGACCGCGGTGCCGTCCGCCGCCCCGGGCACGGACCCGGCCGCCAGCTGGGTCGCCACCAGCGGCCCCGGCAGCAGTGCCCGGCCCGCCTCCTCGAAGACCAGCGCCGCTTCGGGCAGGCCCAGTCCGGCGCCGCCGTCGCTCTCCGGCAGCCGCAGCGCGAAGAGCCCCGCCCTGCCCAGCTCGCGCCAGAGGTCCCGGTCGAGCCTGCCCTCACGGTCGACGGCGGCCCTCAGCGCCTCGCGTCCGAAGCGGCGGGTGAGCAACCTGCGCACACCGCTGCGCAGTGCCCGCTGGTCGTCGGTGAGCCGGAAGTCCATCAGCGCCCCTTCGGCAGGCCGAGGATGCGTTCGGCGACGATGTTCCGCTGGATCTGCGACGTGCCGGCGGCGATGGTGTACGAGAGGGAGGACAGCCGCTCGAGCGTCCACGGCCGGGACAGGTCGAGCGCGTCCGGCCCGAGGACCTCTGCGGCCGCGTCGTACAGCTCCTGGCGGGCGTGCGAGTAGCGGAGTTTGAAGACGGACCCGCCGGTGCCCGGGAGGCTGCCGTTCGAGGCCGCCGCGCTGACGTTCCACTGGATGAGCCGCCACAGCGCCGCGAACTCGGCGTACAGCCGGCCGAGCCTGCGGCGGACCGCCGGATCGTCCCAGCTGCCGTTGGCGCGCGCCTCGGCGGCCACTTCGGCGAGGGTGCGGCGGCAGGCGACGACCTCGCCGGCGAAGGCGGTGCCACGTTCGAACGACAGCGTGACCATGGTGACGCGCCAGCCGTCGTTCTCCTCCCCCACCCGGCACGCGACGGGCACCCGCACCTCGTCGAGGAACATCTCGGCGAACTCGGCCGATCCGGCGAGCGTGCGCAGTGGCCGTACGGTGATGCCGGGGGCGTCCATCGGCATCGCGAGCCAGGTGATGCCGCGGTGCCGGGGGGCGGCCGGGTCGGTGCGGACGAGGAGTTCGCACCAGTCGGCGACTTCGGCGTGCGAGGTCCAGATCTTGGAGCCCGTCACGACGTACGCGTCGCCGTCTCGGACCGCCTTGGTGCGCAGTGAGGCGAGGTCGGAGCCGGCGTCCGGCTCGCTGAAGCCCTGGCACCAGATCTCGTCGCCGCGCAGGACGGGCCCGAGCCAGCGTTCCCGCTGCTGCGGGGTGCCCTCGGCGGCGATCGTCGGCCCGGCGTGCAGCAGCCCGACGAAGTTGGCGCCGACGTAAGGCGCCCCGGCCCTCTCCGTCTCCTCGAGGAAGATCAGCCTGAGGGTCGGGGAGGCGTCCCAGTGCACCTCGCCGTATCCGGCGTCGTACAGCGCCCGCTGCCAGGCGGTGTCGTACGCCCGCCGCGCCGGCCAGTCGTCGGGCGGCGGCCGTGGGGGCAGTTCGGGCACGGCCACGGCCAGCCAGTCACGCAGCCGGGACCGGTACTCCTCTTCGGCGTCGGTGTACGCCAGATCCACTACGAGTCCAGGTCCAGGCCGAGCATGCGGATCGCGTTGCCGCGCATCAGCTTGTACACGGTCTCGTCGTCGAGGTCCTTCACATGGTCGAGGGCGACCTCCTTGGTGTGCGGGAAGGTCGAGTCGACGTGCGGGTAGTCGGTCTCGAAGGTGGCGTTGTCGCGGCCGACGACGTCGATGGAGTCGACGCCGTGCTTGTCGCGGAAGAAGCAGCAGAAGATCTGCCGGTAGTAGTAGGTGGAGGGCGGTTCGGGGATCAGGTCGCGCACCCCGCCCCAGGCCCGGTGCTCCTCCCACACGTCGTCGGCGCGCTCCAGGGCGTACGGGATCCACCCCATCTGGCCTTCGCTGTAGGCGAGTTTGAGGCGCGGGAAGCGGACGAGGACTCCGCTGAAGAGGAAGTCCGTCATCGAGGCCATGGCATTGTTGAACGACAGCGAGGCCTGCACCGCGGGCGGCGCGTCCGGCGAGGCTGCGGGCATCTGGGACGACGAGCCGATGTGCATGTTGACGACCGTTCCGGTCTCCTGGCAGACGGCGAAGAGCGGGTCCCAGTAGCCGGAGTGGATCGACGGCAGTCCGAGGTGGGTGGGGATCTCGGAGAAGGTGACGGCGCGCACGCCGCGCGTGGCGTTCCTGCGGATCTCCTCGACGGCGAGGCCGATGTCCCACAGCGGGACGATGCACAGCGGGACGAGCCGGCCGCCGCTGTCGCCGCACCACTCCTCGACCATCCAGTCGTTGTACGCCCGCACGCAGGCGAGTGCGACCTCCTTGTCGTGCGCCTCGGCGAAGGTCTGGCCGCAGAAGCGCGGGAAGGTGGGGAAGCAGAGCGAGGCCTCGACGTGGTTGAGATCCATGTCCTTGAGGCGTTCCACCGGGTCCCAGCAGCCGGGGCGCATCTCGGCGCGGGTGATGCCCTCGAGGGTCATGTCGTCGCGGTCGAAGCCGACGGCCGCGATGTTGCGTTTGTACGGGAACTTGAGGTCCTCGTAGATCCACCAGTCGGCCGGCGGGCCTTCGGGGTCCATGGTGATCCGGTACCTGCCGCCGACGTAGGCGAGCTCCCCGATGCCGGCGGTCAGCGGCTTGGGTCCGCGGTCGCGGTACTTGGCGGGGAGCCAGGTCTCGAAGAGGTGCGCCGGTTCGATCACGTGGTCGTCGACACTGACGATCCGGGGCAGTTCCTGTTGCATCGGGACCTTCCTCCGCTTCTGACGGTACGTCAGTTCTGATGTCAGGCTAGCCGCGCGCCTCTGGACCGACAAGGCGCGGAACCCTACGATCTGACGCATCGTCAGCTACTGCTGTTGCGGAGGTTCCGGCCATGAACGAGACCGCTCACGCACTGGGTGCCGCCGCCACCCTCTGGGAACTCGTCGAGCGCCGGGCCGCCCTCACGCCCCACCGGCCCGTGCTGCTCCAGGGCGAGCGCCGCCTCACCTTCGGCGAGCTGCGCGGGCACTCGGAACGGACCGCCGCAGGGCTGTACGCGATGGGCGTGCGTCCCGGCACGGTGGTCGCCTGGCAGCTCCCCACCCGGATCGAGACGGTCGTGCTGACGGTGGCCCTCGCCCGGCTCGGCGCCGTGCAGTCCCCGGTCATCCCCTTCTACCGGGACCGCGAGGTCGGTTTCGCGCTGCGCGAGTCCAAGGCCGCGTACTTCGCCGTACCCGGCGAGTGGCGGGGTTTCGACTTCACGGCCATGGCCGAGCGGGCCGGAGCGCGCGGCGTCTTCGAGGCGTACGACGCGCTGCCCGTCGGCGACCCGTCGGCCCTGCCGCCGCCGCCCGCATGCGGCACGGACGTGCGCTGGATCTACTGGACCTCCGGCACCACGTCCGACCCCAAGGGGGTGCTGCACACCGACCGTTCGCTGATCGCGGGCGGCTCGTGCCTGGCCCATGCGCTGCACCTGTCGGAGGACGACATCGGCTCGATCGCCTTCCCGTTCGGGCACATCGGCGGCCCGGACTATCTGGTGATGCTGCTGCTGTACGGGTTCCCCGCGGTCCTCTTCGAGAAGTTCACGCTGCCGGACGCGCTCGACGAGTACCGTCGGCACGGCGTGACCACCGCCGGCGGCTCGACCGCCTTCTACTCGATGTTCCTCGCCGAGCAGCGCAAGCGGCCCGGCCGCAGGCTCATCCCCACCCTGCGGCTGCTCGCGGGTGGCGGCGCGCCCAAGCCGCCCGAACTGCACCACGCCGTCGTCCGCGAGATGGGGTGCATGCTCACCCACGGCTACGGCATGACGGAAGTCCCGATGATCACCATGGGTTCGCCCGACGACACCGAGGACGACCTCACCCGCACCGAGGGCAGGCCGCCCGCCGGGATGGAGATACGGATCGTCGACGGCGAGGTCCGGTTGCGTGGCGAGGCCGTCTGCAAGGGCTATCTGGACCCGGCCGCGACGGCGGCCGCCTTCGACGCCGACGGCTTCCTGATCACCGGCGACCTCGGCCACCTCACCGACAGCGGGCACCTCGTGCTCACCGGGCGGGCCAAGGACGTCATCATCCGCAAAGGGGAGAACATCTCGGCCAAGGAGATCGAGGACCTGCTGCACGGCCACCCCGATGTGGGCGACGTGGCGGTCGTCGGCCTGCCGGACGACGAACGCGGCGAACGCGTCTGCGCGGTCGTCGAGCGCGCCGCCGATGCCGCGGACCCGACACTGACCGCGCTCACCGAGTACCTGCGCGCCCAGGGCCTGTCCGTCCACAAACTGCCGGAACAGCTCGAGGTGGTGGACGCGCTCCCCCGCAACGAGACCCTGCGCAAGGTGCTCAAGTACAAGCTGCGCGAACGGTACGCATGACGCGCCCTGCCGGCAGCCGGCGTCACCGGGCGAGGTCCGGGCAGGGGCCGCCCACGGGGGCGCGGGCCCCCGACCGGGCCCGGACCGGACCGGCTACTCGGGCTCCGGGGTGACGTAGTAGGCGGCGAAGGCCGTCAGGGCGTCCTCCTCGCCGATCCGGCCGTTCCCGTCCGTGTCCAGCGCCGCTCCGGCCGCCGCCGCGATGCCGTCGTCGACGCCGAGCGCGCGGAGCACGCGCCCCACGGCCGCGGGGGTCACGCCCCGGCCGTCCTCGTCGGCGACCCTGATCACGGCGTGCACGAACGGGCGGGCGATCTCACCGAACCGCTGCGGGTTGTCGCGGAGCCTCTTCACCGCGCTGGTCACGAACTCCTGACGGGTCACCCGCTGGTCACCGTCCACGTCGGCGATCCCGGCCATGCCCTGCCAGAACGCCTCCGCACCGCTGTACAGGTCCTGCCCCTTGTCGGAGCGTGCGGTCACGGAGAACTCGGCGAGCAGCTTGGCCGCGGCCGAACTGAAGTCCTCACGGTCGATGTAGCCGTTGCCGTCCTGATCGAAAGCGGCGAAGCGGGAAGCGATCTTCCGCTCGTACTCTGCGCTGTCCATGCGGGGAGCGTAGAGCCCCGGAGGCCGGGCTGTGTACGCACCCGGGCAATTGCACGGCGGCAACATCGGGGCGAAGTGCAGATGACGGGTGTGCGACGGGGCGTACAGGGGCGCGCGAAAGGGGCACGGGGGCACGGGGCCGGATGGTGCCGGCGGTTCACGCGGTGAGCGGCCGGGCGCCGTCGTCGGTGGCCGAGCCCGTGTCCGCGTAGACCTCGAAGAGGCGGCGAACGCCGAGGGCGCCCAGCACGCGGTTGACGTGGGAGCCGTCCTCCGCGCCGCGGGCCGGCAGTATCAGGCGCAGCCGGCCCCGGCACGAGCGCATCAACCGCCGGGCGGCGATCAGCACACCGACGCCGCTGGAGTCGCAGAAGAACACCCCGGAGAGGTCGAGCACGACATCGTGCTGTCCGGCCGCCACTGCGTCATGGACCCGCTGACGCACCACCGGCGAGGACACGAGGTCGAGCTCTCCGCGCACCTGCAGCACGGTCCACGAGCCATGCTGGGTCTCGGCCACATCGAGTATCACGTCTGGACCCCTCCTCGTACCGGTCACAGAAGACCGGAAGCTGCCCTTCCACTCCCGCTGCCCGACTGCCCGCCGCTGAAACGCGACATTCGTCACGGGTGCTTCCACGACTCCCCAGGGGGTCCTTCCCCGCGCCGGCCCCTACCATCCGCAATGCGGCAGAGGCGCACTTGACGCAAAGGCGCGTATGCAGTTCGCCCGGCGCACTACATTCGAATGAGCGACAGCACGAGGGCTTGGGCAGCAGCCACGGAGCGCAGCTTGGGGGCCGCATGGCGAGGGACGCACCACCGCGCTGGGACCGCAGGATGCAACAGCGGCTGGCGCGGGGCGAGGCCGCGGCGCTCGGTGAGCTGTACGACAGGTTCGCCGCGCTCGTACACAGCCAGGCCTACCGCGTGCTCGGAGACGAGGAGGCGGCCGACCAGGTCACCCGCGAGGTGTTCGGGTACATATGGGAAAATCCGGACGCCTACGACCCCAAGCAGGGCTCCATGCGGTCGTGGGTGGCGCGGCTCACCAACAGCCAGGCCGTGCACCGGCTGCGCCAGAGTGAGGCCGCGGCGCTCACCGAAGGGGACGGGGGCACGACGGAGGAACTGGAACAAAAGGTGCGCAGGGCCGCTGTCGCGGCCCGGGCCGACTACATCGTGACGTCCATGCCGGCGCCGCTGCGGGACGCACTGGAGCTGGCGTACTTCCAGCGCAGGGACTACCGTCAGACCGCCGCCGATCTCGGTGTCACGGAGGACGAGGCGAGGCGGCGGCTGCGGCTGGGTCTGCAACTGCTGTCCACCGCGAACCCCCGCGCCCTCGAGGACTTCTCCCCGCCCGACTACGGGCGCACCTTGTGAACGGGCCCCTGGACGGCGGCAGCAGCGACGGCCGTGGGCGCGACGACGGGTTCCGCGGAGTGCCGCGCATACCGTCCCCGCGCCCCGCCCCGGACGACCTCCACCCGCACGCGTACCGCCCGTCGGCGACGCAGCCGCCGACAGGAGACGAGCCCGGCCCCACACCGGACGCGAACGCGCCCGCATCGGACGGCGCGGACCGGGCCGAGGCGGACGGCGCGTACCCGGACCGGGCCGGGGCGGGCGCCCCGGAAACAGCGGACGGGGGCGACATGCGCTCACACCGGGTGTTGAAGTCGCTGCTCGGGGCGTGGGCGTTGGCCGCGTGTTCCGCCGAGGAGACCACGGCCGTCGAGGAGCATCTCGGCGAGTGCGCCCCGTGCGCGGAGGAGGCACTGCGGCTGCGGGACGCCGTCGGGCTGTTGCACACCGATCGTGACCTGGACCTCGACCCGCTGCTGCGCTTCCGGGTGCTGGAGAGCTGCCTGGGCCGGCGGCCCGCCCGTATCCCGGTGCCCGGCTGGGCCGACCCGTACGACGCGGAGACCGCCAGGCTGGACGCGCTGCTGCGGGACATAGGGGACTCGGAATGGCACGCGCCGGTGCGGCTCAAGTGGTTCGAAGGCAAGACCCAGGTGAACCGGCGTACGACCGTGGCCGGCGTGATCGGGCATCTGATGACCGTCGACGGTCTCGTCGCCGGTGCGCTCGGGCTCGACGACCCACTGGGTCCGCACGCGCCGTTGCCGCCGACCGCCCGTACCGAGTCGTTCTGGAACAGCGCGGACCTCCCGCCCACCGGCGCGATCCGTGAGCCGTGGCGCGACCAGAGCCACGCCCTCGTCCGTACCGTGTCCTTCGCGGGCCACGGGGTCGCCGAAATGCCCGTGTCTTACGGGACGTTCACGCTGCCGCTGCGGGACGCGCTGCTCGACCGGGCCTTCGAGTGCTGGATCCACGCGGACGACATCGCCGACGCCGTGGACTATCCGTACGCACCGCCGAGCGGTACCCATCTCAACCGCATGATCGACCTCGCGGCCAGGCTGCTGCCGGCGGCGCTCGCGGAGCGCAGGCGCGCCGGGCTCGCCGGGCCGCCACAGCACCTGGTGGCGGCGGGTGCGCCCGGACGCTCACTCCATCTGGAGGTCGAGGGCTCCGGCGGCGGTAGCTGGTACATCGCCCTGGACTCGCCGGCCGCCGCCGGGTCACCGGACCTGTCGATCGCCCAGGTCGCTCTGGACGGCGTGGAGTTCTGCAAGCTGGTGGCCGGGCACGTCTCCCCTGAGGAGGCCGCCGTCGGTCAGGACGGTGACCGGGAGGCGATCCGGGACGTGCTGTTCGCGGCCGCCGCGCTGAGCCGCCTGTAGCGACGAGGGGATGCCGGCCTACCGCGTGCTCTGCCGGGGCAGTTCCCGGCGGCGGCGGACCGGCGAGAGGAAGACGGGGAGGAAGGCGAGCGCGAGACAGCTCGCGCCCGTCCGGAGCGCGGCGTCCAGTCCCGCGAACTCGCCGAGCAGACCTGCCGTCGCGGAGCCGAGGGCGATCGCCCCGGTGAGCATGAAGCGGAAGGTCGCGTTCATCCGGCCGAGCAGCGGATCCGGCGTCAGCCGCTGACGCAGGCTCACGCCGAGGACGTTGTCGACGCCGACCTTGAACATGGTCAGCATCCATCCGGCCGCGGCGACCCACAGCCACACGCCCCGGTCGACGAGCGGCAGGAGCAGCGCCGCGGGCGCCATCCACAGGCCGGCGAGACCGAGTGTGCGGCCGTGTCCGAGGAACCGGCCGACGGGGCATGCGCAGCGGGCGCCGATGAGGACGCCGACGCCGCCGGCCGCCCAGTAGAGCCCGAGCGCACCCGCGGACAGACCCAGTTCCCGGACGAACAGCACGGGCAGCAGCGTATTGACGATCTGGGCACCGAAGTTGACGAGGGACGCCGTGAACGCCAGGGCCCGTAGCTCGGGATGGCGCAGGACGTGCCGCACCCCTTCCGCGATCTGCGCACCCAGCCGTCCGTCGGGCGCCTTCGGCACGGCGCCGGTGGCCTCGGCCGCCACGGAGCGGGGCGACACGGCCAGCCTGAGCGCCGATGCCAGGTACAGCAGGCCCACCCCGACGACGGCCACCGGCGCGGTGAACAGTTGCACGATCCCGCCGCCGGCGCCCCTGCCCGCGACATTGCTCGCGGCCTGCAGGCTCACCACCGCCGCGTTCGCCGGCACCAGCGCCTCACGGTCCACGAGCCGGGGAAGGACGCTCTGCGAACCCACGTCGAAGAAGACCGTCGCGCAGCCGTTCAGCAGCACGACGGCATAGAGCTGTCCCAGGGTGAGGGCGCCCAGCGCCCAGGCCAACGGCACCGAGACGAAGAGGACGGCCCGGGCCAGATCTGCGGCGATCAGCACCGGGCGGTGCCGCATCCGGTCCACCCAGGCCCCGGCCGGCAGGCCGATCAGAAGGAACGCCAACGTGCTCAGCGTGGCCAGCAGGCCGACCTCACCGGCGCTCGCGTCCAGCGCGGACACGGCGATCAACGGAACTGCCACATAACCGATGTTCGTGGCGAGGTGGCTGAAGACGGTGGCCGTGAACAGATTGCGGAACTCGCGGGACCGCCAGGGGCCGTCGCCGGACCCGGAGGTGGGGTCGGGCCCGGGCGCGGAGGTGGATCCGGGCGTGGACATGGGCGGCGGGGTGGGCGCGGACATGACCAGTACGCTGCCCCGACTCCGCCGCACGCTCCAATGATTTAGCCTCGGCCGAATGGTGCTCGAGAACCGCCCCGCGGGCGGCAGGCTGGAGATCGCCTTCTCGGCGGAGGACGTCGCCCGCACGCGCTTCGCCGTCTCCCCGCTGTGGGAGGTCGTCGCCAGCGTGCGGGTGCTCAAGGGCGCGGACACGCCGGGGACGCACCGCCGGTGGCTCGAGCGTGTACGCCCGCATCTCGCCGCGGCGAAACTGGACCTCACCCCGCTCTGCGCACTGATCGGCGCGCCGCCGGCCGGCGTCCCCGGCTTCCTCGTGGCGCCGCCCACCACCCCGCAGCCCTCGCTCGAGGTGGAGCTCGCGGCCCTGCGGTCCATGCCGCACACACTGCTCCGTACGACGACGCCCGCCGCCCGCGAAGGGGTCGCCGCACTGCGCGAGGACCCGGACCGCGGCCTCGACCGGCTGGTGGAGACGATCGCCACCTACTGGGAAGTGGCGATGGCCCCCTACTGGCCACGCATTCTGACCCTGGTCGAGGGCGACATCCTCTACCGGGCCAGACGGCTCGCGGAAGGCGGCGCCCGCCGCCTCTTCGACGATCTCGATCCGCGGGTCACCTGGGAGTCCGGCACCCTGCAGGTGATGCACCGCTGCGTGCGCGGTGCCCGCAGCCTGGACGGCCGGGGCCTGCTGCTGGTGCCATCCGTGTTCGGCGGGCAGCGGATCTTCTCCGACGTGGACAGCCCCGAGTGGCAGCCCACCCTGCGCTATCCGCCCCGGGGCACGGCCACGCTGTGGGAAGCACGGGCGGAGCCGCTGTCCGACGCCCTCGCGGGCGTCCTCGGGCGCACCCGCGCGCTGCTGCTGGCGGAGCTGTCGGCCCCCGCCTCCACCACGGATCTGGCGCGTCGCATCGGCCTGTCCGCGGGCGGAGTCTCGCAGCACCTGACGGCGCTGCGCGCGGCCGGCCTGGTCAGCGCGCACCGTACGGGACGTGTGGTCCTCTACGCCCGCACACGCGTGGGTGAGTCGCTGGTGGGCGGCTGACCCGCGGCAGGCCCGGGCGGGGCCGTCATTCGCCGCCGACGCTGAAGTTCGGTTGCCCCTGCGGCTTCAGCTCGACCTTGATGGTGTGGGTGGTGTCGCGCGCCGCGGTGGCACTGCCGCCGGCGGTCAGCACCCCGATCCGCAGCCCTGCCCGTCCACCGCCCTCCCGCCGTACCTGCACCGCGAACTCGAGGTTCACGCTCTCCACGCTGAACCGCAGATCCCTTCCCTCACCGGCCCGTTGGGCGGATTCCAGTTCGTCACGGATCTGTCCGATCACCTCCGCCAGGCCCACGACCGCGGTTTCGTCACGCTCAGCCATCGCGTCCCCCCTCTCCCGTAGTTATCGTGAGCAGTATGAGCGAGCCGATTCGCGCATCCAACTCCCCGGCACAGGAAGAAGGTTGGCGAGTACGACTGCTCCGTGGCCCGGACCGGACGGGCCGGCCGCTGGGTGCCGGGGTACTGCTCCCCGGCGGTCTGGTGCTCACCTGCGCGCATGTGATCCTTCTCCGCCCCGACTCCTCCGGTGTCCGGACCCCGTTGGAGGAGGTGTACGTCGACGTGCCGCGCATGTCCGTGGGCGGCGACGCGTCGCAGCCGCTGCGGGCCCGGCTGCTGAGGGAGTACCTGGTCATGCCGACAGGGCAGTTCGGCGGTGATCTGGCGCTGCTCAAGCTGGATCACGAGCCTGCGGTCCCGCACGCCGTCCTGCACCGCCAGATCCCGGCGCGCGGCGACATGGTGCACTTCACCGGGTATCCGGAGGACCTGCCCGGCGGTGAGCACCTGGACGCCCGGCTGATGGGGCGCGGCGGTCCCGCGCCGACGCCGGAGTGGGTGCAGCTCGACGCGCTCAACGCGCCGTACGTGGTGCGTCGCGGGTACAGCGGGTGCGCGGTCGTGCACAGCCGTTCGCGGCGGGTCATCGGCATCGTGGCGCACCAGTTCGGCACGCCGCAGGCGCGGGTGCGGCGGGACCACGCGTACATGATCCCGACGGAGACGGTGCTGAAGCATCTGCCGCTGGAGCGGCTGGGCCTGACGGTCACGGGAAAGCCGGCCGTCTCGCACGACGTCGCCGTGGCCCACGACAGGACCGCCTCCGGTCGCGTGCCCGGCCTGCACCTGCGGCTGACCCGGTGGCTCGACGGCGCGCCGGACACCGATCCGGTGGAGCCCGTGTTCGCCGGGGAGGGAGAGCACGAACTGCTGCACACGGTCAGGTCGGTGCTCACCCTCGCCGACCGCGAGCAGAGCCCGCCCGAGGCGCCGACGTCCCGGGCGAGCGGGGCGGGCGCGGCGGACGGGGCCGGCGCCCCCCAGGCGGGCAGCATCGACATCGCCGTCGACGCGACCAACCGGACCGTGGCGGAGCTGGCCAGGGACGCGGCGGACCGGATCGGGCTGGACCCGCTCGCGGACGGCCCCGACCGTTTGGACGGCGACGCCTCCCTTGGCGGTGACCTGATCTCGCGGATCGCAGCACACAGCCCGCCGCTGAGCGCCGCGTTCCTGTCCGTGGACCGGTCGGCCTCCACCGACGACGAGGTCCTGCGGCTCCTCTCCGCACTCCTCGCCCGCGGCCAGAGCCGGCTGCTGCTCGTCTTCAACGACCCGCGTTCACCGCTCCTCGCCCGGGTGCGCGAGGAACTCCTCGGCCCCGACTGGGCCGCCCGCCGCACCGAACGGCTCGGCACCCGGGTGAGCCGGCTCGAAGAGACCGAACAGCGGCTGCGCCGGCTCTCCGGCCGGCGGCCCGCGGCCCTGGCACCCCGGCTCCGGCAGACGCTCGAACAGCTCGGCCCCGACGGCCCGTTGCACGGAGTGGAGGACCAGCCGCACGCCCTGTTCCGCTGCGCCGTCGACATCGAGGCCGCGCTGCTGGACGCGGAGAGCGCAGTGCAGGAACTGACCGGCCCCGCCGGGCCCCGCGAGTTCGTCGTCGGCCCGCCGGGCGACGGGCTGACCGACCTGCCGTCCGTCGCCGTGCGCGACGCGGACGCGCTCGTCACCGAGCGGAGCGGGGACCGGCTCGCGGGAGGCGACCGGCTGCACCAGCAGTACGAGGTGGTGGGCCCCATCGGCCAGGGCAACCACGGCAAGGTCTACCTCGCCCGCGACCTGCTCCTGGAGAACCGCCCCGTCGCTCTCAAAGGCATCCTCGACCCGGGCGATCCGGCCGCCGTGCTCCAGGCCCACCAGGAACGACTACGGCTCGTCAGCCTCAACCACCCGTCGGTCATCCGCGTGGTCAACTACGCGCGGCACGAGCCGACGGCGTCCGAGTTCATCGTCATGGAGTTCGCCGACGGGGCGCCCCTGTCGTGGGTCGGCTCCCGGATCGCGAGACGGGTGGAGCCGTTCGCGGGGCCGCGGGTGCGTGAGTTCATCGTCGCGTACGGCCTGCTGATCCTGGAGGCGCTCGACCATCTGCACCAGGAGGAGCAGCTCGTCTACGGTGACCTGTCGCTGACCAACGTCCTCCACTGCGGCACCGGCATCAAACTCATCGACGTCGCGGGCGTACGCGAGCCGGGCGCGCCCGGGCCGGTCAGCCACCGGCCGCCGGAGAGCGGACCCACCGGTGGGATGACCACCGCGGGCGACCTCTACACGGTCGGCGCGGTCCTCGGGGAACTGCTCGCCAAGGACCCGTCGCCACCGTCCGACCTCGGCACCGAGTCGCTGCGGCGGGCACTGTCGCGCGCCACGGCCACCGACCCCCGGCGGCGCTATGCCTCCGCGCAGGAGATGGCCGTCCAGCTGCGCGGTGTGCTGCGGGAACTGCGGTCGCTGCGGCTGGACGAGGAGACCTTCGAACCCTCGCCGCTCTTCGACTCGGCCGCCATCGCGCTCGACGGCCGGCTCGGCAGACCCGCGCCCCTCGAACGCTGGCAGTCGGGCGGCACCGCCGACCGGCTCGGCGCGCACGTGCCGCAACCGGCGGAGGCCGCGGTGGCCCTGCCCGTTCCGAAGGCCGACGTGCAGGACCCCAACTGGAAGGAGCTGCAGCGCACCTCGCACGACGACCCTGCCGGTCTGCTGCAGCTCAGCAACGAGTGGCTGCCGTCGCCCGAGCTGCATCTGCTGCGCTGCCGGCTCCATCTGGAGCTCGCCGGCGCCCGGCGCCACGGCCGCGACAAGGAACTGGTGACCGCCGCGGTCGAGCTGGAGCGGGCCGGCCGGCTGCTCGGCGACCTGGCCCGGTACGACTGGCGCCTCGACTGGCACCAGGGCCTCGCCCAGCTCGCGCAGGGCCGGCTGCACCGGGCTCTGAGCTGTTTCGACACGGTGTACGCGGCGATACCGGGCGAGTACGCGCCCAAGCTGGTCCTCGGCTACTGCCACGAGAAGCTCGCCGACGAGTGGCGGACCGGCGAGCGGGCCGACGCGGCGGAGGCACCGGCGGCACGTGAGGCGCACGAGCAGCAGGCCATGCTCTTCTACGACGCGGTGTGGCGGCGCAACCACGCACTGGGCGCGGCCGCGTTCGGGCTGGCCCGTATCCATCTGGCACGGCACAGCCCGGACAGGGCGCTGGCCTCCCTCGACGGTGTCCCGCCGGACTCCCGGCACCGCACCGCCGCGCGTACGGCGATGGTCCGCATCCACGCCGGCACACCCACGGTCGCCTCCGCGATCCGCGCCCACGCCGCGCTGCACCGGCTCGCCGGCCACGAGGGGCTCACGGACCGGCAGGCGCAGGAACGGCTCACGGCGGAGCTGCGCGAGCAACTGCTGGAGCTGGTACGGGCGCAGGGCGCGGACGTGCTCGCGCTGTTGCGTACCGCGTTGCCGTCGATGGTGCCGCTGCCGTCGACGGAACGGGAACTGCGTGAGCAGTTGTCGACGAGTTACCGCCAACTGGCGAAGCAGGTACCGCGCACGGACCGCGCGGAGGGCGCGGCGCTGGCGGAGGCGCTGCTCGACAACGCGTACAGCACGCGTCCGCTCGGTCTGCGGCACGCCCGCGGACAGGCGGGCCGCGGGGCGTGGTTTCGGCGGCTGTCGCTGGGCGACCGCCGATGAGCGTCTGCGGCGCGCCCGTTCCCCCTCCCCGCCCCATCCCGCAACCGGAGCTCCGCGCAGTGTCCTCGATCTCTCCCTACGGCCTGTCGGCGGTGGACGGCGGTACTTCCCCCGCCGCCGGGCGCAGGGGGAGTACCCCCGGCAGGGCTGCCTGCGCAGCCTCGCCGTCGTTTGAGGCGTGGTGGTCCGATGAGGGGACGTCAGGCCTGGAAGCCCCGGCAGGACGGAGTCCCGGTTCCGGGACAAGGTGCCGCCCACGCCGCCAGGCGCAGGGGCAGCACGGGGAGGGGCGGGCCCGCCGCGGGCGTGGCAGGTGGCAGGGCTCGACGCCGGCCCGGGCGCCGCGCGGTCGGTCCGCAGACGGAAGGAGGCCGGATGAGACGCGCCAAGACGGCCGTGCGGCAGTGGGCCGCGACGTCGGCGCGATACGCCGCCGGGGCCGGGCCCGCCCTGTGGGCGCGGGCCGTGGGACGAGGGCCCGGCGGGCGACGGGCGACGGCCGCGTTCCTGCGGCGGCGCATGCTCCTCCTGCCCGCTCTCGCGTTCGTGGCGCTCGCGCTGTGCGCCGCCGCGTACGCCGATGTACACGACCGTTCCGAGCGGCTGCGCCACCGGTGCGTGCCCGCGCTGGAGGGGCTGGCGCAGGCGCGGACGTCGCTCGGACTGGCGCAGGCGCAGGCCGAGTTGCGACTGCTGACGGCGGTGCAGGCCGGGCAGGTCGAGCTGGGTGAGACGTACCGCTCGCGGTTGACCGAGGCGTCGCAGAGCCTGGGTCGGGTCGCCCGGTCCGGCGCCCTGAGCCGTGGGCAGGAGCAGGAGCTGCGGGTGGTCTCCGGGCTGGTCGTCGCGTACGGGGACAAGATCGCCTGGGCGGACCGCAACCGCGACAGCGACGTGCTGCGCGAGGCCGGCGTCGAGTACGCGGACGACCTGCTCAGCGGCCCCGTCACGAACTCGGCCGCGCCCGGCGAGCCGACCGCCGTGCTGGATCGGATCGAGGAGCTGGAGGTTCAGCTGCGCAAGGAGACCGGCGACCTCGCGGCCTGGAGCCCGCTGACCCTGACCGCCGCCGGTGCCGCCGTCCTGACGACCGCGCTGTTCGCATTCCTGGCCGTCGGCACGGCGGTGTTCCTGCGGGACCGGCTGCGGCTGGTCAGTGTGCAACTGGCGGCCGGCGCGCTGCCGGTGCTGCTGACGCCGGTGCTGCTGGCGTTCGGCGGCGCCCAGGAGCACGGTGCGCAGCAGGGGGCTCGTTCGGCCGTGGCCGAGCTGGCGGACGTCGGCGCGGTCCGGGCCGCCCCGCGTGCGATCGAGGACGCGACGGACACGGCGTATGCGCGTATCAGCGCGGCGAACCCGGACGGCTGGTCGCTCACGGCGGGAATCGTGGTGCCGGCCGCCGGGGTCGGGGCGCTCGCCTCGGGGGTCACGCTCTATCTCTACGGCAGGCCGTATCCGGCCGCCCGCACCACCCTCCGACGCAAGTACACCGAGGCGTGAGGAAGTCATGAGGAGACGCAGGGGTCTGCGGGTGCTGCTGGCCGGGTGCCTGATCGCCGTGGTCTCGGTCGTGGCCGGCTGCAGCGGCCCGCCCGAGGAGCGCACGCTGGTCGTGCTCGGGCCGTGGACGGACGGCGAAGAGACGCCGTTCGTGGCGGCGCTGGCCGCGATCGGGAAGCAGACCGGTCACCGTTACGTCTACAAGGGCACCCGTTCGCTGCGCGAGACCCTCGTCGCCCAGCTCCAGGCCGGCGCTCCGCCGGACGTGGCGATCCTCAACAGCCCCGGGGAGCTGGCCGAGTACGCGAGGGCCGGTGACCTGCACCCGTTGCCGGAGCAGGTGGTGGGCGCGGCCGTCCCGCCGTGGGCGCCCACGGTCACGGTCCAGGCGGCGGGCGGCGAGGCGCGGACCCGCGTCTACTGGGCGCCGATCCGGGTGGATCTCAAGTCGCTGGTGTGGAGCCGTACGGACGTGGCGGAGTCGGACCCCGTGTGGTGCGTGGGCCTCGGCTCGGGCGCCACGTCCGGCTGGCCGGGCACCGATTGGCTGGAGGACCTGATGCTGCAGCGCCGGGGCTCGGCCGCGTACGAGGACTGGGCGACGGGCCGGACGCCGTGGCAGCGGACGCGTCCGCTGTGGCAGGAGTGGGGCCGGATGCTCACCGCCGGGGGGCGTACCCCCGGCGCGCAGGAGCTGGCGGACTTCGAGCTGCTCGACGACGGCCGGTACGGGCTGCTGAACCGCGGCGACTGCACCCATGAGCACCAGGGTTCCTTCATCCGCCGGCACTACGGCGGCGGCGTACGGCCGACGCCGACGGCCCGCTATCTGGACGGGGTGCCGACGGCGGCGCAGGGCGGCGAGAACGCCTTCGAGGTGTCGGGCGACATGGCCGCGGTGTTCCGGGCGAGCGCCACTGCGTGGGACCTGCTCGGCCGGCTCACGTCCAAGGAGGCGCGCAGGAGCTGGGCGAACGAGGCGCTGCCGGATGAGCGGCCGTTCTTCCCCGGCGGCGCCACGGCGGCCTCCGTCCCTGCGTCGAGGGCCACGGCAGAGGTGCAGCGGCTGTTCGACGCGGCGGGCCGGATCTGTTTCGACGCCTCCGACGCGATGCCGCCCACGCTGCGCGACGCGTTCCACCGGGCGGTGCTGGAGTTCGTGGGCGACCCGCGCGACGAGGCGCTGCTGGACCGGCTGCTCGGGCAGTTGGAGGCGGAGCGTCTGCTGCAGCGCCAGGAGAAGACGTTCGTGCTGGACGACCTGTGCGACAACCCGCTCGCCGAGTAACCGGGCCGGGCTCGCGTCAGGCGAAGACGACCGTGCGGCGGCCGTTGAGCAGGATGCGGTGCTCGGCGTGCCACTTCACCGCGCGGGCCAGCGCCTGGCACTCCACGTCGCGGCCGATCGCCACCAGTTGTTCGGGGGTCACCTCGTGGCCGACCCGTTCGACCTCCTGCTCGATGATCGGTCCCTCGTCGAGGTCGGCAGTCACATAGTGCGCGGTCGCACCGATCAGTTTCACACCGCGGGCGTGCGCCTGGTGGTACGGCTTGGCGCCCTTGAAGCTCGGCAGGAAGGAGTGGTGGATGTTGATGATCCGGCCGCTGAGCTGCTTGCAGAGGTCGTCGGAGAGCACCTGCATGTAGCGGGCGAGGACGACCAGCTCCACGTTCTCCTCGTGCACCAGGTCCAGCAGCCGGGCCTCGGCGGCGCCCTTGGTGTCCTTGGTGACCGGAATGTGGTGGAACGGGATGCCGTACGAGGAGACGAGCTCCGCGAAGTCCGTGTGGTTGGAGACGACGCCCGCGATCTCGACGGGCAGGGCACCGGTGCGCGAGCGGAACAGCAGGTCGTTCAGGCAGTGCCCGAACTTGCTGACCATCAGGACGATCCGCATCCGCTCGTCGGCGAGATGGATCTGCCAGTCCATCTGGAAGGAGTCGCCGACGGCGGCGAAGCTCGCCCGCAGCTTGTCCACCGTGACCGGGGAGTCCGCGGAGAAGTGGACCCGCATGAAGAACAGACCAGTGTCCCTGTCACCGAACTGCTGGCTGTCCTCGATGTTGCAGCCGGTGATGAAGAGGTAGCTCGAGACTGCGTGCACAATGCCCTGTTTGTCCGGGCAGGAGAGCGTCAGGACGTACTGGTCGGTCATCCTCTCAGCCTGCCACATCCGCCAGGCGGGCCCGGCACGCGTCCGTCAGGCGGACCGCGTCATGATCCGCAGCACCTCGAGGGAGCGCGGCGGGGTGTCCGGGTCCTCGCCGTCGCTCGTCGCCAGCCGGACGTGCGCGTCGCGCGCCGCCCGTACGGCCTCCGGCCAGCCGTGGTGCTCCATGTACGCGGAGACCGGTGCGTCGGCACCGACCTGGTGCATGATCCGCAGCACTCGCAGCACGGCGACGTCCACGAGTGCGGCCTCACCGGAATCACGGAAGATCGTCCCGACGTACTTCTCCGCGGACCAGTTGTCCAGCCAGGTGTCCTCGACCAGGCGGTACACGGCATCGGTGACGTCGCCGTATCCCTCGCGTCCCGCCAGCCAGCACTCCTGATGGAAGACGGGGTCGGAAAGCATGTGCAGCGCCGAGCGCACGTTGCTGCGCCAGCGCCACCAGGGCATGTCATTGAGCGGCATGCCGCCCATGGTGGAGGAGCGACGGCCGCGACGGGAAGGGTTGACCGAACCTTGCTGCACGTCTTCGATCGTACGTTCCCTTTCCGCACACCTGGACCCACCCCTGCAATTCACCTCGACGTCACTTGGCGTTGATCCATGCTCACTGTGTCGTTACCTGGAACCGGAAACGTGCACAGTCATGACCGGTAGGCGTCGTACCTCCTTCCCTCGCCCCTCCAAGACCTTCTCAGTCCGTACCGCGTGTACGGCGGTGGTGGCGACCGGGGCGTCGCTGATCGCCGGATGTGGCGTACTCCCCGGAGATGCGGGGGGCTCCAAGGAGCCCGTCACCGTCATGACCTTCGCCCCTGAGGAGACCAAGGCCACCAACATGCCCGGTATGCCGGCGATGGCCGAGGCCTACGCCCGCTGGGCCGAGGCCAGGGGCGGCATCGACGGCCACGAGCTGCGCGTCATCACCTGCAACGAGCAGAACACCCCCAGGGGCGCGGCCACCTGCGCCCGGCAGGCCGTCGACAAGGGTGCCGACGCGGTGGTCGGCTCCTACAGCCAGTACGGCGACGCGTTCATGGCGCCGCTGGAGGCCGCCGGCATCCCCTTCATCGGCGGATTCGGGGTCTCCGACGAGGAGTTCACCAGCTATCTCTCCTACCCGGTCAACGGCGGCCAGGCCGCGCTGCTCGCCGGGAACGGCGAACAGCTGGCCGACGTCTGCGACAAGGTCGCACTCGTACGCCCGGACAGCCTCGCCGGCGACGACCTGCCCGACCTCCTCAACGCCGGCCTGGCCCGCGGCAAGGCGGGCGAATCGGCGGACATCCTCGCCGCCGACGACGCCACCGGCTACTCCGACGAGGCGCTGCGGGCGCGGGAGCGGGCGGCGGAGCCGACCTGGACGAAGACCGTGGCCGACGGCGAACTGCCGGGCTGCGTGACGGCCGCCCTCGGTGATCGCACGGAGACGTTCTTCGACTCGTACCGCCGGCTGCCCGAGGACGGCCGGCAGTTGCGGATCTCGTCGGTCATGGGCAGTGTCGGCCAGCCCCTCATCGACCGCACCGGCGGCCGCAACGGCCTCTACGAGGGCGCCTACATCACCGGCTGGTACCCGGACGCGGACGACGCCCGCTGGGACCGGATGCGCGACGTCATCCGCACCCACGCCTTCGGCGACGACAGCCTGGATCCGGCCGACGCCGGTGTGCAGACGACATGGATCGCGTACACCGTCCTCGACAAGATCATCCATGCGATCGGCACCGACGCCATCACCCCCGGCAAGATCTCGCACATCCTGGACCAGGGGCTGAAGGTGTCGACCGACGGTCTGACCCCGGACCTGCGGTGGGGTTACGAGGACATGCTCGGCGCCGCCCGCTATCCGCGGATCGTCAACAGCAGCGTCACCTTCCAAGTGGTGCGTGACGGACGGCTGGTGACGCAGCGCCAGGGATCCGTGGACGTCGGCCGCACCCTGGTGGACGCGTCGTAGACCCGGCGGGGCCGATCGGCCGCCGCCAGGACCTGCCGCCCCGGCTCCGGATCGATCCCGGCCGGGGCGGTCCGCCGCTCTCAGAGCTGACTGCTGCTGCGTTCCGTCAGACCGTACTTGCGGGCGATCACGTTCCACAGCTTCGACGCCTCGTTCTTGGCCGTGGTCGCCTCGCCGCTCGCCTGGTTGCCCTGGGCGGTCTGCTTGGTGACGCGTGCCTTGCCGTCCTTGCAGCCCTTCTTGCCCTTGGTCTGCAGCGCCCAGGCCGCGTAGTGGTCGTCGGCCGACGCCGACGCCTGCCACGCCTTGTTCAGCGACGCGGTCAGCGCGGCGTTGTCCGGCAACTTGTCCACGGACAGCGTGCCCAGCCGGGTCACCAGGTCGCGGCGCTGCTGGGCGGCGCCCTTCAGGTCGGTGGCAGCCTGGTCCAGGTTCTTGCACACCCTGATGTTCTCGACCGAACGGATCACCGCGGCACGGCTGTTGTTGCTGTCCGCGAGGAGCTTGTCGAGCTCCTGGGCCTGGGGCTCCGCCGGGTCGGCGGCCTTCGCGCTGGGACTCGCCTCGCCGGGCGCCGGGGAGTCGGCCGCAACGTTCCTGTCCGGGACCGGGTCCTTGTCGTCGTCACCTCCGCCGAACATCACGGCACCCAGGCCCAGGCCCAGTACGGCGCACCCGACGACCAGCGCGGCGATAACCGGCGCGGTGGAACGGCGGCCCGGCTCGGGCTCGGGGTCGTACCGCGGCTCCTGACGGCCCGGCTGCTGGTAGGACGACCGGGCCGCCTGCTGATGCGCGGGCGGCGACCCTTCGAAGCGGGGCATCTGCTGGGTGGCGTCGGCCGGTTCGGCCCCGCCGTGGCCCTCCGAACGGAAGAGGCTGTCGAACTCCGCGGGCGGCTGCCGGTCCCCGGGAGCGCCGGGCCTGATGCCGAACGGCGCCCCGTTGGGAGCGGGCGGCACGGGAGCGATGTACTGGGTGGCATCCGCGTCGGCTCCCTGCGGGCCGCCGGCGGCCAGGCGCCCCGTCCCGAGGAACGTCGTCGACTCCGCGGGCATCTCCGGCGGCAACGCGCCGGGCCCGACGGGCGCGATGTACTGCGTGGCATCGGAGTCGGCCCCTGGCGCGGGGGCGCCGCCTCGGGCGTCCGCCGCGTGCCGGCCCGGCGCCTGGCCGTGGTCGGCCTGCGGATACCGGCTTTGCGGGCCGGCGCCTTGCGCCGACTGCGGCGGCAGCGTGCCCGGCGCATCGAACTGCCCTTGCGAGGCAGCTTGCGCGTATCCGCCCTGCGCCGCCTGCGGGGGCAGCGCGCTTCCGGGGGCGCCCGGTGCCGCGAAGTCGCCATGGGGGCCTGCCCCCTGGGCCGTCTGCGGCGGCAGCGCACCTGCAGACGCGCCCGGCGAAGTGAACTGCCCCTGCGCAGCGCCGCCTTGGGGCGCCGCCTGCGCATATCCGCCCTGCGGGCCGGCACCTGCGGGTGCGCCCGGTGCGTCGAACTGCTGGGAGCCGCCCTGCGGCGCAGGCGCGTAACCGCCCTGTGGGCCCGCGGGCGTACCCGGAACGGGGAACTGGGCCGGCGCCCCCGGCTGCGGGGGTGACGACGTCGCGACCTGGCCGGCGTGCGCAGCCGGCTGCGCGGGGTAGCCGTAGCCACCGGCCTGGGCCGGGGCCGCGGCCGGGTAGCCGTAACCACCGACGGGCGCCGGGTAGCCGTACCCGGGCGGCGCCGCCTCCGGCGACTGCGGCGGTGGCTGCTGGGGACCCCACGGCTCACCCCAGGGCTGGCCACCCGCGGGAGCCGCCTGCGCGCCGGGTATGAGGGGCTCGCTTCCGTCGGCGGGCAGCACGACGCCTTCGTGCGCGGGCCGCGCGGCCGGCAGCCGCTGCTCGTCACCCTGTCCGCTGTGCGTCACCGGGACTCCTACGTGTGGACCTACGGAATCGTCGGTTCACGCTACCGGGTGCCCCCAGCGGTCCGCACACACGTGCCGAAGCGGTAACAAGATGCGGACACAACTCGCTGTTGAAGCCCGCCGGAAAGCCCTTGCCCCCGCGCCCCCTTGCCCCGCTCTGTGCCCTTCACCACAGGGCGGGTCCACGAAATGGTCACCGTCCGCGCGGAGGACGGGCCCGCTGCGGCCTGTGCCGGAGCGGGCCGGGCCGGACTTTACGGGGATCTACGCCGCCGTCCGCTGCTCCAGCCGCGTCGCGAACTCCCGCACCGGTGGCTCCTGCGCGTACGGCTCGAGCCGCAGCTGGAGATCGTCCAGATACTCCGCGCCCCTGCTCGAGCGCAGCGTATCCAGCAGCTCCACCGCCCGCGTGCCGGTGCAGCAGGCCTGTTCCACCTCGCGCTGCTGGACCTGCGCGGATGCCAGCAGGACCAGGCCGATCGCCCGGCGGCGGGCCCGCGACTCGGGCAGGCCCTCCAGCGCGTCGCTCGCGTACCGCGCCGCGGTTTCGGCCCGGCCGAGGTCTCGGTAGCAGTGCGCCAGCTCGTCGGCGAGATACGCGTGATCGAAGTGGGCGATCCAGTCAGGATCATCCCCTTTCTCCGGATCTGTCCGTTCCAGCGCGGCGACCGCCTCGGCCGCCACCTCGTCACAGGTGCGGCCGTCCCCCAGCAGGGCGTGCCCGCGGGCCTCCGCCGCGAGGAACATGGCCTGCACGCGGGGCGTGACCCGCCCCCGCGCGCCTTCCTGTGCGGCCCGGGCGAGCTGAGCGATCTCGCGAGGGGTGCCCAGTTCGGCGGCCAGGTGGCTCATGGAGGCGGCCAGCACATAGCCGCCGTAGGCGCGGTCGCCCGCGGCCTGCGCGAGGCGCAGGGCCTGGATGTAGTACCGCTGGGCGAGCCCGGGCTGGCCGGTGTCCACGGCCATGTAGCCGGCGAGCTCCGTCAGCCGCGCGACGGCCGCGAACAGCTCCCGGCCGACGGCCTCCCGGTACGAGCCGGACAGCAGCCCGGAGACCACACTGTTCAGGTAGTGCGCGACGACCGGCCGCACATGGCCGCTGCCGAAGCGGTGGTCCATCTCCGTCAGCGCCGCGGTCATCGCACGGACCGCTTCGACGTCCGAGAGGCCGACCCGCGCCCCGGCGGTGCGCGCCACCTGCGCGTCCGCGCCGGTGATCAGCCAGTCCCTGCTCGGTTCGACGAGGGCGGAGGCGGCGACCGCCGAGCCGGAGAGGAAGTCGCGCCGGCCCACGTCGCTGCGCCACAGCTCACAGACCTGCTCGATCGCGCCGGGGACCGTCGGCGCGAACTGCAGGCCGACGCCGGTGGCGAGGTTCTTGCCGCCCGCCATGCCGATCTCGTCGATCGTGACCGTACGGCCGAGTTTGCGGCCCAGCGCCTCCGCGATGACTCCCGGGGCCCGGCCCCGCGGCTGCTGCCCGCGCAGCCAGCGGGCCACGGAGGTCTTGTCGTAGCGCAGGTCGAGGCCGCGCTCCACGCCGACCATGTTGACGCGCCGGGCCAGCCCGGCGTTCGAGCATCCGGCTTCCTGGATGAGTGCCTGAAGCCGTTCGTTAGGCCGGCGGACGACGAGAGGCCTGGCTGCCATGAACTACCCCCTGATGCCGCGTTGATCAATGAGCTGATCAATGCCCGGCTGATATACGGAGAATGCAGAGTTGGTCTGGTTGGTTCCTTTTGCCGTCGCGCCCCGTTGTTTGCCTTTCCGTACGCGTCCCCGCACTGCCTACCCGCCCCAGCGGCCCGCGGCCCGTGCGCGCCCCCGGCCGTGCACCCGTGCGCCCCACATGCAGGATCGATGCTCCACCGCCCACCGCATCACGCCCCGTAACCCGGGGTTGCGGCGGCAGTTGAGTGTGTCGTGGAAGAGACCATGGGAGTCACGGAAGCCGCACGGATCCCCCAGCAGCGAGGCGAGCAACTGCTGGACAGCGCCGTGCGGTACGCGGAAGAGCGGCACTGGGACGTGTTCCCCGGCACCTGGCTGGAGGCGGTCGAAGGCACGCAGCGCTGCTCGTGCGGCGATCTCCGCTGTTCTCTGCCGGGCGCCCACGCGGCGCGGCCGGACTGGGCGAACCAGGCGACCGGCAGCGCCACGGCCGCCCGCCGGCTGTGGTCGATGCAGCCGACGGCCTCGATCCTGCTGCCCACCGGCCGCACCTTCGACGCCATCGACGTCTCGGAATCCTCCGGGTTCCTTGCGCTCGCGCGCATGGAGCGGATGGGCCTCCCCCTCGGCCCGGTGACCTGCACCCCCGACCGCCGGATGCTGTTCTTCGTCCTGCCTGGCGCCGCCCTCAAGGTCCCCGACCTGATCAGCAAGCTGGGCTGGGCCCCGAGCTCCCTCGATCTCGTCGCCCGCGGCGAAGGCCATTACGTCGCCGCTCCACCGACGAGGGTCGGCGGCCACGGCGCCGTGCAGTGGGCCCGCCGCCCCACGCCCGCCAACCGCTGGCTACCGGACGCCGACGAGTTGATCAGCCCGCTCGCGTACGCGTGCGCCAGGGACCCGGCGGCGGCGCGGATGCGCCAGGGCCGGGGCGGGGGCTGAGACTGCACACCCTTCACCCGCGTCCGTAGGCTGGACCCGGACATCGGTGCCTTCGGCACTCACGGGGACGGGTGAAGGGCGTACAAGCAGATGCCGGACCAGACGGTTGACCGGGCGGGCGGGGCGCGTACGGCCCCGCCCGCCGTACATGTCGAGGGCCTGTGGAAGCGGTTCGGCGAGCAGATCGCCGTCGCCGGCATCGACCTGACACTGCCGGCCGGCAGCTTCATCGGGCTGGTCGGGCCGAACGGCGCGGGCAAGACCACGACCCTGTCGATGGTCACGGGCCTGCTCCGCCCCGATCAGGGCCGGGTGCAGGTCGCCGGCCACGACGTGTGGCTCGACCCGGTCGAGGTCAAGTCGCGGATCGGCGTGCTGCCGGAAGGGCTGCGGCTCTTCGAACGCCTGTCGGGACGTGAACTGCTCGCCTACAACGGTCGGTTGCGCGGCCTGCCGGGCGACGAGGTCGACAAGCGGGCCGGGCAGCTGCTGGACGTACTCGATCTCGCGGGGGCGCAGCACAAGCTGGTCGTCGACTACTCGACCGGGATGCGCAAGAAGATCGGCCTCGCGGCGGCGCTGCTGCACAACCCTGAAGTGCTGTTCCTCGACGAACCGTTCGAAGGCGTCGACCCGGTGTCCGCGCAGACGATCCGCGGGGTGCTCGAGCGGTACACCGCCTCCGGGGCGACCGTCGTCTTCTCCAGCCATGTGATGGAGCTGGTCGAGTCGCTGTGCGACTGGGTCGCGGTGATGGCGGCGGGCACGATCCGGGCACAAGGCCCGCTGGCAGAGGTCCTCGGCGATGCGCCGTCGCTGCAGGCCGCGTTCCTGGAACTGGTCGGAGCGCAGGGCCGGGACAACGGGAAGTCGCTGGACTGGCTCGGCGGCGGTGCCCGTTGAGCACGGCATCCCTGACGTCCGTCTTCGTACGGCTGAAGCTGTCGCTTCTGCGCAACGGGCTGCGCCAGTCGTCGGGACGCAGGGCCGCGTTCATCGTCTCGATGGTGGTGGTGCTGCTGTTCGCCGCGCTCCAACTGCTCGGACTGCTCCTGCTGCGCGGCAACGAACACGCCCTGTCGCTCGTCGTCCTGCTCACCGGTCTGCTCGCGCTCGGCTGGGCGGTGCTGCCGCTCTTCTTCCCGAGCGGCGACGAGACACTGGACCCGACGCGCCTGGTGATGCTGCCGCTGCGGCCCGGGCCGCTGGTGGCCTCGCTGCTCGTCGCGTCGCTGGTCGGCATCGGCCCGCTGTTCACGCTCTGCATGGTCGTCGGCTCGGCCGTCGCGCTCTCGCACGGCGCCGTCGCGCTGCTCGTGTCGATCGTCGCCGTGCCGCTGACGCTGCTGGTCTGCCTGGCGCTGGCCCGTACCGTCGCGGCCGCCAACATCCGGCTGCTCACCTCCCGCCGGGGGCGCGATCTGGCGGTGCTCAGCGGCCTGGTGATCGCGGTGGGCATCCAGTTCGTGAACTTCGGTGTGCAGCGCCTCGGTGACGCGGGCGGTCTCGCCGCGCTGGAGCCGGCCGCGGCGATCGTACGGTGGGTACCGCCCGCGTCCGCGATCGGCGCGGTGGACTCCGCGAGCGACGGCGCGTACGGCGCCGCGCTCGCCCAACTCGCCCTGTCCGCGCTGGCTCTCGTCCTCCTGCTGCGGGCCTGGCGGCGGAGCCTGACGAAACTGATGACGACCCCGGACGGTTCGACGCTCGCCGCGGCGTCGGAGCCCACCCGGGGACCGTCCTCCGCAGGCAGGCTGCACGGGCTGCTGCCGGAGGGCCGCACCGGAACGGTCATGCAGCGCAGCTTCAAATACATCTGGCGCGACCCCAAGACCAAGGGCGCCTGGGTGTCGTCGCTGGCGATCGGGTTGATCGTGCCGATCTTCAACGCCCTGCAGGGCACCGGCTCGATCTACTTCGCCTGCTTCGCCGCCGGGATGCTCGGCATCATGATGTACAACCAGTTCGGCCAGGACACCTCGGCCTTCTGGATGGTCGCCATGACGATCTCCTCCACGCGCGACGCGTACGAGGAACTACGGGCCCGGGCCCTGGCGATGCTCGTCATCACCCTCCCGTACATGACGCTGGTGTCCCTGCTCACCGCGGCGGCGCTCGGCCGGTGGCACGACCTGCCGGAGGTGCTGGGCCTGTCGTTCGCCCTGCTCGGCGCGATGCTGGCGACGGGCGCGGTCTCGTCGGCCCGTTTCCCGTATTCGATCCCGCAGGACAGCGCGTACAAGAACGTGGCGCCGGGGCAGGGCGGCCTCGCCTGGCTCTCGCTCCTCGGCGGCATGGTCATGGCGGCGCTGCTGTGCGCCCCGGTGATCGTCCTCACGGTCCTGCTGAACGCCTCGGCCGGCTCCGGCACGCAGGGGCTCCTGCTGCCGGTCGGCGCGGCCTACGGGGCACTGATCGCATGGGCGGGCGTGCGGATCGCGGCCCCGCAGACGGCGAGGCGGCTGCCGGAGATCCTCACGGCGGTCAGCAAGGGGTGACGGGCCCGGTGCGCAGGGTGCCGCCGTCGGTTTGAGTAGCGTCATGGCCATGTCGATGCCGCAGAACCCGTACGGGCAGCAGCCGAATCCGTACGGCCAACCGCAGTACCCGCAGCAGCCGGGGCACCCGCAGCCCGGCTACGGGCAGCAGCCCCACCCGGCGGCGGGCGGCTGGGGCGGCCCGCCGCCGTACGGCCCGCCGCCGGTGCCGCCGAGGAAGAACCGTACCGGCCTGACCCTCACCCTGGCGCTCGGGGCGATCCCGCTGATCCTCCTCCTCGTCTGGTTCGGCAACAGCGTCGACCTGCACCCGGACGACGCGGGCGGCGGCAGCGAATTCCCCGTTGCCGAATACGAACTGACGACACCGAAGACGCTGCTCGACGGGAAGTACGAGCTCGCCGACGACCAGTCCGCCCAGCGGCAGCAGCAGCTCGAGTCGTCCCCCGTCGACGAGTCCAGCATCCGGGATCCGCAGGCCACGGTGGCCCAGTACACGTCCACCTCGGAGGGCCGTGTTCGGCCTCGGGGAACATCGGTACAGCGGTTGGCGCTGAGAACGATCACGGTCAGGGCGTGAGCGCGCTGACCCGGTTCTCGTACTCTCGGCGGGCCTTGCGCTGGGCCGGGACTGCGGGGAGGCCCTGGCCGCCGTCGAGCGGCTGGCAGCGGGCGAGGAGTTGGTGGTGTACGGCGGGGACGGCGCCGACGCGCAGGGTGTAGCCCTGACCGCGCCGTACGGTCGCCCCCTGGTCGAGCGCGGCGCGCTCGGCGGGCTCCAGCTCGGTGGTGCGGAGGTAGTCGGCGACCTTGCCCGGCATGTCGAGGGTGACCGGCAGCTCCGGGGCGGGCGCGTCCTCCTCGCTGACGGTGTGGTCGGGCAGGAGGTCGGCGACGGCGGTACGGATCGCACCGCGGCTGACGCCGTGGTCACGGGCGAGGGCGGCGATGGACCGGCCTTCCAGGTACGCGGTGCGCACGGCGTCGGTCTGGTCGGCCGGGATGGAAGAAACCCGCCCGCCGCATCGATGATCTCCTGTCCGCGTTCCATGACGCGCTCGGAGGAGCTGCTCCCACGCCATCACCGCAGCGGCGGCCCCTCATTGCCCCGATCCAAGCCATCACGCACTGACCGGTACATAGGGACGCCGGTCGGGCGCTGCGCAGGGCGTGGTCGCAGTCCCCGAGGATGAGTGACCGCTTGAGGGCGGGTGGTGGGGTGTGGACCCACAGTCGTAGCTCCAGGGACAGGCAGCCGCTTCCCTCCGGTGATCGAGCAGCCGACTCTAGTCGGCGCCTCGATCACTCGTCACGTCCGGGCGCGTCCCGAGTTCGTCGAGGACGACCCGGAGGAGCCGGGCCCATACGCGGGCCCGGCTCCACTGGGCGAAGCATCGGTAAACCGGCTGCCGGCACGGACCGAACGCAGGTGGGAGCTGCCGCCAGGTGCATCCCGAGGTGGCCACGAAGATGATCGCGGCCAGTGCTCGCGGTCACCGGCTCGGAGCCGGCCCCGCCCTGCGAACGCTTCAGCTCCGTCGGCGGACCCTCCGAAGCAGCACAAACAACTCGTGAGGCTCCAGCCGTTCAACCAGATGCGTCATGCTCCTCACGGGGCGACGGCTGTCGGACACCTAGCGGCTGAGCTTCCTTGTCGCGACTGTCTGGGCGCTGCTGGACGGGCATCTCATCACTCTGGCCCTGACGGTGCGCCTAGTGGGCGCCCCGGAAGCGCTGCTGTGGCACTCCACGTCCGTGCCGGCCAAGGTGCGGCAACTGCTGCCGCCCGGCAGGCATCCCGGACCAGCGTGCGGTCTCTTTCTCAAATCACTGCGCCGACAGTCTCAAGGTGGTAGTGCACGGTGCATGACGAGTTGGATTCCCCGCCGGAGGAGGCTTTGTCCGACAGTGAAAGGCCAGGCAGTGTGGAGTAAGTGAGATTCCCAATGAAGAGATTACCTTCACACAGCACGTCATCCCCCGAGGAACTGTCCTTGTCCATGAACTTGTAGGAGATCTTCAGCTGATCGCCCGCATATACGGACATCTCGACCTTGTTGTTGTTCTTAATCCGGGGGTGGCTTGAATCGCAACTCTTGTAAGTGCCGCTTGCGCAGAGGAATGTATCTGAGAATTTGTACTGAGTGCCTGAGTAAACCCCTCTGGGGCAACTGGCCAGGTCTTGATTGTTGCTATTCCATGGCGCATTGGACCACTCAGTCCCGTTGTACGAGCAATCCCGATCTTCTTCGCGCCACGCCGCGAGGTTAAGGGCGCCATTGCGCCTTACGGTGGCGGCACCGGGGGCCTGAGATCCGGCCGATAGGGTTCCGTAGACCTCAGCCCGATCGCAACCCTCGAAGAATTCGCAATCGTTGAAGGTCGAGGAGAATCCGTCAAATGTGACCTCCACGATGTAGTAGTCTGGGAGTGCGGCCGCCTGAGCTGAAGTTCCGGGAATCAAAAATCCCGCAGTCACAGCCACGAGAGCAGCTGCAGATGACAGAAGCTTCTTCATGAGATCCCCATCCTAGAAACTACTCGCTAGCTTATTCATTGATCCGGGCATTCCTGCACCTTGATTCGAGTTGCGAAAGCCCTGTGGAGCGTCTCAGGCACCCCTACCGAATTGTCATGCGCCCCGTATGTATTTCGCGTAGATGATTTCCGATGGCACGTTCCAGACGGCCGGGCGAGGCGGTCAGAGCCACGGTGCCGGTCCTGTTGTCATAGGCGCTGGATCTCTTCGACGGTGTGGCCGTCATTTCGGTGACGGCCGGGCGCAGGGCTCCGCCAAGGTTTCGATCGCCAAACGAAGGCGGCGGCGCCGACTACAAGATCGCGCTGGCCGGACTCAGCACAGGCTGTATCGGCGCCACCGCTCAAATCCGTCTTCGGTACCTAGCACCGGGCGCGGCTTCGCTGGGAAGTCTCAATTGCTCCACAGCACGGCCGCATGTCGCGGCAGCGCTCAGAACGCTGGCGACACCGTGGTGAAGAACATCCCATACGTGCTTGTCGCAGTGTCAGCCCAGGTGGGGGTCTGGTCGAGCGTCCACGGGGTGCTGCAGGAGAAACTCTGTCCCGGTGCGACGGCGCGGGAAGGGCATGTACGCCCGGTGGTGCCGAAGTCCGCGCTGTTCCTCACCTCAAGGCCGGCGGTGTTGGTGATGCCTCCCGTATTGGTCACGATCCCATGGGCGTAGCTGTGGCTACCGTCTTTGACGAGGCACGCCTTCTGCCAGAACCCCGACAGGTGGGGGACTGCCTGCCACGCGCTGCAGCTTTGAACCTGAGCCGCACTGGCCTCCGCCGCGGAGAATCCGACAATCGCTGCACTCGCTAGTGCAGTCGCCGACAAGATTCCCGCTAGTCGCTTCAGGCGCTTCATTGAAACATCTCTCTCTGGAGGTCTGCGAATCACTCGGACTCGGCTGCCTATCTACCAACCAGTGACGGTCGGGTTTTGATTCATGACTGCCCCATTAAGGCGCTGTGTCAGCCAGGTTCCGCTGCAGCGTTTGCCGAGAATTTCATGCATTATTGGAACACCCGCCCGACTCCATGCGTAGAGTAATGACTACTCACAAAAAGTGACGCCGGTACAGAAGCGGCTGCGTCGCCCCCAAGATGGACGCGTTTCCCGACACCGGACACCAGCCGGCAGCAAGGCCAGAGCAGACGGAAAGATGCCCAGCAGTAACTGCGATAAGCATCCATCTGCCGCTGGATGTAGCGGAGGGTAGCGGGCCTTACGTACAGCTACTTGTCGCTTCACGGCAGCTTCGGGAGCGCAGGGCCTTTACGATCACGCCTGGGCCAGCTCACCTTGCGAAAGCCCGCGTGAGACACGTTGCCCCTGTCAACTGCGAAGCAGCAGACAGCCTCTCCCTCCGGCCAGGGGGCTGAGGTAAGGATTGCGGGTTCACGGCCTTGCCGTGCCCCTGTGCCTAAACTCGCGGCAGTCGATCTTTGAAGGTTGTAATGAGCGCGATACATGTACTGGATGGCAAGGCGTTTATGAACAGGGACTTCGAGGCGGTGACACTCCCCACTCCGTGGCAGATGTACAGCGACTGGGGAAGCTTCATCCACGCCGATCCTGAAGTCCAGGTCTTCCGCAAAACTGCGCCTGTCCGAGCTCGCGGAGACTACGAGCTCCACGTCAGCTGCCTGAAACGAGAAGACATCCCCGATGTAAGCTTCGAGCATTTCATCGCACATGATCTGCGCGAGTGGCTGGACCTGAATTACAGAGAGGAGCCCAAGAACGCCCCGAAGCGGTTCCACTTCCGCGAACGGCATCACGCGGGACGACTGACGGTCATGCCGGTGGCGGAACAGGCGGCTTCCTACGTCAAGTCACTTCCCTATTACCGTGCTCCAGTCGAAGTGCTGTGGGATTTCTCGAACTTCGGCGATCTGCGGTGGGACAGAGTGGAGAGGTCAGTTCAGCTTCCGGGCCGCCCCGTCCCGAGGACGGACGGTGCTGACGCCCCAGCGGTGGACGGCTCGATGCTGCTTCCCACGATTTACGCCGATGTCGAACCCGACTTGATGCATCAGGACATCGAGGCCATCCGCGAAAAACAGCTGGACAGGCTGAACCACATACCCCAGATGCGTCGTGGCAGCTTGCTGCGCCACGCCATGGCGGAGGAGATTGACGAAGAACTCCAGCCGCTGTCCGCGCTGTGCCGCAAGCACGGCACTTTCGGCGAAGCCGTTCTGCCAGGAGCATTCGACTCCATCACCGGCTTCTTCCTCAAAGCGTACGACGGAAACTTTGAAGCGACGCTCATCGAGACAGAGATACACTTTTACTCCATCTCACTGGCCACCTCCTGACCGGAACATCAGCCCAGAAGGGCCAAGAAGCGCGGGCGCTTCAGTCGGCGGGCGTCTCGTCTTCGTTCTCGTCAAGCTCTGGAGCGTCTGGGTCACGCAGCGGGCGCAGGGCGCCGGCGGCCGGGGTAGAGGCGGTGAAGCTGTAACGGCCGAGCAGGTTCAGGTTGCGGTGCTTGACCGGGGACAGTCGGGCGATGTCCTCGTCACGGATTTCGTGGCCTTCGGCGCGGAGCTGTTCGACGGCAGCGTCGATGTACTTCGTGGTCCACAGCACGATGGCGTTGAGGACCAGGCCGAGCGCGCCAAGCTGGTCCTCCATCCCGTCCCGGTACGCCTGGTGGATGGTGCCGCGCTTGCCGTGGCACACGTCCCGGGCGAGCTTGTGGCGGGACTCCTGCACGGTGAGCTGCCGGTTCATCTGACGGCGGTAGGTGTCGTCCACCGGGTCGACCACGCGCAGCAAGTGCTCGGTCTTGGCGATCCGCCCGTACTCCGCGAACGCCGCCCCAGCGGCGTCGGGCGCCCGTCACGTCCGAACATCCGCAGCAGGTCGTAGGCGCGGACGTGGTTGGTGACCAGGGAATCGGCGACCTTCAGCATGTCCGGCCAGTGCGTGATCACCTTGTTCAGGTTCACGCGGTTGCGGGCCAGGTCCTCCACCACGCCGTACGTTCCGGTCTCGACGCCGGGCATCGTGGCCCGCCAGAACCGCTGGTCGTCCAGGCCCCCGGGTCCGCGCCCAGGACGGCGGCGGCAGCAGCCCGCTTCCCATCTGCGCGTGGGCCGACGAGAACACGAACGCCTCGGTGTCGGTGATCACGGCTGCCGGGGCGACGCAGTCCCCAAAGGAGGTCGACCTCAGTGCCGCGGCGGAGGCCACGGCTCAGGTCCGCGAGGAGATCCGCCGGCCGATCGGCTGAGACCGCCGGCGTCCGTCGCCGCCGGAAGGTCGCTGCGGCAGAAGACGCACACGAAGTCCCCCTCGCGCACGATGTTGAGCTCGCCGCACCCCGGGCAGTGGCGGAAGACGATGTCGTGCGTGAACCGCTTTGGCCGCACGATCCCGGCCCGGTCCAGTGCGGCGGCAACGGACGGCCAGCAGTCGGGGTCGGGGCAGTAGCCGGTGGACTGGTTGCTGACCTCGGCCACCGCCGGGCGGCCGCCGTCCCACCGGAAGGCGACCTCACCGGCCGCACGGACACTGTCCCGCCCGGCGCAGGCGACATGCTCGCTGCGCCGGGCGGCCAGCCGCAGGAAGCCGGCGGAGTCGACGACGTACGTGAACGGTTCCGCGAACTCCCCGGCCTCACGCTCCGCGGCCCACGCCCTGAACTCCTCGGGACTTCGGACGACCCGGCCCTCCGGCGCATCCTCGGCGGCCCGCCAGATCTCCCGTGGGCCGACATACCCATAACGCCGGGGGCCGTGCGTGCAGAGGATCGTCCGCTCACGGATCTCCACCGCACACACGCCGGAGAGGCGCACCTTCGCGCTGTGCGGCGCATCCACCCGCTCCACCCGCTGTCCGTACCGGTCGATCCACTCGACCACCAGGCGCCCGTCCTCGTACGCCTGCCCGACCCGGACGACGCCGCCCACGCAGCGCACGACGCACACGGCGCCACGCCCGTCCCTCGCCCGGACTTCGGCGATCTGAAGCTCCGCGTGAGGGCCTGGGCCCTGCGCGAGCGGCGGCGCGGGCGGACGTGGCACTGTCACGGCGTCAGGACACCTTCCAGGAAGGGCTCGATCGCCGTGCGCCAGCCGGAAGGGCAGTCGTAGTGGACCAGGTGGCCGGCGTCGGCGACCTCGCCGTACTGGCCGCGGGGCAGCACGCGGACCATCTCCTGGGCCTCGGCGCGGCCCAGTTCGCCGTCGAGGCCGCGGACGACCAGGGTGGGGCAGCGGACCTGGGCCAGCTCCTCCCAGTGGGCGTCGTGGACCCATGTCTCACGTGAGGTGAGCATCTGGCGGCGGGAGAACACCGGGCGCCAGCCGTCGGCCCGTTCGGCCATGACCTCGGCGAAGAACTCGCCACGGGCCGGGTTCGGCCGCTCGACCCAGGGGTCGTCCTCACCGAACCACTTGCGGACGTCCGCCAGGGTCGCGAACGGCACGGGCCACGAGCGGAACCAGTTCTCCCACTCGCGCTGAGTCGCGGCGCCGAGCGCCGAGGCCCGCATGTCGCAGATGATCAGCGCCTGGACCAGATCGGGCCGTTTGGCTGCCAGTTGCCACGCGGTGAGGGCCCCCATCGCATGGCCGATCAAGGTCACCGGCGCGAGGCCGAGCTGTTCCACCGCGGCCTCGACGTCCGCAACATACGCCTCGCGGGTGTAGGGCCCCTCAGCCGGCTTGTCGCTGCGGCCGTGGCCCCGCTGGTCGAGCGCGACCGCGCGATGGCGCTCGGTGAGCCATCGGGCCGTGGACGCCCAGTGCGAGGCGCGGCCCATCAGGCCGTGAAGCAGTAAAACACCCGGGGCGTGCTCGCCCTCGCCGCATCCCTTCGGCGGGTCGGCGAACTCCCAGGCAGCCAGGCGTACGCCACCTGTTCCGGTCACGTCGATGCGCCGCACCATCGGTCCTGGCACCCCCTTCTCTCCCCCGAGTCGGACTGGCTCGTCGCGAGCCCCGTGTCGAACCCTGCAACACTATCGAACCTGTATTCGAAAACGCGGTTCTGCCGCGCAACACCCCTCATTCGAGTGACCATGCTCGGGGATTGACCCGCGCCTCGGAGGGGAGATCTTCTGCGGGAGGCGGGCCGCTCGGGGAAACCGGTCCGTGGGGAGTGACCCTGGGAGCTCGGGGCTCCGGGTCAGCACAGGGGAGGACAGGTCCCGGCGCCCTCGGGCGCCGGGACTCCTTCCTGTCGCGAGGCCCGAGCGGACCGGGCGGCGCGACACCGGACGCGTGCGTTCCTGCCCGCATCCACACCGGCTTCCGGGCCGGTTCCGACGCGCGGCGTACGACAGGCGCATCACCGTGAGATCCCCTCCCCTGCCCTCGGCGGGATCCCCATCCCCGACCGTGGTCATATGCCTCAGCCACAGGGTGGCACGCGATTCGCCCGGCCGCTGCCATTCCGGACGGAAACCGGATATGCACGCCCCGACACTGAGCGAGCGCCGCCACGGAACGGGACCGGCCCCGCACCCGGAAAGGGGCGGGGCCGGTGCTGCCGTCGGGCGCGGCCGGCGTCAGCGCTTCGCGACGAAGACGTGCGACGCCACCTCCGCGTCCAGCTCCGCAGCCTCACCGCTGCTGCCGACGAGCACCCCGCCCGCCGACTCGGTCACGCTCACCACGGAACCGGGCTGCACGCCCGCACGCCGCAGCGTGTACATAAGCTGCGCGTCGGTCTGGATCGGCTCGCCGATCCGCCGCACCACCACCGTCTTGCCGTCCGCACCCGGATCCAGCTCGGCCAGCGAGACCATGCTGTCGTCCAGGAACGGGTCGGCCTCGGCCTTCTCGCCCAGCTCCTCGAGCCCCGGGATCGGGTTCCCGTAGGGCGACTCCGTCGGGTGGCGCAGCAGCTCCAGCACCCGGCGCTCCACCGCCTCGCTCATCACGTGCTCCCAGCGGCACGCCTCGGCGTGCACCTGCTCCCACTCCAGCCCGATGACGTCGACGAGCAGACACTCGGCGAGCCGGTGCTTGCGCATCACGCGCGTGGCCAGCTGGCGGCCTTCGCCGGTCAGTTCCAGGTGCCGGTCCCCGGCCACCGTCACCAGACCGTCGCGCTCCATGCGCGCCACGGTCTGGCTGACCGTCGGACCGCTCTGGTCGAGCCGCTCCGCGATCCGGGCCCGCATGGGCACCACACCCTCCTCTTCGAGCTCGAGGATGGTGCGGAGATACATCTCCGTCGTGTCGATCAGTCCGGACATACGTGCCCCTCGATGCTGTGACTTGAAATCAGTCGTCCGCTGGCCCCGCCTCAATTCTTGCGCATCCGGCCGACAACCGTGCCGCTCCCCGGTCCGGACCGTATTGACAGGGCAATGGTCCAGACCGCAACGTGATCCGCGACACGGGTACCGCCCGTACTGACTCACCCCTGCGGAAAGGGCTCGTCGATGAGCGAGAGCAAGCTGGCCGGTCAGTTCTTCGACGCCGCGATCGGTCTGCTGCAGCGCGTACGGGACGAGGAGTCCTCGAGCATCACGGCCGCAGGGACCGCCGTCGCCGACACCGTGGCCGCGGGCGGCCGGCTCTTCGCGTTCGGCGCCGGGCACTCCTCCCTCGCCGCCCAGGACGTCGTCTACCGTGCCGGCGGCCTTGCCCTCATGAACCTGCTCGCCGTCCCCGGCGTCGTCGGCGTCGACGTCATGCCGGCCACGCTCGGGTCCGCGCTGGAGCGCGTCGATGGCCTCGCGGGCGCGGTCCTGGACTCCAGCCCGGCCCGGGCCGGCGACCTGCTCGTGATCATCTCCCTCTCCGGCCGCAACGCGCTGCCCGTCGAGATGGCGATGAACGCCCACGCGCTCGGCCTCACTGTGATCGGTGTCACATCGGTCGCGTACGCGCAGCAGACCGAGTCCCGGCACGCCTCCGGGACCTTCCTCAAGGACCACTGCGACATCGTGCTCGACTCGCACATCGCCATCGGCGACGCCGAACTGACCCACCCGGGCATCGAGGCACCCTTCGCCCCGGCCTCGACGGTCGTGACCAGCGCCCTGATGCAGGCGACGATGGCGGCCGCGGCCGAACAGCTCGCCGACCGAGGGATCGAGCCGCCGCTGCTGCGCTCGGGAAACGTGGACGGGGGCCACGAGTGGAACGGCCGCGTGATGAGCGAGTACGCCGACCGCATCTTCTTCCGACACTGAGCCGCGCGGGCGGTGCGGGAGCAGGTGGCCGCCGCGCGGGCCGCCCGAAGCGTGGGACCGGGGCCGTGCCCTGCCCCCACGCGGCGGATCCGCGCATCAACACGCCGCACACCGATACGCCGCACACCGATACAGCGGGGAGGGGCGGGGTGGGGGAACAGGCCCGCGCAAGGCGCACCCGCCCCTCACTCGGTCGCCGTCTGCGCCAGATCCAGTGCCGCCGCCGCGAGCACCGCGACGCTCTCCGCATAAACCGCGTCCGGGCGCTCGAAGGCGGGGCGGGCCGCGCCCCGCAGGAAGGTGAGAACCCCCACCGTCCGCCCACGGCTGCGGAGCGCCGTGCACAGAGCGTGCGCCGCGTCCGCCGGCCACTGACGCCGCTCCGCCCACTCTCCGGGAAGGCCGCTCGCCCGCACGGAGCCGGACCGCTCCACTGCCTGGAACGCCGGATGCCCCGGCTCGTACCGCACCGGCAGCCCGCCGCCCGACACCCCCGCGCAGGGCCCCGGCGCCCCTGCAGGTGACGCGGCAGCCCGCACCAGACGTTCGCCGTCGTCCTCCGCCACGTCGAGCAGCACATGGTCGGCGAAGCCCGCCAGCGCGAAGTCCAGATACGCGCTCGCCGCCTCCAGCGGGTCCTCGCACTCGGAGGCCGCCCGCCCCGCACGATGCAGCTGACCGGCCCGGAACCGCAGCCGGTTCGCCTCCTGCTCCGCCAGCTTGACGTCCGTCACGTCGTGGAACAGCCATCCCACCCCCAGCGGAACCGGCTCCTCCGCAAGCGGCGAGGCCAGCCGCAGGAACCCGCTGCGCCAGCAGCGCCGCTGCTCCTGCCCGCCCGCCCCGGCGACGACCACCCACAAGTCCACAAGTCCACGAGGCGCGCCCTCGGCCAGCACATGGTGCAGCGCGCCCTCCAACTCCTCCACGCCCTGCACCAGCAACTCCCCGAGCGGCCGCCCCAGCGGGGACGCACGACCCGCCCCGAGCGCACGGGCCGCCTCCCCGTTGACCACGGCGGGCCGCAGATCGACGTCGACCAGTACGACACCCCACGACGCCTCTTCGAACAGCGCCTCGCTCAGCGCGATGGACCGCTCCAGGTCGATCTGGGCGTGCACCTCACTGAACGCGCAGTACACCCCGGCGGGCCTGCCGTCCGCACCGAGCACCCGCGCCGACTGCGTCCGTACGAGCACCCGCCCGCCGTCCTTCCGCAGCAGCGCGAACTCGTGCACCTGCCGCCCCGGCGTCTCCATCGCGGCCATCAGCCGCCCCTGCACCTCGCCGGCGTCGGCACTGCGCACGGCCCACCCGGCGAAGCCCCGCCGCCCGACGGCCTCCCTCGCCGACCAGCCGAGGATCCGCTCCGCCTCGCGGTTCCAGTGCGTCACGGTCCCGGCGGCGTCGAAGGCGCAGAGCGCCGCGTCCATCCCGTCGAGCAGCGCCGCGAGCAGCTCGGCCCCGCCCGGCTCCGGCTCGCCTCCTCCGGCGCCGGGCGCGTCGGTGATCTCACTTCTGGAAGCACTCATCCCGGGACCCCCTGCAGGACTGTCCACGTGCACCGATGCCTGCCCCCATTCAACTTCAACGTGACCCACGACACACAGCGTTCCCGGAAATCCCCCATGCCCTGAGTCGACCCTGCCGCCCGCGAGAAACGGGAGCCCTAAATCACTTGAACCGTTCCGCAGCGGTTCTTAGGGTGTGGGCACACGCGAAAGGAGGTGATCCGAAAACATGGTTTCTTTTCGGACTCGTGAGGTGACTGCGGGCTAACGGCCTGCCGTCGCACTCTGTGCACCTCGGCAGGTCGTCCTGCCGAAACCCAAGCAGTCACCCGACCCGTGGGCCGCCGGTAAGTCCGGCCGGCTCCCTCCGTCCGGACGGAGGGACCAAGGCCCACGGGTCGTCTGCGTCTGCGGGCCCTGCTACGGCGCCAGACGCTCGACCCGCCAGCCGCCGTCCGTGCGGACGTAGCGAAGGCGGTCGTGGAGGCGGTTCTCGTGGCCCTGCCAGAACTCCACCGTGTCGGGTACCACGCGGATGCCGCCCCAGTGGGTGGGGGCGGGGATCTGTTCGCCCTCCGGGTGGCGGGCGCTCAGCTCCTCGTAGCGCCGCAGCAGTTCCTCGCGTGAGGCGATCACCGTGGACTGGTCGCTCGCCCAGGCGCCGAGCTGGGAGCCGTACGGGCGGGTGCGGAAGTAGGCGACGGTCTCGTCCCGGCCGATGCGGGACGCCGTGCCGGTAACGATGATCTGGCGTTCGAGCGGATGCCACGGGAAGAGCAGCGAGACGTACGGATTGGCGTCGATCTCGCGGCCCTTGCGGGACTCGTAGTTGGTGAAGAAGACGAAGCCTCGGGCGTCGTACTGCTTCAGCAGGACCGTGCGCGAGGAGGGCCGGCCGTCGGGCGTGGCCGTCGAGACGATCATCGCATTGGGTTCCAGCAGGGCGGCCGCGGCGGCCTCCGAGAACCACTGGGCGAACTGTTCCATGGGGCCCGCGGCGAGCGCGCTCTCGTCGAGGGGGGTCGAGCGGTACTGCTCACGCATGACGGCGGGGTCGGGGACGACGAGTTCTGTCTCTGCCGGGTCGGGCGCGGGCAGGCCCGCGACGGTCACGTCCGAGGGGCCGGGTTCGGGGGCGGCGGCGTGGTCGGTCACGACGCACATCCTGCCGCAGTGGCCAAGTCTGCCCGGCACGGAGTGCCGCCAACCCTCGCTGCGCGAAATGGGGCACTGTGCCGGATGTCACGCTTCCCCGCACCAGACGGACCGGCCAAAATCTTGGGTCGGGCCACTGTGGCCTCCCTACAGCAGGGGATATCGTGCCTGCCTCCGGCGACCCCGTGACCACGGGCCGTACGGGGCATCACCGGGGTGACCGACCCACGACCGTCGGCCGCCGCATGCCGCACACGTCTGGTCGCACACGTCTTGAGGAGCCGCCTGATGTCCGACTTCGTACCTGGACTCGAGGGAGTCGTCGCGTTCGAGACGGAGATCGCCGAACCGGACAAGGAGGGCGGCTCGCTCCGCTACCGGGGCGTCGACATCGAAGAACTGGTCGGACACGTCTCGTTCGGGAACGTCTGGGGCCTGCTCGTGGACGGCGCGTTCAACCCGGGCCTGCCGCCCGCGGAGCCCTTCCCGATCCCGGTGCACTCCGGTGACATCCGGGTCGACGTGCAGTCGGCGCTGGCGATGCTCGCCCCGGTCTGGGGTCTGAAACCGCTTCTCGACATCGACGCGGCGCAGGCCAGGAACGACCTGGCACGGGCGGCCGTGATGGCGCTGTCGTACGTGGCACAGAGTGCCCGCGGCCAGGGTCTGCCGATGGTGCCGCAGAGCGAGATCGACAAGGCGGAGTCCATCGTCGAGCGCTTCATGATCCGCTGGCGCGGCGAGCCCGACCCGCGGCACGTCAAGGCCGTCGACGCGTACTGGACGTCGGCCGCCGAGCACGGGATGAACGCCTCCACGTTCACGGCCCGGGTCATCGCCTCGACCGGCGCGGACGTGGCGGCGGCGCTGTCCGGCGCGGTCGGCGCGATGTCCGGTCCACTGCACGGCGGCGCGCCGTCCCGGGTTCTCGGCATGATCGAGGAGATCGAGCGCACCGGTGACGCGACCGCGTATGTGAAGCGTGCCCTGGACAAGGGCGAGCGTTTGATGGGCTTCGGCCACCGGGTCTACCGCGCGGAGGACCCGCGGGCCCGTGTGCTGCGCCGTACGGCGAAGGAGTTGGCCGCTCCGCGCTTCGAGGTGGCGGAGGCGCTGGAGAAAGCAGCGCTGGAGGAGCTGCACAACCGCCGCCCGGACCGGGTGCTGGCGACGAACGTCGAGTTCTGGGCCGCGATCATGCTGGACTTCGCGGAGGTGCCTGCGCACATGTTCACGTCGATGTTCACCTGCGCCCGTACGGCCGGCTGGTCGGCACACATCCTGGAGCAGAAGCGCACCGGCCGCCTGGTGCGCCCGTCCGCCCTCTATGTGGGTCCCGGCTCGCGCAGCCCGCGCGAGATCTCGGGCTACGAGGACATCGTCGGCTGAGCGCGTCTTCGCAACCGCCGAGCGGCGCCCGACGGTTGCGAGGCCGGGGCCCTGGGTGTACCGCCCATCACCAGGTCGACCAACCTCCCTGGGCGGTACACCTAGGCCAGCGCCTCCGCCACCAGCTCCGCCCACTGCGTCACGACCCTTTTACGGCGGGCCGCGTCGTCCGTGAGGAGGTTGGCGAGGCCCAGGCCGCGGGCCATGTCGAGCAGGCCCTGGACGGTTTCGCGCACGCCGGGGCGGGACTCGTCCGCGCCCAGCAGGCGGACCGCGATGCGATGCGTCTCACGGCCGACCTTCGCCTCGAGTTCGGTGACCCTCGGGCGCAGTTGCTCCTCGTTGGACGCCGCCACCCACAGGTGCAGCGCGGCGCGGAAGAGCGGCCCGGTGTAGAGGTCGACGAGGGCGGCGACGACGGCCTGACGGTCCTGGGAGGGGAGCTCCCGCAGCGCCTGGGAGCGTTCCTCGGCCACGTATTCGACCGCGGCTGTGAACAGGTCCTCCCTGGTCGGGAAGTGGTGCTGGGCCGCCCCGCGCGAGACGCCGGCGCGTTCGGCCACCACCGAGACCGTGGAGCCGGCCCAGCCGACCTCGGCCAGGCACGCCACCGCGGCCTCCAGCAGCCGCTGCCGGGTCGCCCGGCTGCGGTCCTGCTTGGGGGCCTTGGCGGTCGGTGGCGTCACAACACCCATGCGGGGTCCCGTCGTTCGAGGAAGGCCGTCATCCCTTCGCGAGCCTCGGACGATGCGAACAGCGACGCCGAGCGCTGGACCAGGTCTTCCGCGTCCCGGTCGAAGGTCTCCAGCACCCTAGCGGTGACCAGCTGCTTCGATGCCGCCAGCCCTTGCGGCGACGCCCTGCGCAGCCCGTCGAGGAGCGGCGCAAGCGCCTCGTCCACGTCGTCGGCGGCGAGGGTGAGCAGCCCGGTGCGCGCCGCCTCGGCCGCGCCGAAGCGTTCCCCGGTGAGGTAGTAGCGCTCGGTGGCCCGCGTCTGCATGCGGGGAAGCAGCGGCAGCGAGATGACCGCGGGTGCCACCCCGATGCGGACCTCGGTGAACGCGAAGTCGGAGCCCGCCGTCGCCGCCGCGATGTCGCACGCCCCGACCAGACCGAGGCCGCCGGCCCGCACATGACCGGCGACCCTCGCCACCACCGGTTTGGGCAGTGCCACGATCTGCCGCAGCAGCGCGACGAACGTGTAGGGGCTGGGCGGCGCCTTGAGGTCCGCGCCCGCGCTGAAGGTCGATCCCGTGTGGGTGAGGACCACCGCCCGTACGGACGGGTCGCCGGCGCACCTGGTGAGTGCGTCGGCGAGTTCGCCGACCAGTGCCGACGACAGGGCGTTGCGGTTCGCCGGGGCGTCGAGGGTAAGGGTGGTGATGCCCCGGTCGTGGGCGGTGACGACGGTCATGCGCTACTCCTTCGTACCGGTCGTGCGCTGCTCCTTCGTACCGTTCTCACGGTCCCGCAGCTCCCGCCGGAGGATCTTCCCCGACGCGGCGCGTGGAACACCGTCGATGAACTCGACCCGGCGGACCTTCTTGTACGGGGCGACGCGCTCGGCGACGAAGGCGAGGACGTCGTTTTCGGTGAGTCCCCCGGAGCCTTCGGCCCGGGAGGTGCCCCCATGGGCGCCCGGCTGCCGGACGACGTAGGCCTTGGGGATCTCGTTGCCGTCGTCGTCGAGCACGCCGATCACCGCGGCGTCGGCGATCGACTCATGGGTGAGCAGCAGGGCTTCCAGCTCGGCCGGGGCGACCTGGAAGCCCTTGTACTTGATGAGTTCCTTGACCCGGTCGACGATGTACAGCCAGCCGTCGTCGTCCACCCGCCCGATGTCGCCGGTGTGGACCCAGCCGTCCGTGTCGATCATGGCGGCGGTGGCGTCGGGCCGGCCCAGGTAGCCCTTCATCACCTGCGGGCCGCGGATCACGATCTCGCCGTCCTCTCCGGTCCCCAGTTCTCTGCCGGAGCCGTCGAGGTCGAGGATGCGCATCTCGGTGCCCGGCAGCAACTGTCCCACCGAGCCGGGCGGAGGGTTCTCGACGTCCAGCGGCACGACATGGGTGCCGGGCGACAGCTCCGTCATGCCGTACGCCTGCCTCACGGGCGGCAGCCCGAGCCGCTCGGAGCACGCCTGGGCCAGGTGCGCGTCGAGCGGGGCGGCGGCGCTGACGATGTACTCCAGCGACGACAGGTCGTACGTGGTGACCGCCGGGTGTTTGGCGAGGGCGAGGACGATCGGCGGGGCGACGTACAGGCCGTTGATGCGGTGCTCCTGGATCGCGCCGAGGAACGTGTCGAGCTCGAAGCGCGGCAGCACGACGACCGTCGCGCCCTGCCGGAGCGGGGCGTTCATGAGAGCAGTGAGCCCGTAGATGTGGAAGAACGGCAGCACGGCGAGGATGCGGTGTCCGACGCCCGCGGGGGCGACCGGTGCGAGCTGCTCCAGGTTGGTGGCGATGGAGCGGTGGGTGAGCATCACGCCCTTGGGGCCGCCGGTGGTGCCCGAGGAGTACGGCAGGGCCGCCACGTCCTCGGACGGATCGATGTCGACGACCGGTTCGGCCGCGGTGGAGCCGAACATGTCGAGGACGCTGACGTGCCCGTCGGCCCGGTCGCAGACGAAGATCTCCTCGATCCCGGCGGCGAGTTCCGCCGCCCGGCGGGCGATTTCCAGCAGCGGGGAGACGGTGACGATCCAGCGGGCCGAGGAGTCGCGCAGCTGCTTCGCGAACTCCTCGGCCGTGGACAGCGGATGGACGGTGGTGACCGTCGCGCCGGCGCGGGTGGCCCCGTAGAAGACGGCCGGGTAGGCGATCGTGTTGGGACTGTGCAGCGCCAGCACATCACCCTTGCGCAGGCCGGCTTCGGCGAGCGCTGCGGCGATCCGCCGGTGGAACAGGTCGAGCTGTCGGTAGGTGACGGTGGTGCCCTTCACCCCGTCGAGCAGGGCGACGGTGTCGCCGTACTCGGCGGCGCGGGCGAGCACGGTCTCGTGGATGGGTTCGACGACGGCCGGGACATCTGCGTAGCTGCTGCGGAACACCATGACAGCCCCCTCGGCGTTGGTTGAACGGCCAGAATGTCGCCTGTCAGTACGACTTGGGGAGACCCAGGGACTGATGGGACACGTAGTTCAGGATCATTTCCCTGCTGACCGGGGCGATCCTGGCCACGCGGGCGGCCGTGACGAGCTTGGCGAGGCCGTACTCCCGGGTGAGTCCGTTCCCGCCGAGGGTGTGCACGGCCTGGTCGACGGCCCTGACGCACGCCTCACCGGCCGCGTACTTGGCCATGTTCGCGGCCTCGCCCGCGCCTGTGTCGTCGCCCGCGTCGTAGAGTGCCGCCGCCTTCTGCATCATCAGGCGGGCCAGTTCGAGCTCGATGTGCGCCTGTGCGAGGGGGTGGGCTACGGCCTGGTGGGCGCCGATGGGGGTCTTCCAGACCTGGCGGGTCTTCGCGTACTCGACGGCCCGTGTGAGCGCATAGCGGCCCATGCCGATGGCGAACGCGGCGGTCATGATGCGTTCGGGGTTGAGCCCGGCGAACAGCTGGAGCAGACCGGCGTCCTCTCCCCCACAGCCGTCGGCGTGGGAGGTGCCCCCGCCGACGAGCGCGTCCGCGGGCAGTCGTACGTCGTCGAGGACGAGCTCGAACTGCTTCTCCTGCGCCTGCAGTTCCATGTCGATCGCGGACCACCGGAAGCCCTCCGCATCGCGGGGGACGACGAACAGGCACGGCTTCAGTTTCCCGGTGCGGGCGTCCTCGGTGCGGCCGACGATCAGCGTCGCGTCGGCGATGTCGACGCCGGAGACGAAGACCTTGCGGCCGGACAGTGTCCATCCGTCGCCGTCGCGGCGGGCGGTGGTGGTGATGCGGTGGGAGTTCGAGCCGGCGTCGGGCTCGGTGATGCCGAAGGCCATGGTGAGGCTGCCGTCGGCGAGGCCGGGCAGCCACTGCCGCTTCTGCTCGTCGGTGCCGAAGCGGGCGATGACGGTGGCGCAGATGGCGGGCGAGACGATCATCATCAGCAGCGGGCAGCCGCCGGCGCCGGACTCCTCGAGGACGATGGCCAGTTCGCTGATGCCGCCGCCTCCGCCACCGTACTCCTCGGGAAGGTTCACCCCGAGGTAGCCCAGCTTGCCCGCCTCCGCCCACAGGGCGGCGCGGTCGAAGTCCTTGCCGTGCCGACGTGCCAGCGCGGCGACGGCCTCCCGCAGGTCCTTGTGCTCCTGGCTCTCCATGGCGTTCATGACGCGGTGTCCTCCTGTGCTTCCTCGTTGACGACGGCGAGCAGTGCACCGACCTCGACCTGGCGGCCGGGGGCGGCGTGGAGCGCGGTGAGCGTGCCGGAGGCCGGCGAGAGGATGCGGTGCTCCATCTTCATGGCCTCCAGCCAGATGAGCGGTTGCCCCTGTTCGACCCGGGCGCCCTCGACGACTTCTTCGCCGACGCGGACGACGGTCCCGGGCATGGGCGCGAGCAGCGACCCGGGCACGGCCCGGTCCTGCGGGTCGGTGAAGCGGGGCCGGGCGGTGAGGGCGTGTGCGCCGGCGGACGAGTCGACGTACGCGGTGTCCCCGTGGACGGCGACGTCGTAGTTCCTCACGACGCCGTCGACCTCGAGCGCGACCCGGTCCGGCCGCGCGGACACCACTCGCACACCGGGCCGGTCCACGAGCTCGAACCCGCCGTCGCGGGTGGGCCGGTAGCGGACCTCGTGGTCACCGTAGATCTTGACCTGCGCCTGCGACGCGAGGTTGCGCCAGGCACCGCCGAACCGGCCCGCGCGCCCGGCGGCGTCCGCGATCGCGGCGGCGACGGCGGCGTGCGCCTCGCCGGGGGCCGGCCGCGTCAGTGCGTCGAGGTTCCGTTCGTAGAACCCGGTGTCGAGCCGCCCGCCGGTGAAGTCGGGGTGCTCCAGCGATGCGACGAGCAGTTCCCGGTTGGTCCGCGGGCCGTGGATCCGCGCCCGGCGCAGGCTGTGTGCCAGCCTCCGCACGGCTTCGGCCCGGGTCGGCGCCCAGGCGACGACCTTGGCGATCATGGGGTCGTAGTGCACCCCGATGACGTCGCCGCCCTGGTAACCGGTGTCCACCCGAACCGAGGGGCCGCGCCCCCCGACGTCGGCGGCGTGGGGGCCGCTGCCCGTTCCGGCCACGGGCACCGCCCCGCCCGGCAGGGCGGTGCCCGTGTGGAGTGCCCAACCGGAGGCGGTGCGGAGGGTGCCACTGCCCGCGTGCGAGGGCGGGTGGGTGGGAAAGCTCAGCGCATGCAGCGGCCCGGTCTGCGGCGCCCAGTTCGACGCCGGGTCCTCCGCGTACAGGCGGGCCTCGATCGCGTGACCCGCCGCCGGCGGGTCGGCCGGCAGGCGCGCGCCCTCGGCGACGGCCAGTTGGAGGGCGACCAGGTCCACGCCGAACACGGCTTCCGTCACCGGGTGCTCCACCTGGAGGCGGGTGTTCATCTCCAGGAAGTGGGCCCGGCCTTCGGGGTCGACGAGGAACTCGACGGTGCCCGCGCCCCGGTAGTCGACGGCGCGCGCGGCGCCCGTCGCCAGCGAGTGCAGCGTGTCGACGAGCTCCGGGGCGAGGCCCGGCGCGGGCGACTCCTCGATCACCTTCTGGTGGCGGCGCTGCAGTGAACAGTCCCGGGTGCCGAGCGCCCACACCGTGCCGTGCGCGTCGGCCATGATCTGGACCTCGACGTGGCGGCCGTTCTCCACGTACGGCTCGACGAAGACCTCCCCGTCGCCGAACGCCGACGCGGCTTCCGATCGAGCGGCCTCCAGGTCGCCCGGAAGGTCCGCCAGGGACCGGACGACGCGCATTCCGCGCCCGCCGCCGCCCGCCGCCGCCTTCACCAGCACGGGCAGGTCGGCCGCGCCGACCGACGCGGGGTCCAGGGGCGCGAGACCCATGAGTTTCTTGGCCCGGGTCTTGGAGGCCATCGCCTCGATGGCCTCGGGCGGCGGCCCGATCCAGGTCAGCCCGGCGTCCTGCACGGCCCGTGCGAAGTCCGCGTTCTCGGAGAGGAATCCGTACCCGGGGTGCACCGCGTCCGCGCCGGCCGCCAGGGCCGCTTTCACGATCAGCTCGCCACGCAGATATGTCTCCGCGGGCGCCGACCCCGGCAACCGTACGGCCGCGTCCGCCTCCCGTACGTGCAGGGCAACGGTGTCCGCGTCGGAATGCACGGCAACCGTCGCGATGCCCAGTTCACGGCACGTGCGGAAGACCCGGCACGCGATCTCGCCGCGGTTCGCGACAAGGACAGTGGAAATCACAGCAGGGCCCCTCACATTCGGAAGACGCCGAAGCCGCCGCGCGCGCCCTCGACCGGTGCCGTGTGGATCGCGGACAGACACAGACCGAGGACGGTCCGGGTGTCACGGGGGTCGATGATCCCGTCGTCGTACAGCCGCCCGGACAGGAACATCGGCAGGGACTCGGACTCGATCTGCGCCTCGACCATCGCGCGCAGACCGGCATCCGCCTCGTCGTCGTACGGCTGCCCCTTGGCCGCCGCCGATGCCCGCGCGACGATCGACAGGACGCCGGCGAGCTGCTGTGGGCCCATGACCGCGGACTTGGCGCCGGGCCACGCGAACAGGAAGCGCGGGTCGTACGCCCGGCCGCACATGCCGTAGTGCCCGGCGCCGTACGACGCGCCCATGAGCACCGAAATGTGCGGCACCCGGCTGTTGGACACCGCGTTGATCATCATGGCGCCGTGTTTGATGATGCCGCCCTGCTCGTACTCCTTGCCGACCATGTAGCCGGTGGTGTTGTGCAGGAACAGCAGCGGTACGTCGCGCTGGTTGGCAAGCTGGATGAACTGGGCCGCCTTCTGCGACTCGGCGGAGAACAGCACGCCCTGGGCGTTGGCGAGGATGCCGACCGGGTAGCCGTGCAGGGACGCCCAGCCGGTCACCAGGCTGGCGCCGTACAGCGGCTTGAACTCGTCGAAGTCCGAGCCGTCCACGATCCGCGCGATCACCTCGCGCGGATCGAACGGCGTCTTCAGGTCCCTGGGCAAGATGCCGAGCAGTTCGTCCGCCGCATACTTCGGGGACTCGGCCGGTGCGGGACGGGCGTGCGCCTTGCGCCGGTTGAGCCGGGCGACGACACGTCGGGCCTGCCGCAGCGCGTCGGGCTCGTCGAGCGCGAAGTGGTCGGCGAGCCCGGAGGTGCGGGCGTGCATCTCCGCTCCGCCGAGCGACTCGTCGTCGCTCTCCTCACCCGTCGCCATCTTCACCAGCGGTGGACCGCCGAGGAAGACCTTCGACCTGTCCTTGATCATGATGGTGTGGTCGGACATGCCGGGCACATACGCACCGCCCGCCGTCGAGTTGCCGAAGACGACCGCGATCGTGGGGACACCGGCCGCGGACAACCGGGTCAGGTCACGGAAGAGCGCCCCGCCCGGGATGAAGATCTCCTTCTGGGAGGGCAGGTCCGCGCCGCCGGACTCGACGAGGGAGATCACCGGCAGCCGGTTGGCGTACGCGATCTCGTTCGCGCGCAGCGCCTTCTTCAGGGTCCACGGGTTGGACGCGCCGCCGCGCACGGTCGGGTCGTTCGCGGTGATCAGGCACTCGACGCCCTCCACGACGCCGATGCCGGTCACGATGGACGCGCCGACGGGGTAGTCGCTGCCCCACGCGGCGAGCGGGGAGAGCTCCAGGAACGGCGTGTCCGCATCGAGCAGCAGCTCGATGCGTTCGCGGGCGAGCAGTTTGCCGCGCGCCCGGTGCCGGGCCACGTACTTCTCGCCGCCGCCCGCGAGCGCCTTGGCGTGCTCGCCGTCCAGCTCGGCCAGCTTGTCGAGCATCGCGGCACGGTGGGCGGCGTATTCGGGGCTCGTCACATCGACGGCCGAGCCGAGAACGGTCACAACAAAGCCTCCGGGATGTCGACGTGCCGGGCGCGCAGCCACTCGCCCAGCGCCTTGCCCTGCGGGTCGAAACGGGCCTGCGCGGCGACCCCTTCGCCGAGGATCCCGGCGACGGTGAAGTTCAGGGCGCGCAGATTCGGCAGCACGTGCCGTACGACGGTCAGCTCCGCGGTCTCCGGGAGCAGTTCGCCCAGCCGGTCCGCGGTCAGTTCGTGCGCGAGCCAGCGCCAGGCCTCGTCGGTGCGGGCCCAGACGCCGATGTTCGCGTCGCCGCCCTTGTCGCCGCTGCGGGCGCCCGCGACGAGACCGAGCGGCGCGCGGCGGGTCGGCCCGGGCTCGGGCGGCTCGGGCAGCGGGCCCGGCTCGGTGTCCTGGACGGCCCGGGTGTGCCGCGGGGGCGGGACGGCGACCCGCTCGCCGTCGGGCAGCACGGCCGTGTGCGGGACGTCACCGGCGTCGACGTACACGGCCTCGAACACGCCGTACGGTGCTCCCTTGCCGGGCGGGGCGGTGACGTGGAAGCCGGGGTAGCTCCCGAGCGCCAGTTCGATCGCTGCGCTGCTGACGACTCGTCCGACCTTCTCGGCGTCCTGGTCGCGGACGACGAGCCGCAGGAGTGCGGCGGCCCGCTCCTCGGTGTCGGCGTCCTGGTGTTCCGTGCGCGCGAGTTCCCAGCGCATCTCGGCGGGAGGCTCCTTGCCGAGCGCGTCCTCGAGCTGCTCGCGCACGAGCCGGGCCTTGGCCTCGATGTCGAGGCCGGTGAGCACGAACACGACCTCGTTGCGCCAGCCGCCGAGCCGGTTCAGGCCGACCTTGAGCGTGGGCGGCGGCGCCTCGCCGCGCACCCCGGAGATCCGTACGCGATCGGGGCCGTCCTGTTCGAGGCGTACGGTGTCGAGCCGGGCGGTCACGTCCGGTCCGGCGTACCGGACCCCGCCCGTCTCGTACAGCAGCTGGGCGGTGACGGTACCGATGTCGACGAGGCCGCCGGTGCCGTCGTGCTTGGTGACGACCGAAGTGCCGTCGGGGTGGATCTCTGCGACCGGGAAGCCGGGGCGGCGCACATCGCGGCCCGCCTCGGCGAAGAACGCGTAGTTCCCGCCGGTGGCCTGGGTGCCGCATTCGAGGACGTGACCGGCGACGACGGCCCCCGCGAGCTCGTCGTACGCCTCGGGGCCCCAGCCGAACCGCCAGGCCGCCGTCCCGGTGACGAGGGCCGCGTCGGTGACGCGTCCGGTGACGACGACATCCGCGCCGGCACCCAGGCAGGTGGTGATCCCGGCGCCGCCGAGATAGGCGTTGGCGGTCAGCGCTCCGGGGAAGCGGTGGGTGAGGTCGTCGCCCTCGACGTGCGCGACCTTGACGGGGACGCCGACGCGGTCGGCCAGTTCCCTTACGGCGGCGGCGAGTCCGGCGGGGTTGAGACCGCCGGCGTTGGCGACGATGCGGACGCCGCGGTCGTGGGCGAGTCCGAGGGTGTCCTCCAGCTGGCGCAGGAACGTCCTGGCGTAGCCGAGGCGGGGGTCCTTCAGGCGGTCACGGCCGAGGATGAGCATGGTGAGTTCGGCGAGATAGTCCCCGGTGACGACGTCCAGCGGCCCTCCGGTCAGCATCTCGCGCATCGCCGCGAACCGGTCCCCGTAGAACCCGGAGGCGTTCCCGATGCGGAGCACCCCCGGGTTCGCGGGGCAGTCCCGACCGTGGGCGTCCGGCGCGGGACGGGGGGCCGGACTCGAACCTGCCGGGTCGGCCGGGTGGCCGGTCACGCCCTGCCGCCTTCGGGCCTCCCGGGTGCGGCCGGGCCCGCATCGGAGCCCCGCCCGGTGCCGGACGGACCGGTGCCCGCATCCACACCCGGCGTACGCCCCTTGCCGGGCGGGCCGGCGAAGGCCTGGGCGATGTCCAGCCAGCGGTCGGCGTCCGGGCCCTCGGCCAGCAGGGCCAGGTCGTCGCGGTGGGCACGCTGGGTCACCAGCAAGCAGAAGTCGAGCGCCGGGCCGGTCACGCGCTGCGCCGCGCCCTCGGGACCATAGGTCCACAACTCACCGTTCGGCCCCGCCAGTTCCACTCGGAAGGGCTCGGCCGGCGGCGTCAGCCCGTGCACGCCGAACGCGAAGTCCCGCGTACGGACACCGAGCCAGGCCACGTGCACGAGGCGCGTGGTCAGCGGCTTCACGACGCCGAGCGCGTCGGCGACGTCCTGGCCGTGCGCCCAGGTCTCCATCAGCCGGGCGGTCGCCATCGACGCGCCACTCATCGGCGGCCCGTACCAGGGGAAACGCACGCCGGCGGGCGCGGAGCGCAGGGCTCGCTGGAGCTGTTCGCGGCCCTCGCGCCAGCGGGCCAGCAGCTCGGCGGGCGGCAGCGCGGCACCGGCCTGCGCGCCGTCGTCGACGAACGAGTACGGGGCGGCGAGCGCCTTTTCCGCCTCTGCCGCGAAGGCGTCGGCGTCCGTGACGGCGGTCAGCGCGGCCGAGTCCGTCCAGGCGAGGTGGGCGATCTGATGGGCGATGCTCCAGCCCGCGGCGGGTGTCGCGGCCGCCCATTCGCGGGGGCCCAGCTCACCCACCATCCGGTCGAGTTCATCGCTTTCGCTGCGCAAGTCGTCGAGTACGACGGCCAGGTCGGACACGGAACGCTCCCCTGTGGGCACGACGGTCTGTGGCTCGGAGCATGGCAGCACCCACAGAAACAAGCAAGCATGCTTGCTTTGATTTTTTCCCGCAGCAGCCGACGTCGCACGCGGAACGGAGCAGCCCGCCCGGGCACCGGCGGGCTGCTCCGCCCCTCACGCGGACTGCGCAGGCCTCGGCACCTGCTTGCCCGCCGCCTGCGTACGTACCGCACCCATGCTCGCCGCGACGACCAGCACGATCGCCAGACCCTCCGCCGGCGAGAGTGCCTGGTTGAGCAGGAGGAAACCGGCTGTCGCGGCGATCGCCGGCTCCAGGCTCATCAGCACGGCGAACGTCGCCGCGGGCAGCCTGCGCAGCGCCAGCAGCTCCAGGGTGTACGGCAGGACCGACGACATCAGCGCCACCGCGAGCCCCAGTCCCAGCGTCGAGGGCACGAACAGCCGCGACCCCGCCTCCACCAGGCCGAACGGCAGGCTCAGCAACGCGCCGACGCCCATCGCCAGCGCCAGCCCGTCCGCCTGCGGGAAACGCCGTCCGGTGCGGGCGCTGAAGATGATGTACGCCGCCCACATGCCGCCCGCGGCCAGGGCGAAGGCGGCCCCGACCGGGTCGAGCCGATCGAAGCCGCCGCCGCTGAGCAGCACGACGCCGCCGAGTGCGAGCCCCGCCCACAGCAGGTTCACCAGCCTCCGGGAGGCGATCACGGACAGGGCGAGCGGGCCGAGCACCTCGAGCGTGACGGCCGCGCCGAGCGGGATACGGTCCACGGCCTGATAGAAGAGCATGTTCATGCCGCCCATCGCGGCGCCGAAGGTGATCACGGTCGCCCAGTCGGCCCGCGAGTGCCCCCGCAGCCGCGGCCGGCAGATCACGAAGAGCACGGCGGCCGCGAGCACCAGTCGCAGGGTGACGACGCCGAGCGCTCCGGCCCTCGGCATCAGCAGCACGGCGACGGCCGCCCCGAACTGCACGGACAGACCGCCCGCGACGACCAGCGCAACAGGCTCGAGGGAGCGCCGGATCCCGGAGGACGGTGCGGTCCCGCCTGCGGGTGCTCCGGCCGCCGCGCCCGCGGCCTCCGGCAGCACGACCGCCGCGGTACCCGCCTGCGTGCCGGTCCTTGCCTGCGCGCCGGTGCCCGCGGACCGCGCGTCCTTCACCTCAGCCTCCCTGAACCGACCGTCACGCCGTGAGTCCCTCCCACGCTACGGACCCGGGCGTCGCGCGTGAAATGCGATTCTCGCTGCGGTTATGCTCCGGACGCATGAGCATCGAGCTGCGCCATCTCCGCTGCTTCCTCGCCGTCGCCGAGGAGTCGAGCGTGACCAGGGCCGCGGCCCGGCTCGGCCTCACCCAGCCCAGCGTCTCCCGTGCGCTCGCCGCCCTCGAACAGCACCTCGCCGTCCGTCTGGTCGACCGCTCCACCCACCACCTCGAACTCACCGTGGAGGGCCGGGCCTTCCGCGACAAGGCCGCAGTCGCCGTCTCCGCCTTCGACGAGGCGCTCGACGCCGGACGGCTGCCGCACCGGCCACTGCGGCTCGGCCACGCCTGGTCGGCCCTCGGCCCGTACACCACCCCGCTGCTGCGCCGCTGGCGGAGCGAGCACCCCGACACGCCCCTCGAGCTGCTGAGGATCGACGACCGTACGGCGGGGCTCGCCCGCGGCGAGGTCGACGCCGCCGTGCTGCGCGGCCCGGTGGACACCCCCGGGCTGGCCACCGAGCTGCTGTTCACGGAGCCCCGGATCGCGGCCGTGCCGTCGGACGACCCGCTCGCGGCCCGCGCCTCACTGACCCTGGCGGACCTCGCCGCCTGCCCTCTGGTCCTCAACACCGTCTCCGGACTGACCGCCCTGGACCTGTGGCCGCCGGAGAGCCGCCCCACGGCCACGGTGACGGTGGCCAACACGGACGACTGGCTCACCGCGATCGCCGCGGGCCGCGGCGTAGGGGCGTCCGTCGCCTCCACCGCCCAGATGCACGCCCACCGCGGCGTCACCTACCGGCCGCTGTCCGACGCCCCGCACGCCCCCGTCTTCCTGGCCTGGCGCAGCACGTCCCCGCATCCGGCCGTCCGCCGACTGGTCGCGCTGGCCCGGGCGGTGGCCCGGACCGGGTGACCCGGGAGTGCCTCAGGGTGCCTGACAGCGGCGTCCCAGGAGCCGCCAGACGAGCCGGGCTCCCCGCACCGCCACGATCAGCAACAGCACCGCCGCGACACACGCCGCAGCGCCGAGCGCACCCGTGGAGGTGCCCCGTAGCAGCGAGACCACGAACGAACCCAGGCCCTTGTCCGCCGAGTCCACCGGGTCCACCGCGATCGCGGACACCAGCAGCTGCCCCACGAGGGCGGTGACGAGCAGGGCCGCGCCCGCCTGCGCGAGCAGACTCACGATGCCCCTCCGCCCGACGCTCCCCCGCATGCCGTCCGCCCCTTCTCACATGGTCGGCCGCCCATCCTGCCGGATGCCGTACGTCACCCCGCGCCCCGGCCCACCCGGAGGCGGCGGCAGGTGTTCCGCCAGCACCTCCGCCAGATGCCGGGCCCGGAGGCCGGCGAGCTGGTCGAGCTGGGTGCGGCAGGAGAAACCGTCCGCCAGCAGCTCGGCGCCCTCGGTGGCGGACCGTACGGCGGGCAGCAACTGGTCCTCGGCGCAGGCCACCGAGACCTCGTGGTGGCCGCGCTCGAAACCGAAGTTCCCCGCGAGGCCGCAGCATCCCCCGCTCAGATCGCCTGAGAGTCCGGCGCGCTGCCGCAGCCGGCGCTCGGCCGCCTCGCCGAGCACCGCGTGCTGGTGGCAGTGGGTCTGGCCCACCACCGGGCGGTCGATCCGCGGCGGCTCCCAGTCGGGCGCGCACTCCTCCATCGTCTGCGCGAAGGTCCGCACCAACGCCGCGAGCCGGTGCGACCTGGGGTCCTCACCCAGCAGTTCGGGCAGGTCGGTCCTCAGGGTGGCGGCGCAGCTCGGCTCCAGAACGGTCACGGGCACACCGAGTTCGAGCAGCGGCTCGACGGTGTCGAGGGTGCGCCGCATGACCCGCCGCGCCCCGTCGAGCTGGCCCGTCGACACGTAGGTGAGCCCGCAGCAGACCCGGCCCGGCGGCAGCACGATCCCGATGCCGGCCGCCTCCATGACCCGGACGGCCGCCCGCCCGACGGACGGCGAGAGGTGGTCGGTGAACGTGTCGGGCCACAGCACGGCGCTGCGGCCCGCGTCCAGGACCTGCGCCCGCCCGCCCATGTGCCCGCGCAGCCAGCGGCGGAACGTCTCCGGGGCCAGGCGCGGCAGGTCCCGCTGCGGCGCGATGCCACCGAGCCGTTTGGCGAGCGCGGCCAGCGGCCGCACGCGGGCGAGGGCGTTGACCGCGGGCGCCCAGGGCGCGGCGGCGCGCAACCACTGCGGGAGGCGGCCCATGGCGTAGTGGGCGGCGGGCCGTGGCCGGCCCGCGTAGTGGTGGTGCAGGAACTCGGCCTTGTACGTGGCCATGTCGACGCCGACCGGGCAGTCGCTGCGGCAGCCCTTGCAGGCCAGGCACAGGTCGAGTGCGTCGCGGACCTCGGTCGAGCGCCAGCCGCCGGTGACGACCTCACCGGCGAGCATCTCGTGCAGCAGCCGTGCCCGGCCTCGGGTGGAGTGCTGTTCCTCGCCGGTCGCCCGGTACGAGGGGCACATCACGCCGCCGCCCGCGGCGGCCTGCTCCGTACGGCACTTGGCGACGCCCACGCAGCGGCGGACCGCGCCGGCGAAGTCGCCGCCGTCGTGCGGATAGCCGAAGGCGACATCGACGGGCCTGCCGGGGAGTACGGCGAAGCGGAGATTGGCGTCCAGCGGGTCCGGCCGCACCAGCATGCCCGGGTTCATACCGCCCGCCGGGTCCCACAGGTCCTTGAAGCGCCCGAAGAGGGCGACCAGTTCGTCGCCGTACATCTTCGGCAGCAGTTCGGCGCGGGCCTGCCCGTCGCCGTGTTCACCGGACAGCGAGCCGCCGTGCGCGACGACGAGGGAGGCGACCTGCTCGGAGAACGCGCGGAAGCGGCGGATGCCCTCCGTGCTCAGCAGGTCGAAGTCGATACGGACGTGGATGCAGCCGTCCCCGAAGTGGCCGTACGGGGTGCCGTGCAGGCCGTGCTCCGCGAGCAGGGCGCGGAAGTCGCGCAGATAGGGGCCGAGGCGGGCGGGCGGCACGGCACAGTCCTCCCAGCCGGGCCACGCCTCGCCGCCGTCGAGCATCCGGGTCGCGGTGCCGGAGGCGTCCTCCCGCACCCGCCACAGGGCCCGCACTGCGGCCGGGTCGTCGACGACCGTACCGTCCAGGGCGTCGGCCGCCCGTACGATGCGCTCCGCCCGGTCCCCGGCCTCCGCGGCGGTGGTGCCGCCGGTCTCGACGAACAGCCACGCCCCGCCGCGCGGCAGCCCGTGCCCGGCGGGCACCAGGTCCTCCGCCATTCCTTCCACGGTCAGTGGCCCGTGGAGCAGCAGGCCCGCGGCGGCTTCGGCGGCCGCGCTCTCGTCGGGGTAGCCGAGGACGGCGAGCGCCCGGGCGGCCGGCGCCGCCACCAGCCGCACGGTCGCCTCGGTCAGCACGGCGAGGGTGCCTTCGCTGCCGCAGAAGGCGCGGGCGAGGTCGGCGCCCTTCTCCGGCAGCAGGGCGTCGAGCGCGTAACCGGAGATACGGCGCGGCAGGCCGTCGGGGAAGCCGGTGCGCAGCAGGGCGAGGTGGTGGTCGACGAGGTCGTCCAGGCCGGGCGGGCCGCTGCCGGGTCCGAGGCCCTGCGCGAGGTGGTGGCGTGCGCCCGCGTAGGTGACGACCGACAGATCACGGATGTTGTCGGCCGTCGTCCCCCAGGCCACCGAGTGCGCCCCGCAGGAGTTGTTGCCGATCATCCCGCCCAGGGTGCACCGGCTGTGGGTCGAGGGGTCGGGCCCGAAGACCAGACCGTGCGGCCGTACGGCCTGCTGGAGCCGGTCCAGTACGACACCGGGCTGCACCCGCGCGGTGCGGGCGTCCGGGTCGACGGACACGATCTTGTTCATATGGCGGGTGAAGTCCAGTACGACACCGGTGCCGGTGGCCTGTCCGGCGATGGAGGTGCCGCCGCCGCGCGGCACGACCGGGACACCGTGCCGTCGGCAGACCTCGAGGGCCGCGGCGACGTCGTCGGCGTCACGGGGAGCGACGACACCGACCGGAACGCGCCGGTAGTTGGAGGCGTCCATGGTCGTCAGGGCCCGGGCGGCGGCGGAGAAATCCACGTCACCACCCACGGCGGCCTTGAGCGCGCGGGCCAGTTCGCTCGTATCCCTGGTGTGTGGGGCCATACGTTCAAGGATGACGGCTGCGCCGGTCACTGCACCGGCAGGAAACGTGCCACTTGCACACGTTGTGCGCCGGTGCCGGACCCCGCGGCCGAGTGGGAAGTGCCACGACCATCCCCAACTGATCGTCAGCACTCCTATAGTGTCGACGACTTCGCCGAAGAGCAGCGGCTCCAGTTGCGCCCCCTGCACCCCCGGAAGGCACCACTCGATGACCGGCACCGCCAGGAAACGATGACCCGCGCCACCACCCGGGCGACCCCGGGGTCCGGCAGCGACCCCGGCGCGCTGAAGATCGCCGTGGTCGGCGGTTTCGGCGTCGGCCGCTCCACGATGGTGCGCTCCGTCAGCGAGATCCGTCCGCTGCACACGGAGGAGGCGATGAGCGCCGAGGCACTGGTGGACGACGCCTGCGTCCGGGTCCCGGCCAAGACGGCGACCACGGTCGCCCTGGACTTCGGCCGTATCACGATCGACGAGCACCGGGTGCTGTATCTCTTCGGCACACCCGGACAGGAACGTTTCCGCTTCCTCTGGGACCGCCTGCTCACCGGCACCATCGGCGCGGTGGTCCTCATCGACACCCGCGCCGTCGCCGACGCCTGGTACGCGATCGACCGGCTCCGCCGGCACGGCACGCCGTTCATCGTCGCCGTCAACGACTTCGGCGGCCCCTTCCGCTCCCCGGACGAGATCCGCGACGCGCTCGCTCTGCCGTCCGGCGTGCCGCTGGTCGAGTTCGACGCCCGGGACCACTCGTCAAGCAAGTTCGTGCTGATCGCCCTGGTGGACCATCTGCGCACGCTCGGCCTCGGCCACGGCGGCTGACCTGCCGGTCGGCTGCCGTGGCGCCGTCTCATCGGCCGGACCGTGTCACCGCCCGGCGGGCCGGGCGGTATACGCTCCGGAACGTGGCTGATATCCAGATTCCCGCTGACATCAAGCCCGCCGACGGCCGTTTCGGCGCGGGCCCCTCCAAGGTGCGTACGGAGGCGCTGGACGCCCTGGCCGCCACCGGCACCTCTCTCCTCGGCACGTCCCACCGCCAGGCCCCGGTCAAGAACCTGGTCGGCGAGGTCCGCGACGGCGTGCGCGAGCTGTTCTCCCTCCCCGAGGGCTACGAGGTGATCCTCGGCAACGGCGGATCCACCGCCTTCTGGGACGTGGCGACGCACGGCCTGATCGAGAACAAGTCCCAGCACCTGTCGTTCGGCGAGTTCTCGTCCAAGTTCGCCAAGGCCGCCAAGCTGGCGCCGTGGCTGGCCGAGCCGACCGTCATCTCCTCGGACCCGGGCACCCACCCGGACCCGCAGGCGGAGTCGGGCGTCGACGTCTACGCCCTCACCCACAACGAGACCTCCACCGGTGTCGCCACCCCGATCCAGCGGGTCGCCGGCGCGGACGACGGCGCGCTGGTCCTGGTGGACGCCACCTCCGGCGCGGGCGGCCTGCCGGTCGACATCACGCAGACGGACGTCTACTACTTCGCCCCGCAGAAGTCCTTCGCCTCCGACGGCGGCCTGTGGATCGGCGTCTTCTCCCCCGCCGCCCTGGAGCGCGCGGCCCGCGTCCACGGCTCGGGCCGGCACGTGCCGGAGTTCTTCTCGCTGCCGACGGCGATCGACAACTCGCTGAAGAACCAGACGTACAACACCCCGGCCCTCGCGACCCTCTTCCTGCTGAACGAGCAGCTGAAGTGGATCAACGGCCAGGGCGGCCTCGACTGGTCCGTGCGCCGCACCGCCGCCTCCTCGCGCACCCTCTACGGCTGGGCCGAGGCGTCCAAGTACGCGACCCCGTTCGTCGTCGACCCGGCGAAGCGCTCGCAGGTCATCGGCACGATCGACTTCGCCGACGAGATCGACGCGTCCGCGGTCGCGAAGGCACTGCGCGCGAACGGCATCGTCGACACCGAGCCGTACCGCAAGCTGGGCCGCAACCAGCTGCGCGTGGCGATGTTCCCGGCGATCGACCCGGCGGACGTCGAGGCGCTGACGGCATGCATCGACTACGTGATCGAGAAGCTGTAGCAGCGGATCGTACGGCGAAGGGCCCGGCGGTTCCAGCCGCCGGGCCCTTCGCCGTACCCGCGCCCCTACAGGCCCTCAACCCATCTGCGCCTTGACGTGGTCGATCACCTCGGCGAACCCCGCTGTCGGCGAGAACTCGATCGCCTCGGTGTCCTCGACGGCCTCGGGCGCATGGCCGGGCGCCCAGTGGTACGCCTGTCCGGCCTCGTAGGTCTCCTCACCCGAAGCGGTCCGCATCCGGATGCGACCACTCACCAGGAATCCCCAGTGCGGGCACTGGCACATGTCCCCGGGCATCCCCTTGAGCGCGGGCGCCATGTCCGTGCCCTTGGGGAGGCGGAGGAAGGCGACCGTCATGTCGCCGCCGATCTCCTTCATCCTCAGCTCGACACCGCCGCCCTCGAGTACGACGGGCGTGTCCTCACGTGTGGTCGCCGTCATGATCGCCTCCACGGTCGATCCGGTTCCGCTGCGTTGATCCACTGCCTCTTCCAGTCTCGACCCGACCGGCCACGCGGTCGATCGCGGGCGGATCCGCCGCTGCTCAGGCCCCGGCCCTTGATCACTCAACGGGGTGACGATCCGCCTCACGGACGCCGGGCGGCTCCGCGTCCTACGATGATGCTCTCGACACCGGCCACCAGGAGGCCCGCATGTCTGCCGCAGCAGTCGAGCACCTCTGTGACGGCGACGCCCGAAAGCTGCTCAAGGAGGCTGACCGCCTCATGGAGCAACTGCCGGGCCACCGCGTCGAGATCATCGGCGGCGTCATCACCGTGGCCCCACCCCCGGACAGCAACCACGCCGTCGTGCTGACGAATCTGATGCTGCCGTTGCTGTCCGCCGGCCTTCATGGCGACGAAACGAACGTCCTTCAGGGCATCGGTCTGTGGCTGCCGGACGGCGAGGACTACGCCATCCCCGATCTGGCCGTCGTGGACGCCGACGCCGACGAGCACCTGATCGAGTTCAATTGCTACGACCCTCGCGTTTTCCGGCTCGTGCTGAAGGTGACCTCCAGCAACTACCGCAACGACCTGCGGAACAAGGTCACGGCCTACGCGAAGGCGCAGATCCCGGTCTACGTGATCGTCGATCGCCACCACACTCGCGTCCACGTCCCGACGGATCCGCTGACGGACGGATACGACCGTCACGAGGTCTACGCCCCGGGCCAGCAGGCCGTGCTGCCCGACTCCATCGGCGCCGAGGTGAAGCTGGACGTCGCCGAACTGCTGAAGGCAGGCGGGTCCGGGACCGGAACCGTCAGCGGCTGAGCCGCTGGAAGCGCCGGACCGCGAGCGGCGCGAAGACCGCCGTGACGGCGATCGGCCACACGACCGCCATCAGCAGCGAGTGCTCCTGGATCCAGCTGCCGTCGCTCGCCACGGGGTTGCCGAACAGCTCACGGGCGGCGGCGGCCGTGGAGGAGATCGGGTTCCATGCGGCGATGGTGCCGAGCCAGTCCGGCATCGTCGACGGGGGTACGAAGACGCTGGAGATCATGGTGAGCGGGAAGGCCACCACGTAGAGGCCTCCGGCCGCTTCCGCGTTGGGGACCAGCAGGCCGAGCAGGATGCCGACCCAGATCAGGCAGAACCGCAGGAGCAGCAGCAGTCCGAACGCGGCCAGTGACGCGACGATGCCCGTGTCGGTGCGCCAGCCCATCGCGAAGGCGGTCGCCGCCAGGATCGCCAGCTCGGAGCAGGCGATGATCAGGTCGTTGACCCCGCGGCCGGTGACGACGGCGGACGGTGCCATCGGCATCGAGCGGAAGCGGTCGATGACTCCCTTGGACGCGTCGGTGACCACCGCGATCGCCGTGTTCATGAATCCGAAGGCCATGGTCATGGCGAACATTCCGGGCATCAGGAAGTCGCGGACGCTGCCTCCGTCGGGCGACTTCATCGCTCCGCCGAAGACGTATCCGTAAAGCAGAACGGAGATGATCGGGAAGCCGAGCTGCCAGGCGATCATGACGGGTCGGCGCTGGTAGTGGGTCAGTCCGCGCCGGACCACGTTCCAGCAGTCGGCCACCGCCCAGTAGGCGCGGCCGTGCCGGTCGCCCGGGGTCAGGTCCGTCAGGTCCGCCACGTCGGTGACGTCCGCCCGGGTCACAGTGTCGGTCCTGCTCATGCGGCTTCCTCCGTCGTCTGCGTGCCGTGTCCGGTCAGGCGCAGGAACACGTCGTCCAGGCTCGGCCTGCGCAGTCCGATGTCCTCCACCCCGATCCGTTCCTCCTGGAGGGTCCGCGCCACGTCGGTGAGTGCCGCCACCCGGTCGGTCACCGGCGCGTGGACCCGGCGTTCGAGGGCGTCGGTCGTAGGGTCGGTGTCGGCGACCCGGGCCACGGCCTTGGCGACGGCCGGAAGGTCGGCCGCGTCACGGGCGACGACCTCGATGCGGTCGCCGCCGACCCGGTCCTTCAGCCCGTCGGGGGTGTCGTCGGCGATGGCGCGCCCCTGGTCGATGACGGTGATGCGGGAGGCAAGCCGGTCGGCCTCCTCCAGGTACTGGGTGGTGAGCAGCACGGTCGTACCGCCCGCCACGAGCCGCCGCACCGCCTCCCACACCTCGCCGCGCGAGCGCGGGTCGAGCCCGGTCGTCGGCTCGTCCAGGAAGAGCACGTCGGGCGCGAGGATCATCGACGCGGCGAGGTCGAGCCGACGGCGCATGCCGCCGCTGTATGTGCCGACGCCCTTGTCGCCCGCCCCGACCAGGTCGAACTGCTCGAGGAGTTCGGTGGCGCGGCGTACGGCGCGTCGGCCGCCGAGGTGGAAGAGGCGGCCGAACATCTCCAGGTTCTGGCGGCCGGTGAGCACCTCGTCGACCGCCGCGTACTGGCCGGTGAGCCCGATACGGCGGCGCACCTGCCGGGGCTCGCACCGGACGTCGACCCCGGCGACCCGGGCCCGACCGCCGTCGAACCGCAGCAGGGTCGCCAGGACCCGCACGGCGGTGGTCTTCCCGGCGCCGTTCGGCCCGAGCAGGCCGTGCACGCTGCCCTGCTGCACGGCGAGGTCGAAGCCGGCGAGGGCGTGCTTGTCCCCGTACCGCTTCTCGAGTCCTTCGGCCACGACTGCGTATCCGTCCACGTCCGTCCCTCCACACCGATCAACCGGGTACACCGTACTCAGATGAGAGTACACCGTACTCAGTTACTGGGTGCGGGATTATGGTGAAGCCATGACGACGACGGAGACCAGCGGCAGCGGGGACGTCCTGCGCAGCCTCGAACTGCTCTGGGGTACCGGTGAACGGCCCTCGCGCGGCCCCAAACCAGGGCTCACCCTCGACCGGATCGTCACCGCCGCCCTGGAGATCGCCGACACGGAGGGCCTCGCCGCGGTCTCGATGCGCCGCCTCGCCACCGAGCTGGGCACCGGCACGATGTCCCTCTACCGGTACGTCCCGGGCAAGAGCGAGCTGCTCGACCTGATGCTCGACCGGGTGAACGGCGAGCCGATCGACAATCAGGAGCACGCACCCGAGGGCGCCGACTGGCGCGACGCGGTCCGGGCCATGGCCGACGTATACCTGGCGCAGCACCGCGCGCACCCGTGGCTGCTGAAGGTCAACCAGTCCCGCACGGTCCTCGGCCCCAACGCCGTTCGCGGCTTGGAGATGTCACTGGCCGCCCTGCACGGCATGGGCCTGCGGGACCCGGAAATGATCTCGGTCATCCTCGCCGTGCAGAGCTTCGTATCCGGCATCGCGCGGATGGAGCTGGAAGCCGCGGAGGCAGCGAAGCAGACGGGACAGAGCGACACGGATTTCTGGAAGAGCCAGGAGCCCTTCCTCGTCCGGGCCATGGCGACCGGCGACTACCCGCGGCTCGCGAACCTGTCCGAGGACGCGTTCGGCTCGGACTTCGACCACTTCGCCTTCGGCCTCGACCGCCTGATCGACGGCTTCGAGAAGCTGGTGAGCGAAAGGGCCGCGGACAAGGCCTAGTTGCGGCGCCGGCGCAGCGCCAGCACCAGCACCCCCGCGCCGCCGAGGACGAGCAGCCCGTACGTGGTGGCACCGCCCTTGCCGTCACCGCCGGCGGCCGGGTCCCCGCTCGAACCGCCGGAAGTCGCACCGCCCTTGGGCCCGTCGGAACCGCCGTCGTCGCCGCTCTCGACCGCCACCGGCTCGACGCGGCTCTGCTCCCCCTCCGTGCCGAACAGCAGCGTCGTACCGTCGAGCGTGTACGTCACCGACTCCGACTGCCCCTGGATCGGCGCGCGAACCCTGTGGTCGGCACCGAGGCGGCCGTCCTTCCACTCGTAGCCGCGGGCGCTGAAGTACGAGCGGAGCACCAGCTCCTTCCCGTCCGGCGAGAAGGCGCCGTCGGTGACCCACGGCACCTCCCCGATCCGCCGGAAGACATTGGCCTGCCCCGTACTGAGCGTGGCAGGGCCTTCGTAGAGGCCCCCGCCGTCCTCGTGCTTGGAGGCGATGTAGACGCGCCCGGTCTTCGGATGCACCATCAGCGCCTCGGCGTTGCGCGGCCCGTCGGCGTACTTCACGTCGAACTGGGTGGCGTTCACGGTTCGGTCGCGCAACTGCTCCGGCTCGGGGAAGCGGTAGATCCAGACGTGGTCCCAGCTGCCGTCGAGGTTGTCCCCTATGTCGCCGACGTAGATGTTGCCGTCGGGTCCTACGGAGATCGCCTCCATGTCCCTGGGCTCGCCGACCCCCCGCAGGGTGATCGTCGCCACCGTCTCGCCCGTCTTCGAGTCGACGGCGAAGATCCGCGGCTGGTCCTGGTCGTTGTGCGTCCAGTAGATGCCCGGGTGCGCCCGGCTCGCGGCGAGCCCGCTGGACTCGGTGATCCGCGGGTCCTTGACGGTGAACCCGGAGCCGTCGTCGGCGGCCGCGGGCACGGCGGCGGCCAGCACGAGGGCGGCCGCGAGGCCGGTGACGTACGAGAGCGAACGCATGCCCCAAGCCTGCCACCTCAGCCGTTCGGTTCACGGCCGCTCTGCGGTGACCAGCCACGCCACGCTGCGCAGCCGGACCGCCCCGTCCTTCTCGTACCGGCGCAGGATGTCCGCCAGCTCGGTCCGGGCCCGCTCGCCGGTCACCTCGTCGACCTGGTGCAGCAGATGGCGGCCGGGCCCGGACCCCAGGAGGAAGTCGGTGGCGTCCTCGGCGTCATGCCCCCATCTGCCGTACGCCTCGACCCGCTCGACCACGATGCGGGTGAACCCGCCTGCTGTCAGGGCCTCGCGGATGCGGTCGGGGTCGGCCAGGGAGAACATGCCGGGGCCGCCGGTCACGCCGAAGCCGCCCATGGGCAACACCCCTCGCAGACCGGTCAGGGCCTGGATCCATTCGTTGCCCTCGCCGTCGGCGGCGACGACGAACGCCGCTCGGCCTCCGGCGCGCAGCCCGCTGCCGATGTTGGCGAACGCGGCCCCCGGGTCGCCGAAGAACATCACGCCGAAGCGGCTGACGGCCACGTCGAAACCGCGGCCCGCGAGCGGGTGGACCTGGGCGTCGCCGTGCTCGAAGGTCACATTGCCGAGGTGCTCGGCGTGCGCGCTCGCCCGGGCGCGTTCCAGCATCGGGCGGGACAGGTCCAACCCGGTGGCACGGCCTTCCTCTGCGCGGCGGGCGGCGAGCCGGGTGGTGGCGCCGGCACCGCAGCCGATGTCGAGCACCGCGTCCGTGCGGACGATGGCGGCGGCGGTGAGAAGGATGTCGTTGAATCCCTCGTTGACGGCGTCCCAGCGGTGCTGGTGATGGGCCCAGTGGGCGCCCTCGTAACCGTTCCACGCCTGCTCCTGCTCCGTGTTCACGATGTGCGCCATGACGGTGCCTCCTCAGGTTCCGGCTAGAATGGGCATACGCCCAAACAGTATGGGCGCTTGCCCATACTGTCCATCGCGACACAGCAGAAGACCGGAAGGTCCCGGATGTCACCCCGTGGAGTAGCCGTCCCCGATGCCCGCGAACGCCTTTTCGCGGCAGCCGAACGAGTCGTGGCCCAGGGCGGCCCCGGAGCCCTGACCAGTCGGGCCGTCACCGACGAGGCGGACTGCTCCAAGGGTTTGCTGCACGCCCATTTCCCGGGCGGTCTGGACGAGTTCGTCGCGGAACTGATCCTGGACCGGCTCGCCCGTACCGCCACGCTGGCGGCAGAACTCCCCGGCCGGGCGGGCCGGGACACCGTCGCCGCCAACCTGACCGGCATCGCCTCCATCCTGCTGGACTCGGGCGGCCCGGCCATGTCCGGCCTCGCACTCACCCGGCCCGGCGCCGCACTCCGGTTCCGCGAAGCGATGGCGGGCGGAGCACCCGGATTCACCGCCGTCCAGGGGTCGGTCGCCGAGTACCTGCGCGCCGAGCAGCGCGCCGGCCGGGTCGCCGACGACACGGACGCGGAGGCCGTCGCCCTCGCGCTCGTCGGCACGGTCCACCATCTGCTGATGACGACCTGGTCGTCCGCCGACCCCGACCCGCGCGAGCAGATCGGGCGGCTCGTCCGGGCCCTCACCGGTCACTGATCCGCTGCGCCCCGTCGTGTCCAGCCTCACATCACGGATCACTGCCGGGTTACTCGCGGGTTCGGCCATGATGGCGGCCATGCGCTTTCTGTTCGTCGGCGATTCCATGACCATCGGGAGCGCCGGCGGCTACAGCTGGCGCTACCGGATGTGGCAGCACCTCGTCTCCACCGGCGAGCCGTTCGAGATCGTGGGTCCGCGCTGCGCGCTGTACGACATCGAGACGAACGCCCCGGTGTCCCACGCCTACGCCGACCCGGCCTTCCCGGCGGACGCCCGCCGGCACCTGGCCGGATGGGGCGAGGGCTGGCTGCACATGGCACCCGTGATCCGCGAGGCGGTCGCCTCGGAGCGGGCCGACGTGCTCCTGATCTCCCTCGGCCTGATAGACCTCGGCTTCTATACGAACAGCGACCAGACCGCGGCGAACGCCCGGGAGTTCATCGCCCAGGCCCGCCTCGCCAACCCGCACGTGCGGATGGTCCTGCTCCCCGTCATCCCGAACATCCGCGCCGAGTCCGACGCGCCCTTCGCCGCCGAGTGCAACCGCTTCAACGTGCTGCTCGCCAAGGCGGTCGCCGACCTGGACACACCGGCGTCCCCGATCCTGCTGGCCTCCCGGCCGGATTCGTACGACATCCACAGCGACACCTACGACGGCACCCATCCCGGCCCGACGGGCGAGATCAAACTGGCCGGCGCCTTCGCGACCGCGATGCACCAGGCGTGGGGGCTCGGCGGCGCGTACGCCGTCGCGGCCTGACCGGCTCTCCCGGCCGAAATCCGCGGTGCCGGCCACCCGCCCTGCCTGCGATCCTCTCGTCCGTGTCCACGTTCGAAGACCTCCACGCCGAAGGCCGGGCCGTGAACACCGAGGGCTGGGACTTCTCCCGGTTCACCGGACGCGCCACCGAGCAGCGCCCGTCCTGGGGCTGCGCCGGGCTGCTCGCCGGCCGTATGGCGAAGGCCGAGGCCGCGCTCGAGGCCCGTCCGCGCGACTGACATCCGGCGGCTCGCGATACGGTGCCGCGGGACGCCGAACAGGGAGAGCAGGCAGATGACGGTCATACGCCGCCTGGCGCTGTACGTGGCACTGCCGCTGACACTCGCCGCCGTCACGGCCTACGGCTGGTACCAGTTCAGCGACACGGGCAGGCGCTGGCGCTACGAGGACAAGCTGGCGACCTACTGCCAGGGACTGATCCCGCCGAAGGAGTCGGCGGTCTTCACCGACTACGACACGGACAAGGCCCTGCCGCACGACGAGCACGTCGGCGGGTTGGACGGCTACGAGTTCTGCTGGGTCGGGAAGACCATGCTCACGATCGCCCGCATCCCCGCCTCGGCCCGGGACGACGACGGCCCCCGCGGCGTGTTCGACGAACTGCGCCCGGACCGGACGGGAACTCTGCCGATGGCGCTGGGCGGGGGCTGGCACGGCTACACCAACCTCGAGAGCGCCGCCGTCGTGCTGGACTGCGGCAACCAGGACGCCTCCGTCGTCGCGAGCGCGGCCACCGTCAGTCGCGCGGGGACAGGCCGCACCACCGCCGAACTCCTCGCGGCCACAGCGGTCCGGGCGGCCGAGCACTGGGACTGCGAGGCCGAGGCCGGCGGCCCGATCCCGCGCGTCCCCGCAGAGCCGGAGCAGAAGTCCCGCTTCGAGGCGAAGGGAACCTGCGCGGGCTTCCCGATGCACGACATGGACAGCATCCACTGGATCAAGGAGACGCCGGCGACGGCATCCTCCCTGCTGGAGGCCTGCGTCCTGGGCGAGACCAAGGCGCGGTCCGAGGAGCTGTTCCAGGTCCGCGCCTACTTCGGCCCCTTCGCGCAGGCCCAGTATCCGGATGACGAGTCCACCCGGGACGCGGGTCGGCACGGACAGCGCTTCTCCTGGGCCACCGCAAGGTGCCCCGGCACCAGCGCCCGCGCGCTCTTCACGATCTCCACCACTGAATACGCGCACGAGGACGTCGGTGACTTCGCCCGGTCCGCCCTCACCGCGTTCGCCAAGCGCTCGGCCGCGCAACACGGCTGCACGGACCTCGAACTCCCCCGCTGACGCCCGGCGGCGGTCGGCGGCTTCCCCTTCGGATCTCGGACCGGCGCTTGCGCCGGCGAATCCGTGCAGTCACGGTTCCGCTGCGACGCGGCAGGAAGGACGGACGGCAGCCGACGGGTGTCAGCCGCTGAGCAGGTCCGGGTTGTCGGCAAGGGCCGCCAGGTGGGAGCGGGGGTCGGTGATCAGTCTGCGGGTCGTGAGGTCGAGCATGCCTGCCACGCCGGAGATCTCCGCGGCGACCGTTCCGTCGTCCTTGACGATCTGCTGAACGACCTTGAACATCTTGCCCTCTCCGTAGACGAACCGGCAGGTCACCCGCACCTCGTCGCCGCCGCGCAGCTCGCTCAGGTACCTCACCGTCACTTCGAGGGCGACCGGGCCGACGCCGCTGGCCAGCAGCTTCTCCTGGGGCAGGCCTGCGGCCCGCAGCAGTTCCCAGCGTGCGTGCTCGGCGTACTGGAGATAGACGGACTGGTTCAGGTGGCCCTGTGTGTCGAGCTCGTAGCCACGTACGGTCACAACGACGGAGAAGGTCATGAACATCGCAACAGCTCGGCCCATGACCACATTCCCGGGCCCCCCGGCTCCGCGGTTCGGCGGCACCGACTTCCGGGGACGGTCCGGGCTTTTGGAACGTCCGAATGCGGGCACTCGTGGGGGCGTCGGATGCATGCCACATTCCCGCGAAGGGAGGACTCATGGCTGGAGAGCTGCGAGCCAAGGACATCATGACCAGCGGTGCACAGTGCGTGGGCGCGCATCAGTCGCTCCACGACGCGGCCAAGATGATGCGTGACCTGGGTGTCGGGGCGCTGCCCATCTGCGGCGACAACAACAGGCTCACGGGCCTGGTCACCGACCGGGACATCGTCATCACCTGCTGCGCCGAGGGCGTGGACCCGGCGGAGGTGCAGGCGGGTTCCCTGGGCGGCGAGCTGCACTGGATCGACTCGGATGCGGACGCCTCCGAGGTCCTGGAAACCATGGAGAACAACCACATCAAGCGCCTGCCGGTGATCGACGTGAAGGGCGGCCACCGTCTGGTGGGCATGATCACCGAGGCGAACGTCGCCAAGAACCTGAGCGACGAGCAGATCGCGGAGTTCGCGACCCGCGTGTACGCGGAGGCGTAGCAGCCCCCGCGCCCGTCCCGGACCGCGTGTGCGGCCACGGCGTCACCGCGCCCCCTCGCCGGGGCGCGGTGGCACCGATGCCCGTGGCTGGTTCTCGGCCGCGGCAAGGAGGATCCGGGAGAGTTCGTCGGGCTGGGAGAACATGGGCCAGTGGCCGGTGTCCATCTCGACCAGCCGCCAGTTTTCGCCGGTCAGCAGCCGGGCCACGACGTCCGTCGGTTCGGGGCCGTCGAGCAGGCACTTGATGTACGTCGCCGGAAGCTCGCCGAGCGGACGGGTCAGCACGGCCGGCTCGGTGAGGCTGGCGCCCGGGTGTGGCGTGGCGCCGCCCACGATGCGGGCGATCTGCTCGTCGGTGAGGCCCTGCCCCTCGCAGTCGGCGGTGGTCAGCGGTGCCCAGAAGCCGCCGTTGTCTGCGATCGAGGCCTTGAACCTCTCCGGACCCTGCCACCAGTTGGACGCGAACGATTCGCCGTCGGCCGGAACGTCGGAGTCGACGAAGACCACGCGCGACAGCCGGTCACCGATCCGCTCGGCGGCCTGGCCGACCGGGATGCCCGAATAGCTGTGGCCGACCAGGACGACGTCCCGCAGGTCCAGACGCTCGACCTCGTCGACGATGGCCCGCACATGCGTCTGCTGCCCGGCGGAGGCACCCTGCTTGTCCGCGAGACCGGAGAGCGTGACCGGGTGCGCACCGTGCCCCGCCCCCCGCAGCCGCGGCACCACGCCGTCCCACGCCCACGCTCCGAGCCAGGCGCCTGCCACGAGCACGAAATCCGTCATGGCGGCAACGTAGCGGAGGGGTCGGACAGTCGACCCGGAGACGTGATGCGAAGGTCAGCTTCCGCTGTTTCCGGGTGCGGTCGCCGGGAGGGCGTGGAGCCATTCGCCGACGGCGGCGAAGTCCGCTTCCGTCAGCCCGCGGCGTGCGTCGACACGGCGGAGCAGCGCCTGTCCTCGATGGTGGGCGGCGGTCCAGGCCCGGTCGACGTCGGTGATCTCGTCGTCGATCCAGACGAAGGGCCGCCCCGCTGCCCGGTCGACGAGGGTCCGGGTCTTCCAGTGCAGTCCGCCGCGTTCGTCCTGCTCCTCGGTATCGGACGGCCCCGGCCAGTCCACCAGGGGCAATGGTGGCAGGCCGAGCCGCGGTGCGACGCAATCGTTCGCGTCGTCCGTCCATGTCGTGGCCCAGACCAGTTCGCACGGCAGGGCCGCCAGGCGGGGCCCGTGCGCGGGGTCGATCCGCGACAGCAGGGGGTTCCGGCCGGACCCGCAAGGCTCGGAGCACGTCCCTTCGTGGGCCGGGTACTCCTGCGGCGTCCCGCCGAACGGGATGAGCGGTCCGTCGATGTCGAGGAAGAGCAGGGGGCGCGGCCCGGAACTGGTCACGCCTGCAGGCTAGCGGGCGTGGGCCCGGCCCTCCGTCGGGGACGAGGGCCGGGCCGGGACGGGTGTCAGAAGACGAACGGGCCCGGGTTCTGCGGTGACGTCGCCGTGCACTCGACCGTGATGCCGAAGACGACGACCGTGAGCGTCTTCGCCTCGAGGCTGTCCTGGGACGCGACGGTGCCGGCGAGCGGACCGGTGGAGACCGCACCGCCGGCCGGGATCGCCGGATTGGAGTTTCCGGTGAACGTCGCCGTGTCCGTGCCGTTCTTGGACAGCGTCAGCGTGGACTCGATGGAGTTCGCCCCGATGGGGAGGGGGGCGGTGATGGCCTGCGTGGAGACATCGACGGTCGCTGCCGTGCCGTCCTGCGTGGCCTTGAGCGTGGCCGTTCCGGAGCCGTACGAGCCGCAGTCGAACGACAACGTTGCCGTCTCCGGCGTCACCGCGTGGGCGGCGGGCGCCATGGCGAGGGTGGTCGCGGCCAGGGCGCCGAGGACGTAGAGGGTGCTGTGCTTCAGGGTCTTCATGGGGGCTCTCATGGGGGTATTCATGGGGGGATCCGCCTTCGTGTGGGGTCACAGGCCGACGGGGGCATTGCGGCACGTGGGAGCCGGGAAGGGAAGAGCGACACGGCGAGAGCCGCCCACTACGGCCGGATCCCGTCCCCCTCAGAGCCCTGCCCGCGTCAGTCGGTTGGCGAGTGTGGACATCGTGTACGTACCGATGCCCATGACGACCTCCAACGCGTTCTGCGAGGTGAAGCCGTGCGCGAGAAAGGCGCGCAGTTCCGGGTCACCGACCGCGCCGGAGGTACGGAAAACATCCAGGGTGAACTGCCGTACGGCCTCGAGCCGTTCGTCGCAAAGCGCACGCTGCTCGCCCAGTGCGGCGATCAGCTCCTCGTCCGCGCCGAGCGCCCGCAGCTTGCCGGTGTGCATGGTCACGCACACATGGCACTCGTTTCGCGCGGCGACCGTCATCACGACCACCTCCCGGGCCACCGGATCGAGCGTCGTCGTCTCGAAGGCGGCGCTCAGCTTGAGGAACCCGTCCAGGAGATGGGGAGACGTGGCCAGCCTCGCGACGGCGGGCGGCAGATGACCGAGGCGCTTGACGGTCGACTCCATGGCGCGCCGGGACGCGGGCGGCGCCGATTCCAGGGTGTGCTCGGTGAACATGGGGCAGCTCCTACAATGGACAACATGGTTGACGAACCCGTTCCGCAAAACGTAAACCAGGTTGTCGAATCGCGCAAGGCGCTTTCCGAGCCGCCCGCCGCACCCGAACCGCCCGGATATGAGCTGCCACTGCTCCTCTTCGCCGGTTTCCGCTCGCTCATCGACAAGCTGCACGCCGAACTGGCCCGGCAGGGCCACGCCGATGTCCGCCCCGCCCACGGCTTCGCCATGCAGGCCATCGGCATGGACGGGGCCACCGCCAGCGACCTCGGCCGCCGCCTCGGCGTCTCCAAGCAGGCCGCCGGCAAGACCGCCGACCGCCTGCTCGCCCTCGGATACGCGGAACGCGCCGACGACCCCGCGGACGCCCGCCGCAAACTGATCCGCCTCACGCCGCACGGCCTGGACGCCCTGAGCCGCTCGGCCGCGATCTTCGACGCACTTCGGGCCGAGTGGGCGCAGGTGATCGGCCCCGACCGCCTGCGCGACCTGGAATCCGCCCTCCGCACGGTCACCCCCCAGGAGAGCTTCCGCCTGGACGCGGCGGGCTGGCTGGGCGGCGCGTGATGTCGTTCCTCCAGCGTGACCCGGTCCCTGCGCCTGTCGCGGTACCGCGCGGCTGCACGCGTGTCTGCGGCAGCCGGGCAGGAGCGCCACGATGACCGCCTTGGCCGAGCGCATCCACACCCAGCCACGGGACGGCGACCACGCGTCGGAGACGATCGGCGCCTTCAGTGCGGACGTCGACCTCACCGAGACCCCCGTCGGCCTCACCCTCACCACCGGCGACTTCCCTCACGAGTGACCTGGGGCCGGCCCCGCGACTGCATGACGATGTACACACAACGGTCTTGGCATGTTCACCCCATCTCCGTAGGGCGCTGAAATGCTTTTCGATGTCCTCATCGATCGCCACCCGCGCTGCCGGGCAGTCCTCCTGCCGATCCCCTTGGGCGCGGGTGCGCCTCAGGAGCAGGGAACCCCCACATGCCTCGACTCCGAACCCCCGCCCCCAGGGCCGCACTTCTCGCGCTCGCCGCCGGCCTGGCTCTGACCTGCGTGGCGACCACCGCACCCGCCGCCACCTCCGAGTCCTCCGCGCCGGCGAATCGTTCCGCCACCGCCCTGGACGACACCTACTACCAGGACGCACTGGGCAAGACCGGCCCGGCGCTCAAGGACGCACTGCACACGATCATCAGCGACCAGTCCAAACTGTCCTACTCCCAGGTCTGGGACGCCCTGAAGGACACGGACGAAGACCCGGCCAACCCCTCCAACGTCGTACTGCTCTACGCGGGTCGATCGCAGAGCAAGTCCTCCAACGGCGGGGACACGGACGACTGGAACCGCGAGCATGTCTGGGCCAAGTCCCACGGGGACTTCGGCACCGCCACCGGCCCCGGCACCGACATCCACCACCTGCGCCCGGAGGACGTGTCGGTCAACTCCGTACGCGGCAACAAGGACTTCGACAACGGGGGCAGCCCCGTCGGCGAAGCACCTCAGAACACCACCGACTCGGACTCCTTCGAGCCCCGTGACTCCGTCAAGGGCGATGTCGCCCGAATGATCTTCTACATGGCCGTGCGCTACGAGGGCGAGGACGGATTCGCCGACCTCGAGCCGAACGACCGCGTGGACAACGGCTCCCAGCCGTACATCGGCCGGCTGTCCGTACTCAAGCAATGGAACGAGCAGGACCCGCCGGACGCCTTCGAGCAGCGTCGCAACCAGGTCATATTCGACCGCTACCAGCACAACCGGAACCCGTTCATAGACCACCCGGAGTGGGCCGAAGCCATCTGGTAGGCCGGCGTCTCCCCCTCCCGCGGCCGCGCGCCGCGGGAGGCGCACGCCGCGACCCTGATGCCCTTGCTTCGAGCGGACTCGAAGGCGTTGGCTATGGACTCATGAAGTACACGCAGCTCGGACGCACGGGACTCAAGGTCAGCCGCATCGTCCTCGGGACGATGAACTTCGGGCCTCAGACCGACGAGGCCGCAAGCCACACCATCATGGACGCCGCGCTCGGCGCGGGCATCAACTTCTTCGACACCGCCAACGTCTACGGCTGGGGCGAGAACAAGGGCCGCACCGAGGAGATCATCGGTTCCTGGTTCGCCGGTGACCGGAGCCGCCGTGACAAGGTCGTCCTCGCGACCAAGGTCTACGGCAACATGGCCGGCGACGGCGACCCCTGGCCCAACCACGACCGGCTCTCCGCCCTCAACATCCGCCGCGCGGTGGACGCTTCGCTCAAGCGGCTGCAGACCGACTACATCGACCTCTACCAGTTCCACCACATCGACCGCCGCACTCCGTTCGAGGAGATCTGGCAGGCGATCGACGTCCTCGTCCAGCAGGGCAAGATCCTCTACGCGGGCTCCTCCAACTTCCCCGGCTGGGCAATCGCCAAGGCCAACGAGACGGCCCGTCGCCTCGGCTCGTACGGCCTGGTCAGCGAGCAGTGCCTCTACAACCTCGCCGAGCGCCGCGCCGAGATGGAGGTCATCCCGGCCGCGCAGGACTACGGCCTCGGGGTCATCCCGTGGTCACCGCTGCACGGCGGCCTGCTCGGCGGAGTGATCAAGAAGGAGAACGAAGGCAAGCGCCGGGCGTCCGGCCGCTCCGCCGACGCGCTCGCCAACAGCTCCGTCCGGGAGCAGGTACAGGCGTACGAGAACCTGCTCGACAAGCACGGTCTCGCGCCGGGCGAAACGGCGCTGGCGTGGCTGCTGACGCGACCGGGGGTCACCGGCCCGATCGTCGGCCCGCGTACCGCCGACCAGCTCGCGTCCGCGCTGCGGGCGGTCGAACTGGAGCTCTCGCAGGAAGTGCTCACGGGCCTGGACGAGATCTTCCCGGGACCCGGTCCGTCACCGGAGGCCTTCGCCTGGTGATCGCGCACGCGGCGGTGGCCGCGGCAGGCCCTACCGGCCGACCGCGGCCGCCACGGCGACGATCACGAACATGAGCACCAGCGCGGCGGCCATGATCTGGTTTCTGGTCTTGGGATTCACCCGACGAGGTTAACCCGCGCCCTCGAGCGACCAGGAACCGACCACTTCGTACCGCGGCTGCTCGCCCCGGACGCCGCCGACCGGCAGGTTGCTGCGGACGAGAGCGAGCTCGCCCACCTGCCAGGGTGTGCCCTCGAAGGCGCCGAGCGCCTCGACGTACGGACGGAGGTCGCCGCCCGCGTCGCGGGTACGGGCGATCGTGAGGTGCGCCTGGTAGCGGCGGTGCTCCTCCATGGCGACACCGGCCCGCCGGGCCGCGGCGTCCGCACGCTCGGCGAGCAGCCTCATCTGCTCGATCCCACCGGCCGCCCCGATCCACAGCGCCCGGTGCCCGAACCGCCCCCCGCGGTGCAGCCGCAACGGGAACGACGCGGTCCGGTGCGCGGCCCGAGCCAGCCGCGCCTGCAGATCGGGAACCCGCTCGTCGTCGACCTCCCCCATGAACGCGAGCGTGAAGTGCCACCCCGCGTGACCGGTCCACCGCAGGCTCTCGGCAGCGGGGAGCCGCTTCAAGGCGGCGACCTCGGTGGCGAGTTCGTCGGCGGCCGCAGTGGGTGGGAGGACGGCGGCGAAGAGTCTCATGGAGCCCAGTGTGACGTGACTGTGGCGGGGCTCGTGGCACACGACCGCTGCGCGGAACCGTTCCCCACCGCGCGCCTCCCTGAAACCGGGGGCGCCGCCCCCGGGCCACCGCGCCTCAATCGCCGGCGGGCTGAGTTTCGCTGCGCGAAATCAGCCGGTCGGCGACCCCGGACACCGCGCGGAGAGCAGTACCGGGGGTCCTGGGCGAAGTCCCGGTTCCGGGACGGGAGCACCACCCACGCCGCCAGGCGCAGGGGGAGGGCGGGTGGGGACAAGCCCGCCGCAGGCGCCCCCTGCCCCGCAACGCACGCGGGCCCGGCCCCGCCAAGGCCCGGCGCCGGCCGGGCCCGCACAGGGCCTCAAGTCACCCGCCGGGCGCGCCCCGCGCGGAGGGGACGCGCCCGGCCCGAGCCCGGCCCGCGACAGCAGCGGCGCGCCGCCGCGCACTACGCCGCCGTCACCAGCCCCTCACGGGGAACGAACCGGACCCGCGGGTGACCCCCGTGCCACCGCACGGACAGCCGCAGGCCGCCGACCCGCGCCAGCATCACGCCCACACCCGCCGCCGCGAGCGCGGCCACTGCGCCGCCCGCGGCGAAGCCGATGCGCGCGCCGTACGTGTCGGTGATCCAGCCGACGAGGGGCGCGCCCAGCGGGGTGCCGCCGGTGAAGACCATCATGAACAGGCTCATCACACGGCCCCGCATCAGCGGGTCCGTCGCCATCTGGACGCTGGAGTTGGCGGTGACGTTGACCGTCAGGCCGAACATTCCGATCGGGACCATCATCGCCGCGAAGATCCAGAAGGCCGGGGCGAAGGCCGTGACGATCTCCAGCACTCCGAAGAGCACGGCCGCGCCGACCAGCAGCCGCAGCCGTGAGCTGCCGCGCCGGGCGGCCAGCAGGGCGCCGGCCAGGGAGCCGGCGGCCATCAGGGTGTTGAGCAGACCGTATGTGCCGGCGTCCCCGTGGAAGACGTCGTCGACGAACGCGGAGAGCCAGATCGGGAAGTTGAAGCCGAAGGTGCCGATGAAGCCGACGAGGACGATCGGCCAGATCAGCTCGGGCCGGCCCGCGACGTACTTGAGGCCCTCCCGAAGCTGGCCCTTGCCACGCGGGGCGCGCTCGACCTTGTGGAGTTCCGAGGCCCGCATCATCAGCAGGCCCGCGACGGGCGCGAGGAAGGACAGGCCGTTGAGCAGGAACGCGTAGCCGCTGCCGACGGCGGTGATCAGGACACCGGCGACCGCCGGTCCGACGAGCCGCGCGGACTGGAAGTTCGCGGAGTTGAGCGAGACGGCGTTGCGCAGCTGGTCGGGGCCCACCATCTCGGCGACGAAGGACTGCCGCGCCGGGTTGTCGACGACGGTGACGAGGCCGAGCAGGAACGCCGTCAGATAGACGTGCCAGACCTGGACGTGTCCGCTGAGCGTGAGCACGGCGAGCGCCAGGCCGGTGAGGCCCATCGCGGCCTGGGTGGCGAGCAGCAGCGGCCGCTTGGGCAGCCGGTCCGCGAGCACCCCGCCGTAGAGGCCGAAGAGAAGCATGGGGAGGAACTGCAGCGCGATGGTGATGCCGACGGCGGACGCGGATCCGGTCAGGCTGAGCACCAGCCAGTCCTGGGCGATGCGCTGCATCCAGGTGCCGGTGTTGGAGACGACCTGTCCCGTCGCGAAGAGCCGGTAGTTGCGGATCCCCAGCGAGCTGAACATGGACTGCTTGCGGGCAGGTCGGGCGGACAGGGTGTCGGGGTCGTTCGGTGCGGGGGCGGAGTCTGCTCCGGATCCCGTACTCAAAGGGGTTCGCCTCCTCGGCGTCGGCGGTTATTGCAGGTGCGCGAGCTTCTCCAGGACGGGGGCGGCTGCGCGCAGCTTTGCCCACTCCTCATCGTCCAGACCCTCGGCGAGCGTTGCCAGCCAGGCGTTCCGCTTGCGGCGGGACTCCTCGAGCATGGTCTCGGCCTGCTCGGTCTGGGTGACCACCTTCTGCCGGCGGTCGGCGGGGTGCGGCTCGAGCCGGACCAGTCCCTTGGCTTCGAGCAGTGCCACGATCCGGGTCATCGACGGCGGCTGCACGTGTTCCTTGCGGGCCAGCTCACCGGGGGTGGCGGAGCCGCAGGTGGCGAGGGTGCCGAGCACCGACATCTCGGTGGGGCTCAGCGTTTCGTCGACGCGCTGGTGCTTCAGACGGCGACCCAGCCGCATGACGGCCGAGCGCAGGGAGTTCACGGCGGCGACGTCTGCGTCGGTGGCACCGTGGGACAGGTCAGGCATGTTCGTTAGCGTAACTCATTACTCTAGCTAAAGACCAGCGGGTTACGACGAAGGTGGCGCTGTCACCCGTATGAGTGAGATGTATTCGGAAAGTGACGCCCGGGTGGACGGGATGCGGCGAACCTGGCACGCATGGGATCGACAGTGCTCAGCCTGCGGATGGACGGTGAGTTGCTCGACCGGATCCGGCAGCATGCGGCGAAACGGCAGATGAGCGTCCAGGACTATGTGGTCCGGACGCTCATTCGCGACGACTTCGACGAGCGCTTCAAGGCGGCCGTCGACGAGACGGGGAAGTTCTACGACGTCACCTGACGGACCAGGGGTCTACCCGAGCCCCACCGCCGGCATCGCGTAGTAGAAGACGAAGACCGCCGACACGGCGTACATCGCCGCCGGTACCTCGCGCCCACGCCCGGCCGAAATGATTCCGGGCCGCCGCCGGCCACCTCCGGGCCCTGACCGCCCCCGCCTACACTGTCCGCATGGCGAAGTGGACCCCCCGGCACGAGGCACCCGAACCCCTTGAGGGGCCGATCGTCGCCACCATCACCGGCGGCACGATCCTCTGGTTCGTGATGTTCCTCGTCCAGGTCCCCTTCTACGCCTGGTTCGAGGACCGCGACCTCACCTGGTGGGTGTGGACCTGCCTGGCCGGCGCCGGCCTCGGGCTGATCGGCATCTGGTACGTACGCGGCCGCGACGCGGCGATCAAGCGCGCGAAGGGGGCGGACACCGAGCCCCGGGAGCCGGGCGCACCCGCCTGACCCGCCTCGCAGACCCGTAGTGCCACGGGACCATTCGCGTCCTACCCCGGTCTGATCTTCCGCCTGTCAGGCGCGATCCGGCGCTCCCGGCCGTAACGTCGGAACCATGACTCAGCGGGCGGACACAGAAGCCGACGGCCCCGAGCCGGGCCCTCTCCCGGACAAGAGCGCCACCCGGCGGTCCACCGGCCTGACGTCCGCCGAGGTCGCGGCGCGCGTCGCGCGCGGCGAGGTCAACGACGTCCCCGTACGCAGCTCCCGCTCCGCCGTCGACATCGTCCGCGCCAACGTCCTCACCCGCTTCAACGCCATCATCGGCGTGCTGTGGGTGATCATGTTCTTCGTCGCGCCCATCCAGGACAGCCTCTTCGGCTTCGTGATCATCGCCAACACCGGCATCGGCATCATCCAGGAACTGCGCGCCAAGAAGACGCTCGACTCGCTCGCGGTCCTCGGCGAGGCGAAGCCGAGAGTCCGGCGGGACGGCGTCACCGCCGCGATCTCCACCTCCGAGATCGTCCTCGGCGACCTCGTCGAGCTCGGCCCCGGTGACAAGGTCGTCGTCGACGGCGAGATCGCGGAGGCGGACAGCATCGAGGTCGACGAGTCGCTGCTGACCGGCGAGGCCGACCCGGTGCCGAAGCAGCCCGGCGACCTGGTGATGTCCGGGAGCTTCGTCGTCGCGGGCGGCGGCGCGTTCACCGCCACGAAGGTCGGGCGCGAGGCGTACGCGGTGCAGCTCGCCGAGGAGGCGTCCCGCTTCACGCTCGTCCACTCCGAGCTGCGCTCCGGAATCTCGACGATCCTCAAGTACGTGACGTGGATGATGGTCCCGACCGCGATCGGACTGGTCATCAGCCAGCTGGTGGTGAAGCAGAGCAACTTCAAGGACTCGGTCGCCCGGACCGTCGGCGGGATCGTGCCGATGATCCCGGAGGGTCTGGTCCTGCTGACCTCGGTCGCCTTCGCGATCGGCGTGATCCGCCTCGGCCGCAAGCAGTGCCTGGTGCAGGAACTTCCCGCCATCGAGGGCCTGGCCCGGGTCGACGTCGTCTGCCTGGACAAGACCGGCACCCTCACCGAGGGCGGCATGGACGTCACCGAGCTGCGCCCGCTGAACGGTGCGGACGAGGCGCAGGTGCGGACGGTCCTGGGCGCGCTCGGCGCCTCCGATCCACGGCCGAACGCCTCGTTGCAGGCCGTCGTCGCGGCCTACCCGGACGGCGGCGACCACCGCTGCACCGCGTCCCTGCCCTTCTCCTCGGCCCGCAAGTACAGCGGGGCGACCTTCGCGTACGGCGACGGCGCGAGTGCGACCTGGCTGCTCGGCGCACCCGACGTCCTGCTCCCCGTCGGCGACCCCTCCCTCGAGGAGATCGACGAACTCAACCGGCGGGGCCTGCGGGTGCTGCTGCTGGCACGGTCCAAGGGCCCGCTGGAGGCACCCGCCGAGAAGACGGCGGCCGCCCTGGTCGTCCTCGAACAGCGCCTGCGCCCCGACGCCTCCGAGACCCTCCGCTACTTCGCCGACCAGGACGTCGCGGCGAAGGTCATCTCGGGTGACAACGCGGTCGCGGTCGGCGCGGTCGCGGCCAAGCTCGGCCTGCCGGGCGCCGACTCCACGCTCGACGCGCGCAAGCTGCCGGCTGCGCGCGAGGCGATGGGCGCGGAACTGGACGGGGCCGCGGTCTTCGGCCGCGTCAGTCCGCAGCAGAAGCGCGACATGGTCGGTGCGCTCCAGTCCCGCGGACACACGGTCGCCATGACGGGCGACGGCGTCAACGACGTCCTGGCGCTCAAGGACGCGGACATCGGCGTGGCGATGGGCTCGGGATCGGAGGCGACCAAGGCCGTCGCGCAGATCGTGCTGCTGAACAACAGCTTCGCGACGCTGCCGTCGGTGGTCGCGGAGGGCCGCCGGGTCATCGGCAACATCACCCGCGTCGCCACCCTCTTCCTGACAAAGACGGTCTACTCCGTGTTGCTGGCGATCCTCGTGGTCTGCAGCCAGGTCGAGTACCCCTTCCTCCCCCGCCACCTCACCCTGCTCTCCACCCTCACCATCGGCGTCCCGGCCTTCTTCCTGGCACTGGCCCCCAACAAGGAGCGCGCCAGGCCGCACTTCGTACGGAGGGTGATGCGGTACGCGATGCCCGCGGGCCTGATCGCGGCGGCGGCGACCTTCTCCGCCTACCTGCTGGCCCGCTCGCACTACACGGGCACCGGGTCGCTGGCCGCAGAGACGAGCGTGGCGACGCTGACACTGTTCCTGGTCGCGATGTGGGTCCTCGCGATCATCGCCCGGCCGTACACATGGTGGCGGATCGGCCTGGTGGCGGCGATGGGGCTGGGCTTCCTGCTGGTGCTGACGGTGCCGTGGCTCCAGCACTTCTTCGCTCTGAGACTGGTGGGCGCGACGATGCCGTGGACGGCGGTCGCCATCGCGGCGGCGGGCGCGGCGCTGCTGGAGCTGTCGTGGCGGGTGGTGGGGCGGCGCTTCCCGGCATGACGAAGGCTCCGCCGCACGCCGTGTCCCCGCGTGCGGCGGAGCCTTTGCGGGGTGGCCGTTACTTCACGTAGTAGCCGGCGACGTCGGCGATCAGGTTCACCGAGCCGGCGTTGTTGTAGAAGCTGACCTT
>NZ_BMWB01000020.1:0-131895 GCF_014651015.1 Streptomyces xantholiticus
GAACTGACGCACCAGCAGCAGAAGTCACACAAAAACTAACGATCAACTACTGGCGCAGGACACTAGCTTCCGGCGTCTTCCTTTGTCCCGCACGGGCTGAGCCCCGGCACCTGGAAGGTGCCGGGGCTCAGCGCCGGTTGCTGCGGGAGGGCGGAGCGTCAGTCGTTGTCGATTCCGCCGAAGAGGCCGCCGTTGTCTCCGCCGCCGTTGCCGTTTCCGCCGTTGTCGCCGCCACCGCCGATGGTCTGAAGAACGATCGTGGTGGTGGCCGGGTCGGCGGGGGTGCCGGGGGGCGGGTTGGAGCCCGTGACGATCGCGTTGTCGTCCTGAGGGCTGCCAGGCGCGAACTGGATGGTGTTGAAACCTGCCTGCGCCAGGATCTGCTTGGCCTCCGCGACCGTCCTGGTGCGGAACTCCGGGACCGGGACCTGTGTCTGGGCCGGGCCCTTGGAGACCTGGAGGGTGACCTTGGAGCCCTTGGCGACCTTACCGGCCGGCGGGTCCTGGCTGATGATCTCGCCCAGCGGCTTGTCGGAGTCGACGTCCACCCGGTTCACCTGGAACCCGAGCAGCTGGAGCTGGCTCGTGACCGGATCGATCTGCTGGCCGACGACGTTCGGCAGGTCCTGCTTGGCCTGCTTGGCGACGGTGAGGGTGACGGTGGTGTTGACCTCGGCCATGCTGCTGCCCGGGGGGTCCTGCTCGAGGACCGTGCCGGGCTCCTCCTCGGCCGACTCGACCTCATCGACCTCGACCTTGAACTTCTTCTTCTCAAGGATCTCGGTGGCCGATTCCACGTCCTTGTCGATGACGTCGGGCACCTCGACCTTGGGCGCGCCCTCCGAGACGACGACCCGGATGGTCTCACCCTCGTTCATCTTGGCCGGAGGCTCGGGGTCCTGGGAGCAGATCTTGCCCTTGGGCTGGTCGCAGCGCTCCGTGCCCGACTCGGTGACCTCCACGCTGGAGTTCCTCGCGGCGTCCTTGGCCTCCTTGAGCGAGAGGCCCACCAGCTGCGGAACGGGCACCTTGCCGCCGCCGTCGCTGGTGTCGAAGAGCGACTTGCCGATCAGCACCGCGCCGACGAGCACCAGGATGCCCGCGAGGACCAGCAGGATGGTCGAGGTGTTGGACTTCTTCTGGCGTCTGCGGCCCTGGCGGTCGTCGTAGCCGCCGAAGCCGCCGTCGTCCGGGTTCATGGGCGGCAGCATCGACGTCTGGCCGGCCGGGTCCGCCTGGCGCAGAGCCGTGGTCGGCTGGTCCTCCGGTGCATAGCCGCCGCCGTAGCCGACAGCGCCCATCGCCGCCGTGGCGGCGACCGGCTGGCCGTCGAGGCACGCCTCGATGTCCGCGCGCATCTCGTCGGCGGACTGGTAGCGGTAGTCCGGGTCCTTGACCAGGGCCTTCAACACGATCGCGTCCATCTCGGGCGTGATCTCGGGGTCGAAGTTGCTGGGCGGCTGCGGCTCTTCCCGTACGTGCTGGTAGGCCACGGCCACCGGGGAGTCGCCCACGAAGGGCGGACGGACGGTGAGGAGCTCGTAGAGCAGACAGCCCGTCGAGTAGAGGTCGGAGCGGGCGTCGACCTGCTCGCCCTTGGCCTGCTCCGGGGAGAGGTACTGGGCGGTGCCGATGACGGCCGCGGTCTGCGTCATGGTCATACCGGAGTCGCCCATGGCCCGGGCGATGCCGAAGTCCATGACCTTGACCTGACCGGTACGGGTCAACATGACGTTCGCCGGCTTGATGTCGCGGTGGACGATGCCGGCGCGGTGCGAGTACTCGAGCGCCTGCAGGATGCCCACGGTCATCTCGAGCGTGCGCTCCGGCAGCAGCTTGCGGCCGGAGTGAAGCAGCTCACGCAGCGTGGACCCGTCGACGTACTCCATGACGATGTACGGGATCGAGACCCCGTCGACATAGTCCTCGCCAGTGTCGTAGACGGCGACGATCGCCGGGTGGTTGAGCGAGGCGGCGGACTGTGCCTCACGGCGGAACCGGGCCTGGAAGGACGGGTCGCGGGCGAGGTCGGCCCGCAGCGTCTTCACGGCGACAGTGCGGCCGAGCCGGGTGTCGTGGGCGAGGTAAACCTCGGCCATGCCACCACGGCCGAGCACCGAGCCCAGTTCATACCGGCCGCCGAGGCGACGCGGCTCTTCCATAACTGTTCCAGCCCTCTCCGTCAGTCCCGACCGCACCCGTGTGTGGTCCTCCGGTGTGCTGTTCGCGCAAAGGCTACCGGGCACGCCGTACTTGATCCGCCCGCAATCGGCAGCTGATACCCGACCGGTATCGCAATGTGCAGGTATGAAGGTCGGGAGTGATCCTCGTCACTGGTTGTCGCCCAGCACCGCCTGCATCACGGCCTTGGCGATCGGGGCGGCGAGGCCGCCACCGGAGATGTCGTCCCGGCGGGCGTTGCTGTCCTCGACCACGACCGCGACGGCGACCGGCGACCCGTTGTCGTCCTTGGCGTACGAGATGAACCAGGCGTAGGGGTTCTTGCTGTTGTTCTCGCCGTGCTGAGCGGTACCGGTCTTGCCGCCGACCTTGACGCCGTCGATCGCCGCGTTGGTGCCGGTGCCGGTCTCGACGACGTTCTCCATCATTTGCTGGAGGAGCTGGGCGTTCTCCGCGGAGATCGGCCGGCTCATCTCCTCGGGATCGGTCCTCTCGATGACGTCCAGGTTGGGCGCCTCGAGCTGGTCGACCATGTACGGCTTCATCAGCTTGCCGTCGTTGGCGATCGCCGCGGTGACCATCGCCATCTGAAGGGGGGTGGCCGCGGTGTTGAACTGGCCGATGGCGGACTGCGCGTTGCCGTCGCGGTTCATCTTCTTGTCGTAGACGGAGGCGGCGGCACGGACCGGGGTGTCGATCTCCGGGTTGTTGAAGCCGAACTTCTCCGCCATCTCGACCATCTTGTCGCGGCTCACGTCGTCGCCGAGCTTGGCGAAGACGGAGTTGCAGGAGACCTCCATGGCCCTGTTCAGGGTGGCGTTCTCGCAACCGTCGGCGTGGTTGACCATCGGCGTGCGGGTGCCGGGGAGGATGTACGGCTCGGGGGTTTCCGTGGGCGCGTCGATGTTGTCGACCGCGCCGTACTCGAGCGCGGCGGCGGCCGTGACCACCTTGAACGTGGAGCCGGGCGGGTACGTCTCGCGCAGCGCCCGGTTCAGCATCGGCTTGTCAGGGTCGTTGGTCAGCGCCGTCCAGGCCTTCCCGTCGTTCTCCAGACGGCCGGCGAAGGACGAGGGGTCGTACGAAGGTGTCGAGGCGAGGGCGAGGATCTTGCCCGTCCTCGGGTCGATCGCGGCGACGGCGCCCTTCTTGTCGCCGAGCCCCTCGAACGCGGCCTTCTGGGCCTTGCCGTTGAGGGTGGTGACGACGTTGCCGCCCTTCTTCTTGTCGCCGGTGAACATCGCCATCGTGCGGTCGAAGAAAAGCTGGTCGGAGTTGCCGGTGAGGATGCCGTCCTCGAGCTTCTCGAGCTGGTTGGCGCCGAACACCTGCGAGGCGTAACCGGTCACCGGGGCCCACAGCGGGCCGTTGGTGTAGGTGCGCTTGTACTTGTAGTAGTTGTCGTCCGTCTCGGCGGAGCCGGTGATGGCCTTGCCGTCGACGATGATGTTGCCGCGCTCGTGGGCGTAGCGCTCGATCTCCACACGCTTGTTCTTCTTGTGCGTGTTCAGCTCGTCGGCACGGACGTACTGGAGCCAGTTGTCCCGGATCATCAGGGCGAGGACGAGGAGTCCGCAGAAGATCGCGATCCGGCGCAGGGGCTTGTTCACGGTCGGACCACCTGGGTCATCTCGGCGTCAGGGGACGGGGCGGGCGCGGGCGCGGGGCGGCGCGCGGTGTCGCTGATACGGATCAGGATGCCGATCAGGGCCCAGTTGGCGATGACGGACGAACCACCGGCCGCGAGGAACGGCATCGTCATACCGGTCAGCGGGATGAGGCCCATCACACCACCGGCCACGACGAACACCTGGAGGGCGAACGCGCCGGAGAGGCCGATCGCCAGCAGCTTGCCGAACGGGTCGCGCGCCGCCAGCGCGGTACGGACGCCGCGCTCGATGATCAGGCCGTACAGCAGCAGGAAGGCCATCACGCCGGCCAGGCCGAGCTCCTCACCCACGGTGGCGAAGATGAAGTCGGAGTTGGCTGCGAACTGGATGAGGTCGGAGTTGCCCTGGCCCCAGCCGGTGCCGAGTGTCCCGCCGGCGCCGAACGACATCAGCACCTGGGTCATCTGGTCGCAGGCGAAGGCCATGTTGGTGCCCGGCTCCGCGGTCTCCAGGCAATCGAAGGGGTCGAGCCAGGCGGCCACGCGGGACTGCACGTGACTCGCGAACTGGGAGACCACGACCGCACCGGCCACGGACATCAGCAGACCCATGACGATCCAGCTGGTCCGCTCGGTGGCCACGTACAGCATGACCACGAACATGCCGAAGAACAGCAGTGACGTACCGAGGTCGTTCTCGAAGACCAGGATCAGCAGGCTCATGGCCCAGATCGTGATGATCGGACCGAGGTCGCGGCCGCGCGGCAGGTACAGGCCCATGAACCGACGGCTGGCGAGCGCGAGGGCGTCGCGCTTGACCATGAGGTACCCGGAGAAGAAGACCGCGATGATGATCTTCGCGAACTCGCCGGGCTGGATGGAGAATCCGCCGACCCTGATCCAGATCTTGGCGCCGAAGATCGGCATTCCGAGCCCCGGCACCAGCGGCAGCAGCAGCAGGACGATGGACGCCGCCATCGAGATGTACGTGAACCGCTGCAGGATGCGGTGGTCCTTCAGGACCAGCAGGACACCGACGAAGAGCGCGATGCCGAGCGCCGAGTACATCAGCTGGTTGGTGGCCTGCGGAGAGAAGTCGCTGCGCGCCAGCAGCCGGGGCGACTGGTCGAGCCGCCAGATGAGCACCAGGCCGAGACCGTTCAGCAGCGTCGCCAGCGGCAGCAGCAGCGGATCCGCGTACTTGGCGAATCTGCGCACCACGAGGTGGGCCACGCCGGCCAGCAGGCCGAGGCCGAGGCCGTATCCGAGGACGCCGGCGGGCAGCTCGCCGTCGAGGGCGAGGCCCACGTTGATGTAGGCGAATACCGGGATGGCCACGGCGAATCCAAGGAGCATCAGCTCCGTGTTCCGCCGGCTCGGCGCGTCGATCGCGCCGATCGTGGTCGTGTTGGTGACAACGCTCATGATGGAGAAGGCCCCCTACGGACGATTACTGCTTGCCGCAGTTCGAGGCCAGCTTCTGCTCCTCCTCCGAGAGGGTGGGACCCGGGGAGGGAGAGGCTGCGGTCGGCTTGGTCTTCGCGTCCTGGGTGGTGGGCGTGCCGGCGGTGCCGCCGGCCTGGCCCTCGCCCGGAGGCGGGCTGCTCGCGCGATCGGCGGCGTCGCGGCGCTGCTCGTCCTTCTTGCAGACGCCTGCCTGCTTGGCGAGCTCGTCGATCTTGGCGCGGGCGGTGGTGAGGCTGTCCTCGGTGATCGTCGCCTCGACCCGCTTGCGCTGGTAGGGCGGTAGGTACTTGAGTTCGATCTCGGGGTGGTCCTTCTGGACCTCCGAGAGCGAGACCCAGGCGAGGTCCTGGCTGATGCCGCGGTACAGGGCCACGTGCTCGCCCTTGGTGCCGACGTAGTACTGGGTCTGGGTCCAGCGGTAACCGCCGTACAGACCGCCGCCGACGACAGCCAGGGCGAGCACCGTGTAGAGCGAACGCTTCAGCCACTTGCGGCCGCCGCCCCGCTTCGCGAAGTCGTCGTCGGTGTAGGCGCCGAAGCTGCCCTCGGGCGGCATGCCGCCGTACCCTGCGCCGCCACCGGATCCGGGCGGGCCGAAGCTGCCGCCCGGTGCCTCCGGAGCGGAGGGGCGTCCCAGCCCCGCGGCGCGGCCGGCCGGGGTCTGCATGGCGCCGCCGTCGTTCAGCTGGTGCTGGTTCTCCGCGACCGCGCCGACGACGACGGGGGTGTCGCTGAGCTGACCGGCCAGGGTGTCGCCCGAGTCGGTGTCGAGGACGTCGGCGACGATGCAGGTGATGTTGTCGGGGCCGCCGCCGCGCAGGGCGAGCTGGATCAGGTCCTGCACGGTCTCCTGCGGGCCCTGGTAGCTGGCGAGCGTCTCCTCCATGGTCTGGTGCGAGACGACGCCGGACAGGCCGTCGGAGCAGATCAGATAGCGGTCACCGGCGCGGACCTCGCGGATGGAGAGGTCCGGCTCCACATGGTCGCCACTGCCCAGCGCGCGCATCAGCAGGGAGCGCTGCGGGTGGGTGGTGGCTTCCTCCTCGGTGATCCGGCCCTCGTCGACGAGCCGCTGCACCCAGGTGTGGTCCTGCGTGATCTGTGTCAGGACGCCGTCGCGGAGCAAATACGCCCGGGAGTCGCCGACGTGCACCAGGCCGAGCCGCTGGCCCGTCCACAGCAGCGCGGTGAGCGTGGTACCCATGCCCTCGAGCTGCGGGTCCTCCTCGACCATCATCCGGAGCTGGTCGTTCGCGCGCTGCACGGCGGTGCCGAGCGAAGTGAGGATGTCGGAGCCCGGTACGTCGTCGTCGAGCGTGACGAGCGTGGAGATGACCTCGGAGGAGGCGACCTCTCCGGCTGCCTGGCCGCCCATGCCGTCGGCGATGGCCAGCAGACGGGGGCCGGCGTAACCGGAGTCCTCGTTGCCCTCGCGGATCATGCCCTTGTGCGATCCGGCGGCGAAACGCAGAGAAAGACTCATGCGGACCTCACCCGTCGGCTCGCCGGGCGATTGTCGCGCCAGCCGGTCTCGAGCCACACTGCCCACCCTCCGGTCGGGAGCAGCCCGCGCAGGTCGCCGGTGGGGCCCGCTGCGGCTCGCTCGCTCCGCTCGCTCATTGTCGTACTACTTCCGCAGCTCGATGACGGTCTTGCCGATGCGGATCGGCGCGCCCAGCGGAATCGGTGTCGGCGTGGTGAGCCGGGTCCGGTCGAGATATGTGCCGTTGGTGGACCCGAGATCCTCGACGATCCACTGGCCGTCACGGTCCGGGTAGATCCTGGCATGCCTGCTGGACGCGTAGTCGTCGTCCAGCACGATCGTGGAGTCGTGCGCCCGGCCCAGGGTGATGGTCTGGCCCTGGAGGGCGACGGTGGTGCCGGTGAGTGTGCCCTCGGACACGACCAGCTTCGTCGGCGCCCCCCGCCGCTGGCGACCGCCGCCCTGCTGGCGCTGCGGCGGCGGTGCGCCCTGCTGGCGCTGCTGCTGCTGGGAACGCTGGTCGGCGCCGCGGCGTGAACCGCGCTGTGTCACCCGCGTACCGAACAGATCGCTGCGGATGACCTGGACGGCCACGATGACGAACAGCCACAGAACAGCCAGGAAACCTAGCCGCATGACCGTCAGGGTCAGCTCTGACATTGCCCCCGCTTCACCCTTCGGCTTGCCGGTAAACGATGGTGGTGCTGCCCACGACGATCCGCGAGCCGTCGCGGAGCGTAGCGCGGGTGGTGTGCTGCCCGTCCACCACGATGCCGTTGGTGGACCCGAGATCCTGGATCGTCGAGGGCGTTCCGGTCCGGATCTCACAGTGCCGGCGGGATACGCCGGGGTCGTCGATCCGCACATCGGCGTCGGTGCTGCGACCCAGCACCAGCGTCGGGCGGGAGATCTGATGGCGTGTGCCGTTGATCTCGATCCAGCGTCGTACTTGTGCGTTCGGCATGGCGCCCGGGCCCGGCATGCGCTGGCCGGTCACGGGACCGGGACGCGGGCCTGCGGGCATGCCGGGAGGTGGCGCGGCCGGCATCGGAGGTGCGGCGGCCGGAGGGTAGCCGTAGCCGCCGCGGGCGCCGGCGCCCGCTGGGGCACCTCCTCCGGGCGACTGTGACGTACTCGACGCCAGAGTGCGGCTGCGCACCCGGTACAGGCCGGTGTCGAGGTCGTCCGCCTTCTCGAGGTGGACCTTGATCGGACCCATGAAGGTGTAGCGCTGCTGCTTGGCGTAGTCGCGGACCAGGCCGGACAGCTCGTCGCCGAGCTGGCCCGAGTACGGGCTCAGGCGCTCGAAGTCGGGTGCGCTGAGCTCCACGATGAAGTCGTTGGGGACGACGGTCCGCTCGCGATTCCAGATCGTCGCGTTGTTGTCGCACTCCCGCTGGAGGGCGCCCGCGATCTCGACGGGCTGGACCTCGGACTTGAACACCTTGGCGAAGGTGCCGTTGACCAGGCCTTCGAGACGTTGCTCGAAACGCTTCAGGACTCCCATGGGGCACCTCCTCCGTCGTTGTCGCCCTGGTACTGCTTACTGATCGTATCCACGCGTCGGGAAATCGGCTGGTTCCCCTTGTCTGCCCCGTCGATGAGTGTCACCTCTCACACCGGATCGTAGAGGCGGCCTCCTGACAGTGTCCCGCACCCGGGATGCATACAGGAGGAGTGGGTGACGCCGCCCTGCGTTCCGCGGCCCGCTCGATTGGTTCCCTGTTCGTTCCTCAGGGCACCCAAACAAACGGATGTGAATCCACCCTGTGCACCGTGCTAATCTTCTGCATGTCGCCAGGGGGTCGCACCGAGCAGGCGGGGCACCCGACGACAACACCCAATGCGCGGGTGGCGGAATAGGCAGACGCGCTGGATTCAGGTTCCAGTGCCCGCAAGGGCGTGGGGGTTCAACTCCCCCCTCGCGCACAGAGAGAAACCGACGAAACGGGTTCTCGCCGGAGACGAAAGTCCGGGCGAGGGCCCGTTTCTCGTTGTGTGGCCGGCTTCACGGCGGACGTGGCTTCGCACAGGTGCCGGCTCCGGCGGTGACGCGGGCCACCGTCCGAGCCCGGCTGCTTCTGGTCTTGCTCCGGGATCCGGCAGACCCGATGGACCCGGCTCGAGGGCTCTTGGCGTCCCTGGACACCGTCGGCGGAGCAGTCGCCGGACGGTGCCGGTGAAGAGCCCCGGAGTGAGTGGGACGACTCGGCAAGTCCCCGCTCGGTACGCCCAGGACCAGGGGCGCGCCGAGAAGGGGTGACGACCGGGTCCGTGGGGCGGGATCCGGTGTGCCCGTCAGAGGGCCTGCTCGGGCCAGTCGAGCAGGCGGGCGCCGATGACGGCCGTCTGGAGGGTGTAGCGGTCGACGGGGTCGCCCGGGTCGGCGCCGGTCAGCTGACGGATGCGCTCCAGCCGGTAGGTCATCGCCCTGACGCTCAAGGAGAGCCGCCGCGCCGCCTCGGCCGCCACGCAGCCGGTGTCGAAGTACGCGGTGAGGGTGTCGATGAGCGGCTGGGCGCCGCCGCGGGCCTCCTGGAGCGGGCCGAGGACGCTGCGCACCAGGTCGGCCATGGCCTGCCGGTCGCGAGTGAGCACGGGGTACACCAGAAGGTCCGAGGCGTGCAGCACCGGGGCTTCCAGGTGCATGCGGGTGGCCAGGTCCAGGGCGTTGAGCGCTTCTTCGTAGGAGTGGACGACGCCGCCGACGCCCGGGTGGGCCCGGCCGATCGCCACCCGGCCGCCGTCGGTCGCGGCGTGGGCCTGCTTGGCGAAGAACGACAGGACATCGGTCTGGCCGCCCGGGGCGATGCAGATCAGCCGGCCGTTCTTCGTGGTCAGCAGGATCCGGCGGTCACCGAAGCGGGCCGTGAGGGACGACTCGACACCGCGGGTGACGGCATAGCCGTCGTCGTACGGCTCCGGGCCCTCGGCGACTGCGACGGCGTGGGCATGGGACAGCAACAGCCCGAAGCGCTCTGCCCGTTCGGCGAGCCGGCCGGCGTCACTGCGGCCGTGGAGCAGGTCGTCGATGAACTCCCGCCGCGTGGCCTCCTGTTGCCGGATCGCGAGCCGCTGCGCTCGCTCATGCCCTTCCGCGAAGGCGTCCACCGCTTGTTCCACGGCCGCGAGCAGGTGGTCGGCAGCCGGGCCGCGCAACTCCCCTCGCACGGACTGTGCGGCGGAGAGATGGGCACGGACCAGGAGGCGCAGTCCGATGCCGGCCTCGGCTGCCCGGTCTCCTTGGGCCCGCAGCGCTTCGAGTTCGTCCCGGGTGAGGCGTCTGCCGGTGGTGCAGGCGCCCATCAGTATCGGGGCGTACCCCTCCAGGTACTGCTCGACCGTGTCCGGCTCCGCCATGGCCCCTCCCCGTTCCTGACGCGCCGATGACGCCGTCCTGACGCGTGGACGTCAAGGGTGGCACGCGGCGGCCGAGGGGCGGACACCGGCATCAAGAGGGCGTAAAGGCTGCCGCGAGACGGCAATGCGCCCAGGCGTTCCGCGCTGCAAGCAGGAAGCCGTGGGGCCGGGTGGGCAGAACGGTGCCGGTTCCCGGAAAGCAGCGTGCCGCAGGGAAGACGCAAGAGGGATGCACCCGGCCCTTTCCTGAACGTCATCGGACCCTTCCCCACCGTGCTGTTCACCGCGGCACTCGTGGTCGTCATCGGTTTCCGGCTGATGGTCCTGCTCGGCGCCGCCGTTCACGACGGCTTCGACGCGGACGTGGACACCGATGCGCCCAGCCTCGGCGGTGTCCCCGTCTCGGTGTCCGTCCGGAAGAGGGCCCGGGACCGGTGACCCGTTCACTGCTGTCAGGTGCGCCGGGAAGTCTGGTTGGCGATACCCACCCTTGCCAGGAGCCGTCGCGCCCTGCAGCCCCGCCGCCCCGGTCGGCCGCCCGATCGGCGTTGTCCACAGGGGGTTGTCCACAGGTGGAGACGGCTGTCGGGACGCGGCGGTACGGTCATGGCACTTGATGTTGATGGCGTATGTCGCCGGGGGAGGCAGCGGGCATGGGCGAGACCAGGACGTCGGTGACGGAGCGGCCGGAGGTTGCGGCGGACGGGCCGGCCGGCGTGGGCGGGGCCGGCGCCGGTGCCGGACGCCGAATTCCCGCGGTCCGGGGCTTCGCGCCCCACGCGGCGACCCGGGGCGACTCGCAGTCGCCCAAGGATGCGGGAAAGGCACTGCGGGAGCGGGTGCGCCGCTCCGCGCACGCGTCGCTGGTGCCCACGGCCGGGAGGCCCGACGCCGTGCAGGCGGTGGAGGAGTCCAACCGGGGGCGCGTGCCGGAGCTCGCTCCGATACGCGTGGGCAGGATGGCCGCATCGCCGTTCGCGTTCCTGCGGGGAGCGGCCGGTCTGATGGGCCACGACCTCGTCGGTACGCCCGTCACCGGCGTAGCGGCGCAGATCTGCGGTGACGCCCACGCGGCGAACTTCGGGCTGTACGGCGACGCCCGCGGCGGTCTCGTGATCGACCTCAACGACTTCGACGAAACCGTCGTCGGCCCGTGGGAGTGGGACCTCAAGCGGCTCACGACGTCCTTGGTGCTGGCAGGCCGTGCGGCGGGCACCGATGAGGACGTGTGCAGGGCGGCGGCGTTCGACGCCGTGGGCGCCTACCGGCGCACCATGCGGCTGCTCGCCAAGCTGCCGGCGCTCGACGCGTGGAACGCGATCGCCGACGAGGAACTCGTCTCGCACACGGACGCCCGCGACCTGATGGGAACGCTGGAGCGGGTTTCGGCCAAGGCCCGCAACAACACCAGCGCGCGCTTCGCGGCCAAGGCGACCGAGGTGGTGGCGGACGACGCGGGCGGCGGGCGGCGCTTCGTGGACGCGCCGCCGGTGCTGCGCCGGGTGCCAGATGCGGAGGCAGCCGCCGTGGCCGCTTCGCTGGAGACCTACCTGACCACGGTCGGACACGACCGTCTGCCCCTCCTCTCGCGCTACGCGATACATGACGTCGCCTTCCGGGTGGTGGGCACCGGAAGCGTCGGGACCCGGTCGTACGTGGTGCTGCTCCTCGACCACCGGGGCGAACCGCTGGTGCTGCAGGTCAAGGAGGCCCGGGCGTCGGCGCTCGTGCCCCACTTGGCGGCCGCCGGCTTCCCGGTGTCCGGCGAGGAGCACGAGGGCCGCCGGGTGGTGCACGGCCAGAAGCGGATGCAGGTCGTCAGCGACAGCCTGCTGGGCTGGACGACGGTGGAGGGGCGCCCGTTCCAGGTGCGCCAGTTCAGGAACCGCAAGGGAAGCGTCGACCCCGCCGCCCTCACGCCCGACCAGCTCGACGACTATGGCCGGATGACCGGCGCCCTGCTCGCCCGCGCTCACTCCCACAGTGCGGACCCGCGGCTGCTCGCCGGCTACTGCGGCAAGAACGAGGAGCTGGACGAGGCGGTGGCGGCGTTCGCGGTCCTGTACGCGGACCGCACGGAGGCCGATCACGCGGATCTGCTGGCAGCCATCAGGACCGGTCGGACAGCCGCTGAGCTGGGGGTGTGACAGCGCCCCCGGCAGCGCCCGTAGGCTGGAGCGGTGACTCAGGATGCCGCCGGGGGACCGACGACCCATAACGACGAAGAGCGTGCTGCGCAGCAGGCCGCCCAGCACGAAGGGCAGGACCGGCCGGAGGCCCGGCTGGCCAAGGCGGTCGGGGTCGCGGAGCATGCGCTGATCGAGTTCGAGATCGCGGTGGAGACGTTCCGGGTGGAAGTGGAGAACTTCTCCCGGCTGCACCACCAGAAGCTCGGGCCCATGTACGCCCGGCTGGACGAGCTGGACGCGCAGATCGCGGAAGCGCGGGCGGCGCGCAGCGGTGACCCGGAGGATCTGCGCAAGGCGCAGGAGGCTCGGGCAATGGTCCTTCCGATGCCCGGCGTCGACGAGTTGTTCCACGACTGGATGGATTCCGACGGCCTCTCCCCCGAGGCTGCCGCGATGCTGACCGACCAGTCCGTGCAGGCGCCGAAGCGGGTCCGGCCGAGCGACGAGGCACGCAAGCTGTACCGCGAACTGGTCCGCAAGTCCCATCCGGACCTGGCGCAGGACGAGACGGAGCGGACTCGGCGCGACGAATTCATCACACGGGTGAACGCCGCTTACGCCCTGGGCGACGAGACCAGGCTGCAGGAGCTGGCCGAGGAGTGGGCCGCCGGGCCGGTGACGGCCGTACCCCGGCTCACCGAGAGCGAGGAGCTCTACGCCCGGCTTGAGTGGCTGGCGCAGCGCAAGGAGTTGCTGACGGCGGTCGCCCGGGAACTGGAGGAGAGCGCCATCGGTGCGATGCTGCGGATGGCGCCCGACGACCCGGACCGGCTGCTGGAGGAGATCGCCGAGCAACTGCTGGCGCAGGTGGCCGCGCGCGAGGCGGAACTGGCCGCACTGGTGAAGTAGGTTTTCCGGGGCTCCTCGCCCTGGCGGAAGCGGCACCGGACCGCCGCGGAGTCCCGGGCGCCCCTACACGTACGAGAGAAGGCATCACTCATGAACTTCGCCCCGCTGCCCTCGGTGAACGTCGAGGCGGTGCCCGCCGACGGCCTGGTGCTGGACGTGCGGGAGCCCGACGAGTGGGCGGCAGGCCATGTCGAGGGCGCACTGCACATTCCGATGAGCGACTTCGTGGCCCGCTTCGGAGAGGTGACGGAGGCGCTGGCCGACGGACGGCGCGCCCATGTGATGTGCCGGGTCGGCGGTCGCTCCGCGCAGGTCACCCAGTACCTGGTGCAACAGGGCATCGATGCTGTGAACATCGACGGCGGGATGCTCGCCTGGGAAGGGGCGGGACGCCCCATGGTCACCGAGAACGGCAGCCCCGCCTTCGTGCTCTGACGTCGCGCACGGCCGGCTCGGCCGCCGGCGTGGCGGCCGTGTCCGGCCGTGACTTTCTTCAGCCGAGCGGATGGGCCGCGAGGAGAGCGCCGAGCGCCTCCTCGTGGGCGGCCGCAGGGCCGAGGGAGAGCTCGAGCTGCTTGGCCCAGGCGTGGTAGCGGTGGAGCGGGTAGTCGACGTCCGCGCCGAAGCCGCCGTGCAGATGCTGCGCGGTCTGCACGACGCGCCGTACCCCCTCCGACGCCCAGATCTTGGCCACCGCGATGTCGCCCGCCGGCGGCAGTGCCCCGCCGGAGCCGGTGCTGATCCGCCAGGCGGCCTGCCAGAGGGTGGCCTCCATGGCGCGCAGGTCGATGTACCGGTCTGCGGCCTGCATGGCCACGGCCTGGAACGTGGCCACCGGGAAGCCGAACTGCTCCCGCTTGCCGGTGTACTCACCGGTCATGGCCAGCACCCGCTCACCGAGGCCGAGCGCCAGGGCGCAAGTGCCCGTGACGAGCAGCCCGCGGAGCCACTCCCATGCCCGCTCGTCGTCGATCAGGTCCCGGTCCTCTATCCGTACGGCCTCCAGCCGGACCTCCGCCAGACGCTCGCCGCTCGTGGAGACCTGCTCGGCGAGGACGAGTCCGTCGCAGGCGTTCGGTACGAGAGCGATGACCGTCCTGCCGTCTTCCGTGTGGGCGGGCACAGCGATACGGTCCGCGCACTGCGCCCAGGGCACAGCCGTCTGTACTCCGTCGAGGACCCAGCCGCCCGACGGTCCGGCAGGGCGGTCCGCGGTGACGGCGAGCTCGGCGGGATCGTGTCCGGTGCGTCCGCCGGCACCCGCCGTGAGCACCTGCTCGCCGCGGCCGACCCGGGGGAGGACCTCGTTGCGGAGTCCGGCACTGCCGTAGCGCGCCACGGCCATCGCGATCGCGCCGGTCTCCAGCAGCGGCACACGTGCCAGCACCTTTGCGGACTCGCGCAGCACCAGGCAGAGCGCGATGGGGTCGAGGCCGGCGCCGCCGTGCTCGGCCGGCAGCACCAGGTCCAGCAGGTCGGAGTCGGCGAGGCGGCCCCACAGGCCGCGGTCGAACTCCTCGGCGACCGCGCCCGTGGTCATCGCGGGACTCGGTACCCCGTCGGGCGCCACTGCCGAGAAGACCGCCTCGGCCGCCTCCACGGCTGCCAGGTGCTCCTCGGTGAAGGTGAAGTCCACTGCCCGCTCCCTCCGCGCCACAGCCGTATCTGACGGATCGTCAAGATAAGTCAGGGCGGTTACCAAGGGAATGGCCGTGCCTTGAGGAAATGGTCGTGGCGCACGGACGACCGGTGGGCCGGCTCCCTCGCGGGCGCTCGGCCGGTCAGCGGTCGAAGTCCAACTCCACCTCGGCCGTGGACGGATGGGATTGGCAGGCAAGCACATAGCCCGCTTCCGTCTCCTCCGGCTCGAGTGCGAAGTTGCGGTCCATGCGGACCTCGCCCGAGACCAGGAACGCCCTGCACGTGCCGCACACACCGCCCTTGCAGGCGTAGGGCGCATCGGCGCGGCTGCGCAGCACCGTCTCAAGCAGCGACTCCCCTTCCTTGACCGGCCAGGTGCCCGACCGGCCGTCGAGCGTCGCCGTGAGGGAGGCATGGGCCGGCGCTGCCGCGGAGGCAGGAAGCGGTGCCGAACCGTCGTCGACGTGGAAGATCTCCTGGTGGATGCGGCCGCGGTCCACGCCGAGCCCGCGCAGAGCGCGTTCGGCGGCCTGGACGAGTCCGAACGGCCCGCAGAGGAACCAGCCGTCGATGTCCGTCACCGGAAGCAGTGCGGGCAGGAGCCCTGTCATGCGCTCCTGGTCCAGGCGACCCGACGGCAGTCCCGTCTGCTGCTCCTCGCGGGAGAGCACCGTGACCAGCTGGAAGCGGTCCGGGTAACGGTCCTTGAGGTCCGCCACCTCGTCGAGGAACATCGTTGAGGCCGCCGTGCGGTCGCTGCGGACGAGACAGAACCGGGCTTCCGGCTCCCTTTCCAGCAGCGTCGCGGCCATCGACAGCACCGGTGTGATGCCGCTGCCGCCCACCACGGCGGCGAAGTGGCCCGGCCGCGGCTGGAACAGGAACCGGCCCGCCGGGGCCATCACCTCGACGGTGTCGCCGACGGCCAGTTCCTTGAGGGCGTACGTGGAGAACTCGCCGCCGTCGACAAGGCGGATACCGACACGCAGCGCAGGGACGCCGCCGACCGGAGCGGCCGGGGTGCAGATCGAGTAGGTACGGCGGGTCTCCACGCCGTCCACGACCCGGCGCAGCGCGACATGCTGGCCGGGGATGTGGCGGAAGGTCTCGCGCAGCTCGGCGGGCACGTCGAAGGTGACGGCCACCGAGTCGTCCGTGAGCCGTTCGACCGCGCCGACCCGGAGCAGATGGAACATCTACAACTCCTTGAAGTGGTCGAATGGTTCGCGACAGGAGACGCACCTGCGCAGGGCTTTGCAAGCCGTGGAGGAAAACCGGCTGAGCAGCTCCGTCTCGGTCGAGCCGCAGTGGGGGCAACGCACCGAGAGCGTGAGCGGCACCGGCTCGTCCGCCGCGTGATGACGGGGCGGCGCTATGCCGAACTCGGCCAGTTTCCGGCGGCCTTCGGCGCTGATGTCGTCCGTGGACCAGGCCGGGGCGAGGACCTTGACGACCGACACGGTCGTCATGCCGTGGTCGTGCAGTACCTGCTCGATGTCAGAGGTCATGGCCTCGATGGCCGGACATCCCGTGTACGTCGGCGTCAGTCGGACCTCGACGCTGCCGGGCCCGAGCAGACGCACACCGCGGATGACGCCGAGCTCCTCCAGGGTCAGCACCGGCAGCTCAGGGTCGGGGACCGTGCCTGCCAGCCGGCGCAGCTCCGCCTCCAGCTTCGTATCGGCCTCGGCGCCTCCCGCGGCCTGGGCCCTTCCGGCCGTGCCCGTCACCATGACGCTCCCGGGTGACTGCGGTGCAGATGCTGCATCTCGGCGAGCATCCGCCCGAACGACTCGGTGTGCAGGCCCTGGCGCCCCGCCCCCGCGGCCCAGGCACCCGTGCGTGCACCGGACGGAACGGTCAGCGTCGCGCGCTCCAGAACCTCTGTGACCCGCTCCAGCCAGAGCGCCTCCAGGGCCATCGGATCCACCTCGAGCCCGTCCACCGGCTGGAACATCTCACCCGTGAACCGCCAGAGCGCATCGCACGCCCGCTGCATCCGCTCATGGCTCTCCGCCGTGCCGTCGCCGAGCCGGACGATCCAGTGCTCCGCGTGGTCCTGGTGGTAGGCGACCTCCTTGACCGCCTTGCCGGCGAGCCCGGCGAACGGGCCGTCCCCTGCAGCCAGCTGCCGGTAGAGCAGGTGCTGGTGGACGGAGAAGTAGAACTGGCGGGCGATGGTGCACGCGAAGTCACCGTTGGGCTGCTCGACCAGCTGGAGGTTCCGGAACGAGCGTTCCTCGCGAAGGAAGGCCAGCTCGTCCTCGTCGCCGACGAGGGACAGCAGCACGCGCGCCTGCCCCAGCAGATCGAGCGCGATGTTGGCGAGGGCGACCTCCTCCTCCAGGACCGGTGCGTGCCCGGCCCACTCCCCAAGGCGGTGGGAGAGCACCAGCGCGTCGTCGCCGAGAGCCAGTGCCGCAGTGGCGTTCACCGCGGGGTCGGCCGCCGTGGCCGAGGTCGTCGGCGCTGTCGCGTGGGTCGTGGGCGTCGCGGTCACAGGTGCTTCACCCCTTCCGGGATCTCGTAGAACGTCGGGTGCCGGTAGGGCTTGTCGGCGGCCGGCTCGAAGAACGGGTCCTTCTCGTCCGGCGAGGAAGCGGTGATCGCGGTGGACGGCACCACCCAGATCGAGACGCCTTCGCCGCGCCGGGTGTACAGGTCGCGGGCATTGCGCAGGGCCATTTCCGCGTCCGGCGCGTGCAGGCTTCCCGCGTGGGTGTGGGACAGTCCGCGGCGCGAACGCACGAAGACCTCCCACAGCGGCCATTCGGTCGAGCTGCTCATGCCGTCGCCTCCACGGACTCGGTGTGCAGTGCTGCCTGGTGCTTGTCCGCGTACGCGGCGGCGGCGTCCCTGACCCAGGCTCCCTCTTCGTGAGCCCGCCGGCGCTGGTTGATCCGCTGTTCGTTGCAGGGGCCGTTGCCCTTGAGGACGTCCTGGAACTCGGCCCAGTCGATCGCGCCGAAGTCGTGGTGGCCGCGTTCTTCGTTCCACCGCAGGTCCGGGTCCGGAAGGGTGAGGCCCAGGGACTGGGCCTGCGGGACGCAGATGTCGACGAAGCGCTGGCGCAGTTCGTCGTTCGAGTGGCGCTTGATCTTCCATGCCATGGACTGCGCCGAGTGTGCCGACGCGTCGTCCGGCGGACCGAACATCATCAGCGAGGGCCACCACCAGCGATCCACCGCGTCCTGTGCCATCGCGTGCTGCTCGGGCGTCCCCCTCGACAGGGTGAGCAGGAGCTCGTAACCCTGGCGCTGGTGGAAGGACTCCTCCTTGCAGATCCGCACCATCGCCCGGGCGTAGGGCCCGTAGGAGCAGCGGCAGAGCGGCACCTGGTTGGTGATCGCCGCTCCGTCGACCAGCCAGCCGATCGCGCCGACGTCGGCCCAGGTCAGCGTCGGGTAGTTGAAGATCGAGGAGTACTTCTGGCGGCCCGTGTGCAGCTTGTCGAGCAGCTCGTCGCGGCCGGTGCCGAGCGTCTCCGCGGCGCTGTACAGATACAGGCCGTGACCGGCCTCGTCCTGCACCTTGGCCATCAGGATCGCCTTGCGGCGCAGCGAGGGTGCCCGCGTGATCCAGTTCGCTTCCGGCTGCATGCCGATGATTTCCGAGTGCGCGTGCTGCGCCATCTGGCGGACCAGCGACGCTCGGTACGCCTCCGGCATCCAGTCGCGCGGTTCGATGCGCTCGTCAGCGGCCACGGCAGCGTCGAACGCCGCCTCGTACGCATCCGCAGTCACTACCGTCATCCGGACTCCCCTACCGACCGATCGTTCGGTTCATCGGCTTCAATGGTCGGTCGGCGGCCCGTAGGGTGTCAACCCTGTGGATGACCGAGGTGGTCGACGGTGATCGGGGCGGGATGGATTCCTACCAGGAAGAGGAAGGCAAGGGTGCCGGAAGAGCGAGCTCCGGACCGCCTCTGCCCCGCCCTGCCCGGCAGCCAGGAGGCGACCGGCAGGGCGCCCGGAGCGAGGCCGGCCCGATAGCCGGGCTCGACGAACCCCGCCCGGGTGACGGCACGGGCACAGGCACCGGCGCCGAAAGCATCCCCGGACCTCGCGAGGCTTCAGGCTCGCCCGCTCCCGTCGGCCCTGCTGAGCGGCCTGCGCCTCCCGGCCCTGCTGAGCCCCCTGGGCTCCCCGGCCCTCCCGGCCCTCCCGGCCCTCCCGGCCCTCCCGGCCGGCCCGAGCGTCCCGGGGCCACGGATGCTCTTGCGCCCAGCACGGCCCCTGCGCCCCCTGGCGGCATGGCCGGACTGTCCCTCCCCTATCAGGTGGCCGCCGCCGTGTCGCTCGCGCTGATCGCGGCCCTCGCCTGCGTCCACCTGGCCGTGGTGTTCCTCCACGTCGCCCCCTCGAACACCGTGACCAAGCAGCACGGTGAAGCGGTCGACGGCTGGGTCTACCCCGAATTCGAGCAGAACTGGAAGCTCTTCGCCCCCAATCCGCTCCAGCAGAACATCGCGATACAGGTGCGGGCCGAGTACACGGCACGGGACGGCAGCCGCAGCACCAGCGACTGGATCGACCTTTCCGCGCAGGACGGTGCACAGATCCGCCACAACCTCCTCCCGAGCCACATCCAGCAGAACCAGCTCCGCCGGGCGTGGGACTTCTACGCCGGCTCGCACGACACCGAGAACCGCCCCCAGGGACCGCGCGGCCGGCTCTCGGAGAGCTACATGCGCCGCATCGTGATGCTGCGCCTCGACCGCCACGATCTCGGCGGTCGTGTCGAGCGGATCCGGCTCCGTGCGTCGACGAGGGCGATAGAGGCTCCGGAGTGGAGCCACGAGAAGATCGACACTCGTCCGGTCCACCGCGAGCTGCCGTGGTGGACGGTCACCGCGGCGGATCTGCCCGGTGGCGTCGACAACGACAGGGCGGCGACGGCCCGGTGAAACCTGACCAGGACCGCCAGCTCGCCCGCGCCGTCCAGCTCATCACCTCCACAGCCCTCGGGCCGTACCAGAGCGCGGTCGTCCGCATCGGCTTCGGGGCGACGTGGCTGCTGTTCCTGCTGCGCGAGTTGCCGCACCGGCACGACCTCTACGGACCCGACGGCCCTTGGAGCTGGGACATGGGCCGGGAGCTGATCGCCGGCAACAACGCGTTCAGTGTGCTCCTGTGGTCCGACAGCGCCCTGTGGTTCGAGTTCGTGTACGGCGTCGGCGTGCTGTCCAGCCTGCTGATGATGCTGGGCTGGCGCACCCGGGCGGTGTCGGTGCTCTTCATGGTGGGCGTCCTGTCCCTGCAGAACCGCTCGATCTTCGTGGGGGACGGCGGCGACAACGTCGTCCACCTCATGGCCGTCTACCTGGTGCTGACGCGCTGCGCGCAGGTGTGGTCCCTGGACGCCCGGCGGGCGGCACGTGATCGGGGCCCCGGCCCCGACCGGGCGGGGCCGGTCCTCTGGACGGTGCTGGGCGCGATGCTCTTCGCGGGCACAGTCGTGGGACGGGTCGGCGGAGAAACGTGGATCTTCGTCCTCTTCTGGGGACTGTGGGTGGCTCACGGCCTGTGGTGGGCGGTGAACCGCCTCGCGCCCGACAGCGAGCCGCGCACCCTGCTGGACGTCCTGGCGAACCTCGTCCACAACGCCGCCCTCGTGGTGATCATGGCTGAGGTCTGCCTGATCTACGCGACCGCCGGCTGGTACAAGATCCAAGGTTCGCGTTGGCAGGACGGCACCGCGCTGTACTACCCGCTCAAACTGGACTACTTCACCCCGTGGCCGGAGCTCTCCGGGCTTCTCACCTCCGGCGGGGTGATGGTCATGCTGCTGACCTACGGCACGGTCCTTGTGCAGGTGGCCTTCCCCTTCACGCTCTTCAACCGGCGCGCCAAGAACGTCCTGCTGGTGCTCATGATGCTCGAGCACGCGGCCATCGCGGTGCTCCTCGGTCTGCCGTTCTTCTCGCTGGCGATGATCGCTGCCGACGCAGTGTTCCTGCCGACCGGCTTTCTGGTCGGCCTGGGCGCCCTGGTGGTGCGCGGCCTGAGCCGGCTGCCGGGAGGGAGGGGCGCCCGCCCCCAGGGACGGAGGGGGAGCGACGAGCAGCCCCGTACGCTCGTCGGGTGAGCACCACGGAAGAACCGCTTCAGGAAGAACCGCTTCAGTACGACGAGGGGTACGCCCCGGAGGTCGGCGTCGGCCCGCATCCGCTGCCCTGGCCCGAGGGCGAGCGGTACGACCACGAACTGCTGGCTTTCGGGGATCGGCGGAACGTCGTGGACCGGTACCGGTACTGGAAGCGCGAGGCGATCGTCGCCGATCTGGACACACGCAGGCACGGCTTCCACGTGGCCGTGGAGAACTGGGGCCACGACTTCAACATCGGGTCGGTTGTGCGCACGGCCAACGCGTTTCTGGCGAAGGAGATACATATCGTCGGACGCCGGCGCTGGAACCGGCGGGGCGCCATGGTCACCGACCGGTACCAGCATGTGCGGCACCACCCGGACACGGCGTCGCTCACCGAGTGGGCGGCCGCGGAGAAGCTGCCGATCATCGGTATCGACAACCTGCCCGGTGCCGTACCGCTCGAACGGACCGAGTTGCCCCGCCGCTGTGTGCTCCTCTTCGGGCAGGAGGGTCCCGGGCTCACGGAAGAGGCACGCAAGCACGCGACCATGGTGTGTTCGATCGCGCAGTTCGGTTCGACGCGGTCGATCAACGCGGGAGCGGCCGCCGCCATCGCGATGCACGCGTGGGTGCAGCGGTACGCCGACGTGCCGGCCCCAGGAGCGTGACCGGGCGGCGGCCGGTGCTCCGCGGGGAGAAGGTGTGACCCTCGTGACCGGTGCTCCGGAGCAGATTGCCGAGGTGCTCCACCGCGGTGCTTGAGCAGAGCCGAAGCGCACTCGGCGGCAGGGGCCGGGCCCTCGGGCCCGGCCCCTGCCGCCGAGGTCAGGCCTGGCGGCGGACCTCCACCACACGGAAGCGGTTGGAGACGAAGGCGCCGTCGCACAGGGCCGCGTTCGCCGCGGGGTTGCCGCCGGATCCGTGGAAGTCGGAGAACGCGGCGGTCTGGTTGACGTACACCCCGCCGGTCAGGTTCAGCGAGAGCTGGGCCGACTCCTCCAGGCAGACGTCCTCGATCGCGCGCTCGGTCTCCTCGGACGTGGTGTAGGCGCCGACCGTCATCGCGCCCTTGTCCCGAACCGTGCGGCGCAGCAGGTCCAGGGCGTCCGCCGTGGAGTCGAGGGCCACCACGAAGGACACCGGGCCGAAGCACTCGGAGAGGTAAGCGGGCTCGGAATCGGCCGACTCCCAGTACTTGCGGGCGCCGTCGAGCTTCACGATGACCGGTGTCCGCACCGTCGCGCCGGGAAAGTCCGGGTTGGGGACCTCGCGCGACTCCAGCGCCACCTCGCCGAGCTCGGAGGCGGCCTCCAGCCGGGCCTTCACATCGGGGTTGACCAGGGCTCCCAGCAGGGCGTTCGCCCGGGCGTCGTCGCCGAGCAGACCGCCCACGGCGGCGGCCAGGTCCGCGGCCACCTCGTCGTACGTCCGCGGGCCGGATTCGGTGGTGATGCCGTTCCTGGGGATGAGCACGTTCTGCGGGGTGGTGCACATCTGGCCGCTGTACAGGGACAGCGAGAAGGCCAGGTTGGAGAGCATCCCCTTGTAGTCGTCGGTGGAGTCGACGACGACCGTGTTGACGCCGGCCTTCTCCGTGTAGACCTGGGCCTGGCGGGCGTTGGCCTCCAGCCAGTCGCCGAAGGCGGTGGATCCCGTGTAGTCGATGATCTTGATCTCGGGTCGAGTCGCCAGGGTCTTCGCGATGCCCTCGCCCGGGCGCTCGGCGGCGAGGCAGACCAGGTTCGGGTCGAAGCCGGCCTCGGCGAGCACCTCGCGGGCCACCTTCACGGTGAGGGCCAGCGGCAGTACGGCACGAGGGTGCGGCTTCACCAGCACCGGGTTGCCCGTGGCCAGGGAGGCGAACAGGCCCGGATAGCCGTTCCATGTCGGGAAGGTGTTGCAGCCGATCAGCAGCGCGATGCCGCGGCCCGCGGTGGTGAAGGTCTTCCGCAGCTCCAGGGGGTCGCGCTTGCCCTGCGGCTTTGACCAGTCGGCGGCGGCCGGGGTGCGGGTCTGTTCCGCGTACGCATAGGCGACGGCCTCCAGGCCGCGGTCCTGGGCGTGCGGGCCGCCGGCCTGGAACGCCATCATGAAGGCCTGCCCACTGGTGTGCATCACCGCGTGCGCGAACTCATGGGTGCGGGCGCTGATCCGGGCCAGGATCTCCAGACAGACGAGGGCGCGCGTCTCGGGACCGGCCTCGCGCCAGGCCGTCATGCCGGCGCGCATCGCCGGCAGCAGCACCTCCAGGTCCGGGTGCGGGTACTCGATGCCCAGCTCCGGTCCGTACGGAGAGACCTCGCCGCCGGTCCATCCGTCCGTGCCCGGCTGGTCCAGGTCGAAGCGCGAGCCGCGGAGCGCCTCGAAGGCCGCCAGGCCGTCGGCGGGCGCGCTCTCGCCGTATGCCTTGGGGTGCTCGGGGTGCGGAGACCAGTACGCCCGCGTGCGGATCGCCTCGAGGGCCTGGTCGAGCGTGGGCCGGTGGGTCTCGGTCAGCTGCATGCGGACCAACTCCTCGTCGAGCTGGGCAGGGGAGGGTGACAGAGTTAGAGTAACCGAACGATCGGTCGGTACAAGGGGGCCTGTCGAAGCTGTGGACAACTCATCGGGGAGGATCGCCTCCATGACCGCCATCGACTCCACGACCGCGATCGACGTGAGCCGTACCGTCGCCGTCGTCGGCACCGGAACCATGGGCCAGGGGATCGCGCAGGTCGCCCTCGTCGCAGGCCATCCCGTACGACTCCACGACGCCGTGCCCGGGCGCGCGGAAGAGGCCGCTGCGGCGATCGCCGCGCGTCTGGACCGTCTCGTGGACAAGGGACGGATGGCTGCCTCGGACCGCGACGCCGCCCGCGGCAGGCTGATCCCGGCCGGAGCCCTCGCGGAGCTCGCCGACGCGGCCCTCGTCGTCGAGGCCGTACTGGAAGAGCTCACCGTCAAGCAGCAACTGTTCACGGATCTGGAGAAGATCGTCGCCGAGGACTGCCTGCTCGCCACCAACACCTCCTCCCTGTCCGTGACGGCCGTCGCGGGCGCCCTGCAGGTCCCCGGGCGCTTCGTCGGTCTGCACTTCTTCAACCCGGCCCCGCTCCTGCCCCTCGTGGAGGTCGTCAGTGGCCACGCCACCGACGACGAGGCGGCCGGGCGGGCCTATGCGACAGCCCTGGCCTGGGGAAAGACCCCGGTGCGCTGCGCCGACACCCCCGGCTTCATCGTCAACCGGATCGCACGCCCCTTCTACGCGGAGGCGTTCGCCGTCCACGAGGAGCGCGGCGCCGACCCCGCCACCATCGACGCGGTCCTGCGCGAGTGCGGCGGTTTCCGGATGGGGGCGTTCGAGCTGACCGATCTGATCGGCCAGGACGTCAATGAGGCGGTCACCCGGTCCGTCTGGGACTCGTTCTTCCACAGCGCGAAGTTCACGCCGTCGCTGGCGCAGCGCCGGCTCGTCGAGTCGGGCCGCCACGGCCGCAAGTCCGGTCACGGCTGGTTCTCGTACGAGGAGGGTGCAAAGCGCCCCCTGCCGCGGACCCAGCCGCCCGCCGCCGCGCCCGATGCAGTGGTCGTGCAGGGTGACCTCGGTCCCGCGGAGCCCTTGGTCGGGCTGATCGAACGGGCCGGGATCGCCGTCGTCCGCGAGGAGGGCGACGGCTCCATAGCCCTCCCCGGGGGTGCAGAGCTCGGGCTGGTGGACGGGGAGACCGCGTTCGAGTTCGACGACGGCATCGTCTACTTCGATCTCGCCCTCGACTACGAGAAGGCCACCCGCATCGCACTGTCCACGTCCGACAGCACGCTTCGGACGATGCCCGGCGCGGTCGAGGAGGCCGTCGGTCTCTTCCAGGCGCTCGGCAAGGACGTCTCGCTGATCGGAGACGTACCGGGCATGATCGTCGCGCGTACGGTGGCCATGCTGGCCGACTTCGCGGCGGACGCCGTCGATCGCGGTGTCGCCTCCGGCCAGGACATCGACACCGCGATGAAGCTCGGTGTCAACTACCCGGCCGGACCCCTCGAATGGGGCGAGAAGCTGGGCTTCGGACGGGTCTGCGCGCTCCTTGAGGCCCTCCACGAGCGCTACCCGACCGGCCGGTACGCACCGTCCCTGGCGACCGCCCGCCGCGCTCGCGCGAACGACGGGGCGGAGAGCCGATGACCACGGCGAAGCGTGACACCTACACGCCGGAAACTCTGCTGACCGTCGCCGTGCAGATCTTCAACGAGCGCGGCTACGACGGGACTTCCATGGAGCACCTGTCGAAAGCGGCGGGCATCTCCAAGTCCTCGATCTACCACCACGTGACGGGGAAGGAGGAGTTGCTGCGGCGAGCCGTCAGCCGGGCGCTGGACTCCTTGTTCGCCGTGCTCGACGAGAGCGGCGCTCAGCGCGGCCGGGCCATCGAGCGGGTGGAGTACGTCACGCGACGCACCGTCGAGGTGCTGATGTCCGAACTGCCCTATGTGACGCTGCTGCTGCGGGTGAGGGGCAACACCAAGACCGAGCGCTGGGCGCTGGAGCGACGCCGTGAGTTCGACCAGCGCGTCGCCGACCTGCTGAAGGCGGCCGCCGCGGACGGCGATCTGCGGGCCGATGTCGACATCCGGCTGGCGACCCGGCTGCTCTTCGGCATGGTGAACTCGCTGGTCGAGTGGTACCGCCCGCAGCCGGGCGGAGGCCATGACGGCGACCAGGTGGCGGAGACCGTGGTACGGCTCGCCTTCGACGGGCTGCGTACGGATTCCTGACCCGCCCAGGGAGATGGCGGCCTGGAGCCGGGCCTACAGCGGGTCCGTGTCCGGGCCCGCCACGGGACCGGCTCCAGCGCCCGCCCCCGTGCCTGCTCCGGGGCCCACGCCAGGGCCGGCGGCCGGTCCCGGCGCGGGATCGAGGTCCGTCTCCTCGAACACCAGCAGCGTCCGGGTCGACAGCACCTCCGGAATGGACTGCAGCTTGGTCAGGACCAGTTCGCGCAGGGTGCGGTTGTCGGGCGTGTGCACCAGCAGCAGTACATCGAAGTCCCCGCTGACAAGCGCGATGTGCGCCGCACCGGGCAGCGCCTGCAGTTGCTCCCGCACCGTCCGCCAGGAGTTCTGCACGATCTTGAGCGTTATGTAGGCCGAGGCGCCATGGCCCGCCCTCTCGTGGTTCACCCGCGCGCTGAAGCCCCGGATCACACCGTCGTCGATCAGGCGGTTGATTCTGGCGTACGCATTGGCGCGGGACACGTGGACCCGCTCGGCCACCGAGCGTATGGAGGCGCGTCCGTCCGTCTGGAGCATGCGCAGGATGTCGCGGTCGATCGGGTCCAGCGGGCGCGGCAGGGGTGTCCGTCCCGTGCGGTCCCCGCCGTCGGCCATTTGTTCAGCTGCCATGTCCCCCCGCCTTCCTAGCATGGACGACCTGTCTCCATCTCATGCTGTGGAGAACCGTTTGTCCACAGGCTGCCCACGCCTGTAGCCAAAATGCATCAACGACCGAACAATCGGTAGGTGAGGCGCGCCACACACAGGTGCCGCCCACCCGTTTCTCCATCGCTTTCGTTCGTCGCTCCCACGAGGAGGTGCTCGCGTTGAGAAAGAGCAGCATGACGGTCCAGGAGCTGCCCGGTTCCGCTGCCGCCGCCTACCGGCCCACGCCGCCACCCGCGTGGCAGCCCCGCACCGATCCCGCGCCGCTGCTCCCCGACGCGGAGCCTTACCGTGTGCTCGGCACCGAGGCCGCTGCCTCGGCCGACCCGGAGCTGCTGCTCCGGCTCTACGCGGAGCTGGTGCGCGGCCGTCGGTACAACGCGCAGGCCACCGCGCTCACCAAGCAGGGCCGGCTCGCCGTCTATCCGTCGAGCACCGGTCAGGAGGCGTGCGAGGTGGGCGCCGCGCTGGCGCTCGAGGACCGGGACTGGCTCTTCCCGAGCTACCGGGACACCCTCGCGGCCGTGGCGCGCGGCCTGGATCCCGTCCAGGCCCTGACCCTGCTGCGCGGCGACTGGCACACGGGTTACGACCCGCACGTGCACCGCGTCGCGCCGCTGTGCACGCCGCTGGCCACACAGCTGCCGCACGCCGTGGGCCTGGCGCACGCCGCCCGCCTCAAGGGCGACGACGTCGTGGCGCTCGCCATGATCGGCGACGGCGGCACCAGCGAGGGCGACTTCCACGAGGCCCTGAACTTCGCCGCCGTGTGGAACGCGCCGGTGGTCTTCCTGGTGCAGAACAACGGCTTCGCCATCTCCGTCCCGCTGGCCAAGCAGACCGCCGCGCCGTCCCTGGCCCACAAGGCCGTCGGCTACGGCATGCCCGGCCGGCTCGTCGACGGCAACGATGCTGTCGCGGTGCACGAGGTGCTCGGTGAGGCCGTGGCCCGCGCCCGTCGTGGCGGCGGCCCCACCCTGATCGAGGCCGTCACATACCGCATGGACGCCCATACGAACGCCGACGACGCCACCCGCTACCGAGCCGACAGCGAGGTCGAGACCTGGCGTGCACACGACCCGATACAGCTGCTGGAACGGGAGCTGACCGACCGCGGGCTGCTCGACGACGAGGGCAGGCAGGCCGCCGCCCAGGCGGCGGAGACGATGGCTGCGAATCTGCGCGAGCGCATGAACGCCGACCCGGTACTGGACCCGATGGATCTGTTCGCGCACGTGTACGGCCGGCAGACCGCCCAGCTGCGTGAGCAGGCGGCGCTGCTGCGGGCGGAGCTGGACGCCGAGGAAGAGGCGCGATGACCACGGCCGCGGTGAAGCCCGCAACCATGGCCCAGGCCCTGCAGCGCGCGATGCGCGACGCGATGGCCGAGGACCCGACCGTCCACGTCATGGGGGAGGACGTCGGCACGCTCGGCGGCGTCTTCCGGGTCACGGACGGGCTCGCCAAGGAGTTCGGCGAGGACCGTTGCACGGACACCCCACTGGCCGAGGCGGGCATCCTCGGCACCGCCGTCGGCATGGCGATGTACGGCCTGCGGCCCGTTGTGGAGATGCAGTTCGACGCCTTCGCCTACCCGGCGTTCGAGCAGCTGATCAGCCATGTCGCCCGGATGCGCAACCGCACCAGGGGAGGCATGGCGATGCCGATCACCGTGCGAGTGCCCTACGGCGGCGGGATCGGCGGGGTCGAGCACCACAGCGACTCCTCCGAGGCGTACTACATGGCGACCCCGGGGCTGCACGTCGTCACCCCCGCCACGGTCGAGGACGCGTACGGGCTGCTCCGCGCCTCCATCGCCTCCGACGACCCCGTCGTCTTCCTCGAACCGAAGCGGCTCTACTGGTCCAAGGCAAAGTGGTCCCCCGACGCACCGGCCGCGGTGGAGCCGATCGGCCGGGCCGTGGTGCGCCGCTCCGGGCGCAGCGCCACCCTCCTCACCTACGGCCCGTCCGTGCCGGTGTGCATGGAGGCGGCTCAGGCCGCCGAGGCAGAGGGCTGGGACCTGGAGGTCGTCGACCTGCGCTCGCTGGTGCCGTTCGACGACGAGACGGTCTGCGCCTCGGTTCGGCGCACCGGACGCGCGGTCGTCGTCCACGAGTCCACCGGCTTCGGTGGCCCCGGTGGAGAGATCGCCGCGCGAGTGACCGAGCGCTGCTTCCACCACCTCGAGGCGCCGGTTCTGCGGGTCGCCGGTTTCGACATCCCGTATCCGCCGCCCATGCTCGAGCGGCATCATCTGCCAGGAGTGGACCGCGTGCTGGACGCGGTCGCGCGACTGCAGTGGGAGGCGGCGAGCTGATGGCCCAGGTGCTCGAATTCAAGCTCCCCGATCTCGGCGAAGGGCTGACCGAGGCCGAGATCGTCCGCTGGCTGGTGTCCGTGGGCGACGTGGTGGCGATCGACCAGCCCGTCGTCGAGGTCGAGACGTCCAAGGCCATGGTGGAGGTGCCCTGCCCCTACGGCGGAGTGGTGACCGCCCGCTTCGGCGAGGAAGGAACGGAACTGCCCGTCGGCGCACCGCTGATCACGGTGGCCGTCGGTGCGCCGGAGACGACCGGGACGGCCGTGCCCGCCTCCGGTGGCGGCGCGAAGCCTGCAGATCCGGGAGCCTCCGCGCCCTCCGGCGGCTCCGCCGAGTCGTCGGGCAATGTGCTGGTCGGTTACGGGACCGGTGCCCCCGCGGCGCGGCGGCGCCGTATCCACCCGGCCGCGCCGGCGGCCCCCGGCGCGGGTGAGGCCGGCCGGCGGCGCCCGGCTTCGGCCGACTCCGCCGCGGTTGCCGGCGGCACCCCCGGAACCGCCCCCGCCCCCGCTTCCCACGGCACCACGACGGTCGCGGAGAGCGGCCCCGTCGCGGTCATCTCGCCGCTCGTCCGCAAGCTCGCGCGCGAGCACGGCGTCGATCTGCGGTGCCTGACCGGCTCGGGCCCCGACGGCCTGATCCTCCGGGCCGACGTCGAGCGGGCCGTGCAGAGGCCCGAGCCACCGGCCGCCGTGGCGCTCGCTGCGCCGACGGTGGCCACCGCCGCGGCGCAGGCCGGGCGCGTCCCGCTCCGCGGGGTGCGCGGAGCAGTGGCCGACAAGCTGTCCCGCAGCCGGCGTGAGATCCCGGACGCGACCTGCTGGGTCGATGCCGACGCGACCGAGCTGATGGCCGCGAGGGCGGCGATGAACGCCGCGGGCGGGCCGAAGATCTCGTTGCTCGCGCTGCTCGCCCGCATCTGTACGGCTGCGCTCGACCGTCACCCGGAGCTCAACTCCACCGTGGACATGGACGCCCGGGAGATCGTGCGGCTGCCGGGAGTGAATCTCGGGTTCGCCGCCCAGACCGACCGAGGGCTGGTCGTACCCGTTGTGAAGAACGCCCACAAGCGCTCGGCGGAGTCCCTGACGGCAGAGTTCGCCAGGCTCACGGAGGCGGCCCGCCAGGGGGCACTCACCCCGGCGGACCTGACGGGCGGCACCTTCACGCTCAACAACTACGGGGTGTTCGGCGTCGACGGCTCCACGCCGATCATCAACCATCCCGAGGCCGCGATGCTCGGCGTCGGCCGGATCGTGCCCAAGCCATGGGTGCACCAGGGCGAACTTGCCGTCCGCCAGGTCGTCCAGCTCTCGCTCACCTTCGACCACCGGGTGTGCGACGGCGGCACGGCGGGAGGCTTCCTGCGATACGTGGCGGACTGCGTGGAGCACCCCTCGGTGCTGCTCCGCACCCTGTAGGGAGCCGACCGGACAGCGGCACAAGAAGGCAGGGAGAAGACAGGAAGAAGGCAGAAGAGAGATCGAACCGGGGCTCCCCGCCCACCGGTACGCGGCCCATACTTCAGTCATGACCGCGACTACCGCGTACGACGCCATCGTGCTCGCCGGAGGCGCCGCGAGACGGCTCGGCGGCGCCGACAAACCTGCGGTGAGCGTGGGCGGGCGGCCCCTGCTCGACCGCGTGCTGGCAGCCTGCCGGGACGCCGGGCGCACCGTGGTCGTCGGCGGGCGCCGGCCCACCGCGCGCCCCGTTCTGTGGGCACGCGAGGAGCCCTCCGGCGGCGGCCCGGTGGCCGCCCTCGACGCGGGAGTGCGGCACACCGGGGCCGAGGCCGTCCTCGTGCTGTCGGCCGATCTTCCCTTCCTCGGGAAGGGGACGGTGCGGCAGCTTGTCGACACCCTTGCCGCGCGGACCAGCGAGGCCGTCGTGCTGACCGACGCCGACGGCCACGACCAGCCTCTGGTCGCCGCCTACCGCGCCGAGCCCCTCCGACGTGAACTTGCTCTCCTTGCGACCGAATACGGCAGCCTTTCCGGGCTGCCGCTGCGTCTACTGACCCGGGAACTGGACCTGGCCCGGATCGAGACCGATCCCCTCGCCTCCTTCGACTGCGACACCTGGGAGGACATCTCCACAGCCCGGGCCCGTATCAGGGAGCATGGGAACGTGCTGGACGAATGGATCACCGCAGTCAAGGACGAGCTCGGCATCGAGTTGGACGTCGACACACACGTACTGCTCGACCTCGCCCGCGACGCCGCGCACGGCGTCGCGCGCCCCGCCGCACCGCTCACCACCTTCCTGGTGGGGTACGCGGCGGCCAAGGCCGAGGGCGGGGGCGCGGACGCCGTCGCAGAGGCTGCCCGTAAGGCGGCCGCTCTGGCTGTGCGCTGGGCTGACGAGAGCGGGGAAGCGAAGGGGGCGGCCGAACAGGCCCGCCCGGCGGACCCCGCGCAGGGCGCGAGCGGTGGGGATGTCGCGGGATGACCGACCATGATCGTGAGGTCGCGGCAGCTGGCGGCGACGAGCGGGCCCGGTCGGCCCCCGCCGGAGCGACCGGGCCCGACGGGGGCGAGCTGGACGGTGTCGACGAAGCGCTCGCCCTGGTCGGCCCGAGGCCGGGAGACGCACCAGCACCGGCCGCCGCTGCCGCCGGTCCCGCCACACGCCGGCATCGCGGCGCCCCCTGGGCCGAGGCGCGGGCCCTGGCCGCCCGTATCGGCCGTACCGCTTCGCCCCGTACGCATCGCGTACCCCTGAGTGAGGCGCTGGGGCAGGTGCTCGCCGAGCCGCTCACCGCCCTGTGCGACCTCCCCTCCTTCGACACCTCCGCCATGGACGGCTGGGCCGTCGCGGGCCCGGGCCCGTGGACCGTGGAGGGCGAGGGGGCGATCCTCGCCGGGCACGGCGACGGCGGGCCGCTGCCCGACGGCACCGCGGTACGGATCGCCACCGGCGCCCGTATCCCGCCGGAGACCACAGCGGTGGTCCGCAGCGAACACGCCCGCTTGGATCCGGCCGTGCACCAACTCCACGCCGACCGCGAAGTGGTCCCGGGGCAGGACATCCGCCCGCGTGGCCAGGAGTGCCGCTCCGGTGACCAGCTGCTGCCCGCCGAGGCCCTGGTCACCCCGCCGGTGCTCGGCCTCGCCGCTGCCGCCGGGTACGACGAGTTGGTCACCTTCGCCCGTCCGCGCGTGGAGGTCCTCGTGCTGGGCGATGAACTGCTCACCTCGGCGCTCCCTCACGACGGCCTGATCCGTGACGCCCTCGGGCCGATGATCGGCCCCTGGCTGCGGGCCCTCGGGGCGGAGGTGCTGGCCACGCGCCGGCTCGGCGACGATGCCGAGGCCCTCCACAGGGCCGTCACCACCTCAGAGGCCGACCTCGTTGTCACCACGGGTGGTACGGCCGCAGGTCCCGTCGACCATGTCCATCCGGTCCTGCGGAAGGCGGGCGCGGAGCTGCTGGTCGACCAGGTTGCCGTACGGCCGGGGCATCCGATGCTGCTGGCCCGGCTTGCTCCGGGGCGTCACCTGGTGGGGCTGCCGGGCAATCCGCTCGCCGCCGTTTCCGGGCTGCTCACGCTGGCCGAGCCATTGCTGCGCGGCCTCGCCGGCCGATTCGCGCCGGACCCGTACCGGGCACCGGTACGCGACGAGGTGCATGGCCACCCGCACGACACCCGGCTCGTTCCGTTCGCGCACCGCGACGGCCGACTGGTCCCGCTGCACTACAACGGACCGGCGATGCTGCGCGGAACGGCGGCGGCCGACGGGCTCGCCGTCGTCCCGCCGGGCGGTGCCCGGCCCGGCGACGAACTGGAGGTCCTGGACCTGCCCTGGGCCACCTGGACGCCGTGGACACCGTCCGACGAGCACGGAGGGTGTTTCACGTGAAACTTCCGGGTCAGGACGCCATGGCCAGGCACGCGGACGAACACCTGGTCACCGGCCGGGTGAAGCTCCCCCGCCGGATTATCGAGCGCCCCTTGCGCCAGGTGAGCAAGCGACTGCTGATGGCACTGATGGTGCTCGCCATCACCGTACTGATCGTCTATACCGACCGGGCGGGCTACCACGACAACTCGGACGAGACGGTCGATCTTCTGGACGCCGTCTACTACGCGACCGTCACCCTCTCGACCACCGGTTACGGCGACATCGTGCCGTACAGCGACGGCGCGCGACTCACCAACGTCCTGCTGATCACGCCGTTGCGCGTGCTCTTCCTCATCATCCTGGTCGGCACCACTCTCGAGGTCCTCACCGAGCGCACGCGGGAGGAGTGGCGGCTGAACCGCTGGAGGTCCAACTTGCGCGACCACACCGTCATCGTCGGCTTCGGCACGAAGGGACGATCGGCGATGCAGACGCTCTGTGCCACAGGTCTGAACAAGGACCAGATCGTCATCGTCGACCCGAGCGCCAAGGTGATCGACGCCGCCAATGCGGAGGGCTTCGTCGGGGTCGTCGGCGACGCGACCCGCAGCGACGTCCTGATCCGGGCGGAGCTGCAGAGGGCCCGTCAGATCGTCATCGCGCCACAGCGGGACGACACGGCGGTGCTGGTGACCCTCACCGCCCGCCAGCTCAACCGCGGCGCGAAGATCGTCGCCGCGGTCCGCGAGGAGGAGAACGCTCCGCTGCTGCGTCAGTCCGGCGCGGATGCGGTGATCACCAGCTCCGGCGCGGCCGGCCGGCTGCTCGGTCTGTCCGTGCTCAGCCCCAGCGCGGGCACCGTCATGGAGGACCTCATCCAGCAGGGCAGCGGCCTGGACCTGATCGAACGGCCGGTGATAAAGGCCGAGGTGGGTCGCAGCGTCCGCGAGACGGAGGACCTGGTGGTGTCCGTGCTGCGCGGTCACCGGCTGCTGGGGTACGACGACCCGGCCGCCAGCCCGCTGCAGCTCACGGACCGGCTGATCACCATCGTGCGTGCCGAGAACGGCTCCTTGCCCAATTCCTCGGAGTAGCCTCGCGGCCATGCATGCGATCACGATTCCCGAGCCCGGTGGTCCAGAGGCGCTGGTCTGGGCCGAGGTGCCCGATCCCGTACCCGGTGAGGGCGAAGTCCTCGTCGACGTCGTCGCGAGCGCGGTCAACCGCGCCGATCTGCTGCAGCGGCAGGGCTTCTACGACCCCCCGCAGGGCTCTTCCCCCTATCCCGGCCTCGAGTGTTCGGGCCGGATCTCTGCGCTGGGGCCCGGTGTCTCCGGCTGGGCCGTCGGTGACGAGGTGTGCGCCCTGCTGGCAGGCGGCGGTTACGCGGAGAAAGTGGCGGTGCCTTCAGGGCAGCTCCTGCCCGTGCCGGAAGGCCTCGATCTGACGGCCGCCGCCGCGCTCCCCGAGGTGACGGCGACGGTGTGGTCGAACGTGTTCATGATCGCGCACCTGCGCCCCGGCGAGACCCTGCTCATCCACGGCGGGGCGAGCGGTATCGGCACCATGGCCATCCAGCTGGCGAAGGCCGTGGGCGCCCGGGTGGCCGTGACCGCGGGCGGTCCCGAGAAGCTCGCCCGCTGCGCCGAGCTGGGCGCGGACATCCTGATCGATTACCGGCAGCAGGACTTCGTCGAGGAGATCGACAAGGCCACCGACGGTGCGGGCGCGGACGTGATCCTCGACATAGTCGGAGCCAAGTATCTGGACCGGAACGTGAAGGCGCTCGCGGTCAACGGCCGCCTCGCCGTCATCGGACTCCAGGGCGGCGTGAAGGGGGAGTTGAACCTCGGTGCCCTGCTCCGCAAGCGGGCGGCCGTCACGGCGACCTCGCTGCGGGGCAGGCCGCTCGATGAGAAGGCGGCGATCGTGGCGGCCGTGCGTGAGCACGTCTGGCCGCTGATCGCCGGCGGCCGGGTGCGTCCGATCGTGGACCGTACGGTGCCGCTCGCCGACGCGGCGCAGGGGCATCGTGCATTGGAGTCCGGCGCACATGTGGGCAAGGTCGTGCTGATCGCCCCCGACAAGGACTGAGCACCGCTTCGGCGACGGTTCGTACGGATGAGGGCCCGGTCCGCCGCCTCGGCGGACCGGGCCCCCAACTCGCAATGCGTCTACGAGAGGCTCTAGAGATACGGTCCGGAGCGGATCGCGCCGTGCTGGCCGCCTTCGTCCTCGTCGTGCGCCACACCAGGCGGAAGAGCCCGCCGCATCTGCTCCAACTGCGCCCGGGCGGCCATCTGCTGGGCGAACAGCGCCGTCTGGATCCCGTGGAAGAGACCTTCGAGCCAGCCCACCAACTGCGCCTGTGCGATGCGTAGCTCAGCCTCCGAGGGGATGGCGTCGTCGGTGAAGGGCAGGGAAAGACGCTCGAGTTCCTCGACGAGCTCGGGCGCGAGACCGTCCTCCAGCTCCTTGACCGAGCCGGCGTGGATCTCCTTGAGCCTCACCCGGCTCGCCTCGTCCAGAGGAGCCGCCCTGACCTCTTCCAGCAGCTGCTTGATCATGCTGCCGATGCGCATGACCTTCGCAGGCTGTTCCACCATTTCCGTCACCGGGACCTCGCGCGACTCGTCGTCACCGTCACGGCCGCTGAGGGCCATCCCGTCCTGTCCCACGACGAGGACGTGGGGGCTCTCCTGCGACCGGTCATTCCTCGGCATCTCCATGCCGCCCATTCTCTCGTACATGCGCGTCACATCACGGTGTGCCCCCGTAGGAGGGTGATCCACCCTCCTACGGGGGCACAAAACCGCTGGATATCGACCCGACGAGAGAGGTTTACCGGACGGGTCGCGGGCTTTCGCGGGTCATTGCCGTCCACCGCTCCCGGTCACGTCGCCTCGCGCCGGGCGAGGGCCCCGCGGGAGCGCGTGACCAGGGCCGCCAGCAGGGCGGCGCCCACCGGGACGGCGACCAACAGGGCCGCCAGGGTGGCCCAGGGCACGACGATCGGCACGTAGGGCATCGAGCCCGCCCCGCCCCAGCCCTCGTCGAGCGCCTCCTGGTACCAGCTGATCTGCTCCCGCTTCTCCGTGAGCCGCAGCCCGATCGCCGGCAGCACGCCGGCCGCCGAGCCGAGGACCACACCCATCGCGGCCACCACCCCGCACTGGAAGCCGCTGAGCGTCCTGCGGACCCTCGGCGGGGCACCGACCGCGGCCAGTGTCTTCAGGTCGGCCTCCGCGTCCGCCTGGGCGAGCCCGGTGGCGATTCCCGCCGCGCCGATGGTGATCAGCCCGGCGAATACGGTGAGCGCCAGCAGGATGATGCTGCTCTCGCTGGTGTAGCCCTCCTCGATGTGCAGCTCGACCTCGGTACCCGTCTTGTCCAGCTCGCCGTCGAGCCGCTGGCGCTGTTCGGTGCTCGGCATCGTGTCGGTCGTGTAGTACGCGCCGAGCGGCGCCGTGGTGAGACCCGCCGACTTGGCCGCGGACGGCGCCAGCAGCATGGGCAGTCCGTACGACTTGGCCGTGGCGGGCATCTGGTGGGCGGTGAAGCTCTTGACCTCGCCGGGGATCTCCTCGCCCTTCTCGAGAGCCTGGTCGGCGGCGTCCGTGTCGGTGACCAGCCGGATGTCGACCTTGCCCTTGGCGTTGACGTTGCGCTTGTCGAAGGACACGAGCTGACCTGCGGCAAGGGCCTTCTCGGCGGCCGGGTCGTCGATCCCCAGGACCTTGAGCAGCTTCGCGTCGCCGATCACCAGACCGCCGTCGGTGTAGACACCGCCGCCGTTGCCTTCCTGGCACCGCCAGTCCTCGGCCAGCTTGCGCCGTTCGGCCTTGCTGAACTTCTCCGAAGGGTCCTGGTCCGGGTGCGCCGGGTCCCACGCCCACAGCGGGCACTCGTTCGCCTTGGGCACGACGATCTCCATACGGCCGCAGCCGTCCCCGCTGTCGTAGGGCGAGCAGCTGGACTTGCCGACGATCACCCGATCCACGTCTGCCCGTACTTCCACGGGCAGCAGCTTCTGCACGGTGTCGCGTACGGCGGGCACGTCCCGGCCGCCACCCTCGTTGATCACCACGGAGACGGCACCGTGGGGCAGCTGCGCCTGGTACTCGGCCTCGCCCTGTGCGTCCCTGCTCGCGGCGTAGGTGGCGACGGCCACCGTGCCCGCCACAGCGGCCAGCACCGCGGCCACCGCGGGCGCCGTGCGTCCCCGGTTGCGTACGGCGTCGCGGAGCGCGAGCCGCGGGGAGAGCGGCAGGACGCGTCCGATCCGGCCGAACAGCCCGACCAGGGCCGGGGTCAGGGCGACCACGCCCAGTTCCGCCAGGGCGCTGCCACCCGCGACGACGGCGACCTGGTCCGTCATCGTCGATCCGTACAGTGCGATCCCCGCACCGAGGGTCACCGCGATCAGGCCGATGACCGGCAGGACCCGGCTGCTGCGGCGCACACCGCGACGGCCGGTGAGCGAGGCGAGGACGGTCTGACGGGACGAGGTGATGGCGGGCACGATCGCGGCCAGCAGACCGGTCAGCACCGCGAGCAGCGCGATGCCGAACAGCTCCAGCGGCCGTACGTCGAAGTGGCCGAAGCGCTTGCCCATGTAGCTCTCGAGCACGGGCTGGAGCAGATAGGTGAGGACCAGGCCGAGGACCGTGCCCACCACGGCGGCGGCGACACCGATCACCAGACCGCCGCCGAGAACGATGGCCCGGATGTGCCGCCGGTCGCCGCCGTTGGCGCCGACCAGACCCAGCTGGCGGCGTGAGCGGCGGGCGCCGACCGCGAAGGCAGGGCCGGCGAGCAGGCAGATCTCCAGCATCGCCAGGCCGACGACGGTGCCGACCGCGGCGAGAGCGGCGGCCTTGGCGGCCGCGCTCTCCTCGTATTTGCCCCAGCCCTCCTCCTGGAACAGCGGCACTTCCGAGTCGGCCGGCGGGTCCAGCGAAACGGCCCGCGAATTGACCGTCACACCCTTGGTGTTGATGTCCTTGACGACGTTCCACGTGAAACCACCGGGGACGGTCGCAAGGATCGTCGTCGACGGCGAGGTGCCGGAGAATCCGGCCGCCTGGAGCGCCTTGTCGAGCGGCGCGAGCATCGAGCCCGGCAGCGCGTTCACCTGGTCGGTGTCCAGCGCGTCCGGGAGCTCGTACGAGCCGACGATGCGGTACTCGCGGTCGAAACCGCGTGCGGTGAGTTTGGAGCCCACCTTCAGTCCGCTGCTCTCGAGGAAGTGCGTGGTCGCGGCGACCTCGTCGGCCTTCTGCGGCAGTCGGCCGCTGACGACGTCCATGAGGCCCTTGGCCATCGGGTCCGAGGCCTTGAGCTCGCGGATCTCGGTGTGCAGCAGGCCGTGTGTCGTACGGAGCTTCGCGGAACCGGTGGTGTCCGCCAGCGTCTTGGCGCCTGTGGGCAGGGCCTTCGCGAGGTCCGTGCTCCCTTCCGGCCACGGCTTGTCGTCGAAGTTGCCGACCGGGTTGTAGCTCTGGCCGTCCGGCGACTGCATGATCGGCACGCCGCCCATGCCGGGGTCGGAGAGCCTGGCGTCGGCCGAGCCGAGGGAACGCTGCAGGCTCTGCTCGGTGGAGAGTTCGGCACTGCGCAGGGTGAGGTCCGCGGCGCTCACGCCGAGGATGGGCAGGGCGATCATGGCCAGGACGAGGAAGCTGCGTCCCTTGGAGCGCCAGGCGTCGCGGCGCGCGATCCGGATCGCGGCGCGCCAGGAGTGGTACCAGGTCATCACAGTTCGGCCGCCTGGCCGGAGAGCAGCGAGTCCGCCTGGCTACGGACGGTCTGGTCGACGACCGCGCCGTCGCGCAGGAACACCACACGGTCGGCCCAGGCGGCGAAGCGCGGCTCGTGCGTGACGAGGATGCCGGCGGCACCCGCGTCGCAGCGTGAGCGCAGCAGCGCGAGGACCGACTCGCCGGTCTCGGAGTCGAGGGCGCCGGTCGGCTCGTCGGCGAGGACGAGGCGGCGGTCGCCCACGAGGGCGCGGGCGATGGCCACCCGCTGTTGCTGACCACCGGACATCTCGTCCGGGAAGCGGTCGGCGAGGTGGCCGAGCTCCATCTCCTGGAGGGCGGCGACGGCTTCGCCGCGGGCCTTGCGCGCGGAGACACCGTCGAGCTCGCGCGGCAGGGCGACGTTCTCGGCGGCGGTGAGCGCGGGGATGAGGTTGTAGTCCTGGAACACATAGCCGATGCTGCGGCGGCGCAGCGCGGCGAGCGTCTTGCGGTCGGCGGTCGTGATGTCGGTGTTCTCGACGATCACTCGCCCGGAGGTCGGAACGTCGAGGCCGCCCGCGATGGTGAGCAGGGTGGACTTGCCGGAGCCCGAAGGGCCCATGACGGCGACGAGTTCGCCGGGGAAGACATCGAGGTTGATACCGCGCAGGGCGTGCACCTCGGTGGCGCCGCTGCCGTGCACACGGGTCAGTTGCTGGAGTTGCAGAACAGGTGGCTGTGACGACTGAGGCTGCTGTGAAAGCCGTTCGGACATGGGTGGGTCCCCCTTGGACGGACGCGTGCACACGAGCGGGTGCACGGAGAGGTGAGCGGTCGGCCCGTCGGGCCGATGCAGATCGATGGGCCGCCCTCCGACCTGACGGCCGGTACACGGCGGCGCCGGCGCCAGGCCGGCTGGTCGGGCTGCCGGTTCGGCTGGTGGTCGGCCAGGGCCGGTCGGGTGCTAGTCGGGGCGTGGCCGGCGCGGGCCGGCTGCGGCCGCCGGTGCCTGGGTGACCGGGGCGGGCGGCGCGGCCGTTCCCGTCTCCCGTCCGGCCGCCGCCGCGAGCCTGATGAGCCGGACCTCGCAGTGGTCGAGCCAGCGTGCCTCCGCCTCGGTCTGGAAGATCAGCTGTTCCAGCACGAGCAGCCAGGCGACGTCGTCCCGCTCCTGCGAGCCCCCGCTCTCGATGGCGGCGAGTGCCTGGGCCTTGAGGCGTGTGTAGTCCTGCATCGCGTTCACGGTGTGGTGGCGCTGTGACTGGATGACGGCACGGATGTCCACGCCGGGCGCGCCGACCGCCATCGCGAGCTTGATGGCCAGTTCGTCACGGGGTGGGCTGCTGCGGTCCACGGGAGTCTCGAACCAGCTCCTGAGCTCGGAGCGACCGGTGTCCGTGATGGCGTAGAGCGCGTGTCCCGCCTCGTCCTCACCGCTCTGCGCGACCATGCCGTCGCGTTCCAGACGATTGAGGGTCGTGTAGACCTGGCCCACGTTCAGAGGCCAGGTCGCGCCCGTACGGGACTCGAACTCCGAGCGGAGCTGGGAGCCGTATCGGGGGCCGTGCTCGAGCAGGGCGAGAAGCCCGTGGCGGATGGACATACTCAGTATGTATACCGAGTATGCCGTGCGGGGCAACCATCGCTGGAGGGAGCGCGGCATCCGTCCTGAGACGGACGCGGCGTTCAGCGACGCCGCAGCCGCACGCCGAGAAAGCCGATGCCGAGGCCCATCAGAGCCATGCCGATGCCCAGCGACAGCGGCGAGACCTGCTCGCCCACGGGCAAGGGGGTGGCCTGAGGTGCCTGGTGGCGGGCGGCGGCGGGCTCGCTCCGGTGCGGCGCCGCTGTCGGCGCGTCCCAGCCGCCGGCGGACGCATCCGTCTCGGGTGCCGGGTCCTCCGCAGGACGGGTGGATGCCGCAGGCTCCTCGCTGCGGGGCGACTCACCCCGGGCGGGCCAGGAGGGCCGCCCGGGCCGTGAGGACTTCGAGGGCGCGGCGCTCGCCGAGGGCGACGTCGCCGCCGCCGGCGCACGCGTGGGACTCGCCGACGTGCTCGAGCTCGGCGACGGCGTCACCTGCCGCCCGGGCCGCGGGCGCCCCTCACCGGCCTGGCGACCCGCGAGCGAGGCCGAGGCACTCGGCTTCGGGGACCGCTCGGGAGCCCTGGGCTCCTCGGCACTGGCGACCGGCACGGCCGCCAGCAGCAGTAGCGAAGCGACGGTGATCACGCATCGGGTGCGCAGTCCTGGAGTCACCGGATGACCCCTCCCGTGCCGAGTGGTCGTAGCCGACATATCGGACTCAGAGTCACATGCGGCTGTATCTCCGGCATCCCGGGCGGAAGGTCGGGCCCGCCCGGTCGCAGGACGAAGGCCCGGCACGCAGTGCGCGTACCGGGCCGTTTGCTGCGGGCAGCGCCCTGGAGGGCGCTCAGGAGGGCTTACTCCGGATAGCCGGTGGAGACCTCGAGGGTGAAGGTGGCGTTCTCCGGGGAGACCTCGGTGTCGGCCAGCGGGAACTGCGAGACCACAATGTCCTCGCCCCACTGGGCGTTCGCCTTCTCCTTCACTTCCACCTTCCAGCCCGCGGCCTGGGCGCACTCCTTGACGGAGAGAATGTCCTTGTAGACGAAGTCCGGCGCATCGACCTTGGACGGGTCGTCGTAGCTCTCCCTCGCGTCCGAACATTTGGTGCTGTCGATGGTCCGGTTGCGCTCAGGCCCCTTGTAGCCCGCCTTCTGCGACTCGCTCGTCGTAGGGTCGCCGCCGGCCTCCGTGCCCGGGTCGTCGTCGCCGTTCAGCTCGAGCGCCGCGACCAGGCCGCCGACGGCCAGCAGCGCCACCACGACCGCGCCCACGATCACCGGCATGTTCCGCTTGCCGCCGCTACCGCTGCCACCCATGGGCGACTGCTGCGGCGAGATCATGTACGGGGGCGGAGTGGACGCGGCCGGAGCCGGCGACTGGTACGCCGGTGCCGGCGTCGGGTAGCCGTAGTGCGGTGCCGGGGCCGGCGTCGGCGGGCCGTACGGACCGGGCTGGTACGGCGTCTGGACGCCGCTCTGCGGCGCCGGGGTCGACTGGTCGAGCGGAGGGAACACGGCGGATCCGACGCCCGCTCCGCTGTTCGCGGGCGCACCGCTGATGATCACCGGCGCGCCCGTGTGCCCCGCGCTCGCGACCCGCGCGCACTCGTCGCGCATGGCCGCAGCGCTCGGAAAACGCTCGTTCGGGTTCTTCTTCAGGGCCCGCGCCACCAGTGCGTCCATCGCAGGGGTGACGGAGCGGTTGATGGTGGACGGAGCGACCGGCTCCTCCTGCACATGGGCGTACGCGATCGCCAGCGGCGAGTCCGCGTCGAACGGCAGCCGTCCGGTCAGCAGCTGGAAGAGCATGATGCCGACCGAGTACAGGTCGGACCGGGCGTCCACACCGCGGCCCAGCGCCTGCTCGGGAGAGAGGTACTGCGGGGTGCCGACGACCATGCCGGTCTGCGTCATCGAGGTGACGCCCGACTGCATGGCGCGGGCGATGCCGAAGTCCATCACCTTGACGACGCCGCGCTTGGTCATCATCACGTTGCCGGGCTTGATGTCGCGGTGGACCAGGCCCATCTCGTGGCTGGTCTCCAGCGCGGCCAGCACGTCGGCGGTGACCTTGAGCGCCTTGTCGGCGGGCATCGCGCCGTACTGCTGGATGTCCGCGGCCAGCACGGACCCCAGCGGCCGGCCCTCCACGTACTCCATGACGATGTACGGCATCAGGGAGCCGTCGAGCTCGTCCTCACCGGTGTCGAAGACCGACACGATGTTGGTGTGTGAGAGCTTGGCCACCGCCTGGGCCTCGCGCCGGAACCGCTCGCGGAAGGACTGCTCGCGCCCCAGTTCCGTGTGGAGCGTCTTGATGGCGACCTGGCGGTCGAGCGCCGAGTCGTAAGCCAGATAGACGGAGGCCATGCCGCCTTCGCCGAGCAGATCGCGAAGCTGATACCGGCCGCCCGCCACGGAACCACCCGCATAGCGGCCCTGCGCGCCGTCCTGGCTCATGACTGTGCATCCCCCTCGGCGCGGTGGCCCGACGGCCCGGCCCGCGATGGTTCGCTTCTGCTGGCGATCCTTGTCCCGCGTCGAGAAACCCGGACCGTGATCCCGTATTACGGGGCAAGTCTGCCGCAGGGGTCCGACACGTCAAGCCAGGTGCCCGTTCCGTGACCGTACGCACAACAAGCGTCTCGGAAGCGTTACAGGAACAGCATGCGATTTGCACCGCCCCACGCCCAGCAGGTTTGATGGCCGGTCTCTCTCGAAATCCGGCCTGCCACGCCAAGGCTGTAGCGTGACGTGGCACAGCACCACGAGAAATGGCAGCCCCGCAAGCACGGTACGCACGCGGACAGATACGACGGCGAGGACTGATGGCACCCGAACCCGGAGCAGACGGCAGCGGCGTGCCGGATTCTGCGGACGCCTGGGGTGTCGGCGGACTGGTCGGCGACGGCCGCTACCGCCTGACGCACCGTCTCGGCCGCGGTGGAATGGCGGAGGTGTTCGCGGCGGAGGACGTACGGCTCGGCCGTACCGTCGCCGTCAAGCTGCTGCGTGCCGATCTGGCGGAGGACCCCGTCTCCAAGGCCCGCTTCACGCGCGAGGCCCAGTCGGTCGCCGGCCTCAACCACCACGCGGTGGTGGCGGTCTACGACTCCGGCGAGGACGTCGTGGGCAGCCAGACCGTCCCCTACATCGTGATGGAACTCGTCGAGGGACGCACCATCCGCGATCTGCTCGTCAACGCGGAGGCCCCGCCGCCCGAGCAGGCTCTGATCATCGTCTCGGGCGTCCTCGAAGCGCTCGCCTACTCGCACCAGCACGGCATCGTGCACCGCGACATCAAGCCCGCCAACGTCATCATCACCAACTCCGGCGCGGTGAAGGTGATGGACTTCGGCATCGCGCGCGCACTGCACGGCGCGCAGTCGACGATGACCCAGACCGGCATGGTCATGGGCACGCCCCAGTACCTCTCCCCTGAGCAGGCCCTCGGCAAGGCCGTCGACCACCGGTCCGACCTGTACGCGACGGGCTGCCTGCTCTACGAACTGCTCGCGCTACGGCCGCCGTTCACCGGCGAGACGCCGCTCTCCGTGGTCTACCAGCACGTTCAGGACATCCCCGTCCCGCCGTCCGAGGTCTCGGACGTCGTGCCGCCCGAGCTCGACGGGCTGGTCATGCGCTCGCTCGCGAAGGACCCGGACGACCGGTTCCAGAGCGCGGAGGAGATGCGCGGACTGGTCCAGTACGGGCTGCAGATGCTCCAGCAGCAGGGCAGCCACAACGGCGCCTGGAGCACGGGCCCGGTCGATCTCTACGAGGGCGGCGCCGCGACCAGGGGCATGGCCGGCCCGACCGCCGTGCACCCCGTGCACGGCGAGACCTCACAGGGCCCGATCCTCCCGCCGATGAACCCGAACGACGGGGGCTACGACGGCGGTTACGGAGGCGGAAACGGCCGAGGCGGCCGGGGCAGGGTCTGGCTGCTCGCCGCTCTCGCGGTGGTGGCGGTCGTCGCGGGCATCGCCTTCGCGCTCAACAAGGCGAACGACACCGGCAACAACAAACCGGGGGACGGCAAAACGGTCTCCGAGCCGCCGAGAACGACGCCGGAGGAGAGCCCGACGCCGACGGACGAGGAGACCGAGGCCACAGAAGAGCCGGACACGTCGACCGGCGGGGACTCGTGGTCGTCCTGGACTCCCTCGGACCAGCCGTCGTTCACTCCGAGCACCCCGCAGACGCCGTCGGACGACCCGACGACGACGGACCCCACGGACGATCCGACGGGCGACCCCACGGACGACCCGACCGGGGACCCGACCGGCGACCCGACCGGGGACCCGACGGGTGGGCCGACCGGCGACCCGACGGGCAATCCGGGTGGGGACCCCGACGAGGAGTGACGGGAGGGGCGACGACTGCGAGGCGTGGCACCGTGCGCCTCGCCCGCGCCCGCGTCACCCGGTGAACGCCTCGCACACCGCCTCGTACTCCTTGGTCCACCAGACCGCCAGGGCCGACGCCGCAGGGAACTGCGGGTCGGCCCTTCGGTCGTGCAGCTGATAGCGCCAGCGCAGTATCCAGAAGTCGTTGAGCCGCTCCCACCACACCCGGTGCACGGCCGCCCGCAGTTCGGCCGCGTCGGCGCCCGCGGCGTGCCGGTAGGCCCGCGCATACGCCCGTACCTTCGTGAGCTCCAGCCGACCGGCCGGCAGTACGAAGAAGATCGCCGCCGCCCGCACCGCCTCCTCCGCCCGCGGCTGGACCCCCAGCCGGTCCCAGTCGACGATCGCGGCGGGCTCGGCCCCCCGGTAGAGCAGGTTCAGCGGGTGGAAGTCGCCGTGCACCCAGCCGCCGGCCCCGCCCGCCGGCGGTCTGCGGCCGGCGTTGCGTTCGAGCAGGGTGCGGCGCTGCAGGAGGCGGTGCTCCGCGAGGGTGTCGAAGGAGTCGCGGGGCCGGGCCGACCGGGCCAGTTCCAGCAGTTCGTCGATGAGGGCGAACGTCTCGTCGGGGTCGGCGCTGCCGTGCTCCGTTTCCCCGGCAGCGCCGGTGTCCATGACCTGGGCGAGGCAGGTGTGGACGAGGCCCAGGAGTGATCCGAGCCGCCGGGACTGGGCCGTGCTGAGTTGGGCGCCGTTGCGGTGGCGGCCCTCGACCCACGGGTGCAGGGCGTAGCAGTGCCCGCCGATCACGGCGACCGTGTCGCCGTGGCTGTCCTCCAGGGGCGGGGCGACGGGCACGTCGAGTGCCTGGAGCCGCTTGGTCGCCCGGTGCTGGCGGGAGATGGCTTCGTGGTCGCCGTCAAGGTGGTGCTTGAGGAAGTACGCCCCGCGGGTGGTCGAGAGGCGGAAGCCGCGGTTGAGGAGGCCCTGGGTGACGGGCTTGCAGGAGAGGGGTTCGCCCGGGTTCTCGTAGCGGCGCAGCAGCGCGGTGAGGGGCGGGGCGATATCAGATGAGCGCGGCACCCGCCAGATGTTAGATCACCCAGCGTGTCGCGCCGAATGCTCCTCGAAGTGGTCCGCGGGGGCACGGGGGCGAAGTGGAGCTCGATGCGCGGACAGGCTGGTCGGAAGTACTGGCCGTCGATCCGGTGCGGTCGCGGGTGATCGCTCCCGTTCCTCCTCCGCCGGCCGGACCGTCTTCGCGGTGCCATGAGCCTCACCGGCCACAGGGACGCAGCACGCGTAGGCGCCGTGGGCCCGCCCCTACGCGGCCGCAGCGCCCCGACCGGTGCGCGACAGCCGCGTGCAAGAGCCGCAGCAGCCGGCCGTGCGCCAGGGCGGGGCGGGGGCAGGCAGGACGGGCACGGCGCGGCTGCTGGTGGCCGCCCGGCGGTACGGGACACGGCCGAGCGGCTCGACGGCGCGGAGTTCCCCGGAGGGCACGGCGTCCACTCTCCGCGACCGACGACTTCGCCGTGCGGGGTCACCGGCCAGGCACGGTCCGGGACCCGAGTGCCGGAACGGTGCGTGGCGCCATTGGTCCCAACGAGTGACAGTGGCGGTCTCCGGCGTGCTGACGTCGGGGACGCCCCGGCCTCAGTTGTGCTGTCGCTCCGCTGCCCCGCCGGCCGTCGGCTGCGCACGTCCCTCCGTGCCCAGCTTCGACAGCAGGCCGGAGACATGGTCCTTGATGGTCTCCTCGGCGAGATGGAGCCGCTCGGCGATGGCCCGGTTGGTGAGCCCCTCGCCGATCAGGTCCAGGACCCTGCGCTCCTGGTCGGTGAGGTCCGCCAGGCGGGCGGCACCGCTCGGCCTGTACCCGACGCTCAGCCGTTCCAGCACGCGGGCGGTGGCCACCGGGTCGAGCAGCGACTTGCCGGCCGCGACGTTCCGCACCGCCGCCAGCAGTTCATTGCCGCGGATCGCCTTCAGCACATACCCGGAAGCACCGGCCATGATCGCGTCGAAGGGCGCTTCGTCGTCCGCGAAGGAGGTGAGCATCAGACACTTGATGTTCTCGTTGCGCGAACGGACCTCGCGGCAGACCTCGACGCCGCTCCCGTCCGGCAGGCGCACATCGAGCACGGCGACATCGGGATCGGCCGCAGGGATCCTGACCAGGGCGTCTTCCGCGGTGCCCGCCTCGCCGACCACCTCGATGTCGGACTCGGTGGCGAGAAGTTCATGAACGCCGCGCCGGACTACTTCCTGGTCGTCGAGCAGGAATACAGTGATTTTTCCCTTTTCGTGCACCGGGGCAGTCTCACATATTGAGTCTTCCCGTGTCGGGGGTGGCCGGGATAACGTGCCGGTGTTCCGGCGGCCTGCAGGGCTGTGACCAGTGGTTGTTCCCCTATTTCTCGATTTACTTGGAAATCCAAGCAAAATCGCAGGTCAAAGGGGGTTTCGCAGTAATGCTGCCCACTGGGTAACGTGCCTCTGACAGGGCGTTCGCCGGGGCACCTGTCACGCCCGACCTCCGGCCTTGCCGCACACACCCCGTGCGCGGGCCGGGACGTGGGCGAGCCGCACTGGCTTTCCGGCGGACCCCGGGGGCCGGACCGACGGAGGAGCACGCACGTGACCGTGGAGAGCACTGCTGCCGCGCGTAAACCACGCGCCAGTAAGCGCGCCAGCGCCGCCAAGAAGCCACAGAGTTCCGAGCCCCAGCTCGTACAGCTGCTGACGCCCGAAGGTGAGCGCGTCCAGCACCCCGAGTACGACATCGACCTGAGCGCCGAAGAACTGCGCGGGCTGTACCGGGACATGGTTCTGACCCGCCGCTTCGACGCCGAGGCAACCGCCCTGCAGCGCCAGGGCGAGCTGGGTCTGTGGGCGTCGCTGCTCGGCCAGGAGGCAGCCCAGATCGGCTCGGGACGCGCCCTGCGCGACGACGACTACGTCTTCCCGACCTACCGCGAGCACGGCGTCGCCTGGTGCCGCGGGGTCGACCCGACCAATCTGCTGGGCATGTTCCGCGGTGTGAACCACGGTGGCTGGGACCCGACCACCAACAACTTCCACCTCTACACGATCGTCATCGGCTCGCAGACGCTGCACGCCACCGGCTACGCGATGGGCGTGGCCATGGACGGTGCCGACTCGGCCGTGATCGCGTACTTCGGGGACGGCGCGTCCAGCCAGGGCGACGTCGCCGAGTCGTTCACGTTCTCCGCGGTCTACAACGCCCCGGTCGTGTTCTTCTGCCAGAACAACCAGTGGGCGATCTCCGAGCCGACCGAGCGCCAGACCCGCGTCCCGCTGTACCAGCGCGCGCAGGGCTTCGGCTTCCCCGGCGTCCGGGTCGACGGGAACGACGTCCTCGCCTGCCTGGCCGTGACCCGTTCCGCGCTGGAGCGGGCCCGCCGCGGCGAGGGCCCGACGCTCGTCGAGGCCTTCACGTACCGGATGGGAGCGCACACCACCTCCGACGACCCCACCAAGTACCGGCACGACGACGAGCGGGCGGCCTGGGAGGCCAAGGACCCGATCCTGCGGCTGCGCACCTACCTCGAGGCGGAGGGCCACGCCGACGCGGCCTTCTTCACGGCCCTCGACGAGGAGAGCGACGCGCTCGCCAAGCGGGTGCGCGAGGCGGTCCGGGCCATGCCCGACCCCGACGACATGGCGATGTTCGACAACGTCTACGCGGACGGGCACGCGCTCGTCGACGAGGAGCGCGCCCAGTTCGCCGCCTACCAGGCGTCGTTCGCCGAGGAGGGCAACTAGTCATGGCCGTACAGAAGCTTCCTCTCGCGAAGGCGCTCAACGAGTCGCTGCGCAAGGCCCTCGAGACCGACCCCAAGGTCCTGATCATGGGTGAGGACGTCGGCAAGCTCGGCGGCGTCTTCCGGATCACCGACGGCCTGCAGAAGGACTTCGGCGAGGACAGGGTCATCGACACCCCGCTCGCCGAGTCCGGCATCGTCGGCACGGCCATCGGCCTCGCGCTGCGCGGCTACCGCCCGGTCGTCGAGATCCAGTTCGACGGCTTCGTATTCCCGGCCTACGACCAGATCGTCACCCAGCTCGCGAAGATGCACGCCCGCGCGCTCGGCAAGATCAAGCTGCCCGTCGTCATCCGTATCCCCTACGGCGGCGGCATCGGCGCGGTGGAGCACCACTCCGAGTCGCCGGAGGCGCTCTTCGCGCACGTCGCCGGCCTCAAGGTGGTCTCGCCGTCGAACTCGTCCGACGCCTACTGGATGCTCCAGCAGGCGATCCAGAGCGACGACCCGGTGATCTTCTTCGAGCCGAAGCGCCGCTACTGGGACAAGGGCGAGCTGGACACCGAGGCCATCCCCGGACCGCTGCACGCCGCACGCGTCGCCCAGGCCGGCTCCGACCTCACGCTCGCCGCCTACGGCCCGATGGTGAAGGTCTGCCTCGAAGCGGCCGCCGCCGCGGCCGAGGAGGGCAAGTCGGTGGAGGTCCTCGACCTGCGCTCGATGTCCCCGATCGACTTCGACACCATCCAGACGTCCGCCGAGAAGACCGGCCGGCTGGTCGTGGTCCACGAGGCCCCCGTCTTCTACGGCTCCGGCGCGGAGATCGCCGCTCGCATCACCGAGCGGTGCTTCTACCACCTGGAGGCCCCGGTGCTGCGGGTCGGCGGCTTCCACGCCCCGTACCCGCCGGCGCGCCTCGAGGAGGAGTACCTTCCGGGCCTGGACCGGGTGCTGGACGCCGTCGACCGCTCGCTCGCGTACTGAGGAGTGCCGTGACCATGACGCAAGACGCTTCGCTCCGCTTCCGCGAGTTCAAGATGCCCGACGTGGGCGAGGGACTCACCGAGGCAGAGATCCTCAAGTGGTACGTCCAGCCGGGCGACGCCGTCACCGACGGCCAGGTCGTGTGCGAGGTCGAGACGGCGAAGGCCGCCGTCGAACTGCCGATCCCGTACGACGGCGTGGTGCACGAGCTGCGCTTCGCCGAGGGCGCCACCGTCGACGTCGGCACGTCGATCATCACGATCGACGTGGCACCGGGCAGCGGTGACGCGGCACCGGCGGAGGCGGCCGCCGTGCCGGCCGCCCAGACCGAGGCGTCGCCTGTGGCCGAGGCCGCGACGGAGGCCGCCGAAGAAGAAAAGCCGAAGGGCCGTCAGCCGGTTCTCGTCGGCTACGGCGTCGCCGAGTCGTCCACCAAGCGCAGGCCGCGCAAGCAGCCCGGCGTTCCCGAGCAGGCCCAGGCGACCGCCGCCGTCCAGGCGGAGATGAACGGCCACGGCGCGCCGACGGCGCCGCGTCCGCTCGCCAAACCCCCGGTGCGCAAGCTCGCCAAGGACCTCGGCATCGACCTGGCGACGGTCACCCCGACCGGCCCCGATGGTGTCATCACCCGTGAGGACGTCCACGCGGCTGCCGCCCCGGCACAGGCTGCCGCGCCCGTCGCGCCCGTCGCCCCCGAGCCGGTCTCTGTGCCACAGCCCGTCGCGGCCGGTGCGCGCGAGACCCGCGTCCCGATCAAGGGCGTACGGAAGGCGACCGCGGCGGCAATGGTCGGCAGTGCGTTCACCGCTCCGCACGTCACGGAGTTCGTGACGCTCGACGTGACGCGCACCATGAAGCTCGTCGAGGAGCTCAAGGCCGACAAGGACATGGCAGGCCTGCGCGTCAATCCGCTCCTGCTGATCGCCAAGGCGTTGCTCGTCGCGATCAAGCGGAACCCGGAGATCAACACGGCCTGGGACGAGGTCAACCAGGAGATCGTCCAGAAGCACTACGTCAACCTGGGCATCGCGGCGGCCACGCCGCGTGGTCTGATCGTGCCGAACATCAAGGACGCGCACGACAAGACCCTGCCGGAGCTGGCCTCGGCGCTGGGCGAACTCGTGGCCACCGCCCGCGAGGGCAGGACCACGCCGGCGGCGATGCAGGGCGGCACGGTGACGATCACCAACGTCGGCGTCTTCGGCGTCGACACCGGCACGCCGATCCTCAACCCCGGCGAGTCCGCGATCCTCGCGGTCGGTGCGATCAAGCTCCAGCCGTGGGTCCACAAGGGCAAGGTCAAGCCGCGCCAGGTCACCACGCTCGCGCTCTCCTTCGACCACCGGCTGGTCGACGGTGAGCTGGGCTCCAAGGTCCTCGCGGACGTCGCGGCGATCCTGGAGAACCCGAAGCGGCTCATCACCTGGGCCTGATGGGCCTGATGTTCCGTTTCACGTGAAACGCCCGACCGGGTCACCCCGGTCGGGCGTTCACGTTCCCGTCAACTCCCGCTCGGTCCGTATCGTCCTGCCGACGGTCGGTGGTTCCACGCCGCTGCGGGCGGTGAGCGCCGCGACGTTGGCCACGCCCGGACTCCGACTGCCGGTTGACCGGTTCTCGGCCACGTCCGCATCGCGGACGCGGCTTTCTGGTTGAACCTTGTTGTATCTATGCTGTGTGCATGCCTGCCGCCGTCGTGAAGCAACCCCCTGCCGCCGAACGCGTCTACACCCACATCAAGCAGGCCGTCCTCGACCGCCGTTACGAGGGCGGGACGCTGCTCACCGAGGGCGAACTGGCCGAAGCCGTGGGAGTGTCACGCACTCCCGTACGGGAAGCGCTGCTCAAGCTCGAGGTCGAAGGGCTCATCAAGCTCTACCCGAAGAAGGGCGCACTGGTCCTCGCCGTCTCCGCACAGGAGATCCGCGATGTGGTCGAGACCCGGCTGCTGGTCGAGGAGTTCGCGGTGCGCAAGGCGGTGCCCGCGTCACCCGCGCTCATCGCGCGCCTGGAGGATCTGCTGGCCGAGCAGCAGCGCCACGCCGACGCCGGTGACCTCGCCGCCTTCGCCGTCAGTGACCGCTGCTTCCACGCCGAGATCGTCAAGCACGCCGGCAACGAGATCCTCTCCAGGCTCTACGACCAGCTCCGCGACCGCCAACTGAGGATGGGCGTCGCCATGATGCAGGCTCTCCCCGACCGTGTCTCGCGCAACCACGAGGAGCACGCCGAGCTCCTGGAGCGGATCAGGTCGGGCGACGCGGAGGGCGCGGCCGCCTGTGTACGCGGCCATCTCGGCCGGGTCGAGGTGCTCGTCCGGGGCGAGGCCCGGTGAGCGCGGCATCCCCGTCCGTGTCCCTGCCCGGTGATCCTCCCGGCGGTCGGCGTGCCGCCGCCGTGTGGGGCATCGGCGTCGCCGTCTACTTCGTCGCCGTCATCTTCCGTACCAGCCTCGGCGTCGCCGGACTCGACGCGGCCGACCGCTTCGGCGTCAACGCCTCCGCCCTGTCCACCTTCTCCATCCTCCAACTGCTGGTCTACGCGGGCATGCAGATACCCGTCGGCCTGATGGTCGACCGGATGGGCACCAAGAAGGTGCTCACCATCGGCGTGGTGCTGTTCACGGTCGGCCAGCTGGGCTTCGCGCTCTCGCCCTCGTACGGAATGGCGCTCGCGTCCCGCGCACTGCTCGGCTGCGGCGACGCGATGACCTTCATCAGCGTCCTGCGGCTCGGCTCCCGCTGGTTCCCCGCGCGGCGCGGACCGCTCATCGGGCAGGTCGCCGCGCTCTTCGGCATGGCCGGCAACCTCGTCTCCACCCTCGTCATCGCCCGGATGCTGCACGGCATGGGCTGGACCGCCACCTTCGCGGGCAGCGCGGTCGCCGGCGTGCTGGTGCTGGTGCTGCTCTCGCTCTTCCTCTCCGACCACCCCGAGGGCCACGAGCCGCCGCCCACGCGGCACGCCGGGCCGGCGTTCGTGCGGAAGCAGATCGCCGATTCGTGGCGTGAGCCCGGTACCCGGCTCGGGATGTGGGTCCATTTCACGACCCAGTTCCCGGGAATGGTGTTCCTGCTGCTGTGGGGCATGCCGTTCCTCGTGGAGGCGCAGGGCCGGTCCCAGGAGGCCGCCGGCGGACTGCTGACGCTGGTGGTGCTGTCCAACATGGTCGTGGGCCTTGTGTACGGGCAGATCATTGCCCGGCACCATGCCGCACGGGTGCCGCTGGCGCTCGGTACGGTCGGCGCCACCGCGACCCTCTGGGCGAGCGCCATTGCCTACCCGGGCGACCACGCCCCGATGTGGCTGCTGATCACACTCTGCGTGGTCCTCGGCGCCTGCGGGCCCGCCTCGATGATCGGCTTCGACTTCGCCCGCCCGGCCAACCCGCCGGGGCGGCAGGGGACGGCGTCAGGGATCGTCAACATGGGCGGCTTCATCGCCTCGATGGCGACGTTGCTGGCGGTGGGGGTTCTGCTGGACGCAACCGGCGGCAACTACCGGATCGCCTTCTCGTCGGTGTTCGTGCTGGAGGCGCTCGGAGTCGCCCAGATCCTGCGGCTGCGCGGGCGCACGGCTCGACGCGAGCGCGAACGCCTGGTGGCCAGCCGGGTGGAGGCGGTGCACGTCCCGGCGTGACGGCCGGCGTGCGGCGTTCGGTCGTGCAGGTCAGTGTCCGGCGGGGCGGCCGGCGTGCGGCGTTCGGTCGTGCGGGTCAGTGTCCGGCGGGGCGGCCGGTCGGGACCGCCCGCTCACCGGCGGTGCATCCGGGCACCGCGTGACGCTCGGCCCCCGGGCCCACGGCCGGCAGCCCCCACCGCGGAGGCGGGCCGGGGGCGAGCGCGACCCGTCCTCGGCTACGGCGTGACCGCGAACGCCCGCAGGATGGCCTCCGCCAGCTCCGTGTCCCCGTCCACCTTGATGCGGTCGGGCACCGCGGCGGCCCGGACACGTCCGCAGGCCAGCCGGTAGTACGTCTCCCAGTCCATGCCGATGGTCACCAGCGGGCCGAGCGAGGGAGAACCGTCGATCGAGCCGCGCCCGTCGGTGTCCACCCGCACGGTCCGAAGGAACTCGACCGGTCCGCCCACATCGAAGACCACGGCCGAATTGGCGGGAGCGCCCGCCTCCTTGGTGACGACCTTCGGCAGACGCTGCAGCAGGACGTCCCGGGTGACGTATGCGCCCGGGGAATCGAGGTTGCCCGGCTTGTTCAGCGCGTACCGCAGGTCCTGCTCGTGCACCCAGGTGTCGAACGCGCGTATCCGGTAGGCGAGTTCGAGCGTCTGCTGGGCGCCGAGCGGCGCACGGACCAGGGTGTCGGGGCTGCGGTTCTCGTTGCGCAGCTGACGGGCCCGACGAATCATCGTGTACTCGAGCTCGGAGGTCATCTCCGGCGCCGTATGGTGGCGGCGCACATCGACCTGCATCTCCATGTAGCGGGCGAACTCGCTCTGCACATGGTAGAGATCACGCGGCAGGGAGTGGATGGGCCGAGGGTCGCCGAGCATCTCGCACTCCAAGCCGATGACGTGCGAGACGATGTCCCGCACCGACCATCCAGGGCACGGCGTGGCACGGTTCCACTCGCCCTCGACCAGCGGCCCGACCAGCTCGGCTATCGCTTCGACGGCGTGGGTCCAGGCATCGGCGTAGTTCTGGAGGCTGGGATGGACGGTCACGGGACCCCTCGGCGGTCGTACGCGGACAAACTGGACTGGCAGCGCTGTGGGGGTCCGGGGGTGGCCCCCGGATGAGCACAGTACGCTGCCCGAAGGCACCCCGGCAGTGCTTTCGTGTGACGATCGTAGGCCCGTATTGACGGCTCGAATGCCAGGACGGTGGTAGTGTGCGCGCTTCCCTCATCCAGATCGCAGTAGACCCGGATGAATCGGTCGATTCCCGTAGGGGGCGTGCGGCCTCGCTGGTGCGCGACCAAGCAGACTCCGACCTGGTGGTCCTTCCCGAGTTGTGGCCCGTCGGAGCCTTCGCCTACCAGCAGTTCGAGCAGGAGGCCGAGCCGCCCGCCGGCCCCACCCATGAGGCCATGGCCGAGGCGGCGAGCGACGCGGGCGTGTGGCTGCACGCGGGCTCCATCGTGGAGAAAGCCGCCGACGGCACCCTCTACAACACCGCCCTCGTCTTCTCCCCCACCGGCGAACTCGCCGCCTCCTACCGCAAGATCCACCGCTTCGGCTTCGACAAGGGCGAGGCCGTGTTGATGGGCGCGGGCGAGGACCTGGTGACGCTGCCCGTCCCGGGAGGGCTCACCCTCGGCCTCGCCACCTGCTACGACCTCCGCTTCCCCGAACTGTTCCGCGGTCTCGTCGACGCCGGCGCACAGGTACTCGTGATCCCCGCGGGCTGGCCCGCCCGCCGTCGGGACCACTGGACCCTGCTGGCCCGGGCCCGCGCCGTCGAGAACCAGGCCTACGTCCTCGCCTGCGGCACCGCCGGCACCCACGCCGGCGTCGAACAGGCCGGCCACAGCATCGTCGTCGACCCCTGGGGCGAGGTCCTCGCCGAGGCCGGCCCGGACGAGGAGGTGCTGACCGTGGACTTGGACCCGTCGAAGGTGGAGAAGACGCGCGAGGTCTTCCCAGCACTCAAGGACCGTCGCCTGGGCCTGCCGGTCCCGCCGGCCCTGCGCTGATGCCGGGCGCGGCCGTGTGGCTCACCCTTCCTCCCGCTCCTTCTCCGCCATCCGGACAACGCACACCGCCACCGCAATCAGCAGTGCCGCGTCCGCGTCCTCCCGCACCACGTCCACGCCGTACGTGTCCCGCAGCGTCAGCCACCGCCGCGAGATGTGCGCCAGAAGCTCACCCTCGTACTCGACGGCGAACTCCCGGTCCAGGATCCGCCCGCTGACGTCCAGTTCGGTGCCCTCGGCGAGCGTGATCCGGTAGTGGTTGCGCAGCAGCGACAGCCGCTTCCTGCGGACCGTGGCGAGCGTCTCCCCGTCCCGTTCGATCGTCATCGCGTCTCGCAGGCCGAACAGCTTCTGGCGCAGAGTGATCAGCACCCGCCCGTCCGGATCCTTGATCTCCAGCGTGTCCCGCAGCCGCAACGCCTTCCCGTCGACGAGGAAGGCGTGCCGGCCGTGTTCGTCCTCGATCCAGTAGTCGTTGCCGATCGCGAAAATCTTGTCCCGCACCAGGTATTTCATGAGCGCACGGGTTCCCGAATGAATTGACCGGTATGCCGGATTAGCCTGGTGGTATGACAGAGGAACTGAAGCACTGGTCCTCGGGGAACTGGCACGTCACAGACGGGAAGGCCGAAGAATTCATTGACCGTTGGACGGAATTCCTGGCGTGGACCAAGGGCGCCAGCGAGGGCTTCGTGAAGGCCCGTCTCATCCGCGACCTGTCCGACCCGAACCACTTCGTTTCCTTCGCGGCGTGGCGGAGCCGTGAGGCGATGTCCTCATGGCAGGACAAGCCCGAGTTCGCGGACCTCCTCGGGAAGTGCCGGGCACTCTGCGACGACATGACGAGCGGGATGTACGAGTCCACGGTTCAGCTCTGACCGCCGCGGCGTCCGCGATGTCCGTGCGGCCCTGGTCGGGCGTTCACGGGCGGATGGCAAGCTTGAACCATGAACGATGCCGCCCCCGCGCCCCGACGTGCCCGTGTCCGTGCCCCCGAGCTGATCGGCAAGGGCGGATGGATCAACACCGGCGGGAAGGACCTGAGACTCGCCGACTTCCGAGGTCGCACATTGATCTTGGATTTCTGGACCTTCTGCTGCATCAACTGCCTCCACGTCCTCGACGAGCTCCGCGAGCTCGAGGAGAAGCACCGCGACACCGTGGTGATCGTCGGCGTGCACTCGCCGAAGTTCGTGCACGAGGCCGAGCACCAGGCCGTCGTCGACGCCGTCGAGCGGTACCAGGTGCACCACCCGGTGCTCGACGACCCCGAGCTCGCCACGTGGAAGCAGTACGCGGTGCGGGCGTGGCCGACGCTCGTCGTCATCGATCCGGAGGGGTACGTCGTCGCCCAGCACGCGGGCGAGGGGCATGCGCACGCCATCGAGAAACTCGTGGAGGAGCTGGAGGCGGAGCATGCGGCCAAGGGGACGCTGCGGCGCGGCGACGGGCCGTACGTGGCGCCGGAGCCGGTCGCCACGGATCTGCGCTTCCCCGGCAAGGCGCTCAGGCTGCCCTCGGGGAACTTCCTCGTCTCCGACTCCACCCGGCATCAGCTGGTCGAGTTGGAGGCGGACGGCGAGAGCGTCGTGCGCCGCATCGGGGACGGGGAGTTCAACGAGCCGCAGGGGCTCGCGCTGCTGCCGGACGGACGTGTCGCCGTCGCCGACACCGTCAACCACGCGATCCGCGCGTACGACCCGGAGACCGGCGCGATCGAACTGCTCGCCGGGACCGGCAAGCAGTGGTGGCAGGGCTCGCCCACCTCGGGGCCGGCGCTGGAGGTCGCGCTCTCCTCGCCGTGGGACGTGGCCTGGTGGGGCGACCGGCTGTGGATCGCGATGGCCGGTGTGCACCAGCTGTGGACGTACGACCCCCGGGCGGGGACCGTCCGGGTCGCGGCGGGCACCACGAACGAGGGGCTGGTCGACGGGCCTGCGACCGAGGCGTGGTTCGCGCAGCCGTCGGGGCTCGCGGCGACCGAGGACCGGCTGTGGATCGCCGACTCCGAGACATCGGCGGTGCGCTGGATCGACCGTGATCTGGTCGTCCACACCGCTGTCGGTACCGGGCTCTTCGACTTCGGGCACCGGGACGGCGAGGCCCGGCAGGCGCTGCTGCAGCACCCGCTGGGCGTGACGGCGCTGCCCGACGGCTCCGTGGCGGTGAGCGACACGTACAACCACGCACTGCGCCGTTTCGATCCGGCCAGCGGTGAGGTGACGACCCTGGCCACGGATCTGCGGGAGCCCAGCGACGCGGTGCTCGACGGCGAGGACATCGTCGTCGTGGAGTCGGCGAGGCACCGGTTGACCCGGCTGCGGCTGCCCGAGGAGGCAGTACGCGTCGAGGCCGTCGCCCACCGCACGCAGCGTGCCGCGACCGACGTGGCGCCGGGCACGCTGAGACTGGATGTCGTCTTCGAGGCTCCGACGGGGCAGAAGCTGGACACCCGCTACGGCCCCTCGACGCGGCTGCTCGTGTCGTCGACGCCGTCGGAGCTGCTGCGCTCCGGCGACGGCGCGGGGACGGACCTGAGCCGTGAGCTGGAGATCGACGCGGCGGTCGGGGAGGGCGTGCTGCACGTCTCCGCGATGGCTGCGTCCTGCGACGACGATCCGGACAACCAGTACCCGGCCTGCCATGTGCACCAGCAGGACTGGGGCGTTCCGGTGCGGGTCACCGACGGCGGCGCGTCCCGGCTGCCGCTGGTGCTGGCGGGGATGGACCGGGAGCGGTAACACCTGGCCGGGCCCTCGCCGGGGTGGTGGGCCAGCGTGCCTCGGCCGCCTCGGCGATGCCCTTCATCAGGTCTTCCCTGTTCATGCACGGCGTTCATGCACGGCTGGATCTCGACATGTGCGCCGAGTTCTTGGAAGAGCGGTTCTCCGACCGTGTCGTGCCGGGTGGCCCGCCGCCGCCCCGGCGTCGACCGCACCGGGGGCGGCGGCATCACTTCCCGCGCCGCCCCGGCGGAGCACCTGCCTGCCGGCCCTCGAGGAATCAGCCCTCGAGGAAGGCGACCAGCGCGTTCGCCAGCAGATACGGGTCGTCGGCGCCGCAGAGTTCGCGGGCGCTGTGCATCGACAGGATCGCGACGCCGATGTCCACGGTGTGGATGCCGTGGCGGGCGGCGGTGATGGGGCCGATGGTGGTGCCGCAGGGCATCGCGTTGTTGGAGACGAAGGTCTGCCACGGCACCCCGGCCTTCTCGCAGGCCGCGGCGAACACTGCCCTGCCGTGGCCGTCGGTGGCGTACCGCTGGTTGACGTTGACCTTGAGGATGGGGCCGCCGTTGGCGCGGGGGTGGTGCGTGGGGTCGTGCCGCTCGCTGTAGTTGGGGTGCACGGCGTGGCCGGTGTCGGAGGAGAGGCAGACGGTGCCGGCGAAGGCGCGGGCCCGGTCCTCGTGGCTGCCGCCGCGGGCGAACACCGAGCGTTCCAGTACGGAGCCGAGCAGCGGGCCGTCGGCGCCCGTGTCCGACTGGGAGCCGTTCTCCTCGTGGTCGAAGGCGGCGAGCACGGGGATGTACGGCAGGTCGGAGGAGGCGGAGACCACTGCCAGCGCGGCCGTACCGGCGTGCACGGAGATGAGGTTGTCCATCCGGGGGCCGGCGACCAGTTCGCGGTCGCGTCCCAGATAGGCGGGCGGCTCGATCGAGTGCGGCATCAGGTCCCAACCGGCGATCTCGCCGTCCGCGAGGCCGGCCTCCTCCTCGAGGAAGCGGATCAGGTCGCCTTCCTCGACGTCGCCGAGTCCCCAGATCGGCTGCATGTGGCGCTGCCGGTCGAGCTTGAGGCCGTCGGTGTTGACGGAGCGGTCGAGGTGGACGGCGAGCTGCGGCACGCGCAGCAGTGCCCGGTCGACGTTCACCAGCCGGTGGGTGCCGTCGCGCAGGGTGAGCCGGCCGGCGAGTCCGAGGTCGCGGTCGAGCCAGGTGTTGAGGAGGGTCCCGCCGTAGACCTCGACGGCGATCTGCCGCCAGCCGTGGGCGCCGGTGTCGGGGAGGGGCTTGACGCGCAGGTTCGGCGAGTCTGTGTGGGCGCCGACGATACGGAAGGGGGTGTGGGGGGAGGCGCCCTCCGGCACGTACCAGGCGATGAGCGCGCCACCGCGCTGCACGTACTTGCCGCCGGCAGTCGCGTCCCAGGCGTCCGTCTCCAGCACCTGTCGGAAACCGGCCTTCTCGAGCCGCTGGGTTGCGGCGGCGACTGCGTGGTACGGCGTGGGTGCGGCCGTGAGGAAGGACATCAGGTCGTCGGTGTGGCCGCGATCGAAGCGGGCAGGTTCGCTGCTCATGAAGTTCACCTTAACGAGGGGGGCGAGTCGCCCGGTTGCCGATCAGTGACACCTGGTCCACGGGGTGTCGGCGGTGGCCGGAAACGGTCCCGTCGTCGGCCGGGCACCGGCCAGGGTACCGAGGGGACGCAAGAGGGCCGCCCTTCCGGACGAGTCCGGAAGGGCGGCCCTGTGTGCAGGCGGGCGACGACTAGAACGCGGCCTCGTCCAGGTCCATCAGCGAGCCGTCGACCGTCTCGGCGAGCGTGCGCTCGACCGAGACGCCCGGCAGGACGTTGGCGGCGAAGAACTTCGCGGCCGCGATCTTGCCCTGGTAGAACGGCACGTCCTTGGCGGAGGCGGTCTCCAGCTTCTCGGCGGCGACGGCCGCGCCGCGCAGCAGCAGGTAGGCGACGACCACGTCACCGGAGGCCATCAGCAGGCGGGTGGTGTTGAGGCCGACCTTGTAGATGTTCGTGACGTCCTCGCCGGTGGCGATGAGGTCGTTCGTCATCGTGCCGACGATCGCCTCGAGGTCCACGGCGGCCTTGGCGAGTGCGTCGCGGGCACCGGCCAGCTCCTCGCCGCCGGTGCCGACCGCGAGGAACTTCTTGATCTCCTCGGAGAGGGCGTTCAGCGCCTGGCCCTGGTCGCGGACGATCTTCCGGAAGAAGTAGTCCTGACCCTGGATGGCGGTGGTGCCCTCGTAGAGGGTGTCGATCTTGGCGTCGCGGATGTACTGCTCGATCGGGTACTCCTGCAGGTAGCCGGAGCCGCCGAAGGTCTGCAGGGACTGGGCCAGCTGCTCGTACGACTTCTCGGAGCCGTAGCCCTTGACGATGGGGAGCAGCAGGTCGTTGAGGGCGACGAGGGCCTTGGCGTCCTCGCCTGCGGCCTCCTTGACGGCGATCTCGTCCTGGATGGAGGCGGTGTAGAGCACCAGGGCGCGCATGCCCTCGGCGTACGCCTTCTGCGTCATCAGGGAGCGGCGCACGTCGGGGTGGTGCGTGATGGTGACCTTGGGGGCGGTCTTGTCCGCGAAGTTCTTCAGGTCCGGGCCCTGGACGCGCTCCTTGGCGTACTCCAGTGCGTTCAGGTAGCCGGTGGAGAGGGTGGCGATGGCCTTCGTGCCGACCATCATTCGGGCGAACTCGATGATCATGAACATCTGGCGGATGCCGTCGTGCTTGTCGCCGATCAGCCAGCCCTTGGCGGGGTGCTGGTCGCCGAAGGTCATCTCGCAGGTGTTGGACGCCTTGAGGCCCATCTTGTGCTCGACGTTCGTCGCGTAGACGCCGTTGCGCTCGCCCAGCTCACCGGTCTCCCAGTCGAAGTGGTACTTGGGCACGAGGAAGAGGGAGAGGCCCTTGGTGCCCGGACCGGCCCCCTCGGGGCGGGCCAGCACGTAGTGGAGGATGTTCTCCTCCATGTCGTGCTCACCCGAGGTGATGAAGCGCTTCACGCCCTCGATGTGCCAGGAGCCGTCCTCCTGCTGGATCGCCTTGGTGCGGCCGGCACCGACGTCCGAGCCGGCGTCCGGCTCGGTGAGGACCATGGTGGAGCCCCAGCGCTTCTCGACGGCTATCTCGGCGATCTTCTTCTGCGCCTCGTTGCCCTCGTCGAAGAGGACGCCGGCGAAGGCCGGGCCGGAGGAGTACATCCAGACGGCAGGGTTCGAGCCGAGCAGCAGCTCCGCGTAGGACCAGATCAGGGAGCGGGGCGAGACGGTGCCGCCGATCTCCTCGGGCAGGCCGAGACGCCAGTACTCGGAGTCCATGAAGGCCTTGTAGCTCTTCTTGAAGCTCTCGGGGACCGGGGCCGTGTTGGTCGCGGGGTCGAAGACCGGCGGGGTGCGGTCGGCGTCGGCGAAGGACTCGGCGAGCTCGTTCTCCGCGAGGCGGGCGATCTCCTCGAGGATCGACTTGGCGGTGTCGACGTCCATCTCCGCGAACGGGCCGGTGCCGTAAAGCTTGTCGCGCCCGAGGACCTCGAAGAGGTTGAACTCGATGTCGCGGAGATTCGACTTGTAGTGCCCCATGGCGACGGCTCCGTAAAGATCGGAAGTTGGATTTCTCATCCACGTACCAGCAAGTAGCTACGATGATGCTACCCGTCGGTAATAAGATGCAAGCCCTCTGGTGGCATCTGTGACTCGTTACTCTTGCGGGCATGTACGGCTACGACCAGACCCCGGGCGCTCAGCAGCAGCAGTACGTGCCCCAGCAGCCCTCCTACGGGGAGCAGCCGCTGTACCCCGAGCCGTCGCCGCCGTCCCTGGCGGACGCGGTGCGGGCCTTCACGACGGGGTCGATGTCGGCCGAGGACTTCCAGCAGATCTTCGCGACGTCCAAGGTCTACTGCCCGCGCGGCGAGAACCCGGGCTTCCTGGCGCTCCACAACACTCAGCAGCCGGTCATCCCGATGTTCACCACGCTCAAGGAGCTGCGCAGATACGCGGGCAAGGAGTCGAAGTACTTCGTGATCACCGGCGCCGAGGTGATCGACCTGCTGCCCACGGGGTACGGATTCGTGCTCGACATGGAGGGGGACCATCGGATGGTCTTCGACGCGAAGGCGGTCGAGCAGATGGTCGACTTCGCGATGCGCCGGATGTACGGCTGAGCGCCGACAGCCGGCAGGCCCTTGTTCTCGCGCCCGGGAGGAATTCCTCCCGGGCGTTCGTCGCTGCAGGTGGCAAGAAGTTCATTGTTCAACTAAACTCGTCGAACAAGGAGGTCCCGCCATGCCCGCAGTGACTGTCGAGAACCCGATCACCCTGCCGCGCGTCGCCGCGCCCGCAGAGGCCGTGCCGCGGGGTCACCTACCTGATCGACGGCACCTTCGTGCACCAGGACAGCAACGGCGGCGGCGGGACCATCCGCAACGGCGACACGCAGTGGATGACAGCAGGCAGCGGTCTGCTGCACATCGAGGCGCCGCCGGAGTCGCTCGTCGTGTCCGGCGGGCTGTTCCACGGGCTGCAGTTGTGGGTGAACCTCCCCGCGAGCGACAAGATGATGAACCCGCGTTACCAGGACATCCGCGGCGGCCATGTGCGGCTGCTGACCTCCCCGGACGGCGGTGCGCTGCTGCGGGTGATCGCCGGTGAGCTGGACGGCCACGAGGGTCCGGGCATCACGCACACGCCGATCACGATGATCCACGCCACTCTGGCGCCGGGTGCCGAGATCACCCTGCCGTGGCGCGAGGACTTCAACGGTCTTGCCTACGTCCTCGCCGGCCGCGGTGCGGTCGGGCAGGAGCTGCGGCCGGTGCGGACGGGGCAGACGGCCGTCTTCGGTGACGGCGGTTCGCTGACCGTCCGGGCGGACGAGGCGCAGGACTCGAACACGCCCGACCTGGAGGTCGTGCTGCTCGGCGGCCGTCCGATCCGTGAACCGATGGCGCACTACGGCCCGTTCGTGATGAACACCCAGGCGGAGCTGAAGGAGGCCTTCGAGGACTTCCAGAAGGGTCTGCTCGGCACCGTCCCCGCGGTCCACGGCATGTGAGCGAGCACGCGCCGACGGATTGACGATCCGTCACCCATGCGGACCGGATGGGCGGGACGGGTGGTGACGGCCGTGGTCGGGTGGGAGCTGTGCCCCCGTCGAAGCCGCTGCTGCCCGAACCCGCGAAGCGCCTCGCCGCCTGGTGCGTCGTCGCGCTTCTGGTGACGGGGGTCGCGGGCGTCGGGGTCTGGCTCGTCGTCAGGTTCCAGACCGCCGTGACGCCCGTGCTCCTCGCACTGCTGGGAACCGCGCTGCTCGGACCGCTGTACCGGCGGCTGGTACTGATGAAGGTGCAGCGGTCCCTGGCCGCCGGGCTGACCTGCGCCGCCGTGGTGGCCGTCGTCGGCGGTGCGATCTACATCATCGTCAACGCGCTGATCGAGACCGGCGACCAGATCATCGCGTCCCTTCGGCAGGCCGCCTCCGACCTGTCCCGGCACTTCGGAGCCGCCGGGACCTCCCTGGACGACCTCGCCTCGAATGCCAGGGGACTGCTCGGCAAGTTCGGCGGAACGGCCGCCTCCGGGGTGATCTCCGGGCTGAGCGTGGTGAGCGAGATGATCGCGATCGCCGTGCTGGCGCTGCTGCTGATCTTCTTCTTCCTGCGGGACTCCGACCGGGCCGTCGGAGCGCTGCGCTCCCTCGCTCCCGGTGACGCCGGTGACCTGGTCGAGGCGATCGGGCGCCGTGCCTTCGGCGGCGTCGAGGGCTTCATGCGCGGCACGACGTTCATCGCGCTGATCGACGCGCTGTGCATCACGGTCGGGCTGCTGATCCTGCGGGTGCCCGGCGCGATCGGGCTCGGGGCGCTCGTCTTCGTCGGCGCGTACATCCCCTACCTCGGGGCGTTCATCTCCGGCGCGGTCGCCGTCCTCGTCGCCCTCGCCGACCGGGGGTTCGTCATCGCGCTGTGGGTGCTCGGAGTGGTGCTGGCCGTGCAGGTGCTCGAGGGGCACGTGCTCCAGCCGATGATCCAGAGCCGTACGGTCCATATGCATCCGGCGGTGGTACTACTGGCGATCACGGCGGGGGCGAGCCTCGCGGGCATCCTCGGGATGCTGCTCGCCGTGCCGGTGACCGCGGCCGCGTTCGGTGTCGTCCGCGAACTGCGCGCCCGCTACGGCCCCGCCGGCACCCCGGGCCGCTCCGGGCCGGCCGGCGCGCCCGACTCGTAGAGGTCGAGCCGGATCACTTGCCCTCGCCCCCGGACCCCCACGCGACGGGACGCTGCCGGACACCGTCGGCGGGTGTCGCGTCTATGTCAATGGGCCGGGCGGGGGCCGGGCGGTAACCTTGCACAGGTTGTGCCCACCAAAATCGCTAAGACTGGATGAACGACGATGCATCGGTACAGGTCCCACACCTGCGGCGAGCTCCGCGCCTCTGACGTCGGAGCCGACGTCCGGCTGAGCGGCTGGCTGCACAATCGCCGAGACCTGGGCGGCATCCTCTTCATCGATCTGCGCGACCACTACGGCATCACGCAGCTCGTCGCCCGGCCCGGCACCGCGGCCGCCGAGGTCCTCGACAAGCTGACGAAGGAGACCGTGGTCCGCGTCGACGGCAAGGTCGTCTCCCGCGGTGCGGAGAACGTCAACCCCGAGCTGCCCACCGGCGAGATCGAGATCGAGGCAGCCGAGGTCGAGGTCCTCGGCGCCGCCAAGCAGATCCCGTTCACCATCAACGCCGACGACGGCGTCAACGAGGAGCGCCGCCTGGAGTACCGCTTCCTCGACCTGCGCCGCGAGCGCATGCACCGCAACATCATGCTGCGCACCGCCGTCATCTCCGCCATCCGGCACAAGATGACCGCCCTCGGCTTCAACGAGATGGCGACCCCGATCCTCGCCGCGACCTCCCCCGAGGGCGCCCGTGACTTCGTGGTGCCGTCCCGCCTCAACCCGGGCAAGTTCTACGCGCTGCCACAGGCCCCGCAGCAGTTCAAGCAGCTGCTGATGATCTCCGGATTCGACCGCTATTTCCAGATCGCGCCGTGCTTCCGCGACGAGGACGCCCGCGCCGACCGCTCGCCCGGCGAGTTCTACCAGCTCGACGTCGAAATGAGCTTCGTCGAGCAGGAGGACGTCTTCCAGCCGATCGAGAAGCTGATGACCGAGATCTTCGAGGAGTTCGGCGGCGGCCGCCACGTCACCTCCCCGTTCCCGCGGATCCCGTTCCGCGAGGCCATGCTGAAGTACGGCTCCGACAAGCCGGACCTGCGCGCCAAGCTGGAGCTCGTCGACATCTCCGACGTCTTCGAGGCGTCCGAGTTCAAGGCGTTCGCCGGCAAGCACGTCCGTGCGCTCGCCGTGCCGGACACCGCCGACCAGACCCGTAAGTTCTTCGACGGCCTCGGCGACTACGCCGTCGAGCAGGGCGCCAAGGGCCTTGCCTGGGTGCGCGTCGGTGAGGACGGCGGCCTGACCGGCCCCATCGCCAAGTTCCTCACCGAGGAGAACGTCAAGGTCCTCACCGAGCGTCTGGGCCTTGCGCCCGGCCACGCGGTGTTCTTCGGTGCCGGTGACTTCGACGAGGTCTCGAAGATCATGGGAGCGGTCCGCGTCGAGGCCGCCAGGCGCGCCGGCCACTTCGAGGAGAACGTCTTCCGCTTCTGCTGGATCGTCGACTTCCCGATGTACGAGAAGGACGAGGAGACCGGCAAGATCGACTTCTCGCACAACCCGTTCTCGATGCCGCAGGGCGGCCTGGAGGCCCTGGAGACCCAGGACCCCCTGGACATCCTGGGCTGGCAGTACGACATCGTCTGCAACGGCGTCGAGCTCTCCTCCGGTGCGATCCGGAACCACGAGCCCGAGATCATGTTCAAGGCCTTCGAGATCGCGGGCTACTCCCGCGAGACGGTCGAGCAGGAGTTCGCCGGCATGCTCCGCGCCTTCGAGTACGGCGCCCCGCCGCACGGCGGCATCGCCCCCGGCATCGACCGCATCGTGATGCTCCTGGCGGACGAGCCGAACATCCGGGAGACGATCGCCTTCCCGCTGAACGGCAACGCCCAGGACCTGCTGATGGGCGCGCCCTCCGAGCTGGACGAGGCCCGTCTGCGCGAGCTGAACATCCAGTTGCGCAAGCCGGTCGCCAAGTCCGGCGAGTAGCACGCGCACAAGGGCCCTGGAACCTCGCGGTTGCAGGGCCCTTCGTCGTGTCCGGGCGGTGGCGGTGACGGAGGACGCGGAGGCACCGGTCCGCCGACCGTGGGGGCGGGTCCGTCCTGGTGACCGGATTCAAGCGGAAGGGGCCGCCCGGCGTACGGCCGGACAGCCCCTCACGCAGGCCCGAGGAGGACCTAGTCCTTCTTCGGCTCCTCCAGACGTGGGAACAGCACCGCGCCCTTCGTGACCGTGGCGCCGGCAGGGAGCCTGCCCCATTCGCCCGCCTCCTGGACCCTCTGGTCCTCGAGCGCGCCCAGCGCGGCCTCGGCGCCCAGCGAGTCCCACAGCTTCTGGGAGGTGTCGGGCATCACCGGGTTCAGCAGGACCGCGACGGCGCGCAGCGACTCGGCGGCCGTGTACAGGATGGTCGCGAGGCGGGCCCTGCCCTCCTCCGACTCGTCCTTGGCGACCTTCCACGGCTCCTGCTCCGTGATGTAGCCGTTGACCTGCTTCACGAAGTCGAACACCGCCAGGATGCCGCCCTGGAAGTCCAGCTCCTCGCCGATCTTCCGGTCCGCCTCCGCGACGGCCTTCGCGAGACCGTCCTGGACCGCCTTCTCCGCGTCACCCGCGGCCGTCGCCTCGGGCAGCGCACCGCCGAAGTACTTGCCGACCATCGCCGCGACGCGCGAGGCGAGATTGCCGTAGTCGTTGGCGAGCTCGGAGGTGTACCGGGCGGCGAAGTCCTCCCAGGAGAACGAGCCGTCCTGGCCGAACGCGATCGCGCGCAGGAAGTACCAGCGATATGCGTCCACACCGAAGTGCGAGGTCAGGTCCTGCGGCTTGATACCCGTCAGGTTCGACTTCGACATCTTCTCGCCGCCGACCATCAGCCAGCCGTTGGCGGCGACCTTGCCGGGCACCGGCAAGCCCTGTGCCATCAGCATCGCGGGCCAGATGATGGCGTGGAAGCGCAGGATGTCCTTGCCCACGAGGTGGACGTTCGCGGGGAAGGTCTCGTCGAACTTGGCCTGGTTGGAGCCGTAGCCGACGGCCGTCGCGTAGTTGAGGAGCGCGTCGACCCACACGTAGATGACGTGCTTCTCGTCCCACGGGACCGGGACGCCCCAGTCGAAGGTCGACCGCGAGATGGAGAGGTCCTGCAGACCCTGCTTGACGAAGTTCACCACCTCGTTGCGGGCGGACTCGGGCTGGATGAAGCCCGGGTTCGCCGCATAGAAGTCGAGCAGCTTCGGACCGTACTCGGAGAGCTTGAAGAAGTAGTTCTCCTCCTTGAGGATCTCCACCGGCTTCTTGTGGATCGGGCACAGCTTGGTGCCGTCCTCGGCCTCCACGAGGTCACCGGGGAGCTTGTACTCCTCGCAGCCCACGCAGTACGGGCCCTCGTATCCGCCCTTGTAGATCTCGCCCTTGTCGTACAGGTCCTGCACGAACTCCTGCACACGGTCCGTGTGCCGCTTCTCCGTGGTGCGGATGAAGTCGTCGTTCCCGATGTTCAGGTGCTCCCAGAGAGGCTTCCAGGCCTCCTCCACGAGCTTGTCGCACCACTCCTGGGGCGTGACGCCGTTCGCCTCCGCGGTGCGCATGATCTTCTGACCGTGCTCGTCCGTGCCGGTGAGGTACCACACCTTCTCGCCACGCTGACGGTGCCAGCGTGTGAGCACGTCGCCTGCGACGGTCGTGTAGGCGTGGCCCAGGTGAGGAGCGTCGTTGACGTAGTAAATGGGGGTCGAGACGTAGTACGCCTTCGCCCCCTGCTTCTCGGATCCAGTGGCCGCCATGGTCGAAATCCTATCGGGCCTACGAAGATCGACTCACACGCGTACGCGGGGGTGCGCGGTGGCGTCCGGGCGGTGGGCCGCCCGGACGCCCCGCGGGGCGCGGCGCCGGAGCTACGGGCGCCAGGTCCCGAGGATGCCCTTGAACAGCTCCGCGTGCGGAAGCTCGAGGGGCGCGGGACCGGCGTGGAAGAACGCGGCGTTGTCCACCTGGAGCTTGCGGAGGTAGTCGAAGGCCTTGGCGTCGTGCTCGCCGAAGGCCACGAACTGCCAGAACACCGGCTTGCCGGCGGCCGCCGCGAGGGCGGCGGTGGCGGCGGTCTTCGACTCGGGAGCGCCGTCGGTCTGGAAGATCACGAACGCGGGTGCGTCGGTGGTCTTCTTGGCGTGCAGGGCGAGGACCTCCTGGATCGCGAGGTGGTAGTTGGTACGACCCATCCGGCCGAGCCCGGCGTGCAGCTCGTCGATCCGGCCCTCATGGGCGTCGAAGGTGAGCTCGCCGGTGCCGTCGATCTCGGTCGAGAAGAACACGACGTCGACGGTCGCGTCGGCGTCGAGGTGCGCGGCGAGTGCGAGCGCCTGCTCGCCGAGACGCTGGGCGCTGCCGTCCTTGAAGTGCGGGCGCATCGACCCGGACCGGTCGAGCACCAGGTACACGTGGGCGCGCGCCCCGGTGAGCTCTGCCTTCTTGAGCGCAGCGCCGGCGGCCTTGTACGCGTCGACGATCCGCGGCGCGCCGGCCCTGACCTTCGCCAACCCATTGGCGGCCCGCCCGCCGGGCACGCCCTCCACGACGGACGCGTCGTCCTCGGCAGGGCTGTCGGCTTCGGCTGCGTCGGCCGCGACGAGAGGGGCTTCGGCCTGCGGCTCGGGTGTGCTGTCTTCCGCGGTGGGGGCTTCGGCCTGCTGTTCGGGGGTGCTGTCTTCCGCGGCGGGCGCGGCTGCTACGGGCGCGTCGTTCTGCGGCTCGGGGGCGTCCGCCTCCGGGGACTCGGTTGCCGTGCCTTCCGCAGCGGGGGCATCCGCTTCGGGTGCTTCGGCCGCAGGGGCGACGACCTCCACCGGCTCGGTCGCGCCGTCCTGAGCAGCGGGTGCGTCGTCCTCGGCGGGGCTGTCGGCTTCGGGTGCTTCGGCCGCGACCGGTGCGTCGTTCTGCGGCTCGGGGGCGTCCGCCTCCGGAGCCGAGGGCTCGGCCGCGCTGTCCTCGGCAGCGGCGGCGTCCGCCACGGGCGCTTCGTTCTGCGGCTCGGGGTTGCCGGCCGCGGGCGCGACGGGGGTGGGCTCGTCCTCGGTGGGCGTGGCCGTGGCCGGGGTGACGGTTGCGGCTTCGTCTGCGACGGGCGTGTCGGCCGCCGCGGCGACGATCTCCGCCGGCTCGGCCACGCCGTCCTCCGCGACCGGCGCGTCGGACTGCGGCTCCTGGGCGTCCGCCTCCGGGGCCGGGGACTCGGCCGCGCTGTCCTCCGCAGCTGAGGCGTCCGCCACGGGCGCGTCGCTCTCCGGCTCGGCGTCGCCGGTCTCGGCCGCGGCGGGAGTGACGGTTGTGTCGTCCGCGACGGGTGCGTCGTTCCGCGGCTCCGCCGCGGACGGCGTGGTGCGTGCGCTCTGGGGCGGGACCGAGGTGCGGCGCGGCGACGGGTTGTCGAAGGCCGCGGAGACCAGGTCCGACGCGCGGTCCGACGTTCGGTCCGAAGGCGTCTGCGTGGGCACCGTCGTGGCGGAGGACGTGGCGGACGTGGCGGGCGTGGGGGACGACGTGTCCGTGGCCGGTTCCGTGCGCTCGGTCTGGGCCGGAACGGAGGCTGTCGCCGGCTCGTCACACTCAGCACGGTCGCGTCCGAACACCTTGCGCAGCAAGCTCCGAATACCCATGGGCGAGGCCTTTCGCATGCGTTGTGTGCGGTGACTGTCCGCTCCTGCCCGGGCAACGCAGGCCAGGGCGGACACGTAAGGTTAGCGGCCGCCCCGCCCGCTCTCGGGGAGGGCACCCACAACCTCCGCACACACACCCCAACCGCGCCTCGTCCGTGCCGCATTCATCCGTCGTTCATCCCGCGTCCGCCGTCGTGCACTGCTGCGCACCTAACGTCATGGCCGGAATCATTCCGACACCATGTCGGCGCAGGCTGCGCCGAAGGAGGACGAAGTGCGCAAACTGCTGCCGCTGTTGAACACGACCCCGCACGCGGGCGGACGTTCTGCCCTCACCTGTCGCTACCGCTGCGGCGACGCCTGCTTCCACGAGGTCCCGAACACCAGCGAGAACGAGTACGTCGGCGACGTCATAGCGAGCGCCCTCTCGCGTCGTTCGATGATGCGCGCCGCCGCGGTCGTGACCGTGGCCGCCGCGGCCGGCGGGGCGGCCGTCGTGCAGGGGGCGACCCCGGCCGAGGCCCACGGTCACAAGCCGGGCAAGCCGGGCGGTCCCGGCACCTTCGACGGCGCCCGTGGCCTTCGCTTCGCACCCGTCGCGCCCAACAGGGACGACAAGGTCACCGTCCCCGAGGGCTACACCCGATGCGTCGTCATCCGCTGGGGCGAGCCGATTCTCCGCGGGGCCCCCGCCTTCGACCCGGACAAGCAGTCGGCGAAGGCGCAGGCGGGCCAGTTCGGCTACAACAACGACTTCCTCAGCCTGCTCCCCCTCAGGGGCGAGCGCGGCCGCCAGGTGCTCGTGGCGAACCACGAGTACACGGACGAGGTCCTGATGTTCAAGGGCTACGACTCCGAGAACCCGACCCGCGAGCAGGTCGAGATCGCCTGGGCCGCGCACGGTCTGTCCGTCGTCGTGGTCCAGGAGGAGCACCGCTCCGGCAAGCTCTCCCCCGTGACGCGTCACCCGCTCAACCGCCGTCTCACCGCGACGACCGAGTTCGAGCTCACCGGACCGGCCGCCGGCTGCGAGCTGCTGCGCACCAGCGCCGACCGGTCGGGAACGACCGTGCTCGGCACGCTCAACAACTGTGCCGGCGGCACCACCCCGTGGGGCACGATCCTGTCGGGCGAGGAGAACTTCAACCAGTACTTCGCGAACGGCTCCAGCGCGACGGACAAGCGTTACGGCGTCGGCACGGGCGCGACCGAGCGCAAGTGGGAGCGTTTCGACAAGCGCTTCGACCTGAAGCAGGAGCCGAACGAGGTCCACCGCTTCGGCTGGGTCGTCGAGCTGGACCCGTACGACCCCGAGTCCACGCCCGCCAAGCGCACCGCTCTGGGCCGGTTCAAGCACGAGGCCGCGCAGCCCCGGCTCACCGACGACGGCCGCCCGGTCGTCTACATGGGCGACGACGAGCGCTTCGACTACTTCTACAAGTTCGTCTCGTCGAAGCGGATGAAGAAGGGCGACAGCCGCGCCGCGCGCGAGCACAACCGCACGCTGCTCGACGAGGGCACGCTGTACGTCGCCAAGCTCACCGGCGACTCGCCCGGTCAGATCGACGGCACCGGCAAGCTCCCGAACGACGGCGAGTTCGACGGATCCGGCGTGTGGATCCCGCTCGCCACGGGCGACGTGTCGCACGTGCCGGGCATGACCGCCGAGGAGGTGTACGTCTTCACCCGGCTCGCGGGCGACAAGGTCGGCGCGACGAAGATGGACCGCCCCGAGGACGTGGAGCCCAGCCCCCGTACGGGCCGGGTGTACGTCGCCCTGACCAACAACTCCAACCGTGGCAAGGGTGACAACCCCGGCGCGGACGAGGCCAACCCGCGCAACCTCAACAAGCACGGCCAGGTACTGGAGCTGGCCGAGCACTGGGACGACCCGACGTCCGAGGGTTTCTCGTGGCGCCTCTTCCTGGTCGCCGGCGACCCGAACGACCCGGCCACCTACTTCGCGGGTTACCCGAAGGACAAGGTCAGCCCGATCTCCTGCCCGGACAACATCGCCTTCGACCCGTACGGCAACCTCTGGCTGTCCACGGACGGCAACGCGCTCGGCAACCACGACGGTCTGTTCGGCGTCGCGACCCACGGCGAGCGCCGCGGTGAGCTCAAGCAGTTCCTGACCGTGCCCACCGGTGCGGAGACCTGCGGTCCGATCATCCAGGACCGCCGGGTCCTGGTGGCCGTGCAGCACCCGGGCGAGGTCGACGGCGCGTCCGTGGAGAAGCCGGCGAGCGCATGGCCCGACGGACCGGGCAAGCTGGTCCGTCCGTCGGTCGTCGCCGTCTACCGCAAGGACGGCCGCGACATCGGCGCGTAAGCCGTGACGGGTTCACGGGGTGGCGTCCATCTGCGCGCGCCACCTCGTGAACTGCTCGGCGGCGTCTCCCGTGTACGCCCACGGGAGATGCGCAGCGCGGCGGCCCAGCAGCCGGAACAGTCCGCTCGCCTCCAGGCGCAGGCCCGCGTGGCAGGCGGCGTGGACCAGGTAGTTGAGCTCGCCTATCTCCTGCGGGGCGACCGGCCCGTCCGTACGCCACAGGATCCATCGCTCCCAGGTGCGGCGGATCTCGGTGATCGCCAGTTCGTGCTTCCAGTGCTGGTCGAAACCGCGCACCACGCGGCCCTGCGCCGCGTCGGCGACGTACCGGTACTCCTCGGCCCGGGCAATCTGCACCAGCACGGGCAGCGGTGATCCGGGCGGTGAAGCCCCGGCCGCGTCCCGGGCGAAGTCGTACATCCTGCCGTGCGTGCCGTGCCAGCGTGCCGAGTGGTAGCGCAGCAGCTGCACATGGCCCTCGACGTTGTAAGGGTCGCGCCGGCGCATCTCCTCCCACCAGCCCCGCAGTTCGCGCCGTGGCACCCCGTCCTCGTAGAGCCGGGCCACCGTCAGCAGCGAGATCCACGGCATCGGGTCGGTGGGGTGGGCGTCGGCGGCCTTGAGGCAGGCCGTCACCGCGGCGTCGAGCCGCGTACGGTCGGTGCCGGTACCGCGGCCGGCGGCGATCGCCAGCTGGAAGAGGCGCACGACCTCGGTCGCCGCGCTCACGACCGCAGCGTCCGGACCCGACGGCTCCGCCGCGCGCCAGATCTCGGTCGCGCGGGACCCGGCCGCGGCATGGGCGAGCAGGCGGATCCGGTGGGTGCGCAGCGGCCAGTCGTCGCCGGTGTCGTGCAGCAGCTCACGGACGCCCTGCCATCTGCCGATCACGATGTCGTGCAGGGCGTCGGCCAGCGGCCGGTCCCCGAAGGCGGGATCGAAGTCGGGTACGAAGCGGCGGCGTACGACCATGTGCGGCACTTCCCTCGGCTGTGCACGGTGCGACTGGCGTTCAGCGGTGGCCGGCGTTTCGCAGCCGGGTGGTGGGCAGCGGCCCGGTGGGCTCAGTAATCCGTGGCCAGCGCCTTGTCGGCGTAGTCCCCGCCGTGCGGGCCGTGGCCACCGTGGTCGTCGCCGGAGGCGGCCGCAGAGGCGGCGTCAAGCCTGGCCGGCCGGTAGTACGCACTCCCGCGCCGCCAGTGGACGACCATCGGCACCAGCCCGATGGCGAGACCGCCGAGACCGATCGCGACCGCCGCGCCGCTCAGCTCACCGAGCGACTCGAAGAAGATCCACAGCATGAACAGCGCGCCGAGCAGCGGCCAGACACCGCCGAGCACGAAATCGCCCACGGACGTCAGCAGCGTCCTGCGGTACGCGACGACGGCGGCGATCCCCGCCAGCCCGTAGTAGAAGGCGATCTGCAGGCCCATCGCGGCGACCGCCGCGGCGACGACGTCACCCACCGAGCCGAGCGCCATGGACGCCACGAACATGGCGAGTGCGACGACCCCGACCGCGGTGACCGCCACCCAGGGTGTCTTCCACCGGCGGTGGACGCGTCCCAGCACGGCGGGCATCGTACGGTCGCGGCCCATCGCGAACAGCGAGCGGGTGACCTGGATCAGCGTGGTCTCCAAGGTGGCGACCGTCGACAGCAGCACGGCCACGACCAGCAGTTTCCCGCCCACGCCGGGCCAGATCGCGGCACCGAGCACGGCCAGCACGTTCGATCCCGCCGCCTGGATCTCCCCGGCCGTCAGGATGACGTTGACGGCGATCGTGAACGCCTCGAACAGCAGGAAGACGACACCGACGCCGACGAGAGCGCTGAGCCCCGCCGTGCGGCGGCTGTCCCGGGTCTCCTCGCTCAGGTTGCTGGTGACGTCCCAGCCCCAGAAGTAGAAGGCGGCGATCAGCGCCCCGGAGGCGAACCCGGCCGTCCCCTCGAAGTGGGAGAAGCCGAACCACGACCAGTCGAAGGCGGCGGCCGCTCCGTCGTGCAGCAGGGCCGCACCGACGAAGAGCAGCAGGATCACCATCTCCACGCCGGACAGCAGTAGTTGGGCCCGTACGGTCAGCCGGACCCCGCCCAGCACGACGAGCAGCATCGCGAGGAACCAGGCAGCGCCGACGGCGGTCGAGAGGGCCGTGTTCTCGGCGAGTGCCGGATCGAAGAGCGCCAGCGTCATCGCCCCCGCCGGCAGCGAACCCGCCACCATGAAGATCGTCGCCGAGACCACCAGCGCCCACCCGGAGAGGAAGCCGAGGAACGGATGGAGGGTCCGGCCGACCCAGGAGTACGCGGCGCCCGCGTTGACGTCGATGCGGCCGAGTCTGCCGAAGGCCAGGACGATGCCGAGCATGGGTATCGCGCAGTACAGCAGCGCGGCGGGGCCCGCGAGGCCGACCGTGGCGACGAGCACGGCCGTGGTGGCCGCGATCGAATAGGCAGGGGCACTGCCCGCCACGGCCATGACGGTGGTGTCGAACGTCCCGAGGACACCTGGCCGAAGCCCTCTGCCGGAGCTGCTGCGCATGGAAGTCTCCGAATGCCCTTGCGCCACGCGGTGTGTGCCGACGCATCAAGAAGGGGTCGCCCGAGTGCGGAGGGAGCGCCTCCGTCACAGGGATCGTGCGCATCGTAGTCGGATGTGTGCGCTGTGGTGAGGGGAGGGGGCCGCCCCCACCCGCACGTGGCTGTGCGGGCGGTCCGCAGGCGCCAGGTCGTAGAGTCGAGGCATGGCTGCAGAGGGATCGTCCGCGTCAGGCGAGGGGACCGTACGGGTCGACGTCTGGATCTGGTCCGTACGGCTCACCAAGACCCGCTCGCAGGCCTCCGCAGCCTGCCGCGCGGGCCATGTCCGGGTCAACGGCGACCGGGTCAAACCCGCCCAGTCGCTGCGTGCCGGGGACCAGGTGCGGATCTTCCACGCGGGGCGCGAGCGCATCGTGGTCGTCTCGAAGATCCTTCGGAAGCGGGTCGGCCCGCCGGTCGCGGTACAGGCTTACGTGGACAACAGCCCGCCGCCCCCGCCCAAGGAGTTCACGGCCCCGGCGGCGGTACGGGACCGGGGGGCCGGCCGGCCGACGAAGCGCGACCGGCGCGAGCTGGAGCGGCTCCACGGCGGGCGTCCGAAGGCCTGAGGCGACCGGCCGGGCCTCGTGGCCGAATGCCTGAGGCACGGCTCGCCGGGGCCGGTCGTCATCGGCGCGGCCGGGGGGACGCGATCGCCCGCGCCGCCCTGACCTCCTGCCGCAGCGGTGCCAGCACGCCCTCGTCGTCGCCCGGCAGGTCGGCCCGCACCTCGACCAGCACCTCGCTCGAGCGCAGACCGTCCGCCAGTTCGTGCAGCTGCCGCTCGATGCCGGCGACCTCCTCCGGACCAGGAGGCTCGGCCCCGTGGTCGACGCGGACCCGCGCCGCTGTCGTCGCGTCCACGATCCGCTCGGCCGCGACGACCAGCGGCCACCAGGCCGCGGCCCGGGTACCGGTCGGCGGCGGCTCCGTCAGGGCACGCTGGAACTCCGAGCGAACCGAGGACAGGTCCCGGTAGATGCGACGCCGTGCCTGCGCCCGCCCCGTCTGCTCCAGGCCGCCGAACGCGCACACCACATAGCGCGCCGTGTCCTCGACGCATTGCGCGAGCCGGTCCCCGATCCGGGTGTGCCAGCTCTCCGGCCACAGCAGATACCCGGCCACCAGCGCGATCCCGCACCCGACGAGGCTGTCCACCAGACGCGGAAGCACCAGGTGGAAGCCCTGGTGGCCCAGGATGTCGGACAGCATAAGGATCACCGGAGTGATCGCCGCGGTCTGGAAGGCGTACCCCTTCACGGAGAACGCCGGGATCAGCGCCGCGAGCACCATCATCACCGGCACGTCCCACCAGCCGCGCTCCACCGCCGCCAGCACGGCGGCAGCCACCAGCAGCCCGGCGGCCGTGCCGAGAGCGCGCAGCACCGCACGGGAGAACACCGACCCGAAGTCCGGCTTCATGACGAACGTGACGGTGAGAGCCACCCAGTAGGAGCGCGTCACGGGCACCAGCGACACCAGCGTCTGCGCCAGCCCGATGCAGAGCGCGAGCCGCAGCCCGTAACGCCACGACGGCTCCGACAGCAGCATGTTGCGGATCGCCCGCCGTGCCCGGACACCGAGCGCGGCGGGCCGGCCGAGCCGGTCGTCCATGCCTTCCGGCTCGGGGCCCGTGTGGTGCACCACCGCCGAGGCGTGGCGCAGCGCGCTGTTCACCGCACGGTCGGCCGGTCCCTGTGGCGGCGGGAGGACGAGTTCGGGCGCGCTGCCGCGCCCCTGCTCGAGTGAGTCGGCCAACTTGCGCACCGCCTCCGCGATTTCCGGTCGGCGGGATGCCCGTCCGTACAGATGGGCGGCGGCGGCCGCCTCGACCAGCGGGATCACCACGTTGAGCTGGGCGAGGAGCTGCACCAAGGGGCTGCGCCGCCCGTGGTCACGGGCCCGCCGGGCGAGAATCAGGTCGTACGAGGTGTTGAGCGACCGGGTGACCTCCTGCCGGCGCGCGTCGTAGTCGGTCGTGCCCGCCGCGGCCAGCAACTCGGCGACACTGCGGTACGTCGCGACGACCGCCGACTGCTCGGGCACCCGGGCGCGCAACGGCCAGGCCAGCAGGGTGAGTACGAGGACGAACAGCCCGCCGAGCGAGAGCAGGAGCGGGGCCTTCCACCAGGGGCCGGGCATCGGCAGCCCCGCTCCGACCACCGCGTTCAGCAGGAGCAGGAGCCCGGACACGGAGGCCACTGCGCCGATCGACGAGATCATGCCGGACACCAGGGCGACAAGGGTGAGCGCGCCGACCGCGAGCCAGCCCTCCCCGTACACCAGGATGCCCAGCGTGACGCCGACAGCGCCGAAGAACTGCGGGACGGCGATGTTCAGCAGCCGCATCCGGTAGGCGTCTGCGGTGTCGCCGATGACGCCGGACAGCGCGCCCATCGACACCAGCGCGCCGTACTCGGGGCGTCCGGCGGCGAGCCCGGCGGCCAGCGGCGCGGCGAGGGCGACGGCGGCACGGCCGACGGCGGCCTTGGGGACGGGCGCCGGCTGGGGCCGCAGACCGTGCGTCAGCCAGTCCGGCGGTGTCAGGCGTCCAGTGTGTCCGCCGGTGCCGTCCTCGCGTCGTCCCATGGCTTCAAGAGACCCCGAACGGACCTGCGGGCGCAAGCTCCGCCGCGTCCTGGCCGGTGGCGTCCCGTTACGGGACGGCTCAGCTGCGGTAGTTCTCCACCTCTTCCGCGGGGCGCTCCTTCACCGTGCCGGGGTCCTCGCCGAACTCGGTCTTGGCCCGGCGCCGCCGCAGCAGGTCCCAGCACTGGTCGAGCTGGATCTCCAGCTCGCGCAGCCTGGCCATCTCGTCGGGGGCGAGGCCCTGCTCGTCGGTGGAGCGGTTGCGCAGGGCGCGCTCCTCCGCGACGAGGTTGCCGATGTTGTCGATGATCTGCTCGTCGACGCTCTCGCTGCTCTGCTCGTGGTCCATGGCGTCCGCTCCGTGCGTGTTGCTCGCGCTCAGTGCGCAGTGCTCTCGCTCGACTCTCGCGCGCGGGGGCCGTCAGCGCACATCGTGCAGTGCCAGCTCCACGAGCAGGGACCTGTGGTCGGTGTCCGGAAGGTCGAGGAAGCGGGCCTTGCGCACCGAGAAGTCCTCGCTGACCAGCACATGGTCGATCTGGGTACCCAGTGGCCGGCGCAGGTCTGCCGGCCAGGAGGGGGTGCGGGCCGCGCCGACCACGGTGGCGCTGTCGCTCAGCCGGCCCGCCCGGAGGATGTCACGGAAGGCTGCGTGGTCCTGACCGGCGTTGAAGTCGCCCGCGACGATGCTCGGACCGTCCTTCGCTTCGGCCGCGTGCTCCCGCAGCAGGCCCAGCTCACGGCGCCAGTCGTCCACTGCGTCCGGGACCGGCGGCAGGGGGTGCGCGAGCTGGAGGGCGACCTGACGCCCGGCGACGTCGGCGACGGACCCCGGCATGGCCAGCGCGCCCGCGACACCGGGCGCCGGACGCAGCGGGTGCCTGCTGAGGATCGCCGAGCCGGACGCCGTGCCACCCGCGACGACGTTGCGGTACGGATAGTCGGTGCGCGGCACGTCCGACTCCAGGGCGTCGGCGCACGCGTAGTCGCATTCCTGCACGAACACCAGATCCGGCTGTTCGCGGCGCACCGTCTCCACCAGCGCGTCCGTCGCCCGCCCGAACTCGACGTTCGACGTGAGCACCGTGAGGCGGGCCACGGCCCGGCCCGGCGGCTCCTCGGTCAGGCCGGTGTCGTACGGCCTGACGAACCACCCGATGAGGACGAGCACCGTGACCGCCCAGCCGACGAGGAAACGCATTCGCGCCAGGAGGGCGAGCAGCGCGGCGGCACCCGCGGGCACCAGCAGCCACGGAAGGAAGGCCAGCAGTTGCGGCACCGGCGTGACACCGTCCGTGTCGGCGGCGCGACAGGCGGCGACGACGGTCGGAACGACGAGCAGCAGCCCGGCCGACCACCCGCCGCCGCGCCGGGCGCGGTGCGTCGTCTGTGAGGTGGCCCCGTCCGAACCGGTCTCCATATGTGCGGTCCCCCGTGCGTGCGTCTGCTCGTCTTCCGGTCTCTCCTGAGACGCCGGGGTCTGCCGATCCGTTGCAAGTGCCGGGCGACGGCGCGGCCGACCGGTCGGAGCGGGCGGTCCCAGGACTTGCCCGCGACCGCGTGCGGGTGTGCCCTGTAGAGGGGGCGCGGGGGGAGAGGGAAGGAGCTCTCGGCCATGGCCACACACGCAGCGATGCCGCACCGTCGGCGCCGGACGCACGAACCCCGGCATCACAGTCCTCTCGCCTGGGCACTGCCCGTCACCCTGGGCCTGACCTTCGGTATCTGGGCCGCCGTCATCAAGCGTGTCGAGGAGGGCGGCGTCGCCACCGGCGGCCAGTGGGTCCTCGGTGTGATCACCGCGCTGGTCCTCGCGGGCCTGGCCTTCGGACTGGGCCGCATCCAGCACCGGCTGCCACGAGAACTGCGCGCCCTCGCCTACGGGGCGTTGACCGCGGCGACCATCGGCTTCCTGACCAGCCTCGCCGGAGGGAGCGTCCTGAGGGCCGCGGGGATCGGTGTCGCGGTGGGTGTGGGTGTGGGCATGGCGGTCTTCTACTTCTACTACACGCGCGAGTGACAACCGGCGGCCGTGCGACCGATTACTTCGGGCATCGGATCGCGTCTGCATTGCACGGACGGCGAGACGGAACCGAAGGACGGACGAACGGACGATGAGTACAGAACTGGCAATCGAGACCACGGGACTGGTGAAGGTCTTCGGCGACAACCGCGCCGTGGACGGCGTCGACCTCCGGGTACCCGCAGGGACGGTCTACGGAGTCCTCGGTCCGAACGGTGCGGGCAAGACGACCACCGTCCGGATGCTCGCCACCCTGCTGCGGCCCGACGGCGGCGAGGCCCGTGTCTTCGGCAAGGACGTGCAGAAGGACGCCGACGCGGTCCGCAGCAGGGTCAGCCTCACCGGGCAGTACGCCTCGGTCGACGAGGACCTGACCGGCACCGAGAACCTGGTCCTGCTCGGTCGGCTGCTCGGCCACGGCAAGCCGGCTGCCCGTGAGCGGGCGGCCCAGCTGCTGGAGGCGTTCGGGCTGCGCGACGCGTCGGAGAAGCAGGTGAAGAACTACTCGGGCGGTATGCGGCGCCGTATCGACATCGCGGCCTCCATCCTCAACACGCCGGATCTGCTGTTTCTCGACGAGCCGACCACGGGCCTCGACCCGCGCAGCCGCAACCAGGTCTGGGACATCGTCCGCGCCGTCGTGTCCCAGGGGACGACGGTGCTGCTGACCACGCAGTACCTGGACGAGGCCGACCAACTCGCCTCCCGTATCGCCGTGATCGACCACGGAAAGGTGATCGCGGAGGGCACCAAGGGCGAGTTGAAGGCCTCCGTCGGCTCCGGGGCCGTGCATCTGCGGCTGCGGGACGCGCAGCAGCGGCCGGAGGCCGAACGGGTGCTCGCCGCCGCGCTTGGCGCCGAAGTGCTGCTCGACGCCGACCCGGTCGCCCTGACGGCCCGGGTCAACGGACACGGCACGGAGCGCGGCGCCGCCGAGCAGGCGGCCCACGCACTGGCCGAGCTCGCCCGCTCCGGCATCACCGTCGACAACTTCGCGCTGGGACAGCCCAGCCTGGACGAGGTCTTCCTCGCCCTGACCGACAAGAAGGGGGAGGCGGCATGACGACCGCGACCACCACCAAGGACCTCGGCGATGCCGAACTCGAAGCACCGAGGACGAAGGACCTCGCCTCGCTGCTGGTGGCCACGGAGCGGCCGCCGAGGCCCAGCGCGTGGTCGGCGTCGCTGACGTTCGGCTGGCGGGCCATGCTCAAGATCAAGCATGTGCCGGAGCAGCTCTTCGACGTGACCGCCTTCCCGATCATGATGGTGCTGATGTACACGTACCTCTTCGGAGGCGCGATCGCCGGCTCCGTCGACGCGTACATCCAGTTCCTGCTGCCGGGCATCCTCACCATGAGCGTCGTGATGATCACGATGTACACGGGGGTGGCCGTCAACAACGACATTTCCAAGGGCGTCTTCGACAGGTTCCGTACGCTGCCGATCTGGCGGCCCGCGCCGATGGTCGGCTACCTCCTCGGTGACGTCGTCCGCTATCTGATCGCCTCGGTCGTGATGCTGGCCGTCGGGCTGCTCATCGGCTACCGCCCCGACGGCGGACCGGTGGGCATCGCTCTCGGCGTCGCGCTGCTGATGGTCTTCTCGTTCTCGTTCTCCTGGATCTGGACCATGTTCGGTCTGCTGCTGCGCACCGAGAAGTCGGTGATGGGCGTCAGCATGATGGTCATCTTCCCGATGACGTTCCTGAGCAACGTCTTCGTCGACCCGAGCACCATGCCGGGCTGGCTCCAGGCCTTCGTCAACAACAGTCCCGTCACCCATGTGTCCACGGCTGTCCGCGAGTTGATGGCCGGCAATTGGCCCGCGGCGGACATCGCCTGGTCGCTGGGCTGGTCGGCGGTGCTCGTGGTCGTCTTCGGCTCTGTCACCATGCGCCTGTACAACCGCAAGTGACCTTCGAGCCGCCCCGAAGGTGCCCCCGGCGATCCGGGGGCACCTTCGCTTGACCTTCTCCCTGAGGGAAAGCCCAGCATCGACAGTGCCGGGCGAAGGCGCCCGGCACGAGGAGAAGAGCCGGGGGACCCATGGGCCTGCTGACCATCGGGGCGTTCGCCCGTGTCTCCCGGCTGTCCGCGAAGGCACTGCGCCGCTACGACGACATGGGCCTGCTGCGCCCGGCACGTGTCGACCCGTTCACCGGCTACCGGTACTACGACGAGGCGCAGTCGGAACGCGCCCGGCTGGTGGCGTGGCTGCGGCGGATCGGCATGCCGCTGGCCCGCATCAAAGAGGTCTGCGACCTGGCCGAGTCGGACGCGTCCGCGGCGGCCCGGGAGATCCGGGCCCACTGGGCCCGGGTGGAGGCGGAGACCTCCGCGCGCAGGGACCTGGCGGACTTCCTCGTGAACCAGCTCTCGGGGAAGGACACCGACACGATGTCCCAGCTCACCACTCCTCTGGCGATCCGCTACGCCGCCCGCTCGGACCGCGGACTCGTCAGGGACTCCAACCAGGACGTGGCCTACGCCGGGTCCCGTCTGCTCGCTGTCGCCGACGGGTTCGGCGCGGACGGCGGACGGGCCGGCTCCGCCGCGGTCGACGCGCTCAAACCGCTGGAGACCGAGGCGGCGGAGGCCCTCGGGGACGCGGCACCGCCGCGCGCCGGCGACCTGCTCAACGCCCTCGAGGACGCCGTCCGGCGTGCCGACGCCGCTGTCCACGGCCTCGGCGACTCCGGTACGACGCTGACCGCGATGCTGTGGACGGGATCGCGCCTGGCGCTCGTCCACATCGGGGACACCCGTGCCTATCTGCTGCGCGACGGGACGTTCTTCCAGATCACGCACGACCACACGGTCGTCCAGTCGATGATCGACGAAGGCACTCTCGACGCGGAGGAGGCGGCCTCGCACCCCCAGCGGGCCATACTGCTGCGGGCACTGGACGGGAGCGAGGGGCCCGCGAGGCCGGATCTGCGGCTGCACGAGGCGAAGCGCGGCGACCGGTATCTGCTCTGCTCCGACGGGCTGTTCGCCGCTGTGCCGCACGCCGGCATCAGGCGGACCGTCGAGGCGGCCCCCGACCCGGACGCCGCGGTCGCCGCCCTGATCGCGCTCGCCCACGACGCCGGCGCGCCGGACAACGTCGCCTGCGTGGTCGCGGACGTCGTGCCTGCCTGACCGGGCGGGCGCCGGAGGGTCATGCGGCCTCCTCGCGCACCACCACGACCGGGCAGGGGGCGTGCTGGGCCAGGTGCAGTCCGACGGAGCCGAGGAGGGTCGCCTTGAAGCCGCTGTAGCCCCGGTGGCCGACGACCAGCAGGGAGGCGCCCTGCGACCGGTCCAGCAGCGCCTGTGCCGGGTTGCCGATGAGGACGGTGCGGGCCACGGCGGCGGCCGCCTCCGCGCCGAGCGTCTGCTCCAGGCTCTCGTCCAGCACCTGGGCCGCCAGCTTCTGGGGGTCGAAGTCGGACGGGATGGCGGCGACCATGCCGGCCCAGCCGGCGGCCGGGTACTCCCAGCTGATGACGGCCTCCAGGGAGTCCCCGGTCAGCCCGGCCTGCCGTACGGCCCAGCGAAGGGCCTTGATCGACGGCTCCGAGCCGTCCACGCCGACGACGATCCTGCCCGCCGCTGCCTTGTCCGCCATTCCGGCCACCTCCGTAGCTGTAGCTCGGTGCAAGCCTACGTAAAACTACGCAAACAGGTCGGCGGTGGCCGTGGCGCGCCGAGGCTCGTCGGCCACCTGCGCGCCCATCAGCGCCGCGAGCTCGCGGCCCGCACGGGAGATGCGGTCCGGCAGAGTGGCGGTCATCGAGTCGCCCGTGCCGCCCCAGTCCTCGGACGCCGCGTAGACGGCGGTCGGCAGCACGAGGGCCCGCAGGTAGGCGAAGAGCGGACGCAGCGCGTGCTCCAGCACCAGCGAGTGCCGTGCGGTCCCGCCGGTCGCCGCGATCAGCACCGGCTTCCCGGTGAGTGCGTCGGGCTCGATCAGGTCGAAGAACGACTTGAACAGCCCGCTGTACGAGGCGGTGAACACGGGCGTCACGGTTATCAGCCCGTCCGCGCCGGTCACCGCCTCGACCGCGTCGGCGAGCGCGGGCGCGGGGAAGCCGGTCACCAGGTTGTTGGCGATGGCGACGGCGAGGTCGCGCAGCTCGACGACCCTCACCCGCACCTCACGGCCGGTGCCCGCGAGTTCGCGGCGTACGGACTCGGTGATCCGGTCGGCCAGCAGCCGGCTGGACGACGGGACGCCCAGTCCTGCCGAGACGACCACGAGGTTCAGGGGGCGGGTCGGCTGCGTCATGACGTCTCCTTCGTGCTGTGGTCACTGTCCTGGCGGAGGACGGCGGGATGCAGTGGCGCGGCCTCGGGGACACCGGCCGGCCGCAGCTTCGCGAACTCCTCGCGCAGCACCGGCACGACCTGCTCGCCGAGGATGTCGAGCTGCTCGAGGACCGTTTTGAGCGGCAGGCCCGCGTGGTCCATGAGGAACAGTTGGCGCTGGTAGTCGCCGACCGCGTCACGGAAGCCGAGCGTCCGCTCGATGACCTGCTGCGGGGAGCCCACGGTCAGCGGCGTCTGCTCGGTGAAGTCCTCGAGGGACGGCCCGTGCCCGTAGACCGGCGCGTTGTCGAAGTACGGCCGGAACTCACGCACAGCGTCCTGCGAGTTGGCGCGCATGAACACCTGACCGCCGAGCCCGACGATGGCCTGCTCGGGGGCGCCGTGGCCGTGGTGGGCGTACCGCTGCCGGTACAGCTCGACCATCCGCTGTGTGTGGGACATCGGCCAGAAGATGTTGTTGTGGAAGAACCCGTCGCCGTAGTACGCGGCCTGCTCGGCGATCTCGGGCGACCGGATCGAGCCGTGCCAGACGAACGGCGGGACGCCGTCCAGCGGGCGCGGGGTCGCGGTGAAGCCCTGCAGCGGCGTACGGAACTTCCCCTCCCAGTCGACGACGTCCTCCCTCCACAGCCTGTGGAGGAGCGCGTAGTTCTCGACCGCGAGAGCGATGCCCTGCCGGATGTCCTGCCCGAACCACGGATACACCGGCCCGGTGTTGCCGCGGCCCATCATCAGGTCGACACGGCCGTCGGCGATGTGCTGGAGGTACGCGTAGTCCTCGGCGATCTTCACCGGGTCGTTGGTGGTGATCAGCGTGGTCGAGGTCGAGAGGGTGATCCGCTCGGTCAGGGCCGCGACATGGCCGAGCAGGGTGGTCGGGGACGAGGGGACGAACGGCGGATTGTGGTGCTCGCCGGTCGCGAAGACGTCGAGGCCGACCTCCTCCGCCTTGCGGGCGACGGCGACGGTCGCCTTGATCCGCTCGTGCTCGCTCGGCGTACGGCCGGTGGTCGGGTCCGGTGTGACGTCGCCGACCGTGAAGATGCCGAACTGCATGGCGGCTCACCTCTCGAGTAGTGGTTGAACGTTTAACTACTGTACCCGCTCAACCCTCCCACCCCCGCTGCTATTCCTCGCCCCCGGCGAGGGGCTGTGTCAGCCGGTGCCGGTGCCCGCACCGGTGGCGGTCGGGAAGAGCTGGCGGAAGGCGTCGGCAGACTCGGAGCCGGAGCGGCCGAAGGGGGCGTCGAAGTCCCACACGAGGAAGAGCAGGAACGCGATCAGCGCGCTGAAGAGCGCGGCGAGCAGCAGCTCGCGGAACGAGCGGCCGATCTGCATGGTGAAGATCAGCCCCACCGTCACGACGGCCCCGCTGATCAGGCCGAACCACACGATGCCGGGCAGCGTCTCGCCGGCGCCGGCCGCCCGGGCGTTACGGGCGTCCTCCGCCGTGGCCACCTGGTCGAGCATCGGCTGGTAGGCCTGCGCCTCCAGCTCGTTCTTCGGTTCGCGCTCCGCGATGTCGGAGCGCACCGCCGCCAGCAGTTCGGTGCCGCGCGGCGACAGCTCCTCGTGGTCGACCATCCGCGGCCACTCGGCCTCGACGACCTCCGACACATACGTGTCGATGTCGGTACGGAGCTGATCGCGGAAGTCGGCCGGATAGACCTGGGCCCGCTGGGTGACCTCGTGCAGCGCCTGAGCCTCCGTGCGCACCGCGTCCTGTGCCGCTCCGCGCGCCTCCCAGACGCCGGCGATGGCGAGGCCGAGCACGATCGCGTAGACGACGCCGACCATCATCACCATGTACTCGAGCACGTCCGGCGTCTCGGGCGCCTCCCGCTCGTCGAGGCCGACCGGCGCCGCGGTGCCGCGCGGCCTGCGCTGACTGAGCACGGTGACGACGAGGACGACGGCGCAGGCGGCGGCCATCACGATGGTCAGGACCAGCCATTCGGACATGGGGGTCTCCGGTGGTGTGGTGAGGGGTGTGGTGTGCGGGTGTTTCTCAGGCGCGGCCGCGCCGCCCGGAGGCGGACTGCGAGCGGGGACGCAGCAGGGCCGCGGCGAGCACGGCCGGGGTGGTCGTCACCAGCATCAGAACCGTGAGCGGCGTTCCCGAACGCTCGGGTGAGCCGGCCGAGGGCCGGTACGTGCGGATGGCGACGGCTGTCACGGGTGCCGGCGAGGGAGCAGCGGCGGGCGGCTGTGCGGGGGCTGGTTCCCCGGGGGGCGCCGCGGCCGGTGGGCCGGCCTGTGCGGAGGGTGGTGACGGCGGCGCCCCGGAAGGCGAGGGTGAAGGGGAGGGTGGGGGCGAGGGGGTGGCGGGCCCCGGGAGTGAGGGCACCGGCTCCGGCGGCTCCGGGGCGGGTGGCGCGGGAGGCGGCGATGTGGGCGTCGGCAGGCAGTCCCCGAGGACGAGGGTCACGGAGAGCGTGACCCCGGCCGGACCGGGCACCGCCGCCGACACCGAAAGAAGCGGCGCAGGCCGGCCCGTCTCCCCCGGCTCCGGCGCCCGTCCGAATGCGGAGACCGACACCCGGGCGGTCCAAGATCCGTCGGCCCCACCGGACGGCGAGGCCACGAGGCCCGCCCCTTGTGTTCCGAGAACCGCTGCGATTCCCAGTGCGCTCACGTGCTGCCATGCCGCCACGACGCCACGGTAGAGGTCCGGAACGCGGTCGTATGACCGGGATCACCCGTATGGCTGATCAGCGCATTTGTCCGACCGCTCGCCGATCTGTGGCGCGTGTCATTTTGCACTTTGTTGCATAACCGCTCCGGTCCCGCTAGAAATTCAGTCGACACCCCGTGCGAGGAGGCACCCGATGACGACGAGTACGAGCACCACCACGGCCGCGCCGACGCCGTACCCGCATCTGCTGAGCCCGCTCGACCTCGGGTTCACGACGCTTCCCAACCGGGTGCTGATGGGCTCCATGCACGTCGGCCTCGAAGAGGCCGAGCGCGGTTTCGAGCGCATGGCCGCCTTCTACGCGGAGCGCGCACGCGGCGGCGTCGGCCTCATCGTCACTGGGGGCATCGCCCCCAACGACCGTGGCCGCCCCTACGAGGGCGGGGCCAAACTCACCACCGAGGAAGAGGCCGCGCAGCACCGGGTCGTCACCGACGCCGTGCACGCGCAGGGCGGCCGGATCGCCATGCAGATCCTCCACTTCGGCCGGTACGCGTACCACCAGGACCTCGTCGCCCCGAGCGCGATCCAGGCGCCCATCAGCCCGTTCGTTCCGCACGCCCTGACCGACGCCGAGGTCGAGGAGACGATCGAGGACTTCGTACGGGCGGCCCGGCTCGCGAAGTCCGCCGGCTACGACGGCGTCGAGATCATGGGCTCCGAGGGCTACTTCATCAACGAGTTCATCGCGAGCGCCACCAACCGGCGCACCGACCGCTGGGGCGGCAGTTACGAGAACCGCATCCGGCTGCCCCTGGAGATCGTCCGCCGCACGCGTGAGGCGGTAGGGGAAGACTTCATCCTGATCTACCGGCTCTCCATGCTGGACCTGGTCCCCGGCGGCTCCTCCCTCGAAGAGGTCGTCACGCTCGCCAAGGCGATCGAGGCGGCCGGCGCCACGATCATCAACACCGGCATCGGCTGGCACGAGGCCCGCATCCCCACCATCGCGACGTCGGTGCCGCGCGGCGCGTACACCTGGGTGACCCGGAAGCTGATGGGCGCCGTCTCGGTGCCGCTGGTGACCAGTAACCGCATCAACACCCCCGAGGTCGCCGAGCAGGTGCTCGCCGAGGGTCGCGCCGACATGGTCTCGATGGCCCGCCCGTTCCTCGCCGACCCCGAGTTCGTGGCCAAGGCGCGGGCCGGCCGCTCGGACGCCATCAACACCTGCATCGGCTGCAACCAGGCCTGCCTGGACCACACGTTCAGCCTCAAGATCACTTCCTGTCTGGTCAACCCGCGCGCCTGCCACGAGACCGAGCTCGTGCTCGCCCCGACCCGGCTGAAGAAGCGCGTCGCGGTCGTCGGCGCCGGACCGGCCGGGCTCGCCTGCGCGGTCTCCGCGGCGGAACGCGGCCACGACGTGACCCTCTTCGACGCCGCCGACGAGATCGGCGGCCAGCTGAACATCGCCAAGCGCATCCCGGGCAAGGAGGAGTTCGACGAGACGCTGCGCTACTTCCGCACCCAACTGCGCGAACGCGGTGTCCAGGTCCGCCTCGGTGTCCGCGTCACCGCCGACGACCTGTCGGAGGCCGACTTCGACGAGGTCGTCGTCGCCACCGGCGTCATGCCCAGGACCCCCGAGATCGACGGCATCGACCACCCGAGCGTCGTCAGCTACCTCGACGTACTGCGCGACGGCGCGCCCGTCGGCGAGCGGGTCGCCGTCATCGGCGCGGGCGGCATCGGCTTCGACGTCGCCGAGTTCCTCACCGACGGCGGCGAGGGCGCCAGCCAGGACCCGCGGACGTACTTCCGCCAGTGGGGTGTCGACATGGACTACGTGGCCCCCGGCGGGCTCACGAAGCCCGTGCGCCCGGCACCGCCGCGCGCCGTGCACCTCCTGCAGCGCAAGACCAGCAAGGTGGGCGCCGGGCTCGGCAAGACGACGGGCTGGATCCACCGCACGGAGCTCAAGCACCGCGGGGTGACCATGACGGCCGGTGCCACGTACGACCGGATCGACGACGAGGGCCTGCACCTGACCGTGGACGGCACGGCGTCCGTCCTGGCCGTCGACACGGTGGTGCTCTGCACCGGCCAGGAGCCGCAGCGTTCGCTGTACGAGGAGCTGACCGGGGCCGGCCGGACGGTCCATCTGATCGGCGGCGCGGATGTGGCCGCCGAACTCGACGCGAAGCGCGCCATCGACCAGGGCACCCGGCTGGCGGCCACCCTGTGAGCCGACGGCCCCGACGCGCCGTCACGACGTAGGTGTCCGGGCGGGGCGGGCGACCTGTACGCCTCGCCCGCCCCGGCCGTCACAGGTGCGGTCACGACCCGGTCGCACGGGTGACATACCATGCGCACGACATTTATAAGAATTCCGTAAGAGGATGTACGCGCCATGGCCGTTGGTACCCCGTCCCGTTCCCTGCGCGGCATATCTGCCGTCGTCGCTCTGCTCGCGGTCGGCGCGGTGGGGTGCTCGGAAGTCGTCGACAGCGCCAAGGACGGCGCCGAGAAGGTTGCCCGGCAGCGGTCGGTGTTCTCGCTCGACATCGGGGACTGCTACAACCCGAACAGCAAGGCGGCCGAGGGCGAGGCGTTCTCCATCGAGGTGGTGCCCTGCGCTGAGCCGCACGAGGGCCAGGTCGTCGGTGAGTTCAAGCTCGACGACGGGAACACGTTCCCCGGCAACGAAGCCATTTGGGCGATCGCCGACGAGCGCTGCCCGGCCGAGGCGGGGAAGTACGCCCCGGACACCTGGGCCCTTCCCGCGGGCGTCGACATCTTCTACTACACCCCGACCAAGGAGAGCTGGGCGACCGGCGACCGCGCCGTGAGCTGCTCGTACACCAAGGAGAAGGGCACGTTCAGCGGCTCGCTGAAGCTCGACGCGGATGCGGCGAAGCCCGGGCAGACCGAGTACCTCAAGGGCGCCAACGCCGTCTACGAAGCCCTGTGGACGACCCAGCCGGAGGCGGAGACCGTCGACGACGACCTCGACGGCTACAAGGCACAGGCCAAGGCCGTCGCCGCCGCCCTCGACGCCCACCTCAAGGGCCTTGCGACCGTCGAGGGCACGGAGACGGGCAAGCTGCGCGCGGAGCTGGAGAAGACCGCCGCCCACTGGAAGAAGGCCGCGAACGCCGCCGACGTCGACGCGTTCTACGTCTCCTACGACCCGGCGTTCACCGGCCTCGACCCGAACAAGACGGTCGCCGCCCGCAAGGAACTCGGCCTGGCCACCACCGTCCCGGCCGACGAGGCCGAGGTCTGGGCGGGCTGACGTCCCGAGCAGCGTGCGGGACCCCCGCCCGCGGGGCCCCGCCGCCCGTCCCCGGTCACTCGGCGGGGCGGGTCCTACGATGCGTGCCATGTCCCTGCCCCACGCGATCCTCACGGCCCTGCTCGAAAAGCCATCGTCGGGCCTGGAGCTGACCCGCCGCTTCGACAAGTCGATCGGCTACTTCTGGTCGGCCACCCACCAGCAGATCTACCGGGAACTGGGCAAGCTCGAGCAGGCCGGGCACATCCGGGCCCTGCCGTCCGAACAGCCGACCCGCGGGCAGAAGAAGGACTACGAGGTCCTGCCCGCGGGCCGGGAGGAGCTGGCAGCCTGGGTCACCCGCCCCGAAGACCCCCGGCAGGCCCGCGACCCGCTGCTGCTGCGGCTGCGCGCGGCGGCGGTGGTGGGCGGAGCGGACATGGAGGCGGAGCTCGTACGCCATCTGGAGCTCCACCGGACCCAGTTGGCGGGATACCTCGCGATCGAGGAACGCGACTTCCCGCCGGAACGCCGGGTGAGCAGGGAGGACAGGCTGCGCCATGTGGTGCTGCGCGGCGGCATCGAACTGGAGACGTTCTGGACGAAGTGGCTGACGGACACGCTGACCGAGCTCACGGACCCGGTACCGGGGGGCGAGCCGTCCCGGGATGCGTGACCTGACACCCCGTGAGATCGTCGCCCCGTGACGGACTCCTTGATCGCGGTCTACTGCGTGGCCGCTCTCGCCCTGTTGCTGAAATCCGCCGTGGCCTTCGCCCGGGTCGGCGGCACCGACCCGGGCGCGGAGGCCCGCGCCGTGACGCCGGCCCTGTACGGCTTCGGCGTCGCCGTACTGACGCTGGGTCTGTTCATCATGCTGACCTGACGGCCGTCCGTCAGCTCCGCGCCCGGGGCGCGGTGAGTATCCCGCCGTATTCGTAGATCCCCTTGCTGCCCTTGGTGGCGCCGAGGTACGGGGCCAGATCCGGGTGCACCGGGGCGAGCGGCGGCTGGTCGGGGTCGGGCTGCCAGTCGACCAGGTCGACCATTCCCGGATCCACCGGCACCAGCCCCTCCACCAGCGCGTCGACCTCGGCCGGAGTCCGCGTCTGCCACGGGATGCCGCTCGACGAGATGTGCGCCGTCATCTCCGCGCCACGGACGGGATCGTCGCAGACCACGTGCGAGAAGCCGATACAGCTGCCCGGCGCCGCCCGGTCGATGACCGTGCGCAGGATCCGGCGCGGGTCGTCGGCATCGACGAGGTGGTGGCCCACGGACAGGAACAGCACCGCCACCGGTTTCCGGAAGTCGATCAGCCGGCGCACGTCGGGATGGTCGATCACCGACTGCTGGTCCCGCATGTCGGCGGTGATGACGGTGGTGGTCGCGTCGTCGGCGAGCAGCGCCTGTCCGTGCGCGAGCACGATCGGGTCCATGTCCACGTACACGACGCGGGCGTCCGGTGCGAAGCGCCGGGCCACTTGGTGGACGTTGTTGTCCGTGGGCAGTCCGCAGCCCATGTCCAGGAACTGACGGATTCCCAGGTCCTGCGTCAGATGACGGACCGCCCGGAAGAGGAACTGCCGGTTCTGTCGGGCGATGTCCACGCACTCCGGGAAGGCGGGCAGCGTGGAGAGGAGGAACGCGCGGTCGACCTCGTAGTTGTCCTTGCCGCCCAGCATCCAGCCGTAGGCCCGTGCGGAAGTCGGCACGTCGTACGGTATCGAGACCTTCTCGGGCCGGTTCTCATCGATCACAGCGCGCTCTCCGCCTCTTCCGAGCTGTCGGTGTGCCTGGCCACGTCCGTGGCGAGACTACTTCGCTCCGCCGGGCGGGCGCCCGTATCCGGCCGGCCAACTGTGGCCGGTCGTCAACCGGCCCCGCCCCCTTTGCCCTCCTGCCCGCGGGCGGTCATACGGACGCGCAGCCAGCGGGAGAGGGCCGTGGCTGCCGCGGTGAGGAAGACGAACGTGTAGAGGATCTGGAGGATCGTCACCAGGCGGGCACTCTGGCCCTTCGGGGTGATGTCGCCGTAGCCGACCGTCGCCAGGGTGGTGATGGTGAAGTAGAGGGCGTCCACCCGGGTGGTCAGGCCGATGAACTCGCCGGGATCCCTGGCGAGGGCGTGATAGGCGCCGGAGAAGACGAGCACGGACAGGCACATCAGCAGAGGCAGGGCGACCCCGGGGCGGGTGCCGGGGCGGTCCGTGAGGACGTCCCTGACCTCGAGGAAAAGCAGCAGCGCGATCGACATCAGGGTCAGGGTGAAGAGTGTCCAGCTGACGGCGGGGCGGTCGGGGCCGAGCTCTTCCATGGGGAGCACGAAGTACACGACCGTCATCAGGACACCCCCGCCCACGGCGGCCAGCCTCAGCCGTGTCCGCCCCGGGCGGCGCGGTGTGCGGTCGTCCGTCATCCGTGCGCCTCCCGCCCCGGTTCCTCGTGCCCCGACCGGCACCCGTCGTCGCCCACGATCGGCCGGGCCTTCCGCCCGCCGCCACCCGGGCGCGGCCGAACGGCGCACACACCCCACGGGTGCGGGAGAGCACCGCATCCGGCCCCAGGTCTCAGCGCCGGCCACCCGGTGCCGGAGGCGTACGGCTCACGGTCCTGCCCAGTGCGCCCGCGGCCCGTGCGAACTCCGCCGCGTCCAGGACGGCCGCGCCGCCCGCATCGTTGTTGAAGTAGACGTACACGTCGTCCGCGTCCGGCCATGCGTCGGCGATGCGGCCGGCCCAGGACCGCAGCGCCTGGCGGCCGTAGCGTGGCGCGGGCCGTGCGAGGCCGGCGTGGAAGCGTACGTAGCCCCATGACGCCGTGCGCCACAGCGGCGTCACCGGGCGGGAGCCGCGGTCCGCCCAGCACAGGGCGCTGCCGTGCCGTTCCAGCACCGCGCGGAGCCGTGGCTCTGCCTCCCACCACGACGGGTGCCGGAGCTCGACGGCCACGCGGACCGTACGGGGGAAGTGGTCGAGGCAGTTGTCCAGGGCGCCGACGTCCGCCCGGAAGTTGGGCGGCAGTTGGAGCAGCACGGGCCCCATCCGGTCACCGAGGCCCGCGGCGCGGTCGAGCAGCCGGTGCACCGGCTCCGCGGGGTCGCGCAGCCGTTTGAGATGCGTCAGATAGCGGCTGGCCTTGACCGCCATGACGAAACCGTCGGGCGTCCGCTCCCGCCACGAGGCGAAGATCTCCGTGGTCGGCAGCCGGTAGAAGGCGTTGTTGTTCTCCACGGTGGTGAACTGCCCGGCGTACTCTTCCAGCCACAGCCGCTGCGGAAGGCCGGGCGGATAGAGAATGCCTCGCCAGTCCTTGTACTGCCATCCGGACGTTCCGACCAACAGGGGCATGGGGTGATACCTGCCCGTGCCGGGCGCCGGCGTACCGCCTTCGGGGCCGTGTCGACCCGGTCGCCGTTTGATTACGCCCTCTCCTGTTACCTGAGGAAACTCTTTCCCTGATCATTCCCCTGCTCCACTATGGGGCCTGTTTCCGGCCGGTAACCCGGGCGGGCTTCCGATCGCGGTCGGGCGGTGCCGCGTCGCAACTGAACGAGGAGTCAACAGGGTGTCCAAGCTCCGACACGTCGCCGCGGACACCGCGGACGAGGACCCCGGCTACGCCGCTCTGTCCGACGCGGAACTCACCGAACGCATACGGGCCGGTGCGCCGACCGCGTACCTGGCCACCCAGGAGCTCAAGCGCCGCCACATGCCGTCGCTGCGCGCCTATGCCATGCTCTGCGGCCGCAGCACCCTCGCCGGCAACCAGCTCGCGGTGCAGGCCTTCGACCTCGCCACCCAGGAGGCGTGCCGGGGCATCGACCCCCAGGGCAGCTGGGGGCACCACCTGCTGACGGTGCTTCAGCGCATAGGGCTTGCCTGGGCCGTCGGCAGCCGCCGGGCCAGGCTCGAACCCGACTTCGCGGCGTGGCTCGACGACAACATCGACCCCACAGCGCCGTATACGCCCGAATCGCCGCGCCCACGGCTCCGGGCGACGTCCCCGATGCTCATCGGCTTCCACCGGCTGCCGGAAGAGAGCAGAGGGATCCTCTGGTACGCGACGGTGGACGACGAACCGGACACCACGGTCGCAACCTTCGTCGGCGTCCGGACGGACACCGTTCCCGAACTGCGGGTCAAGGCGCAGGACGCCATGCGCCGGGCCTACATCCAGGCGTATCTGGAGCACGGCGGCGACAAGAAGTGCCTGGGGTTCCGGCGCATCATCGATGCCGCGTCCCGGCCCGGGGACGGGCGGCGCAGCAACGACCTGACGCTCCATCTGGGGGAGTGCTCCAGTTGTGCGCGGCTCATGGGGGAGCTGGCGCGGATGGCCGACGCCCCCCGGGCCGTGCTCGCGGAGGGCCTGCTCCGGTGGGGCGGCGCGGCCTACGCGGCCGGCGGCCCCGTACGGGCGCGGCACAACCCGACGGCCCTGACCGAACGGTGGGAGAGCAGGGCCTCCCTGCCCGCGCCCATCGCCTCCGCGAACCCTCGCCGACCGAGTGGGGCGGCGCGGAGCGGGGACCGGCGTCGCTCCAGGCTCGCCCTTCTCGTCGCGGTGGCGGCCGTGGCCGTCGCCGCGGGCACCTGGGCGGCGACGGCGTCCGGTGACTCGGCCCCGGACCGCGAACGCGACCGCGCCCGTACCAAGGAGCCCGCGGGCTGGGAAGCACGGCCGCCCGCCACGCTGCCCACGCCCGCGCCTTCGGCGACCGCCACCGCGAAACCCTCCAAGAAGCCGTCGCCCGCACCGAGCCCCGCCACCTCGGCCCCCAGGACGGCGACCCCCGCTCCCAAGCCCCCGCCGCCGCCCGCACCTTCGAAGAGCAGCCCGCCCCGGACGGTGCCCATCGCCGTCGGCGGCGGCTGGACCCAGGTGGTCAACGCGGACAGCGGGCTGTGCCTGGACATCGAGGGCGGCGTCATGGCCGACCGCACGGACGTCCTGACCGTGCCCTGCGACGGGACCTCCACCCAGCGGTGGCGGCTGGACCCCGTCGGTCTGCTGCGCAGCAGCGCCGACACCGACTACTGCCTGGACTCCCGCGGCGCCACCGACCGCGGCGTCGGCATCTGGTCCTGCGACTCCGTCAACGGCAGGAACGGCATCAACCTCCTCTTCGTCGTCGACTCCGCGGGAACGATCCGGCCCAGGATCGCCCCCGACTTCGCCCTCGAACCCCTGGGCGGATCCGGCACCCTGGACTTCGACCCGGCGGACGGGGACAGCGACCAGCGCTGGATCGCGCGCGGATGACCGGCTGACACCGCGGGACCGGGCCCGACCCGGGTGTCCGTGACGCGCCGCGAGGGCGCTCCTCGGAACCGCGCGGTCGCCGTTCTGCGTGGTGTCGGACGTATACGGGAGGGGAAGTCTGCCACCGTCCGGGAGGAGCTTCAGGTGAGCGACGGCACGGCACTTGCGGAGCGGATCGCCGAGCGGCGGGACGGCTCGGGCGACCCTCGTGAGCTGGTGGGCGAGTTGCGCCGGGCCCTTGTCCTGGTTCCCGTCGAGGCGGGCGGCCTGTGGACCGCCGAACTCGGCGGTGTGCGCTGGATCTGCGCCTTCACCGACGAGGCGGCCCTGGCCCGGTTCGCCCGCGCACGGGACACCGGCGACGGTCGGGAGACCGGCCGGTCATGGGAGTTCGCCGAGATGCGCGGGGCGCGGCTGCTCGACGAGATCGTCCCGGCGATGGGCGTGCCGGCGGGCGTCGCGGTCGACATCGCCGATCCGGAGGGGGCGATGGTGTTCCCGCCGGTCCGGGGCATCGTGCCCGACGCGGTCGCGGTCGACGTGCCCGGCGAGGACGGTGATGCCTGATGGGCGGCGGAGGGGAGGACCTGCGACTCGATCCGGAGAGCGCGGGGCGCATCACCGCGGGTCTGCGCGGCGCGATCGCGGAGCTGCGGGACGTCGGCAGCGGTACCGGAGCTGTGCTCGGGAAGGGCTTCTCCGACCTCGCGATGACCGGCATGGAGGCCGGACATCACGGACTGTCGGTGGACTTCGAGGACTACTGCGAGCGCTGGGAGTGGGGGGTCCGGGCGCTGATCCAGGACGCCAACACCATCGCGGCGACGCTGGGGCTGGCTGCCGGAATGGTCTGGGAGGAGGACCAGTACATCCAGGGCACCTTCAAGATCGCCGTCAATGCCGCCGTCGGCAACCCGCACGCTTCCGAAGAGGACATCGTCAAGCAGAACTGGGGCGATGTGCTCACCCCGGACTATCTGAACCCGGACTGGAGCGCGGAGTCGTTCCGGCGGGCCGGCGACGAGGCCGCACAGACCTGGAAGGACACCGGCCGGGCCGTGCTGACGGAGGGCAACGGCGGCCGCCAGTCGCGGATCCTGAACGAAATGCTCGGCGTGGACCAGGAGGCGTTCGACCGCGCGGTGGACGACACGTTCGGCCCTTCACCGCAGGAGCGGGCCGCACAGCAGCAGCCCGGCAGCGGGGGGAACTGAGTCGTGGGTATCGGGGATTTCGTCAGCGACATCACGCCGGACGTGGTCGAGGACGCGGTCGAGGACGGCGTCGAGTGGGCCGGCAATCGCGTTGAGGACGCGGGGAACTGGACCGCTGACCGGCTCGAGGACGTCGGCTGGGAGTCCGGCGCGGACTGGGTGCGCGAGCAGTCCCGTTCCCTGGCCAACCGGATGGGCGCAGAGGTCGACGAGATGGACCTCGGGCAGACCGAGGACAAGACCAAGCTGATCTACGGCAGCCCGTCCAAACTGCGGTCGACCGCCTCGCACCTGCGGGATCTCCGGACCTCGTTCGACCTCGTCGGCAAGGGCCTCAAGGGCCTCGACTCGTCCGCCATCAAGGGTGAGGCGGCGGACGCCTTCCGCGAGACGGTGTCGATCGAGCCGCCGAAGTGGTTCAAGGGCGCGGACGCCTTCGGGAAGGCGGCGGACGCGCTGACGAGTTTCGCCTCGACGGTGGAGTGGGCGCAGCGACAGGCGCAGACCGCCATCGACAAGTGGAAGGCCGGCACCAAGGCGTCCTCCGACGCCCTGGACGCGCACAACAAGAAGGTCGACGACTACAACAAGGCCGCCGACCGCTACAACGCCCAGCCGGCGGACGAACGCGACCCGTCCACCCTGCCGCCGAAGCCGGGTGCCTTCAGTGACCCCGGCAAGGCGCAGATGGAGGAGGCCCAGGAGCTCCTCGCCGAGGCGCGCAAGCAGCGCAACGCGGCGGCGGAGACCGCCCGTACCGCGGTACAGGCCGCCCGGGACGCGGCGCCGCCGAAGCCCTCGTACGGAGAGCAGGCGACGGACGGCCTGGAGGAACTCCAGGTGATGCGGACCCACTTCGGGGCCGGCATCGTCAAGGGCACCGCGGGCCTGGTCAACTTCGTCCGCAGCGTCAACCCCACGGACCCGTACAACCTCACGCACCCCGCCGAGTACCTCACCAGCCTGAACAGCCTGGCCTCCGGTCTGGTGCTGGTGGCCAACGACCCGTGGGGTACGGGCAAGCAGATGCTCGACAACTTCATGAAGGACCCCGCCGAGGGCTTCGGCCGCCTCGTGCCGGACCTGCTGCTGACCGCGGCCACCGGCGGTGCCGGCGCGGGAGTCAAGGGCGTGCGCGTCGCCGCGGAGGCGGCGGACCTGGCCTCGGACGCCAACCGGGCCCGCAGGGTGCTCGACGACGCCCCCGAAGGCACCCACAACCGCCCGGACGGGCAGCGCCACTCCGGCGAGACCGACCCGGTGGACCTCGCTTCCGGCCGCATGTACCTGCCGCACACGGACGTCGTCCTCCCCGGCACGCTGCCGCTCACCTTCACCCGCCGTACCGAGTCCGGCTACACCTGCGGTCGCTTCTTCGGACCTTCCTGGTCCTCGACCGTCGACGAACGCCTTGAGGTCGACGGGCGCGGTGTGGTCCACGTCACCGACGACGGCCTGCTGCTCACCTACCCGCATCCCGTGCCCGGCGTCGCCACTCTCCCCGAATCCGGTACGGTGCGCCGGCTGCTCACCCGTGAAGAGAACGGCGACTACACACTCACCGACCCGGAGAGCGGCCTGACACGCCACTTCGCCGCACCGTCCGGCGCCGAGCCCGGCGACGACGGGGACGCCTGGCTCGAGCGGATCAGCGACCGGGGCGGCCACACCGTCACGCTCGACCGCGGTGACGACGGCATGCCCCTCGCCCTCGTCCACTCGGCGGGCTACCACCTGGACGTCCAGGCGGCCGACAGCCTCGTGACCGGCCTGTCGCTGCTGCTTCCCGACGGGACCGCTCAGCCCGTCGTCCGCTACGGCTACACGGACTGCAACCTCACCACCGTCACCAAGCCCTCCGGCGCCACCCTCACCTTCGAGTACGACGACCGCCGCCGGGTCATCGCCTGGATCGACTCGAACCGCAGCCGCTACGACTACGTCTACGACGACCAGGACCGGGTCATCGGCGAGGGCGGTCAGGCCGGGCACCTTCAGCTCACCCTCTCCTACGGCCTCCCGGACCCGTCCACCGGCCATCGGGTCACCACACTGACCACCGCCGACGGCCGGACCACCCGCCATGTGATCGACCGCGCCTGCCGGGTGGTCGCCACCACCGATCCGGTCGGCAACACCGTCCGTTACACCCATGACGAGCACGGCAACCAGCTCACCCGGACCGACGCCCTCGGCCGCACGACCGGCTTCACGTACGACGAGCAGGGGCGGATGCTCACGATCGTCCGTGCCGACGGCAGCCGGATCAGCACCGTCCGGGACGAGCGCGGCCTGCCGGTCGAGTTCACCGACGCGGACGGAGCGCGGTGGCAGCGGGAGTTCGACGATCGGGGCAACCCCACCGCCGTGACCGACCCGGCCGGACACACCACCACGTACGTCTACGACGCGCACGGGCACCTCGTCTCGTCCACCGATCCGCTGGGCGCCGTCACCACGTTCCGCTGCGACCCCGCCGGTCTGCCCCTGGAGGTCACCGACCCGCTCGGCGGCACGACCCGCTGGGAACGCGACGCCTTCGGCCGGCTCGTGCGCATCATCGATCCCCTCGGTGCGGTGACCACCCTCGAATGGACTCCCGACGGCGAACTGTCCAGGCGCGTCCGCCCGGACGGCAGCGCCGACATCTGGACGTACGACGGCGAGGGCAACTGCATCGCGCACACCGACGCCGCCGGCCTGACCACCCGCTTCGAGTACACGCACTTCGACCTGCTCGCGGCCCGCACCGGGCCGGACGGGGTGCGCCACGAGTTCGAGCACGACGCGGCGCTGCGCCTGACCAGGGTCACCGGCCCGCACGGACACAGCTGGTCCTACACGTACGACGCGGCCGGCCGGCTGGTCGCCGAGACCGACTTCGACGGGCGTACCGTCCACTACACGACCGACGCGGCAGGGCAGGTCACCGCCCGCACCGACGCGCTCGGCACGACGGTCTCCTACCGGCGGGGCCCACTCGGTCAGGTGCTCCGCAAGGACGCGGCCGGAGCGGTCACCACGTACACGTACGACGCCACAGGGCGGCTGCTGGAGGCCACCGGCGCGGACGGCGACCTGATCCGGCAGTACGACCGCCGCGGCCTGCTCAAGGCCGAAGTCGTCGACGGCCGCGCCACCACGTACGCCTACGACGCCGCGGGCCGCAGGGTCCGCCGGGTCACCCCCACGGGCCGGGCCACCTCCTACGGATACGACGCGGCAGGCCGGCCCACCCACCTGACCAGCGGCGGCCACCGGATCACCTTCACGCACGACGCCGCGGGCCGCGAACGGCACCGGGCCTTCGGCGACAGGCTGGCCCTGGCGTCGGAGCGGGACGGGACCGGCCGTCTGACCACCCAGCACCTCACCAGCGGCGACCGCACCGTCAACCTGCGCGCCTACACCTACCGTGCCGACGGACACCTGACCGTACTCGACGACGCCCTGCGCGGCTCCTTCCGCTTCGACCTCGACCCGGTGGGCCGGGTGACCGCGGTGACCGCCGCCGGCTGGACGGAGACGTACGCCTACGACGCCGCCGGCAACCAGACGTCGGCGTCGTGGCCGGCCTCGCACCACGGCCACGAGGCGACCGGTCCCCGCAGCTACGAAGGCACCTCCCTCACCCGCGCCGGCTCTGTGCGCTACGAGCACGACGGCGGCGGCCGTACGACCCTGCGTCAGAAGACCCGGCTGTCGCGGAAGCCGGACACCTGGCGCTACACATGGGATGCCGAGGACCGCCTCACCGCAGTGGTCACCCCCGACGGGACGCGCTGGCGCTACCGGTACGACCCGCTGGGCCGGCGCACTGCGAAGCAGCGCCTGGCCGGGGACGGGGAGACCGTAGTCGAAGAGGTGCTGTTCACCTGGGACGGCACGACCCTGTGCGAACAGACGACGAGGGCTCCCGATCTGCCCCGGCCGGTGATCCTGACCTGGGACCACCGAGGGCTGCAACCACTGGCCCAGACGGAGCGTCTGCTCGGCACGGACGCGTCGCAGCAGACCTTCGACGAGCGGTTCTTCGCCATCGCCACGGACCTCGTCGGAACACCTACCGAACTCGTCTCCGAATCGGGCGAGATCGCCTGGCGTACGCGCACCACGCTGTGGGGCACGACCGCCTGGCCGTCGGACAGCGCCACGTACACACCGTTGCGGTTCCCGGGCCAGTACTACGACCCCGAGACCGGGCTGCACTACAACCTGCACCGCCACTACGACCCGCGGACCGCCCACTACCTGACGCAGGACCCCCTCGGCCTTGCCCCCGGCCCCAATCCGGTGGCCTACGTCCACAACCCGCACACCTGGGCCGACCCGCTGGGCCTCGCCCCGTACGACCCGCTGCGGGAGGGGTACACCTCGTCCCCCGGATTCGAGAGGGACCCGTACCACCCGGACGTCGTCGAGCGCCGCATCAGGGAGAACCGCGAGCTCTACGGCATCAAGGACCCGGACGGCCCGGGCATGATCGGCGCGAACGGCGCGCAGATCACCAGCAAGACGCTGTGGAACCATGGGCCGTACCGGATCGACGTGGAGAATCCGAACCCGGGCCAACGACCGGGCCAGTTGCACTTCCAGGACCAGAGCAACAAGGGCGCGAAGTACCAGTACAACTTCGAGACCGGCAACTTCGACGGGCTTCCGCGCAGCATCGAGAAGGCCGTCGGCAACAACCCCGGCTTCATCGCCGGCATCAGAAAGGGGCTCGCCGCACTCGGCGAGGGATAGAAGTGCGCAGCAACCAGCAGATGGCGAACCTCCTGGCGGACGCCGACGTCACCGGCCTGTCCGCCCGGGACATCCCTCCGATGTTCCGGGAAATCGCCGAACGGGGGTGGTCCGTCACGGAGAGCGGCGCCCGCGTGCTCACCGACCTCCGCTCCGACGAGGGCCGCTCCTACTTCGACCGGCTCGCGGAGGAGACCACGGTCAACGGTCGCGGCATGACCGACTACGACCTTCCCCTCGACGCGGCCGGGGAACGCACCAACGTGCTGTTGCGCCGGTCCCTGGCGTACATCGCCGCCTGCCTGCGAGCGGCGGAGCAGGAGTTCGGCGATGGGCAGGTGCTGGCGTATCTCTCACTGTCGCTCGGCGGTACGGACGACGACCTCCTGACGGCCCACGTCACCTTCTGCCGGCCCCTGCCCGACACGCCGCCGTACATCGCCGACCTCGAGCAGGTACGGGACGCCGCGGTGGCCGAGATCTCGGTGGAGGACTGCCCGGCCCCGTCGGACCACGGCCTGCGTTCCTGATCCGGCGGGGACCGGCCTGCCCGGTGCCCTCAGCCGGGGAGTTCGGTGCGCTCCCACCATTCGTAGACGGGCAGCGGGCCCTCTGCGGTCTCCTGATGACGCGTCGTCGCCCTGAAGTGCTCGTACCCGCCACGGAACTGGACCTTGACGTCTGCGCCGGGTCCGGTGACGGAGACGACCCGCTCGGGGAGGTCGGCGGGGCCGCCTTCCAGGACTGCTTTCGTTGTGTCGTCGTTCATGGCTGGAAGTCTTCCCGGGAGGACGGCCCGGCTCCTTCATGACGCGCCGAGAGGACCGGGCCCGGGAGATCGCGGCGCTCGTGCCGGCGAGGACGTGATCCTGCGGGTCAGGACAGCGTGCTCACCACCTGCCGAACCCGCGCAGCGACGTTCGGGGGCAGCGGGGCGTAGTGGATCCGGGCAAGGTCCTTCTGCCCTTCCTCACTCGCGGTGTAGGTCAGGAAGGACCTGAGCGCCGGGAGCACGTCGGACGGGGTCCCGGCGGCGCACACGATCTCGTAGGTGACCAGCACGATCGGATAGGCGCCGGGAGCCTTGGTGCGGTAGTCGAACTTCAGCGTCACGTCGTTGCCGTCGCCGGACACCTCGGCGGCCGCGATACCGGCGGACGCCGTCTGCGCGGACACGACGACCGGCTCCGGCGCCCCGGTGTCCAGCCGGACGGTCGACAGGCCTTCCGCCTCGGCGAAGGACAGCTCGAAGTAGCCGATCGAGCCGTCGGTCGCGAACATCGTCGACACGACTCCGTCGGAACCGGCCGCCGAGTGGCCGCCCTTGGCCTGCCACGCCTTCGCCTTCTCGTACGGCCAGTCCTTCGGCGCCGCTTCCGCCAGATAGGCGTTGAGGTTCTGAGTCGTGCCCGAGTCGTCGGAACGGTGAACGGCCGTGATCTCGGTCGCCGGCAGCCGCACCCCGGGATTCAGCCGCTGGATCTCGGGATCGTTCCACCTGGTGATCTCCGAGTCGAAGATCCTCGCGACGGTCGAGGCGTCGAGGACGAGGCTGTCCACGCCGTCGATGTTGTAGCCGATGGCCACGGGGCCGCCGACCATCGGCAGGTCGATCGCGGTGCTGCCGGGGCACACGTCACGGGAGTACTCGAACTCCTCCTCCGACAGTGGGGTGTCCGTCCCGCCGAAAGCCGTGGCCCCGCGCAGGAACTGGGCCACACCGCCACCGGATCCGATGGGCGCGTAGCGGATCTGCACCCCTGGGCACGCGCTCTCGTACTCCCGCATCCAGTGCTTCATCGCGTTCTGCTGCGCGGTGGAACCGGAGCCTGCGATCTTCCCCGTCTCCGCGCAGTCGATCCTGCTGTTATGTGTCTCGGACGGCCGGGCGTCGCTCGCTCCACCACGCCCGCACGCCGTGAGGCACAGTGCCCCGACCACTGTCGCCGCCGCGACGCCGTACAGCCGCTGACGGTGGATCGGTCGATGCTGCACCTGGGTTCCTCTCCGGAGAGCCACGCACCTGGATGCTTGCCGATGGTCGCGTGTCCGGGTGACGCGCCGACGAACACCGGCCGACGCGATGCGGCCCGAGGGATGGCCGACGCATGACGCGGCGGACCGCTGTCATGACCGCCGACCGTCGTTCGATGTGCTGGTCGTGGGTGCGGGGCCGACCGGTCGCTCGGCTTGCGTCTCGAGACCAGTGGCAGGCCCGCGGGCGAGGCACCGAGCTGCTGGATTCGACATCCGAAGGCGGGTTCGTCTCCTGCCTGTTGAGGCATCGCGACGGAGCCGAGGAGAGCGTGAAAAGCCCGGTACGTGGTCGGCCGCGACGGTGCGCGCAGCACCGTGCGGGAGCGCGCCGGCAGCGGCTTCGAGGGGCACGCCACCCGCCGGGTCAGGCGGCGTACCGGCCGAGGATGTGACCCATGGCCGCCAGGACGGAAGGTTCGACCCGGTAGTAGACCCAGGTGCCGCGCCGCTCGGAGGTGAGCAGGCCCGCCTCCTTCAGCTTCTTCAGGTGGTGGCTCACCGTGGGCTGGGAGACGCCGACGTCGGAGATGTCGCAGACGCACGCCTCGCCGCCCTCGTGGGAGGCGACGGCGGAGAACAGCCGCAGCCGTACCGGGTCACCGAGCGCCTTGAACATCGCGGCCGTGCGGATCGCCTCCTGTGCCGTGAGGGGCCGCTCGGTCAGCGGCGGGCAGCACGGCTCGACGGCCGGCTCCAGAACCGGGAGCACCTTGGCATTCGACATACAGCTATGTTGACACATATCGAATCAACGGGCGAGGGTGCACTGCCGGACATGGATTCGATGAACGTCTATGTTGACGCTTATCGAATCAACTGCCATGCTGATCCCTCAAGGCATCGACGGATCTCGAAATAAGAGAGAGGCCCTCACCCATGAGCTCGCACCCCTCCGCACTGCCCGTCGTCGTCATCGGAGCCGGTCCCGTCGGTCTGGCGGCCGCCGCCCACCTGGTCGAACGCGACATCGAGCCCCTGGTCCTGGAGGCGGGACCGACCGCGGGCAGCGCCGTGCGCGAGTGGTCGCACGTGCGGCTGTTCTCCACCTGGGCCGAACTCGTCGACCCGGCGGCCGAGAAGCTGCTGGCCCCCACGGGCTGGACCGCCCCCGACGGTGCCACGTGTCCCACCGGCGGCGACTGGGCCGAGCGCTACCTCCAGCCGCTCGCCGATGTTCTCGGCGAAAGGATCCGCACCGAAGCCCGCGTCACCGGAGTCTCGCGCCTGAGCCGTGACCGCGTCGTCGACGCCGACCGCGAGCAGCAGCCCTTCACCGTGCACGTCTCGTACGGCGACGGGACGGAGGCGCGCATCACGGCGCGTGCCGTCATCGACGCCTCGGGCACCTGGAACGCCCCCGGCCCCATCGGCGGGGACGGGCTGCCCGCCCTGGGCGAGCGCGCGGCCGCCGACCGTGTCTCGTACCGCGTCCCGGACCTCAGGGACCCCGCCGTACGCGCTCGTTACGCGGGCAGGCGCATCGCCGTCATCGGCTCCGGCGCCTCCGCCTTCACCGCCCTCGCGTCCCTGGCCGACCTTGCCGAGGACGAGCCGGGCACCCACGCGGTGTGGATCCTGCGCCGCGGTATCAGCGGCTCCACCTTCGGCGGCGGCGAGGCCGACCAACTGCCCGCCCGCGGCGCGCTCGGTCTGGCGGCCAAGGCGGCTGTGGACAACGGGGACGCCGACGCCGTCACCGGCTTCCGCACCGCCCATGTCGAGAACGACGGCGACCGGCTGGTGCTGGTGGCGGAGGACGGCCGGCGCCTGGACCCGGTCGACGAGGTCATCGGCCTCACCGGCTTCCGTCCCGAGCTGTTCTTCCTCGACGAGCTCCGGCTGGGTCTCGACGAACGTCTTCAGGCCCCGGTCGAACTCGCTCCGCTGATCGACCCCAACCAGCACTCCTGCGGCACGGTGTACCCGCACGGCGTGAACGAGCTCTCCCACCCCGAGAAGGACGTCTACCTCGTCGGCATGAAGTCCTACGGCCGCGCCCCCACCTTCCTCGCGATGACCGGCTACGAGCAGGTCCGTTCCATCGCGGCGGCGATCGCGGGGGATCGCGAGGCCGCCGAGCGCGTCGAACTCACCCTCCCCGAGACCGGGGTCTGCGGCGGCGCCGGCCTCTTCGACGAGCCCGCGGCGGCTCGGTCGGCCGAGGGCGGCGGTTGCTGCTCGACCCCCGCCGCCCTCCGGATCGGCGCCCCGGCGCCCTCCGCCTCCGGTGGCTGCTGAACCGCTGGACCGCGCTGGAGGCATGGAGCGGCTGCGTCAACCGCGGCCCTCCTCCTCGGCCTCCATGAGCCGGATTCCCTGATGCGTCAGCGTGACCGTTGCGGGCGAGTTGTGCGTCGTCCAGTCGACCAGGAGCATTCCCTCGTCCGCCAGGTAGGTGCACGCCGTGGCCAGGTCCGGCTCAGGTATGCCGAGGTCGTCGCGCAGGTTGGCCCCCGTCACACTCGAGCGGTTGGCCTCCATGGCGGCGTAGAGCGTCTTCATGATCCTCATCCGGTATTCCTGTCGCTCGTGCAGTGTCGCCATGGCACGGCTCCTCCTTTCCGGCACCGCCGCGGTGTGAAGTTGGGTGATGCCCCCCACCTGGCGCCCCACTTCGGGGGACGCGGCGACGACACGTACGTCGGCGCGTCCGGGCGGGAGCGGCTCCTGTGACGCACGGCCGCCTCACGGAGGTTCCCGATCGGTCCGGCCCGGGTCGCAGAGAGGCGGCCGGTGACAAGGCGCCGCGTTCGTCGAGGTCGGACGGCCGATGATCACGGTCATGAGGATCCGGCCCGGGCCGTTTTTCGACATCCCGGTGCAACTGTTCGCAGAGAACGAGGCCGGCACGAGAGCCGGCGTGAGACACGTTCCTGGTGGTCTCAGCCTACTCCGGCAGCCGACCGCCAGGGTGTACGCAGCCACTCGGGCGCGGGGCCACCGGCTGCATCGGCGGCCGGTGGCCCCGGGGCAGCGGACAGGGCGCGGCGCGCACGGCACTGTCGGACTCCGTCCCTGCCCGCGACGTTCCGGGGGGCGACGAACCCGTGGGCTCCAGCCGGGCTCCGGGCCCGGGCGGGCTCACTGGGACCCGTCGCGCTCTGCGGCCGCCGCGCGGCGGAACTCGGCGTTGATGCGCTGGGCCTCCTCGAGCTGGTCCTCGAGGATGACGATGCGGCAGGCGGCCTCGACCGGCATGCCTTCGTCGACGAGTTCGCGGGCGCGGGCGGCGATCCGAAGCTGGTAGCGGGAGTAGCGGCGGTGTCCGCCCTCCGAGCGGAGCGGGGTGATGAGCCGGGCCTCACCGATGGCGCGGAGAAAGCCGGGAGTGGTGCCGAGCATCTCGGCGGCACGTCCCATGGTGTACGCGGGGTAGTCGTCGTCGTCCAGGCGACCACCGAGTGGAGTGTCTGCTGTCATTCTCACCTCGTTGTGCAACGCGTCGAGGGGCCCTGGTGCCGTACAGCACCAGGGCCCCGAAGGAAATTCAACACCATCTGTCGGCTCTACTTGCTGTGCCGACCTGCTGTGTCCGCCACTCCGCCCTGGAGAGGGCGAGTGTGCGGGGATCGCGGATGCGTGACCGGGGACCACCTTCCATTCCGGGGTCTTGCGGTACCCGGGCGGTTCCTCCTTGCCCGGGCGATCCTGATGGCGTCTGCTTCCTCCATTCCTCTGTCGAACTTGCTACTGGCTGGTGATGCGAACTGCTGGTGTTGCTGTCGGCAGCCCCTCGACCTGCGGGCTGCCCGGTGCGCCTGCCAGTCCCGTCGCCGTCCTGCGAAACATCGTGGCTTCGGAACTCCGCAGTCGCACCGTCCTGCGAACTTCTCGTACTGCTACCCGCCAGTTCGTCTCTGCCGGGTCTCATTGACTCCGTCTACGGAAGAAACGTTAGCCGGGCAGCAGTCCAATGTCTACTGTGGCAAGCATAGATTTTGGACGTCCGTGGCCGAGGTAATCTCCGTGCAGCGAGGGGAGTTTCCCCGCTCGTCCGGTCCGGGTCACCGCACGCCGCGGGGAGTGCCGCCGCGTGCGACGGCCGGTGGGCCCCGCCCGACGCGGCGATGAATAGAATCGGCTCTCATGTCGAACGCTGACGAACTCCTCGTTGACATCGCCGCCACGGTGGAGTCCGAGCAGAGCAATCAGATGTCCCTGACCGTGGTCATCGGCGGCGCCGTCATCACCGGACGGCTGGCACCCGAAGCCGTGTGGCGGGAGCGTGTGTCGGAGGTGCTGAGGGACTCGGAACGCCTCCGCCCGTTCTCCGGCGTCTTCTCCGCCGAGCAGACCCGAGGGCGGCCCCACCGCGGCGAGCCGCCCACTCATCTGCACTTCCATGTCGCCCGGATCCTCCAGGGCAGCGTCGGGATTCCCGAGACGGGCGGGATGTACCGCGTCGCGATCAAGGACGTCAGCGGCTGGACCGTCGGCGACTTCAGCTACTCCGACCACTGAGCCACGGCCACCGGCCCTACGGGGCCGGCCCCGGCCGGCGCCGTCGTGCCGACCGGACGCCGAACGCGACAAGGGCTCGACCGGCCTGTGCCGGTCGAGCCCTTGTCGCGTCCTGTCTCCCTGCTTTCGCCTCTTCTGCCTGCTACACGGCGGAGGAGTTGCCGAGCATGGCGACCGCTTCCTCGAAGGGAGTGAGGTCACGCGCGGGCGTGGCGACGGGTTGGGTACGGCACGTGAAGCCGAGGCGGGTCACAGCCCTGGTGACTTCGCCGGCGGTGAAGTCACGACGGTCCTGCCGGGTGATGACTTCGCCCACTTGCATCACGGGGTAGTGGCGGCGGCCGATGATCACGGAGTCACCCGTGATCGGTTCGGGCCTGACGCCCTTCATCGACGCCAGCACCCCGCTCTTGGACAGGTCGAACGGGAAACGGGCGATGACGCAGCGCATGGTGCCTCACAGGTTGACGGAGAAGGGTCCGGCCGGGGGAACGCCGGCAGATCGGTGCGGGAGGGTGAGAACGCCCACGGCGCAACCGTGTTCGTCGACCACGGGCGACGATCCGAGCTGCCGGTACCGCATCGCGTGCTCCGCTTCGACCAGCATGGTCACGGGCGAGGGGAACGGTCCTGCCTCGCCGAGGACGTCCCGCAGACGGACCCGGTCCGTGTAGGCGCAGCTGTCGCGGACGCCAGTGAGCTGGGACCGAGTGATCAGGCCCGTGCACCGGCCGTCCTCGTCACTGACCAGCAGGTGCTGCGCACGGGCACCGGCCATGACGGACAGGGCCACCTCCACCGTCATGTCGTCCCAGACCTGCGGTCCGGGCGCGTCCATGGCGTCGACCACGGTCCTTGCGGTGGAACGCGCCGGGCGCGGCTTCGTCTGGACCAGCGTCAAAAGTGCCTCCTGCGGAAGTGGGTCGAGGTTTCTGGGCGCGGAAGTTCTAGGCCGCCGCGTCGAAGGCGGACTGCCGCTGGGCCGTGCGGCGCGCCGCCTGGCCGGTCCGGCCGTTCCTTGCGGTACGGCCGCGGCGACCACGCGAGGCGGAGGCGCTGCGTCCTGGGCGCTCGGTCACGGGTGCCGTGATGACGACGGGGACGCCCGAGGGAGTCCGCGCGCCGGTGATGCGGCTCAGTTCGGCCTCGCCCGAGCGGACCTGGGTGGTGTGCGGGCGGATGCCGGCATCGGACATCAGGCGGGTCATGCCGCGGCGCTGATCGGGCGTCACCAGGGTGACGACGAGACCGGACTCGCCGGCGCGCGCCGTGCGGCCTCCGCGGTGGATGTAGTCCTTGTGGTCGCTGGGCGGGTCCACGTTGACCACGAGGTCGAGATTGTCGACGTGGATCCCGCGTGCCGCGACATTCGTCGCCACCAGGACCGTCACATGCCCCGTCTTGAACTGGGCCAGGGTCCGATTGCGCTGCGGCTGCGACTTTCCGCCGTGGAGGGCGGCGGCCCGTACACCGCTGTTCAGCAGGTGGCCGGTGAGCCGGTCGACGGCATGCTTGGTGTCCAGGAACATGATCACCCGGCCCTCCCGGGCCGCGATCTCCGTCGTCGCCCGATGCTTGTCCGCACCGTGCACATGGAGCACGTGGTGCTCCATCGTCGTGACCGCACCCGCGGACGGGTCGACGGAGTGGACCACCGGGTCGGACAGGTACCTGCGGACCAGAAGGTCGACGTTTCGGTCCAGGGTTGCCGAGAACAGCATCCGCTGCCCCCCGGGACGTACCTGGTCCAGCAGCGCCGTGACCTGCGGCATGAAGCCCATGTCCGCCATCTGGTCGGCCTCGTCCAGGACGGTGATGTCCACCTGGTCCAGGCGGCAGTCGCCCCGCTCGATGAGGTCCTTCAGCCTGCCCGGCGTCGCGATGACGACCTCCGCCCCACCTCGCAGCGCACTGGCCTGCCTGCCGATCGACATCCCGCCGACCACCGTGGCCAGCCGCAACCGCACGGAGCGGGCGTAGGGAGTGAGCGCGTCGGTGACCTGCTGCGCCAGCTCCCGGGTGGGCACCAGCACCAGGGCCAGCGGCTGCCGGGGCTCGGCCCGCCGGCCGGCCGTACGGGCCAGCAGCGCCAGGCCGAAGGCGAGGGTCTTGCCGGACCCGGTGCGTCCGCGGCCGAGTACGTCACGAACCGCGAGGGAGTTCGGGAGGGTCGCCGCCTGGATCGGGAACGGGACGGTCACGCCTTCGGTGACGAGCGCGGCCAGCAACGGCCGAGGCATGTCGAGATCGGCGAACGCCTCGACGGCGGGCAGCGCGGGGGTGACCGTCACGGGCGGGGCGAACTCGCCCTGGGGCGCGGCGGGACGGCGCCCGTAGCCACCGGAACGGCCCGCCGTGCGGGAGCGGTTGGAGGCCGAGGTGCCCGAGCGGCTGCCGCCCTTTCCGGAGTAGGAACCGGCGTTACGGGTGCGGGTGGAACGGTCGTTCGTACGTGTGCGGTTCATGCAGAACCTTCCTCGAAGCGGCACGTATCAAGGAATTTCTGCTGGATGAACGGCGCAGAGAATCGCAAGAACGGGCCAACATGCGAAAGCAGATCGACCGGCGAGGAAATCCTCGGGGTCGGGGCGCTGAAAATGGGTGGCGCCATCCGGTGCGGAGGGACCGGGCGCCGAGTACGGGGAGCTCTGGACAGACTGGAGGCCCGGAGCCTCGAGTGGAGCATCCGCCGTACTGAGAGGCTGCGGAGCTCTCGAAATCATGTCGCCGGTGAAATCGCCACGGCATGACAAAAGGGCCTGTGCCCTGGAGTGGAACGTAGCTGGGGCCCGCACCCAAGGTGCGGGCCCCAGCTACGACTGTGCGCGTCAGCGTCAGGCGGGAACGATGTTCTCCGCCGTCGGGCCCTTCTGGCCCTGCGCGATGTCGAAGCTCACCTTCTGGCCTTCGAGCAGCTCGCGGAAGCCCTGGGCGGCGATGTTCGAGTAGTGGGCGAACACGTCAGCGCCGCCACCGTCCTGCTCGATGAAGCCGAAACCCTTTTCCGCGTTGAACCACTTCACGGTGCCAGTAGCCATTTTTGAATCTCCTTCGGGGCAGTGCATCGGATTCCACACTGTGCGGATTCCACGTCGCCGCGATGATTGCCCTGCCCGGGTAATGACCGGAAATACAAAAGCACTCTCGTTGGCATCCAAAGCCGATGAGGGCGCTTGAAGTTCTGGGAACCACAACTGCAACTGATCTCGACAGTAGCACGCCGCGATCGGCTGTGCGCGGCGCATGATTTCGCTCCGCCTGTTGCGTCAGAAAACCTCATCAGGTGTTGCGTCGATTTCTCATTTCGCGGCCACAGATATTGGTTCGTCCGGAGCACAGCGTTTGGCTCGAGGGGCGGTGCCCCGGCAATGCGGTGCGACTCGTCCGGCCGGCCCCGGACCCGCCGCCGGACCGGCCGCCGAGGGCCTGGGAGGGCGGGGGCCGGGCCCACCATTCACCCACGGTGTCCCACCGGTCCGGCTCTCGCTGCTCTGGCTGCGCGACAGCGGCCGCGTACGCGAAAGCGTCGGTCCTTCAGGCCGCGATCGGGGCCTGGAGGACCGACGCTCGGCGATGACTAGCGAGCGACCCGCTCCTCGGACAGGATCTGCTGCCGCAGCTCCACCAGTGCCCGCAGGGCACCGCTGTACATCTGGAGGCTCTTCTCGCTGTGCGTGTTCACGGCGGTCTTGACCTCGTTGAAGGTCTTGGCGATGACCTCGTCCAGGTCGTTCCTGTCGATGCCGTTCATGTTGTTTCTCCTTCGATGGGCGTGGTCAGTCCCGGTTGACCGGCCACGACGTGATGTTCTGCCAGGGACCGCAGTCCTTGACATCCTCAGTGCCCTTGCACACCGTGAGCCGGCCGGTGGTGGTGGGCCGGTACGCCTGCCGCACATGGACGTCGACAGCGCCGGCGCCGCACACCTCGGCCTGCTTCCTGAGCGGACCAGGGGCGAAGTCGTTGACGAAGCGGGTCCACACGGAGTAGCAGCCCTCACCGGTGTTGGACAGCTTTCCGCTGATCACCAGGTCGCCGGGCTGCTCGATCCACCGTTCACCGGCAGCGCCGGCGCTCTCGTGTCCGGCCGACCACGCGACGGTCCCGGCCGGCTTGCCGCCGTCCTCGGCGGTGGCCGGGGTGGCGACGGCGAGCAGGGCGCCGACGGCGGCCGCCGCGGCGACCGGGGTGCGAGCACGCATCAGATCAACTCCTTCTTCCGTGGGGACAGGTCGGGCGCGGTCCGTATGCCGTGGTGGCGGCGAAGCGCGGACAGGGCGGCGAGATGGCCGCACATGCCGTGCACGGAAGGCCCGGGAGGCGTGGACGCCGAGCACAGGTACACGCCGGGCAGCGGGGTGGTGTACGGGTCCCGGCGCGCCGTCGGGCGCGCCAGCGACTGGCGCAGCGTCATGGCACCGGCGGCGATGTCCCCGCCGACGTAGTTGGGGTTGTACGTCGCGTACTGGGCGGCCGAGACGCCACGGGAGGCGATCACCGTGTCGGTGAAGCCCGGTGCGTACTCCTCGATGCGCCGGCGGATCAGGTCGACCGGGTCGCGGGTGTCGCCGTTGGGGACGTGGGCGTAGGCCCATACGGGCCGCCTTCCCCCAGCGGCCCGGGACGGGTCGGTGACGGCCGGGTCCACGACGAGGACGAACGGGTCCGGGACCGGCTTGCCGGCGGCCGTGGCGGTTTCCTGGCGGAAGATGTCCGCCCGGGTGCCGCCGAGGTGGACCGTGCCGGCCTGCCGCACGAGCGGGTCGACCCACGGTACGGGGCCGCACACGAGGAAGTCGGCCTTTGCCGCTCCGGGTCCGTAGCGAAAGCGGCGCAGGGCACGACGGTAGCCGGAGGGCAGCCGCTCACCGGCGATGGCCAGGAGTTCCCTGGGGCCCACGTCCAGCAGGACGAGCGGGAAGTCCCCGAGCTCGGCCAGGTCCCTGACGCGATGTCCGGTGTGGAAGACACCGCCGTGAGCTGCGATGTCGGCCGCCATGGCATCGGCGATGCGGGCGCTGCCGCCCTGGGGCAGGGGCCAGCCGCTGCTGTGCGCGGTGTGCGCGAGGAGCATCGCGACGGCCGCCGACGCGACCGAGGGGAGCTTGCCGACGGCGTGCGCGGCCACGCCCGCCAGCAGCGCCCTCGCCGGCTCGGTGGTGAACGGTGTGCGCCCGGTGGCGTGGGCCAGCACCCGCCGGACGAGCAGCAGGGGTGTCAGAAGGTCCGCCGGCAGGGTGCGCTGGTCGGACAGCAGGAGGTCGACCACGGACCGGGACCGGTCGGCCAGCGGCTGCATGAGCCGGGCCCAGCGCGGGCCGTCGGCGCCCAGGTGGTCCGCGGTGCGGGTGACGCTGCGCCAGGCGGCCGCCGCCCGCCCGTCGGGCAGGGGGTGGGCGTACGGCATGTCGGGCTGCAGCAGCCGCACTCCGCGAGCGGGCAGGTCGAACTGCCGGAAGAACGAGGAGGCGGCGGCCATCGGGTGGACGGCCGAGCAGATGTCGTGCACCACGTCCTGGTCGAAGAGCGGCTCGGTGCGCAGGCCGCCCCCGATGGTGTCGGCCGCCTCGAACAGGGACACGCTCAGGCCGGCCCGGGCGAGGGTCACGGCGGCGGCGAGCCCGTTGGGCCCGGTGCCTACGATCGCGGCGTTCGTCGTGAGGCTCATGTGGCGGCCCCGGCGGGGGCGAGCTGCCGGCCGGCGAGCCGCCGGTAGGTGCTGTCACCGTCCATCAGCTCGTCGTGCGTGCCCATGGCGCGCAGGCGCCCGTCCTCGATGACCAGGATGCGGTCGGCGCCGATGGTGGTGGACAGGCGGTGCGCGATGGTGAGGACCTGGCAGCGGCCGCCGATGGTGGTGATGGCGTCGCGCAAGGCAGTCTCCGAGTCGGAGTCGAGGTTCGAGGTGGCCTCGTCGAGGAGCAGCACATCGGGCCTGGTCAGCAGGGCTCGGGCGATGGCGAGGCGCTGCCGCTGCCCGCCGGACAGACCGGTGCCGCCTTCGCCGAGCTCGGTGTCCAGGCCGTCCGGCAGGGCCTCGACGACCTTGGTCAGATGGGCAGCCTCCAAGGCCTCCGCAATGTCGGCGTCGGTGGCGTCCGGGCGGGCGTACGTGAGGTTCTCCCGCACCGTGCCGCGCATCAGGGGGGAGTCCTGCTCGACGAGGCCGATCCGGGCGCGCAGCTCGCCGAGCGGCATCGTCGCGGTGTCGGCTCCGGCCAGGCGGATCGTGCCCCGGTCGGGGGTGAAGAAGCGCTCGACGAGCTGGAACAGGGTGGTCTTGCCGGCGCCGGACGGGCCGACGATCGCGGTCACGCCGGTGGCGGGCAGGGAGAACGACACGTCGCTCACGGCCGGGGCCGCGGTGTCGCCGTAGCTGAAGGTGACGGTCTCGAACTCGACCGCCGGTGCCCCCTCGACGGTGCCGGGGCCCATCGCGGCACCGGTCTCCTCCTGCTCCACGGCGGCCAGTTCCCGCACCCTGTCGATGGCGGCACGGCCCTGCTGGAACTCCCCGAGCGCCATGAACAGCATCACCAGCGGAGACACCAGGTAGAAGAGGTACATGATGAACGCCGTCAGCTGCTCGACAGGGAGGGCTCCGGTGGCGGTGCGCGCCATGCCCCACGCGATCACCACCGCCAGTGACACCTGCGTGCCGACGTTCATGGCGGGCATCAGCATGGCCGACAGCCGGGTGACGCGCAGCCCACTGTCCCGTGCGGCGTCGGCGAGAGTGCGCAGGCGCTCCTCCTCGCGCTGCTCCGCCCGGGACGCCTTCACCGTGGTCAACGCTCCCAGCACCCGCAGCAGTCCGGAGCCGTAGTCGCTGGTGTCCGTCCGGTTTTCCACCGCCGCCCTGCGGACCGCGCGGGCCAGCCCGAGGGCTGTCGCCGAGGCGGCACCGAGGCAGCCGGCCGTGGCCAGCAGCATCTGCCAGTCGATCCACGCCATGACGGCGATGCAGCCGACGGCCGTGAACCCCGAAGTGATCATCTGGGCCACGGACGAGGACAGCGCGATCCTGGCGATCGAGGTGTCGGCGACGGTCCGGGTGAACACATCGCCGTGCTCCAGCTTGTTGAACGCCCGTACCTGGGCGTGCAGGAGACGGCCGGTGAGCGTCGTGCGCATGTCGAGAACGATGTTCTCCCCGGCGCGGCCGATCAGATAGAAGTGTGTCGCGGCCAGAGCCGCGTCGGCGGCGAACAGGGCGGCGATGAACACGATCGGCCACAGCACGGGCCGGTCCGTCGCGACAGCCTTGATCAGATCGCCGATCAGCAGTGGCTGTACGAGGGTGGCGCCGGTGCCCACGAGGCCGAGAAGGGTGCCGGCGGCGAGCAGCAGGCGGTGTCGGCGGACGATCACGGATGTGTTCACCGGCTGCCCTTGCCGAAGACGGCCGCGATGACGGCGGCGATGGTCGCGGCGAACACGAAGCCCTTGATCCACGAGTCCCGGGTGATCACGCCGTCGTCGCGGAACATGACCAGCATGCTCGGTACGGCGAAGGCGAACGCGATGGCGAACCACGTCAGACGGTTTGCTGTCAGCACTGCCGGCTCCTCCCTTCTGGTGCCTACTTGGTGGCGCGCGCCGTGTACCAGTCGTACGGCTGCGGGCTCTCGGCCGCGTACACGTGCTCGACGGTGAATCCGGCCCGGTCCAGGCAGCCTTCGACCTCGTCGCGCTCGATGAGGAGGACGTGTTCGCTGAATTCCACCGGCGGTTTGCCGGCTTCGTCGATGCGGGTGCCCATGGTGAGGACGTCCCTGTCGTCGAGGGTGATGGTGAAGGTGGTGGTGCCACCGTGGTGCGGCGTGGGCATCGTCACCGTGTGCTGCGCCACGAGGGGCCGGTAGGTGCCGGTGGCGTAGTACTCCATGGACAGGGTCGCGCCCGGCGCCAGTACGTCGCGCACGTGGGAGAGGGCGGCCGTCAGCTGTTCGCGGTCGGTCACGCACGCCAGCGATCCCATGGTGGAGTAGGCCGCGTCGAACGGGCCGGTGACCGGCAGCGGCGCTCGGAAGTCGGCCTGCACCAGCGTTGCGTTCCCGGGGACGGTCTTGGCGCGGAACTCGTCCAGCATGGGCCGGGAGTTGTCCAGGCCGACCACCTCGGCGGCGATGGCGGCGACGGGGACGGCGACCCGGCCGGTCCCGACGCCGATCTCCAGGACCCGGGCACCGGTCACATACGGGCGCAGCCGGTCGACGGCGGCCTCGGCGGGCAGGGCGGGTGCGATCAGCGAGTCGTACACGGACGCGACCGCGGTCCCGTACTGCACGTCCCGCCCGCCCTGCGCGGGCTGCGTCACGGGTTCACCTCTTCGTAGTCGAAGACCATGTCGTACTTGGGGTCCTCGCTGTGGTCGTAGCCGGAGTAGCGCACCAGCAGCACCTGGAACAGCGGGAATCCGGGCTCAGGGGTGAGGCGCCGGCGGACGAATTCGTTGACGAGCAGGTACGCGGACTCCTTGGCCTCCTTGTGCAGTGGGGTCATCGCACCCGGGTTGTTCAGCAGGGTGGAGGCCACGTCGAAGATGGCCTTCTCGGCGCGGCGGCCGGGGAACCAGAAGGCGTGGATCAGCTTGCGTGGCGCGATGGAGTACACCTCCCGCCACTCGGTGTGCTCCGTCTTGTCCTCATTGGCGAGCCGGTAGAGGAAGTGCTGATCCTCCACGGCCGGGTTGGGCGCGAAGAAACGCCAGTTGGGGATGAGGATCCCGGTGCCCGTCTTGTCGCCGCTTCGGACCTTGTCGTAGCTGCGGTCGGGATGCTGGCCCAGGACGGACGCCACGAACCAGCCCGCGAGGATCGCCGGTACCGCCCGCTCCATCACCGTGGACGTTCTGCTCACGCCGTGGCCCCCTGCTCCTGCCGGTCTTCTCCGGCGTACTGCGCCGCGGCCGCCGCCACGGCGTCCTCGATCGCCCTGGTGGTGAGCGGGGCATGCTCGACACCGCCCGTGATGGACAGATGGCTGGAGCCGGGGATGGTCACGATCCGGCCCCCGTTGCCCGACGCGACGTACTCGTCGTACAGGTCCTGGTGTTCGGGGGTGTCCCGCATCGTCGAATCGGCTGCCACCACGGAGACGGGGATCCGCAGCCGGTCAAGGGGGCGCCCGCCGTCGAGCATGAAGGCGTACGAGTAGTCCCACTCCCGTCGCCCGGCGCGCCATGTGGAGGGGGCGGAGCCCTCCAGGCGCAGCGTCCGCAGGTGCGGGCTTCCCTCCGCGAAGGAGAACAGGCCCTTCTTGTCGATGAGCAGACCGGTCCCGAACACCGACGACCACGGTCCGAGCTTCATCGTCAGGTTCACGCCACGGGAGCCCTCGCGCTGTCTGCGGGAGTGCAGCAACTCGCGGGGATGGGTGGGGTCGACGAGTACGAGTCCGTGGACCCGGTCGGGGGCGGCGGCAGCCGCGCGGTGGGCGAGGTAGCCGCCGAGGGAGTGCCCCGTCAGCACGCACGGGCCGTCGGTGGGGACGGCGTCGGCGATGACTTCCACCAGGTCGTTCACGGACTCCCCGAGCGAATAGTCCTCCGGGCAGCGCCGCAGCGACGTGCGGTATCCGGCCCGGTCGTGGAGGACCACCGAGATCGCCGGGTCGAGGTGGTCGGCGACCAGCAGCCAAGCCGCTGACGAGTTCATCAGACCGGCGTCGCACACCAGCGTCGGACCGCCCGCCGCGCCACGCCGGACGTGGTACGTGATGAGGTTGCCGCTGTCGCAGCGCAGGCGGTGCCGCTCGAAGCCCGCGTGGCCGGACCGGGTGGCGAGGGTGGCGTAACCCTGGTGGGCGAGCCCGGCGGCCAGGCACGCGGCCATGCCCGCGGTGGTGAGTTTCGGGAACGTCATCCGGCTCATGCCGCCTCCCCCGTGCCCTTCGCGAGTGCCCTGACGGACGGATAGGTGGACGCGAACGCCCACGCGAAGCGGGACAGGCCCATGAAGCGGGCGTTGGCCACATGGAAGGTGCCCATGACCAGGAGTCCGGCGTCGATGTACTTGCCCTTCTTGAGGAGCAGCAGCGGGAAACCGCACTCCAGGGCGAGCACGGTGTGGCAGACCGCGCGGGACACGGCCGGGTACTTCTCCAACTGGTTGTAGAACCACTCGTCGCCGTACGTCTGGGTGCGCATGATCTTCGCGAGGGCGTCGCCGGACCGCCAGGCGTCTCCGGGAAGTTTGGCCCAGCCGGACGCCCCGTAGGACAGGACGGTCTGGGCGCCGATGAACTGCACGGCGGCGTTGCGGGTGGCGTCGGTGCCGCCGGCCCGGCCGAGGGCGGCGGCGGTCTGCACCAGGAAGGACACCTGATCGGAACCGTCGGTGCCGAACAAGTGCCGTGGGTAGATGAGAAGCTGACTGCCCGCCAGATAGGCGTTGGCGACCATCCGCACCTTGTTGTTCTTCACCGGTGAGATGAGCACGGCGGCCGCCAGGGCACGGGACGTGTGAAGAACCTGGGTGACCGGTTCGCGGGCGATGAAGTCCTTCACGGCCTGCATCGTCCTGGTCTTGGCGGGAACTTGGGCCCTGGTGTGGGTCCAGTCGTTCAGGCCGCCCGGTTCCCGGTCGGTCCGGCGCACGATGTACTCGAGGCTGGACAGCAGATGAGTGGCGGCGGACAGCCGCTCGGCGGTGGTGAGCGGCTTCGCGCACGCCGACTCAGCGGCTCTGCGGAGACGTGACAGCATGATCTGTTCCTGGTCGCATGTCGGTTGAGGTGGCGAGGGGGCGTGAGGTGCCGTGGGCGGCGAAAGGCCGAGGCGGGAAACCCCGAACTGCTGGAGGCTTCCCGCCGGCGACCGCTACTTCTGGCAGGCCTTGACCGCAGCGCCGACGCCCGCGGCGGCGGTGATGACGGCGGAGACCTTGCCGCCGGCCACAACGCCGGCCACGAACGCGGCGGGGGTCGCCATCACGGGAGCGATCGAGCCGTCGGCCGCGTGGCCGGCGCCTGCGTTGACCTTCTCAACGAGCACGGACATGGTGCATCCTCCAATAATCTGATACACGGGACAGGCTCCGGTTCTGGCAGACACTTGCACTGTCTGCCAGAACCGGACTCCCCGGAACCGGGGACCCCCGGACTCAGCCGGTGGCCGTCTTGTACGCCGCGTAGGCAGCGCCGGTAACAGCACCGGCACCCACGACGGCACCGGCGGCCTTGGCGATCACGGGGGTCGCGAAGATGGCCGGAGTGGCCATGACGGGAGCCGTGCCGCGAGCGGGCGCGCCCGCCGTGAGCGCCCCCTTGAGGGACGCGTCGGCGTTCACCTTGTGCGTCAGCATGTGTTTTCCTCCTCTCCTTTGAATGTCGGGGCAGGGAACATCCCACCACCGCGCGGATGCCCGGCGTCGGGAATTCTGATGTAGAGAAATCGCCACTTGTTCGTCGAGAAATGCGATGTTCTCGACCGAGGCAAGGTCGGCTCGAAATGAATATCCGGGACGATGCTCGCCGTGAAAAGGGAAACCATGGGGCGCGCGTCAGGCGGGGCTTTGGGCCGATGACGAATTTACTTCGACTTTACCGTGGCTCGTGCCGACTGTGAAGAATCGGTGTGCGTGCGCGGGTGTGGCCACAGCGGCCAATGGCCGACGCCGAGGGGCGCTACTTGACCTTGGTGGCCATGTATGCGGCGGCCGCGGCGCCTGCGCTCACGCCGACCTTGACGGCCGCGGGCGTGAAGATGGCCGGAGTGGCCATGATGGGCGCGATGCGCGCCTCGGGGCCGCGCTCGGCAACGAAATCCTCGAGCGAGACGTCCTGATTCACCTTGTTCAGAAACATGAGCTTCCCCGTTGTTTGCGATCACGTGGACTGCGCGGACGGCCAGGAGGGGCCTGCCTGGAGGGCGGGCGACGCAACGTCGGGTGTCCGCGGCACCAGGCGGAGGGTGGTCATTCCCTGCGCCGGTGAACGTGCCGTCAGTATATGAACGACTGGATCCACTTGATCAAGTAATTACCTATGTGATCGGCGTCACAGTGTGATTACTTTCGCGGAATTTGAGGTTCCGATTGCGCTGGGCCACTTTCACGGAATCTACAATTCCGTGCCTCGCCTCGCGCTGTTCGCGCATGAAAGGATCGAACCGCCCCTACCTATTGATTCGAGGAAGGATGCATGACTCCAGAGGAAAGCAGTCATATTCATGCCGAGGGCGTATGGCGCCGATACGGGCGGGGGAAGAACGCGTTCGACGCCGTACGCGGAGTCAGCTTCACCGTCCGGCCCGGGCAGCTGTTCGCTCTCCTCGGAACCAACGGCGCCGGCAAGACCTCCACCGTCGAACTCCTCGAGGGCCTCGCCGCCCCGCACCGCGGACGCATCCGTCTGTTCGGAGGACTCGACCCGGTCGCCGACCGCGGCCGTATCCGGCCCCGCACCGGGGTGATGCTGCAGGAGGGCGGCTTCATATCCCATCTGACGGTGGCGGAAAGCGTGGAGATGTGGACCCGGCTCACCTCCCGGTCCCGCCCCGTCGCCGAGGCCGTCGAACTCGCCGGGCTGCCCCACCGCGCCGACGTGATGGTGCAGAACCTCTCGGGCGGCGAGAGGCGCCGTCTCGACCTGGCCGTCGCCACTCTGTCGCGGCCCGACGTGCTGTTCCTCGACGAGCCGACGGCCGGCATGGACGCCGAGGGCCGCCACGCGACCTGGCGGCTCGTCAGGAGCCTCCAGGAACAGGGCACGACGATCCTGCTGACCACGCACTACCTGGAAGAGGCCGAGTCCCTCGCGGACGAGTTGGCGATCATGCACAGGGGACGGATCGCCGTCTCCGGCACCGTCTCGGAGATCGTCGCCGGCCACTCGTCGACGTTGTCGTTCGGTCTGCCTGACAAGTGGACCGTCCACGATCTGCCTGTCAGCGGCAGGGTGGAGCAGCGGGGCGGACGGGTGACCGTCACGACCGGGCAGTTGCAGCAGGACGCCGGCCGGCTCCTCGCCTGGGCCGAGCGCCATGACGTGACGCTGGACCGGTTCACCGCGCGGCCGGCCTCCCTCGAAGAGGCCTTCATCAGCATCGCGAGCCAGGAAGGGACTGCGGAGTGAACGGTCTGGCCATGCGGCACATGAAGGCCTTGTTCCGTATCGAGTGGAAGTTGTTCAACCGGATCAAGGCGAACTACATCTTCGTGCTGTTCGTGCCGTTGATGCTCCTGGTGTCGATGCGGTTCGTGCAGGACCAGATGGAGCTCGACAAGCACGGCCTGAACCCGGGCCCGCTGATGGTGTCGACCGCCGTCGGCATTCTGTTGATCTTCTCCCTGTACTCGTCCGTCACCGGACTGTACGTGGCGCGCAGAGAGGAGCTCGTGCTCAAGCGGCTGCGTACGGGAGAGGTGTCCGACCCGGTGATCCTCGCCGGCGGCGCGTCGATGTACATCGCGATCGCCGTGGTGCAGATCGTGTCGGTCGCGGTCGTGCTGTCGGTGATGTTCGGTGTGGCACCCCGGCAACCGCTGGCCGCGGTCGCCGGGTTGCTCACGGGAGTGGTGCTGATGACGGCAATGGCGGCCGCGACGGCCGCACTGTGCCGCACCGTCGAGTCCGTGTTGGTCGCCACGCTCCCGGCCATCTTCGTCCTGCCGATGATCTCCGGGATCTACATCCCCCGCGAGGTGTTGCCCGAGGCACTCGGCGACGCGTTGTTGTTCGCGCCGCTGTCCCCGACGGTCGATCTGGTGCGCTCCGGGTGGACCGGCGAGCTGACAGCGGCCGGCGCGTCGATCAGAGGACTGCTGGCGATCGCGTGGACGGCTCTCTTCGCGTGGCTCGCGGCCCGCAGATTCCGCTGGGAGCCCCGCACCTGACGCCGGCGGTCGTCACGAAGCGGCACTGCAACCGGACAGGGCGGCGGCCTCGACTGCGTCGCCCGCCGTACCCCGCCCCGGCGGCTGAATCGTTGATCCATGCGGCCATGGACGGGAGGTAACGCTCCAGGGCTGGGGCACGCGGGACCGGAGGTGGGTTCGCGGCCGGTCCGGTGGACGGTCGTACGACCTGGACGTGCGTGTCGTTCGGCGAACGGGTTGCGAACCGTGCACGGCAGCTGATGTCGGACGGCCGGCAACGGGGTCGGGAGCCGCGGCCCTGCGCGCCATCGGCTCCGTCGACGACGGGGGCGGTTGTCGGCCTACTCCAGGACGGCGAGGTGGTCGGCGGCGCCCCCGCGCCACTCGATCAGGAAGAGGGTCGCGTCGTCACTGGTGCTCCCGCCCCGTTCCTCCTTCAGCGTGTGGGAGAGCGAGCGCACCACTGCCCGCACTCCCTCCTCTGCGTGCTCGATGCGGTTGACCCAGTGGATGAGTTGTTCCACGCCGAACTGCTCCTCGCCGGCTTCGTGCTCCTCGATCAGGCCGTCCGTGAAGCACAGCACCCGGTCGCCGCGTTGGAGTGTCTGCTCGCTGACCTGGGGCTCTTCACCTCCGAATCCGACGGGAAAAGTGGTCGGGCTCTCCAGCCGCCGGATGACCCGGTGTTTGCGGATCATCAGCGGTGCGGGGTGCCCCGCGTTGACCCACTGCAGGTGGCCCGTTGTGATGTTCAGACGCATCATCTGCGCGGTGACGAAGTGTTCGGGCCCGAACTGGTCGGCGATGGCCCGATCCATGAACGTGTAGATCTCGGCCAGGTCGATACCGGCACGTCTGGAATGCCGGTAAGCGCCGATGGCGACGGTGGCCATCGTGGCGGCGTTCAGGCCGTGGCCCATCGCATCAATCACGGCCACGTGCAGGATGTCGTCGTTGAGCGCGTAGTCGAAGCTGTCGCCGGCGACGTGGTAGGCGGGCTCCAGGATTCCGGCCACCGCGACCTGCGGCACGGACATCGCCAGCGGCGGAAGCAGAGACCATTGGATCTCCGCGGCCACGCTCATGGGTTCACGGCGCCGGGTGAGGAAGAACTGGTCGGTGTAGCTGTGCTTGGTGACCAGCATGTCGGCGATCAGTCCGGCGAGCCTGCGCAGCAGGCGCCGGTCGTCGTCATCGACGGTCTCCATGGTGACGGCCAGCACTCCCACCTGGTCGCTGCCGTCCAGCAACGGCAGATACATCCGGATGCCGTCGGCCTGCGGTACCTCGACAGGGATCGCACGCAGGAAGGCGGTGCCGGCGTGGGAGTCACCGATCGGCTCGGGCTCGCTGACGGCCAGCCGCCTACCCGGCAGCGGCACCAGCAGCAGCTGTGCATAGTCCTGCAGGAGGATCGAGATGTCCCGGCCACCGACCCGGGCCACCTCTTCCGCGATCAGCGGGGCGATCAGCTGCGGCGGCATCTCGTGTGCCCGGTCCAGCAGCACCCCCAGCAGCCGCTCACCGAACCCCTCCGACCGGTCCACCGAGTCCTTGCCAGGCTGCCGATCACCCTCCGCCATAACCGTGCCCTTTCACCTCGCCGGCCTGGTTTCGTTTCACCTGTCGAGTCAGCGGTCTCCAACGAGTGGGTCACAGGGCGCAGTGGTGCTTGGCTTCGATGCATCGCTCGGCCGCCATACGCGCGAGGATCGGCTTGTTCCCTGCCGTCGCGCCGACCGTGCGCAACGACCCCGGCGTATACACACCGGGGTCGCCCTTCCGGGCGGTTGCACGTGAGAGTGCACCGACCCGTTCACCATGCTATGCCTGTGCCGCTTATCCGGCATGAGGAACTTTTTGTGCATTGCGGTCCTTGATCGGAAAGGCTCAGCGCCGCGTCAGCGGGGTTCCTCCTCTTCGGCCTCCATGAACCGGATTCCCTGATGCGTCAGCGTGACCATCGCAGGTGTATTTCCCCGTGCCCAGTCGACCGTGATGAGCCCCTCGCCCGCCAGATACGTGCAGGCCGCGGCCAGATCCTGCTCGGGCATGTGGAGGTCGTCGCGCAGTTTCGCCCCGGCGACGCCAAGGAGGCGATTGCCTTCCGTGGCCTCGTACAGGGTCCTCATGATCGCTTCGCGGTAGTTCTTCCGCTCGTGGAGTGTTGCCATGATTGCCGTCCACTCGGGCCGGGCACCGGCCGAGGGCCCTTGCCTCAGACTTCGTCCGTCTGTGTGCGGTCCTGATCGGAGGACCGACTGGCTGCCAGCCAGGGCCGCGCCAGCCGTGGTGTGTGCGTGGTGTCCACAGTCAGGTGGAGGCGGGTTCCGCCTTCGCTGCCGGCGGGGTAGCTGCGCTGTTCGGTGGCGGCGAAGCAATGACGAAGTACCTCTGCGACCCGACGGGCGGTCTCGGGGGACGCCGCGACGATACGCACCTCTGCGCGCCCGTCCGCAGGTGGTTCCGGTGGCTTCATGGTGGCCTCGTTCATCAGGTCGACGTGCCGGTGGGCGGGCGCTGCAGCGCCACACCCATCGCCCCGGTCAGGAGAAGGTCATGCGTCATCCGCGGCCCCCTCTCGGTCTTCCCTGTGAGCAGAGGCGACGGGGCGAGCGGGGACGACGGGCGATCCGGCGTGCTCTGCCCGCTGTCGGCTCTTCCGGCCCCGCCGACCGATTCCAGGCAAGGCATCGCCGTAGTGGAATGCCGCGATCCGCTCGTGGTGCTGGCCGTTGAGCAGATGGATCAACAGCACTCCTATGGTGATCATCGCGAAGATCACGGACAGGGTGATGGCGGTCTCCATGTCCTCACCTCCCTCGGACCGAGCTCATGGGCCCGGTCGGATTGGGCTGCTCGCCCGCCGCTGAAGCGTGCCCGCCGTCGGTCTCCCACTCCACTTCCCGGGCCAGGGCGTCCCTGGCATCACGGGCGATGTCCTCGCTCGCCATCAGACCGCTGGCGGCGGCGAGCCCGCCCGCGGCGGCCGCGGCGGCCATCAGCCGGCCGGCGGCAGCCTCACCGGTCTCCGGCGGGATCACCAGCAGATCCCAGCGGCCTGCGGTGTAGGAAAGAAGGATCAGCTTGTGCGGGTCCTGCTCGTCGGTGAACCAGCCCACGTGCACCGTGTGCCCGGCCACGGCCACCTTGCGCGGGATCACGGGCCAGTGGGTCGGGTTCACCGTCACACGCGTGATCCGGCCCCAGCACGCGTCCAGCACCTCGACAAGGGAGGGGAGTTCACGGGAAAGATCGCGGGAGCGAGGCCACCAGGCACCGTCCAGCAGACCTGGAACCGACCCCGCCGGGGTCAGTGACAGGCGTGCCGGTGGCGAGGCCACGCGCCCACTGATGGTCATACGGTCGATGATCGCGGTCATGGCGCGGACCTGTCCCCGGGCGCATCGTCACAGTCCCGGTGTTGCTGCTCGCCGAGAACGACACCCGCGTGGGAGCCGGTGTGCGAAGTACTCCCGGTGTCTCCAATGTACTCCGGGCACGATCCGGTGAACCCGCGTGTGACCAGCGACTTCCATGGGAACCCACTTTTGGATCCGCGGCCCGCAGCCCTCAGGCGAACGCGGACGTCGGCTGACGGAGTACGGTGAAATCGGCAGCCCCCGGACGCCATCCCAGGCGATCAACGAAGGCATACCGACCCCCGCAGACGGGTGAGCACACCATGTCCGACGCCGACACCCCGCGTGAAACGAAGCTCTTGCCGGACTCGATCCACGAGGCCGTGAAACCTGGAACAGCACTTCTGCGGCTGGAGACGACACATGTCCGGGAGGGAATCCTCGACGGCGCATGGTGGCCGCGTTCCCGCGACATCGGCGCCGAATTGCCCAGCCTGATCTCCGCGCTGACCGAGCATCTCGGACCTGTCACCCGCGTCGGCCTCGACTCCAGTGCCTGGGAAGAACTACCGACACGACTGATCATCGACGACCGCGTCGTGCACATCGACTCCTTCCCGGTCGGTGACGACACCGTCCTCATCACCCGAGGCGATCGGGACCACTTCTCACTGCTGGTGATACCGCCTCACGCGACACCCGACGCGGCACGCGCGGCGATGGCCCGGGCCGTCGTCGCCGACAGTGCCACGGCCGAGCAGATCCTCATCGACACCGGCACCGGCCGGACACACCCGGTCGCCACGGAGGATCCCCGGACAGGCAAGGAACGCAGCGATATGAGGTGATGCAGATGGTTGTCTTTCTCCTGCTGATCATCGTGGCGATCGTGCTGGGCCTCATCGGAGCGGTGGTCGAGGGGCTGTTCTACCTGCTCATCATCGGCGTGATGGTGCTCGTTGCCGACCTGGTCCTCCTCCGTATACGCGTGGGCCGCCGGCAGGCACCGAAACGCCGCCTCCGGTAACCGGTGGCTGATGCTCCACGACAGGGCGGCGAAAGATCCCGCATCTGGACCGCCTGCGGTGCCCAGGTCATGGACCAGGTCATGAATGGAGGGCTGGTGCCGGGCTCGCATGGTGGCCGAGGGGGAGCTGAGCGGTCCGCTTCCCCGTCGTCGAGCGGGTGACGGTGACTCGAACCCGCGCTCCGAGCCTCGGAATAACAAGGTCGTCACGGATCGTCCGCGGCCGCTGGTCTGCGCATAGGCTCCACACAGCTTGCGGCTGTCACTGCGCTTGAGTTGTCGGCGAACCAATCCCCACGGCCTCACCACCCGTGACGTGAGGTGTCGTTAGAGGTAACGTGCGCCGTACACTTTTCAGCCTGCTGGCCGATATGCAACCAGGGACTGTGATGCAGGAACGTTTGATGTTGCCCGCTCATGCCCACCAGGAGACGGTGTCCGCCTACCCCCAGGCGTGGCATGTCCCTGACACCATGGGTGGGCGCGGCAAGGCAGTTGAGCGCCACATGGTGCTTCTCGCGGTGTTGCCTGCCGTGCTGGTCACGATCACCGGAGCCGCAGCCGCTGCTCTCCTGTTCACCGCAGGCGTGGGCCACGTCGACAAGAGCGCCTTCTGGGGTCTGTTCAATGGCACGCTGCTGCTGGTCTGCATGATCCTCGCGGGCGCAGCGTTCATCGCCGCCGGTCAGGCGCGCGCCGTGGCACGCCGCCATATCGAGTTGAGCTCTTTCGCCGCACGCAGCCAGGCCGAACTGGCTGAACTGCGACGTCAGATGGAGCGCGGCCAACAGCTGACAGAAAATGAGCGGCATCAGCCGGGGCGGTTGCCCGAGCGGACGGGTGAGGCGCTGGATCGGCTGGGGCAAGGGACCGCATCCGCCCAGCGCGTCGCCGAGGCGAATGCGGTGGTGCCCGGGGCACGGAAGCGTGGCGACGAGCACTTCGAGGTCTTCGCCAATCTGGCCCGAAGGCTGGAGTCTCTCGTGCACCGCGAGATCGGTCTGCTGGACGACCTGGAGAACGAGGTCGAGAATCCTGACCTGCTCAAGGGCTTGTTCCATGTGGACCACCTGGCCACCCGTATCCGGCGATACGCCGAGAACCTGGCCGTGCTCGGCGGCGACGTCTCCTATCGCCAGTGGACCCGACCGGTCAGCATGGCCGATGTGATGCGTTCCGCGGCGGCCGAGATCGAGCAGTACTCGCGGGTCAAGATGGTGCCTCCGGTGGACGGGACGGTGAGCGGGCACGCGGTCGTCGACGTGGTCCACCTGCTGGCGGAGCTGGTGGAGAACGCCACCGTGTTCTCCCGCCCCCAGACCCAGGTGCTGCTGCGGGCCGAGCACGTCACCGCCGGGCTGGCGATCGAGGTCGAGGACCGCGGTCTGGGCATGACCTCCACCGAGCGGGACGAGATGAACGCCCTGCTCGCCTCCCCTGAGGGGATCGCCTTGGGCGAGCTGCTCAAGGACGGTCGCATCGGCCTGTATGTGGTCTCCGTGCTGGCCCGGCGGCACGGCATCGTCGTACGACTCCAGAGCAACGTCTACGGCGGTACACAGGCGGTGGTGGTGCTGCCGCACGAGCTGCTGGGGCGGGGCCCGGACGTGGTGGAATCACAGCAGCAACAGTCGGACCGCACCCCCGCCTCCCTTCATGGACACGCCGGCGACCCGACGGAGCAGGCACCTGCGCCGGACACGTCCGCCGCTCGGGGCCCGGCACCCGAACCGGCGGCCGAACCACTACTCGCCCCCGTCGCGGCCCCCGCGCAGGGAGATGCTCCCCCCGTGCTGCCCCAGCGGCGCCGTCAGGAACACCTCGCCCCGGAATTGCGGCAGTCCCCCCGCGCTTCCGCGGCGCCCAAGGAAGAAGATCACGATCCCGGCCTGATGGCCGCGTTCCAGAGCGGCGTCCGCCTGGCTGAGGACTCCGAGGAAACCGACACCTCCCCGTCCCTCGGCGGGGAGATTCGACCGGACCGGGCCCCCTAGCAGTTTCACGTCCTTGAGGAGAAGTGGGCAATTGTGGTGAGCGAAGATCTTTCTTGGCTGTTGAGCGGCCTCGTGCAGCGTGTACCGCATACGCGGAGCGCACTGCTGTTGTCATCGGACGGCCTGGTGATGGCCTCGGACGGAATGGACAAGGACGCGGCGGATCATCTGGCGGCCCTCGCCAGCGGGCTCCACTCTCTGGCGCGCAGTGCCGGCAGGCGATTCGATGACGGCGATGATGTGCGGCAGATCGTGACCGAACTCAGCAGCTCAATGCTTTTTGTCTCCGCGGCCGGGCAGGGCGCCCTGTTGGCAGTGCTGGCCGGGCGCGAGGCGGATGTGCCCGTGCTGGGCTACGAGATGACCAAGATGGTGAAGAGCGTCCGCAGCCACCTGGGGGCAGCTCCCCGTCAGCCGGCGGGGCAGTGACAGATGCCGGACGACCCGGACGATCCGCATCGGCCGTTGCTCGATGATGCCCTGGGGCGGCTGGTTCGGCCGTACACCGTCAGTGACGGACGCACCAGACCCACCTGCCAATTCGACTTGATGACCATGGTGGTGGCCACGGGTACCGTGCCGCGGACCAACCTCGGATTGGATCACGGACATGTGCTTGACCTGTGTCGGACGCCGGTCACGGTGGCTGAGATCGCGGGGCACACGCGCATGCCGGCAACGGTGATCAAGGTGCTGCTGTCCGACTTGCTGGAGCGGGGGGCGGTCGTCACACGGCGCTTCGACACGGAAAAGCGGGGGTCATACTCTCCCCCCGATCTAGATCTATTGGAGGCGTTGCGGGATGGGCTCCTCAAACGACTCTGAGGCTCCCGGCGCCGACTCCCTTCCGACGGGAATCAAGGTTTTGGTCGCCGGGGGTTTCGGAGTGGGCAAGACCACCTTCGTGGCAGCAGTGAGCGAGATCGAGCCGCTGAGCACGGAAGAACTGCTGACCGAGGTCAGTGCTGCCACGGACAGGTTGGAGGGGGTGGAGAACAAGGCCACCACCACGGTCGCGATGGACTTCGGCCGGATCACCATCAGCCCCCACCACGTGCTCTATCTGTTCGGCACGCCCGGTCAGGAGCGCTTTTGGTTCATGTGGGACGAGATGTCCGCCGGTGCGCTCGGTGCGGTGGTGCTCGCCGACACCCGTCGGCTGGACCACAGTTTCGCGGCTGTCGACTTCTTCGAAGCACGTGGCATCAAGTTCGTCGTCGCGGTCAATGAGTTCGACGGGGCGCACCGCTATGAGCCGGAAAAGGTGCGGGCGGCGCTGGACCTCAAGCCTGAGGTCCCGGTGGTCCTGTGTGATGCCCGCCTGTCCAGCTCGGGTATTCGGGTTCTACTTTCCCTCGTGCAGCATCTGATCACTTCAAGGAGTTCGCATGTCTGAGATGGTGTACAAGTCTCCCTTCGGAGGGGGGGACATAGCGATCGCCGTACGTCATCTGCTTCTCCCTCCGGAAGACCCTGAGGCAGAGGCCCGGACGCGCCGACTTCGGGAACTGGGGATCGAGGACAAGCCCGTTCCGGAGTTCGATGACTTCGCGCGTGAACTCGCGCAGCGCACCGGGGGGTGCTACGCGGGGGTCAACTTCCTTGTCGACGAGAGCCGTCAGTACTTCGCGGGCCTGTACAGCGCCGCCGCCGACACGACCGTGAACCTGGAGTCCCCCCTTCTCGACGATCCCGTGCCCGGCCGGGTGATGCCTCGTGACTTCGACATCGGTTTCTGCCCGCACGTCGTCAGGCGGCGCAAGGCTCTGGTGCTGGAGGATGTCCGCGACTATCCACGCTTTGCTGGGAACCACGTGGTCGACGCCATCGGGATCCACTCCTATCTGGGCGCTCCGCTGATCGACAACACGGGCATGGTGCTGGGCACGATCTGCGTGGTGGACCAGGATCCGCATCCCTGGGGTCAACAGGGGCTGGAGACCATCAAGACGATGGCGGCCGACCTGGTGGAGCGTATCGAGCGGCGGGCGCACGGCTCGTGAGCCTTGCACCGGATCCGCACCCGAAGGACGGCCGCGAGACCGCGCCGAGAGTCGGGGCCGATGAGGTGCCAAAGGGCGTTCTCCGGTCCGAGGCGTTTCCGGGGGCACCCTTGGGCTTCGCCCCGGAATGACCGTGGTTCACCGCTGCTTCCGGTGCTCATCCAGTGCGTCTGCTGGTAGACATCCGCCATGACGTACTACGCAGATCTGACGCCGTATACATACGACAGAGACAACTGGGATCCGACGGCATCGGGCGTCTGGCGGGGCGTCACACTGCTCAACGTCGGCTGGCTCGACCGCGGCGAGGGGTATGCGGAAGGTGCGCCACCGCCAGGTCTGGTCGAGACGCTGAAGGGTATGGCCCGCACCCACAGAGCACAGCAGACCCGCGGCTTCCACCTCTGTCCATGGTGCACTTCGATCGTCCCTGCAAGGCGCCTCCACGGCCCTCGGGGAAGCGCCGAGATACGAGTCATGGGCGACGGCGTCGCCTATGCCGCTCCTGAACTCATCGCCCACTACGTCGAGGCCCATGACTACCAGCCGCCGGCCGACTTCACCGAGGCGGTCCTGTCGTCGGACGTAGCCCTCTGAGCTCGGAAATCATGGGCAGTGCCGAGCACTTTCGGGCTTGAACAGGCGAAACGGCCTGTGGGGGCCCTGCGTTGCATCCTCGGCTTGCACCGCGGTCGACCGCGGTTGCCCTCCATCCGGTGCCATTCTCGTGCGCCGGTCGTACGGAAACCTCTCACCTGCTGCGATGGTCCGCAGGTATGCGTGCTTGTCTGCCGCTGTGCGTCGGCGTTGTCACGCAGTTTGACACTCACCCCTGTCGCCAGGCGAGGGGCCGTATGCCTCATCGGGGGCTCGCTCAGGACTTGCTCCGGCTCTGGGCTCCCGCCTCGGCCATTGTTTCGGCTTCGGCCTCGGCCAATGCGATGGTGATGCCGAGTGCCTCGGTGATATGAGTTGCGGCCGACATGACGCGTGCCGTGCCAACAACGGGGGCGATGGCAACGAGAACGTCTTGCAGTTGCTCGGCCGTCAGGTTGGCCTTGATGGCAGGGTCGACATGCGCGAGGTAGGAGATCGCCGGTGCGTCCATGGCCGCGAGCGCGGCAAGGCGGGTGAGAATAAGCGTGTTCTCGTCTAGGCCGCAGCGCTCGACCGAGTCGACTGTCATGGCGGCGAGCGTGTCGAGAACGGGGGTGTCTGACCTTGTGACCATGTCCGGTCCGCCTTCCAGGTGCTGTGCGGGGCCGACACGCGCCACCCGATGAAGCCGGAACCCCCGCGCATCGACCTTGACTTTTCCACGGTAGGAGCCGCGAGGACCGAGCGCATGTCGGGCTGAGCAGGTGAATCGGGGGATGAGCGGGAGTCCGTAGCGAATAGGTCGGCGGAATTTCAATGGCCCAGTCAAGCGCCGACGCCCCTGAGTCCTGGAGCACCAGTTTGGAAGACCCGTACATGGAGTGGGGCTGACCTGGCGCGACGCTGGCGTGCGCCTTCCCGGCTGGCTCCCCGCTTCTCCCCGTAAATCGCTGCTCGATCGGGCACGTAGGGGGCACGGGGTAACTGAGATCGCGTGATCCCTGCCATGCTTTCGATGTGTACATATGCATGCTGTCTGCGCAAGGGCAGGCCTCTGCGCTCCCCCTCACGGCGTTTGTGGCCGGTGGTGCTGGTCTTCACGGTGGCCACGTTCTGGTGGCTCAACGCTGGTCAGGACCGTCTGAGGTCCTTCGCACCGCAATCCCTTGCGGCTGCCGCTCCGCAGCACCTCACTGTGCTGCGGTTGCCGATTGTGTTCTACAAAACAGGCGCCAAGCCGATCATCGTGCAGGACCTTCAGATCCGCTTCCTGGGCGAGTTGGACCCGGCCTTGCCATGGTCGTGGCGCAACTCGTGGCCGCAACTCAGGCCCATGGAGGACGACAAGGCGAGCATGCCCGCCGTCTTCGCTGTGGCCGGCCGGAGTACAGAGCAACTGTTCATCGAGTTTGGCCCTCGTACCCCCGGCTTCGTGCCGGAGATGCGGGACTACAGGGTCCGCCTCGAAGCACGGCTCGGGCACAGGGGAGGTTGGCGTCCGGTGCTCACCTTCACCCCCGTGCCGCCCACATGACCAGTCCCAATCAGTACATCACCTACAGCAATCGCTCACCGGCCTGACAGACCAGGCATGCCGTGGCCTCGGCGGAACGAAGGGGAGGAAGTCATGGAGGCTCCGCGTCAAGAGCGAGTTGCATACACCGTCGACGTACAGCGGCGAGGGTCGGAGGGTTGGTATTCCCAGAGGATCAGCCCGAACTGGGTCCACGCGGTCACGCCTGCCGATGCTGCTGTTCAGGCCTTTGACCGGTACGTGAAGAAGTACGGGGAGACCATCGCTTCCCTGGTCGCTCCTGGGTCGCACGAACTGCAGGTTCTCGTACATCTCCAGCGCGAACCCGCCGTCTTCCCGCTGCATGGCGTCTTGGAGCACAAGGTTCGTCGAGACTTCGGACGCCGGAGGGAGGCGGAGGCGCGTCTGGAACGGGCGACGGATGCGCTGCGGGCGTCGGTGCGGGAAGCCGCCATGGCAGGAGTGCGCCAGGCACATCTGGCCCGCATCTCCGGCTGGAGCAGAGAGACGCTGCGGAAACTGACTCGTCGTTCGTGACGCGGGGTAGGCCAACCCATTTGGCCAATCACGTTGGCAGAAATCTTACGATCAGTTAAGAATCAGTCGCCGTATGCTGTCACCTAGGAGCGAAAAGTCCTAGGTGACCAAATTGTCGGAGTCTCTGTACGTGATTCCCTCTCTCCGCTCTGTAATCAGGTCCATAGCGTGGATGACAGAGCGAAGGCAGACATCGATTCTTGTGATGTCAGGACAGGCCCTGCATCCCTTCGACGTCAGCAGGGCCTGTCACCGAGATACCCCTGAGAGAGGCCCCGGATGCTCCAGAACATCATGCTGTCCCTGATTCCGCCAGTAGAGGAGCACCCGTTGGAGGCGGGCCTCTGCGTCCTCGTGATCGTCATCCTGGTCCATGTCCGCGGGCGCCGACTCGGTGGCTGCAACGGATGAGCGGTGCGGTGGGGCGCCT
>NZ_BMWB01000020.1:131921-141557 GCF_014651015.1 Streptomyces xantholiticus
GCCTCGGCGGCCCACCCCCATATAGCAGGCGCACCGAGCGCGAACTCGGCCATCCGCTCGCGGACCTCATGGGGAGTGAGCCAGTCAACTTCCCTCGGCTCCACGGAGGTTCGCACGGATCCCCCTGACACGGAGTTCGTCGAGACTCTGACGGCGCCCCCGGCGGCCAAGGCTGAGGCATCCGAACTGGCGCTGAGCCCCGGCGCACCCGTCGTGCACCTCCTCCGCAACGCAGTCACCGAAGCTGGTCGCGTGTGGTGGAGGTCTGCGACACCCTCATGGCCGCTGACCAGTTCGTCTTCGAGTACCGCTCCCCGCGACCGACTGACGCTCGCTCAACTCTGCGTAACCCGCGGGGGGTGGTGACTGGCAGGACCCGGGCGCCGGAGCGGTCAACTTCGAGGACGCGACCCTGTGGGTCAAGGAACGGCGGCTTTCCCCGACGACGGACGAGCTGCACCGGCGGCTCCTCCGGCTGCACATCCTGCCCGCCTTCGAGGACCTGGACCTCGACGAGATCACGGCTCCGCGTGTGCGTTCCTGGCGCTCGGAACGGCTCGACTCGGCCGGGGCGGAGACCACCGTCGCCAAGAGCTATCGCCTGCTGAAGGCCATGCTGGAGACAGCCGTCGAGGACGAGCTGATCCGCGCCAACCCGTGCCGAATCCAGGGTGCGGGCAAGGAAACCGCGGCCGAACGGCCCGTCGCCACCGTGGACCATGTCGACGCGCTCGCCTATGCCCTCGGGCCGCGCTGGCGACTGATGGTCTACCTCGGTGCCTATGGTCCGCTGCGTCCGGAGGAACAAGCCGAGCTGCGCCGCAAGGACGTGGACGACGTGGACCTCGACAACCTGACGATCCGAGCCCGGGAGGCCGCGCCGGAACTCACCACCGGCAAGCGGGCCGAAGGACCGACCAAGTCGGAGGCGGGCAAGCGCTCGTCGTCCTGCCGGCCTTTCTGCGGACCGACCTTCGACGGCACCTCGACTGGTACGCGGAGAAGGGCGCGGACGGACTCCTGTTCGTGGGGAGAAGGGAAAGCCGTTCCGGCGCTCCACCTTCGGGCGGAAGTGGCGAAAGGTCCGTACGCAGGTTGGTCTCCCCGACGGCTTCCGCTTCTACGATCTTCGTCACACCGGGCACACCCCGACGACCGGCTCGGGCGTGACCCTGAAGGACACGATGGTGCGGGCCGGACAGTCGACCGAGCGAGCCGCGCTGATCTATCAGCACTCGGACGTCGAGCGTCAGCAGGAGGTCGCGGCTGGTCTCGACAGGCTCGTCCGGCAGCGGCGTGACGCGGCGGATGCCCCAGCATCTGGCACGGATGTGGCACGGGACGCCTAGCCAGGTCGAGACAACAGATAAGGCCCGGGTCGGGGATCATGTCCCTGGCCTGGGCCTTCATCTTTGGAGCGGGTGACGGGAATCGAACCCGCGCTCTGAGCTTGGGAATCACGGGCCGTTCGGATCGCTTAGGTGCTCTGACCAGGCGGGACAGCTTCCGGAGACGCTGTGTTGCGCCCCCAGGACGAACCGCTATTGACCGCGGTTCCCCGCTCCATCTGGTGCCGTTCTGGTGCGCCAGACGTGCGGTGAAAGTGCGGTGCGGGAGTACACGGCACTGCCCTACGATCGCTCTGACTGCGTCGGCCGGCAGCTGTAGACCCGCAGCACCGGCCCGTTGTGGAGGGGACCAGCCCGTTCGAGCCGGGCCAGGTGGGCTGACAACCGCTTTAGGAGTTCGATCGAGGGGAAGGCCGGTTTCTGGACCGCCGCGCCTATGGTGGCACGCCCACTCCACCGGGAACCGCCCCGATCTGCTCGCGTCCACCCTCGTTGATGTCACGTGTAGATGTCAGAGGAGCGGGCGGCCGTTCTAGCCAAGCCTGATGGTCGCTCTTCCAGCCTTCCCGCGAGGCCCATAGTCGCTGCCCTCCCGGAGCCCTGCTCGCTCTCGCACTCCCTGATGCGAGCCTGGATCCGTTGATCATTAGCGAGCTCCGGGGGAAGCTTCGTCGACGAGGACAACAGGGCCGGAAGGAGTGATTCGACAGTACAGCCCCCTACGTTTTGGAAGGTGGTTCCATCCAGGTCAGTGCTCTTTAGCACCACATCTGTCAGATCAGTTTCGTGTAGCACTGCTCCGGTCAGGTCCGCACCCGTCAAATCTGCCGAGGACAAGTCCGCCGCTGTCAGGTCCGCTCCCGTGAGCCGGGCAGCCGACAGGTCAGCTTCGGACAAGTCCACCCCGAACAGGTTCGCCCGATCGAGACGGGCGCTGGGCAGCTGTGCACCATGCAAAGCGGTATCTGACAGGTCGACCCGGAAGGACTCGTCGCGAGGAGGTCGACGACCGAGCACCGTGAGCGCCGCCCGAACCTCTTCCTTGGGAACAAACCGGTAACCGTCTTCGGCAGCACCTGTGGGATGGGCGTCGTCCTTCTCGCCTTTACCCCCCTTCTCGAGAGGAGCGTGCGCACGGATGAAAGCCGCCAGCACCTCGACAACGGTCGCGTGATCCTTCTCCGAGTCGCGCATGATGCGCTCCAGCGAGTAGAGGCCACCGAGACACTGCATGCGCCCATCTGCCGATAGCAGTTTGATGGCCTCCACATAGCGATCAGTGACTTGCCCTTCGCGTGTCAGCTCCTCCTGCCTTTGGTCCTTCGCCTGCGTGTGCGCGAACTGCTCCTGGGTTTGTGCGAACTGCCGCTGTGCGAGGTCGAATTGCTTCTGTGTCTCGCGCAGCTGATCAAGTGAGATCTTGTGGTTCCTGTAGCTGAGGTGGAGGCTTCCGAGGGCGATCAGGCCAGCCAGCACAGCCACGATGGCGGTACGGAGGCCTGTGATGATGATCCCGGCCGAAGGGGCAAGGGTGTTGTCGCGTACATGGTCGCCCTCGATAAGCCATGGACCCCACATGAGAGCCACAATGAAGAACACGGTTGCAGCGGTACTGCCGCCCCAGGACAGCCTCCGCTTCGTCTTCGACTTCATGCCGAGCATGATGGCCAGTTACGCGAGGCCTCAAGCGCCGAACATCAAATCTCAGAGGAGAAGTTGAGGTTCGCCCTCCGCCGTGATATTGCCTTGGCCGCCGCGCCCGGATCCCGGAGTACCAGTTTGGAAGGTCGCGTATGCGGGTGGTCGCCGAGCTGGCAAAACGCTGACCTGGGCGTTCGTGAGAGGTTAACCGATGTTCCCCGCCAGTCCCCGCTGCGCGCCCTATAGACGGGCACGCAGCGGGCATGTCTCAGTCCACCGGGCCTAGCGCTGGTACGCCTGGGCGAGGACCTTGTGGAGGTCCAGCTTCGGCCGGTACATCTCGGCGACGAGCTTCTGGAAGTCCAGCTTGGGCTGGTACGCCTGGGCGAGGACCTTGTGGAGGTCCAGCTTCGGCCGGCACGCCTCGGCGACGAGCTTCTGGAAGTTCTCGGAGAACGAACCGAAGGAGCCCTCAACTCGAGGCCCGTCAGCGGGGATCGCATCCGGGCTGATGAGTCGGGCCAGAGCTGCGCTGTACGGGATGTTCTCGCAGCTGGCGAGCCTACGGGCCTTGTGCTTCAGAGAGTACTTGCCCTTCTTGGGCATTGCTCTTTCCACATCTCGGCAAGCCCCACGTACTCGCCGGATCATGGCTGTTGCCAGAGGCGAGACTATGAAGCGTGGGCCCCGAGGACCTTGACCGTCTGTGCTGCTCGCGACGTGGGCACAGGCAGCGGCGGATCGGCGTACACGACTTGCCGTAGTCCGGAGTGTACAGGATCAAGCCTTGTTGGTGGCGTGTAACTGATAGGGCACTGTGGCGACTTCGGATGCTTCCATGGGGTGCGTGATCACGACGGTGCGCGCAAAAGTCGTCGCGCGGATGTACTCTCCGCCGCCATGAGCAACAAACTCAGCATCGAGCTGACTGGCGGCGACGCCCTCGGGACCAACGTCCACATTGCCATCCCGCGTTCGCTACTGAACGCACTCGTTCAAAAGGACATCTGGGTGGGGCACCAGGTCGATGGTGAGGTGACCAGCGACAGCCTGGACATCGGCAAGGTGATGATCACCATATTCGACAGCTGATCCGGCGGCTGCCCGTGAGGTCGGTGGAACGGCTTTGGGCAGGAGCTGCCATGGGGCGAGAGATCGGGGCCCGTAAGCTTTCCGCGAATCGGGCAGTCTCTGGACCTGCCCGCAATAGCACGATGTGGGCCCCGATCTTCGAGGCTCGCCCCATGGTGGCTGCGTAAAGCCGTGGAGCCGACCGCCCAGCCCCGTGCCGGCCGTTTTCTCTGGCGGTTGGCGTCCGCGCTCGGTGCGCCGCCGCCCGGCCGGGGGCAGCCGGGCGAAGACAGAGGCAAGCCCGCGGCCGGGGGCTGCGGCGCGCGCCGCGCTTGCGCGGCGCCTTGATGAAGTAGAGAAACTCTTACCGCGCTTGGATCAGCTGCTTGCCGTCATGGCTCCGGACGTGGGGCCCGTGCCCGTCCAGTGCATCGAGCAGGCGCACCGCGTAGACCTCGGCCATCCGCTCGGCGACCTCTTCGGGCGTGAGCCAGTTAACTGCCGTCGACTCGGCGGAGGTTCGCTCAACGCCGCCGGACGGCTTGCACCGGAACACCAGGGCGACGATGCCGCGCGTCGTGTTCTTGTAGACCCCGGTGAGCTCGTCCACCTCGACCCGGATGCCGGTCTCTTCGAAGACCTCGCGGGCCACGCCGTCTTCCGGGGCCTCGGTGAGCTCGAGCACGCCGCCCGGGAGCTCCCACGTTCCGTTGTCGGCTCGGCGGATAGCCAGGAGTCGCCCGTCCTCGCGCACCACTGCTCCCGCCACGGACACGGAGTGCAGTGGCGTTGACTGGGTCTCTCGGGCGCTGTTACTCATGTACAGGAGCATAGGAGAGTGAGAAGGACTATGGGAACAGCCGTAGGAGGTGGGAGGGCCGTACCTCGGTACGTTCAGATCGCCGACGAGATCATCCATCAGATCCGGGCAGGCGTCCTCAAGCCTGGTGACCTGGTGCCGAGTGAATCCGAGCTGGTGGAGCGCTATGGCGTTTCCGGGGGCACGATTCGTAAGGCCATGGTGGAGGTCCGGGCCAGTGGGCTCGTGGACACCCGCCACGGCAAGGGCTCGATCGTGAAGGACCGGCCGCCCGTGCGGCTGCGCTCCTCGGACCGATTCCGCGCCTCGCACCGCCGCGGCGGCAAGGCCGCCTACCTCGCCGAGTCCGCCCAGTCCGGCGCCACGGCCAAGGTCAGCGTCCTCTACATCGGCCCGATGGAAGCTCCCGAGGAGATCGCCGAACGGCTCGACGTTCCCGCCGGCACTCAGGTCCTCGCCCGGCGGCGGCTCTACTTTCGCAACGGCGTCCCCGTCGAGACGGCCACCTCGTACCTGCCGTGGGACGTGGTCAAGGACATCCCCGAGCTGTTCGCCGAGAACCCCGGCCCCGGCGGCATCTACGCCCGCCTGGAGGACGACGGCCACGTCTTTGCTGAGTTCGTCGAGACGCTGACAGCGCGCCCGGCCGCGAAAGCTGAAGCGTCCGAACTCGCCCTGAGCCCCGGCGCGCCCGTCGTGCACCTCCTCCGCAACGCGGTGACCGAAGCAGGCCGGGTGGTGGAGGTCTGCGACACCCTCATGGCTGCTGACCAGTTCATTTTCGAGTACCGCATCCCCGCGGCCGACTGACGCTTACTCAACTCTTCTCGACCCGCCGGGAGTTCTTCGCCCTGGCGGGTTGACTCATGTATAGGAGTCGTGCACTCTTCTTCATGTCACTCATGTACATGAGTGGCGGAGTCCAACACTTCTAGAGGAGTGATCTCTGTGCGTCAGATCCCCGTCGACACCTCCGCCGCCTCCGTCATGGCGGCCCAGCCCCCGCAGCCCAAGGTCAAGGACCGCCGTACCGGTGAAATCGCCATCGACGCCGAGACCGGGACGACGCTGATGACCGTGAACGTGATGTTCGCGGCCAACGACACCGTGGAACTCCTGGCCGTGACCGTGCCGAAGACCGGCATCTCCGGTGACCTGACGATGGGCACCCCGGTCGCGCTGACCGGTCTGGTCGCCCGGCCGTGGGAGCGGGATGGCCGTCACGGCATCGCCTTCCGCGCCGTCGCTGTCACGTCGCTGGTCGAGAACGCCGCGAAGCCGAAGGCGGCCTGATCATGACCGGCTTCACGGTCGCGCTGCTGGTGGTCGTCGCCGTCGCGGGTCTCCTGCGGTGGCGGCGCCCCGCCTGGTACTGGCTGACCTTTGGGGTCACCCTGGCCGTGCTGCGGGTCCTGGTCCGCTATGGCTCGGTCATGGAAGCGTGCGGGCTGACCGTCCCGCCGCCGCGCTGGCGGCTTGCCATCGCCCGGATGGCCGGCCGCCCGGCTCCCGAGTCGCGTGCCCCGCGCATCCTGCGGCTCCGCCCGACCCGCACCGGCCTGGTCCTGCGGCTGGGGCTTCGGCCTGGGCAGGACGCCTTCGACGTGGCCGCGTCGTGCGACCGGCTGCGGCACTCGTTCGCCATGTACGGCGTCACCTCGCGTGAGATCCGCTCGGGTGTGGTCGAGCTGCGGATGACCGGCTACAACGTCCTGGCCAAGGTGCAGATGCCCACCAAGGTCGACCGCACGTCGATGCGCGTGCCTGTCGCCCTGCGTGAGGACGGAGCCGTCCACTACCGCGACTACCGCACCACCCCGCACGCCCTGACCGTCGGGGCCACCAAATCCGGCAAGTCCGTCTACCAGCGCAACCTGGTCGCCGAACTCGCGGCCCAGGACGTGGCCCTGGTCGGCATCGACTGCAAGCAAGGAGTGGAGCTGTTCCCACTGGCCCGCCGGTTCTCCGCGCTGGCCGACAACCCCGACACCGCCGCCGACCTCCTCGACGCGCTCGTCACGCACATGGATGGCGTCTACCAACTGATCCGCGCCGACCAGCGCATCACCGCCGACCTCCCCGACGCAGAGATCGCCGCCGACATCTGGGACCTTCCGGCTCGCCTGCGTCCGACCCCGATCGTGCTACTCGTCGACGAGGTCGCCGAACTCGCCCTGTTCGCCACGAAGGAAGAGGAGAAGCGCCGGGACCGCATCATCACTGCGCTCGCCCGGCTCGCCCAGCTCGGCCGCGCTGCCGGCATCTATCTGGAGATCTGCGGGCAGCGCTTCGGCTCAGAACTCGGCAAGGGCATCACCATGCTCCGCGCCCAGCTCACCACCCGCACCGCCCACCGCGTCAACGACGAGACCAGCGCGAATATGGCCTTCGGCGACATCGCCCCCGACGCCGTCCTGGCCGCCATCTCCATCCCGACCGACACCCCCGGCCTCGCCGTCACCGGCGACTCGACCGGCGGCTGGGCCCGCATCCGCACCCCGCACACCTCGATGCGCCAGGCCGTCAACGCCTGCAACCGGCACGCCCACCGCACCCCCGAGCTGCCCGGCCTCGCCGCCTTCCGGCCCGAGCTGCCGCCCACGGTCTCGCTCGTCAAGATCCCGGCCCAGGCAGAGGCACCCGCCTCCGCCTGACCCGCCCTCGCACCCCGGTCGGTGCGACCGTCTCGCGCCAGCTCCCTACCCCCGCCATGCCCAAAACGCCCTGCAAAGGAGGTGAAGACATGACCCGCAAGCTGCGCATCGATGCCGTCCTGGTGCAAGCCGTGATCGCCGGGGCCCTGTCCTTCGCCCACCTGCACGACCTCGCCGCCGCTGCGGGACAGACCGGATGGAAGGCATGGGCCTACCCGGTCTCCGTCGACCTGCTCCTGGTCGCCGCCTGGCGACGGCTGCGCAACGACGGACCGTCCCGGCTCGCCTGGTGCTGGTTCCTGATCGCGCTGGTGGCCTCGCTCGGCGCGAACGTCGCCACCGCCGGATTCCTCGACCTCCAGCACCCGCCCGCCTGGCTGCGCTTCGGCATCGCCGGATGGCCCGCCCTCGCCTTCCTCGGCGGCACCCTCCTCGCCCACTCACCTGCCGCAACCGACCGCGAGCCGACGCCTGAGCCGGTCGAGGTGGTGCCGGCCGAACCGGACTCCTCGCCCGAGCCGGTTCCCGTTCCCGAACCGAAGACCGCCCCGGCCCTGCCCACAGCGGCCGAGCCCGCTCCCGCCCCGGCTCCGCCGGTCCCGACCGCGCTGGTCGACCACGCCCGCAAAGTCGCCGACGACCACCACGCCCGGACCGGCACACCGATCGACACCGACACCCTCCGCGCCCGCCTCGGCGTCCCGGCCCCTATGGCCGACGCCATCGCCGCCCAACTCGCCTGAGCAGAAAGGACACTCGCCATGCCTGCCCGCGACCACTTCCACTCCGTCATGCGGATCGGCCCCGTACAGATCGGCACCCACCGCGACCGGCACGGCCGCACCAAGCACGCCGCCGTCTGCACCGCCGACCGCTGCGGCTGGTCCGCCGACTTCTCCAGCTCCTCGGCCGCCCAGCTCGCCGCCCGCACCCACCGCTGCCGCATCACCGACTGAACGGGAGAACACCGCCATGGACGTTCCGCTCTGGCTCGCCCTGATCGTCGTCGGCGCCCTCGGCATCAAGCTCATCCGCCCGCCCTGGTGGCTCGTCGCCGTGCTCCTCCTCGGCGGCTTCCTCCTCGCCGACAGCCTCCTGGCCCCCGTCATCGACACCGCCATCAGCAAGTAGCCCACCGCGGAAAGGAGAAGCAACCATGCTCCGTCCGAAGATCCCGACCATGCCGACCCCGACCGGCATCGTCACCCCGGCCGTCGTCGAGCCGACCGCGATCGTCCAGCACACTCCGGCCCCGGCCCCGGCCCCGGCCCCGGTCCCTGTCGCCCCGGCGGCACCGTCCCGGCCCACGGTCCAGCTCACCCCCGGCACCGCGCTCGCCCTCGTCGGTGGCGGCACCGCCGTCGTCCTCGTCGTCGGCGCGGTCCTGGTCTCGATGCTCCTGGCGATCGCCGTCACCGCGGCCTCGGTCGCCGTGTGCGCGCTCGTCATCCGCTCGCTCATGAGCCAGCAGCACAAGCACCGCTGACCGGCCCCCGGGGCGGCCTCAACCGCCAAGTCTTGCCCGCCCCGGGAGCCGCATCCCAACCCATCCCGAAGGACAGGAAGGAACACCCATCATGGCCCAGCCCACCACCGCCACCGTGCGGGTCTGCTCGAACTGCGACGGCTTCCCCACCGTCCGCGTCACCCTCGGCGGCCGCGACCGACACGGCAACCTGCGCACCATCACCGTCCACTGCCCGGCCTGCCACGGCACCGGCACCCGCCCCGTCCGCACCGCCCAGCTGGTCGGAGGCCGGGCATGAAGGACATCACCGTCACCGCGCACCTGGACACCGACACCCGCACCCGCGTCGTCGTCTTCGCGGACCACGACTTCGTCAGCCTCCGCATCGGCGGCGGGACCGTCGACGTCGCGCTCATCGCCCCCGCCGGCACCGCCGACATCCTGCGCGCCGTCTCCGCCGCCGCCGACCAGGCCGCCCGCGAACTCGACACCCTGCCGGACCTCGACGAGGAGCGCGCGTGACCCACACCGCCACCGCGGCGGGCCTGGACCCGGCCACCCTGGACGATGTCCTCCGGGTGGCCGGGTCCCCCGGCTTCGACCGCTGGAAAGACCAGGTGCACCGCACCGGCG
>NZ_BMWB01000021.1 GCF_014651015.1 Streptomyces xantholiticus
GTTCCGACTCTATCAGACTCTTTCGGGCCTGATTCCCAGTCAGCGGGAGTTGCCTTCCCGGCCGTTGGGCCGTTCCGACGAGTGAGACTTTAGCGGAACCCTTGGCCGCGACGCTAACCGGGGCCGGCGTCCTTTCGAACGCGGATTCTTCATTTCGCAAAAGCGCACGAAAGACAAAGCGACACGGAATGTCGCCCGATCGAAGTGGGTCTTGCGGAATGGCTGCCCGGGGCCGACCGGAGTCGGTGCTCACGTCGGGCAACCCGGAGAACACTACGGAGGCCGGTTCCCGATGTCAACCCGGCCCTGCACGCTAGGGTTGGGCGCATGACATCGCGTACGTGCTTCCTTCAGTGGTGGGCCGCCTGACGGCGGCCGGCACCTACGCATGCACCCACGGCCGCCGCCTCGGCGGCCGTTCGCGTATCTCCCTCCGGGAGCCCGGCCGCTGAAGGCGGCGGCTCCGACCAGGAGACGGAGAACGTGATGAAGCGGATCTTCAGCGGGATCAAGCCGACAGGGCATCTGACCCTGGGGAACTACCTCGGAGCTCTGCGCAGGTGGGTCGAGGCCGACCAGCACCAGGCGGACGCCCTGTTCAGCGTGGTCGATCTGCACGCGCTCACCGTCGACCACGATCCTGCTCGCGTACGCAGACTGAGCCGACAGGCGGCGACGCTGATGCTCGCCGCCGGTCTGGACCCTGCCCTGTGCACGGTGTTCGTCCAGAGCCATGTGGATGAGCACGCCCGGCTTTCGTACATCCTCGAATGCACGGCGACCGACGGGGAGCTGCGGCGCATGATCCAGTACAAGGAGAAGAGCGTCCGGGCTCGCGCCGCAGGTCAGAGTGTGCGGCTGTCCCTGCTGACCTATCCGGTGCTGATGGCGGCGGACATCCTGGCGTACGGGGCCGACGAGGTGCCGGTGGGCGAGGACCAGACACAGCATGTGGAGCTGACTCGCGATCTCGCCGTGCGGTTCAACCAGCGCTACGGGCACACGTTCCGCATCCCCCGTGCCACGCAGCCGCCGGTCGCGGCGCGGGTCATGGATCTGCAGGACCCCACATCGAAGATGGGGAAGTCCCACGAGTCGGGTGCCGGAATCATCTATCTCCTCGACGAGGCCGACGTTGTGCGCAAGAAGATCATGCGCGCGGTCACCGACAGCGGACAGGACGTGGAGTACCACCCCGGCTCCCGGCCCGGCGTCGCGAATCTGCTGGAGATCCTTTCCGCCTGCACAGGGAGGAACCCGAAGGAGCTGGCCGGTGTATACGAGTCGTACGGGGCCTTGAAGAAGGACACGGCCGAGGCGGTGCTGGAGCTACTGAGGCCGATCAGGGAGCGGCATGCGGAGCTCGTGGCCGATCCGGGACACGTCGACGAAGTGCTGAGGAAGGGGGCCGGACGGGCCAGGGAAATGGCCCGTCCGACGGTGGACGCTGCTTACCGGGCGATCGGCCTGCTGCCGGCCGGGTGACGGGACGGGACAGACCGGACCGGTGGTCGCCGGGGCCGCTCAGCCGTTGCCCGAGGCGAGTTCGCGGCTTCGGTCGCGAGCCGCTTCCAGGGCGGCGATCAGGGCGGCTCGTACGCCGTGGTTCTCGAGTTCTCGGATGGCACTGATGGTGGTGCCGGCAGGGGAGGTGACTGCTTCACGGAGTTTCACCGGGTGCTCGCCGCTGTCTCGGAGCATCACCGCGGCGCCGATGGCGGCCTGGACGATCAGGTCGTGGGCTTGGGCGCGGGGGAGGCCGAGGAGGATGCCCGCGTCGGTCATGGCCTCGACGAGGAAGTAGAAGTACGCCGGGCCGGACCCGGAGAGCGCCGTGGCCGCGTCCTGCTGGGACTCGGGGACACGGAGGGTCTTGCCGACACCGCCGAAGATCTCCTCGGCGTGGACGACGTGGTCGACGGTGGCGTGGCTGCCTGCGGAGATCACGGACATGCCTTCGTCCACGAGTACGGGTGTGTTCGGCATGACACGAACGACGGGGGTGCCCGCCGCCAGGCGCTCCTCGATGAAGGAGGTGGTGATTCCGGCCGCGGCGCTGATGACAAGGCGGTCGGCGGTGACGTGCGGGCCGAGTTCGTCGAGGAGCTTGCCCATGTCCTGGGGTTTGACAGCGAGGATCAGGGTGTCGGCGCGCTTGGCGGCCTCGGCGTTGCTGACGGCGTCAACGCCATAGCGGTTGCGCAGCTCGTCGGCGCGCTCGGTGCGGCGGGTGGTGACCAGCAGGTCGGCGGCGCGCCAGCCGGCGCGGATCATGCCGCTGAGCAGGGCTTCACCGATCTTGCCGGTTCCGAGGACTGCGACTGTCTGGGTCATGGCTCTGTTCACCTCGCCGGTGGGGGTACGTGCGCACATCCTGTCACCGGAGGCGGTGCCGTGCCGTTGTGGTCCGAGTGTCGGTACGGCCGCCCCGGCAGCATGGGGGCTCAGGCGGTGCGGCGGCGCAGGGTGGCCGCTCCCAGGGCGAGGACGAACAGGGCGCAGGCCGCGACGACCAGGATGTCGCGGACGAAGTCGCCGGTGACATCGGGGTGGCGAAGGACTTCGTTCATTGCGTCGACGGCGTAGGACATCGGCAGCACGTCCGAGATCGCTTCGAGCGCGGGCTGCATCGTCTCCCTGGGGGTGAACAGGCCGCACAGCAGCAACTGGGGGAAGATCACGGCCGGCATGAACTGGACCGCCTGGAACTCGGAGGCGGCGAAGGCGGAGACGAAGAGTCCGAGCGCCGTGCCGAGCAGTGCGTCGAGGAGTGCGACGAGGAGCAGCAGCCAGGCCGAGCCGGTGATGTCGAGGCCCAAGCCCCACAGGGCCAGGCTGGTGGCGAGAAGCGACTGGACGACTGCGACGAGACCGAAGGCCAGGGCGTAGCCCGCGATCAGGTCGGCCTTGCCGAGCGGCATGGCGAGGAGCCGTTCGAGGGTTCCGGAGGCGCGTTCTCGCAAAGTGGCGATGGAGGTCACCAGAAACATCGTGATCAGCGGGAAGATGCCGAGCAGCGACGCGCCGATGGAGTCGAAGGTCTGCGGGCTGCCGTCGAACACGAACCGCAGCAGGAAGAGCATCACGCACGGCACGAGGATCATGAGGGCGATGGACCGTGGGTCGTGGCCCAGCTGCCGCAGGACGCGAGCGGCGGTGGCGAGGGTGCGGGCGGTGCTCATCGGGCGTCCTCCTGAAGGGCGTCGGCCTGGTCGACGAGGTGGAGAAAGGCCTGTTCGACGGTTTCGGAGCGGGTGCGGATGCGCAGGTCGTCGGGTTCGTCCTCGGCGAGGATCCGGCCGTCGCGCATGAGCAGGAGGCGGTGACAGCGCTCGGCCTCGTCCATGACGTGGGAGGAGACGAGGATCGTCGCGCCGCGCTCGTCGGCCAGGCGGTGGAAGAGGTCCCACAGGTCGCGGCGGAGGACGGGGTCGAGGCCGACGGTGGGTTCGTCGAGGACGAGTACCTCGGGTGTGCCGAGCAGGGCGACGGCGAGCGAGACCCGGCTGCGCTGCCCGCCGGAGAGCCGGCCGGCGAGTGAGTCGGCATGCGAGGCGAGGTCGACGTCCTCGATGGCCCGGGTGACGTACGCCCGGCGGGCGTCGCGGCTCCCGCGGCCCGGCAGCAGGACGGAGGCGAAGTATTCGAGGTTCTGGCGGACGGTGAGGTCGTCGTAGACGGACGGCGCCTGGGTGACGTACCCGATGCGGGAGCGGAGCTCGGCAGCGCCGGCCGGGCGGCCGAGGATCTCCAGGGTGCCGGTGACCTTGGCCTGGGTGCCGACGACGGCGCGCATCAGGGTCGACTTTCCACAGCCGGAGGGGCCGAGGAGGCCCGTGATACGTCCGGACAGGACGGTGAAATCGAGGCCGCGCAGGACGGTGCGCTCTCCTCGTACGACGGTGAGGCCGCGGGCGAGGACGGCAACGCCGGAGGAATTCATCATGCGATGAATAGTGCTCCCGGCCGCATACGGCCGTCAAGCACTTGCGCCCGGTCGCACCCCCTGGGGGCGCGACCGGGCGCGGTCTGCGGCGGATCTCTGTGGCGTTTCTCCCGGGCGTCTCCCGGGGCGCCTCACTGCGGTGCTCCTCTGCGGTGCTCCTCTGCGAGCGCGGTCACCTGCGGTTGGGCTTGCGGGCGGCAGGGTTGCCCGAGCGGGTGCCGCGGCGCTTTGCGTACTGAGCCCGAGCCGTCTCGTACTCGGCACGGCGCAGCTTCTCGCCCGGCGCTTCGGCGAGGCAGCGCAGTGAGTAGGCGATGAGCGAGCCGATGAAGCCGATCATCTTCAGGCTGCGCAGGGAGTCCTCGGACGACGAGCCGTCAGGGCGGCGGGAGAAGCCCTCCCATGTCTTGCGGAAGGCGATGGCGCTGCACACGGCGAACATCACGACGACGAGGACGTTCACGAAGCTCCCGACCTCGGCGATCGCGAGCCCCTGGTAGGCGAAGCGCAGCACCAGAGCCGCCGCGAACGCGGTGATCAGCGAACCGGCGGCGAGGCCCGCCCGGCGCAGCGCGTACCCCCGTTCGTGCCCGACCCACTTCGTGCCGAAGAAACGGATGGGCTCGGGCTCCGGGCCCCCGCCGTTCGTCGTGGTGTTCTCCGTGTGCTCGCTCACGGCGTCGATTATCCCCGCTGCGTCAGGGCAGGGTCAGGAGCACCGCGGGGCGACGTAGCCGTTGCTGCCCGTGTACACGTACGCGTCGGAGACGAACTCGCCGTTGGCGATGTTGTCCCACAGGTTGGTGGTTCCGTACGGGCCGGTGATGGTCTCGCCGGCCTTCTGGCAGTTGATCGGTACGGTCGCACCGTACGGAAGGATCCTGATCAGCCGGTAGTTGGTGCCAGGGCCGGACCGGACGTTGAGGCGGACGCCGGGAGCGACCGGGTAACGCGTGGCCGCCATGGTCCCGATCGATTCGGTGCCTGTCCCGCTCGCGTCGGCGTCGGCCGGCGCATGTGACGTCTCTGCGTTCTGAGCCTCTTCAAGAGCCATCGGACTTCCCCCCGTTGACGTGGATGAGTGGCGCGGCGCGCCGCGCGCAGGCTAGCAAGCCATGGCCGGATCGTACGCATCATCGACTAGGCTCCGAGCGTCGCGCGTGCGCACCATCAGACGGGGGTGGGAGATGCCACCGCTGCGCAGCACCGGGCCTTTCCCGGAAGCGGAGCATCCGGAATATGCGGGCCAGTACCGCCTCGAGGCATGCCTGGGCAACGGAGGCATGGGCGTCGTCCATCTGGCCACCTCCGCCTCCGGCCTGCGGCTCGCGGTCAAGGTCATTCATGCCGAATACGCCTTCGACCCGGAGTTCAGAGCGCGTTTCCGGCAGGAGGTGGCCGCCGCCCGCCGGGTGAGCGGCGCGTTCACGGCACCGGTCGTCGACGCCGACCCGGACGCCGACCGGCCATGGATGGCCACCCTTTTCATCGACGGTCCCACGCTCGCGGAGCGGGTGAAACGGAACGGCCCGCTGGATCCGGCCGAACTCCGCAGGGCGGGCGCGGGCCTCGCGGAGGCGCTGCGCGACATCCACCGCGCCGGAGTGGTGCACCGCGATCTCAAACCAAGCAATGTGCTTCTGGCGGCGGACGGGCCGAAAGTCATCGACTTCGGCATCTCACGCCCCGCCGACAGCGACCTGCGTACGGAGACCGGAAAGCTGATCGGTACCCCGCCGTTCATGGCGCCCGAGCAGTTCCAGCGGCCCCGCGAGGTCGGACCGGAGGCGGACGTCTTCGCGCTGGGCGCGGTGCTGGTCCACGCGGCGACCGGACGCGGTCCGTTCGACTCCGACAGCCCGTACATCGTGGCGTACCAGGTGGTCCACAACGAGCCGGACCTGTCGGGTGTACCGGAGGATCTGCTACCGCTGCTGGAGCGCTGCCTCGCCAAGGACCCGAAGGCGCGGCCGACGCCGTTCGATCTGATGGTGGCGCTGCGGGCGTCCTCGCCGTCCTGCGGGTACGACACCCAGGCCTACATACCGGCGCAGCGCGATCCCGACCCCGTCGAGAACTCCGCAGCCGTAGCCGCCCCCGACCGGGCCACGGCCGAAGCGGCTCCCCGCGGACGAGGTCGCCGTAACCGCTGGGCGCTCGCCACCGCCGCCGCGTTCACCGTCCTGGTTGCGGCCGGTGCCGTCGCCTTCGGCCCGGCCGCTGACGACGACTCACCCTCGACGCCCACCGCCGAACAGGGCTTCCGCCCGTGGAGCGTCGCCCTGCCGGACGGCACCGAGGACGCCACCCCGGTGTGCTCGGCCGGCGGTGAGGACGCCGTTTACTGCGCAGCCCCCGGTGTAAGAGCCGCCCGGCTGGATGCGGCCGACGGCGCTCCTGTGTGGTCCGTCGAGGACCCGGGCAACGATGGCGCGACCGGACAGAGCGACGAGGGTCTGACGCCCCACCTGACCGCGGGGCTGCTGCATGTCGTGACGCCGGGCGGTGGCAGCTACGAGGCGCTGGACCCGGAGACGGGTGAGCCGCGCTGGGATCTGGACGTCTCCGCGTACTCGACGGTCCGCACCGTCGGCGACACGGTGCTGCTGGTGACCGACGCCGGGCTGGTACGTGCCATCGACGCGGCGTCTGGCGAGCAGCGCTGGCTGGAGCGGCACGGCGGGCCGGGCGCCCAGTGGGTCTCCGACCCGGCCGGCGAGGGACCGGCGCTCGCCGCCACGCCCTCGCCGGACGGGACGTCGACGCTGATCAGCGCCGTCGATCCGATGCGCGGTGAACTGCTCTGGACGAAACGTCTGGCGGGTTCTCTGACGCCGGTCCAGCCGTCGGACGGTTCCCTGTATCTGCTTTCGACGGACCCCGACGGCTTCACCGACGCGGTCGTGACACTCGACACCTCGACCGACGCACGCGCCGTGCGACGAGTCCCCCTGACCGTCCCGGCCGATCAGGCCCAGGCAACGGTCGCGGGGCAGGTCGTCTACGTCTGCGGTGCCGGAGGTTCTCTCACGGCCGTCGACACGGCCCGTTCCGGTGGCGGTGCCAAGGACGCCGAGCTGTGGCGGCTGGAGACCGGGGTCGCCCATCTCTCACGACCGGTCTCGGATGCCCGGGCGGTCTATCTGTCCGCCGCCGACGGGCGTCTGCTGGCCGTGGACGCGCAGCTCGGCAGGGTCGTGGGACAGACTCGTCTGCGGATGGCCGACGACGGTTCGACGTTCGCTTCCGTGCTGCCCGCGCCGGTCGTCGCCGGCGGCAAGGTGTACGCCACCGCCCCCGACGGCTCGGTATTCGCCGTGGACGCGAAGGACCCGGCGCGCTGGTGAGCGCACCGGGCCTTCGATGAGGCAGGTCAGCCCAGCTTGGAGACGTCCCTGACGGCGCCCCTGTCGGCGCTCGTCGCCATCGCGGCGTAGGCGCGCAGCGCGGCGGACACCTTGCGTTCCCGTGCCTTGGGGGCGTAGACGCCGCCCAGGGCCTCACGCCGGGACGCCAGCGTGGCGTCGTCGACGAGGAGCTCGATGATGCGGCCGGGGATGTCGATGCGGATGCGGTCGCCGTCCTCGACGAGCGCGATCGTGCCGCCCGAGGCCGCCTCCGGGGAGGCGTGGCCGATCGAGAGGCCGGACGTGCCGCCGGAGAAGCGGCCGTCGGTGATCAGGGCGCAGGTCTTGCCCAGGCCGCGGCCCTTGAGGAAGGACGTCGGGTAGAGCATCTCCTGCATGCCGGGGCCGCCCTTGGGACCCTCGTACCGGATGACCACCACATCGCCGTGGGTGACCTCCTTCTTGAGGATCTTGTCGACGGCCTCTTCCTGCGACTCGCACACCACGGCCGGGCCCTCGAAGGTCCAGATCGACTCGTCCACACCGGCGGTCTTCACGACACAGCCGTCGACGGCGAGGTTGCCGCGCAGCACCGCGAGACCGCCGTCCTTGGAGTACGCGTGCTCGGCGGAGCGGATGCAGCCGTTCTCGGCGTCGTCGTCCAGCGCCTCCCAGCGCTCGGACTGGGAGAAGGCCGTGGCGGACCGGACGCAGCCGGGCGCCGCGTGCCACAGTTCGACGGCCTCGGCGGACGGCGAACCGCCGCGCACGTCCCAGCTCTTGAGCCAGTCCGCGAGCGAGGGGCTGTGCACGGAGTGCACGTCCTCGTTCAGCAGGCCGGCGCGGTGCAGCTCGCCCAGCAGGGCGGGGATGCCGCCGGCCCGGTGGACGTCCTCCATGTAGTACGTGCGGTTCTTGGCGACGTTCGGCGCGACCTTGGCCAGGCAGGGAACCCGGCGCGAGACGGCGTCGATCTCGTCGAGGCCGAATTCGACGCCCGCCTCCTGGGCGGCGGCCAGCAGGTGAAGGATCGTGTTCGTCGAGCCGCCCATGGCGATGTCGAGGGCCATGGCGTTCTCGAACGCCGCGAAGGTGGCGACGTTGCGCGGCAGGACGGACTCGTCGCCCTGCTCGTAGTACCGCTTGGTGATGTCGACCACCGTCGCGGCGGCGTTCTCGTACAGCGCCTTGCGGGCGGTGTGGGTGGCGAGGACGGAGCCGTTGCCCGGCAGGGACAGACCGATGGCCTCGGTCAGGCAGTTCATCGAGTTGGCGGTGAACATGCCCGAGCAGGAGCCGCAGGTCGGGCAGGCGTTCTCCTCGATACGGAGGATGTCCTCGTCCGAGATCTTCTCGTTGACCGCGTCCGACATCGCGTCGACCAGGTCGAGCGTGCGGACGGTGCCGTCGACGAGCGTCGCCCGGCCGGACTCCATCGGGCCGCCGGAGACGAAGACGGTCGGGATGTTCAGCCGAAGGGCGGCGTTGAGCATGCCCGGGGTGATCTTGTCGCAGTTGGAGATGCAGATCAGGGCGTCCGCGCAGTGCGCCTCGACCATGTATTCGACCGAGTCGGCGATCAGGTCCCGGGAGGGCAGCGAGTAGAGCATGCCGCCGTGGCCCATGGCGATGCCGTCGTCGACGGCGATCGTGTTGAACTCGCGCGGCACGGCTCCTGCGGCCTTGATCGCCTCGGACACGATCCGGCCCACCGGGGCCAGATGCGTGTGCCCCGGGACGAACTCGGTGAAGGAGTTGGCGACGGCGACGATCGGCTTGCCGATGTCCTCGCTCGCTACGCCCGACGCCCGCATAAGGGCGCGGGCGCCCGCCATGTTGCGGCCGTGGGTGACAGTGCGGGACCTCAGCTCGGGCATCGTCGCTCGCTCCTTAGGCGTCCTGAGGACAGATGGGTCTGTAGTCGAGCGTACGCCGCCGCTCCAAGATCTGGACAGCTTGTCCGAAATGCGGGACGCCCGGCTCATTCCTCGGTCGCCTGCCCACCGGGGCCCACCGGGTCCCGCTCCGTGAGGTACCGCTGCAGCGTGGGCGCCACGATACGGATGATCTCCTCCGGATCCGCGGACGCCAGCGGATCGACCCGGATCACGTACCGCAGGATCACGATGCCCACCATGTGGGAGGCGGCGAGCTCCGCCCGGAACTGGGGATCGGGTACGTCCAGCTCTCCCGCCACCCGCTCCAGCAGGTGCCGCAGCACGAAGCCCCGCAGCACCTTCGCCGCCGCCTCGTGCGTCAGCGCCGATCGGATGATCGCCAGCAGCGGGCCACGGGTCGCCGGGTTCTCCCAGATGCCGATGAAGAAGCGCGCCAGCCGCTCGCCGATGCCCGCCGCGCCCTGCCCGAGGATCTGCGGAACGACCAGCGCGGGCTCGAACGAGACCTCGATGGCGGCCGCGAAGACGTCGTCCTTGGTGCCGAAGTAGTGGTGGACGAGTGCCGCGTCCACCCCGGCCGCCCTGGCGATGCCGCGCATGGTCGTCTTGTCGTAGCCGCGCTCCGCGAACTCGGCACGGGCCGCCTGCAGGATGCGCTCCCGCGCCCCTGGCCCCTCCTCGGCCGCCCTACGGGCCGGACGCCCCCGCCCCCTGCGCTCCTGCGTCATGAGATGCGGCTGGCCGACGCCAGGTGCAGCCGCGTGAAGGCCAGCGCCTCCGCGAGGTCGGCCTCGCGTTCGGCGGCGGACATGGCGCGCCGGGTGTTGACCTCGATGACGACATGGCCGTCGAAGCCGGTGCGCGCCAGCCGCTCCAGCAGTTCTGCGCAGGGCTGGTCGCCGCGGCCCGGCACCAGGTGCTCGTCCTTGGCGGACCCCCGGCCGTCGGCCAGGTGCACATGCCCCAGCCGGTCCCCCATACGGTCGACCATCGCCATGGTGTCGGTGCGGGACGTCGCGGTGTGCGAGAGGTCGATCGTGAAGTGACGGTAGTCGTCCTTGGTGACGTCCCAGTCCGGGGCGTAGGCGAGCATCTCGCGGTCCCGGTAGCGCCACGGGTACATGTTCTCCACGGCGAAGCGCACGTCCGTCTCGTTCGCCATCCGCCATATCCCGCTGACGAAGTCGCGGGCGTACTGGCGCTGCCAGCGGAACGGCGGGTGCACGACCACCGTCGACGCGCCCAGCTTCTCGGCCGCGGCCCGCGCGCGCTGGAGCTTGACCCAGGGATCGGTGGACCACACCCGCTGCGTGATCAGCAGGCACGGTGCGTGGACCGCGTGGACGGGCATCCGGTGGTAGTCCGAGAGCCGACGCAGCGCCTCGATGTCCTGGCTCACCGGATCGGTCCACACCATGACCTCGACGCCGTCGTAGCCGAGGCGTGCGGCGACCTCGAAGGCTGTCGCCGTCGACTCCGGATAGACGGAAGCGGTCGACAGGACAACCTTCGCATCCGGGATACGCACGACTGGTTCTGCCACGGAGACAGCGTACGGGGCAGAACTAGGCAGTAGTGAGGTGATCGAGGCGGCGCAGGATGAGGCCCTCGCGCAGCGCCCACGGACAGATCTCCAGCTTCTCCACGCCGAAGAGGTCCATCGCACCCTCCGCCACCAGGGCTCCTGCGAGTATCTGGCGGGCCCGCCCCTCGGACACGCCGGGCAGCCCCGCACGCTGCTCCACGGTCATGCCTGCGAGCTTCGGCACCCACTCCTCCAGCGAACTGCGACTCAGATCACGCTGCACGTACAGCCCCTCCGCCGAGCGGGCCGCGCCCGCCATACGGGCCAGCTGCTTGAAGGTCTTGGATGTCGCCACGATGTGGTCCGGCTTTCCGAAGCGGCTGAACTCCCCGACCGTACGGGCGATCTCTGCCCGCACATGGCGGCGCAGCGCCTTCACGTCCTGCATGTCCGGCGGGTCGCCCGGCAGCATCCCCGCGGTGAGCCGGCCGGCGCCGAGCGGCAGGGACACCGCCTTGTCCGGGTCCTCGTCCATTCCGTACGCGATCTCCAGGGAGCCGCCGCCGATGTCGAGGACGAGCAGCTTCCCGGCCGACCAGCCGTACCAGCGGCGGGCGGCGAGAAAGGTGAGACGGGCCTCCTCCTCGCCGCTGAGCACCGTCAGCACGACCCCGGTCTCGTCCTTGACCCGCCCCAGCACCGCGTCCGCGTTGGTGGCCTCGCGCACGGCGGAGGTCGCGAAGGCGAGGACCTCCTCGCAGCCCTTGTCCTCGGCGGCCTGGAGGGCGTCGGCGATCGTGTCGATGAGACGGTCGATCCCGTGGGGGCCGATCGCCCCGTCCGCGTCGAGCAGCTCCGCGAGGCGCAGTTCGGCCTTGTGGGAATGGGCAGGCAGCGGCCGCGCACCGGGGTGGGCATCCACCGCCAACAGGTGAACAGTGTTCGAACCGACGTCGAGGACTCCGAGTCTCATGGGCGGAACGCTACTGCGGCCGCACGCATACGCTGGACCTGTGCCAAAGACGAAAAAGGCGAAGCCGGGCAAAGCCAACCCGTTGACGAAGATCGAAGCAGACGAGAAGGGTTTGGACTTCGCCCGCGCATGGGTGGAGTTCCCCGACCCTGCGGACGACGAACAGGTCTTCCGCTGCGACCTGACCTGGCTGACCTCGCGCTGGACCTGCATCTTCGGCAGCGGCTGCCAGGGCATCCAGGCGGGGCGCGCGGACGACGGCTGCTGCACGCTCGGGGCGCACTTCTCCGACGAGGAGGACGAGCAGCGGGTCGCCGGGCACGTGGACCGCCTCACACCGGAGGTGTGGCAGTTCCACGACGTCGGCACCAGCACGGGCTGGGTGCAGGAGGACGAGAACGACGGCGAGCGTCAGACCCGGCGCTGGGAGGGCTCGTGCATCTTCCAGAACCGCCCCGGCTTCGCGGGCGGCGCAGGCTGCGCCCTGCACATCCTGGCGCTGCGTGAGGGCCGCGAGCCGCTGGAGACCAAGCCGGACGTGTGCTGGCAACTACCGGTGCGGCGCACGTACGACTGGATCGACCGGCCCGACGACACACGCGTCCTCCAGGTCTCCATCGGCGAGTACGACCGCCGCGGATGGGGTCCGGGCGGCCACGACCTGCACTGGTGGTGCACCTCCGCGACCTCCGCCCACGGCGCCGGGGACCCGGTGTACGTCACCTACCGCCCGGAACTCACGGAACTGATGGGCAAGGCGGCGTACGACGTCCTCGCCGAGCTCTGCGAAGCCCGTCTGGCCTCGGCCCTTCCCCTCGTGGCCCCTCACCCGGCCGACCCGACGGCGGGGTGACGGACGTCGTCACGACCGGAGGGGGCGGGCCGCCGCGCGGCCGTTCCCCCTGCCCACCCCTTGCCGAACCGCGGCTCCGCCGCGGACCTGTTTGGGCGCCGGACAGGCTGAATCGGCCGCTGTCGCGGCAACCGGCCTCGCCGGAGACCCCCGCCGCGTCCAGGTCGTAGGAGGTCCCGCGCGCGGGGTTACGGGTGGGGTCCCCCCAGGACGCCGGGACAAGGGGTGGGGTCGCCGGCACACCGCGCCCGTCCGGCGGGCGGTGCCTCTGGAGCCCGGGGCCCGGGACCGGCTCCGAACGGGGCCCGGGGCCGAAAGGGGCGCGGTGGGGGAAGTCACCTTCGGCCACCCGCCACCCACGTCAGCCCGCCGGCGGCGGCGTCGCCGGACCCGAAGGCGGTTCCGCCGTCGGGTCCGGCAGGGTCGGGTCCGGGGGCGGCGACGTCGGGCTGGAGGAAGGCGGGCCCGACGGCGGCGTCGGGTCCGGGTCGGACGACGACGGCGGCGGGCTCGACGGCGTCGTGGGATCCGGGTCCGGCGAGGAGGACGACGACGGCGGGCTCGCCACGTCGCCGTAGCCACGGATCGACACGACCGCCCCAGCAGGATCGATGCCCACCCGGGCCACCCACGGCCCCGCCGGCTCGCGCGAGTGGTCGACGATCACGTACAGGCTGATCGTTTCGCCGGGGTTCAGCGTGCCGGACGTCTGGCTCAGATAGAGCCAGCCGGCGCCCGCCCACGCCCCCCACCGCACCGGCGCTCCGCCCGACGCGGTGAGCGTGATGCGCGTGCTGTCACCGGCCGGTTCCGCCTCGACCGTGATCCGGCCGGGACCGGGCTGCCCCGGGACGGACGGCGACATGGGTCCGTCGGTGCTGATGACCTCGACCGCGACGTCCGGCGAGCGCCGGTTCGCGGAGAAACGCGGGTCCGGCGTCGCGCTCGCGTTGCCGGCGTTCTCGTAGTGGTCGTACGGGTCGGCAGCCGCCCCGACCCCGTTCGCCCGCTCGTCCGCGCCGGCCGAGGGCCCGTGCGCCTCCCCGGTCAGCGGTGCGCCCCGGTACGCCGCCCACAGGGCGAGCACGGGGGCCGCCACGACCGTGGCCACGACCGTCGTCGTGACGGCCCGGGCACGCAGCCGGTCCCGCCGTGCCGCATGGTCCTTGGGGTCGAGGGGAAAGCCGCCCGGGCCGAAGCGCGGCCCTCCCGCCCGCGTCCTCGGCACGTGCAGCATGGCCATGTACACGGCCGCCCGCGGTGCCTCGACCAACGGCAGCGCGGCCGGCGTGACGGCGGAGCCGGGCCACGGCCCGCCCGCGCCGGCACGCTCCGCGGCGCGTCGGCAGCGCGGGCAGTCGTCGACGTGCCGTACGAGTTCCTGGCGCAGCGCCGCCGAGAGCAGCACGCGTTTGTCGCCGGTGAGCCGGCCGACGGCCGGGCAGTTGCCCGTCTCGACGACGGCGAGCGCGGCACGGGTCCGCTCGACCTCGCAGGCCGCGGCCGCCAGGAGCTGCCGGGTGGCCGTGTGCTCCGCGCCGAGGACCGCGGCGACCTGGCCGGCCTCGAGCCCGTGCCGTACGGCGAGTTCGAGCGCCTCACGCTGCTCGGGTGTGGTACCGGCGGCCTCCGGCCAGGCCAGCAGGGCCAGTTCGGCACGCCGCTGTGCAACCTCCGTCGGCACGCGGGGCGCGGGCTCCTGCGTGGCGGCGGGCCGCCCGGTGTGCGCGCCCTGCCTTCTGCGCCGCTGTTCGCTCAGCCGGCGCAGGCAGGCCCACCGCGCGAGCGCGTACATCCAGGCCTTCCGCCCGGCCGTGCCGGCCGGGCAGCGCCCGTGCTGGCGTTCGGCGATGGCGAGCACGTCACCGAGGACCGCCGTGGCCGCGTCGTGGTCGCACAGCACGGACAGGCAGTAGGTGAACAGGCCGTCCAGGTACGGCTCGTAACGTGCGGGCGGGCGTCCGGGCCTCGTACGGGGCGCGCGCCCGTGCGCCCGGTGTGCACCGGTGGTGTGGGTAGGGGGTTCCAGCCTGCTGCTCGTCACTCCGTGACCGTAGGGGCAGGAACACGACCCGTTCGCACCGCTTGAGTACTTTTAATCCCTACGGGTGAACAGTTCCCTCGAAGGGGGACAGGAATACCGATTCCGGCCCGAATACTGCTCCGGATGCCGGTCCCCCTTCCGGTGGAACGACAGCGCTGTCGGTGGTGACCGTTACGGTTTGCGCATGGCTGCCCGTACGAAATCCGCGAAGGACCGGCCGTCCTACCGCTGCACCGAGTGCGGCTGGACCACCGTCAAGTGGCTCGGCCGCTGCCCCGAGTGCCAGGCCTGGGGCACGGTCGAGGAGTACGGCGCGCCCGCCGTCCGCACCACCGCGGTCGGCCGGGTCTCCACCGCCGCCCTGCCCATCGGGCAGATCGACGGCCGGCAGGCGACCGCACGCTCCACCGGCGTCGACGAACTGGACCGGGTGCTCGGCGGAGGCCTGGTCCCCGGTGCCGTGGTGCTGCTCGCCGGGGAGCCGGGCGTCGGCAAGTCGACGCTGCTGCTCGACGTCGCGGCGAAGGCGGCGAGCGACGAGCACCGCACCCTCTATGTGACGGGCGAGGAGTCCGCGAGCCAGGTCCGGCTGCGCGCCGACCGGATCAACGCCGTGCACGACCACCTGTATCTGGCTGCCGAGACCGACCTGTCCGCCGTGCTGGGCCATCTCGACGCGGTCAAGCCGTCGCTGCTGATCCTGGACTCCGTGCAGACCGTGGCCTCTCCGGAGATCGACGGCGCCCCCGGCGGCATGGCGCAGGTCAGGGAGGTCGCGGGCGCGCTGATCCGCGCCTCCAAGGACCGCGGCATGTCGACGCTCCTCGTCGGCCATGTGACCAAGGACGGCGCGATCGCGGGACCCCGGCTGCTGGAGCACCTCGTGGACGTGGTGCTGCACTTCGAGGGCGACCGCCATGCCCGGCTGCGGCTGGTCCGCGGTGTGAAGAACCGCTACGGCACGACCGACGAGGTCGGCTGCTTCGAGCTGCACGACGAAGGCATCACCGGCCTCGCCGACCCCTCCGGCCTCTTCCTGACCCGCCGCGACGAGCCGGTCCCCGGCACCTGCCTGACCGTGACCCTGGAGGGTCGACGACCTCTGGTCGCCGAGGTGCAGGCGCTGACCGTCGAGTCCCAGATCCCTTCCCCCCGGCGCACCACGTCCGGTCTGGAGACCTCGAGGGTGTCGATGATGCTGGCCGTGCTCGAGCAGCGGGGCCGGATCAGCGCCCTCGGCAAGCGCGACATCTACAGCGCCACGGTCGGCGGCGTGAAGCTCTCGGAGCCGGCCGCGGACCTGGCGATCGCGCTCGCGCTCGCTTCGGCCGCGAGCGACAGTCCGCTGCCCAAGAACCTGGTCGCGATCGGCGAGGTCGGCCTCGCGGGCGAGGTCAGGCGGGTCACGGGCGTCCAGCGCAGGCTGGCGGAGGCGCACCGGCTGGGCTTCACGCACGCGCTGGTCCCCTCGGATCCCGGGAAGATTCCGGCCGGTATGAGGGTCACCGAGGTCGCCGACGTGGGCGACGCCCTACGGGTGCTGCCGAGGGGCCGTCAGGGGGGCTCCGGCGACGCCTCGCGCAGAGAGCGGGCGGAGGCCCCACGGGAGGAGGAGGCTCGCCGGTAGACTTTGCCCTGGTCTCGCCCACCCGTACGAGCCGGAGGAGTGCAGTGGCAGCCAAGGACGGGGCATCAGCACCCGGAAAGTCCGGCGGAGGCTCCGGCAACGAAGCGCTGATCCGCGCCGCTCTGAGCGCCGTCGCCCCGGGCACGGCCCTGCGCGACGGCCTGGAGCGCATCCTCCGCGGCAACACCGGAGGCCTGATCGTTCTCGGCATGGACAAGACCGTCGAGTCGATGTGCACCGGCGGTTTCGTACTGGACGTGGAGTTCACCGCCACCAGGCTGCGCGAGCTGTGCAAGCTGGACGGCGCGCTCATCCTCGACAAGGACATCTCCAAGATCCACCGGGCCGGTGTGCAGCTGGTCCCCGACGCGTCGATCCCCACGGAGGAGACCGGCACCCGCCACCGCACCGCGGATCGTGTCTCCCGCCAGTGCGGCTTCCCGGTCGTGTCCGTGTCGCAGTCGATGCGCCTGATCGCGCTGTACGTGGACGGCGAGCGCCGGGTCCTGGAGGAGTCGGCGGCGATCCTCTCCCGCGCCAACCAGGCCCTCGCCACCCTCGAGCGGTACAAGCTCCGCCTCGACGAGGTCGCGGGCACACTCTCCGCCCTCGAGATCGAGGACCTCGTCACGGTCCGGGACGTCACGGCGGTCGCCCAGCGGCTGGAGATGGTGCGCCGGATCGCCACCGAGATCGCCGAGTACGTGGTCGAGTTGGGCACCGACGGCCGTCTGCTGGCCCTGCAGCTCGACGAGTTGATCGCAGGCGTGGAGCCGGAGCGCGAGCTGGTCGTGCGGGACTACGTACCCGAGCCGACTGCGAAGCGCTCCCGCACCGTCGACGAGGCACTCGCCGAGCTCGACGCTCTCAGCCATGCCGAGCTGCTCGAGCTGCCCATCGTCGCGAGGGCGTTGGGGTACAGCGGCTCTCCGGAGACGCTGGACTCCGCGGTCTCGCCGCGCGGTTACCGGCTGCTGGCGAAGGTCCCCCGGCTGCCGGGCGCGATCATCGAGCGGCTCGTCGAGCACTTCGGTGGGCTGCAGAAGCTGCTCGCGGCCAGCGTCGACGACCTGCAGGCCGTGGACGGCGTCGGCGAGGCGCGGGCACGCAGCGTACGTGAGGGACTGTCGCGGCTCGCCGAGTCGTCGATCCTCGAACGGTACGTGTAGCGGTTCGGCCCTTCCGCCCGGTCTCAGTCCTTCTCGAGACGGAAGGAGGCCGGCAGCACCGTCGCACCGGGGAACGAGGCCTCCACCAGGTAGGTACCGGCCCCGGCGGCACCGCCCTTCGGCGTCGCGCACTGCGGCGCGCTCCGCTCGCGGTCCCACTCCACGGTGTGCGTGATCGTCGAGCGCGCCGGGACCTGGAGCAGACGGCTCCCCGCCGGGCTCGGGCAGTGCTCGGTGGACCACACGGTCTCGTCCTCGGCATCGGTGACGGTGAACACCGCGGACCTGGGGCCGAAGTCGGCCTTGCAGGTCGTCGAGGAGGAGTTGGTGACGACGAGCCGGAACAAGGGCTTCTCCCCCGGCTCGTAAGCCACCTTGGCGCTGCGCAGCGTCAACTTCAGCGATCCCGGGGCGCAGCTGGGAAGCGTCGAGCCGGCCGGTACGGGTCGGCCGGCGGAGCTGCCGCCGGACGTACCGCCGGCATTGGTGCCGCTGCCGTCCGAACCACCGTTCGCAAGACCGTCGGTGGTGCCGTCCGCCGCGCCGTCAGAAGCGCCGCCGGAGGTGCCGCCGGAGCCGTTCTTGCCGTCGTCCGCGTCCGCGCCCGATTCGTCGCGTCCGCCCGGCTGTTCACTGATCGCGGGCCCCGACTGGTCGGGGCCCGGCGTGATCGAGGGCGCGGGAGTCGTGCGGCCGGCGCCCTTGTCGTCCGTCCCGCCCCCGCCGTCGCCCGTCGAACTCACGGCCCACACGATCAGCACCGCGAGGAGCGCGGCCAGTGACGCCGCGACTGCCCTCCGTCGCCAGTAGATGGAGGAGGGAAGCGGCCCGATCGGATTGCGCAGAGATCCCACGGCCCAAACTCTACGAGAGATCCGGGCCAACTCCCGTCCCACCCGCCGCCGAACTTCCCGAACTCTGCTGATCATCATCCCGCTTGCGTCCCCGCAAGGGCATTACTTTCTTGCGGGGTGGCACTGGCCGAACGCCACGGGTGACCGTCCCGGCCGAGCAGGTACGGTCCGTGACCATGAACAGCAGCATCACCCGCGATCTCTACCGCGACATCATCGACTTCGCCCACACCACTCCGTCCTGGGTTCGGCATCTCGCCGAACTGTGGACGGACGCAGGGCTGTTGCTCTTCGGGGTGCTGTTCGTCGTGGCCTGGTGGTGGTCGCGGACCGGCAACACCCGCGCCCTCGCCCTCGCGGTGCTCGCTCCGCTCGCGACGGCCGTCGGCTACGTCGTCAGCGAATCGCTCAAGTCGGTCGTGGACGAGGAACGCCCGTGCCGCACGGTCACGGACGCGGCGGCCTCATTGGTGCCGTGTCCGCCGACGGGCGACTGGTCCTTCCCGAGCAACCACTCGGCGATCGCGGGCGCGGCGGCGGTCGCACTGGCGCTCGCACGGCCGCGGATCGCGCTGCTCACCGTGCCGATGGCCCTGCTGATGGCCTTCTCCCGGGTCTTCGTGGGCGTGCACTATCCGCACGACGTGGTGACGGGCCTGGTGGTCGGCGCGGTCGGCGCGGCGGTGTTCGTGCTGGTGCTGGTCCGGCCGGCAGGGTCGCTGCTGGGCGCGATGCGGATGAGCCGGGTGCCGCTGGTCGTGTGGTTCACGGGGCCGGGTTCGGTGCGGCACGCCGCACGGGAGCCGCGCGCGTACGAGCCCCGCGCCTGACGCCCGGGGTGTCTTCTCCCCCCACCGCGCCCCGGCACGGACGGCGGACTTCGCCCCCCGGCCTCGGCGAGGTTGGGCCCACCACCGCGTCGGGGTTGCGCCCTTGAACCCCGCGCCTCAACTCCCAAGGCCCCTTGGGCGTGGGCGGCCGGACCCCCAGGGACGGCGGACGGATTTCGCGAAGCGGGAGTCCCGCCGCCCGACGGGCTGATTCGCCGCCGGCGACCCAGCTCGTGGGAGCGCCTCCCCACGGCCGCCGAGCCGTGGATGGATCAAGGCCACCGTGCGCAGCGCGGCACGGTGTCCGGCCGGACCCCATGCGCCGCGCGAGGCGCTACCGGGCCCGGGCAGAGCCCCGAACGCCGCGCGGAGCGCGGCACCGGGTCCGCGTGGAGTCCGGGTCGGGTAGGGGCGGGGTGCGGAGGGTCCCGGACGCGGTGGGCACCCCACCCCCGCCCGAGACACGCCCCCAGGCATGCCCGGCAAAGGCGGATGCCGCACCTGCACCCCCGGACGTGCCAGGATCAAAGGGCCATGACTGTCACTCACGTAACCCAGACGTCCGACATCCTCGATCCCGCCTCGCTCCACACGCCCGTCATCGCCTGGTTCGACAAGCACGCCCGCGACCTGCCCTGGCGTCGCCCCGAGGCGGGCGCCTGGGGCGTGATGGTGAGCGAGTTCATGCTGCAGCAGACTCCGGTGAACCGGGTGCTGCCCGTGTACGAGCAGTGGCTGGCCCGCTGGCCACGCCCGGCCGATCTCGCGCAGGAGGCGCCCGGCGAGGCCGTGCGTGCCTGGGGCCGGCTCGGTTACCCGCGTCGTGCCCTGCGTCTGCACGGCGCCGCGCAGGCGATAACGGAGCGGCACGGCGGCGAGGTCCCGACCGATCACGCGCAGTTGCTCGCGCTGCCGGGCATCGGCGAGTACACCGCGGCGGCCGTGGCCTCCTTCGCGTATGGGCAGCGGCACGCAGTCCTGGACACCAACGTCCGCCGGGTGTTCGCCCGCGCCGCGACCGGCATCCAGTACCCGCCGAACGCGACGACCGCCGCCGAGCGCAAGCTGGCGCGTCTGCTGCTTCCGGAGGAGGAGCGGACGGCGGCCCGCTGGGCCGCGGCCTCGATGGAGCTCGGCGCGCTGGTGTGCACCGCCAAGAACGAGGACTGTGCGCGCTGCCCGATCGCGGAGCAGTGTGCCTGGCGGCTGGCGGGCAAGCCGGCGCACGACGGCCCCGCCCGCCGGGGGCAGACGTACGCCGGCACGGACCGCCAGGTCCGCGGCAAACTGCTGGCCGTGCTGCGCGAGGCGGTGACCCCGGTGCCGCAGGCGGCGTTGGACGCGGTCTGGCACGAGCCGGTACAGCGCGGCCGGGCGCTGGACGGGCTGGTCACCGACGGACTCGTCGAGCCGCTGGAGAACGGTTACTACCGCCTCCCGTTGACCTGACGGCGGAGCAGCGCAGCGCTGCTGCCGCGAGGAAGCCAAGATCCCTACCCCACCCGCACCACCCTCCAAACATCCGTTGTTACACAACCGATGGACGGCCGTGCGCCGTCCGACGGCTGCTCCGCACAGCGCCGTGACAACAGCTCCGTAATTTCTTGTGTCGCAAGGAACGCAGGAACACACGGGGTTTTCCACGGGGACGGAGGCGGTTGGCATGGCGCACGGCGAGGTGCTCGAGTTCGAGGAGTACGTACGCACACGGCAGGAGGCGCTGCTGCGCAGCGCCCGGCGCCTCGTCCCCGACCCGATCGACGCGCAGGACCTGCTCCAGACCGCGCTGGTGCGCACCTACGGCCGCTGGGAAGGAATCGCCGACAAGTCGCTCGCGGACGCGTACCTTCGCCGCGTGATGATCAATACGCGCACCGAGTGGTGGCGGGCCCGCAAGCTCGAGGAGGTCCCGACCGAGCAGCTGCCCGACGCGAGCGTCGAGGACGGCAGCGAGCAGCGCGCCGACCGCGCCCTGCTGATGGACGTGCTCAAGGTGCTGGCGCCCAAGCAGCGCAGCGTCGTCGTGCTGCGGCACTGGGAGCAGATGAGCACGGAGGAGACCGCTGCCGCGCTCGGCATGTCGACCGGTACGGTGAAGAGCACGCTGCACCGGGCGCTGGCCCGGCTCCGTCAGGAGCTCGAGGCACGGGACCTGGATGCCCGCGCCCTGGAGCGCCATGAGACGCGGCGGGCCCATCGGCGTGACGGACAGGAGCAGGAGCGGTGCGCGGCCTGAGAGGCAAGGGCGGCAGCAGGACCATGGCGGCGGGCGGCACGGCGACGGCCGGGCTCGTCGCCGCAGCCCTGCTCGCGGCCGGCTGCTCCACCGGGGGCACGGGGGTGCAGGACGAAGGTGCGGCGCCCGCGGAGGCCGCGAGCAAGGCGACCCCGTCCCCCGTGCCGTCCGGCGACGCGGGGCAGTTCACGAAGTCGGTCGACGCGGTCAAGCTGCTGATGGCCGACCCGAAGGTCAGCTCGCGGGTCAAGGCCGATCTGCGGCCGTGCGCCGAGGACTCGTACCCGGTCGACACCTCGTACGCGCAGCTCACCGGCAATGACGCGCCGGACGTCATCGTCAACGTGCTGACCTGCGGTGACGCTGTCGGCATGGGCACGTATGTGTACCGGGGGGACGGTAAGGCCTACGAGAACGTGTTCGCGGTGGAGGAGCCGGCGGTCTACGCGGCGGTCGACCGTGGGGACCTGGTGGTGACCAAGCAGGTGTACACCAGGAACGACCCGGTGGCGGAGCCGTCGGGCGAGGAAGTGAGCACCTACCGCTGGTCGGACGGCAAGTTCACCCGGCAGTTCTGGGTGCGCAACGAATTCAGCCGGGCGGTCGGCGAGGGCGAGGTGGTCGCCACGGAGGCGCCCGCGCCCAGCGAGAACTGAGAGAACCGAGACAACCGAGAGAACGGGGAGAGCAGCCGGATGGCCGAGACCCATGTCCTGTTCGTCGAGGACGACGATGTCATCCGCGAGGCGACCCAGCTCGCGCTGGAGCGGGACGGCTTCACGGTCACCGCAGTCCCCGACGGTCTGCAGGGCCTGGAGGCGTTCCGTGCGGACCGACCGGACATCGCCCTTCTGGACGTGATGGTGCCGGGGCTCGACGGCGTGAGTCTGTGCCGCCGTATCCGTGACGAGTCGACGGTTCCCGTGATCATGCTTTCGGCGCGGGCCGACTCGATCGACGTGGTGCTCGGCCTGGAGGCCGGCGCGGACGACTACGTCACCAAGCCCTTCGACGGTGCCGTGCTCGTCGCCCGCATCCGCGCCGTGCTGCGCCGTTTCGGGCACGCGAGCGGCGGGGCGGGCGATGCGGCCCGGTCGGGGCAGCAGGAGAGCGGGGCGCTGACCTTCGGCGACCTGGCCGTCGACACCGAGGGCATGGAGGTGCTCAAGGCGGGCAGGCCGGTGTCGCTGACGCCGACCGAGATGCGGCTGCTGCTGGAGTTCTCGGCCGCTCCCGGCACCGTGCTCTCCCGCGACAAGCTCCTGGAGCGGGTCTGGGACTACGGCTGGGGCGGCGACACCCGGGTCGTCGACGTCCATGTGCAGCGCCTGCGGACCAAGATCGGTCAGGACCGGATCGAGACGGTCCGCGGCTTCGGCTACAAGCTCAGGGCATGAGGCCCACGGCATGAGATGGCCTGTCCTGCGCACCGGCGTCCGATGGAAGATCAGCATCGCGATCGCGGCGGTCGGCGCGCTGATCGCCATTGCGCTGAGCCTGGTCGTGCACAACGCGGCCCGGGTCTCCATGCTGGACAACGCCCGCGACGTGCAGATGGACCGGGTGCTGCTCGCCCAGCGCTGGTACGAGACGTCGAAGAACAGGGACCCGCGCTTCAACAGCAAGATCAACGATCCGGCGCTGCCCGACGAGCTCAAGCGGCTGATGCGGGAGAAGCGACGTGGTTCGTACGTCGCGGAGGGGCCCGGCGGAACGCCCGAGCTCTGGGCCGCCGTGCCGCTGGCGGACGGCGACGTGCTCTCCCTGCGCACCGAGTTCACCGGGCGCAGCGCCGTGATCATGCAGGACCTCGACCGTGCCCTGATCATCGGCTCCGTCTCCGTCGTGCTGGGCGGTTCCGCGCTCGGCGTCCTGATCGGCGGGCAGCTCTCGCGCCGTCTGCGCAAGGCCGCCGCGGCGGCGGGCAACGTGGCTCAGGGCAATCACGAGGTGCGGGTGCGGGACTCGATCGGCGGTGTCGTCCGTGACGAGACCGACGATCTGGCCCGGGCGGTCGACGCACTGACCGACGCGCTCAACGAGCGCATCGAGGCCGAGCGGCGCGTCACCGCGGACATCGCGCACGAGCTGCGCACGCCCGTCACCGGCCTGCTCACGGCGGCCGAGCTGCTGCCGCCCGGCCGGCCCACCGAGCTGGTGCGGGACCGGGCGCAGGCCATGAGGACGCTGGTGGAGGACGTGCTTGAGGTGGCCAGGCTGGACAGCGCCTCCGAGCGGGCCGAGCTGCAGGAGATCCAGCTGGGCGAGTTCGTCGGCCGCCGGGTCGCCGTCTTCCACCCCGACGCGCAGGTGCGGGTCGTGCACAGCTCCTGGGTCAGCACCGACCCGCGGCGGCTGGAGCGCATCCTGGGCAATCTGCTCACCAACGCCGCCAAGTACGGCAAGGGGCCGATCGAGGTCACCGTGGAGGGCCGTGTGGTCCGGGTACGGGACCACGGCCCCGGGTTCCCCGAGGCGCTGCTGAGGGAGGGGCCGAGCCGGTTCCGTACGGGTGCGAGCGACCGGGCGGCCACGGGGCACGGTCTGGGGCTCACGATCGCGGCGGGCCAGGCCCGGGTGCTCGGGGCGCGGCTCACGTTCCGCAACGCCGCGCCGGAGGGTGCGACGCCGCTGGGGGACTCAGGGGGGGCGATCGCGGTCCTCTGGCTGCCGGAGCACGCGCCGACGAACACCGGGAGCTTCCCCGTGCTGCCGGCGCGCACCGACCGGCCCGCGCACGGCCCGAAGTGGTCGCTCGGCAGGCTGAGACGCCGCGGCAGGACTGAGGACCACCGGTGATGGAACCGCAAAGGCCCCGCCCGGGAGGGCGGGGCCGTCAAGCCGGAGGGGTGACTCGGTCGTGCGTCAGAGGTTGACGCCGGCGGAGCGCAGGAACGCCATCGGGTTCAGCGCCGAGCCGTAGTTCGGGGTCGTGCGGATCTCGAAGTGCAGGTGCGGGCCGGACGAGTTGCCGGTGTTGCCGGACTTGGCGATGGTCTGGCCGGCGTTGACCTTCGAGCCGATGTTGACGTTGATCGTCGACAGGTGCGCGTACTGCGAGTACTTGCCGTTGTTGTGCTTGATCACGATGGCGTTGCCGTACGCGGGGCCGTCGCCGCCACCGTTCGGGCCGGCCTTGACCACGGTGCCGGCGCCGGCGGCCTTGACCGCGGTACCGATCGGCACGGCGAAGTCCTGGCCGGAGTGCTTGGCGGACCACATGGCGCCGCCCTGCGCGAAGCTCGCGGTCAGCGTGTAATTGCTGACCGGCTTGACCCAGGCCGGGGCCTTCTTGGCGGGCTTCTTCTTCGCGACCTTCTTCGCGACCTTCTTGGCGGCCTTCGCCTTCTCGGCGCTCGCCTGGGCATCGGCCCGGGCGGCGAGGGCGGAGGCGGCGTCCACGACGGCCGGCTTGGCCGCCTTGCCCGTGTCGGCGGAGGCCACACCCGCACCGGCTCCGACGACCATCACGGCGCCCATTCCGGCGGCCACGACAGCACCACGGGTACGGAGCACGGACGTGCGGAGCTGGTGGATCACGGTGTGCTTCGACATACGGGAGAACCTCCGGGCATGAATGGACCCGGCGACTCGCACCGGGCTGGCTCCACATTGGTAACCCGCGCCCCCAAGTCACCTCAAACCCCCCATCTACGACATCGCGTCGTAGCGCAGGCCGCGGAAATATGACTCTTGACTCCACACCGAGCGCTTCCCGACCGCTCGAAAATGGGACCACTTATGCCCGCTCGAGATGGTTTAACCCCACTTCCGGGCCATGGAACTACGGGAAAAGCACCTTTCCGTCCGGCCCGGGAGCCGAAGGGGGCGAAGGCGCCGGGTCCGCCACCTCCGCCCGATAGGGCAAAACGGATATACCGGTCACTAACCCACCTAGTAGACCCAAAAATGCCTGTGCGCCTTGTCACGGAGCAGCCCCTCGAAGACCCCCGGAATCGTGAGCCAGGCCACGCGAAGCGGGCTCCCGGAAGGGCTTGGCCACCCTCACGGAAGGGGGCCTTTCCAGTGAGCGGGACCACACAATTCGGCCCCGGGAACCCCCTGAAGGGCCCGCCGCGCGTCCTTCCGGGAACGCGTGGCTTCCGGGATCCTCCTCGGCATGAGTAGTCCCATGGTTCGTTTACGCCGCCGCGCGCTGCGCCGCGCCTGGACCTGGCCCCTCGTCGTCGGGCTCGTCTGCACGCTCACCTGGAGCTCGCCCGCCGGGGCCGGGCCCTCCGACACCGGCCTCAAGGGCGCCCTCGGCAAGATCCTCGCCGACCCCCGCATGGACGGCGGGGCGGTGAGCGTCGTCGTCGCCGACGCCACGACCGGCGAACGCCTCTACCAGCGCGACGGCGGGAACCGGCTGATGCCCGCCTCCAACACCAAGCTCGCCACCTCGGCGGCCGCCATGGCCGTCCTCGGCCCGGACCACCGCTACACCACCGATGTGCTGACCACCGGCCGCCGCGAGGGCTCCACCCTGGTCGGCGACCTGTATCTGCGCGGCAGCGGCGATCCCACGATGCTCGCGTCGGACTACGAACAGCTCGCCGCCGACCTCGCCGCATCCGGCGTCGAAAGCGTCACCGGGCGCCTCGTGGCCGACGACACCCGCTTCGACGACCAGCGCCTCGGGCGTTCCTGGGCCGCCGACGACGAGTCCGCCTACTACTCCGCGCAGATCTCGGCACTCACCCTGGCGCCCGACACCGACTACGACGCCGGCACCGTCGTCGTCGAGGTGACCCCCGGCGCACGGCCGGGCACCCGGCCCAGGGTGAAGCTGACCCCACCCACCGGCTACGTGCGCCGCGACATCACGGCCACCACGGTCGAGAAGGGCCGGCCGGACACCCTGTCCGTCTCCCGGGAACACGGCGGCAACACGCTCACCGTCAGCGGCTCCGTGCCGGTCGGCGCGGCCGCCACCAAGGAGTGGATCGCGGTCTGGGAGCCGACGGGCTACGCGGCAGCCGTGTTCGCCGACGCGCTGGCCGACCGCGGCGTACGGATCTCGGGCAGTCCCCGGCTGGGCAACCCGACCCCGCCCGGCGCGCGCACCCTCGTCTCGCACCGCTCCATGCCGCTCAAGGAGCTGATGCACCCCTTCATCAAGCTCTCCAACAACATGCACGCGGAAGCGCTCACCAAGACCATGGGCCTCAAGGTCTCCGGTCAGGGCACCTGGGACGCGGGGCTCAAGGCGGTCGACGACCAGCTGAAGAAGGAGGGCGTCACCACGTCCACGATCCGCCAGACCGACGGTTCGGGACTGTCCCGGATGAACGTGTTCCCCGCCGAGGAGCTGGCCACCCTGCTGCTCTCGGTCCGGGACGCGCCCTGGTACGCCGACTGGTACGCGTCGCTCCCGGTGGCCTGTGCACCCGACCGCGCCGTCGGCGGCACGCTGCGCTCCCGTATGTGCGGCACCCCGGCCGCGCTGAACGCCGTCGGCAAGACAGGTTCCCTCACCGGCGCCTCCGCCCTGTCGGGTTACGTCACCGACGCCGGGGGCCGCGAGCTCGTCTACAGCATCGTCCTCAACAACTACCTCGCGTTCTCTGTGAAGAGCATCGAGGACGCGATCGTCACCACCCTGGCCTCCTCCGACACCGCTGCCGGCTCGATCACGGCGGTCCCGCCCCGCCTGTCCCGCAGCGCCGAGCCCGCAAGCGGGCTCGAATGCGCCTGGCAGAAACCGAAGTTCTGCTGAAAGCCCCCGGCCCGGGCCGTGCCCGCTGTACGGTCCGGGCCATGAGCAGCGCCAGCAGCAGCCACGAACTCGACGGCATCGAACTCGCCGACGCCATCCAGTCCGTCCGCGACCAGCTTCTCGACGCGGCCACCCGGGCCACCGGCAGGCCGCTGCTCTTCGAAGTGGGCGACATCGAGATGGAGTTCACCCTCGAACTGCGCAAAGAGGTCAAGGGCGGAGCGAAGGTCAAGGCCTGGGTCGTGGAAGCGGGCGCGGACGCCGCCCGCACCACCGGCCGCACGCACCGCGTCGCGTTCACCCTGAAGCCCGTGGACGCCGTCACCGGCGCGGGTTGGAAGGTGGGCAACCAGCGCCCGGCCGACACCTCCGGCTTCGGCACGGCTCCTTCGTCGACATGAGCGCACGCGCCCACTGGTGGCCGAGGTCCTTGGCGGACCTCGCCGTCGTGGTCGTGGGCGAGTCGCAGGGAAGCGGCGTCTTCATCACCCCCGGGCTGGTCCTCACCAGTGCCCATGTCGTCGGCGCACGGCACACGGCCGAGGTGGTGCGTCCGGGGCGGCGGAACGCGCCCTCCTGCCCGGTCGTGTGGTCGGACCCCAAACTGGACGCCGCCGTCCTCATGGCACCCGCCCAGCTGCTCGTGGGTTCCACCGCCGTGTTCCCCGAGCCCGACCGTGGCCAGGCGGTACGGGTGGGCGACATCGCCACCGACCGGCCGCTGTCGCACTGCGAGATCGTGGGATACCCCGACGTCCAGAGGTACGACGGCGAGCGGCCGGACGTGGACCAGTTCTCCGGCACACTGCTGCCCGCGGCCGGGTTGCTCCGCAGGACGATGGTCTTCGAGTTCGACCGGCCCCCCGCCGCCGAGCGCCCCGACGGGACCTCCCCCCTGGCCGGGCTCTCCGGCGCCCCCGTCTTCTCGGGCTCGACCCTGCTCGGCATCGTCAGTGAGATCCCCCGGGGCCGGAACCACTACCGGGCGCACTGTGTCTCGGTCACCTCGATCGTCACCCGGCCGGACTTCAGGGAGTGGTGGGAGCGCAGCCATCCGAACTCGCCGGGCATTCCGCCGCTGGAGGAGCTGGCCGGGGCACACCCCGACGACATGCGCCACGAGGAGGAGTACGCCGACGCCGTCGGCGCCGAATACCGCCGGACCAGGATCTTCGGCCTCGACGAGCTCAGCGTGCGCGACTCCGAGTGGGATCTGGACACCGCCTACCTGACTCTTGAGGCCACCCCTCGCGAGGACGCCGAGCGCCACTTCGGCGGGCCCGGGACCAGTACCGCCCCGCAGCGCATCGACGCCCTGCTCGCCTCCCGCCCGCGGATCCTGCTCAGGGGCGAGGCAGGCGCCGGAAAGACCACGCTCGTCTGGTGGCTCGCCGCACACGCCGCGGCCGGCACACTCGGCCCTCAGCTCGCCGAGCTCAACGGCCTCGTCCCGTTCGTGATCCCCCTGCGCACGTTGCGGGCCCGGGGGGGCGCTTTCCCTTCGCCCGCAGGGCTGCCCGAGGTCGCCGACATGGCTGTCGACCGGGCACCCGACGGCTGGGCGGGCCGGGTCCTCAAGGCGGGCCGCGCGCTGCTGCTCGTGGACGGGCTGGACGAGGTGCCGCAACCGGACCGCGAGGAGGCCCACCAGTGGCTTTCCAGGCTGCTGCGCCGCTATCCGGCCACCCGCTGCATCGCGACCGTACGCCCCCTGGCCGTCGAGCCCGACTGGCTGAAGTCGCAAGGATTCGAGGAACTGCGGCTGCTTCCCATGCGGGACGCCGACGTCCAGGCTTTTGTGACCGCCTGGCACCGGGCGGCCCGGCTGGAATGGGACGACCGCGAGGACCTGCCCGCGCTCGAACGGGACCTGACGCAGCAGTTCGCCCAGAACCCGGCCCTGCGCGACCTCGCGGGGACGCCGCTGCTGTGCGCCGTCATCTGCGCGCTGCACCGGCTGCGCCAGGGTTTCCTCCCGGAGACCCGCTGGGCGCTCTACCGCTCCGCTCTGGAGATGCTGCTCGGCCAGCGTGACAAACGCCGCCGGATCGGCACTCCGGAAGGCATCACCATGACGGTCGAGGAGCACCAGCAGTTACTGCAGCGGATCGCCGTCTGGCTGGTGCGGGGCGGTCAGACGGAGTTCACCCGCGGCCAGGCCCTGCGGCAGCTGGAGTCCGCACTCGCCGGGATGCCGCAGGTTGGGGCACAGAGCGATGCCGCCGGCATCCTGACCCATCTGCTCAACCGGAGCGGTCTGCTGCAGGAACGGGCGGACGGTGTCTACCAGTTCGCCCACCGCACGTTCCAGGACTTCCTCGCCGCCAAGGAGTTCGTCGAGGGCGACCATCTGAACGAGCTTCTTCGGCACGCGCCGGACCAGCAGTGGCACGACGTCCTCCTGCTGGCCGCGGGCCACTGCTCACGGCGCGAACTGCCGCAGCTGGTCAACGGCCTGCTGACCGCGGGCTCCTCGGTGCGGGTCCGGGAAGGAAGACGGACCGCCCTGTACGTACTCGCGGCCCTGTGCGCCCAGCACGCGGCCTGGCTTGACGGTGCTACTCACCACCAGGTGCGGGTGGCCGTCAGATCCATGCTGCCGCCGCGCGACGCCACCGACCTGCATCTGCTGGCGCGTCTCGGCCCCTATGTGCTGCCGCTGCTTCCCGACACCCGGGAACTGGCCGTCTCCGACATCGACCGGACGGTCGACCTGGTCAGCAGGATCGGCGGGCCCGCCGCCATCCCCTACGCGCAGAAGCTTGCGGCCGCTGCCGACGACGACAACCGACTCGCCTTCCGCCTCGCACGCAGCTGGGTCAACTATCCGGTGGCGGAGTACGCGCAGGAGGTCCTGCTCCGTCTCGATCTGGGGCAGGCCCCGCTGTTCGTCACGAACGGCGAACAGCTGGCCCGGTTGCCGCTGCTGTCGCACGCGCGGCACATCGACATCACCGGCGACTTCTCCACGGGTGATCTCACCGCGGGTCTCACGGGAGGGACGGTCAGGACGATCGGTTTCGCGGACAACGCTCTGCTCGGCGACCTGGATGTGCTGCTCAGCCTGCGGGAGCACCTCGAGCAGGTCGCCGTCCGCCACTGCCCGGCGCTCACGGACCTGTCGGCCCTGCCGCGGCTGGGCCGTCTTTCCGCCGTCCACCTGGACAGCGTGCGGGTCAGCAGGGCCGATCTGGAGGCGATCGCCCGGATCCCCCGGCTGCGGGTGCTCAGCATCACCTATCCGGCGCTGGTGGAGAAGCAGCTGAATCTCGCGCCGCTGCATCGCGTCCCGGGGCTGTCGGTCAGGGTTTCCGGGCTCCCCCGGCGGCAGATAGTGGGCCGCGAGGCATTCGGCGACCGCCTCGGCTACGGCTCCTGAGGGCCCGAGCACCGGCCCGAAGGACCCGGTCGGACATCGGGACAGGACCCGGCCGGACATCGGGACAGGAGCCGGCCGGCGCGCCCGCCGCACGACGGGCCCTCATCCGGAGGATGACGCAGGCCGGCCCCGAACCCTGCACGGGTTCGGGGCCGGCCTCGTGCGATCGGCCTCTGGGCCGCTACGCGTCCTTCGACAGGTTCGGTCCGGTGCCGCCGGCCGCCTGCTCGATCGGCGGGACGTCCGGCAGAGCCGACTTCTCCTCGCCGCGGAAGGTGAACTTCTTCTCCTCACCCTCGCCCTCGGTGTCCACGACCACGATGTGACCGGGGCGCAGCTCGCCGAAGAGGATCTTCTCCGACAGGATGTCCTCGATCTCGCGCTGGATCGTCCGGCGCAGCGGCCGGGCGCCCAGGACCGGGTCGTAGCCCTTCTTGGCGAGGAGCGACTTGGCCGTGGAGCTGAGCTCGATGCCCATGTCACGGTCCTTGAGGCGCTCGTCCACCTTGGCGATCATGAGGTCGACGATCTGGATGATGTCTTCCTCGGTGAGCTGGTGGAAGACGACCGTGTCGTCGACACGGTTGAGGAACTCGGGCCGGAAGTGCTGCTTCAGCTCTTCGTTGACCTTGACCTTCATCCGCTCGTAGTTCGACTTGACGTCGCCCTGGGCGGCGAAGCCCAGGTTGAAGCCCTTGGAGATGTCCCGGGTCCCGAGGTTGGTCGTCATGATGATGACCGTGTTCTTGAAGTCCACGACGCGGCCCTGGGAGTCGGTCAGACGACCGTCCTCCAGGATCTGCAGAAGGGAATTGAAGATATCGGGGTGGGCCTTCTCGACCTCGTCGAAGAGGACGACGGAGAACGGCTTGCGGCGCACCTTCTCGGTGAGCTGGCCGCCCTCTTCGTAGCCCACGTATCCGGGGGGCGAACCGAAGAGACGGGAAACCGTGTGCTTCTCGCTGAACTCCGACATGTCGAGAGAGATCAGCGCGTCCTCGTCACCGAAGAGGAATTCGGCGAGCGTCTTGGAGAGCTCGGTCTTACCGACGCCGGACGGGCCGGCGAAGATGAACGAGCCACCGGGGCGCTTCGGGTCCTTCAGGCCGGCTCGCGTACGGCGGATCGCCTGCGAAAGGGCCTTGATGGCGTCCTTCTGCCCGATGACGCGCTTGTGGAGCTCGTCCTCCATGCGCAGCAGACGCGAGGACTCCTCCTCGGTCAGCTTGAAGACCGGGATGCCGGTGGCGGTGGCGAGGACCTCGGCGATCAGCTCGCCGTCGACCTCGGCGACGACGTCCATGTCGCCGGCCTTCCACTCCTTCTCCCGCTTGGCCTTCGCCGCCAGCAGCTGCTTCTCCTTGTCGCGGAGAGAGGCCGCCTTCTCGAAGTCCTGGGAGTCGATCGCGGACTCCTTGTCACGGCGGACACCGGCGATCTTCTCGTCGAACTCGCGCAGGTCCGGCGGCGCGGTCATCCGGCGGATGCGCATCCGGGAACCGGCCTCGTCGATCAGGTCGATCGCCTTGTCCGGCAGGAAGCGGTCCGAGATGTACCGGTCGGCCAGGGTGGCGGCCTGGACCAGCGCCTCGTCGGTGATGGAGACCCGGTGGTGCGCCTCGTAACGGTCGCGCAGACCCTTGAGGATCTCGATGGTGTGCGGCAGCGACGGCTCCGCGACCTGGATGGGCTGGAAGCGGCGCTCGAGCGCGGCGTCCTTCTCCAGGTGCTTGCGGTACTCGTCCAGTGTGGTGGCGCCGATGGTCTGCAGCTCACCTCGCGCCAGCATCGGCTTGAGGATGCTCGCGGCGTCGATCGCGCCCTCGGCGGCGCCCGCACCCACCAGGGTGTGGAGCTCGTCGATGAACAGGATGATGTCGCCGCGGGTGCGGATCTCCTTGAGGACCTTCTTCAGGCGCTCCTCGAAGTCACCGCGGTAGCGGGAGCCGGCGACCAGCGCGCCCAGGTCGAGGGTGTAGAGGTGCTTGTCCTTGAGGGTCTCGGGCACCTCGCCCTTGACGATGGCCTGCGCCAGGCCCTCGACGACCGCCGTCTTGCCGACGCCGGGCTCGCCGATGAGGACCGGGTTGTTCTTGGTGCGGCGGGACAGCACCTGCATGACCCGCTCGATCTCCTTCTCGCGCCCGATGACCGGGTCGAGCTTGGACTCACGAGCGGCCTGGGTGAGATTCCGGCCGAACTGGTCGAGGACGAGGGAGGTCGAGGGGGTGCCCTCGGCCGGGCCGCCTGCCGTGGCGGCCTCCTTGCCCTGGTATCCGGAGAGCAGCTGGATGACCTGCTGCCGCACCCGGTTGAGATCGGCGCCCAGCTTCACGAGGACCTGGGCGGCGACGCCCTCGCCCTCGCGGATCAGGCCGAGCAGGATGTGCTCGGTGCCGATGTAGTTGTGGCCCAGCTGAAGAGCCTCGCGGAGCGACAGCTCCAGGACCTTCTTGGCACGGGGCGTGAAGGGGATGTGGCCGGACGGGGCCTGCTGGCCCTGGCCGATGATCTCCTCCACCTGCTGGCGGACCGCCTCGAGCGAAATCCCGAGGCTCTCCAGGGCCTTAGCGGCGACACCCTCACCCTCGTGGATAAGGCCCAGGAGGATGTGCTCGGTGCCGATGTAGTTGTGGTTGAGCATCCGGGCTTCTTCCTGAGCCAGGACGACAACCCGCCGCGCGCGGTCGGTGAACCTCTCGAACATCGTTAATCGCTCCTCAGAGCGGTCAGGCAGTAAGGGGTCGGTCCCCTCCCTGTCCTTCCGCAGCTTAGTCCCGCAAGCGGGGACCGCTCATTCCAACTGCCGACACCCGTCTGTGGCCTCCTGACCCCTGAACGCCGACAACTGCTCCAACCCGATGGTGCGAGACGATGTTCCCGCAGGCCAGGCAGTTACCCCCACCGCCACTACGCCGATGGCGAACGTGAGACCGACCTGCGAGCGTGTCGCCCCTCCCCACTAGGAATGTCTTACCCGCAGGCACGGACACTCCATGCGGCGCGCCCCCCGTCCCTCAGCTACGGGCGAACAACCTTGCGCCGTTCAACACGTTCACGCGCCCCCGATTTCGTGACCTCGAGCAACAGACGTCACACCCTGCGTAACCACAGGGACGGATTCGGAGTTGCCCGTGACATGCCCTTCACCGTGCCGTCCCCCCGCACACCCATCGTCTGCGGCGCCGCCCAGTGGTACCGAAGCGAGCTCGGCTGGGACGCGACGGACGGCAGCCCGGTGCGGCTGGCGACCGGGGCGCTGTTCGACGTGCTGGAGCTGCCCGCGGAAGCCGGGGCGGCGGTACTGGACCGGGTGGCGTGCACCGGCCCGGCCGCCCTCACCGGAAACAGGATGCAGCTGCTGGTGGCCGCGGGGAGCGCGGAAGAGCTGCCGGGTCTGCTCGACTGGCTGGAATGGCGCGGAGTCGATCTCGATCTGACCGCCCTCGGCGCGGGCGGAGCGATGGCCGCCCCGCCGCCACCCGGGCGATCTGCCCCGCAGGGAGCCGCCGTGTGGCTGCGACCCCCCGTCGTGGGGCGCTTGCGACTGCCGGCTCTCACCGGACTCGGGGACAGTGGGGGTGCCCCCGATCTCGTACGGCTGGTGGACACGGCGGCAACGGAGTGCCACCGCGCCCGGCTGACGCGTACGGCGCGCGTGAATACGCGAAAGACGCGAGCTCAGCCGTTGGCCTTCTCGTAAGCCTCGCGAACCGTCGCCGGGACACGGCCCCGGTCGTTGACCTCAAAGCCGTTCGCCTTCGCCCAGGCGCGGATTTCGGCGGTGTCCTTGTTCCCGCCGGCCGCCGCACGGCCCTTGCCCCGGCCGGTCGCGGCACGACCACCGGTACGCCGACCGCTCTTGGCGTAAGGCTCGAGCAGACCCCGGAGCTTGTCCGCATTGGCGGTGGTGAGGTCGATCTCGTAGGTCTTGCCGTCCAGAGCGAACGTCACCGTCTCGTCCGCCTCGCCACCGTCGAGGTCGTCGACAAGAAGGACCTGAACCTTCTGTGCCACCGGATTTCCTTTCATCGAAAATGCAGTACGCGGAAAGGAAACCGCTTTTCCTTGGAAAACACAAACCCTTGACAGAGGTTCAGAACCGCGAGAACGCGGGAAACGTGCGCGATTCGGACATAGGGTCCCGCCTTGCGCCGATCAGAGGTGCAGAAGCATCCGACTGTTGCCCAAGGTGTTCGGCTTCACTCGTTCGAGCCCGAGGAACTCGGCGACACCCTCGTCATAGGAACGCAGGAGCTCGGCGTAGACATCGGTGTCCACCGGTGTCTGGGTCTCACCGATCTCGACGAAGCCGTGCTTGGAGAAGAAGTCGACTTCGAAGGTGAGGCAGAAAACCCTGCGCACACCCAGCCTGCGTGCCGTGGCCACGAGCTTCTCGAGAACCCGGTGTCCGATGCCGTGCCCCTTGAAGGCCGGGTCCACGGCGAGAGTGCGCACTTCCGCGAGGTCCTCCCACATCACATGGAGAGCACCGCACCCGACAACCAGGCCGTCCTCGTCGCGTTCGGCGACCCAGAACTCCTGGATGGCTTCGTAAAGGGTCACCGTCGCTTTGTCGAGCAGGATGCCTTCGCCGACGTACGGGTCCACGAGCCGGCGGACGTCCGGCACATCACCGGTCCTGGCCCGCCGGACGGTGAAGGCATTTTCTGCGGCATAAGGCATGACCCGACGCTATCGCCCCGCGGCCCCCGGGCCCTCCGCGGCCTCGCCACCCTCGACGAGGCGCACCGCGGCTTGCAGCGCCTCGCGCTGCTCGGCAGACATCATCCCGAAGAAGGCGACCAGGGCCGCCGCGGGGTTGTCACTCTTGGACCAGGCTTCGTTCATCAGTGCGGCCGAGTAGGCGGCGCGGGTGGAGACCGCCGTATATCGATAGGCCCGGCCCTCGACTTCCCTGCGGACCCAGCCCTTCTGATGGAGATTGTCCATTACCGTCATGACGGTGGTGTAGGCGATGGACCGTTCCTGCTGCAGGTCTTCCAGGACTTCCCTGACGGTCACCGGCCGGTTCCATTGCCAGATCCGTGTCATGACGGCGTCTTCGAGCTCTCCCAATTGGCGGGGCACATCGCCACCATAGTGGGCGATCAGTGATCAAACTACTATTGACATAACAAAAAGGACGTACGGCGGGGATTCCGCCGTACGTCCTGCGCCGTCGGAGACGGCGCTCAGTTGTCGCGCCCGGCCTGCCGGCCGGACTCCGCACGGGCCAGCGCCGCGTCCACGACGGCGTCCTCCTTGGCCTTGTTCGGGCCGCCCTGGCTCTTGACGATCGTCACGACCAGGCCGATGAAGAACGCGGCCATCACCACAGGGGGAACAAGCGCGGAAACGTAGTCCATGCCGTCCAGAGTAACTAGCCGACGGCCCACTGCTCCGGCGGGGGCACGGGCTTACGGCGCGGCGGGAACACCTCCGAGGGCTTGGGCACCGGGCGCTCGTCCGGTTTCGGCTGGGGCTGCGGCTCCGGCTTCGGCTGGGGGCCCGGCCCGGGCTTCGGCGCGTCGGCGGCGCGGCCGCCGGGGAGCGCAAGGAGCCGGGCGCGGCGCGGGGACGGTTCCTGGGCCGGCGCGGGGACGGGGATGGCCCGCTCCGTGAGCCGGCTCCGCACCGACTGCTCCGCCAGCGCCTGGCAGCGGCGGAGCACCGCCGTGGCGGCGGGATTGCCGCGCAGCGTGCGCAGAGCCGCCAGATCGTCCGGGCGGGGGTCGTAGCCGGCGGCGAGGGCGTCCTGGAGGCGCTCCAGATAGCCGATGGCCGTACCGGGCAGGGCGTCGCGGTAGCGGGCGAGCTCGGCGAAGAGGAACGCACGCAGCCGGCCTGTCTCGCGAACCGCCTCGTCCACGGAGTCGGCCAGGCGCAGGCAGTCCCGGACGTCGTCGTCGGCCAGGGGGACGGGGTGCAGGGCGACGGCGAGGGCGCGTCGGAGCACACGCAGCTCGTCCGCACCGAACGCCATGCCGCCACGGGATCCGTATGGCGTGGGCATGTCCCGACGATACGTCGCAATTGCCCAAAATCCGCTTAACGTCCCGGACAGGGCGTGTCGCCTCCTCGGGGGGCGGGCCGGCCCGGTATTCGGGTACTCCGCGCCGGGGCCGGTCCCCGGGACGCGTCCCGGCGCATGCGGGGCCGGCCGTGGGCGCCTGCGCGCTCCTGCGGCCCGGGGCCCGCGGTCGCAGGCTCCCGCCGGTGCTGCGCGCGGCGGGGAGACACCCCCGCCCCGCCCGCACTTGGGCAAGCCCGCGGGCCCCGGGCCCTTCTGCGCGGGGCGCACCGGGACTCCGACCCGGCTCCGTACCGCGCTTCGCGCGGTGTCCTGCGCACAGGACGGGCCCGCGCCGGGATCCGCACGAGACAGGCCGCGCGGGGGCGGGCCCTGACACGGCACGACACGGGCCACGCCCCCACGTGACGCGGACCGGCGACGCGCACGGCGCGCCTGAAGCGGCAGACATGGCAGGGTCGTGCTCGAGGCGGACGACGACGACAGGCGTCAGAGGCGGGAGACGTTCCGTTCGTACACCAGCCGCAGTCCGATCAGCGTCAGCCATGGTTCGTGCTCGTCGATCGCGGCCGCCTCGCCCAGCACCATCGGTGCCAGCCCGCCCGTAGCGATCACGGTCACGTCGTCCGGGTCCTCGGCCAACTCGCGCTTCATGCGCTGGACGACGCCGTCGACCTGGCCGGCGAAGCCGTAGACGATGCCGGACTGCATCGCCTCGACGGTGTTCTTGCCGATCACGCTCCGCGGGCGGGCCAGCTCGATCTTGCGCAGCTGGGCGCCCTTGACGCCGAGGGCCTCGACGGAGATCTCGATGCCGGGGGCAATCACGCCGCCCGCGTACTCCCCGCGCGCGCTGACCGCGTCGAACGTCGTGGCCGTGCCGAAGTCGACGACGATCGCCGGTCCCCCGTACAGATCGACCGCGGCGACCGCGTTGATGATGCGGTCCGCGCCGACCTCCTTGGGGTTGTCCATCAGGATCGGCACGCCGGTCTTGATACCGGGTTCGACGAGGACGGCCGGGACGTCGCCGTAGTAGCGGCGGGTGACCTCGCGTAGCTCGTGCAGCACGGAGGGGACGGTGGAGCAGATCGCGATGCCCTCGATGCCGTCGCCGAGTTCCTCGCCGAGCAGCGGGTGCATGCCCATGAGGCCCTGGAGCAGGACGGCGAGTTCGTCGGCGGTTCGGCGCGAGTCGGTGGAGATGCGCCAGTGTTCGACGATCTCCTCGCCGTCGAAGAGACCCAGGACGGTGTGGGTGTTGCCGACGTCGATGGTGAGCAGCATCAGCTTTCGACCTCGCGGAGGTCGAGGCCGATGTCGAGGATCGGGGAGGAGTGCGTGAGCGCGCCCACCGCGAGGTAGTCGACGCCCGTCTCGGCGTAGACGCGGGCGTTGTCGAGCATGAGGCGGCCGGAGGACTCGAGCATCGCGCGGCCGGCGACGAGCGTGACGGCCTCCTCCGTCTCGGCCGGGGTGAAGTTGTCGAGCAGGATGAGGTCGGCGCCCGCGTCCAGGACCTCGCGGACCTGGTGGAGGGTGTCGACCTCGACCTCGATGGGGATGTCGGGGAAGCGTTCCCGCACCGCCTTGAACGCCTCGGTGACCCCGCCCGCCGCGACCACGTGGTTGTCCTTGACCAGGGCCGCATCGGAGAGCGACATGCGGTGGTTGACACCGCCGCCGCAGCGCACCGCGTACTTCTCCAGTGCGCGCAGGCCGGGTGTGGTCTTGCGGGTGTCGCGGACCTTCGCCCTGGTGCCCTCGAGCAGGTCGGCCCAGGCGCGGGTGGCGGTCGCGATGCCGGAGAGCCGGCAGAGGATGTTGAGCGCGCTGCGCTCGCCGGTGAGCAGGTCACGGGTGCCGGCGGTGACGGAGAGCAGCTTCTGGCCGGCTTCGACCCGGTCGCCGTCCTCGACGTGCCGCTCCACCTCGAACTCGGAAGTGCAGACGATCGACAGGATCGCCTCCGCGACCCGCAGACCGGCGACGGTGCCGGCCTCACGGGCGGTGAAGTCGCCGGTGGCGACGGCGTCCTGGGGGACGGTCGCGACGCTGGTCACGTCGACGCCGCCGTCGAGGTCCTCCTCGATGGCCAGGTGGGCGATGTCCTCGACCTGGACCGGGTCGAGCCCGGCCTCGGCGAGCAGCGTGGCGAGGGCGGGGTCGAGACCGCACTCGTACGCCTCTTCGGCGCAGCCGCAGTCGTCCCCGCAGCCGCCGCCGGCCGGGGCGCCGATCTGGATCAGCGGTACATCCACGGGGCTCGGACGTTCATCGGGCGTGCTCACGGTTACGGCTCCCTGGGGGCGTCGGGGACGGGCAAGATATCGGTGGGCGGGAAGGCGGTCGTGCCGGTGCGGCTGACGACGAGCCGGCGGTCGGGCGCGAGCCGTACGACGAGATGGCGGCGCCACTCGGTGTCGTCGCGCTCGGGGCGGTCCTCTCGCCAGTGGCACCCGCGGGTCTCCTCGCGCTCCAGCGCGGCTGCGGTCAGCACTCGGGCGACGCACAGCAGGTTCGAGGTCTCCCACGACTCGACTCCGGGCTCCGCGGTCTTGCCGGAGCCTTCCCGGTCCTGCGCGGCGTTCGCGTACACCGCTTCCAGCGCGGCGGCCGCGGCGGCCAGCGACTCGGCGGAGCGGAGGACGCCCGCGCCGTGCGACATGATCCGCTGGATCTCCGCGCGCTGCTCCGGCGCGATCAGCGGCAGCAGGGAAGGTTCGGCGGGCGCGGCGGGCGCGGCGGGGGGCCAGGGGCGCCGGGCGGCGATGTCGGCGGCGATGCGCTCCGCGAAGACGAGTCCTTCGAGCAGCGAGTTGGACGCCAGCCGGTTGGCGCCGTGGACGCCGGTGCAGGCGACCTCGCCGCAGGCGTAAAGGCCGGGGACGGTGGTGCGGCCGTGCAGGTCGGTGCGTACGCCGCCGGAGGCGTAATGCGCGGCGGGTGCCACCGGGATGGGCTGTGTCACCGGGTCGAAACCGTGGGCACGGCAGGCGGCGAGGATGGTGGGGAAGCGCTGCTCCCACATCTGCGCGCCGAAGTGCCGGGCGTCGAGGAACATGTGGGCGGCGCCCTGCTCCTGCATACGGCGCATGATGCCCTTGGCGACGATGTCACGCGGGGCGAGCTCGGCCAGTTCGTGCTGTCCGACCATGAAGCGGGTGCCGGCCGCGTCGACCAGGTGGGCGCCCTCACCCCGTACCGCCTCGGAAACCAGTGGCTGCTGTCCCTCGCTGTCCGCGCCGAGGAAGAGCACGGTCGGGTGGAACTGCACGAACTCGATGTCCGAGACCTCGGCGCCGGCGCGCAGCGCGAGGGCGACGCCGTCGCCGGTGGAGACCGCCGGGTTGGTGGTCGCGGAGAAGATCTGGCCCATGCCGCCGGTGGCGAGCACCACCGTGGGGGCGTGGACCGCGCCGACACCGTCGTGCTGGCCCTCGCCCATGACATGCAGGGTGATGCCCGCCGTGCGGCCGTCCGCGTCGGTGAGCAGGTCGAGGACCAGGGCGTTCTCGATGGTGCGCAGGCCCTGGTCACGAACCGCGTGGACGAGCGCGCGGGAGATCTCGGCGCCGGTCGCGTCGCCTCCGGCATGCGCGATACGGCGCCGGTGGTGACCGCCTTCACGAGTCAGCTCGATCTCACCGGAGGACGGATCGGTGTCGAACTGCGCGCCCGTGGCGATCAGCCGGCGCACCGCGTCGGGCCCTTCGGTGACGAGGGCCCGTACCGCCGCCTCGTCGCACAGTCCCGCGCCGGCGACCAGGCTGTCGTCCAGGTGCTGCTCGGGGGTGTCGCCGTCGCCGAGTGCGGCGGCGATGCCGCCCTGCGCCCAGCGGGTGGAGCCGTCGTCCAGGCGGGCCTTGGTGACGACAACCGTGTCCAGGCCGGCCGCGGCACAGCGCAGCGCGGCCGTGAGGCCGGCGACACCCGAGCCGACCACGACCACCTCTGCCTCGATGGCCCAGCCGGGGGCGGGGGCGGTCAGCCGTATTCCGGTCACTTGGCGGCTCCGTCGGTCAGGGCGGTCCCGGAATGCGCGGTCCCGAAGTCCAGGGGCAGGTTGTCGATGAGACGGGTCGAGCCGACCTTGGCGGCGACGGCGAGAAGCGCCTCACCCCTGTGGTCGTCGGCCACCTCGTCGAAGGTGGCGGGGTCGACGAGGGCCACATAGTCCAGAACCAGCGGCGGGTTCGCCTTCGCGGCCTCGTCCAGCACGGCCCGTGCGGCCGCGCGTACGGCATCGGCGCCGATCGCCGGCCACGCCTGGGCGACCGCATGGGCGTCGGCCGCCGCGCGGGCCTCTCCGAGCGCGGACAGCGCGGCGGCGCGGGCGGGCGCGCCCGGTACGGCTTCCGCCCTGGCATGCAGCGCCTGCTGGGCGGCAAGGCGGTCGCGGGCGGCGAACAGGGCCTGGGAGAGGGCCAGCGCGGTGTGCCGATCGGCCGTGGACAGATAGCGGTTACGGCTGGAAAGCGCGAGCCCGTCCTCCTCGCGGACCGTGGGCACGCCGATGACCTCCACGGGGAAGTTCAGGTCGCTGACCATCCGGCGGATCAGGGCGAGCTGCTGGGCGTCCTTCTGCCCGAACAGCGCCACGTCGGGGCCGGTGAGGTGCAGCAGCTTGGCGACGACGGTGAGCATGCCGTCGAAGTGGCCGGGCCGGGTCCTGCCTTCGAGCCGCTCCCCCATGGGCCCGGCAGCGATGCGGACCTGCGGCCGGCCGCCGGGGTAGACCTCGTCGACGGACGGCGCGAACACCACGTCCGCGCCCGCCTCCTCGGCCGTCCTGAGGTCGGCGTCGAGCGTGCGGGGGTAGCGGTCCAGGTCCTCGCCGGCGCCGAACTGCAGCGGGTTGACGAAGACGGTGACGATCACGAACCCCTTGCGCCCCACCCGCTCGCGGGCGGCCCGGATCAAGGTGGCGTGCCCCTCGTGCAGTGCACCCATGGTCATGACGACGGCGGTGCGGCCGGGCACGGCGTGGTGCTCGACCACGTATTCGAGGTCCTCGCGGGTCGGCACGAGTTCGAAGTCGCGGCTCATCGCAGATCCCCTTCGGCCAGCACGCCCAGCAGATCCTCCGCGAACTCCGGTTTGAGCATGCCGTGCGCGAGGGCACGGTCGGCGGTCGTACGGGCCATCGCCAGGTAGCCGGCGACGGCGGCGGGCGCGTGCTTGCGCAGCTCGGCCACATGGGCGGCGACGGTGCCCGCGTCGCCGCGGGCGACCGGCCCGGTCAGGGCGGCGTCGCCGGATCGCAGGGCGTTGTCCAGGGCGGCGCCGAGGAGGGGGCCGAGCATCCGGTCGGGGGCGGCGACTCCCGCGGTGCGCAGCAGCTCCATGGACTGGGCGACGAGGGTGACGAGGTGGTTGGCGCCGAGCGCGAGGGCTGCGTGGTAGAGCGGGCGGTTCTGCTCCTCGATCCACTCGGGCTCACCGCCCATCTCGATGACCAGCGCCTCCGCGGCCAGCCGCAGCTCCTCGGGGGCGGTCACCCCGAAGGAGCAGCCGGCCAGCCGCTGCACGTCGACCGCAGTGCCGGTGAAGGTCATCACGGGGTGCAGGGCCAACGGCAGCGCTCCGGCCCGCAGAGCGGGCTCGAGCACCTTGGTGCCGTACCGGCCGGAGGTGTGCACGAGCAGCTGGCCGGGCCGTACGGCACGGGTCTCGACGAGGCCTTCGACCAGGCCGGGCAGCGCGTCGTCGGGAACGGTCAGCAGCACCAGTTCCGCGCGGGCGAGCACGTCGGCGGGCGGCATCAGGGGTACGTCGGGCAGCATGGCGGCGGCCCGGCGGACGGACTCGTCGGACACCCCCGAAGCGGCGACCGGCCGGTGCCCGGCCATCTGCAGGGACGCGGCCAGGGCGGGTCCTACGCGGCCCGCTCCGACCACTCCGACGGTCAGGCGGGCGGGGCGGTCCCGCGGGTCGAGCGGGTCCTGTGGTGCTGTGGCATTCACGCGGCGGTGCCTTCCGTTCCAGTCCGCGGGGGTACCGGACGATTTCTCGTCACGATGCTACGCCAGCGTTTCCGGCGACCCCTCAGTTGTCCACAGGCTGTGGGTGATGATCGGACCGTGACGGACATGAGCGAGACGAACGAGCAGAACGAGAACAAGAACGAGCAGAACGAGAAAGAAGAGGACGAGAACGAGCAGGACCTGCGGAAGCGGCGGCTCGCCGCCTGGCGCGCGTCGGACCGGGTGCTGGCGCGGGCCTCCGCCGACCTCCGGATCGGGGAGCGCCTCGCGGCGCTCGCCGAGGCCGCCGGCGAGGTGTACGACCTGGACGACTGGACCGACGTGTACGGCAACGGGGTCGTCGAGGAGCTGGAGCGGCGGACCGCCGAGCTGCTCGGCTTCCCGGCCGCTGCGTTCTTCCCGACCGGCACGATGGCCCAGCAGGTGGCCCTGCGCTGCTGGGCGGCGCGCACCGGGAACTCGACGGTCGCACTGCATCCGCAGGCCCATCCGGAGGTCCACGAACGCTCCGCTTTCGCCGTGGTGAGCGGGCTGCGCACGGTCCGTCCGACGTCCGAACCGCGGCTTCCCACGGCCGACGAGGTGCGCGACTGCGACGAGCCCTTCGGCGCGCTGATGCTCGAACTGCCCCTGCGGGAAGCCGGTTTCGTGCTGCCTGCCTGGGACGAGCTGGTGGCGGTGGTGGAGGCGGCACGGGATCGTGATGCGGTGGTGCACTTCGACGGCGCGCGCCTGTGGGAGTGCGCCCCGCACTTCGGCCGCCCGCTCGACGAGATCGCTTCCCTGGCGGACAGCGTGTACGTGTCGTTCTACAAGTCCCTGGACGGCATGTCGGGCGCGGTGCTCGCCGGCCCGTCGCAGCTGATCGAGGAGGCGAGGGCCTGGCGGCACCGGTACGGGGGCCAGCTGTTCCAGCAGTACCCGGCCGCACTGTCGGCGCTGGTCGGCCTTGAGCGGGAGCTGCCCCGGCTGCCGTCGTACGTGGCCCACGCGAAGGTCGTCGCGGCCGCGCTCACGGACGCGCTCCGTGCCTCGGAGATCCCCTGGTCCCGGATCCACCCGCCGGTTCCGCACACCCACCAGTTCCAGGTCTGGCTGCCGTACGGGACGGAGCTGCTGAACGAGGCGGCGCTGACGCAGTCGGAGGAGACCGGGGTGACGCTCTTCCGCCGCTGGTTCTCGCAGGGCTGTCCGCCGGGCGTCTCGGTGACCGAGGTGACGGTGGCCGCCGAGGGGCTGGAGTGGACCGAGCGGGACGTGGCCGTGGCGGTCTCGGAGTTCGTACGCCGCCTGGACCTGCCGGCCCTGCCGGCGGACCGACCCTGCCGGACCTGACCCGGGCGGCCCTGACCCGGGCGGCCGGTCAGCAGGGCGTCCGGCGGTCACCGGCCGCGGCGCCGGCCCTGGTGCCCTTCGTGACACGGACCGTGCGGCCCGCGAGCATCGCCCGGAAGGGGCGGTAGATCCATGCCTCGCGGATCGTCCGTAGATCCAGGTCGCCGGGGCGCGGCGGAGGGGTGTCGCCTCTCCGGGCGGCCCGGTACATGTCGATCATGTGCTGCTGCATCGCGTTCATGATCTCCACGCTGCCCCGGCGGGCTGCCGGCGTCGCCTCGATTGACGACACACGTCAAACGTCGTCGGGCCGGTCCGCGCAGCCCCCACCATGGTGGGGTGAGCGTGACCATCGACATCGCGGGGCTGCCCCCCGAGCGCATCGTCTTCGACATATCCCCACTCGCCGAGTTGGGTGTGGCCCTCCATGCGCTGCACGAGTCCGGGCACCATCCCGGGCTGCACGGCTGGGCCACGGCCACGGCCGCCGGGCTCAAGCCGGACCTGGCCGACCGGCTGCACGAGGCCGACTTCCTGTGGCGGTCGACGTTCTCGGACATCTTCATGCCGTTCGCCGGACTTCCGGCGAACCCGGGACGCATCACAGCGAGCCTGAAGGAGGAGCTCGATCTCCTCGACCGGCTCGACGACGAGCGGTTCGTGTCCTCCGCGCTGGAGTTCACCTGCGCGACGTACTCGACCGGTGCCCCCTCCCCGCTCGTCGACCCCGTACGGCGCGAGCACGCGCTCGATCTTGCGGCCAACCGCGGGCCGCGCCAACTCGACTTCACACGGCGGCTGCTGACCGACCCGGCATCCGTACGCGCCTGGCTGCGGCGGCTCTTCGAGGACTGCGAGGAAGCCTTCTTCGCGGACACCTGGCGACGCGTGTCGACGCAACTCGCCGCCGACGCTCGCCACAAGAGCGAACTGCTGCGCCGCAAGGGCCTGGCGGAGGCACTGCGCGCTGTGTCGCCTGCGCTGACGCTCGACGAGGGCGGCACCAGGATCAGCGCCGACAAGCTGGCGGACGGGCGGACCACCACCACCGATCCCGTGGTCGGTGCGGGGCTCACCCTGCTGCCGTCGAGCTTCGGCTGGCCGCATCTGATGGTGCTGCACGCGCCGGGCTGGCAGCCGGTGATCCAGTACCCGATCGGCGCGCCGGAACTGCCGGGTACCGCCTCCGTCGAGCTGCTGAAGTTGCGGATGGACGCCCTCGCACACCCGATGCGGATGCGGATGTGCCGCAACCTCGGCCGGGCCACGTACACGACGAGCGAGCTCGCGGACGCCCTCGGCATCACCGCACCGGAGGTCTCCCGCCACCTGGCCGTACTGAAGAAGGCGCAGCTGATCTCGACCCGCAGGCGCGGCCGTTACGTGCTCCACCAGCTCGACGTGAGCGCCGTCGCACGGCTCGGGAGCGACTTCCTGGAGACGGTGCTGCGCTGACCGGGCCCGTCCTGGAGACGGTGCCGCGCCGACCCGGCCCGTCCTCGCGCCACAGGTCGGCGTCTCAGCCCGCGCCGCCGCCCGCCCGGACCAGGCCGGTCTCGTAGGCGAGCACCACCACCTGGACGCGGTCGCGCAGACCGAGCTTGGTGAGGATGCGGCCGACGTGCGTCTTGACCGTCGCCTCGGAAAGGACCAGCCGGGCCGCGATCTCGCCGTTCGACAGACCCTGGGCGACGAGCAGCATCACCTCGCGCTCCCGCTCTGTGAGCTTCTCCAGCTCCTTCTGGCGGGGTTCGGGGCCGGAGCTCGGCAGCAGGGGCGAGAAGCGGTCCAGCAGCCGCCGGGTGGTCGACGGCGCCACGACCGCGTCACCGCTGTGCACGGAGCGGATGGCGCCGAGCAGCTCGCCGGGCGGCACGTCCTTGAGCATGAAGCCGCTGGCACCGGCCTTCAGTCCGGAGAAGGCGTACTCGTCGAGGTCGAACGTGGTCAGGATCAGCACCTTGGGTGCGCCCGGCTCCGCGCAGATGCGCCGGGTCGCCTCCACGCCGTCGAGCCTCGGCATGCGTACGTCCATGAGCACCACGTCCACAGCCGTGGACCGCAGGATCTCGATCGCCTCCGCGCCGTCCCCGGCCTCCGCGACGACCTCCATGTCGGGCTGGGCGGCGAGCACCATGCGAAAGCCGGTGCGCAGCAGCACCTGGTCGTCGACGAGCATCACGCGGATGGACATGTGGGGTTCCGTCCCTTGGTCTGTAGTGGCTCTAGTGGGCGGGCTTGAGGGGCAGCAGTGCGCTGATCCGGAAGCCTCCGCCCGGCCGCGGCCCGGCGTCCAGCGTGCCGCCGACCATACCGACGCGCTCGCGCATCCCGATGAGGCCGTGGCCGCGCCCGTCCGCGCCACCGTCCTCGTAGAGCTCGTGCGAGGAGCCCCGGCCGTCGTCCTCGACGAGCAGCCCGAGCCCGTCGTCGAAGTAGACGAGGCGGACGCTGGCGCCGGCTTCGGGGCCGCCGTGCTTACGGGTGTTGGTGAGTGCTTCCTGCACGATCCGGTAGGCGGTGAGCTCGACACCGCTCGGGAGCGGCCGCGGCGTTCCTTCGACCTTGAAGTCCACCGTCAGGCCCGCGCCGCGGACATGCTCGACCAGGTCCTCGATCTGCTGCACATCGGGCTGCGGCACGTACTCGCCGCTCTCCGGTCCGTCGCCGGTGCGCAGTACGCCGAGCAGCCGGCGCATCTCCGCGAGCGCCTGCCGGCCGGTGCTCGAGATGGTCTCCAAGGCTTGCTTGGCCTGGTCGGGAGCGGCGTCCAACACATAGGCGGCGCCGTCGGCCTGCACGACCATGACGGACACGTTGTGGGCGACGACGTCGTGAAGTTCGCGGGCGATCCTGGCGCGCTCGGCCGCCACCGCAACCTTGGCCTGCGCCTCGCGTTCCTTCTCGAGGCGGGTGGCGCGCTCCTCCAACTGGTCGAAGTAGGCGCGCCGGGTGCGTATCGAGTCACCGAGCACCCAGGCCAGCACGAACGGCAGGCTCATGATCACGGTGATGAACACCCTGCTGAGGGTCCCCTCGGCCTCCGCCGGCCAGCGGATCTGCGCAAGCGACGCCGCGGTGAGGCCGCCGATCAGAGCCAGCCGGGACGCCCACCGCGGACCGCCGGTAGCCGCGACGGTGTAGATGATGACCATCATCGCGAAGTCCGCCGGGTTGACATGGACATCGAACACCAGCTGGCCGATGCCCGCGGCGGCGGCCAGGAGCAGCATCTGCTCGGGCATCCGGCGGCGCAGCGCCACCACCAGGCACAGGGCCAGCACGACGACCACGGCCGCGAGCGTCGCCCCGGCCCCTTCCGGCTCCTCGACCACCCACAACGAGGCGAACCCGAGGAGCATGACGGCCCAGAAGGCGTCGACGCCCGTCGGGTGTCTGCGGATGAAGTCGTAGAGGCGCTGCACGTAACCCAGAGTAGGGAAAACAGATAGGCACAGGGGTCAACCGGAGGGGCGATCCGGTGGGCGGAGGCATACTCCGCAAGGTGGAGACTGGGCCCGTGACACATGAGACCGGCGGGTGGCGGGGCTGGCGGGCAGCGGCGGAGACCGCGCTGTACGGGCCGCGGGGGTTCTATCGGCGGCCGGAGGGACCGGCCGGGCATTTCCGCACCTCGGTCCACGCCTCGCCGCTGTTCGCCGCCGCCGTCGCCCGGCTGCTGACCCAAACCGCGGAGTCGCTGGGGCTCGAGGAGCCGGCGCTGATCGATGTCGGGGCGGGCAGGGGCGAGTTGCTGACCGGTGTGCTCGCCGCCCTGCCGCCCGGTTTCCCGGTTCGTGCCTACGGCGTCGAGCGGGCGGACCGGCCCGCGGGCCTCGACCGGCGCATCGAGTGGACCGCCGAGATCCCTCCGGGGCTCGCCGGACTTCTGTTCGCGAACGAATGGCTCGACAACGTGCCCGTCGACGTCGCCGAGGTCGACGGGGACGGACAGGTCCGCCGGGTGCTGGTCCGCGACGACGGCGAGGAGCGGCTCGGCGAGAACGTCACGGGGGCGGACGCCGAGTGGCTCACCCGCTGGTGGCCACTGACCGAACCGGGCACGCGCTCGGAGATCGGCCGGCCCCGGGACGAGGCGTGGCGGGCGGCTGTCGGCGCCCTGACCGCGGGTCTCGCCGTCGCCGTCGACTACGCGCACACGGCCGGGGCCCGCCCGCCGTACGGCACGCTGACGGGCTTCCGCGACGGCCGCGAGGTGCGTCCGGTGCCGGACGGGAGCTGCGACATCACGGCCCATGTGGCGCTCGACGCGTGCGCCGGACCGGGCGCCGAGCTGGTCGGCCAGCGGGAGGCGCTGCGGAGGCTGGGCGTGAGCGGGGAGCGGCCACCGCTCGCCCTCGCGTCGTCGGACCCGGCGGGCTACGTCCGTGCCCTCGCCCGGGCCGGTGAGGCGGCGGAGCTGACCGCCCGGGGCGGCCTCGGGAACTTCACCTGGCTCATGCAGCGGGTGTGACGGGCTCTGAGAGACTGGTGCACATGACGGAGACGACGGTCGGCATCGGCGGCGCGGCGGAGAGCACCGACATGGTGCTCAACATCGGACCCCAGCACCCCTCCACGCACGGAGTGCTCCGTCTCCGTCTGGTGCTGGACGGCGAACGCATCCAGCACGCGGAGCCGGTCGTCGGGTACATGCACCGCGGAGCGGAGAAGCTTTTCGAGGCCCGCGACTACCGGCAGATCGTGGTCCTGGCGAACCGGCACGACTGGCTCTCCGCCTTCTCGAACGAGCTCGGTGTCGTCATGGCCGTGGAGCGGATGCTCGGCATGGAGGTACCGGAGCGTGCGGTGTGGTCCCGGACGCTTCTCGCCGAGCTGAACCGGGTCCTCAACCATCTGATGTTCCTCGGCTCCTACCCGCTGGAGCTGGGCGGGATCACGCCCGTCTTCCACGCGTTCCGGGAGCGCGAGGAGCTGCAGACCGTGATGGAGGAGATCTCGGGCGGGCGGATGCACTACATGTTCAACCGGGTCGGCGGCCTCAAGGAGGACCTCCCCGCCGGCTGGCTCGGCCGGGCCCGCCACGCGATCGCCGACGTCCGCTCGCGGATGGACGTGTACGACCACCTCGTCCTCGGCAACGAGATCTTCCGCGGCCGGACCCGAAACGTGGGCGTGCTCTCCGCGGAGGCCGTGCACGCCTACGGCGTCAGCGGCCCCATCGCCCGCGCCTCGGGTGTCGACTTCGACCTGCGCCGGGACGAGCCGTACCTCGCCTACGGAGAACTTCAGGACACCCTCGAGGTGGTGACCCGGCAGGAGGGCGACTGCCTCGCCCGCTTCGAGGTGCTGCTCGAGCAGACGCACAACGCCCTGGACCTGGCGGACGCGTGTCTCGACCGGATCGCGGGGCTGCCGCCCGGTCCGATCAACCAGCGGCTGCCGAAGGTCCTCAAGGCGCCGGAGGGCCACACCTACGCCTGGACCGAGAACCCGCTCGGCATCAACGGCTACTACCTGGTCTCCAAGGGCGAGAAGACGCCGTACCGCCTCAAGCTCCGCTCGGCGTCGTACAACAACATCCAGGCGCTGACCGTGCTGCTGCCGGGAACGCTGGTCGCCGACATGGTCGCGATCCTCGGATCGCTGTTCTTCGTCGTCGGAGACATCGACAAGTAGGCGACATCCGCGGCGGCCGGGACCTACGACACGGCGTTGCGGAGCTCGGCCACGTCCAGCTGTTCCGTCTCGTCGTGCGCGGTCAGGTCGATGACCTTGCCGACCACGCGAGGGCCGCTCACGCGCTGCGCGGCGAGGGCCTCCTCGCCCACGACGTCGGCGAGGTCCTCGTTCTGAACGGCCTCGATGGCCTTCTGGGTGCCGGGCGCCTCGATCGCCCTCACGGGCCCGGTCCCTTCCACGGCCTTCGCACCGCCTGCGGTGCCGGCCGTCGAGGGAGCGCCGTCGGCTGCGGCGCCGTTGCCGGTGCCCGTGCCGAAGAAGTCGAAGCCGCCTTCGGGTCGCTTCACGCGGGAGCGCTGGGCGCCGTAAGGGACGATCGCGGCCGCGGCCGGGACGGGGCGAGGGGCGAGGGCGGACGACGGGCGCACTCGCTGCTCGGCCCCACCGCCCGCCGCGTGCTTCCCCTGCGGCTCGTCCGCCTCCTTGGCGCGCTCCGCGAGATCCCGGCGACGGGCTTCCTCCACGGTACGTCTGGCGTCCTGGGCGGCGGCGTTGCGTGACAGGTCCTCCAGCGCCTTGGCCGCGCGCAGATACATCGACGGAGTCGGCGTGGACCCGGCGGGCAGCAGCGCCTTCGCCGGTGCGGCCGCCTCGATCGCGAGCTGCCTGCGGCCCTCCAGGGCGCTGGCCCGCTCCGTCTCCGCGGTCGCGTACCGCCGCAGCAGCGCCGCGTGTTCGTTGCGGAGCGCGGCGAGCTCGACCCGCTTGGCGCGCAGTCTCGCGTCGAGCTTGAGGCGCAGCTCGCGGGACTCCTCGACGTCCGCCTCGAGCTCGGCTATGCGCTCCTCCGCCTTCCACTGGTCGCTGGCGCGACCGCGGGTCAGCTCGGCGACCTTGCGGCCGGCGCCGCGGTCCCAACTGCGCATGAGCACGGCGCCGGTCACGGCTGCGGCCGCCGCGGCCGCGACCAGCACGCGCAGCACGACGGCATTGCCGACGAACCACGCGCCGGAGGCGCACACGACCGACGCTCCGGCCACTGCCGTGGGAGGCAGCAGCTTGTGCAGGGGCGGGGAGTGGCGGTGGCGTCCTCGTGGCATGGCCCGAAATTTACCGTGCGTAGACCCGGAATGGGGTGTCGGCCCGGCAAATCTCTTGCCGAGAACGCCGGGCCGACCGCAGGTCACTTCCGAAGAAGCCCCTCCGACTCCAGATAGGCCTTCGCGACGTCCTCCGGCTTGGCGCGTTCCCCGTCCACCTTGCGGTTCATCTCGGCGAGATCCTCTGTGGTCAGCGTCTTGGTGAGCTTTGCGAGAACATCGGCGATCTCCTGGCTGCCGGCGTCCTTCGCATGGACGACGGGAAGGACGTTGTCCGCGTTCTGCAACCTCTTGTCGTCCTGCAGTACCACCAGGTCGTAGCTCGCGAGCGTGCCGTCGGTGGTGGAGGTGAGCACCATCTGGTTCTCACCGTCCTTGACGGACTGCTTGGCCTGCGGCGTGCCGACGCCCTTGGGGTCGATGCCGGCCACGTCGATGCCGTAGCTCTTCTTGAGTCCGGGTGCGCAGAAGGGCCGCACCTCACACTCGTCACCGGCCGCGATCTTCACCTCCAGCTTCGAACCGCCGAGATCGGAAAGCGTCCTGAGCTTGTTCTTGTCGGCGAATTCCTTCGACACGGCGAAGGCGTTCTGGTCGACCGCCTCTCCGGCGGGCAGCACCTTCAGTCCGAGCGGCTCCGCAAGAGCGGTGAGCGCCTTCACGGTGGAGGCGACTTCGCCGGATGCGACGGGCTTCTCCTCGGGCGCCTTCGGCCCGTTCACCTTCGCGTTGAGGAATTCGGCGAGGGTCGCCGCGTATTCGGGTACGACGTCGATCTCGCCCTTCTCCAGGGACGGTTCGTACAGCTCGCGGTTCTTCACCGTGGTGATCGACGTCTTGTACCCGGCGTCGCCCAGCAGCTGCGCATAGAGCTCGGCGAGCACCTTGGACTCGGTGAACGCCGCAGCTCCGACGACGAGCGTGCCCTTCTTGCCGGAGCCGCCTGCGGACGCGGCACTGTCCGCCTCCTGTTCGAGGGATTCACCGCCGCACGCGGCCAGGGAACCCGTCAGGCCCACCACAGCGAGTACAGCACCCGCGATGCGCGAGGTCTTGGTCATCAGAATCTCCGTCCACAGCGACATCAAGCAGCACAAAAGGGGTGAATGCACCGTCAGCCGGACGACGGCGCGGACTTGCGCAGGGGGCTCAGCAACCGGTCGGCGGCCACCAGCACCCCCTCCACCAGTAGGGCCAGCAGCGCCGCGAGCAGTGCGCCCGCGACCACCTGCGATGTGTTGTAGGTGTTGAAACCGGCGGTGATGATGCGGCCGAGGCCGCCCTGGCCGACCATCGAGGCGATCGTCGCCGTGGCCACCACCTGGACGGCGGCGGACCTCAGTCCGGTCATCAGCAGCGGATGGGCGAGCGGCAGCTCGACCCGCAGGAAGACCTGGGCACCCGACATGCCCATGCCCCGTGCGGCCTCCACCACGTCCCGGTCCACCTCACGCATGCCCACGTACGCGTTGGTCAGCAGCGGAGGCACCGCGAACAGCACCAGGGCGATGATCGTCGGTGCATACCCGGCACTGCGCAGCGGTGTGAGCATGAACAGGGCGAGGACCGCGAAGACGGGAACGGCCCGGCCGGCGTTGGAGATGTTGACCGCGAGAGCGCCGCCCTTGCCGATGTGCCCGAGCCACAGCGCGACCGGCAGCGCGATCGCACAGGCCAGGACGAGCGCGGCGCCACTGACGTACAGATGCTCCACGAGCCGGTGCCAGGCCCCGGACTCCCCCGACCAGTTGGCGCCTGTGGTGAGCCAGGTCCACGCACCGGTGACCGCGTCCATCAGGTCTTCGCCTCCGCCGCGCGTATCCGGGTCCAGGGGGTGAGCAACCGCTGGGCGCCGAGGAGAAGCAGATCGACGGCGGCCGCCAGCAGCACGCACAGCACGGACGCGGTCAGCACCTGTGCCTTGAACGTGGTCTGCACGCCGTCGTCGATGAGATTGCCGAGACCGCCCTTCCCGACGAGCGCACCCACGGTCGTCAGTGCGACCGTCGACACCGTCGCGATCCGTATGCCCGCCATCAACGCCGGGAGGGCCAGCGGCAGTTCCACCTCCCACAGCATCCTCGCGGGGCCGTAGCCCATGCCGCGGGCCGCCTCACGCGCCTCCGCCGGGACCGCTTCGAGCCCGGCCAGGATGTTCCGCACGAGGATGGTGAGGGAGTAGAGCACGAGTCCGGTCACCACCAGAGCGGCGGACAGCCCGAAGAACGGCAGCAGCAGCGAGAACATGGCCAGCGAGGGAATCGTGTAGAGCAGGGTGGTCAGCCCCAGCACGGGTCCGGCGAACCGCGGCCTGGCACGGGCCAGCAGGGCAAGCGGGAAGGCGACCGCCAGCCCGATCAGCACCGACGCGACGGTGATCCACACATGCTGGAGGGTCGCTTCGCTCAACTCCTCGCTGCGGCTGCGCAGATATTCACCACAGATCCACTCGTTCGCCGCCAGACAGCTCTGCGCCGCACGCTCCGCACGTTCCCACCCCGCACTCATCGACTCCCATCTCCCCCGTAATGCCGTACGTATGTCCGTGACCGGCCGGTGTCCATGACCGTCCGGCGACCCTATCCCTGACCACTGACAGTCCCCCAGGGCCGCCACATTGCAGCAACATGGCTTTCACACAGCACCCGTCACAATGGGGAGTCATGATCCGATTCGAGCACGTCACCAAGCGGTACCCGGACGGCACCACGGCCGTGGACGACCTCTCCTTCGAGGTCGCGGAGGGTGAACTGGTCACGCTCGTCGGACCGTCAGGCTGCGGCAAGACCACCACCATGAAAATGGTCAACCGGCTCATCGAACCCACCAGCGGCCGGATCTTCGTCGCCGGCCGGGACATCGCGGAGAGCGATCCGGTCGAACTGCGCCGCCGTATCGGCTATGTGATCCAGCAGGTCGGTCTCTTCCCGCACAAGACGGTCCTGGAGAACACGGCGACCGTCCCCCACCTCCTCGGCGTCAAACGTGCCAAGGCCCGCGCCCGGGCCGCCGAACTCCTCGAACTGGTCGGCCTCGACCCCTCGGTGTACGGCGACCGCTACCCCGAGCAGCTCTCCGGCGGCCAGCGCCAGCGCGTCGGCGTGGCCCGGGCGCTGGCGGCGGACCCGCCGGTGCTGCTGATGGACGAACCGTTCGGCGCGGTCGACCCGGTCGTGCGCGAACATCTGCAGAACGAGTTCCTGAGGCTCCAGTCCCAGGTCCGCAAGACGGTCCTGTTCGTCACCCACGACATGGAGGAGGCCGTGCGCCTCGGTGACCGTATCGCCGTCTACGGGCAGGGCAGGATCGAGCAGTTCGACGCCCCCGCCGCCGTCCTGGGCACCCCGGCGACCTCGTACGTGGCCGACTTCGTCGGTGCCGACCGAGGGCTCAAGCGGCTCTCCGTCACCCCCATAGAACCGGCGGACCTGGAGCAGCCGCCGGTCGTCCACCTCGACGACCCGCTCCCCCGCGACCTCGGCGCCCGTTGGGCAGTCGTCCTGGACGGTGAGGAGAACCTGCACGGCTGGATCTCCGCCGACCGGGCACGGGAACGCGGCTCGGTGCGCGACCACGCCCGCCGAATGGAGGCCTGGTTGCCGGTCGGCGCCTCACTCAAGCAGGCGTTCTCCACGATGCTCCAGCACGACGCGGGCTGGATCGCGGTCATCGACAGGGAGGAGACGGGCCGGTTCCTCGGCGTGCTGACCCCGGCCCTTCTGCACGAAGCGCTGCGCCGCTCCATCGACGCCGACGCGCAGGACATCGCCCGTGCCGAGGTCGACCTGGAGTCCATCGCGACGGTCCCGCCCACGGTCGACGTCAAGAAGGGCTGAGCCGGCCGCCGAGCCATTCCAGGGCGGGCGGGATCTCACGCCGCCAGGTGTTGAAGTTGTGCCCGCCGCTGTCGAGCACGATCGACGAGACCCGCGCCGGCGCCTTCACCTTGCCGACGAAGGCCTGCGTACCCTTGAGGTTCCCCTCGCCCTGCCGTGAGGTGGTGACGAGGAACGACGACCTGCCCTGCGGCAGATGGTCCAGGCTCCACAGCAGGTCGGCCCGCTTGCGCTCCCGGTCGTCGCCGTGGAAGAGGTCTCCGGTCGTCGGGTCCTCTGCCGCCTTGTAGTACGCGGACAGCCCGACCCCCGCGGAGAAGCGGTCCGGGTGGTGCAGTGCGATCTTCAGGGCGCAGTAGCCGCCCGTCGAGTTGCCGATGATGCCCCAGTTGCGCGGCTTCGAACCCACCCGGTACGTCTCGTACACGGCCTTCGGCAGATCCTCGGCGAAGAACGTCTCCGTCCTCGGACCGCCGGGGACGTCCACACACTCGGTGTCCCTCGGCGGCGCGACCGTCGGCCGCAGCATCACCAGGATCATCGGCTGCGTGCGCCCGTCCCGTGCCTGTTCGAAGGCGGTGCTCGGGTATTTCAGCCCCTTGAGCAGATTCTCCGCCGTTCCCGGATACCCGGTCAGCACAACGGCCGCCGGAAAGGTCCGGTCCCGGTGTTCCGCACGGAAGTACTCCGGCGGCAGATAGACGTACGCGGGGCTGTCGATCCCCGAACGCTCCCCGGACACCACCACCTTGTGGATCTGCCCGCTCGTCGCCGGCCGTGCGCCTCCGGGCACACCCTCCGGCTTCCGCTTCTCCACAACCCTCAGGTGGGTGCCCTCCGCGTGGTCCACGACCACACCCATGTCCTGCTGCTGTCCGAAAAGGTCGGCCCAGGAGCCGTAGAAGAGGAAGGAGTTGTTGGCCGCGAGGCCGACGGCGGCGAAGAGGGACAGCTGGGTGGCGAGGAGCAGACCGACCCGGCCCGCCACCGCGCGCGCCCCGCGGCGCGCCAGCCGCGGCCACAGCCGGACGGTGGCAACGAACAGCAGCACGGCCGCCACCACGGCCAAGGCCAGGACTTTGTTGCTGGTCAGACCCATGAGCCGGGTGTGCCTTCCGTGTCGACGAATTTCCCGATGTCGGATGAACCCGCCTCCCCGAAGTCCCGTCCTAGAGGGCGCGAATCGTCCGGGCCGACCGATCCGATGCCCTGGACACGGGATCTCATCCGCAATCACGGAAATCACGGGAAGCGATGTCTGCAACGGTAGATGGGGACAAATCACGATCGGTTCCGAATCGGGTGGGCCGCATACTGCGCGGACCACGGCCCGAGGCGGTCCCGGCCCTCGTCGGCACGGCGTGCACGTTCGTCGGCCTGATCGACATCGCGGCCGGGATCTTCCCCCGCTTCCGGCACAGCCGGATGCACACGATCGCCGAGGTGCTTCCCGGCGCCACCGGACCGTTCGCCGCCGCCCTCTCCCTGAGCGCGGGCATGCTGCTGCTCCTGCTCGCCCACGGGATCAAGCGCCACAAGCGCCGGGCCTGGCGGGCCGCCGTCGTCCTGCTGCCGGCCGGGGCCGTCGCGCAGTTCGTCTACCGCCACTCCCTCGTCGGCGTACTTCTCTCCCTCGCACTGCTGGCACTGCTGATGCGCCACCGCGGCGAGTTCTCCGCACTCCCCGACCCGCGCAGCCGCTGGCGCGCCCTCACCAACTTCGTCCTGATGGGCGCCGGTTCCCTCGGTCTCGGCCTCGTCGTCGTCAGCGTCCACCCCGGCCGGATCGTCGGCAGCCCAGGGCTCACCGACCGCCTGGAGCACGTCCTCTACGGGCTCTTCGGATTCGAGGGCCCCATCAGATACTCCGACGGCGTCTCCTGGACCGTCGGCTACTGCCTCGGCGCCCTCGGCCTGCTGACCGCCGTCACCACCGTCTACCTCGCCTTCCGCCCCGAACACCCCACCGCCCGTCTCACCCAGGACGACGAACGCCGGCTGCGCGACCTGCTCGCCGTCCACGGCGGCCGCGACTCACTCGGCCACTTCGCCCTCCGCCGCGACAAGGGCGTCGTCTTCTCCCCCAGCGGCAAGGCCGCCGTCTGCTACCGCGTCGTCTCCGGCGTGATGCTCGCGAGCGGCGACCCCATCGGCGACGTCGAGGCCTGGCCCGGCGCCATCGAACGCTTCATGGACGAGGCGAAAGCACACTCCTGGACGCCCGCGGTGATGGGCTGCTCGGAGACCGGCGGCGAGGTCTGGACCCGCGAGACCGGGCTGGACTGCCTGGAACTCGGCGACGAGGCGGTGGTTGACGTCGCGGATTTCTCCCTGAGCGGGCGTGCGATGCGGAACGTCCGCCAGATGGTGAAGCGCATCGAACGGGGCGGCTACCGCACCCGCGTACGCCGCGCCCGTGACCTCGACGACGACGAGATCCGGCAGATCCGCCGCGCCGCCGCCGACTGGCGGGGCACCGACACCGAGCGGGGCTTCTCCATGGCACTCGGCCGCATCGGCGACCCCGCCGACGGCGACGCCGTGATCGCCACCGCGCACAAGGACGAGGGGACCGCCTCGCCCTCGTACGGTGACCTGAAGGCCGTCATCCACTTCGTCCCGTGGGGCACGGACGGCATGTCGCTCGAGCTGATGCGCCGCGACCGGTCAGCCGACCCCGGTATGAACGAACTGCTGATCGTCGCCGCCCTCCAGGCCGCGCCAGCCCTCGGCGTCGAGCGGGTCTCCCTCAACTTCGCGATGTTCCGCTCGGCGCTCGCCCGGGGCGAGAAGATCGGTGCGGGCCCGGTGCTGCGGATGTGGCGCGGACTGCTCGTCTTCCTCTCCCGCTGGTTCCAGATCGAGTCGCTGTACAAGTTCAACGCCAAGTTCCGGCCCCGCTGGGAGCCCCGTTTCGTGGTGTTCCCCAACACCCGCGACCTGCCCCGCATCGGCTTCGCCGCGATGCAGGCCGAGGGCTTCGTCAACCTCTCGCTGCCCCGGCTCTTCGTCCGCCGCCGGCCCGCCCCCGCTCCCCACCCCTGCGCCCACCTGACCCGTCAGGCCGAAACCCACGAACCCCGCGCCGCGTAGACACCGCGGCCGCCGGACAGGCCACACTCGCGCCGCGGTGGCGTGGGCCCGGTCCGTACGGGCCTAGGCTTACGTTCATGAGTACGTTGCGCGGACGGGGAACGGCCCACGGCCTGCCGGAGTGGGATCGCTGTGCGGTCATGGGAGTCGTCAATGTGACGCCGGACTCCTTCTCCGACGGCGGCCGCTGGTTCGACACCACGGCCGCGATCAAACGCGGCCTCGACCTGGTCGCCCAGGGCGCCGACCTCATCGACGTCGGCGGCGAGTCCACCCGGCCCGGCGCCAGCCGGGTCGACGAGGACGAGGAGCTCCGCCGGGTCGTCCCGGTCGTGCGGGGCCTCGCGTCCGAGGGCGTCACCGTCTCCGTCGACACCATGCGCTCCGGCGTCGCCGAGCAGGCCGTCGCGGCGGGGGCCGCACTCGTCAACGACGTCAGCGGCGGCCTCGCCGACCCCCGAATGGTCCCGGTCGTCGCGGCGACGGGCGCCCCCTTCGTGGTGATGCACTGGCGGGGCTTCAGCAAGGACATGAACAGCCGCGCCGTCTACGGCGACGTGGTGGCGGAGGTCGTCGAAGAACTGCGCGCCCGCATGGAGGCCGTCGTCGAGGGCGGGATCGCGCCCGAGCGCATCGTCATCGACCCCGGCCTCGGCTTCGCCAAGCAGGCCGAGCACGACCTCGCCCTCGTCGCGCACCTCGCCGAGCTGCGGGCCCTCGGCCGCCCCGTACTGGTTGCCGCCTCCCGGAAGCGCTTCCTCGGCCGCGTACTGGCCAAGGACGAAGGCGCTCCCCCGCCGGCCCGCGAACGGGACGCGGCCACCGCCGCGGTCTCGGCCATCTCCGCCCACGAGGGCGCCTGGGCGGTCCGGGTGCACGAGGTACGTGCCACGGCCGACGCCGTGCGGGTCGCCCGGGCCGTCGAGGGCGCCCGGTGAGCCTGACCGACACGGAGCTCGTCGAACAGGCCAACACCGCCTTCTACGAGACGATGGAGCGCGGTGACTTCGACGAGCTGTCCGAGCTGTGGCTCGACGACGACATCTCGTGCATCCACCCCGGCTGGCCGGTCCTGACGGGCCGCGGCGAGGTCCTGCGCTCGTACGCGCTGATCATGGCGAACACCGAGTACATCCAGTTCTTCCTCACCGACGTGAAGGTGAGCGTGGCCGGCGACACGGCACTGGTGACCTGTACGGAGAACATCCTCAGCAGTGGGCCCGCAGAGGACGGCGGCGCGCTGGGGCCGCTCGTCGGACAGCTCGTCGTCGCCACCAATGTGTTCCGTCGCACATCCGACGGCTGGAAGATCTGGTCGCACCACGGATCGCCCGTTCTGACGGAAACAGACGGCGAAGAGGACGAGAACAGCCCCCCGTAAGTGGGTAAGGGCCGAAGAGAGGGGTTCGCATCCGCCTCTCCGTGGGTATACGCGGCTACCAGCCTCATGTGAGCCGTCCCCGGCCCCGTGGGCAAGTCATGTCGGTGCTCGCAGGTAGATTCGAATGCGGGCACCACGCCATCCGCATGTGGCCGCGTGCCCGAGGACCTACTGAAGCAGGAGTGATTCGCGTGGATCGTGTCGCGCTGCGCGGCCTCAAGGCCCGTGGGCACCACGGCGTCTTTCCCAAGGAGCGGGAAGACGGCCAGACCTTCATCGTCGACCTGGTGCTCGGTCTGGACACCCGCCCCGCGGCCGCCGACGACGACCTGGCGAAGACCGTCCACTACGGCGTGGTGGCGGAGGAGGTCGTCGCCGTCGTCGAGGGCGACCCGGTCGATCTGATCGAGACGCTGGCGGAACGGATCGCCCAGGTGTGCCTCAAACACGACGCCGTCAAGGAGGTCGACGTGGTGGTGCACAAGCCGGACGCCCCGATCACGGTGCCCTTCGACGATGTCACCATCACGATCACCCGGAGCCGAGTATGAATCAGGCAGCAAGCGACCCGACCGTGCAGCCGGTGCCGTCCTCCGTCACGGAGCAGGTCGATGCGGCCGATGTCACTCTGTCCAACCCCAAGGACGCCGTGATCTCCCTCGGCTCCAACCTGGGCAACCGCCTGGAGACCCTGCAGGGCGCCATCGACGCTCTCGAGGACACCCCCGGGCTCCGGGTGAAAGCAGTCTCCCCCGTGTACGAGACGGAGCCGTGGGGAGTCGCCCCCGGCAGCCAGCCGTCGTACTTCAACGCGGTGGTCGTGATCAGGACCACGCTGCCGCCGTCCTCCCTCCTCGAACGCGGACAGGCCATCGAGGAGGCCTTCGACCGCGTCCGCCAAGAGCGCTGGGGCCCGCGCACCATCGACGTCGACATCGTGGCGTACGCAGACGTGGTGTCGGACGACCCGGATCTCACGCTGCCACATCCCCGCGCCCACCAGCGCGCCTTCGTACTCGCCCCGTGGCACGACGTGGAGCCGGAGGCGCAGCTGCCGGGCCGCGGCGCGGTGGCCGAACTGCTGGCCGGTGTCGGCGTCGGCGGCGTCCAGCCGCGTGTCGACCTGGAACTGCGCCTGCCCGAGTAGTCGTTAGGCTCGTAAGGACGGTCGCGCGTGGCGGTCGTGACAGGCGAGAGTGACAGGCGAAGGGCGGCTTACTCGGTGAAGCAACTACGGCTCGGTGTACTGGCCGGTCTCTTCGCCGCGGCAGGCGTACTGTCCTGGGGCGGCGCCCGTCTGTGGGACTCACTCGGGACGCTGCCGAGCGTGCCGCTGGCCGCCCCGATCGTGCTGGCGGCCATCGCGGCCGTGCTCGCCGCGACCGCGCTCTCGATCCGCGCCCGACTGCGTGCCCAGCGGGAACGCCGCCCTGGCGCCAAGGGCGTCGAGCCGTTGATGGCCGCCCGCGCCGTGGTCTTCGGCCAGGCGAGCGCCCTGGTGGCGGCCCTGGTGAGCGGTATGTACGGCGGCGCGGGCGTGTTCCTGCTGGGCTCCCTCGACGTCCCCGCCCGCCGCGACCAGGCGATCTACGCCGGGTTCGCGGTGGTGGCCGGCATCGCGGTCATCGCGGCGGCGATGTTCCTCGAGCGGGTCTGCAAGCTCCCGGAGGACGGCGACGACGAGAACGGCGGCACGGCCCGGGCGGCCTGAGCCTCCCGGGCCGTGCGCCCGCCGCTCTCCGTCAGAGCAGCGTGCCGCCCTCGACCTCCGTGGCGAGAAGGATCGCCGCCAGCCGGTCCTGCACGTCCTGTGACAGCTTCACCGTCCCCGCCGCCAGGTTCTCCCGGATGTGCGCCGGTGTCCGGCTGCCCGGGATCGGCACCGCGTGCTCGTCCTGGTGCAACAGCCAGGCCAGGGCCAGCTGGGCAGGCGTGATCGACAGCTCCGCCGCAATGCCCCGGACCGGCGCGAACCGGTCGTTGTTGGCCTTCAGGTTCGCGGCGGCGAAGCGCGGTGCGTTCTGCCGGAAGTCGCCCGCCTTGACCTCGCTCACCGCACCGCTGAGGAACCCGCTGCCCAGTGGCGACCAGGGCACGATGCCCACGCCCAACTCCCGTGCGGCAGCAAGCAGGTCGGGCTCGACCGGCCGCCACATCGACCACTCGGTCTGTACGGCGGCCACCGGGTGCACCGCGTGCGCGGCGCGCAGTTGCCCGGCGGTCACGTTGGACAGCCCGAGATGCAGGACGAGTCCCTCCCGGATCAGCTCCGCGACCGCGCCGACGGTGTCCTCCAGCGGCACCTGCGGATCCGGAAAGTGCGGGTAGTACAGGTCGATACGGTCGGTGCCGAGGCCACGGAGGCTGGCTTCCGCGTAGCCGCGCACATGTTTGGGGTCGGCGTTGACGGCCAGCTCACCGAAGGCGAAGCCGACCGGGAAGGCGTGCGGTTCGACGCCCTCGGGGAGCCGGAAGCCGAACTTCGTGGCGATGGCCACTTCGTCGCGCCGTCCCCGCAGGGCCCTGCCGATGAGCTGTTCGTTGTGGCCGTCGGCTCCGTAGCCGTCGGAAGTGTCGATGAACGTCGCGCCGGCGTCGACAGCGGCGAGCAGCGCCCGCTCGCCACGCTCGTCGTCGATCTCGCCGTACACCCCGGGGGACAGAACCATTGCGCCGAAGCCCAGCGCGGACACCTCGAGCCCGCCGAGTCGGCGGGCGGGCAGCAGTTGTTCGGTCATACGACCGATCCTTGCATCAACACCCTGGAATCAACCGGAAGTTGATGCAGAATGCGCTCTCTGCCCAGCAGCTGGGATCAGTGCGCCATGATGAGGCTCATCGCCTCGTTGCGCGTCGCCGGGTCCCGCAGCTGACCGCGGACCGCCGAGGTGATCGTCTTGGCGCCGGGCTTGCGGATGCCTCGCATCGACATGCACATGTGCTCGCACTCGACGACCACGATGACGCCGCGTGGCTCCAGGATCTCCATCAGGGAGTCCGCTATCTGCGTGGTCATCCGCTCCTGGACCTGCGGCCGGCGGGCGTAGACGTCCACCAGTCGGGCCAGCTTCGACAGACCCGTGATCTTGCCGGTGGTCGAGGGGATGTAGCCGACGTGCGCCACGCCCCTGAAGGGGACCAGATGATGTTCACAAGTGCTGTAGACCTCGATGTCCTTGACCAGCACCATCTCGTCGTGGCCGAGGTCGAACGTCGTCGTCAGGACATCCTCGGGCTGCTGCCACAGCCCGGCGAAGATCTCCTTGTACGCACGCGCCACCCGCGCCGGCGTCTCGCGCAGCCCTTCGCGGTCCGGGTCCTCGCCGACCGCGATGAGCAGCTCGCGGACGGCATTCTCCGCTCGCTTCTCGTCGAACTCGGCGATAGAACCTTCGCCGTCCAGCGTCACCGGGTCGGTCATCTGTGCCTCGTTCCTCTGCTTCGATGTGGCGTGAAAACGCCGCACCTCCCAGGCTAGAACCTGGGAGGTGCGGCGTTCATTCCGGGGCGGTGGCCGGCTGTGGCATATCGCCTGGTCAGGCTTCCGGACGCTCCTCGGGGACCGGCTCGGCGGGGGCCTTGGTGACATCGGTCACCGTGGTCGCCGTCGAGGCAGTCGACGCCGCACCGTTCGCGGCGCCGTTGGTCAGGGCCAGCTCCTTGGGCGAAAGCACCGGCGGACGCGTGGAGGGCGTACGCCGTGAGGAGCCGGTCCACGCCGGGCGGGCCGGGCGCTTCACGATCGGCGCGAAGATCTCGGCGATCTCCTCCTTGCCGAGGGTCTCCTTCTCGAGTAGCTGGAGGACCAGGTTGTCGAGGACGTCGCGGTTCTCGACCAGGATCTCCCAGGCCTCGTTGTGCGCGGTCTCGATGAGCTTCTTGACCTCTTCGTCGACCAGCGCCGCGACCTCTTCCGAGTAGTCGCGCGGGTGGGACATCTCGCGGCCCAGGAACGGCTCGGTGTTGTCACCGCCGAACTTGATCGCGCCCAGCCGCTCGGTCATGCCGTACTGCGTGACCATCGCACGGGCCGTGGCGGTGGCCTTCTCGATGTCGTTCGCCGCGCCCGTGGTCGGGTCGTGGAAGACGAGTTCCTCGGCCGCACGCCCGCCCAGCATGTACGCAAGCTGGTCGAGCATCTCGTTGCGCGTGGTCGAGTACTTGTCCTCCTCCGGGAGCACCATCGTGTATCCGAGGGCCCGGCCGCGGGACAGGATGGTGATCTTGTGGACCGGGTCGGAGTTGGGCGAGGCCGCCGCGACCAGGGCGTGACCGCCCTCGTGGTACGCGGTGATCTTCTTCTCCTTGTCGGACATGATCCGGGTACGCTTCTGCGGGCCGGCCACGACGCGGTCGATCGCCTCGTCCAGGGAGTGGTTGTCGATCAGCTTGCGGTCGCTGCGCGCGGTGAGCAGCGCGGCCTCGTTCAGCACGTTCGACAGGTCGGCGCCGGTGAAGCCGGGGGTGCGCCTGGCGACGGCGCCCAGGTCGACGTCCGGGGCGACCGGCTTGCCCTTCTGGTGGACCTTGAGGATCTCCAGACGGCCCTGCATGTCCGGGCGGTCGACGGCGATCTGCCGGTCGAAGCGGCCGGGTCGCAGCAGTGCGGGGTCGAGGATGTCGGGCCGGTTGGTGGCGGCGATCAGGATGACGCCGCCCTTGACGTCGAAGCCGTCCATCTCGACGAGCAGCTGGTTGAGGGTCTGCTCGCGCTCGTCGTGGCCGCCGCCGAGGCCGGCGCCACGGTGCCGGCCGACGGCGTCGATCTCGTCGACGAAGACGATCGCCGGGGCGTTCGCCTTGGCCTGCTCGAAGAGGTCGCGGACCCGGGAGGCACCGACACCGACGAACATCTCGACGAAGTCGGAACCGGAGATCGAGTAGAACGGGACGCCCGCCTCGCCGGCGACGGCGCGCGCGAGCAGCGTCTTGCCCGTACCGGGCGGACCGTAGAGCAGCACGCCCTTCGGGATCTTGGCGCCGACGGCCTGGAACTTGGCCGGCTCCTGCAGGAACTCCTTGATCTCGTGGAGCTCCTCGACGGCCTCGTCGGACCCGGCCACGTCGGCGAAGGTCGTCTTGGGGGTGTCCTTGGTGATCAGCTTGGCCTTGGACTTCCCGAAGTTCATGACGCGGGAGCCGCCGCCCTGCATCTGGTTCATCAGGAAGAGGAAGACCACGACGATCAGCACGAAGGGCAGCAAGGAGAGCAGGACCGAGACGAACGGGCTCTGCTTGGACGGCGAGACCGTGTACCCGTCCTCGATCTCTCCGGCCTGGTACTTCTCCTGCAGTGTGTCGGCCAGGTCGGAACCCTGGGTGCCGATGTAGCTGGCCTGCACCTTGCTGCTGTTGTCGACCTTCTGGCCATCCTTGAGCTCGATCTTGATGATGTGCTCGTCACCAGTGGTCAGTTTTGCCTGTTTGACCTGGTCCTTGTCGATCGCCTGGACGACCTCGCCGGTGTCCACCGTCTTGTAGCCGCCGGACGAGCCGACAACCTGCATCAGCACGACCACGGCGAGGACGGCCAGCACGATCCACATGACCGGCCCACGGAAGTATCGCTTCACGTCCATCCATACGGGGCGGTGTCGCCCCGTCCCTCCTGCCCGTAGGTAAATGCTGCTGTGAGAAAAGACAACTGTTCTTCGGACGGTACCTCAGCATGGCCACCGGCGACCGCCTTCCCTTGCTCCAACGGCGGAAAGGCGGGCTTGGTTCCCCGGCGTGCCTGTGCTTCAGCCTCCGTAGACGTGGGGTGACAGTGTGCCCACGAACGGGAGGTTCCGGTACTTCTCCGCATAGTCGAGGCCGTAACCGACGACGAACTCGTTCGGGATGTCGAAGCCGATCCATTTCACGTCGATCGCGACCTTGGCCGCATCGGGCTTCCGCAGGAGTGTGCAGACCTCGAGGGAGGCAGGCTCACGGGATCCCAGGTTGGACAGCAGCCAGGACAGGGTCAGTCCCGAGTCGATGATGTCCTCGACGATCAGAACGTGCTTGCCCTTGATGTCGGTGTCCAGGTCCTTGAGGATGCGCACCACGCCGGAGGACTGCGTGCCCGCGCCGTACGAGGACACGGCCATCCAGTCCATCGTGACGGGGGAGGACAGCGCGCGCGCCAGGTCCGCCATCACCATCACCGCGCCCTTGAGGACTCCGACGATGAGCAGGTCCTTGCCCGCGTACTCTGCGTCGATCTTCGCGGCGAGCTCGGTGAGCTTCGCGTCGATCTCTTCCTTGGTGATGAGCACCGACTGAAGGTCGGTGCCCATGTCCTTCTCGTTCACCCGCGTCGCTTTCTCTCGGCGGTTCAGCCTTGCCGAATGACCAGTCTGCCACCCTGCCGTCGCGCCTGGACCCGGCCGGGCAGGTTGATGGCCCGCTGACCGCGCCATCCGGTGATGAGCCGGTCGACCTCCTCGACGTGCCGGGCGAAGAGCGACCCGGCGGGCGCACCGGCCTCGATCACGGCGCGGCGCAGCACCCGGCGCCGTACGGCGGGGGGCAGGACGTAGAGCTTGGCGCAGTCCAGCATGCCGCTCTCGTCCCGTACGGAGGCGTCCGCGTCGGCGGCCCAGCTGTCGAGGGCGTCGGCGTCGTCGCGGGAGAGCCGGGCGGTGCGGGCGAGGGCTTCGACGACGCCTTTGCCGAGCGCCTTCTCGAGGGCGGGGAGCCCTTCGTGGCGCAGACGGGAGCGGGTGTAGGCAGGGTCGGCGTTGTGCGGGTCGTCCCAGACGGGCAGCGACTGGACCATGCAGGCCTTGCGGGCGGTCTGCCGGTCGATCTGGAGGAAGGGGCGGCGGTAGCGGCCTGCGGTTCCGGAGACGGCGGCCATCCCGGACAGCGACCGGATGCCGGAGCCGCGGGCGAGTCCGAGGAGGACGGTCTCCGCCTGGTCGTCGCGGGTGTGGCCGAGCAGCACGGCGGCGGCGCCGTGACGCTCCGCGGCCTCGTCGAGGGCGGCGTAGCGAGCGTCGCGGGCCGCGGCCTCGGGGCCGCCTTCGCGGCCGACCTGGACGGCGACGGCCTCCACGGGGTCGAGCCCCAGTGCGGTGAGGCGTGCGGCGACCTCGGCGGCGCGCTGCGCGGAGCCGTGCTGGAGCCCGTGGTCGACGGTGATGCCGCCGGCGCGGACGGAGAGTTTGCGGGCCTCGAAGGCGAGGGCGGAGGCGAGCGCCATGGAGTCGGCGCCGCCGGAGCACGCCACGAGGACGAGCGGCGGTTCGCCGGCCGATGCCGGGCCCGGGGCGGAGTGCGCGAAGCGGGCGGCGTGTTCCGTCTGGTCGGTGAGTACGTCGTGGAGTACGCGGCGGACCGCCAGGCGTATCGCCGCGACCGCAGGATGGGGACCCATGTCCGGTGCCCTTCGTGAACGGTTCGGGAGGGGAGGGTGTCTCGGTCGAGTCAGGACGATCAGGAACGGCCGGAGGACGAAGATCGCCACTCCGAGAGCAGTCACTCAGAGTGCGTCGATGGTGACAGAACCGAGCCAATACCCGAGCATTGCACGCCTATCCACAGCCCACGGTCCCTCGGAAGGGTGATTGGAAGGGCGTTCTTCTGCCCGTCGCCCGCCTGCTTTTCGCGACTCTCCTCTCTACGGTGCGCCCTCCCCCTTCCGGTGCACCCTCGCGACCCAGTCCGCCGGTTTGGCGATCTCCGCCTTGGTGGGGAGTGTGTTCGGCGAGGTCCAGACCCGGTTGAAGCCCTCCATGCCCACCTCCTCGACCACGGCCCTCACGAACCGCTCGCCGTCCCGGTACTGGCGCAGTTTGGCGTCGAGACCGAGCAGCTTGCGCAGGGCCAGGTCCAGTCGGCTCGCCCCGCGTGCCCTGCGCTGCTGGAACTTCTCCCGGATCTCCGCGACCGTCGGCACGACCGCGGGGCCGACGCCGTCCATCACGAAGTCGGCGTGCCCTTCCAGCAGGGACATCACCGCGGTCAGCCGGGCGAGGATCTCGCGCTGGGCCGGGGTCTGCACGATCTCCACGATGGAGTGGGCGCCCTCGTCCTGTTCGCCCTCCGGGCGGGCCCCGACGAGCGACTGGGCGGCCTCGCGGAACCGTTCGAGGACGGTCATGGGATCCATCTCGGTCTCGCCGAGGAATGACTGGATCTCGCCCTCGAGGTGGTCGCGCAGCCACGGCACACCCGTGAACTGGGTGCGATGGGTCTCCTCGTGGAGGCTGACCCAGAGGCGGAAGTCGTGCGGCTCGACTTCCAGTTCGCGTTCGACGTGGACGATGTTGGGCGCGACCAGCAGCAGCCGTCCGCCGCCCTTGCCGTCACCCACCGCCGGGTCGCCGGCGGGCATTTCGCGGGTGGCCGGGGCGAAGGTCTCGTACTGGCCGAGGACCCGGGACGCCAGGAAGGACAGCAGCATTCCCAGTTCGACGCCGGTCACCTTGCCGCCGACGGCGCCGAGAACCGCGCCGCCGGGGCTGCCGGAGCGGCGCTCCTGCATCTTGTCCAGCAGCGGCCGCAGCAGTTCGCGGAAGCCGGCGACGTTCGCCTTGATCCAGCCGGCCCGGTCCACGACGAGGACCGGGGTGTCCCGTGGCACCGTGCCTTCCGGGATCATCCGGGTGAACTCCCGGACATGCTCCTCGGAGGCCTTGGCATGCCGGCGCAGCTCTGCGACGACCGCGCGGGCCTCGTCGCGGCTCACGTCGGGACCGGGCCGTACGAAGCGGGTCGCGGTCGCCACGGCGAGGTTCCAGTCGACCATCTCGGCACCACCGATGCTCGTCATGCGTCAACCGTACGTTCTCGGCTCGGGGTGCGGAGAGGTGTTGTCGGCCGCCGATCGGGTCGGCGGCCGCTTTCCCGGCCGCTCCGATCAGGACGCCAGGGCGGCGGCCAGGCGGTCGAGTGCGGGCTGGGCGTCGTGCGGGGAGGGTGTGCCGGCCGCCAGGAACGCGAAGCCGAGGAGTCGTCCGCCCGGGGCAACGACCGTACCGGCCAGGGCGTTGACGCCGGTGAGGGTGCCTGTCTTGGCGCGGACGGGGCCGGTGCCGCCAGAGGCGTCGGACCAGCGGTTCTCGAGAGTGCCGCTGAAGCCGGCGACGGGGAGCCCGGTGAGGATCGGCCGCAGCTCGGGATGCGCCGCGTCGGAGGCGCGGGCGAGGAGGGCGGTGAGCAGCACGGCGGACACCTTGTCGCGGCGGCTCAGGCCACTGCCGTCGGCGAAGCGGGCCCCCGTCAGCGGCAGCTGGAGCCGCCGCAGCTGCTTGGTGACGGCACGTTCCGCGCCCGCGAAGGACGCCTTCTCACCGGTGGCCAGCGCGGTCTGCCGGGCGAGGGCCTCCGCGATGTCGTTGTCGCTGGTGGTGAGCATCCGCTCGACGACCGAGGACAGGGTTTCGGAGAGGACCTGGGCGAGAGGCACGGCGGCGGCGGCCGCGCGGCCGGGGACGGGCGCTCCCGTGCGGACCCCGCGTTCGGCGAGCAGTTGCCCGAAGACACGCGCCGCTTCACCTGCCGGGTCCGCGCTGCGGGTGGCGGCTCCGGTGGTGCGCTCGTCGAGGCGGCCCTGGCCGACCATGAGGGCGCTGACGGGGGCGATGTTGTCGTTGGGGCCGATGGGGTGCAGGGCGGGGCCCTGGTAGAGCGAGACGTCGTACTGGAGCCGGATCTTCGGGGCGGGCTTCGCGTCGTCGCCGGCCCGGTCGCCCTCCTTCACGGCCGTTCCGCGCTCGCGCAGAGCGCGCGCGGTCAGCTCGGCCAGCTCGCCGAGACGGGCCCGGTCGAGGGTGGCGTCGCCGCCGCCGACGAGCGTGATCTCCCCGGCGCCCGGCGCCGCGACGACCGTGGTGGGGATGCGGTGGTCGGGCCCGAGGGCGGTGAGCGCGGCCGCCGCCGTGGCGATCTTGACCGTGGACGCGGGGACCATGGGCGCCTCGGCCCGCTTCCCGTACAGCCGCTCCCCGGTCGCGAGGTCGACGACGCAGGCCGCGGGCGCCGCGCCGAGGCCGGTGTCGGCGAGCAGCGGACCGAGGAGCTCCGGAAGCTCGCCGGGTGCGGTCGGCTCCTTGGCGGTCACGGTCCGCGGGCCTCCCAGAGCGGTGAGAACGGGGGCGGCGCTGGGCGCGGGAGCGGGCGGCTTCGGTATGGGCGGTTCGTGATGTGCGCCACCCGTGGGGCCGTGGGCCGCCGCGCGCGCTCTCTCGGCCTTACGCTGGCCCGAGTCCCAAGGCCCCGCCGCGGCCACCGCCCCGGCGGCCAGGGTGAGGCCGACCACGGCAGCACCGGTTGCAAGCTGCCACGTCCTGACCTTCGGCACCGCGCACCAGCCCCCTTTCGCGATCACACATGTGCGTGAGGGACACTTAACCACCAGTACTGCGTCTTGCTATGTGTTTGATCATGGAGGAGCCACCCGTGGAGTTCGACGTCACCATCGAGATCCCGAAGGGTTCGCGGAACAAGTACGAGGTGGACCACGAGACCGGTCGGATCCGCCTGGACCGTCGACTCTTCACCTCGACCAGCTACCCGGCCGACTACGGCTTCGTCGAGAACACCCTCGGCGAGGACGGCGACCCGCTGGACGCGCTGGTCATCCTTGACGAGCCGACCTTCCCGGGCTGCCTCATCAAGTGCCGCGCCATCGGCATGTTCCGTATGACGGACGAGGCGGGCGGCGACGACAAGCTGCTGTGCGTGCCCGCGTCCGACCCCCGTGTGGAGCACCTGCGGGACATCCACCACGTGTCGGAGTTCGACCGCCTCGAGATCCAGCACTTCTTCGAGGTCTACAAGGACCTGGAGCCCGGCAAGTCCGTCGAGGGCGCCGACTGGGTCGGCCGCGCCGAGGCCGAGGCCGAGATCGAGGCCTCCTTCAAGCGCCTCGAGGCGCAGGGCGGCGCGCACTGACGCCGCGGAGTTGAGCACCCCGACGCGGGCGGGACACCTTGGGTGTCCCGCCCGCGTCGTGTGTCCCCCCATGTCCGTGCCCATACTGGGCAGAAGCGCCGGTCGAGGGACAGTACGTGAGGGAGCGAGGACGACGAGTGGTGGCGGAGCGCGAGGGTCCGGAAGACCGGAAGCCTCAGTCCGACGAGGCGCACAGCGCGTTCACCCCTCCGGCGGGGGTGGAGCAGCCGGAAGCGCCGGAGGAGGACCACCCGAGCTCCGAGTTCGCGGTCCCGGAAGGTCTGGCGCCCGAACCGCCCACCGAGCCGGAAGGCTCGGCGTTCGCTCCACCGAGCACCTACACGGCGCGTAGTTCGCCGCCTGCGTTCACGCCGGCGCACGGCATCCCGGTCGTGCGGCTCACCAAGGACGCGCCCTGGCAGGACCGGATGCGGGCGATGCTGCGGATGCCGGTGGGCGAGCGGCCGGTGCCGGAGGCGCCGCACCGGCACGACGAGGCCGGTCCTGCCGTTCCCCGCGTGCTCGACCTGACGCTGCGTATCGGCGAGCTGCTGCTCGCGGGCGGCGAGGGCGCGGAGGACGTCGAGGCGGCGATGTTCGCCATCTCGCGCTCGTACGGGCTTGACCGCTGCGAGCCGACGGTCACCTTCACCCTGCTGTCGATCACGTATCAGCCGTCGCTGGTCGACGACCCGGTGACGGCGAACCGCACCGTGCGGCGGCGCGGCACCGACTACACCCGGCTGGCCGCGGTCTACCGACTGGTCCACGACATCAGCGTCGAGGAGTCGGACGTCACGCTGGAGGAGGCCTACCGGCGGCTCGCCGAGATCCGCCGTAACCGGCACCCCTACCCCGGGTGGGCGCTGACGCTGGCCGGCGGTCTGCTGGCCGGATCGGCGTCGGTGCTGGTGGGCGGTGACCTGGTGGTGTTCCTGGCCGCCGCGGTCAGTGCGATGCTCGGCGACCGGCTGGCCTGGCTCTGCGCGGGGCGCGGGCTGCCGGAGTTCTACCAGTTCGTGGCGGCCGCGATGCCGTCGGCGGCGATGGGCGTGGCGCTGACGCTGTCGCCCCTCGAACTGCGGGCGTCCGCGGTGATCACCGGTGGGCTGTTCGCGCTGATCCCGGGCCGGGCGCTGGTCGCCGGTGTGCAGGACGGACTGACCGGTTTCTACATCACCGCGGCCGCCCGGTTGCTGGAGGTCGGCTATCTGGTGGTGGCCATCGTGGTCGGTGTGCTGTCGGTGCTCTATCTGGGCATCGCGCTGGACGCGGCGCTCAATCCGGAGACGGCGATCCACAGCGTGCCGCGGCCCGTGCCGCAGACTCTGGCGGCGATGGGCCTGTCGCTGTGTTTCGCCGTGATGCTCCAGCAGGAGCGCAGCACGGTCGCGCTGGTCACCTTCAACGGCGGTGTCGCCTGGGTCGTCTACGGCGCGCTCGCGGACGTCGGGAACGTCTCGCCGGTCGCCGCGACGGCGGCCGCGGCGGGTCTGGTGGGCCTGTTCGGGCAGATGCTCTCGCGATACCGCTTCGCCTCCGCGCTGCCGTACGTCACCGCGGCCATCGGCCCGCTGCTGCCCGGTAGTGCCATGTACTTCGGTCTGCTGGAGATCGCCCGCGGCAACACGAACTCCGGTCTGGCCTCGCTGAGCACGGCGGCCGCGCTGGCGCTGGCCATCGCGATCGGGGTCAACCTGGGGGGCGAGATCTCCCGGCTGTTCCTGCGGGTGCCGGGCGTCACCGGGGCGCTGCCCGGTGCGGAGACACCCGGCGGACGCCGCGCGGCCAAGCGGACACGCGGTTTCTAGGGTGTGGTTCCAGATGTACCCGTCCGACCATGATCCGCCGGGCGCACCCTCGGCCGTACGGAAGCGTCAGCGCTTGGCGTGACGGCCGCCGCCGCGCGGGGAGGACGGCGGGATCCCGTCGTCGGGGGCGGAGTCTGCGGCCGCCTTCCTGCCCTTGGACCGGGCCCGCAGGAACTCGATCGCGATCGGGACGACCGAGATCAGCACGATCAGGATCAGGATCGCCTCGATGTGCTCGTGAACGAAGTCGATCTTGCCGAGCGCGGCGCCGAGCAGGGTGACACCGGCTCCCCACAGGACACCGCCGATGACGTTGAAGGTGACGAACGAGCGGTAGTTCATCCGGCTCACACCGGCGATGATCGGCGTGAACGTCCGCACGATGGGCACGAAGCGGGCCAGGACCAGGGACTTCGGGCCGTACTTCTCGAAGAACTCGTGGGCCTTCTCCACGTTCTCCTGCTTGAAGAGCCTGGAGTCGGGGCGCTTGAAGAGGGCCGGGCCGACCTTGCGACCGAAGAGATAGCCGACCTGGTCGCCGATGACGGCGGCGACCACGACGAGGGTGCAGACCAGCCACAGGGGCTGCTTGATCACGTCGGTGGTCACCAGCAGGCCCGTGGTGAACAGCAGAGAGTCGCCGGGGAGGAAGAACCCGATCAGCAGACCGGACTCGGCGAAGACGATCACCAGCACACCGATCAGGCCGAACGTGGTGATCAGATAGTCCGGGTCCAGCCAGCTCGGTCCGAGCGCAAGGGTGTTCACGAGGTCCGGGCTCCTGTGGTGATAGTCGTCGGCATGGTCGGCTGCCCAAAGCTATCAACGCATACGGGTGACATCGCGTTCCACCGGCCGTCCGCGGATGCGGGGTGAACGCAAGCTCGCGAAGCTGTGCACCATGGGTATCGAAGACTACGGAGGCGGGCAGGGCCCGCAGTCCGACGTGCTGGTGGTCACGACGAACGACATCCCGGGCTTCCGCGTGGAGCAGGTGATCGGTGAGATCTTCGGACTGACCGTGCGCTCGCGTCATCTGGGCAGCCAGATCGGAGCCGGCCTGAAGTCCATGGTCGGCGGTGAGCTCAAGGGCCTCACCAAGACTCTCGTGGAGACCCGTAACCAGGCCATGGAGCGTCTGATCGAACAGGCGCGATCACGGGGGGCGAACGCGGTTCTGGCGTTCCGCTTCGATGTGACGGAGGCCGCGGACGTCGGCACGGAGGTCTGCGCGTACGGCACGGCGGTGGTGATCACCAGGACGTGACGGGCGCCGGTGCCCGCGCTCTGGTGGGCAATCCCGGTGGGTGATCGACCAGTTGTGAGGAAACGGGTACGGGACCGCGCCCCGGGGTGACCATCCCGCTGCGGCATAATCCGTGACATGAAGGATCGTCGACGCTCACCGCACGACGCTGTGGCCTGTCCTGGGTGCGGGCTGGTCGAGGAAGGCGACGCGTCGGGGTCGGTACACGCCTATATGTCCACTGGGGCCGTGTGCTGGGGTCTTTTCTCCCAGCTGCTCGCCGAGCTCGGTCCGGAAGCGACACGGCTGGCCACGGACGCGTACGCGGCGCAGCATCCCTTTGGCAGGGAGGACGACCGTCGGCAGCGGCAGTCGGTCGCGGTGCATCTGACGGCGCTCTGCCTGCATGTGGAAAACCGGGTGCGCGAGAAGCAGCTGCGGCGCATGATGACATCGCTCAGCCGGTTGGTGCTGCCGCGGCTGGAGGTGCCGGAGTGGCCGATGCTGGCGTCGCCGTCCGACCTCGGGCAGGTCACCGTGGGGGACGTGGACCGGGCGGGCCCCGAGGAACGTCCCCAGGTGATCGAGGAATGGGCTTCGTCGGTCTGGGCGGCCTGGGCGGAGGAGCACGACACCGTGCGGGGCTGGGCGGCACTGGCGCTGAGCGCCTACGGGCGTTGACGCGGCGAACAGTGAGCACGAAGTACAGAAGCGCAACAGGGCAACCGGGCAAGGCGAGCACATGACTGAACAGAGCGACGCGGACGGTGTCACCGGGGGCTGTGTGCGCTGCGGCCCCGCCTATCTGGAGCTGCTCGCCCTCTCGTACAACGACCCTGAGCGGCGGCCACACCACCAGGTGCTGGTGGACAGCTACAGCGTGCAGCACCCGGGCGGAGACGACCCCGTAGCCATGCAGCGGCTGTCCATCTGCCTGATGACCTTGTACCTCTTTCTGGAACGCGGCGCCGATGCCCGGCACGGGCCGCAGTTGCACCGCCGCATGGTGCACAGGGCGCGGTTCACCCGGCTCGAGCCGCACCCCGCGGCCCAGGACCTGCACAGCAGGCTCACCGCAGCCGACGTCGCCGCAGTGGACGCCACGCAATACGAGAAGCAGCTGTGGGCCTGGGCCGGGGAAGTGTGGGGCGCCTGGCGGGAGCACCACGCCCAGGTACGGGCGTGGACCGACGCGTCCCTCAGCTGACGGCCGGGCCGCCGCCCGGGTTCGCCCCGGTGGGGATGAAGGCGTCGGCGCCGGGCGGCACGAACTCCTGCGGGCGGGCCGGCGGCTCGGGAGATCCCGGCTGGAAAGCCATCCCCACCCCGGCGGTCAGCGCGCCCACCAGGCTGTCCAGGCCCGTGGCCGCGGCCTCCACGCCGAAGTAGCGGCGCTCGGTGGGGCGGTAGCCGATCAGCTCGACCACATGGGACACCCCGGGCGGTCGGCCGTACGCGGCCTCCTGCGAGTCCCACAGATAGACCGCGCCCCAGAGTTCTCCCTCCGGGCCGGTCGAGGAGATCCACACCTTCTGCCGCAGGCCGGGCACCTTCTCATAGCTGTCGACCGCATAGTCCCGCAGATAGGCGCGCAGGGAGCGGACCGTCTGCGGGGACCGCGACAGGTCCCACAGAATGATGGAGCAGTACAGAGACGTGTCCTGATCGCTCATGTCGACTTCCTCTCGGTGGCCGGTCACCACTCCACCCGGAGTTCCCGCGGGTAGTGGTGGAAGAGGTTGCGGGTGAACTCGGTCTTCCAGGGATCGCCGGACGGCCGCAGTTGGGGGAACCGCGCGAGTAGCCGGGTGAAGCCCTCCTGGAGCTCAACCCGGGCCACGGACGCGCCGAGGCAGAAGTGCCCGCCCGCACCGAAGGCCAGATGGTGGTGAGGCGCACCGTGCGAGGGGTCGAACACCTCGGGCCGGTCGGTGCGCCTCTCGTCCCGGCCGGCCGAGTCCAGGGAGATCAGCACCGTCGCCCCGGGCGGCAGGGTGACCTCGCCGAGCCGCACCTCCTCAGTGGTGTAGGTGGTGCCGGCGAAGCCGGTCCCGGCCTGGGCATAGCGCAGGATCTCCTCGACGGCGGCGGCCATCGACACCGAGCCCGACCGCAGCCGTTCCAGCTCGGCCGGGTGCTGGAAGAGGGCGAGCATGCCGTTGGCGAACTGCACGGCGGTGGATTCGTATCCCGCGGTGGCCAGCAGGAAGACGGTGGAGACCAGCTCCTCGTCGGTCACCGTCTCCGTGCCCTCCCGGTCAGCGGAGAGCAGCAGCCCGATCACTCCGGGCCCGGGGTGGGCACGCTCCCTGGCCACCAGCTCGGCGGCGACCCCGTACAGCGAGCGCATCGCCTCACCGAAGGCCGCGGTCGAAGGTGCGGCGCCGCGCAGCCGGGTGGCCCAGTCCTGAAGCCGGTCGCGCAACTGCGGGGTCAGGTCGAAGAGCCCGGCGAGCACCTGGACCGGGATCCGGTAGGCGAAGTCCGAGACGAACTCGGCCGTACGGTCAGGGCGTGCCGCCATCTCGTCCAGGGCCTCATCGACGGTCTGCCGGATCCGCGGGCGCAGGGACTCGGCATGCTGCGGAGTGAGCACCGAGCCGAGCCGGGACCGCCAGCGGGCGTGGGCGGCGGGGTCGGCCAGTTGGGCACCGAAGTCGAACTGCCCCGGGCCGGGGGCCGGTCCTGCACGGCGCTGCTCGCGCACCGCGTTCTGCCGGACCGGGCTACGGCTGAACCGCTCGTCGGTGAGGACGGTGCGGACGTCATCGAAGCGGGTCACCAGCCAGGCGCGGGCGCCGCCGGGCAGGGTCACGGGAGCGACCGGCGCCTCGTTGCGGCGCCGGGCCAGCTCGGGCGGCTGGGTGAAGGGGCAGGTGAGCGGGAACGGATAGGCGTCGGTCTCCTGTGCGGTGTCCATCGGGCTCCTCCGGTGGTGACGGGACGTCAGGTCAGGTCAGGTCAGGACGCGCAGCTCGCGCGGGTAGTAGGTGAAGAGGTTGCTGGTGAGCTCCACGGCGTCCAGGTCGCCGTCATGGTGCAGGCCCGGGAAGCGGGCCAGGGTGCGGGCGACCGCCTCCTGCATCTCCACCCGGGCGAGCGCCGCACCCAGGCAGTAGTGCGGGCCGTAGCCGAACGCCGTCTGTCGGCGCGCCTGGGCCCGGTCCAGGGCCAGGGTGTCGGCGTCCGTTCCGAAGATCTGCTCGTCGCGGTTGGCCGAGGCCAGCGAAACGAAGACGGTGGATCCGGCCGGGATCGTCACGCCGGACATCTCGACGTCCTCGGTGGTGAACTTGGCGATGGCGTATCCGGTGCCCATCTGTGCATAGCGCAGCAGTTCCTCGACTGCCTGGTCGATCCGCTCCGGCTTTTCGCGCAGAGAGCGCATCTGGTCGGGGTCGCGCAGCAGGGCGTAGAAGATGTTGCCCAGCTGCACGGCGGTGCTTTCGTAGCCGGCCATGAGCAGCAGAATCACCGTGGAGACCAGCTCCTCGTTGGTGAGCCCTTCGGCGTCGCCCTCCTCGTCGCGGAGGGTTATCAGGGTGCTCAGCAGGTCGTCGCCCAGGTCCTTCCGCTTGCGCACGATCAGGCCGACCGCATAACGGCCGATCGACTGGAGCGCCTGCCCGAACTCGATGAAGGAGGACTGCATGTCGCGGCGCGTGAGCTGGGCCGCCAGCTCGGTGAACTCGGGGCGGGCAGCGTCCTCGATGCCCAGCAGGTCGCAGATCACGATGATCGGCAGCCGGTAGGCGAAGTCCGCCATCAGGTCGAAGCCCTCGCCGCGGACGGCCAGTTCACCGAGGAGGGCGTCGGTGTGCGCGGCGATCTCTTTGCGCATCGACTCGGCCTGCCGGGAGGTGAAGGCGCGGTTGACGATGCGACGCCAGCGAGTGTGGCCCGGGGGCTCGGAGATGGTGCCGCCGAAGTTGAACAGCGGGCTGTCGGCGTCGGCCTGGAAGCCCGTGTCCACGCGAGCGGCACCGTCCCGGTGGATCGACCGGCTGAACCGGGGGTCGGTGAGCGCGGCGCGTACATCCTCGTAACGAGTGATCAGCCATGCCTCGTCACCGCTTTCGAGCCGGACCTTGGCCACCGGTTGGTGGCCGCGAAGCCAGGCGAACTCCTCGGGCATGGCGAAGGGGCAGTGCCGGGCGAAGGGATAGGTGCGGTCGGTGACGTCCATGAATTCTCCTCGAGGGCGTGCGGAAGAGGCTGCGCCAGGGCCTGGTCGGCGGATCTTGGTGGAGCTCGGCGCCACGTGGAGGGCGAGCCGAGACGGAGCGAGCGAATCGAGCGCAGTGCGGCAAGCCGCCGGACAGGCCTGGCGGGTTTCAGGAAGTGGGCGCGAGGTCGGCGTGGGCGCCGAGTCGTTCGCGCCGGGTGGTCCGGACCCGGTCCAGCAGGTCTGCCGCGGGGGGGAGCCCGGCGTATTCGCTGATCACGTGGTGTCCGAGCCAGCCGAGAAAGGACTCCTGCTCGGGGATCAGCCCAAGCCGGTTGTTGTGCGTGTGCAGATAGCTCACCAGCAGAATCTGCCGCCGTCGGGCCACTGGGGCGTCGTTGCCGCCCAGGGTGACCGCGGGCAGCACCGTGTCGGCGGATTCAGCCAGCTCACGCCATGCGGTGCCCACCGCCCGGCCGAACGGATCGGCCGGCTCCTGGTGGGACTGGGCGAGCAGCGTGGCCGCGTGTCGGCCGACGGGCCCCCGGCGCACGCGCAGCAGCTCGGGCCAGTCCGCCAGGAACCGGTCGAAGACATAGGGCGACCAGAGCACGCAGTAGTGGGCGAAGAAGCCGGCCATCTCGGCCGGGGTGAGCCGGGCGGCGCACAGCCCACGCAGCATCGTGGAGAAGGCGGCGCCGAGCCGCTTCCCGGAGCCGCCGGGGAGGCGGGCCAGCGTGGCCAGCGCCACATCGCTGCTCGCGACGAAGAAGCGCTCCGCGATGGCCACGCCGAGGTTGCCTCCGTACTTCTCCACCTCCGGGGTGTAGGTGGCGTGGTGCACCGAATCGGGCGGCAGCACCTCGCTCGCCGTCTCCGCTTCCAGGACGGCCATGGTGGCCTGTGCGGGACCGAACTCCTCGGCGTCGAAGCCCGTGCCGGCGGGGTGGCGGGCCAGAAATGCGGCGAGAGCGTCGGCCACGTCCTGCGCCGTCTTCAGGGAGGTCCGCAGGCGCAGCCTGATGTGGTGGCCGCCCTGCCAGTAGCGCAGAAAGAAGAACTCCTCCACCGCCCCCGAGGCGCGCAGCGGCGTCAGCACCGGGCCGAGGCCGTCGACCAGGAAGCCGTCCTGGTCTTCGTAACGGTGGATGTGCAGGCTCTGCCAGGCGGCGGCTTCAGTCCTGGACACGGTGGTCCTCCTCAAAGTGCGGGCGAGCGGGGCGGGAGGAAAGCGTGTACTCCAGAAGGAACTCCTCCGCGCTCCGCGGCGGGTGCGCCGCGGGGGCCTCGGCGGGCGACGGCAGACACTCGTGAAAGATCACGGTCCCGTCGGCGGCCTCGGTCAGCTGCCGCGCGAGTACCTGGAGCAGAAAGGGATTACGGGAATCGAGGTAGTGCGGCTTGTGCAGTCGGGCGCTGCGGGCTTGAAGGGCCCACCGGCGGGTCTCCTCCAGCACATCCCCCGACCCGTCGCCGGGTGGCGGAGCGGAGATCAGCTGGAAGAAGCAGTGGCGCGGGACGCCGTGCTCGCGGCGCCAGCAGTCGAAGCGGGCCAGCATCCCGGTGTCCCACTCCCCGCCGCCGGCGAGCTCGGGGACGTCCTTGGCCGGGAAGCTCCAGGAAGCCCGGTCCAGCACCAGGCCACCCAGCCGCACCCGGGGGCGCCGCTGGGGTCCGGGCGGGACGGCCCGGCCCGACCTGGCGTCCGCGCGGGCCAGCTGCTCCCACAGGCCGCCGCGGTAGGTGCGGGTGGGAGCGAAGGCGCACAGAAAGCGGTACAGGCCGGGTGCCGCCGCCGGGTAAAGGAAGTTGAGTGGCACCAGGTCCACTGTTTCGCCGTCCCGCGCGGAGACGAGCTGGAGCCGGCGCCGACGGTGGTCGGCACGGACGAACAGGTCTGCCAGCGTCAGCGGCTCCGACGGGCCAGGGCGGGCGACGGACCCGGGGTAGACCAGCTCATAGGGGCTGAGCCGGGGGTGCAGGTTGAAGTTGAGGCCGAGAACGGCGGTGAGATCGGTCTGCCGCGGCGCATTGGAGGTGATCCACGGGCGCAGCGCGCCGGCGAGGCTCCAGCCCTTTGGACCGGCGGTTTCCAGCAGTTCGCAGAAGCGGGAGAAGAACACGCCCTGGCCGGTGGTGACTCCGTTGACGACGGCCAGTCGCTCGCCCGCCTCGGTGGCGATCTGCACCCGGTAGGCCGCGGAGCGCCAGGGCAGCAGGGAAGCGGGCAGGCGGTCGGCGAAGGCGCGCAGCCGGGCGGTGTCCAGCCGTACTTCGCCCTCCCGGCCGACGGCGGCGCGCAGTTCGTCGAGGAGTTCCGTACGCAACTCGCGCAGCCGGTCGCAGTGCGCGTCGCCCTGCCCCGTCGCCACCGCCGCAGCGTCGTTCGGCGCGAGTTCGGCGAAGGCCCGGTAGAACTCGATGGCCGGGACCGGGCGCTCGTCGCCGCCGTACAGCCGGGTGAAGTACGTGTACAGGCCGGCCTTCTCGATGGACGCGTCGTCCAGCACAGGCACGATCCGCTGGAAGAGCTCCAGGGAGGCCCGCTCGCGCTCGACCAGCGCGGTCGGGTCGTCGTGCGGCGGCTCCCGGGTCCCGACATCCTCGAAGACCACCGAACGCATTGCCTCTGGTGCGGGGGTGGGGGCGCCGCACAACTCGACGAAGCGGGCGACCTGCTCCCGCACCTCGGCCAGCAGGCCGGCGCGCTCGTCGGCGTCGGCGCCGGCGAAGGCGTCCTCGATGGTCTGCAGCCGCGCAAAGATCTCCGCGCACTGGGCGGCCTGTGGCCCGGGCAGGGCGCGCAGCCGTGCTGCGACGGCCTGCGCCGGGCGCGGCTGCTGGTCCGGCAGCCCGAGTCCGCGGTGGCACAGGCCGGCCTCCACCAGCTTGTCCACGGCGCGGGCGGCGGCGTCCGGGGCGAGTCCGGCCGCCGTCAGGTGGTCGCGGAGGGCGCGCTCGGTCAGATCGCCGTCGGACAGCAGTCGGCGGAGCAGCCGCACCAGCTCGGTGTTCCTGGCCGAGACGACCTGGGCCGCCCCGAACGCGGATGCGTCGGCGCCGTCCGGGGACCGGCGAACGCACAGTACCCGGTCGCCGTGGGAGATCAGGGAGTTGTTGAGCCGGATCCGCATCAGGTCCTCGGCGCCCGCCAGGCGCCGCAGCTCGTAGCTCATCCACGACAGCAGGCCGACGCTCAGCCGGACCTGCGACGGGCGGCGCGCGGCCCGGTCGGCGACGGGCCCGCCGGCGCCCGGTCGGTCCCAGGGGCGGGCGCCGATCTCAGTGAAGGAGCCGAAGGGAGAGGGCTTGAGCACCACCCGGTAGGCGAAGCTGGTGAGGGTGTTCTCCAGCCGGCGTCGTCTGCTGGGCTTACGACCCGTCGCGTGAGGATCGGCGGCGTAGCCGCGCAGCGCGCGCCAGGTGGCCTCGTCGGAGAGCTGCACACCGCGCTGGAAGTCCTCGTGGGCCATGAGCGCGGCCAGTGCCGTGCGTCCGGCGTTCAGTTCGCCGGGGAGGACGGCGGCGGCCTCGTCGAGCAGCCGGTCGCCTTCGGCGCGCTTCCGCAGCCAGGACTCCAGCAGCTCCCGGCACTCCGGCGGGAGCCCGACCGGGCTCGGGAGCGCGGCAGGGGGCCGGTCGTTGTGGATGGTCCGGCGCAGCCGCAGCAGGCCGCGCCGCTCAGCGGCGGGCAGGCCGGGGACGGCGGCGTAGAGGGCGTCCTCCAGACGGTCGCGCAGCTCTTCACGCGCCCGGGCGCAGCGCTCGGCGCGGTCCAGCAGCTCCCAGGTGCGCTGGGGGACCAGCCCGTCCAGGGCCGTGGGTGTGAGGGTGCCGCGCCGGAAGAGGAGGTAGGGGCTGAATCCCTCGCCATCGGCCTCCGACAGCCGCTGCCGCCGCTCGGTGTCTGTCAGCTCTTCGGTTCCGGTCACCGTTGTGAAATCCCTATCTCCCATTGCGGGTCCGTGCGCACTGCGCCGACACAGATCTGCCCCTGTACGCCGTGGCCGCTGTCCACCAGCCGGTACGCCCGGTCGATGAGGTCCGCGTCGAAGCCGAGGACCGGATGGCCGGAGAGCCGTTCGGCGGCGGCGGCCAGGGTGATCGCCTCCACGGCGGCTCCCACTGCGAGTTGCTGCTCCCGGTAGGCCACCGGCCCTCGCCACGCCCGCCAGTCCAGCGGAGTGCTGATGTGCACCGTGAAGGCCGCGAGTTCCGGGTTGAAGGAGGCGGCGAAGAGCGCCTTGCGGACGGTGACCGCGCAGCGCGGATCGGTGTCCGCGCCGGTGCGGAGCAGGGTTTGGGCCTCCGGCTGGTAGCGGTACCAGTCCGGCGCCACGCCGGACACCCGGTGAACCGCGCAGTGCAGCCGGGTGCGCGCGGCCCAGTGCGCGGCCGGCCCGGATCCGGTGCGGGCGAGCCGGCTGAGCGCATCCGCCGCGGTGTGCAGCACGGTCGCCAGGGCGGCGCACTCCACCTCCGCCCCGGTGAACCGCGCGCCCCGGGAGGCACGCCGGGCCCGTACGGCGGGGTCGAGCAGCGCCGGGCGCCGAGGGGCGGCAAGGGGCACGGGCTCCAGGGGCGGTGGCGGCGGCGGTTCGCCGCCGGCCGCCAAAGCGGGCGGGACGGCGGGCTCCTGACAGGCCCGCTGCAGCCGGTCGAAGGCGGCTGAGCGCTTGATCCGGCGGGACCGCTCCAGGGCCCGCGGGGGCGCGGGGACGGAGGCCGGGGGGGCCGCGCCGCGGGGGCCGCCCGGCGGGCCGAACCCGAGGACCGCCCAGGGGACCTCCCGCGCGTCCTCGGTGGCCGCGATCCCGAGGCATTCGGCGACGGCCGCTCCGAGGAAGCCGGTGCGCAGCCGGGTGGGGCCCGGTTCGGCCTCGGCCAGCCGCAGGACCCGGCCCAGCACCACACCGGCGTCCACTGCGGCGAGCCGGGCGGTGAAGTCGCCGTACTTGTAGAAGCTCTTCCAGAAGCGGGTGACGAGTACCACGAGGTGCCCTGTGGGCTCGCCCTCGGCGAACCCCAGCGTCCGGCGGAGCAGGGCCGCGGCACCGGTGCGGCCGAGGCAGACCAGCTCATGCCGGTACGGGCAGTAGTGGTGGACGAGGTCCTCCTCGGCCGGCACCACATACGCCTCCGTGGGGTACATGCCGCCGCCGGACGGGACGGGCCGGCGCAGCTGGATACGCGGCCCGCGGTGCGGCACCGGCGTCTCGGGCGTGGCCTGGACGCCGCCGGCGGGATCGTTGCGCACCCTGCTGATCGCCAGGCTGCCGCTCAGCACCCGGTGGAGCGCGCTGAGAGGCCCGGTGGAGGCGGACAGCGGAGTGCGCCGGCCCCCGCTGTACACCGTGACGGGCCAGGGGCCGTCGGCCCAGTCCACCCGCCAGTCGGGCGGATTGGCTCCGCGTGGATCACGCCGCAGTCCCTCGGTGTACGCATAGAGGTCGTCGTTGGTGACGGGCTCGGGCACGGTGGGCTGTGCCATGGCGCGATCCCCTCCATTTCCGGTTCTCGTCGGGCTGGACAGGCCACAGGGACGGGACCGCCCGCGCGGCGCGGACCTCCGTCGTGGGACGTCACGGGAAGGGGTGCGGGACGGCGCCGATCGGCGCGTCCGGGTCCGGCTGAGCGGCGTACGGAAGCGATGTGCCCTCGGTGAGCCGGGGCAGTCCCGCCGTACGGCGATTGCGGTGGCCGAAGGTCATCGGCAGCAGGCCGGGTACCAGCACCCGGACGCAGCACACGCCGTTGCGCCGCAGCTCGGGCATCGTCTGGTCGACCACCAGCACATCCATCCCCTCGTCCAGGACACCGGCCAACGCGGTGTGCAGGTCGGCCCGCAGGTCGTCCTGGTCCGACCGCAGGGTGGCCGGGATCTCCGCGAGCGGCAGCCGTCCGCCGGCCGGGGCGGGCCGGTCAAGGAGGAAGGCGTAGCGGTCGCGGGCCTCGGGGAGCGCTCCGACCGCCGAGTGGTCCTCCATGCGGCGCATCAGGTCCGGCTCCGCCAGCATCCGCAGCGCTGCCCCGCGGTTGCGCCGGTAGGAGTCCCGGGTGGCGAGGATGGTGCCGACCAGTTCGTGCAGGCCCCCGGTCACGGCCTGCACCGGATCCGGATGGGCGCCGCCTCCCGCGAACGTCCGCGGGCCCTCGTCCCGGGAGCTCTCCGCCGTCAGGACGAAGGCCGGCATGCCGTATTCCATGGTCGCGTCGAAGCAGCGGAAGCGGAACCCGGTGAACAGCCCGGACTTGGCCAGTAGTTGGTCCAGTCGCGGGTCAGCGCCCTCCAACTGCACTTCGGGAAGGGCGAGACGGCGGTACCAGGTGAGCAGAAAGGCATCACGCTCGGCCAGTTCGCGCAGCCCGTGCAGGACCGCCTCCTCGGTGCAGCTGCCCAGGGCGCAGCCGTTGGAGGTGTCGTAGAAGAATGAGATCTCGTCGTCGTGGCGCGGCCCCCAGAAGGCTGCTCGCTCCGGCACCAGCACGGGACCGTCCTGCTGGAAGGAGTAGGCCGGCACCCAGTCGACAACGGTGTCCGGGTGGAACTCCTGGTAGCGGAACCCCTCGAGCTGGTGGCTCTCCGGCGGATGGGTGCCCAGCGAAGGCGGATGGAGCGCGCGATCCGCGACGTCCGCGTAGCTGGCGCGCACCGGAGCCGCCCGGCCGCCGCGCTGCAGCCCCGCGTACCGTTCCAGTCCTTCCAGCACCGCGATGGCCCGGCTGGAGCGGTAGTCCCGGGCGCGGCCGATGGCCGGCTCCCGGCGCCCCCAGCGGGACGGCAGTTCAACGGAGCATGCCCCGAACGGGCTTTGCAGGTCTTGGCGCACCTCCTTGAACAGCCCGAGGCCCGGGAAGAGCAGCTGCCGGCACAGGCGGTCCAGGTCGAGCCGCCCGGTGCGCAGCACCGCTGGATCAGGCTTGGTGACCGCAACCTCGCGGGGAGTCAGCTCCGGCAGCGTGTCCGTTCTGATCGCGCCGCAGCCGGGGCAGGTCGAGTCGGCCAGCAGCGGCTGGTGCTCCACTGAGCCGGCGGCGCCGTCCACCACGACCACCCGTCGGTCCGTGGCCGTGTCACCCCGGGCTGTGTCCGTGGACAGCAGGGCCCGCACATAGTGCTCGATGATGCCGAGCACTCCCGGTCCCCAGGTCCGCACATCGGGGGCGTGCGGCAGGGACTCCGCCAGATCGTCTCCGTCCAGGCCGGGGCCGAAGGGAGTGTTGGCGGTACGGGTCACCAGGCAGCGCGGGCAACCCGGCGTGCCCGGTGTCCACAGCGGCCCGAGATACGCCAGGGAGCGCCAGGTGCCCACGAACAGCAGTCGCCTACCCATGACCAGGCTCTCCACCATGGTGTCCTGGTAGTCGCCGAGTTCGCCGAGCTCGGCCACCAGCACGGTGATGTCCTGCGGTCCACGGGCGCGCAGGGGCGGCACCGGAGCGGCGGCGAGCCGGTCGGCCAGATAGCGGGCGAGATAGCCCTCGCCCACCACCGCGGGTCCGGAGGCGGCACGCTCGGCGCGGGTGGCCGGCAGTGTCATCGGGACACCTCCTCGGATGCCAGGGCGACCACCCGCAGCGTGGCGCCCGCGCCGGATCCGCCGCCTCGGGCGGACCGGAGGAACGGCAGCAGCTCGGTGACCTCGTGCGCGGCGATGTCGGCGGCTCCCGTCTGAGCCCAGGTGCGTACGGGAGGAGCGAGAAACGCGACGTGCTCCAGGTCACGCGGCCCCGCGCCGGACGACGTACGCGCGGCCACGGCGCGGGCCAGCGCATGGGCGAGGGCCTGATCCCGGTGCGTACCGACGCCGGTCGCGGTGGCGCCGTCGGCGGTGGTGATGCGGGCCCGTACGACGCCGTGCACCGGCTTCTCCAGCTCGCCGGCGCGCCACCGGGCGCCGGCACCGAGGCCGTCAAGTGTCTGTGCGAGGAACGCCAGGACGGTCCCCTCGGCCGGTCGCTCCTCCGGTCCGGCAGCCTCATGCGGTGTCCCGGCCGGCGCGTCCAGTGTGGCGTGCAGCCGGGCCCGGAACCGGGCCTCGGCGAGCGACCATCCGGCGCCGAACCGGTACCGGGCGGCGTTCCGCTCTGCCGGCCAGGTCAGTTCCGCGACCCGGGTGGCCAGCTGTTCCATGGCGAACAGCACGGCCTGGTTGCGCGCCTCGCGCGGCGAGAGCGCCCGGCAGATCACGTGCAGCGCGGCGGGCCGGTCCGCGTCGCCGGCCGGATGCACCGCCCGGCAGGAGCTGGCCGACAGCGGAAGCTGGCTCAGGTCGCCCTCTCCCAGCGCGAGCAGCGGTCCGGTCAGGGGGTCGGTCAGGCCGGCGGCGGCCACGACGATGCGGTCGGAGACGGCGACACGCTCCGGAGGATCCTCGGGCAGGGGAATGTCCGGGCGCACCGCCGTCTCCGGCACGGCCTCCCCGGATCCGTCCTCGTCACCTGACGCGGCAGGCTGCGCGAGGGCGGTGGCCTCGCGGCCGTGGTGCGGACAGCACGGGTGCCGGTAGACGGTGTGGTGCCGTACGACCGGGGCCAGCGGCTCCACCGTGGTCACCGACTCGGCGTCGGGCATCCGGACGTCGGCCAGCAGGGCGAACACCTGCTGTGCCAGTTGCAGCGCACCCACGGTGGCCGGGGCGGCGGAGAGCGCCAGCCCAGCTGTGTCCCCGTTGGCGCGGACGCCGATGGACCGGTACACGCACTCCCAGCACCACGCCGCCTCGGCCAACGGCGGCACGGCCGTGGTGAACGGCCCGCAGTGGCCGAGGATGCCGACCGGGATGCCACGCGAGCGCAGCAGGCGCTGCACCCGGCCGAGAGCGGCCGGGGCAGCGTCGTCGCACGCGAGCAGGACCACATCGGCGTCGGCGCAGGCGGGGTGGTCGGCGAGGCTCTCCAGCGGATCGCCGTCGGTGGAGTGCAGCCGTCGGCGGCAGCCGCTCTCGGGCGCCTGGGCCGACTGCTCCGCGGTGTCCGCGTCCTCCTTCCCGGTGACGACGTCCAGTCGGGCGATGCCGGACTCGCGCAGGGCGTCGAGCATGGCGTGCAGAGCGACGCCCTGGCCGGCGCAGACCACGCGCCGGGTCCGCACCTGGCGCAGCCGGGTCACCGGACGGTCGGCGTGGTGCTCCAGAAAGGCGAGGTGGGTGGCGTATCGCTCGCGCATCCAGTCCGGAACCGGCTCGGCGGGATGGCTGACCTCCTTGATGAAGCCGTTGTGCAGCAGTACGCGCACGAGGCGCAGCACCGAACTGCGTGCGTTCTCGGAGAGATCGCCGTAGATGTCGGCCAGGCTGCGCTCTCCGTCCAGGCTGCTGAAGAGGGAACTGACCAACTGGTAGGCGCCCTGGCCGCGGACGGAGAAGGAGCCGGCGTTGTTGCCCAGCCAGACGCCGTCGTCCTGGCGGACATAGAACGCGTCGGCGCGGACCCGGTAGGTGCCGTCCAGTCCCGGCTGGGGGGTGTCGGTGACGTGTGAGGAGTTGTCGTCGGCCATGTCACAGCTTCCCGTTTGCGGTGTAGACGGATGCCGCCTCGCCTTCGGAGACGCAGCGGATTCGGCTGGGCCGCTGGTGTTCCGGCAGTTGGGTGCAGTGCTCCTCGACAGCCGAGGGATCGACCTCCCCGACCACGGTGGCGGCCAGGTGCTCCAGTCCTGAGGGCGGGTGCTCCACGGTGACCCGGGCGTCGCTGACGCCGTCCAGTGAGAGCAGATGGCGCTCGACGGCCCGCGGGTACACCAGCACGCCGGCGAGCTTCTCGCCGCCGTCCGGGCGACCTTCCAGGCAGAGGTGGCCGTCGGTGTCGAAGCGGCCGTAGTCCGTGCCCGACACCAGGCCGGCGGTGGGGGTCGGCGGTTGCCCGGGGCGCCACTGATACTGGGCACAGCCGGGTCCGGTGACGCACACCTCGCCGGTTCCCCGCTCGTCGGGGTCCCGGATCCACACGGACTTCCCGGCGATCGGGAATCCGACGTGCTCGTTGTGTCCGGGATCGTGGTCCAGCGCGATCGCCCCCGTCTCCGCGGTGCCGTAGAGATTGCTCACCCGGATGCCGGTGAAGCGCTCCCGGATGAGCCGCACCCGCTCGCCGCTGAGATGGCCACCTCCCAGGAACAGCGCCACGTCGTCCATCGCCGCCGGCTCGGTCGCGTTGATGCACGCGGCGGCGGCGAGGGCGGGGACGCCCAGCGCGGCCACCCGGTGACGCCGAGCCAGGCCGGTCAGCGGACGCCAGTCGTGCGGCGGGAAGATCAGCAGATCGCGACGGAAGAAGAGAGCCGGCAGTACGGACATGAAGAAGGCGGCGGAGAACCCCAGCGGCAGGCAGGTGGCCAGCGCGGTGGGGGGCCTGCCCCCGATTGCGTCCTGGTACATCGCCGCCTCGCTGTGCAGCGCGATCAGCTCCCACTCGTCGGCGTGGCCGATGGCCACCTTCGGCGTGCCGGTGCTGCCCGAGGTGCAGATGCCCCACAGGGGGCGATCGGACGGGGCCGGCAGCGAGGCTCCTCCGGTCACCTCGAACACGTCGGGAGCCGGCTCCTGGACGGTGAGCCCCAGGCGCTTCGGCGACGCCCACAGCAGCACGGTGTCCGGGACCGATGCGACGGCGAGCAGCGAGGCCAGCGACGCCATCGGCCCGCCTTCCGGGTCCACGGCGTAGGTGGCGCCGCAGCGGAGCCGCGCCGCGCGCCGGCGGCCCTCGGACAGCAGGTCGTCCCAGGAGGCGAACTCCTCTCCCCAGTACACGCCGGGCTCGCGTCCCTTGGCCGTGGAACCGGCCACGGCGGGGGTCAGGAATCGGCTGAATGGCGTTCGGCCCATGTCACCCACCCTTCGATGGTCTTGGGGACGTCCCCCTGCGCGGGGGAAGCCAGGTGCGACAGGCGCTGGGTGAGGAAACCCCGCACCACGACCACCTCCAGCGAGTCGAGTGGGCGGTGCGGATCCTCCTCCTGCAGCAGCCGGGACAGGCTGTCCCGCAGCGAGCCGGGGGATGGCGGCTCAGGTGGAGTCATGGTCGGTCTCCCCGTGCCAGAAGGTCTCGACGGTCCGGATGAACTGCTCCGGGGCGTCCTGGCTGACGAGATGGCCCGCGCCCGGCACGACATGGCCGCTGACCGGCCCCCCGAGGCGGGCCGCGCTCTCGGCGGCTGCCCGCTCGGCGGACTTGAGCGATCCGTTGATCAGCAGCGTGCGGATCCCGAGCTCTGTCAGTTCCTGCGGGCTGACGCGCACGGTGCCCGCGAAGTCGCGTCCGGCGTGGTCGACGACCGAGTCGAGCGTCTGCTTCCAGCGCATCGAGTGCAGCCGCTCGTACTCGTCTGCGAGCTCTGGATGTTGTGCGGCCAGTTGCTCGAAGCCGGCGATCTGCACCTGGAAGGCGTCCTCGGCGGTGTCCGGCACGAACCCTGTGAGCACCAGGGAGCCGACCAGGTGCGGACGAGCGGCGGCCGCACGTACGGCGATCGGACCTCCGAGGTACGAGGCTCCGATCAGCCGTCCCGGCCCGAACCGGTCGAGCAGGGCCAGTACGTAGCGCAAAGCGTCGTCGTAGTAGTCGGGTTGGGCATCCAGCGGACAACGGCCGTGGCCGGGCAGATCGATGGGCACCGGCCGGTACCGGTCGCGCCATGCGGAGATCTGCCGACCGAAGTGCGCGTATGCCGTGCCCAGCAGGCCATGGAGCAGATAGACGAGCGGTCGCCGAGTCACGATCGGCCTGCGGCGGCGGGCCGGGGCGACGGGTTGACGAAGTGTCCCACCTCGATGCCCGAGGACTCGATGCGGTCGAGGATGTGCCGTGGGCGGCGCAGGTCGGCGACCTGGAACTGCGAGGAACGCTCGTCGTTGCGGGCCTGCGCATCGGGCCTGTAGGGCGCCACGTCCGGGCTTCCGGGGGAGATGACGCCGGCCAGGCTGAGGGCCCGGTCCTGGAACTCCTGGGGCTCGCGGGTGGTGAGAACGAGTCGCTGTTCCGGGCAGACGAACGCGACGGCCGCCATCATCCGCAGATAGTCCTCGTCACCGACCCGGGTGGTGTCGCGCGACGTCATGGCGGGACGCATCCGAGGCACGGAAAGGTCCACCACGGCCCCGCGCCGGTGCAGGTGCTCGCCGTGGGCGACCAGGGCCACCAGTTCGGCGGACAGGTCGTCGTGCAGCCCGACCAGCACGCCCGGGTTCACATAGTGGTAGCCGGCGTCGAGCCAGCGGTCGAAGGAGGCCACGCGGCGGTCGAAATCGGCCTTGGGCACCCCGACGGACGTCTTGCCCATGAACCGGCGGTAGGTGTCCCGGTCATAGCTCTCCTGGAAGACGCACATGGTGACCGGGTCCTTGCGCTCCACCCATTCCCCGAGGGTGTCGATCTCGTCCGGTTCCATGCTCCCGATGTTGAAGTAGATCCGCTCGAAGCCCATGTCCAGGGCGGTGCGGATGGCCCAGCCGATACGGAAGGCGGAGGCGAGGCGGGTGTGCTTGTCCTCGTATTCACCGGTGAGCAGCCCGACCCCGCGCACACCCTCATGGTCGCGCAGAATCCGCAGCTGCTCGATGATCTCGTTGCGGCCGGAGAACTTGCGGTCGAGGCGGATATTCCCCTTCCGCATGGAGCACATCTTGCACTCGGAGTCGCAGTGGTTGGTCGTGTAGAGCGGGACGAATGTGTGCAGGGCCGGAGACCGGGTCGCACACCTCGCCTCGGCCGCCTTCTTTAGTTCCTCGGTGGTTATCGAGCGGTCCTCCCACAGTGCGAGCGCGACGGCCGCACGCGCCTGGGGGGGCTCCTGCCCCAGCGGGAGCGAAAGGACTGACCGGGTGTCGACGGTGGCCGCCGCTTCGCGCACCTCTGCCAGGTCCGGAAGGGTAAAGCCGCCGGAATCTGCCTGCACCTGCTCGGCCATAGCGAATCTCCTCTGCGTACCGGGTGAAGTGTGGCGAACGCCGCATGTATATCCGCCGTGAATCCCCGCGGGCAAGAGGTCGTCAAAATGGCGGAGAGCCCTCCACTTTGGGCTGTGACGTGCAAAGATGAGCCGTTCCTTAGTGGACGCCCTACCGTCTGCCCACCATCTCTTCACCCGTTCCTTAGTGTGCGCGGAGCGATGACAGGCCATCTGGGAAGCGGGTTATGAGCGCTTCTCGCGGATCGCTCGAAGACCCTTGACCATCGAGAAAGGTCCTCCATAGCCTCCGTTTTGTGCGCAGCCAACCGGCGCACATTCATTCCGACCCACATTGAAGGGAGGGTTCCCATGGAAGCGGAGCTGAACGGGCTCGACATCGACGCCCTGGAGATTTCCGAATTCCTGGACGAGAACCGGCTGGAGGACAGCGAGGTTGTCGCCAAGGTGATGTCGGCCTCCTGCACCACCTGTGAGTGCTGCTGTTCCTGCTCTTCCTGACCCCAGGAGTGCATCAGGTGATCAGCGTGCATTGACACTAGGGAGCGGTGTCCGCGCCGGTTCTTCGGCACGGACACCGCTCTCCTGATCCCGGCATGCCACATCGGCTGTGAAAGGAATTTCCATGCCCTCCACGGCACCGCTCGTCGCGGATACGTCAGTCTCCGGTCTTCCTATGAGTACACCGGGCCGGCGGGTGGTGATGCTCTATGTGCACGTACCGTTCTGCCACTCCCGGTGCACCTTCTGCGACTGGGTCCAGGCCATTCCCAACAAGGATTTGCTCCGCCGCCCGGAGGACTCCGTCCGGCGCTCGTACATCGACGCGATGTGCCGTGAGATCAAGGCCCGTGGGGCGGAGATGCTCCGTGAGACGCACACCCCCTACGTGATGTACTGGGGAGGCGGCACGGCCAGCAGTCTGGATGAGCGTGAGGCCACCCAGATCATGGAAGCGCTGCGGTCCTCCTTCGACTTCGACGGGGTCGCCGAGGCCACGATCGAGTGCAGCCCGGACACCGTGGACGCCGCGAAGCTGCGCTTCTTCCGCTCGTTGGGCTTCAACCGGGTCTCCAGCGGCGTACAGTCCTTCGACAACGCCAGGCTGCGGCAGCTGGGCCGCCGGCACTCCGCCGAGCAGGCAGAGCGGATCGTCCACAACGCCCGGGAAGCCGGCTTCGAGGACGTCACGATCGACATCATGTCGGGCTTCCCCGACCAGGACGCCGAGGAACTCGACGCCACGGTGGCCAAGGCGCTGGAGCTGCCGCTGAGCCACCTGTCGCTCTACTCGTTCCGCCCGACGCCCGGCACCTTCATGCGGCGCAAGATGGCCGGGGCGGAGAAGCGGGACTATCTGCGCAAGCAGCAACTCCTCTTCACCCGGGCCCGCCAGGCCATCCACGGATCGGGGCTGACCGAGTACGCCTCGGGCTACTTCGGCAAGGTCTCGCCGTTCGCGGCGATGTACTTCCAGCTCCGCGCCGACACGGTGGGGCTGGGGTCCGGCGCCATCTCTCTGCTGGACGGGCGGTTCCAGTCCCATAAGAAGGGGCAGTTGCACTCCTACATCAGTGACCCGCTCGGCTTCGACATCGATGTGCCGGCCGGCCAGGACCGGGTCCTCGTCTCACTGCTCCAGGCCGGACTCGCGATGTTCGACGGGGTCCTGCGGGACCAGTGGCGGCTCGCCACCGGCACAGAGCTGACCGAGGTGCTGACCCGGCCGTCGATCGCCCCGCTCGCCGAATTCCTCCGCGGCCGGGGGCTGGTCGAGGACGAGCGAGGCATCCGGCTGCCCCGGAAGCAGGCCGGCATCACCCTGATCGAGCTCGCCTTCGAGATGGCCATGTCCCAGCCGGAGCTGGGATGACCACGCGCAGCAGCACGGACGCCGCACCGGCCGCGGGGAACGTCCCGCTGGAGCCGGACCCGGCGGACGACTGGCTGGAGATCCGGCTGATGGGGACCGCGGCCGACCGGGACCGCCTGCTGCGGGAGGTGGCCCGCCCGCTGCTGACCATCGTGGCCCCTGACCGGCCCGGATTCTTTCTGCCGGTCCCGGCGACCGACCCGAACACCGCCGCTCTCTGCGTGCAGTTGCGGCCGGAAGCGGAAGAGGAGTCCCGCGCCTGCCTGAGCCAGGCACAAGAGCGTGCGCGGGCGATCGGCGGGATCGAGGTGACGGCCGTCCCGGCCCGGCTGGTCCCGCTCGCCGGTTCCGTGTTCGCCGGGCCGCGGCTGGGGCCGGTCACCCGGTCGGTGCTGGCGTCGGCATGCCCGGCGCTGCTGGAGCTGACCGTCGCGGCGGAGCGCGGCAGGCCCGCCCTGCTGTGGGCGGCGGCGGAACTGATGGCTGCGCATCTGCGGGGCGTCAGTACCGCGGGGCCGGCGACCGTACAGCAACTCGTGGAGGGACGGGAAGGCGTCCCTCTCGGCTTTCTCAGCTACCGCTCGCACGCCGAGGCGTTCGTCGCGTCCAGCCGTGATCCGCAGGGCGCGCAGGCGATGCTGGAGCAGAAGTACGAGCGGATCGCTGCCCAGGTGGAGGCCCTGGTCGACGGGGTGCTGGCACAGGCCGAGGGTCGCGGACCCGTGGTGTCCCCGGCCGCGGCGACCTGGTTCCAGGCTGTGCATCCGGTCAAGGCCGCGGTGACGGAGGACTTCCGCGCGGGGCGCCTACGGCTCCAGGACGAGGGCCCAGATCCGGTCAATGGCGGTGATCTGAAAGACAGTTCATTCCATCGGATCGTCGCCGGCTCGGATGGCTTGCAACGTTTCCTGAACGAGGATCCGGCCTTCCTGGCCACCCGGCTGCTGACCAGCCTGCTCTACGTCGGCCTCGAGGCCGGCGGCATCGCGCTGGCCGAACGCTACTTCCTCTGCTACGCGGTCAGTCGAGCCTGCGAAGCGCTCTTCGGGGTGAATGCCCTGGCAGTGGTAACGGCTCTGGCCCGGGGCAGGGGCTGAGTACGTCCCGGAAACGAGGCAGAACACGCCATGCCAGGGGCGTCGGTCGCTTTGATCAACGAAATCCCATGAGCTTTCGCGACCCTCAGGAAACGAAGAGTTCCGGAATTCACCGTTCCTTTTCTGCTGGCCGAAAGACATCGACCTCCTGCGGGGCCACATGGGTCAGGTGTTAGTTTTCCGGCAGAGTTCGCACGTTGTTATGAAGGAGCCACCATGTCCACGCAGCCTCAGCCCAAGAAGAAACTGAAGATCAACGCAACTGTGCGCGTCCGACAGCCTGCGGGAAACGCGAACGTGGCAAAGATCGGCCAGGTGCTCGGTGCCCATGGCGTGAACATTGCCGGCGTGATGAAGGAGTTCAACGCCGCCACCGCGGTGCACAGCGGGCTCGAAGTCTCCGCCGACGTCATCATCTTCGAAGACCGCTCCTTCGAACTGGCCGTCAAGACCCCGACCGCCGCCGGTCTGCTGCGCCAGGCCGCGGGAGTACAGAAGGGCAGTTCCCAGCCGCACACGGAGCAGGCCGGCACCATCACGCGCGAGCAGCTCCGACAGATTGCCACGACCAAGCTTCCCGACCTCAACACGGACAGCGTCGAGGAGGCCGAGCGCATCGTGGCCGGCTCCGCCCGCTCCATGGGTATAAAGGTGGTCGACTGACGTGGACGGCCGGCATCGAACCGAGATGGCGTGAGTTCGCTGGAGCGGGAGCGGCGAAATATAAGGGCGACACAGCTCGCCGGTGCGGCAGTGTCACACTTCCTGGCCAACGATGAGGCGGCACTGAAGGAATGCCTGCGGCAGATTCCGGACCCGCCCGGCGCCCTTACCGGAATGCTGCGTTTCGCCGCCCTTGCCGCCACTGTCGTCGCCGAGGACTCGGAGTCCGACCCGGCGGACATTGCTCGCCTACTGGTCCTCCGAGTCGCCGAACTGGAATCCTGATTTCTGCTCTCCGGCATTCCCCCGGGGGAGGGACGAGGTCTTCTTCCCAGGGCGTTCAGTGCCTCTCATCTGATGTGTTCCGGAAATATGCCCAGGGTATGTACCGGGACAGCGCCAGTATGGCGGCCACACTTCAGCACGGGGGGAAAGCAATGTACGTGGATGTGCTTGGCCCGCTAAAGGTTTCGCAGGGCGTCATCTCGGTGGTTCCCACGGCACCGAAGGCCAAAGTGCTCCTCGCACTGCTGGCCATGCGGGCCAATCAGTTCGTCCCGGTCTCAATGATCGTCCAGGAACTGTGGCCCAAGAGTGCCCCGGCGTACGCGCGAACCGCCGTGCAGACGTATGTCCTCGACCTGCGCAAGCGCATGGCCCAGGCCGTGGACCAGTCTCGAGCGGCCGTCGGCTCCGAGTCCAGGCTCGCCTTGGCTACGGAGTCCGAGGGCTATGTACTCAAGGTCACCGACGACCGGGTGGCGCTGCGGCGCTTCGAGATGTTCACGGCGGTCGGCTACCGCGCCCGGGAGCAAGGCGACTTCCAGGCCGCCTCCGACGCCTTCGCCAAGGCGCTCGCGCTCTGGCGCGGAGACGCACTCTCCGACATACGCACCGGGCCTCAACTCCAGGCCGAGGTCGAAGAGCTCGAGGAGGCCCACCTCAATCTCCTCGATCGCCGTATCGACGCGGATCTCCGTCTGGGACGCCACCATGAGCTCCTGGGCGAACTGCGGGGCATCATCGCCCGGCACCCCACGCACGAGGGTCTGTGCGCGCATCTGATGCTCGCGCTGTACCGGGCCGGGCGACGCTCGGAGGCGCTGGAGGTTTACCACAAGGTGCGCTCCAGCCTGGTCAAGGAGTTCGGCCTGGAGCCCTCTCCCGCGCTGCGCCGCCTCCAACGTTCCATGCTCGTCTCCGACCAGGGGCTGGGCGAGGTCAACGTCACCTGGGACGCCCACGAGCACTGAGCCGTCGCCCGCACCTCGGGCTTCATGAGGCGGGGCGCCGGCGTGAACCTCACCCGCGACAGGATGCCGCTCTCATCACCCCGGTCGGCCAGGGCCCGAGGGCCTGGGAGCACCTCGAACCGGCGGTGCAGGCCGTCGAGTCGGTCCACAGGGGTGCACCATCTGCGCAGGTCGGCGCCATGAGCCGGCGGTAGAAGGATCTGCTGCAGTCGTCGAGGTCGGCGTCGTACCGCCGACGGCCGGAGCCGCTCGGCCGCTCGGGTGCAGCAGGCCGGTCTCGTCGTAGTGGTGCAGGGTGCGCACCGTGACCCCGGCGACTCGGGCGACCTGTCCCCCGGACCAACTCATCCGCGTCCGCTCCTCCGTTTCCGTGACGCACCCCAGCCCGCTTCCTCACGTTGCGTGAGGCGCAAGCCCGTATCAGCCTGAGGCTTATGGCACTCCACCAGGGCACCCTCGGTACCGACCACGGGCCGGAGCGGCGCAGGCTTTCGATCAACCCGTTCTTCGGCCTCGCGGACCCGGTCGGCGACATGACCTCGGCCCCGCCGTCGCACCGGCTCCCCGACGGCCCGATGCCGCCTCCCACCGCGTATCAGCTGGTGCACGACGAGCTGATGCTCGACGGGAACTCGCGGCTCAACCTCGCCACCTTCGTCACCACCTGGATGGAGACGCAGGCGACGGAGCTGATGGCGGAGTGCCGCGACAAGAACATGATCGACAAGGACGAATACCCACGCACGGCAGAGCTGGAGCGGCGCTGTGTGGCCATGCTCGCCGACCTGTGGCACGCGCCGGACCCGGCCACCGCGGTCGGCTGCTCGACCACCGGGTCGAGCGAGGCGTGCATGCTCGCCGGGATGGCGCTCAAGCGCCGATGGACGAACGCGAACGCCGACCGCTACCGGGGTGGCGCCCGGCCGAATCTGGTGATGGGCGTCAATGTCCAGGTGTGCTGGGAGAAGTTCTGCAACTTCTGGGAGGTCGAGGCGCGGCTGGTGCCGATGGAGGGGGACCGATTCCATCTCGATCCGCAGACCGCCGCCGAGTTGTGCGACGAGAACACCATCGGTGTGGTGGCGGTGCTCGGCTCGACCTTCGACGGCTCCTACGAACCGGTGGACGAGGTCTGCGCCGCCCTCGACGCCGTCCAGGAGCGCACGGGCCTCGACATCCCGGTCCATGTCGACGGCGCGTCCGGCGCCATGGTCGCCCCCTTCCTCGACGAGGACCTCGTCTGGGACTTCCGGTTGCCGCGGGTGTCCTCGATCAACACGTCCGGGCACAAGTACGGGCTGGTCTATCCGGGCGTGGGCTGGGCGCTGTGGCGTTCGTCCGAGGAACTGCCCGAGGAGCTCGTCTTCCGGGTGAACTACCTGGGCGGCGACATGCCGACCTTCGCCCTCAACTTCTCCCGCCCCGGCGCGCAGGTGGTGGCGCAGTACTACACGTTCCTGCGGCTCGGGCGGGAGGGCTATCGCGCCGTCCAGCAGACGGCACGGGACATCGCGAGCGGGCTCGCCCAGGGGATCGAGGCGCTGGGGGACTTCCGGCTGCTCACCCGTGGGGACCAACTGCCGGTCTTCGCGTTCACGACCGCGCCCGACGTGACGTCCTTCGACGTCTTCGACGTGTCGCGACGGCTGCGGGAGAAGGGGTGGCTGGTGCCGGCGTACACCTTCCCGCCCAAGCGGGAGGACCTGTCGGTGCTGCGGGTGGTCTGCCGCAACGGGTTCTCCTCGGATCTGTCGGCGCTGCTGCTCGAGGATCTGCGCATGCTGCTGCCGGATCTGCGCCGCCAGTCGCACCCGGCGAGCGCGGAGCGGGAACCGGCCCCGTCGTTCCACCACTGACCGCGTCGTCCGGCCCTGCGTCCCGTGCCTCAGAGGGTGTCCCCCTTGTGCGGTTCGCCGGTCGCGTAGGGGTTCTCCTCGCCTTCCGCGAGCACACCGACGAACGGCTCACCCTCACCCGCGAAGGTGTACGCCCCGCCCTCGATCCGCCGGATCAGATCACGGGTCCACTCGGCGCCGTAGTCCGCGGAGGAGACCCACAGGTTCATGATCTCGCCGATGTGGCCGAGCGACTCGGGCCCTTCCTTTGGTGTGTAGTACTCGGTGACCGAGGCACGCCACTCCTCGATGCCGCGGACGCGCATCCTGAGGAGCTCGACGGCTTCCGCCCGAGGCAGGTCGACGATGAAGCCGATCGCCGCGGAGAGCACGTCCATCTTCTGGTCGTGGGCGGTCAGGGACTCCCGAAGCAGCGCGAAGTACGCCTCCGTGCCCTTCTGGGTGACCTCGTACTCGGTGCGCGGCGGGCCGCCGGCCGTCGACGGCGCGATCTCGTGCGCGTGCAGCAGTCCCTGCTTCGCCATCTGTTTGAGCGCGTGGTAGATCGAGCCGGGCTTGGCGTTCGACCACTCGTGGGCGCCCCAGTACTCCAGATCGTTGCGCACCTGGTAACCGTGGGCCCGACCGTGCTGGCGTACGGCTCCGAGGACCAGCAGACGGATGGCTGACATCACCCGGCTTCCCTTCTATTCAACTTTGACTAGGGTACTGGCATGACCGAGAAGACCATCCCGCTCCTGCCCTGCCGGACGATCCAGCCGGTGGTCGATTTCTACACCGCCCTGGGTTTCGAGACGACTTACCTGCAGAAGAGCCCCTACCCCTACGCCGTCGTCGAGCGCGGCCCCGTGCAGTTGCAGTTCTTCGGCATGAAGCAGTACGACCCGACGGAGTCCTACTCGGGCTGCTACCTCCTCACCGACGACGTCGACGCACTCCATGAGACGTTCCGCGCCGGGCTCAGGACGGCATACGGCCGGACGCCGTCCCGAGGGCTGCCGCGCATCGGTCCGCTGAAGGACATGTCGTACGGCATGCGGCAGTTCCTGATGACCGACCCCGGCGGCAACACCATCCGGGTCGGGCAGCGGATCAGCGACGACTCCGGTCACCGGCCCGCGCCCGAGGAGACGTACGCACGCGCCCTGCACCTGGCCGATCTGTTCGCCGACTCCAAGCAGGACCTGCCCGGAGCGGCACGGATCATCGACCACGCACTGGCGAAGGAGGACGAACGGCTCCCCGCCGTACAGCATCTGAGGCTGCTGGTCCTTCGCGGTGACATCGCCGGGCGGCTCGGCGACGAACCGCTCGCCGGCCGGCTGCTGGAGCGGGCGGCGGCACTGCGGCTCGACGCCGAGGAGCGGGAGTCGGCGCGGGACGCCCTGGCCCGGCTGGCCGAACTGCGGGACCGGGGCATGTCCGGCGGATGAGGCGCCGACCCGGCCGGGACCGCCGGACAGGCCCTGGCCCCGCGCCGCCTGTCAGTCGCCCTGGCCGCCCTCCAGGGCGATCAGGGCGAAGGCTCCCTTGCCGTCCAGGGATTCGCGGATGATGTCCGCGTGACCCGCGTGCCGGGCGATCTCCTCGACCAGGTGCATCATCAGCCAGCGCATCGAGACCCTGCCGTCCTTCGGGAACCAGGGCGCCGGCGGCAGCGGGAAGGTGTCGTCCAGGCTCGGCACCGAGCGGATGAACTCCTCGGTCTCCTCGGCGACCGAGTCCCAGAAGGCCAGCATCCCGGGGACGGTCTCCTCACCCACCAGGCGGAAGCTGTCGCCCCAGGTGTCCTCGGTGCGCTGCCGTTCGTTCGGCCGCTGCTGCGCCATCCGCAGCCAGTTGAGTTCCATCTCGGCCACGTGCTTGAGCAGGCCGGACAGGGACAGTTCGCTGGCGCTCGGCCGGCTCGCGGCCTGCTCCTCGCTGAGCCCGAGGACGGAGCGCCGGATCGCGCCGCGCTGGGCCTCTGCGAAGGAGAGGAGCGCGCCGCGCTCGTCGCCGTGGGCCTCCGCGGGAACGTGAGTGACCATGGTGTCCGCCTTCCGGCTCTTCATGATGGGGGAGGGCCCGTCCGCCCTCTCCCTCGACACCCAAAGTACGGGCCATTGCGGTCAGGTTCTGTCCGCAATGGCCCCACTGCCGGAAGGATTCCTCAGAACGGGAACCGCGAGCGGCCGTGCTGCACCGAGATCCACTTCTGGGTGGTGAACGCGTCCACCATCGAGTCGCCGTTCAGCCTGCCGATCCCCGACTGCTTCTCCCCGCCGAAGGGGACGATCGGCTCGTCGTGCACGGTGCCGTCATTGATGTGGATCATGCCGGTGTTCACCCGCTTGGCGAGCCGCACACCGCGCTCCACATCGCCGGTGTGCACAGCGCCGCTCAGACCGTACGGGGTGTCGTTGGCGATCCTGACCGCCTCCTCCTCGCCGTCGAAGGGGATGATCAGCGCGACCGGCCCGAAGATCTCCTGGGTGAGGACCGGCGCGTCGGCCGGGAGCCCGGTCAGTACCGACGGCGAGACCAGGTTGCCGTCGGTGGTGCCGTGCAGCAGGGCCGTCGCGCCCGCCTCGACCGTCTGGTCGACCAGCGAGGAGACGGCGTCCGCCTGCGAGGCGTTGATGAGCGGCCCGATGTGGGTCGTCGGGTCGGCGGGGTCGCCCACCTTGAGGGTGCGCACCTTGGCGACGAACTTCTCCGTGAACTCCTTCTCGACCGAGCGGTCCACCAGGATGCGGTTGGCCGCCATGCAGACCTGGCCCTGGTGCACGTAACGGCTGAAGACGGCGGCGTCCACCGCGTAGTCGATGTCGGCGTCGTCGAGCACGATCAGCGCGCTGTTGCCGCCGAGTTCGAGGATGGCCTGCTTGAAGTTGGCCGCGCAGACGGTGGCCACGTGACGGCCGACCTTGTCCGAGCCGGTGAAGGAGATCGTCTTCGGGACAGGGTGCGCGATGAGCGCGTCACCGATCTCGGCTATGTCCGTGATCACGACGTTCAGCAGGCCGGCCGTCAGCCCCGCGTCCTCGAACACCTTGGCCACCAGTGATCCACCACAGATCGGCGTGTTCTGGTGCGGCTTCAGCACGACCGCGTTGCCGAGCGCCAGCGCGGGGGCGACCGACTTGATCGACAGCAGGAAGGGGAAGTTGAAGGGGCTGATGACTCCGACCACACCGACCGGGACGCGATAGACGCGGTTCTCCTTGCCGTCGACCGGCGAAGGCAGGATGCGGCCCTCGGGCCGCAGCGCCAGATGGACCGCCTCGCGCAGGAACTCCTTGGCCAGGTGAACCTCGAAGGCCGCCTTGAGACGCGTGCCGCCGAGCTCCTTGATGATCGCCTCGGCGATCTCCTGCTCGCGGTCCTCGATGATCCGCAGGGCCCGCTCGAAGACCGTCCGGCGGGCGTACGGGTTGGTCTGCGCCCATGACTGCTGCGCGCGCTCCGCCGCCCGGTAGGCCAGGTCCACCTCGTCGGCGGTGGCCACGGGGATCGAGGCGAGCTTCTCCCCGTCGTACGGATTGAAGTCGATGATGTCCCAGGAGCCGCTGCCTGGCCTCCACTCGCCGTCTATGTACTGCTGGGCCAGGTCGGTGAAGAAGGCCATGTGATCCCTTACTCCAGAGGCATGAGCACGGAAGTCTGATGTGACGTCATCGTACTTATGTTTCAGATGAGTTGGAGAAGTCCCCGAAGAAGGTCCCGGGTCTCGGCCGGATCCGGACTGTCCTCCGCGAGCCGTTCCATCACCCGCTCGTACTGCGCGACCTCCTCGCGCTTGTCCAGGTACAGCGCGCTGGTCAGCTGCTCCAGATAGACGAGGTCCGAGAGGTCCGACTCCGGGAAGCGCAGCAGGGTGAACGCACCGCTCTCGCCCGCGTGTCCGCCGAAACTGAACGGCATCACCTGGAGGGTGATGTCGGGCTGTTCGGAGACCTCGATCAGATGGCGCAGCTGGGCCTGCATCACGGCCCGGTCGCCGTACGGACGGCGCAGCGCAGCCTCGTCCAGTACCACGTGCAGATGCGGGGCGCGTTCGGAGACGAGGGTCTTCTGGCGTTCCAGGCGCAGCGCGACCCGGCGGTCGATCTCGGCCTGCGGGGCGTCGGGCATGCCACGGGTCACGACGGCGTGCGCGTACGACTCGGTCTGCAGGAGCCCGTGCACGAACTGCACCTCGTAGATACGGATCAGCGAGGCGGCACCCTCGAGGCCGATGTACGTCTGGAACCAGCCGGGCAGTACGTCGCCGAAGCTGTGCCACCAGCCGGCGACGTTGGCCTCCTTGGCGAGACCGAGGAGTGCAGCCCGCTCGGCGTCGTCGGCCACGCCGTAGAGCGTCAGCAGGTCCTCGACGTCGCGCGCCTTGAAGCTCACCCGACCCAACTCCATACGGCTGATCTTGGATTCGGACGCGCGGATCGAGTACCCGGCCGCCTCCCGGGTGATCCCCCGCGACTCCCTCAGCCTTCTGAGCTGTGAACCCAGCAGGATGCGCCGCACCACCGAACCTCCGCCGGGACCCTCGGCTCGGGTTTGCCCCCACGACCACTCGGCCTCGCCTGCCGCCACGACTCGACCCTCCCCATCCCTGTTGCGCTTCGCTGTTGCCGGACAGCACCGATGCTGCCGGGAGTCCCCCCGAATCCCAAGAGCCGGATTCTGCCACCAAAATGCTTCAGCGCGTACTCATTCGGTTACTGAAACGGAAAGCCACCGTCCACTGAAACGCAAGAGATGTGCGGAAGAAATGAGTAACAAACGGCACGGGGTCGGACAGGTCCGGCGCGTGCACGTGCATCTGCCCTTGCATCTGCTCTACGCATTGGGAACGATGGTTCTCGCGCACCTGCGTGCTCGTTCGTGTTGTAGCGTCACAGCCGCGATTCCCGGGAGTGCCTCGCATGGGACCGAATGGATCCACCATGCTCGCGCCGTTACGGCAGGGCCTTCCCCCGATCGACCCCGCGGCCGTCTCCAGTTCGGCCTCGTGCGCCCTGCCCGCCCGCTTCGAAGCGGTCCGGGGCGCCCGACGGTTCACCCGAAGCACGCTCGGCCGGTGGGAGCTCGACGAGCGGTTCGACGATGTCGCACTGGTCGTGTCCGAGCTGGTGACCAACGCCCTGCGGCACGCCCTGCCGGCGGAGAACACCCCTGACGAGCCCGCCAAGGAAGCGCCGGTGCGGCTGCATCTGATGCGCTGGACCGGTCGGCTGGTGTGCGCGGTGCGCGACCCGAGCCACGACGGCCCACGATCGCGGGAGGCGGAGGAGGACTTCTCCGCCGAGTCCGGCCGCGGGCTGTTCCTCGTGGACTCCTTCAGCGACGGCTGGGGCTGGCACCCGCTCGCCGGATCACTGCGCGGCAAGGTGGTCTGGGCGCTGTTCCGGCTGGGCTGAACCTCCGGGTACGTACCCGAGAAGGCGCCGGGAGGCCCGTCCGGCCCGGCGTCCGCCGCCGCGCACCGTGGTGAACGGGTGATCATGTCGTCCCGTTCGACCACGTAGCCGCCGTGGTCGGACCCTCAGGCTCCCGCGATCAGATGGTCGAACTCGCCGTCCTTGACGCCCAGTAGCAGCGCCTCGATCTCGGCGGGCGTGTAGACCAGTGCGGGCCCCTCGGGGTGCCGCGAATTACGCATGGCCACATCGCCGCCCGGCAGCCTGGCGAACTCCACGCACGACCCTTGCGAGTTGCTGTGCCTGCTCTTCTGCCAGACGACCCCATGAAGCTCCGTGGCCGCCATGCCGTTGTACACGTGGTGCACAAGTCGCTCCCGGGATGCAAGGTGCAGGTGTCAACTATCCGGGATCATAGCTGTGTTCATATGCAGAATGCATGAGGCGTATGCATGAGCAGATGCACGTGCACGCCGGGTGGCACCGCGGTTACAGCTGCGGTCTCCGAACGTATAGACGTCTTCCGTCGGCCATCGGTGCCGTCCCCGGGCAACCGGATCGGGCCCCGCCCGGCAAGACGTACGGACGGAGCCCGGCCCCTTCAGCGGCCCGCGGCGGTGGAGGCGCCCGGCAGCAGCGCCATCTCGCGGGCGTTCTTGATGGCGCGGGCCAGCTGACGCTGCTGCTGGGCAGTCACGTTGGTCACCCTGCGGCTGCGGATCTTCCCGCGGTCCGAGACGAACTTCCGCAGCAGGTCCGTGTCCTTGTAGTCGATGTGGGCGATACCCGCCCGGTCCAGGGGATTGGGACGGGACTTCAGCGGCTTGCGCGCTTCGGAGCGGCGCGGTGACATGTCAGACCTCCAGCAGGGAGTCGAAGGCGGGCGGCAGCCGCTTCCAGGCCTTCCGGCCCGCGGCGTACTCGGAATCGGTCAACAGGCAGGACTCGAGAAGCCGTTCGAGTCCATCGCGGTCGAGGCCCGGCGAGGTGAACACCAGGTGCTGGCAGCGATCCCCGTGCTCCGGGTGCCAGTCCAGCGCGGCTGCCGCCCGGCGCACCGGCGGCACCATCTCCCACGCGGCGTCCGGCAACGAGGCGAGCCAGGGGCCCGCGCTCTCCACACAGAGCGCTCCTCCGGCCGCGTCCCAGGCGAGCAGGGTGTCCGGCCGGTCGGCGAGCCAGAACCGGCCGCGGCTGCGTGCGGCGGCACAGGTCAGGTCCTCCAGCGCCTGATAGAGCCGCTCGGGGTGGAAGGGCCGGCTGCGGTGCCACACATAGGTGCCGACGCCGCAGTCGTCCGCCTCCTGCGGCAGCATCGCGCACGCCGGATGCTGCGCGGCCGCGGCCGCCTCGACGTCGAACCCGGCGACCGCCGCGGCCGCCAACTCGTCGCTGTCGACGGGGATCCGGCGGGCGGTGGGGTGCAGCTGAACCAGCAGCGCGTGGTCCTCCTCGTCGGCCTCCCCGCCGTCGAGGACGGCGAGGACCGGGGCGTACTCCAGCTGGCGCGCCCAGGTGTCGGCGATCGTGCGCCGGTCCGTGGCGGCCGCGGCGAGGCCCGCTTCGGACAGGTCGTCGCCGTTGCCGAGGTAGGGCAGCAGCAGCGCGGGGTCGACGGCCGTCATCACCGATGTCACCGCGAGGCGTTCGCCGCCGTGCGCGGCGACGACCTCGGCCATGGCCTTGGGTTCGACCGAGTCCCACAGCTCGACGATCGCGAGGCCGGTCGCGCCTTCGTCGGCGAGCCGCGCCAGTTCGGGCACCAGGTCCTCGCGGAGGGCGCAGCAGGCGCAGTCGTCGACCAGCGGTGTCTCACCGGTGTCGCGGACGCCGAGTGCGTCGCGCACGGTACGAACGACCGTGCCGCACCCGGCGGCCTGGAGGTCGTGGTGGAGGGCGACGCTGCCTGGCACCGAAGAGAGCAGACGCTCCACGGTGGCCCGGCGGGCATCGGCGTGCAGTCCGCCGACGATTGCGACGGGCAGCGTCACCGTCGGCCTCCGTAACGGCGCTCGAAGCGCTCGACGCGTCCGGCGGTGTCGAGCACGCGCGCCGTCCCCGTGTAGAAGGGGTGGCTCGCGGACGAGATCTCCACGTCGATGACCGGGTAGGTGTTGCCGTCCTCCCACTCCACGGTCTTCTCACTGGTGGCGGTCGACCGGGTGAGGAAGGCGAAGCCGGCGGCCTTGTCGCGGAAGACGACCGGTGCGTAGGGCGGGTGGATGCCGGGCTTCATCGCTCAGCGCTCCTCTCGGAAGTCTACGTGGCGCCCGGCGACCGGGTCGTACTTGCGCAGGGTCAGCCGGTCGGGGTCGTTTCGGCGGTTCTTACGGGTCACGTAGGTGTAGCCGGTGCCCGCTGTGGAGCGGAGCTTGATGACCGGGCGGATGTCGTTGCGAGCCATGGGGCTAGAATAAATGGAAATGATTTCCATTACCAAACCACTCCACGAGAGGTGCATCACCATGTCCGCCCACTGCATGCTGACCGGGGCCGCTCCCGGCTTCGGCAATCGCATCTCGCACTCGCACCGGCGCACGTCCCGCCGCTTCGACCCCAACCTCCAGCGCAAGCGGTACTGGCTCCCGAGCGAGGGCCGTCATGTGCGCCTCACACTCAGCGCGCGGGCGGTCAAGACCATCGACGTGATCGGCATCGAGGCGGCCGTGGCCCGCATCCGTGCCCGGGGAGTGAAGCTCTGATGGCGAAGAAGAGCAAGGTCGTACGAGGCGAGCACCGCAAGGCGGTCGTCGAGCGGTACGCCGCGCGACGGGCGGAGTTGAAGGAGATCATCCGCAGGCCGGGCACGAGCGGGACGGACCGGCGGGCCGCCCAGGCCGAGTTGCGACGTCAACCCCGTGACGCGAGCGCCACGCGCATCCGCAACAGGGACGGCGTGGACGGCCGACCGCGCGGTCACCTGCGGAAGTTCGGGCTCTCCAGGGTGCGGATGCGCGAGCAGGCCCACGCCGGGTTCCTCCCCGGAGTCCGCAAGTCCTCCTGGTAGCTTGGCGCGGTCTTGCTACCGATCAGGGGGACAGCGCAATGCGCAAGCTCGTACGTACAACGGCGGCCGCGGCGGGCCTCGTCGCCGCCCTCGCGCTCACCGGCTGCGGCAGCGGCGGGAGCGACGACGCCGGCAAGGACGACAAGGCCTCGGCCTCGCCGGCCGAGGCGGGCGCAGACGGCGGCGGTGACGCCGGCCGGAGCCGTGACATCGAGGGCACCTGGACGGGAGTGAGCGACGGGAAGCCGGTCGCGCTCTCGGTCACGGGCGGCAACGCCGCGATCGTCGCCGACGGGCACGCCTGCACGGGTGAGGTGCAGGACATGGGCGAGCAGATGCTGGCGCTCAAGTGCGCGGACGGGAACACCGACCGCACGATGGGCGCGATCGAGTCCAACGACGGTACGACGCTGGTCATCTCCTGGGACGCAGGCAAGAAGGACACGCTCAAGAAGAGCGGGGCCGGCGAGCTGCCCGACGGCCTGCCGACGGGTCTGCCGACGGAGTTCCAGGCCCCCTGACGACCACGGGCAGGACGGCACCACGTCAGGTCACCGGGCCGCGGACCCCTCACGGGTCTGCGGCCCGTTGTCGTCCCGGGCGGCGGCGAGGGCTCCCGCCAGCGCGTCCAGCGCGTCCAGGAGCTGGACGGCGCTGCCCCGCAGGACCGCATCGGCCGCCTCCTTCGTGCCCCACCGGTCCACGACCTCGTGCACGGACCCCCAGTCCGGCACCCGGTACTCCCTTACCGCCTCCGCGGCGTCCTCGGTGGCGTGGCGCAGCACTTCGGCCAGGGCGGCGGCGGCAGGAACCGGCTCTGCGTCACGTCCCGCGCCGTGCTCCGGCAGATGCGCCTCGATGAGCATGGCGACCCTGCCTGCCTGGGCGAGCGCGTGGCCCGCCTGCTCCGCCGTGTCACGGGACAGCGCCCGGGCGCGCACCGGCTCTTGCCATGCCTTGTTCAGCGCCTCCCGCCAGGCGATGCGTGTGTCGCGCGCGGTGAGCAGCGCCTGGCGTACGTCCGCCGTGTCCGCGGGGTCGGCGTAGCGGTCGAGGACGGCTGCGGCGTAACCTCCGCCTGCGAGCAGCCAGTCGGCCAGGCGGTGGTGCAGCCGCGGGGTCTCCCAGGCGGGGTACACCGCGTAGGCGAGCATTGCGAGCAGCCCGCCCAGCAGTGTGAGCAGCACCCGCTGGGGCACAGTCTGGGCCCAGTCCTCACCTCCGGTGCCGAGCAGGAAGACCACATAGGCGGAGAGGAAGACGCTGGCCGCGGCGTAGCCGGTGCGCATCACGAGATACATGCCGAAGGCGCACAGGACGGCGAGGGCGGCGCTCACATAGGTGCCGGGGTGGGCCGCCTGCACCACTGCGGTCGCCGCGCCCACACCGACGACCGTGCCGCACAGACGGGCGACGGAACGGCCGTAGGTCTGCGAGAAGTCGGGGCGCATGACCATGACCGCCGTCAGGGGCGCCCAATAACCGTGACCGAACGGGAGGGCCGTGCCGAGCAGATAGCCGACGGCCACGACCACGGAGGATCGGAGCGCGTGCCGCAGGATCGGCGACCCGGGGCGCAATTCGCCGCGCACGGTGCGCAGGGCGTCGGGAAGCAGCCGCAGCAGCCCCTGCCGCGTGCGGTGGTCGGACTCGGCGGCACCCGCCCCGCGTACCGTGGCCACCACGTCGTCGAGCAGCGCGATCAGCCGCAGGGCGGCGCGGCGGGACGGCCCGGAGAGGATGGCGGCGGTGTGGGGCGTGCGCAGGACGGCCGCCGCGTCCGGCGGCACGCGTACCGCTTCCCCGTGCCGTACGGCGAGCGCGGCGGCGTCGAGCACGGTGCCCGCGGCGTCGAGGAGTTCGCGCACCCGGTCGCGGGCCGGCCCGTCCGAGGGGACGCCGACGGCCGGGTCGGCGAGGGAGGCGAGCACGGGCCTGATGCGTTCCGCGACCCCTCGCGTGCCGTGCAGCTCCGCCGGCCTGCGCCTGGCCTGCCTCGGGGTGACGGCCGCGGCACTGCGGGCGTGCATCAGCGGCGCCGGGTCGAAGGACACGGTCGGATCGTGCCGCAGCCTGCGCGCGTAGTCGGCCTCCGCGGCGAGCGCGTCGGCCAGCGCGTCGCGCTGCGCGCCCCAGCGGCGTACCGGAAAGAGCACGACGAGCAGGGCCTGCACGATCCCGCCGACGGCGATCATGGCGGCGTGGCCCGCCGCTGCGGGGGCCGAGCTGGGCAGGGTGACCGTCACCAGCATGATGGCGACGTTGGAGGATGCCATGATCCCGACGGTCGGTCCGACGACCCAGGAGAGGCCGCCGAGAAAGGTCCACAGCGTCAGAAGCGCGACGAACAGGGAGATGTGGGTGCCGGCGAGATATCCGAGGAACGTGGACACGGCGAGCGTCGCCCCCGAGAGGAGCGCCAGGACGGGCCGCGGACGCCAGCTGCGCTGGAAGGTGGCGATCGCCGCCTGGAACGCCCCGAAGGCGGAACTGACGGCGACGGCCGGACCGAAGAGCGCGAGCGAGGCCCCGACGACGACCGCGAGGCCGGCGGCGCCCCGGATCGCGACGAGGGGCTCCAGCCGCTGCCGCTCGATCTTCAGGCCCGAAAGGGCGGTCTCCTTCAGCGCCCGGAGCCAGCTCATGTGGCGAGCGTAACGATTCGGGACGAACAGGTCCTGATCGACGGGATCCGGCAGGTCTGCCGCACCATCCAAGTGAGTGCGTGCGGATGCCGGCCGGGACCGGCTCCTCGGCGAGGGGACGGAACCCGGCGAGGACACGGTGGAACGGCGGGCTGAGAGCCTCGGCAGAACGCTGGCCTGCGGCTCTCCGGTCGCGCCGGGCCGGCTCCTTCAGGCCGCCCGGATACGGGCGAGGCCGAAGGCCACCCGTCCGCCCCGCGTCACCCGCGGTCCCCGCGCCGCGGCCGACGGGCCACGCCCGCGGAGCCGCTCGGCCGCCGCTGCGCCCGGTCCGCCGCGGCGCGGCCGTCGTACCAGCCGTCGAGATCCGTCGCGCCGCGCACGCGGGTGGTCGTGGTCTCGGGGAACATCCGGTCGGTGTGTGCGGTGACGGCGACGTCGCGCGAGGCCAGGACCGGCAGCAGGTCCGCCGTGACCACGTCGTCCGCCACCGCGGCGAGGTGCTCGCCCAGCCGGCTCGCGTACGCGGTCCAGAACGATTGCCGGAAGGTCTTCGTACGCCGGCGACCGCCCGCGCGCTGCGCGGACTCCGCCTTGGCCAGGGCCGTCGCGCCCTGGACGAGCAGTGAGGTGTGGAGCAGTTCGACCGACTCCAGGTCGCTCTCGAAGCCGACGACGGTCGAGAAGGCGAAGGAACCGTTCCACACCGCGCGGCACCGGTTCGCGCCGGCCACCGCGTCGAGCAGGACCGCCTTCGCCGTCTCGTACGGGGCGTCGATACCGATCCGGCACGCGGACGGGACGTCCGGGCTGTGCGTGCGGGCGGCCAGCAGTGCCTCGTCGACGCTGTGGCGCGCCATCAGCTCCTGGGCCTTGACGGTGAGCGCCTCAGCCTCCTCCGGGTAGTCGGTGGCCTCCGCCTTCGCCAGCAGCGCCCGGATACGGCCGAGCATGCGCGGCTCGTGCGGTGACGCGGGCACCGAGGCGAGTCTCTCGCCCGGGACCGGGCCGACCGGTTCGATCGCGGGGAGGCGGACGAGCAGGCGGTACAGCTCCAGCAGGGCTGTGGCCTGGGAGAAACGGTCCGACTTCGGCGGCTGCGGGTCGCCCAGGTCGGCGAGCTGCGCCTGGAAGCGGGGTGCCAGCCGGGAGCCGTAGCGCTTCGTCTCCGCCCAGATCAGACCGGCGGCCAGCCGTTCGTGCGCCTCGTCGAGGTCGCGTCGGACGAGCCGCAGCACATCGGCCGGCTGCCAGCCGCGCTCCCAGGCCCGCCGTACGAGCTGCTCGCCGCGCAGCCGGAGCTCATCGTCGGCGGACGGGTCGGCGGCGAGCAGGGACGCACCGGTGTCGAGCGCTTCGTCGCCCTCCGCGTACAGCGCCGCTGCCAGCGCCTTCTCGACCGTACTCATACCTCGGATGGTGTCACGGGCGCCGTCCGTACTGGCTCGGGGTGCTTCTCGGGGTAGGGCGCGCCATACCTCCAGGACACCCCCCAGTGGTCGTGATCAGGGCCCCCGCACCGGAAGCCTGGTGCCATGACCACAACAGCCGTACGGCTCACCGCCCTTCGCCGCGTCCACCGTGACGTGACCGCCCTCGACGGCGTCGACCTCGATTTCGCCACCGGTTCGTTCACGGCCGTCATGGGGCCCTCCGGGTCCGGCAAGTCCACCCTGCTCCAGTGCGCGGCCGGGCTCGACCGGCCCACCTCGGGGACGGTGGAGATGGACGGCATCACGCTCGGCGGACTGGGCGAACGTCGCTGACGCTCCTTCGGCGGGACCGGATCGGGTTCGTTTTCCAGTCGTACAACCTCCTCCCGTCGCTGACCGCCGTCCAGAACGTCGGGCTGCCGCTGCGGCTGGCCGGCCGACGGCCGTCGCGTGCCGGTGTGCGCGAGGCGCTCGCCCGGGTCGGCCTGGAGGGGCGGGCCGGTCACCGGCCGGGGCAGCTGTCGGGAGTGCAGCAGCAGAGGGTGGCGCTCGCCCGGGCGCTGATCACCCGGCCGGCCGTGCTGTTCGCCGACGAGCCGACCGGTGCACTCGACACCGTCACCAGCCCTGAGGTGCTCGGGCTGCTCAGAGGGCTGGTGAACCGGGAGGGGCAGACGATCGTGATGGTCACCCATGACCCGGTGGCCGCGTCGTTCGCCGACCGCGCCGTCCTCCTGGTCGACGGCCGGGTCGGCGACGAGCTCGCCGCACCCACGGCCGAGCAGGTCGCGGCACGGCTCGCGGCTCTGGAGGCCGTCCCGTGCTGAGCATCGCTGTCGCCGGGCTCCGGGCCCGGTGGACCACGTTCGTCGCGACCTTCGTCGCGCTCGCGCTCGGCGTCGGGCTGCTGACGGCCATGGGACTGGGCCTGGCGTCGACGTTCGACGCGCCGTCGCGCCCGCCCGAGCGGTTCGCTTCGTCGCCGGTGGTCGTCATGGGACAGGACAGGATCACCGTGGAGGTGCGGCGGGGCCCGCGGGTCGTGGAGGTGTCGAAGCCGCTCCCCCGTCCACACCCTGTGGACGGGGAACTGCTGCGGGAACTGCGCCGGGTCGGACCGGTGGTGCTGCGCGGCGGGCCCGACGCGGTCGGCGTCGATGCCTACCCCGGCGCGGTGCGCACGGTGGTCGGATTGCGGGCGCAGGTCCTCACCGGGGACGACCGGCGCCTGGCCGATCCCTCACCCGAGCGCGACGCGCAGGCGCTCGTCACGGTGAACTCACTGCTCGGCACGGCCGGCGGGGTCTCCGCCTTCGTCTCCGTCTTCGTCGTCGCCTCGACGTTCGCCTTCGCGGTGGCCCTGCGGCGGCGCGAATTCGGGCTGCTGCGGACGGCGGGGACGACACCGGGCCAGATCCGCCGACTGCTGCTGACCGAGGCGCTGACCGTCGGGACGCTCGCCTCCGCGGCGGGGTGCGTGCTCGGTGCCCGGGGCGCGCCCCTGCTGGCCCGGGCACTGGTCGACAAAGGCGTGGCGCCGGAGTGGTTCGCGATCCGCAGCGACGTGACCTGGCCGTTCCATGTGGCCTTCTGGACAGGACTCGTGGTGGCGTTCGCCGGGGTCTGGGCAGCTTCGCGCCGGGGGGGCGCATCCATCCGGCAGAGGCGCCGCGGGAGGACGACGAGACCGCGGTCGTCGGTTTCGAGGCCCGCGCGGTGACCGATCCGGCCGCCTTCGCCGAGCTGGCGCGGCTGCCGGTCACGGCGGGCGATCTGCGGGACCTCGACGACCGTTCGATCGTCGTCAGCGAGGAGTGGCAGGACGCCGAGGTCGGCGAGAGCATCGACGTCCGGCTGGGCGACGGCTGCCCTGCCACGCTGCGCGTCGCCGCCGTGCTGGCGACCGGAACGGGAGGCAACGGCGCGTTCGTCACGGCCGCCAACGCGCCCGCCGCACCGGTGGACAGGATCGACGTACAGGCCGGGGCCGGCACTTCCCTCGACGCCGTCGCCACCGAACTGCGGCGCTCCACGGGGGGGAACGGTCCGCACGGTGCCCGACTGCGCCGCCGCGACCCACCCCCGTACCGGTCCGCAGACCCGGCTGGGGCTCCTCGTCGTCCTCGGTATCGCCCTCGTGGACACGGCGATCGCCCTCGCGGGGACGCTGCTGATGGCCACCTCGGCGCGGGCCGGCGAACTGGCCGCGCTGCGCCTCGCGGGAGCGACCCGCGCCCAGGTGCTGCGGGTGGTCGCGGGCGAGGCGCTGGTCGCCGTCGCCGTCGGCGCGGTGCTGGGCGCCGCGATCACGGCGGTGAACCTGGCGGGGCTGGGTGCGGCGCTCGCCGCGCTCTCGGCGCCCGTGACGGTCGTGGTGCCGTGGGGGACTGCCGGGGCGGCACTCGCGGCGTGCGCGGGCATCGCGGTCCTCGCGGCGACGGCCGGCTGCCCGCGGACCGGGTGAGCGAAGGGCCGGCGGGTCGAAGGCAACGCGCCCGCCGGCGCCCTTGTCCCTGTGTCAGGAGCTGCGCAGGGTCTTCCTGGCCAGTTCGTAGGCCGGGAGCATCTGCTCGTGCTCCTCAAAGTCCAATCCGCCGAGTTCGACGACCACCACGCCCTTCGGTGTGGCCACGGCGAAGGCGCGCTCCTTCTTCGGCTCGTCGAGGAACTCGCCGGTGTTGACGTAACTGACCTCGGTCGCGTCGAACTTGCCGGCCTTGGTCTCGCTGTACGCCTCCTTCCTGCGATCCGCTGCCGCGTCGGCGACGAACGCCTCCAGCACCTCGCGGGTGTCGGCACTGGCGTCGGCACCGACCCACACCCGGATGAAACCGATGTTGCCGGCGGGCTTTGCATCGATCTCGCACACGAGGGAGACCGGTCCCTGTTCGAGGAGCCCGGCGAACTCGTCGTCCGCCGCGTGCTCGACGGCCTCCGGCTTCCAGTCCGCCGCGAGGTCGAAGGTGACCGGCATGGGGCACGGCGACCCGGGGGCACCGACCGAGCCGTCCTTGCCCTTGTCCTTGCCCCTGCCCTTGTTTTTGTCCTGCTTCGTCTTCTCTTCCTTCTCGGCCGCCGATCCGCCCGCGTTCTTCACCGGGTCCGACCCCGCCCCCGCCGAACAGCCGGTCACCACTCCCATGACGAGCGCTGCCCGCACCGCTCCGAGAGCCGCGCCCCGCACCCGTCCCCGCAACACACCGCGCACCGAAGGTTCCCCGCTCTGTCCATGGAGCCGCCACCGCCGTCGGCGGCACAGCAGGATCGATCCTAGGCAGCGGACGTCGAGGAAGGACCGATCGATGGGTGAGAACAAGGACCGGATGCTGGCGGGCGAGTGGTACCTCCCCGACGACGAGGAGCTGGGCGCGGACACCCGCCGCCGCTTCGAACTCTGCGCCGCCTACAACGCCTACGGTGGCGCCGACCCGGCAGGGCGCGGGGCGATACTCGCCGAACTGATCGGCTCGCTCGGCAAGGACGTCCGCATCCGGCCGCCGTTCCAGTGCGACTACGGGCGCTGCATCACCATCGGCGACCGTACGTTCATCAACTACCAAGCGGTCTTCCTGGACGCCGCTCCCATCACCATCGGCTCCGACGTGCAGACAGGGCCAGGGGTGCAACTCCTCACCCCACCCACGACATGGACGCGGAGCGCCGTCGCGCGGGCTGGGAGAAGGCGGCCCCGATCACGATCGGCGACAACGTCTGGCTCGGCGGCGGCGTGATCGTCTGCCCCGGGGTCACCATCGGCGACAACACGGTCGTGGGCGCCGGGTCGGTGGTCGTCAGGGACCTGCCGGCCGGGGTGCTCGCCGTCGGCAACCCGGCCCGTGTCGTACGCAGCCTCACCGGGTGATGACCAGCTTCCCGCGCGCATGACCGGTCGCGTTCGACCCCTGGGCCGTGGCAGCGCTCGGCGAGCGGACACGTCCGGCGGTCCGGCTGCCGGAGCGCCGGAGCCGGTCCGGCGACGACGACGAGGCGTGGTCGCCGGCCCCGACGGCCACGGCGTTGTCGGACCCTGCTGCCACACTCGAACCCATGGGCGGACGGTGGGCTCTGGCGGCGGCCGAAGGAGGAGGAGCGCGGCTCGTCCCCCTCGGCCCCGACGGCCTGCCCTCGGGGCCGGTCCTCGAGGAGCCCGACCTGGTCGAGGCGGTCCGGTCCCGGCCCGAGGTCGGCCGGTGGGTGTGGCGGTCCACTGCGGAGATCTACCCCCGGCTGCTGGCTGCCGGAGTCCGCGTCGAGCGGTGCTACGACATCGAGGACGCCGAGCTCCTGCTGCTCGGCCACGAGGGGCGGCTCGGCGAGCCACGCTCGGCGGCGGCCGCGTGGGCGCGGCTGCACAACGCTCCCGTGCCGCCCGACCCGCCCGCCCGTGCGGCCGAGCCCGGCTCCCAGTCCTCCCTGTTCGAGCCGCAGCCGGTCACGGTGCCGCTGGAGGCGCTGCTCGAGGTCTACGCCGAGCAGCAGCGAAGGCATGCGGCGGCCGAGCACCCCGGCCGTATGCGCCTGCTGACGGCCGCCGAGTCCGCGGGCATGCTCGTGGCCGCGGAGATGAGCCGCGCGGGACTCCCGTGGCGCGCCGATGTGCACCGCGAAGTGCTGCACGAGCTGCTCGGCGAGCGGTACGCGGGCGGTGGCGAGCCGCGGCGCCTGGCGGAGCTGACGGAAGAGGTGTCGGCGGCCTTCGGCCGACGGGTGCGGCCCGACCTGCCGGCGGACGTCGTCAAGGCGTTCGCCCGGGCCGGTGTCAAGTTGCGCTCGACGCGGCACTGGGAACTGGCGGAGATCGACCACCCGGCCGTCGAACCACTGATCCGTTACAAGAAGCTGTACCGCATCTGGACCGCGCACGGCTGGGGCTGGCTGCAGGACTGGGTGCGGGACGGCCGGTTCCGGCCCGAGTACCTGCCGGGCGGTACGGTCTCCGGCCGCTGGACGACCAACGGAGGCGGGGCACTTCAGATCCCCAAGGTGATCAGGCGTGCCGTTGTCGCGGACGAAGGCTGGCGTCTCGTCGTGGCCGACGCCGATCAGATGGAGCCCCGGGTGCTCGCCGCGATCTCGCGGGACCGGGGCCTGATGGAGGTCGCGGGTCACGACGGCGATCTCTACACCGCCCTGTCGGACCGCGCCTTCTCCGGCGACCGCGCCCATGCCAAGCTGGCGCTGCTCGGTGCCGTCTACGGCCAGACGTCGGGCGACGGCCTGAAGAACCTCGCTGCGCTGCGCCGCAGATTCCCCCGCGCGGTGGCCTATGTGGACGACGCGGCCAAGGCAGGCGAGGAAGGCCGACTCGTACGGACCTGGCTGGGGCGAACCAGCCCCCGGGCCATCGGGGCGGGCGACGACGACGAGGCGGGCATTCCGCAGGAGACTCTTGAAACGACCCCTGCCGAGGACGGGTTCACACCCGGTTACGCCTCGGCGAACGCGCGGGCCCGGGGCCGTTTCACCCGGAACTTCGTGGTGCAGGGAAGCGCCGCCGACTGGGCACTGGTGATGCTGGCTGCGCTGCGTCGGGCCACCTCGGCAATGCGGGCGGAGCTGGTGTTCTTCCAGCACGACGAGGTGATCGTGCACTGCCCTGCCGAGGAGGCCGAGGACGTGGCGGAGGCGATCCGCTCGGCCGGTGAGCTGGCCGGGCGGATCGCCTTCGGGGAGACGCCGGTGCGGTTCCCCTTCACGATCGCGGTGGTGGAGCGCTACTCGGACGCGAAATGAGCCGCGCCCGGCAGGGCCCTTCGGCCTCATCCGGCCGCTGTGCGCCACTTCTCGTCGAGCACGACGGTCCTCATCTGCTCGATGCTCAGCACCGGCTCGGCGCGGCTGGCGTCCTTGCCCTGGCCGGGTGCGTTGAAGGCCGTCATCACGACCCGGAAGCCGTCGGGACGCAGGGTGTCCACCGTCCATCCGACAACCCCCGCGCCGCCCTTCTGGTCGGGGTCGTTCTCCTTCTTCACCATGACCTTGGTGCCGTCGGGCAGCGTGGTCACGTCACCGGCGAAGACGTCCTGCGCCAGATCCGCCATACCGGTCTGGGCGTTGACCTGGATGAAGCTCGCGCCCCGGCCGTCGTCGGCGACGACGAACCCGTAGCCGGGGTCGCCCTGCTGGTCGACGATCTCCAGGTTCCCCGGAAGCAGGGAGGCGAGGACCTTGTTCACCGCAGCGCCGTCGGGCCGGCCCGGCGGGGGCGTCTCCTCGCGGGGCTTGCCGAGCTGCGCGCCGATCGTCCGCCACACCTCGTTGGTGACCAGCGCCTTCATCTGCGTCGCCATGAGTGGCGGCGTCGGCCGGCTGACCTGTGCGCCCTTCTCCGCGCGCGCGTTCCACTCGCTCGCGTCGACCTTCACACCCTTGGGCGTGACCAGGGTGGCACGCCACACTTTGGTGTCCTCGCGACGGTCCGGGTACTCGTAGCCCTGGAAGAGCATGTAGCGGGAGCCGTCGGACAGCGTCTCCTCCTGGCATGCGTCGTGCGGCATCAGCGCCTGCGACGGGCAGGTCACGGAGTCCGCGGCGCCCTGCCCGGTGGGGTCGACGACGCTCACACCGAGGCCCATGGCCGCCGCGCCCCTGCCGTCGTCGAACACCAGGTGGACGTAAGGGCCGTGCAGTCCGCCCTCGGGGTCCTTGGTGATACCACTGCCGTCCTCGCGGATGGTCCTCCCCTCGGGCAGCAGCCCCTTGAAGGTCTCGATCATCTCTTTGAGGGTGACACCGCCGGCCTCCGCCGGAGCCGAAGCCGAATCCGAGGCCGGGGCAGTCGGCCCGGCCGACGCCGCGGCCGACGACCGACCGCCGTCCGAACCGAGGGCGCCGGTCGTGTACCCGCCGGTCACCCCGACCACAGTCAGCGCAAGGACACTGCCGGTCACGGCGACCGCCCGCCGCCGGGCCAGCCGGCGGCGCCCACGGATCAGGCCGCCGTCCACCAGCCCCGGCCGGTCGGAGGGGCCAAAGGTCTCCCCGGTGCGGCGCATCGCCGCACCGAGATCGTCCTCGAAAGGCATGGGGAACCACACTCTCTGGTCGCAACATACGGAATGAAGTGTTCGAGCCCGCCCCGGGGCTGCTGTGCGGGCGCTAACGAGCGGCGAACTCGACCAGGCTGCCGCCCAGTTGTTCGCGCAGCTTCGCGAGCGCCCGCACCGCTCTGGTGCGCACGGCGGCAGAGCTGACGTTCATGGCGTCGGCGGTCTCCTCGATGCTGCGGTCCTCCCAGTACCGCAGTACGACGACCGCCCGGTCCTTCGGCGAGAGCCGGCCGAGCGCTCCGAGGAGAGCCAGGCGCAACTCGGGGTCGTCGCCGGAGAGCAGGGCGCAGTCGGGCAGTTCGCCGACCGGGCGTTCCGAGGCGGAGCGACGGCGCCGGTAGGTGAGGAACGAGCGGACGAGCACGGTCTGGGCGTATCCCGCCGGATTGTCTATCCGGGAGACACGGCCCCACAACATGTACATCCGGCCGAGCGTCTCCTGCACCAGGTCCTCCGCGAGGTGGGTGTCCCCGCTGGTCAGGAGGCAGGCGGAGCGGTAGAGGTGCGCGGCGCGGTTCGCCGCGAACTCTCTGTACTCCTCAGTGCGGGACGCTCTCATCCCCTGCTCACTCTCCCCCGTGGGTGCCGACGACCCCTTCACCTCAATGACGCGACGACGTCCCCGTAATGTTTCAACCTGCTTCCGGGACCGGTCCGACCGGCGGTACGCGTCCGGGGCGGGTGCCTGCGCCGGGCGGCTACCCGTCCGGTGGCACCTCGTGAGTGAACCGCCTGCCCTCGCACTCCTCGCGCACCGAGGCGACCGAGTGTCGAATCCAGCCCCAGCTCCCTCCGGCTCCCGCCACCGCTGCCGGTCATTGCCACTGCGTCCCGGAGAGCACCACGACCGCTGCGGCGACCGTCCCGACGCCCAGTGATCCGCGGTGCCCCAGCCGTGCGGCACCCTCGTACAGTGCGGAGAGCACGGCTCCCGCGCACCGGTGGCCACCGCCGGCCAGCGCGCACACCGCGTCCCCGTAGGTGTAGGCGAAAGGCGCGGCGTGACCCGATATCCGCCGCTGGACGCGGGTGAACCAGTACTCGGGCATGAGCAGGCCGACCACGACGACGTTGAGCGCGTACTCGACGCCCACACCGAGATGGGCCAGCAACGGCGCCGTCGCCCAGCGCAGGAAGACGTAGAAGGCTCCGCTGAGAGCGGCGAAGGCGGCCACCGACCACATCACCTCGGAAGGCTCGGTCATCCCGGCTCCCCTTGCCCGTCCCCGCCCTTCTCGGCGTCCTGACGGGAGTGACCGGCCTCGAGCTGCTCGCGGTAGAGCGGCTGCTTACGCGTCCGGCCCTGTGCCGCGTCGGCCAACCGCGCCTTGAGGCTTTCCAGCGCCACGCGGGCGGGCTCCTCCAGCATGTGGTCCTCGAGCACTCCGGCATCGAGGAGCTTCTCGATGATGTGCACCTGGTTGGCGCTCGCCTCGCGCTCGTCGTCGCGGATTCCCTCGATGGCGAGAGGAATGTCCCTCGGGTTCTCGGCCAGGTGCAGTCCCCAGCGCTCGACGTCGCCCTGCGCCAGCATCTGGGCGTAGAACCGGGTCCGCTCGTCCATGAGCTGCTGTTCGTTCTGGGTCCGCAGCCGGGTCAGCTCGTGCTCGCTCGTCGTCGTGGCCCTCGCGTAGTCGATGCTGCGCAGGGACGAGTACTGACGTACCGCCTCTTCGTCGAGGCTCAGTCGGATCTGGCAGTGGATCTCCAGCCCTTCGGCCGCGGCAAGGGGCACCGCCGCCAGGGCGTCCATCACAGCCGCTTCGGCGGCCGCACTGCGCTCGATCGCGAAACGGCGGGTCTCTTGACGCATCCGTGCCAGCAGCCGAGGTTAGATCAGCGCGCGCACGTCACGCACACGCTTCTCCACGACGGCGGTGGGGTCGACGACCCTCCAGGTCAGGTCCGTCTCCGCCGAGAAGAAGAAGGCGTCGCCGTCGCTGGGCAGCCGGTGATCGAAGGAGAGATGCTGTATGCCCATCTCGACCTCGTACAGGGTGCGGAAGTTCTTGCTCACCAGTTCGCCGCGCGTCGGCTGCTGGTGCGGCAGGTACGTCTGCGGTCTGCCGCCGGACGTGAGGAACACCAGGGCCCGTTCGGCGAAGGCGGGGGGCCGGTGCCGTACGAATTCGAAGCGGTGCAGTGTCCGCACATTGCGTACGGGATCGTTCATGACCGCCGGGTGGACCGGGTGCGCCACCGGGGCCTCGGGCACCTGGTCCGCTCCGGGGAATCGCTGTTCCATCTCTGCTCTTCTCTGTGTGTGCTCATCGGTGAGGCGCGGTCAGCGCGACGGCGCCGATACGGAGGGGAGCCGGGCTCGCAGGTGTTCCGCCGCTCCGTTCGACGAGTCCTCGTCACGGATCTTGCGCAGCAGGTGGTCGAGCCGGTCCCGGTCGTTCGCGGTGGTCACCAGGTCCGGCAGCAGCCGTGCGACGGCGGCCTCCACAGCCGGTTCCCGGGCGGCCCGCACCCATGAAGCGAGCACCGTCAGTGCGTCGCGGCGCAGTTCACGGTCGTCCAGCACGTGCCGCCACAGGGCGGTGACCTGCTCTCCGACCACGGGATCCTGGTCCGCCGACCACAGCAGCCGCGGACCGGTGCACCCCGCCGCCGGCTGGTACGTGTGCCGTCCGGCCGCCCGGAGGAATCCCTCACCCGCCAGCTGCCGCAGGTTGCCCGGCGACTGCCCCCACTGCTTCAGCGCGGCAAGGCTCTCCTTCTGTGCCGGTCCATGCAGCAGCGTCTCCACGGTCTGCACGAGAGCGGACCACAGGGCCTGGTCGGGGGTGGTTCCGGTCGACGCCATCCGGGCGATCTCCCGCAGGGCTGTCGAGGCGGACGCGTCCCCGAGCAGCGCGTAGGTCCTCACCACGGTCCATCTGCGTCCCTGGCTGCCCTGTCGGCTCCAGTCGCTCAGCAAGCGCCGGACGACCATGTCCATCCCCCTGGCGGCCGCTGTGTAGAGGGACCATGCGGCCAACTGCCGCTCCATCAACCGGTCCGAGGAGGCCCAGGGAGCGATGAGGCGGTCGAAGGCGTACCCGAAGTCGGCGCACGCCAGCACTCCGGCGACCACCGCACCCCGCAGTCGCACCAGGGCCCTGCTGTCGGAGGCGAGCGTGTCCAGCCACTCGAGCATCGGGAGCCGGGCGGCGGGATGACTCATCCACACGTGCTCGAGGACAGCGGCCCAGGCACCGCTGTTCTCGAAGGCGACGACCCTTTCCGGGAGCGTGCCCCACGGAGTGTCCGTCTTCCGGTCGCGTTCATGCGCCCTCGCCAGGGCGAGACGTGCGCTCCGGGACGTACCGAACACCGGGTGCCCGCCGGGTCCGTCCGGTCCCTCGACCGACTGCATGCTCCGGAAGAGAGCGTCCCCGAATTCGGCGACGAGGGGATAGGGCGATCCGTCGAAGGCGGCGAGCGAGATCAGAAACGCCTTGTCACGCAGGTCCGGCCCCGTCGAGGAGAACCATGTGTCGGCGAGTGCTTCGGCCGAGGAACGTCCGTACACCGCGAGTGCGTCGGTACCGGCCCGGCCGTCGGCGTGCGCGGCCAGCAACCGGGCGAAGTCGGCGGCCTCTCCCGGCGTGGGGCGTTCCCGTAAGTAGTTCCGGGTCTCCTCGAGATCAAGCAGACGGGCGCACTCCTCACTCACCCGGTCCTGTGCCGACCGGGCAACGGGCCCGGTGTCGTGCGAGTGCGAGGGGCCCGTCGACCGGGCCGCCAGACGGACCGTCAGGTGTGCCCGGACCACATCGGCCGCGGGAGGTGGCGTCCAGTCCACCGTCACCGCCCCGTCCACCACCGTGTCGGGGGACGTGACTGCTATGAACAAGCCGCCGGAGTCGGCGATTCGCATGCGGACCGCGTGCATGTGCACGTCGCGCAGGGGGCGGTCCCCACCGGTGGGCGGATCCACGACGAGGTGGGCCGCTCCGGGTCGGATGTGGTCGGCGAACTCGGCCGGTTCGGTGCCCGGGTCCAGGGCGATCACCTCGCTGCCGCGCTTGCGGGCGTGGATCAGCATCCGCAGGGCGGCGGTCCGGCGACCGGTCCCCTGCCGACCGCGTAACACCAGCACCCGTGCGTCCGACAGCTTGGCGCAGGCCTCGTCGTATCTGCGCGTCGGCGCGAACGTCGTTTCCAGGCGGTTCAGTTCCTCGGCGGGCACGGGGCCGACCGGACGCAGTCGTGACCGGCCTTCGCCGGTGTGCACGTGCACGTGTTTGTCGCCGCCGACGACATCACCGTCGACCTGGGTGTCGCCGAGGACGTTGGCCCGCTCCGCCCGCAGGTGGGGCGCCAGGGTGAAGAGTTGCTCCACCGCCTCCCACGCCTCGGGCACGACGTCGGTGCCGCGGGCCTCGCCTCCCTCGTCCTCCGCCTCCTGGGGTGTGCTCCGGTCCTCCGGTTCGCGAGCCCCCTTCGCGTCCTGCTCCACGTTTCCTCTCACGTTCTCTTTCACGTCATCGGCCCTCATCGGCCGCCGCCTCCCTCACATGCTTGTCACCGGCCACCGCGTCCCCGGCGATCCGCGCCGTTCCGAAAAAGAAGTTGCCGGACTCCACCTGGAGGTTCGGCAGACCGGCGCCGCCCGGCGCCGGTACGGGATCCGGCAGGCCCGACGACCGCTGCTCCCGGGCCCGCAGGGCCGGGCCGTCCCCGTCGACGGCCGGCACTTCCCCGGCCCGGGCGACCCGCGTCGGATCGTGGTACCAGCCGGAAAGGGCGCCTTCCTTGCTGTCGGCCTCGAAGCGGTGGAAGTGCTCGGGAACGATCCCGTGATGTCCGTGCCGTACCACCCCGTGGTGCACCGGATCCGACACGCACAGCACACTCGGTTCGGTCGTGGCCGCGAGCGCGTCCTTCAGTCCTTTCGAGTCGAGCAGCCGGAAGGCGAGCACCACATCGGCGCCGACAGCGCCGTACTCGTCCAGCGCGACCTCGCCCGTGTGCACGACGAGTCGCAGCCGCACCTGTGAACCCGCCGCCGCGAGACGGTTGTTGCTGCGCAGCCGCATGGGGGTCGTCGTCAGCAGTGCCCTGATCAGTGCCGGCTTGGGAACACCGGGATCGATGAGCACGAACACTCCGTCGCCCCGGTCCTCCGACCGGTACTCGGTCGCCTCCACGAAGGCCGCCGACAAGGTCTCTCGCAGGACCGCGTACAGCATGCGCCGGATGACGGCCTGTTCGACATCGGTCCTGCTCCCTGAACCTTCGATGTCCATCAGCAGGATGGTCCTGTTGCTGGGTTCCGTCATGGCGCTTCCCCTTGGATGTGTCGTCGTGGCACGGCGGGCATTGCACGGCTCTGCCGTGCGGCTGCCTGCTGGTTCGATGCGGCCTCTGCCGGTCCGGTGCGGCCTCTGCCGGTTCCCGAGAATTCCGTATCGGCACCGTTCAGGGGAGGACCGTTGCCACAGCCGGAGTGTGACCGATTACGCAGAACCGCCGATCCGCCGGAGCACGTCCGGGCGGACCACGACCAGGCGCCTGCGGCTCGTCATCACCACTCCTCGCTCACGCAGTTGGCCGAGCAGCCGGGTGACCGCCTCCCGCGAGGCGCCCACGGAGCCGGCGAGTTCCTGCTGCGTGAGCGGTACGCGCACGAGGACGCCGTGGTCGTGGTGTTCGCCGTACGACTCCGCGAGTTCGAGCAGCAGTCGGGCGAGCCGCTCCCGCACCCCGCAGGAGGCGTGCTCGAGCCGCTTGCGGTCGCCGGCCCGCATCCGCTCCGTGATCACGGCCATCAACTGCCGCGCCGCCACCGGATGGGCGTCCAGGAACCCGATGAAACGGTCCGCGGATACGGCCACCGCCCGCACCGGTTCCAGGGTGGACACCGACGCGGAGCGGGTCGTTGGGTGGAGAGCGGCACTCTCACCCACGATGTCTCCGGGCCCCCGCAGCGCCAGAAGTGCCTCGTGGCCGGTCTTGGCGGCGGCTGTCACCTTCAGCCAGCCGTCGAGAATCAGAAGGACGTGGAAGGAGGGTTCGTCCATGCGGAGAACGGCGGTGCGGGCGGGATAACGCAGTTCGTTCCCCGACTCCATGAGGGCACGGCGGCTGTCGTCCTCCAGACGTGCCAAGTAGGGGACGTGATCTTCCAGCCGGACCGATCCGGCAGCTGTCTCCACAGCGACGTCCTTCCCCCGGACACCCCTCGCGTTCCTGGCGAGCGGGCCACTCAGCGCCCGTCGATTGTTGCTCACCGCGACGGAGCGGGCAACGAATTCCGACCGGGGCAGGGACGTTGACACGCCGGAGCACCGTTGCTTGGCTGACAGCAAGCGCTTTCTGGCCGAACCTTGGAGCGTTCCGGTGGAGTTCTCGCGTCGTTCGGTGCTGTCCGTGCTCCCCGCGGCGACACTGCTTGCCGTGGCACAGCCCCTGCGAGCCGCGGCCGCATCCCGGTCCGGTCCCGCGGCTTCCGCGCGGACCGCTGCCGACCATGCCACCCTGCTCCGCAACACGGTCGCCGTCTTCGCCGGCACCGCCGAGGCGAACGCCCGCCCCGAGGTCGCCCCGAAGCTCGCGTCCATCGCCCGAACGGCCCGGTCCCGGCTCGCCGCGATGGACGGCGCCGGGCAGGGTGAGCTCTTCAAGGGTGTCCCGCTCGGCACGAGCGAGCCCAACCTGAGCACGTCGTTCCAGTATCTGTACGAGATCGCCCTCGCCACCCGTACCCCCGGCCCCACCGCCTCGGACCTGCGCGACGACAAGGCGGTCCAGCGGCGGGTCATCGACGGCCTGGTGCGCCTGCACGCCGAGTACTACGGCGACCAGTCGAAGGGCTACTACGGCAACTGGTTCCACTGGGAGATCGGCATCTCCACCCACGTGTCCAGGACCCTTGTGCTCCTTGGGGACGAACTCGCGGCGTACCGGCCCGACCTCGCCGCGCTCTACGTCGCCTCCATGGACGGTTACCTCCGAGGTGGCAAGGACGGCGACGTCGACCTCGACTCGCGCTTCCACACCGGCGCCAACCTCGCCGACATCACGACCAACCGGATGCTCCAGGGGGCCGTCCTCGCTGACGACGCCCGGATCAGGAAGGCCGTCGCCGACCAGCTCACCGTCTTCGCGCGGATCGACCCGTACGAGCTGCGGCACGGCGTCACCGACGGCTTCTACGCGGACGGTTCGTTCGTCCAGCACGCTTCCGTCGCGTACACCGGCTCGTACGGCAAGGGCCTGCTCACCCGGATCGTGCAGACCGTCAAGATCCTCGACGGCGCGACCTACGTGCCCGGCGACGACATCGTCGGCGTCGTGCAGGGCTGGGTGGCCGACGGCTTCGCCCCGCTGATCTTCGAGGGCTGGATGATGGAGATCGTCAAGGGCCGTGCGGTTTCCCGGACCGGCACCGGTTACGCGGACGTCGCCGCCGTGGTGGAAGCCGTCGTCGACATCTGCGGGTACACCGCCGGCAGCGACGCCCAGGCCCTCGCCGGTTATGTGAAGTACGTCCGCCAGACCTCACGGGCGAGCCTCGACCCGGTCTCCTTCGTCTCCCCCGTCAGCATCGCCCGCTACACCGACATCCTGAACTCTCAGGCACCCGCGAAGGACCTCGGGCCCGCCGCCTCCCACACCGCGTTCAACGCGATGGACAGAACCGTCCACCGGCGGCCCGGCTACGCCTTCGCGCTGGCCCGCAGTTCGGACCGGATCAGCAAGTACGAGTACATGAGCGGCGAGAACCTGATGCCCTGGTTCCAGGGCGACGGCGCCCACTACCTCTATCTCGCCGGTCAGGACCAGCGACAGGCCTTCGGCTGCGACTACTTCACCGCCGTACCGCCGTACCGCCTGGCCGGCGTCACCGCCCCGGTGGAGAGCCGCCGGACGGTCCCGGAGCTCTACGGCACGCTCTGGTACGACAACCCCGAGCGCGGTTTCACCTCGTCCTCCGAGTCGCAGAACACCTACGTCTACTTCCCCTGCGGCACCGACCCGTACTCCGGCGGCGCCCGCCTCGGTGCGTACGGAGCGGCCGGACTCGTCCAGTCCGACGACGTCGGCTACGCGGCACAGCAGGCCGGCGAACTGCCCGACGACTTCGTCGCGTACCAAAACGCCCGCGCGACCAAGTCCTGGTTCATGTTCGACGACGAGATCGTCGTCCTCGCCGCAGGCGTGTCCGGTCAGGCGGACCGGGCGGTGACCACCACTGTCGACAGCCGCATCGCCGCGCCCGGCGCCCCCGTCTCCCTCACCGGCCGCCTCCACGACCGGACGCCCTGGCACGGCACGGGCACCGCCCCGCTGGCCTGGCTTCGCTACGCGGACGCGCAACAGGAGACCGCGGTCGGGTACGTCTTCCTGTCCGGCCCCCGGCCGACCGTCGCGCTCGAAACGGTCACCCGCAGCCGCCGCGTCATCCGCCTGGCCAATCCCGACACCGCGGTCACCAAACAGGTCTTCACGCTCTCCTACGACCAGGGCGGCTCACGGCCCTCGGCCATGGCCCACGTCCTCGTCCCGAACGCCTCCGAGCGGCAGTTGGCGTCGTACGCCCGCGGCCCACTCTCCGTGACGGCCAACACCGTCCGTCTCCAGGCGGTCAGGCACACAGGCCTGGGCATCGTCGCCGCCAACGCGTTCGTCCCCGGAACCCACCACGCGGACCGCCTCGCGATCGACGGCCCGGCGTCCGTGCTGCTCCGCCGTGCAGCCGACGGCACCTTCTCGATCTCGGTTTCCGACCCGACGACAAGGCGCCGCACCGTCTCGGTCACCATCCACGGCCGCCACCTGCACCTCCTCTCGGCCGACGACGGCGTCCACATCCGCCGCGTCCCAGGCGGCACCCGACTCGAGGTCACCACCCACCACGCCTACGGCCGCAGCTTCACGGCGACGCTGGGATAGGGGCGGCCTGCCGAGACGGCCGGCGGCGCGCGGGCGGTTAACGGGGGCGTCGGGCCGGCGGCCGGTGGCGCGCGTGCGTCCGAACGGGGCCGTATCGGGCCGGCGCTCCGCGAGCGCCCACCGTGGGAGCGGCGCCCAAGGGGCCTGGGCTCCCAGCCTCCTGGCCCGCGGCGTGAGGGTGGCGCAACCGAACTTCCCACGTTGCCTAACAGCCGGGAAACCGCCCGGTACGGCGATTGGACTAGCTTCGTGACGTATGAGGGCGTGGGAGCCGGTACGTCAGCTGCTCGGCAGGCTTGGCGCAATCGGCAGGGACAGGTCGGACAAGGGCGTTTCAGCGCGCCGTCACGGTGGCCGAACGGCTCCCGGTCGTCGGCCTGTGACCGGCTGGCGCAGTATCCGGGGCCGGGTGGCGGTGGTCATCACCGTCCCGATCTGCCTGCTGCTTGCGGTGGCCGGTCTCGCCGTGCAGGACCGCGCCGAGGCCCTCGGTGACGCCCGGACGACCCGTACCGAGGTCGGCCTCAGCCTGCGAGTCCAGGGCCTCGTGCACCAGCTGCAACGCGAACGCGGTCTGACCAGCGGCCTGTTGGGCGGCGAGAAGGAGTTCCGCCCAACGCTGGCCGCTACGCGCAAGCGCGTCGACACGGCCCTGCGTGAAATGCGCCGTGACAGCGCCGTCGAGCGTGTCGTCCGACGCCACTTGGGGCGCCTCGCCGCCATCCGCACCGCTGCCGACACGGGCACCGCCGACAGGGCCGGCACCTTCGCCTTCTACACCACGGCCGTCGACGCCCTCAACGCCGTCGACCCCGTGGCGGAGACCGCAACCGGTGCCGACCGGCAACTGCGCGACGGTCTCACGGCGTTGAGGGAGCTGGCTGCGGCCAAGGAATCCGTCGCTCTCGAACGCGGACTTCTCAACGGCGTGTTCGCCGAAGGCGCCTTCCAGGGCCGCGAGTACCTCGCCTTCACCGAGGTGCGCGCCACGCGCGTCGCCGCCCTGGCCCGCTTCCGGCAGGTGGCCACCGCAACCCAGCTCGCGGCTCTGAAGCACGCCTTCGCAACCGAGGACGCCAAACGCGCCACCGCGTACGAGAATCGGGCGGAGGACGCCGCCGACGGCCCCGTACCGCATGCCGACGCCGGCACCTGGTGGGACGCGATGACCGTACTCGTCGACGATCTGTACGCCGTGCAGCAGTCGGTCGGTCACGATGCGCGGGATCGGGCCGACCGGCTCAGCCACGACGCCGAGACGGACCTCGCCGCCTACCTCGTCGCGGGAACGCTCATGACCGCGCTCGTCGCGGGCCTCGCCGCTTTCGCCTCCCGTTCCCTCACGCGCCCGCTCGGCGCGCTCGCCGAGGCCGCCCACAACGTGGCGCGGCACCGGCTGCCCACGACCGTCGCCCGTATCCAGCAGTCCCCACAGGACCATGCGGAGCTCCTCCTGGCGGTGGACGCCCCGGACAACCCCGATGCGCAGTTGTTGCGCGGCACGGCGGAGATCGCCGAGGTCGCAGCTTCCCTGCACCAGGTGGAACACACCGCCCTCCGCCTCGCCGCCGAGCAGGCCGGACTGCGCCGCACCACCACCGAATCGCTCGCCAATCTCGGCCGCCGCAACCAGAACCTCGTGCGTCGTCAGCTCAGGCTCATCACCAGGCTGGAACGACAGGAACTCGACCCGGACGCCCTGGCCGAGCTCTTCGAGCTCGACCACCTCGCCACCCGTATGCGGCGCAACGCCGAAAACCTGCTGGTCCTGGCGGGGCAGAATCCACCGCAGCCCACGGCAGCACCGGCCGGCGGCCTGGAAGTCGTCCAGTCCGCCGTCGCCGAGGTCGAGCAGTACCGGCGGGTACTGATCGCGACCGTGGAGCCGGTGCGGCTGCGCGGGCACGCCGTCGCCGATGTCGCCCACCTCCTTGCCGAACTCATCGAGAACGGCCTGACTTTCTCGCCACCGACCGAACCGGTCGAGGTGCACGGCTGGTACGACACCGAGGACGACACGTACTGCTTCGCCGTCGTCGACCACGGCGTCGGCATGTCCCGGGCCGACAAGGAACGTGCCCACGCCCGCTTCTCCGACTCCGGGGAGGAGGCCCTCATCGCCACTCCCACCCGATTCCTCGGCCACCTCGTCGTCGGTCGACTCGCCCACCGCCTCGGGGAAGGCACCCGAGTCCACCTGTTCGACACCACCGGCGGCGGCCTGTCCGCGCTCCTCGCGCTCCCCGGGCGCCTGCTCGCCCCCGCGGAGAACCCCTCCGCCTCACCCCCGCCCGCCCGGCCCGCTGTCTCCTCCCTGCTCAACGGCTTCAGAGCAGGTGTCGCTCATGCCGAAGCCCGAACCACTCAAGGAGCGTCATCGTGACCACCGCCGTCCATAGTTTCGGCTGGCTCATCTCGGAGTTCGTACGCACCGCCGACGGCGTCACCGACGCCGTCGCCGTCTCCTCCGACGGCCTGCTCATGGCAGCCTCGGACAGCCTCGGCCGAGATCGGGCCGATCACCTCGCCGCCATCGTCTCCGGCATCACCAGCCTCGCCCAGAACGCTGCGACGGCACACGGCTTCCACGGCATGAAACTCGTCATGATCGAAATGTTCGGCGGCTTCCTCATGGTCGGTCGTATCCGCGACGGAAGCTGCCTCGGCGTCCTGGCCGCCGAGGGGTGCGACGTCGGCCTGGTCGGCTACGAAATGACCGTGCTCGCCGACCGCGCAGGCGAACTGCTCACGCCTCAGTTGGTACGCGAACTCCACTGCGCGCCCGTGGCTGCGGGATAGTCGCGGCACGATCGGGCCCACCCGAGTTGCTCAGGATGGGCATGAGCCAGGCGAGCACGGTCGGTGCGCCGCCGACCGGGAGAACGCCTCTCACGCTCGTCCGTGCACATCACGCGATGCAACTTGCCGACTGTGCACGGGGCGTGCGCGCCACGGCGCGGCTCGCCCATGACTCGCGAAATCGGAGCATGCGGAAAACCGGGTCAGCTGCTGTTTTTCGGGCACCATATGCGCGCCACCGCTTCCTGGGAAAAGGCTCCGACCCGCGCATTCCATGCACAGCCGACAAAGGCCCTCCGCGCGCATGCCCCGAGGCAGACAAAACAAAGAAACCGCAGGTCAAATCGTTGACCTGCGGTTTCCCATGGAGCCGCCTTCGGGATTCGAACCCGAGACCTACGCATTACGAGCCCGATAGGGATCGTGCCGGGCTGCGCATGCGGTCGCACGAGATCCCATCCCATATCAGAGCGCATGTCGCAATCCTGCTTATCGCGCCCGTGTTGCACCGTCCAACGGCGTCCGCGCTCCCCTTGCGGTCCCGGCATGTATTTGAGCGGACAGTCCGTCGTCCAGACCGTACTGGTACGGCTTGTCGAGGTCACACAAGCGCGAGAACTCCCCACCAGGGAGGGCGTCGTGACCAAATCCCCCGCATGCTCGGCAGACGCCGCCTGGCGGCACACCCTCGTCCCGGACCGAGAGGGCCTCGCACGGCGCTCAGCGGACTCACCGAATGGCTCGCCGCACCCAAAGCCGAGGGCGTCCGTGTCGTCACCAACGCATCGCCGCAGCCAGCCTGCACGGCCACACGTACGCCCTCACCGCCGTAGTGACCGCCACCGCATTCACCCAGGACAGGTCGCACTCGCGGACACCGCAAGGCTCTGTTTCCTTGAGACCCGACTGGCCAGGCGTCGTCCGCCCCGCAGCCCGGTCTCACGTGGAACCGGCGCGTGCCGTGGTCCTCCGGGAGCGGCTCAGCCGCCGCCTCACCGGCCCCGTCGGAGGCACAGGCGGATGTCGTTCACCATCTGGTCGATGAGGGATTCGACGGCGTTGCGGAAGTAGAAGTGACCTCCGATGTGGGTGCGCACGCCGAGGAACCCCTCCGTGCACGCCTCCCAGGCGCGCACCGCCCGAGGTCCGGCCAGGTTGTCGAACTCGCCGCAGAACGCGGTGATCGGGGTGCCCAGGCGTGGCCGTGGTTCGGGCGTCCAGGTAGCGATCATGTCAATGTCGCTGCGCAGGGCCGGCTCGATGAGGGCCCATAGGGCGTCATTGCCCAGGATGCTCTGTTGCAGCCCGCCGAGCTCGGCGGTCATGGCGCGTAGGTCCTCGCTGGTCGGTGGCCGTCGGGCGGGGCCACTCGGGAGCTGCTGGGGTCCGCTGTGCGCGGAGACCCCGAGCCACACGGGGTTGGGCAGCCCCTGTCGGCGCATCACATGAGCCAGTTCGTAGCAGACGAGGGCGCCCATGCTGTGCCCGAACAGCGCCAGGGGGCGGTCGCCCAGCGGGGCCAGTGCGTCGGCGAGGCGGTGGCAGAAGCGCGTGACCGTCTCGCCGCCGACCGTGGGGGCGCCGGTTCGGCGGGAGGCGACCCAGACCTCCCAGCGGGTGGGGAAGTGCTGGACCCACGAGCGGTATTCGCGATGCGAGCCGCCTGCGTGGTGCATGAGGAGCACACGGGCCTCGGGGTCGGCGACGGGCCGGGGACAGTGCACGAGCGTGTCGTGGGATCCTCCCCCGGCGTTCTGCGGCAGGAGCGGCATGTACCTCACTGGCCGTCTGCCTCGCTTCCGCCTCCGGGACGGACGAGAGCCGTGACCGCCTCGCGGATGCGCGGATCGTCGAACCGGCAGGCGAGCGCGATGATGCCGTCGGGCCGCACGAGGACCATGCTCGGACGGTCGGCGCCCACCGAGGAGTGCGCGGCACCCATCGGGTCGTGCAGTTCACCGCGGTCCGCTGAGAGCGGTGCGCCGCGAGCGACCAGGACGGTGTGGAGCCGGTCGGCGTCCGGGCCGAGGGCGGTCCGTGCCTTGGTGAGCAGGCGGCGGGCCGAGGCGAGGTGGGCGGGTTTGTTCCGGTCGGCGGCGAAAGCGTACAGGGTGGGCGTGTGCAGGCTCAGCGCGTCGCGTAGCCAGCCGGTGGCCAGGGGCGCGTCGGGCAGGCGCATGCCGGGGCGGACCGGCCCGATGCCGGACTGTTCGCTCGGGTAGGCGTTGCTCAACTGGGCGAGCCTGCTCGGCACCTGACGGTCCAGGAAGCCGACGCGCTCGGCAACCCCGAGCAGTAGGTCGCGTACGACGGCCCGCCAACCGGTCAGCGTCCACATCCGCTGCTGCCGGTCGGTGTCGGCCACCACGATGCCTGCCATGTGCTCGCGTTCGCGCGCCCACTGCTCCAGGCTTTCGGCGGGCAGGGTCCGCTGCTGGACGCGGGCGAGCCTCCAGCCCAGGGCGTGGGCGTCCTCGATGCCGGTGTTGAGGCCCTGTGCACCGACGGGGCTGTTGATGTGGGCAGCGTCGCCGAGGATCAGGATCCGGCCGGACTTGAAGCGTTCGGCCTTCCTGCGGTGGACGCGGAAGTCGCCGGTCTTCTGAGGGCCGACGAGTCGCAGTGGCACCGGGCAGCGTTCGTCGGCGGCCCGCTGGACGAAGGCGACCGGGTCGTCCACCTCGAGGTGAGCGGGGGCGCTGGCGACCACCCGATAGTGCCCACCGGGCAGTCCGAGAACGGTGATCACCCCCTTGTCGGTCATGAAGTGGTGTGCCTCGTCGTGCGCGAGGCCGGTGTCGCAGGTCCCGTCGGTGAGGACGAATTTCAGTTCGTACGGGGCTCCAGGGAAGGGCACGTCCATGAGTTCGCGCACCTTGCTGTGCGCCCCGTCGCAGCCGATGAGCCAGGGTGTCCATTCCTTCCAGGTGCGGCCTTCGGAGCGCAGGACCACCTCGACGCCGGCCTGCGCCGTCCGGTGGCCGACGACCTCGACGCCGTACTCGACCTTGCCGCCCAGTTGCTCGAAGCGATCCCGGACGGCGCGCTCGGTGTCCTGCTGGGGGATCGACACGGGGGAGGTGAAACGGGAACCGGGAAGGTGCTCGAAGTTGATGCGGGCCTTGCGCCGCCCGCCGGAGTAGTAGACCTGACCGTGGATCTCGATGGAGCGGTCCGCGATGTCCTCGCCGACACCGAGGCGGTCGAGTATCTCCAGCGACCGCGGCCAGAGGACCAGGGCCCTGGAGTGCGGGTGCGGCCGCTCCACGCGGTCCACGACCCGGACGGGCACTTCGCGCAGGAGGAGTTCGACACCGAGCGTCAGGCCGGTCGGGCCCGCGCCCGCGATGACGACACCGGATTGCTCACTCATTCTCATCTTTATACGCCCCCTATAACTATTCCCGAAAACCAGCCCGCACTTGCCGATGGCCGATTCTTTGCGGTCTCTGAATAAACACGCTCCCCCGCCGTCCGCAACGTGACCCCGCTCACAGGGAAAACCCTGAGCCTTGGGTATGGTGACAACCACGGGGGTTCAGTGATGCACCCTTTTCGAGTTCTCAGTAAGTTACCCGAAAAGGATCAACGTTTTGAATTCGAATGGGACCATTCACATACTTGTCGCCGACGACCATGTACTTCTACGCGAAGCACTCTGCGACGTCCTGGAAATCAACCCGGACTTCAAGGTCGTGGCGCAGTGCGGCGATGCCGAGCAGGCTGTGGCGCGCTCAGCGGAGGAACGGCCCGATGTCGCCGTACTCGACGTGGAGATGCCGGGCAACGATTCTGTGGCGACCATCCGGCGCATGCGCGCGGTGTCGCCCGATACCAGAATCGTCATACTGACCATGCATGCCGATCACCGACTCGTACAGCAGTTGTTCCGCGAGGGGATTCGCGGATTTCTGCACAAGAGCATCAGCCGGCACGCTCTGACGTCGGCGATCCGCAGCATTCACGCGGACCCGGACCGAGTAGTTCTGTCCATGGCGAAGGAACACCTGGGACTTGACGTCCCCCCGGTGGCGGCCACGCTGTCCGATCGCGAGGTCGAGATACTGAGCCTGGTGGCGACGGCCATGACGAACCGCCAGATTGCCAGTCGCCTCGCGATCGCCGAAGGGACGGTCAAGCTGCATCTGCACAACGTCTTCCGTAAGTTGAACGCGGTGTCACGTATCGACGCGGTCAACAAAGCCTCGGCCGCATCGCTGATCGACTGGCCCGCCACGAGTCGCGGCGCTGCGCGATGACGTGGTCGCGGCCCGTCCTCACGCCCGTTCGCGCACCACGAGGCATCCGAGGTTGCCGTCCGGAGCCAGTGACGTCACGAGGCCGGTACGCCTTTCGGCGGCAGGCTCCGCCTGCCACAGCGCCAGGAGTGCGGCCAGCTGAAACGCACCGTGGGCGCTGTACAGCTCGCCCAGGAAGTCCCCGATCCGCACCTGCCGCTCCGGTACCGAGCCGAGCGCTGCGGCCAGCGCCCGCTGCTCGATGTGCCGCAGCCCGGTGTAGTGGGCCGCGCCGGGGGCGACCACGCTCACGTCCCCGGGAGCGACGGCACTGCGGTGGAGCGCGCGACTGATCACGTCGGTCAGCCCCTGCACCTGGCGGCCCCGGTGGGCAGGGGCGCCGTAGTAGGCGACCTCGCAGGCGAGGAGGTTGGCGCCAAGAGGCGGCGCGGCGTCGGTCGCCGGTCCGCCGTGCACCATGGAGCCGTCGGCCGGCTCAGCACATTCCTCGTTCTGCGCCGACACCGCGAACACCGCCGCCCCCTCACCGATCCGGGTGCCCGGCCGCAGGCTGCCGCCATGCTGCCATGCCCAGGCAGTCTGCGGGCTGAGCTCCTCCACGCCGCCAACCAGCAGGCGCCGAGCCCGACCACTGCCCAGGGCGTTGTGGGCATAACGGAAGGCGAAGAGGCTGGAGAGCTGGCCGCCGGCCACCGTGGCGTTGACCCCGCGAAGCTGGTTGCGGATGGCCACCTGACCGGAACAGCAGTTCATCACCGTATTCGGGAAATGCCCGGCGTTGACCAGGTAGGGCCGCTCCCGGACCAGGGTGTCGCGGCAGAACTCGGCGCTGCTGCGAACACTGCCCGTGCTGGTGGCCATGACCACCCCGGTATCGGTGTTCCCGGTGCCGTCGGCGGCGTACGAGTGCAGAGCCTCGCCACACGCGACCAGGCCGAGCTTCGTCGTACGGTCGAGATGGCGCAGCCCCTTGCGGCCGAGGAGCCCGGCGAAGTCCGGGTCGGGGACGGGGCGCAGCGGGAGATCGGGGTACTCACCGGGGCTGGGGTCCGGGAGGGGAGCGTCGGACAGCTTCCCGGTGATGAGGGCCTCAGCCAGGGCAGTTAGGCCGAGGCCGGCGGCGGAGACCACCCCGGCGCTGGTGATGGTGAGCGGCCGCACGGCCGGTGCCGACGTCGTCATACGACCCTCCCCATGATGGTGATGGCGTTGTTTCCGCCGAAGGCGAATCCGTGGTTCTGGGCCACCTTCGGTTGCGCGGGCCGGGCCACGTTCGGCACGCAGTCCACGCCGGGGCCGAGAGCCGGGTCGGTCAGCTCGACGTTTGCGGTGGGCGGCAGGAACCCCTCCGCAAGCGCCTTGCAGCACACCAGCGCTCCGAAGCCGCTCGCCGCACCCATCGTGTGGCCGATCATCGACTTGATGGAGCTGATGGGCGGCATGGCACTCCCGAACACCTCCCGCACAGCAGCCACTTCCGTCGCGTCGTTGGTGGGCGTGCCGGTCCCGTGGGCACAGATGTAGTCCACATCGTCGGACGTGATGCCGGCGCTGTCGTGGGCGGCGCGGATGCAGGCGGAGATACTGTGCGGGTCGGGGTGGACCATGTGCTTGGCATCGCAGTTCACCGCGTACCCGAGGACCTCGGCGTAGATGCGCGCACCGCGCTCGACCGCGTGGTCGAGGGTCTCCAGCAGCAGCGCCACTCCGCCCTCGGCGGTGATGATGCCGGAGCGGCCGGCGTCGAAGGGGCGGCACACGGACTCGGCCAGGGCGCCGAGCCGGTAGAAACCGGCGTGCGTGTAGCGGTTCACCGAGTCGGCTCCGCCAGCCAGCATGAAGTCCGCCTCACCGCTGCGCACAAGGTCATAGGCGTAGCCCAGGGCGTAGTTGCTGGCGGAGCAGGCGGTGGGGATTGTCTGCGCGTCACCGGTCAGGCTTAGCTCGTAGTTGACCGCGCCCGCGATACGGCTGGCCGGCAGCTGCCCCACCAGGCGCGGGTCGAGACCCTTCAGTCCCCGGGTCGTCCACTGTTCGGTCAGGCTCTGCACGACGGTCGACTCTCCGCTGGTGGTGCCCATGATGGAGCCGGCTGCCGAGCGCGACAGCTCTTCGGGGTCGAGGGCGGAGTCGGTGACGGCGAGGCGGGCGGCGGCCGCGGCGAGCTGACTGCTGCGCCCCCACGCGTCGGGCCGTACGTGGTCGAGCAGCGAACCGGGGTCGAAGTCCGGGACCTCACCGGCATACACGTGCGGGAAGCCGGTCGTGTCGAAGCTGCGGACGGGGCTGACCCCGCTGCGGCCCGCCCGAATGGCGGCGGTGAAGTCGTCCGCCCCGATGCCCAGGCTGCTGACCGCGCCGAGGCCGGTCACCACGACCCGGCGGTCGGACGGCTCAGGCATCGATGGGCTCCCCCGCGTAACGGGCCACGATCGCCTGCGTAGCCCGGATGTCGACCATGTTGTTCATCTCTTCCTGAGGAACGGACACATGCAGTTCCCGCTCTATGCGCGCGAATACCTGGATGAGGGAAAGCGAATCAGCCGCGTAGCCGTCGACGAAGCTGGTGGAATCATCGACCTCGCTCGACTCAAGTTCGAGCTCCTCCGCAACAATGCTGCGGATCAGTTCGAGCTGCTTGCTCGGGTTGGTGACCGCCATTCCGTTCTGCGCCATTTCTCGATCCTCCCTCGTTTTCTGCGAACACCATGAAGGTATGCGGTTGTCGACCCGCGGCGAAAGGCCTCCTCCCCGCAAGAGCTAGCGGTCATATATCGAAGGTTATAGCCGCCCATTACTTGCGAGATACGGGCCGCTTGTGCACGTCACTCGCGTGTTTCACTGCGCTCACCAGCCCATAAAATGGACAGCGAGGAGGCGACGTGTCCCAAAGACTCGCCGGTCGGAAACCGGCGACGGATGTGCAATTCAGCCGCACGGTGGAGAGGGCTCTCGTGCACCGTGCCGCCGTGGCCGAAGTCTTCGTGACCGACATGCGGAAAGTGGGCGAGGACCGCTACCTTGCCGGAGCACAGCTGCCCCTGTCGCACGCCTACTACAGCGATCACCGGCAGACGCCACGGCTCTTCGACCCACTGCTGCTACTGGAGGCAAGCCGACAGGCCGCCGTATACGGCGCCCACACCCACCTCGGCATCCCGCTGAGCACCTCGTTCCTGGTCAACTCCTTGTCCGTCGTCTTCAACGACGCGACGGCGCTGCGCATGGGCGGCCACCCCGGGGAACTGCACCTGGCGACGAGCTACCCCGCCGTACGCCGTCGGGGCGACGAGTTCCGCGCGGTGGGCGTCAGCCAGGACCTGTACCTGGACGGGCGCCCTTCGGGGCGGGTGACGATGAGCGTGAGCTCGATGTCTCCCAAGCAGTACCGGGCCCTGCGCTATCTGCAGCGCGACAGCGAGCCGCCCACGACCGAGCGGGCCCCGCTGACGGCCGGGGTGGCGGCTGCGGCCGCCGCGGTGGCTCGGGAGAGCGCGCTAAACGTCGTCGTCAGCCGGCCCGTCCCGGAGGGCGAGGAGGTTCGGGCAGCGCTCGTGCCCCGGTACGACAACCGCAGTCTGTTCGACCACACCTACGACCACGTCCCCGCGATGGTGCTGGCGGAAGGCGCCCGCCAGCTCGCGCTCCTGGCCGTCGCCGACACCGGGGTCCCGGTGGAACGGACTTGGATATCCGATTGCTCGGCACGGTTCCTGCGGTTCGCGGAGCTCGATCAGCCTGTGCTGCTGAGCGCACCCCGCCGTCCCGCGGCCGAGGCAGGTTTCCACCAGGTCCCGGTACGCCTGCGCCACCACGACACCGAGATCGCCGAGATCTCCGTAACCGTCGCGACCCTCCCCGAGGAGGGGATGTCATGAGTGAGGTCCGAGCGGTCTGGAGCGACTTCGGTGGTGTTCTCACCCCGCCCCTTGACGTGACGATGGCCGACTTCTGCCGGCGGGTACACGTGCCCCCTGCTGTCCTGCGCCAGGCCATGCACAGGGTCGCGGAGGGCTACGGGACGGACGTCATGGCTCCGCTGGACACGCCCCTGGTGTCCGAGGACGAGTGGTGCCGGCAGGTCGAGGCGGTTCTGCACGAGGAGCACGGCATCGCCGCCGACCTGACCGGCTTCGCCGAGAAGTGGTTCACGAACCGGGACACCAACGAGCCCTGGCTGGCCACGCTGCGGGAGCTGCGCGAGCGGGGCGTGTTCGTGGGGCTGCTCTCCAACATGGTCCCGAGCTGGGACTGGTACTGGCGGCGCATGGTGCCGCCGACGCTCTTCGCCGGGATCGTCCTCTCCTTCGAGGTCGGCCGCCGCAAGCCCGAGCCGGGCATCTACGACTACGCAGCCCTCACGGCGGGCGTCGCTCCCGACGAGTGCGTGCTGGTCGACGACCTGGCGGACAACTGCTCGGGAGCCCGCGCCGCGGGTTGGAAGGCCGTGCACTTCACGGACACGGTGTCCGCGGCTCGTGAGCTGGAGGAGCTGCTGACCGTGCCAGGCTCCGTTCCGGTTTCTCCCGTCCCCGCGACTTCAGTCCCCGTGATCTCGGATAGGTAGGACCCATGCGTTCCGTACTGGTAACCGGTGGCAACCGGGGCATCGGGCTGGCGATCGCTCGTTCCCTCGCCGCACGCGGCGACAGGGTGGCCGTCACCCACCGCAGCGGCGAGCCCCCCGAGGGCCTCTTGGGAGTTCGCTGCGACGTCACCGACGAGAAGTCGGTGGAGGAGGCGTTCGCCCGAGTGGAAGAGGTGCAGGGGCCGGTGGACATCGCTGTGGCCAACGCCGGGATCACCAACGACGGGCTGGCCCTGGCCATGTCGGACGAGGACTTCGGCCGGGTGATCAACACCAACCTCATGGGTGCGTTCCGAGTGGCTCGCAGGGCTGCCGCGCGGATGGCGACGGCCCGTTGGGGCCGCCTGCTCTTCGTCGCCTCCACGGTCGGCATGGCCGGCTCGCCCGGCCAGGCGAACTACGCGGCGTCCAAGTCCGCGCTGATCGGCCTCGCCCGCTCGATGGCCTGGGAGCTGGGCCGCCGCAATGTCACCGTCAATGTGCTGGCGCCGGGTCTGATCGAAACCGACATGATCACGCATGTCTCCGACAAGCGCCGAGCGGAGCTGATCCGGGAGACCGCCCTGCGCCGGGTCGGCACGGCGGAAGAGGTGGCGCGGGTCGCGGACTTCCTCACCAGCGACGCGTCGAGTTTCATGACGGGCGCGGTCATTCCGGTGGGCGGCGGACACGGCATGGGCCACTGACCCTCGCCCGGTACGACGGTGGCGGGCACCCCTCCACAGGGGCGCCCGCCACCGTCGCAAAGTCACTGGCTTCAGGACGTGACCTGCTCTCGCTGCTCGGCCGTGGGCTTCTCAGCCGTGGCCTCCCCCGGGGCCGGCCGCTCCGCAAGCAGGAACCACGCGGCGACGGTGGCGACGGCGCACAGGGCGGCCACCGACCACAGCATGAGGTGCATGGCATCGGTGTGCCCCTGGGCCAGGAAGTCGATGAACGTTGCCCTGTCGGCGGCCGACACCGAGTCGGCCGCGTCCGCCGCGTTGCCGCTGGCCACGCTGTCGGCGAGCCCGTTGACGCTGCTGTCCGTCTGCGCCTGGAACTTCGCGAAACCGCCGGACAGGCTGTCGCGGATCAAAGTCACCAGCACACCGCCCATCGCGGCGATGGCCACCGCTTCACCGGCCAGGCGCATGGTGTTGAACATGCCCGCCGCCATACCCGCCCGCGCGGGCGGCACGGAGGAGATCGCCGCGCCGTCCATGAGTCCGGACGACAGGCCCTGTCCCACTCCGATCGTCACCATCGGGCCGATGAGAGCGCCCCATCCCATGCCCGGCTCGATCACCGTCAGCCAGGCCACACCGGCCGTTGTGACCAGCAGGCTCAGGGTGAGCAGGATCCTGGACGACATCCCCCACTGCAGGAACTTGGAGGCAAGCAGCGGCACCACCAGGACTGGACCGGTCAGCAGCAGCATGGCCAGTCCGGCCTCGCCGCTCGACCGGCCGTTCGCACCGATCAGGTACGAGGGCATCAGCACGACGAAGCCGACGAAGCCGAAGGAGAAGATCACCGGCAGCATGCACAGGGCGACGAAGCGCGATTGCCGGAAGAGGGACACGTCGAACATCGGCCGGGCATGCCGCCGTTCGGCCCCGACGAACGCCCCGATCAGGACGAGGAACACCACCAGCAGCCCCACCATGGCCGGGCTCGTCCAGCCAATCCGCGCCCCCTCGGCCACCGCCACGGTCAGTACGAACAGCGCGCTGGTGAACGTACCGGTACCCACCCAGTCCACGCTCTTCGCCTCGGGGTCGCGGGACTCGGGCATGAACCGCAGCATGGCCAGCACGACGACCGCGATGAAAAGTTGGGACAGGAAGATGCCGCGCCAGCCGGACAGGCTGATGATCCAGCCGGAGGACGTCGGGCCGATGGCGAGACCGGCTCCGATCACGACGCCGGTGACCGCGAAGGCCCGGTTGCGCGCCTCGCCGTCGAAGGCCGTGGCGATGATCGCCGTACCCGCCGTGATCAGCGACGCCGAGCCGACCCCGGCCAGCGCCCGCGCGACATCGAGCAGATAGATGTTCTGGGCGAGCGCACAGGCCAGCGAGCTGGCACCGAACAGACCGGCGCCGAGGGCGAACATACGGCGGCGGCCGACGATGTCGGCCAGCGAACCGGCGGCCAGCATGAAGCTCGCCGCGGTCACGTTGTAGCCGTTGACGGCCCACTGCAACGGACCGATGTCGGCGTGAAGCGAGCGGCTGATCGCCGGCAGGGCCACCGACGTGCCGCTCAACGACACCGGAACCATCAGGACGGCGAGACAGACGGCCAGCAGGATCAGGCCACGCCGTGGCGGGGCCGTGACGGCGTTCGGGAGGGTACTCATCAGTGATTCATCTCCATGACGATGGGGACGGCATGGGCCGAGTGGGGAGAGAAGACGGCCATGCACAACCGTCCGGCGCCGGCCCGCGGGGGATTCGAACCGGCACCGGACGGGGCCTCGGTGCCCGGACTGAGCCGAAGGGTCAGCCGGCGAAGAGCTCCTTCAAGAAGGCGACGGCCGTGCTCAGGGCCGTGTTGTGCTCGGCGGCGGCGTACACCAGGTCCTGGTGGGTCAGCTCCACGTCGGTGTGGGCACGGACGTACGGGATCTTCGTGCTGGTGCCGAGTTCCTCGGCGGCCGAGGCGACGGTCCCGTTCGTCAGCCCGCTGCCGAAGGCGTACAGCGGCACGTCGATGTCGGCGGTGTGGAACAGGCGGAGTCCGAGGAGCCGCGTCACCTCGTTGTCAGTGAAGTCGTTGCCTGCGACGTAGTCGAGCATGACCCGGTTGAGCGCGTACCAGACGAAGGCACCGGATGGCCGCCCGGCGTGTGCCTCGGCGACGCGAAGCAGCGGCGTCGGCCCCTCGTCGGCCCAGTCGCCGGCCGCGTCCAGGCGGCCGGACTGCACCGCGTACCCGGGGTGCCCGACTTCCGTGCAGACCAGCTTGCCGAAGAGCCCGGCGTTGGTCAGCGGACCGTCGGTGGCGTAGCCGGCGGGCAGCTTGGGCTGGAGTACCGCGGGTCCGTGCGGGTCGTTGAGGGCGTGGCGGGCGGCCAGGTGGTACCAGAGCGCGGCGTCCTCGGGCTGCTCTCCGACGCGTACGGCGAGGCTGGTCGCGTTCTCGAAGACGGCGCCCTGCTCGATCTGTCCGAGCCATGCCTTCGCCGCATCGACGTTCAGCGCGAACTCCATGCCGGCGCCCTTGAACGCGTCGCGCACACCGCCGTCGAACTGCATCAGGCCCGCGAGGTCCGCATGGCCCGGCTGCCCGTCGAAGTCCCAGGCCGCGTAGTGCGCGACCGCGGCGCCCCCGACGGAGTGACCGCCCAGGACGACCTGCCGGCGACCGCCGTCACGGGCCTTGAGGACGACGCTGCGGACGTCTTCGAGCAGGACGCCGAGGCCCCAGGAGGCCGCGAACGGCGCCGATGCGCCGTCCTGTCGGACATAACGGCCGTCCAGGTAATAGGAGTCCTGGTTCGCCTGGTCCGCGTAGTGAGTGAGGTCGGCGAGGTTCTGCTCGCGCCTGTCGATCGCCCAGACCTCGAGGCCGGGCACGGCGGACACCAGCTCACGTGCCAGGGTGAGAAAACCGGCCGCGGCGCCCTCGCGACCGCCCAACATGACCAGCACACGCGGGGCGTCGGCTGGGCCGACCTTGAGCACCTTCACATGCTGGACGTCCTCGGGCCCCGCGGCCCGCGCACCCGCAACGACCTCCACCGTCTCGCGGCCGGGACGGGCGGGCTGGGCGACCGCCGGGTTGGTCTCTTCGATGGACATGGGTCTCCGTTCTCAACAGTGGATCTCCCGGGAACGTCTCCAGCCTGTCGGCGGGCGGATGACACAACCAGAGGTGCGATCCGCCTAGGCAGATCACGACCAGGCTCGGGTGCGCGCATGGTGGTAGGGCCGGCCTGCCCGGAAAGCACGAGGTCACGGCTACCAGGTGGGCAGCCGTGACCATGGTGGAAATGCCTTGTCGGAAAGATGGGCACGTGAGCCGCACGGGCCGGGCGCCTCGATCAGCTGCCGGAAGTGCCTCAGCCGGCCGTCAGCGAGGCCAGCGCCGCATCGACGGGCAGCCGCCCCGAGACGACGTCGAAAGCCCGATGGGCCGTGGCGGCCTGCTCCAGGCAGGCCACGACAACGGCTGCCAGGTCGTCGCGTGCGATGCTGCCGTCACTCAGCGCCGCCCCACCCGGATACGCCCCTTGCCTGGCCGGTCGTGCAGACCACCGGGCCGCACACCACGGTAGGGCGGCGGTGCTTGCTCGGCCCGGTCGGCCGGCATCGCGGAGACCCGCACGAACCGCCGTACATCCGCCGTCTGCGCGGCCCGGACGGCGGCAATCACGCCGTCCCGGTCGACGGCGAGCAGCTCCGGGGAGGTCAGGTCGGACACACCCGCCGCGTTGACGACGGCCTCGCTGCCCGCGAACGCGGCGGCGAGCGGCGGCACGCCCGCGATGAGATCGCCTTGGACGGCCTCCCCCGTTATGTTTTTCGCGGTCCTGCAAGAGGGCCGCTGGCCTCCGGGCCCGGCATGACTTTTGCCCCCTGTCGAACGGATG
>NZ_BMWB01000022.1 GCF_014651015.1 Streptomyces xantholiticus
ATGTCCATGGAAACGTCCACGAGGACGACACCACTCAATCAGTGATCCGCCGGACAGAACCTAGGGGCATATCGAGTCGTGATCATCGGGTGGTCCTGGTGAGGTCCTCGATCCAGATCATCGAGGCGCGCAGGTGGAGACCGGCGAGGTAGCTGTCGGGAGTCTTGTCGTATCGCGTGGCGATGCCTCGCCATGCTTTGAGCTTGTTGATCAGGCGTTCGACGGTGTTTCCGCTCCTTGTAGAGATCGGCGTCGTGGCTGAGGGTCGTCCACCTCTGGAGCCCTTCTTCCTCCGGTCGGCGGCCTGGTCCTTCTTCTCCGGGATGACCGCCTTGATACGGCGTTCGCGCAGGTGGGCGCGGTTTCCGCGGGACGAGTACGCCTTGTCCCCGGCGACCGCGTCCGGCCGGATGCGGGGTCGGCCGACGGGCCCGCGTACCCGTACCTTCTTCAGGACGGGGATGAACTGCGGGCTGTCCGCTGCCTGGCCTGTGGTCAGGATGAACGCCAGCGGGCGGCACTTGCGGTCGGCGGCGAGGTGGACCTTGCTGGTCTGCCCGCCTCCGGAACGTCCGAGGAGGGCGGCCTTCAGCCGGAGTTTCCGCCGACGCCGGATGCGTCGTCGTTCTTCCAGCGCGGGATCACTTTCGGTCTCTTGCCCGTTTTGCTCTTCGAGGCCGCCCCCTTTGACCTGGCCTTCTCCTCCTCGGCCGCGGCTTTCTCCAGGGCGGTGACGACGTCCTCGTCGAGGTGCATCCCGGCCGCGTCGTGGTGGGCTCGGGCGGTGGTGTGGCGATGCTGAGGGACAGGTCCACCTCACCCCGCTTCGCGGCTTCCGTGATCAGACCCTCCAGCAGGGCCTCGAAGAAGCCGGCGTCACGCCACTGCCGGAAGCGGTTGTGGACGGTCGACCAGGCGCCGAACTCCGTCGGCATCTCCCGCCACTGCCCGCCCGTCTTGAACCGCCAGATCACGCACTCGAACTGCTGCCGCAGTCGCTCGGGGTACGGGCCGTACTCGCCGATCGGCAGGTACGGCTCGATGAACTCCAAATCCGGATCGGTCAGTTGCACTCGCGTCACGTAAGACCGTCTATCGGGCCGGACCGTGCCACGAAGGCACATCCCGCAAATTGATCACGACTCGATACGCGCCCTACCTGCGGCACGCGGGAACGACGCGATAACTGAACGCTGGGGCGCCCCTTGTGCTTCGGCACGAAACGGTTCGATTCCCGCTCTGCGTGTTGATGCACCGCGTGCCACAGGAACGATTCGCCGGGGCACGGCATCGCATCAAAGGATGACGCAGCTTCCTATTTACCAGTCCACGGGCGCCATGTCGTCGGCACCTGGATGCTGTCGTTATTTCAGGTGAAGCCCGACGTCCTTATGCGGCTGGGGCGATGAGTCGTTCTACCCTCTTATCGCACTCAAGCAGTCCCGGACATTTGTTTCCTCCCCTTTTCAACTTCATCACCGAACCGAGGGGTTCGCATGCTGCATACGGCAGGGGTGGGCAAGGCCCTGTGCTTCGGCTCTGCGGCCGCCGTCGCCGTGGGAGGAGGGGGCACGGCGGTTGCGTTCCTCGGGGTCGGCATAGGAGTTCCGGCTGCACACGGGATGGCTGCTCTCTCCCTCCTTGCCCGGGCCCGAACGGTCACCGGAAGGGTACGTCTTCGCCTGCTGCTGCTCGCCGTCTCGGTGGCAGCAGGCGGTCTTCACCACCTGCTGGCAGGCCGGCTTCCTTCAGGGACCGGCCGCTCTGATGGTGTCCTTCGATGCGCGGTGCAGTTGTTGACGGTCACCGGCATCACCACGTGTCTGGCGCTGGGTGTGACCGGATTGGTGGTGGCAGCCGCGGACAGCGGCAGAACGCTGATCTGGTTACGCCGGCTCCTGGACGGCTGGATGATCGCAGCGTCGCTGCTCACGCTGTGCTGGGTGCTTCTGTTGCATCGCGCTGATCAAGGCAGCGATGTGTCCGGATCTTTGGAGGACCTCGCACGCGTGGTCACGGACATCCTTGTGCTGGGCCTTCTGATCACTTTGCATTTCTGCCTCAAACCCGGGGAGCGCACAGCAGTTGTCACGGCAGCCATTGCCCTCGTCATCCTGACGGCGAGCGACATGCTGCGCATCCTCTTGCCCGTGCCAGGCATTTTGTGCGGAATTCCTCTCGCGGCGATCTGCACGATCACCGGACTGCTCCTCGTCACTGCCACGCCCTGGATGCCCGGTGGCGCCACCGCCGTCGGAGTCGACCAGCGGGAGATGCCCGTCGTCGCCGTGGTGGCGGCCTTCGTGCCCGTGGTGGTCTGCGCCCTCGTCATGTCGGCCCACACTCTTGCCGGTGGCCGTACCGACGTGGTGACAGTGGTGCTGGCGGGTTCTGTGCTTCTTGGCCTCGGTGCCCGACAAGCCATCGCTCACGCCGACCATCTGCGTATCACACGAGAGGCCGCCGCCCGTGAGGCCCATTACCGGACACTGGTCGACGGTTCGTGCGACGTGATCACCATCGTCAGCCCGGATGGTCGCGTCCTCTACGTCAGTCCGGCCGCCCGCGACGTTTTCGGGTACGACCCCCAGGACCTGGTAGGCGCCCGCCTGCCCCTGTACTGCCATCCCGAGGATCGGACACTGCTGATGCAGGCCGTGGAGATGCTGCGGCAGGAAGCCGAGTCCGGTCTCCGCGGCCCCGGCCGCTGTGTGTCATGCCGAGTGCGGACATCTGACGGGCAATGGCGCCACGTCGAATCGATGATCAGCCACCACGTCGACGGACTGATCTTCAACAGCCGCGACGTGACCGAACGGATCGCCCTGCAGGCACAGCTACAACACCTCGCCTTCCACGACGGGTTGACCGGCCTTCCCAACCGCGCACTGTTCACCGACCGAGTCACCCACGCCCTGAAGAAGCGGACCGCCGCCGCGGCCCCGCCCGCGGTGCTCTACGTGGACCTGGACGGCTTCAAAGCCGTCAACGACTCGGCCGGACACGCGACGGGTGACGCCCTGCTCCTCCAGGCTGCCCGCAGACTCCAGGCATCTGTACGGGCCGCAGACACCGTCGCCCGTCTCGGCGGCGACGAGTTCGCCGCACTCCTGGAAGCAGAGGCAGGAACACGTCCTTCCCGTACCAGGGAAGTAGCGGAACGGATCTTGTGCGCACTGTCGAAGCCGTACCGCCTCAATGACGTCGATGCGGTGGTCTCGGCTTCCATGGGCATCGCGGTAGCCACTCCAGGGATCACACCCGAGGAACTCCTGCACTACGCAGACCTCGCCATGTACGAGGCCAAAGCCGCAGGAAAAGGCTGCATCCGCACACACCGACCGCAGCCGAAGAACATCTGGAGCAGCACGCTGAACCGCTGACCTCGCTGTCCACCGGCCGCTGTCGGGCCCTGAGCCGCTCCACGGGGTACCGGCCGGTCCGACCGTCCGGGAGGCTGGACGAACCACCAGGACCAATGCAGACGCCGCGGCAGTGCGGACGGGCGTACGTCTGCACGGCACGTAACCGTTGCCGGACAGGCCCTGGCAGGGCCGTCAGGTCCACCGGTGACCGCCGGCCGGGTCCGGAGCCTGCTTGCCGAGGATCGGTCTCGCGGAGGCGGGCAACGGAATGATGTTGCCCGGCTCGCCAAAGAGGTTGAGCGGAGGAATCCCGACCGACAACAGCGTCCGCCCCTTCACACACGGCCCCACATGCGCGCCGGCCACCCCTCGTGCTGCGCTGGACGGTCCAACCTGGTTTGCATGCATCCGGGGCGACTCTGATCGTGGCCCCATGAACAAGCCCAAGGTGGTTGTGGAACCACCGGACAGCCGCGGCCTGCGCGAGCTCAGTATGGGTGGCAAGCCGGTGGGCACCGCCTGGTCACTGCAGGGGTTGCGAAAAGTCCTCACGCGTCTCGGTTACCCGGAAGACCTCGATGTAGAAGACCGATCATCCATATTCTGGCTCGGCGGCGACAGTGGGACGTGGCCCGACCGCACATGGCGGAGGCGCTCGACCATCGCGCTCATGATGGCGGGCCTACTGGGCTCCATGGCCCTGCTTGTCGTCGTCGGGATTCCAGACGCCATCGGGGCTCTGACTTTCGCGGGGCGTGTCACTGGATTCCTGTTCGCCTTCGCGGGCCTGGCGCAGGGCTTGGCTGCACTTGCGGCGCTCGATTACTGGGGAAAGCGACAGCTGAAACTTTCCGGAGCGGTGATCCTGCTTGGCGTATTCATCGCACTGGCGACCAATGGGCTGCTGCTGTTCATGTGGCTTCAGGAGAGAGAGTACACGCCGTACGTGCTGACGTATCTTCCACTCTGGTGCTGGTCGCTGTGGGCACTCCAGCTGCTCGTCAGAGAAAAAGCATGGAGAGGTATTCCTCATCCTAAGCAATTCGCTGCCGGAGTGACAGCCACGACGCTTCTGGCCGCAGCGAACCTGGCGTACTCCGCACTCTACCAACCGACATCCGCCCCGGTCCTCGTGGACTTGAATGTGAAGTTCGGGACCCCGCAGTTGGATGCCGAGCGGCCCATCATTCATCTCCCGGTGAGCTTCCGTGCTAGAAATTCCGGACAAATTCCGGCTTACATCACAAACGATGGCTACGGGATCTACGGGGTTTCTGCCAAGCATGCGAGCGACGGTAGCGGCCTTCTGGAGTGGAGAAAGATGATGGATGCCACGTCGGACGGATCGAAAGTAGGTCGCTACGTAAAATCCCCCACACGGGAGACGATCAGTGCTGCCCGATTCTACGGGCCGGGTAACTGGCTCGAGCCAGGAGAGCAATACATCCAAGAAAGGGTGATTCAAGTACCCAAGTCTGCCAAGTACGACGCGCTTGAGGCCGACTTGACCTTGACCCTCATGAGGAAGGATCGCGGCAGAATCGATGAGGAATTCGCGATCCCGCATTATTCCTGGCGCAGGAGTGACAGACAGTTCTACTGCCCTCCCATCGAATGTGTGGACCACATCATCAATCGAGGCAGAGTTCTTCACAACAACAACATCATCAACGTGACTCGCCGGCCACGATATGTCATCTCGTACTTCGGATGGACCGGATCCAATGCCGATCTCCAGTCGTATGTTCTTTCGTACGCACCCCGAGATGCCATCAACTTCAGCGAGGAGGTGGCGGAAGAAGATGAAAGGGAAAGGAAACGATATGGCGTTGCCGAGGCCAAAGCCATGGCGGCTGTGCCCTTTGCGCAATTGCTGAGGGCGAACGAGAAGTGACTCCGCCGTTTCATCGCGGTGAGCGCGAATCCGTGCCGGACGCCGGACGCTCCAGGCGGCCACCGGCACCGGTCTGCACTCGCGGCACGATCTGTTGTTTGAAGAGGCAAGCGTGTGCTCGTTGTTGCAGCGCACAAGCCCAAACCGATCCGGGATGCGGCCGCCGCGTTGCAGGATGCGTCACGCGGGTCAAGAGTGGGATTGGATCGCCTATGCACTGTTGAGCTGCGGATCTTCTGTGGGAGCCGCCCTCGCTCTCAAGGTGGGGCCGCGTCCGCAACGGACAAGCCGTCACAACCGAGAAGCGCATCTGGAACGATCATGGCCGTAGTCGCCCGGCGAAACCTTTTCCATCTGGTCGGAGCTTCCGCCTTGGCTGCCTCGCTCGTACTGCCGGCAGGCTTGGCGAGTGCTGCGGTGGCGCCTCGAATCGGCAGTGGGAACACGACGGCAGTTCCCGCTCAACCAACGCCTCCCCCGACGCCGCCACCCCCGCCGGCCGCTACGACGCCTCCTCCAGGGACAGACACAACGGCTCCCCCCACGCCGGGCGACACGTCCACGCCGGGCGATACGTCGACGCCGGGCGATACCTCCACGCCGCGAGAGACTCCCAACCCTGATCGACCGTCAGGGTCCGAAGATGCGGGCCAATCGGTATCCGAACATCTGTTGAAACAGGAGAAAGAGGTTGAAGCGGCAACGGCAAACCTGAGCAAGGAAGGGGAGGAAGTCCCTGAGGAGCTCGAACCGGCCGTGCAGCAACTGACTGCCACGCTCAAGGTGGCGGGGGACCCGAAGACGTCACCGCAGGAGCGGGAAGAGATCACCGAAATCGTACAGCGGGTGACCTCCGTGCTCGTGGTGATCAGCGACCCCGAAACCCCTCGTGAGCTGCGGGAACAGCTGATCGTGATAGTGCGGCAGGTGGCCTCCGCGCTGGAGGGGAGCCACGACCCGAAGGTTCCTCCCGAGGTGCAGGCCACAATCATCTCGACGGTGGAGCAGGTCACTTCGGCTCTGGACGTGATCTGCGACTCCGCGGCGCCGCGCGAGATGCGGAAGCAGTTGGGCCTGATGGTGAAGCAGACGACCGGCGCGTTGGAGAGGAGTCGCAAGCCGGGAATGTCCTGGCTGGTGAGGTACGCAGGGGATGTGGGCGGTGCAGCAAGGGTGATCACCGACCTGAAGACGTCTCCGGAGCAAGTGAAGGAGCTCGTGAAGACCGCAGCTCAGGTCAGCTCGTTGCTGCCGAGGCTGGGTGACCCCACGGGATCGCGGGAGGAGCGGGCAAAAGCTCAGAAGGCTTTTCGTGAGCAGACCGCTCAGATGAAGAGGCAGCAGGAAAAAGCTGCTTCCGCCCGGGGTGTACCGGACGTTCCGCTCGGCCGGGCGGCCGAAGTGTGCACCAATGCCATATTTGCGGCCGCTTCCGATCGTGCTCTCGGATGGAGCCTGAGGAACCTTCTTCCCGCGAAGTGGGAAATCGAAGGGGTACAGGACTTCTGGAAGGCGCGTGAAAAGGAAGATGACTTGCTCGATGTCGTCGCACAGCTGCGGAACGGAGAGCAGGCCGACGCCCCATTTGATGTGGGGCAGCTCACCACTCATCTCGCCGAACTCATGCCGGCACGCATGCTGTTCGGGGCGATCGGCACTCCAGCGCTCTATTGCCTGCAGGCCGCTTGGCAGCTCGACCAGCAGGCAGGGATCACGGCGGGGACCTGGCTGGCGATGGCTCGTGAGAAGAAGGGCGACGGTTGACCTCCCTTCCTCGTCGACGGCGTCCGGGCGCGCAACGGCCGCAGCACACCGGGCAGGTCCTGCCTTCGGCTGAGGGGCGCGGAGGTCCATCGAAGGAAATGGCGTCGTCGGGCAGTCGGCACGGCCCGGGAGTTCGGGAGCGCGGGGCGCCCGATGCGCCCGGCTACCGGCCTTCTTCCTTTGCCTTGCGGCTGCGGTAGGTGCGCATGGCGACCTGGGCTCCGCATCGGTTGGGGCTGCAGTAGGCCGCGGAGGAGTTGCGCGTGCGGTCGTAGAACCCGAGGTGGCACGGCGGATTTCGGCATGCCTTGAGTCGCATCCAGGCGCCGCGCAGGGCGACTTCGGACGCTGCGGCGAGCACCCTTGCAAGCGCCCCCGGTACCCCGCTCCGGGTGGGCGCGAGGTGTACGCCGGAAGCGGTGATGACGGGGGCAAGTGGATACAACTCCGCGCTGCGGCGCAGATACTCCTCGGCACCGGTTCGGCCCTGGTCGTCCTGCTCGCCCGCATGGGCGAGCAGGACGAGGACCAAGGCGTCCCTCAACTCACGGGCGGCGGCGGCGTCGGCATCGGTGACCAGCGATGCGGAGTCGATCAGGTCCTCCTTCTGCAGCCACCGCGAAAAGGCCGCGCCGTCGAGGAGGTCCTCGCGCGTGCCGTCGATCGCCCGGGTGTTGACGAAGGTGAGTACGACCTCAGCCGCCGCCGAAGGGCTGAGTGTCGTCCGGCTTGCATCCATGGCCATGAAGACCACAGTACCCGAGGCGGGAGAGAGGCGTCATTGCTGATGGGCATAGACAGCGCGGCCGTAGTGCGCTTGTTTGTTAGGAGCTAAGCACCTATGGTCATAACCATGACCAACGACAGCGACACCTCCTCGAACACTGCCCGCACCTGGTTCATCACCGGCTCCTCGCAGGGCCTCGGCCGCGCACTGGCGATCACCGCACTCGATCGCGGCGACCGCGTCGCGGCCACTGCCCGCCGGACGGAGTCGGTCGCGGACCTCGTCGACCGCTATCCCGGCCAGGCCATCGCGCTCGAACTCGACGTCCGGGACGAAAGTGCGGCACACCGCGCCGTCGAGCACACCCTCGCCGCCTTCGGCCGCATCGACGTGGTTGCCAACATCGCGGGATACGGACTGTTCGGCGCCGTCGAGGAGGCGACCGACGCACAGGCCAGGGCCATCTTCGACACCAACGTCTTCGGCCCGCTGAACGTGCTGCGCGCGACGCTGCCCGTCCTGCGAGGGCAGCGGTCGGGTCACGTCCTCCAGGGGTCCTCGCTCTACGGGCAGTCGGCGCACCCGGGCGTCGGCCTGCTCGCCGCCGGCAAGTACGCGCTCGAGGGACTTTCCGACGCCCTGGCCGCCGAGATCGCCCCCCTGGGCGTCAAGGTCACTCTGATCGAGCCGGGCTACATGGAGACCGGTTTCCTGTCCCACCTGGTCTTCGCCGCACCGACCCCCGACTACGACCCGACCGTACGCGCCGTCCACAGCTCGCTCGGTGAACTGCCCCCTGAAGCGTTCATCGATCCCGCCCGGGTCGCCGCGGCCGTCGTCACCGCCGTCGATGCCAAGCATCCGCCCCTGCGCCTGGCCCTGGGACGCGCGGCGGAGGACGGCATTCGCCGCACCCTCGCCGCCCGCGTGCGCGAACTGGACGGCTGGACCGACGTCGCCCGGAGCGTGGACGTCGCTCCCGCCCCGCAAGGGGCCTGACCCAGCGGGCCGGGCTGTGTTCGAGTTGCCGAAGGCCGGCAATGGACTCCGGCAGCCCGACGGCAAACGCCCCCACACACACTGCCAGCCTGTACGGCCCGGAACCTGACCACGCGGCGGCTGCCGGCTCTGCCATGCAGCTTCCCTGAGCGGGAGTGACAGGCGGTCAGTAGTACTGCACCAGGCAGAACTCGTTCCCCTCGGGATCAGCCATCACGACGACCACGCCCTCGTCGTAGTCGTGCCGTTCGCCGGTGCACCGGCCACCGAGGGCAAGGGTCTGGGCGATGCCCCGGTCGATGTCGTCGACCGAGACGTCGAGGTGCAGGCGTACCTTGCCGTGCTTGGGCTCGGAAACGGGCTGGAAGACGAGGCGGGGCTGTGGGTCGCCGGGATGGCCGAGATAGACCCAGCCCGGCTGGGACGGTCCCGCCGGACGGTTCAGCAGCACGCTCCAGAAGCCCGACACCCGTTCCACGTCGACGCAGTCGACGGTCACTCCTACCCAGTGGTTCGCCATTCGTCAGCACTCCTTGTCGCGTAGGCCGTCCGGCAGCCCGGGCACCGGCGGTCCGACAGCTCACCAAGTCGGTGGCCGCGCCGCGGCGAGAGCCGGGGCGGACCAGCATGCACCGATGTGGCGGTGTGCGGCTCATCGGCCGCTGTGAGCGCTCGGCGAAGCGCCGGCGCCCTGCCCCGCCGCGCCAGTGGCCCGGCTCAGCGCTGGGGTTGGCAATGCCGTCTTCTGACGGCATCGACCGCGGAGAACGTAAGGGCCGGCTCGTCGGACTGTGGCAGGCGTACGGAGACGCGGCGGTCGACGCGGCGGCTCCACGAGCCCCGACTCGCGGAGGTCGTCGTGGCGATGGAGGCGTGGCTGGTTGTCCCGGACGGTTCTGTGGGGGGACTTCTCAGCCCGCCTTGGCGGAGTACCGGGTCCAGGCGGGGACGGGTGATGTCCCGGTCGGCCGATGAGCGGCCGACCGGGACATCGGGCTCAGGCGAGGTCGAACCGATCGAGGTTCATCACCTTGTCCCATGCCGCCACGAAGTCACGCACGAACTTCTCTCCCGCGTCCGCGGACGCGTAGACCTCGGAGACGGCTCGGAGCTGCGAGTGCGAACCGAAGATGAGGTCGACGGCGGTGGCGGTCCATTTGACCTCGCCCGTGGCGGGATCCCGACCTTCGAATACGTTCTCAGCGGAGGCCGACGCCTTCCACTCCGTGCCCATGTCGAGCAGGTTGGTGAAGAAGTCGTTCGTCAATGTCTCCGGCCGGTGGGTGAAGACGCCGTGCGGGGATCGCCCGAAGCCGGTGTTCAGGGCCCGCATGCCGCCGATCAGAACCGTCATTTCGGGAGCGGTCAGGGTCAACAGGTTGGCGCGGTCCAGCAGGAGAGTCTCCGGCGACAACTTCTCTCCCGCCCGGAGGTAGTTGCGGAACCCATCCGCCCTGGGTTCGAGCACGGCGAACGACTCCACGTCGGTCTGCTCCTGCGAGGCGTCCGTACGCCCCGGTGCGAACGGGACCGTGATGTCGTACCCGGCGTTCTTCGCGGCCTGCTCGACGGCCGCGCACCCGCCCAGGACGATCAGGTCAGCGAGCGAAACCTTCGTTCCGCCGTTCTGTGAGATGTTGAAGTCCTGCCGGATCTGCTCAAGGGTCCGCAATACCTCGGCCACCTCGGGCCGGCTGTTGACCTCCCAGTCCTTTTGGGGCGCGAGTCGAATCCGTGCCCCGTTGGCACCGCCACGCTTGTCGGTGCCGCGGAAGCTTGCCGCCGACGCCCAAGCGGTGGTGACCAACTGCGAGATGGACAGTCCCGAGGAAAGGATCCTGCCCTTGAGGGCAGCGATGTCCTCGTCACCGACCAGTTCGTGGTCGACTGCGGGGACGGGGTCCTGCCACAACTGCGGCTCGGCAATCCACGGGCCGAGGTAACGCGAGAGGGGTCCCATGTCGCGGTGCAACAGCTTGTACCACGCCTTGGCGAACGCTTCCGCGAGCTCTTCCGGGTTCTCGTGGAACCTCTTCGTGATCGGCCCGTAGACCGGGTCCACCTTCAGCGCGAGGTCCGTCGTCAGCATCATGGGGGCGTGCCGCTTCGAGGGATCATGGGCATCGGGCACGGTGTCCTTGGCCGACGGATCCCTGGGGGTCCACTGCTTGGCGCCGGCGGGGCTCGTCGTCAGCTCCCACTCGTACCCGTACAGGTTGTCCAGATACCCGTTGTCCCACCTCGTCGGCTCCGTGGTCCATGCGCCCTCGAGCCCACTGGTGAGTGCGTCGGCGCCCTTGCCGCTGCCGTACGTGTTCCGCCAGCCGATGCCCTGCTGCTCGATGGGGGCGGCCTCGGGTTCCGGGCCGATGTACGAGGGATCGACCGCACCGTGACACTTGCCGAACGTGTGGCCGCCGACGATGAGCGCAACCGTCTCCTCGTCGTTCATCGCCATACGCCCGAATGTCTCGCGGACGTCCCTGGCCGCAGCCATAGGATCCGGGTTGCCGTTCGGCCCCTCCGGATTGACGTAGATCAGTCCCATCTGCACGGCGCCGAAAGGACCGGTGAGTTCCCTGTCGCCGGTGTAGCGCTCATCTCCGAGCCATGTGTCCTCGGGCCCCCAGAAGATTTCCTCGGGTTCCCAGATGTCCTCACGCCCGAAGCCGAACCCGAACGTCCTGAACCCCATCGATTCCATGGCACAGTTTCCGGCGAAGACCAGAAGGTCGGCCCACGAGATTTTCCGGCCGTACTTCTGCTTGACCGGCCAGAGCAAACGGCGCGCCTTGTCGAGGCTCGCGTTGTCCGGCCAACTGTTGAGAGGGGCGAAGCGCTGAGCGCCGCTGCCACCACCGCCCCGGCCATCGGCGATCCGGTACGTTCCCGCGGCATGCCAACTCATCCGGATCAAGAGCGGCCCGTAGTGGCCGTAGTCGGCAGGCCACCACTCCTGCGACGTCGTCATCACCTCGAAGACGTCCTGCTTCAGCGCGTCCAGGTCGAGGGTGGCGAATTCTTGCGCGTAGTTGAAATCCTCGCCCATCGGATTGGACCGAGGCGAGTGCTGGTGGAGAACCTGGAGGTCCAGCTGATTCGGCCACCAGTCCCGGTTCGTCCTGGGGCGAGTCGACGTGGGGGTCGGTGAGGGGATGAGTGGGTTCTCGCTTTCGCTGCCGGACACGTCCGTCCTTCTTCCTGTCTCGGTGTTTCCTTCTGGTGGCTGTTTGCTCTTGATGTTGGTTGCTTTACTGGTGTCGAGTGCTGTGACCCGTGCTCGTGGCGCGCCATTGCGCCCGCCGGCTGGAAACGCCTGACCAGACCCGCGGCAGTCAACGCGGGGCCGGCGGCCGGCGAGAACCTGCCCTCATGCATGACCCCGGTGATCGAGCCTGTGTCGGCGTCCGTATGGTCGCGCACCGCGGACCCCACTGCTACGAGAACACGCAGAGCACCCCGCGTAACAAGCATTTCAAAGTCGAAAGCCGTTTCAGGTCAGGCTCAATGGCCGACGACTCTCCCGGCCTCTGAGGCTGCGGGAAAAGGCGACTCTGTTCTGATCATCCTGATCACCCCGCTGACATGAGAAGCGGAAACGCACAATTATATGCTCGTCCGGGCAGGTGGGGGAGGGCGAACCTGTGGTCCACACTCCTGTTTCAGCCTTCGCGAAGCGCGCGGGTACCCACCGAGGTCATGACGCGGGTGGGGATCGAACGAGCCCGGGCCGGCACCTGGCGAATGAGGCCCTGTCCGGCATACGCGGCATGGGTGAGGACGAGACCGCACGATCGCCGCCGACAGCCCTGTGCTCCCTCTCGGACCTCTGGCAGCGCGCCCGCCCTCGCCGGCACCGCCCCCACAGCGGACCAGGTCCAAGAGGTCGCCTGACCCGCTTCCCATCAGAACGCGGACATCGACCGGTAAACTTCGGCCATTCCACCGAGCCTGAACAGGTGAACCGATATGAGTGCCCTGCTGGAGCGACTGCGAGGGCGTGGCTGGCGGGTGACCTCCCAGCGGCGTGTCGTTGCGGAGGTCCTCGAGGGCGACCACGTGCATCTCACGGCCGACGAGGTGCACGCCCGCGCGGTGCAGCGGCTGCCCGAGATCTCCCGGGCGACCGTCTACAACATCCTGGGCGAGCTGGTCTCACTCGGCGAGGTCATCGAGGTCTCCACCGACGGCCGCGCCAAGCGCTACGACCCCAACGCGCACCACCCGCACCAGCACCTGGTCTGCTCCCGCTGCGGCACCATCCGCGACGTCCGTCCGACCGGGAATCCGCTGGCCGACCTCCCGGCCCAGGAACGGTTCGGCTTCACGGTCTCCGAGGCCGAGATCACCTACCGGGGGCTGTGCCCCTCCTGCGCCCCTGACCCACCGGGCGTGTGATCTTGCGTGCCTGGGTTTCTCCCGGAAGTCGTAGAGTCAGTCAGTGCCTCCAGTGACCTCTCAGGCCATGCGCCGGATGTCCGGGACCGCTCACGCGGGCGGCACCTCCCCGCAAAGCTGGGGACATCGTCTTTGTTGCTGAACGAGAGCTGACCACCGAAGGCCGGGGCACCGTTCAGCTCGGACGTCGACGGCAAACTGCGGGTCTTTGGTCACGACGCGGACGGGCCGGTGCGGATGATGGCTTGGTCGCCGTGAGGGCCGAACAGGTGCAGGATCTCAACCGGGTTCGAATCGGCGGGGCCGAACCAGTGCGGTTCGCCCGCGTCGAACTCGGCCCCCTCGCCCGGGCGGAGGATGAAGTGGCGTTCTCCGAGGATGAGGCGGAGCTCGCCGGCGAGCACATAGAGCCCAGTCAGCGGTCTGCCGTCGTCCCGTGCCGGGGTGGCCGGGGCCATCACCTCCACCGCACGCCAGGTCGGTTCAGCTGTCGGTATCGCCGTTGCGGGAGGTACGGTCGCGGGCGTCAGCCCCGCCGGCCTCGCCCAGGCGTCCCGTCCCGGATGGCTGCTCGTGACGGCCTGCGGACTGTTCCTCTTCGGCGTGGCGCGAACCTCCCGAGCAGCGGCCCCACCGGCCCGGAAATCGGCATGACACGCGGGAACGCACCGCTCTCCGTCGAGGGTCGTCGGCCGAGCCGAGCCGTGGACGATCCTGGGTTCCTCAAGGTTGCTCGGCGGTGGAACCGCCGAGTGAGCGGCGGAGCGTCATCGCTGTTGTGGCACCCGGCCCGTTGCAAGGTGCTCCCTGTCCGCGGAGGGCTTGGCCGACGCCGTGCCGAGCCCGGTGAAATAGTTCGAGTCCTTGGGGCGCGCGGCGTCATGGCTGGTGGAACGGGGAGCCGGTTCCAGATGAGGTATGTACTTGGAGCAGTGGATGTAAGCCTCTTCGACGCTCAACTGAACCCACATCTCAGGACTGCGCCCGGGTGCGGCGTCGGTGGGCAGGGTGGGATGGAGGGATCGTAGGGCGGCGTCGCCGTAGAGCCGGGCCACGCCGTTGACGTGAAGTCCCACATGGTGGTGGGTGAAGTCCACGAACAGCATGCCGAGGTGGGGGTTCTCCGTCATGTTGCCGGCGCTGGCGAGTACACCGTTCCCCCGGAATTCGGGGTAGGCGAGCGTGCGGTCGTCCAGCACCTGGACGAATCCGGGCGGTCCGGCGCGGAAGCTGGCGTCGCACTCGCCGTGGGAGTCGGCGGTGGCCAGGAAGACCATGGCCTGGCGGCCGATGAAGTCCTGCATCTCTGGTGTGAGGCAGGGGCGCACCTGCTGATCGTAGAACCGTGCGGCGCGCTCGGCGGTGCCCAGCTGCTGCTGCAGTCGGTGCTCACCTGTTGATCCGAAGGGCGGCGGGGGAAAGGTCACGGGTGTTCTCCTGGCAGGACGGGGCAAGCGCGTGGCTCAGGACATGGACAGGACGGGTGTCTCGAACGGGTCGTGATGGATGCGTTCTGACGAGGTGCCGTTGAGGGTGAGCATTTCACTGGCGGAGACGACCATGGGGGCCGGACCGCTGAGATAGACGTCGTGCTGGTACCACGGTCCGTACTCGGCCAGAACCTCCGGCAGGGATCCCCGGATTCCGGCGATGTGCTCGTGGGAGACCGCGCCCCTGATGGTCAGCCAGTGGTGCCGCTGGGCCATCCTGAGCATGTCGTCCACCCCGTACAACTCGGCGCCGGTGCGGGCACCGAGGAACAGGTCCACCCGGTGGTGCCCGCCGCGACGGGCGACCTCCTCGACGAGCGCGCGGATCGGAGCGAGGCCGGTGCCGCCGGCCACACAGAGCAGGTCTCTGAAGACAGCGGCGTCCAGCACCATGTCCCCCATCGGGGGCCCAAGTCGGAGCACGTCGCCCACCGCACATCGGTGCACCAGCGCGTCGCTGACCGAGCCGCCGGCAACTGCGCGCACGTGAAAGGTAAGGGTGCCGTCCTCACGAGGTGCGTTGGCGGGGGAGTAGTAGCGCCACTGCTTGGGCCACCAGGGGGTCTCCACACTGACGTACTGTCCGGCGGCGTACTCGTAGGGCATGTCGGGACGCACGGTGATCTCGGCGATGCCGTTTCCGCGCGGGGCGCGGTGCACCACCGTGGCGGGCCAGACGGCGGGTCGTACCGCCTCGTCCTGCTCGGCAGCACTGATCATGACGTCGGCGACCACGCCGTAGGCCTTCGTCCAGGCGGCGGCGATGTCCGCAGTCCACGCAGGGCCGGCGTAGCGGGCCAGAGAGGCCAAGAGGCACTCGCCCACGGCCGGGAAGTGCGCGGCGAGGGTGCCGAACTTGCGGTGATCACGGCCGAGGTGTCCACAGAAGCGAACCAGGTTCTCCGGGTCGTCCACCAGGTCCACGATGCGCAGCAGCGCGCGCAGCAGGCGGCCGCGCTGGGCGTCCATCCCCGGCGGGAACATCTGGCGGACCTCGGGGTGGCGGGCGAAGAGGATCGCGTAGAAGTAGACCGTCATTTCTGCGGCAAGTGGCTCGACCACCGAGGCGGAGGCGCGTATGAGGTCTGTCTCGTGGGCCGACAAAGGCGCCTCGACGACCTCCGGCTCAACGCAATGTTCGGCCGGGGTGGGCGCCGGGTCCACCGGAGGAAGGTGCTCGGATGTCTGGCTTGAGCGATTGATCCGGAACCTCAAGAGACCAGCGCTCCTCCATCTGTTGTTCGAGATGGCGTCCCGCCGGCGGACCGTGGGGCGGCATCGCTCATGGGGCCGGGCCCCCGGAGCACGCCACGGACGGTGTCGTCGCTGGATCCTCCTGTCTGGGGAGCGGTGATCGGGGCATCGTAGGTGGCGATCATGAGTCCTCATGGTGGGGCGGAGCGCTGCAACGGATCAAGCGGGTCCGGACGCTACATGACTGTGCAGGTGACTCAGAAGTAGCTAAGGGGTTTGGCGGCACGGCCCTGTTCGACTCCGGTCCGTATATCCGTTAAGCAGCGCTTCGTGTCCGACCGTCGTTCTGGTCCCGGTCCGAGTACGGCACCGGCCGCCCCCGTAACGGGCGTGCCCGCTGCATGGGCGCAACGTCGCCGGCCGCCCGAAGTCCCCGCGGTTGGCAGGATCCGCCGGCAGCCGGGGACCTCGGCGCCGGGGCCCGCCGCGTGGTCCGCCAGGCACACGAAAGCCGGGCGGGCATCCCGGGAGATGCTGCCCGGCTCTGCTCCCGACGGCGACCGCTCAGCCGCAGGAGTGGCAGCAGAAGCGGAAGCCCGACGGTTGTGCGAGGAATGGCGGCTCAAGCTCAAGGGGCAGCGCACGGCGCATGACGAACCGGTCGTCCTGAAACGGAGCGGCATCTGCGCCGACCGGACGCTACGTCGGGCTCGGGGCCCCGCTCGGCACGTGGGGTCGTGCGAGATTGTCGGGGTGCAGGACGAGCTGGAGCTCGCTCTCGGTCAGAAGACCCTTCTCCAGTACGAGTGTGTGAACGCTGCGGCCGGTCACCAGTGCTTCTTGGGCGACGGCGGTGGCCTGCTCGTACCCGATGTGTGGGTTCAGCGCGGTCGCCAGGCCGATGGAGTGGGCGACCGTGCGCGCGAGGTGCTCGCGGTTCGCGGTGATGCCGGTGACGCAGCGTTCGGCGAGGGTCAGGCAGCCGGCCCGCAGGTGCGTCAGGCTCTTGAGCAGACTGTGGGCGATGACCGGTTCGAAGGCGTTCAGCTGGAGCTGGCCCGCTTCTGCGGCCATGGTCACGGCCATGTCGTTGCCGATGACCTCGAAGGCTATCTGGTTGACGACCTCGGGGACGACCGGGTTCACCTTGCCGGGCATGATGCTCGACCCCGCCTGTACGGGAGGCAGGTTGATCTCGGCGAAGCCCGCGCGCGGTCCACAGGACAGCAGGCGCAGGTCGTTGCAGACCTTGGAGAGCTTGACGGCGATGCGCTTCAGCACTCCCGACAACTGGACGAACGCGCCGGCGTCCTGGGTGGCTTCGACGAGGTCGTCGGCGACCGTCAGGGGCAGTCCGGTGATGGTGCGCAGGCGACGGCAGGCCAGTGCCGCGTATTCGGGATGCGTGTTGAGTCCGGTGCCGATGGCGGTGCCGCCGAGGTTGATCTCGCGGATCAGCTCGCGTGCCTCGGTGAGCCGCTTGTGGTCCTCGGCCAGCATGACGGCATACGTGGCGAATTCCTGGCCCAGCGTCATGGGCACCGCGTCCTGGAGCTGGGTGCGGCCCATCTTGAGGACGTCCGCGAACTCCTCCGCCTTCGCCGCGAACGCCGCGCGCAGCACGTCCATGGCGTCCAGCAGGCGCTGGGCGGTGAAGTCGAGGGCGATCTTGACGGCGGTGGGATAGACGTCGTTGGTGCTCTGGCCCGCGTTGACGTCCTCCAGCGGGTGCAGGCTCGCGTAGTCGCCCTTGCGGTGCCCGAGGAGTTCAAGGGCGCGGTTGGCGACGACCTCGTTGGCGTTCATGTTCGTCGAGGTGCCCGCGCCGCCCTGGATCACGTCGACCACGAAGGCGTCGTGGAGCCGCCCTGCTCGGATCTCCTCGCATGCCGCCGCGATCGCGTCCGCCTTGCGTCCGTCCAGCAGCCCGAGGTCGCGATTGGCGAGGGCCGCGGCCTGCTTGACGCAGGCGAGGGCGGTGACGAGGTCGGGGTAGGCCGAGACGGGTGTGCCGGTGATGGGGAAGTTCTCCACCGCCCGCAGGGTGTGGATGCCGTAGTACGCGTCGGCGGGGACATCGCGGTCACCGAGCAGATCGTGCTCGGAGCGCGTCCCGGGGCCGACGTGGTGCTGGTGCGTGGGCATGGAGGTTCGAACTCTCCTGTCGCGTGGAGACGCGGGGGTTGGGGCGTGGGTCGGGGTGAAGGGGAGAGAGGGGACCGGCCGGGCGCTCCAGGTACTTCGTTTGCATCAGGCCGGAGACGGGAGGCCTCAGGCACGGGCGGATACGGCCGGCACGGGGGCGCCGAGTGCGTGGCGCAGCACCTCGTCGCGCTCGCGCGGTTCGGTGGTGGCGAGCAGCGCGGTGAGCACGGCGATACGGGTCTGGCCGGCCCGCAGCGTGCCCGCCGGCACGGCCCCGGCCGCGACGAGGTCGACGGCGCCGCCGTGGGTGTAGATCTCGGCGACGGGTCCGGCGTGGACACGCGTGGTCAGTGCGACGAGCACGCCGCGGGACACGGCGGAGGCGACGGCCTCGACTGTCTCGGGAGTGGCGTTGCCGGCGCCGGTGGCGACCAGGACGATGCCCTGTGCGCCTGCGCCGATGGCCGCGTTCAGGAGGTAGGGGTCGGCGTCACTGTGGTGCATCACCATGTCGACGCGGGGCGGGGTGTCGTGCGTCTCGGGCAGCGGCCGGCCGGCCGGCCGCTGCGGCCGGTGGAGCACGGAGACGCGTCCGAAGCCCACGTTGCCGACGCGGGCGCCGGAGGGGTCGGCGAAGGCGTCGGCCGCGAGTGTCTGGGTCTTGACGGTGCCGCGCGCGGCGTGAACCTTGCCGTCGAAGACGACCAGTACGCCGAGGCCGCGTGTGGTCGACGCGGTCAGGAGCGCGTCGTGGAGGTTGCCGGGGCCGTCGCCGTCTGCGGCGTCGAGGGGGAGCTGGGCGCCGGTGAAGACGACCGGACGGGGGTCGTTGTGGTGGAGGTCGACGAGGAAGGCCGACTCCTCGAGGGTGTCGGTGCCGTGCGTGACGACGATGCCGTCCACCCCGGGGTCGGCGAGCACCTCGTGCACGGTGCGCAGCAGGGTGAGCTGGTGGGCCGTCGTGAGGCGGGGACTGTTCACGCTGAACAGGTCGACGACCTCGATGGTGACGCCCTCGGGGACCGCCGCGGTCGCCATGACCTCCCCGCCGCGGGCGTCGGCGGCGAACCCGGACCCCTGCCAGCGACTGGCTATGGTTCCGCCGGTGCTGATGACGACGATCCGTCCCATCTGCGTTCTCCTCGTCGGTGGCCCGGTGGGGGCGATGGTTCGAGTGCCACGCAATAGTAGGTGGATTGTCCCGCAATATGCTTGCCGATTCGACTCGCTTCCCCGCCAATTCAGGGGGATGATTGCGCCATGGACGCGATCGACCGGGAAATCTTGCGTGAGCTCCAGAAGGACGGGCGACTCAGCAACCAGGAACTGGCGCAGAGGGTGGGCCTGACGCCCTCGCCGTGCATGCGCCGTGTCCGCCAGTTGGAACAGGACGGGGTGATCCAGGGCTATCGCGCGGTGATCAACCCCGAGGCCGTCGGGCGCGGCTTCGAGGTGCTCGTGTCCATCGAGGTGAGGCGTGATCGCGAGGCGGTCGAGGCGTTCGAGGAGGCGCTCCAGGACATCCCGGACGTCATCGAGGCGTACCGGTTGTTCGGCAGTCCGGGATGTCTCCTGCGTATCGCGGTGGCAGACCTGCGGGCGTACGAACAGCTGTGGATCGAGACGCTCACGGCACTGTCCGGTGTCACCGAGGTCAACTCGCAGATCATCATGAAGCGGATCAAGGAGCCCTCGGGATTGCCGGTGGACGGCTGACCTCCGGGGCCGTATCCGCAGATCAGGAGCACCGCACTCGTTCCAGGCTCGCCGTCCGCCGCGCCCTCGGCCCGTACCCGGACAGGCGCAGCAGGCGTTCAGCGGGCTGCGCTCGGCAAGTCCGACCGCTTCGACCTCGAAGACCTACGAGACGCGCTCCCTGCGCCGGCATTGTCCGGATCAGGTGATGGGGGTCGTCCTCCGGTCCTTTCGACTTTCAGACCTCTCAGCCCGACCGTCGACGTCGGCCCTGGCGGCAATCCGTCACTCCGCCAAAGTCGGCTACTTCGGTCGAGCTCCCTCGCTCGTCCCGTAGGCCAATACCAGGATAGTGCTTGAGATGCAGCCCAAAAGGTCTTGAAATATAGAAATTCGTCCTCTTGGTCGGATGCGCGTTCAGCGATGCTGTGCCGGGTTCTGCGGCGTGCCGTGCGGGTGGGTTCCCCGGCGGGCCGGTCCGCCGGCGGTGACACCGCCGATCCGCCAGTGGCTCCGGGCGCATGCTCGGATGCGGTGCCGGCCGGTGAGCCGCCGGACGGCTCGGCCGTCCTGGATCTCCTTGAACCGTGGGCGGCCCGCGCTGCGGGCCTATGATTCGTAGTCCTCCGGCTTGATACCTGCCTCGTCCAGAGCCTCACGCAAGGTGCGACCCGATGCCTGGCCCGGCTGCGTCGGCGTGCCCTCGCCGATGCCTTCCTCCGCCCCGGATCCCGCCCCACTCTCGGCCGCAGGCTTCGTCACCACGTCTTTCGTCGCTCGCGTCTTGGCCCTGTTCTCCTCGGGAACCGTCATGACGGCTGCCTTTCCTTCTGTGTCTCGGGTGCAGCGGCGAGTACCCATGACCGCCCGGCGAACACCCGGGCCGCCGGTCGAGGCGGCATCCTGGCGTGCCGCATCATGTGCTCTGTCGTCCGCGGACAGGACGGCGGCCGCGCACCGACCAGCGAGTCGGGGCGCGGCCGTGGTGGACGGTCGTCGTGGTGCACGTGCGGTTCAGGACCCCTTGCCGACCTCCTTGTTCACGGCGGCCGGCGAGTCGTACTCCTTGCTCGGCAGAGACTTGAGCGCACTCATGATCTCCTTGCCTGCTCCGTGCTTGTCCGCCTGGTCGACGATCTCCTGCTTCGACGCCGGGTAGTTCACGCCGCCGAGGGCCTTCTGCATTTCGATGGGGTTCACAGTCATGACCGATGGGTACCCGGCGTGCGCCGGGAACGGGCATCGGCTGTGGCCACGTCACCCGCACAGCGGATACATCGACGCGTCCGGGACACATCGCCTGACTGTGACCGGTTCATCTCCGTCGTACTCCTGTGACGAGCGTCAGGGTTCGCTGTGCCCGGTCTTGTCCTCGGGGGGACTCTCCTCTGCTTCTCTTCCGGCAAGGGTTTCACTGCCTGCGGTCCCTTCCTCCGGCCGGTATCTCTCCGTGGTGCTCGCTGTTCCTCGGACAGAGCGGCGGGCCGGAGGGCTCTCGGCGCCCGAGTGTGCCCCCGGCTCTTCCTGGCTGCGCTTGCGGGCACGCTGCTTCGGATCCCGCGGCGTGTTCTGGTTCATGGTCTTCTCCTTGAGGTACTGCACCAATGAGAGGTGTCCGAGTACCCGCTGCGGTGCTTCATGACACCGGGCACGACGCGCCTGGGGTGCAGGAAGGTCGAGGTGGTGCCCGCTCTGGCGCGCCGTGCGCCGTCAGGGTCGAGGCGTCGGGCAGCCGTCTCCACGCCGCGGGCAGGGGGGTTACGGGCGCGTAGGGGGCGGGGAGCCGTCCCAATCCCCTCCTTGCCTCCGGAGCATTCCTGGCTTCGGAGGCAACACGCAGATGCCGCAGGGCCACGGCGGTCGGCGCAGCCAGGCGGTCGGCCCTGCGTTGCGCCGGATCAGGGCCGGCCGTGCGTCCCGTACCCGCCGACCGGGCGGTGCACTGCCACAGCGGCGCCCGCGGCACCCGAGCAAAGTCGCGTCACAGGCGCCTGCACGCAGCCGCTCGCGGACTGGGCCGGCGGAGTTGCCCTGGACGCCGTCCGGAGGGGGTCTCGCGGATTCTGCGGAGCGGTGAGAGGCCCGAGCGCCCCGCCTGACCTGTCAGCGCTGGTACAGCCCGACGACAGTGCCACTGGCCGATTGCGCTTTGTCCACCATGCGGTGCACCACCTCTGCGGTGGCATCGGTGGGAAGCGTCACAGGCTCGGGCAGGGCGTAGAGGTGGAAGAAGTACCGGTGTGCTCTGTCGCCTACGGGGGGTTGAGGGCCGCCCCAGCCTGCGTCCCCGTAGCCGTTCGTCCGGGGCGTTCCGCCGGGGGGCGTCTCCCCGGCTTCCACTCGGCCATCAGCAGGGGTGATGCCGGTGACGAGCCAGTGGACGAAGGTGCCGGAGGGCGCGTCGGGGTCCTCGCAGAGCAGGAGCAGTTCTGCCGTTCCGTCGGGCACGCCGGACCAGGTCAGTGGCGGGGAGACGTTGTCGCCGTCCCGTGCGTAGCGCTTCGGGATCTGTGCATGGTCGTTGAACGCCGCGGTGTAGAGCTCGATTCCAGCCATGTCTCAGCGTTACCGCCAAGCGGTGCCGTCGGCCAGCGCTGAGGACCAGGCGGGGCACGGTCTCCGAACCGGGTCGTCGAAGGCGCCCCGGTGGTCTGATGCTGAACAGCAATGGCTCCCCGTACAGCGGTCGCACACGGGATGACGCAACGTCCGCGTCGGCCTCACCGCAGAAACTGGTTCAAGAGTGGACGGGCCGAGCGACGGTGTGCTCGGCCCGCACACGTGGCGGCTCGCGTACGAACCGTCAAAGGGACAGCCAGACCGCGGTGTCCGGTGCCGGCAGGCCGTCGTCCGTAGGGCTGCTCGACAGCACTGCTGACTTGTGCTCAGGCAGTCGGCAGGGCTGATCCGAGAGGTTCACGACGCAGACGAACCGTGGGTCGCGGCGGAGGCCGAGTACGCCCGGGGGCATGTCGAGCCAGGTCAGAGTGCCGTCTCCGAGGGCCGGGTGTTCACGGCGGAGCTGCAGGGCCCGGCGGTAGAGCTCGAGCATCGAGTGCTCGTCACCGCTCTGCGCCTCGGCGCTCCGGTCCTTCCAGTCCGCGGGCTGCGGCAGCCAGGGTTCGCCGGTCGCGCCCTCGGGGCACAGCGCGCCGGCCCCGTCGAGCCGGGCCGCCTCGTATCACCGCGCGGGCCGGGCACGGCCGATGGGAAGTTCGTCGGACAGCTCAGCGACCCGATGCCGGTGGCCCTGGCAGGCGCTGATCACACGCTGTCGGAGACTTCGCACATGAGCTGAGTCCCACCGCCGTCGACTGACTCGACCGAGCGGGGAGGAGGAGCGCACGACAGACTCCGCCCCCGGAGGCGGGCGAGGGCGCGGTCCGCGGCCTGCCCGCTTCGACCGTGCGCCGCATCCTCGCCCTTCCGTGGGGCCCGGCGGGCCGTCGGCCCCCACGGATGGGAACGGCGCCGGATCAGGTCTCACCGCTGTTGTCGACGGTGGTGCGCCACGGTGGGTCAGTAGCGGCGGCCCCAGTCGAGGCGTTCGGCCAGTCCTGCGGCGGTGAAGGCGGTCGCGAGGTCGTCGCGGCCCTCGGTGAAGTGGGTCCAGCTGTCGTAGTGGACGGGAACCACGCGTCGGGCGCCGAGTACCCGGGCGGCTTCGGCGGCTTGGGCGCTGTCGAGGACGAGGCACTGGCCGTCGAAGAGGACGGAGATGCGGGGGGCTCCCGCGAAGAGGACGGCGGTGTCCACCGGGCCGAACCGCTCGGCGATCTGCTCGACCAGGTCGAGCGAGGCGTTGTCGCCGCTGACGTAGACGGTGGGCAGGTCGTCGCCGGTCAGGACGAAGCCGATGACCTGGCCGGTGAACGGTTCGACGTCCTCGCGGGGTCCGGGCCCGTGAATGGCCGGCACACCCGTCACGGTGACCGTGCCGCCGCCGGGGCGGTCCAGCTCGACGGACTCCCAGTCGGCCAGGCCCGTGGCCCCTTCCCCGAGGCGCTTGGCGCCGCCCGGGGTGGTGAGGGTGAGCGGGACGTCGGCGAGCAGGGCGCGGCCGGAGTTGTCGAGGTTGTCGGCATGCTCGTCGTGGGAGAGCAGGACCACGTCGACACGGTCGAGGTCGGCCGGGGTGCCGACGGAAGGTGCGGTCTTGGTCAGGACCGGGCCGCCCGGCACCGGGTAGTCGCCGGGACCGTCGAAGGTCGGGTCGGTCAGGACGCGCAGGCCGCCGTACTCGAAGAGCGCAGTCGGGCCGCCGAAGACGCGAACGGGGAACTGCTCGGTCGCAACGGAAGAAGACACGAAGGAACACCTCACGGATGGTTTCGATTGAAACGTGAGATGACCGTAATCCCTTCTCACGGATGGATGCAAGTCAAACGTGAGAATCATGGATTCTGGTACGCCGTACCATGAGGGCTGTGGAAGAGAATGTGTTCGCCGAGCCTGCCGTGCTGCCCGCGCCGGGCGCGGAGCAGTACCCCTCTCTCGCCCTTGCCAACAGCACCATCGCACTGCCCGGTGGGCACTACATCGACCAACTCGGGACCCCCGCAGGGGCGAACCAGTGGCTGACGGAACGCGGTCTCGCCCCGGTCGAGGCGGGCATGCGGGAGATGTGCGCGACACAGCTCCGCTCCCTGCGCGAACAGATCAGGGCTCTGTTCGCCTCGCGCGTCGCGGCGCTGCCCGCCCTCCCCGCCGCCCTGGACGCAGTCAATGACGCGCTGACCAGGGTGCCCACCGCCCCGCTGCTGCAATGGGACGACAGGACGGGCCCTTACCGTGCGGCCCCGCACCCCACCAGCCAGATCGTCGACCACGCCCTCGCGGCCCTCGCCGCCGACGCCGCCGACCTGCTCACTTCCCCCGACGCCGAACGTCTCACCGCCTGCGGATCCGCGCCGTGCAACCGCTACCTGCTCCGGCACGGCCGCCGCCACTGGTGTTCGACCCGCTGCGGCGACCGTGCCCGCGCCGCCCGCGCGTACGCCCGGCGCGCCCGGCCCGAGGAGAACTGAGACACGCCCCGCACGGGGCGGTTGAGCCATAGGCTTGCGTCCCCACCATGTCGGCCCGGCGGGAGCGGCGGACACGCAGGTCCGAGCCGGTGGCGGGCGCGGGCGAGCCCGGTGGCGTCCCCGTCGACGGGACGGATCGGACACGCCGATCTGCGTTCCCCTTCGCAATCCGGGTCCCGGTGATGATGAGCGCATGGACGTCACCGAGGTACTCCTGCCCGGGGTCGGGCTGCGCTACGAGTTCACCAACCACGAAGGCGAGCGGATCGCCGTCGTCGCGGAGCGGACCGGTGACTTCGAACTGGTCGTCTACACGGGTCGTGATCCCGACGAGAGCCGGCCCGTGGTGCGGTTCAACAGCGAGGAGGCGGATGCGGTCGCCGAGATCCTGGGAGCGCCGCGGATCGCCGAACGCTTCGCCGACCTCACCAAGGAGGTGCCCGGGCTGCTGGCGGCGCAGGTCGAGGTCCGGTCCGCCAGCCCTTATGCCGGTGAGCCGTTGGGGCGCACCAGGGCACGGACGCGAACGGGCGCCTCGATCGTGGCGATCGTCCGTGGCGAGGATGTCATCGCACCACCGATGCCCGACGAGGTGCTGCAGGCCGGTGATGTCCTCGTGGTGATCGGTACCCGCGAGGGGATCGCCGACGTGGACGAGATCATCCAGGGCTGAATGTGCACACCCCTGCCGCGCTGCTCCTGGAGCTCGGTCTCATCCTCACCGCCCTCAGTGTGCTCGGCGGCGTGGCGCGGCGCCTGTCGCTCTCGCCGATTCCGCTCTACCTGCTGGCGGGCCTGGCCGTCGGTGAGGGAGGTGTTGCTCCGGTCCCGGCCGCCGGCGAGTTCGTGGAAACCGGTGCCGCCATCGGAGTGGTGCTGCTCCTGCTCACTCTCGGCCTGCAGTTCTCCCTCCCCGAGTTCACCGCGGGCCTGCGCCAGCACATGCCCTCTGCCGTGGTCGACCTGGTGCTGAACGCCGCGCCGGGCGCGGTGACCGGTTGGCTCCTCGGCTTCGACGGCCTGGGCATCCTGGCCTTGGCCGGCGCCACGTACGTCTCCTCCTCGGGCATTATCGCGCGGCTGCTGGCCGACCTGCGGCGACTGGGCAACCGCGAGACCCCGGCCATCCTCTCCGTGCTCGTCATGGAGGACATCGTCATGGCGGCCTACCTGCCCCTGCTGGCCGTCCTCGCCGCCGGCGGCCCGTGGTGGCAGGCTCTGCTCGGCACGGTGGCGGCCGTCGGCGCGGTGCTCGCCGCCTTCACCGCCTCCTACCGGTGGGGCCATCACCTCGGCCGGCTGTTGTCGCACCCGGACGCCGAACAACTCCTGCTCAGGGTGCTCGGTTTGACCCTGATCGTCGCGGCGCTGGCCGAAGTCGTCCACGCTTCCGCGGCCGTCGGGGCCTTCCTCGTAGGCCTCTCTCTGACCGGTGAGACAGCCGACCGGGCGAGGGCCGTGCTCAGCCCCCTGCGGGACCTTTTCGCCGCCATCTTCTTCCTGGGGATCGGACTTTCGGTCGATCCGGAGGAACTCGTGCCGTTCCTCCCTGCCGCGTGCGGGCTCGCCGCTGTCACGGCCGTGACGAAAGTGGTCACCGGCCGGTACGCGGCCTCACGGGATCGGGTCGGACGCCGGGGCCAACTGCGGGCCGGTACCGCCCTCATCGCCCGCGGTGAGTTCTCCCTCGTCATCATCGGGCTGGTCGGCACGATGCATGGCGGCCTCGCTCCTCTGGTCACCGCCTACGTCTTCGTCCTCGCTGTCGTGGGCCCACTTCTCACGCACCTGGCAGGTGCCCTGCCCCGGGGTCCGGATCGGGCCGCGGCAGAGACGGTGAGGCCACCGCACCCGTAGAGTCCGGGTGGGGTGTCATCGCCGATCCGCCAGGCGCCGGTCGGCCTCCGAAGGTGCCGGTTCCCGGAACAAGGGCGCCCTGTGTCACCGGGAGTATTCACCCGGACAGCCGCTCAATGGCGGCGCGCCCGCAGTCCGCCGTGGTGGCGTGGGGACAAGTGCTGTCCAAGGCCTGGAGAGGTGCGATGTACGAGATGCACGTAGGCACGGCGGCCACCGGCTCGGGCCTGGTGTGGCATGTCGTGGCGCAACAGGACTCGGCTGCGCTGTGCGGCCAGCCGCTTTGGACCGACGACGTCGCGGAGACGGACCGGCACTGCTTGTCCTGCATGACGGTGTTCCAAGATCGCATGCAGAGGGTGAGGGAGTCGTGATCGCGGGCGGCGCCGGTCCGGGCCGTGCTCGACGCATAGCCCGATGTTCCACTCCAACGCCACCCATCCAGCCCCCGTTCCGCTGATGTCACGGCTGCACGCGGATCACCGCTGCACCGCTCACCCGGCCTTCCGCGAGGTCGTCGAGCGCCTGGTTCGCGTCGTCGAAGTCATAGACCGTGAGCGTGGCGCGCAGTCGGTGCCTGGCTGCGGTGGCGAGGAAGTCGCGTCCGTCCTGGCGGGTGTTGGCGGCGACAGTGCGCACGGTGCGCTCGCGGAAGAGGTGCCGTTGGTACTCGAGCGGCGGGATGTCGGTGAGGTGGATGCCGGCGATGCTGAGGGTGCCGCCGCTGTCCAGGGCTTCCAGCGCGACCGGGACGAGCGCACCAGCAGGGGCGAAGAGAATGGCCGCGTCCAGCAGTTCCGGGGGCGGGGTCCCGGGGTCGCTCGCCGAGGCCGCGCCCAGCCGCAGCGCGAGCGCCTGGGCGGCCGGGGACCGGGTGAAGACGTGGACGACGGCTCCCTGCGCGACGGCGACCTGGGCCGTGAGGTGGGCGGAGGCGCCGAAGCCGTAGATCCCCAGCAGGCCGCCGTCGGGCAGCTCTGCGCGGCGCAGGGCCCGGAAGCCGATGATTCCGGCACACAGCAGCGGCGCCAGCTCCTCGTCCGTGTAGTCGGCGGGCAGCTCGTAGGCGTACGAGGCGGGGACGGTTGCGTACGGGGAGTAGCCGCCGTCCGCGTCCCAGCCGGTGTAGAGGGACGACGGGCACAGGTTCTCCCGACCGCGCAGGCAGTACCGGCACATCCCGCACGTACGGCGCAGCCACGGAATCCCGACCCGGGAACCCACCCCTGGCCCGGTCACCTGCCTGCCCACCGCCACGACCTCGCCGACCGCCTCATGCCCGGGCACGACCCGCTCCCGGTGCGGCGGCAGGTCCGCGTCCCGCACGTGGAGATCGGTCCGGCACACCCCGCACACCCCTACCTTGACCAGCAGATCGTCCGGCCCCGGCACCGGGACCGGCAGCTCGACGCACCTGATTTCCCCCGGGCGGGCGGCCGCGGCCACCCAGGCAGGCATCGTCGTAGGAGGTGCGATATCCACGAGCGTCGCCTCCCTCCACGTCCATCAGACAGCGGCGCGCCGCCAGCCGTCGAGTCGCAGTCCGACCGATCAGCCGATCAGCCGATCAGCCCGATCAGCCGATCAGGCCGGGCTGACGGCAGTGCCATCACACCTGCACAGGCCGGTCGCCTCGCGAATCAGCTCAGCCACCAGGACCGGATCCTCGTCCATGGGCACGTGGCCGCATCGGGGCAGCGGAACGATCCGCGCGCCGGGAATCATGGCTTTGACTCGTGCCGCCTGCCAAGGCGGCAGGAGACAGTCGTGAGTGCCCCACGCCACCGTGACGGGCACTCCTGGGATGTCACCGGCGAACAGGCCCCGCTCCCGCCCCGCCCGCAGCGTGGCGGTGAAAGCGGTCGAATCCGCCATGGCGCGGAACGCTGCCACAGCGGTGTCCTCTGAGCAGTCGTCCGAGCGGTCGTACGGCGTGCCGCTGGACGCTGCCCTGCGGGCCGTGCTTCTCGCGATTCCGGCCAAGGCCCCTTCCGGAAGCATGCGCACTCCGTGCCGGGCCGCGGTGAGCACCGCGTACGCGTACCGCCGTTCAGCGCCGGTCCAGAACCCCGCCGGGGCCAGTGCTGTCACACTGCGGACGAGCCCCGCCTGTCCCAGACGGAGAGCGATCAGTCCCCCCAGGGAATGGCCGACGACATGGGGCCTGTCCATTCCCCATTCCCTGAAGAACGCCCCCAGCAAGGACACCGCCGTGCCCGGCTCTCGTGGAATCACCGGGTCGAGGTCGGGGGACAGTCCGAAGCCCGGCAGATCGAGGGCGATCGCATCGTGCCCGTCCATCAGCAGTGGCAGGACCGAGTGCCAGGCTTGCCGGGTGTGGCCGAGCCCGTGGAGAAGAACGAGTGGTTCGCCCACGCCCTGCCGCTCGTACGCCACCGTCACGGGAGGCAGACCGGCGGCACGGGCTTCGGCGAACGACACCTGCGGCGGGACGCGCCCGGCCTGACCGGCCGCCCTTTCGGCCGGACGCCGGAAATGGGCAGCCGCTGCTCGCGCGGCGCGACCGGGCCGGTCCACCGCGGCAATGAGCGACGACATCACAGCCATCGTCCCGGAACCTCTCCATCAGCGGAGGCCCGCGACGGCCCGGAGAAAGCCCGGGACGACGTCTCAGGCCGTGCTCTTCACAGGCACTGTCTCTTCCCTACGGCCACCCCGCGCCCCAAGGAGGCGCGGAGACGGTTGTATCGATCCACGTCCGTCCGGACGTCCATGGGGTGCGGGCGCGAGACGTACCACGCCCAAGCGCCGACGCCGAGGGCGGCCGTCAGCGGGATGAGCAGCCAGACAAGCGGTCCCATGGTCGTGCCCCCTTCGCGGTCGGTCTTCCTTCGTCGTGGTCCGTCGACGCCGCGCCCTGCGGCCGGACGGCCGCAGCGCGACTACTGGCGCACCGGCCAGGACAGCAGTTCCTTCTGACCGGCACCGCTGAAGGTGATCTTCCGTGGCTTCGCCGGTTCGGCGACCGTGATCCACAGGCTCAGCACGCCCGCGTCGTAGGTCGCCTCGGTGCGCTCGGTGTGTCGATGGGATCCGCTTCCTTATATAGCTCGAGGCAGGGTCATTGACAAGATTCGACTCAAGTTCCTCGGCGAGGTGCTGGCCGCCCGGGACAGCCGCGCGAGGCGTTAGGCGTGAGGCGCGCGGCCGTGCCCAGCAAATGGCACCCGTGCCGAAGAATTTGTGCCGCCTCTGCCGAGGCGGACGACCTGTCCGTCGTCGAGCGGCACGTCGACGGTATTGCTACAGCCCCCCGGCGTCCCGGCCGCGGCGGCGGCTTGGAGGAGGTCGTTGCCACCGACGGGGTCGTAGTGCCGGTGAGTGTCCACGACCGGGCCTACGTCCCGGCATACGGTTCCTCGGTATGACCCACGAACCCGCCGTCGACCAGGGCCGGTTGCCGCTCGGGCAGCAGCGGTGTGTTTGAACCTGCTGTATCTCGCGCTTGCAGCATCATTGCGTGGGGCCGTTTCGGCCCCGCGTCCTCCACCGGCTGACGCTTCAGGTCGGTTGAACCGGTTGACCCGCGTCGCTTTGATCGCTCTTCCGCCGCGGCAGGGGTTGTCGGCGGCGCTCCATTCGCTTCCGTAGCGCCCTTCTGCAGCAAGCGGGGGTCACTGGCCGGGCCGGGGTTCGTCCGCTCCTGCTGCCCGGATGAACCTGGTGAGGGCCGTCGTGTACTCCTGTGGGTGGGTCATGTGCGGGATATGACCCGCGCCCTCGAAGGTCTGGCGCTGTGCTTGCGGCATGGCAGTGGCCAACCGCTCCAGGACCGTGGAGAACCAGGTGGGACTTGCGCTGCCGCGGCTCAGCAGTACCGGCATGGTGCAGGCGGAGAGCCTGTCGAGGTCCAGTACGGCCCAGGCCGGGTCGGTCTGTTCGTCCAGCCATGTCTGGGCATAGGTCACGAACCTCTCACGCAGGGGTGCGGGCAGCTGTTCCCACGTGCCAGGGCCCAATGCCACCTCCTCGACGAACAGGCGTGCGCCTTGCTCGTTCTCGGCTTTGCGGAGGTGGTCCATCGCCGAGTAGATGGAGGCCATCGTCGGGCGCAGCTGTGCCAGGGAGCTCGGGTCGTCGGCCACGACCCCCACCAGCGGGGGCTCATGGACCGTGATGCTGCGGAACAGCTCGGGCCGGCGTGCGGCCAGGCCGAGGACGATCGACGCGCCGAAGGAGTTTCCGGCAACGTGTGCGGGGGCGTGGCCGAGCAGTTCGATCAGCGCCGCCAGGTCGTCCTCGTCCTGTCTCCGGGTGCCTTGGCCCGCCACGTTCCCGCTCCGGCCGTGGCCGCGGCGGTCGTACGTGACCACGGTGAAGGACGCGCGAAGGTCGGCTTCGATCGCGGGCTGCCAGCTCTGGTGATCGTTCCACGAGCCGTGGACGAGTACGAGCGGCTCACCCTCCCCTACGACCTCGTAGTGGAGATTCACACCGTCGGCGCGTGCCTGTGGCATGCCGCGACTCCTCGGAGGGCTGGGCGACGGGTTCCCTGGCGCCGCCACGCAGATCTCTATCAGCACCGTCCGGATTCTCGGTCGCCGCCACGCCGCGGGAGCCCGCTCACGGGTACCAGGGGCGGGTCGCCGATGCACTTGGTCCAGCCACCTTCGGTGCGCAATGACACTTCGACGTCGGTTCGGCGGAAGTCTCGCGCGAGTCCCACGACCGTGAGAGACCATCAGTGGATCCACCTGGACGCCGAGCGTGCGGCGGGCGCCCGTTCCGCGCGACCCGTTGCGCACGGCCGACAGCGTTTCGGCCCGCTGAGTTTGTGCTCAGCGGGCCGGAACTGCCCCCCGAAGTGCACGGGCACGGGCCCGTTACCTCGGTCGTACGGTCGGGTGACCGAGTCCTCGATACCCGTGGTGTCGGTGTCGGCGTCCGCGTCCTTGCGGCCGGCGCCGGTCAGGTCCCGGACCACGGAGATGGCAAGGACGAGGCCGGCGGCCGGCAGCGACATGATGACCTGTTCGCGTCCGACTTCATCAGCATGTAGACGAGGACGAACGAGATCATCGCGATCGTGACCCAGGTCAGGTAATAATCCGGTCGCGCAGCCAGGAGTCGACGCCGCTGAGCGCCGTCCTGGCCATTGCCGTGGGGTGGCCCGTGAAACCGTGGGGTGACTCGGGGTAGACCCGGACCTCGACGTCATTGCCGGCCGCCGACAACCGACCTGCCAGCGCCAGGTTGTCTTCCAGCAATACGTCTGCGCTTCCGACGATCAACAGCGTTGGGGGAAGCCCGCCAAGGACGCCGTAGAGGGGAGAGACGTCGGGAACAGTGCGGTCTTCCACATGGCCGGCGTACGCCTGGATGAAGTATTCGTCCGCGATGCAGCGACCGGCCGGGGTTCGTGCGCTCAAGTCGTAGGTGCCGAATTGGAGTGCAGCGCCGGTGAATCCGCCGATGGCACCTCGGTCCCTCAGCCGGAGCAGGGTCGCCAGGGCGAGTGTGGCTCCCGCGGAGCTCCCGCCGATCGCAAGTCGGGACGTTCCGAAGCGGGCATCGGCTTCTTCGACGAGCCAGAGCGCCGCTGCTTCACAGTCGTCGGGTGCTGCCGGCCAGGGGTGCTCGGGAGCCAGCCGGTAGTCGACGCTGACAACGGCGAGTTGCAGGACGTCTGCGAGCTCGCGGTTGCGTTTGTCTCCTCGCGCTGCGGAGTCCATGTAGAAGCCGCCGCCGTGTATGTCCAGGTAGACGCCCCGCGGCGGACCGTCGCCAGGCGTGAAGATCCTGACGGGGACGCGCGCTTCCGCGGCTTCGATCGTCTCTTCGACGGCAGGCGGATCGGCGGCCCGAGGAGCAGACCTCCTCGCTCGTGCCTCCCTGAGCTCCTCCAGTGAGCTGGGGCCACGGCCTGCCGCCCTCGACTTGTAGAAGTCTCGAGCTTCATCGACCTGCTCCGCGGGCACGTCGGCGAACAGTGCGTCCAGCGCGAATCGCACGCGCCCTCCTCATCACTCGGGTCTCAACTCCACGCTATCGCCGACCTGCGCGCCGGATCCGCCGCACTCCAGGAAACACCGCACGCTCACCTACACGTCTTCGCCCGACCCTGACGCGGTGGCCGCGCCGCGCCCAGCCACACCCCGAGGTGTCAGCCCAGGTTTCGACCCGGTCTACGGCTGTAGTACCAGGCTTCCGGACCAGCACTGGTGGTCACCCGTTCCGCGCACAGGTCGCCCTCGGCGCTGCGCCAGGGCTCCTACCTGCATCTGATCGGTGCCGACGAGGTACAGGAGCGTGCCGCCCAGGAACTGTTCCAGCTGCACACCACGTCTCCGAGCCGGCCGGCACCGGCCGGCCTCGACCTCGCCAGGGCACAGGTGACGTCCGAGGGCGAAAGGCTGGTGCAACTGGCACCGCCAGGGCGCCGGAGCGACCTCAACGCTTCCGCAGCCGGGCCACGGACTCCCTGATCGCGGGCAACCGCTTGTAGAGCACGTCGCCGGGGCAGTTGGTGCGGAAGCTGTCGCGATGTCCCGAGATGACGTGGAGTTCGGCCGCCTCGCCCTTCTTGTATTTGCTCTCGTCGTTCGTCGAGACGAGCCGAACCGTGCCACGAGGGTCGGCCTCCGGCCGCAGCTTCCAGGCGGCGACCTTCACGATTCCCGCCTCGAGCGCCTTCGGGACCGTCGCGCCGGGCCCGAAGGTGCCGAGCGCCGCGATGCCGATGCTGTCGGCGTTGAAGCCCTTGGTGTGCGCCCCTCGCACGGGACGTCCGACGCCGCCGGCCCGTCCTTCATAGATGGTTCCGCAGCGGTCGACCACGAAGTTGTAGCCGATGTCGTCCCAGCCCTCACTCTCGACGTGGTCCTCCTGCATCGCCCGAAGCATGCGGGGGGCGTCGGCGCAGTCGTAACCGTTCAGGTGCCCGGTGTGGTGGAGGAAGACCGCGCTCACCGCACCCGTGTAGGTCGCGCGGTCCCGGACCATGCCCTCGTTCGCCCGCCACGCCTTCCGGCTGACGATCGGGGGCCGCGGGATACCGGGGCCGACGGCGACAGGCTCGGGCCGGACGGGCCGTTGCGGGGCGTCCCCCAGCACCAGCAGAGCCAGCACCACGACTCCGGCACTCAGGACGATCCGATGGGACCACATGGGACCACCCTGCGACTCGATCACGTACCTCTCGCAGGTGAGCGAAGCCATTCGGGTGAAGCGGGGTGGCGACTTGGCTGAGGGTGGTCGCCGATGCGCGGCCGGCTGGTCCTACGCGCCGCGTCTCATCCTCCTGTCCGGCACCACGGAAGGGTCCGGGCAAGGCGTCACCCCCGCTGGACGTCGAGGGCCAAGTGTGTCCGTCGTGCACCCCCGACCGTTGGACTGCGGCACGGTTCCCAGGAGACGTGGGCATCGAACGCCCCAGGCGAATGGCGCAGGAGGTTCAGCGGGCCGAGACCTCCGGTCAGGGCATGGAGTTGACCGCCGCTGCCGCGTCGACCTTGCCCGCCCCCCAGTCGTTGCCGGGCGCCCCGCCCGTGAAGGGGTCCCTCCGGGCCGAGTTGGTGAGAAGCAGGACGAGATCCTCCTGCGTCATCGTGGGTTTCGACTGCAGCATGAGGGCACACACCCCGGTCAGGTGCGGTGCGGCCATGCTCGTCCCGGACATGGGCTGGTACTGGTCCGTTCCCGAGGCCCCCGCCAGCGCCGAGGTGATGGCCTGGCCGGGGGCGGCGAGCGTCGGCGCGGTGCGGCCGTCGCGCGTGGGGCCCCGGCTGGAGAAGGTGGAAAGGTTTCCCTGTCCCGCCCCCTTGGTGATGTAGGACGCGGCGGTGACGACCTTCTGGCTGGTGCCGGGTACGGAGATGGTGATCTCGTCATTGCGATGTTGGCCGATGAACTGGGGAACGGTCTGGCCCCTCTCCACCCAGGCGTGCCAGCGGCCGCTGTCGGCCACGGTCCGGCCGGTGAGTGTGATGCTCCACGTACCGGGCCGGATCGCTGTCTGGCTTCCCCGGCTCAGCTGCACGTAGATCCGGTTGTCGCCGTTCTGGGAGTGGTGGACGACTGAGTCGACGAAGGCCTTGTTGCCCCCGGGGAGATCCAGATCGGCGGCGGTGGTGCCGGGGGCGACCTCGGCGCTCGCCGTGCCACTGGGGGGAGTGATCTGCAGCGAGAGACGGTCGGCACCGGAGTACCAGATGTCCAGCGTGTCCGGCGTGCTGTCGTTGGCAGGTACCAAGAACTGCACGACTTCGCTGTCTCCCTCCGTCACCTGGCCCGTCGCGTGTACGCCGGCGTTCGCCGCATTGCCCGCGGACTTCACCAGCGCGCGCCCCGGGGCGTTGAGCAGGTTGTCGATTCCGCGTTCCAACAGGCTGGAACCGTCGTGCGGCCCCAGGTTGTCGCCCTGGCTGATGTTGACGACAGCGGGCCGTCCGAGGGTCTCGGCGACCTTGAAGACATAGCCGACGGCCTCGAGCGTGCCCATGGAATCGCCCAGGGCTTCGCTCGTCACCCGGTTGGCCACGACGACCAACTCCGCCTCGGGCGCGACGCCGACGAAAGTGAACGCGGGTCGGTCATTACCAGCCGACGACCCGTCACCCGCGGCGATGCCCGCCACGTGGGTGCCATGGCCAACGCTGTCGTCCATGTGCCGCACCCTGCTCAGCGGGTTCGGAGCGCGCAATGCGTTGTCGATCGCGGAGCGCTGGTATTCGACTCCGTGACCGAACGGCGCCGGTGAGGACTCCCCGGCTTCCGGAGTGAGGTTCTGGTCCCAGATGCGCTGGATGCGGGTCTTCCCGGTCGGGTCGCGGAAACAGGCGTGGCGCCAGTCGATGCCGCTGTCGACCACGCCCACGATGACACCGGCCCCACGGAACCCGGGCGGCCCGGTGTGCACCTTGTCGGCCTGGGTCTCCGGCACGGCGGCGTCCAGTTCGGGCAGGGTGGGGCGGGACGCCTCGACATAGCCGACGGCTTCCAGCTCGTCGAGCTCCGCGAGTCGGTCGATCCCGATCTCGCCGCCGATGACATCCCCGGCCTGGGTGAGCACCGTCAGCCCCGTGTGCCGGGACAGCTCATTCAGATCGTCGGCGCCGTACCCCTCGGCCATCCGCAGCAGTACGCGCACACGAGGCGTCCCCACGCCTTCGGTCGTGAGCGCGAAGCGGCCGGTGGACTCCAGGCCCTCCAGCTCCGCCGGGCCTTCCTCGGCCCGGGACGTCAGAAACTTCAGCCGTGAGTCGAGCATGAGTGGTCTTCTCTCTGACGAGATCACCGGCCCTTCACAGTGGAGGACAGGCGATCACTGTTTCTGTGTCCGGGCGCCGGTCTCGGGGTGGAGGGGTTCGGACAGCTCCACGTAGTCGACACAGTCGAGGTCGGTCAGGCGCCCGAGATCGCCGGGTGCGACCGACGCGGTCAGCACGTCGCCCGCGACCATGTACACCTGCGCGCCGGCATCGGTCAGCTGCCGACGCTGTTCTTCGCCGGGCTCTTCCTTCACCCGGATGAGCACCCTGAAGGAAGTGGGGCCGGCTGCCTCGGCGGCCGTGCCGACGTTCAACAGCGCACGGCGTGCGGCGGAGCCGAGCTTGTCAGCGCGCATGTTCCCCACCTGCTCCGGAGAGCGGCCTTGTCCGTACGAACGTGGCGCGCCGGCATGTCTCCTCGCGCAGGCGCCCGCATTTGCCGCATTGCCTCTACTACCACCGTAGGCAGCACGGGCATCCCACGCCATTCCGCCGTGGACTGCCGCGCGCGGCCATCCTCCAGGACAGGGCGATCCGGCGAACGGTGAGGGCCGGGCAGACCTTGCCGGGCGGCAATGAGTTGCCGCACTCCCATCGCTGATGCCGCTGCGGCGCGCGAAGTTCGGCGTGTCGCCGGCAAGGACTGCCATGGCGGCCTGGCGGCCGCGGGCATCGAGCCGGTGCTGCCGCCGCCGGCTCCGGCGTGGCCGCAAGGTGGAGCTCCCTGCCCTCCCGGCCCCGGCACGGTCTTCGACGGCACGCGCGCTCAGCACGGTGAGATGGATGAGCGCACGGCGGAGCCGGAGCTTCGAGGGACCGAATTCACACCCTGGCGGCCCGAGTAGCGGCCGGTCCCGCCGAGTAGTTCTCGCCCTCGGGTGCCCTCGCCCCTGTCCAGGTCAGGGCGAGGGTTGTCACCAATGGCACCGTCTACGTGCTGGACAGGGGCGTGGCCTGGGTTGATGTCCCGTCCAGGTCATGGGCCGTTCCGGTGTGACCAGGCGGCGCCGGCCGCGGGACCGGCCGGCGGCCGGTGTCCGGCCCCGGCCGCACGAAACCTGTCGGCAGGACTACCCGGGACGTGGTGCTCGCCCACGCGTCACCGGCCGGGGTACAGGTTCCGGTGGATGGCCTTCGCCACGCTTTCAATCGTGTCCATGCCATAGCCCCATCCCACGTCCGGATGCTCGTCCTCGGGGACGCGGTTGTTCTCGGTCAGGACCACCAGGCCGTAGTCGTACGCGCGGCCGGTGATCGCGCTCATGCTGTGGACCTTCCAGTCCCCTCGGTCCCAGGGGTTCATGAGGTTCTCCTCGGAACGCTGAAGCCACCCGTTCTTCACCTGGACGTCGGCGTCCGAGGGAGCTCCGGCGGGCGCTCCCCACCGCTGATCCTCCTGGACATCCCGCATGAGTTCGAGAACGTAGGCGCGCTCTTCCTCGTCCAGGACCGCATCGTCCTCGCCCGTGAGCAGTTCGAGCAAGGTGGCCTGGTCCTTCGCGGTGACCTGCGTCAGGCCCATGAAACCCGCTTCGTCGATGGCCGTGTTCGTCATTCCGGCCTCGTCCAGGAAATCCTGGATACGGTCGGGGCCGATCATGTCCCACAACACGTACGTCGATTCGTTGTCCGAGTTCACGATCATGTTCCTCGCGAGGTCCTGCTCCTCTTCGGACAAGTCCCCGCCTGTGGCATGAAGCAGAGCGCCAAGGACGATCGGCTTGACGATGCTTGCCGAGTCGTAGTGCTTGTCGGCGCGGTACGCGCAGGAAGTGCGCGTGGTCCGGTCGTACAGCGCGATGGACGCCCGGCTGGCGCGACCGGCCAGGGCCCGGGCTATGTCCCGGGTCAGGGCGTGGGCGAGCCGAGGTTTCCTGGAGGCGCACTCGATGACCCCGCCCATGAGCCGCCGCACAGCGTTCTCCGATTTCCCGGTCCGACGGGAAGTGGAGGGAGCGTGGGCGGGAGCCAGGGCCGAAACGGAAGGGGCAGCCGATGCTGCGTGCGGGTCAGGTGTCGAGGAGGGAGCTCGAGAGGGCGCCGAGACGGAGATGACAAAGGCGAAGGAGGCCGCGACGGAAATCGTTCCCCACATCACCTTCGACGTCGTCTCACTGAGCATCAGCTCGTTGCCCTTTCGTCTGTCCGCCCGCCTCACCGACGTGTGAAGGCATTGATGCGGCCCGTCCGGCACCCACGAATTCGACGCTACAAGTGGGGTGCGCACCTGACCTCTTCGGTCGGCCGACAGGTCTAAAGGTTGCCTCCGCAGCGAGGTCTCCGTGTTCTTGACCTGCATGTCGTCGCCGCCCTGCCTCGTGGTCCTGATGGCCTGGTCGAGTGAGACGCGGTGGCGACCGTCGCCGCGAAGCGCCCTCCGGGCCGGGGTGACGGCTCTGACCGAAGTCGTGCCGTTGCGTTCGATGCAGGGGATCCGGGCGAGGCCGCCCATGGCCGGCAGGTTCAGGCCGAGGTTGTGTTCGATGCCGAACTCGGCGGCGTTCTCGACTTGCTCGCGGCTGTCGCGGAGGACTCGGCAAGGCCGGCGGCCATGGAGCAGGCGGAGCCGGTGCCGACCTCGCCGAGGTCGTACGCCACGACCATCCAGCCCTGTTTCAGAAGGCGTTGGTTGGCCGCGTCCAGGACGTACGGCGCCACCCACTTGCTGCCGCCGCTGGGGACGAAGACACCGAGCATGCAGCTGTGGAAGGCGATGAAGCGGAATCAATCTCGGTTACCACGGCGGTTGGGTGATGGTGCGCTCGCCCACTGCCCGGCCGGCAGGGGTGGAAAGGCGGCCCCGACCGGGTTCTCAGAACGCCTTGCGCAGCCGCAGCCGCAGTGGGCGGCCGTCCGGATCGATGACCACGCGGTACAGCGGCGTCGCGAGAATCCGCTGCACCCACGAGAGCTCCGGTGGCCGGTAGGTGCGCAGACGTCCAGGCGGCCTGGGACCGGACCGGCCCCTTTCGTGCCAGGAGTCCAGCGCGGCCGCCGCCGACGCGAAGGCGTCGAAGACGCCCGCCGGATCGCACAGGACGTCGGGGGCCTGCGGGTCCCCGGGTTCCTCCCGGTCCAGGTGCTCGCGCGCGAGCATCAGCCGCAGGTTCCTGGCGAACCGGCGCGCGCCGTCGCCGAGGCCGGCGGGGTCCTGCGGATCTCGGGGGTCCGGCGTCTCGTCCAGAACGGCGCAGCTGAGTTCGGAGTCGTGTGTCCAGGAGCGCAGGTTGATGTTGTCGGAGCCCACCGCGGCCCACACGTCGTCGACCACGCACACCTTGGCGTGCACGTACACCGGGGTCCCGGCATGGTTCTCCAGCCCGTACACCGCGACCCGCCCGCCGCCCGCCCGCCGCAGTGTCTCCAGAGCGGTGATGCGGCCGATCAGGTTCATCGGCAGTGTGAGCGGACCGTCCTGTTCGGGGACGGACGGGATGACCGCGATGAGGCGGAGCTCTGGATTCGCTCGCAGCGCCCGGGCGAAGTGCTCCACCACCTGCGGGGACCACAGGTACTGGTCCTCCAGATAGATGAGGCCCCGGGCCCGCCGCAGTGCCTTCAGGTAGGCACGCGCGACGCTGCGCTCGCCGTCGGGGGCGAAGTCGTAGCCTCGCAGCAGCCGGTTGGGGTACGTACGCAGCACCTGCACCGTGTGCGTGCCGCAGGGCGAGGGATCGGGCAGCTGAGGGGGCAGCGGGTTCGCGTGGATGTCTTCCCGGTGCAGCAATTCGCGCAGTCGGGACAGCGGGCTGCGGGTGAGAGGCGCCGGATCCGTCCAGCGTTCCCGGAAGACGGTCTCGATGTCGCCGACCGCGGGGCCCCGGATCGCGAGCTGGATGTCGTGCCAGGGGGGATGTGGTCCGTACGCTTCGGCGATGGGCTGGGAGCGGTCGTCGCCGCCGTGGTCGATGTCGTCGTTGCGGTTGTGCGACAGGTCGATGCCACCGACGTACGCGACGTCGAGCTCGGGACGCCCGGGATGGCGCAGGACGACGCACTTCTGGTGGTGCGTGCCGCCGGGACGGACTCGCATGTCCAGAAGGTACTCGCCGCCCCCCGCCCGGATCTCCTCGCCGAGGTGGCGGTTCTCCGCCTCGCTGAACTGGAGACTGTCCAGGTGGGAGCGCCACACCAGACCCTTGACGACCACTCCGCGCTCGGCCGCCTCACGCAGCACGGTGCCGATCTCGGTCCCGGGGCCGGCTAGCCGCTCGTCGGGATCGCCGCGCCAGTCGGTGAACAGCAGCAGGTCTCCCGACTGCAAAGCACGGACGGCGGCGAGAAGTTCGGCGAAGTACGTCGCGCCATGGACCAAGGGGCGAACTTCGTTGCCGACCGACCATGCCGTCCCGTCGTGGCGCCGACGGTCCAAGCGGGTTGCGGGATTGCCGCGTTCACCGGCGGTCAGCAACCAGTCGACGGTTTCCACGGACGGCACCTCCGACCTACGACCGCAGGGCACCACGTGCGCTTCCAACGGTCTCTTTCGTACCACTCCGGGGCCGATCCCGCAGCCGCTGCCTGTTCCGGTGAGCGACCCGGCGCCGCGGCCGGTCGGCGGGGCTCGGTGTGCCGCTCCAAGGTGCGGGAAGAAGGTCCACCCAGGTGCACTCGCCCACCGATCCGTTGGGATGTCTGCGAGTCCGTCGCCTCAGCGTCCCGAGATGACGACGCCTGCGCCGGCCGCCGCGAACCGCCGTCGCAATCGCGACGCCGAAACGCTGCGGGCCCCCGTGACGAATCCCGTGGCCTGTGATGCTGTCATACGGGTCACTGCCGGTCCTCCTGGTCCGCTTCGGCCGGCAGTGAGTTGAGAAAGCGCTGGAGGGCGACGTCGAACTCGGCGGCTCTTTCCAGGTTCGGCATGTGCGCCGCACCCTGGATGACTTCGAGCGTGGCACCGGGGACACGTTCACTGATGGCGCGGGCTTCCCTCACCGGAGTGAACTCGTCGTCCGCCCCCACCACAACCAGCGTCGGCACCGTGATGCGAGCGAGCATCTCGACGTAGTCCGGTCGCTCCGCTCTGCCTCGCAGCGCAGCCGCAGCACCCTCGGGAGACGTACGGGTCATCATCTCCATCACGTGTTGCGCCACAGCCGGCAGCGCCTTGATGTTGTAGGGGGCCACCATCTTGGGCAGCACCTCTTGGGCGTAACCACTCATACCCTCACGCTGGAGACGTTCAGCCATCGCGTAGCGAGACATCCTGCCGCCCTCGGTCTCCGCAGCGGCGAACGTGTCGGCGAGGAGGAGTCCACGGACGCGGCCGGGGAACAGCCGGTAGAACTCCATGACGATCTGTCCCCCCATGGACAGACCGCCCAACACGAACCGGTCGATCTTGAGGTGGTCGAGAAGGCTCGCAATGTCGCGCGCGAACGTCTCCAGAGTGGTCTTGCCTGCAGCCGCCGAGCTCTGGCCGTATCCGCGCAGGTCGGGGGCGATCACACGCCAGCCGGCCTGACTGAAGTGCTCGATCTGCGGTTGCCACATCGAACGGTTGAACGGGTGGCCGTGGATGAGCACAAGGGGTTCGCCGGTGCCCGCATCCTCGTAATCCACCGTGATCCCGTCGAAGAATGCCTGGCTCATGACAATCGCCCCTCCCCGAATCGCTTGACCGGTCGATGCTATGAGGTGCAATCTCTCGGTGCAATAAAGAACAATGCTCTCGGTGCAATGTAGAGGTACCCGTGGAGGACTACCGGGTGATCGCCGATCGCCTCGCCAACGACATCGCCCGCGGCCGTCTGCGTCCGGGAGACCAACTCCCGCCGCAGCGCAGGTTCGCACGGCAGCACGGCATCGCGAACTCGACCGCGGCGCGTGTGTACCAGGACCTGATCGTCCGCGGCCTCGTTGTGGGCGAAGTGGGTCGAGGCACGTTCGTACGGGCCGCCGCCCCCGCATTCGAGCCTTCTCCGGCCGAGCCGGCCGACGCGCGCGTCGACCTGGAGCTGAACTTCCCGGTTCTTCCCGGGCAGCCGGCACGACTTGCGCAGGGCCTCACGCGCATCCTGCGCCACGATGCATTCGCCACGGCCCTTCGACCCGTCGGAGCATCCGGCAGCACTCTCGCCCGTGAAGCCGCAGCAGCGCACCTCAGCCGCGGCGGCTGGGCACCGGACCCACAGCGGCTTCTGTTCGCGGGCAACGGAAGGCAGGCGATTGCAGCCGCGATCGCAGCCGTCGTTCCCGCTGGTGAGCGCCTCGGCGTCGAGCCGCTCACGTACCCCGTTGTCAAAGGCATCGCAACCCGCCTCGGCGTCACGCTTGTTCCCCTGGCCGTCGACGACGACGGCCTTGTGCCGGACGCCCTCATCGCCGCCCCTGCCCTGCGCGCCGTCTACCTTCAGCCCACACTGCACAATCCGCTGGGCATCACCGTGTCCGAAGGACGGCGCGCCGAAATCGCGGAAGCCCTCGAGCGTAAGGACATGTACGCGATCGAGGACGCCGTTTACGGGTTTCTCCGCAACGACCTGCCGCCCATGGCCGCGCTGGCGCCTGAGCGGACCATTGTGGTCGACAGCCTCTCCAAGCGGCTCTCCCCAGGTCTGACGGCGGGCTTCCTGGTGACGCCGTCTCGCATCACGCAGGCCGTCGCCTCGTGCCTCAGGTCAGGGACATGGCTGGCACCGGCCTTCGCCCTCGAGGCGGCAACGCAGTGGATGACCGACGGCACCGCGGCCGATATCGAGCGGTCGAAGCGGCAGGATGCTGCGATGCGCCAGCGGATCACGGCCGACCGGCTTGCCGGTCAGACTCTGCGAACCGACCCCCACGCCTACCACTGTTGGTGGGAGCTGCCGGACCCGTGGCGGGCGGAGACGTTCGTCGCAGCCGCCGCTCGCCGGGGCATCGCGGTCGCACCCGCCGCGGCCTTCACCGTGGGCACGGGTCACGCGCCCAACGCGGTTCGGCTCGCTCTGTCCTCCCCGCCGACGGACACCCTGACGCAAGCCCTCGACGTGCTCCTCGAATTGGCCCACGGCAGGCCGGAAGACGCCGGACTGGAGTAGAACACCGCTTCTATGGCGAGGGACCGACATCCGGATGGAACGCATTCACCACCCGTACGACGGTGACGTAGCCCGCGTCCGCGTGCAGCTTGGCCGGGCGGCGCCTTGGCTCGCAGCGGGAGCGTCCAGCGCCACGCGGTGCAACTTTGCCACAGCCCGGCCTTGGACCAGCCAGTGAAGCGCTGGTGGACCGTTTGCCGGCCGGCGCCGAAGACCGGCGGTAGCTGCCGCCAGGTGCAGCCCGACGTGGCGGCGAAGATGATCGCTGTCAGGACCGCGCGGTCGTCACACCGCCGCCGACCGCCGCCCTGGGCGCGCACGGGCGGCGCTGGAGCCACGTTCTGGAAGATCTTCCACACTCCGTCCGGCACCAGTTGCTCAACTATGCCCATAGCAGAGCAACGAGCCTTGGCGCCCAAGGCACCGTTTTACCCCGGTGCCGACCACCGCCCGATCTTCTACCCTGTGCCGGGGCGGTTGAGCAGGGGGATCGGCGATGAGCATGTACTTCGACATCGGTGACGAGACGCTGTGGAACCCGTCGAACGGTGCCGGCCGCCTCTTCCTACGGCAGGTCGAGGTCTTCGAGGCGGAGCTCAAGCTGCCGTCGGAAATCGGCCAGGGCAAGTATTGGGGCGACCCGGACACACTCGAGGTCGATCCCGCCGTGTACGCGGAGTTCGCACGCGGCCTGGTCGCCTGGCACTGCCAAACGGGGCACTCCGTGATCCTCGCGCTCTCCGAGGGGTTCGTGGCGACGGCGGTCGCACTCGCCCGGCGCGCCGGTATCGAGGTGGAGATGCCCGAACCGGGGTCCGGCCATGTGTGTGGTGGCGAAGGGCGCGACGTGCAGGTTCCCCGCAATCGCCGGACCGTGTCAGCCGCCGTCGTCACCGCGCTGGAAACGCGGGCAGGGGAGATGGACCGCTGGATGGCCCGCTGATCAGGTGCGCCCAAGACCGCCCCTTGGCGACCCAACACCCTGGACCGGCTTGCCGTTTCTGCCTCATGCCCGCCCCCAACCGAGACGTCCTTTTCACGCCCTACCCAGAGGCGGGGAAGGACGGAGTGCGTCTCCAGGGTGGTTTTGTTCACCGGATCACGACAGCGGTTGTTCAGCACTCTGGGAGGCGCCCGCCCCGGGGGGCGAGGTACATGTTCACGAGAACGGACAGCACCCGTCGGCTGACTCCCCATCCGGGCAGGGTGGCTTTCCTGAGCCTCGGCACCCGTAGTAGCCGACCAGGTCGCTCATAGGTCATCACGTGTGTGATGACGACATCGTGTGGAGTCGGAGAGGACGATCCAGGCGGCCATGGTGGTCGCTGGCGCCGGCTACCTGCTGCGGTTCCCGCGGAAAGGCAAGGTAGACCGGCTCGGTTCTCGATCCTCGGGGATCTCCCCGGACCGTTCACCTCGCCTGCGGCGCACCTCCGTGGTGCGATGGAACGGGGTTAGGAAGGAGAGAGTGATGGTCCCACCCGCAGCGGAGCGCAGGAGTGGCGCGGCCCCGGTATCAGTCCGCCCGCTGGATGAGGCGGACCTGGATCTGGCCGATGAGATCTGCAGGGTCGCCTTCGGGACCTTCCTGGGGGCACCTGATCCGTTCGGGACCGTCGACTACGTCCGCACCCGCTGGGCGGCCGATCCACAGGCGGCGTTCGCGGCGACGGTCGAGGGCGAAGTAGTTGGATCGAACTTCGCCGCCAACTGGGGCAGCGTCGGGTTTTTCGGACCGCTGACCGTACGTCCGGATCTGTGGGACCAGGGCATCGGCAGGCGTCTGATGGAGCCGGTCATAGACTGCTTCGACGCCTGGGGGAATCGCCACCTCGGCCTGTTCACCTTCGCGCACAGTCCCAAGCACCTTGAGCTCTACCGCCGGTACGGTTTCTGGCCTCGATTCCTCACAGCCATCATGAAGAAGCAGGTCACAGACGGTGCCGCAGTCCCCGGCCGGGTGCTCTATGGCGAACTGCCCGCCGCTGAGCGGCCCGAGGCACTGAGCCTCTGTCGCGCACTGACCGGAGCCGTGTACGAGGGCCTGAGCCTGGAACGCGAGATCGTGGCCGCGCACGCGCAGGGACTCGGTGACACCATCCTGCTCCATGGCGCCGGCTCCGAGCTCGACGGCCTGGCCGTCTGCCACTGCGGAGCCGGGTCGGAGGCCGGCGTGGACGTGTGCTTCGTCAAATTCGGCGCCGTACGTCCTGGTCCGCAGGCCGCCGACCGGTTCGAGCGACTGCTCGATGCATGCGAGCGGCTGGCCGCCGAGCGCGGACTGGGGCAACTGGACGCCGGCATGAACCTGGGTCGCCCGGATGCCTACCGGCGCATGATCGACCGCGGGTTCCGCACCTGGTTGCAGGGCGTGACCATGCACAGGCCCAGCGAACCCGGGTACAGCCACCCCGACGCATATGTGATCGACGACTGGCGTTGAGCACCGCCGCGCTCGGCCCGCTACGAAGGCCGCGGTGCTGTCAGAACCCGTGAATATTCCGAGCCGGATCCGACGGCAAGAAACCTCCTGGACCACTGTCGAAGTGCTGTCCGTTCCCGCGGATAAAGCCACCGGGGCAAGATGGCTGGTCTCTTCGGGTGGTCTGTGCTGTGCGGCATCTCGATGGAGGCCGTTTGGGGCATGGCGCTGTCGGCGCCCGCGGCCACTTTGCGTAACCTCGTCATCAGAAGGGCACCGGACAGCTATTCCGCCACCGCTCCGCCGGTCGCGGTGCAAAGGGGTGCTGGATGTCGATGACGAGTCGGCGCGGTCTGCTGGCGAAATCTGCGGGAGCGGTGGCGGTCACCCTCGTGCCCGGCTCCGGCGCGGCAAGGGTGAACACACCGCGGGAGCAGCCGGTCACCACGATCGACGGGCGCGTGAACTGGGAGGCCTTGCGGGCTCAGTTCCGCCTGGAGCCTGGCTGGGTGAACCTTGCGTTGTTCTATCTGGCCTCGCATCCGAAGGTGGTGCGGGATGCGGTGGATCATTTGAGGGCACAGGTCGATGCCAATCCTCTCTCGGTGCCCGCGGGGCTGGCGCTGCCCGATGGTCCTACCGGATGGCCCCGGGTGCGGCGGGCGCTCGCGGCCTATCTGGGAGGCCGGGCCGAGGACATTGCGATGACGGCGAGCACGAGCATCGGGCTGGGTGTCTTCTACAACGGCGTGGTGACCCGTCCGGGACAGGAGTTCCTGTTGACCGAGCACGACCACATCTCCCATCGCATCGCCGCCCGACTGGCCGCTGACAAGCATGGCAACACGCTACGGCTGGGCTCCTGGTTCGCCGATCCGGCCACCGCGACGGCGGACGGCATCGCAGCGGCAGTCGGCGAGGCGATACGCCCGAACACCAGAGTGGTGGGCATCACCTGGGTGCAGTCGAGCACGGGGCTTCGGATGCCGGTGCGTGCGGTGGCCGAGGTGGTGCGCCGAGCCAACGAAGGCCGCAGCCCTGCCGACCGGTGCCTGTTGGTCGTCGACGGCGTGCACGGGCTGGCGACGATCGACGAGGATGCCGCCGGCCTGGGCGCGGACGTGGTGATCGCCGGAACGCACAAATGGTTGTTCGGTCCCAGGGGAACGGGGCTGATCTGGGTGGCGCCGGACGTCCTCGACCAACTGCGGCCCACGTTCGTGAGCTTCATCAGGGGCGGGGGAGCAGCGCCCTTGTCGCCCGGCGGATTCCTGGCGTTCGAGCATGCCTTCGCCCTGCCGGTGGCAGTAGCGCTGCATGAGCAACTGGGCCGAGCACGCGTTGCCGCCCGCATCACACAGCTGTCGACGCGGGTGAAGCAAGGACTGAGCCGCATTCCCGGGGTCACCGTGCACACCCCTGCCGACGCGGAACTGTCAGCGGGCATCACCTGTTTCAGCGTGGCCGGACACACCCATCAGCAGGTCGTCGACCACGCCGCCACCCATCGCGTGCGGCTGTCCACCTCGACCTACGCCCGGATCGGTACCGCCGTCATCAACACTCCGGCCGAGATCGACACCGCACTGAACAGCCTGGCTGACCTCACTCGCTGAAACGTTCTCGGACGCCCGGGGCCGCGCCCCGCGGCTGATCGGCGCCGTGTTCGCGAATCGCGCTCACCGGCCGGTGCCGCCAGTGCCTGGCACAGCGAAAGCGGAGAGGCCGGGGGCGTGCCATACGAGACGAACGCGCCTGAAGGGCCCTCAGGTACTTCAAGGCCCGTGCCCTTTGGTGCTCATGATTCCTGAAGCTCCCGGGAAACCCTGGACAACGGGGGAGCGCGATGCCGTTCTGCTCATCGCCGCACGTCCTGGGCTCTGCTCGATGCCCGTACGCGGCGCATGACCGAAGCCCCCGTGACCGAACACCTCGCGGCCTGGCGGAGGACGGCTCTTGGCGTGCCGGCCTGGCCTCCGGTCTGACCGGCCGGCTGCTGTACGCCACCCACCGGGCCCTGAGGGCCCCGCCCGGCACCTGCTCGATGTCCTTCAGCCGCTGCGGCGCGCTGCTCGGTCCGCTCCTGGTTCTGCGGAGGCCAGGACGGCGGAGGTTGACCAGGTGCTGCCCGATGGGCTGCTCGGTGCCGTGCGCGTCCTCCTGCAGGCCTCGTGCTTGGGGGCCAGGTGGCCGTGGGCGCGGTGGTGGGAGCGGCCGGGGTTCAGCGGTCGGACGGGGGCCACTCGGAGACGCCTTGGCGGATCTCGTCCAAGGAATCCTGGAACAGGGCTTTGGCGCGAGTGAACCAGTCCGCCAGTACGGCGATTTCGTCCGGGCTGTAGTCGGCGAAGAGCATGCCCAGGCGCTCGTAGAAGGGGCCGTAGACCTCGAGGATGCGTTCACGTGCGGACTCCTCCATGACCACCTGGACCCGTCGGCGATCCCGCGGGTCCACCTGGCGACGGATGTAGCCGGCCCTCTCGAGGCGGTTGAGGACACCAGTCACCGCTCCGGTGGTCAGCCGGGCCCGGTCGGCGAGGTCGCCCGCCACGAGCGACTCGCCGGCCGCGGCGGCCTCCATGAGGAAGCCGAGACAGGTGAGATCCGTGACATTGAGGCCGAGCCGCCGCGCGATGTCCTGCTGCCCGAACTGCGCGGTCGCGATCATTCGGTCCATCGCGTACAGCGCCTGATCAGCTGTCGCCCCCCGACGCGCCTTGCCCTGCACCAGAGATCCCCTTAGCATCTAAGTAAATTATCTCGCGAGATAAGGCATTCCTGGGCGGGTGAGCCCGGCCAGCCGCTCCAGCATCCCATTTCCCGAGGAGAGACCATGAGCATGCACGGAGACCACGACATGGGCCACACGGTCGCCGGCTGGGTAGGCACCGCCATAGCCGTTGTCGGCAGCACGGAGATGGCGGTGGGGTTCGTCGCCGGCTCGACCGCGGGCCTGGTGCTGGGTGGCACCGTCGTCGCCCTCGCCGCGCTCACCAGCTGGCTTCTTCACCTGGCGGGGTGGGGCAAGGCCACCGGACCACGACCGGTCGCCCAGCAGCCCTGGCGCGTCCGGGACACGGCGGCACGCCGCGGCCACCCCGATTGCCTCGGCTGCCGTCTGGCAGGACGCAGCCCCGGCGTTGCCCCGATCGCCGCCCCTACCGTGGCGGTCGAGCCCGCACCCGCGGGACAACCGTCCTAGCCATGGTCTTCTCGGCGATGAACAAGGAACGAAGGCGATGGAGCTCACGGCTTGCGGACGGGAGCCCATCTGTCGATCGAAGCCATGGTCACGCCTTCGGTACCGAGCTGGGGGTCGGAAGTCTCCGACGGCGCGGACGGCATGTCGCAGGTGCGGGCCACCGGTGGGCTCACCGGGCTGTCGATGAATCGGGTGCCGGCGTACGAGCTGGTGGTCTCCGGTAGCCATGGCATGGCCGCGCGTGCGTACCCCGCAATGATGGACATGGCGGCGGCCGGCATTCTGCGGCCGGATCTGCTGATCACCAGGACCGTCGGTTTGGGACGAGGCGGAAGTGGCGGCGGTTCATGATGACGTTCCACCCCACCGTGCTCCCCGACCGGACGATCCTTGGGGGCGGACGCTAGCGCGGCTGGCGCGTTGTCGAGGGGGAGGCCGGTCGACCCAGGGCGCCGTCGATACAGCCTGCCATCCAGTCCTGGGAGGGCGGGAACGGTTCCACTCCATCTGTCTCTGCGTGCTCACCGCACTCGGATTCCGCCGCGCCGGTGCCGGCGGTGTTGTCGGCAGAAGTGGGAGTGCCGAGATGGGCCGCAGGTCCGCCTTGGCCGAAGCGGTAGCCCTCCTGGTACGGCTCGGCAGGGCTGTCCGCGCACCCTGCTACGAGCAGCAGCAGAGAGACCAGGGGTGCAGATATATGACTTTTGACCTGCTGGGTGAAGCCCAGACGGTCGTGCCACGCGACTGCAGCGGCATCCTTTACCTGAAGAATCGGGGTCATTTCCTCGTCCACGTGGCGCATCATCCCAGAACACCGGACCGGCAAACGTTGCTTGATGCGGGACGGTCCCTCTTCAAGCGATCTCGCGCGGTCACAGCAGGCGCCGGTACCGCGGAGCGCAAGGGCCCGTCACTCCGTGACAGGCCCTTGCGCCATGTGCCGCCGTGTACGGCTCAGGCGGCGACGGCGGCCCGGCCTGCGATGAACGTACGAGCGGTCTCCGCCACCCGGCCGCCGAGGTGCTGCGCGGTCGCGATGTCGGCCTTGTGCACGCCCTCCGGACCCTCGTCGGAGTTCGTCTGGGCAGCGGCGCCGAAGAAGAAACCGAGGCGGTTGAGGTCGTGCTCGGAGCCCTCCGTGGAGTTCCATCCGGGCTTCAACCCGAGGTTCACCCAGTGCATGCCGTGCTGAGCCGCCAGCGTCGCGAAGTACTGCAGGGTGTGCAGCTTGTCGCCGCTCTTGGAGCCGGAGTTGGAGAAGCCGGCCGCCAGCTTGTCCTTCCAGGCGTCGGTGAACCAGCGCTTGGAGGAGTCCTCCGCGAACTTGTGGAACGCGCCCGAAGCGGTCCCCATGTAGGTGGGTGACCCGAAGACGATGGCGTCGGAGCCGTCGAGCAGCTCCCACTGGGCCTCGTCGATCTCGTCGACCTTGATCAGGTGGACGGTGGCACCGGCGGCGGCCGCTCCGTCGCGCACGGCCTCGGCGATGACGGCGGTGTGGCCGTAGCCGGAGTGGTAGGCGATCGAGACAACAGGGATGGTCACGTTAGGGGCTCCTCGAAGGCGATGTGCTCGTCGTTGGGAGCCCCAGAGAAGCACTAACTTTTCTAAAGCGCAACCCCATGGTTAGCGCTGCGGGCGCGTATGGTGGCGGTATGGAGACGAGCGAGACCAGCACCCAGCGAGAGAGCAGCGGAGCCTGTCCGGACGATGACCTCGCCTTTGACGTGTTTTCCCGAAACTGCCCGTCGCGCGGCACGCTGGAGCACGTCACGGGACGTTGGGGCAGCCTCACGATCGGAGCCCTGCATGACACCACGTTCCGCTTCAACGAGCTCCGCCGAAGGGTCGACGGCGTGAGCGAGAAGATGCTGTCCCAGACCCTGCATTCCCTGGAGCGCGACGGCCTCGTGCGCCGGGAGGCGCAACCGACGAACCCGCCGCGGGTCGACTATGAGCTCACCCCACTGGGGCACGAGGTCGCCGAGCGGCTACTGGATCTCATCCGCTTCCTGGAGGGCCGGATGCCCGAAGTGCTGGCGGCGCGGGAGCGTTACGACGAGGTGCGCGAGGACCTCGGCAGCCGCTGACAGCGGGGCCAGTAGTAGCTGGAACGATTCGTCCGGGCCGTCGGTACATCAGGCGTGTCCTGCGTGCCGCCACCCTGCGGCCGCACCTTCGACGGCGGCATCAAGGGCTTCGCCATCTCCCTCAGCCATCCGGAACAATCCAACTCCACGCACTCCGCCCCATGATGAGCCCCAACGAACCGTCCCCACGTAGGACGTCGTCTTGCCAGAGTGCTCAGTCGTCCCGGGCGGGCAGGTCCACGGTGGACAGGGTGGGTCGCATGTCAGCAGCACTGTCGGTCGATTTGGCGGGTGACTCGCGCGAGCTGCGCTCGGCATGGCTGAACGGCACCAAGGAACTCCAGGTCAGCGTGGGCGGCTGAGCGGCACACGCCGTACCCGTACATGGGAGACGGGGCGTCCCCCACACCCGCCCCCGTGCCGCGCCGGGCCACTCAGGTCAGCGGGCGCCCCTCGCCCCGGCGCGGCGGATGCGCCGGACGACACCGGCACCGGCCGCACACCCCAACAGGACTCCCCCTGCCACCAGGAGGGGGCCGGATCCCCCCGTACCGGAACGGGCCGCTGTCCCAGAGGCGGCAGCCGCGGTGGTCCGCTCCCCGCTCTCGCGTCCCGCCGACTCGGCGGGCGTGGCGGACCCGGGCTGTGCCGGACCTTCTCCGGCCGTGGGAGAGGCAGGGGTCCCGGGAGAGACCGTGATCTCCTCCTCGTCCCGGCCGAGCCCTGGATGGCCCGTCTCGACGGTGACCTTCCAGCGCCCGGGGGGCAGCGCTTCCGCGGTGGTGTAACCGGCCGCCGAGGCGGGGTCGCGGACAAGCTTCCAGGGGCCGAGGGACCTGATCCCGTCGGCGCTGGCCGCATTCACCGTGGCAGCGACCCGCTCGTCGACCGGGTCGTTGTCGTTCTCCCAGGTGACGGTCGTTCGCACGCGACCGAAGTCATGTCCGGTGATCTCCACCTTCAAGGTGTCACCGTGGGCCAGGGCGCCGGTGGCTGTGGTCAGTGACAGGGCGGCGCCCGCCAACGCGGTGGCGACGGCCGGGACGAGGGCTCGGCGCATGGCGATGTCCTCCATGGGTGAGATGTGGGGGTGGGATGAGGACGGCCGGCGGGCCACTGGCCCGCCGGCCGTCATGGGAACTGGTGCGGGGTCCTCGGGCTCAGCCGGCCTTCTGGACGGTCCACACCTGGGCCGGCGTGCCCGCCGCGTTCTGCAGCTCGATCAGCCACGACCCGTAGTACGGACGGTTGCTGACGCCGAGGACGTAGCGGCTGTCACCGGCCGTCACCGTCACGCCGTTGCCGCTCTGGGCGATCCTCCACCGCTGGGCAGCGGTGTCGGCGCAGGGCTGCTGCGCCACGTACATGCCGGCCCAGGGGGCGCCGCCGACCTGGAGGCACTTGCCGGAGACGGCGGAGCGGATACGGGTGTAGCCGTTGCCCGCGCTGTCGAAGTACCACTGCTGCTGGGCGTAACCGTTGCGCTGCGAGCCGACGAGGACGGTGCCGTCACCGCTCATGCCACCCCAGATCTCGGCGGCGTTCCCGGTCGCGCCGTTGGTGAGCAGATGGCGCGTGTTGGGCGTGGGGGTCGTACCACCGCCGTCACCACGGCCCGAGGTGCGGAACGAGGCCGCTTTGCCCCGACCGCTGTCGCGGCCCGAGGAGTCACGCACCGAGACGGAGACGGTGTAGTTCGTTCCCGGCTTCAGGTTGTGGATACGGGCGCTGGTCGCCTGCACCCAGCCGATGGCCTGGTCGTTCAGGAAGATCTGGTACCAGGCCGCACCGCTGACCGCGCTCCAGCCGGCGACTGCGGAGTCCGGGCCGATCTGCCCGACGGTGACGGCCGGCCCGGTGCCGGCGCCGTTCGTCGGGGTGGGTTTGGGTGTCGGGGTCGTCGGCGTGGGACTGGGGTTCGGGTTGGGCCCGGCGTTGCCCTTGATCAGGAACTGGTTGTCCGCGACGTTCCAGTGCGTGGCGAGATAGCTGCCCTGCCTGGGGTTGGTGTGGAAGTAGTCGTCATGGTTGCAGTCCAGACGGTTCTCGTACTCCTGGCCCTGGCAGACGTAGCGCATCCTCGGGTAGTACGGGGTGTCCGAGTAGCACATGACGTCATACTCGTCCGTGCAGTGCGCACCCCGGCTGGTGTTGGGCGCGCTGTTGTTCACCGCGCCGAGGTTGTGGCCCAGTTCGTGTGCCGCGGTGTGTCCGCCCCAGCAACCGGTGTCGGTACGCCCGTAGGACGGGCCGAAGTTGCTGAGGTTGCTCTGACCGGGACGCTCGTCCCCGGCGAAGCTGCCGATGCCGCAGTAGACCTGCGTGTCCGCGAAGATCATGTACTTGCGGTCACGGCGGTCGAGGCCCTTGGCCGCGAGCGCCCTGTTCGTGGCGCCGAACTCGGACAGCGCGGAGGCCGGGAGCTCGATGTTGAGCACGGTCGGCGTGCAGTCGGCGGCCGTCACATAGCGGATGTTGCGCACACCGCCGGTGTCCTTGGCGCTCTCCGAGTAGATGAGGTCGGCGTCGGCGGCCCACTTGCGGAACGATGGAAAGTACTCCGCGTACCGGTCTCGTCCGGGGGCGTGGACGTACACCACCTGGACACGGTTGCCGCTGTTGCCGTCGCCGTCGCAGTGCACGGTCTGCCCGGCGGGCCCGTTCGCCGCGGGGGCCTGCGAGGCGGAACTCCCGGCAGCGGGAGGGCTGCTCGTCTTACCGGCCGCGGCCGCGGCGTCGAGTGCGGGTGCGGCGGTGCGCGGAAGCTCTCCCCCGGAAGGCTTGGCGCTCCCCGCCTTGGTCGGATCCTCAGCGGGTGCGGCGGCCTTCACCGCGGGCGGGGTGTCCTTCTTGATGTCGACGCCCTTCGGAGGGGCGTCAGGGCCATGAGTGCAGTGACCGCCGGCCGTGCGGTACACCCCCGCGCACGGATCCCCCTCGTGCGCGGGCTTCAGCCCGTCGTAGATCATGCCCCGCTCGGGCTCGCTCTTGGGGAGTTCCTTGAGCGGCTCGGGGTCCTTGTCGCGAGCCGGCTCCTTGGCCGGCTCCGGGGTCGCTGCGAGCGCCTTCCCCTGGGCGAGCGGCAGCGGTCGGGTTGCATCCGAACCCGGCTGGGTCGCCTGGTAGGTCACTCCGGCCACGACCGCCATGACGGCGACCGCGGCCGTGCCGAGTATGAGCCGGCGGGACTTGCGACGCGGAGGCTTCTTGAGTCTTCTGCGTCCGGACAAACTGCACCTCTTCCTTGGTCAGGGGATGGGTGCGCGAAAGCTTGCCAGACCAAATGAGCGGAAATTTCAGACAAATGGGATCGACTTTTCCGAAGTCGTTCCGTTATCAGTGCTCTCGAATTGATGATCAGTCAACTACCCTGGCGATCAAGCGAGTTACGCGCGTTGATCCGCTGTGGTCTAGTCCCATTTAAGGATGTCGTAATCTGATCGAAATATAGGGCGCGGGCTTTTTTGAGTTTCCGTCAACTTTGCTTCTCACGCCGCGAATTGATGCGATCACAAACAGTGCGGCCTCCTTCCCGTCGAAGGAAGGAGGCCGCTGCCCCGGCGATTGCGATGAATAACCGATCCGCTACTGCCTGCTCGCCGTCGGCGAGTTGCTCACGCCCGGTCCTGGGCCCGCTCGAAGGACGCGCACTTCGGGGGAAAGAACGAGGATCGGCGCATCCTCCCCAAGGCCGGCCGGCTCGCGCACTACGGGCCCTGAGCCGGGCAACCCCAGGTGTGACTTCCTTCGCGTGCCGCGGCTCATGACGTCGACGCCCTGGTCGGGTTGGTGCAGCGCAGGTGGTCCGCTGCGACGGGGGCGCCGTCCGCGACGTTGCGGTCGTAGGTGACGGTTCTGACCGCGACGGGCTCGGTACCGACCGCGACGTCGAAGACGGCATCGGTCCGCGAGGTTGCCCGCCGGAGTGCCCCGGGCAGGGCTGCGGCCAGTGTGGCCGCGTCCGCTTCATGCCCGACGGGGTAGGTGATGACAGCGGGGCCTGCGGGTCGTACCGCCGGAGCGGACGCCGAGGTGTCCGTCACGACGAACCTGTTGCGCCGAAGGGCCTTGGCCACGGTGGCATCGTCGACACGTACGTTGATTCGGGCGGGATCGGTCTCGGCGCGTGTTTCGGGCACGGGCAGGATGCGGGTGTCGCCAGTGATGGAGCGATCGGCGCGCAGGGCGTCCCACAGCGCCTGGGAGCGGACCTTGTGCCAGAGGAGCGTGGAGCCGACGCCGGGCACCCGGTGGTCGAAGTGGGAGATCGGCACGGTGGCGAACTCCGTCCGCTCCGCCGACAGCCGCCCCAGGGACCAGCCGATGCGGACAAGATCGTCGAGCCCGGTGCGCTCATCCGTGTGTACGGACTTGAGGAGCTTGTGAGCCGTGCTCGCGGTGCTCACCGGATCGGTCAGCGCCCCACGGACCGTCAGGTCCGCCAGCATGTCGGCGAGCAGCCGCTGCTGGCGGCGGACACGGCCGAGGTCTCCTGGTCGGTCGATGTGTCGGGCCCGGGCGTAGCGCAGTGCTCCGTTTCCGTCGACGCGATGGGTTCCCGCGGTGATGTCGAGGCCGGAGTTCTCGTCCTTGAGGGGTTTGTCCGTGCACAGCGTCGCTCCCCCCAGGTTGTTGACGGCCTGTTCGAAGCCGGTGAAGCCGGTCTCGAGATAGTGGTCGATGTGCAGCCCGGTGACCTTCTCGACGGTGCGTACGGCGAGGGGACCCCGGCCGATCTTGAAGGCGCCGTTGATCTTGCCCCGGCGGGCCGGAGTGGTGGCGCCTTCCTGTGTGGCGTACTCGACGTAACTGTCCCGGGGGATGGAGACGATGCTCGCACGGCGTCCGTCCTCGGAAAGGTGCACGAGCATCATCACGTCAGTGCAGTCGCAGCCCTGGCCGCCGACGTGAAGGCGCCGCTTCTCGGCAGCGGACAGGCCCGAACGGCTGTCGGTCCCCACGATCAGGATGTTCGTGCCGCGGCCGGCGGCGGCCCGGGCTGCTGGTGCGCCCGGGCTGGAGTCGGCCTGTCCCGCAAGCCAGGGCCACGAGCACAGGGAGGACAGCAAGGCCAGTCCCACAGTGAGTCGGCGCATCACACACCCCAGAGAGATAGGGAACACGTGGGACGGTAACGGGACCTGGTGGAACGACGTGTGCTGCGAACGATCGGCACGCCGTCCTGGCTCCAGCAGTCACCCAGGTTGTCCAGTGCGGGCCGCGGGCTGCACAAGTCAGCCGCGCCGGCCGCCGGCGCGCTCCGATCCGGTGCTGTCCAGGGCCTTCTGGTCCACGCGGCTGACCCGCTCGGGTGCAGCGGCGCGCCCTGCTTGTCTTATATGCGGCATGGATGCAGCGTGTCCGCATGACGCACCCCCCTGCTGTGACCGCCGTGCTGCGGGACCCGCCGTCCGGATACCCGGGCAACCGGGGCCCGGCGTTCCGTGACTTCCGGGGGCCCGCGGTGGTTGCCGCGATGTACACGCTGGCGCAACTGGTCCTCTTCCACCCCGGCACGGCGCTCGGCTGGGACGAAACGGTGTACGTCAGCCAGGTCGCCCGGGGAGCCGAGGCAGCGTTCTTCAGCGCGCCGCGCGCCCGGGGTATCACCTTCCTCGTCGCACCGGTGACCGTCCTGACCTCGTCGGTCGACGTCCTCCGCGTCTATCTGGCACTGCTGTCGGGGGCCGGGCTGTTCCTCGCGCTGTGGGTGTGGCGGAGCCTGCTCTCCCAACGGGTGCTCGCGCTCGCCGGCGGCTTGTTCGCCGGGCTTTGGATCACACTCTTCTACGGACCTCAGGTGATGCCCAACCTGTGGGTGGCGCTCGGTTCCCTGTTCACGGTCGGCTGCTTCCTGCGGACCGCCCGCCACCGCTCCGAACTCGGCGCCCTCGTGGGCACGGGCGGGGGAGTGGCGTTCGTCGCGCTGATGCGGCCGTCCGACGCCTTCTGGCTGGTCGTGCCGCTCGCCGTCGTCGCCGTCGCCGCCAGGCCCTGGCGGTGGCCCGCGTTGGTGGTCGTGCTCGCCGCCGGAGCGGTCGTCGGATGTGCCCCGTGGATCGTCGAGGCCTACATCAGCTACGGCGGTCTCATGGAGCGGCTGCGGCGTTCCAGCGAGGTCCAGGGCGACCTGGGGTGGCAGCTCGCGTTCGGCGACCAGATGCGTTCGCTGGCCGGTTGGTCGCTGTGCCGCCCCTGCGACGTCCCGTGGAAGCAACCCGTCACCGCGGTGTGGTGGTTCGTGCTGCCGCTCTTCGTCGTCGGCGGGGTGCTGGCGGCGGTGCGCAGCCGGCAGCCGTCCACCGTGGTGGTGCCCACGCTGGTCGGGCTCTCCCTCGCGGTCCCCTACCTGCTGCTGATCGGCTACGCGGCCCCGCGCTTCCTGCTGCCGAGCTACGCCCTCCTCGCGCTGCCGACAGCGGTGTGCCTGGTGTGGATCGCCGCAGCAGCGCGTCCGAGACCACTGGTGGCTGCCGTGCTCGCGCTGTTGATCGCCTGCCACCTGGTCGTCCAGTACGGCGTCCTGCACCGCAAGGTGGTGGGCAGCCGTGCCGACCGGCAGGCGTTCGACCGGATCACCGCCGAACTGCACCGTCTGGGCGTCCGCCCCCCGTGCGTGATCAGCGGGGTGGAAGCACCCCGGATGGCCTTCCAGGCCGGCTGCGCCTCGCGCCAGGTCGGGGGCAACGACGGCAGTCTCACTGCCGCCGGGCTCGCCGCGCTCGCCCAGGACCGTCCGGTTGCCCTCGTGGTCGAGGGGGACACCGCCCCGCCGGCGTATGCACGCGGCTGGCGGCATGCCCGCCTGCCGGGCCTGCGGAGCCGGCCCGACCTCCGTGTCTACCTGGCGCCGTTCGCGGGTGCGGCGGCCGACCAGGCGTCTGCAGCCGGCCGCGCCGTTTGAGGCCGGAACCGACCAGGGCAACGGACACAGAGCGGAAGGCTGCCTCCACCACGGTCCCAAGAACCGCGGCCGCCTGAAGACCCGTCCGGCCTCCGGACCACAGGCGGCCGTGCGGGGTGACGAGTCGTGGCTGGAGCGGGACCCGCTGATCCTGCCGGCCTGTCCGGCGGTCGGCCGTCCACGGTGCCGGCCGGGTGTTCCGGGTCTCGAGGTGGCGCCGCTCGGGAAGGCTGGGGCGTCCGGCGAAGGCGGGTCGTCCGGCGCGCGGCGGCCCGGTAGGAGGACGGGGCGGCGTCAAGGTCACCGGCCATCTCCGACGGAGCCGCAGCCGTGTGGAGGACCCATCAGGTGCACCGTCCTCGTGGTCTGGGCCTCACAGCCCAGGCCCTCCTTTATGGACCACTGATCCGGGACTGCTTTGGCCCTGTCGGTCGGACCATGGTCGCGCCAGGGTGAGAGGACGCCGAACTTCACGGAGGTCCCCTTTGAGTATCGCGTTCTTGCTGACCACCCTGGTTGTGGTGGTCACCCCCGGCACGGGCGTGGTGTACACCCTCGCTGCCGGGCTGTCCCATGGCCGCCGGGCGAGCCTGGTCGCAGCGCTCGGCTGCACGCTCGGTGTCGTGCCGCACCTGGCGGCGACGATCACCGGCCTCTCCGCACTGCTGCACACCAGCGCAGTCGCCTACGAGACGGTGAAATACCTCGGTGTCGGCTACCTGCTGTTCATGGCGTGGGCGATGCTGCGTGACAAGGAGGCATTGGTGGTCGCGCAGGAAAGCGAGCCGCGCCCGGCGGTCCGCGTGATCGCTTCCGGAGTGCTGGTCAACCTGCTCAACCCGAAGCTCACGATGTTCTTTGTCGCGTTCCTGCCGCAGTTCGTCCCCGTCGGCGCATCCGGCTCTCTTGACGTGATGCTCCAACTCAGTGCTGTCTTCATGGTGCTCACCTTCGTCGTCTTCGCCGCGTACGGATTGTGCGCCGCCGCCGTCCGCAGCCGCGTGCTGACCCGGCCTCGGGTGATGACCGGCATCCGGCGGGTGTTCGCAGCCTGCTTCCTGGGCATGAGCGTGCGACTGGCGGTGGCGTGATCATGCGTTTCGGGCACACGGATGCCATCTGGTCGGGCCACCCCCAGCTCACCGCCGGAGCGCTGTACGCCACCGGAGTCGGTGCCGACGGTCGGTCCGCGAGTCGTTGCATACACCGCCCGCGCTGCGGCTCGGCCTGCCGGTGCCACGGAGAGCGAGTTCCCCGAAGTGCTGGCCTGGAGGCGGGCGTCTTCCCGAATGGGGCTCAAGCCCACACAGTATCGGTGCGCTGCGGAGTCGCTTCTGCGGCGGTTGCGGAAGGAGGGGAAGCTGCCGCGCATCCATCCGGTGGTCGACCTGTGCAACGCCATCTCCGTCGCCTACGCGGTCCCGGTCGCGGTTCTCGACGTCGACCGCATCGCCGGCCCCTTGCTCACGGTGCGCCATGCCCGGGGTGACGAGCGCTGCACGACCTTCGGCGGCGCCATCGAGCACCCGGCACCCGGTGAGGTGATCTTCGCCGACTCCGCCGGAAGGGCCCATGCCCGGCGCTGGACCAACCGGCAAAGCGGCGATTCCGCGGTGAGCGAGCACACCAGCACGGTCCTCGTAGTGGCGGAGGCCATGCAGGACGACGGCGCGCAGGCCGTGCCGGAGCTACTGAAGGCACTCGCCGAAGAGTCGGCCGCGCACTGGTCGGCCGACCCCACGTCCGCCATCCTCACCCCATCCTCACTGGAGGTCGTCTTTGGCTGCTGAGGATCTGCCGGCGAGCGGAAGCCGCAGTGGCGCCTGACACCATGGGCCGGGTGAACCAGGGGAGACGGGGAGCGGGCGGACCGACCGCCGCAGGCGTGATGCAACCGTCGTCGACGAACGGCGGGACCACCTCGGCCCATGGCTCGGATTTCCTGCAGCTCGACGCCGAGGAAGCGCCTGTCGGTGGCAAGTCGGCCTGGCTGGCCGGGCGGCTGCGCGAGGCGATGGCCGATGGCCGGCTGACGGTGGGCAGCATTCTGCCGCCCACCCGGGTGCTCGCCGCCGAACTGCGGGTGTCTCGTGGGGTGGTCGCCGAGGCATACCGGCGGCTGTCCGAGGACGGTCACGTCGAGGGGCGCCGACGCGGCGGGACCATAGTGGTCGCGGTACCTGCTGTTGTGTCACCCAAGGCACCTCCCGGGACCGGGCCCTCGCGGCCCTCGGCCCCGGTCACCGCCGAGAAGGCCGCACCTGGCACGCTGTTCGTCGGCGAACCGGGCGCCGATGTCTTCGACATGCTGCGTGCCGCCCCTGCCCGCATCGACTTCACCCCCGGTCAGCCCGATCTGACTGTGTTCCCCCGAGCGGCCTGGCTGAGAGCGGAACGAACCGTGCTCACCGAACTGTCCGCCGAGAACCTCGGCTACGGTGACCCTCGCGGCACCCCACGACTGCGCAGGGCCATCGCCGGCTGGCTGGCACGCAGCCGCGGCATGCGGACGGACCCGGACGAGGTGTTGGTCGTCGCCGGTACCGCGCAGGCGCTCACCCTGCTGCACCCGGTGCTGCGGGCGGATGGCATCGACGGCGTCGCAGTCGAGGACCCGGGCTCACTCGGTATACGCCAGCATCTGCAGAACGGAGCCCTGGCCACCCCACCGGTGCCCCTCGACGGCGACGGTGTGCACGTAGAGGCACTACGCGCCACCGGCGCCCGCGCGGTACTGCTCACGCCTGCCCACCAATTCCCCACCGGCGTGGTGACCAGCGGCGAGCGCCGCCGCGAACTGCTGCGCTGGGCCCAGGACGGTGGACTGATCCTGGAGGACGACTACGACGCAGAACACCGCTACGACCGGCCGCCGGTACCCGCGCTACGCGCGCTGCTCGCCGACCATGTGTGTTACATGGGCAGCGTGTCCAAACTGCTCGCACCCGCCCTGCGCATCGGCTGGGTGATACCTCCGCGCCGCCACCGAGATGCCCTGATCGAGATAAAACGCTTCACGGACCTGGGCAACGCCGTACTGCCTCAACTGGTGCTGGCCCGCCTGATGGAATGCGGCGACCTGGAACGGCATCTGCGGCTGCTGCGCGGCCGTCACCGGCAGCGCCGCGACGCGATGATCGAAGCCATCTCCGAGCACCTGCCGGGCGCGGTGGTCCACGGTGCAGCAGCCGGTCTGCACCTGACCGTCACCTACAGGGCAGACGTACCCGACACCGAGCTGGCCGCCGCAGCGCTCGCCCGGGGCGTGAAGTGCCATCCGTTGTCGTGGCACCGGCAGCTGCCCGGACCACCCGGCATCGTCCTCGGCTATGCGGCCACCCCGGTCGGCGCCATCGCCGAGGGAGTGGCGATGCTCGGCGAGGCGCTGCTTGAACTGGCCTGATGCAGGCAAACTACGGCACCGGTACGGAGCCCCTGATGGCACTTGCTCAGTCACCGGCCCGGGTTGGAGTTTCCGCGTCCGACCGTTCGTGGTCAGGTGTCAGCCGCTCGACCTTGGGTGCGCGGACGACAGTTGCGTACGAGTACCGCGGCCCGTATCGGTAACCGGCCCGCAACTACGCGATCACCCACTGAACGCCCGCATTGGCCGTGCTGACATCCCGCGCGGGCCCTCGTGTCACTTTCGCCACAACAGGTGGTGCGTCACGCCACTCGGGCTGGGCACGATCTCGAGGTGGAACCGGTCGAGCAGCTCATCGGGTGACTCCCAAAGTCGTACCCCGGACCCGGGCTTCACCGGCGAGACCGCCATGTGCATGGTGTCCACGAGGTCGGCGTCGAGGAACTGCCGGATGGTGGTGACCCCGCCGCCGAGTCGGACGTCCTTGCCCTGCGCCGCGTCCCGCGCCCGTTCGAGGACCGTGGCCGGGTCGCCGTCGACGAAGTGGAAAGTGGTGTCGGAGAGCGTGAACGAAGGCCGCTTGTGGTGGGTCATGACGAACACCGGCGTGCGGAACGGGGGCTCGTCGCCCCACCAGCCGCGCCACTCATGGTCGTGCCAGGGCCCGCGCTGGGGCCCGAACTTGTTGCGGCCCATGATCTCGGCTCCGATGTTGCGAGCGTAGTCGCGTGTGAAGTAGTCGTCGAGGCCCCGGCTCCCCCCGGGGCCGGTGCGCATGGGCCAGCTCGCCGTGGCGCCGGCCCAGGCGAACAGCCTCTCGGGATCCGGGTGGCCGAACGGACTCTCGAGGCTCTGGTCCTCACCGGCACCGATTCCGTCACTCGAGACATTGAAGTTCTGGACTCTCAGTAGCTGAGCCATGTGTTTCTCCTGTGTTGTCGACAACGGTGGTGAGACTCTCCGGGCCGGGGAAACTCATCGCTGCGTCCGTGGCCGGTCAGCAGGTGGATCGGGGCGCCGTTCGGGTGTGGCGCGGATCGACTTCAGCGCTGCCGGGGTGTTTGCAGTGCCCTTCGCGGCGTCAACGGCTCCAGCCCATTGCAACCGGTTCGGGGCGTGCCGCGTGCGCAGGACCGGGCGGTCGCGCAGGCGGGACGAGGGGAGTGGGGGGCCGGACGGGATCCGATGCCGACCGGCCGACCGGCCGACCGGCCGACCGGCCGACCGGCCGTCCGAGTCGTGGGGCGTGGAGTCGCGTGGCGGCGGTGCCGGGCTCATCACGCCGGACCGGTCCGGGGTCTGTTGATCGGCGACGGTTAACTGACTGTAAACCGATCGTACTTGACCGTAACCGATCGGAAGATGTTGACTGCGACTCCCGGCCTCCCAGAGACATGAGGACCATGTGAGCTCTGAGCTTCTCGCCCCGCTGGATCTGGCGTTCTGGCATCTGGAATCCGCCGGTCACCCCATGCACCTCGGCGCCCTCGCCCTCTTCGGCCCCCGGCCGGGAGGTGGGGGCGCCGACCGCGTTCTCGGCCTGCTCGCGGAACGCTCCGCCGCCATTCCGCGGCTCAGGATGCGGGTGCGCGACGTCCTGGTCCCCGTCGGCGGAGCCGCCTGGAGCACCGCCAAGGACTTCGACGTGCGCCGCCACGTCCGGGACGTGTGCCTGACCGGCGACGACTTCACCGCGGAGGTCACCGCGGCAGCCGGTGAGCTGATGGAGCGTCCGCTCGAACGCGGTCTGCCCCCGTGGGAGATGTACCTCCTGCGCGGCCCCCGCGACGAAGGCTTCGCCGTCCTCGTCAAACTCCACCACGCCCTCGCCGACGGCATGCGGGCCGTAGCCATCGGCGCGGGCATCTTCGACGAGATCGCCGACGCCCGCCGCACCCGGACCCGCCGCGCGCACCCCGTGCCCCCGCGCTCCTGGCTCGGCGGACCCCGGGTCCTCGCCGACCTCGCCCAGCGCCGTATCGAGGAGCTGGGCCGCGCGGTGGGTGTCGGGGCCTCCGTCGTACGCGCCAGCCGGTTCGACCCGCCCGGACTGCCCGCCCTGACCGCGGCCCCCAGCGGCACCCGACGGCTCGGCACCGCCGTGCTGCCGCTGGACGACGTACAGCAGGTGCGGCGCGTCGCGGGCGGCACCGCCAACGACGTACTGCTCGCCGTTGTCGCCGGCGCGCTCCGGCGCTGGATGCACGAGCGCGGCGAACAGCTGCCCGCCGAGGGCCCCCGGGCCCTCGTACCGGTCTCACGCCGCCGCCCCGGCAGCCCGCCCGGCGCTGGCAACAAGCTGTCCGCCTATCTGGTCGAGCTGCCCGTCGCCGAGCCCGACCCCCTGGCGCGCCTCGCCTCCATCCGCGACGCCATGGACCGCAACAAGGCGGCGGGGCCGGCGCGCGGCGCCGGAGCCGTCGCACTCCTCGCCGACCAACTACCGTCCCTGGCCCATCGGTTCGGCGCCCCGCTGGCGGGCGGCGCCGCCCGGATGCTCTTCGACGTCCTCGTCACGAGCGTGCCGCTGCCCCGCTCGACCCTGTCCCTCGGCGGCTGCCCCCTGCGCGAGATCTACCCGATGGCGCCACTCGCCAGGGGCCAGTCGCTGGCGGTGGCCATGTCGACGTACGGCGGTCAGGTGCACATCGGGCTGGTCGCCGACGGCAAGGCACTGCCCGACCTCGACACCCTGGCGCTCGCCACGCGGGAGGAGCTGGCTGCCTTGCTGGACCTCGACGGCAGCGCCGCAGGTCGACAGGGCGCACCGCGATAGATCGGACCGATGACCGGCCCTGCCCGGGGATTTTCCCGTACACGGGTGTCGACGAACGAAGTGCGGTCACGTACCGCCGGTCCTTGCGGATCCCACGCCGCGCTGGATCGCCTTCGTTGCCGTCCGCGCAACGGTGTGCGCCTGCGGTCCGGTGTCGGTCCCGCCGCTGCTCATGACCAGCGTGGGATGTGGCAGGACCCCTCACGCCCTCCCACTGGTCAAGACACTGCAACGACGCCCTGCCGCACCGTCCTGCGGTGCACCCGTGCCTCCCAGGGCGCCAGGGTCAGCGCCGCCTTCAGGGGAGCGGCGTCGGGGACATTGCCGATGACCAGGTCCGCATTCTCCCAGCCTGCGGGAAGGTCGACCTGTGCGGCCTCGCCCGTGAAGTTGCCGAGGACGAGGAGCTCCGTGGACTCGTGGCGTCGTGTGAAGGCGTACACGCGCTCGTCGTCCGGGAGGAGTGGTGTGAAGTCGCCATGGGCGACGACCGGTTCGGTGTGACGCAGGGCGATCAGGCGTCGGTAGTAGTGGTAGACGGATGTGGGGTCGGCGGTGGCAGCCTCGGCGTTGATGTCCACATGGTCGGGGTGGACGGCGATCCACGGTTCGCCGGTGGTGAAGCCGGCGTTGGGGGAGGCGTCCCACTGCATGGGCGTACGGGCGTTGTCCCGGCTCATCGCTCGTAGGCCCTCGAGGACCTGTTCGGGGTCTTCGCCGCTCGCGACCGCGTGGGCGTAGTGGTTGAGCGACTCGATGTCCCGGAAGTCGTCGATCGAGGTGAACGCGGCGTTGGTCATGCCGAGTTCCTCGCCCTGGTAGATGTACGGAGTGCCGCGGTGCAGGTGCAGGACGGTGGCCAGCATGGTCGCCGAGCGTTCGCGGTAGCGCGGGCCGTCGTCGCCGAAGCGGGAGACGATCCGCGGCTGATCGTGGTTGTTCCAGTAGAGGCTGTTCCAGCCGGTTTCGTTGAGACCGGCCTGCCAGCGGCCGAGTGATGCCTTGAGGTCGTGCAGGCGCAGCGGCCGGACGTCGAACTTGCCGTCCCCCTGGTCGAGTCCGACGTGTTCGAACTGGAACACCATGTCGACCTCGGCACGAGCGGGGTCGGTGAAGAGTTTGGCCTCCTCGACCGTCACCCCGGGCATCTCGCCGACCGTGAGGAGCCGGCCTTCGCGTCCGGCGAAGACCTCGCGGTGCATCTCCTGGAGGAACTCGTGAATACGGGGGCCGCAGACGTAGTACGGCGATCCGTCGCCGTACCGGCTGTGTGCGGGCGTGTGGCCGTCCGGGAGGGCCGGGTCCTTGGAGATCAGGTTGATGACGTCCATCCGGAAGCCGTCGACGCCGCGGTCGAGCCACCAGCGCATCATGGCGTACACGGCCTGCCGGACTTCCGGGTTCTCCCAGTTGAGGTCGGGCTGCTTGGGTGAGAAGAGGTGGAGGTAGTACTCGCCGCTGTCCGGGTCGTACTCCCAGGCCGGACCGGAGAAGGCCGAGCCCCAGTTGTTCGGTTCGGCGCCGGGTGTGCCGGGCTGCATGCCGGACCGGGCCGGCCGCCACCAGTACCAGTCGCGCTTGGGGCTGCCCGGGCCGCTGCGGGCCTCGGCGAACCAGGGGTGCTCGTCGGATGTGTGGTTGACGACCAGGTCCATGACGAGCTTCATGCCGCGCTGGTGGACGGCGGCGAGGAGCTTGCCGAAGTCGTCCAGGGTGCCGAACGCCGGGTCGATGTCCTGGTAGTCGCTGATGTCGTACCCGTTGTCGTCGTGCGGTGACGGGTTGACGGGGGAGAGCCACAGGACATCGACGCCGAGGCCGGCGAGGTGGTCGAGGCGGTCGAGAATGCCGGGGAGGTCCCCGATCCCGTCACCGTTGCTGTCGGCGAAGCTGCGGGGGTAGATCTGGTAGACGACGGCGGACGTCCACCACGCGCTCGTTGTGGTCACTTGATGGAACCTCGCATGACTCCGGAGATCACCCAGCGCTGGGCGAAGACGTACACAAGGAGAACCGGCGCCAGTGCCATGAGGTAAGAGGCGAAGGCCACGGTGTAGTTGGTGTTGAACTGGCTCTGGAAGATGTACTGAGCCAGCGGCAGGGTCTGTGCGCTGGGGTCGGAGAGGATGACCAGCGGCAGCAGGAAGTCGTTCCACGCCCACAGGCAGGTGAGGATGCCGACGGTTGCGTTCATCGGCATGAGCAGGGGGAAGATGACTCGCCGGAAGATCGTCCAGGTGCCGGCGCCGTCGGTACGGGCTGCCTCCTCGAGCTCCTTCGGCACCGAACGCAGGAAGCCGACGTACAGGAAGATGTTGAAGGCCAGTCCGTAGACGACGTACAGCAGTATCAGCCCGGACTGGTTGTCGAGGCCAAGGAGTGAGGTCTGCTTGACGACCGGGAGCATGATGATCGGGAACGGGACGAAGAGCGCCGAGACGAAGTAGTAGTACAGCCCCTTGAAGAACCTGCGGTGCATGTTGCGGGCGATGGCGTAGGCGACCAGTGAGTTGGTCAGCAGTGTCAGCACCACGGCGCCCACGGTGATCAAGGCGCTGTTCATCATGGCCGACGGGAAGTTCGTCAGTCTCCAGGCGTCGGAGAAGTTGCTCCAGCGGATGTCCTCGGGCAGGCCGAACCCGGAGCCGCCCAGCTGGTCGGGGCTCTTGAGGGCGGTGACGGCGGTGAAGTAGAGCGGAACGAGCACCGTCAGGGACAGCACGGCCATCAGGGCCGTCAGCCACCAGTTGACGCGAGGCCGGCTCGGCCGGGGGAGAGGTTCGTTGCCGGGGACGGTGGTGGACATCAGACGCTCCCCTCGCGGCGCTGGAGTATGCGCAGCTGGAAGATCGAGATCACGACGATGCAGATGAAGAACAGCACGGCATTGGCCGTCTGGTAGGCGTACTCCCCGCCGTTGAGACCACCGTTGTAGATGAGATGGGCCACGGAGGTGGTGGACGTTCCGGGGCCGCCCTTGGTCAGTGCGGCGATGTGGTCGAAGACCTGGAGGAAGTTGCGCAGTGCCAGGACCATGTTGATGGTCACGAACGGTCCGATGAGCGGGAGCGTGACGGACCGGAACCGCTGCCAGGCGCCGGCCCCGTCCAGGGTCGCGGCCTCGTACAGGTCCTCGGGGACGGTCTGCAGCCCGGCCAGGTAGATGATGACGTTGAACGCCACGGCCTGCCACACCGCGAGGATCACCACACCCACCCACGCCAGATCGGGATCGGCGAGGATGCTCGTGCTCAGCGCCTCGATGCCCAGCTTCTCGGCGATGTACGGGAGGGAGTTGGAGAAGAGGTAGTTGAAGATGTAGCCGACGATGAGGATCGCCAGCACGTTGGGAATGAAGAACACGCCGCGCAGGGTGTTGCGGAAGCGGATCCTGCCGTTGAGGCCCAGGGCGACGGCCAGCGCGATGAGGTTGGTCAGCACGGTGGCGACGAGGGCGAACCGGAACGTGAAGAGGTAGCTCTCCCAGATGCGGCTGTCCTGGAAGAGGGCGAGGTAGTTGCTCGGCCCCACGAAGTCGTAGCGGCCGTAGCCCGCGTAGTCGGTGAGGCTGTAGTACAGGCCCTGCAGCACCGGGAGGGTGTGGAAGAGCAGGAACAGGGCGAGCGCGGGGAGCACCATCACGTAGTAGGCGCGGCGGCCCGTGGACGGGGGACGGCGGCGAGGATGCCGCGGCGTGGGATCTGCGGATGTGCTGGGGGGTGGAGCGGTGACCGCTGTCATGGTCTTTCCTCCTTCTTCGGCTGTCACGCCCTGCGCTTGAGGACCTTCGTGTATTCGCTGTCGAGGGTCCGCAGGAACGCGGCCTGCTTGCCGTCGATGAGGAATTGCTGGGTGACCGCGTCCAGCTTGACGGCCAGCGGTATCCGGTGATCGGGGAAGCCGGTGATCCGGCCCTCGGTGATGTACGGGAGCAGCGGCTTGAGAGCCGGGTCGGCGGGCGCCGTGCCCTTCAGCGGGGGAATGGCGCTCTGCTCCTCGGCGTATGCGCTCACCACCTCGGGCCGCATGAGGTAGTTGATGAACTCCATCGACTCCTCGGCGTGTTCGGGGTGGCGGCTCATGGTGAGCGCCACGTCCACACCCGACACCAGGCGCGTCGCCCCGGGGCCGTTTCCGGCCGGCAGCGGGAAGAGGCCGGCCTCGAACTCGGGCTTGAACGTCTTGATGGCCGGCAGGGCGTAGCTGCCCTGCACATACATGGCGGATTCGCCCTTGGCGAAGGCCTGGTTGGCTGCGTTGTAGTCCCGGGAGAAGGTGTTCTTCTGGGTGTAGCGGTATATCTCCGTGAGCTTGCGAGCGACCTCGGGGTACTCCTTGCCGAAGCTGGTCCGGCCCGCCCGGCGTGCTTCCCAGAAGCCCGCGGGCGGGATGTTGGCAGCGAGCTGGTTGAACGCCGGCAGTGAGGTCCAGGCGTCCTTCAGGGAGCCGTAGAAAGGTGTGACTCCGGCCTCTTCGAAGGTCTTTGCCGCGTCGATGAGTTCGTCCCAGGTTCTGGGGACCTCGACCCCGTGCTTGGCGAACAGCTCCTTGTTGTAGATGACGCCGCTGGCGTTGGAGGCGAGGGGCAGTCCGTTGACTTCGCCCTTGCCGGCGGTGCCGAGGTCACGCAGCACCTTCTTCACCCCGGGCACGATCTCGTCCGCCACCTTCTCCTGGGAGAAGTCGTAGAGCACGCCGGCCGACGCCAGCTCGCCGAACGTGCTGTTCCCGTTGAGGGTGATGACGTCGGGCATGTTGTCCTTCACCAGCCGGGAACGGATGGCGGTTTCCGCCTCCGGAACGTGGTGCTGCTGCACCTTGATGCCCGGGTGCTCGGCCTCGAAGTCGGCGATGAGCTTGTCGAACGTCGCGACGGCTTCGGGCTTGAACTGGAAGAAGTCCAAGGTCACCGGTTCGTCTTCGGGTTGGCCGGCAAAGCTGCCGCAGGCGCTCAACAGCACGGCGGCCAGGCCGGCGGAGAGGGCGGCCCTGCCTCTTGCACGAATCATGGTGTCTCCAGATGCCGGAGCGGATGCCGGGCGCCGGGCCGAGGTGCCTGACGCCGGGTGCGCGGTGGCTGGTGGGTCAGACGCGGCGGGCTTGGATGAGGACCGTGCGCTCCGGGTGGAGCGCGGGCGCCTGGATGCCGAGGGTGCCGAGGACGCGGCCGGTCAGTTGCACATCGTCGGTGTGCCACCAGGGCAGTGGCGAGTCGGTGGGACCCTCGGGCCGGTCTCCGGGTCGAAGCGGGCAGAGGTGGTAGACCGCGTCGGGGTCGAGGCCGGGCAGCCGGACGGGCCCGGGCGGGGACTGCACGCTGGTGGCTGCCTGAACCACTGCGTAGACGGCACGGGACCGGTCGGGTGCGACGACGCCGTGCAGCCACAGGGCGGGATCGGGGTGGTCGGCGTGAACGACGGTGCCCGAATGCAGCAGGGGGCGCAGCTTCTTGTACGCCGCCACCCACTCCGCGATCCGGGCGCGGTCCTCGGTGGAGGCGAGCGTGAGGTCCCACTCGATTCCGAAGTGTCCGAACAGGGCCGTTCCGGCCCGGAAGTCAAGGGTGTGGGTACGGCCGGTGGTGTGGGCGACGGGGGACCCGACGTGGGCGCCGAGGAGTTCGGGCGGCAGGAGGAGGCCGGTCCAGCGCTGGATCTGCTGACGTTCCAGGGCATCGAGGCAGTCGCTGGTCCACACCCGGTCGGTTCGCTCCAGGATGCCCAGGTCGACGCGTCCACCGCCGGAGGAGCAGGACTCGATCTCCACATCGGGGTGGCGCATGCGGAGTTCGTCGATGAGCCGGTACACGGCGGTTGTCTGTGCGTGGACCCCGGCTGTGCCGAGCGGGCTGTGTCCGGCGTCGACGAGGTCCCGGTTGTGGTCCCACTTGATGTAGTCGATGCCGTACTCCGCGACGAGGGCGTCCAGGCGCTCGAGGAGATGGGCGTACGCCTCTGGGTGGCCGAGGTCGAGAACCTGCTGGTGGCGGGAGAGGGGTGGGGTGCGGCCGCCTGTGGCCAGGATCCACTCGGGGTGGGCGCGGGCGAGATCGGAGTCGGGGTTGACCATCTCCGGCTCGAACCACAGGCCGAACTGAAGGCCCAGCGAGCGCACGTGCTCCACCAGCGGATGCAGCCCCTCGGGCCAGACGTCCTTGTCGACGTACCAGTCGCCGAGCCCTGCGGTGTCGTCCCGGCGGCCCAGGAACCAGCCGTCGTCGAGTACGAAGCGTTCCGCACCGACCTCGGCGGCCGCGTCGGCAAGGGCCTTCAGCTTGGTCAGGTCCTGCTGGAAGTAGACGGCTTCCCAGGTGTTGAGGGTGACGGGGCGGGGCGTACGGGGATGGTGTGCGCGGTCCCGCAGATAGCCGTGGAAGCGCCCGGCGAGCTCGTCCAGGCCCTGTCCGTAAGAGCCGTAGATCCACGGGGAGGTGTAGGACTCGCGGGTGGTGAGCCGGACTTCGCCGGGCAGCAGGCCTTCACCGCCGCCCAGCAGGCGGATTCCCGCGGGGGTTCGCTCGGCCAGCGAGCGGTGGTTTCCGCTCCAGGCGACGTGCAGTCCCCATACCTCGCCGGTGCGGAAGCCGAAACCGGCCTCGCCCGCGACGTGCACCAGGGTGGCGTCGGTGCCGGTGCGGCCTCTCCAGTTCTCCCGAAGATGGGTACCGAGCGTGAACTCGTGGCGCTGCGGGGCGCGTTCACGCAGGTGCCGCCCGGTGAGGTCGAGGAGTTCGGTGGCCTGGCCGGGTACCGGAAGGGCAAGGAGGAGGCCGTCAAGCGTGTACGGGCCGTCGCCTTCATTGGTGAGGGTGGCCCGCTGCCGTACGAGTCCCGAACCGGTGACCTCGAGCTCCAGGGCCAGCGCCAGACCGGCTGAGGGGTCGACGGCGTCGACGGCCACTCGGTGCCGCACGGGGCTCTTGCCGGAATCGGCCTGCACGCGGTCGGCCTGCACGGAGCGGACGGTGAAGGCGGTGGAGAAGTCCCTGCCGTCCCGGTGACCGGTGAGTCCCGCGGTGCCGAGCCAGCCGGCGGACTGCTGGGGCAGGACGCTGACCTGTGCAGCGGCGTCCAGCGTGTTGGACATGATCTGTGTCGCCTCGACCAGGGTCAACGCGGCCAGAGCGTCGTCGGTCAGCTCTCCGAGGTCCGCGCCCCAGTGGAGGACACGAGGCAGCAGACCCTCGGTGCAGTCCAGGACCAGGCTCATGCCTGCGGCGCGCAGATGGAGGTAGTCGTCATGGAGACGCTCAGCCATGGAGGATCCCTTGAGAGAGCACTGAGAACGCCGGACACCCACGGACGGTGTCCAGGAGGAGCGAGCTGTCAGCTCCTGGGGGTTACTTTCAGAGCGGAAGGCATGTCGCGTCAACCCCCTGGAAACGCGAATTTTGCGTTGCTGAAACGCCGGGAAGCCGCGTAGATTACTTTCATTACGGAATCCATGGCTCGCGTGGCACGATGAACACCTCACCTGCCGCCTGTCACAACTCCATGGAGGACCGCACGGTGGATGCCACGCCAGCGCCGTCGAACCCGCTCGCCGGCGCCAGCCGTGCCGTCGCCCTCGAAGTCCTGCTGCGCGGCCCGGCTCCCCGCAGTGAAATCGCAAGGCGCCTGGGCTTGTCGGCCGGCAGCCTCACCCGGCTCGCCAAGCCCCTCATCGACAGCGGCCTGCTCGTGGAGGTGGGCACCAGCCGCGAGGCCCGGACGGGCCGCCCGATACGGCCGCTGGACATCAACCCCACCGCGCACCACTTCGTCGGCGCGAAGGTCACCAGCGACGAGGTCCACGTCGTCATCACGACACTGCGTGCCGAAGTGATCGCCTCCGCGCACGCCGCGCTGCCCGGCCGTGACCCTGACTCCGTGGTGGACACCGTCCGGACCCTGACCGGCGAACTTGCCGCAGGGGGCCCGCCGATCACCGCGGCCGGAGTGTGTCTCGGCGGGCGGGTCGCGCATCACGCGACCGTCACGGCCGCGCCGTTCCTGGAATGGTTCGAGGATGTCCCCCTCGGCCGGCTCCTCACCGACGCCCTCGGGTTCCCCACTGCCGTGGACAACGACCTTCTGGCGCTGACCCGGGCCGAGCACTGGTTCGGAGCCGCCCGCGGCCACGATCGCTTCGCCGTCGTCACCATCGGCGCGGGAGTGGGCTACGGCCTGGTCATCCACGACACGATCGTCGACAGCCCGGATGCCGGTTTCGGACTGCTCGGCCACTACCCCCTGGACCCCCTGGGGCCGCTGTGTCCCAGCGGCCACCGAGGGTGTGCCACCGCCATGCTGGCGCATTCCTCCATCTGCGCCGCCGTCTCCGTCGGACTGCGCCGATCGGTGACCTATGACGAGTGCCTCGACCTCGCCGCAAGCGGTGACCGGGTCGCCGAACCGGTCATCACCGCGGCCGGCCGCGCGCTCGGCCGCCTCATCGCCGCCGCCGCCAACTTCACACTGGTCCAGAAGATCGTTCTCACTGGTGAAGGGATCCGCCTGGCGGAGGTGGCCCGCGCAGCGGTCGACGAGGGCGTACGAGCCGACCGCGACCCGGGCTTCGCCCCGCTCGACCTGGACATCCGTCCCAGCGACTTCACCCAGTGGGCCCGCGGCGCCGCGGTCACCGCCATCCAGACGTACGTGCTGGACGACGCCCCCGTGGCGGGCTGAAGCGGGGACTCCAGCAGCAGGGCCCGGGCATGTCGACGAGGCCTACGGCACCTTTGCGTCGGCGTTGCAGCAGAGCGCATCCGCCACGCCAGGAGCACCTCCGCTCTCACTCCCCTTTCCGGGCCACCCATGACCCGGCGCGGCTTGCAGGGCTGACGTCGCCGTGCCTCAGCGTGGCCCCGCGTCGTGCTGTCCCGTGCCTGCGTACGAACCTGCGGTCCCCTCGGAGCGCCCGGACAGGCGTGCGGTGGCGCTCCCCGCCGGGGCCCGTGCCCGGACGGCGGATCTGCCCACGGCTGTATGACCCTGTGCCGGTGGGGCGGTTCGTCAGCGCGACAAGGGAGGCTCTGGTGTCCTCGCTCGTGACTGAAGCTTCGCCGCATGTGCGAGCGACAGCGGATGCGTACGGGCGCCACGGCGTTCCGCGCTGGTGCGGGCGTTGGTCGGCCTGGCCGCAGTGTTCGTCATCCGGGCATGCCAGAGCGACCCGGAGGCACTCGGCGGGACAGCGGGCGCGGGGCGGCCCTGCCGCGTAGCCGCAGCGGCCCGGGTACGGACCGGCACGAAGGGGCGGCCGGTACCCAGGCTCCGCTCGGCTTCGGGCGGGCGGGGTCTGCGCCCTCTCAGTAGTCGTCGGACGGGCCGAGTTCGCCCGACTGCTCCCACTCGCCGTACTCGCCGAAGCGGTCGGAGTCGATCGCGTCGCACAACGCCTCGTCGGCGACGCCGTGCTCGGCCAGGATGCTGCGCGCCCTGTGCTCGCCCCAACTCGTGGCGTACCAGGAGTCGTCCGTCTCCTCCAGATCGCGTGCGATCTCCTCCAGCGCACAGGCGCGCAGCGGCTCCGGCAGACCGTCGAGGGCCGGAACGGCATCCGCGGACAGCTCCTGGAGATAGTCGATATCGATCTTTCCGGTGCGCTCGTAGCGCTGTACGTTGCGTTCGGCGACGAGGCCGTCCGGTGAGGCGAGGCCGAACGCGAGCACGGCCGCCGCGCCACTCGCCGCTACGGCACGGGGCAGCCACTTCACGCCGTACGCCCCGGCCATCATGATGAGGACGATCACCACTCCGAGCCACAACTCCATGGCTGCGACGGACACCCGCAGCCGCGTCAGTCCGTAGGCGTCGACGTACAGGTCCATCCGGCGCAGCGCCGACGCCACCACGACCAGAGTGAGCACGCACAGCGCCCCGAGGACGGCGCGCACCAGGGTGCGATCGCCCGCGGTCGAGCGTGGGGCCCAGCGGGTGGCCAAGGCGATCACGGCCAGCGTCAGCAGGGTCGCGAACAGCAGCTGCCAGAAGCCCTGGCGAGCGTATTCGGAGTAGGTCAGACCGGTCTCGCTGAGCACCTTGTCGTAGCCGCCGAAGAGAACGGCGAGCTGGACGGCGATGAACGCGGCGAAGAGCAGGTTGAGCACGACGAGCGGCAGCGCCCATTCCCACCGGGACCGGGCGCGGCCGGGGCGTATCTCGAGACGGTCCCATCGCACGGGGGCGGCCGCGAGGCGTGCCGCCGCGAGCGCGCCGACCAGGCCGAGCAGGAGGAGCAGGAAACGCCAGGGGCCGTCGGCGACCGAGGCATCCGGGATCAGGCCACCGAGAAGATCGGCGAAGGCCGCGTCCGCTCCGGCGAACAGTGCTCCGAACACGATCACCAGCAACGCCGCCACCGCGCCGGTCCGCAGCACCGGCGCCACCCGCCCGTTCGAGGCAGCGGCGTGGGTACGCAGTCCACTCCATCCCCAGGCCATGCCGGTGCCGAGCGAGCCGGGCAGGCCGAGCGGGCCCAGCAGCACGCCCACCCAGGTCCGGCCGCCGTTCAGCGCCAGGGACGCGAGGGCCAGCGACGACACGACGGCGAGGAACGTCGGCCAGCCGGCGTCACGCAGGGCGGGCACGGCGAGCAGCGCGACGCCACCGAGCGCCCACACCAAGGTCCACGGGCGCAGTCTGCGGCCGGCGGCCCGGGCGGCGAAATACGCGCCGAGCGCCGCGGGCACGGCGACGATCAGCAGATTCAGGCCTGCGCCGTCGCCCAGCAGAGACGCACTGAACACCCCGGTGGCCAGCGCACACACCAGGGTCGCGACGCTCGCCGCGGCCGGCTTGGCGGGGCTGATCTTCGTGCCGCGCCGTGGCGGCGCTGGTGGCCAGGGCGACGGTCCCGCCCAGGCTCTTGACGGCCCGTCACCGGACCTCGGCGGTGGTGCGTCATGTACATCAGGCACGGGACCCCCTCCCGACCGGATCGCCGGCCACCGCTCTCAGGCGGGTGCGACCCGGTGTTTCGTCGGCACGCGCCTTTCATGATCAGCCGCGCGGCGTGACGGACAGGCTAGTCCCGGCGGTGCCCACCGGCCCCTCTCGTAAAGGGCTGCAGCAGGACCGTGACAGATGCGCAGCCCAACAGCCCGGACGGATGCTCACATCGGTGGCCGTTCCGGGGCAGGTCGCCCCTCAGTGTCAGCCAGAGCCGCACACGCCAGTGCTCACGTCTGACAGTCCGACCCCTCGTCAGCTGGTGAAGGTCCCACCCACGGGGCCGGGCAGGGCGGATTGAAACACTCCGAACCGGACGGCCGGGCGACCACCGTCGAGCCCGGCTGCAAGGTCACCGCGAGGAACGCGCCGTTCGACGTCAGCCACCACGAGCGCTTCTGCGATCCGTACGAGGGCGACGCCGCCGTGGTCCTGGCCGCCGCCGTGAAGCAGTGTACGGGGCGTCGGTTCCTACGTTCGACGGTCAATCGAAATAGGATTCGAGCGTGCCACGGCGCCGAATGTCGAGCGTTGCGCAGTGGAATGAGCCGCCGAACGGTGCGTAGTGCAGTAGGTCGCACGGGATGGGCTCGAACCCCCATTTTTCGAGTGCGCGCAGCATGCTGGTGTGGTGCCGTTCGACAATCACTCGTTTGCCGTCGATCATCAGGACGTTCATGTTGAGCCATTTGCCGCACAGCGAGGTGAGCGCGAGCAGGCGCTCGCCGATCGGGTCGGGCTCGGGGGCGATCAGGATGTCCCACGAGCTGAGGACGTCGGGCAGGCGGTCGACGTCGATGTATTCGGGATTGACCAGCAGCTTGCCGGGGGAGAGCGGGAGGAACGTCGTGTCGATGTGCATCGGCGTGCGGCAGCGGCTCTCGATCTCATGGATCCGATAGCCGGGTCCGAGGTGGCGGCGCAACCAGTCGATTCCCATTTGATTGGTGACGTTGCTTCGTGTGACGAACAGGTCCCGTCCCGCGCGAACGAAGTCTGCCGCGTCGAACACCGGCTCGAACTCGGTGAGGATGTGGCGCATGGGCTCGCCGGCTTCGGGGATACGGAAATCCGCCTCGAACAGTTCGTCGGTGAGCTGCGGCTTCGGTGCCGCCGTCCAGCGCGCACCGCGCCGGAAGTAGTCTTTGAGGATCCCCCGGTAGGAGTGGGCTTCGAAATAGCGGCACGGCCATGCCATCGGCGCCTCGATGATCTCGTCGCCGATCACGAGCATGCTGTCGCGCGGACAGGTGTTGCAAAAACCTCGCGAGGACCAGTCCGGGGTACCGAAGCGCTGCCTGTGGTCGACCGCGTCCGGGCGCGTGACCGTAATGCCGAGGGACCGCAGGAGGGCAATGAACTGGTCGAGTTCACGCCGCGCCGGCTCGATCAGCATGCCTGGGTACCTGAGCCCGGCGGCGAGCCCCTGCAACCGCGCCGTCCATGGCGGGATGTTGCAGGCCACGACAGGATGGTTGGAGGGGATCGTCGCGCCTTCCAGACGCCCGACGATGATCTCCTCCAGCGGGTCCCACTCGTTGTGCGAATTGACCGGTGAAACGAGAGGATTCGCGTCGGCAGTCGAGGCCGATGGCGTCGACATCACGCGTGGACCCCATTGCCCGTTGCAGCTTTCGGACCGCCGGGCCTGTGCACTACCGCCATGCTCGACCGCTTTCGATGACAGAATTCGATGACTGAATGCATTCGGCAAGTCTCCCAAAGTGAACATGCACGGCCGGTGCGCGTCAACGAGCAGAACCGTCCGAGCCGGTGACGAGCGCAGGGCTGTGCTCAGGCCGCGTGGTCGGCGAGTCGATCATCCTCTTCGGCCCGGTCGGCGTCGGCGGACTCGCATCATCCTGACCCTCGGCCGCCTCGCCGTCCGCCGGCGTCAGGAGTTCTTTGGTTCAGTGCGGCCGGCGTGGTTGTGGGGGTGGGTCGTGTCGTGGGCCTGGGCGCTGGTGCGGGTTGTGGTGCTCGGCGTGCTCGAAGGAGGTTCCTGCTGGGTTGGCTGATTGCGTGGATAGAGCCGGCGAGGGTCTCGCTCGTCGCGGCGTCTGTCTGCGTGGGTGGGTGCCGTCTCTGTGTCTTCGCCCTACGGGCATGATGTGCGCCGACTGATTTGTCGTCAGTGTGTGGCCCGGTGTCCAGCTTCTCGGGTGATGTCGGCGTAGAGGCGGAAGAGTGCCGGGCGGGCTTCGCCGTGGTCGCGTTCGTGCAGGGCTGCCCAGCAGCGGGCGATGAGCTCGCGGGCCTCGGTGCCGGGCCAGGGCTGGGGCAGGAGCTGAGGCGGCAGCAGCGGGTCGGGCTCCATGGCGCGGGTGAGTTCGGCGGCCAGTTCGACCGCGATGGTCAGGAGTGCGGACGGGGGGAGTGCGGCAGTACCGGTGAGGCGGTCGAGGCGGGGCCGGGCGATGCGGGCGAGGCGGTGGTAGCGGTCGGCGATCTCCTGCAGCGGCCACAGGTGGCGGGTGAGTTCGGCAGGCTCTCGGGTCTCGCCCCTGCGCAGGTCCGTCGTCGTGAGGAGGGTGAGCGCGCCGTGGGCGCCCAGGCGGTGGGCCGCGTCTTCGACGTACGGTTCCCAGGGGTTGGCGCAGACGTACAGTCCGCCCTGGAGCGGGGCGCCGCCGAGGTGGACGAGCGTCTCGCGCAGGCCGTCGCGGGCCGTGCGGGCCGATTCGGGCACCGCGAAGGCGGCCAGGTGCCAGACGCCGTCCCAGGGGGCGAGCCCGGCGTCCTGTCGGAACGCGTGCCGCAGGAAGTCCGCGTTGGGGGCCAGGGCGTGTGTGGTGTCTTCGGTGGCGTGCAGCAGTGCTTTGCGGCCGCGGCCTTCGTGGGTGAACCGGCTCTCGGCCACGAGGCGTTTGACGCACAGCCGTACCTGCTGGTCGCTCATGCCGAGGGTCGCGGCGACGGTGTAGAGCTCGTCCGCGCTGACCGTGCCGTCCTCGCGGATCAGTGCGTGGACGAGCATGCGGGTGGGGATGTCGATGGGGTCGGTCATGGTGTGCGCAGTCCTTTCGGTCCCTTCGCCTCGACGGGGCGGTGCATGGTGGTCACCGCGCCGAATCCCAGCAGCCCGCGCAGGTAGGGCGTGTGCTCGGTCCGTACGGCCGTGAAGCCGCGCCGCTCGTACAGGGCCCTGGCGCGCGGATTGGTGTCGATCACGTCCAGTCTGATGCCCCGGCAGCCCTGCTCCGTCGCGACGGCGGCCACTTCCTCGATGAGCAGGCTCCCGACGCCGCGGCCGCGTAGGCCCGCGTCCACGGCGATGCCGTCCATGACGAGTTGCCCGGGTGCCGGGTGGCGTTCGAACAGGGCGAGGAGCAGGAGTCGGTGCAGTCCTCTCAGATGTCCGTACGCGCGCAGAACGGCAGCGGCCGATCCCCCGGTGAGGGCCCGGCCTTCGAGCTGGTAGCCGGCGAGGCCGACGAGTTGCCCGTCGAGGAGCGCGCAGACCCCGCGATCGGTGTTCAGGTGGGCGGCGATAAAGGGCACCGCCTTGTCCGGCGGGTTCAGGGCGGGGCCGAGTTTGCGGCCGAAGGCGCCCCAGTACAGCTCGGCCGCCTGCCGCTCGGCACCGGCGGGAATGCCCCGCCGGACTGTCACCGATCCCGTGCCGGTACCCGTCGCGTCCCGTCCCATGCGGTGCCTCCTTCTCGCTGCAACCTCACTCAAAACTATCATCCTGGCAACGACCGTGTACGCAGTGATAGTTTCAGTTGGGACATAGGTCCGAGCAGAGGCGGTCAGATCGCATGTGTCCCAAGACTCAGCCCCGACGGCGCAGGCTCCGCATCGCCATCTGGTTGCTCGTCACGTTCCTGGTCGTGGCCGCAGGTCTCGTCGGAGTGGTGCTGTGGCAGCACTCCTACGACATGCACGAGCAGCGGGTCTCGATCCGCCACGGCGGCCACACCCTCAACGGCGTACTGGCCACCCCCAAGGACGGCCGCAAGCGCCACGGCCTGGTCGTGTACGTCCACGGCGACGGCCCCGTCGACGCCACCCACGACGACGGTTACAAGCCCATGTGGGAAGCGAACGCCAAGGCCGGGTACGCCTCCCTGTCCTGGGACAAGCCCGGCGTCGCCGGCGCACCCGGCAACTGGCTCGACCAGTCCATGGGCGACCGGGCCGACGAGGCATCCGCCGCCATCACCTGGGCGCGCGCCCGTCCGGACATCGACGGCCACCGGATCGGACTCTGGGGCGCCAGCCAGGCGGGCTGGGTCCTGCCGAAAATCGCCGCCAAGACGCCGGTGAGCTTCGTCATCGCCGTCTCGCCCGCGATCAACTGGCTCCAGCAGGGCCGCTACAACCTCCTCGCCGAGCTGCGTGCCGACGGCGCATCGCCGGCCCGCACCACTGCCGAGATCGCCAGGAGCGACACCACCCGCCGGCTGCTGGCACGCCACGCGACCTTCGAGGAGTACGTCCAGGCCATGCGCGGCGACCCACGCGGCATGACCGCCGACCGCTGGGGCTTCATCTCCAAGAACTACACAGCGGACGCCACGCAAGACCTTCGCGCCCTGCGCGGCGTGCCGGTGCTGCTGACCCTCGCAGGCCACGACATCAACGTGGACACCGCCGACACGCAGCGCATCTACCACAAGGTGCTTGGCCCAGGCGGTGCGTTGAAAGTCGAGCACTACCCGGACGCGACCCATTCACTGCTCAAGCAGTCCATCGAGGACTCGGACCTCAAGACCACGCTCACCGCGCTCCTCTGCCCCCGCTCGCTCTTCGGGGACGGATTCCTGGACGACCAGCGACAGTTCCTGACGGATCTCGGCCGAGGCGGCAACGCCACTCCATGACACTTCCGCACGGTGGGCCGAGGCGGGTGGCTGGGTACGATCCCGTGGCCGTGGTCACCGCGGCCTGGCCAAGCTGCGCAGTGTGGACGCCCTGGACTTCTCCCGGGCGGCGGTCGACGGCTCCCACATCCGGGCGTTGAAGGGGGCCCAAGACGGGACGAAGCCCTGTCGACCGGGGCGGGACGGGCAGCAAGCACCATCTGATCACCCAACGCTGGGTCACCGAGCGCGCGTTCGCCCACCTGCACTGGTTCCGCCGCCTGCGGATCCGCTGGGAGATACGCGACGACATCCACGAGGCCCTCCTCACCCTCGGATGCGCACTCATCTGCTGGCGACGACTGAGCACGGCTGTGGGCCAGCTAGTTCTTCTGCAGGGCGCGGGTGACACCCGCGATGACTGCGGTCGTCAGCACCCAGCCGAAGGCGATCAGCAGGTAGGCCAGCCACTGGAGGCTGTCGTTCGACCAGTACCAGGCCGTGCGCTGACCCAGACCACCGATGGGGATCAGAAGGTCGAGTGTGTAGACGAGGGGCTGGAACGGGGCTCCTTCGCCTCGTTTGACCGGGTTGGGGGAGTGACTGCCGAAGGACAGTGTGCCCAGTACGGTCAGAGCGAGGAGCCAGACTCCGGCCAACCAGGGGCGGTAGCCATAACCGACGGTCACGTCGAGCAGGTGCCCCCACCCACGCGCGCCCGGGGGCAGAGTTTGACGCCGATGGCGCTGTTTGGCGAGGAGTACGCGGCGGGCGTCGTCGTCGTGGCCGGCCTTCCGGTACCAGCTCGCCAACTGCTCATAGGGATGGGGCTGTAGCCCGGGTCGCGTCGAATCCACGCCACGCGGCGGGCCACGGAGTCCCGCCGTCCCACTGCCTCCCGCCGCTCGCCTGCCTCGTCCACCTTGATGGAGCCGTAGACGAAGCCGTCCAGCTCCACCACGTCCGGCCAGCTGTGGTCGCTGTCGTGGAGGTAGGACACCTGCGCGCCCCGTAGGTCCACGGTGCCGGACGGTGGCCGGGCGAGGGTGAAGTCGAAGTCGACGGTCTGCATCCGCAGGGCGACCAATGACGGGCCGCGGCCATCGGGCGGCCCGTTCAGGACGGCTCCTTCGAAGGTCAGGTCGTCCGAGATCCGGGTGCCGCGCAGCCGTACGATCCCGTTCGCGGTGAACCCGTCGGAGAAGTCGAGCGTCGAGGCCACGGCGTTGTCCAGGGCGAGCGCAACACCGCGCCGGCTGGGGCGTTCCAGTAGTGCGCCCCGCATGTGCAGTCCGCCTGGCAGCTGTGCCCCCATGAAACGGAGTTCACCGTGCGCGACGAATCCGTCCTGGCAGTAGAAGCCGCCCTCCGCGACCAGTCCGCCAGCCGACACCGCCCATTCCTCGGGTGCGGTGATCTCGGCGCCGTTGAGGTTCACGGCGCCGCTCACGTGGGCGTTGATGAGCGACAAGGCGGTGACCCTGCGGTGGAAGGGCGAGGCAGAGCCGCTTTCGAGGCGAGAGCGCCGAAGGTCGAGGCGTCCCTCGATACGGATCAATCCGGCTTCCACGCCCGGCACTCGGCTGCCCACGATCGCAATTGACTGGGTCGACGCTCCGGAGAGGTCCACGTCCTCCTCGAACCAGCAGTCCTCGAGCCAGAGGGCGTGAGCGATCTGCGCGCCGGCCAGGTTGAGGTGCCCGGACATCCTCGCCCCGGCGAGCCTCAGACATGCGACGGCGCCCGGCTGTGCGGTGTTCGCGCCCTGGAGGAGCGCCACGATCGCGGCGGCCCGAACCGTCCGCACGGGGCCCCACTGCTCACCCTCGGCGACGCGATCCTCCTCGGGCACACCTGTGCGCAGATCCACGCGGTGTCCCTCGGGGAACGCATCCCACAGCTCACGCTCCGGTGAAGTCAACTCATCGCATGAGAGCACTCGTGAAGAGTAGTGATCTTCCCTTGCACTCGCCTTGCCTACCTCGCGCAGATCGGAGGGTGGCCCATTCTGTTAGGAGTAAGTGACCTGCGCTCGCGCGGTGGCCGTCAGAGATGCCCCATGAGCGCGGCCTTGGCCTCGCTGTCGAGTCCGGGACCGAGCAGGCCTGCGTTGTGGAAGACGACACCGGGTCCGGACGGGCTCTCGTTGAGGACCCACAGGCCGATCAGGATGGCGAGCGCGAAGACGACGGTGATCAGGACGGTGAGGACGAGGCGGCGGCGGCGTTCACGGCGCAGCCAGTCACCGCGGGCCATGCGGTAGGCGTCGGGCGCGGCATGCACGTCGCCGGCCAGGGTTTCCAGCGCCTCGCGCAGTCGCTGTTCGGTCCGGTCGTGGGCGGTGTCGTTCATCGCCGGGCCTCCATCACCTGGGTCAGGGCGGCGATGCCGCGCGATGTGTGTGTCTTGACCGAGCCCGTGGAGATGCCCATTGCTGCGGCTATTTCGCTCTCCTTCAGGCCGAGCCAGTGTCTGAGAACGAGGGCCTCGCGCTGTCGCGTCGGCAGTTGTTGGAGGGCGGCGATCAGCACGCGCTGATCGGCGCGGAGCAGGGCAGAGTTCTCGGCCGAGGCGACGAAATCAGCGGGCGGGGTCTCGGCGTGCTTGCGGGCGACCTGCAGGTGGCGGATTCGCATGCGGGTCAGATTGCACACGGTGGAGCGAAGATACGCTTCCGCAGCTTCGGGTTCCCGCAACCTTCGCCATTTCCGGTAGATCTGGTAGTAGGCCTCGGCGACGATGTTCTCGGGATCGTCGGCGCCGAGCAGGACGGCGAGGCGGAGCATCGAGGCGTAGTGCAGATTGAACAAGCGGGCCACGGTCACCTCACGTTCGAGTCCGTCCGGGTCGGTCACGGTCTGCGCGGGCTCGCGGTCACCAGCGCTGACTTCACCGGTGGCGCTGTCGCTGGTGGTTGCGCCGTCGGTGACGCCGTCGGCGGATTCCGGCAGGGGCAGCTTCGGGACCCGTGTTGCGGACGGCAGTGTCGCGCGACTGTCGTGTCTGCGTCTCATGGGTTGCTCGTTCCCGTCTCGGAGCGCCGCCCGGCAGTCAGGCGGGACGGCAGTTCGGTGGTGTCGGTGCCGCGAGGTGTGCCGAGGCGTTCGAGCACCGTGGTGGTGACCAGAGCGACCGTCAGGTTGATCAGGAGAGCTGCCAGTCCGGCGTAGATCTCCATGGGGTGGGCGGCAGGCCCGAACGGTACGACGGAGGAGAACCCCTCGCGCACGACCATGACCGTCCCGGCCACCATGCCCGCCGCCCACCCCGCGAGCAGTGCCCTCGGGTGCAGCCGGCTGGTGAACAGCCCGATGGCCACCGCGGGGAAGATCTGAAGGATCCATACTCCACCGAGGAGTTGGAGATTGATGGCGTCCTGGTCTCGCAGACCGAACACGAACGCGACTGCCCCCGCCTTCGCGGTGAGCGACACCGCCTGGGCGATGCGCACCTGCCGTTTGGGCGTGGCCGTCGGGTGAACATATTCGACATAGACGTTGCGTACGAAGGACGTGGCGGCGGCGATCGACATCACCGCGGCCGGGACCAACGCACCCACAGTGATCGCGGCGAACACCAGCCCGGCCAGCGGCGCGGGCATGAGCCGGTCCACCAGCATCGGAACGGCCGACTCGGCGCCGCCCTGCGGGGCGCGTACGCCCGCAGCCAGCGCGGCGATGCCGAGAAGCCCGAAGACGGCGAGCAGCGCGGTCCATGCGGGCAGCGCGACCGTGGCCTTCCGCAGAGTGTCGGGGCCGGAGGCGGCGAAGCCGGCGGTGAGCACGTGCGGGTACATCAGCAGGGCCAGGGCGGAGCCCAGGGCGAGCGTGGCGTAGGCCGTCTGTTGTCCGGGGGCCAGAAGCAGTGAGGCGTTCTCGGCGCCGGCCCCGGCGGTCCGGAGGGCGGCCGTGTCGAAGACCGCTCGCGGTCCGCCGAGGCTTTTCAGGGCCAGCCAGCACACGACGCCGACCGAGGTGAAGACGGCCACCGCCTTGAGGGCCGAGATGACGGTGGGGGCGCGCAGCCCGTACCGGTACGTCGCCACGGCGAGTCCGGCGAAGAGCAGGACCATCACCAGATCGCCGGCGGCACCCCGTGGATAGAGGCCGCCCGCAGTGAGCACTGCGCGGATGCCGAGCAGTTGCAGCGCCAGGTACGGCATGGTGGCGAGGATGCCGGTCAGCGCGACCGCCAGGGCCAGAGGCGACGATCCGTAGCGCCCGCGGACGAAGTCTGCGACGGTGATGTAACCGTGCCGGCGGGACACGTTCCACAGGCGGGGCAGCAGGACGAAGGCGAGCGGGCACAGGATCACGGTGTACGGCACCGCGAAGAAGGCAGGGGCGCCGACGCCGTACGCCAGTCCCGGCACGGCGGTGAAGGTGTACGCGGTGAAGATCGTGCCGCCCAGCAGGAACCACGTCCACACGGGCCCGAGGCTGCGGTCGGCCAGTGCCCAGCCCTCCAGGGACGGCAGACGGTCGGTCGGGTGGAAACGGCGCGCGGTGACGGCGGCGAGTGACGCCCCGCCGATGACGGCGAGGAACGAAGCGACCATGGTGGCATCCGTCATCGCTGACCTTCCCTGTGTAGACCTGCCCCTGATCGCGAGTTGCGCGGATGGCCGGTTCGGATGACAGAAATCCGCGGGAATTCTTCTGGAAATTTGCTGTCAACCGGCTGCGGCAGGTCGGCAACTCTTCCACAAGCCCACTGATGACGCGAGAGGAGTACACGGCATGACGCGGTTCGTCTCCAACCGGCTGCGGCGCGTCACGGCAGCCGTCCTGCTCCTCGCTCCTGCGGCCGGGCTGTTGTGGGTCCCCTGGTACAGCGGTGCGCGCCCGCGGCTGGCAGGAGTGCCGTTCTTCTACTGGTACCAGCTCGCCTGGGTGCCTGGATGCGGTCTCGCCCTACTCGCCGCGTATCTGCTGACCAGGAACACCCATCGCCGTCCTGACCCTGCTTCCGGCCGCCGGCATCACCGGCCCGGACCCTGATCCGCAGCACAGCACATCGTCACAGAACCCCCCGAACACCCCCGAGGTGAGGAGCCGCCATGTCCGAATCCGCCCTGCCCGAACCCGCCGGGCCACAGCACCGGGCCAACCGCCTGACTCCGCGCGCCATCCTGCTGTGGAGCACGGTAGCCGTGCTCGGCGCGATCGGCTGGGGTGTGCTGGCCCTGTCCCGGGGCGAGGAGATCTCCGCCGTGTGGCTGCTGGTCGCCGCCCTCGGTTCGTGGGCCATCGCGTACCGCTTCTACTCCCGCTTCATCGCCCGCCGGGTCCTGGAGGTCGACGACACGCGTGCCACTCCGGCGGAGCGGCTCGAGGACGGAGTCGACTACCACCCCACCGACAAACGGGTCCTGTTCGGCCACCATTTCGCGGCCATCGCCGGAGCCGGCCCGCTGGTGGGCCCGGTCCTGGCGGCCCAGATGGGGTATCTGCCCGGCACCGTCTGGATCATCGTCGGCGTCATTTTCGGCGGCGCGGTGCAGGACATGATCGTCCTGTTCCTCTCCATGCGCCGGGACGGCAAGAGCCTCGGGCAGATGGCCCGGGACGAGATCGGCAGGGTCGGCGGTGCCGCCGCGCTGATCGGCGTGTTCGCCATCATGATCATTCTTCTCGCGGTCCTGGCGATGATCGTCGTGAACGCTCTGGCGGAGTCCCCCTGGGGCACCTTCTCGGTCTCCATGACCATCCCCATCGCCCTCTTCATGGGCTTCTACCTGCGTTACCTGCGGCCCGGTCGGGTCGTGGAGACCAGTGTCATCGGTGTGGTGCTGCTGCTGTTCGCCATCCTCGGCGGCGGCTGGATCCAGGACTCCTCGCTGTCCGGGTACTTCCTGTGGAGCCCGGAGACCCTGGTCTTCTGCCTGATCGGCTACGGCTTCGTCGCCTCCGTGCTCCCGGTGTGGATGCTGCTCGCCCCCCGCGACTACCTGTCGACGTTCATGAAAGTCGGCACCATCGCGCTGATGGCCGTCGGGGTCGTGATCGCCGCCCCCGTGCTCAAGGCCGAGCCGATCACCGAGTTCGCCTCCACAGGCGCCGGACCGGTCTTCGCCGGGGCGCTGTTCCCCTTCCTGTTCATCACCATCGCCTGCGGTGCCCTGTCCGGCTTCCATGCCCTGGTCTCCTCCGGCACCACGCCGAAGCTGATCCAGAAGGAGTCCCAGGTCCGACTCATCGGCTACGGCTCCATGCTCACGGAGTCCTTTGTCGCGATCATGGCGCTGATCGCCGCCTGCATTTTGGAGCCGGGTCTGTTCTACGCGATGAACTCGCCCGCCGCGCTGCTCGGCCCGACCGTGGAGACCGCCTCTGAAGCGGTGAGGAGCCTCGGCTTCACGATCACCCCGGACCAGCTCACCGCGGCCGCCCAGGCCGTCGAGGAGGAGACCCTGGTCGGCCGCTCCGGCGGCGCGCCCACCCTGGCCGTGGGCATGTCGGAGATCTTCGCCACGGTGTTCGGCGGTGCGGGGACGAAAGCGTTCTGGTACCACTTCGCCATCATGTTCGAGGCTCTGTTCATCCTCACCACGGTGGACGCGGGCACCCGGGTCGGCCGCTTCATGCTCCAGGACATGCTGGGCAACGTCTGGAAGCCGATCGGCCGCGTCAACTGGAAGCCGGGCATCTGGCTGTGCAGCGCCCTGGTGGTGGGTGCGTGGGGCTACTTCCTCCACGCCGGTGTCACCGACCCGCTCGGCGGTATCAAGCAGCTGTTCCCGCTCTTCGGCATCGCCAACCAGCTCCTGGCCGCGGTCGCCCTGGCCGTCACCACGACGGTGCTCATCAAGAGGGGTAAGCTGCGCTGGGCCTGGGTCACCGGAATTCCGCTGGCCTGGGACGTGGCCGTCACCTACACCGCCGGCTGGCAGAAGATCTTCTCCGACGACCCCAAGATCGGCTTCTTCGCCCTCCGCGACAAGTACGCCCAGGCCATCGACGACGGCAAGCTCCTGCCCGGCGCCACGAACATGGACGACATGCACACCATCGTGCTGAACAACACGGTCGACGGAGTCCTCATGGGCCTCTTCATGCTGCTCGTCCTCACGGTCCTGGTCAACTGCGCCGTGGTGTGCGTCCGCGCCATCCGCTCCGCGCAGGCGCTACCGACGACCGAGGCCCCGTACGTCAAGTCCCGCATCGAGGTGCCCGACCAGCGGAGCCCCGAGGAACTGGTGGGGACGCGCTCATGAGAACCGTACGGAAGGTGCTGGGCGCTGTGCGCTGGTACGTACGTGAACTGACCGGCGAGGCGGAGTACGACCGCTACTGCGACCGTCACCGCCGTCACCACCCGAACGCTCCGGTCCCCACACGGCGCGAGTACCAACAGATCCGCTCCTCCCACTGCGAACTGGAGAGACCCGGTCGCTGCTGCTGAGAGGTCTTTGCAGCACCACACCAGCTGCGGGACGGGCGCCCTCATCCATGCCCTGGCAACGGCGCCCGTCCCGCGCTCCACCTGTTCCGCCCTAGCGGAGGCCCGAGGTGCTGCGACGCCGACCACCCCTGCTCGCGCCGCCCGAACCGAACGACCGGCCCCTGCACCGGGCGCTCGATGCTCGAACACGACGCGGCGCCGACGCCGCCCCGGTCTTCCGGCGCATCGGCCGCCACATGACGCCCCACCCCTGGGAGCTGCTGCCCGACCCCGTTGAGAACTTCGTCTACTGGCGCGACCAGAACCGTGTCTGAAGAGCAGCGCCCCACGCATCGATTCCGGCGGGGTCGAACCGAAGAAGCCACCTGCCGGGCTGCGCGTTCCGGTCGGAGCCGAGGCGGTGCCCATCTCGTCCTGAGGACCGGCCACAGGCTCTGGTGGCGGTAACCAGGACCGGCTGCCCGTCCCGGGCAGCCATGAAGCCATTGCCCCGCCCCGACTCGGTCGGGATAGTGGCAGCCCGCACCAAGACACAAGGGAGGCACCCCGGATGAAGGGGACCACGGGGCAACCGGCCGGCACCAGGGAAGCCCCGCTGCTCGGCCCCGGGGTCCTGCGCACCGCGCTGCGCACCCTTGCCCAACGCCCGGGCCTCGCCTACCGGTTGGCACTTCGCGGCACCGCCTGGGCCACGCTGGCCGGAACCGTTGTGCTGCTGCTCGCCCTGGCCGCCAGCCGGCCGGCGTTCACCGAGATGCAGCGGGAGGCCGACTTGGCCAGGCGGCAGGAGGACTCGTACGTGCCGGACACCGAGGTGCTGCTGCTGGTCTCGGTCGGAGCCCTGCCCGTACTGCTGGGCCTTGCCGCGTTCGCGTTCGGCGTGCTGCACACGGCGCACTCCCTGGCCGTCGTCGCCCACGTCCGGCCCGCCGCGGTGGGCGAGCTGTGGCGGCGGGCGCGGCGGCAGGCCGGGCGGTCGGCGGCGGTGCAGGCGTGCCGCGGGGTGCTGGTGGGCGGACTGGCTCTTGCGGGGGCGCTGTTGTGGTCGCTGGCCGATGTGGTGCTGCCCGCGGCCGAGCCGGTGCTGGGGTACGTCCTGCTGGGGCTGCTGGTGCCGGCTGTGCTGACCCTGCGCGTCGGCCTCGCCCTCGCACCGGCCGCCGCGGCCCTCGAGGGCCTGGGTGCGACCGCCGCGCTGCAACGCTCCTGGAGGCTGGTGCGAGGTGCGTGGTGGCGCACCACGGTCTGCGTCGCTCCACTCGCGGCGCTGACCGTCGCGGCGTACCTGACGCTGCGGTACGCGGCGGAGCCGACGGACCGCGCGGCGCACGCCCTGGCGATGGCGGTGAGCTCGGGCAACACCTACTTCGCGTACACAGTGGCCCAACTGGCGCCTGTGGCATTCGCGTTGTCGCTGTGCGCGCTGCTGACGCTGCCGTTCACGCACACCGCGCTGACCGTGCTGTACACGCGGCGCTGTGCGGAGCGGGGCGAGCGAGCCGGGGAAGTGGGCATCCCGGGTTCGTAGAGTTGCCGGCATGGGGCACCGCAGCTTTCCGATCCTCCACGGGGTGGGAGACGTCGGCCGCCCGAGCACTGGCAGCACGACGTCGCGCAGCGCCTGAGGGAGCGCGAGGAGCGGGACTTGTGTCCCCAGCTGCCCGACCCGGACCGGCCGACGCCGGCTGCCTGGACGAGGCCCTCGAGGCATTGATCGCCACTGCAGTGACTGACGGGCCCAAGGTTCTGTAGGGCCGCAGCCCGCGGGGGCGGCGTGAATCGCGCTGCCCTCGACATCGCCGCTGTCGCCATCAAGCCGCCCCGGCACCCGCCCTCCCGTCCACCGAGCCGCCCGGGCCGCTCCGATCCGGAGCCGCGCGGCGTTTCATGTCCGCCGTGGCCGTGGCCGTGGCCGCGGGCAAAAGGGGATCGGATCGCTGGATTTGACGTACCCGTGATCAGCAAAACCCACCCGCTCCGCTAATATGTTCGAGCTCGCAAGGATCATGTTGATATAGGACAAATCGGCTGAAAAATTGATATCTACGGTAACGCGAGTGTTTTCGCGAACAGATGGCAGCCTTCGGTTGGCTGCTTGGCGTCAACCACGCGTCATGCTGTGGGTCGCAGTGAGTGTGGTGGGCCTCGGATTCCTCATTGCACTGGAGATCGCCGCGCGTCGGTACGGCGAGCGGGGGCCCATCACCGATCAGGCGCGAGAGGTGATATTCGCCCCCAAATCGGGGACGGTGTTGTACGTCAGTATGGCGTTGATGATGGTGGTGCTCACCTGGCGGCAGCGGTTCATCGCGGCCGGCGCAGCGATCGGCATCGACGTCGTCTTCTGGCTCGTGCGGTGGGCTGTCGGCGCCGAGATGATGTTCGGCAACGGCGCGTTGTGGGTGACTTTGGCCTGTGCCGTCGTCGCCGTCACGCGCCGCACCGGCCGGGACCGCGTCCTGCTGCTGAAAGGCGTCGGACTGGCCCTGCTGTTGGTGGCCGGCCGCAAGACAGGCTATGCCTGGCTGCTGATCACGTCGAAGACCCGCCCGGTGGTGCTCGACCAGTACGTGGCAACCGCCGATCAGGCGTTGGGCAACCCGTCGTGGCTGGTGGGCCGGATGGTCGCGGCCACCGGCACGGTCGGTGCCCACGTTCTCGACTGGGTCTACATTCAGCTCGCGGTGGCCGCGATCGTCGTCGCGCTGTACCAACTGCGCCACGTGGCGGTCGAGCGCCGCTTCCCGGGCCATCACCTGGTGCGCACCTTTCTGGTCATCGGCCTGCTCGGGCCGGGCATCTACATGATCTACCCGGTGGTCGGACCGATCTTCGCCTACGGCGCGGACGGGGGGCTCTGGGCGGTGGCCAACCTGTGGCCGGACACGCCGCCGCCGGTCAGTACCCCGTATCCGATGCCCTTCGACGAGATCACCCCGCGCAACTGCATGCCCAGCCTGCACACCGCGTGGGCCACCGCGATCTTCATTCATTCCCGCAAGGGCCCGCGGGTTCTGCAATGCGTTGGAGCGTTCTGGCTGATCGCCACGCTCGGCGCAACGCTGGGCTTCGGCTACCACTACGGCGCGGACATCATCGCCGGCGTGGTGTTCACGCTCACGATCGAGACGGCGCTGCGCTCGCTCGACCGCGGCTGGGACCGGCCGGGAATACAGCTGGTCGTCTTCGGCGCCGCGGTCTTCGCTGCGCTCCTGGCGTCGTATCGCTATCTGTCGATGGAGATGGCCGAACATCCGTGGGTGTTCGGCCCGCTGCTCATTCTGGCGATGACGTCAGTGGTATTCGGCTACGTACGGACCACCACGCTGTGGGAACGGAAGGCCGCGTCGGCGCATCTGCCGGAACCGCGACGCGAACAGCAGCCCGAGCTGGTTTGAGTCATGCTGCAGCGGGTCGTGGGCCGAGCGCCTCCCGGGTGAGGCCGGCGGTGTCGTTGGTTCAGACCCCGCGGGCGACCCGCTGCCGCCTGGCTCACCCCGGCCGGCCGGCGCCCGGTGGCCGAACTCACCGACAGCCGCGCCGCCACCGCCGCTGAGGGACGGCCGGAGACGCGGGCCGATGGCTCTGCACGCTCATTGCGCGGTGCGGAGCTTGTCGAGCTGCTTCTCGAATGCCTTCGTTTCCGCGATCAACTGGTCGCGTGCGTTCTCCTGCGTCTTGTCACCCTGGTTTTTGAATGTCTCGGCGAAATGTGGCTGGAGTTGGGTCCACCAGCCGTAGTCCAGCATCGCCCAGGCCTGCGGACACAACGGGGCGCGGGTCTTCGGCAGGTAACCCGCATCGACCAGGGGCCCGTAGAACTTGTTCGGGTCGCTCCCCTCGAGGTAGCAAAGGAAGTTGAAGACCCGTTGCTGGGTGACGGGATGATCGCTCGAGAGCCCCTCCAGCGTCAGCTTGCCCTCCTCGCGGGCGATCTGGTCGAAGAGGATCGCGGCTGCCAGCGATGGACCCGGTCCCACCTCGTTGACGGTGTAGAACGACGCGAACCCGTCGGCGGCGTCCTCCTCGAGGCCGAGGTTCGGAAGCCGAAGATGACGCTGCAGAGCATGGCCCATCTCGTGGCCGAAGATGAACTGGGTCGACAGCGCGGTCAGGTCGTCGGCGTTGAACTTGTCCTGCGGGAACAGGGCGGGACGCTTGACGGTCTTGACCACGTTGCTGAGGACCCCTTCGATCTGGGTCAGGAACGCCGGGGGCACAAAGATCGTCCTGCCGTCGGGCTGGGTGACCGCATCCATAACGCCTGGTGGGACCTTGTCGGTGACTTTCACGACCAGGTCGTGCGGGAGGGCGACCGACTTGTTCACCCAGTCGGCGAGCTGCTCGAGCACGCGGGACTCCCGGACCACCGCTACGGCCTGCCGGTCCTTCGGCTTGATCGTGTTGTCCTCGTAGACGACCGTGACCTTGCCGTTCGCTTCTGCCGTGTTGCCGACGCCGTCACACGAGGTGACTGCGAGGCCGGCGACGAGCAGCGTCCCCGCGAAAGCAGTCCTCAACATGGCCGGGGGCCCACCACTGCTCAGCACCTGGTCAGCTCTTTTCCTTGGTAGGGGCGTTGGGGCGGGCGGCTGCTCTTCGTGGTCACCGGAGCCGTGCCCCGCTGCCGGAGGAGAACTCGAACGCAGCGAGTCGGAACCGTGAGCGGTATTGCAGGTTCGACCGTGCCGACGGCCGGGATGCCGGCGGCAGGACTCGAACCCGACACGCGGATTATGATCGACGGACCCTGTGTCCGCAATGAACGCTTTGCGGCGTTTTTCGTCTTGTTGGTTCGGGCCGGCCGTGGTCGTGCACGTCATGGGTGTACGACCGCTCTTCGCTCGTGGCGGCGGGCCGTCGGCCTGGCCGTTCGGGGCGGTGCTCCCGCCGGGGCCGGGCTGCCGTCGCCGTACCGCGTGTCAGCCTGTCGCCGCGCCGCACGCCGAGATGTCCGTGCCTCCACCCTCAGCGAGACACCCGGGCGCGGCTGCGCACGCCGCGCCACTCGACTCTGTCGACCTGAGCGCGAATTCCTCTGCCCGGATCGGCCGCAGGCTGGCGTAGCGGGTGATCATGACCATGCCTCCTCCGTAGCCGGCTGGTCCTTACGGGCCGCCGCCTCGGCCGAGCCCCTATGGACAGGCCTATCCGCAGCACCCGCAACCGCCCTATGGCCAGGCGCCGTACCTGCATTAGCAGACGTACCCGTCGTGTCCCGGACCCGGCGCATGGGGGGCAGCCGCCGTCCGGACCGCCGCCCCGCAAGAACCGAACCGGTCTCGTCCTGGGGATCGTATTCGGCTCCATCGCCCGGCTACGCGCCAAGCCGTGGGCCGGCAGCCACTCACTTCTCAACTCGTAGGAAGCGGAGTCAATCGCAGGTGGCGCGCGGTTGCTGCACGCGAGCCGTGAGTTCGTTCTTCGCGGCGGGCCAGTCAAGGCTGGTGATGCTGTAGACCGCGGTGTCACGGATCCAGCCGTCGCGCATGATCATGTGCCGGCGCAGGATCCCCTCGTGGGTTGCGCCGAGGCGAGTGATCGCAGCCCGCGATGTGCGGTTGCGGACGTCGGTGAGGAACTCGACACGGTTCATACCGAGAATCTCGAAGGCGTGAGTCAGCATCAGCAGCTTGGCCTCGGTGTTGACGGCAGTGCGCTGCCAGGTGCGGCCGAGGAAGGTGAAGCCGATCTCGAGTCTGCGATTCGGCAGGTTGATTGCCATGAACCGGGTTGACCCGGCGATGCGTCCGGTGGCCAGGTCGATGGTCGCGTACGCGAGCTGGGTGCCGGCGTCGCGAGCACCGAGTGCGTCGTCGATGAATGCACGTACGTCGCGGGGGTGGGGAACGAGAGTCACCTGAAGGTTCCACAGCTCGCCGTCGCGGATTGCTTCGCACAGACCGTCGTGATGGTCGTGTGTGAGCGGTTCAAGCCGCACCTGTGTGCCTGTCAGTACTGTGGCTTCCAGCTCCATGCTCTACCCCCAAGTGGTCACCCGGCGCCGGGTGGACGCTACCGGCACGGGCATGCCGGGCACCGCGGTGACCAGCATGCGAACACAGCTGAGCACGTTCCGTTCGTACTTCCCCCGAGCACTCCCACGAGTACGCGGATACCGCGACCGGTGTGCGGCCTGGTCCAGGGGACGGTGATCAGCAGCCCGGGCGCGGAGCTGCCGGCAGCACCAGCCGCTGATCCGAGCGGGCGGCACCGGAAAACCTCCGGATTCGAGTGAACCTCCCGCGTGATTTGCCGCTCTGATGTCTCGACAGTGCCGAAGGGCCAACCCCCTTGCCAGGTCCGGCCCTTCGGCGTCCGTAATCAGAAGTGGAGACCAACCCCCATGAGTGTTTCCCCGATCCGCCACCGCCTTCGCCGGATAACCTCCGCCGGGCTGGTGGCGAGCGCGGCGCTGGCCCTCGTCGGATCGGCCGTCACCACGGCCACGGCGCAGACCGCACCCGACAAGGAGAGGACGAAGCCCGGCGCCAAGATCATCGGCGGGGTGGAGCAGTCCAACGGTGCCCACCCCTGGATGGCGGCCCTGCTGAGCAAGGGCTCCGGGAACCCGGCCGATCGCCAGTTCTGCGGCGGCAGCCTGGTCAGCGACACCGTGGTGCTGACGGCCGCGCACTGCGTGACGGGCACGAAGCCGAAGCAGCTCGAGGTCACCGTCGGCCGGACCGTGTTGTCCGACAAGCGCCAGGGGCAGCTGCGCAACGTGCGGAGCATCGTCTCGCACCCCCGCTACGTCAAGGGGAACGAGGCGTACGACCTGGCGCTGCTGGAGCTGGCCAAGCCGGTCACCGGCACCGCCGCCGTGAAGATGCCGACCGCCGGCACCGACGCCCTGCTCCGCCCCGGCGCGCAGGCGATGGTCATCGGCTGGGGCAACACCGACACCGAGGTGCCCAGCTTTCCCGACCGGCTGCGCGGCGTGAAGGTGCCGCTGCTCTCGCACGCCGAGTGCACGGCGACATACCCGGGCTACAACAAGGCCGTCAACGTCTGCGCGGGCGTCGAGAGCAAGGACTCCTGCCAGGGCGACAGCGGCGGGCCGCTGTTCCGCAAGGTCGCGGGCCGTACGTACCAGATCGGCATCGTGTCGTACGGCGAGGGCTGCGGTGAGCAGGGTGCGCCCGGCGTCTACACCTCCACCAGCTCGAAGAAGCTGTGGGACACGCTCGCCGAGTCCCCCGAGGGCAAGCGGATGAAGCAGCTGCTGCGGCGCTGACGCAGCGAGGCGGTGCCGGACCACCCCGGGTGCCTCGGTCGGACCCCGTTCGCACACGCATCGCCGGGGCGGCCGCAGTCGCACATGACCGACCACCCGAGGTGGCCGGCGTCGTCGATCCAACAGCGGTAACGCCTCACGGTCGCGCAACCGGCCGGCCGCCGTTCTGCCGAAGCGCCCGGCATCACGTGGGGCGGCGCCGAGGCAGGCCGGCTGGGTGCCCGGGCGGGCGATCGGCTGTCGACCGCCAACTCATCTGCAGGGTGCGGGTGACACCCGCGACGACCGCGGTCTTCAGCACCCAGCCGAAGGCGATCAGCAGGTAGGTCAGCCACTGGAGGCTGTCGTTCTCCCAGTACCAGGCCGTGCGCTGAACCAGGCCCCCGAATGGGGATCAAGAGGTCGAGTGTGCAGACGAGGGGCTGGAACGGGGCGCCTTCCCCTCGTTTGACCGGGGTGGGGGCGTGAGTGGGAGTACGCGGTGGGCTTCGTCGTCGTGGCCGGCCTCCCCGTACCAGCTCGCCAACTGCTCACAGGGCCGGGGGTCGTGGCCCGCGCCGCGTCGTATCCACGCCACGCGGCGGGCCACGGAGTCCCGCCGCTCGCCTGCCTCGTCCACCTTGATGGAGCCGTGGACGAAGCCGTCCAACTCCACCACGTCCTGGGCAGGGCGGCAGAAGCGTGACAGCGTCGCGGCGAGGTACAGCCGGAGCGTGCCGAACGGTTCGTCGCCGGCGATCGTGACACCGGCCGAAACCTCGACACGCAGCACGCTCTGGTCGCGGACGAAGCCACACACGCCCCCCGGATGCAGGAATCCGCAGCCGCGGGGATAGTGGAGACAACGGGGACTTCGAGCCAGCGCCCCTGAGTTGCAGCCGCTGGAGTCCTCACCGGAAGGCGTGTTCTTCTCTTGGAGACGCCGAGATGTCCGTACTGTTTTTCGACATCGGTGCCACACTCGCGGACGTGAGCGTCGCAGCCGACGGCTCATTGACCTTTCGCCCACGCCCGCGCGTCGTCGACGTTCTCGATTCCTTTGCGCAGGTACGCAAGGGCATCATCTCGAACCCGGGACCAGGAGCCACCGCAGGCGAGAACGCGGCGGCCGCGCTCGAAGCGGCGTTCGGCGGCCGCTTCGCGGACGAGGCACTGGTCCACTGGGGCGCCAAGGACCGTCGGGCGATATTCGACGGCGCCCTCACGAGCGCGGGGCCGGGAGCCGGCGACTGCGTGTTCGTGGGCGAGGATGCGGACGAGCGCGCGTTCGCGCGCGAGGCGGGGATGCGCACCGCGGCCCACCCCGTCTTCACGCTCGCCGCGGTCGAGGGCCGACCCGTCTTCTGGGCGAGGATCGAGGTGCCGGAGGACCGGATCCTCGCCGAGCTGGAGGCGGTCGCGAACAGCGACGAGGTCGTGCCGGTGCACGTGGCGTCCGACCGGCTCGTCCTCGCCATGGCGACCGGGCGGGGCGTGCGCGCCGTCGAGCAGAGAGGGTTCACCGCCGACCTCCGCGGTCAGGTGGATGAGACGTCAGCCTTCCTCGTGCGTGACGACCGTCCGGTTTCCGTACCGGAGGCCTTCGCTCAAGCCTCGGCGGCCTCCAGGGCCACGGCCGAGGCCTCCATGCGCGCGGCGGCGGCGTTCGCCTTCGTCTCGGCCGAACTCTCCGGATCGCGGCCGCCGGTCTCCTCGCTCGGTCCGGCGCCCGGCGGCGTCTACACAGCAGCCGCTGCCGGTCTCCCGGTCGAGGACGTGCACATCCCCGGCGCCCGGCCCGGCCACATCGAGCGTCTGCTTCCCGACCCCGCTCTGCTTTCCCGGCCCGGTCAGGCGCGTGCCGAACGGTTCGTCGCCGCCTTCGCCCCCGGGGCGCCGTCCCAGGAGACGGTCGACACGGTGCGCGCGGTGGTGACGCCGTCGGCCATCCGGTCCCATGTGGCCCGTATCTCCGGTGCGGATCCTCTCGTCGACGGCGACCCGCTCACGGTGCGCAGCCGTGACGCGTCGAGCGCGGACAACGAGCGGGTCGTCGACGCGCTCGCCGGGCGGCTCCACGAGCTGGGTCTGGACGTCAGGCGCCACGAGTTCACCTGGCGCGGGCACAGGCTCTCCAATGTGGAGGCCGAACTCGCGACCGAGGCCTCGGACGCCGTCGTCCTCGTCACCGCTCATCTCGACTCGACCGGGGCCGAGGGCGAGTTCTTCGACTCCGCGGGCCACTCACGCCCGTACGACCCGGCGGTCGATCCGGCCCCGGGCGCGGACGACGACGGCAGCGGAACAGCGGCGGTCATGGCGACGGCGGAGTGCCTGAGTTCGATGGTCGCCTCGGGCAGGACGCCGGCACGGAGTGTGCGCTTCGTGCTGTTCAACGCCGAGGAGCAGGGGCTCGTCGGCAGCAAGGCCTACGCGCGGGCGGCCGCGGCGGCAGGGGAGGCCATCGCCGGCGTCCTGCAGATGGACATGATCGCGGGTTTCCAGGGCGGCACGCGGACGATGGAGATCCACGCGGGCTCCGTCGTTCCCGGTCCGGTTGCAGGCGCCTCCGACGCACTTGCCGACCTCGTCGCACAGGCCGGCCCCGCGGTCGCCCCCGACTTCACGGTCCAGCAGCTCACGGGCGCCACCGATCCGGCCGTGGGCCGCAGCGACCACGCGAGCTTCCACGAACGCGGCTGGGCGGCCGTCGCCGTCTCCGAGAACTTCTTCGACGACAACCGACCGGCCACCGGCACCCGGCAGTACCACAGACCGGGCGACACCCTTCTCGACAGGGACCACGACACGGACTACGCGGCCTCGATCGCGCGCACGGTAGCGGTGGCCGCACTGACCCTCGCGGGTCTCTGACGCACTTTCGAACGCTCCGGACAGGGGACCGCGCCATGAGCGCACTCATCGACAAACGAGACATGACCTACGACCGCCTGGGCGAGATGGAGGGAGCCGACGCCTTCCTGGAGTCGACGGGCCCGGACGCCGACACCCGCACAGCCCAGCGCGGCAAGCTGAACCGCTTCACCGGGCACCTGGGCGAGCTGCGAACGGCCGACGCTCCCGGATTCGCCGCAGAGGACGAGACCCGTGCGGTCTCGGACGCCGACTACATCGACCGTGCCAAGGCCTACATCACCTCCGCGTCGGAGGCGATCGGGTTCGCACCCGAGGACGCGGTGGAATTCGAGGCCGATCCGGCGGTGACGACCACGAGCGAGGGCATGCGGGTGGTGAGCCTGCGGCAGACGCTCAACGGCATCGAGGTGTGGGCGATGTCGCCGAAGGTGTGGCTTCACGAGGGCGGCCGGGTCGACCGGATCGTCGGCCAGACGGCGAGCGTGCCGGCCCGTCTCCCGGCGAAGGCGGCGGTTCCGGCCGAGGTGGCTCTGCAGGTGGCGGCCGCGAAGGCCGCCGAGCCGCGCACGCTCCAGAGCCCCTTCGGCACGGACGAACTCCCCCGCCTGGACCTCTCGGAGGGCTTCGAGCGCCTGTCGCACCAGCCGCGCAACGACCAGCCCATGACGTTCAGCAAGGGACCGTTCGAGGAGCCCGTCCCGGCCCGGCTGGTGTACCTCAACATGGGCGACCACGTCCGGCTGACGTGGCTGTTCGTTTTCTCCAGGGAGAACCTGGCCGCTCAGTACCAGGCACTCGTCGAGGCAGACGACCGGACCGCGGACATCAGCGCGCCTGAGATCCTCTATTTCCACGACACCACCAACCACGCGGTCGCCGGACACGTCTTCCGGCAGAACCCGGGCGAGAGCACCTTCGACCAGGTGCCCTTCCCGCTGCCTGCCAGCGACTATCCGACTCTCCTGCCGACGGGCTTCCCTCCCGACTTCATGGCCTGGAACCAGCCGCAGAACGGGAATCTCACGACCGAGGGCAACAATGTGCGCGCCCTCAACGGGGCGAGCCGGCAACCCGTCCGGATCGCACTCGACGGTGCCGGCAACGGAGTGTTCGAGGCCCGGGAGGACACGCCCGAGCAGTTCGTCACCAACATCTTCTACTTCTGCAACTACATGCACGACTTCTTCATGACGCTCGGCTTCACGGAGGAGCACGGCAACTTCCAGACCACGAACCCGACCGGGCTGGGGAAGGGCGCCGACCCCGTCCTCGCCTTCGCGCACCCGGGGCCGGTGTTCGGGACGGCCAACATGGCGACACGGGCGGACGGGCTGGCCGCGGTGATGAACATGGGCCTGGTCAGGGGCGGCGGCAGCGAACGCCACACGGCCAACGACGCGGACGTCGTGTTCCACGAGTTCGTCCACGGCGTGACGAACCGCCTCGTGGGCGGCCTGTTCGACGCGAACGGACTGGAGGAGGAGCAGTCGGAGGCGATGGGCGAGGGCTGGGGAGACTACTTCGCGCTCACCACCCGGAACTTCTCCCGCTCCGACGAGCGGGTGGTCACCGGCAGCTGGGTGGTCAGGCGGCCGGAAGGCATCCGGCAGAGGCCGTACGACTCTCGGTACCCCGGCAGTTTCGGGGACATCGGCAAGGGCCCGGGAGAGATCTCCGGCGTCGGCAACGAGGACCTGACGTACAGAGAAGTCCACGATGTCGGCGAGATCTGGTGCGCGGCGCTCATGGAGGTGACCCGCAAGGTCTCCGCCGCGCTCGGCGACAAGAAGCGGGGCTACCGCGTGACCTGGCAGGCCGTCGTCGACGGTCTCAAGCTCACACCGAAGGACCCGTCGTTCCTCATGGCCCGCGACGCCGTCCTGAGCGCCTTCAAGGCGATGAAGAACGAGGGCGGCCCGCTGACCGCGGAGGAGTACGAACGGGTCCGCAGCGCGGCCTGGGGCGCCTTCGCGCGGTTCGGGATGGGCTTCGACGCCTTCTGCCCGAACGCCTCCTTCTTCGGCTGCCGGGGCGGCGCGCAGATGCCGCCGCCCGGGCGGGACGACTGAGGCACCCCGGGGAGCGGGCGAGGAGGCGAAGCCATGATTACATCGGAACGCGTGTCCGAGGCGGAAGCGGACTACCTGTCACAACTCGACGCGGCAGCGCGGCGCTATGCGGACCGTACCGCGGAACGCGAGCGCACACGGTCCGTGCTCGACGATCGCGGCGTCCTGTACGCCGACGAGCCGGAACGGGTCGACAAACGACTCGCCCGGCTGGGTGCCGACTGGTCCCTGGCCCGGGCGATCGAGAAATCCCCCACGGAACCGGCCACCACTGCGGGCAGCACCCTGCCCCTGCCCCCGGACAGCTTCAGCGCCGATGTCCTCGGGCTGGAACGGCTCATCGGGCGCAACAACCTCACACCGGTCGCCTTCCTGGAGGACGGCACACGGGCCGCCCGCCCGGTGGGCCGGATCACCACCGCCGGACCGGGGGGCGGCCACGGCACGGGATTCATGGTGTCCCCGTCCCTGCTGCTCACCAACAACCATGTGCTGCGCAGCAGGGAGACGGCGGGCAGAAGCGTCGTCGCGTTCGACTTCCAGGCGGGACCCGACGGCGAAGCACTCACACCGGTCGTGTTCCCGCTGGAGCCTCAGCGGTTCTTCGTGACCGAGCGGGCCCTGGACTTCAGCCTCGTCGCGGTGGCCCAACGCAACGCGCGGGGCGATCCGCTCTCCGCGTTCGGATGGCTGCCCCTCAGCGGAGCACAGGGAAAGGTCATTCTCGGCGAGTTCGTCAACGTCATCCAGCACCCCCGGGGTGAGCCGAAACAACTCGCGCTCCGCGAGAACCAGGTCGTCGACCTGCTGGACCGGTTTCTGCACTACGCGTCCGACACCGATCAGGGGTCGTCGGGCTCTCCGGTGTTCAACGACCAGTGGGAGGTCGTCGCGCTGCACCATTCGGCAGTCCCCGTGACGGACGCGGCGAACCGGCCCCTGAGCGTCGACGGAAGCGTGTGGACACCGGCGACGGGAGAGCACCGAATCGCCTGGAAGGCCAATGAGGGCGTGCGGATCAGCCGCGTACTGCAGGCGCTGCGCGAGACGACACTGACCGGAGCGGAAGCACAGTTGCGGGACGAGGTGTTCACCGCCGCGGCCGCACCGCCGCCGATGGCCGCCTCGCGCCGAACGGCGGGCCCGTACTCGCTCGACGGCGCGGCGGCGGGCGAGTCCGCCCCGGCCGCCGCCGATGGGGCGGCCGTACCTGTCGGAGGCCTCGCCGGGGACGGAACGCTTCTCTTCGAGGACGCCGCTCGTTTCACGATCCCCCTGCGGTTCAGGGTCTCTCTGGGCCCGGCGGACGGTGTGGGACGAGGACGCGAGCCGGCCCCCCGGGCCGACGTTGCGCCCGCCGTCACCCCGCCCGTGACAGGCGCGGACCAACCGTCGGGTGCCGGCCTGGCAGTCGAGAAGGACGTCGACGCGGCCCTGGTCAACTTCCGGCTCGGACAGGAGCGTGTGTACTTCGACCGTGCCGCCGACAAGGCCGCACGCGACGCCTACTACGCGGAGGTCCGGACCGGTGACGGCAAGGCGCTGCGCACGGCGCTGACCCGGCTGCTGGAGGACACACACGCGCCGAGGCCGAAGTACAAGCCGATCCGTCTCGTGTACCCATGGGTCGACCTGCACAAGGACGGCCGGCTGCGCAGCATCTACTCCGGCAGGACCTTCACGGCCGAGGAGTTCATCCGCGCCGACGCCGCCGTCGAGATCGCCCGCATCGCTCGCCTGGAGGAACTCCTGCTGCGTGAGAGCACCGCGGGGCCGGCCGAACTGGCGGCGGAGTTCGACGCGCTGGAGGCGTTGATGCCCTTCAACTGCGAGCACGTCGTCCCGCAGTCGTGGTTCACCAAGGAGGAACCCATGCGGGGAGACCTCCACCACCTCTTCGCCTGTGAGGTGGGATGCAACAGCTTCCGCGGCAACTTCCCCTACGTCGACTTCCCGGGCTTCGAGGAGGCGGTCCGGCACGAGTGCGGAATGCGCGAGGCGGTGGGATTCGAGCCCGAGGAAGGCAAGGGCGCCGTCGCGAGGGCCACCCTGTACTTCCTGCTGCGGTACCCCGGGCTCATCGGTGATGCCGCGCGGGAATTCCCCGAGGAGCGGCTGCCGCTGCTGCTCTCCTGGCACGACAACGAGCCGGTGAGCGAGTACGAGTTGCATCGCAATGCCGCGATCGCCGAGATCCAGGGCAATCGCAACCCGCTGATAGACCACCCGGAGTGGGCCCACGAGCTCGACTTCTCCGGCGTGTGGCCCTGAACCCGCCTGAACGCAGAGCCGCCTGGGGCGAGGTGCCCCGCATGGCAGGCGTCGTCGAGCGGACCGCGCTTCGGCATGCCCGCGACGGGTCCGGTCCGGCCCGACGCAATGCACACCGGGCCGGACCGGACGATGGCCTGGCCTGGGCTGGGCTGGGCTGGGCTGGTCGAGCGTGCCCGTGTGCGCAGACGGGCATCACGCCCCCGGGCACGCCTGCAGGTTCGACCAGTACCGGCCCACACCTGCTGGTTCACTGCCGCAGTAAATCCGGTAGTTCCTGCGGGAACTGAAGGGCCGCCTCGACCTCGGCTGACAGGGAGGAAAGAGCCCGGTCGATGTCGTGGGCGTCCTGCGCCGGGATCTTCGCGCTGTCCGAGCCATCCGGCACAACGACCACATCGGGCAGACGGTCGAGCGGACACTGGGCACCTACGAGGACTTGCCGTGACGACAGCCTTTGGCCTCCTGCATCTGGCTAGAGTGCTCCCCGGCGCAACACGATTCACACACAAAGTTGAGAGATGACACAGATACCCGAACCGCCTCAAGTGCCCGCGTACGCACATCCCGTGCCCACGGCGCCCAAGTCTGTCACCATCACGTTCCCCGTCGTCCGGGGGAAACTCGCGGCCTTCCTGTACCTGACGACTCTGGTCCTGATGGGCCTGATCGCGTGGGCTCAGGTGGACCAGGCCCTCACCGCACGGGACGGGCATGAGCTGTACCGGTCCCAGTGGTGTTCCGGCACCACGTACGGCGCCGAGGACTACACGGCAGCCGAGCGTGAAGCTTATGAGGAGGTGTGCGGCCACCCGCCCCGTTCGAGCGAGGATTAGCGCGGCGACGCGTTGATCCCGAGAGGGTTTCTGGACTGCCCCGGCCGGCAACGTCGGGGCAGTCGCCGGTCAGGGACAACGGGATGCGCGGTGACTGAGAGAAATCGGGGGCGCATCGTGTGCGTCCCTTCACCGCTCCGGGCTGTGTGCGAGTACCGAGAGGGCAGCGACGGACCCGGCATGTTCCCTCTCCGTCGGCCTTGGCTGCGAAGCGCCCGAGAACGGCGGCCGTACTGCCGGCCGCTGCCCATGTCCCCACGGGGGCAGTCCGGCGGGTGCCGCTGGTCGAGACGGTCCGCAAGACGGGCCACCCAGCGGACTGCTCAGGGCACTGTCCTGCTCGGGAGGGCCGGTGCCGACGCCGCAACGTACGCGCCGGCCGGTGTCGACGCCGCAACGTACGCGCCGGCCGGTGTCGACGCCGCAACGTATGCGCCGTTTGTGCAGCAGATCGCTGCCGGTGTGGCCGAATGGCTGCCTGGGTATGCCGAGCAGATCGGCAGCGGCTCCTTCCCGGCCGAGGTGTCGGCCCTGGAGACCGACGCGCGTGCCATGAGTGGATCAGTCCGTGCAGCTGTCGACCGCGAACTGGAGGGACTTGCCTGCGGTGTGGCGTCCGGCCGGGTAGATGGTCGCGGGTCGCTCGTAGTGGATGGCGACGCCGTGCATTGCGCCTTCTCAGTTGATGGTGACGACACGTGCCCAGGATGGTGGGGCGTCCGGGACGTAGTCGGGGTTCCTCTCGTCCACGGCGTGGGCGGGACGGGGGAAGAGGCCGACGACGGTGCGGCAGGGCGGCTGCGCGGAGGGCCATGGTGTCTGACCGTCCGTCAGGGCGACGATCACGTGCGGGCGTGGCCGGGAGCGGAGCGCCCGGGCGAAACCGGAGCGCAGATCCGTTCCCCCACCGCCGACCAGTTCGATGTTCTCGGCGCGGCAGAGAGGGACGGCGACCCCGGCCGCCGCGTCGCAGGAGATCACCGAGACCAGGTCGCGCCGTCCGCCCACCGCCCGCGAGATCGCCGCCACCTCCAGCAGCGCGCTGCCCAGCTCGGCGTCGCTGACCGAAGCGGAGGTGTCGATCACGACGCAGACCCGGGGCGGCGTACGGCGCAGGCTGGGCAGCAGCACCCCCGGGACACCGGCCGAGCGCCGGGACGGACGCCGGTAGCTGTGGTCCTCGCCCACCCCCGGCGCACTCGCCGCCGAGCGGACCGCCGCCCCCAGCAGTTGCCGCCACGGCTGCGGTGGATGGAACGCCTCGTCCGCCCATCGGCGCCACCCCTCCGGCGCGTCGCCCGGCCGGCCCTTGATTGCCTCTGCGACCCGGAAGCGGACCGCGTCCCGCTGCTGCCGGCTCAGCCCGTGTGCCCCCTCGGGCCCCAGCTCCCACGGCCGGTGCTGCCCGTCGGCACCACTGCCGCAGTCCAGCCAGGCCAGGTCCGCGGCGAGCCCGGACATCGACGCCGTCCGCAGGTACTCCTCCATCAGCAGCCCGTCGGGCAGCCGCAACAGCGACGGCAGCACCGCCCCGGCAGGCAGGGGCAGACCGTCACCGTAGATGTCGTCGTTGATCTCGAAGTCGGCGGCGATGTTCCGCCGCAGCCTCCCCCAGCCTTCGGCCGGGGGGACCCCCCTCGCGCTTCGCTCGCCCGGCCCGTGCTCCTCGTGCTCCCGCGCATACCGCTCGCCCCGCCCATGGTGGTCCCGGAGCAGATGGGAGACCTCGTGCACCCAGACGCCCGCCAGCTCCTCCACCGGGGTGCGCGCCACGAAGCCGGGGGAGACGTAGCAGCGCCAGTGCGCGTCCACCGCCATTGTGGGCACCGACCGGTCCTCCACCACGTGCAGCGCGAAGAGCGCGCCGGCCAGGTAGGGACGGACCTTCACCGCGTGCAGCCGGGCGGCCAGCAACTTCTCCGTGTCCAGCGGGATTCGGGGCCGGCCCGCCCGCCCGCCGGAGGCGGCCGGCGGGCTGGGCACGGTGACCCGCACCGGGCGAGGCGGTGCGGTCCGGGACATCGGGTACGGCAGCGGGTGCGGCCCCGGGCGCTTCGCGGCCCCCGTCATCGGCACGCCCCCGGCGCACGCCCGGCGTCGGCCGCCGCCGCGGCCCGCCCCACCGACCGGTCCGCCCGCCGCGCGAGACCGACCACTTGGGTCAGCCGCTCCACCCCCTGCGGCACCTCCCAGTCGTCGCGCCGCAGCGCGGCCAGCGCCGTCGCCGGGGCGACCAGCAGGTCCGGGGGTCCGGTCTCCAGCGCCCTGACCAGTACCGCCCAGCCCGCCTCCCACCGCTCCCGCTCCGGCCGCGCCCCGACGGCGGCCACCACCGCCTCCAGCGCCGCCTGACGCAGGTCGCCCCGCACCGGCAGTTCGGCGGCGGCCGGATCGGCCAGCAGCGACTCCGGGTCCGGCAGGTCCATCCGGTCCAGATGGGCGAGGAGTTCGAGGCCCGGCCCGTCCCCCACCGCGCCCCGCACCAGCAGCGCCAGCACCTCCCGGGAGACGGAGGCCGCCGTGCCGAAGGCCAGCAGGGTCAAAGCAGCCTCCCAGCTCCGGGGGGAGGGCCAGGCTCCGCCGCGCCGGGCCTCGGTGCTCGGCAGCCGGTGGATCAGCGTCGGCCGGACTTCCAGGAAGCCGCAGACCGCGCGCCGGGCGAAAACCACCGCCTCCGGCAGTCGCTCCGGCACCAGTCGGGGCAGCTCCGCCCGGGGCCAGACCCCGCCCAGACCGCGCACTACCACCTCTTGGTCGTGCACCCAGTACAGATGCACGAACCGGTTGGCCAGCGGCGGGCTCAGCTCCCACCCGTCCGCCGCCGACGCGCGCGGATTGGCGGCGGCCACGATCCTTACCCCCGCAGGCAGTTGCAGCGCACCGACCCTCCGCTCCAGGACGACCCGGAGCAGTGCGGCCTGCACGGCCGGGGTGGCGGTGGAGAGCTCGTCCAGGAAGAGCAGCCCCCGCCCGGCCCGCACGAGCTCCACGGCCCACAGCGGCGGCGCCATCGGCACCCCCTGTACTGCCGGGTCGTCGCCCACGATGGGCAGCCCGGAGAAGTCGGACGGCTCGTGGACGCTGGCGATGACGGTCGTCAGCGGCAGGTCGAGGGAGGCGGCGAGCTGCGTCAGGGCCGCGGTCTTGCCGATGCCCGGCTCGCCCCAGAGCAGCACGGGCAGGTCGGCCGCGACGGCCAGCGTGAGCGCTTCGAGCTGCTCGTCGGGGCGCGGCTCGGTGGTGGTCGTCCGCAGGAGGGTGAGGAGGTCGTCGGCGAGGGCGAGGTCGGTGCCGGTTCCGGAAGCCCCGGCGGGGGTGGGTGCGTGGGTGCCGGCGGCCGGGACCGGGGCGGGCAGGAGGGTGCTGGTCGTCATGGGCATCACCTGGGGTGGGATAAGGGGACGGGACGGCCCGCCCCGGATGTCGTGGGGGAGTGCGGCGCGGAAGGCGCAGTGCGGGAAAGGGACTTCGACGGGGGCAGTCGGTCAGCGGGTCAGGCCGGTGCGGGGCCGGGCCCGGCTGCTCCGCTTGCGGCGCATTGCGGGAGGCGTACGGCGGTCGATCCTGGGACGGTGGCCCGCCTCCGGGTGCCCCGCGCCCGAGGCGTTCCCGGCCCCTGCCGCACCGACACCGGGGTGCACGGTGACCAGACCCGAGCGGAACAGCCCGTGGTCGATGCGGCGGGCTGCGGCCGACTCCAGTTCGTCCCGCAGTGGCCCCTCGCGCAGGACCGCACCGGGACCGAGCAGTCCCTCGACCACGGCCAGCGCCCCGGCGACGTCACCGTGGCCGAGCCGCTCCCGTACCGCAGGCAGTGCCTCCGGGTTGCGGTGCACCGCGTCGATCGCCCGCAGGCAGGGCAGCGCCGGCCCGCCGAGCGCTACCAGCAGTTCCTCCCGGCGCAGTTGGGCCGGGTCGTGATCGATCGCCGTCAGCGACCCGTCTCGCAGCGCGATCCGGTGGACCTCGCCCCGGCACTCCACCCGGTGCGGATCGCCGGGCTCGGGGGCGGGGCGCGCCACCGGTGTCGAGCAGGAGGCCGCCAGTGCTGCGGCGACGAGCGGATGCAGCCGCTCGGACGCGACCAGCCCGGCCCGCAGCAGCTCCAGATCCGGAAGGACCCGGGCTGCCGCCTCCGGTAGCACCAAGAGCGCCGCGACCTCCTGCGGCGGCAGCGCTTCCCGCAGCGGCCGGAACGTCGGGGCATGGCTGTCGTCGGGGGCGACCAGTTCGAGCACGGCGCGGCTCCGCACACCGAGCCGCACGGTGAAGGCTCCGCGAGGGCGCCCCTCGGCCCGCAACAGCAACTCCGCCTCGGCGGCCCAACTTGCCACCGCCCATGGGGAGCCGTGGACGCTGGGTCGATCGGGTTGTGGCAGATCCGGCCGGTCCGGCAGGACTGGCCGGCCGGGTGCGGGGGACCGGTCGGGCGGCGGCGTCATGGACGGTGCCCCGCCCGCACCGCACCGCCGCGCCAGTTCGCTGCTGCGCCCGGAGTCCCAGAGATGCCGGTGCAGGTCGAGCCGGAATCGCCGATCGGGATGCGGGTGTGGATGCGGATGGTGCCAGGGGGCGCCGTTCCCGGGGCCTTCCCAAAGAGCCAGGGACATCCGCTGTCCGGCGTCCGCCCAGGCCGGCGGTGTCCGCACCACGAGCTGCAGCGGCGTGGCACCGGAACTCCGATAACGGGCCAGAGCGATGGTGAGGCCGGGCCGGAGCCGTCCGTCGGGGGCGATCCGGGGCATGTGCCAGCGGAGAAGATCCGGCGCCAGCCGACGCAGATCTGCACGAAGGTGGGTGACGAGATCGGTGCCGTGGCGATTGCGCACGGCGCGAAGATCGAGGTCGACGTCGATCCGGGCGGCGGCGCAAGCCCCCGCCCAGTCACCGACCGCACGCCGTGTGGTCGCGGTCTCGATCATGGACGGTGGCACGGCGTACTCGCGCACGCGCTGCCACATCAACAGGCGGGGTGGAATCCCGTTCGCGAAGTGATGTGCCATCAGCACTCACCTTGCACGAACGATTCCCCCAATCCGTACGAGGAGAAGTTCTTCATCTCCCGCATCCTAACCACACGCAAGACGATCTGTCAGTGCCCTCCCATTCCGGATGAACACTCGTTTGTTGCTGTTCCAGTCGGCATGCGGGGCTTCGGATGTCGCGTTCGAGGGTCCGGGGCGGGGCGGTGGACGCCGCGCCGCCGCGTGCTGATGAGCACCACGATGGTGGAGTCCACCGGATGTCCCAGTCGACCTCACCCGCGGCATCGGTCGCGGCTCGAACTTGTTCCAGACGCTCCCGAGTGCCGTCGGCCCACCGCAGCCGGTGGCGTTCATGGAAGATCATCCACGGCCCGAACCGCTCCGGCTGATCCCACCCTTGAACGCCGTTCCGCATCCGGTGCAATGATCACGTCGATCATCTGCCGGGTGCCGCCGTTCCGTCCCAGGTGATCAGAGCTCCGACACCCGAGATACGTACCAGTGCCAGGCGCTGAGGCCTCCCGGAGATCACCCGGACAAGTCCGGACAAGTCGCGGGCATGACTTCCGCAACGTTGGCCGGTGCGCAGTGGGCGGGGATCGAGCCGTTGCTTCCGACCGGTGTCCACCTCGTCGTGGAGGCGCCGCGTGGGTGACGTAATGCACACTGCTCGCGAGACGTTTCAAATAGGAAACTGAGATGCGCATTTGATAGCGTTCTGGCGTGCGGTTGACGAAGTTCACCGACCTGGCGCTGCGTGCCGTGATGCGTCTGGCGGTTTGCGATCAGGACGGTTCTGTGACCACCCGTGAGGTGGCGGAGGCCATGGGCGTGCCGACCACCCACATGGCGAAGGCGGTCAGTCGGCTCCAGCACCTCGGCGTGCTGGAGGCCCGCCGTGGCCGCGGCGGCGGGCTGGGGCTGACCCGCCTCGGCCGCCAGGCTTCGGTCGGCTGGCTGGTGAGAGAGCTGGAGGGCGAGGGTGAGGTCGTCGACTGCGAAGGCGGTTCCCCCTGCCCGCTGCGCGGCGCCTGCCGGCTCCGCCGAGCGCTGCGTGACGCGCAGGAAGCCTTCTACGCCACGCTCGATCCCCTGACCGTGGCCGATCTGGTCACCTCCCCGACCGGGCCGGTCCTCGTGGGGCTCGTCGGCCGCCGTCCCGAGTAGCCGGCCTCTGGCCGGACGCGCGCAGATCATCCACACCTCTAAATGCGAAGATCATCTACCAGTTCAGGAGTCGCCGTGCTCTCCGAGCAGTCCACCCCGGTCGTCCGCGCTACCTTGCCCGCCGTCGGCGCCGCAATCGGTGAGATCACCGAACTGTTCTACGCCAAACTCTTCGACGACCGTCCCGAGCTGCTGCGGGACCTGTTCAACCGGGGCAACCAGGCCAACGGCGACCAGCAGAAGGCGCTGGCGGGCTCCATCGCGGCCTTCGCGGGCATGCTGCTCGAACACCCCGAGTCCCGGCCGGACGCGATGCTCGCCCGGATTTCCCACAAGCACGCCTCCCTCGGCATCACCTCCGACCAGTACAAGCTCGTCCACCGGCATCTGTTCTCCGCCATCGGCGACGTCCTCGGCGCTGCCGTCACCCCTGAAGTGGCCGCGGCCTGGGATGAGGTCTACTGGCTGATGGCCAACGCGCTGATCGCCTGTGAGGCCCAGCTCTACCAAGAGGCCCGCACAGCCGAGGGCGAGACGTGGCGTCAGATGGAAATCGTCGAGCGACGGGAGGAGACCCCCGACGCGGTCTCCTTCGTCCTGCGCCGCACCGACGGCAGCCCCGCGGGCTCCTTCCGCCCGGGCCAGTACGTCAGCGTCCAGGTCGAACTGCCCGACGGCGCCCGCCAGATACGCCAGTACAGCCTCTCCCGGGCCCCCGGCGGCCCGCAGTGGCGCATCACCGTCAAGCGCGTCCGGGACGGCGGGGGGCCGGAGGGTGAGGTCTCCTCCTGGCTCCACGAGCACGCCCGTGCCGGTGACGTGCTCACCGTGTCCGCGCCGTTCGGCGACCTGGTCCTGCCGGAGGGCGACGGGCCCCTGCTGCTGGCGTCCGCCGGGATCGGCACTACGCCGATGCTGTCCATGCTCGACCACCTGGCCGCCCAGGGCACGGCCCGCTCCGTGATTGTCGTCCACGCCGACCGCACCCCCGCCGACCACGCCCACCGTGAGGAGCAGCGCCGACTCGTCCAGGCGCTCCCGGACGGCCGGCTGCACCTGTGGTACGAGGAGCCGGGCGAGAGCGCGCCGCAGGCGCGGGCCGGCCGGGCCGATGTGAGCGCGCTGAATCTCCCCGAGGGGCTGACCGCGTACCTGTGCGGCCCGCTGCCCTTCATGCGCGCGGTACGCAGCGACCTGCTCCGCCGGGGCCTGCCGGCACAGGCGGTCCACTACGAAGTCTTCGGCCCCGACCTCTGGCTGGGCGGCGAGTAGACCGGGCAGGGAGCGAGAAGGAAGGGCAGTACATGAACCCCCCGTCTGCCGCTGTGGCTGCCGCAGTCACCTTCGTCTGGCTCGGAATGGTCCTGGCGATCTCCTTCCTGGAAGCGCCGTTGAAGTTCCGGGCGCCCGGCGTGACCGTCCCCATCGGGCTCGGCATCGGCCGCATCATCTTCCGGGCGCTCAATCGCGTCGAGATCGTGCTCGCCTCCGTGCTGATCGCGGCCGTGGCGGTCGGCGGCCCTCCCCCGTCCGTATCCGTCCTGACGGGAGCCACGGTGCTGCTGCTGGGCCTGCAACTGCTGCTGATCCGGCCAAAGCTCAACCGCCGTTCTGGCCGCGTGCTCGCCGGTGAGACCCTGCCGCGCTCCCGTGCCCACCACTTCTACGTGGCCGCCGAGTCGGTCAAGGGGCTGACCCTGCTCGCCCTGGGCATCGTCGTTCTCACGGTCTGACCGCCTTCTTCGGCACTGCGAGTGCGGCGGACCCGCCGCTCTGGCAGGCCATCGGAGGCGCCCTGTTCGCCGCCACCACGCGGCGTCAGCAGCAGCTGCCGGCGGTTACGGGTTCGAGCGCATCGGTGTCTGCGGTCGCCGGGCTGGAGCAACACGTGCTGCCCTCTTGCTTGGTCAGGCTGTCGGCGTCGGCCTTGACGACGTACACCTCCCACGGCTCTTGGCCGGGGCCGTGGACCCAGACCTTGTCCTGAAGGGCGTAGCAGCAGCTGGTGTCGCTCTCCTCTGCTGTTGCGAGGCCTGCCTCGCTCAGGCGGGTGGTGGCGGCGTGGACGGCCTCGGTGCTTTCGACTTCTACGCCGAGATGGTCCATGCGGGTGTCCTCGCCCGTCGTGCCTTCGATGAGGACGAGCTTGAGCGGAGGCTCGGCTATGGCGAAGTTGGCGTAGCCGTCACGGAGCTTGGCCGGCTCGGTGCCGAAGAGCTTCGTGTAGAAGGCGACGGACGCATCGAGGTCGGGGACGCGCAGAGCGAGCTGTATGCGTGACATGACGGTCCTCCTGTTGGGGTGGGCGGGTGAAAGGCAGCAGCCGCCGGAGGGGGCGGGGCGCCGATGCCGATCTTGAGGGTGGCGGGGGCGGCGCAGCCGCCACCGTCGGCCTGCGCGGTCTCGGCTCGGCCCACCCGCCCGGAGCAGGCCCGGCCGGCCCTCGCGCTTGCACCACCAGCATCGCATCTGTTTCGATGAAGGTCAACATAGACATGCATCTAATCTGGGTCTCGTGGAGCACGTGACGTCGGTCATCGCCACGGTCTCCGACCGCTGCGAGTACGCCGGTGTCGTCGAGCACTCGGTATACGTTCACCCCCATGCTCGGGGCCGGGGCGTCGCCTCCGTGCTGCTGGAGGCGCTCGTCGAGTCCACCGAGGCGGCCAAACTCTGGACGATCCAGTCCGGCATCTTCCCCGAGAACGCCGTCGGCCTCGCCGTCCGCGGGCGGGCCGGCTTCCGGATCAACGGCACCCGCGAACGTATCGGCCGCCGGTACGGCATGTGGCGGGACGTGATCTTGTTGGAGCGCCGGAGTCCGCGGATCAGTCGACCGTGTTCCCGCCGCCGAGGGTGAGTTGGCGGTGGTGGAAGTCGAAGTGCTGCGTCGGGTAGCGGTAGATGTCCGCCAGGGTCATGTAGTCCTGGAAGAAGGGGTCCCAGCGGACGGGGTAGTGCATGCCGCGTGTCAGGTCGCCTTCGGACTCCCCGGCCAGGTGGCGCTCCAGGGAGCCTGTGACCCGGTCGAACGCGGCGGCCATGCGGCGCGGCCCGTACACCTTCACCGCCCCACACGGACCGGCGCGGTTGACCAGGTCGAACGGCACGGTAGCCGCGTTCAGCACCCGCGCGAACACCTTGCTCGTACTGCGCGGGAGCCGGCCGAAGACACGGACCAGGATCAGCAGCGCCCGGACGACCATGTAACCGAAGAGCATGTGCCACAGCAGCTGCTCGTTGGTCCACTTGGTGCCGCGGGTGGGCCGGGCCAGGTCGTCCTTCGAGGCTGTGTCGAGGAGTCGGTGATAGGTCCGGCGGGCGCGTTCGTAGTCCTCGTACACGGCCTGCCGGTCCATGGAGTTCTCGGTCGTCATGGCCTGCCCGCGCTCTCGTCACCCCGGGCTTCAATGATGCCCGCTCAGGGGCGCTCTCTCACCGGCCGCTGCCGTGTTAAGTCGTCCTGGAGGAGCGGGCCGAAGGCCTGCTGCCCGATCTGCATGGCGCGTTCCTGGCCGGCAACGGTCCCGCCGACTCGTAGAACCGCAGCGTGGACGGGCGAACGCCGGAGCGTTCGGCCGGCCGGGAGATCCGCAGAATGCTCATGCCTCGAACGTGCACCAGCAAGTCGGCTTGAAGGTCAAACCCGCAGCAGCGCCGCGATCCGACGGGCGGCGTAACGGGCGGGGCGGCCGACACCGATGAGGGTGGCGGCAGCGAGTCCCAGGTGTGCTGCCATGCGCCGCCCGGCGTGGCCTGGACGTCGAGGATCACGAAGTCCACGCCGAGGCGGCGCAGGTGGCAGCCGGCGGCGAGGCCCGACGGGCCGCCGCCGATCACCACCACGTCCGCGGCCTGTGTCACTCGGTGGTCGTCCTGCCTTGCATGAAGACGACCGCGACCAGGGCCAGCCCCACGACCGCGCCGATCAGCTGCATGCCGATGAACGCCGGGACGGAGGCGGGGGCGATGCCCGCGAAGGTGTCGGTGAAGGCGCGACCGATCGTGACCGCGGGGTTCGCGAAGGAGGTGGAGGAGGTGAACCAGTAGGCCGCGCCGATGTAGGAGGCGACCGCGACGGGCGCGAAGCGGAGCCGGTCGGTGCGGGCCAGGCCGAAGATCAGCAGTATCAGGCCGGCGGTGGCCACCACCTCGCCGAGGAGCAGGTTCCCTGCCGAGCGGTCGTGCGTGGACCACTTCACCAGCGGCTCGCCGAACATCGCGTCCGCGAGGACCGCGCCCGCGATCGCGCCGACGATCTGCGACGGCACGTACACCGCCAGTTCGCGCGCGTTCACACCCCCGCCGCCGCGGCGGGCGGTCCACCACTCGGCCAGGGTGACCGCGGGGTTGAAGTGCGCGCCGGAGACCGGGCCGAGCAGAACGATCAGGACGCCGAGCCCGAGGACGGTGGCGGTGGAGTTGGCGAGCAGTTGCAGCGCGACGTCGTCGGTCAGTTCGGTGGCCTGGATGCCTGAGCCGACGACGACCGCGACCAGGGCTGCGGTTCCGACGAGCTCGGCGGCGGCGCGGGCGAACAGCGGCGTACGGGGCGGACTGGCGCCGGGCGCGGGCTGCGGCGACGTGTCGGCGGCTGCGGCGTCGCTCGCAGCAGGCTCGGTGGCGGTCAAGGCAGGGGCTCCTCGGGCAGGTGAGGCACGGCGCGGAAGGCTGTGAGGCAGGATGCGGAAGGTTTACGGGCAGGACCGTTTGGCGTTCGCCTCTGCGGTGGCGCGCGCGGTCCGGGCGAGGTCGGCGAACTGGTCGGCGAGGGTCTCGATGACGGCCGGGCGCACACGGTAGTAGGTGAACCGGCCGCAGGGCTCGGTCTCGACGACCCCGGCCTCGCGCAGCACTCTCAGGTGGTTGGAGAGGTTGGTCTGCTTGGCACCGGTCTCCTCGACGAGGTGGGTGGTGCACAGCGTCTCGCGGGCGAGCAGGGTCACGATCCGGAGCCTGAGCGGGTCGGCCAGCACCCGAATCAGGTCAGTGTCGACTGACGTCATCATGGGCTGATACTCTCACATCACCCGCTGCTGATACCAGCCGGGGATGACCTCTTTGAACCCGCCGAAGGGGGTTCTCACCATGACCGCGTCCTCGCACCCGGTACTGCTCGCCGAACGCCTCCCGGCCGGTGCCGCCCGCCTCGCCGTGCGCCGGCGCCGGTACGCCGTGGAGAAGGTGCAGCGGCTGAGCGCCGATTCCTACGGGCAGCCCGCAGCGAACCCGCACGTGCGCACGTACCTGGTCGTGCTCGAGGAGCGGTTCGCCGCCGAGCGCCTGGACGCGCCGGTGCAGGTCGAGAGCCCGGCCGACGGCGGACGGCCTGTGCTGTTCGCGTGCAGTCACAACGCCGGCCGCTCGCAGATGGCGGCGGCCCTGCCGGCCCACCGGGCCGGGGCGGACGTGATCGTCTCCTCCGCCGGCACCCACCCCGCCGGGGCCGTCGAGCCGCACGTGGTCCAGTTGCTGGCAGAGGCGGGCGTCGCACTGGACGAGGTCTACCCCGAGCCTCTGACCGACGAGGTCGTCCAGGCCGCCGACATCGTGATCACATGGGGCGCGGCGACACCTGCCCCGTGGCGCCCGGCCGTCGCTACCTGGACTGGCCCGTCCCGGACCTCGACGTCGCGCCGACCGCGGTCGTCGCGTTCCATTCGCGACGCGATCGACGCCCGTATCACCGACCTGCTGGACACCCTGCCGCCCGGCAACTGAAGCTTCCCGTCCCCCGCACCATGCTCATCCCTGCCCTGAAGGAAGAACCGATGACCACCGCTCCGCTCGCCTCCGTGCTCTTCGTCTGCGTCCACAACGCCGGCCGCTCCCAGATGGCCGCCGGATTCCTCTCCCACCTGGCCGGCGACCGGATCGAGGTCCGCTCCGCCGGCTCCATCCCGGGCGACCAGGTCAACCCGGCCGCCGTCGAGGCGATGAAGGAGGTCGGCGTCGACATCTCCGCCGCCACGCCGAAGGTCCTGACCACCGAGGCCGTCCAGGCGTCCGACTACGTCATCACCATGGGCTGCGGCGACGCCTGCCCGATCTTCCCCGGCAAGAAGTACCTCGACTGGGCCCTCGAAGACCCTGCCGGCAAGGGCGTCGAAGCCGTCCGTCCCATTCGCGACGAGATCAAGACCCGTATCGAGGCCCTGATCGCCGAGATCGACGCGCAGTAGGAGGCGTGAACCTGTGCCCGACCCGACACCGCCACCGGCGACGACCTGTTCGGCAGCTCCACCTTCGTCGGCGGCGCCGGCGGGAACGTGCGTGGGCTCATCGGTCCGAGTTCGTCGGCGCAGACGACCGTCGCGCCCTCGGGCGGGCATTGGGGTGGGAGACCACGCGGGCGGATGCCCGGGAATGGTCGGCGGAGCCGGCCGAGTTGCACGAGCGGTTCGGGCATTGGTTCGCGAGGACCGAACCGCGTGAGTCGTCGTGGGCGTACATGCGGGGCTGATTGCCCGTTGGAGCGGAAGAACGGCTGAAAGCTCGCCGAGGGAGCCGGAGCCATGTCGGCCCCACGACCATCCGTTCCTTCGCGATCCGCGGCATGAGGCAGGTACTGCGCGGTCCGTCGTGGCGGCACGGCTTCCGGGAGAGCCTCGGGCGATGGCCGGACCGAGAAGTTTCAGGAGCGGTGGACTTGTGTTCGCGATCGCCTGTCGGATCCTTGGCGGCGGCACCCTGCTCAACCCGGCCGCATGGGGATTGCTTTCAGTTCAGGCGGTCGGGGCGGACCGGCCAGGTGTCCAGGCGATGGACAGGGTTCCGCCGAGCAGTGCTAGCAGGAGGCCGATGAGGAGTCCGCCGAGGTTGGACATCGGGATGGACAGCAGGGCGAGCACGGTGGCCGCCACGCCGGCGAACACCCGCAAGTGTGACTGGAACCACATGATCATACCGAGTGCGACGAGGAGTACGCCGATGACCAGTGAGCCGGATCCTGCGGTGGTGGCGATCCGGATGGCGAGAGTGTCCAGGGTGAGTGCTGCGTACGGCAAATACACGATCGGCACCCCGCCCAGCATCGTAAGGAGCCCGCCCCAGAACGGCCTGCTCCCGCGCCAGTCGCCGAAGCGTTGCCGGAAGGCCGTGAGCAGATGATGGCCACGTTTCAGGACATCGGAGTCGATGGAATGCGCCCCGGGAGAGCGTCTCTTACGGAGGGGATGGAAAAGCGCCCGGAAGCAGAGCTTCCTCGTCGTCCCTTCCTTCAGAAGCATTCGTTGACACCCTTGTAGATTCTCGTACTGCTGCCAATGGTCTTGGTGACCCTGGCGCTCGTCGCCACCACGATCGACCTTGAATCAGTGACCACGGACGAGTCGGACTCCTGCGCCGCGCTTGTGGGGGAGACGTTGTCCCCAGGCCTGACGCCGGGCCCCTTCGTGGCGACCCCGACGGCGATGCCGGTTCTGGAGTTCTTGGTTGTGACGGTGCCTTGATGCGCCTGGATCACATCCGAGTACGAGTCCTGTGACGTGACCCTTTCTGCGGTCACCCTGACGGTCACCTTGCCGATCAGCGGAATGCGCTGAACCGTGGACTGGCAGACGCCGTAGGACGTCGAGTGCGCTGCACCGGCTACTGTGACAGGGACGACCTTTCCGTCGTACCGCTTGTCGAATGCACCGTACTGGATCGCCCCGGTGACTTCGATGCGGTCGGCGGTCACTTTGAATTTCTGGTTGGAGATGAGGAACGACGCGGCAAGCGCACCCTGGGCTACGGCAACCAGCAGTGCCGCACTGGCGGCGAGGCTCGGCAGCATGAGGATGGAGAACAGCTTCCATCTGGTCCTACCGCGTGTTCTGAACAACGCTCCTCCTTCTTACCGTCGCATTGCTCAGGGACGACACCGACGACTTGGCGAACCGCGGGCCGCGCCGAGATCCCGATGTTCCGGCTGCTTTTGCACCTTGTTCGGGGAGTCGTGACCCGAGTGCCTGAAGGCAGGGACAGCCGAGGAAGGGAACCTGTTCTCCATGGAGCACCTTCCGGCCGACCCTGTGCGAGACGGTGATCAACCACCATTGCAAGATACCTGTTGATGCCCCTTGAACCATTGCTGAATGGCCGCCGATCGGGTGGTGGCGCGTCTGGGACCGTGTTTCGAGATCTGACGTGTCGCTGGGCTGGTGTGGTCGTTGAACTTGTTGTGAGCGGGGCTGGGGGTGGGTATCCGTCGGACCTGACGGACGAGCAGGGGCTCTGCTGGAGTCGTTGCTTCCGTCGGAGCGGATGGGACCGAAGTGTGCCGTCGATCTCCACTGCCAACGGGGCAATCGCGATGTCGGCGAACCACCAGCCGGGCAGCCAATTCAGCCGCTCGTCCAGGAACTGCTGCGCGGCTGCCACCACCGGCGCCTTCGTGGGACGGTCGGCGACCGTTTCAGCATGCGTACCTGCCGGCCCGGGGCCGACTCACCCGAAGTGGACCAGTAACGCGGTCTCGGCCTCGACCCCTCGGCCAGACCTCTACTGGACCGGACCAGCAACCGTTTCGATGGGCAGGGGCGGCCACTTCGGCTCCTTCAGGGTAAGGCCTGCCAGCTCTTCCGGTGGTTCGGCACCGTCCTGAACGGTCGTGACGTAGGCCCTTGCTTCCTGCAAGCTCAGCCGCGGGGCCTGCTTGCGCAGGTGGCTCATCGCGGCCACGACGCCGGCGGAGTGGACGAGCGCGCGAACGGTGGAGGCCAGTGGATCAGGCTGCCTGATGCCCTTTGTCTGCAGGAGGTACTGCTCCTCCCAGCCCTCTTCCTCCCACCAGAGGGCGGTCACGTAGTGGATGCTCCCGTCGTGCCGGTCCACCAGGTAGTGGCCGCCGACGAAGCTGCCGCGCACGTCACGGGCGTGGGCCTGCTCCGCCGAGCGCCAGAAGACGAGCCAGCCGACCGCGCGTTCCTGCACGTGGTAGATGTCAGGCGTGAAGGCAGGCCCGCTCCATGGCCGCGTCGGCAGCTCTGTGGCCAGGAAGGACTCGACGAGATCGACGGCGCGTTCCTTGGAGATCACGATCTCATCATTCACCACAGGTCAACCGCTTTTCGGCATGCCGGCGCCGTCCCCACCGAGAGCTCAAATGCGCCTTGAGGCACCTTCCGCTTACCTGGTTGTCTGCCGGAGAGGTCGCTTCGTGAAAGCGCGAGGCCGGCGCCCAGGTCGTGTGTCCCCCTCGCTGCCCCCGCAGACGCCCATCACTGTCGCGCTCACGGTCCACGGACAGCGCAGCGCCTTCTACGGTCCGCGGTCAGTGGCGAAGTGGAGCGGGTCACAGGCTCCGGCCCGCACGAGCACAACAGCGCGCTCTACATCTCCGTCGCCCTCGGACAGCTCGTTGCCGGTGGCGAGTTGAGCGAAGCCGACGTCACCGGCTGGTTCTCGCGGCCGCGCGCCAAGTCGGCCAGGGCGAGCGCGAGGCACAGGGAGCCATCGCCTCCGCACACGGGCCGGAGCGCAACGCCCTCCGGACGGTCGCCGCATGAGCACTGGGACGCCGTCCCAGTTGGTGCAGCGGCGGTAGCGGATGAGGCTGCCGGCGATGCGGACGAAGGCGAGGAAGTGCTCGGCCTTGCGCTCGTAGCGGCGGTGCAGGCGGCGGCATCCGTTGAGCCGGCACATGCTCCGTTCAACGACCCAGCGATGCCGGCCCAGGCGGTTGGAAGGTTCGATGCCGCGGGGGGCGATGCGGGGCGCGATCCGGCGGCGGCGCAGCCAGTTGCGCGGATGGTCGAAGTCGAGCAGGACGACCAAAACGACGGTCGCGAGGTCTCCGAACGATCGGTCAACTGTGGCCGTCGGAACCGGAACAATGCATTCCCTTTGTTGGTGTGACATGCGCAGGCCTAAGCTCAGCCGATCTTCAGCCAAGATGACTGGAAGGAACCCTGTGCACCCCTCCGTGTCGACCGACCCTGCCCTGGGCGGGCGAAGACCCCGTCGGAAGCAACGAGCCCTGGCGGCGGCCCTGCTGGCCGCTCTCGTGTGCGCCCCTCTGCCGCTGCTCAGTGAGCCCGCCTTCGCAGAGGACGCCGGCCCGTCCGCCGATGCCCCGGCGGTGCAGCAGACGCCCCGGGCACGGACCGAGATCGTGTCCGAACGCACCGAGTCGACCACCACCTGGGCCAACGCCGACGGAACGACCACCGTCGAGGCGTACACCGGCCCGATCCGGGTCAAGCAGCCGGACGGCAGCTGGCGCCCGATCGACACCACACTCGTGGTCGAGAACGGTGTGGTGCGGCCGAAGACGGCCGCCGCCGACATCACCTTCTCCGGCGGCGGTTCGAGCCGGCCGCTGGCCGAGGTCTCCCGCGGCAGCCGGACGCTCGGCCTCGAATGGTCCGGCGAGCTGCCCGAGCCGCGACTGGACGGCCCGACCGCCGTCTACCCCGACGCCGTCGAGGGCGGCGACCTCGTGGTGACCGCCCTCAAGGAAGGCTTCTCCCACTCCGTCGTCCTGCACGAGCGCCCCGACGGCCCGGTCAGCTACCGGCTGCCCGTCTCGGCCGACGGGCTGACCCTGCACGAGACCGCCGACGAACGGCTGCGCTGGAGCGACAACAGGGGCCGTACGGTGGCAACCGCACCGCTGCCGGTCATGTGGGGATCGGGGGAGGAGCGCGTCTCCGGTGAGCCCGAGGACCTCGCAGCCATCGACGTCACCGTCGAGCGGGACGCGGACACCGGCGACCAGGTCCTGGTCCTGGAGCCCGACGCGGAGTTCCTCGCCGACCCGGACCTGGAGTACCCGGTCACCATCGATCCGACCGACTCGCTGCTCGGCCCGGTGACCGACACGTGGGTCCAGTACGACGACTACCTCACCTCGCAGCGCGGTTCGACCGAGCTGAAGGCCGGCACCTACAACGGCACCGAGAAGGCCCGCTCGTACCTGAAGTTCGACGTGGCGAAGTACGCCGGCAAGCACGTCCTCGACACCGACCTGCGCCTGTACTCGTACTACTCGTCCACGTGCAGCACCACCAACTCCGGCAACCAGATACGCCGTATCACCTCGGCCTGGGACCCGTCGGCCATCACCTGGGCCGAGCAGCCGACGACCACCTCGACCGGCGCCGTGACCTCCACCGCGGCCAAGGGCTACACCTCCAGCTGCCCTGCGGGCCACGTCTCCTGGGACATCGACGGGATCGTCCAGGCCTGGGCCGACGGCCAGCCGAACCACGGCGTGCGGATCGCGGCCGTCGACGAGACGGACCCGCTGACCTGGCGCCGCTACCACTCGGCGAACCAGACGGACGGCTCGCACAACGCCGCCTACGAGCCCTCGCTGACGGTCACCTACAACTCCAAGCCCGGTACCGCGACGGCCGTCTCGCCGCTGTCCGGCACCTACACCTCGGACGCCACCCCCACCCTGTCCGCCAAGGCCACCGACGCCGACGCCCAGGCCGTCACGCTGACCTTCGAGGTCTGGGCGGCGAACGGGACCGCGGCCCTGCAGTCCGGCACGTCCGCCTCCGTGGCCTCCGGTGCGGTGGCGACCCACACGTCCGGCACCCTGGCGCCGGGCGACTACAAGTGGCGGGCCAGGGCGTCGGACGGCACCGACACCGGGGCCTGGTCGGCGTGGCAGACGTTCACCGTCGACACCACCGTCCCGTCCGCCCCGGCCATCACCTCCACCAGCCACCCCTCCGCGTCGGCCTGGTACAACGCCACCACCTTCACGGGCACGCTCGCCGCGACGGACACCTCCGGCGTGACCGGATACGCCGTCAAGCTCGACCAGAGCCCGACGACCGCCGCCGGAACCACCGTCACGCAGACGACGGCCGACGTGAACTCGTCCGGGCGCACCGACGGCACCTGGTGGGTGCACGCGGCCGCCCAGGACAAGGCGGGGCTGTGGTCCCCGACCCAGCACCGCGGATTCAACGTCGACACCACCGCACCGGGTGCGCCCGGCGGCCTGGTCTCCTCCACGCACCCCGTGACGACCAGCGCGTACGCCAACCGCACTGCGGCCTTCAGCTGGTCGGCGCCCACGGACCTTTCCGGTGTCGCCGGTTACGTGGTCACCGTGGACCGCGTCGCGGACACCCTGCCGGCCACCACCGGCACCGTGCAGACGTCGACGAAGTTCACGACCACCGTCGACGCGGACGGCACCTGGTACCTGCACGTGCGGGCCAAGGACCAGGCGGGCAACTGGTCGTCCACCGCCGCGCATCTGCCGTTCCGGGTCGACATGACGCTGCCGCCGAGCCCAGTGATCAGCTCGTCCACGCACCCGGACCAGACGGGCGCGTACAAGAGCGGCTCCTTCAGCGCGACCTGGACCGCGCCCTCCGGCGCCTCCGCCGGATACAGCATCGTCGTCGACGGCACCGCCGACACCGTGCCCGACAGCACGGCCGAGACGACCGGCACCTCGTACACGACGACCCGCACCGAGGGCACCTGGTACCTGCATGTGCGCGGCATCGACGGCAACGGCACGGGCGGGGCAACCTCCCACTACCGCTTCACCGTCGACACCACCGCGCCCGGCGCCCCGGCCGTGACCTCCACGGCCTACCCGTCGGACGCGTGGGCCGGCGGCGCGCAGGAGACCGGGACGTTCACGCTGACGCCCGACGGCACCGACACCCGGAGCCTGACGTACACGGTCGACGGCGGCACCGCGCAGACCGTCACCACCACCGGCGGGCCGGTGGAGCTGCCGATCACCCCCGCCACCGAGGGCAGCCACCAGCTCGTCGTCACCGCGACGGACCGGGCCGGCAACCTCTCGGCCGCGACCGAACGCGCCTTCCACGTCGGACGGGCGGCCGTGACCGCGCCCGCCAACGGCGAGGTGCTCGTCGGCTCGGTCGACCTCGCGGTCAGCGCCCCGGCCTCGCTGACGGACGTCACCTTCCTCCAGCGGGCATCGGTGGCCGACCCGTGGGAAATCATCCCTGCCTCCCAGGTCACCCGCGCCGACGGCACCGCCGTGACGTGGCCGGTGCCGCTCACCGGCGGTGGGGCGCCGAAGCTGCTGTGGGACACCTCGTCCCTGTCCGGCAGCGGCGGACTGCAGATCGGCGCCCGCTTCGGCGGCGCCCACTCACCGCCCGCGGCCGAACCGGTCTCGGCGATCGTCGACCGTGTCGAGGTCATCGAGGGCGGCCTGGGCGACGACATGCAGGAGTCGGAACCCGCCCAGGCGTACGCCCTGGATCAGGCCGCGGCCCGCGCGGCGGAGGCCCCCGACGCCTTCGCCCCGCCCTACGTCGACCCGGCGACGGGTGAACTGGTCGCGCCGGTCGTCGAGTCGGCCTCGGCCGACGCGGCGTCCGCCCCGATCCAGGTGACTCAGGCCCCGGCCGACGAGGGCAGCGGACTGCCCGCAGCGGACACGGAGGACGGCACCAAGCCCGACACCGAGCCCAACGAGGCGGAGACTCCGGCGCCGCCCGCCGACGGGTCCGTGGAGACCACCGGCGAAGGGTCGTTCGCGATGCCGGAGGACGCCACGGAGACCACTCCCGCCCCCGCCGGGCCGACCGTCACCGAGCAGGTCGCCCCGCGCACCGAAGTCGTGGAGCACAGCGTTACCGCGCTGGAGTCCGTGCGCGACGAGGTCCTCCAGCTGTCGGAGGCGGAACTGCCCGGCGTGAGCGGACTGCACGTCGCGTTCGTGGACGCCGCGGAGAACCGTGTCGTCGTGGAGACAGAGGCGGCCGCCCCGGAGCTGGTCACGGCCCTGGGCGAGCGGTACGGCACCGACACCGTCGCCGTGAGCCTCACCCCCGGTGCCGACGTGGTGGAACCCCTGGCGGACCGCCAGAACGACACCTCGCCCTACTACGGCGGGTCGCGCATCAAGTCGTACCTGACAACCAGCTCGACGGTCTGGTGCACGGCGGGCTTCGCCTGGCGGTACGACGGCAAGTGGTACATGGTGACCGCGGGCCACTGCACCACCGGCAACGGGGCCATCACGAACCCCAGCGGAAGCGACTACATCGGCCCCGTCGTCCGGGACAACTGGAAGAACGGGTACGGCTCCGTGAAGCTCTCCGGCCAGAGCTACTACTCGGGTGACCTGTCGCTGTACCGGGTCAACAGCGACAGCGCCGCGACGCCCCGGATCTACAAGGGCGGCAAATGGTCCAGCTCGTCGCGGCTCGTCCACGGTTACTGGGGGCGCTGGGCGCAGAGCGGTGACAAGGTCTGCACGGGCGGCATGATGACCGGCGAGTTGTGCGGATGGACGGTGACCGCGACCCAGGCGACCATCAACTACTCCGGCGGAACCACCGCCAAGAACATGGTCGTCGCCAAGAAGACGTCCGGAGCCTGCACCATCAAGGGCGACTCCGGCGCCCCGGTGTACACCGTCGACAGCAGCGGACAGGCCTACGCCAAGGGCATCCTCTCCGGCGGCGGTGGTGGCGGAAGCGACAACAGCGGTGGGTACTTCGACCCCTGCTGGCTGTACTTCACCGACATCGGGCTGGCCAACAGCGCCTTCCCCGGCACGGTAGCGTCGTACTGACATGCGCCGCGCCCTTCTCACACCGCTGATGGCGGCGGCCCTGACCGGATGCTCGTTCCTCGGCCAGGACACGTCGTGCACCCAGGCCGACGCGGATTCGCAGGTCACCGCCGTGTGGCGGCCCGCCGACTTCGGCGGCCGGGACGCGGCGAGGATCCGGCTGTGCGTGGACGCCACCTGCGCGGAGCGGACATCGGGCAGCCCCGACGACCCGTTCGCCTCGCTGTCGGTCCGACTCCCCGACGACATCGGTGCGTCCACCGTGCCGGTGCGGCTCACCGTGACGTCCGCGAAGAGCGGTGACACGGTCGTCGAGGACAGCACCCGGGCGAGGCTGACGGAGCAGCACCCCAACGGCACGTCCTGCCCGCCCACCACTTGGACGGCGACGTTCCGTGCCCACCCCGACAAGGGACTCACCTCACCCGAGGGCTTGAAGCTCCAGGGGTGAGCGCCCGCCCTGCACAAGCGCCCGTTCCCGCCGGCAAGGGGGGAACGGGCGCTTCGCGCATGTGCCCTGACGACTCATCAGGCAATCGCCGTCCGGCGCGGCCTGGCCACCGGCTCCCGCCGCAGCTCGGGCAGACGACCGCCGTGGCCTCGGTGCACGGCACGCAGAAGTTGCACTCGTAGGAACAGATGCGAGCCGGGGCGACGTGCGGCAGTCCCGCCATCGTGCAGCGCTCGCAGGTCGCGCATCTCCAGGGCCATGTCCCACTCCTCGTCTCGCGATGGCCGGTCCTCGCGTCGACCGGTGCCCACAGCACCTGGGTGGCGGCGGTGCCCGAAAACACCGGATCGAGTGCGAGCACTGGGGGAGTCGGCGTGCTTGATCGGCCGCCCTGGGACGGTCGCCCGCCGCGCGGCCTCCGGGGTCAGCCCCTCTGTCGGGGGATCGTGCTCGATCCGGTCGGCGTCCGGGTGCTCTCCTTCACCCGGGAGCAGTTCGGCCTGCCGCTCGGTCACGACGTCGCCCGCCACGAGTCCGAGCGCGGCCAGGCCCCGGCCCCTCCAGCGCCCGGCCGGGACACCGGCCTCCTCTGGGCAGCGCGCATCGATTTCCCCGCCGGTCGGCGGCCGTCGCCGACCATGATCCCGTGGAGGTCGCGTGATGTGCGTTCGTCGGGTGACCCGAGCTGCTCCGGCTGGCTGTGCGTGGTGTCGCCCGGAAGCGAGGCCCCATGCCGCTCCGGCCGGTGACCGGCCGAGTCGAAGATCCGCTGGCGCGGGGTGCCGGCCGGGCCCCCGGCGGTGCCGGGGATGGACCTGCGAGCAAGGGGTGCGGCTCGGATGGTGACCGGGATCATGGGGTGGGGGAAATTGCCCGTTTTGGGTGTCGCGCTCTCGTCTGTCCAAGCCAGGTCGTGGCCCGCCCATGGTGAGACGGGCAGAGGCGGGCCGTTCTCCGGGAGGGGTCGACCGGCATCGCGTCGCTGGGAGATTCCGCCCGCATGTTTCGCGCGCCGTTGCGGGCCGGCCATCTGGCGGCGGTCGATGCCGGGACTGGTCGACCGTCCCGTGAGGCAGGCCTGCGCGGGGTGCAGATCTTCGTGGTGGATATGCAGGAAAGGGTCCTGCCGTGAGAACCCCAGAGGGTTGACACCCGAGTAACATCGGCGCAAAATCGCCGCACCGAACGACATTGTCGAACGGTGTTCGGGTTTCTAATCCCTCAGGGAGCCCACCCGCTGCCCCGGCGAACGGACGCGATCAGCACCGTCCTCCAGAGGCAGCCGGACACCGCCGCCGAGCCACCGCAGTCACGACCTGTGGGTCTCGCTTCCGTTCGCCTCAGAAGGACACCCATGTCGAAACTGCGCCCGATCCTTGCCGCCGCCGCTTTCGCGGTCGCCGCTACCGTCGCCCACCCCCTTCCGTCCGCCGTTGCCGACACCACCGACGTCTCGCCGCCCGGCGCCAATGACTGGTCGTGCAAGCCCAGCACCGACCATCCCGACCCGGTCGTGCTCGTGCACGGAACGTTCGAGACCATGGCCAAGAATTGGCCGACGCTCAGCCCCAGGCTCAAGAGCGCGGGCTACTGCGTCTTCGCGCTGAATTACGGCGGCAACGCCATGGGACCCATCGCCGAGTCGGCGAAGGAGCTCGAGTCGTTCGTCGGCGCGGTGCTCGGGGCCACCGGTGCACGCAAAGTCGACCTCGTCGGACACAGCCAGGGTGGGATGATGCCCCGCTACTACATCAAGAACCTCGGCGGCGCGACGAGGGTCGACGACCTGGTCGGTATCGTTCCCTCCAACCACGGCACACAGGGCCCGATCCCGCTGCCTGCCGGGTCCGAGAACAGCGCCTGCCCGGCATGCGACGAGCAGCAGGCCGGGTCGCCGTTCCTGACCGACCTGAACGCCAAGGACGAGACGCCCGCAGGCCCCGCCTACACCGTTGTCACCACCAGGTACGACGAGGTTGTCACGCCGTACACCAGTGCCTTCCTGGACGGATCCGCCCGCGAGGTCACCAATGTGACCCTCCAGGACGCCTGCCCGCTGAACACCATCGAGCACGACCAGGCGCCCAATGACCCGGTGGTCCACCAGTGGGTCCTGCACGCGCTGGAGCGCACCGGTCCGGCCGACCCGGCCTTCCTGCCCTCCTGCCTCCTCGCCTGAAGGCCGCCGCCTGCCGCACGGGGTCCGCGGCACGAGTCCGGAGCAGCGCATCCATGCCCGTCAGCCGGGGGACCGGTCACCGGCCCCGGGATCGGTATCTTGTCGTGGTCCTCGTCCGACATGCCGTCCGCTTGCGACGGGGGCCCGGAGAGCGAGGGCGGCCGTCCGCGAGTAGTTGCTGCGCGCGTCCTGCCCGCTCTCAACACGTGTCACGAGGGGCTCGCGAAGTGCCGCGTCGGCCGGCCATCGCGTGGTTCCCAGCTGCCCACCTTCGACACCCATGCCGCGTACGCAAGGCGAGTCATGCCTGGAGCCCCGCCCCAGGCGTGACCCTGTGATTCGGGGTAGGCACATGACCGTTGACTTCCCGGATGGCCTGACCACTCCTGCACTGGTCGTCGACATCGATGTGCTGGAACGCAACATCGCGCGGATGGGAGAGGCGGCCAGATCCACCGGCTTCGCCCTGCGCCCGCACGCCAAGACCCTCCTGGAAGTTCTGGGACGGTGAAGCGGCCGGGGTGGAGTATGGTTTTCGCCGGGTCGACCGGGTCCCGGCGGTTCCCATGCAGGAGGGCCCGGGTGGTGCACCCCGGTTGGGACGTCCCCCACATCGCGCTGGACCCCACATCATGCTGGACCCACCGTACCGAGGATCAGCTTTTGACTCCGCACTCCCTGGCGTTCTACGTGGACGTCGTCACCACCGGCACCTTGCTCGGCGTGGGCCCCACGGATTCTCCCGATCACGTCACCAAGGTCCTTGGGTCGGACTTCAGTGAGAACACCTTCGGCGACCGCAGCATGTGCCGCGACTACGGCCTCGCCGAGTTCTACTGGGACCGCGTTTCCGCCGCCGACCCCTGGTCGGGTCACCACTTCACCCTGCAGGTGCACCGGCTCGCGTACCGGGACCGCACCCTGGTCAACGACGCGCTTCGCGCCCGGTACGGGCGGTTCACTCCCAGGCTTCGGTTCGAAAAGCTGCAACGCCTACTGGTGCGGCGCGGCGTCCCCCTGTTGGAGATCCCGGAAATCCCGGCGAACGCCCCGTATTTCCGTACATTCTGGCAGCCCGATTCCCATGTGGCCGTCTCCGTCATAGGCACCTACGGCGAGTACAGCACGCCGGACAATCTGCAGGTCGGAGACGTGTACAGCGTCCAGACCCCGATGGCTGCCGAGGAAGTCGAGTGGCGGAGGGCGCGGGTCCGTCCTGGACTTCATCATCCGGTCGTCCGTCGCCGTCGCTGAGCACGCGGCCAAGGAAATGCCGACCGACCCCCGGGCATGGCGGCGCGGCGTCCCCCAGGTTGCCCTCAGCAGTGCAGCGTGAACGACGCTTCCCCGTGGGATCCGCCGTTGACCTGGAACTGATCGGCCAGATACTCGGCTTCGGCCTGGGCGGAGCACTACTGATCATCCTGACGCCGAGAACGACACTGTTCATCAATGCCGCAACGTTCGACCTTTCCATCACGATGGTGCTGGCGTTCGTCCGACCGAGAGCTGCAGGGGCCAGCAGCACGGAACACGGATCGGACATTGTCCGCGAGACAGCCCGCGGAAACCGGGCACTCCTCAACGACCCAGTCCTGCGCCGCCTTCTGCTGCTTCAGTGGGTACCAACTGCCCTCATCGTTCTGCCGGAAGGACTCGCCGCGCCCTACGCCGCAGAGCTCGGAGGAGGGCCTGAGAGCGTAGGACTCCTCTTGGCTTTCCCGGCAGCCGGCACGGTGATCGGTGAGGCGGCAGTTGCCCGATTCTTGGGACCGGAGGAACGAGGCCGATGGGTCCCGGCCCTGATTCTCCTTGCAGGGGCCTCTTGCTCCTCTTCGCCTTCGCCCCTCCCCTCCCCGTGGCTCTGACTCTGTTGCTCGTCGACCGCCGTTGGCCCGGTGAGGACCTTGCTTGCCGCTCGTCAGAGGATCGCGCGCTTGACTGCCGCGCGGAAGATGTCCCCTGTGGTGACCACTTGCTGTTGCAGTTCAGCCTTGTTGAGAACCTCGTCGGCGGACGGCCGTCTGGCGAAGCCGGCGCAGAGCAGGTCCAGCAGTGTGGCACCGCCGCGCCGCTGGGCTTCTTGCCTCATGACCTCCTGGCCATCACTGCACAGGTCGTGCCACGCGCGCAGGGCTTCCACGGCCGGCGCGCTCGTCCAGTACGTCGCACGCACCAGCTGCTCGCCCAACGAAAAGGGCAGACGCACGGCCATGCGGGCGTCGAATGCCGTGGCTTCGTCGCCGAACTGCCGGTAGTGCCGGGGCCCTGTGCCGACCCGGCGACCCGGGGCCCGGGCGTCTTCGGCAGGGACGGGCTCGTACTCCTCGGTCATCTTCCGGCGCTTCAGTTCCGCGCGGACCTCGCGGCTCACCACAAGGTCGCGGGTGCCGGCGAGCTTTCCGCGCTCGCGCAGCTCCGCGAACTCGGTTCTGATCCTGGCACGCGCCTGGCTGAGAGCAGAGCCTCGCAGCGACCGTACGCCTGCTCGCCGGCGAGCCTGCTCGAGCCATTCCCGCTCCTTGGCCCGGCCATCGGCTACGAGCTTGTCCAGCATGGCCAAGTCGTCCGACTCCAGCGCGACGACGAAGGGCTTGAGCGACATGACATGAGTCTAGCTAGATAAACAGGGAGCCTTGTCCCTCATCGACCGCAGGCCGATCACGCAGCGCCGCAGGGCCCTCGCCGGTAGGTCAATTAAGCTAGATAAATATGAAGGCGCAGGTAGGAAGGCTTTCACCAGGGAAGGGGAGTTGAGCGGCGTCCTGCATGACAGCGTTCTGAGAATTTCTAGCGGCCGGACTTCGCGCCCGGTTCGAAGACGATCGTGTTCCCCTGCTCCTCGACGGGCCGAATGCCGCTGACCGGCGAGCCGGGTTCGAGCTCGATGTAGAGGGGGACGAAACCCGTGTGGTCCGCCAAGTCGGGGTCCACGCGCCCTACCCGGAGGGTGCTGGTGCTGATCCACTTCTCGGGCATGTCGAGCCGGGCTGCATAGTCAGCGGGAGTCGGTGTGCGGCCTCCTGCTTGTTTCTTCACCTCGTGGGTGACCTCGATCATCCGGTTGAGAGCGTCGGTGCGCCGGTCGACGCCACGTTGCATCCTGCCGAACGCCCACTCCAGGGCAAAGAAGACGGCAGCGCCTGTGGCGATGGCCAGCAGCGGCACCAACAGCCAGTCACGCACGTCGCCGAGGGTCGTCCCGGGCTCTGCGGCCGCGACACGAATGGACTCGTTCGCGACGCACCATCCCCCCCAGAGAATGGCGGCAGCAACATTGGTGCCGATCGCTGTCATGAGCACCTTGGTGGCTCTGCTGATGTGCTGGGCGACCGTTCCCCTGTGCAGATTGGTGAGTTGAGCGAGTTCTTGGTGCGAGTAACCGGCGCCTTTGGCCAGGAGAACCAGCCGCCGCTGCTGTGGGGACATGCTGCGCAGCGCCTCTTCGGCGTCCAGTCGACCATCGACATCGTCGACCTCTGACACCCAGAGGACTTTGTGGCGTTCTGCTTCGTGTCCGGTAGCGTCGATGGGGTTGGCCACCCCCCGGCGTCGTTTCTCGTCGCGAACCCGCCTCTTGATGACCTGGTGAAGGTAAGCCCCCAAGTCCCTGATGGGCTCCTTCTTGTGGTTGACAAGCGCGGTCACGATGGCGTCCTGGACAAGGTCCTCAGCACTGATGCGCGAGGGAGGAATGTTCTCGTCGCGCAGGCACTTGTGCGTGAACCTCACAAGAGCCTTGCCCTTCCTGTCGTAAAGGGCCTCGACGACGTCGGCGAACGAGGTCTCGTCAGACTCAGCCACTCTTCTTCCCCCGCTCCCGGCCCCTCTTGGCGCCGTTGATGGTCGCCTCGGCACGTGCCCGCATGATCTCCGCCTTGCCCGTTGCCTCCGCCTTCCTGGCCCTCCCCTTCGCCTGGATCAGTTCTGCCTTTCCCCGGACCGTGTTGCGGTAGGCCACACTCTTGATCAGTTTCTTGAGGCTGGAGGCCAGCAACCCGAGCAGCACTGCCGCGATGAGCTCCATCGTCAGATCCCTTCAGTTTGTCCTCGGCCGGCGTTCAGCCGGGGCTCTTCAGACAAGAAGGGGCGGTGCCGGCGCCGTTGCATGACAGCGCAGTTCGTTCTCTTCAGCGCGGTCACCAACAGACTCAGCGCCCACTCCGAGGGCCTGTGGAACCGGCGACACTGCAGTGGCTGGACGACACCCTCGCGGCCGTGCCCGACCGGCCGGCGTTCGTCGCGCTCCACCCCCCGCCCGTTGGCGCTCGGCGTTCCGTTCACCGACCGGATCGCGCTGCGAAGGCCGCAGGGCTTCGCCGAGGTGCCGGCGCCACGGCCACGTCGCCGCGGTGCTCTTCGAGCACGCCCACATGGCCGCCGCCACGGTCTTCGCCGGCCTGCCGCTGCTCTGCGCGCCGGGGGACCGCGTCGACCGCGCTGCTGCCGTGGGAGCCGGGTCCCGAGGCGCCCTGGGCGGTGTCCGTCTCTCCGCCGTCCCTCACGTCCCAACCTGTACGAGGAGGGCCGGCTCACCAAGCATGTGCGCCCGATGTGACGCGTCCCAGCTGTGACGGGCAAGCCGCATTTCCGGCTGCGCCGGTGTCTCCCGCGTCCGAGGCCGGCCGGGTGTTTCCCGGCCGTCAGGACGAACACCGGCTCCCCGCGGCCGGGCCGATTGTGGGATCTTCGTGAATGTCTCTGGCGCGGTGCCGCCCACTGGCCCTTTGCGCTCGGCAATTGACCTACGGTGGGCCCAGCACGGTCATGTAGCGACACAACAGATCATTGGGCGACACCGCGGGGGCCAACCATGGCATGGGATGAGTGGGAGCAGGCCAAGGCCGCGTCCCCGGCGTCACATTCGGCGCACACACGGCTCAATCAGCTGGCCGCATCCGGCTCCGGTTCGGGTGCCGACCTGACCGTTTATGACGATGTGCTGGGCAAGCTGGGCGACATGGCCCGCTCGCTGCACGGGCAGCTGGCGACCGACGGCGACCACGCCCGCGTCGCCACCTTCGAGGCGTCCAACGACCTCTTCAACAGCGGTCTCGACATGGGTGCCGGTCTTCTCGAGGTGCACGACGCCTGGAACACCAAGCTCCGCACCCTCAGGGAAGCCTGCGGACACATCTCCAACCACCTCGACCACTCGCGCTCCACGCACGGGGCGGAGGAGAAGAAGATCGTGTTGGGTATGCAGGACGCCGGAGGCAAGACGATGACCGTGTCGCGCATCTACGACCAGTTCAAGTAGATCCGCAGCACACGACGAGGGCAACGGGGAATCGGGAACACGACATGGTGACATGCCAGCAACTGCAGGACCTGAATTTCAGCAAGCTGAACACCGCTGTCACGCAGTGGAAGCAGATGCTGGACAAACTTGTCCTTCTCGCCGACGGGGGCGACGGTGGCATCAACGCGGCCGACTTCGAGCGCAAGGCCAACGCCGCGGACTGGAAGGGCGACAACGCCACCGTCACCAAGGAGTTCACCACCACGACAGCCCGCCAGTTCGACGACATGGTCACAGAGGCCCGCAGTATCCACAAGATCCTTCAGGAAGCCGCCACGAACCTGAAGAAGAACCAGGACGACCTGAAGGCCGCCATCGACAAGTGGGCCAAGCAGTGGATCTACATCGACGCCAAGGGCACCGCGATGTACTCCGGTCCGCCGCGTGAGGTCGAGGGCGGCCCCAAGGAACAGCCGAGCCAGGAAGTCGTCGACAGCGCGGCCGCCGAGATCGCAAAGATCCTGGAGGCGGCGAACGAGACCGACCGGATCGCCGCGCGGGCGCTGCGCAAGCACGCCCAGAGCAAGTACGACTTCGACGAGAAGGGCTACAGCGGGCTCAAGGACGCCGACCGCCAGCAGGGCATCGAGGACGCCGACGCGATGGTCGAACTCGCGGGCAAGGGCGACCAGTTGACCGACGCGGAGCTGAAGCGGTTCAACGAGATCGCGAAGTACCACCGCGACAATCCGGCCTTCGCCGAGCGGTTCGCGACCAAGCTGACCGCCGACGGCACACTCGAGTTCTGGCGCAGCATCGCCGACCCCGGCCAGGGACGCACGCCCGAACCGGGCAGCGACCGCGCGAAGATACTTGCCAAGGTCCAGGACAACCTCGGCATCACACTCGCCAACGCCAGCCGGTCCGATTCCCGTGAGATGCAGCAGTGGAAGGACCGGATGATCGAACTGGGCGACGACCACATCAAGTCCAGCAGCGGCATCCCCAGCGCCCCGTACGGCTTCAAGGTCCTCGGACCTTTGATGACCGAAGGAAAGTGGGACACCGACTTCCTCAACAGGTACGGCACCCGGCTGCTCGAGTTCGAGCGCAAGTCGGACGACCCCGTACTGGGCGGCCCGGACCAGCTCTGGAACAGCCACTGGGACCCGGCGCAGCTCTCCTACCCGCCCGGCGCCACCAAGCCGGAGAGCGACCCGGTCGCCGACCTGATGGAAGCACTCGGCCACAACCCCGAGGCGTCCCTGGAGTTCTTCAGCGGATCGTCCGGCAAGGGCGACGACGCGATGAGCAACTGGGACTACCTCGTCGAGAAGGGTGGGGAAGGCGCACGAGAGTGGCCGACCGACGAGGACGGCAAGACGACGGGATTCAAGAACCTCGGTCACGCCCTGGAAGCGGGGACGCTCGGGTACGCGTACGACGACAAGACCCCGTCGATCCCGCCCCTCGACAGCGCGGACGCCATCGCCGCCCGCGAAGAGCGCACCCTCCTCATGGACCGGGTCGTGGACCACTACACGTCGGCCGACGTGATCGACAAGCAGGACGGCATCCGCGACAGCCTGGCCAACATGGCGGCCGGCCACATCGACAGCCTCAACTACTCCATGGCCGACTGGGGCGGCACCGGAGCAGCCTCGGGCAGGGACGCTCTGTACAACTCCGAGGAGCAGCACCTGCGTGACTTCGGTGAGACGGGCAGCAAGAACTTCCTGCGGGCCCTGGCCTCCGACGAGGGCTCGTACGAGACCGTCGCCACCGCCCAGCAGGTCTTCGGGACGAGTTCGATGGCCGCCCAGGGCAACCAGTCGGACGCGCTGGACGCCGGGGTGAACAGCGCGAGGATGCACGGTCTGCTGGACCAGGCCCGGGCCGAGGCGATAGGCAAGGAGTTCGCCGACGACAAGGACCAGCGCAACCTCGAGCTCGAGAAGCAGGGCGAGTGGCGCAAGTTCGCGGCCGAGGCCGCGGTCGGCGTGGGCGTCGGCGCGGCCACCGCGCTGATCGTGCCCACCGGCCCGCTGGCAATGGTCGCCGTCCCGCTGGCCATCGAGACGGTCGGCGGGGCCATCAACACCCAGGTCTCCACGGACACCATGCAGTGGCTGAAGGACCACGAGTTCGACAACTTCGACGATTCGGTCGCCGGCATCGACAAGGCCAAGTACGACGGAAGCAGAAACGCCATGACACCTCTCCTGAACTACGCCGAGGCGCAGGGAATGAGTGATGACGACATCCGGAAACTGGCCGAGCGTGCCGAGGGCCGGTACAACGACGGCGGTCGGCTCGGCGGCACCGAAGCCGCGCGGGGGTGGTGACCCTGCGACGGCAACTCACGCCGGCCGCCCTGGCGGTTGTTCTGCTCGGGGCGGGTGCCTGCACCGCCGACGAGGACGGCAACAAGGAGGACCCACCCCCGGCCACCGCCGTCGGTTCCGCCTGCGACGCGCTTCTGGGCGACGCCGGGATGGCGTGGCTGAAGGACCGCACGGGCGGCGAGTCCCGTCCGGAAGCCGGCGACGATCTGAAGAAGGCGCGCTCGCTGTTCCACCGGCAGGTGGAGAACTGGGGCCCCGACGAGAGCGGAGCCCGTACGTTCCTCAGGGCGGACCTCTGCCGGACAACCGGCGGCGCCGGGCGGTTCGAGGTGCGGTACGGGCCCTCCTACTTCCCCTTCGACGAGCCCTTCGACAAGGCGTCGGACGTCAGCCCCGCGCAGACCGTGACCGAGGTCAACTCCGACGTCAGGCTGGTCCATGGGGAGGACGCCGACGGAGCGACGCGCTACCGCGTGTACGTGCGCTGCAAAATTGCCGGCACACCCGCGCAGCAGGAGAGCGAGGTACCGATCGAGGGACTGATGACGGACACGCTCACCGGTGACACCGACGCCCGGGTGCATCTCACCCATCTGCTGCACTCCGCCAAGGTGGTGGCGGACGCCTTCGAGTGTGTGAACAAGCCGGTGGTGCCCGGGGAGCCGCCTGCCTCGCCGACGTAGCGAAGCCGGGGGCCTCTTGCCGGGCGGACGGCGTGCTGGCGGGTCAGAGGTCGAACTCGACGTGTACCGCGTCGCTGTACTCCACCAGGACCCCGGTGGCGCGGCCGCGGCCGTCCTGAATGTAGAGCTCCTGGAGGCCCTCGGCGGCGATGCCGTCGGTGGTGGCGGCCCGTTTCTCGGCCTGGGCGCGGATCCGGGGCTGCCACCGCTCGGTCACCTCGTGCTCCACGTGTGCTGCGAGGTCCTTGCGGGGCTCGGTGCCCGTATCGGGACGTCGACCTCGCAGTACGGGTGGGTCATGACGTCCATCTCCTCTCGTGCTTGCGGTGATGACGCACCACGGCGACCGCCCCGGCCCGGCGCGGTGCCAGAGTCCTTGTCGTCCATCGTCAGGACTTCGACGGTGGCCTTGCGGACCTTCATCAGTGGGTTCGTCTTGTAGACGGAGCGGCGCCCTGCCGGATGTCGTCGCTCTCGATGACCAGTCGGGACGGGTCGTCGATGCCGAAGGCGGACCGGATCGCCGTGTGCGGCAAGCGGATTTCCTTGCCGGGCGGGGAGGCGACCAGGAGCGCGATCCGGTGTGGTTCCGCCCGCCAGTCGATCAGGTTGACGCCGGGGGCGGCTGCTCACCCGGCGTCCGCTTCCAGTTCCCGCGGCTCGCGGCCGGCGGTTTTCTCGGGGTCGTCGTCCTGGCCGTCGACCCCGTCGCCGTGGACGGTGCAGACGATGTCCGGGTCGCTGTCCGTGGCTCCGGTCAGTGCCTTCGGCAGGTCGATGACCGAGTAGACCGGCGCCCACGCCTGGCCGGTGCACTCCGTGTTGAAGGGGCACGGCAGCAGGGCGTCGAATGGATCTTCCTTACAGACCCCCTAGGTTCTGTCCGGCGGATCACTGATTGAGTGGTGTCGTCCTCGTGGACGTTTCCATGGACATGGGACGAGGCGATCTGACGAATACGGAGTGGACTCGTCTGAAGCCGCATCTGCCCGCGACGGGGCAGCGGGGCGGGCGTTGGACGAGCCACCGCAAGGTGATCAACGGGGTTCTCTTCCGCCTGCGGACGGGTGTTCCGTGGCGGGATCTGCCGCCGCGGTTCGGCAGTTGGAAGACTGTCTACGAGCGGCACAGACGCTGGTCGGCGGACGGCACCTGGGACAGGATCCTCCGGGCCGTGCAGACCGACGCCGACGCGGACGGCCGGATCGACTGGAGCATGGTGAGCGTGGACTCGACC
>NZ_BMWB01000023.1 GCF_014651015.1 Streptomyces xantholiticus
AGTCTTCTCAGCGGCCTCGACGCGCTCGTGGCGGGGGAGCGGCCGGAGCACGTCGTCACCGGCGCGGCGCAGGGCCGGCCGGCAAAAGGCAAGACGGCGTACCTGTTCACGGGACAGGGGAGCCAGCGGCCGGGCATGGGGCGCGAACTGCACGCCGCTTTCCCCGTCTTCGCCGAGGCGCTGGAGGAGGTCGCCGGGCACCTCGACGCCCACCTGGGGACGCCGCTGCTGTCGGTGATGTTCGCGCCGGACGGCGACCCGCGGGCACGGCTGCTCGACGGCACGGACTACGCGCAGCCCGCGATCTTCGCGTACGAGGTGGCGCTGTTCCGCCTGCTCGAGAGCTGGGGCGTACGTCCCGACGTGCTGGCGGGGCATTCGCTCGGCGAACTGTCGGCGGTCTGCGTGGCCGGTGTGCTGTCCGTGCCGCAGGCGGCCGAACTCGTCGCCGCTCGCGGGCGGCTCATGGAGGCCCTGCCCGCCCGCGGGGCGATGGTCGCCGTGCAGGCAACGGAGGCCGAGATCCGCGGAACCCTCGTGGGCCGGGAGGGGGCGGTGGACATCGCCGCGGTCAACGGTCCGGCGTCGGTGGTCCTGTCCGGTGACGAGGACGCCGTCGAGGCGATCAGCGCGCAGTGGGCGGCGCGGGGCCGCAAGACCAGCCGGCTCAACGTCAGCCGTGCCTTCCACTCGCCGCACATGGACGTCATGACGGACGCATTCGAGCGTGTGGCGGCGAAGTTGACCTACAGCGCTCCGCGCATCCCCGTCGTCTCCGACGTCACCGGCGACCTCCTCGGCGCGCGGGAGGCTCGCAGCCCCGCCTACTGGGTGGCCCACATTCGCCGCACGGTGCGCTTCCACGACCAGATACAGCGGCTCCAGCGGTACGGTGCCGAAGCCTTCCTCGAGGTCGGCCCCGACACCGTGCTCAGCACGGCGGGACGGGGATGCCTGGCAGACGAGCCCGGCGGGAGCACACCCGTCCTGATGTCCACCTCGCACGCGGAGCGGCCCGAAGTCCCGGCTCTGATCACCGCGTTGAGCTCTCTCCACACCCATGGCGCGACCGTGGACTGGCGGAAGTGGTTCGGCACCGGCCCGAGTGCCACCGGCCTGCCGACGTACGCCTTCCAGAAGCAGCACTACTGGCCGCAGGACACCACTGTCCGCCCGGCTGCCGCCACGGGCCCCGGCCTCGTACAGCCGGAAGAGGCAACCGAGCCGGAGGACGTGACGGAGAGCGACGTGACCCGGGACACCCCGGTGCAGCAGGCCTCCTCCCGCATGGCCGGCTGGCGGGCCCTGCCCCCTGGCGAGCGCCACGACGCGGTACTGCGGACGGTGCGTGCCGAGGCCGCCGACGTCATGGGTCACGACACCCTGGACGCCGTCGAGCCGGAGCGCGGCTTCCTCGACCACGGCTTCGACTCCGTGATGGCGGTGAAGCTCCGCAACCGCCTGGCGGAGCTCACCGGCCGGAAGCTGCCGTCGACGCTGCTGTTCGACCACCCCACGCCCGCCGCCGTCACCGCCTTCCTGCTGACGGAGCCGGCAGAAACCGATGCCGGTCCGGCGCCGGCCCCTTCCCTGTCGGACCAACTCGACCGGCTGGAGGCCGACCTGGCACGGCTGCCCGCCGACGACCACCGGCGCGCCCGGATCACCGAGCGGCTGAAGGGCCTGCTCACCGTCCATGCGCCGGCCGGGAGCGCCGCCGGCGGGGCCCACGGGGACCGAGAGGGCCGGCCGGACAGGGACGAGCTGGCGACGGCGACCGACGACGAGATGTTCGCGCTGATCGAGAAGGAACTCCGCCGTGGCTGAGAACGTGGACGAGAACAACGAGGCCAAGCTCCGCGAGTACCTGCGACTGGTCACCGCCGAGCTGAAGCGTACGCGCAGGCAGTTGGAAGAGACCGAGGACGCCGCCCGCGAACCGGTTGCGATCGTGGGCATGGCTTGCCGCTTCCCCGGCGACGTGACCTCGCCGGACGCGCTGTGGGAGCTGGTGGCCGAGGGGCGCGACGCCATCACCGGGTTCCCCGCCGACCGCGGTTGGGACGTGGACGCCGTCCACGACCCGGAACCTGGTACGCCGGGCAAGACGTACACGCGGCACGGCGGATTCCTCTCGGACGCCGCCGAGTTCGACCCCGCGTTCTTCGGGATCTCGCCGCGCGAGGCGCTCGCCATGGACCCGCAGCAGCGCAAGATCCTGGAGGTCTCCTGGGAGGCGTTCGAGTACGCGGGTCTCGATGCGACCGCCATGCGTGGCGCGGAGGTCGGCGTCTTCGTCGGCTCCAACAGCAACGACTACCTGCTGAACGTGCTCGACGCACGGGAGGTTGCCGAAGGCTTCATCGGCACCGGCAACTCCGCGAGCATTCTCTCCGGTCGCGTCGCCTACACCTTCGGCTTCGAGGGCCCTGCCGTGTCGGTCGACACGGCGTGCTCCTCGTCACTGGTCGCTGTGCACCTGGCAGCGCAGTCCCTCCGACAGGGGGAGTGCTCCCTGGCGCTGGCGGGCGGTGCGACGGTGATGGCCACGCCGACCGCGTTCATCGAGTTCAGCCGGCAGCGTGGCCTGGCCCCCGACGGCCGCTGCAAGTCCTTCTCCGCCACCGCCGACGGCACCACATGGTCCGAGGGCGCGGCCGTGCTGCTCCTCGCCCGGCTCTCCGATGCCCGGCGCCTCGGCTACCCGGTACACGCCGTCATCCGCGGCAGCGCCGTCAACCAGGACGGCGCGAGCGCGGGCCTCACCGCACCCAACGGTCCCTCGCAGCGGCGGGTCATCCGGCAGGCGCTGGCGAATGCGCGTCTGACGGCGGACCGTGTGGACGCCGTCGAAGCGCACGGCACCGGCACCCCGCTCGGCGACCCGATCGAGGCGCAGGCGCTGCTCGCCACGTACGGCAGGGCCCGCGCGGAGGGCAGGCCGCTGTGGCTCGGCTCGCTCAAGTCGAACCTCGGGCACACCCAGTCCGCAGCGGGCGCGGGCGGCGTCATCAAGATGGTGATGGCCATGCGGCACGGCGTCCTGCCCCGCACTCTGCACCTGACCGAGCCCACTCCGCGCGTCGACTGGGACGCCGGCGACGTACGGCTGCTCACCGAGGAACAGAAATGGCCCGACACCGGGGAGCCGCGCCGAGCCGCCGTCTCCTCGTTCGGTGTGAGCGGCACCAACGCCCACGTGATCCTGGAGGGCACGCCGGCCGTGGAGGCCGCACGGCCCGATGAGGACGCCTCCGCGCACGGCCCGCTCCCGTGGGTCCTCTCCGGCCGCACGGAAGAGGCCCTACGCGCCCAGGCCGGCCGCCTGGCCGCCCATCTGGCCGCACGACCGGACCTGAGGCCGGCCGACGTGGCGGCATCCCTGGCCATGACACGGGCCGCCTTCGAGCACCGGGCGGCCGTCGTCGGCCGGGAGCGCGAGGAGTTGCTGTCCGGACTCGAGGCCCTGGCCTCCGACCGCCGTGCGCCGGGGCTGGTCACCAGTCGTACCGCGCCGTCCGGCGGCAGGACGGCGTTCCTGTTCACCGGGCAGGGCAGCCAGCGGCCCGGGACGGGCCGCGAACTGGCCGCGCACAGCACCGCTTTCGCAGACGCCCTCGACGAGGTGTGCACGGAATTCGATCAGCACCTCGAACATCCTCTGCGGGACGTGCTGTTCGCCGAGGACGGCACGCATGAGGCCGGCCTGCTCGACACCACGGCCTACACCCAGCCCGCTTTGTTCGCCGTCGAGACCGCGCTGATGCGGCTCCTGGAGGACTGGGGTCTGCGACCCGACATGGTCGCTGGGCACTCCATCGGCGAGCTCAGCGCCGCGTACGCCGCCGGCGTCTGGTCCCTGGCCGACGCGTGCGCCCTGGTGGCGGCCCGCGGTCGGCTGATCCAGGGGCTTCCGGCGGGCGGCGCCATGGTCGCCGTACAGGCCACCGAGGACGAAGTGCGCGCCCAGCTCGTCGCCGGCTGCGACGGCGTGGACATTGCCGCTGTCAACGGACCCGCCGCGGTGGTGCTGTCGGGGGACGAAGGAGCCGTTGCCGAGCTGGCCCGCCATTGGGCCGAACGGGGCCGCGACACCAAGCGGCTGCGGGTCGGCCACGCCTTCCACTCGCCCCATGTGGACGCCATCACCGAGGAGTTCGCCGAGGTCGCGCGCGGGCTGTCCTACCGGGCACCCTCGCTTCCCGTGATCTCCATGCTCACCGCGACACCCGTCAGCGACGAACTGTGCCGCCCGGAATACTGGGTACGCCACGTGCGCGGAACCGTCCGCTTCCACGACGCCGTGCACACGCTGCACGAGCGCGGGGCCACCGTGTTCCTGGAAATCGGCCCGGGTGGTGTCCTCACGGCGGCCGGGCGCAAGTGCCTGCCCGACCTCGCTCCCGAGTCGTTCGTTCCCGTGCTGCGCCACCGTACGCCCGAGCCCGCCGCCGTGATGACGGCCGTCGCCCAGGCCCACACGGTCGGCGTGTCGCCGGCGTGGGAGCGCGTGCTTCCCGCGGCCCGCAGGCGTGTGGAGCTGCCCACGTACGCCTTCCGCCGCCGCCGCTACTGGCTCGAGGGCATGGCGGGAGCGGGATCCGAGCGGACGGTGTGCCCCCGGCCTGCGGCGAACCCCGCCGAGCGGGAACCAGCGCCCGGGACGCCGCCCCTGGCGCACCGTCTCGCCGAGGCCCCGGAGGAAGAGCGCGGCGAACTGCTGCTCACGCTCGTGCGCGAGCAGGCGGCTACCGTGATGGGCGGCGTCGACCCGGCCGAGGTCGAGCCCGGACGCCCCTTCCTGGAGCTCGGATTCGACTCCCTGATGGGCGTCGAGCTGGGTTCCGCGCTCGCCGCCGACTGCGCGCTCGCCCTGCCGCCCTCGTTGATCTTCGATCACGCCACGCCCGCCGCGCTTGCCGCGTTCCTCGGCAAGGAGATCACCGCCGGGTCCGGTCTCCGCCCGTCAGCGGCGCCGTCGGCGTACTCCCTGGAAGCGCTGTACCGCGCCGCGAACGACCTCGACCGGCCCGAGGACGCCCTCGAACTGACCAAGGTGGCCTCTCGGTTGCGCCCCGCCTTCCACAGCGTCGCCGAGGCCGGGCAGGACCCGGTCACGGTCGAGCTGACGCAGGGCACCGATCAGGCGGGCATCATCTGCTGCCCCGCGCCTGTGCCGCTGTACGGGGCACAGCAGTACGCCCGTCTCGCCGCCGCCTTCCGGGGCACGCGCGGCGTCTCGGCACTGCTTGCCCCCGGCTTCACGGCGGGTGAGCTGCTCCCGGCCGGCTTCGAGGTGATGCAGGAGTTCCTCGCCGAGGGGGTCCGCGGACAGACCGGCGGCGCGCCGTTCGTCCTCCTCGGGCACTCCTCCGGCGGCTGGTTCGCGCACAGCCTGGCGGCCCACCTCGCCCGTACCGGGCAGAGCCCGGAAGCCGTGGTGCTCCTCGACACGTATCTGCTGGACGACCCGGCGCTGCACCGCATGCAGCGCGAACTCGCGCAGGGCGTCCTCGATCGGGAGGACGACTTCGGGGCGATGACGGACGTGCGGCTGACCGCCATGGGCAAGTACTTCGGGTTCTTCACCGACTGGGTGGCCGAGGAACCGAGCGTGCCGACCCTGCTGCTGCGGGCGTCGGAGCCGCTCGGCCGGGTCGCCGACGGCGAGGAGTGGCACCCCGACTGGAAGTTCGACAGCACTGTTCTCGACACGGAAGGCGACCACTTCAGCATGATGGACGACTACGCGCCGCAGACCGCCGCGGCCGTGAACGACTGGCTGGCGGGCCTCGTCGGCGGCAAGGGCTGAGCGGCCATGGCGACTCACTCCGCGGGAACCGCGCGGACCGATGCCCCCGACCGCCAATGGATACGCCGCTTCCACCCAGCCCCCGACGCCCCCGTCCGGTTGCTGTGCCTGCCGCACGCCGGAGGCTCGGCCAGCGCCTACTTCGGGCTCTCCCAGCTGCTCGCACCGAAGGTGGAGGTGCTGGCCGTCCAGTACCCGGGCCGCCAGGACCGGCGTGACGAGCTGCTGCTCGACTCGATCGCGGCACTGCGCGCCGGGCTCGCCGAGGAGCTGACCTCGTGGCTCGACCGGCCCATCGCCCTGTTCGGGCACAGCATGGGCGCGGTGCTCGCCTACGAGACGGCGCGCCTGCTCGCCGAGGACGAACGTGCCCACCTCGCCCACTTGTTCGTCTCCGGTCGCGGCGATCCCGCGCGCAAGGCCGACGTGGCACTAGACCTGCTGGACGACCGGGCAATGGTGCAAGCCCTCGGCGACCTCGGCGGCACGGACCGGCGGCTCCTGGAGGACGAGGACGTCCTGCGGATGGTCGCACCGGCCATTCGCAGCGACTACCGCGCGGTCCGCACGTACCGGCACGCGCCCGGACCGCTTCTGCCGTGCCCCGTGACCGCTCTGGTGGGCGACCAGGACGCCATGGCGCCGGTCGACGACGTGGAGAAGTGGGCTTCCTACACCTCGGCAGAATTCTCCCTGAAGGTTTTTCAGGGCGGTCACTTCTATTTGCTGGAACAGTTCCGGAAAGTGAGTGATCATGTGTACGATGGGCTCGGCGATTCGCTCTCCGTGCAAGCGTCGCCCGGCTGACGGATTCAATTCCCCACTCCGAACTGCCCGACTCATTCCGAAAAGGCAGCAGCGCTAAGTTCTTGTCCACTGCGCCACCTGCGCCACTGTGCCGCCGCGCTTTCGCGCTTCTCTTCTTTCGAATTCGCTCCGACCGGCACGAGACTGTATTCAGACGGGGTTCTGCGTGCAAAATTCTCTTTACGAACTGGGTGACATACCCCCGATCGGCACCGTACCCAAGCAGATGTACGCCTCGGTGATCCGCCGAGAGCGCTACGGGCCGCCCCACCAGGCGTTCCGGAACGAGGTCGTGGACGTGCCGGAGGCCGGGCCCGGCCAGGTCCTCGTCCTCGTCATGGCCGCGGGCATCAACTACAACAACGTCTGGGCGTCCCTCGGGCGGCCGGTCGACGTGATCTCGTCCCGCCTTCAGCAGGGCGAGCGCGAGGACTTCCACATCGGCGGGTCCGAGGGATCCGGCGTGGTGTGGGCGGTGGGCGAAGGCGTCAGCCAGGTCTCCGTGGGCGACGCGGTGATCCTTTCCGGCTGCCGGTGGACCGAGTCGTCCGCCGACATCCGCCTCGGTGCCGACCCCATGACCTCCGCTTCCCAGTCGGTGTGGGGGTACGAAAGCAACTTCGGCTCCTTCGCCCAGTTCGCCCTGGTCGACGACTACCAGTGCCACCCCAAGCCGCCCGGCCTGACCTGGGAGGAAGCCGCCTGCTTCCTGCTCACCGGAGCCACCGCCTACCGCCAACTGTGCGGCTGGCCGCCCCACGACGTGCGGCCGGGCGACCCCGTCCTCATCTGGGGCGGCGCCGGCGGTCTCGGCTCCATGGCCATCCAGATCACCCGCGCACGCGGCGGCATCCCTGTGGCGGTCGTCTCCGACGAGGAGCGGGCCCGCTACTGCCGTGAACTCGGCGCCCAAGGCACCGTCAACCGCCTCCACTTCGACCACTGGGGCCGGCTGCCCGACATCGGCGACCGGGCGGCGATGGGCCGCTGGACCGAGAGCGTACGGGCCTTCGGACGGAGCTTCTGGGAGGCGCTGGGGGAACGCAGGTCCCCCCGCCTCGTCCTGGAGCACAGCGGGCAGGACACCATCCCCACCTCCATGTATCTGTGCGACAACGCGGGCATGGTCGTCATCTGCGGCGGCACCACCGGCTACAACGCCGACGTGGACCTGCGTTTTCTGTGGATGCGGCAGAAGCGCCTGCAGGGCTCGCACTTCGCCAATCTCCGCCAGTGCCGCGACATCATCCACATGGTCTCCACCGGACAGCTCGACCCCTGCCTTTCGTGGACCGGCGGATTCGACGACATCGGCAAGGCGCATCAGCTCATGCACGACAACCAGCATCCGCAGGGAAATCAAGCGGTCCTGGTCAACGCGCCAAGGACCGGAATGACGGAACTTCCCTGAGTCCGGCGCCGAGCACAAGTCGGCGACTTCTCCATTCTTTTGCGATGAACAACGCTTGAACAGCGGACCGAATCAGAGGAGCTCTCATGGACCAGAACCAGCTCGACATCCTGTGGAGCGAGCGCGAGATCCGCGCCGTCCTGCAGCGCTACTGCCGAGGCCTCGACCGCCTCGACGAGGAACTCGTCAAGTCCGCGTATCACGAGGACGCGTACGACGATCGCGGCGTCATCCGGGGCAACGCTCACGACTTCGTCAAGCAGATCGTCCCGATCCTGCGGGACACATACACCGGCACCCTGCACACCCTGCACGGGAGCACGATCGAGGTCGACGGTGACAGCGCGGGCGTCGAGACCTACTGCACCGCCTACCACTACCGCGAGAGCGACGGCATCAAGCGGGTCGAGCAGTTTGCCGGCCGCTACATCGACCGCTTCGAGCTGCGCGACGGCGTCTGGAAGATCGCGCGACGGGTCGTCCTGAACGACTTCAGCCTCGCCCAGGAGGTGCCGCTCGATCCCGCAGAGGCCCAGGCCGGCTTCAACCCGTCCCGGCGTGACGCCACCGACGTCAGCTACCAGGTACTTCCGCTGAGCGGCCCGGACGCCCCCACGGTCTGAGGGCGCGTTCGAATCCGTCGGGTCACTACGCCGTGCGGTCCCACGTTCCTGGCAGGCCGTATTCCCATCGACCTCACACTCCAAGGAGTTCAGACGTGTCCGAGACAGACCAGCGCCCGCCCACGCTGCCCAGGCAACGTACCTGCCCCTTCTCACCGCCGCCCGAGCTGGAGGAACTGCGCGGTACCGATCCCATCAGCCGGATGACGTTCGCCGACGACTCCGAGGGCTGGCTGCTGACCCGGCACGCCGACGTGCGCGCTGCGCTGGCCTCCCGGAGTGTCAGCTCGCACCCGGGCAGGACACCGCAGCCGTGGCGGAACCTGGCGCCGGAGATGCGCGCAGAGGAGTACCTGCCCGGCTTCCTGATCTTCATGGACCCGCCGAACCACAGCCGCTACCGCCGCCTGCTGACCAAGTGGTTCACCATGCGCGCGATTCGCAAGCTCGAACCCCGGATCGAGCAGATCGTCAGCGACGCCCTCGACGCCATGGAGGCCGAGGGCGGACCGGTCGACCTGGTCCAGTCGTTCGCGCTGCCGATCCCCCTGCTCGTCATCTGCGAGCTGATGGGCATCCGCTACGACGACCGTGTCGAGTTCATGGACATGGTGCTGCGGCTCCAGGATCTGGAAGCCACCCCGGAGGAACTGGGGGCGCTCGGCGCCAAGATGAACCAGTTCATGATCGACCTGTGCGCGGCCAAGCGGAAGAACCCCGGCGACGACCTGCTCAGCCACCTCATCCAGGACCCTGACGCCGAACCGGCACTCACCGACCTGGAGGTCGCGGGAATCGGCGTCCTCATGCTCATCGCGGGGCACGAGACCTCCGCGAACATGCTGGGCATCGGCACCTACACGCTGTTGCAGAACCCCGGCCAGTGGGACCTGCTGCGCAACGACATCGGCCTGATCGACCAGGCCGTCGAGGAACTGCTGCGCCACCAGACCATCGTCCAGCAGGGCCTTCCGCGAGGCGTGACCGAGGACATGGAGATCGCGGGCCACGCGATCAAGCCCGGGGAGACACTGCTCGCCTCGCTGCCCGCGGCCAACCGCGACCCCGAGGTCTTCCCGGACCCCGACCGGCTCGACATCACGCGCGAGCACAACCCCCACCTCGCCTTCGGCCACGGCATCCACCTGTGCCTGGGCATGGAGCTGGCCCGCGTCGAGATGCGCTGTGCGTGGCGCGGACTGGTCAAGCGCTTTCCCGACCTGCGCATGGCGGCGCGGATCGAGGACATCCCGTGGCGTGACGACCAGATCGTGTACGGGGTGTACAAGCTCCCGGTGACATGGGGCGATGCTCCGTGACCGGCCAGGTGACGAACTCGGTGACGGGCCGGGCGACCGACCCGGCGACCGAAGGGAGCCGCTGCCCCTTCGCCGCCGGCGAGGCCCCCGCCTACCCCTTCGGCAGCCCCGACCGCCTGGAGCCGGACCCGTACTGGGAACCACTGCGCCGAGAACAGCCCCTGCAGCGGGTGACGCTGCCGTACGGCGGCGAGGCCTGGCTGGCCACCCGGTACCAGGACGTGCGCAAGGTCTTCGCGGACCGCAGGTTCTCGCGTGCGCTCGCCGTCGCGCCGGGCGCCCCCCGGTTCCTGCCGCACCAGCCACCGGCCGACGCGGTCCTGAGCGTCGAGGGCCCCGATCACGCGCGGCTGCGCCGGCTGGTCGGCAAGGTCTTCACGCCCCGCCGGGTCGAGGCCATGCGCCCGCTGATCCAGAGCACCGCCGACCGGCTGCTCGACGCCATGGAGGAGATCGGACCGCCCGCGGACCTGGTCGAGGACTTCTCGCTGCCGTTCGCCGTCTCGATGATCTGCGAGCTGCTCGGAGTACCGCCCGAGGACCGCAAACGCTTCTGCACCTGGTCGGACGCGCTGCTCACGACCACCGCGCACACACCGGCCCAGGTGCGCGACCACATGATGCAGATGCACGACTACCTCGGTGGCCTCGTCGCGCAGCGCCGAACCCGGCCCACCGAGGACCTGATCGGCTCCCTGGTGACCGCGAGGGACGCGGAGGACAAGCTCACCGAGGGCGAACTGGTCCGCCTCGCCGAGGCGATCCTCATCGCCGGGTACGAGACGTCGGCCAGTCAGATCCCCAACTTCCTGTACGTCCTCTTCCGCAACCCGCACCTACTGGAACGGCTCAGGAACGACCACGACCTGATCCCGGACGCCGTCGAGGAACTGCTGCGGTACGTGCCCATCGGCACGGTCGACGGCTTCCCCCGCACGGCCACCGAGGACGTCGAACTCGGGGGAGTACTGATCAGAGCCGGCGAGACGGTCGTTCCGTCGATGGGCGCGGCCAACCGTGATCCGGAGCTGTTCGCCGACCCGGAGGAGCTGGACCTGACCCGGAGCCCGAACCCCCACCTGGGCTTCGGCGCGGGCCCGCACCACTGCCTGGGCGCCCAACTGGCCCGCGTGGAACTCCAGATCACGCTGACGACGCTGTTCCGCCGCTACCCACGGCTGCGCCTCGCCGTCCCCGAGGAGAGCCTCTCCTGGAAGGCGGGCCTCATGGTCCGCGGCATGCACACCATGCCGATCACCTGGTGAACACCCCTACGACCCCGACCACCTGACGACACGAGCGCACAGAGGGTGAAACGACGCGAATGAACGACGCTATCGACGAACGGGAACACGGCCCGGAGGACGTTGGCATGGACCCCGCCGCCCTGAAGCGGCTGACCGAGGTGGTTCGGTCGAGGGGCGGCGCGGCGCAACTGTGCGTCATGCGACGGGGGACCGTGGTCCTGGACCGTTCGTTCGGCTGCTCTCCGGACTCCCTCTTCCTCCTGTACGCGGCGACCAAGCCCTTCCCGGCGCTCGCCGTGCACAAGCTCGCCGAAAGGGGACAGCTCGAGCTGGACAGTCCCGTCGCCAACTACTGGCCGAAGTTCGCCCGGCACGGCAAGGGCGAGGTGACCGTCCGCCATGTCATGCAGCATCGGGCGGGGGTGCCGGTCGGCCGGGGCATGGTGCGCACGATGCGCACCGCCCGGGACTGGGAGCGCTCGGTGCGCGATCTCGAGGAGTCGCGGCCCCGCTGGCCGGGCGGCAAGGTCGCCGCGTATCACTTCATGAGTTACGGATTCATCCTCGGCGAGGTCGTGCAGCGGGTCACCGGGCAGCCGTTCCGTGATTTTGTGACGTCCGAGCTGTTCGCCCCTCTTGGGTTGAATGATTTGCACCTGGGATTGCCGGACAGTGCTTGGGGTCGGCATGTGCCGGCGCGGGCCGCTCATCCGTCCGAATGGCCCAACCAATGGATGAGCAACAGTCGCCGGTACCGCCAGGCGGTCGTTCCATCGGCCGGGCTTTCCGGTACCGCCGCGCAACTGGCCCGCTTTTATCAGATGCTTTTGGCGGGCGGGGCACTCGAAGGTGTCCGCGTGTTGCAAGCCGAGAGCGTGGCAGAAGCGAGAAAACCGTCCAATGAAGGGGGGAACGACGCCTCACTGAAACGCCCCGTCCACTGGTCCCACGGATTCATGCTGGGTGGCCCCGGCCCGGACCCGCGGGATCTGGCCCGAGTCATGGGCGACGCGAGCGACGCGCGCACTTTCGGCCACGCGGGCACCACGTCCAGCGTCGTGTGGGCCGATCCCGCACGCGAGTTGGTGTTCGCCTACCTGTCCAACATCCAGCCGGAGTTCGGCGCAGGCGTCGAGCGGCTCCGAGAGGTCAGTGACCTCGCGCTCGATGCCTGCGAGGCGGGCTGACGCGAGTCGCCGCCGGTGGCGGGCCGCCGAATCCCAAGGGTGCGCCACGGTCGTGTCCCGGCGGGGCGGGGCGGTCCGGCCCGGGCGCCCACCCCGCCCGCGCGGAGACGGATTCCTCCAGCCGTCCCCGGGTGTCGCGCCGCCGGCCGCTCTGTCGCCCCTGTGTGAAACCCGGCTGAAACAAGTCGGTCCCGGTGACGGTGATCTACCGCACACCATGGCCCGCGGCTCGGAAAGTCCTTGATCACAATGGATGTCAATGTAAGTATGTTCATCCATCACCCGTTATTCCGGCATGTCGGGTGCAGGGGGCTCTCCGGAGGAGGGGCGATACTGATGATGCCTAATTGGATAGAACATTCAGAGTCAAAATTCCCACCACGGGTGGGAATACTAGGACCGTTAGAAGTCCGCTTCGCCGAGAATTCGGGATCGGGCGTTTCGGTAAATGGTATTCGCGTTCGTGCATTACTTGCCGCGTTGACCGCGCAGCTGGGGGAGGCGATGTCGACCGAGCGAATTCTCAAGGAAGTCTGGGCCGACAACCCGCCCGCCACCGACCGCAAGGCGGTGGCCGTGGCCGTCCTGCGGCTCCGCCGGGTCCTCGACGACCGCGATGGGCAGTGGCTGCTCACCCGCCCGTCCGGATACGTCCTGGCCATCCCTCCGGACCATCTTGACGCCGCAAGAGCGGAGCGCTTGGTGCGGGAAGGGAAGGCGGCCCTGACCGCAGGTGACCCTCGCGTCGCGTCCCAGTCGCTCAGGCACGCGCTCGCCCAGTGGCGCGGAGAACCATACGCCGACGCCCACGCCACCGCGGCGGTGGTCCGGCGCACGAGCGAATTGGAAAGCCTCAAGTGCGAGGCCGTCCAGGCCCGTATCGACGCCGACCTCGAACTGGGGCATCATCAGGAACTGGTCGGCGAGTTGCGCTCCCTCACCGCCGCGAACCCCCTGCACGAGCCGCACTGGCTGCAGTTGATGCTCGCCCTGTACCGGTCGGGCAGACAGGCGGAGTCGCTAAGCGCCTACATGGACGTCCGTCAGGCGCTCGCCGAGAAACTGGGAGTGGATCCGGGGCGGCCGCTCCAGGAGCTGCATCTGCGGATACTGCGCGCCGACGCCGGACTGTTGTACGGGTCGGCGAGCTCGGTGTCGTCGCAACTGCTGCTGGCCGGCCGGTCCTAGGCCGTGTCGACCCCCGCCCGGGGGGCCGGGGCCCGGCCGCCGAGTGCCCACCCTCCCGCGCCCCGGTTTCGGGCGACGGCCGTGGGAAGCCGAACAGACGGAGGCCTGCTGATTCTGGCGGATTCTGCCTTCCCGCATCGGCGTCGCCGGGTCGCGTGACGACCCGCAGGAGGCAGTGCCGTACCCGGAGGAAGCGGTCCTCGTGAGCAACGCGGTCGACGCGCGACGCCGGGAGTTCACCACCGTCCGACACTGCGCGCGGCGGGCGATGTGCGAACCGGGCCTGCCTGGTGCCCCGTACTCCCGGAAGGCACGATGCTCCCTGACGGCCGCCCCGGACCGTGGGAAGCCTTACGCACTGTGCCGGGCACCGGGCGCTCCAGGGCGGTGGCCGCTGAGCGAGGGTGTGATCCTCACCGCCGTCGCGGTGCCCGCGCCTTCCTGCAGCCCGGGGGAGTTCGGAACGAGAAGTGAAGACAGTCCTGGAGGGAATCGAAATGCCCGCTGAGGAGCTGACGGACAGCTTCCGGAATGCCATGTCCTCATTCCCGAGTGGGGTGACGATCGTGACAACCGTCGACTCCGAAGGGGAGTGGTGGGGCTTCACAGCCACATCGTTCTGCTCGGTGTCCCTCGATCCGCCCTTGGTGCTGGTCTGTCTCTCCGTCGAAGCACAGTGTCACCCTGCCTTCTCGACCGCGACATCGTGGGTGGTCCACATATTGCCGCCCAGACATCGAGAGCTCGCTCTGTGGTTCTCCTCCAAAGGTGTCGACAAGTTCTCACGGGGCGATTTCACGACGAACGCCCAGGGCCATCCAGTTCTTGAGGGGACCTGCGCGGTGCTGGAATGCGAGGCGAGCGCCCGGTACGGCGGGGGCGATCACTCCATCCTCGTGGGTGAGGTGACCAGGTCCCATGTCCACGACGACGAGCCTGCGGTGTACTTCCGGCGCAAATTCCACACCCTCACACCGTTGTTGGAGACGACCACGTCCGCCTGAGAGCCGGGAGGCAGACGCGGTCATGACCACAGAGCCCGGGGCCCGGTCCACCACTGCGGCGGACCGGGCCCCGGGAAGCCTGCTCAGGCGGATGCCGGCGGGTACAGCGAGCGCGGCAGTTTCGACGCAGCCGCCGCGTCCAGCAGCCACAGCGTCCGGGCCCGCCCGTACGCTCCAGCCGCCGGCGCCTGGATCTCGCCCGCGCCCGACAGCGCGATCTCCGCCGCCTTCGCCTTGTCCTCGCCCGCTGCGAGCAGCCACACCTCACGCGCCGCGCGGATGGCCGGCAGGGTGAGCGAGATACGGGTCGGCGGCGGCTTGGGAGCGCCGTGGACGCCGACCACCGTGCGCTCGGTCTCGCGGACCGCCGGTAGTTCGGGGAAGAGCGACGCCACGTGCGTGTCGGGCCCGACTCCCAGCATCAGCACGTCGAACGTCGGCACCGGACCGTGATCCTCAGGGCCGGCCGCCGCGGCCAGTTCCGTCGCGTAGGCGGCGGCCGCCGAGTCCACGTCGGAGCCGTACGCGCCGTCCGACGCGGGCATGGCGTGCACCCGCGACGGGTCGAGCGGTACGGCGTCGAGCAGGGTCTCACGGGCCTGGGTGGCGTTGCGCTCCGGATCGCCTTCCGGCAGGAACCGCTCGTCGCCCCACCACAGATCGAGCCGCGACCAGTCGATCGCGTCCCTGGCCGGGGACGAACTGAGCGCGGCCAGCAGGCCGTTGCCGTTGCGGCCGCCGGTGAGGACCACCGAGGCCGAGCCGCGCGCGGCCTGTGCGTCCACGATCTTCGTGATGAGCCGAGCCGCCGCGGCCTGCGCCATCAACTCCTTGTCGCGGTGGACGACCAGCTGCGGTGCCGCGGTCACTTGGCGGCCGCCTTCTTGGCTGGGGCAGCCTTCTTGGCCGCGGGTGCCGCCGGCGCCGCCTTCTCCGCGGGTGCAGGCTGCGGAGCCGCAGCCGGGCCCGCGCCGAGGCGCTCCACGCCGTACCGCAGTGCCGACGAGTACGTGTCGTCCGGGTCCAGCCTGCGCAGCTCCTCCGCGATCAGCTCGGCCGTCTCACGCCGCTTGAGCGCCACCGCACGGTCCGGCTGGCCCTCGATGGACAGCGTCGCGAGAGACCCGTCGGGCCGGTCGAGCACGATCGGGCCGCAGTCGGACTCCATCCGTACCGAGGTGAGACCGGGGCCGGCCGACGACGTCCGCTTCACCGGCACGTCCAGCCGGTCCGCGAGCCACATCCCGAGCAGCTCGCAGCTCGGGTTGAACTCCTCGCCCTCCACCTCGACGGACGTGACCTCGCAGTCGACCTGGTCCAGCGCCGCCGCGAGCATCGAGCGCCACGGTGTTATCCGGGTCCAGGACAGGTCGGTGTCACCGGGGGCGTAGGCCTCCGCGCGGGCCGCCAGCTCGCGCACCGGCTGTTCGGCCGCGTAGGTGTCGGTCACCCGGCGCTGGGCCAGTGCACCGAGCGGGTCGCTGGCCGGGTCGGTCGGCGCGTTGACCGGCCACCAGACGACGACGGGTGCGTCGGGCAGCAGCAGCGGCAGCACCACGGACTGGGCGTGGTCGACGACCTCGCCGTACAGCCGCAGGACGACCGTCTCGCCCGTGCCGGCGTCCGCACCGACGCGCACCTCGGCGTCGAGCCGGGCCTTGGCCCGGTCGCGCGGGGAGCGGGAGACCCGCTTGATGACCACGAGGGTGCGCGAGGGGTGCTCGCGGGAGGCCTCGTTGGCGGCCTTCAGGGCGTCGTAGGCGTTCTCCTCATCGGTCACGATGACCAGGGTGAGGACCATGCCGACGGCCGGGGTGCCGATCGCACGGCGGCCCTGCACCAGCGCCTTGTTGATCTTGCTGGCCGTGGTGTCCGTAAGGTCGATCTTCATGGCCGACGCCAGCTCCGTCCGTCTCGTGCGAGCATTTCGTCCGCCTCGGCCGGCCCCCACGTGCCTGCCGGGTACTGCGCCGGCTTGCCGTTCGCGTCCCAGAACTGCTCGATCGGGTCGAGGATCTTCCAGGAAAGTTCGACCTCCTCGACACGTGGGAAGAGGTTCGAGTCGCCGAGAAGCACGTCGAGGAGGAGCCGCTCGTACGCCTCGGGGCTGGACTCCGTGAACGACTCGCCGTACGCGAAGTCCATCGAGACGTCCCGGACCTCCATCGAGGTGCCCGGCACCTTGGAGCCGAACCGCATGGTCACGCCCTCGTCCGGCTGGACGCGGATGACCAGGGCGTTCTGTCCCAGCTCCTCCGTGGCGGTGGAGTCGAACGGCGAGTGCGGGGCGCGCTGGAAGACGACCGCGATCTCGGTGACGCGGCGGCCCAGCCGCTTGCCGGTCCGCAGATAGAAGGGGACGCCCGCCCAGCGGCGGTTGTCGATCTCCAGCTTGATCGCGGCGTAGGTGTCCGTCTTCGACTTGGGGTCGATGCCGTCTTCCTGCAGATAACCGACGGCCTTCTCGCCGCCCTGCCAGCCCGCCGCGTACTGCGCGCGGACCGTGTCCTTCGCCAGGTCCTTCGGCAGCTTCACCGCGCCGAGGACCTTGGTCTTCTCGGCCGCGAGGGCGTCCGCGTCGAAGGAGGCGGGTTCCTCCATCGCGGTCAGCGCCAGCAGCTGGAGGAGGTGGTTCTGGATCACGTCACGGGCGGCGCCGATGCCGTCGTAGTAGCCGGCGCGGCCGCCGATGCCGATGTCCTCGGCCATCGTGATCTGCACATGGTCGACGTACGACCGGTTCCATATGGGCTCGAAGAGCGTGTTGGCGAACCGCAGCGCCAGGATGTTCTGGACGGTTTCCTTGCCCAGGTAGTGGTCGATACGGAAGACCTCGTTCGGCGGAAAGACCTCGTGCACCACCTGGTTGAGCTCCTTGGCGGAGACCAGGTCGTGGCCGAACGGCTTCTCGATGACCGCGCGCCGCCAGGAGCCCTCCTTCTGGTCCGCCAGCCCGTGCTTCTTCAGCTGCTGGACGACCTTGGGGAAGAACTTGGGCGGCACGGAGAGATAGAAGGCGAAGTTGCCACCGGTGCCCTGCACCTTGTCGAGATCCTCGATGGTGGACTTCAGCTGCTCGAAAGCGTCGTCGTCGTCGAAGGTGCCCGGGACGAACCGCATCCCCTGGATGAGCTGCTGCCAGACCTCCTCCCGGAACGGCGTACGCGCGTGCTCCTTGACCGCGTCGTGGACCTCCTGCGCGAAGTCCTCGTCGGCCCACTCGCGCCGGGCGAAGCCGATGAGCGAGAAGCCCGGCGGCAGCAGCCCTCGGTTCGCGAGGTCGTAGACGGCGGGCATCAGCTTCTTGCGCGACAGATCACCCGTGACGCCGAAGATGACCAGGCCCGACGGCCCCGCGATACGCGGGAGCCGTCGGTCGGCAGCATCACGGAGCGGGTTGGCTCCGCCAATACCGGACAAGTCGCTCAGCCTTCCGAGGGTGCGAGGCGCTTGAGCTCAGCCTCGGTCGACTTGAGCAGGTCGTTCCAGGACGCCTCGAACTTCTCCACGCCCTCGTCCTCGAGCAGCTGAACGACGTCGTCGTAGGAGATCCCGAGCTTCGCGACGGCCTCGAGCTCGGCGCGGGCCTGCTCGTAGGTGCCGCGCACGGTGTCACCGGTGATCCGGCCGTGGTCGCCGACGGCCTCGAGAGTGGCCTCCGGCATGGTGTTCACGGTGCCCGGCGCGACCAGGTCGTCGACGTACAGGGTGTCCTTGTACGCCTTGTCCTTGACTCCGGTCGAGGCCCACAGCGGACGCTGCTTGTTGGCCTGCGCCTTGTCGAGCACGGCCCAGCGGTCGCTGCTGAAGACCTCCTCGTACGCCTCGTAGGCGAGGCGCGCGTTGGCCACGGCCGCCTTGCCGCGGGCCTCCTTGGCCTCGGGGGTGCCCAGCGCGTCGAGACGCTTGTCGATCTCGGTGTCCACGCGGGACACGAAGAAGGAGGCCACCGAGCGGATCTTGGACAGGTCCAGGCCCGCGGCCTTCGCCTTCTCCAGACCGGCCAGATAGGCGTCCATGACCTCGCGGTAGCGCTCCAGCGAGAAGATCAGCGTGACGTTGACACTGATGCCGAGGCCGATGACCTCGGTGATCGCCGGCAGACCCGCCTTGGTGGCCGGGATCTTGATGAAGGTGTTCGGCCGGTCCACCAGCCAGGCCAGCTGCTTGGCCTCCGCGACGGTCGCCTTCGTGTTGTGCGCGAGACGAGGGTCGACCTCGATCGAGACACGGCCGTCCTGGCCGCCGGTCGAGTCGAACACCGGGCGCAGCACGTCCGCGGCGTCACGCACGTCCGCCGTGGTGATCATGCGGATGGCTTCCTCGACGGTCACCTTGCGGGCCGCGAGGTCCTCCAGCTGCTGGTCGTAGCCGTGACCCTCGGAGATCGCCTTCTGGAAGATCGACGGGTTCGTGGTGACACCCACGACGTGCTGCTGGTCCATCAGCTCGGCCAGGTTGCCCGAGGTGATCCGGGTACGCGAAAGGTCGTCCAGCCAGATCGCGACGCCTTCGTCGGAGAGGCGCTTGAGTGCGTCTGTCATGAGAAATGCATCTCCTACTTGTCGTATACCGGCGTCAGCGCGCGGCGGCGTCGATCGATTCCCGCGCAGCAGCGGCGACGGCCTCTGCGGTGAAGCCGAACTCGCGGAAGAGGACCTTGCCGTCGGCCGAAGCGCCGAAGTGCTCCAGCGAGACGATGCGCCCGGCGTCACCCACGTACCGGTGCCAGGTCAGGCCGATACCGGCCTCGACGGCCACGCGCGCCTTGAGCGACGGGGGAAGCACCGAGTCCCGGTACCCCTGGTCCTGCTCCTCGAACCACTCGACGGACGGCATCGACACGACCCGGGTCGGCACACCGGCCGCCTGGAGCTGCTCGCGGGCCGCGACGGCCAGCTGCACCTCGGAGCCCGTGCCGATGAGCACGACCTGGGCGTCGCCGCCCTCTTCCTCGAGCAGGACGTAGCCGCCCTTGGCCGCGTCCTCGTTGCACTCGTACGTCGGTACGCCCTGGCGGGTCAGCGCGAGGCCGTGCGGAGCGCCCTTGCCGAATTCCTTGGTGTACCGCTTGAGGATCTCGCGCCAGGCGATCGCGGTCTCGTTCGCGTCGGCGGGGCGCACGATGTTCAGGCCCGGGATGGCGCGCAGCGAGGCCAGGTGCTCCACCGGCTGGTGGGTCGGGCCGTCCTCGCCGAGGCCGATCGAGTCGTGCGTCCACACATAGGTGACCGGCAGGTGCATCAGCGAGGAGAGCCGGACCGCGTTGCGCATGTAGTCGGAGAACACCAGGAAGGTGCCGCCGTAGATGCGGGTGTTGCCGTGCAGCGCGATGCCGTTCATGACTGCGGCCATCGCGTGCTCACGGATGCCGAAGTGGACCGTGCGGCCGTACGGGTCGGCCTCCGGCAGCGGGTTGCCGGCGGGCAGGAACGACGACGTCTTGTCGATGGTCGTGTTGTTCGAGCCCGCCAGGTCGGCGGAGCCGCCCCACAGCTCGGGCACGACCGGGCCGAGCGCCTGCAGCACCTTTCCGGACGCGGCGCGGGTGGCGACGCTCTTGCCCGGCTCGAACTCCGGCAGCGCGTCCTCCCAGCCCTCGGGCAGCTCGCCCGAACGGATCCGGTCGAACTCGGCGGCACGCTCAGGGTTGGCCGTACGCCAGGCCGCGAACACCTTCTCCCACTCGCCGCGGGCCTCACGGCCCCGGTCGAGCGCGCCCCGGGTGTGGTTCAGGACCTCGTCGGCGACCTCGAAGTGCTGCTCGGGGTCGAAGCCCATGACCCGCTTGGTGGCCGCGACCTCTTCCTCGCCCAGCGCGGAGCCGTGCGCGGCCTCGGTGTTCTGCGCGTGCGGGGCGGGCCAGGCGATGATCGAGCGGGCCGCGATGAAGGAGGGGCGCTCGGTCTCGGCCTGCGCCGCCTTCAGGGCGTTGTGGAGGCCGACCGGGTCGAGGTCGCCGTTCTCCAGCTGCTGGACGCGCTGGACGTGCCAGCCGTACGCCTCGTAGCGCTGGAGTGTGTCCTCGGAGACGGCCGTCTCGGTGTCGCCCTCGATCGAGATGTGGTTGTCGTCCCACAGAAGGACCAGGTTGCCGAGCTTCTGGTGGCCGGCCAGGGAGGACGCCTCGGCCGAGATGCCCTCCTGGAGGCAGCCGTCACCGGCGATGCACCAGACGGTGTGGTCGAACGGCGACGTGCCCGGAGCGGCGTCCGGGTCGAACAGGCCGCGCTCGTAACGAGCAGCCATCGCCATGCCCACGGCGTTGGCGACACCCTGGCCGAGCGGACCGGTCGTCGTCTCCACCCCCGTGGTGTGGCCGTACTCGGGGTGGCCCGGGGTCTTGCTGCCCCAGGTGCGGAACGCCTTCAGATCGTCGAGCTCCAGGCCGTAGCCGGCCAGGTAGAGCTGGATGTAGAGCGTCAGCGACGAGTGGCCGGCGGACAGGACGAACCTGTCCCGGCCCGTCCAGTCGGCGTCAGCGGGATCGTGCCGCATCAGCTTCTGGAAGAGCACGTAGGCGGCGGGGGCCAGGCTCATGGCCGTACCCGGATGGCCGTTGCCGACCTTCTGTACGGAATCCATGGCCAGGACGCGGACGGTGTCGACTGCCCGCTGGTCCAACGCGGTCCACTCGAGGTCTGTGGTGGTCGGCTTGGTGCTCACCCTGAGTCAGGGCTCCTCTCCACATGTCGAATCCCGGCGACGAGGGGTGTACCGGGCGCTGTCGAGCCTACCCTCGCAGCAACGCACCTCTTTGCGGTCGCGCGTCTTTCCCATTGGACACTGCCAGGGTGCGGGCAGCGGGTGCTCCGTGCCTCTCGGCGGTGTATACGGCCCGTGTCCTGCCACCGCTCAACACGAGCCGACCCCGGCGAAGATCGGTGTACGGGCAACGTCTAGAGTGGCGTGGTACGCGCGAGTCTTTACCGGGCCTTCACACCGGTCGACTCGCTGGGATTTCTCTGTCAGGGGTGTGCGTGACGGCCGTCGAGTCCCGACCCGCAGGGGTCGTCTTGGCCACCGGCCCGGGGGGCCATCGGCCGTTCGGGGCCCGCGTCAAGGCATTCGTGGCGCTGACCAAGCCGCGGATCATCGAACTGCTGCTGATCACCACCGTGCCGGTGATGTTCCTTGCCGAGCAGGGCGTCCCCGACCTGTGGCTGGTGCTCGCCACCTGCCTCGGCGGGTACCTCTCCGCGGGCGGCGCCAACGCGCTCAACATGTACATCGACCGCGACATCGACGCCCTCATGGACCGCACGTCGCAGCGGCCGCTCGTCACCGGGATGGTCTCCCCGCGCGAAGGCCTCGTCTTCGGCCTGACGCTCGCGGTGGCCTCCACCCTCTGGTTCGGGCTGCTCGTCAACTGGCTGTCGGCCGCGCTGTCGCTCGGCGCCCTGCTGTTCTACGTCGTCGTCTACACGATGATCCTCAAGCGCCGTACCGCGCAGAACATCGTCTGGGGAGGCATCGCCGGTTGTATGCCGGTCCTGATCGGCTGGTCCTCGGTCACGAACTCGATGTCGTGGGCCGCCGTCGTCCTCTTCCTCGTCATCTTCTTCTGGACGCCGCCGCACTACTGGCCGCTGTCGATGAAGGTCAGGGACGACTACGCGCGGGTCGGCGTGCCGATGCTGCCCGTCGTCGCGGGCAACAAGGTGGTCGCCCGGCAGATCGTCCTCTACAGCTGGGTCATGGTCGCCGTCTCGCTGCTGCTCACTCCGCTCGGCTACACCGGCTGGTTCTACACCGCGGTCGCACTGGCCGCCGGCGGCTGGTGGCTCTGGGAGGCGCACGCACTGCAGACCAGGGCCAACGCGGGCGAGAGGGGCGGCAAGCTCAAGGAGATGCGGCTCTTCCACTGGTCCATCACCTATGTGTCGCTGCTCTTCGTGGCCGTCGCGGTGGACCCCTTCCTGCGCTGAGTCCCGCCCCGGGCACGGCGTGGCCGAGGCCACGTCTCCCGGCCGTCGCCAGGTGATCTACCCCCGAGTAGCATGCGGTGCATGGCTGAAACAAAGGTTGATGAGACGGCGTCCGCGCCCGCGCCCGACGCCCGCGCCGAACGCAAGGCGGCGAAACTCGCCAAGCAGATCCAGGCGTTCTCCAAGGCGCACGGCGGCGCCGAGGGTCAGCTCGCCTACATCGGCCAGAGGGGCACCCGCATCGTCCTCGTCGGCGAGGACGGCGGCTGGGGCGACCTGGTGGCCCCGAGCCACGCCATCGCCGTCAGCGCCGCGGACAAGTCGGGGATCACGCTGCACGAGTCGTTCGACGGTGACTTCGCCGCGAAGGTGCGCACCGGCCCGTACGAGTGGACCCGCATGGCGGGCATCCAGGTCGGCGGCCCTTCCAACGGCTGAGCAACACCTTGCGCGGGGTGGCCCGTTAGTCCTGTGGAAGTACGGTCCACAGGCAGGAGCTCCCGATGATCGACGCCGCGTCCTCGGTGCGTCTGGTCGACCAGTACTGCCACGGGGTGCTCCGCACGGAACTGGGCATCGGCACCTTCGAGACGTACCTGGGTCCTGTGGCCGGCGCCCCGCCGGCCGCAGGCACCACCTTCTTCGACACCCAGACGGGTTTCGCGGTACGGCGCTGGTGCCCGCCGCTCCTCGGACTCGAACCGCACTGCCCGCCCGCCCACTACCTGGCCCGCCGCCGCGAACTCGGGGCGGTCGAGGCGGGCAGACGGCTGCTGCGCGGCACCGGGATCGCCACGTACCTCGTCGACACCGGCCCGCCCGGGGACCTGGCCGGCCCGGCGGAGATCGCCGCGGCGGCGGAGGCGCAGGCGCGCGAGATCGTACGGCTCGAGCTGCTGGCCGAGCAGGTCGCCGACACGTCGGGGACCGTGGAGTCCTTCCTCACGAACCTCGCGGAGGCGGTACACGGGGCGGCCGGGTCCGCCGTGGCCTTCACCACCGTCGCCGCCGGGCGGCAGGCGGACCGGCCGGAGCCGCCGGGGACGGGCGAGGTACGCGGCGCGGCCGGACGCTGGCTCGCCGAGCGCCGTGTCGGGGAGCCGCTCACCGACCCCGTACTGCTGCGGCACCTGCTGTGGGTCGCCGTCGCCACGGGGCTGCCGCTGCAACTGCACCTCGGTGAGGGCGACCCGCTGCCGCTCGCGGACTTCGCCGCGGCGACGGCCGGCCTCGGCACGGACCTGATCCTGCTGTACGGCTACCCGCACCACCGCGGCGCCGCGCACCTCGCGAGCGCGTACCAGCACGTCTACGCCGACCTCGGCCCTGCCCTCGCCCGGACGGGCACGCGGGCGGCGGCGGTGCTGGCGGAGACCCTCGAACTCGCGCCCTTCGGCAAGCTGCTGTTCTCGTCCGGGGCACGGGGCCTGCCGGAACTCCATGTGGTGGCCGCGTGCACCTTCCGCGAGGCGGTGGACCGGGTGCTGGGCGGGTGGGTCGCGGACGGAGCGTGGTCGCGGGCCGACGCGGAGCGGGTGGCGGGGCTGCTGGGGTGGGGAAACGCGGGGCGGGTGTACGGCCTGCCCTAGCGGGCCGTGGCCCGGAGCCCGGTACGCCCTGCGACGCGCCGTACCGCGGCGGGGGTGGAGCCGCAGCGCCGCGCGGAGCGCGTGCGATCCGGTGGGGTTCCGGGTGCCGTCCGGAGGGTGGCACCGGGTGCGGGACTTGCACCACCACGCGGCGGAGCCCTCGAATCGGCCCAGGGGAGAAGCTCGTGCGGCGGAGCCGGTCAGGCGGAGGTCAGAGCCGGGTCCGGCGACGCCGGTGCCGGTGCCGGCGTCGACTCACGCTCCCGCAGGCTCAGCGCCAGCCTCAGCACCGCGATCCACATCACCGAAGACCCGAGCATGTGCGCCGCCACCAACAGCTCCGGCACGCCCGTGAAGTACTGCACGTAGCCGAGCGCCCCCTGCAACAGCACGACCAGCAGCAGGTCACGAGCGCGGGCCCGGATGTCGTCCGGGGCGTCGACCACGCGGAGGACGAGCCACATCGCGACGGCCAGCGCGCACACCACCCACGCCGCGATCGCGTGGACGTGCGCCGCCGCTGACCAGTCCCACGGCATCCGCGGGACGTCGCTGCTGTCGCCCGCGTGCTTGCCGGAGCCGGTGACCGTCGTGCCGAGGGTGATCAGCACCGCGGAGACCGCGACGATCGCCCACGAGAGCTTGCGGACCGGCCGCGGGACCCGCGGTCGGGGTGCGCCGTCGCCCTCACCGGTACGCACCCATGTGGCCGTCGCGACCGTGAGCAGCGCGTTGGCCAGGAGGAAGTGCCCGGCCACCGTCCAGGGGTTGAGACCCGCCCACACCGTGACGCCGCCGATGACGGCGTTGCCCATGACGATCCAGAACTGCGCCCAGGCGAGCCGGCCCAGACCGCGCCGCCGCGGCTTGGTGGCGCGCACGGCGATGATCGCCCAGCCGACGGCCGCCGACAGGACGTACGTCAGCATCCGGTTGCCGAACTCGATCGCGCCGTGGATGCCCTGCTCGGGCGTGGCGAAGAGGCTGTCGTCCGTGCACTTGGGCCAGGTGTCGCAGCCGAGACCGGAGCCGGTGAGCCGTACGGCGCCACCGGTGACGATGATGAGGACGGTCATCAGGACGGCGGAAAGCGCGGCGCGCCGAAGGATTTTGGGCGACGGTGTCCAGCGCTGGGCGATATGGGCGAGGGGGGTCTGCACGGCCCCTATCGTAAGCGGGGGTTTGTGCACGGTTTCACGAGGGGTCGGCAGCGGGCTCCCGGGCGGGCTCGCCGAAGGCTTCGGACGTCATACGGACCCGGGACCCGTCGAGGTGGTCCTCCTCCTCCCACCACAGCGCGAAACGCCATGGTGTCGGAGCGGGCGGCGCGTCCGCCGATGTGACGAAGGCGTCCGTCAGCTCGGCGGCCACCTCCTCTGCCGTGCAGTCGGTGACCGCGTCCATGCCGCGCCACGGGTGGGCCAGCGGCACCCATCTGCCGTCGGCCCTCCGTATGTCGAAGCGCCATACCGCCCGCCAGGACCTCGCGCGCAGGATCCGGCCGACCTCGGCCCGTTCGAGGCCGAGCCCCTGCGCGATCGACTCCGGTGCGACGCCCTCGATCCGCGCCGCCAGGACCGCGAGCGGCAACAGTCGCTCGGGCAGCAGCTCGCGCTTGTGCAGCTGGGTGAGGCCACCTTCGAAGGGGCAGCGCCGCAGCCTGCGCTCGAGTTGGTCGCCGAGGTGCTCCAGGACGGCGGCATGGGCGCGCTCGGCCGGATCGGGTGCCTGCCAGAGCGCGTGGAACTCGCGTTCCGCCCGTACGGCGCACTCGGCGGCGTCGACCGGCCTGCCGAGTTCCTCCAGCCGGTCGCCGAGAAAGACGTGCGCCTGGGCGAGGCCCTCGCGGTTGCGCGGGTCCGACTGGTCCAGCCGCTCCCAGACGGCGATGGCCCGGTGGGTGGCCTCCACAGCGGCCAGTCCCGCCAGGCGGTCCTCCGCGCAGGGCTGCTCGCCGTGCGGATGGAAGGCGTACCGGGGCAGGCCCAGCTCGTCGCTGAGCGGTTCCGCGAGGTACACGGCCTGACGGATCAGGGCCCGTGCATACCAGCGGGCATGTTCGTCGTCGTGCTCGGCGGGCTCTGCGCAGTGCCGGACGGCCTCGTCGACGGCGCCGAGCGCCTCGGTGCGCCGACCGGTGTCGAAGTGGTGACGGGCGAGATCCCCGTAGCGCAGGCTGAGCCGGGCGGCGAGGGAGAGATCGCCCGCGGCGTGCCGGGCGAGGGCCGCGATCAGTTCGGTCAGCATCCGTTCGCGTTCCGTGGGGGAGGCCGCGGGCCGGCCGGCCCTGACCTTCGCCCACTCCGCGTCCAGTCGAAGTACGGCAGCGCGCTCCATCCAAGCCTCCCACCGTGCGGGTCTCGGCAGGGTCATCCTGGCGCGCGTGTCACTCCCAGCGGAAGGTCCGGGCGGCCGCGCCCAGTCCGAGCACCGCCCAGAGGGCGAGGATGCCCAGATTGCCCCACGGCATGCCGGCGCCGTGCTGGAGCACGTCGCGCAGCCCGTCGGAGAGCGCCGAGATGGGCAGCAGTCCGAGCGCGGACGCGACGCCGCCGGGGAACTTGTCCAGCGGCACGATCACGCCGCCGCCGACGAGCAGCAGCAGGAAGACGAGGTTGGCGGCGGCCAGCGTCACCTCGGCCTTCAGCGTGCCCGCCATCAGCAGGCCGAGTCCGGAGAAGGCGGCGGTGCCGAGGACGAGCAGCAGCAGGACGGAGACCGGGTCGCCGTGCGGGGACCAGCCGAGCGCGAACGCGATCGCGGTCAGCAGGGCGATCTGGAGCACCTCGGTCACCAGGACGGAGAGCGTCTTGGCCGCCATCAGGGCCCAGCGCGGGACCGGTGAGGCCCCGAGCCGCTTGAGGACCCCGTAGCGGCGCTCGAAACCGGTCGCGATGGCCTGGCCGGTGAAGGCGGTGGACATCACGGCGAGCGCGAGGACGCCGGGGGTCAGGAAGTCGACGGCCCTGCCCTCTCCCGTGTCGACGATGTCGACGGTGGAGAACAGCACGAGCAGCAGCGACGGGATGATGACCGTGAGCAACAGTTGCTCGCCGTTGCGCAGCAGCATCTTCGTCTCGAAGGCGGCCTGCGCGGCGATCATGCGGGTCAGCGGCGCGGCGCCCGGCTTCGGCGTGTACGTACCGGCGCTCATGCGCGCAGCTCCTTGCCCGTCAGTTCGAGGAAGACGTCCTCGAGGGTGTGCCGCTCCACCGAGATGCCGTGCGGCAGTACGCCGTGCTGGGCGCACCAGGAGGTGACGGTCGCCAGCAGCTGGGGATCGACCTCGCCGGTGATCCGGTACGCGCCCGGTGTCAGCTCGGCGGCCGCCGAGCCGTCCGGGAGCGCCTTCAGGAGGGATCCGAGGTCGAGGCCGGGGCGTCCCGTGAAGCTCAGGGTGTTCTCGGCGCCGCCGCGGCACAGCTCCTCGGTGCTGCCGCGGGCGATGACGCGGCCGCCGTCGATGATGGCGACGTCGTCGGAGAGTTCCTCCGCCTCGTCCATGAAGTGCGTGGTGAGCACGGTCGTCACGCCGTCCTCGCGGAGCTCCCGTACGAGGTCCCAGGTGGCGCGTCGGGCCTGCGGGTCGAGTCCGGCGGTCGGCTCGTCGAGGAAGACCAGCTCGGGGCGGCCGACGACGGCCATGGCCAGTGCGAGCCGCTGCTGCTGGCCGCCGGAGAGCCGGCGGTAGGTGGTGCGTCCGCAGCTGCCGAGACCGAGGCGCTCGATCAGGGCGTCCACGTCCAGGGGGTGGGCGTGCAGCCGGGCCATGTGGCGGAGCATCTCGTCGGCCCGGGCGCCGGAGTAGACGCCGCCCGACTGGAGCATCACGCCGATACGGGGCCGCAGCCGTGCGGCGTCCGCGACGGGGTCGAGGCCGAGCACCCGTACGGTGCCGGCGTCGGCACGGCGATAGCCCTCGCAGGTCTCGATCGTGGTGGTCTTGCCGGCGCCGTTGGGGCCGAGGACGGAGGTCACGGAGCCCGTGACGACGTCGAGGTCGAGGCCGTCCACGGCGGCCTTGGGTCCGTACCGCTTGACCAGGCCCCGGATCCGGACGGCAGGCTCGCTCAGCATGCCGGGAAGTCTAGGCGGGTGCGGGGGGAGCCAGGCCCGCGGGTTCCCCCGGCGGCCTTCGCCGCGGGGTGCGCGCCGGAGTGCGCCCCACCAGGCCTCATGGGCTCCGGGTGATCATTTCCGCAGGTCAGCTTAGGTTTGCCTAAGTGACGCACGGCACCGCGCCGTGCTCCGGACGTCGCTTGTCAGCCTCCGAGGAATTACGCAACAATGGCGTTGTGAAAAACGTCGGCGAGGCTCCCCAGGAGGAACTCGCGACCGGTGAGCGCTCCACGCGCAACCGCGTCGCGCGGTCCATCCTGGACCACGGTCCCTCAACCGTGGCCGACCTCGCGGGCCGGCTGGGGCTCACCCAGGCTGCCGTCCGCCGCCACCTCGACACCCTCGTCTCCGAGAACGTCGTGGAGCCGCGAGAGCAGCGCGTCTACGGTGCCCGCACCCGCGGCAGGCCCGCCAAGGTGTTCGCGCTGACCGACTGCGGCCGGGACGCCTTCGACCAGTCGTACGACACGCTGGCCGTGGACGCCCTGCGTTGGATCGAGCAGCACGCCGGAGGGGAGGCGGCGGTCGCCGCCTTCGCCCGGGACCGGATCGAGGCGCAGGCGGAGGCGTACCGCGCGGCCGTTGAGGCAGCCGAGCCCGAGGAGCGCACCGAAGCGCTGGCCAAGGCGCTCAGCCGCGACGGGTACGCTGCTACGGCTCGCAGCGCACCGGTCGGCGAGCAGCTCTGCCAGCACCACTGCCCGGTCGCCCACGCGGCCGAGAAGTACCCGCAGCTGTGCGAGGCGGAGACCGAGTTCTTCTCGCGGCTCCTCGGGACACATGTCCAGCGGCTCGCCACCATCGCCCACGGCGACGGCGTCTGCACGACGTTCATCCCACGCGGCGCGCCCCAGAGCGGCACCTCGCCGCCGGGCCCTGCGCCGCAGGACAGCACCACACAGACCAGCACCACACCATCAGCATCTGCCAGCACGGCCGGGAGGAACCCCGCATGACTCTCCCCACGGAGACTGCCCACCCCGAACTCGAGGGCCTGGGTACGTACGAATTCGGCTGGGCCGACTCCGACGCGGCAGGCGCCGCGGCCAAGCGCGGTCTCTCCGAGGAAGTCGTCCGCGACATCTCCGCGAAGAAGAACGAGCCGGAGTGGATGCTGAAGCTGCGGCTGAAGGGTCTGCGCCTCTTCGACAAGAAGCCCATGCCGAGCTGGGGCTCCGACCTGTCCGGCATCGACTTCGACAACATCAAGTACTTCGTGCGCTCCACCGAGGCCCAGGCCGCCTCCTGGGAGGAGCTGCCCGAGGACATCAAGAACACCTACGACAAGCTCGGTATCCCGGAGGCGGAGAAGCAGCGCCTGGTCGCCGGTGTCGCCGCGCAGTACGAGTCCGAGGTCGTCTACCACCAGATCCGCGAGGACCTGGAGGAGCAGGGCGTCATCTTCCTCGACACGGACACCGCGCTGAAGGAGCACCCGGAACTCTTCCAGGAGTACTTCGGCACCGTCATCCCGGTCGGCGACAACAAGTTCGCGTCGCTGAACACGGCCGTGTGGTCCGGCGGATCGTTCATCTACGTCCCCAAGGGCGTCCACGTGGACATCCCGCTGCAGGCCTACTTCCGTATCAACACGGAGAACATGGGCCAGTTCGAGCGGACGCTGATCATCGTCGACGAGGACGCCTACGTCCACTACGTCGAGGGTTGCACCGCCCCGATCTACTCCTCGGACTCGCTGCACAGCGCCGTCGTCGAGATCATCGTCAAGAAGGGCGGCCGCTGCCGCTACACGACCATTCAGAACTGGTCGAACAACGTCTACAACCTGGTCACCAAGCGCGCCGTGGCGTACGAGGGCGCGACCATGGAGTGGGTCGACGGCAACATCGGCTCCAAGGTGACCATGAAGTACCCGGCCGTCTACCTGATGGGCGAGCACGCCAAGGGCGAGACCCTGTCCATCGCCTTCGCGGGCGAGGGCCAGCACCAGGACGCCGGCGCCAAGATGGTCCACATGGCGCCGAACACCTCGTCCAACATCGTCTCCAAGTCGGTGGCACGAGGCGGTGGCCGCACCTCCTACCGCGGTCTGATCGAGATCGGCGAGGGCGCCGCGGGTGCGAAGTCCAACGTGCTCTGCGACGCTCTGCTGGTCGACACGATCTCCCGCTCGGACACCTACCCCTACGTCGACGTCCGCGAGGACGACGTCTCCATGGGCCACGAGGCGACCGTCTCCAAGGTCTCGGAGGACCAGCTCTTCTACCTGATGAGCCGGGGTATGACCGAGTTCGAGGCGATGGCGATGATCGTGCGCGGCTTCGTCGAGCCGATCGCCAAGGAACTCCCCATGGAGTACGCGCTGGAGCTCAACCGGCTGATCGAGCTGCAGATGGAAGGTGCGGTGGGCTGACGCCTTCCGTGACCGCAAGCAGCGACTGACTTCTGACGTAGGAAGAGAGCAAGACGACAGCCATGGCTGAGGCTCAGAACATCCCGGTGGGCTCCACCACCGCCGGTTCGATCGCGGTGGCCGCCGAGTCGACCGTCGCCACCCGTATGAGTGCGCCCCCGTCGTTCGACGTGGCGGACTTCCCGGTCCCGCACGGCCGCGAGGAGGAGTGGCGCTTCACTCCGCTGGAGCGCCTCGCCGGTCTGCACGACGGCACCGCCGTCGCCACCGGCACCGCGCTCAAGGTCGCGATCGACGCCCCCGAGGGCGTCACCGTCGAGACCGTGGGCCGCGACGACGCGCGCCTCGGCAGGGCCGGCACCCCGGTGGACCGGGTAGCCGCCCAGGCGTACTCCTCCTTCGAGCAGGCCACGGTCGTGACCGTGCCCAAGGAGACCGTGCTCGCCGAGCCGATCCGTATCGCCGTGCACGGTGAGGGCGGCACCGCCTTCGGCCACCAGGTGATCGAGCTCGGAGCTTTCGCCGAGGCGCTCGTCGTCATCGACCACACCGGCGACGCCGTGCTCGCGGCCAATGTCGAGTACGTCCTCGGTGACGGGGCCAAGCTGACCGTCGTCTCCGTCCAGGACTGGGACGACAAGGCCGTCCACGTCGCCCAGCACAATGCGCTGGTCGGCCGGGACGCCTCATTCAAGTCGGTCGTCGTCACTTTCGGCGGCGACGTGGTCCGGCTCCACCCGCGGGTGGCCTACGCCGGCACCGGCGGTGAGGCCGAGCTCTTCGGCCTGTACTTCACCGACAAGGGCCAGCACCAGGAGCACCGTCTCCTCGTCGACCACAACACCCCGCACTGCAAGTCCAACGCCGTGTACAAGGGCGCCCTGCAGGGCCACGACGCCCACGCGGTGTGGATCGGCGACGTGCTCATCAGGGCCGTGGCCGAGGGCACCGACACCTACGAGATGAACCGCAACCTGGTCCTCACGGACGGTGCGCGCGTCGACTCGGTGCCGAACCTCGAGATCGAGACCGGTGAGATCGCCGGTGCCGGTCACGCCTCCGCCACCGGCCGCTTCGACGACGAGCAGCTGTTCTACCTGATGGCCCGCGGCATCCCGCAGGCCGAGGCACGCCGCCTGGTCGTCCGCGGCTTCTTCGCCGAGCTGGTCCAGCAGATCGGTCTCCCGGACGTCGAGGAGCGCCTGCTCGCCAAGATCGACGCCGAGCTGGAGGCCTCGGTCGTGGAGGCGTCAGCCTGATGGCCTTCGTCAAAGCCTGCGCGCTGAGCGAGCTGGAGGAGGACACCCCCAAGCGGGTGGAACTCGACGGCACGCCGGTGTCCGTGGTGCGCACCGAGGGCGAGGTGTTCGCGATCCACGACATCTGCTCGCACGCGAACGTCTCGCTGTCGGAGGGCGAGGTGGAGGACTGCCAGATCGAGTGCTGGCTGCACGGCAGTGCCTTCGACCTCCGCACCGGCAAGCCGTCCGGCCTTCCCGCGACGCGCCCCGTCCCCGTATACCCCGTCAAGATCGAAGGGGACGATGTGCTCGTCTCCGTCACCCAGGAGTCCTGAGTCACCCATGGCAACGCTTGAAATCCGCGACCTGCACGTTTCCGTCGAGGCCGACAACGCCACGAAGGAGATCCTCAAGGGCGTCGACCTGACCGTGAAGCAGGGCGAGACCCACGCCATCATGGGCCCCAACGGCTCCGGCAAGTCGACCCTCGCCTACTCGCTCGCGGGCCACCCCAAGTACACGGTCACCAGCGGCACCGTGACCCTGGACGGCGAGGACGTCCTGGAGATGAGCGTCGACGAGCGCGCCCGGGCCGGCGTCTTCCTCGCCATGCAGTACCCGGTCGAGGTCCCCGGTGTCTCCGTCTCCAACTTCCTGCGCACCTCCGCCACCGCGATCCGCGGCGAGGCCCCCAAGCTGCGCACCTGGGTGAAGGAGGTCAAGGAGGCCATGGAGCGCCTCAACATGGACCCCTCCTTCGCCGAGCGCAACGTCAACGAGGGCTTCTCCGGCGGTGAGAAGAAGCGCCACGAGATCCTGCAGCTCGAGCTGCTCAGGCCGAAGCTCGCGATCCTCGACGAGACCGACTCCGGCCTGGACGTCGACGCGCTGCGCATCGTCTCCGAGGGCGTCAACCGCATCCGCGAGACCGGCGAGGTCGGCACTCTGCTGATCACCCACTACACGCGCATCCTCCGCTACATCAAGCCGGATCACGTCCACGTCTTCGCGGGCGGCCGGATCGTCGAGTCGGGCGGCCCCGAGCTCGCCGACAAGCTCGAGAACGAGGGCTACGAGGCATACACCAAGGGAGGCGTCACCGCGTGATCACACTGCCGGGCCTCCTCGACACAGAGGCGATCCGCAAGGACTTCCCGATCCTCGACCGGGTGCTCCACGACGGCAAGAAGCTCATCTACCTGGACAACGCGGCGACCTCGCAGACGCCGCGCCAGGTGATCGACGTGCTCAGTGAGTACTACGAGCAGCACAACGCCAACGTGCACCGCGGCGTGCACGTGCTCGCCGAGGAGGCCACGGCGCTGTACGAGGGCGCCCGTGACAAGGTCGCCGCCTTCATCAACGCGCCGAGCCGCAACGAGGTGATCTTCACCAAGAACGCCTCCGAGGCGCTCAACCTCGTCGCCAACATGCTCGGCTGGGCCGACGAGCCCTACCGGGTGGACAGCGACACCGAGGTCGTCATCACGGAGATGGAGCACCACTCCAACATCGTTCCGTGGCAGCTGCTGTCGCAGCGCACCGGAGCGAAGCTGAAGTGGTTCGGCCTCACCGACGACGGCAGGCTCGACCTGTCGAACATCGAAGAGGTCATCACCGAGAAGACGAAGATCGTCTCCTTCACGCTGGTCTCCAACATCATGGGCACCGTCAACCCGGTCGAGGCGATCGTCCGCCGCGCCCAGGACGTCGGCGCGCTGGTGCTGATCGACGCCTCGCAGGCCGCGCCGCACATGGTGCTGGACGTGCAGGCACTGCAGGCCGACTTCGTGGCCTTCACCGGCCACAAGATGTGCGGCCCGACCGGTATCGGTGTGCTGTGGGGACGGCAGGAGCTCCTGGAGGACCTGCCGCCGTTCCTCGGCGGCGGCGAGATGATCGAGACCGTCTCGATGCACTCGTCGACATACGCTCCCGCGCCGCACAAGTTCGAGGCCGGTACGCCTCCGATCGCTCAGGCCGTCGGCCTCGGCGCGGCCGTGGACTACCTCACCTCGATCGGCATGGACAAGATCGCCCAGCATGAGCACGTGCTCACCGAGTACGCGGTGAAGCGGCTGCTGGAGGTGCCGGACCTGCGGATCATCGGCCCGACGACGGCCGAGGACCGCGGCGCGGCGATCTCCTTCACGCTCGGCGACATCCACCCCCACGACGTGGGCCAGGTCCTCGACGAGCAGGGCATCGCGGTACGCGTGGGTCACCACTGCGCGCGCCCCGTCTGCCTGCGGTACGGAATTCCTGCGACCACGCGAGCGTCGTTCTATCTGTACTCCACGCCGGCAGAGGTCGATGCTCTGGTCGACGGCCTGGAGCATGTCCGGAACTTCTTCGGCTAGGGGACGATGTGAAGCTGGATTCGATGTACCAGGACGTCATCCTGGACCACTACAAGCACCCGCACGGGCGGGGCTTGCGGGACGGCGACGCCGAGGTGCACCACGTCAACCCGACGTGCGGCGACGAGATCACGCTTCGAGTGAAGTACGACGGATCGCGCATCGAGGACGTCTCCTACGAGGGCCAGGGCTGCTCCATCAGCCAGGCCAGCGCTTCCGTGCTGAACGAACTGCTGGTCGGCAAGGAGCTCGCCGAGGCGCAGAAGATCCAGGGCACCTTCCTGGAGCTGATGCAGTCCAAGGGCCAGATCGAGCCGGACGACGCGATGGAGGAGGTGCTGGAGGACGCGGTCGCGTTCGCCGGCGTCTCCAAGTACCCCGCCCGTGTGAAGTGCGCGCTGCTGAGCTGGATGGCGTGGAAGGACGCGACGGCCCAGGCGATGGGCGACGTCGCGGAGAGGAAGACCGCATGAGCGAGAACGAGACGGTTGTCACCAAGCCGGCGTCCGAGGAGGAGGTCCGCGAGGCGCTGTACGACGTCGTCGACCCCGAACTGGGCATCGACGTGGTCAACCTCGGCCTCATCTACGGCATCCACATCGACGACTCGAACGTCGCGACGCTGGACATGACCCTGACGTCGGCGGCCTGCCCGCTGACCGATGTGATCGAGGACCAGGCGAAGGCCGCGACCGACGGCATCGTCAACGAGCTGAAGATCAACTGGGTCTGGATGCCGCCGTGGGGCCCGGACAAGATCACGGACGACGGCCGCGAGCAGCTGCGCGCGCTCGGCTTCAACGTCTGAAATACGGGACACGGTCATGCCCGCCGGTCACACTGGCGGGCATGACCGTTTCGCTGTACCAGATCGCGATCGACTGTTCCAACGCCCCGGCGCTCGCCCGCTTCTGGGCCTCGGTCCTGGACTGGCGAATTCTCTACGAGGACCCGGAAGAGATCATCATCGGTGCCGAGGCGGGCGCCCTGCCCGGCATCGTGTTCCTGACGGTGCCGGAGCACAAGTCGGTCAAGAACCGGCTGCACCTCGACCTCACGCCGGACGACCAGGAGGCCGAGGTGGCGAGGATCATCGGCCTGGGGGCCGCAGGGTCGATGTCGGGCAGGGCGAGGACGTGACCTGGACCGTCCTCGCCGATCCGGAAGGCAACGAGTTCTGTGTGCTGCGGCCGAAGAAGACGCTGCTCGACCAGGACCTAGTGAGCGGCAGGCGCCCCTGCCGCGGCCTCTGCGAGGGCGGGCGCCAGGTTCTCCTCGCGGATGCGCCGGTCGACGTAGAGCAGGCTCACGACCAGCTGCGGGAAAGCGGCGGTCAGGGCCTGGCCGATCAGCAGGGCGACGAGCCCGAACGCCAGCGAGGTGATGACGATCGTCAGAGCCGCACCGCTCGTCGACGCGTCGTCCGTGAGGCTCGGGCCGATGACGTTGAGGAACGAGAACGGCAGCTGGACCACGTAGCTCGCCACCGCCGCCATGCCGTGGGCCAGCAGCGATATGCCGAAGATCCGCCACCAGTCGCCCCGCACCAGCTGCGACGAGCGGGTCAGTGCCGCGACGGCCCCCTGCCCCTCGAAGACGGCGGCGGCCGGGGCGAGGCAGAACTTCACCCAGAGCCAGACCGCCGGCGGACCCGTCGCCAGCGCGCCGAGGAATCCGAACAGGATCAGCCAGCCGAACTCGCCGGCGTGTGACGAGAGGGTGATCAGGGTGACGATCAGAGCGATGAAAGCGGTCCCGATCAGCAGCAGCGGAACCGCCACGATCAGCGCGGTGATCAGGACGGCGCCGAGCACCGACCAGACCCGTCGCACGCTGTGGCGCCACACCCTGCCGAACGTCGAGGGGTGGCCCAGCACCGCGTCCTGGAGGACGGCCGGGCAGCTCGCGCAGATCAGCGCGTTGGCCACGAGCACCACGAAGAGGCCGAAGACGTAGACCGCGCCGAAGGTGTACACGAGCGGCGCGACGTCGTCCCAGCCCGGCGAGACGTCGGAGTCCAGCACACGGTCCAGCCGGTCGGCGTGCGCCGTGCAGGCGATCGCGATCGCCGAAGCGATGGCCACGAGCGCCAGGCCGTATGCGGTGAACGCCGTGCCGAGCAGCTGCTTCCAGTGACGGCCGATCGTCGCGAACGCCCCGCCCAGGATGTCGCCCAGGCGGAGCGGCGCGAGCGGTACGACGCCCGGCTTGGGCGGCGGCGGCACCCAGCCGCCCCAGCCGGGCGGACCGGAGTAAGGCGGCGTGCTTCCGTACGACATCGAATCGTCCCCCCGAGTGGCTCCACGGTGCTGCTGCTGTCCGGACGGCACACCGTAGCGCCCGGCAACTGAGACCCATTGGCCCGGGTGCCGCCTCGCCGGTTAGGTTTTCTGTCATGACCGACACGTCTTCCGCACCCCGTACCACCGGCGCCGTCGCCGCCGGACTCGCCACCATCACCGACGACGGCGTTGTTCTCGACACCTGGTTCCCCGCGCCCGAGCTCGCCGCCGAGCCCGGTCCGGCCGGCACCGAGCGGCTGACCGAGGAGCGGGCCGTCGAACTCCTCGGCGCGGCGGCCGCGAAGGCCGTCGGACCCGACGCGCGCCGTGGCGTCGAGGTCGTCGCCGTGCGCACCGTCATCGCCTCGCTCGACGAGAAGCCGCTGGACGCCCACGACGCCTATCTGCGTCTGCACCTGCTCTCCCACCGGCTGGTGAAGCCGCACGGGCAGAGCCTGGACGGCCTCTTCGGGCTCCTCGCCAACGTCGCGTGGACCAGCCTCGGACCCGTTGCCGTCGACCAGGTCGAGACCGTGCGGCTGAACGCCCGCGCCGAGGGCCTGCACCTGCAGGTCACCTCGATCGACAAGTTCCCGCGGATGACGGACTACGTCGTGCCCAAGGGCGTGCGCATCGCCGACGCCGACCGTGTCCGGCTCGGTGCGCACCTCGCCCAGGGCACCACCGTCATGCACGAGGGCTTCGTCAACTTCAACGCCGGCACCCTCGGCACGTCGATGGTCGAGGGCCGCATCTCCGCCGGGGTCGTCATCGGTGACGGTTCCGACATCGGCGGCGGCGCCTCCACGATGGGCACCCTGTCCGGCGGCGGCAACGTGATCATCGCCATCGGCGAGCGCTGCCTGATCGGCGCGGAGGCGGGCGTCGGCATCGCGCTCGGCGACGAGTGCGTCGTCGAGGCCGGTCTGTACGTCACGGCGGGCACCCGGGTCACGATGCCCGACGGGCAGATCGTCAAGGCACGTGAGCTGTCGGGCGCGAGCAACATCCTCTTCCGCCGCAACTCGGTCACCGGCACCGTCGAGGCCCGCCCCAACAACGCGGTCTGGGGAGGCCTCAACGAAGTGCTGCACAGCCACAACTGAGCAGCGGTTCCCGTCCTTCGTGTGACTCTGCGTAACTTTCCTCGCCGCGGGCCGATGAGCATGCCGGACATGCAGAGTCATACGGTCCACATTCCGGACGGCAGGGGCGAGGAACCGACATGAGGACCAGCAGGAAGACCGGGCAGGCCGCTGTGGCCATGTGCGCGCTGTTCGGGGCGGTGCTTTCGCACGGGGCCGCACACGCCGACGAGACGCACACCGACGCGCACAACGGGCACAGCGTCTCCCTGATCTCGACCGGGCAGATCGACGACCCGCTCGAGGACGTGCTGGAGCACGCCGCGATCCTCGGCAGTACCTACGTGCGCGACTGAGGCACCCCGCCGGGCCGGCGGCCGGTCAGCTCCGCGTATGCCCGCAGCAGCCCGTCGGCCGCCTCGCGTCCGGCGGGCTGCAGCGGTTCGCGCACCGGTCCGGCCGGCAGCCCGAGCGCTGCCAGCAGGGTCTTGGCGGTCACCGTGCCCGGCAGACCGGCCGCCATCATCAGCTCCGCGAGCGGCAGGGTGAGCTGGTTCAGCGCGGTCGCCCCGGCGTTGTCGCCCGCGTCGTAGGCGTCCAGCGCCGCCCGCAGGTGCGGGGCGGCCACATTGGCCACGGTCGACACGAAACCGGCTCCGCCCACCGCGTACAGCGGCAGATTCAGTTCCTCGCAGCCCGAGTAGTACGCCAGCCGGCTGCCTGCGATGACCTTCGAGCTGCCCAGCAGGTCGTACGCGCAGTCCTTCACGGCGACGATGCGCGGGTGCTCCGAGAGCCGCAGCACTGTCTCGGGCTCGACGCGGGTGCCGGTCCGGCCCGGGATGTCGTACAGCATCAGCGGGACCCCGACGGAGTCGGCCACCCGGCGAAAGTGCGCCTCCACGGCGGCCTGCGGCGGGCGGCTGTAGTAGGGGGTGACCACCAGCACCCCGTCCGCGCCGGCCGCCTCGGCGGACCGCGCCAGTTCGACCGTGTGCCGGGTGTCGGCGGTGCCGACGCCCGCGACGACGGCTGCCCTGCCGCCGACCGCCTGCGCCACCGCCCGTACGAGCGCGGTCTTCTCGTCGTCCGAGGTGGTCGGCGACTCGCCGGTGGTCCCGGAGAGCACCAGGCCGTCGCAGCCGCCGTCGACGAGATGTGCCGCCAGCTGCTGAGCGCCGTCGAGATCGAGACAACCGTCGTCGGCGAAGGGCGTGACCATGGCGCACAGGGCGCGGCCGAAGGGAGGGGAGGGGTTCATCCTCGTAGTGTGGGACCGCACACGGCGTAGCTCCAGTTAAATCTTCTTGGGACAACTGTGAAGCAGCGCTACTTGATCCGACCGCGGGGCCCGCAGAGGTGAGCGGACCCCGCGCCTGACACCGGCTACGGGCGGAAACGCAGCACCTGGGGGTCGTGGTCGCTGTCCTGGTCCGCGAACTCCGCGTTGATGTGCACGCTGTCGTAACTGAAGCGGTCGATCGACGGGCTGGTGAGGATCTGGTCCAGCACCTGGCTGTTGCCCTGGTACACGTACGAGTAACGCTCCGACCGCGGAAGGGACTTGATCGCCGGACAGAGGGCGCCGCCGTCCGTCAGGGCCTGCGTCGTGTGGGAGAACTCGAAGTCGTTGATGTCTCCCAGTACCAGCACGTCCGCCCTGTGGTCGGCCTTCAGGATGTCCTTCACGAACGCGTTCACCGCCTGCGCCTGCTTCAGGCGCTGCACCTCGGAGGAACGGATGGGCGGCTGGTGGTGCGAGACCAGCGACTCGTCGCCGCCCTTCGATCCGAAGTGGTTGGCGATGACGAAGACCGTACGGCCGCGGAAGGTGAACTCACCGGCCAGCGGCTTGCGGCTGTCCTCCCAGGCGTCGCTGGCCGGCTCGACACGGCCCGGTGACAGGGTCAGCGCGGCCCGGCCGTGCTCCCGCACGACACCGGTCGCGGTCGTGGCGTCACCGCCCGCGCGGTCCGTGAAGGAGACCCGCTCCGGGTTGAAGAGGAACACCTGACGGATGTTGCCGCCGGGCTGGCCGCCGTCCTGGTTGTTCTCCGGGTCGACGGAACGCCACTCGTACGCCGGTCCCCCGGCCGTGACGATCGCGTCCGTGAACTTCTTGAGCGTCCCCGCGGCCGACACGGTGCCGTCGTTCTTGGCGCCGGTGTCGTCCTGGATCTCCTCGAGGGCGAGGATGTCCGGCGAGGCCAGGTTCTCGACCACGGCCTTCGCCAGGGCGTCGAACTTCTCCTGCGGGTCGGACGGGTCCAGGTTCTCCACGTTGTACGTGGCCACAGCCAGCTCGCCGCCACGCTGCCGCGGGGTCTTCTCGCGCTCCAGGCCGCGGTCGTGGACCGTGCCGAGGGTACGGGCGGTGAGTGTGTAGCCGCCGAACTGGCTGAAGTCCAGGGGGCCTTCCGTGGTGCCCGCGAGCACATCACCCACGTTCGCCTTCGGGAAGGGCTGCTCGGCGAGCGGGATCAGCGACTGGATCTGCAGCCGGCCGGTGTTCTGCGACTCGTACGAGCCGTAGACCGTGCCGCCGCGCCGGTTGTCGTTCTCCCACGGCTTGACCGTCACCCACAGCTCCGCGTGCGGGTCGGTCGCGCCGACCACGCGTGAGGTCCCGATGCGGATGTTGGCGCCCTCGAGCGACTCGTAGTAGTCCAGGGCGTATTCGCGTGGGGCGAGCGGCAGACCGTTGATGCTGCCGCCCGACGCCGGGTCGCCCTCCGGGGCGTACGCGGAGGGCACCGACCAGGCGGAGACGGTGACCGGCTCGGGCACCTCGTTGCCGGAGGAGACCACGGTGACCGTCGGCCGGGTGATCTCCGTCAGCGACTGGTTGCCGGAGGACGTGCCGCCGGGGACGTACTCCGTGACCGTGCCGGAGACGGTGACCCGGTCGCCGACCGCGACCTTCGGTGCCGAGCCGGTGAAGACGAAGACACCCTCGCTGGTGGCGGCGTCGCCGTCGACCTCGGGGTCCTGGAACCAGAAACCCCTGGAGCCGTAGGTCCGCACACCTGTGACGATGCCGGGCACATCGGCGACCTGACGGCCCACCAGCGGGGATATACGGGTGCTGCCCTGGATGTCGTGGATCCGTACCTGGGGGGCGGTGTCGGTGTCCGCCGCGGAGGCGTTCGCGGAGCCCGCGAGCAGGCCCGCGGCCAGCGCGGCGGCGACGACGGCCGCGACGGCGGAGGTTCTCGGTACGACGGAGGAAAGCATCAAGGTTCTCCGGAGGTGAGGGATGAGGGGTCCGCGGGCCGTGTCGGACGGCCGGCAGGTTCTACGCGCGTCAATCTCTTGGCTGAGCAGACCACTTGTCAAGAGCCGACGGGTGTACGGCAACAGAAGGGGCGATGAACCCGAGGGGCGCACCGCCGGGCCTGGCGGGCCTTGGGGCGGGCGCGGCGAAGCGGCACGAATTACGTCTACGCTTGAGCCCGTCCAGTCGCCCACGAGGTCTGTCCGACCCTGATCCACCGGACAGACCCTGGGCCGCCCGGATCCGGTACGCCGCGGAGGAGACCCACCTGATGCCCGAAGACCGCCCCACCCTGCCGCCGGTACGGCTGCACTCGGACGCGGAGCTGGCGCGGGACGCGCTCGCCACCCCGCTGCTGGCCCGTGCCGTACGGCTCGCCCGCTGGGCGGGCCCGCGGACCAGGGTCGGCGTCGGCGGCGAACTCGTCGTCGAGCAGCTGCCGGACGCGGCGGAGGCGCTGGGCCTGGGCGGAGCGGACGACGAAGGCCCCGCATACGCGAGCGAGGCGTGGCGCGTGGCCGTCGACACCGGGCTCGTCGACGTCGAGGAGAGCGCGGACGCCGCAGATGCCGGCGAGTCCGGCGACGCCGGAGGCGTTGTCGCGGGGGCCAACCTGGGGCTCGTCACAGGCGGTTCGCCGCAGGACGTGCTCGGCCTGTGGCTGGACGCCCTGGACGTCGTCTTCGCCGACGCCATCGCGCCCGTGCTCGACGACATCGCCGACGTCATCGACGACGACGGGGAGGTCGACCTCGAAGCGCTCGACTGGGACCCGGAGGCGGAGGCCGCCTTCCTCGACGGAGTGCTCGGCAATCTCTACCTGCTGACGGTCACCGACGGCGGCGCCGGCGAGGAGATCCCGCTGCCCGTGCTCGCCGCGTCGATGATCGTCCCCGAGGACATGGGCGAGCCGACGGACGACGTCCTGGAGCAGGTCTCCGAGGCGATGATGCGCCTCGACGACCAGTTCCGGCTGCTGGAGCCGGTCGGCCTCGTCGAATACCGGCCGGTGGACGAGGCGTTGATGGCGGAGGAGGGTTCCGCCGGCCCGCTCGTCGACGAAGAGGACGTCACCCGGTACGGCATGGTCAGGCTCACCCCGCTCGGGCTCTACGGCGTCAGGTCCCGCCTGCTCGAAGCCGGAGTCGACGCGCCCGCGGTCGGCGACCTCGCGGACAAGGGCGCGGACGTGTTGCTCGACGGGCTCTCCCGGTTCCCCGAGATCTCCGCCCGCGCCGAGACCGAGCAGTGGCTCGCCCGGCGCACGCCCGCCGACGCCGCCCGCGAACTCCTCGCCGCGGCCCGTGGCGACGACCGGGGCGCGCCGCTGCGTCGGCTCCACTGCCAGCAGGGGCTCTCCCTCGTCGGGCTGCCCGCGGAGCCCGCCGTGCGCGACGTCCTCGACGACCCGCAGCTGGGCGGCCTCGCCCGCGTCTGGCTCGCGGAACGGGGCGCGGCGGACGTGCCGCCGCCGCCGGAGTCGATGATCTTCTGGCTCGCGATCGACACGATCGCCGCACAGCTCGAGGCGGGCGGCGAGGCCGCCGACCTCCAGGACCTGGTGGAGGAACTGGTCGGTCGGCACAGCGGGTTCTTCGACGCGGCGTGGCGGGTGGACCACCCGTCGACGGCGGACGTGCTGGAGGCGATGGGGCGGCTGCACCGGGACAAGACCACGGCGAAGGAGGCGCGCAAGGCGGCCTTCAAGTCCCGCTCGGCCCGCTGACGCTCGCGCCCCTCGGTAGCGGGCCGGGTCCGGGGGTGAGGGGGGTCGGATCCGGGGCCGGGAGGGCGAGGGCTCCGGAAGCGGGTCCGGGCGGAGCTCCGCCACTGCGGCGGAGCCGCACATCGGTACGGCAGAAAGGGGCGGGGTGGCGACATCCCAAACCAACCTGCCCCTTCGGGTGGGCACATCTCCCCACCCGCGCCGGCCCCCCGGCGGGAGCGGGACGGTTGGCCGGGGAGGGGACGCAGGGGGCGTGTTCGGGACATAGGGCGCCGGCGGCCACGGCGAGGCGAACACGGAAGGCAGTGCCGGAGCGGCACCCGGGCGCAAGCATGCAGGACGGGGCCACGCCATGAAGCATGAACCCGGTCCGTCGCCCGCCCAAGGGCCCGGTCGCGCCGCAAGCGTGGCCCCCGCCGAGGGCCGGGGTCTTCCGTTTGGATCGGGCCACGCGAGCCCGGCAGGCTCCAGAGGTCCTAGGTGCGCAGGTGGGACGCGCCATTGAGGTCGAGGATCGCACCGGACGACCACTCCGCCTCCGGCGACGCCAGCCACAGGACCGCCGATGCGACCTCGTCCGCCGAGGCGACACGGCCGAAGGGGCTCTGCGCCCGGATGGCGTCGCCCTCGGGGCCGTTCAGACGGTCCGCGACGCGTTCCGTGTCGAAGAAGCCGGGGGCGACGGAGGCGACGCCGATGCCGTAGGGCGCGAGGGACACGGCGAGAGACTGGCCCAGCGCGTGCACCGCCGCCTTTGTCGCGCCGTACGCCGGATGGTCGGGTTCGCCGCGGAAAGCCCCGCGTGAGCCGATGTTGACGATCCGGCCGCCCGTCCCGTCGGAGATCATGCGCCGTGCGGCGCAATGGCTGAGATTCGCCGTGGCGAGCAGGTTCACGGAGACGTGCCGCTGCCAGACGGCGACCCACTCCTCGTACGGCGTCTCCGCGAGAGGATGCCGCACATTGACGGCGGCGTTGTTGACGAGGACGTCGATGCCGCCGAGCCCGGCGAAGGCCCGTTCGGCCACGTCGGCCGCGCCCGACGCGTCGGAGAGGTCGCCGCCCACCAGCACATGGCCCGCCCCGGGCAGGACGTCGAGGGTGCGGCGCGCCTCGTCCTCGCGGCTGCCGTAGTGGACGGCGACCCGGTCGCCGTTCGCCGCGAAAGCGTGGGCGACGGCGCGGCCGAGTCCCCGCGTCGCTCCGCTGATCAGGACGCGGCGTCCGTTGCTGGGCAGATTCATGACAGCGGAGGCCTCTTTCGGTGTCGTACGGCGTTCAAGTGCCGTTTATACGCGGCCACGAGGGTGTGCCACACATCAGCCGGCCGCAAGCGCCCTGAAGGAGACATCGATGTCGCTCACCCGCAGGGAATTCACCAAGCAGTCCGCTCTCACCGGTGCGGGCGTGGCCCTCACCGGTTTTGTCGGCGCGCTCGCCACGGCTCCCGGTGCCCTCGCGGTGGACGCGACGGCCGGGGCCGAAGGCGAGGGCGACGGCCATGGCCGTCTCGGCCCCGGCTACGGCCCCCTGATCCCCGACCCGGCCGGCCTCCTCGCGCTGCCCGCCGGTTTCTCGTACCGGGTCGTGACGCGCACCGGCGTCACCAAGCTGGAGTCCGGCGAGTTCACCCCCGGCAAGCACGACGGCACCGCGACGTTCGAGGGGCCGCGCGGAGTGACCCTGCTGGTCGTCAACCACGAGCTCAAGGGTGAGCGGGCCAAGGTCGCGCACCCCGTGCCGCTCGCCGAGGGCCTGGTCTACGACCCGGCCGCGCCCGGCGGCTGCACCGTCGTGGAGAGCCACCGCAGCGGCCGGATCGCGCAGTGGGTCGGCGTCGCGGGCACCGTGCAGAACTGCGCGGGCGGGTCGACGCCATGGGGCACCTGGCTCACCTGTGAGGAGACCGAGGACAGGGCCGGCAAGAACGGCCTGCTCCACGACCACGGCTATGTCTTCGAGGTCGATCCCTACGACCGCCGCGCAAACCGCGCGCCGAAGCCGGTCAAGGCGCTCGGACGCTACGCGCACGAGGCCGTCGTCGTCGATCCGAAGCGAGGCCACCTGTATCTCACCGAGGACGCCGACACCCCGAACGGTCTGCTCTACCGCTGGGTGCCGCCGCACGGCTTCAAGCACGGCCGCGGACAGCTGCGCACCCTGGCCGACGACGCGGGCGTGCTGCAGGCCGCCAAGTGCTACAACTCCGGCGGCCGTTTCGTCGACGACCTTGCCCGTGCCACGAAGATCGGCACGGTGTACGGCGTGGACTGGACCGAAATCCCCGACCGTGACGCGCGCACCACTTCCGTCCGCAAGCAGTTCAAGGACGGTGAGGTCACCCGCGGCCGCAAGCTCGAAGGCATGTGGTGGGGAGACGGCGGTGCCTACATCGTCTCCTCGTACGCCCGCGAGGAGAGCCCCGGGCAGCACGACGGACAGGTCTGGTTCTACGACCCGCGCCGCCGGACGCTGACGCTGAAGGTGCTGCTCGGCGTGAACCCCGATCCGTCGCAGGACGGCGCCTTCGACGGCCCGGACAACATCACGGTCTCCCCGTACGGCGGGTTGATCATCGCTGAGGACGGCGACGGCGTTCAGCATCTGATCGGCGCCACGGACAGCGGCCGTACGTACCCGATCGCCCGCAACGAGCTGAATGTCGGGACGGCGGACGACCCGGACTACAGCGAGTTCGCAGGCGTCGTCTTCTCGCCCGACAGGCACACCCTGTACGCCAGCATCCAGACGCCGGGCATCATGTTCGCCATCACCGGCCCGTGGAAGCGCCAGGGGCCTGGGCACTGAGGAGCTGCTGCCGGGCGCGCCGAGACGGACGCTGGCGCCGGCGGCCGGATCGATGCGGTCGCCGCTACGGCGGTGCGATCCGGGCCGCGGAGGCCGCCCTCATGCGGTTCGGCACGGCCCCTCGTGGGTGCGGCCCGGCACATCTTCGGTGGGCTCGGCGACGCGGCGTTCCGTGTGGTGCCGCTGATCGAACGGGGGGAGCCGCCGACCGGCCGTGGAAGTGAGGGCGCTCGGGCGTGGCGGGTTGCGGCGCCGGGGGCGCATACTGACAGCAATGACAAAGTCAGCCGGTTCCCGGCGCCACCTGCCCTCGAGCCCCTTCAACCGTCCGCCCCTGGAGGAGCCGCCGATCGAGTGTTACGAAGCGGGGGACAGGGTGTCCCACGATCAGTTCGGTCTGGGGAGAGTCCTTGCCGTGGAAGGGGACAACGCCGCGGTGCTTGTCGACTTCTCCGGCAGACAGGGACGCATCCTCAGTCCGTTCTCCAAACTGGCCAAACTCTGAGCACATCTTCTCGAGCAGTTCCTATGCCGGGGGCGCCCGTCACACAGTGACGGGCGCCCCGCGGCCGTTCAGAGCGCCTGGGCGGCGGGCTTGACCATGCCGCGCACGGTGCGCGACTTCACGAAGTCGCCCATGGCGGTCATCTCCCACTCGCCGGAGAACTGTTTGATCAGCTTGGCCATCATCACGCCGGTCTGCGGCTCGGCGGAGGTCAGGTCGAAGCGGACCAGTTCCTCGCCCGTGGTCGCGTCCATCAGCCGGCAGTAGGCCTTGGCGACCTCGGTGAACTTCTGGCCGGAGAAGGAGTTCACCGTGAAGACGAGCCCCGTCGTGTCCGCCGGCAGCCTGCCCAGGTCGACGACGATGACCTCGTCGTCGCCCGCGCCCTCGCCGGTCAGATTGTCGCCGGAGTGCTTGATGGAGCCGCCCAGGATGGAGAGCTTGCCGAAGTAGCAGCTGTCAAGGTGGTTGCGGCTCGGGCCGTAGGCGATGACGGAGGCGTCGAGGTCGATGTCCTTGCCGCGGAAGGCGGGCTCCCAGCCGAGGCCCATCTTGACCTGGGAGAGCAGCGGCCGGCCGCCCTTGACCAGCGACACCGTCTGGTTCTTCTGCAGGCTGACCCGGCCCTTGTCCAGGTTGATCTTGCCGGTGGCCGCAGGGGCGGCCGGAGGGGCGGCGGGCGGCGGCGGGGTCGCCGCGATCCGCGGGTCGGCGGTTGGGGCGGCGGCGACGGGAGGTGCCGCCGGGGCGGGGACGGCCGCCGGCTCCTCGTCGACGGAGACGCCGAAGTCCGTGGCGATGCCCGCCAGGCCGTTCGCATAGCCCTGGCCGACCGCGCGTGCCTTCCATACGCCGTTGCGCAGGTAGATCTCGACGACGACCAGTGCGGTCTCGGTGCCGAGCCGGGGCGGGGTGAAGGTCGCGATGGCGCTGCCGTCGTCGCCGTTGCGGATGGTGGCGGTGGGCTCGATGCCCTGGAAGGTCTGGCCCGCAGCGTCGGGACTGGCCGTGACGACGATCTTCTCGATACCGGGCGGCACGGCCGCGGTGTCCACCACGATCGCGTCGGGTGCCGTACCGCCGCCGGAGCGGTAGCTGACGCCGGGGCCCTGGGGCTGGTTGTAGAAGATGAAGTCGTCGTCGGAGCGCACCTTGCCATCGGCGGTGAGCAGCAGGCCCGATACGTCGAGCCGCACCGGAGCGGCGACGTCCACCGCCACGCGCGCTGCGGTGAGGGGGATGTTCGAGCCGGGGGTCATAGCTGTCATGACTGGGTAACGAGCGAGTCCGCTTTACCGTTCCCTTACCGTTGTCACCTGTTGCGGGGATGATTGCGCGCCAGGCGCTCATTGCCGAATCTGTAGGCGCCGGTCCAGCGCGCCATCACCAGCTGGGCGTCCCCGGACCCGACCTCCTTAAGGAACTTCTCCGCACGTGTCCCGCGCAGCGTGCCCGCTGTGCGGCCGCGGTGGCTGATGGTGACGGTGCGGTCACCGAGCTGGGTGAATCCGAATCCGAAGGGTCTCGCCATGGCCGTCATCCTGACGGGCCCGCATCCCAGCGGCACGTGGTTTTCCCGGCGCGGGGGCCGGGAGCCGGACACTGAGCAGGGCAGGGGACGCACACCAGCAGCAGACTGAAGACGGCGGCACGCCTGATCGTCTTGTTCATCCCGTACGAGGACGAGCGGCGGGCAGCGGTTCGTTCCTGTACGCCCGTTTTCTCAGGACTTCCTCATGCGGGGGTCCGCGGCGCAGCGCCGGCCGGCCCGCGGTCAGCGGGGCGAGATGAAGCCCGACTCGTACGCCGCGATCACCGCCTGGGTGCGGTCCCGTGCGCCGATCTTGGCGAGCACCGCGGCGACATGGGTCTTCGTCGTCGCTGTGCCCACGCCCATCCGGCCGGCGATCTCCGCGTTCGTCAGCCCGGTGGACATCAGCCGCAGCACCTCCGCCTCCCGCTCGGTCAGCCGCGCCGCCCACCGCGGCGCGGGCGCGGGCCGGGTGCGGCCGTACTCGGCTGCCAGTGAGCGCACGGCCGACGGGAACAACAGGGAGTCGCTGCGCGCGACCAGCCGCACCGCCTGCACCAGTTCCTCGGCCGCGGCCCGTTTCAGCAGGAAGCCGGCCGCTCCGGCTCGCAGCGCGTCGTACACGTACGAGTCGTTCTCGAACGTCGTCACCACCACGATCCGCGGCGGCTCGTCCATCGCGGCGAGGATCTGCTCGGTGGCGCGGATACCGTCGACCTCCGGCATCCTCACGTCCATCAGCACCACGTCGGGACGCACCTCCCGCACCAGGGAAACCGCCTCCGCACCGGTCGCCGCCTCGCCGACGACCTCCAGGTCGGGCTCGGCGTCGAGGATCACACGCAGCGCTGTGCGGACCATCCGCTCGTCGTCGGCGAGGGCCACCCGGACCGTGTTCATCGGCGCCCCTCCAGCGGCAGCCGGGCGGACAGCCGCCAGACCCCTCCCTGCGGTCCGGCCTCGGCACGGCCGCCGAGCAGCGCGGCCCGTTCGGCGACGCCGCACAGTCCGCGGCCGCCTCCGGGGCGCTCCACCGGGGCACGCTCGGGCAGCGGGTTCTCCATCCTGATCTCCAACTCCTCGTCATGTGCGGCGATCCACAGTGTCACCGGTGGGGCCCCGGCATGGCGAAGGGCGTTGCTCAGCCCTTCCTGGACGATCCGGTACGCCTCACGGGAGACCGGCGCCGCCACCGCCGTGAGCGTCCCCTCCTCGTGCAGCGAGACGGGGACGCCGCTGCGGGACAGCAGTCCGGCGAGCGTCGCGAGCGTCGGTCCGCCGAGTTGGTCGGCACCCCCGGCGCCGTCCTGACGCAACAGGCCCAGCACGGCGTCCAGTTCGCCCACCGTGCGCCGGGTGGTCTCCTCGATCGCGGCCAGCGCCTCCCGTACGAACTCCACATCGCCGGCCCGGTCGCTGTCCAGCACCTTTCTGGCAGCGCCCGCCTGCAGGGTGACCGCGGACAGCGCATGGCCCACGGAATCGTGCAGTTCGCGGGCGAGGCGGTTGCGTTCAGCGAGCTCGGTCGCCCGGCGTTCGGCCGCCGCGAGCCGGTCGGCGGGGGTGGGCCCCAGCAGCACCTGCGCCTGGCGGGCCAGCAGCGCCCCGGCGCCGGCGGACGTGGCCGCCAGCGCCAGCAGCATCCCGGTCCCCGTGAGCGGCAGCAGTACCGCCGACCAGACAGAGATCTCGACCTGGAGGTACTCCCGCACCCCGGGGAAAACCGGCGCGGCGATCAGAGCGGCGGCGAACGGCGGCAGTGCGAGGGACGCCCCACTGACCAGCGCCCCGACACCCATGTGCAGGGTGCACCAGCTCGCGGTGCGCACGCGCGCGGCCCGCGTGCGCGCCTGGCCGTGCGCGAGCCGCTCGCCCGGCACCCCGCACAGGGCGCGGGCAACGTCCGCCGACAGCGGCCTGGCCGTCGGGAACAGCCCGGCGACCGCGGCGAGCGGCAGAGCCACGGCGTACGCCCCGAAAAGCAGCGCCGGCGAGGCCGACCACATGTCCTGGGGGCCGCTCAGCGGACCCAGGATCACCATGCCGACCAGCCAGAACGGCATCAACAGCGCGCCGCCGAGCACCAGATGGACCCAGCGCAGCCGCGCCCGCAGGCCGAACAGCGCCCGGCCGGCGGCCCGCCAGGTCGAGCCCGCCCGGGTCATGCGCCACGCCTGCGCAGCAGCAGGGCGACGGCCCAGGTCAGCAGCAGGCCGGAGATCATCTCCCCAGCGTAGGTGAGCATCAGCATCGCGGAGGAGCTCTCTGCCCCGTCGGTCTGAGGCATGAGCGAGGCGAGCAGCATCCAGCCGCCCCAGGCGCCCATCGCGCTCGCCCCGATCCAGGCCATCGTCAGCGGCGGCCGCACGGACAAGGTGGGAAGCGGTCGGAAGGCGAGCAGCAGCACGCCGGTGACGGCGACGGCCACGAACCCGACGCGGGAGCCCTCCAGCAGATAGAAGTCCGTGGTCGGCTCCGCGATCCGGTCGGCCGGGAGCCCGGCCGTCGAGCCGGTGGCCCACAGCACATGCATGGCCGCGGGGAACATGGCCGCCAGGGAGCCCGCGACGGCGCTCGTCCGCATGGCGGAGCCCGTCGCACGGGACGGCAGGTCCCACACCATGCCCCGCAGCAGACGACCCCAGCGGTCCCTGGCGTACAGCACGAAGAGCGCGCCGAGGGCGAGGCCTTGGACGATGAAACCGCCGTAGACGACGTTGAACACCCAGTCGTGGAGGAACGGCTCCTCGGCCGCCTCCTGCATCTTGGTGCCGCCGAAGGCGACGCCGACCCACTGCAGCGGGAAGCCGACCATGATCGGCGCGAGCAGCCCCGTCGCGGCCCACATCGGCACTGCCAGCAGCCGGGTCGGCACGCGCTGCCCCCACGGGCGGGTGAGCAGCAGTACCAGCACCACGACGGCAGCGTCCATCAACAGGGTGACGCTGTTGGCGAAGATCATCAGTGCGCGGTGCTCCAGGAGGACGCTGTCGGCCGGAATGCCGAGGCGGCTGCCCGCGACCCACGCGGTCTTGAGCGCCAGGTACGGAACACAGGCCACGATCGCGACGGCGCGCAGCGTGGACCTGACGGGGCGGGGCTGTGGTGAGAGGCCGGGCCCGGCCGTGCTTGTTGTCATGCCCCCACCCTCCCGCCCTATGCCCCGCGCCACGTCGTGCCGCACGACGATTTCCCTCCGCCTCGCGGCGGAGACACTCCCTGCGGGGTGGACCCGGCCGGGCTGTGTGCGCCGGTGGTGTTCCCGTCAGAGGGCCGGTTGTGACGCACGGGAGTGGTGCCGCTGCGCGCAGCCGTTCCCCTCCCCGCCCCTCCGGAAGCCGGCCTCCACCCGGACCCATGGCTCCACCCCTGACCCCGGACCCCTTCCCGGAAACCGGGCTCGGCCCGGACCCCTTCCCGAGGGCTCCGCCTCCGTATACCGGACCCCGGCCCGGGGCTCCCGCCGCCGCATACCCGGGCGGGGATCGCCGGGGCTGTGGCGCGGAGCTGCCGCGTGCGGAGGCGTCAGCCCCCGCGGCGGGGCCCGGGGCGAGGCCCCGGTCCGGGGAAGGGCGGGTGAGGGAAAGTCACGTGGAGGAAAGTCACCGCCCCAGCGTCAGCAGCACCTCGTCCGTCTCCTCACCGCGCGCGTTCGCGAAGCCCCGGTCCCGTCCCGTCACCATGAACCCGCACTTGCGCAGTACCCGGATCGACCCCGCGTTGTCCGCCGCGGCCCGTGCGTGCAGCGGGCGCACCGGCACCGTGTCCAGCAGTGCGCGCAGCGCCAGCGTGGCGATGCCGCGCCCCCAGTGCGCGCGGTCGATGAAGTACGTGACCTCACGTTCCTCCGGTGGCCCGTACACCGCGGTGTGACCGACCACGGCGCCGTCGGCGACCACGGTCCGCACCACCGCGTCGGATATACGGATCCGTGCCCAGTGGGCGTCGAACGCGGCCCGGTCGGTGGGGTCCTTGCTGGTGAAGGCCGCCATCCGGTTGGATTCCGGGTCACTCATGTGCCCGAAGAAGATCGGCAGGTCGCCGTCGTGGACCTCGCGCAGAACGACGTCCATGGTCAGAGCCTCCGGGTGGCGAGCGTGAGCCGGTCGCGCGCGTCGAACAGCGCGTCCTTGATCATCTGTTCGTGCGCCGGCGTGAGCCGGGCCACCGGCACCGAGCAACTGATCGCGTCCCGGGCCGGCGTCCGGTACGGGACGGCGATGCCGAAGCAGCGCAGCCCGAGGGTGTTCTCCTCACGGTCCACGGCGTAGCCCCGCTCACGGACGAGGTGCAGCTCCTCGATGAGCTTCTCGCGGTCGGTGATGGTGTGCTCGGTCAGCGGCGCGAGCGTCTCCGGCAGCATCCTGCGCACCTGCTCGTCGCTGTACGTGGCGAGCAGCGCCTTGCCGAGCGATGTCGAGTACGCGGGCAGCCGCCGTCCCACGCGGGTGAAGGGGCGCAGATAGTGATGCGACTGCCGGGTCGCCAGATAGACCACGTTCGTGCCGTCGAGCCGCGCCAGGTGGATGGTCTCGGTGGTGTCGTCGGAGAGCCGGTCCAGCGTGGGCCTTGCGGCCGCCACGACCTCGTCGCCGTCGATGTACGACGTGCCGATGAGCAGGGCGCGCACCCCGATGCCGTACCTCGTACCCGTCGCGTCCGTCTCCACCCAGCCGAGCTCGACGAGCGTGCGCAGCAGCATGTACAGGCTGGACTTGGGGTAGCCGACGGCCTCCTGGACCGCGGCGAGCGAGTGCATCCCGGGCCGCCCGGCGAAGTACTCGAGCAACTCGACCGTCCGCACCGCGGACTTGACCTGTGCTCCACCGGAATCTGCGACTGGCATTGCTCTACGCCCCTTCCCGACCGCGCGCATGCCCGGAAACAGAGTCCCCAGCAATTCATCACCAGGAACACCGTTCAGAATACCGAACGAGCGGATGGGTGGCAGAGGACAGGAGGAAGCCGGCGGTTGCAGCACCACCAGTCTGGAGTGTCGAGGCCGAACCGGGAAGCGGCCTGAGCGGGTTGCGTGAAGGCCACGGCTGAGGGGGTCGATGCTCTGGTACGGGCGGCGGCCCTGGGCGACACCGCGCCCGGGGTGCTCCGGATGAGCGGATGCGGGAAACCTCCTGGCCGGCGTCGCCGCACGCACTGCCCTGCCCGACGTCGACGCCCCCTCACCCCGGCCCGGCCCGCGTCCTGGTCGACGCCTGGCCCACCGGCGTCGCCGTCGCCCCCGCTCAGCACCCCGGCGGCCCCTCCTCCACCTCCCTCGGCACCAGCGCCGTCGAACGCTCACTCCGCCCCGTCACCTACCAGGACACGCCCAGCCACTGCTCCCACCGGAGCTCCGCGACGACAACCCGCACGCACTTCCACGGCACGTCGACGGCCAACTGCAACACTGACCGTCATGGAACTGAAGCTGCCCGATCTCCCCTTCCCGCTGCGGGCATACGGTCCCGAGGCCGACTGGTCCTACGAGGACGGTGTGCTGACCGCCTGGGCCGGCCCCCGACAGGATCGTTTCGTCCCGCCGACCGGCCACTCCCTCGAACCGGCCTCCGACGCGCCCCGTCTGCTCGGCGCCCCGGAGGGCGATTTCCAGCTGATCGCCCGCGTCAAGGTCGGCTTCGCGGCCGCCTTCGACGCGGGCGTGCTGTATCTGCACGTCACCGAACAGGAGTGGGCCAAGCTCTGCCTGGAGCTCTCCCCGGACAGGCCCACCGTGTGCACGGTCGTCACCCGCGGCCACTCGGACGACGCCAACTCCTTCGTGGTGGACGGCGACAGCGTCTGGCTGCGGATCAGCCGTACCGGAAAGGCGTTCGCCTTCCACGCGTCCACGGACGGCGAGCGCTGGACCTTCGTCCGCATCTTCACGCTCGGCGACGAGGACCGGGCCGGCGCGGCGCTCGTCGGCTTCATGGCCCAGTCGCCGGTGGGCGAGGGCTGCGTGGTCTCCTTCGACCGCATCGAGTACCGCGACAGCTGGCCGGAAGGGCTGCGCGACGGCTCCTGACGACACCCGCCGGCCGGCGGCGTCGCAGGCCGGGCCCCTCGGGCGGGTGGCGTCATGCCGACGGCAGGACCGGTGGACGCCCCGTCGTCCAGACGGCCTCGACCGACATCCGCCTGAAGCGCCAGCCGTCGTCCGTGCGCCGCAGATCTGCCTCGTAGCGCCCGCCGACGGTGAACAGCGGGTCGGGGCCCTCGTGGTGGAGGTGCACCATCAGGGCGTTCCATGACGCGCGGGCCGTTCCGGACGCGGAGTCGACGTCGGTCAGCACGTCGGAGGCCATGTGCTGTGTACGGGCGAACCGCCCGACGGCCTCCTCGGTGCCCTGCACGGCCGCCGGGCCGTCGTACACGCCCACCGGGGCGATCATGCGGATGTCGCCGGTGAAGTAGCCGTCGGCCCAGCCGTCCGCGAACTTCCGTGCGTCAAGGGCGCGGAAGAGCCGGCTGACGAGCGTGGTGATCTCGATGTGATCCGTCTGTGGGGTCATGAGTACGAGCGTTCACCCTCAACTGCGCTTGAGGTCAAGGACAGTTGTTGCCGCCGATGCGCACGGGCCCGCAACCGCCGCTGCCCTTGCTACGTCTCCTCCCACATGATCCAGATCGCCGCCGCCGCCGACCTCGACGCCATCGCCGCCCTTCACGCGGAGGCCCGCGCCACGTACTACTGGGGCCACATCCCGGATGAGGCCTTCGACAGCCCGGCCGAGCACGCCCGCACCCGGACGGGCTGGGAGAACGCGATCGGGCGCGGCGCCGTCCTGTGCGCGATACGCGACGGGGCCGTCTGCGGGGTGGCCGCCTTCGGTGATCGCAAGGGCGTCATGACCCTTTCGCAGCTCCACGTCGCTCCGGGGCACTGGCGCTCGGGCGTCGGCAGCGAACTCCACGCCGCGGTCGTCGCGGCGTGGCAGCGCGACCAGGTGACCACCGCCCGCCTCGAGGTCTTCGAGAAGAACGAGCGCGCCCAGGCCTTCTACACCCACCACGGCTGGTACCCGGACCCGCAGGACCCGCACGCCGGCAATCACCTGATCCTCCGCTTCTCGGTCCCGTCCGCGGCGTAGGCGAGGGCCACCTTTGGCCGTCATGACCTGCACTCGCCGTACGCGGGGGCCGCCCACCACCGGGGATGTTTGTCCGCGCAGCACTGGCGGCGGGTGCGACGGACGCGTACCTCGCCGGTCCCGGCAGGGGCGGAATGAGCCGGGGGCGGTTCCTGTTGAGCTCTGTGCGGAGGCGCCCTCCGTGCCCCCGCCCGGTAGCCACCGCCATGGCACGACCCTGGAGTGATGAAGAAGCATGCGCGTCGAGATCTGGTCGGACATCGCCTGTCCCTGGTGCTACATCGGAAAGGCCCGCTTCGAGAAGGGACTCGAGGCCTTCGCGCACCGCGACGAGATCGAGGTCGTGCACCGTTCCTTCGAACTCGACCCGAACCGCGCAGGGCACGACACCACCCCGGTCGTCGACCTGCTTGCGAAGAAGTACGGCCGCACCCGCGAGGAGGCCCGCGCCATGGAGGAGCACGTCGCCTCCACCGCGCGCTCCGAGGGGCTGGAGTACCGCACCGAGGGCCGTGACCACGGGAACACCTTCGACATCCACCGGCTTCTGCACCTGGCCAAGGCACGCGGCCTCCAGGACGAGCTGCTCACCCTCGTCTATCGGGCGAACTTCGCCGAGGAGCGGTCGGTCTTCGATCCGGAGGTGCTCGTCGCGCTCGCGGCGGAGGCCGGGCTCGACGAGCAGGAGGCGCGCCGGGCCCTGGCCGACGAGGCCGCTTACGCGGACGACGTGCGGGCCGACGAGCGTGAGGCGGCCGAGCTGGGCGCCACCGGGGTGCCGTTCTTCGTGTTCGACCGGCGGTACGGGGTCTCCGGCGGGCAGCCCGCCGAGCTGTTCACTCAGGCGCTGGAGCAGGCCTGGCAGGGCCGCTCGGTAACGCCCCCCGGCGGCGCGGCCGCGTGCGACGCCGACGGAGCCTGCGAGGTCCCGGCCGCCGCCACCGAAGCAACGGTCCACTGATCGGCGCCTCTGAACGGTTCCGTGCAGCAAGGCGTGATTGACCCGGTGGGCCGTGCATCGCAGGGTGGTGCCATGGAGATCTCGAAGCCGCTGATCGACGCCGAGTTCGCGCCGCGCACGACGTATCTGAACACAGCGGTCAACGGCCTGCTGCCCCGCCGGTCGGTCCACGCCGTCAAGGCGCTCGCACAAGAGCTCGGCGAGGGGAGGCCGGGTGGCTCCGGCGACTACTCGGCCGTGACCGCGGCCCGCCGGTCCTTCGCCCGCCTCACAGGGGTGGACGAGGGGCGGGTCGCCATCGGCGGTTCGGTCTCCGTCCACGCCGGACTGATCGCGGCCTCGCTCCGGTCCGGTGCGGAAGTGCTGCTGCCCGAGGGGGAGTTCACCTCCCTCGTCACACCGTTCGCCGTCCGCGGCGACCTGAAGCTGCGCCAGGTCCCGCTCGACGAGCTCGCCGAGGCGGTCCGCCCCGGCACGGACCTGGTCGCTCTCTCTTCCGTGCAGTCCGCGGACGGCAGGGTCGCCGACCTGGTGGCCGTACGGGCGGCAGCGGCGGCCCACGGGGCCCGTACGCTCCTGGACGCCAGCCAGTCGGCGGGCTGGCTGCCACTGGACGCGGCAGCCTGGGACTTCACCGTCACGGCCGGCTACAAGTTCCTGCTCTGCCCGCGCGGCGTCTCCTTCCTGACCGTGACCGAGGAGGCTCAGGAGTCGCTGCCGCCCGCGCACGCCGGGACGTTCGCGGCCGAGCGGCCGGGGCAGGCCGACAGCATGTACGGTCCGATCACCGAGCTGGCCCGCTCCGCCCGCCGCTACGACGAGACCCCGGCCTATCTGCCGTACCACGCGGCCGAACAGTCGCTGGCGCTGCTGGAGGAGATCGGTATCCAGACCGTGCACGCCCACGACACCGCGCTGGCCGGGCGGTTCAGCGCCGGGCTCAGGCGGCACGGCCTCGAACCGGTGGCGGGCGAGTCGGCGATCGTGGCCGTCCCCGGCCTCGGTGACCGGGCGGAGGAACTGTGCCGGGCGGGGATCCTCGTCTCGGGACGCGCAGGCAATCTGCGCGTCACCTTCCACCTCTACAACTCGCCCGCGGACGTCGAGCGGGCGCTGGACTTCCTCGTGGGCTGAGCGTGCGGAAGGGGGAGCGGATGGACCAGGGGTGGGCGGCCGTCGTGGCCGGCGGGCCGGGCTCATGGTCCCCGTCGTGGGCGGGTTCTTCACCGTGCTGCCGGGCGGGGTGCCCGCCCCGCTCAGGGGCCTGTGAAGCAAGGCCTTTCGGCATGACGGACCCTTTCGGCATGACGGACGTGCCGAAGAGGCCACGCGTAAGAGGCCGTTCTCCCAGAGACCGGCCCCTTCCGCGTGCCAGGACGGGCTAGCGCACCGGCGTGAAGTCCCGCGCCCCGATGAACTCGGGCCGCGGCACCGGCGCCGCGAACGGCTCGACCGCCGCGTTCTCCACGCTGTTGAAGACGATGAAGACGTTGCTGCGCGGATACGGGGTGATGTTGTCACCCGAGCCGTGCATGCAGTTGCAGTCGAACCAGGTCGCGGACCCGGCCCTGCCGGTGAAGAGCCGGATGCCGTGGTCGTCGGCGAAACGCGTCAGCGCCTCGTCGGACGGCGTGCCGGCGTCCTGCATCTGCAGCGACTTCTTGTAGTTGTCCTTCGGCGTCTCGCCCGCGCAGCCCAGGAACGTCTTGTGCGACCCCGGCATGATCATCAGACCGCCATTGGTGTCGAAGTTCTGGGTCAGCGCGATCGAGACGGAGACGGTGCGCATGTTCGGCAGACCGTCCTCGGCGTGCCACGTCTCGAAGTCCGAGTGCCAGTAGAAGCCCGAGGCGCCGAAGCCCGGCTTCACATTGATACGGGACTGGTGGACGTACACGTCGGAGCCGAGGATCTGACGTGCTCTGCCCACCACCCGCTCGTCGCGAACCAGCGAGGCGAAGACCTCGCTGATCTTGTGGACCTCGAAGACCGACCGCACGTCCTGCGACTTCGGCTCGATGATCGAGCGCTCGTCGGCGCGCACCATCGGGTCGCTGATCAGCCGCTCCAGCTCGGAGTGGTAGCGAGCGACCTCGTCGTCACCGATCAGCTGGTCGACGGTGAGGAAGCCGTCCCTCTCGAAGCCCATCAGGTCGGCCGTGTCGATCGGCCCCAGCGAGCCGGGCGCGGACCAGACGACCGGGTCCTTGCGGGGGGTCAGCACCTCGGAGGCGCCACGGGTCGGGTACAGGTCGGTGCGTGCGGGTGCGGTGGTCATTTGCTCAGCCCTCCTCGGTCAGCAGCGGGTAGACACCGTTCTCGTCATGGTCCTCCCGTCCGGTGACGGGGGGATTGAAGACGCAGACCACGCGGAAGTCGGTCTTGGGTCGCAGCGTGTGCTTCTCGTGCCCGTCCAGCAGGTACATCGTGCCGGGCTCGATCCAGTGGGTCTCGCCCGTCTCGTCGTTGGTGAGCTCGGCCTCGCCCTCGACGCAGAGCACGGCCTCGATGTGGTTCGCGTACCACATCGACGTCTCCGTGCCCGCGTACAGCACGGTCTCGTGCAGCGAGAAGCCGACCTTCTCCTTGGCGAGCACGATGCGCTTGCTCTCCCAGGTGCCGGAAGCGGACTTCACATGGCGCTCGGTGTTCTCGATGTCCTTGAACGATCGGACGATCACAGTGGTTCTTTACCTTTCGGTGGCAGGTGGTCAGGCGGTCTCGCGGACGGCGCGCGCCACGATGCGCAGACCCTGGTCCAACTCGTCGGAGGAGATGGTCAGCGGCGGCAGCAGCTTCACGACCTCGCTCTCCGGTCCCGAGGTCTCCAGCAGTAGTCCGAGCTCGAAGGCGCGGGCGCAGACGGCGGACGCACGCGGCTTGTCGTCGAACTCCATGCCCCAGACCAGGCCACGGCCGCGGAAGCTCACGCCCTCGCCGCCCATCTCGTCGACGATCGCGAGCAGCGCGCGCTCGACCTGCTCACCGCGGGCGATGGTCTGCTTCTCCATCTGGCCGTCGGCCCAGTACGTGTTGAGCGCGGCGGCGGCCGTCACGAACGCCGGGTTGTTGCCTCGGAAGGTGCCGTTGTGCTCGCCCGGCTCCCAGATGTCCAGCTCCGGCTTGAACAGCGTGAGCGCCAGCGGCAGGCCGTAGCCGCTGATGGACTTGGAGACGGTGACGATGTCCGGCACGATGCCGGCCTCCTCGAAGGAGAAGAAGCCACCGGTGCGGCCGCAGCCCATCTGGATGTCGTCGACGATCAGCAGCATGTCCTGGCGGTGGCACAGCTCCTGCAGCGCGCGCAGCCACTCGGCGCGGGCCACGTTGATGCCGCCCTCGCCCTGGACCGTCTCGACGATCACGGCGGCGGGCTTGTTGAGGCCGGAACCCTGGTCCTCGAGCAGCCGCTCGAACCAGAGGAAGTCCGGCACCTGGCCGTCGAAGTAGTTGTCGAACGGCATCGGCGTGCCGTGCACCAGCGGGATGCCGGCGCCGGCCCGCTTGAAGGCGTTGCCGGTGACGGCGAGCGAGCCGAGCGACATGCCGTGGAAGGCGTTGGTGAACGAGACGATCGCCTCGCGCCCCTTGACCTTGCGGGCCAGCTTCAGCGCCGCCTCGACGGCGTTGGTGCCCGTCGGGCCCGGGAACATGACCTTGTACGGCAGGTCACGCGGCCGCAGGATCACGTTCTGGAACGACTCCAGGAACGCACGTTTGGCGGTGGTGGCCATGTCCAGGCCGTGGGTGATGCCGTCACGCTCGATGTAGTCGATCAGGGCGCGTTTCAGCACCGGGTTGTTGTGCCCGTAGTTGAGCGATCCGGCGCCGGCGAAGAAGTCGAGGTAGGTGTGGCCGTCCTCGTCGTGGAGGTGGCTGCCCTGCGCGCGGTCGAACACGGCGGGCCAGCCGCGGCAGTAGCTGCGCACCTCGGACTCGAGGGTCTCGAAGACGCTCAGGGCGGGCGGGGTGATGGTCACAGCGAACTCCAGGGAGTGGGGGTCGGGCGCGAGAGGTCAGGGATCACACGGCCCGTGCGGCACGGCGTGCCGGCACGCGGCTCGCGGTACGCGTCACGCGGCAACGGGGCCGATGCGGTACAGCACTTCCGGCTCGTGCGTTCCCTCGGGGAACAGCCCGCCGTCGAAGAGGACCTCGCGGCTGAGGGATGCTCCATGGCGCTTGGCGTAGGAGGTGAACAGGGCGTCGGAGGCGGTGTTGTCCGGGGTGATGGTGGTCTCGATCTCGCGGACCCCGTGTCCGCCGGTGACCTTGGCGGTCAGTGCGTCCAGCAGGACGCCGGCCAGCCCCCGGCCGCGGTGCGCACGGTCGACGGCCACCTGCCAGACGACGAGCGCCTCTGGGCGGTCGGGGCGTACGTATCCGGTGACGAAGGCGATGGGTTCGCCGTCACGGCCGCGGGCCACGACAGATGTGGCTGCGAAGTCGCGACACCACAGCAGGTAGCTGTACGAGGAGTTGAGGTCCAGGACCTCGGAGTCGCGGGCGATGCGCCAGATCGCGGCTCCGTCCTCCACTCGTGGGGTGCCGATCTCCAGGAATTCGTCTCGGGCTCGTACAAGGTCTTCTTGTGCGGCGGTCATGTCGATTCAATTTACCGAGCAAATTCCGAGATTGCATCGGGCCAGGGGGTTGGGTGGCGAGAGCCGTTGTGTTATCGCGCGGGCGCGAGCTCGACGCCGATCACCGCGCGATCGCGCGTATATGCCCGAATATATCCGGGCAAAGCGCCCTCTCTGTGGTGTCGGTCACATGTCGGTAACCCGGTTGACACATGATCGAACCGCCCCGCGAACTGATATGAATCCGCACGTTTAGCCGTGGCGATCGGGGGCAGCAGAATGCGGGGAGCTATTTACTGGAATTTGCTCCCCGTATTTATGTGCGATGCTCTGGGCCGCTATGAAATGCGCGTTTTTCGAAAAGCGGTCGGGACCAGTCACTTCCAGCTCTCGCCGGCTGCCCGGTGTGCGGCCTCGAGGTCCACCGCCCTGCCGTGCCCGGACAGGTGCACCGCCCAGGCCGCCGGCGAGGACCGCACGACGCCCGGGTCGCGTCCACGCCGTAGTGGTGGACCCGGTCTCCGCGGCCACGGCACCGCCCCCGGCGATCAACGGCAGCGACGGGTCGGTGGCCAGGCCTTCGCCACCAGGTCGCGGGCGTCCACTCCGGCCGGGGCGCGCGGCGTCGTCGCCACCGGGGCCGCGTCCCGCGCCGCGTGCGCCGGTGACCACGTTCAGCGCCGTCGAACCGGGGTGCGCGCTGCCGCGGATGCAGCCCTTTAGGGGCAGCAGCGCCTCGCCCTGCATGATGTTTCCAGGCGGTGTTCGGACAGTGTTCGGGCTCTCGCCCGGGACTACCGAGGGCCTCGTACAGTTCCTGACATGAGCGATCACACGGTGCTGCATGTGAAGGGGCGGGTGCTCGTCGGGCCCGAGGAGGTGCGGGACGAGGTGTGGGCGGTGGACGGCCGGATCACCTTCGAGCGTCCACGTGCCGAGGCGGTCACCGTGCACGGCTGGGCGCTGCCCGGACTGGTCGACGCCCACTGCCACGTCGGTCTCGACCGGCACGGCCCGGTCGACCCCGCGACCAGCGAGAAGCAGGCTCTCACCGACCGGGAGGCGGGCACGCTGCTGATCCGGGACGCGGGATCGCCGTCCGACACCCGCTGGATCGACGACCGTGAGGATCTGCCCAAGATCATCCGGGCGGGCCGGCACATCGCCCGCACCCGCCGCTACATCCGCAACTACGCCCACGAGATCGAGCCCGAGGACCTGGTGGCCTACGTGGCGCAGGAGGCCCGGCGCGGCGACGGCTGGGTCAAGCTCGTCGGCGACTGGATCGACCGCGACGCCGGCGACCTGACCGCCTGCTGGCCGCGCGGCGTCGTGGAGGCGGCCATCGCGGAGGCGCACCGCCTCGGCGCCCGGGTGACGGCGCACTGCTTCGCGGAGGATTCGCTGCGCGACCTCGTCGAGTCCGGCATCGACTGCATCGAGCACGCGACCGGCCTCACCGAGGAGACCGTCCCGCTCTTCGCGGAGCGGGGCGTCGCCATCGTCCCGACCCTGGTCAACATCGCCACCTTCCCCTCCCTCGCAGCGGGCGGAGAGTCCAGGTTCCCCGCCTGGTCTGCCCATATGCGCCGCCTGTACGAGCGCCGCTACGACACCGTGCGCGCGGCCTACGACGCCGGTGTCCCGGTCTTCGTCGGCACGGACGCGGGCGGCTCCCTGGCGCACGGGCTGGTGGCCGCGGAGGTCGCCGAACTCGTGAAGGCCGGCATTCCGCCGCTCCAGGCGCTGTCGGCGACCACTTGGGGGGCCAGGAGCTGGCTGGGGCGCCCGGCGCTCGAGGAGGGCGCTCCGGCCGACCTGGTGGTCTACGACGAGGACCCGCGGGCCGATGTGCGTGTGCTCGCCGCACCGCGCCGGGTGATCCTGAACGGGCGGGTCATCGACTGACGGGGCGGCGATGCCGCCGGGTTGACCGAGCGTGACCCGGCGCCCGTTCCCGTCGTTGAAGCACTTCACGCGCGCCGCCTCCGGTGACCGGCGCGCCACTCCTGAGGCCGTGACGGGAGGGGTGCAGAGGAACGCCTGTGCCTCGGTAATCGAATGCGAGCTCAGAAACCCCACTTTGGAGTGAACTCGCTTCAGGTGTCTGTCAGTTCACTCTCCGTGCGTAAAGATTTCGGTGTCTGGTCGCCGCCGTCCACGTGTCCCCATGGGACGGCGGGCGACGCCATGTCTCTGTGGGGGTTTCACCACCGTGAACAGCAACACCTTCCGCATGCCCGCACGCAAGGCCGCCGCCGTGACGGCCGCCGTCGCACTGGCCGCTGTGCCCGTGGCACTCGCCGCCCCCGCCCACGCCACCGGCGGCGAGGGCAGGGCCTCCGCGGTCGTGCTCCGCACCGGCCTGGACGTCTCCCTGCTCGACAAGACCGCGCAGGTGCCGCTGAGGACCACCCTCAACGAGGTACGGGCGCCCGGGAGCGCCGAGAAGACCGCGCTGAGCGTCGAGTTGGACGGCGTCGACGGGGACAGGCCCGTCCAGCTTCTGCGCGCCGACGTGGCCACGGCCAGGGCCACGGTGGAGGACGGCAGGGCCGAGGCGCACAGCAACCTGGTCAACGCCAGGATCCATGTGCCCGGCCTGCCGCTGCTGTCGCTGATCGAGGTGGAGCAGGTCACCTCCAAGGCCGTCTGCGAGGCAGGCGCCCGGCCCGTCGCCGAATCGAACGTCCTCGGCAGGGTCAAGGTCCTCGGCAAGAAGGTCGAGCTCAGCGCGGGCGGGCCGACCCGCGTCGAGGTGCCGGGCGTGGGCGAGGTGAGCCTCGAGCTGTCGAGGACGCACACGACCTCCCGTACGGCCGCCGCGACAGCGCTACAGCTCAAGGTCGCCGTCGACCCTCTGAAGCTGAACGTCGCCGAGGTCGGGGGCGAGGTCACGCTCGCGGAGGCGACCTGCGAAACCACCGACGCACCGAAGGCGCCCGTAAAGCCCGCCGAGCCCGCACCCCCCGCGGACGAGGAGCCGGCCGGGAAGCCGGCCGACGAAGGCATCTCCGCCCAGTCCGGTGAGGAGCCCGCCCAGGACAACCTCGCGGAGACCGGCGGGAGTTCCACGACGCCCTACCTCGCCGGCGGCGCGGCCGTCCTTCTCGCCGCCGGTGCCGCGGCGACCTTCCTCGCCCGCCGCCGGTCCAGGGGCTGACGGCCGGCGCGGTGACCGGGCCCCTCAGGAGGGGAGGGGCCCGGTCGTGCGTTGCGGCGTGCGTTCAGTGACCGACCATCGCCAGCGCCTGGTCGAGCGCCTGCAGAAAGCGGTTGGTCGTCGCCCGGTCGCGTACCGCCAGCCGCATCCAGTCGTCGTCGAGTCCGGGGAAGGTGTCCCCGCGCCGGGCCGCGAACCCGAGCAGCCGCAGCCGCTCCCGTACCTGAGCCGCACGCCGCACCCGTACGAGGACGAACGGGCCCTCGGCCGGTTCCACCGCCCTCACCTCGTCGAACTCGGCCAGCCCCGCCAGCAGATGCGCCCGGTCCGCCGCGATGCGGCGCGCGGCCGCCTCCGCCTCCGCCAGCGCCGCCGCGCCCATGCAGGCCTCGGCCGCGACCAGCGCCGGCGTGGACACAGGCCACAACGGCTGTGCCCGCTCCAGCGCCGCGATCGTCTCCGGTTCGGCGAGTACATAGCCGATGCGCAGACCCGCGAGCCCCCACGTCTTGGTGAGGCTGCGCAGCACCACCAGCCCGGGGACGTCGGTGCGCCCCGCCAGGGCCTCACCCTCGCCCGGCACCGCGTCCATGAACGCCTCGTCCACCACCAGCAGCCGTCCCGGCCGCGCCAGCAGGGCGACGTCCTCGGCCGGGTGCAGCACCGACGTCGGGTTGGTCGGATTGCCGATCACGACCATGTCCGCTTCGTCCGGTACGGCCTTCGGGTCGAGCCGGAAGCCCTCCTCCTCGTGCAACAGCAGCCGATGCACGCGGTGGCCGGCGTCCCGCAGTGCCGCCTCCGGCTCGGTGAACTGCGGGTGCACGACGAGCGGTCGCCGCACCGGAAGAGCCCGCGCCAGCAGCACGAACGCCTCCGCCGCCCCCGCCGTCAGCAGCACCCGCTCCTCCGGCAGCCCGTGCCGGCGGGCGACGGCGGCACGGGCCGCCCGGCCGTCCGGGTAAGCGGCGAGCGAGCCGAGCGATGCGGTGATGCGCTCGCGCAGCCAGCTCGGTGGCGTCCCGGTACGGACGTTGACCGCGAGATCGATCAGGTCCGCGGCCCCGTCCCGCACCTCCGCGTCGCCGTGGTGCCGTAGATCGTGCCCGCCGAAGCACTGCCCCGGTTCCTCCGGGCGCTCGGGATGCTCAGCGCGCGCGTACATGGCAGCCGTGTCGTGGTCGGGGAGATCTGATCACGGAAGTCTCCTGGGTGTGGGGGGAAATGTGAGGGTTCGAACGGTATGAAGGTTCGAACGACGGGTGAACATACGCACGAAGGCCATCATGTCGCCTGCGGCCGGATCTCGGCAGTGGTCCGAGACGTATGCGACACCCGGCGGGCGATCGCACACGTCGCACCCGGCGGCCGGCCCACCGGCGCCGACCGCCGCTTGGGCACGAGCAGTTCGCCGCCGTCCGCCAGCGCCGCGGCCTCCGCGACCGACCCGGTCCCGACCGCACGCAGGGCCGCCGGGGACGGGTTCTCCACCGGCACCCGCGCCAAACGCTCGGCGCCGTACGTCACCAGGGGAACGCCCAGCCGCTCGGCCGTCCCGATGACCCCCGGCTCCGCCGCCTTCGTGTCGACGGTCGCCAACGCCACCACGCCGTCCACCGAAAGCCCCGCTTCGCGCAGCGTCCGGACGACCAGCTGATGCACCTCGTCGACGGGCACACCGCGCGATGCGCCGACGCCGACGACCAGGCTCATGGTCTCGGTCATGCGGCGGCTCCTTCGGGCAGTGGTCGGCGGGTCAACCGGGTGAATCGTCGGCTACCGGGATGTGCGAGAAGATCCCGGGATCGGCTAGCAAGGGCGCATGGCGGTGATCGTCGCGCTCGGCGCGTTCCTGATGACGCTCGCGGGAGGCTGGACGGCCGGTCGCGTCACCGACCGCCGGCACCTCGTGCTGGGACTGGCCGGCGGACTGATGCTCGGCGTCGTCGGACTGGAACTGCTTCCGGAGGCGCTGGAGGCCGCGGGCGGACCGGTCCTGGGCGTACCGCAGGCACTGCTGTTGTTCGTCGGCGGCTTTCTCGTGGCCCACATGGTGGAACGGCTGCTGGCCGTACGGCAGGCGGCACACGGCGCGGACCACCGGGTGCCGCAGGTGGGGCTGACGGCGGCCGCGGCCATGGTCGCCCACAGCCTGATGGACGGCATCGCGCTCGGCGCCGCGTTCCAGGTCGGCGGCGGGATGGGAGCAGCCGTGGCACTCGCCGTCGTCACGCACGACTTCGCCGACGGGTTCAACACGTACACGATCACCAGCCTGTACGGGAACCCCCGCCGCAAGGCGAACATGATGCTTGTCGCCGACGCGGCAGCGCCCGTCGTCGGCGCGGCGTCGACCGTGCTGTTCACTCTTCCTGAGGATCTTCTGGGAAGCTATCTCGGCTTCTTCGGCGGTGCGCTCCTCTACCTCGCCGCCGCCGAGATCCTCCCCGAGGCGCACCACGAACACCCCGCCCGCTCCACCCTGCTGTGCACCGTCGGGGGAGTGGGCTTCATCTGGCTGGTCGTCGGCATCGCCGAATGAGCGTGGTCCGCTCATCCGCGGCACGCCGTCACGAACCGGGCCGCCACCTCGGGCCGGGACGCCCAGTGCGTGTGCAGATAGCTGGCGTGCACACCCCGCTGCACGAACCCCTCGGCCCGGCGCTCCGGCCGCACCATGCCCCACGCGGGCGCCGGCCCTGAGCCCGGTTCCAGCACCGTGCGGTGGAACTCGTGGCCCCGCATCCGGGTTCCGGCAGCGGCGAGGGGGCTGTCGACGACCGCGACGGCCTCCCGGTAGCCGAGCGTCAGCCGTCCCGACATCCGCGCGTCGGCGTCCAGGACGCCGCACATGGGCCTGCCGTCCAGGGACCGGGCCAGATACAGCAGCCCGGCGCACTCGGCGGCGACCGGCGCCCCGGAGCGCGCCAGTTCGGCGACCGCCTTCCGCAGCGGCTCGTTCGCGGACAGCTCGGGCGCGTACACCTCGGGGAAGCCGCCACCGATGACGATCCCTCCGGTTCCCTCGGGGAGCTTCTCGTCCCGCAGCGGGTCGAACGGCACGACCTGCGCACCGGCGGCCCTCAGCAACTCCACATGCTCCGCGTACGAGAACGTGAACGCGGCCCCTCCGGCGACCGCGACCACCGGCGGAGGACCCCCCTCCGGCGCGGAGGGCCGGGCGTCACCGGCGGCGTGCCGCCGTTCCACGACCCTCGGCACCCACGGTGCCTCGGGCAACGCCGGCGCCGACCGAGCCAACGCCAACAGCGCGTCCAGGTCGCACCCGGCCCGTACCTGCTCGGCCATGGCCCCGACGGCGTCCACCGCCTCGGCCTGCCGCTCGGCAACCGGCACCAGCCCAAGGTGGCGCGACGGCGTACCGACACGCTGCTCACGCCGCAAGGCGCCCAGCACCGGCACCCCGGACCCGCCGAGCGCCTCCCGCAGCAGATGCTCGTGCCGGTCCGTCGCCACCTTGTTGAGGATCACCCCGCCGATCCGCACCTCCGGGTCCCACGACGCGAACCCGTGCACCAGCGCCGCCACCGAGCGGGACTGCGACGAGGCGTCCACGACCAGCACCACCGGCGCGCGCAACAGCTTCGCGACCTGCGCGGTCGAGGCCAGCTCGCCCTGGTCGGCGGCGCCGTCGTACAGCCCCATCACGCCTTCCACCACGGCGATTTCGCAGTCGCGCGCCCCGTGCAGGAACAGCGGCGCGATCAGCTCCGTGCCGCACAGGTACGCGTCGAGGTTGCGGCCGGGCCGACCCGTGGCCAGCGCGTGGTAACCGGGATCGATGTAGTCGGGGCCGACCTTGTGCGGCGACACGGCGAGGCCCCGCTCGGCGAACGCGGCCATCAGGCCCGTCGCGACCGTGGTCTTGCCCGCCCCCGACGAAGGGGCGGCGATGACGAGACGTGCTACCACTCGATGCCCCGCTGGCCCTTCTGCCCCGCGTCCATGGGGTGCTTGACCTTGGACATGTCGGTGACCAGGTCGGCGAAGTCGATCAGCTTCTGCGGCGCGTTGCGGCCGGTGATCACCACATGCTGCGTGCCGGGCCGCTCGCGCAGCACCTCGATCACCTCGTCGGTGTCGATCCAGCCCCAGTGCAGCGGGTAGGCGAACTCGTCGAGCACGTACAGCTTGTGCGTCTCGGCCGCCAGGTCCCGCTTGACCTGTTCCCAGCCCTCACGGGCCTTGTCCTCGTTGGACTGCTCACCCTCCGCGGGGGTGCGCTGGATCCACGACCAGCCCTCGCCCATCTTGTGCCAGGCGACCGTGCCGCCCTCGCCGCTGGCGCCCAGCACCTTGAGTGCGTTCTCCTCGCCGACCTTCCACTTCGCCGACTTCACGAACTGGAACACCCCGACCGGCCAACCCTGGTTCCAGGCCCGCAGCGCGAGCCCGAACGCGGCCGTCGACTTCCCCTTGCCGATGCCCGTGTGCACGAACACCAGGGGACGGTTGCGGCGCTGACGGGTCGTGAGCCCGTCGTCCGGTACGACTGACGGCTGTCCCTGCGGCATTACGCGGCCCTCCTGATGGCGGATACGTCCCGGACGTCCTTGACGAGCCCGGCGATCGATTCGGCCCGCAGCTCGTCGAGCGTGACGGCGCTGCCGCCAAGCGATCCGGCGAGCGTGCCGGCCAGCCCGAGCCGTACCGGCCCGGCCTCACAGTCCACGACGACGGCCGCGGTTCCCTCAGCGGCGTGCAGCCGCGCGGCGCGCAGCGCGGACCCGAAGGCGTCCCCGGCACCCGTGCCGGTGGCCCGGCCGTCGGTCACCACCACCAGCAGCGGACGGCGCGACGGATCGCGCAGCCGCTCGATGCGCAGCACGTCGTGCGCCTTGAGCAGGCCCTGCGCGAGCGGTGTGCGGCCACCCGTCGGCAGCGACTCCAGCCGCGCCGCCGCCGCGTCGACCGACGAGGTGGGCGGCAGCGCCAACTCCGCGCCCTTGCCGCGGAAGGTGATCAGCCCCACCTTGTCGCGCCGCTGGTACGCGTCCAGCAGCAGCGACAGCACGGCGCCCTTGACCGCGCCCATGCGCTTCCTTGCCGCCATCGACCCCGACGCATCCACCACGAACAGCACGAGGTTCCCCTCGCGGCCCTCGCGGGTCGCCTGCCGCAGATCGTCCCGACGGACCACCAGCCCCCGTCCGCTGCGCCCGCGGGCACGCTGGTGCGGGGCGGCGGCCTGCACGGTGGCCGCCAGGTGCAGCTTGGTGAGCGCGCCCCGGGGCCGCCGTGCGCCGGTCGTACGCCCGTGCTCGGTACGCGCACGGGACCTGCGCCCCGCCGCGCCCTCACCGAGGCCGGGCACGCTGAGCATCTTCGTACGGAACGGTTCCGCGGCCCGTACGGGCTGCTGCTCACCACCGCTCCCGGCGCCGGGAGCCGGGGCGGGCGCCGACCCGGAGCCGGCGGTTTCGGGCGCCTTTGGTGCGTCCGGCCCACCGCCCTGCGGCGGCACCCCGCCGCCACCGCCGCCGGGACCGCCCTCGGGCCCGCCGTCCGGACCGGGATCCGGGTCGGGGTCGGGCTCGTCGTCCCCGCCGAACTCGTCCAGCGTCTCGTCGAGCTTGGACTCGTCCAGGCCGGGCGCGTCAAAGGGATTGCGCCGCCTGCGGTGCGGCAGCGCCAGCAGCGCCGCCTGCCGTACGTCCTCCTCCGCGACCTCGTCCCGTCCCGCCCACGCCGCCAGCGCGGTCGCCGTGCGGGCCATCACGATGTCGGCCCGCATACCGTCGACCTCGAACGCCGCACAGGTCGCCGCGATCTGCCGCAGCGCCACATCGCCGAGGACGACGCGCGGCAGCAGTTCCCGCGCCGCCACGATCCGCTCGCGCAGCGCTGTTTCCTCGCCCGCCCAGCGCGCTGCGAAGCCCGCCGGATCGTCGTCGTACGCCAGCCTGCGCCGTACGACCTCGACCCGCCGGTCGGGGTCGCGGGAGGCCGCGACCTCCACGGTGAGCCCGAACCGGTCCAGCAACTGGGGCCGCAGCTCGCCCTCTTCGGGGTTCATGGTCCCGACGAGCAGGAAGCGGGAGGCATGCCGTACGGAGACACCTTCGCGCTCGACGTAGGAGGCGCCCATGGCGGCGGCGTCGAGCAGGAGGTCGACGAGGTGATCATGAAGGAGGTTCACCTCGTCCACATAGAGGATCCCGCGGTTCGCATCGGCGAGCAGCCCCGGCTCGAACGCCTTCACGCCCTCCGAGAGCGCCCGCTCGATGTCGAGCGCGCCGACGAGCCGGTCCTCCGAAGCACCAACGGGCAGCTCGACCATGCGCGCCGGCCGCGCCTCCCCGGCCCCGGCCTCGTGCGGCCCGTCCGGGCATGAAGGGTCCGGTGCGGCGGGCGCGCAGGAGAAACGGCACCCGGTCACCACGGGCACCTCGGGCAACAGGTCCGCGAGGGCACGCACCGCGGTGCTCTTCGCGGTGCCCTTCTCACCACGTACGAGTACGCCGCCCACTGCGGGGCTCACCGCGTTGAGGAGCAGCGCAAGGCGCAGATCGTCCATGCCGACAACGGCCGTGAACGGATAGCGGGTGCTCATCAGGTGATCGCTCCTTCGGGTGACTCCACCTGGACAGGTTGGGTCGCCGCCGATCCGCGGCGCATGCTGGTGCCCTTGCTCCCCGCCTCAAGGGACGGCCCGCTGCTCCACGGGCACCTGGTGGAACTGCTGCTCTGCGCCCCGCACTCGGGGGGAGCGTGCCCCTCGCCACCAACCCTCACGGCGCTCCCGGCGGCACGAACGGCAACTCCGGCGGCGCCCCGCCCTCGATGAGCCGCAGCAACGCCGTCGTATCCGTGTGCTCCTCGATCAGATCCCCCAGCCGGTCCAACTGCTCCTCCCGCAGGGTCCCGAAGCTCGTGTCCGGCGCCGGCACGAAACGCCGCCCCGCCAGTGCCGCGACCTCCCGCAGGAACGCGCGCCGGAAGCCGTCGCTCTCCAGGGACCCGTGCCAGTGCGTGCCCCATACCGCGCCGACCCGGCAGCCGTCCAGGAAGGGATCGCCACCGCCGACCTCCGCCACGCCGTGATGGATCTCGTACCCCTCGACCCGCTCTCCGAGCGCCTCGCCCTCGGGCCTCGCGAGCGTCTTCTCGCGCGCGAACCGCACCCGTACCGGCAGCAGTCCCAGCCCTTCGACCTCGCCCGCCCGCGACTCGACGTCGTCCTCGATGTGTTCGCCCAGCGCCTGGAAACCGCCGCAGATTCCCAGCACCGGCCGGCCCTCCGCCGCCCGCCGAGCCAGGGCGTCAGCCAGCCCGCGCTCCCGCAGCCACGCCAACGCCTTGACCGTTCCCCGGGTGCCCGGGACGACCACCAGGTCGGCGTCGACGAGCTCCTCCGCGCGGTCCACGAACCGCACCACGACGCCCGGTTCGGCCGCCAGCGCGTCGACGTCGGTGAAGTTCGACATCAGCGGCACCGCGCACACCGCGACCCGCAGCACATCGGCACCGACGGGCGCCGCGAGGGCCGACTGACTCACCGCGCCGCGCAGGGAGACCCTCAGGCCGTCCTCCTCGTCGATGCCGAGCCCGTGCGCGTACGGCAGGACGCCGAGCGTCGGCCGCCCCGTGAGGCCGTGCAGCATGTCGAGTCCCGGCTCGAGCAGGGACACGTCGCCGCGGAACTTGTTGACCAGGTAACCCGCCACCAGCGACTGGTCCTCGGGGCTCAGCAGCGCCGTCGTACCGAAGAACTGCGCGAACACCCCGCCCCGGTCGATGTCGCCGACCACCAGCACCGGCAACCGGGCGGCCCGCGCGATGCCCATGTTCACGATGTCCGTGCGCCGCAGGTTGATCTCGGCCGGACTGCCCGCCCCCTCGCAGATCACGGCGTCATACGTGCCCCGCAGCTCCTCCAGGCACGCCATGACCGGCTCGAACAACTCCTGCTGTCTGCCCCCGTGGTACCCCCGGGCGCTCAGCTCACCGACCGGCCGGCCCATCAGCACCACCTGGCTGGAGCGGTCGCTGCCGGGCTTGAGCAGTACGGGGTTCATCAGCGCGGTCGGTTCCACGCGCGCGGCCTGCGCCTGCATCGCCTGCGCCCGTCCGATCTCCGCGCCCTCACGCGTCACGAACGAATTGAGGGACATGTTCTGCCCCTTGAACGGCGCGACCTTCACCCCCTGCCGCACCAGCCACCGGCAGATCCCGGCCGTGACGACGCTCTTGCCCGCGTCCGAGGTGGTCCCCGCGACCAGCAGCCCCCCGCTCATGCCCGCCTCCGCTTCAGTGCTCCCAGGGTGAGCCGTGCGCCCGCGCAGACCACCAGGGCCAGCGTGCCCACCCGGCGCGACAGCCGCACCGCTCGTCCGATGTCGCCGAACTCCACGGCCCGGCCCTCTCCGCCCAGTACGGGCCGGTGCTCGACCCGTCCGCCGTACGAGAGGGTCCCGCCCAGCCGTACGCCGAGCGCGCCCGCGAAGGACGCCTCCACGGGGCCCGCGTTGGGGCTCGGGTGCTTGCCCGCGTCGGCCCGCCAGGTCCGGACGGCGCCGCGCGGGTCCGGTCCGCAGGCGGCCGCCAGCGCGGCGGTGAGCCGCGCGCCCGGCCAGCCGGCCACGTCGTCCAGCCGGGCCGATGCCCAGCCGTAGCGGCGGTGGCGGGGCGACTTGTGGCCGACCATCGCGTCCAGGGTGTTCACCGCCCGGAAGCCCACCAGCCCGGGCACGCCCGCGACGGCGCCCCACACGAGGGCGCCCACGACCGCGTCGGAGGTGTTCTCGGCCACGGACTCGACGACGGCGCGTGCGATCTGCTGCGCGTCCAGCGCCTGCGGGTCGCGCCCGCACAGATGGGGCAGCCGCTCGCGTGCCGCCTCGACGTCGCCGGCGGCCAGCGCGTCGCCGATGGCCGTGGCCTCCCGCCCGAGCGTCGTACCTCCGACGACGGCCCAGGTGGCGGCGGCGGTCAGCGCGGCCGATGCGACGGAGGAGCGGCGCACGGCACGGGCGGCCAGGGTCGCCGCGGCCACGGCGCCGCCCGCGCAGACGGCTGTGTGCAGGGCGCCCCGGCCGCGGTGGTCGCGCCACAGCACACGCTCGACGGCGCCCGCCGCCCGCCCGAACGCGGCGACCGGGTGCCCCCGGCGGGGATCGCCGAGGAGCCGGTCGCCGGCGAGGCCGGCAGCGGCGCCGTATACGAAGATTCGGTCGGCTCGCACGGGATCAGCGGTCCCGGAAGTGGTGTCCGACGGACAGGGCTTTACCGCAGCCAGGCATGGCAGGAGTCCTCACTCAGGGTCCGCGCCCTGGTTCGACGTGACCGGCGGCGAGAGTTCCTGGCTCCCCGGGTGGTGCACCCGGGTGACAGTGGCGGGACCGCGCCGGATTCGCACCGGACTTCCTCTTCTGCCGCCGTTGATGGCCCCGGAAGTCCACCATGTGCGCGAACGCCCGTCAACTCACCCTTGACCTGCGGCGGACAGTGTGCCGAGCCCCACACCGGCGGACGGCCGAGCCCCCCGTCGGCGGACATGCAAGGGCCGGGCCCAGGGCACCGTGGGTGGCCTGGGCCCGGCCTCTGTGCGGATCGTGACGTCAGGTGACGATCAGGTAGATCCCGTAGGACACCGCCGCCGCGCAGAGCGCGAAGCAGGCGTACGCGCCGGTGCGGGCCAGCGAGCCGGAACCTCCGGCCTGCGTGGCCGCCTCCTGCTTGGTCAGGCTCACGACGCCCAGGGTGAACAGGCCCACCAGGGCGACGGTGGCGACGAGGCTCACGCCGAACACGGAGCCGAGAGCTGCCCAGTCGATCTTCATGCTGCTCCTTACACCGTGGCCGTACGGGCCGGCTCGGGCTCGGCCGCGGCGTGGATCGTGGTCTTGATGTCGCCGGCGGGCGGCGGGGTGACGGCCGCGATGGCGGTCGTGACGACGCCCGCGGGCTCCTCGGCCGGGGTGTCGGTGTCGTTGACGTTGGTGTGGTCGATGACCTGGCGGCGCGAGATGAACCAGATCGCGACGCAGGAGGCGACGAGGAAGACGGCGACGGCCGCGACGCCCCAGTCACCCTGCTTGGTGACGAACTCGGAACCCGCCGCGACGAGACCCGCGGCCGGCAGGGTCAGACCCCAGGCCACGAACATCCGGGTGGCGGTGGACCAGCGGACGACACCGCCCTTGCGGCCGAGGCCCGCGCCCATGACGGCGCCGGAGCAGGAGTGGGTGGTCGACAGCGAGAAGCCGAGGTTCGAGGAGGCGAGGATCACGCTGGCCGCGCTGGTCTGGGCGGCGAAGCCCTGCTGCGGCTGGAGGTCGGTGAGGCCCTTGCCCATGGTGCGGATGATGCGCCAGCCGCCGAGGTAGGTGCCGAGCGCGATCGCCACACCGGCGGAGACGATGACCCACAGCGGAGGGTTGGAACCAGGGGAGAGCACATTGCCGGCGACGAGGGCCAGCGTGATGATGCCCATGGTCTTCTGGGCGTCGTTGGTGCCGTGCGCCAGGGACACGAGGCCGGCGGAGGCGATCTGCCCGGCGCGGTAGCCCTTGGCGGTGGCCTTCTGGTCGGTCTTCCTGCCGAGCCTGTACGTCAGCCTGGCCGCCAGCATGGCGGCGAGACCCGCGACGAGCGGAGCGGCGACGGCCGGAATCAGGACCTTGGTGACGACGACGCCGCCGTCGACCCCGCCGAATCCGACCGAGGCGACCGTGGCGCCGATCAGACCGCCCATGAGGGCGTGCGAGGAGCTGGACGGCAGACCGACCAGCCAGGTGAGCAGGTTCCACAGGATGGCGCCGACGAGCGCCGCGAAGATGACTTCAGGGGTGATGCCTGATTCGTCGACGAGTCCGCTGGAGATCGTCTTGGCGACCTCCACGGAGAGAAAAGCACCGACGAGGTTCAGAACGGCGGACATGGCCACCGCAGTCTTGGGCTTCATCGCGCCGGTCGAGATGGTCGTCGCCATCGCGTTGGCGGTGTCGTGGAAACCGTTCGTGAAATCGAACACGAGAGCTGTCACGATCACAATCGCGAGCAGCAGCGTGATGTGTTCCATTTACCCAGGCAATCGTTTGACGTCATTGACGCGAGGACCGTAGGCAACCTGGATGAACGGAAGATGAACTGGGGCGGGCGTTGTGGTGACCCGAAGTGGGGTCGGTCGATTCCGCTTGTCCGATTTCCGGCCCTCCTGGTGCTCAGTGCAGCCACTCGAACACCGTGCGTGTCCCTGGGGGCCGCGGACCCCGCCTGACAGGATCGCCGGCATGACTGATGAGGCGAGAGATGACATCGCACAGGCATGGCAGGAACTCGTGGGCACCGCCCGCAGGACGGCGTCCGAGGGGCTCGTCGTCGGCACTTCGGGCAACGTCTCGGTCCGGGTGGGCGAACTCGTCCTCGTCACCCCGAGCGGTGTGCCGTACGACCGGCTCACCGCGCGGGACACCGTCGCGGTCGACCTCGACGGCAAACAGGTCCTCGGCGACCTGAGGCCCACCAGCGAGCTGCCGCTGCATCTCGTCCTGCACCGGGAGACCGACGCGCGCGCTGTCGTGCACACCCACGCGGTGCACGCCACGGCGGTCTCCACCCTCGTTCCCGAGCTCCCGCCCGTCCACTACATGACCGCCGCGCTCGGCGGCCCGGTCCGCGTCGCCCCCTACGCGCTGTACGGCACGGCAGAGCTGGCCAGGAACATGCTGCACGCCCTGCGTGACCGCACGGCGTGCCTCCTCCAGAACCACGGGACCGTCGCCCACGGCGGCACGCTGTCCCAGGCGTACGACCGCACGGCGCAGCTGGAGTGGATGTGCCGTGTCTGGCTCACCGCGTCGTCCGTCCCGGGCCGAGAACCGACCCTGCTCTCCCCGCCACAACTCGCGGAGGCGGCGGCGCAGCTCGCGAGCTACGGCCAACCCGGCGCCTGACGCCTGCGGCGGGCCTTTCCCCCACGCCGTATACGCAGCCTCGCCGGCGTTCCAGCACGGGGGGCGGAGCCCCCGAAGCCGCGCGGAGCGCGGTGGCGGGTCCGGGCGGGGCCCGGTTTCGGCAAGGGGCGGGGAGGGGGACAAGCCCGCCGCAGGCGCAACAGCCCCCACGGCCACGCCCCACCGCGCGACACGCGCGGTCCCGCCCACTGGCCCCCGCGCCCGACCGCGCCGACACTGGATCCGTGCGCCCGGCTACAGCGACGGCAGCGGCCGTCACCACACTCATCGGCATCGGCGCGGCCGCGGTCGCGGCCGGCCGCTACGCGAGCCACGCCGCGCTGAGAGGGGCCCGCAGGCCACTGCCGGGCGATCCCCGGCTCACAGTCCACGACACCGCCCCCGGCCGTGTCGTGCTGACCCGCAGCCTCGCCTCGCTGCGCCCCGGCACGTACGGGCTCGAGGGCCCCGGGGTCCACGCCGTCGTGGGGCCGGTGCTCGACGGCGTCCCGCACGGCCCGGACACGGTCGTGCGCCGACTCGTGCGCGTCACGGAGGGCGGTCTGGAGCCCGGCACCCGGGTCCGGCTCACCCCGCAGGTGCACCGGGGCGACCCCTACGCCGCGCTCGGCATCGCGCACTCCGAGGTCCTCGTCCCCGGCGAACTCGGCGCACTCCCCGCGTGGTTCGTGCCCGGCGCGCGCGCCACCTGGGTCATCGCCGTGCACGGTCTCGGCACCACCCGGGAACACACCATGAACGTGATGGACTTCCTGCGCGACCAGCAGTTCCCGGTCCTGTCGCTCGCCTACCGGGGCGACTTCGGCGCCCCCCGCCCGCCGGACGGTCTGGGCCACCTCGGCGACTCCGAGTGGCGCGACCTCGACGCGGCCGTCCGGCACGCTGTCCGCCACGGCGCCGAGCGCGTCATAGTCCACGGCTGGTCCGTCGGCGCCTCGATGGCCCTGCACGCCGCCGCGAACTCCGGTCTGCGCGACCGGATCAGCGGCGTGGTGCTCGACTCGCCGGTGCTCGACTGGGAGGCGACCGTACGCGCCCTGGCCGCCGCCCGCAGGACCCCCGCCCCGCTGCTGCCCCTCGCGGTGCGGGCCGCGCAGGGCCGCACCGGGGCGCACGGTGACCGGCTCGCCGAAGCCGTCGACCCGCAGTCGCTGGGCGTGCCGACGCTGATCTTCCACGGCCCCGACGACTCCCTGGCCCCCTGGCACCGCTCACGCCAACTCGCCGCCCACCGCCCGGAACTGGTCACCCTCCACACGGTCCCCCGGGCCCCGCACGGCGCGATGTGGAACGCGGACCCGAAGGCGTACGAAGAAGTCCTCCGCCGCTTCCTCACCCCCCTCATGTGAGAGCAGGCGGGAAGGCCGCCGGCCCGGCCCGCGGGGTTCCGTTTGGGCTTTCGGGCCGTCAACGGGAAGACTGCACCCTGTGACGTCCCGAAAGCCTGATGAGCAATTGGCGCGCAACTCCAGACTCCGTCTCGTCCCCCCGCGGTCCCTGGCCACCGCCCGCCGGGCCGTGACGACCCGGCGCACGCGTCCGGCGCCCCGCCCGCCGGAGGGCACGCCCGCCCCCGGCGAGCTCGCGCACCAGGCGCGGGTGGTGCTCGCCGACGCGGAACGGGTCGCCCGCTGGGCGGCCGTGGAGCGCGGTCCCGGCGCGGCCAGTTCGATCGCGGAGGCACGCGAACGGGCCGCGGCCGCGCTCGGCATGACCGCGGAGCAGGTACGGGCCGGCTGGGACCGCGCCCGTCTCGCCGGTCTCATCGAACTGCACGGCGAAACGGCACGTCCCGGCTGGCGGCTGCGTGCCTGGGACCGCGACGACATGGCCGTGCTGCGCGGCTGGGTCGCTCTCTTCGACGCCTGGTCACTGGTTCATCCCGCGCCCGGGAACGTCGCTCCCGCGACGGTCGCCGAGGTGGTCGAAGCCGTGCCCCAGGTGCTCTCCCTCCTCCAGCTGTCGGCCGGTCCCGTGCTCATGCCCGCGCTGCTCGACCTGCTGCAGCAGCGTGTCGCCGAACTTCGCGAGGAACGCTGCGAGGTCCCCTACGGCACCCAGCCCGAACCGGGGTCCGGGGCAGGTGCCGACGAGGCGCCCGTCGCCGCACTCCTCGACTGGGCGCTCGAGGGCCTGTCCGCCGTGGGTGCCCTGACCCTCGAGCGCGGCCAGGCCACGCTCACCCCGCTCGGCAACTGGGCGGTCTGGGTCAAACTGGAGCAGATCTGCGTCGCCGCCCAGAGCCCCGCCGGCAACATCGAGCAGTCCGCGGAGGACATGCTGCGCGGATGCGCACGCCTCACGCCGGGCCCCGCCCGCGCCGAGTACCGGGCCTGGCTCGCGGCGCGCACCGTCTCCAGCGCCGTCGCGGAGCTGCTGGCCGTCGCCCGGGGCGAGGACGCCCTGCTGCGCGGTCTGGCCTTCGAGGCGCTGCGCGTGGTCGGCGCGCCCGCGGAGACCGAGGTCCGCGCGGTGGCCGCCGAACCGTCCCTGCGCCCTTACGCCTTGCTGTGGCTCGCCGAGTACGAGGGTGCCGACCCCGAGGACGCGGCCGACGTCCTCACCCGTGAGGAAGCGACCTGGCTGTGGGTGGACACCGCCGCCGCCGTGGCCGACCACGGTGAGCCGCAGCTGCTGCTGCGCCACCTCGACTCCGCCGTGCAGGGCACGGTCCCGGCCCTGCTCGACGAGGTCCGCGCCGGCGGCCATCCCCGTACCGTCCAGGTCCTGGTCGCTCTCGCGGCCGCGCACCCGGACCCGGCCCTGGCAAAGGCGGTGCGCAGGGCCGCGTTCCAGGTGCACACCGGCGGCGTCTGACCGCGGCGCGGCGGCGGGGAAGCGGCGAGGTCTACGCGGCCTCCGCCGCCCCCGGTGCGTATGTACCGAAACTCCAGATGTTGCCCTCGAGATCGCGGGCCATGTAGTCCCGCGAGCCGTAGTCCTGGTCGGTCGGGGGCATCACGATCTCCACGCCCTGCTCCACCGCTCTGCCGTGGTGCGCGTCCACGTCGTCGACATGGACGAACACCCCTGTGGGACCGGCGCCTTCCATCAGCTTGTCGAACTCGCTGCCGGTGCCCTTGCTGCCCAGCATCACCATGCCGTTGCCGTACGTCAGCTCGGCATGGAGCACGCCGCCGTCCTCGTTCTCGTACACCGCGTGTTCGGAGAAGCCGAAGGCCTCCGTGAGCTGCCTGATCGCGGCCTTGGCGTCCGCGTACACCAGCGTCGGACAGATGCTCGGCGACTGAGTCATCCCGACCACTCCTCAACTTGCTCGACGACAGGGATGTGATCTGCATCTCAGTCTGGCACCCGCCACCGACAACGCGGCTCAACCGGACCTGCCCCGGCCCGCGTCGTCACCGTCCGGCCGCAGCGCGCCCTCCTCCGGCCGCGGAAAAGCACTTGCACCGTCCCGTTAGACTGGGCCGTATGGCAATTCTCCTTGTGCATTAGACGGCGTAGAAGCGTCTGCCGCCCGTCCCTTCCGCCGTCCATACCGCCCTGGAGTCTTCCCCCGTGATCACCGCATCCGGTATCGAGCTGCGCGCCGGCGCGCGCGTCCTGATCGAATCCGCTTCCTTCCGCATCGCCAAGGGCGACCGCATCGGCCTCGTGGGCCGCAACGGAGCGGGCAAGACCACACTCACCAAGTGCCTCGCGGGTGAGGGCATCCCCGCCGGCGGCACCATCTCCCGCTCCGGCGAGGTCGGCTACCTCCCGCAGGACCCGCGCACCGGCGACCTCGACGTCCTCGCCCGCGACCGGATCCTCTCCGCCCGCGGCCTCGACGTCCTGATCCGCAAGATGCGGCAGAACGAGGAGCGCATCGCCACCGGCCAGGGCGCCACCCGTGAGAAGGCGCTGCGCCAGTACGAGCGTCAGGAGACCGAGTTCCTCACCAAGGGCGGGTACGCCGCGGAGGCGGAGGCCGCCACCATCGCCGCCGCGCTCGGTCTGCCCGACCGGGTGCTCGGCCAGCCGCTCCACACCCTCTCCGGCGGCCAGCGCCGCCGGGTCGAGCTCGCCCGCATCCTGTTCTCGGACGCCGACACCCTGCTGCTCGACGAGCCCACCAACCACCTCGACGCCGACTCGATCGTGTGGCTGCGTGACTACCTGAAGACCTACCGCGGTGGCTTCATCGTGATCTCCCACGACGTCGACCTCGTGGAGACCGTCGTCAACAAGGTCTTCTACCTCGACGCCAACCGCGCCCAGATCGATGTCTACAACATGGGCTGGAAGCTCTACCAGCAGCAGCGCGAGGCGGACGAGAAGCGCCGCAAGCGCGAACGGCAGAACGCCGAGAAGAAGGCCGCCGCCCTCAACTCGCAGGCCGACAAGATGCGCGCCAAGGCGACGAAGACCGTGGCCGCGCAGAACATGGCCCGTCGCGCCGAGCGTCTGCTGGCAGGCCTCGAGGACGTCCGGGTCGCCGACAAGGTCGCCAAGCTCCGCTTCCCGGAGCCCGCGCCCTGCGGCAGGACGCCGCTCAGCGCGGAGAGCCTTTCCAAGTCGTACGGCTCCCTCGAGATCTTCACCGACGTGGACCTCGCGATCGACAAGGGCTCCCGCGTCGTCATCCTCGGCCTCAACGGCGCGGGCAAGACCACACTGCTGCGGCTTCTCGCGGGCGTGGAGCAGCCGGACACCGGCGCGGTCACCCCCGGCCACGGTCTCAAGCTCGGCTACTACGCCCAGGAGCACGAGACCCTGGACCCCGACCGTACGGTCCTGGAGAACATGCGCTCCTGCGCGCCCGATCTCGATCTCGTCGAGGTCCGCAAGACGCTGGGTTCGTTCCTCTTCTCCGGCGACGACGTCGACAAGCCCGCCGGGGTGCTCTCCGGTGGCGAGAAGACCCGCCTCGCCCTGGCCACCCTCGTGGTCTCGTCCGCCAACGTCCTGCTGCTCGACGAGCCGACCAACAACCTCGACCCCGCCAGCCGGGAGGAGATCCTCGGCGCGCTGCGCACCTACAAGGGCGCGGTCATTCTCGTCACGCACGACGAGGGCGCGGTCGAGGCGCTCGAGCCCGAGCGGATCATCCTGCTGCCGGACGGCGTCGAGGACCTGTGGGGAGCGGACTACGCGGACCTGGTGGCACTGGCCTGACGGCCCAGCACGGGTCCTGCACCCGGTGCAGGACCCGTGCGAGGCGTCCTCGACGATCTCCGTATGGATCTCCGTATGGATCATTCGGCCTACAAGTGATCCATCATCTGTGTGAGACCGTCTCGTATCGCGGCGTGGTGACTGGTGGCCCGCCGCCGTCCGCTCCGCCGCCCTGGCGGCCCTTCCTCGGCGCCGCTGACCTGCCCTTTCCCGAGGCGGCCGGTCCGCACATGGACCCACAGCAGATCGGAATGAGGGATTCCGCTCGTGGTGGCCTCATACCGCAACGCAAAGCGTTCCGTACTGACCTTGTCGAATGGGTGGCCAGGACGCCCAGGAGGGGTGATCATGAGAAGTCCAGAGCGCACTTCCCATGAGGAGGCACGGGTGGCCGAGACTCTGAAGAAGGGCAGCCGGGTTACCGGCGCCGCGCGCGACAAGCTCGCGGCAGACCTGAAGAAGAAGTACGACTCCGGTGCGAGCATCCGGGCGCTGGCCGAAGAGACCGGCCGCTCCTACGGATTCGTCCACCGGATGCTCAGTGAGTCCGGAGTCGTCCTGCGAGGACGTGGCGGAGCGACGCGAGGCAAGAAGGCTGCTTCGGCCTGACGGCCCCGTCGTGACGAGGCTGCTTCTCCGGTTCATCGGTTCCCACGGTGGCCACCTGGTCGATCCCAGGACCGACCAGGCGGTTACTGTGCAGTCGCTTACCTTCGTAACCTGAAGGGCAAGCCAGACTGCACGAACCGGAGGCACCTCATGACTTCGCTCGACCCTGTACTTGACAAGGACGGTGTACGGCTCACCGTCGAAGACACGGTTGCCACGGTGACCCTGACGAACCCGGACAAGCGCAACGCCCAGAACTTCGCGCTGTGGCGGGCGTTGGCGCAGGCGGGTCGGTCGTTGCCGGGCAGCGTGCGGGTCGTCGTGCTGCGCGGCGAGGGCAAGTCCTTCTCCGCCGGCCTCGACCGGCAGGCATTCACACCGGAAGGCTTCGTCGGCGAGCTGTCCTTCATGGACCTGGCACGCCGCACGGATGCGGAGATCGACGCGTCGATCGCCGAGTTCCAGGAGGCGTTCACCTGGTGGCGCCGCAACGACATCATCACGATCGCGGCCGTCCAGGGCCATGCGATCGGAGCCGGCTTCCAGCTCGCCCTCGCCTGCGACCTGCGGGTCGTCGCACAGGACGTGCAGTTCGCCATGCGCGAGACCAGCCTCGGGCTCGTTCCCGACCTCACCGGCACGCATCCGCTGGTGTCCCTCGTCGGCTACGCCCGCGCCCTCGAGATCTGTGCGACCGGACGCTTCGTCCACGCTGAGGAGGCCGAGCGCACCGGCCTGGCCAACCTCGTCGTGCCCGGCGACGAACTCGACTCCGCGGTACGGGACCTGACCGCGGCGCTGCTCGCCGCGCCCAGAGACGCGGTGATCGAGACCAAGGCGCTGCTGCAGGGGGTGGGGGACCGCTCCTACGACGAGCAGCGCGCGGCGGAGCGGGCGGCACAGGGACGGCGTCTGCGCGACCTGGCGGGCCTGGCGGACTGACGCGGGACTCGCCTGCGGCGGGTATTGCCCCCGCGCCTGGCGGCGTGGGGGACCGTGCGAACGCGGTATGCCTGACCGGGTTCGGTAAGGGGCGGTGAAGGGACGGGCTCCGCGCGGCGGTCAAGGCGTCGCGGAGATCACCACCGTCACCGCCCGCTCGTCCCCCAGCGCCACCCCCACCGCGCCCCGTACCGCCCTCGCCACGTCCAGCGCCCGGTACCCCTCCGCCGTCGCCAGTTCGACGCGGACGTGGTCAGGCGCCCGATGCACCGCCGTGCCCAGTGTCGCCGTCAGGTGCGCCACGCCCGGCGTCCTCGCCACGGCCGTGCCCACCGGGTCCGACGGGGTCACGGCCTCCGGCGGTTCCGGGGCCGAGTGCTGCTCCGGAGCCTCATCCAGCAGTCGGGCCACCCGCAGATCGACGGCCGTCACCGTAAGGCCCAGCTCCTCCACCGCCGCCTCGAACAGAGTGGCCCGCAGCGCAGCCGTGAGCGACGGCAGCGGCTCGTCGAGGCCCCACACCGACATGTCCGCCTCAATGAGCAGCGGCCCCGGGGGCAGAGAGGCCGGCGGGGCGGGCACCGTCGGGTCCTCCGCCGCGGCCGGGTCCGCCAGGCAGAGCCGGACATCGTCCAGGGCCGCACCAGGCACCGAGGCCGCCGCCCGCCGCAGCACCGCCGCGGCCGCCGATTCCGACAGCCAGGCGCCGTCCGCCGGACCTCCCAGGCCAAGCAGTCTGCCGAGCCCCATCACTCGGCGGACCCGCCGCCGCACCGCATCCGGAGTGGTCATTCCTCCAGCCTGCCGCATCCCCGGCGCGGATGGGGGCAAGCACGCTTAATGTGGGCAATGGGGGCACCACCTGCCCGGAAAGGATGACGGCTATGACCGAAACACCTGGGCGCAGCCTGCCCACGACATCCGGAAACGAGCTGTCCGGTTCCAGCGACGCCCCTCGGAAGGCCACGGCCAAACGGCTTCCCGAGCCGGGCTCCCGGGGCCGCACCACCATCGCAGACGGCGTGGTGGAGAAGATCGCCGGACTCGCCGCCAGGGACGTGCTCGGCGTGAACGCCATGGGCGGCGGCCTGTCCCGTACGTTCGGCGCGGTGCGCGACAGGGTGGGGCCCGGCAGCAGCAGGTCGAGTGCCACGCGTGGAGTGAAGGCCGAGGTCGGTGAGGTACAGACGGCGCTCGACCTGGAGATCGTCGTCGACTACGGCGTCTCCATCGCCGATGTCGCCCGCGCGGTCCGTGAGAACGTGGTCTCCGCCGTCGAGCGGATGACCGGGCTCGAGGTCGTCGAGGTGAACATCGCCGTCAGCGACGTGAAACTGCCCGAAGAGGAAGAGGAAGAGCCGGAGCCGCGACTCCAGTAGAGGAGCCCAACATGAGCATGGCGGTGGTCGGACTGATGGCCGGTATGGCGCTCGGATTTGCCGGATACTTCGGTGGATTCGGTGCGTTTGTGCTGGTGGCGGCCCTGGGAGCGGTCGGTTTCGTGATCGGCCGGTTCCTCGAGGGGGACCTGGAGGTCGGCGACTTCCTCCGGGGCCGCGAGCGTGGCGACCGGCGGCGGTGACAGGCGGTGACCGTGGACCCCGTGGGGGTGGCCGGCACGTCGGCAGGGATGCCCGCGCGGCGGCCGGCACCGGCTGCCCGGGGGGCGACCGGCATCGCCGACCGCGTCGTGGCGAAGATCGCCGCGCAGGCGGCGCGTGAAGCGCTGCACGGCGTGCCGGAGGGCGGCGCGCCGCCGCACGCCATGGTCGTCGTGCACCACGACACGGCCCGGGTGCGGGTCAGTCTCGAGCTGGAGTACCCCTCGGACATCGGCGCCCAGTGCGGCGCGGTGCGTCGCCGAGTCGTCCAGCGGGTAAAGGCGTTGGCGGGGATGGAGGTCCCCGAGGTGGCGGTGCACGTCGAGCGGCTGCACTCCGCCCACTCGCGCGGTGCGGCGAAGGGGAGGATTCGATGACCGAACCGGAGAAGCCCACCGACCCGGGCCCTGAGTCGACGCCGGGCTCCGCGGGTTCCGAACGTTCCGCACAGCCCGTTCTCGAGCTGGACCAGTCCGCCTCCGCGTCCGCGTACGACCCGGTGGCGAAGAAGGACGACGACGGCGGCAGGATCGGGCGCTTCTGGTCGGTGCGCCGGGTGCCCGCCGCACTGCTGGCGCTTGTCGTTCTCGGTGGCGCCGGACTGCTGCTGTACGACGTCGCCGCCGTGCGCGCCGACCGGCCCGCCATGGGCTGGCGGCGAGCCGCCGCCGAGTACCTCGCCGAATGGCGACTGAACGAGATCGCGGTCCTGGCCGCGGCCGGTGCCGTGATGCTCGTCGGCATCTGGCTCATCGTCCTGGCGGTGACGCCGGGCCTGCGGTCGCTGCTGCCGATGCGGCGCGACCGCCCCCACGTACGGGCCGGCCTCCACCGTGAGGCCGCGGCACTCGTGCTGCGCGACCGTGCCATGGAGGTCTCCGGGGTGCAGACGGTACGGGTGCGGATGGGGCGCTCCAAGGCGTCGGTGCGGGCGCGTGCCCACTTCCGTGACCTCGACGACGTACGCGCCGACCTGGACGCGGCGCTCGGTGTCGGCCTGAAGGAACTCGGCCTTGCCCGCCCCCCGGCCCTGGCCGTGTACGTGGGCAGGCCGCCGGCGAGAAAGAGGTGAGGACCGGTGCAGGAGATGCTTCGAGCCGTCAACCGTGTGTTCCTCGGCCTTGCCGGGCTGGTCCTGATGTGCGCCGGAGGCGCGGTCCTCGCGGCCGGCGTCGGCCTCTCCGTCCCCTCGTGGTGGCCCTACGACGGCCGGCACGACGTACTGCTGAGCGACGCCGACCGGGCGCGATGGCGCGACGAAGGCTGGTGGTGGCCGGTCGTCATCGCTGTGCTCGCAACGCTGGTGGTCCTCGGTCTGTGGTGGTTCCTCGCCCAACTCCGGCGCGCACGGCTTGCGGAGGTACTGGTGGAGAGCGGCGACGGCGAAGGGGCACTGCTGCGCGGGCGGGCGCTGGAGGGCGTACTGGAGGACGAGGTGGCGTCCCTGGAGGGTGTCTCCCGCGCGTCCGTCACGCTGATGGGCCGGCGTAACGCGCCGCGGGCGAGGGCGGTGCTGCAGCTGGAACCGGACGCGGCACCGGGCGGAACGCTGGCGCGTCTCACCGACGAGGCGGTGGCCCACGCACGGGACTCGGCGGGGCTGGAGGCGCTGCCGACGGAGGTTCGGTTGGGGTTGGCGAAGCATCGGGCCCGGCGGGTTTCGTGACGGAGTGCCCGCTGGGCGGGCCGCTTCCCCTCGCCGGCCCTTCCCCGGACCGGGCTCCTCCCGCTACGCCTGGTCGGCGTGTGGGACCCCGCGTCCCGTGCGCGCGGGGGCCGTGCCCCGCACCCGCGCCGGCGGGGCCGGATCTCGGGCGACCCGGGGCACCGAACGCGGCACGGTGCCGGGTTCTGGGGCCGGCCCCGCCACGCGGTGGAGCCGCACATCGGTACAGCGGGAAGGGGCAGGGCGGGGAACACGCCCGCCGAAGGCGCTCGCGCGCCCCCGTCAGAAGCCGTGCCGCGCGCCCCCGTCGACCGGCAGCATGATGCCGGTCAGGTAGGACGCCGCCGGCGACAGCAGGAAGGCCGCCGCCCGGCCGAACTCCTCCGGAGTGCCGTAGCGCCGCAGCGGGATGCCCGACTCGTTCGCCGTGCGAGCCGCGTCCGCGTCGCCCGAGAGCGCGTCGAGCTCGCGGACGCGGTCCGTGTCGATGCGGGAGGGCAGCAGGCCGACGACCCGGATGCCGCGCGGGCCCAACTCGTCCGCGAGGGACTTCGCGAAGCCCGCGAGGCCGGGACGGAGGCCGTTGGAGATGGTCAGTCCGGGGACGGGCTCGTGCACGGAACCGGAGAGGACGAAGCCGATGACGCCGCCGTCGCCCAGCTCCGCCGCGGCCGTGCGGGCGAGGCGTACCGCACCGAGGAACACCGACTCGAAGGCGGCGGCCCACTGCTCGTCCGAGTTGTCCGCGACGAAGCCGGGCGCCGGGCCGCCCACGCTGATGAGAATGCCGTCGAAGCGCCCGAAGTGCGCCCGGGCGGCGGCGATGAGGCGCTGCGCTCCCGACGGGTCGGCGTTGTCACAGGCCACCCCCACCGCGCCGGCGCCGAGTTCGGCCGCCGCGTCCATGACTGTCTTCTCGTCCCGTCCGGTGATGATGACCCTCGCACCATCCGCGACGAGCGCCCGCGCCGAGGCGTTGCCGAGGCCCCGCGAGGCGCCGGTGAGGATGTAGACACGGTCCTTCAGTCCAAGATCCATGGCCCTATCCTGCCGCCTCCTGCCCGGTGAGTGCGAGGGCCGTGGTGACCAGGCCGATATGGCTGAACGCCTGGGGGAAGTTGCCGAGGTGCTGTCCCGAAGAGGGGTCGTACTCCTCGGAGAGGAGGCCCACGTCGTTGCACAGGGTCAGCAGCCGCTCGAACAGTTCACGGGCCTCCTTCTCCCGGCCGGTCATCCGCAGCGCGTCGGCCAGCCAGAAGGAGCAGACGAGGAACGCCCCTTCGCGGCCCGGCAGCCCGTCGATCCGGGTCGCCTCGGCGGTGTAGCGGCGCACGAGCGGCCCGCTGCCCAGTTCGCGCCGGATCGCCTCGACGGTGCCGACGACCCGAGGGTCGTCGGGCGGCAGGAACCCGACCCGCGGGATGAGCAGGACGGCGGCGTCGAGCTCGGCGGAGCCGTACGACTGGGTGAAGGTGCCCCGTACCGGGTCGAAGCCCTTCTCGCACACCTCGCGGTGCACCTCGTCCCGCATCGCCCGCCAGCGGGCGACGTCGCCGCGCAGCGACGGGTCGGACTCCAGGGTGCGAACGGCACGGTCCGCCGCGACCCATGCCATGACCTTGGAGTGCACGAAGTGGCGGCGCGGGCCGCGGACCTCCCACAGCCCCTGGTCCGGTTCGCGCCACTTGGCCTCCAGGAAGCCGAGCAGGCTCAGCTGGATGTTCCAGGCATGCCGTTCCGGCGCGAGGCCCGCCTGCCTGGCGAGGAAGAGGGAGTCGATGACTTCGCCGTACACGTCGAGCTGCAGCTGGCAGACCGCGTCGTTGCCGATGCGGACCGGTACCGAGCCGGCGTGGCCGCCGAGCCAGCCCAGCTCCAGCTCGGCCAGGCGCCGTTCGCCCGCGAGCCCGTACATGATCTGCAGGTCGGCCGGGTCGCCGGCGACGGCGCGCAGCAGCCAGTCCCGCCAGGCCGCGGCCTCGTCGAGGTAGCCGACGGACACCAGTGCGCTCAGCGTGAGGGTGGAGTCACGCAGCCAGCAGAAGCGGTAGTCCCAGTTCCGTACGCCGCCGATGTCCTCCGGCAGGGAGGTCGTCGGCGCGGCGACGATGCCGCCGGTGGGGGCGTACGTCAGGGCCTTGAGGGTGATCAGGGACCGCAGGACGGCGTCGCGGTACGGGCCCTGGTACCGGCACTTGGACGACCACGTCTCCCAGTCCTGCAGACAGTGCTCCAGGGACTGGTACGGGTCGATGAGATCGGGCCGCGGCTTGTGCGAGGGATGCCAGGTGAGGACGAACGCCACCTTGTCGCCCTCGCCGACCGTGAACGAAGAGCAGGTGCTGAAGTGCTGACCCCATGTCTTGACCGGCGGTTCGCTGCGCAGCCACACCGAGTCGGGTCCCGCGATCGCGATCCGGTGGCCGTCGGCGCGCCGCACCCAGGGCACGACGGAGCCGTAGTCGAAGCGCAGCCGCAGGGTGCTCCGCATGTCGACGGTGCCGCTGAGGCCCTCGATGATGCGGACGACGTCGGGGGCCTCGTCCCGCTGCGGCATGAAGTCGAGGATCCTGACCGTCCCCGTGCGGGTCTCCCACACCGATTCCAGCACCAGTGACGCGCCGACGTAGCGCCGGCGGGTGCAGGCGCCCGCGCCCTCGGGCGCGATCCGCCAGTGGCCGTTCTCCTCGTCGCCGAGGAGGGCGGCGAAGCAGGCGGCGGAGTCGAACCGGGGCAGGCACAGCCAGTCGATGGAGCCGTTCCTGCCGACCAGGGCAGCGGTCTGCAGATCGCCGATGAGGGCGTAGTCCTCGATTCGTTGCGTCACGCTCTGGCGTGTTCCCGCCGGGAGGACCGACTAAGCAGCCGCCGGGGCCGGCTCTGGCGTGCTCTCCTCGGCGGCGGCGCGGTCGTGCTTCTCACGGCGTACCAGAACCAACCAGCCGACGGGCACGCCGGCGGCGAACAGCCACCACTGGACGGCGTACGCCATGTGCGCACCGATGGAGTCGTGGTCCGGTTCCGGGATCATCTCCGGGCTGCCGCCCGCGGGCCCCGGGGCCGACAGTTCGAGGTAGCCGCCGAGCACCTGCCGGTCCAGCAGCCGGGCCTGCTGCTCGCTGTTGATCAGCATCACCTGGCGCGGCGGCAGGCCCTTCAGGTCCTTGATGCCGCTGGCACCGGTCGTCTCGTCGGCCTGGAGCCTGCCGGTGACGGTGACGCTTCCCCCGGGCGCGGGCGGCACCTCGGGGAAGGCCTTCTGGTCGGCCGCCGCGGGGACCCAGCCGCGATTGACGACCACGGCGCGGCCGTCGGCGAGCAGCAGCGGCGTCAGTACGTGGAAGCCGACGCGGTCGTCCGCGTTGGTCCGGCGGCGGACGACCATTTCGTGGGCGGTGTCGAAGGTGCCGGTCGCGGTGACCTGCCGCCAGTAGTCGGAGCGCGGGACCGTGTGCCCCGGGGAGGTGAGCTCGGTCATCGGTACCGGCCGCGCGTCGAGGTTCCGTGCGATGACGGCGTTCTGCTCGACCCTGCGCTCGTGCCGGTGCAGCTGCCAGAAGCCCAGCTCGATCATCGTGGGAACGAGAACGAGGCCGATGAGGGTGAGGATCACCCACTGCCGGGACAACAGGAAGCGGTACACGGCTTCGACCGTACCTGCTCCGCGCCGGCCCCCGGACGGTGGGTCCCCGCACGGGCCCGCACGCCGGAGCCGTGGCACAGGTCACACCCGGTCGACGATTCCGGCCCTCCCCTCGGCACGGGCGCAGTGGGCGCCGCAGTACCAGTGGCCCTCGACCTCGACGCCCTGGCCGATGATCTGGACCCGGCAGTGCTCACAGATGGGCGCCATGCGGTGGATGGCGCAGGAGAAGCAGTCGAAGACGTGCACCGCGCCCTGCGCGTGCACCTCGAAGGACATGCCGTAGTCGTTTCCGCAAACCTCGCAACGTGCCATGCGCCACAGGGTGAAACGCTTCGGTGCCCCGGGCGAGCGGACGCCGGGCGAGTCGCGCCGGGTTCACTCCGATGCGGGTGCCCGTCCGGCCGACGGGCCCGGCGCGGGGGCCACGTTGCGCAGCAGCTGGGTGAACGCGCCCTCGTCGACGACCGGTGTGCCGTACGACGCCGCCTTGACGGCCTTGGACGTCGACGCGTCGGGGTCGTTGGTCACCAGGAGGCTCGTCAACCGGGACACGCCCGTCGCGACGTGCAGCCCTGCCTCGATCGCCCGGTCCTCGAGCAGCTCCCGCTCCACGGAGGTGTCCCCGGAGAAGGCGATCCGCATGCCCTGGACCAGCGGCCCGCCCGGCTCGTACCGCCCCGGATTGGGGAAGGGGCACGGCGGCCGCTTGCGTGACGGGCGCCAACTGCCGTGCCCGTACGACGGCTGGTAGCCGACGCGCGGGGTGACGGGGGCGTCCGACCACTCCGTCAGCGGCCGGCACTCGAGCAGCGGCAGCCGCACGCCGTCGCGTGCCGCGGTGTGCAGGCTCGGCCGGAAGGCCTCCGCGAGCACCCGGGCGTCGTCCAGCGCATGGTGCGCCCGTTGCTGCACCACCCCGTAGTGCGCGGCCAGCGACTCGAGCTTGTGGTTGGGCAGCGGCAGCTGCAGCTCCTTGGCGAGCGCGATGGTGCACAGCCGCTGCCGGGTCGGCGCCGCACCGCGCGTACGCGCGTACTCCCTGGCGATCATGGACCAGTCGAAAGCGGCGTTGTGCGCGACCAGGACCCGGCCCTCGAGCCGCGCGGACAGCTCGGCGGCGATCTCGCCGAACAACGGCGCGCCCTCCAGCACATCGCTCGTCAGACCGTGGATTCGCACCGGTCCGGGGTCGCGCTCCGGATTGACGAGCGTGTACCAGTGGTCCTCGACGTCGCCGTGCATGTCGAGGTGGTAGACGGCAGCCGACACTATCCGGTCGTTTCTGGCGAGTCCGGTGGTCTCCACGTCGACGACCGCGTACCTCTGCGGGTACGCGGCCGGCCACGTCGGTGCTGCGGTCGTACGGTCGTCGAGCATGGTCACAGAGAATACGGGCCGGCACCGACAGCCTCGGCCCGCCCCCTTCCGCCGGCACCCGGGGCGTGCCGCTCCCTGTCTCAACTCCCTTGCGTGAAAGGCTCCCCGGATGAGTGAAACGACCGGCGGTGGAACACACGACGAACCTCACCCGGGCGGACTCGGCAGCCGCCTCAACTGGCTGCGCGCCGCCGTCCTCGGTGCGAACGACGGCATCGTCTCCACCGCCGGCATCGTCGTCGGCGTGGCCGGTGCGACGGACTCGCGGGGCGCGCTGCTCACCGCCGGTCTCGCCGGACTGCTCGCAGGTTCGATGTCGATGGCGGCCGGTGAGTACGTCTCCGTCTCCACCCAACGCGACTCGGAGAAGGCCGCTCTGGCGGTGGAGAAGCGTGAGCTGCGGGAGCAGCCGGAGGCCGAACTGGACGAGCTGACCCGGATGCTGGCGGACCGCGGTCTGTCGGAGGATGTGGCCAGGGAGGCCGCCGTCCAGCTCACGGAACGGGACGCGCTGCGCGCGCACGCGCGCGTGGAGCTCGGTATCGACCCCGACGAGCTGACCAACCCGTGGCAGGCCGCGGGAGCCAGCTTCCTCGCGTTCACGGCCGGCGCGCTGCTGCCGCTGCTGGCCATCGTGCTGCCGCCTGCGTCCGCCCGTCTGTACGTCACCGTCTTCTTCGTGCTGGTCGCGCTGACGCTGACCGGCTGGTGGAGCGCCCGGCTGGGCGCGGCGGCGGCCGGACCCGCTGTGGCGCGCAATGCGTGCGGCGGTGCGCTGGCCATGGCGGTGACATACGCGGCGGGTTCGGCGCTGGGCGCGGCCGGCGTGTGAGGCGTTGTCAGGTTCTCCCGTGTTTCACCTCGACACGGGAAAGCGGTCGATGCCGGCGACGACCCGAGTGTTGTCGTGACCGTGATCCTCAGTTCCGGCACGGCGGCGAGCGGCCCGATGTCGACCGACGCTCCGGACGGTGAGCACTGGGAGAGCTCCAGGGAGGTGAGCGCGGGCAGGTGGCCCAGCGGGGTGAGCCCGTACGGCAGTTCGCACCGGGCACGTCGCACCCGGCGCCCTGGTCACGCCGTGCCGTCCGCCCACTGCGGCGCGTCCGTCCCCCACACCCCGGGCGGGCGTGCCCAGTCGGCCGGCCCGCCCTCGTAGCCGACCGCGGGCAGCGCGTGGCGCAGCCGGCCCATCGGGCTGTCGCGTTCGACGAGCCGGCGCTCGGCGTCGTACGCGGCCTGCCGGCCGTCCGGTTCCTCCGACAGGCTCCCGGTCAGCCAGGCCGCTGTCTGCGTGAGGGCGGTCTCCACCAGCCGGGCACCACCGGCTTCGTGTTGACCGGTCAGGGCGCGCAGCACCCCGGCGGCGAGCAGATATCCGGTGCCGTGGTCGAGGGCCTGCGCGGGCAGCGCACCCGGGCGGCCGTCCTCGCCCTCGGTCATGGCGATCCCGGTCGCGACCTGGACCAGACTGTCGAAGCCGCGTCGTCCGGCCCACGGCCCGTACCGGCCCCATGCGGAGAGCCGGGCGACGACCAGGCCGGGACGGCGCTCAGCCAGCGCCTCGGGGGAGAGGCCGAACCGGTCGAGTGCGCCCGGGCGGTAGCCGGTCACCACCACGTCGGCCAGGGCCAGCAGCTCCTCGAAGGACTTCCGGTCGGCGGCCGCCGCCAGGTCGAGCAGCGTGGACCGCTTGCCCCAGCCGGTGTCGTTGTGGGCGTCCTGGTTCTCCGGAAGTTGCGGTGCGTCGATCCGCAGCACATCGGCACCCAGGAGCGCGAGCGTCCGTGTGGCGACCGGGCCGGCCAGCACCCGGGTCAGATCGAGAACCCGCAGGCCCGTACACGGCAGCGCCCCCGGAGCGTCCGCCGCCCGGGTCGTGCGGTCGTCGCCGAGCCGATCCACGCGCAGCAGCGGATGCGCCGCGCCGGCCGCGCCCTGCGGGTGCTTCGCCCATAGCTCCCGGCTGCGCCCGGCGACGGCGAGACCGCCGGCCGCGTACACGCTCTCCTCCACGTCCGGCGCGCTGCGCTCGCCGATCGCCGCGGCGACGGCCTCTGCCTCGGCGTCCGGCGGCAGCGACAGCGCGCCGAGCAGACGCGCCCGGTGGTGCGGGTAGTTGGCGTGTGTACGCACCCAGCCGTCGGCGGCCCGCCAGGTCCGGGACAGCGGTGCGAACGTGGTCGGCGCCACGCCGTCCAGCCGCACCAGCCGGTCGCTGAGGAACGCCGTCGTCACCGCCGCGTCGTCGACGGTGACGGCAGGGACGGGGCCGCCGCACCGCCGCGCGGTGAGCTCGGCGGCGGCGAGGGAACAGACCGCGACCGTGGCACGCGCCAGTTCCATGACCGGCAGCCGGGCGGGCAGCGATCCGCCGCCCCGGTACGCGACACGGCCGAGCAGAGCGGGGTCGCCGCCCAGAGCCGCCCATGCCTGGGCGGTGCCGTTCGCGGGGGAGTTCGAGGACGAAGGGGTCATACAGCCACTATGGCACCGGGTGCCACGACGAAGACGGGCCCGGTGCGGATCGCGCACCGGGCCCGCTCATGACGGGGCTACTGCCGACCGGAAGCCGTTACCAGCGGACGGCGTCCAGGGCGTCCGTGATGCCGTGGCCGTAGAAGCCGTTCTTGCGCTCGCCGCCCTCGCAGACCGCGTCGACGGTGCCGTCGCCGTTGATGTCGTACGGGTTCGTGCACGCGGTGTCGTCCGCCTGCGCGTACAGCAGACCCTTGACCACGGCCGGCGCCGCGTAGGGGTGGGTCGACTTGATCAGCGCCGCCACGCCCGCGACGTGCGGGGAGGCCATCGACGTACCGGCCTTGTAGCCGTAGCCGCCGCCCGGCAGCGTCGACAGGATCCGGCCGTCCACGGCCGGGGCGTCCGGAGCCTGGTAGCGCGTCGCGTCGCCGCCCGGGGCGGAGATGTCGACCACACCGTTGCCGTAGTTGGAGTACGAGGCCTTCAGGTCCTTGGCGCCCAGCGCGGACACCGTGACGACGCCGGGGATCTGGGTCGGGATGTCGAGGCACTCGCGGGGGTTGATGACACGCTCGCCCGGCGTCGAGTCGTTCGGGCTCGAGGTGTCGGTCAGCTCGTCGGCCGCAAGGTCCATACGGGAGTTGCCGGCCGCGGCGACGTTCACCGCGCCCTTGTCCTCCGCGTAGCGGGTGGCGCGGGAGACGGCCTCGACGAGTGCCTTCTGGTCCGCGTCGTTCTTGCAGTTGAACAGCCACGGGTCCGTGTAGTAGCTGTTGTTGGTCACATCGACGCCGTGCTCCGCGGCCCACACGAAGCCGCAGACGACGGCCTCGGTGTAGAAGAAGCCGTCGGGCTGCGAGACCTTGATGCCGGAGACCTTCACACCCGGCGCGACACCGGTCATGCCGACGCCGTTCTTCGCGGCGGCGATGGTGCCCGCGACGTGCGTGCCGTGGTCGGACTCGTCCGGGCCCGGACGCCAGGCGCCGTCAGCCGTGTTCGGCACGCCGCCCACGCAGCTGACGGAGGCGTCGCGGTCGAAGTTGGGCGCGAGGTCCGGGTGGGTGTCGTCGACACCGGTGTCGATGACCGCGACGGTGACCTTCTTGCTGCCCAGCGTCTTCTCGTGGGCCTTGTCGGCCTTGATGGCCGGCAGGTCCCACTGCAGCGGCTCCAGCGGATCCTGGTCCGAGTCCGCCTGCGCGGCCGAGGCCTTCGCCTCGTCGGCCGTGAGCGGGCGCTCCGAGTCGATGGCCATGTCGGCCGAGGGCGCGAGTGGAGCGGTGCGCGTGACACCGGCAGACTCCACACCCCGCACGCCGCGGATCGTCGTGGCGAAGTCCGGGTTCTGCGAGTGGACGACGATGACGCCTATCTGGTCGTAGGAGATCACCACCGTTCCGCCGGCCTTGGCTATCGCCTTCTTGACCGACTTGGCGGTGCCGTGTCCGCCGTTGACGTTGACGACGTAACTCAGCTTCGGTCCGTCCGCCTGGACCGCCGCGGGTACGTCGTCGACCGGCGCCGCCGTAGCGGCCCCCGCCGGCAGGAAGCCGAGCGAGGCCGTGAGCGCCAGACCGGCGGGCAGCGCGAGTGCGCGACGCCGTCTGGATCCCAGATGAGCCATGGGTTCTCCACATCATCCGTGACAACCGCCCAGACACCCCTGTGCGAATGGGCGGGTACATGACGAGCGAAGCTATCGCTGATCAAGCTCCTACATCAATGAGTTCGCGAAGGAAGTGCGGAAGAAAAAGGCCGATGTTGAACCGGTTCGCCATGCGCACCGTGCCGTTGTCAGGGAGTGGAGCAACATCAAACCGCCCCGGCCAGTGACAACTCCGAGTCCGTCCCCACCGCACCCGCGTCGCGAGGAGATTCCGTGACCACCGATGCACCGCCGCCCGAGACCGGTCAGGCAACCGGCACCGCCCAGCCCACCACGCAGTCGTTCACGCAGGTGCAGCAGAGTACGGAATTCGGCGAACTGCGGCGTACCTACCGTTCTTTCGCCTTCCCGCTGACGATCGCGTTCATCGCCTGGTACCTGCTCTACGTCCTGCTCTCCAACTACGCCGGCGGCTTCATGGGCACGAAGCTCTTCGGCAACATCAACGTGGCCCTCGTCTTCGGCCTCGCCCAGTTCGCGACCACCTTCCTCATCGCCTGGCTCTACTCGCGGCACGCCGCGGCGAAGCTCGACCCGAAGGCCGAGGCGATCAAGTCCCGTATGGAGGCCGACGCATGAGCCCCGCCCTGCACCTTGCGGCCTCGAACGCGACCACCGAGCACCGGCCGCTGATCATCACCCTCTTCGCCGCCTTCGTCGTCGCGACCTTGTTCATCACCGTCTGGGCCGGCCGGCAGACCAAGGACGCCGCCGACTTCTACGCCGGCGGCCGCCAGTTCACCGGCTTCCAGAACGGCCTCGCCATCTCCGGCGACTACATGTCGGCCGCCTCGTTCCTCGGCATCGCCGGCGCCATCGCGCTCTACGGCTACGACGGCTTCCTCTACTCGATCGGCTTCCTGGTCGCCTGGCTCGTCGCCCTGCTGCTCGTCGCGGAACCGCTGCGCAACTCCGGCCGCTACACGATGGGCGACGTCCTCGCCTACCGGATGCGCCAGCGCCCTGTCCGCACCGCCGCGGGTGCGTCCACGATCGTCGTCTCGATCTTCTACCTGCTCGCGCAGATGGCAGGCGCGGGCGTCCTCGTGTCGCTGCTCCTCGGCATCACCAGCGACGGCGGCAAGATCGCGATCGTCGCCCTCGTCGGCCTGCTGATGATCGTCTACGTGACCATCGGCGGCATGAAGGGCACCACCTGGGTGCAGATGGTCAAGGCCGTGCTGCTGATCGCGGGCACACTGCTGATCACCTTCCTGGTGCTGTGGAAGTTCAACTTCAACATCTCGGAGCTCCTCGGCGAGGCCGCGGCGAAGAGCGAGGTGGGGCAGAAGGGCAACGCCGACGCCTTCCTCGAGCCGGGCCTCAAGTACGGCATCGACGGCATGACGAAGCTGGACTTCCTCTCCCTCGGTATCGCCCTCGTCCTCGGCACCGCCGGACTCCCGCACATCCTGATCCGCTTCTACACGGTGCCCACCGCCAAGGCCGCCCGTAAGTCCGTGAACTGGGCCATCGGCATCATCGGCGCGTTCTACCTCATGACGATCGCACTCGGCTTCGGTGCCGCCGCCCTCGTCGGACCCGCCGAAATCAAGGCGTCCAACCCGGCGGGCAACACCGCGGCGCCGCTCCTCGCCCTGCACGTCGGCGGCGTCGACTCCGCCGGGGGCGCGATCCTGCTCGCCGTGATCTCTGCCGTCGCCTTCGCCACCATCCTCGCCGTCGTCGCCGGTCTCACGCTGGCGTCCTCCTCGTCGTTCGCGCACGACATCTACGCCAACGTGATCCGTCGGGGACAGGCCACGGAGAAGGAGGAGGTCAGGGCCGCACGCTGGGCGACCGTCCTCATCGGCATCGTCTCCATCGCCCTCGGCGCGCTCGCCCGCGACCTGAACGTGGCCGGCCTCGTCGCCCTCGCCTTCGCGGTCGCCGCCTCCGCCAACCTGCCCACGATCCTCTACAGCCTGTTCTGGAAGAGGTTCACCACCCAGGGCGCCCTGTGGTCCATCTACGGAGGCCTCGCCTCGTCGGTGTTCCTGGTGCTCTTCTCCCCGGTGGTGTCCGGCGGCCCGTCGGCGATGTTCCCGAGCGTCGACTTCGCCTGGTTCCCGCTGTCCAACCCGGGTCTGATCTCCATCCCGCTGGGCTTCGTGCTCGGCTGGCTCGGCTCGATCCTCACGAAGGAGGGGCCCGACGCGGGCAAGTACGCCGAGCTCGAGGTCAAGTCCCTCACCGGCATCGGCGCCCACTGAGAGGAATCCGATACACGCACGTCAGCGGCCGCGTCGTAGGGTCCTACGACGCGGCCGCGCCGTACCTCGTGCCAAACGGGCCCTCATGTTGTCGGCGCTCTCGCGTAGGCTCGAAAGCGTCGGATCCGCGAAGAGGGAGGGGGCCCACAGTGCTCATAGACACCTTCGGCCGAGTGGCCACTGACCTGCGCGTCTCACTGACCGACCGGTGCAATCTGCGGTGTACGTACTGCATGCCGGAAGAAGGCCTGCAGTGGCTGGCAAAGCCCGATCTGCTCACGGACGACGAGATCGTCCGCCTGATCCGTGTGGCCGTCACCGATCTCGGCGTCACCGAGGTGCGCTTCACCGGCGGCGAGCCGCTGCTGCGCCCGGGGCTGGTCGGCATCGTCGAGCGCTGCGCGGCCCTGGAGCCCCGCCCCAAGATGTCCCTCACCACCAACGGCATCGGCCTCAAGCGCACCGCCACGGCCCTCAAGGCCGCCGGCCTCGACCGGGTCAACGTCTCACTGGACACCCTGCGGCCCGACGTCTTCAAGACCCTCACCCGCCGCGACCGCCACCGGGACGTCCTGGACGGCCTCGAAGCCGCCCGCGCCGCCGGCCTCACCCCCGTCAAGGTCAACACCGTCCTGATGCCGGGGCTGAACGACGACGAGGCCCCCGACCTGCTCGCCTGGGCCGTGGAGAACGACTACGAGCTGCGTTTCATCGAGCAGATGCCGCTCGACGCCCAGCACGGCTGGAAGCGTGACGGCATGATCACCGCTGGTGACATCCTCGAATCCCTCCGGACCCGCTTCACCCTCGCCCCGGAGGGCGACACCGCCCGAGGCTCCGCACCCGCGGAGCGGTGGGTCGTCGACGGCGGCCCGCACCGGGTCGGCGTCATCGCCTCCGTCACCCGCCCGTTCTGCCGCGCCTGCGACCGCACCCGGCTCACCGCCGACGGTCAGGTGCGCACCTGCCTCTTCGCCACCGAGGAGACCGACCTGCGGGCCGCTCTGCGTTCCGGGGCTCCCGACGAGGAGATCGCGCGCATCTGGCGGCTGGCGATGTGGGGCAAGAAGGCCGGATCCGGTCTCGACGACCCGTCGTTCCTTCAGCCGGAGCGGCCCATGTCAGCCATCGGTGGCTGACCCGGCTCCCGTACCGGACTCCCACTGCTCCAGCGTCACGACGTCCTTCAGGAAACCGCGCACACCGAGGAACTGCGAAAGGTGTTCGCGGTGTTCCTCGCACGCCAGCCATGTCTTACGGCGGTCCGGGGTGTGCAGTTTCGGGTTGTTCCAGGCGAGGACCCATACGGCGTCGGTACGGCAGCCCTTGGCCGAGCAGATCGGGGTCTCGTCACTCACCGGATGATTCACCGGATCATTGTCCCAGCATGGCGACGCCGAGCAGCCACGGGGGGAGCTGCCCGGCGTCGGTCCGTCGCTCCGACGGGGGATGCGGAGCGCGTAGGCAGTATGTCACGGGCAACGGGTGGCGGTGCACCGGAACTTCATGATTGATCTGAGGTTTTCTTGAGCTTTCCGTGGCCCGCCGGCAGCGCCGACGGTCAGCTCTGACCGGCCCCGGAACGGTCCCCCGGGACGGCCCCCGCCTCCGGCTCCCCTTCCGTCGGCCCCTGCTCGGCGGCCGCCTCGATCGCCGGCCGCACCGGCGCGGGCACGAACGTGGACGGCAGCGAAGGGGCATTCTCCCGGCCCGCGTTTGCGATGACGACGGAGATGTAGGGCAGCAGCACGCCGAGCACCAGCGCCACGACGGCCACATGGCGCTCCACGTTCCACAGGACCGCCGCGAGGATCACGGAAACGGTCCGCACCGACATCGAGATCACATAGCGGCGCTGCCTGCCGCGCACGTCGTCGGCGAGACTCTGCCGCGCACCGGTGATCCGGAAGACCTCGGTTCCGCCGTGCTTCCGCATCGCGTCTTCACCACCCGATTCCCGCACCGGACGTTCCCGGCCATGCCCTGCTCCGACTCCATCCACGGTACGCCCGGTCTGCGTCGCCTTCGAGAGCGGGGCGGCCCGACGACGGCGTGCCGGGTATGCGTCCGAATGCGTACGAACCTCCCCGACATGCGCTGTACGGCGAGCGGGCCGACACTGGCGACGTAACTGCTCACGCAGAGGCCGTACAAGGAGGCAGCCATGGGCTGGTTGTGGGCGATCGTCGTGGGGTTCGTGCTGGGCCTTCTCGCGAAGGCGATCATTCCGGGCAAGCAGCACAGTCCCCTCTGGCTGACCACCATCTTCGGCATCATCGGCGCCGTCATCGGCAACGCCGTGGCGCGTGGTTTCGGCATCGCGGAGACCAGCGGCATCGACTGGGGCCGGCATGCGCTGCAGCTCGCGGCGGCCATCGTCATCGTCTTCCTGGGCGACATGGCCTACACCGCCGTCCGCGGGAAGAAACGTCCCGCCTGAACACGCGAAGGCCGGGTGGGCGATCTCGTCCCACCCGGCCTTCGCCGTGTCCGGGGTCAGCCGGCCGTGACCTCGACCGCCGCCAGGTTCTTCTTGCCCCGGCGCAGCACCAGCCAGCGGCCGTGCAGCAGCTCGCCGGCCCTCACCAGGGCGTCCTCGGCGGTCACCTTCACGTTGTTCACGTAGGCGCCGCCCTCCTTCACCGTGCGACGGGCGGCGGACTTGCTCGGCACCAGACCGACCTCGGCGAACAGATCCACCACCGGGAGCAGCTCGCCGACCCGGGCGTGCGGCAGCTCGGACAGCGCCGCGCGCAGCGTCGCCTCGTCCAGGTCGCCCAGCTCGCCCTGACCGAACAGCGCCTTCGACGCGTTGATCACCGCGGCGCACTGGTCGGCGCCGTGCACCAGCGTCGTCAGCTCCTCGGCCAGCGCACGCTGGGCGGCCCGCGCCTGCGGACGCTCGGCGGTCTGCTTCTCCAGCTCCTCGAGCTCCGCACGGCTCTTGAAGCTGAGAATGCGCAGGTACCGCGAGACGTCCCGGTCGTCCGTGTTCAGCCAGAACTGGTAGAACGCGTACGGCGTGGTCATCTCCGGGTCGAGCCAGAGCGTGCCCGTCTCCGACTTGCCGAACTTGGTGCCGTCCGCCTTGGTCATCAGCGGCGTGGCCACCGCGTGCACCTCGGCCTCCGGCTCCAGGCGGTGGATCAGGTCCAGGCCCGCGGTGAGATTGCCCCACTGGTCGCTGCCGCCCTGCTGCAGGGTGCAGCCGTACCGCCGGTACAGCTCCAGGAAGTCCATGCCCTGCAGCAGCTGGTAGCTGAACTCCGTGTAGCTGATGCCCTGCTCGGACTCCAGCCGCCGGGCGACCGAGTCCTTGGTGAGCATCTTGTTGACGCGGAAGTGCTTGCCGATGTCCCGCAGGAACTCGATCGCGGACATGCCGGCGGTCCAGTCCAGGTTGTTCACCATGACCGCCGCGTTCTCGCCCTCGAAGGACAGGTACGGCTCGATCTGCGAGCGCAGCCGGGTCACCCACTGCGCGATCGTCTCCGGATCGTTCAGCGTGCGCTCGGCGGTCGGCCGCGGGTCGCCGATCTGCCCCGTCGCCCCGCCCACCAGCGCCAGCGGCCGGTGCCCGGCCAGCTGGAGGCGGCGGACGGTCAGCACCTGCACCAGGTGTCCGACGTGCAGGCTGGCCGCCGTCGGGTCGAAGCCGCAATAGAACGTGACGGGACCGTCCGCGAGCGTCTTGCGCAATGCGTCCTCGTCAGTGGACTGGGCGATCAGCCCACGCCACTTGAGCTCGTCGACGATGTCCGTCACGGGTCTCGCGTCTCCTTCGGAAGTGCTGCCGCACGTGTCAATGAACGTGTACGAGGTTATACGCCCTGGCTGACCGAGCTCATATTGAAATCCGGCACCCGCAGCGCGGGCATCGCGGCCCTGGTGAACCAGTCGCCCCACTCACGCGGCAGCGTCTTCTCGGTCCGCCCGGCCTCCGAGGCGCGCGACAGCAGATCGACGGGCGACTCGTTGAAGCGGAAGTTGTTCACCTCGCCGACGACCTCGCCGTTCTCCACAAGATAGACACCGTCCCTGGTCAGACCGGTCAGCAGAAGGGTCGCCGGGTCGACTTCGCGGATGTACCAGAGGCAGGTCAGCAGCAGCCCACGGGCCGTCGCGGACACCATCTCCTCCAGCGAACGCTCACCACCGCCGTCCAGGATCAGATTCCCCGCGCCGGGCGCCACCGGCAGGCCGGTCAGGCCGGCGGTGTGCCGGGTGCTCACCAGGTGCTCCAGCTTTCCGTCCCGCACCCAGTCCGTCGCCGAAATGGGCAGACCGTTGTCGAAGACCGAGGCGTCGTCGCCGGAGGCGTGCGCGATCACGAACGGGGCCGATTCGAGACCCGGCTCATGCGGGTCGCTGCGCAGGGCCAGCGGCAGCGGGGACAGCGTCTCGCCGACGCGGGTGCCTCCGCCGGGCCGCGAGAACACCGTCCGGCCCTCCGCCGCGTCCCGGGCCGCGGACGACCACAGCTGATAGATCAGCAGGTCGGCCACCGCGGTCGGCGGCAGCAGCGTCTCGTACCGGCCGGCGGGCAGCTCGATCCGGCGCTCCGCCCAGGCCAGGCGCCGCGCCAGCCCGGCGTCCATGGCGGCCGGGTCCACGTCCTTGAAGTCACGCGTCGAGCGGCCCGCCCATGCCGAGCGGGCGCGATCAGGGGACTTCGCGTTCAGCTCGAGGGTGCCGTTCGGCTGGTCGTGCCGCAGTCGCAGGCCCGTGGAGCTGCCCACATAGGTGGAGGTCATCTCATGGTTGGCGAAGCCGTACAGCTCACGGCCACCCGCCCGGGCCCGGGCGAAGGCCTCGCCGAGCGCCGGCGCGAAGTCGGCGAACACGGCGGAAGTCGTCTCCGCGGGCGCGTCCGTGAAGTCCGGGGACGCCGGGCCGGCCTCGACCAGTGGCTGGGCGTCCTCCGCGGGTCCGGCGCCGCGGGCCGCCGCCTCCGCCGCGCGCACCAGCGGCTCGAGATCGTCCGCGGTCACCGCGGAACGGGACACCACACCGGACGCGGTGCCCTGCGAGCCGTCGACGGTCGCGATCACGGTGAGGGTACGGCCGCGGGTGACGCCGTTGGTGGTCAGCGCGTTTCCGGCCCAGCGCAGATTGGCGGAGGACTCCTCGTCGGCGATGACGACACAGCCGTCGGCGGTGGACAGCTCGAGCGCCCGCTCGACGATCTCGTGCGGCTTGCTGGTACGGGCGCTCATCGTCCGGCCTCCTGCGTCGTGTTGAGACTGTGCTTTCCCGGGGGACGGCCCCCGGACCCCCAGCAGGGGTTCCCGTGTGCGGCCCGCTCGCTCATCGGCCCGCCTCCTGCGTCGTGTTGAGGATGCTGACACCCCGGAACAGGGCTGAGGGGCAGCCGTGCGAGACGGAGGCGACCTGGCCCGGCTGGGCCTTGCCGCAGTTGAAGGCGCCGCCGAGCACATAGGTCTGCGGACCGCCGACCTGCTCCATCGAGCCCCAGAACTCGGTCGTCGTCGCCTGGTACGCCACATCCCGCAGCTGCCCCGCCAGCCGGCCGTTCTCGATGCGGAAGAACCGCTGGCCGGTGAACTGGAAGTTGTACCGCTGCATGTCGATCGACCAGGACCGGTCGCCGACCACGTAGATACCGCGCTCGACCCCGCCGATCAGGTCCTCCGTCGACAGCCCGCCCGGGTCAGGCCGAAGCGACACGTTGGCCATCCGCTGCACCGGTACATGCGCGGGGGAGTCGGCGTAGGCGCAGCCGTTGGAACGGCCGAGACCGGTCAGCTTCGCGATCCGCCGGTCCAGCTGGTACCCGACCAGCGTGCCGTCCTTGACCAGGTCCCAGCTCTGCGCCTCGACGCCCTCGTCGTCGTAGCCGATCGTCGCCAGGCCGTGCTCTGCCGTGCGGTCACCGGTCACGTTCATGACGGACGAGCCGTACGCCAGCTTCCCCAGCTGGTCGAAGGTCGCGAACGAGGTCCCCGCGTACGCGGCCTCGTAGCCGAGCGCCCGGTCCAGCTCGGTGGCGTGGCCGATCGACTCGTGGATCGTCAGCCACAGGTTCGACGGGTCGACCACCAGGTCGTACCGGCCCGCCTCGACGCTCGGGGCGCGCATCTTCTCCGCCAGCAGCACCGGGATCTGCTCCAGCTCCGAGTCCCAGTCCCAGCCCGTGCCGGTCAGATACTCCCAGCCGCGGCCCGCCGGCGGCGCGATGGTACGCATCGAGTCGAACTCGCCGGACGTCCCGTCGACGGCGACCGCCGTGAGCTGCGGGTGCAGCCGTACGCGCTGCTGCGTCGTGACCGTCCCCGCAGTGTCGGCATAGAACTTGTTCTCGTGGACGGTGAGCAGCGACGCGTCCACGTGCGCCACGCCGTCCGCCCGCAGCAGCCGGTCGCTCCACTCCGCCAGCAGCGCGGTCTTCTCCTCGTCGGGCACGGTGAAGGGGTCGATCCCGTACGACGAGACCCACGTCTTCTCGGCGTGCACCGGCTCGTCCGCCAGCTCCACCCTCTCGTCGCTGCCCGCCGCCGCGATCACCTTCGCCGACAGCTTCGCCATCGCGACCGCCTGGCCCGCGACCCGCGCCGCGGCGTCCATGGTCAGATCCACCCCGGACGCGAAACCCCACGCCCCGCCGTGCACGACCCGCACCGCGTACCCGAGGTCCGTGGTGTCGGAGGAACCGGCCGGCTTGGCGTCCCGCAGCCGCCAGGCCGCACTGCGCACACGCTCGAGCCGGAAGTCGGCGTGCTCGGCACCGAGCGCGCGGGCACGGGCGAGCGCCGCGTCGGCGAGGGCCCGCAGCGGCAGCGCGGTGAACGTCTGATCGATGTCGTGGGGCACGGCTGATTTTCCTCCAGGCACTCACCGGGATCGCTACGGCACGCAGTGAATCACGGCGCGGGGGCACCGTGTCCCGCGATTGCGTACGGCACCCGGCACGTGTGCCGACCATTCCTCGGGAAGCGGCCGTAACGGCTCCCCGTCCTGCGCGAGCGGCTGAACATCCCGCCGCCCTCGGCCGGGGACGCCGCCGGTGACGCGGACGGCATCGCCAACCCCGCGAGCCAGTGACCGCCCGGCACACCCAGCCCCGCCACTGCCGGGACACCGCCCTGCGCATCAGGCTCGCGGACGGCGGCGGCTGGACCACCTGGGACCTCACCCCGGCGCAGGTCGCGACGCTCGCCGACCCACGAGCTTCTCGTACGCCCCGGACCGCGTCCGCTTCGACCCGCGCCCCGTCGCCGCCGACCCGCGCCCCGACCTCCTCCCAGCCCTCGCGCACGCCTTCGTCTCCGCCGCCGACCGGGCCCTGCTCCTGGCGGAGGGCCATCTGGTCTATGCCTCGGGGCGTCCGAACATGGTCGAGGTTCCCGTGGGGGAGGGGCGGCTGCGGATCTGGCGGCACGTGATCGACCTGGCACGCCCCTGGCGAGAACTGGAGGCAGCCATCACGACGCTTGCGGAGAAGATCGACACCGCCCGCTCGGTCTCGTATTTCGAGGGTGTAGGCACAAATCCGCTCCATGGACGGAGGGAGACCCGATGAGCACGATCTCGGTCCGCGAGTTCTCCTACAACCCCAGCGCCGTCTTCGCCCGTGTCGAGAAGGGCGAGGCGGTCCAGGTCACACGCCACGGCAACGTCATCGCCATACTGCTTCCCGGCTCCGGGCCGGTGGCGCGGTACTCCGACCTCGTGGCCCAGGGGAAGATCCGCCTCAAGGCCGCGACCACGTCCGACCTTGACCGCCTGCCCCGCTACGACATTCCCACCGGTGCTCCGGACCCCGTCGAGCTGCTTCTCGCGGAGCGAGAGGACGAGGACCGTTGATCTACATGGATTCGTCGGCTCTGCTGACGCTGCTCACGGGCCGGTCCAACGCGGCGGAGCCACGGACTTTTCTCGCTGCCCGCCCCGGCGTCCCGCTGGCCACCAGCACCCTCGGCTTCGTCGAAACTGTCCGCCAGCTCGACAAGGTCGGGTCGTACCCGACCGCACTCGCCGATCTCGACGGCATGGTGACCGAGATCCTTCTCACGGAAGAAGTGAAAAATCTGGCCACCCGGGTCCCTGCCTCCCTGCGTTTTCTCGACGCCATCCACGTGGCGAGTGCGCTGATCATGGGCGAGGCGCTCGACTGCCTGATCACGTACGACAAGCGGATGCTCGACGCCGCCCGGGAGGTGGGACTCGCCGCCTACGCGCCCGGTGCAAAGGAGTGAGGGCCCGGACACCACGAGCCGTCTCTTCTGTAGGGACCCGACAGGGACCGCATCGCGGCACTGTCAGGGCCCGATTCCCCGGGAGGCGTGGCGGACCGATAGGTTTCCGAGGTAGTCGCCTGGCTCCCAGGTGCTCCAGACCGCTGATGAAAGGGTGATCCGTTGAGCCGCTCGGTTCTCGTCACCGGAGGAAACCGGGGCATCGGCCTCGCCATCGCCCGTGCTTTCGCCGCCAATGGCGACAAGGTCGCCATCACCTACCGCTCCGGCGAGCCGCCCGCCGAGCTCGTCGAGGCGGGCGTGCTTCCCGTCCGGTGCGACATCACCGACGCCGAGCAGGTGGAGCAGGCCTACAAGGAGATCGAGGAGAAGCACGGCAACGTGGAGGTGATGGTCGCCAACGCCGGCATCACCAAGGACCAGCTGCTGATGCGGATGTCGGAGGACGACTTCACCTCCGTCCTCGACACCAACCTCACGGGCACCTTCCGGGTCGTCAAGCGTGCCAACCGCGGCATGCTGCGCGCCAGGAAGGGCCGTGTCGTGCTCATCTCCTCCGTGGTCGGGCTGCTGGGCTCGGCCGGGCAGGCCAACTACGCCGCCTCCAAGGCCGGCCTCGTCGGCTTCGCCCGCTCCCTGGCCCGTGAGCTCGGCTCGCGGAACATCACCTTCAACGTCGTCGCACCCGGTTTTGTCGACACCGACATGACGCAGGTGCTCACCGACGAGCAGCGCGCGGGCATCGTCTCGCAGGTGCCGCTCGGCCGGTACGCGAAGCCGGAGGAGATCGCCGCCGCCGTGCGCTTCCTCGCCTCCGACGACGCCTCGTACATCACTGGAGCCGTCATCCCCGTTGACGGCGGATTGGGCATGGGTCACTGAACGACATGAGCGGAATCCTCGAGGGCAAGCGCGTCCTGATCACCGGTGTGCTGATGGAGTCCTCCATCGCCTTCCACACCGCGAAGGTGGCCCAGGAGCAGGGCGCTGAGGTCATCCTGACCGCCTTCCCGCGGCCCACCCTGACCGAGCGCATCGCCAGGAAACTCCCCCGGCCCGCCAAGGTCATCGAGCTCGACGTCACCAACGACGAGCACCTGGCCCGCGTCGAGGACGTCGTGCGTGAGGAACTCGGCGGTCTGGACGGCGTCGTCCACTCGATCGGCTTCGCCCCGCAGGACGCCCTGGGCGGCAACTTCCTCAACACGCCCTTCGAGTCGGTGGCGACCGCGATGCACGTCTCCGCGTTCTCGCTGAAGTCGCTGACCATGGCCTGCCTGCCGCTGATGCAGAACGGCGGCTCGGTCGTGGGCCTGACCTTCGACGCGCAGTTCGCCTGGCCGCAGTACGACTGGATGGGTCCGGCGAAGGCCGCGCTCGAGGCCACCAGCCGCTATCTGGCACGTGACCTCGGCCCGCGACACATCCGCTGCAACCTGATCTCGGCCGGCCCGATCGGCTCGATGGCCGCCAAGTCCATCCCGGGCTTCACCGAACTGGCCAAGGTGTGGGACGAGCGCTCCCCGCTCGAGTGGAACATGGCGGACCCGGAGCCGGCCGGCCGCGGTGTCGTCGCGCTGCTCTCCGACTTCTTCCCGAAGACCACCGGTGAGATCGTCCACGTCGACGGCGGCGTCCATATGATGGGTGCCTGACCAGCACATACGTATGTCCGCCACGCCCCGCCGACCGCCTCGCGCGGTGGGCGGGGCGTCGCCCGTTCGGCCCAGTGCACGGGCGGGCGGACCCGGGGGCGGCGATGCTGGAGGAGCAAATCTTCCTTGTGGTGCTGTTGCGGCGCGTGCGTCGCAGCCCGGCCGAGGAGGTCCTGCTCGTGCGTACGAAATGGCGCAACGCCTCCGTACTGGCCGCCGCGACGGTCCTGCTCGGGGCAATCCCCTTCGCCACCCTCCAGTTCCGTCAGGAGACGCAGGACCCCCGGCCGGCGCCGGCGCCGGCCTATCAGGCACGGTGCAGCACCCTCGTCGAGGGCTCCCGGGTCACCGCCTACTGCCACAACCCCTACCCGGCCACCGACCGGGTCCGGCTGCACGTCGAATGCGACCGCTGGTGGGACGTGGACGCGGACACGGCGCCCGTGCCGCTCCGCCCCGCCGAGTACGGCGAACTGACCGGCCGGTGCTGGAAGGAGATCCGCTCGGTCTGGATCAGCCACCAGCCGCTTCAGGCCGACGCAGGCACATGAACGGATAGCCTGCCGCCTCAGAGGCTGCCGCGTCGCCGTCGCCCGCGCGGATCGCCTCGACCATCCGCGCGTGGTCCATGTGGTTCTCGGGGCGCAGCTCGTGGCCGATGTCGTCGCGGAGCCAGTCGCGCAGCAGATCCCCGAGGTCCGCGTACAGCTCGGTCAGAACCTCGTTGTGCGAGGCGGCGACCACGGCGAGGTGGAACGTCGCGTCGGCCGCCACGAACTGCTCCGCGACGCCTGATTCCCAGGCCTCCTCGCGTCTGGCCAGCAGGATGTCCAACTGCCTGAGATCGCGGTCGGTGCGCCGTTCGGCGGCCAGCCGGGCCGCCGACGACTCAAGGGTGGAGCGGAGCTCGGCGATGTGCCGGGGATCGGCGTCGGCGAACCGGCGGTGCATGACACCCGCCAGCTCGCTGGTGGCCAGGACGTACGTGCCGGAGCCCTGCCGGATGTCCAGGAGCCCGTTGTGGGCGAGGGCGCGCACCGCCTCGCGGACGGTGTTGCGGGCGACGCCGAGCTGCTCGACCAGTTCCGGTTCGGTCGGGATCCGCGAACCCACCGGCCACTCGCCCGAGGTGATCTGGTTCCGCAGCTGAGCGATCACCTGGTCGGAGAGCGCGGAACGCCGGGGAGAGGACAGCGCCATGGTGCTCCTTGTCGTGAGGCGTCCTCCCGTACGTCCGGCGGACCGCCCGAACGTACGGGACTGGACAACCAATCATCCCATGATTCTATGATGGGTCAATGCTTGACGAGACCCGCACCCTCAGCCCCGCCGACACGGCCCCTGCTTCCCAGGATTCTGCCGCCCGGCGGACTCCGGTGTGGGCCACCCCGCTCGTCGTCGCCGGCATCGTTCTGGCGGCGCTCAACCTGAGGCCCGCCATCACCAGCCTCGGGGCACTGCTCGAAGAGGCCCGCGCCGGCCTGCACATGAGCGGAAGTGTGGCCGGACTGCTCACCTCCGTACCGCCGCTCTGCTTCGCCGTATTCGGCATCGCCGCGCCCCGTCTCGCCCGCCGCTTCGGGCCCGGCGCCGTCGTCTGCGCCGGGATGGCGGCCATCGCGACAGGCCTTGCCGTACGGCCCTTCGTCGGCGGCACGGCCCCCTTCCTCGCCGCCAGCGCGCTCGCCCTCATGGGCATCGCCGTCAGCAACGTGCTGATGCCCGTGATCGTCAAGCGTTACTTCCCCGACCGGGTCGGCTCGATGACCGGTCTCTATTCGATGGCGCTGGCGCTGGGGACCTCGCTCGCCGCCGCCGCGACCGTGCCCGTCACCAGCGCGCTGGGCGGCAGTTGGCGTGCCGGTCTCGCGGTGTGGGCGGGGCTCGCCGCCGTCGCCGTGCTGCCCTGGCTGGGGCAGGTGCGCGACCGCGAGGACACCGCGCAGGGGGCGGGCGAGGCGGACGACGCGGGGCGGCCGGCTGCCGCACCGCGCATCACTCGCAGCCCGACCGCCTGGGCACTGGCCTGCTTCTTCGGGCTCCAGGCGACCGGCGCGTACATCACGATGGGCTGGATGCCGCAGATCTTCCGCGACGCGGGAGTATCCGCCGGCACGGCGGGCGTGCTCCTGGCCGTCACCATGGTGATGGGGGTGCCGCTGGCGTTCGTCATCCCGAGGCTCGCCACCCGGATGAAGCAGCAGGGGCCGATCGTGGTCGCCCTCGGGCTGTGCGGCCTCACCGGCTACGTGGGGCTCCAGCTGGCACCGGCGGCCGGAGCCTGGGCGTGGGCGCTGCTGCTGGGTGTCTCCAACTGCTCGTTCCCGCTGGCACTCACCATGATCGGCATGCGGTCGCGGACGGGAGCGGGCGTCGTACGGCTCTCCGCGTTCGCCCAGTCGACCGGCTATCTGATCTCCATCCCGGGGCCGCTGCTCGTGGGCGTGCTGTATCAGCACAGCGGCGGCTGGGACCTGCCGCTGGCCCTGATGGCGGCCCTGCTGGTGCCGCAGATCGCCGTGGGGCTCCTTGCCGGCAGGGACCGGACGATCGAGGACGAGACCGGGATGCGAGACTGAGACCATGCCTGTGCTCGACCCGAACCCCCAGAACGGCCAGAAGAAGCTCCTCGGGATCTTCGGCCTGATCCTGCTCATCGGCATGGTCATCTCCATCATCGCGACCATCGCCGCGCCCTGATTCTTCGGCTCGGTTCGCCTCCGGGGCGCTTTGTGCGTGTGTCGACGGTCGATCGTGCTCGGTCCCTCGTTCCTCGGGATCTCCGCGCGTTCTCCCTTTCGACACCCGCGCGCCCCTTCGGCTCACTCGCCCGCGCCCCGATTTTTCGGCTCGGTTCGCCTCCGGGGCGCTTTGTGCGTGTGTCGACGGTCGATCGTGCTCGGTCCCTCGTTCCTCGGGATCTCCGCGCGTTCTCCCTTTCGACACCCGCGCGCCCCTTCGGCTCACTCGCCCATGGCGCCGGACCGGACGTATGCGCGGCGCCTGCAACGGCCCGGTCGTACCCCGGACCGGGAGGGCGCGCCCCGGTGGGGGTCCCCCGGGAGAACCGAGCCCCCAAAAATAGGGGGCTGGCACCACTGTCCCCTAGGGGGCCAGGGTCAGGGTGAAGTGGGTGGGCCGCCGGATGGGCCGGGCCGTTCATGATCCGTACGTTTGAGGTACTCGACCTCAGACCTACGGAGGCGGCCATGCCGGCCCACACGCATCCCCGGTCCTCGGCCCACGCCCCGGGCGTCGGCGGCGTCCGGCTGCCCTGGTGGGCGCTGACCCTCCCGGTGATCGCCTTCTGCGTGCTGCTGATGCTGATCGCCGGTCCGGACGAGGCGCACGCGGCGGCAGGCGAGGATCCGGGGGTATCCGAGTTCCTCCGGCTCGTCCACCGCGCGCTGGCCCGTTGAATGGGGTCACTCTTCATGGCGGAGCACGTCAACACCCTGCGCCCGCTGGCTCATTTCATGCGAAGCTGGGTTGTATGAGCGCCGCTGTGTCTTCCGGGGGGACACCCCCTGGATCTCCCGAATCCCGCAGGATCGTTCTCCTCCGGCATGCGAAGGCCGACTGGCCCGAGGTGTCCGACCATGAGCGCCCGCTCGCAGAGCGGGGGCGAAAGGACGCCCCGGTGGCCGGCCGCCGTCTCGCGGAGACCGGCATCGACTTCGACCTGGCCATGTGCTCGACGGCGACCAGGACCCGCGAGACATGGAAGCTCGCGGTGCACGAGCTGCCGCACCGCCCGAAGACGGTGTACGAGGAGCGACTGTACGAGGCCTCCCTCGGTGATCTGCTCGCTCTGCTGGGCGAGACGCCCGACGAGGTGAACGATCTGCTCGTCATCGGCCACAACCCGGGTATCCACGCGCTGGCGGACGCCCTCGCGGGCAGCACCGAGGGTGACGCGCTGGCCCGTATGACCCGGGACGGCTTTCCGACGTCGGCCTTCGCCGTCGTGTCCTTCAGCGGGCCGTGGAAGTCCGTGGAGCACGGTGTGGGAAGGCTGCTCGACTACTGGACCCCGCACGACTGACCGGTCACGACGCAGGAACGGGCCCCGCGCACGATGTGTGCCGGGGCCCGCGTATGTGCAGCGTGTCAGTACTCGCCGGTGCCGTCGTCGGCCGCCTCGACCTCTTCGCGGGTGATGCCCAGCAGATACAGCACCGTGTCGAGGAAGGGAACGTTGACCGCGGTGTGCGCCGCCTTGCGCACGACGGGCTTGGCGTTGAACGCGACGCCGAGCCCCGCGGCGTTCAGCATGTCGAGGTCGTTGGCACCGTCGCCGATCGCGACCGTCTGCGCGAGCGGCACTCCGGCCTCGGCCGCGAACCGGCGCAGCAGCCGTGCCTTGCCCGCTCGGTCCACGATCTCGCCGACGACCCTGCCGGTGAGCTTCCCGTCCACGATCTCGAGCGTGTTCGCCGAGGCGAAATCGAGCCCGAGTCGTTCCTTGAGATCGTCGGTGACCTGGGTGAAGCCACCGGAGACGACGCCCACTTGATAGCCGAGCCGCTTCAGCGTACGGATCAGGGTGCGCGCGCCGGGAGTGAGCCGTACCTCCGTGCGGACCTTGTCGACGACGGAGGCGTCGAGGCCCGCCAGCAGCGCCACGCGGGCGTGCAGCGACTGCTCGAAGTCCAACTCGCCGCGCATCGCCGCGGCCGTCACGTCCGCGACCTGGTCCTCGCAGCCCGCGTGCGCGGCGAAGAGCTCGATGACCTCGTCCTGGATGAGGGTGGAGTCCACGTCCATGACGACGAGGCGCTGCGCCCGCCGGTGCAGCCCGGCGGAGACGACGGCGACGTCGACGCCGATCTCGGCGGCCTCCAAGGCCAGCGCGGTCCGCAGCGGTTCCGTCTCGACGCCGGAGACCGCGAACTCCACGGCGGTGACGGGATACTTCGCGAGGCGGAAGATACGGTCGATGTTGCCACCGACGGTGGCGATGGTGGCCGCTATGGCTGCCGTGGACTCCGCGGTGAGCGGGTGCCCGAGCACGGTCACATGCGAACGTCCGCTGCCGCGCGGCCGGTTGTCGCCCGTGCCGGAGATGATCTCGGCCTGCAGCTTGAGGGACTCGGCCCAGCTGTGCACGGTGGCGCGCAGCTCGCCCTCGGTGGCGCCGCCGGCCGTCGGCGCGGTGACGAGCGCGCACAGCACGAGCCGGCCACGGGAGACGACCTGCTCGATGTCGACGACGTCGACGGCGTACGCCGCGAGGGTGTCGAAGAGCCCGGCGGTGATCCCGGGGCGGTCCTTCCCGAAGATCTTGACGAGAAGGGTGGGGACGTCGGCGTTGGGAGGGGGCTGTGATGCGCTCATGGTGTTACCACCGTATCGGGCCGGGGGCGGAAGGCGAGGTCCTGTCCCGTCTGGCGGACACCCGGGCGGCCGGGCAGCGCCCGATGGCGGGTGAGGGGCGCCTACGACCCGCTTGGCGTGGATTATTCGGCTCACGCATGATCCATCCCCACTCGTGGGTGCTCGTCGCCGCCGCGACACGTCCGGCTCCGTCGACGAACGTCCCAACTCGGTACCGAACGAGGTCTTCACATGGCCCGACTTTCCGATACGAGGCCGGGCCTGAAATAGTTCCCCACGATGTTCGCCTTCCCTAGACTCCCGGCGACGGGGGAAGCTCGGGGGACAACTAGTGGGGCATGGAGTGCCGGAACTCGTACTGGAATTGAACGGAAGGACCTGGACGCTCGATCCGTCCAGGTCGTACACCCTGGGACGTGATCCCCAGGGCGATGTGGTGATCGACGACGCCAGGGTCTCGTGGCGGCACGCCACGATCAGCTGGGGCGGGCGCAGTTGGGTCATCGAGGACCACGGCAGCACGAACGGCACCTATGTGCAGGGCCAGCGCATCCACCAGATGGAGATCGGCGCCGGCACGGCGGTGCATCTGGGGAACGCGACCGACGGTCCCCGCCTCGGTCTGACCGGTGCCGGTGCGTCGGCGGGCGCCCCCGCCGGTGCGGGCGCCTACGCCCAGGGAGCGCCGCAGCAGGCCGCCGCGCAGGCCCCGGTCCAGCAGCAGGGCTGGCCGCAGGGGTCCGTCCAGCAGCCGCCGCAGGCCGCCGCCCAGCAGGGCTGGCCGCAGCAGCCGCAGCAGCCCCAGGTCCCGCACCAGCAGGGTGTACAGAAGGCCCAGGGCGTCCCGCCGGTCCACGGTGACCGCAGCCCGACGACCTTCCACCAGCTGGCCCTCGGCCGCGTCATGCGTATCGGTCGTGCGCTGGACAACGAGCTGGTCGTCTCCGACCTGCAGGTCTCTCGCCACCACGCCGAGTTCACCGCGCACCCCGACGGCCGCTTCGAGATCCGTGACCTCGGCTCCCACAACGGCACCTACGTCAACGGTCAGCCGATCGCCAAGTCCGGCACGGTCCTCATCGGCCCGAACGACATCGTCGGCGTCGGCCACTCCACGTTCCGTATCGTCGGCGGCCAGCTCGAGGAGTTCGTCGACACCGGTGAGGTCTCCTTCTCGGCCCGCCACCTCACGGTGACCGTGGACGGTGGCAAGCAGATCCTGCGTGACGTCTCCTTCGGCGTCCCGGAGAAGTCGCTGATCGGTGTCATCGGCCCCTCCGGCTCCGGAAAGTCCACCCTGCTCAAGGCGCTCACCGGCTACCGGCCCGCCAACCAGGGCGACGTCCTCTACGACAACCGCAGCCTCTACAAGCAGTTCGCCGAGCTGCGCCAGCGCATCGGTCTGGTCCCGCAGGACGACATCCTGCACAAGGAACTCACCGTCCGTAAGGCGCTGAAGTACGCGGCGAAGCTCCGCTTCCCCGGTGACACCGCCGAGGCCGAGCGCGAGGCCCGTATCGACGAGGTGCTGCGCGAGCTCAAGCTCGACATCCACAAGGAGAAGAAGGTCACCTCGCTCTCCGGCGGCCAGCGCAAGCGTGTGTCCGTCGCCCTGGAGCTGCTGACCAAGCCGTCGCTGATCTTCCTGGACGAGCCGACCTCGGGTCTCGACCCGGGCATGGACCGCGACGTCATGCAACTGCTGCGCGGCCTCGCGGACGACGGCCGCACGGTTCTCGTCGTCACGCACTCGGTGGCCGAGCTGGGGCTGTGCGACAAACTGCTGGTCATGGCGCCCGGCGGTTCCGTGGCGTACTTCGGTCCGCCGGAGGAGGCGCTCAACTTCTTCGGCTACAGCACATGGGCCGACGTCTTCTCGGCGTTCGAGAACTACCGCGACTACGACTGGGCGGGCCGCTGGCGCGGTTCCCAGCACTACCAGCTGTACGCCGCGGACCTCGACGCCGTCGCTCCGCAGTCGGTGAACATGCCGCCCGCGCAGCAGATGCGCCCGCCGAAGCCGCAGAGCTGGGGCTCCCAGCTGTTCACGCTGATGCGCCGCTACATCTCCGTGATCGTGTCCGACAAGGGCTTCATGGCCCTGATGCTGATCCTTCCCGCGGTGCTCGGCGCGGTGAGCCTGCTCATCGACCCGGACAAGGGTCTGCTGGTCAACCAGAACCCGCAGACCGGCAGGATCATCCCGAACGGCACGGCCACCACCGTGCTGTTGATCCTCGCGGTGGGTGCGTGCTTCGCCGGCGCGGCCAACTCCGTCCGTGAGCTGATCAAGGAGCGGGTGATCTACGAGCGGGAGCGTGCGACCGGCCTGTCACGCTCCGCGTACCTGATGTCCAAGGTGATCGTTCTCGGAATGATCACGGTGATCCAGGGCGGCCTGGTCGGAGCGATCGGCTTCGCCACGCGTGAGCTCCCCGCCGAGGGGCTGGTCATGGGCGGTGCGGTCATGCTCGAGCTCTCGATGCCGATCATGGCCCTGGGCTTCACGTCGATGATGTTCGGTCTGATCATCTCCGCGCTGGTGAAGACGGCGGAGAAGACCATGCCGCTGCTGGTGATGTTCGCGATCATCCAGGTCGTGTTCACCGGCTGTCTGTTCATCCTGCACGGCACGGTCGGCGTCAACGAGTTCTCGTATCTGATGCCGTCGCGCTGGGCGGTCGCCGCAGCCGGCACCACGCTGGACTTCAACAAGATCAACCCGAACACGGACGACCCGACCAGCACCGACCCGCTGTGGGACCACGAGGCAGCGGCCTGGTTCCTGGACATGGGCGCACTGCTCGCGCTCGGCGCCCTGTGCGGGTTCTTCGTCGCCCGCTTCCTGCGCCGGCACGAGCCGGAGGTCATGCGCAAGTGACGCACCCCACGCCGCTTTGACGCGACGCCGAAGGGCGCACCCCCACTCGGGAGTGCGCCCTTCAGCGTCTGTGCATGTCCGCCGGTTCGGCTGCCGGCTCAGCGTGTCAGTGCCTCAGTAGGCGCTGTTCACATTGTCCATGGAGCCGTAACGGTCGGCCGCGTAGTTGCAGGCGGCGACGATGTTGGCGACCGGGTCGTACTGGTCCCACGAGGTGCCGGGGACGTGGTAGGCGTCGAAGGTCGGCTTGATGACCTGCAGCAGACCCTTCGAGGGGACACCGTTGATGGCGTTGATGTCCCAGTTGTTGATGGCACGCGGGTTGCCGGAGGACTCACGAATGATGTTGCGGTGGATGCCCTCGTAGCTGCCGGGGATGTCGTGCTTCTTCATGATCGACATCGCCTCGCGGATCCACCCGTCCAGGTTGTTCGGGTAGGTCACCTTCGCGGGCTTACGGGCGGCGGCGCGGCTGGCGGCCTGCTCCTTGGCGCGCTTCTCGGCGGCGGCCTTGGCGGCGGCCTTCTTCTCCGCAGCGGCCTTCTCGGCGGCGGCCTTCTCGGCCTTCGCCTTCGCCTTCGCCTCGGCCTTGGCCTTGGCCTGCGTGGCCTTGAACTGGGCCTCGAAGGCGGACTGCTGGCTGCTGATGCTCTCGTGCAGGGCGGCGGTCTTCGCGGCGTCGGCCTTCCAGGCCACCGGAGCCGCGGCGGCCGCCTCGGTCTGCACACCGGCCTCGGCGTCGCCCGAGGGGGCGAGCGAGAGCGCGACCGTGGTGGCGGCGACGGCGGCGACGCCGGCGATGGCGCTCTTGCGGTTCTTGAGTCGGCGGCGGATCTCAGGGGTGATGAACGCGGACATACAGACGTACCTCTTCGAATAGCGGAAAGTCGCTCCAGGCCGGTTCGGCTCTGCGCTGTTCGGAAGCGACGTCGGCAATTCTTAGCTGGCGCAAAATCTGGTGGCAAAGGTGTGACGTACGATCCAAGGTAGTGGATCACATGTTCCGAATGTCCGTATTAACCTGCACTGTCCGCGCCTACATGCCCCTTTTGTATCAACTAAAGAGTCTCGTAAGTGATCTGCGCCCTATGCGCGGGCTCACATCGACCAGGAAGCCGGCTCACCAAGTGTTGCGAGAGCAATCCTGTGAGTGAGGCTTCTCCTCCGGGAGGACGAGGTGGACGTCGCCGAACTCGTGCCAGAGGTAGCGGTGTCCCAGCGCCTCGCTGTACGCGCAGGTCAGAGCGGCCCGGCCGGCGATCGCCTCCAGCATCAGCAAGTGCGACGCCTCCGGCTCGTGCAGCCCCGTCAGCAGACCGTCCACCGCCCGCACCCCACGCCGCGGCGTCACCACCAGGTCCGTCCAGCCCGAGGCCGGCCGGACCAGGCCACCCGGGTCGGAGGCCGACTCCAGGGCCCGTACGGCCGTCGTGCCGACCGCCACGATCCGGCCGCCCGCCGCGCGTGCCGCGTTCACCAGCCACGCCGTGGTCGCCGGGACGCCGAAGCGCTCCGGGTACGGCGGCTCATGGGCCTCTGCCGACGCCACGCCCGTATGAAGGACGAGCGGGGCGAACTGCACCCCCCGGCTCACCAGCTCCGCCACCATCCGGGCCGTGAAGGGGCGGGCGGCGCTCGGCATCTCCGCAGAGCCCGAGCCGTCGGGGGAGGGAAGCGCGAAGACCGTCTGGTACGCGGACAGCGGCTGGTCCCTCGCCGTGTACCCGTACCGGATCGGTCTGCCGTACCGCCGCAGCAGCCGCGGTACGTCCCCGGACACCGAGGCCCACCACAGGCGATCCGCCCCCGGAGCGAGCGGCTCCTCGAGCACCAGCTCGCCCCCACCCGGCAGCCGTACGACGGCCCCCGGCGGGCCGCCGGCCAGCGGCGCCGTGCTGCCGGACCTGTCCGGCCGGCGCAGCTCAACCGCCCAGCGCCCTCCGTCCCCGCGGGTCGAGAAGTGCACCACGACCGCCCGCCCGCCGAGCCGCCCGTCCACGGCGGCCGCCAGAGTGGCCGACGTGTTGACGACCAGCACGTCACCGGCCCGCAGTCGGCCCGGCAGCTCCCCGAAGCGGTGGTGCGACACCTCACTTCCGCGCGAGACCAGCAGCCGTACGTCGTCGCGCCCCGCGCCCCGCTGCTCCGCCGGCACCCGGGCGGACAGCTCGTCCGGCACACGCAGCGTCTCCAGGGGCGGCACGGCGCCCGGCCCAGGCTTCATCGGGTCTCCAGCAACGAGGGCGCCGCGTACCGGCCGCTGGCCGGCCGTTGCTCGAGCAGGCGCAGGAAACCGGGCGCCACGGACCCGGGCGAGGGACGCGGATCCGTGTCCTCCGGCACCGCCGCCCTGTACAGGTCCGTCTGCATGTCGCCCGGATCGACGCTCCACACCCGCAGCCCGGGCTCCTCGACCGCGAGCACGGCGGCGAGGTGGTCGAGCGCCGCCTTCGAGGCTCCGTAACCGCCCCAGGTCTCGTACGCCTCCGCCGCCGCGTCCGAACTGACGGCCACCACCGCACCCGTCGGCGACTTCCTCAGCAGCGGCAACGCCTCCTGTACGAGGCCGAGTGCCGCGACCACATTGGTCTCCAGCGCCGCCCGCAGCCCCGCCACCGGGAGCACGTCCAGCCGCACCAGCGGCTCGGCGCCCAGCGCGCTCGCGTTGTTCACCAGCAGGTCCAGGCCGCCCAGCTCCCGGGCGGACGCCACCAGCTCCGTGCGGTGCCCGGCGTCCGTGACATCCCCCGGCACCGCCACGACGCGTGTCCCGTGACGCCCCGCGTACCGGGCGCTCTCCATCAGTACGTCCGCGGTCCTTGCGCCCAGCACGAGGTCCCAGCCCCGCTCCGCCAAGGCCGCCGCCAGTGCGCGGCCCAGCCCCTTCGACGCCCCAGTGATCACTGCTACCGGCATGGTGCCCATCTCCTTGCTGAATGCCGCCTCTGTGGATGGACTCAACGTAGGAACGCACCGTCGTCCGCCGCCTCGTGCCCCGGTCCCCACTCCGCAAGGCACTTCGACCTACGTCCGCAGCCCTGATCGGGTGCGGTCCCCGGTCGGATACGGACTGTCACACCCCGCCGGTACGGTGAGTGGCATGAGTCACCGACCCGGCTCCGGTCTCGCGGCTGTGAGCACCGCACTCCTCGCGATGAGCAGGCATCTCGAGGTACGCGACGTACTGAAGACGATCGTGGCCTCCGCGCGCGAGCTCCTCGACGCCGAGTACGCCGCATTGGGCGTGCCCGACGACCACGGAGGCTTCGCCCAGTTCGTCGTCGACGGCGTCAGCGACGCCCAGTGGAAGGCGATCGGCCCACTGCCCCGCCAGCACGGCATCCTCGCCTCGATGCTCCGCGACGCGAAGCCCGAGCGGCTCGCCGACGTCCGCAAGGACCCGCGCTTCGAGGGCTGGCCCTCCGCCCACCCCGACATGTCCGACTTCCTCGGTCTGCCGGTGAAGGACGGAGACGAGATCATGGGCGCCCTGTTCCTCGCCAACAAGCGGTGTCCCAAGCCGGAGGGCGGCTGCGGCTTCACCGAGGAGGACGAGGAACTGCTCGGCATCCTCGCCCAGCACGCCGCGATCGCCCTCACCAACGCGCGTCTCTACGAGCGCAGCCGCGAGCTCACCATCGCGGAGGAGCGCTCCCGCCTCGCCCACGAACTGCACGACGCCGTGAGCCAGAAGCTGTTCTCCCTGCGGCTGACCGCGCAGGCGGCCGCCGCACTCGTGGACCGCGACCCGGACCGGGCCAAGGGCGAGCTGCAGCAGGTGGCGCAGCTCGCGGCCGAGGCCGCGGACGAACTGCGCGCCGCCGTCGTCGAGCTGCGCCCCGCCGCGCTCGACGAGGACGGCCTCGTCAACACCCTCCGCACCCAGATCCAGGTCCTCGACCGCGCCCACAGTGCCCGCGTCACCTTCGACACCTGCGGAATACGGGCCCTGCCGGCCACCCAGGAGGAGGCGCTGCTGCGAGTCGCGCAGGAGGCCCTGCACAATGCGCTGCGCCACTCCGGCGCGGAAGAGGTGGACGTGCTGCTGATCCGCCGCGGCCAGGGCGCGGTCCTCTCCGTCACGGACAACGGCAAGGGCTTCGAGCCGAGAGCCGTCCGCAGGGCAGGGCGGCACCTGGGGCTGGTCTCCATGCGTGACAGGGCGAGCGGCGTCGGCGGCAGGCTGACCGTCGAGTCGGAGCCCGGCAAGGGCACCACGGTCGAGATGGAGGTCCCCGGTGGCTGACAAGAGGATCCGTGTCCTGCTGGTCGACGACCATCAGGTGGTGCGGCGCGGCCTGCGCACGTTCCTGGAGGTCCAGGACGACATAGAGGTCATCGGCGAGGCGGGCGACGGCGCACAGGGCGTCGCGCTCACCGAGGAGCTGCGACCGGACGTCGTCCTCATGGACGTCAAGATGCCGGGCATGGACGGGATCGACGCCCTGCGGAAACTGAGGGAGCTGGCCAACCCGGCAAAGGTGCTGATCGTCACGAGCTTCACCGAGCAGCGCACGGTGGTCCCCGCGCTGCGCGCCGGCGCCGCGGGCTATGTGTACAAGGACGTGGACCCCGAGGCGCTGGCCGGTGCGATCCGCTCCGTGCACGCGGGCCATGTGCTGCTGCAGCAGGAGATCGCCGGCGCGCTGCTGGCCGACGACCCGGGCAGCGGCACCGGCCGCGGCGGCAGCCTCACGGAACGGGAGCGCGAGGTCCTCGGCCTGATCGCGGACGGGCGCTCCAACCGGGAGATCGCGCGGGCGCTGGTCCTGTCGGAGAAGACGGTCAAGACGCACGTCTCGAACATCCTGATGAAGCTCGACCTGGCGGACCGGACGCAGGCGGCGTTGTGGGCGGTGCGGCACGGGATGGCGCGCTGACGCGCCGCAGGCCCCTTGGTTGTACGGAATCTCGGACTCCGGTCCGAGATTCATACTGTCGGGTGGATGTCACCCATGCGGCGCATCCTGATCCGCTCCTTGGCGTTCTCCATGGCGTGCTGCGGCCGCCGGCCGCGGCGAGTGCTCAGGAGGAATGACGAAGTGAAGAACCTGAAGAAGGCCGCAGCCCTGACCATGATCGCCGGCAGCCTCGTCGCCGCGGGCTCGGGTGTCGCCTCGGCCACCACCGGCGGCGCCCACGCCCACGGCCAGGCCGTGCAGTCCCCGGGCGTCCTGTCGGGCAACGCGGTTCAGGTCCCGGTCCACGTGCCGGTGAACGTCGTGGGCAACACGGTGAACGTGATCGGCCTCCTGAACCCCGCGTTCGGCAACGGCGGCTTCAACGGCTGACGCGCGGGTCTCGCATCCGCGGGTCCCCGGGCAGCGTCCGGGGGCCCTACGGGTGTGCCCCTGCGTGTGTTGCGTGGCGGGTGGCGCCTGCGGCGGGCCGAGTCCCCGCGCTGCGCCGCCCGGCCCCTTCCCGAACCCGGGGCTCCGCCTTGGACCCCGTCCCGGGTTTCGCACGGTGCCCGGGGTCGCCGGACGGGTCCCCGTCGCAGTTGGAGGCGCGGGCTGCGGGCGGAGGTCCCCAGGCCGCTGGTTCAGGGGTGGCCCCGAACACCGCGCAGCGGTGCGCGTCAGCCCCGTCCCCGCTCCCGTTCCTCCACGCACGCGTTGTACGCCGCCACCTGCGCCCTTCGTGCCACCCGTTCCACCGGCCGCAGCGCCTCCCCCCGCGCGGCCATCTCGGACGCGCTCACCGCACCGCCGTGGCCGTTCTCGTACGCCAGAGCGATCAGCACCCCGATCCGCTGCGCCATCTCCAACACCCGTACCGCACGCGGCGGATAGCCAGGGGCCAGTGTCTCGGCGGCCGCGCTCCGTTCCGCCCGCGCCCGGTACGCGTCGAGCGCCGCCTCCGCGACCGGGCCCGACGCGGCGACGTCGAGCCGTGTCAGTGCCGCCGTCGCGTCCCGCAGCGCCTCCGCGAGCTCGCGCTCCGCCTCGCCGAGCGAGGGCACGTCCGCGGGCGGGGCCTCCCGCACCTGCAGGCAGTGCCAGACCACCTCTACATGGAGGTCGCCGGCCGGGCCCGCCTCGTACACCTCGGGCACCAGCCCGTACGCCGCGCCCGTCGCGACCACCGCCTCCTCCGCCTCGAGTGCCCGGGCGTTGAACTCCGGCGGGCCGCTGAGGCCCAGGGGGTGGCCCGCGGCCGGGAGTGCGACCCGGAAGCCGGTCACGCCGAGCGCGCGCAGCCGCCCGAGCGCCAGAGTGAGACCGACCGGTGCCGCTTCTCCGGGGAGGCCCTCGACCCGGTGCACCGCGTCGTCGCCGACGATCGCGTGAACGGCGTTGTCAGGTGATACAAGTCCGGCAAGTAGGGCATTTCCCCATGCGGCCAGCCGTCCTGAGCGTGGTTCCGAAAGCATGGCACCAGCCTAGGGACCGGACCGGGCGACCGGAGCACTCACCCGGTGGCGTAGGTTTTCCCTGGGTGGTGTGCCCACAGGTGCGCGAGGTGCACAAAAGAACCGAATCGCACCCGAACACCTCAAGACGACTGCATGGGGAGACTACGCGCTCATGAGCGATGTACTGGAGCTGGTGGACGTATCCGTGGTCCGCGACGGACGGGCTCTGGTGGACGACGTCTCCTGGTCGGTCAAGGAGGGCGAGCGCTGGGTCATTCTCGGCCCGAACGGCGCCGGCAAGACCACCCTGCTCAATCTGGCCTCCAGCTACCTCTTCCCGACCGCCGGCAAGGTGCAGGTCCTCGGCGAGCGCCTCGGTGGCGTCGACGTCTTCGACCTGCGGCCCCGCATCGGCATGGCCGGCATTGCCATGGCCGAGAAGCTCCCCAAGCGCCAGACCGTGCTGCAGACGGTACTCACCGCCGCATACGGCATGACCGCGACCTGGCACGAGGACTACGACGAGGTCGACGAACAGCGCGCCCGCGCGTTCCTCGACCGCCTCGGCATGACCGAGTACCTCGACCGCAGGTTCGGAACCCTCTCCGAGGGCGAGCGCAAGCGCACCCTGATCGCCCGCGCCATGATGACCGACCCCGAACTGCTGCTCCTCGACGAGCCCGCGGCCGGCCTCGACCTCGGCGGCCGTGAGGACCTGGTCCGCCGGCTGGGCCGGCTCGCCCGCGATCCGTACGCCCCCTCCATGATCATGGTCACGCACCATGTCGAGGAGATCGCACCCGGCTTCACCCACGTCCTGATGATCCGTCAGGGCAAGGTGCTCGCTGCCGGTCCGATGGAGACCGAACTGACGTCGCGCAACCTGTCGCTCTGCTTCGGCCTGCCGCTCCTCCTCGAGCGCAGCGGTGAGCGCTGGTCGGCCCAGGGCCTCCCGCTCGGCTGAGGCCCGGGCCTCAGCTCGGCGGAACTGCCCCCGGGCCGGACAAGCAGGACGTGTCCGACCCTGATCCTCCAACAGGGACCGGCCTCGCCCCCTGTCCCCACCGCGTCCGGCGGACCTACCATGCCCATGTGGACATCGACGCATGGGTGTGGTGGCTGATCGGCGCGGTCGGACTGGGCATTCCGCTCGTGCTGACCGCCATGCCGGAATTCGGAATGTTCTCCGCCGGTGCGGTGGCCGCGGCCGTCGTCGCGGCGGTCGGCGGCGGGATGGTGGCCCAAGTGCTCGTGTTCGCCGCGGTGTCCGTGGCGCTCATCGCCGTCGTACGGCCCATCGCGATGCGGCACAGGTCCCAAAGTCCCCGGTTCGCCAGCGGGGTCGACGCCCTGAAGGGCCGTCAGGCCGTCGTCCTCGAACGGGTCGACGGCAACGGCGGCCGTATCAAGCTGGCCGGTGAGATCTGGTCCGCCCGCGCCCTGGACGCGACCATGGCCTACGAAGAGGGCCGGCAGGTCGACGTCGTCGAGATCGACGGGGCCACCGCTGTGGTGATGTGAAGCACCGGCATCCGGCCCCTTCCGGGCCGAAGGGACCGAACTCCCCCCATTGCGGCCCCTGTTCTGGGAAACTGATCATCGGACTCATTCGGCAGCGAAGGGCACAGGGAACGCGATGCAACCGATCATCATCGTCCTGATCATTCTGGTGGTGCTGGTCTTCATCGCCCTGATCAAGACGATCCAGGTCATCCCACAGGCCAGCGCCGCCATTGTCGAGCGCTTCGGACGTTACACCCGCACCCTCAACGCGGGCCTCAACATCGTCGTCCCGTTCATCGACTCCATCCGCAACCGCATCGACCTCCGAGAGCAGGTCGTCCCCTTCCCGCCCCAGCCGGTGATCACCCAGGACAACCTGGTGGTCAACATCGACACCGTCATCTATTACCAGGTGACCGACGCCCGGGCCGCGACCTACGAGGTCGCCAGCTACATCCAGGCCATCGAGCAGCTCACCGTCACCACCTTGCGCAACATCATCGGCGGCATGGACCTCGAGCGGACCCTGACCTCCCGCGAGGAGATCAACGCGGCCCTCCGCGGCGTCCTGGACGAGGCGACCGGCAAGTGGGGAATCCGCGTCAACCGCGTCGAGCTCAAGGCCATCGAGCCGCCCACCTCCATCCAGGACTCGATGGAGAAGCAGATGCGTGCCGACCGTGACAAGCGCGCCGCGATCCTCACCGCCGAAGGCATCCGGCAGTCCCAGATCCTGACCGCCGAAGGTGAGAAGCAGTCGGCGATCCTGCGCGCCGAAGGTGAGGCCAAGGCGGCCGCCCTGCGCGCGGAGGGCGAGGCCCAGGCCATCCGTACGGTCTTCGAGTCCATCCACGCCGGCGACGCCGACCAGAAGCTCCTCGCGTACCAGTACCTGCAGATGCTCCCCAAGATCGCGGAGGGCGACGCCAACAAGCTCTGGATCGTCCCCAGCGAGATCGGCGACGCCCTCAAGGGTCTCAGCGGCGCCATGGGCAACTTCAACCCGATGGCGGGCATGGGCGGCGGCTCCGTACCCAAGCAGACCGGCGGCAACGGCACCGAACGGCGCGAGCAGCCCCCCATCGACTGACCCCGCGCTCCTTCATGCATGATCGGTGAGGCCCCTCGACCTTGATGGCGGGGAGGTGACTCACGGACCATGTAAGGAGATGGCGTTGTCCATCTGGGAAGTACTGGCGGTATTCGCGGCCGGCGTGGGAGCCGGAACCATCAACACCATCGTGGGCTCCGGCACCCTGATCACCTTCCCGGTACTGCTCGCCACCGGACTGCCGCCCATCACCGCGAACGTCTCCAACGCGCTGGGCCTCGTGCCGGGCTCCATCAGCGGAGCCATCGGCTACCGCGCCGAACTGCGCGGCCAGACCGCCCGGGTGCTGCGCCTCGGCTGCACCGCGCTCGTCGGCGGCCTGGCCGGCGCCGTCCTGCTTCTCGCCCTGCCGTCGGACGCCTTCGACACCATCGTCCCCGTACTGATCGCCCTCGCGCTGGTCCTGATCATCCTCCAGCCCCGCGTCGCCAAGGCCGTGCAGCGCCGCCGGGAATCACAGGGCACCGAGCCGCACCCGCACGGCGGGCCCGCCCTCCACGCCGGGCTGCTCCTCGCCAGCGCCTACGGCGGCTACTTCGGCGCCGCGCAGGGAATCCTCTACCTCTCCCTCATGGGACTGCTGCTCGACGACAGCCTCCAGCGCATGAACGCCGTCAAGAACGTCCTCGGCGCCGTCGTCAACGGCGTCGCCGCCGTCTTCTTCCTCTTCGTCGCCGAATTCGACTGGACCGCCGTCCTGCTCATCGCCGTCGGATCCACCATCGGCGGACAACTCGGTGCCCGCATCGGCCGCAGGCTCAGGCCCAATGTGCTGCGCGGCTTCGTCGTCGTCGTCGGCAGCCTCGCCATCGTCCAACTGCTCCTGCGCTGACACGAGGAGGCCCGCCCCCAAGACGGGGGCGGGCCTCGAGAACCCGTCCTTACGCCGCGGACTGCGCCGACAGCCAGTCCGGCAGCGCGTCACGCTCGCCCGACCGGAGCCCCAGCAGCATCGCCTCCGCCGGCGACGGAACGAACGGCTCGTGCAGCAGCGGCATCCCCGCCTGCTCCGGCGTACGGTCCGCTTTGCGGTGATTGTCGTCAGCGCACGAGGCCACCGTGTTCAGCCAGCTGTCCGCGCCACCGTGCGACTTCGGCACCACGTGGTCCACCGTCGTGGCACGGCGCCCGCAGTACGCGCACCGGTGCTGGTCACGCACCAGCACACCCCGCCTGGACCACGGCGCCTGTCTTCGGAACGGCACCCGTACGTATCTGCAGAGCCTGATCACCCGGGGCACCGGAAGGTCGACCGCCGCCGCACGCACACGCAGCGCCGGGTGGGACTGCTCGACCACGGCCTTGTCCTGGAGCACCAGCACCACCGCGCGGTTGAGCGTTACCGTCGACAGCGGCTCGAAGCTCGCATTGAGCACCAGTGTGTCCCGCATCCTGCCCACCTCCGTTCGCCGGCCCGGCCCCCGTCGGCGGGCATCAGCCTTGGATCAACTCTGGCCGGGCGCGCCGAGATGGACAACGCAATATCTGTGCCTTGCCGGGGGAGGACACCAAGACCCCCGGCGACAAAACTGCCCTGCCCTGATCTCTCCAGGACCAGGGCAGGGCAAACGTGAAGCGAACTTTCAGCTGTGCGCCGGAGCCTCGTACTCGCCGATCAGCTGGGCACGGGCGATCGTGTGGAAACGCAGATTGAAGCCGACGACCGCCGGCGAGACATCGGCATCGGGCCCGAGCTTCTCGCTGTCCACCGCGTACACGGTGAAGACATAGCGGTGGTTCTCCCCGGCCGGTGGAGCGGCTCCGCCGAAGTCCTTCGACCCGTAGTCGTTGCGGACATGGACCGCGCCCTCGGGCAGCCCCTCGAACTTTCCGGTCCCCGCCCCCGCCGGGAGCTCCGTCACCGACGCGGGGAGGTCGAACAGCACCCAGTGCCAGAAGCCGCTGCCGGTCGGCGCGTCCGGGTCGAAGCATGTCACGGCGAAGCTCCTGGTCTCCGCCGGGAAACCCTCCCAGCGCAGATGCGGCGAGGTGTTGCCCGCCGACTGCACCTGCGCGTCCTTCAGCACCGATCCCGGCTCGATGTCATCGCTCACCAGCGTGAACGAAGGCACCGCCGGATGAAAGTCGTGGGGAAGCGGAGCCCTCTTGAGCTCGGTCACGTCAAACCCTCCGATTCGGCCGTCCTGCCTCTTTCGCCCCGAGCCTAGAGCCAGTTGCGACGCCCGCCGACATCCGCCAGCCACTGGTTGAGGTAAGCCGCCCAGTCGGTCGCCCGGAAGTCCTCGTGACCCACCTTGAACGCCTTGTACGAGTCGCTGCTCTCACTGAACAGACCAGGCTTCTTGTCCATCTCCAGCACGACGTCCATCTCCCGGTCGTCGGCGACGAACGTCAGCTCCACCTGGTTGAGCCCGCGGTACTGCTGCGGCGGGAGGAACTCGATCTCCTGGTAGAACGGCAGCCGCTGGCGCGTCCCGCGGATGTGACCGCGTTCCATGTCGGCGCTCTTGAAACGGAAACCGAGCTGAATGAAGGCGTCGAGGATCGCCTGCTGCGCCGGCAGCGGGTGCACATTGATCGGGTCGAGGTCGCCCGAGTCCACGGCGCGCGCGATCTCCAGCTCCGTCGTGACACCGATGTTCATCCCACGCAGCAACTGCCCCTCGATCGTGGTGATCGGGGTCTCCCACGGAATCTCCAGGCCGAACGGCACCACGTGCACAGCCCCGGCCTTCACCTCGAAGGCGCCGCCGAGGCGCTGCTTGGTGAACTCGATGTCCTGCTTGACCTCCTGGTCACCACCCTCGACCTCGACGCGCGCCTGCAGACCGACGGACAGCCCCTCGATCTGCTGGTCCACCGAACCGCCCTGGATTCGCACCTCACCCTGTACGACCCCACCGGGGACGACGTTCGCCTCCGTCAGCTCCGTCTCCACGGAGGCACCGCCGGCGCCCATGCTTGCAAGCAGCCTCTTGAAGCCCATGTCCACTCCTTCTGGGTCGACCCCTACACACGCCTACATACGCCGGACGACCGTAGTCGGTTCCCCGGCTCTCTCCGCGGTTCCACTGCGTCCCGGTACGCTCGAACGCGATGATCGAGAGCTCCGACCGTACGCCGTTGCCCCGGGACTTCTTCGACCGCCCGGTCCTGGAGGTCGCCCCGGACCTCCTCGGCTGCACCCTGACCCGCCTGACCGAGGACGGCCCCATCGAACTGCGCATCACCGAGGTGGAGGCCTACGCGGGGGAAGCCGATCCCGGCTCGCACGCCTTCCGGGGCCGCACCGCCCGCAACGAGGTCATGTTCGGCCCGCCGGGCCATGCGTACGTCTACTTCACATACGGCATGTGGCACTGCCTCAATGTGGTGTGCGGCCCGGAGGGCAGAGCGAGCGGAGTCCTGCTGCGCGCCGGCGAGGTAAGAGTGGGCGCGGAGCTGACCCGCAAACGTCGACTCTCGGCCCGTCACGACAAGGAATTGGCCAAAGGCCCTGCCCGCCTGGCCGCTGCCCTCGATGTCGACCGCGCACTGAACGGCGCCGACTTCTGCCTCGGCCCCGAGGAGCCCCTGTCTCTCCTTCCGGGCTGCCGGCCCTCCTGTGACCAGGTGCGGAACGGTCCGCGTACCGGGGTCGGCGGAGAGGGCGCCTTCCACCCCTGGCGCTTCTGGATCGACGGCGACCCGACGGTGAGCCCCTACCGGGCCCATGTGCCGCGCCGCAGAGGCCGCAGCGCAACTTGACTCGGACACGGCGGACGCCTAACGTAGCCCGAGCCGCTTGAGACGGAGCACTGCTGTTCAGCAGTTCCGAAGCGGCCATCCACTTACTTATGACGAACCCAATTGGGTGCGATTTCGGCATGCCGAAATTCAATCCCGACGACTCGATTATGAGTCGCCCGGGAAATCGGCTAAAGTCGTGGACACGCCGGAAGGCCGAAAGGGCCGGAAAGCACCGAGGAAATCGGATCGGAAAGATCTGATAGAGTCGGAAACGCAAGACCGAAGGGAAGCGCCCGGAGGAAAGCCCGCGAGGGTGAGTACAAAGGAAGCGTCCGTTCCTTGAGAACTCAACAGTGTGCCAAAAATCAACGCCAGATATGTTGATACCCCGTCCATCTTCGGATGGTCGAGGTTCCTTTGAAAAAGTCCATCCCGCTTGCGGGGTGGCAATCACAGCGAGGACGCTGTGAACGACCGGTCTTAGTCCGACCGGTTGTTCCGCTCTCGGATGTGTCACCCGATCACGGGTAAACATTCATGGAGAGTTTGAT
>NZ_BMWB01000024.1 GCF_014651015.1 Streptomyces xantholiticus
CGGGCGCCTCCGGAGCCGGCGCATCAGTAACCGGCGCCGTCCGAGCGGGCGCCTCCGGAGCCGGCGCCTCCGGTCCGGGCTTGTCGCTGGGTGCCGACGGCACGGCAGCGGTGTCTGCGCCATCGAAGGCGGGGCGGGCGTGGTGCCACGGTGCGTCCGAACCGCGGGACCGGGCCGGTGCCCCTGTCACGTCCGCGGACTCGGAGGGCGCGGACACCGTACCCGCCTCCCCCTGGGACGCCGAGCCCTCGCTCGCGCCACGGGCACGGCGCGGCGCACGAGTCGGCGCTGCGGCCTCCCCCTGGGACGCCGACCCCTCGCTCGTGCTGCGGGTGCGGCGGGCCGGTCGTTCACCGGTGCCGGCTGCGCCTGCCGCGCCGGCGCGTGGTGTGCGGGCGGGCCGGGCCGGGGCGGGCGGCAGCTGGCCCTTGAGGGGGCCCCACTCGTTCGGGTCCGGGACGCCCGGCGGCAGCATCTGGCGGCGCTTGGGTCCGCCGTGCTCCGACTCCCCCGGCTCCTTCGCGCCCGGCCAGGCCTTGGCGACCCGTGCGGCCAGTACGAAGTCCTTGCGCAGCGGATGCCCCTCGAAGCCGTCCGGCAGCAGCAGCGGCGCCTGGTTCGGATGGCCGGTGAAGTCGACGCCGAACATCTCGTGCGTCTCGCGTTCGTGCCAGCTCGCGCCCGCGTACACGTCGATCGCCGACGGCAGCGACGGCGCGGTGTGCACAACGGTCGTGCGGACCAGCAGGCGCCGGACCGTACGGCCCTCCAGCGAGACGACGTGTGCGCACACGCGGAAGCCGGTGCCCGGCTCGTCGACGGCACTGAGCCAGTCGAAGTAGGTGCATCCCAGCTTGTCGCGGGCGATCTCCAGCGCCGCGATCCAAGAGGCGGCGGGGACGTCGACCGTGAGCAGTTCGTACGTCCGCTCCGCCGTCGCCTCCGCACCGAAGATCTCGGTGACGGCGTCGGGCAGGCTGTCGTAGGGGTTCACGTTCACCGCTCGCCCTCCGTACCGGAGGAGGCAGGCGGCGGTGCGACCAGGCCGCTCTGCAGCGCCGCGGTGGAGGTGCCCGCGCCGCGGGCGCCGCCGCCGTGGCCATAGCGTTCGCCGAGCGACTCGCGCGCGATCTTCTCCTGGAGCTTGAGGATTCCCTGGAGCAGGGCCTCCGGCCGGGGCGGGCAGCCGGGGACGTAGACGTCGACGGGGATGATCTGGTCGACGCCCTTGGTGACCGAGTACGAGTCCCAGTACGGGCCGCCGCAGTTGGAGCACGCACCGAAGGAGATGACGTACTTGGGCTCGGGCATCTGCTCGTAGAGACGCTTCACCGCGGGAGCCATCTTGTCCGTCACCGTGCCGGACACGATCATCAGGTCCGCCTGGCGCGGCCCCGGCGCGAAGGGGATCACGCCGAGTCGGATGAAGTCGTGCCGAGCCATCGAAGCGGCGATGAACTCGATGGCGCAGCAGGCGAGTCCGAAGTTGAAGACCCAGAGGCTGTATCGGCGGCCCCAGTTGAGGACCACCTTCATCGGTTCCGGGGCCAGGCGCGCCAGCGCGCCCAGTCGCCGCGGCTCGGGCAGGAGCTCCGGGCCCGAGGCCGGGCGCGAGGCCGGGGTCGGGGTCACGTCCATGTCAGGACCCCCTTCTTCCATGCGTAGAGCAGTCCCACGGCCAGGAAGCCGAGGAAGATGAACATCTCCACGAGTGTCGTCGCGCCGTAGCCGTCGGCGGCGAACACCGTCGCCCACGGGAAGAGGAAGATCGAGTCGACCGCGAAGATCACGTACAGGAAGGCATAGACGTAGTACCGGACCTGGGTGTGCGCCCAGCCCTCGCCCACGGGGTCGACTCCGCACTCGTAGGTGAGCAGTTTCTCCGGCGTGGGGGCGACCGGCCGCAGCAGCCGGCCGGCGGCGAAGGCGACGGCGACGAACAGCACGCCGATCACCGCGAGCAGCCCCACCACGGAGTAGCTGCGGAAGTAGTCCGTCGCGAGTACGACCACGGTCGGTTCCGGCACGTCCGTCCCCTCGCTCCCTGACCCAGTCGACCTTGTCGTTGCCTTGTGGTGCGTTCTCGGGCCTTGTCACCTTGTTCGACGATCAGTACGCACGATCCGTACGCACGGGAGTCTAGGCCCTGCTAAAGAGAGCGTAAGCAGTCGTATCAGTTGCGGTCGCCCCCGGGTGGGGTTATCCCCACTCCGCCCCACCCATGTACCCCATGGCGTACGGCCTGTCGGCCCGGCAGGCTGGCCCCCATGACCGCCAGCATCACCGCCCCTGCCGACGACCGGCCGCCGCCTGCGCGCTTCGCCTTCGACCGCCACACCTGGAAGGAAATCGCGCATCTGCTCGGCAATCTGCCGGTCGCGCTGCTCGGTTTCGTCTATGTGACGGTCACGATCGCCACCAGCGCCGGACTCGCCGTGACGGTCGTCGGCCTGCCCCTGCTCGCCCTCGCGCTCATGGGTGCGCGCCTGCTCGGGCGGGCGGAACGGGCCCGGGCCCGTGCGCTGCTCGGTGTACGGATCGACGAGCCGAGCCCGCTTCCCGGCCGGGGAAGCGACGACGGTCTGATCGCGACGGTGTGGTCCCGTCTGAAGGACCCGGTGGCCTGGCGCACGGTGCTGTACTCGGTCATCCGGCTGCCCTGGGGCATTGTCACCTTCACCGTCATGGCGGTGGGCCTGTTCGTCCTGTGGCCCGTGCTTCCCTTCATCGCGCGGGGACTGTCCAACGCGGACCGCGCGATGGTGCGGGGACTGCTCTCGCCGTCCGACGAACTGGAACGCCGCATCGCCGAGTTGGAGTCGGACCGCGGGATCGTCGTGGACACGGCGGCGGCGGATCTGCGCCGTATCGAGCGGGATCTGCACGACGGCGCGCAGGCGCGGCTCGTCGCGCTGGCCATGGGGCTCGGCCTGGCCAAGGAGAAGCTCCTCGAGGACCCGGACGCGGCGGCCGCGATGGTGGACGAGGCGCACGGCGAGGTGAAGCTCGCCCTGCAGGAGCTGCGCGACCTGGCGCGGGGCATCCACCCCGCCGTGCTGACCGACCGCGGTCTGGACGCGGCGCTCTCCGCCGTCGCATCCCGCTGCACGGCCCCGGTGACCGTCACCGTGGACCTGGACGAGCGGCCTGCGGCCGCGATCGAGGGCATCGCCTACTTCACCGTGTCCGAGCTGCTGCAGAACGTCAGCAAGCACGCGCACGCCACCCGCGCCTCCGTGGACGTGTGGCGCTCGCACGACCGCCTGATGCTCCAGGTCATCGACGACGGCAAGGGCGGCGCCCGGCTCGACGGCGGCACCGGCATGGCCGGCCTCGCCGAGAGGCTGGGCGCGGTGGACGGCCTCTTCGCCCTGGACTCCCCGCCCGGCGGACCGACGACGGTCACGGCCGAGCTGCCGTGGCGCGCGCTTGAGGCCCGTGACGGTGGGGCCCGTGAGGCGCGCAGCGCGCACGGCGTCTGACCTTCTCCTCCCGGGCCGGGCCTTGCGCAACGGTGCCGTACGCCCCGAGCCGGGGGCGGCAGGGTGGGGAAAACCCCCCGCCGAGACGGATACCGCCCTCATGGTGCGGACCGGGCCGCCGCACCACGCTTGGGACATGACAGCCCACATCCCAGAACGGACGACTTCGATGGCCACGGACTTCCGTTACGGTCCCCCCGCCCGCCGGGAGCACTTCCTCCCTCCCGTGCTGCGCGCGCCCTTCGAGGGCCGCACCTGGCGGGAGTTCGGCTACCTGGTGCTGAGCCTGCCGCTCGCCACCGCGGCCTTCGTGTTCGCGGTCACCATGACCTCGCTGGGCGCCGGCCTGCTCGTCACGTTCCTGGGCATTCCTGTGTTCGCCCTCTCCCTGTCGGCCCTCCGCGGCTACGGGGCGCTGGAGCGGGCACGGGCGCGGGCGCTGCTCGGTGTGGAGGTGGCCGGTCCGGAGCCGGTGCCGGGCTCCGCGGGCGCCAGGAGGAACGGTGTCGTCGCGTGGATGACCGGCAGCCTCAAGAGCGGGGCGTCCTGGCGCCACCTGCTCTACGCCTTCCTCCACTTCCCCTGGGCCGTCTTCGGGTTCTGTGTGACCGTGACCCTGTGGGTGACCGGCTGGTCGCTGCTGCTCTACCCGCTGTGGCAGTGGGTCTTCCCGATGTGGGGCGGCGTGGACGGTCTGCAGCTGTACGGGGACGGCACGTACAACTTCTATCTCGACACCCCGTTCGAGATCGCCGTGACCAGCGCCGTCGGCCTGGTGTTCACGATCACCACCCCTTGGGTCATGCGCGCTCTGACCGGCGTCGACCGGCTGCTGGTGACCGGGCTGCTCGGCCCGTCACGGCTGGCGACCCGGGTCGTGGAGCTGGAGTCGGACCGGGGCGTCGTCGTGGACACGGCGGCGGCGGACCTGCGGCGTATCGAGCGCGATCTGCACGACGGGGCTCAGGCCCGGCTGGTGGCCCTGGCGATGGACCTCGGTCTGGCGAAGGAGAAGCTGGCCGAGGACCCGGAGGCCGCCGCCCGGATGGTCGACGAGGCACATGGCGAGGTGAAGGTGGCGCTGCAGGAGCTGCGCGACCTGGCCCGCGGGATACACCCGGCGGTGCTGACCGACCGCGGTCTGGACGCGGCGCTCTCCGCCGTCGCCTCGCGGTGCGCCGTTCCCTTGACGGTGGAGGTCGACCTGGACCGGCGGCCTGCGGCCGCGATCGAGGGCATCGCCTACTTCACCGTGTCCGAGCTGCTGCAGAACGTCAGCAAGCACGCGCACGCCACCCGCGCCTCCGTGGACGTGTGGCGCTCGCACGACCGCCTGATGCTCCAGGTCATCGACAACGGCAGGGGCGGCGCCGCCGACACGGCAGCCGGCAGCGGTCTGGCCGGCCTCGCCGAGAGGCTGGGCGCGGTGGACGGCGTCCTGGCCGTGGACTCACCGGCGGGTGGCCCGACGACGGTGACGGCGGAACTCCCGTGGCGCGGCTGACGGCAGGAACCCCCGTGGCCCGCTGCCCCCTGAACTCCCCCGGCCACGCTGACCGCGCTCCCCACTCGCCCCCCGCTGCTCCTTCGCAGCAACCCCGCCATTCGTTCCTGCGTCCCCCGATGCGGTGACCGGGAAAAACACGGCACGGACCCGACCGCGCTCCGATCCTGGAATGCTGGAGCGCGCAGGGCGGGGAGCGCGAAGCGCATCATCGGGGCAACAGATCAACAGGGGGCTCAAGCTGTGGAGGACAGGGTGCGGGTGGTCATCGCCGAGGATTCCGTACTGCTTCGGGAGGGCCTGACCCGGCTCCTGACCGACCGGGGGCACGACGTGGTCGCCGGCGTGGGGGACGCGGTGGCGCTGATCAAGACGATCGGCGACCTGGCCTCGCAGGACGCACTGCCGGACGTGGTGGTCGCGGACGTACGCATGCCCCCGACCCACACGGACGAGGGTGTGCGGGCGGCGGTGCAGCTCCGTCAGGAACATCCCGGGGTCGGGGTGCTGGTCCTGTCGCAGTACGTGGAGGAGCAGTACGCAACCGAACTGCTTGCCGGCAGCAGCCGGGGGGTGGGCTATCTGCTCAAGGACCGGGTAGCAGAAGTGCGTGAGTTCGTGGACGCCGTGGTACGGGTGGCGCAGGGCGGTACCGCCCTGGACCCGGAGGTCGTGGCGCAGCTGCTGGGCCGCAGCCGCAAGCAGGACGTGCTGGCTGGCCTCACCCCCCGTGAGCGCGAGGTGCTGGGTCTGATGGCCGAGGGCCGTACGAACTCGGCGATCGCCAAGCAGCTCGTGGTGAGCGACGGGGCGGTGGAGAAGCATGTCAGCAACATTTTCCAGAAGCTCGGGCTCTCCCCCAGCGAGGGGGACCACCGGCGCGTGCTGGCGGTGCTGACGTACCTCAACTCATGACCGTGCGACCGGGTGCGCCGACGCCACGCCGACACCCTGTCGGCCCTCCCTCGATGCGGTGGCACAGACGGGGAATGAGCGGCGTCCGACGCCCCGGATGGCCCGGGGGACACGGAAAAGCGAGAGGAACCGGGGCGTCACGGTGTTTCATCATGACGTCCGACATGTGAGCAGTCCGGGGTAGGCCACCCTTACCGTCGTAGGGTTGCCAGTGGGTCGACCGGTCGGCCGGTCCGGCCCGAGGAACCGCCTCGAGGGAGGTCCAGTTCAGTGACCAGCCAGGTCAGTAGCCCGGCCGAAGAGGCCGATGAGGTCAACGGGTCCGATGAGGCCCTCGTCGGTGAGCAGCGCGGACATGCCGGTGGCAAGGAGATCCGCCGACTGGACCGGGTGATCATCCGTTTCGCGGGTGATTCCGGTGACGGTATGCAGCTCACGGGTGACAGGTTCACTTCGGAGACGGCGTCGTTCGGCAACGACCTATCGACGCTGCCGAACTTCCCCGCAGAGATCCGTGCCCCTGCCGGCACCCTGCCGGGTGTGTCGTCGTTCCAACTGCACTTCGCCGACCACGACATCCTCACGCCGGGCGACGCGCCGAATGTGCTGGTGGCGATGAACCCGGCCGCGCTGAAGGCGAACATCGGGGATGTGCCGCGCGGCGCGGAGATCATCGTCAACACGGACGAGTTCTCCAAGCGCGCGATGCAGAAGGTCGGCTACGAGACGTCCCCGCTGGAGGACGGCTCGCTGGACGGCTACAGCGTGCATCCGGTGCCGCTGACCACGCTGACGGTGGAGGCGCTGAAGGACTTCGACCTGTCCCGCAAGGACGCCGGCCGCAGCAAGAACATGTTCGCCCTCGGCCTGCTGAGCTGGATGTACCACCGGCCGACCGAGGGCACCGAGAAGTTCCTTCGCTCCAAGTTCGCCAGGAAGCCGGACATCGCGGAGGCGAACATCGCGGCGTTCCGGGCGGGGTGGAACTTCGGCGAGACGACGGAGGACTTCGCGGTCTCCTACGAGGTGGCCCCGGCCACGAAGGCGTTCCCCCCGGGTACGTACCGCAACATCTCCGGGAACCTGGCCCTGTCCTACGGTCTGATCGCCGCGTCTCGCCAGGCGGACCTGCCGCTGTACCTCGGCTCGTACCCGATCACCCCCGCCTCCGACATCCTGCACGAGCTGAGCAAGCACAAGAACTTCGGTGTGCGCACGTTCCAGGCGGAGGACGAGATCGCGGGCATCGGTGCCGCGCTGGGTGCCGCCTTCGGCGGTTCGCTCGCGGTCACCACGACGTCCGGCCCGGGTGTGGCGCTGAAGTCGGAGACCATCGGGCTCGCGGTATCGCTCGAGCTGCCGTTGCTGATCGTCGACATCCAGCGCGGCGGCCCTTCGACCGGTCTGCCGACCAAGACGGAGCAGGCGGACCTGCTGCAGGCCATGTACGGCCGCAACGGCGAGGCGCCGGTCCCGGTGGTCGCTCCGCAGACCCCGGCCGACTGCTTCGACGCCGCCCTCGAGGCGGCCTGGATCGCGCTCACGTACCGCACGCCGGTGTTCCTGCTCTCCGACGGCTACCTGGCCAATGGTTCCGAGCCCTGGCGCGTCCCGGACCTCGACGAGCTGCCCGATCTGCAGGTCCGGTTCGCGCAGGGCCCGAACCACACGCTGGACGACGGGAGCGAGGTCTTCTGGCCGTACAAGCGTGATCCGCAGACGCTGGCCCGTCCGTGGGCGGTGCCGGGCACGCCGGGCCTGGAGCACCGGATCGGCGGCATCGAGAAGCAGGACGGCACGGGCAACATCTCCTACGACCCGGCCAACCACGACTTCATGGTCCGCACCCGCCAGGCCAAGATCGACGGCATTGAGGTACCCGACATCGAGGTCGACGACCCGTCCGGCGACGCGAGGCTGCTCGTCCTGGGCTGGGGCTCCACCTACGGGCCGATCACCGCCGCCGTACGCCGGCTGCGCAAGGCGGGCATGAGCATCGCCCAGGCCCATCTGCGCCACCTCAACCCGCTCCCGGGGAATCTCGGCGACGTGCTGGAGCGTTACGACAAGGTGGTGATTCCCGAGATGAACCTCGGCCAGCTCGCCACCCTGATCCGGGCGAAGTACCTGGTCGACGCCCACTCGCACAACCAGGTCAACGGAATGCCGTTCAAGGCGGAGCAGCTCGCCACGGCTCTCAAGGAGGCCATCGATGCCTGAGACCACCACCGAAGGGACCATCGAAGCGCTTTCGCTGGTCCCCAAGGCCGAGGCCGAGCAGTCGATGAAGGACTTCAAGTCCGATCAGGAAGTGCGCTGGTGCCCCGGCTGCGGCGACTACGCGATCCTGGCGGCCGTGCAGGGCTTCATGCCCGAGCTCGGGCTGGCGAAGGAGAACATCGTCTTCGTCTCGGGCATCGGCTGCTCCTCCCGCTTCCCGTACTACATGAACACCTACGGGATGCACTCCATCCACGGCCGCGCCCCGGCCATCGCGACCGGGCTGGCCTCGTCCCGCCGCGACCTGTCTGTGTGGGTCGTCACCGGCGACGGCGACGCACTGTCCATCGGCGGCAACCACCTCATCCACGCGCTGCGCCGCAATGTCAACCTGAAGATTTTGCTGTTCAACAACCGCATCTACGGACTTACCAAGGGCCAGTACAGCCCCACGTCCGAGCTGGGCAAGATCACCAAGTCGACCCCGATGGGCTCCCTCGACGCACCCTTCAACCCGGTGTCGCTGGCTCTGGGCGCCGAGGCCTCGTTCGTCGCCCGCACCATCGACTCCGACCGCAAACACCTCACCGACGTCCTGCGCCAGGCGGCCGACCACCACGGCACAGCCCTCGTGGAGATCTACCAGAACTGCAACATCTTCAACGACGGCGCCTTCGACGCCCTCAAGGACAAGGAACAGGCCCAGGAAGCCGTCATCCGCCTCGAACACGGACAACCGATCCGCTTCGGCGCCCACGGCACGAAAGGCGTCGTGCGCAACCCGACCACCGGCGACCTCGAAGTCGTCGAGGTCTCCGAGGAGAACCAGTCACGGATCCTCGTCCACGACGCGCAGGCCACCAGCCCCACCACCGCCTTCGCCCTCTCGCGGCTCGCCGACGCCGACACCCTCCACCACACCCCCATCGGCGTCCTCCGCAGCATCCGGCGCCCCGTCTACGACACCCTCATGTCCGACCAGCTCGACACGGCCGTCGAACAGAACGGCAAAGGCGACCTCTCCGCCCTCCTTGCCGGCAACGACACCTGGACCGTCATCGGCTGACGCCTGATCATCCGCGTGAGGGGAGGCTTCCGCCTCCCCTCACTGCTGTCCGGACCGCCTGACCGCCGTCCGGCGCCCGCCTCGTGGTCCGTAATGGCCGTATGGCAGTACGGGCATGACATGCGGTCCTGGCCGGGCGTACCGTGAGGGGACGCGGGGCGAGGACAGGAGGGTCAGTGAAGTCGGAGAACGAACAGCGGGCAGGACTGCTGTACGGGATCGGCGCCTACGGGATGTGGGGTCTGGTCCCCCTTTTCTGGCCGCTGCTCAAGCCGTCCGGCGCCGTGGAGATCCTCGCCCACCGGATGGCCTGGTCCCTGGTGATCGTGGCCGTCGCGCTCATGGCGCTGCGGCGCTGGGGCTGGGTGCGGGAACTGGTCCGGCAGCCGCACAAGCTGGGGCTCATCGCCGTCGCCGCCGCAGTGATCACCGTCAACTGGGGCGTCTACATCTGGTCCGTCAACTCGGGTCACGTCGTCGAGGCGTCACTCGGCTACTTCATCAATCCGCTGGTCACCATCGCGATGGGTGTGCTGCTGCTGAAGGAACGGCTCCGCCCTGCGCAGTGGGCGGCCGTCGGCATCGGCTTCGCCGCGGTCCTGGTGCTGGCGATCGGCTACGGGCAGCCGCCGTGGATCTCGCTGACGCTCGCGTTCTCGTTCGCCACGTACGGGCTGGTGAAGAAGAAGGTCAACATCGGCGGCCTGGAGTCGCTGGCCGCCGAGACCGCCATCCAGTTCCTCCCGGCCCTGGCGTTCCTGGTCTGGCTCGGCGCGGACGGCACCGGCACCTTCGGCTTCCACGGGGCCGGACACGCGGTGCTGCTCGCCGCGACCGGTCTGGTGACGGCAGTGCCGCTGGTCTGCTTCGGCGCGGCGGCGATACGCGTGCCGCTCTCCACTCTGGGACTGCTGCAGTATCTGGCCCCGGTGTTCCAGTTCCTGCTCGGCATCCTCTACTTCCACGAGGCGATGCCCGCCGAGCGCTGGGCGGGCTTCGCCCTGGTGTGGCTGGCCCTCACCTGTCTGACCTGGGACGCGCTGCGCACGGCGCGCCGCAACAAGGCGGAGGCTCTGCGACTGGCGGTGCAGGCGACGGCCTCCGGCGCACAGCCGGACACGGCAGCGTCGCAGGCCGGTCCCCTCGCGACGGGACGGGTCGCGGGCGCTGCGCGGGCGCGGCAGGAAACCGGGCCGACAGCCTGAGCACGACGACTGCCGACCACGCCCCGCACGTCCACCGCCCACCACGGCATGCGCGCATTCCGGGGGCGACACGCCCACCCGGACCGAATAACCACTCGAACGGCCCAGCTCCGCCGCTTGGCGCAGGCCGGGGTCTGCCGACCGGTGTTACGACCGGAGGTCCAGGCCCCGGTCACCCGGACCGAGGTAGTCCACAGAGCGGAGTGTGTGCGTCATGCGGCAACCCCTCGCGCTATCGGTCGACTTCGGTCAAGGTTTCAGCGACGCATGGTCGGCCGTCGCCAGGTTCATCCCGAAGTTCATCGCTTTCCTGGCGATTCTCCTCATCGGCTGGTTCATCGCCAAGGCGATAGCCAAGGTCGCCGACAAGCTGCTGCGCAAGGTCGGTTTCGAGCGGATGGCCGAGCGCAGTGGCGTCACGAACACTCTGCGGAACTCGAAATACGACGCCACCGGGATCATCTCCAAGATCCTCTACTACGCGATCATGCTGGTGGCCCTGCAGCTGGCCTTCGGGGTCTTCGGCCCCAACCCGATCAGCAACATGATCAGCGGGGCCGTTTCCTGGATCCCGAAGGCGATCGTCGCCTGTGTGATCGTCGTCGTGGCCATGGCCATCGCACGCGCCGTCCGCGACATCATCCAGGGCGCCTTGGCCGGGACCTCGTACGGCCGGACCCTGGGGACGATCGCGTGGGCCTTCATCGTGGGGCTCGGTGCGATCGCCGCGCTCAGCCAGGCGCAGATCGCGACATCCGTCACCGGTCCGGTGCTCTGGGCGGCGCTCGCAGCGATGGCCGGCATCCTGATCGTCGGCGTCGGCGGCGGCCTCATCGGCCCCATGCGGGAGCGCTGGGAGCGCTGGCTCACGACGGCGGAGGCCGAGTCGGGCCGCGCAAGGGAGAACGTCTCCGCCTACCAGCGCGGTCGCGCCGACGCCGCCGCCGGACAGCCCGCGTCCGAGCGCCAGGCCACCAGGCCCGGCACGGGCCGGGCGGGTCAGACGGGCCGCGACATGGGTCGTGGAGGGGACACGGACGAGGGCTGGCCGATGGGCAACGGCCGCGACCCCATGTGACGTCCGGCGCGCCGGTCCGGTCCGGCCCGTCAGTCGGCGAGCAGGTCGTGCTCGCGGATCAGCCAGCAGACCGCCGTGAGCCGCAGCGCGGCGAAGTCGTAGCCGACCGGTTCCGACCAGTCGGTCTCCGACAGCCAGTCGGTGAATCCCAGCACATAGTCGGCGAGGTCCTCGCGCCGCACCATGCCGTACGGCTCCTCCCGGGAGCCCGTGCCCGGTCGGCGAGGAGCGGGCACGGGCGGCACGAGAGCGTCGCGCACGGCCGCCGCATGCTGGTCGACGGCGGCGACGAGCCCCGGCTCGAAGGAGAACTCCGAGAGCCGGGGCATGTACGTTGCGGCGACGCCGACCAGCGGGCAGCCGGGCGGCCCGCTGTGGGGCAGTGCGTCCATCCCAACACCGTAAACGCGGAACAGCCGCACCAAGACGTGACGTCCGTCGCAAACCGCCCCATGGGCCCGCCGGCCCTCAGCCCACTCCGAGTGCCCTCTCGACCTCGGCCATCACGCTCTGCCAGTGGGACCTGCGGCGCTCCCGCTCCTCAGCGTCCGCGAGATGCTCCTGGTGGAAGCGGAGGACCGCGTTCTCACCCGCACCCGAGCGGGAGGCAGAGACGGCGACCTGCACGACGCTCGTGCCGTGGGTCAGCCGGATCCGGTCCCCCGGACGGTAGCTGCGGAGCTCGCCGGTGACGCCCTCGGCCGTCTCGTACGCCTCCCCCTTGACCGTGGGCAGGCGCACCCCGCTGCCCAGCCAGAGCTCGACGCCCTCCGGGCTCGCGATGAAGTCCCATAGGACAGCGGTCGGCAGGGGCAGCGTCCTTGAGACGCCGATCTCCCAGCCCGCGTCCTTCGTCAGTCCGGTGGTCATTGCTCTTCTCCTTCCGAAGGCTCTGCTCCGCCCGAGGACTCTGTTCCGTCCGAGCGGCGGGCACGGTGCGCCCGCACCTTGCTGCGGTTACCGCACCGCTCCATCGAGCACCAGCGGCGACGGCCGGGACGGGAGATGTCGACGAAGAGCAGTTGGCAGTCGTGCGAGCCGCATTCGCGGACACGGTGCGCGTACGGACCGGTGAAGAGGTCCACGGCGTCCCGGGCCACGGTCGACAGCAGCTGCGCCACCGTCGCGCCCGGCGCCCACTGCCTGCAGCCGTCCGCGCCGATGCGGGCCACCAGCGGCGCCGCCGCGGCCGCCGCGTTGACCACGGACACGTCGGCCGGGTCGGCGTCGCGGCCGTGCGCCCTGGCGTCGGCCATGCCCCACAGAGCGTCGCGCAGCGCCCTGGCCGCGGCCACCTCCGTGTCGTCCGCGACCAGTCGCAGGCCCGCGGGCAGCCGACTGTCCGCCACCCAGCGCAGCAGCGCGGCCGGGCCGTGCAGCACCTCGTAGGCGGCGAGCCGCCCGGGACCGCCGGTGGTCAGCAGCTCCAGGCACAGGGCGCCCGGGTCGAAGCGGAAGGCACCGCCGGAAGGCGGTTCCAGCAGCAGGCCGGGCGTGTCCGTTGCGGTCCTCGTCACGTAACCACTATAACTGGTTTCCATGACGATGCACTGGAAGCTCGTGATCGACGCCTCGGATCCGCACGCCCAGGCCGACTTCTGGGCCGAGGCCCTCGGCTATCTGGTCGAGGACAACAGCCCGCTCATCGAGCAGCTCCTCGCCCTCGGTGCGGCACCGGCCGAAGAGACGATCGAGTCGCACGGTCGCAAGGCCTGGCGGGATCTGGCCGCGGTCCGGCATCCGGACGACCCCCATGACGAACGGAGCGGCATGGGGCTCGGGCGCCGGCTGCTGTTCCAGCGGGTGCCGGAGGCGAAGACGGGGAAGAACCGGCTCCACATCGATCTGCACGCCGAGCCGGGGCAGATGGACGCCGAGACCGCCAGGCTGGAGGGCCTCGGGGCGGCGAGACTGCGCCGGGTGAGCGAGCCGGGCGGCACATGGGTCGTGATGACCGACCCCGAGGGCAATGAGTTCTGCGTGCAGTAGCCCTCCGCTATACGAACAGCCGTGACCGATTTCCGCCCTTGACGCTGTGTCAGGTCGTCACTGAACATCAGCACGCACAACGCACACGCACGCGCACCACGTTCGGCATCCAGCTCCAGCGCCCCGGGACCCGCCGTCCCGGGGCGTTCACGCACGTTCCGTCCTGTCCCCATACGGAATCCGGAGCCCCCACATGAAACCCTCCGTTCCCAGACGTGTCCCGGCGGTCGCCACACTGGCCCTGGCAGGGCTGCTCGCGACCGCCGCGCCCGCGGCGTCGGCCGATCCGGCCTCGGCCCCGCAGGCACCGGTGTCCGCCCTCGCGGCGCCCGACATACCGCTCGCAAGCGTCAAGGCGCATCTGTTCCAGTTCCAGTCCATCGCCGATTCCAACGGCGGCAACCGCGCCCACGGCCGGCCCGGCTACAAGGCCTCGATCGACTATGTGAAGGCCAAACTGGACGCGGCCGGATTCACCACGTCCGTCCAGCAGTTCACCTCCAGCGGCGCCACCGGCTACAACCTCGTGGCCGACTGGCCGGGCGGTGACGTGAACCGGACCGTGATGGCCGGCGCCCACCTCGACTCGGTCGGCTCCGGTGCCGGGATCAACGACAACGGCTCGGGATCCGCCGCCGTGCTCGAGACGGCGCTCGCGGTCTCCCGCGCCCAACTGAAGCCCGCGAAGCATCTGCGCTTCGGCTGGTGGGGCGCGGAGGAGCTGGGGCTCGTCGGCTCGCGGTACTACGTCAACAGCCTGCCCTCGACCGAGCGTTCGCGGATCGCGGGCTATCTGAACTTCGACATGATCGGCTCACCGAACCCGGGGTACTTCGTCTACGACGACGACCCGGTGATCGAGCAGACCTTCAAGGACTACTTCGCCGGGCTCGGCGTCCCCACCGAGATCGAGACGGAGGGCGACGGCCGCTCCGACCACGCCTCGTTCAAGAACGTCGGCATACCGGTCGGCGGTCTGTTCACCGGCGCCAGCCGTACGAAGTCCAGCGCCCAGGCCCAGAAGTGGGGCGGTACGGCCGGTCAGGCCTTCGACCGCTGCTACCACTCGTCGTGCGACACCACCTCGAACATCAGCGACACCGCACTGGACCGCAACAGCGACGCGATCGCCCACGCGATCTGGACGCTCTCCGCAGGCACCACGGAGCCGCCCGGCGACCTCTACGAGAACACCGCCGACGTCGCCGTTCCGGACGCCGGCGCCGCCGTCACCTCCACCGTGCCCGTCGCCGGGCGCAGCGGAAACGCCCCGGCCGCCCTCAAGGTCGGCGTGGACATCAAGCACACCTGGCGCGGCGACCTCGTCGTGGACCTGGTGGCCCCGGACGGCACCGCGTACCGGCTGAAGAACTCGAGCGGCAACGACTCGGCGGACAACGTGATCGCCACGTACACCGTGGACGCGTCCGCCGAAACGGCGAACGGCGACTGGAAGCTCCGTGTGCAGGACGTCACGCGTTACGACACGGGCTACATCGACAGCTGGAAGCTGACCTTCTAGCCGGCAGCCGAGCTGCCACCCCGCAGACCGCATGCGCGTGTGTGAGTGCACGCGCATGCGGTTGTTCGCCAGGTCGTGACGTCCTTCGTGGTGAAGCGGGCCCAGGACACCGAGCCGAACCCCGCCGCGTACACGCCTGCATGCCCAGGTTCCTCACCATCTCGTCCCACAGGAAGGGTTCCGCATCGGATCCGCGAAGGACATCCAGTGGTGCGGGAAGAGGTAGGGGTGGACGGCGCCGGGCTGCGGGCTCGTGTCCAGGATCTGCACGGTGATCAGCAGGCCCCACGGTGGTCGCCGTCGCGGCGATTCCACTGCCGGTGAGCGTCTGCACGAACAGACCGATCGCCGCGAGAGCCACCGGTGACGCGGCGACGACCACCGCGATCGGCACGGGGCGCAGGAGCCCTTCGGCGAACGGGATCGGCACGCCCGAGATCCTCGTGACATCGCCGAGCGGGAAGAACAACGCCCCACCGGCGAGCGCGGACAGCGCCACGACCAGTGTGGCCGCCGGGCAGAAGGCGCAGACCGCGGTGCACTTGGCGAGCGGCGGCCGAGTGGCGCCCGGCAGGCGCGGCCCGGTGCGCGATGCCCGGTGCACCAGGCGGCCCGCAGCATGCGATCAGCCAGGCGTGGCAGACCGTGCCGGGCGGCTGAGGTGATCCGGCGCTCACCGGCGAACTCCTCCCGGCGCAGCCGGTCCCGGCCCGACCGCGGATGCCCCTCGGGTACGAGGATGTCGCACAGGTCGTCGCCGATGACCGCCTGCTCCACGCCGTCCGAGGCGGGCAGCGGGGCGATGTCCCAGTCGTGCGCGACGGCGATGTCGAGCACGCCCCTGGCCACGGGCTCGACGGAGACGTGTGGATCCACTTCGGTCAGCCGGGTGTCGCGCGTGGGGTGTTCCCGGGCGATTTCGGCCGGCACGCCGGGGAGCAGCCCCCTGGCGGCGGAGGCGAAGGTGCCGATGGCGAGCTGCCCGGTCGGGCGGCCCCTGCGCTCCTCCGGGGCGGTCTCGGTGCCCTCCACGCTGCCGACCGGCTCCTCCGCGGTGGCTGCCGGATGGAGGGCTTCGTCGGGTGAGTACGACAGCGCGGCCGCGCCGTTCCCGGAGGGTGGTGCGGGACCGCTCCACCTTGGTGATCTGCGGGGGGACTGCGGACGGGGTGCAGCCCCGGCCGTGCCGAAGTCCGCGCATCCCCTGTATCCCCGGAGCGGGGGGGTGGATCTGTAGAGCGAAGCCGGGGCGCGGTAGCGGCCTTGCGATGCCACAGAACAGGAATGGGAGGGCATATGCCCGTCACCAGGCGACTGGTAGCCGCCGCCGTCGCGGCCGGCCTGGCGGTGCCCGCGCTCGCCGGCTGCGGGTCGGAGCCGCGCTCCGCGAGCCGCGGTATCTACGCGCTGGGCGACGCGACCGCCGAGGACCACGGGGGTCACGGAGGCCGCACCGGGCCGAAGCCGACCGCGGCGGCGGTCCATTCCGGCAAGCTGGCGGGGCGGTTCACCGACTACGCGTACCAGCGCATCAGCGCCTCGTCGATGGTGCTGTTCAGCGCGGGAGCCCCGGACGCCGCGAAGTCCTGGACCCTCGCCAAGGACGGTCTGGAGCTGGCGGACTCGCGCCTGGCCGAGGTGGTCTGCGGCACGGCGGCCGACCGTACGGAACTCCTCGGCGCGCTGCGCACGTCGTCCGCCGCCCTGCTCGACTGGGCCAGGGCCACCGGTCCCGGAAAGGGGCCCGCGGCCGACGCCGAGCGGCAGCGTCTCGAAGACGCATCGGGGCCCGTGGCCGAGGCGGCCGTGCGCTGTACGCCCGGGGTGGCCCAGGCGCGGCTCGCCACCTCCTTCGCCGGGATCGACCGGGCGCTCACCGGCTACCTCACCGAGGTCAAAGCCCGGAAACCGGCCGCACGACAGGCGATCCGTGTACCCGGGGCGAAGGCGTACGACCTGGCCCGCGCCATCGCCCCCGGCGCCGTCCGTGCCCGGGGCCTCGGCGGCGATCTCAACGCCCCCCAGCAGGCCGCGTACGCGGAGCTCAACCAGCTGATGGTCGAGCACTTCTGGTTGACCAACAACTATGTGGTGCTGATGGTCTCGCGGAAGGGCAACGCCACCGATCCCGCCGTCGCCGCCGGTGCCGGAATGCTCGACGACAACTCCCGCGACCTGATGAACCGGCTCGGCCAGGATCCGGACACCCGGCGCCGTCTGCTGACGGCCTGGCGGATCCACGTCGACCTGTTCATCGCGTGCACCCGCGCGGGCATGCGGGGCGACAAGGCCGGACAGAAGAGCGGCCGCGAGCGGCTCGACCGGTTCCGCCACACCCAGGCCGAGCTGCTCGCCGACGCACTCCCCGGGACCTCGGCCCCGGCGATCTCCTCCGGCCTCGCCCACCACGTGACGTCCGCCCTGTCGACCGCCGACGCCTTCCGCGGCGGCAACCCCAAGACCCTGCCGATGCTGTTCGCCTCCAGTGAGCACATGGCGCATCTGACCGACGCGCTGGTACGCAGCTCCGCCTTCGCCAAGCCGGATCCGGCATGAGGCGCCCCACCGACCACCGCCCTGACGAACAGGAGTGACAGTGAGCCCACAGCCAGACCGTGCCGTTCTTGTGACCGGCGCCTCCACGGGCATCGGCCGCGCCTCCGCCCGCTATCTGGCCCAGCGAGGCTGGTACGTGTACGCGGGTGTCCGCAATCCGGCCGCGGCCGGTGAACTGGCCCAAGACCTCGGCGACACGGGGGAACCGGTGACGGTCGACGTCACCGACGCGGCCGCCATCGAGGCCGCCGTCAAGAAGATCGGCTCGGAACGGAAACTCCACGCCGTCGTCAACAACGCCGGTGCCGCGGTCGCGGGCCCCCTGGAGTCCCTGCCCCTGGACGACTTCCGGCACCAGATCGAGGTCAACGTCACCGGCCAACTGGCCGTCGCTCAGGCCGCGTTGCCCGCACTGCGGGAGAACCGCGGACGCCTGCTGTTCATCGGTTCCATCGGCGGCCGCATTGCACTCCCGCTGCTCGGGGCGTACCACGCGAGCAAGTTCGCGCTCGTCGGACTGACGGACAGCCTCCGGCTCGAGCTGGCGCACTTCGGCGTGGATGTCGTGCTCCTGGAGCCGGGGAACGTCGCCACCGAGATGGGGCAGCGCGCCAGCAGATCGCTCAGGGACCGGATGGACCGTATCCCCGGCGAGGCGGCCGGCCGGTACGGCGGAGTCCTGGAGGCCGCACGCCAGACCGAGGAGAGCATGGCCAAGGCGGGGCTCTCCCCCGATGCGGTGGCCAAGGCCGTCTACACCGCGCTGGCCGCGCGCCGCCCCAAGGCGCGTTATCTGGTGGGCCCCGAAGCCCACGCCGTGGCCGTCATCTCCCATCTCCCCGCCGGGCTGCGCACCAGGATCGCGGGGTCGCGGATGCCGGTCGGCCGATGGAGCCCCGGGACCGGGAGCGCGTGACGTGGCAGGACATGACGTGGCAGGGCATGACGTGGCAGGGCATGACGTGCCAGCGCATGAGGTGGAAGGCCGGACATGCTGAACCGTATAGGGCGTATTGCCGTACGCCGCTGCCGACTCGTACTGCTGGGCGTCGTCCTCGTCACCGCGCTGTTCGGCGCGGTGGGCGGCGGCGTGGTCGAGGATCTGTCGGCGGGCGGTTTCGAGGATCCGAAGTCGGAGTCCAGCCGGGCGAGTGCCGAACTGTCAGACCGGTTCGGCATCGGCAGCCCCAACATGGTGCTGCTGGTCCGCGCCGGCGAGCAGACCGGTGAGCGGGTCGACTCGGCCGCCGCGGAGACGGCAGGCAGGCGGCTCACCGACCGGCTGCGCAAGGAACACGGCATCACCCAGGTGGTGTCGTACTGGACCGCGGGCAAACCGAAGGCGCTGCTGGCCGAGGACGGTACGGCAGCGCTGGTGGTGGCCCGGGTCAAGGGCGACGTCGATGCGGCCACGGACCGTCTCGAGGAGCTGAGGCCGCAGTACGCGGGCAAGGTGGACGGCTTCGACATCAAGCTCGGCGGCAGCCTGGCCGTGGGACACGAGACGGGCAAAACCGTCGAGAAGGATCTGCAGAAGGCCGAGGCGTTCGCCTTCCCCGTGCTGCTGGTGCTGCTCGTCCTGATCTTCGGCAGCGTGGTGGCGGCGCTTCTGCCGCTCCTGGTGACCCTCCCGGTGGTCTTCGGCACCCTGTTCACGCTGCGCATGTTCAGCCTGGCGACGGACGTTTCGGTGTTCGCGCTGAACGTCGCCACCGTGGTCGGGCTCGGCCTGGCCGTGGACTACAGCCTGTTCCTGCTCTCCCGCTACAAGGAGGAGCTCAGGGCCCGCGGCGCGGACATCAACGACCGGGAGCAGCGCGGCGAGGCGATCCGGGCAGCGGTGCGCTCCGCGGGACGTACGGTCCTGTTCTCGGCCGTGACCGTCTCGCTCAGCATGGCGGCCCTGGCCCTGTTCCCGCTCTACTTCCTGCGCTCGCTGGCATACGCCGGAATCGCGGTGCCGCTGCTCGCCGCGATGGTCACCCTCTTCCTCGTACCCGCGATGCTTTCCCTGCTGGGGCCGCGGATCGACCGCTGGAACCTGCGCACGGGGCTGCGCAGGCTGCTCCGCCGCCCCGAACGCGGGCCGCGGGCCGCGGACGAGGGGATGTGGCACCGGCTGGCGTTGTTCGTGATGCGCTTCCCCGTCCCGGTCGCGACGGCCGCGGTACTGCTGCTGCTCGCCCTCGGACTCCCCTTCCTGGGAGCCAAGTTCGGGCTGCCCGACGACCGGGTGATGCCTCCGGCCTCGCAGAGCCGCGAAGTCGGTGACGCGGTGCGGGAGGAATTCTCCTCACGCGAGTCCGACGCGCTTTCGGTCGTGGCGAAGGACGTCGGTGACACCGGGGCCCAGGCCACGGTGATCCTCGACTACTCGGAACGGCTCTCCGATCTCGACGGAGTCGCGACGGTGACGTCCATGTCAGGCATCTTCGCCGACGGGAAGATGGTCGCCCCGGCCGGTCCCTACACCGCCCAGCAGGCGAGCGCCGACAGCACCTGGATCAAGGTGGTGCCCGATGTCGAACCGTACTCGGACGCGGGTACGGAACTGGTGGCGAAGATCCGGGAGCTGGACTCCCCCTGGCCGATCAAGGTGTCGGGGCCCTCCGCCGCGCTGGTGGACACCAACAGGTCCCTCGCGGACCGGCTGCCGTGGGCCCTCGCGTTCATCGGAGTGACGTCCTTCGTGCTGCTGTTCCTGTTCACCGGCAGCGTGCTGCTGCCGCTGAAGGCGATCGTGCTCAATCTGCTGAGCATGTGCGCCACCTTCGGTGCGATGGTGTGGATCTTCCAGGAGGGCCATCTCAGCGGCTGGTTCGGCGACTTCACCGTCACGGGCGCGCTGGTGACGACCGCACCCGTGCTGATGTTCTGCGCCGCCTTCGGCATGTCCATGGACTACGAGGTCTTCATGCTGTCGCGCATCAAGGAGGAGTACGAGAGGACCGGCGACACCAGAGGGGCGGTGGCCGCGGGCCTGGCCCAGGTGGGCGGGCTGATCACCGCGGCGGCCGCGCTGCTCGCCGTGGTCTGCTTCGCGCTGGTCATGTCGAGCGTCTCGTTCGCCAAGATGATCGGCCTCGGCCTGACCCTGGCGATCATCGTGGACGCGACCGTCGTACGCGGGCTGCTGGTTCCCGCCTTCATGCGGATCGCGGGCCGCTTCAACTGGTGGGCACCCGCACCGCTGCGCAAGCTGCACGCCAGGTTCGGCGTACGGGAGGAGGCGGCAGGGGCCGGTCATCCCCGCACAGCGACCACCGACGGCGAGGACCACGAAATGGTCACCACAGGAGGAAGAGCATCGTGACGCTCGTAACACCACAGGCAGGGGCGGGTCTTCGGCTGCGCACGCTGGACGCCTTCGGCGGCGCCGAGCGCTGGCGGCAGGCGCAGCGCATCGAGGCCGAAATCTCCTGCGGCGGGCTGCTGTTCCGCTGGAAGCGCGGTACGGCGGGAAGCTTCGACCGGATGCGGATCACCGCGGAAGTGGCGGAGCAACGCATCAGGTTCCACGGCTTCGACGGACAGAACGACGGCGTACTCGAAGGGCATTCGGTACGCCTCGAGTCCGGCGGCGTCGTCATCGCCGAGCGCACCGGGGCGCGGGCACCCTTCCCCGGCGGTCGGCGGGCGCTGCGGTGGGACTCCCTGGACATGATGTACTTCCTCGGCTACGCACTCTGGAACTACCTGGCCTTCCCCGCCCTGCTGATGCGCGACGACATGGAGTGGCGCGAGACCGGGCCCGATGTGCTGACGGCCCGGTTCCCGACGCATCTGGCCACGCACTGCACCGAGCAGCGGTTCCTGCTGGACCCGGCCACCGGTCTGGTCAAGGAGCACGAGTACACCGCCGAGGTATTCGGAGCGAGCTGGGCCCACGCATGCCATCTGACCGCCGACTACCGGACGGCGAACGGCATCCCCTACGCCGGCCGGCGCAGGGTCATGCCCCGCCGCCCCGGCTCGGGCGGGGCGATGCCGGCTCCCGTCCTCATCTGGGCGGACGTACACAACTACGCGCTGATCTGATGGGTGATGTCATGAGTCGACTGCGGGTGCTCATTGTCGGCGGCGGAGTCGGCGGGCTCGCGCTCGCCGGGACACTCCGGCGCCGCGGAGCCGATGTCGTCGTGCTGGAAAAGGCGGCGGAACTGCGGGTGCGCGGCCTCGGCCTGTCGTTCTGGCCGAACGTCACGGCGGTGCTGCGCTCGATGGGGCTGCTCGGCGCGATCGAGGAGGTGTCGCGGCCGATGAACCAGGTGCGGATCTCCACGACCTTGGGCCGCACCCTCACCGCGATCGAACTCGACGGCTACGCGGTCCGGTTCGGCGCGCCGTCCTACAGCATCACCCGGCCCGAGCTGCTCCAGGTACTGGCCGATTGGGCGGGCGACACGGTGCGCTTCGGCGCCGAGGTGGTGAGCGTCTCACCGGACGGCACCGTGACCCTCAGCGATGGCGAGAAGCTGAGCGCGGACGTGGTGGTCGGCGCGGACGGAGTCGGCTCGCGGGTACGGGAGATGATCGAACCGGCCGGGTATGTGGCCCCGGGAACACCGGAGAAGATGCGAGGCTGGCAGGGGCTCGCCCCGATCGACGCCGGAGCCGGAGCCGACTTCGAGATCATGTTCGGCGCGTTCGGGGGAGCGGGGCTGCTGCGCCTGGCGGGCGGCAGGACCTACTGGTTCTTCCAGGGCATCCCCGAGCGGATGTCCAACGACCGGCCCCCGTCCACGGACGGCTGGCCCGAGCCGGTGCGCAGAGCGGTGGCCGCGACGCCGACCGACGCGGTGTGGAAGGACAACCTGCGGGACCGCGCCCCGATGAAGGGCTGGGGCAAGGGCCGGATCACCCTCCTCGGCGATGCCGCGCACCCCATCCTCCCCACGCTCGGGCAGGGCGCGTGCCTCGCCCTCGAGGACGCCCACGTCCTGAGCGAACTGCTGATGGACTCCGGTGATCCGGTGGCGGCACTGCGCAGGTACGAGCAGGAGCGCTACCCGCGCATCCGGCAGATGTACCTCAACTCCCGCCGGGCGGCGAAGCTCCAGCGGCTGCGCCCGGCCGTACGCGACCGGCTGCTCGCGGCCGTCCCCGACCCGCTCTACAACGCGGTGTTCACGGCACCGGCCCGCCCGATCCCGAACCTGCGCCCGGGCCGCAACACGCCGGTGGCCCGGGAGGCGAGCGGGGTGTAGCCCGCCCTGGCCGCCCGGGTCCGTCCGGGAGCGTTTCGTCCTCGAACGCCGGACGGGCTGGATTCTCCAGCCCGTCCGGCGTTCGAGGACAAAGCGAGGCCGAAGGCCTCGCAGCCCGCCGGCGCACCGGCGGCAGGCGGTGGCGGACAGCGGGCCCTGCCGCACGGCTGGGCCGCGTCGACACCGGCCGCGGCGCCGGTGACCCCCTCACGGTGGTCGGATCGCTCATCGGCGCGCAGCCGGGCGAATCGCTGCGCATGGAGGGCCGCTGGGCTTCCCGCCCCCCGGTACGGCAAGCAGTTCACCGTGGACAACTGCACCACCGTGCTGCCGGCCACGATCACGGGGATCCCCCACTGTCCCGGATCCGGGCTGATCAAGGGCATAGGCCCCAGGACCGCCGACCGGATCGTCGAGCACTTGGGCATCGGCACCGGCGATGTGATCGCAGGACTCCGCCCCGCCGTAAGGAGCCTACGACGGGGCGGAGGGCCGGTCACGCCTGCTTGCCCGGCCTCGTACTACTTGGCCTCGTTCGCGGCCTTCACCAGGGCGTCCTTGGTCACGGCGCCGACGTAGACCGTGCCGTCTTCCGTCATCAGGGCGTTGACCAGGCGCGTCGTGAAGACCGTGCCGGTACCGAACTTCCCCTCGACCTTGTCGCCGAGAGCGTCGAGGAACTGCTGGGCCTCGGCCGGGACGTCGCCCTCGCCGCCCTTCAGGTCGCCGGGTGCCTCGCCGCCCGGGCCCTCGATCTTGGCGACGGACGTCCAGCCCTCGCCGATCACATTGAGGCCGCCCAGGTCCTCGAAGCCGCCCTTGAACTCCTCGGGGGCCTTCTCATGGGCCTTCTCGTCGGCCTCCGTCACCTTGGCGCCCTTGGGCGGGGTGAAGTCGAAGGTCGAGGCGGCGGGCTTGGAGAAGTCGACCTTGGTGAAGCCGACGTCGACCACGGCCTTGCCGCCGCTGCTCGGAGTCAGCGTGAACTTCAGGGGCACGCCGTTCTCCGCGTCCACCGCGACGGTGATGGAGCCGACGGTCGAGCCGCTCTGCTTGGGCTTGACGACCAGCTTGTACGCGTCGCGACCCGCCACCTGGGAGGTGCCCCCGACAGTGATGGACGTGGTGTCGTCGGCGGCCTTCAGCACCTCGTCGGCGAGGTCCCCGGGCGTGGTCGGGAGGTCCTTCGGCAGGTCCTTGGGCGCGGTGCCGTCCTTGCCGTCGCGCTGCCCGTCGTCCGTGGCGTGGTAGACCTCGTTCGAGGAGCTGTCGTAGCCCCACACCTCGTCGCCGTTGTGGATGAGGCTGTACTCGGAGGAGTCCTGAAGGATGGACACCTTCTGCCGGTCGGGGCCGTCGGCCGCGACCCGCAGGGTGTGGGTGCCCGTGGCGAGCTCGGTCAGCTTGGCGTCCGGGGCGGCCGACGAGCCCTCGCCGTCCTCGCCCCCGACCGCGTCGGCGAGACCGCCGAAGGACGGCAGCCCGAGGTCGGTGCTGATCTTCACCGTGCCGGAGAACTGCTCGGTCTTCGACGCGGCCATCTTCTCGATGAGTTCCTGCGCACTGATCTTGGGCAGATCCGGGTCACCGGAGGCAGCGAGCGCCGGGACGAGCCCGATGGTCGCCGCCGCCACCCCGGCCACCGCGACCGGGACGAGGTAGCGGGCGGCCTTGCGGTGTCCCGCTGCGAGGTCCTTGGCCTCTTCGGTGGTCTGTGCGCTGTCGTTCGGTGCCATGGTGTGCCCTACCTCCGTGGTTGTCAGGGGTGGTGCCATCCATATGACCAAATGAGAGGCCCGGAAGCGTCAGACCCCGGGCGCAACCTGACGTACCTCTCCAGGATGAGAGGCACCCTCGGCAAGTCCCCCGTCCCGTAAGGGTTCCAAGCGTCAGCCTGCCCGGTGGACCACCGCGTCGCACAGCTCCTCGAGCGCGGCCTTGGCCGAGCAGCCCGGCAGCGGAGCGAGCAGCGCCCGGGCCTCCTGCGCGTAGCGCACGGTGTCCCTGCGGGCCTGCTCGAGCGCCGGGTGCGCGCGCAGCCGGCGCAGCGCCTCCGCGTGCCGGACGTCGTCGGTCAGGTCGCTCTCCAGGAGCTGGACCAGCTCCAGGTCCTCCGGCCGGCCCTCGGCCTCCGCCAGGGCCCGCAACCGCAGCACGGGAAGGGTCGCGACGCCTTCGCGCAGATCGGTGCCGGGGGTCTTGCCGGACTCGTGCGAGTCGGACGCGATGTCGAGCACGTCGTCGGCGAGTTGGAAGGCGACGCCGAGCCGCTCGCCGTACTGGGTGAGGGTGTCGACGACGCTGTCCTGCGCGCCGGACATCATCGCTCCGAAGCGTACGGACACGGCGACGAGCGAGCCGGTCTTGCCGGACATGACGTCGAGGTAGTGATCCACCGGGTCGCGGCCGTCGCGGGGGCCCGCGGTCTCCAGGATCTGGCCGGTCACCAGCCGTTCGAAGGCCTCCGCCTGGATGCGTACCGCCTCCGGACCGAGGTCGGCCAGGATGTGTGAGGCGCGGGCGAACAGGAAGTCGCCGGTCAGCACCGCAACCGAGTTGTCCCAGCGGGTGTTGGCGCTGGGGACGCCGCGCCGCACGTCCGCCTCGTCCATCACGTCGTCGTGGTACAGCGTCGCGAGATGGGTGAGCTCGACGACCACGGCGGAGGGCACGATCCCCGGCGCGTATGGATCGCCGAACTGGGCCGCGAGCATCACCAGCAGGGGCCGGAAACGCTTCCCGCCCGCGCGCACCAGGTGCTGCGCCGCCTCCGTGATGAAGGGGACCTCGCTCTTGGTGGCGGCGAGCAGGCCCGCCTCGACGGCCGACAACCCGGACCGGACATCGGCCTCAAGAGCCTGGTCCCGCACGCTCAGCCCGAACGGCTCGACGACGGTCACGAGGAGATCTCCTGTCTGCTGACGATCACACGGATTGTCGATGTGTCGCTGGATTCACTCAAGTCAGCGTATCCGGTCGCCTTTCGATCACCATGAGCGCCTTCCCGCCACCCCGTATGTTCGCCATTCACCTCAATGGCCATGGATGCGGTATTTGCTCGATACCGTCGGACCACGGTCCGTGCCCTCCCTCTCCACCGCCCCCACCCGCCTCCGAGGTCCCGCCATGCGCATCCGTACCGATTTCCCGCACGAGACGGTCCACGCGGATCTGCGTGTCCCGCTGCCGGACGGCACTCTCCTCCACGCACGCCTGTGGCGGCCGGTCACCGATGAGCCGGTGCCCGCACTGCTCGAGTACGCACCGCACCGGCTCACCGACGCGACGGTGGTGCGCGACGGCGAGCGCCACCCCTGGTACGCGGGCCACGGCTACGCCTCGGTACGGGTCGACCCGCGCGGCCACGGGAACAGCGGGGGCGTCCCCGGGGGCGAGTACGACGCGATCGAGCTCGCCGACGGCGTCGCTGTGATCGAGTGGCTGGCCCGGCAGCCGTGGTGCAACGGCCGGGTCGGGATGTTCGGGATCGGCCGGGGCGGCCGCACCGCGCTGCAGATCGCGGCGCTGGCCCCGGAGCCGCTGCGCGCCGTGGTGATCGTGGACGCGACGGACGACCCGTACACGGGCGGCGGTCCCTACGCCGGCGGATGCGTCACCGGTCAGGGGCTGCACTCCACGGCCGCGGGCCGGCTCGCGCTCGCGGCCCGGCCCCCCGACCCGCTGCACACGGGGGACGAGTGGCTCGCGGTGTGGCTGGCACGGCTGGAGGCGCTGACGCCCGTCGTCCACACCTGGCTGGGCCATCAGCTGCGCGACGAGTACTGGCGCAGCGCCGGGGTCAGCGACGACACCGCCGCGGTGACGGCGGCCGTGCTGGCGGTGGGCGGACTGCACGGCCCGTGCCGGGACACGGTCCTCAGACTGGTCGAACGGCTGCCGGTGGACCGGGTCCGCGGGCTGATCGGGCCGTGGCCGCACCAGTACCCGGACCGGGCCACGGACCAGGGAGAGGCGATCGGCTTCCTCCAGGAGACGCTCCGCTGGTGGGACCAGTGGCTGAAGGACCGGGACACCGGAGTGCTGTCCGAGCCGCTGCTGCGCTGCCGGCTCGGGGCGGCCGAGCCGTCGCGGAGCCGGTGGGCGGGCGAAACCGCCTGGCCCTCTGAGCACATCACGGTCGTCCCCTACGCACTGGGCGGCGCCTCGGTCGTCGTCGGCTCCCCGCAGCACACCGGGGTGGACGCGGGACGCTTCCGGCCCACCGGGCACGAGGGTGACTTCCCGCCGGACCAGCGGGAGGAGGACGCCAGGTCGGTGTGCTTCGAGTTCCCCGTCGGCGAGGATGCGATCGGCGTCCTCGGCCGGCCCGGGGTCACGCTGCGGCTGCGCCCGGCGGGTCCGGGCGGCCTCGCCGTGGCCCGGCTCTGCGACATCGCCCCCGACGGTACGGCCACGCTCGTCACCCGCGGAGCGCTGAACCTGGCGGCCCGCAAGGGCCCGGAACGGGCGGTGCCCTGGCCCGCGGGCACCACGGAGGACGTGACCTTCGACCTGGCCACGGCCGGGCACGTCTTCGCACCGGGGCACCGCATCCGGCTCGCCGTCTCGTCCGCGTACTGGCCCTGGATCTGGCCGCACCCCGGCCCGGCGGGCTTCACGCTCGACCCGGCGGGCTCCCGGCTCGACCTGCCGGTCCGTGACCCGACGGACGGGAAGATCGACTTCGCCGAGCCCGAGCACGCTGAGCCGCCCGCGGTCGCCGTCCCGCAGACCCTCGACGAGCCGCGCCCGCGGCTGCTGCTCATCCGTGACGTGGCGGCCGGTCGCTGGACCCTGGAGGCGACGCCGCACCGGGGCGGCACCCACGTCCACCCGGACGGTCTGGAGTACAGCGAGGAGTGCCACGAGACCTACACGATCGAGGAGTCCGACCCGCTCTCCGCCCGTGCCCGCTCCGAGTGGACGATCCGGCTGCACCGGCCGGATCAGGCATGGGACGTCCGCATCTGGACGCGCTCCGAAATCGGCCTGGACGCGGCCGGTTTCGTCACCTCGGACGAGCTGGTGTGCCGGAGCGGCGACGAGATCGTCTTCCACCGCACCTGGGAGAGACGCGTCGCCCGGACCGTCGGCTGAACCGGCCGCCGGGCGCACTGCCCCGGCGGCCGGGCCGCCACGTAACGTGTCCTCCACATCCGTGGAAAGCGAGGCAAGCACCGATGTCCGAGCAGAGCCCGCTCGATCTCGCCGAGGGCGACCCCTTCGGCCCGCACAACCTTCCGTACGGCGTCTTCACCACGGCCGACGAACCGGACCGTCGGCGGCTCGGCGTCCGGATCGGGAACCATGTGCTCGACGCCGGGGCCGCCGCCCACGCACTCGGCTCCCCCTACGCCGGCCTGCTGGCGCAGCCGAGCCTCAACCCGCTGCTGTCGGCCGGGCGTACGGCGTGGCGCGATGTGCGCAGGGCGATCACCGCCTGGCTCACCGTGCCTGCGCACCGGCCGGACATGGAGCCGCTGCTGCACCCGCTGGGCGCCGTGACGATGCACCTGCCGTACGAGGTGGCGGACTACGTCGACTTCTACGCGAGCGAGCACCACGCCACCAACGTGGGCCGGATCTTCCGCCCGGACGGCGACGCCCTCACACCGAACTGGAAGCATCTGCCCATCGGTTACCACGGCCGGTCCGGCACCGTCGTAGTCTCCGGCACCGACGTCGTGCGGCCGTCCGGCCAGCGGAAGGCGCCCGCCGACGCCTCGCCGGTGTTCGGCCCCTCGGTGAAGCTCGACATCGAGGCCGAGGTCGGCTTCCTCGTCGGCACGCCCTCCCGGCCGGGCAGTCCGGTGGCTCTCGGGGACTTCCGCGACCATGTCTTCGGGATGTTCCTGCTCAACGACTGGTCGGCGCGCGACATCCAGGCGTGGGAGTACGTGCCGCTCGGCCCGTTCCTCGGCAAGTCCTTCGCCACCTCCGTCGCCGCCTGGGTGACCCCGCTGGAGGCGCTGGACGCGGCCAGGACCGCACCGCCCGCCCGTGACGTCGAACTGCTGCCGTACCTCGACGACTCCGAGGCGGAGGAGCCGGGCGGCTTCGACGTACGGATCTCGGTCGCGATCAACGGCCAGGTCGTCGCGGAACCGCCGTTCGCCACGATGTACTGGACGGCCGCCCAGCAGCTGGCCCACATGACGGTCAACGGCGCCTCGCTGCGGACGGGCGACGTGTACGGCTCCGGCACCGTCAGCGGCCCCGAAGTGAACCAGCGCGGCTCACTGCTGGAGCTCACCTGGAACGGCCGCGACGCGTTCGAATTGCCGGAGGGCAAGCGGACGTTCCTGGAGGACGGTGACGAGGTGACCATGACCGCCTGGGCGCCCGGCCCGGACGGCGTACGGGTCGGGTTCGGCGAGGTCACCGGCCGGATCGTGCCCGCCGTCTGATCCGCCCCGTCCGGGGTCCCTCTCCTCGGCGGGAGGGGCCCGGACGGCGGCCACGGCCTCTGCGGCCCGCCCGTCAGCTGTTCACGAGCCTGGCCACGAGCGCGAACGACCCGCCGGCCAGCACGAACAGCGCGAACGCCGCCTTCCACGGACGGCGCCCGCGCACCACGTCCCGGGCCGCCCCGGCGATCGCGAAGACCGCGCAGATCACGCCGGGTCCACCGACCACCGCCGCGGTCCAGTACGCCCAGGCGTGCTCCCCGAGGAAGCGGAGCAACAGCAGGGCGGGGACCAGGAACCCGAGCGGCCAGGTGTGGTCGGCGCCGGGCTCCTTCGCCGCCTCGGCCCGGATCTGCTGCTCGGTCATGACTCCCCCTTGGTCGAGGCCGTCGGCCCTTGGCTCCACGCCGGAAGGACGCCTCGCGGCGTGGGTGGGTTGCCCGGACATGCCGAAGGTCCGGCCTCTCCCCCGAGGAGACGCCGGACCTTCGCGCTGTGCGGCGTCAGCGCACGAACACGCCCGCCTGGCTCGCCAGGTCCAGGAAGTACTGGGGAGCGAGGCCGAGCACCAGCGTCACCGCGACGCCGACGCCGATCGCCGTCATCGTCAGCGGCGAGGGGACGGCGACCGTGGGGCCCTCCGGCTTCGGCTCGCTGAAGAACATCAGCACGATGACCCGGATGTAGAAGAACGCGGCGATCGCGGAGGAGATCACACCCACCACGACCAGCGCGGCCGCGCCGCCGTCCGCCGCCGCCTTGAACACGGCGAACTTGCCGGCGAAGCCCGACGTCAGCGGGATGCCGGCGAACGACAGCAGGAACACCGCGAAGACGGCCGCCACCAGCGGTGAACGCCGCCCGAGCCCCGCCCACTTGGACAGATGCGTCGCCTCGCCGCCCGCGTCGCGCACCAGGGTGACGACGGCGAACGCGCCGATCGTCACGAAGGAGTACACGAGCAGGTAGAAGAGGACGGACGAGATGCCCTCGGGCGTCGCGGCGATCACACCGGCGAGGATGAAGCCGGCGTGCGCGATGGAGGAGTACGCCAGCAGTCGCTTGATGTCGGTCTGGGTGATGGCGACGATCGCACCGCCCAGCATGGTGACGATTGCGACGGCCCACATGACCGGCCGCCAGTCCCAGGTGAGGCCCGGCAGCACCACGTACAGCAGGCGCAGCAGCGCGCCGAAAGCGGCGACCTTGGTGGCAGCGGCCATGAAGCCGGTGACCGGGGTAGGTGCGCCCTGGTAGACGTCGGGCGTCCACATGTGGAACGGCACGGCACCGACCTTGAACAGCAGGCCCACGAGGATCATCGCGCCGCCGATCAGCAGCAGCGCGTCGTTGCCCATGGTGTCGGCCAGCGCCGGGTCGATGGTGCGGACGCTGCCCTCGACGACGTCGGCGATCCGGGCGTACGAGACGGATCCCGCGTAGCCGTAGACCAGGGCGATGCCGAACAGCAGGAACGCGGAGGAGAACGCCCCGAGCAGGAAGTACTTCACCGCGGCCTCCTGCGACATGAGCCGCTTGCGGCGGGCCACCGCGCACAGGAGGTAGAGCGGCAGGGAGAAGACCTCGAGCGCGATGAACAGCGTCAGCAGGTCGTTGGCCGCCGGGAAGACCAGCATGCCGGTGACGGCGAAGAGCGCGAGCGGAAACACCTCGGTGGTGGTGAACCCCGCCTTGACCGCGGCCTTCTCATGGTCGCTGCCCGGTACGGCGGCGGACTCCGCCGCGAACGAGTCGATGCGGTTGCCGTGTGCCGCCGGGTCGAGCCGGCGCTCGGCGAAGGTGAAGACCGCGACCAGCGAGGCCAGCAGGATGGTGCCCTGCAGGAACAGCGCCGGGCCGTCGACCGCGATGGCGCCCATCGCCGCGATCTGCGCCTCGGTGGTGGCGTAGCCGCCGGCGGCGAGCCCGACGACCGCCGCGAAGGCGGCCGTGAGCGCGACGACGGCGAGGAACACCTGCGTGTGGTACCGGGCACGGCGCGGGACGAAGGCCTCGACGAGGATGCCCAAGACCGCCGCGCCGACGACGATCAGCGCGGGCGCCAGTTGTGCGTACTCGATGTGGGGCGTGGGGATCCGGCCGAACGGCTCGACCTCCGCCGCCGTTGTCCACAGGCTGTGGACAGCTGTAGCGCTCACTTGGCTGCCTCCACATCGGGCCGGGGGTCCTGCTTCTGAACGTCGGACATCGTGTGCTCCACGGCCGGGTCGATGATCTCCGTCAGCGGCTTCGGGAAGACACCAAGGAAGATCAGCAGGGCGATCAACGGGGCGACGACCGCCAGTTCACGTGCCTTCAGATCCGGCATCGTCCGCACCTCGGCCTTCACCGGGCCGGTCATCGTCCGCTGGTAGAGGACGAGGGTGTAGAGCGCGGCGAGCACGATGCCGACGGTCGCGATGATCCCTACGACCGGATAGGCGGCGAACGCGCCGACCAGGACAAGGAATTCACTGACGAAGGGAGCGAGCCCCGGCAGTGAGAGAGTGGCCAGGCCGCCGATCAGGAAGGTGCCCGCGAGCACCGGCGCGACCTTCTGCACACCGCCGTAGTCGGCGATGAGCCGCGAGCCGCGCCGCGAGATCAGGAAGCCGGCCACCAGCATCAGCGCCGCCGTGGACAGTCCGTGGTTGACCATGTAGAGCGTCGCACCGGACTGCCCCTGGCTGGTCATCACGAAGATGCCCAGGATGATGAAGCCGAAGTGGGATACCGAGGCGTACGCGATCAGGCGCTTGATGTCGCGCTGGCCGACCGCGAGCAGCGCACCGTAGACGATGCTGATCAGCGCAAGCACCAGGATCACCGGAGTGGCCCACTTCGAGGCCTCCGGGAACAACTGGAGGCAGAAGCGCAGCATCGCGAACGTGCCGACCTTGTCGACGACCGCCGTGATCAGCACCGCGACCGGGGCGGTGGCCTCTCCCATGGCGTTGGGCAGCCAGGTGTGCAGCGGCCACAGCGGCGCCTTGATCGCGAAGGCGAAGAAGAAGCCGAGGAACAGCAGCCGCTCGGTGGTGGTCGCCATCTCCAGTTCGCCGCTCGCGCGGGCCTGAGCGATCTCGGAGAGCGAGAAGCTGCCCGCGACCACGTAGAGACCGATGACCGCGGCCAGCATGATCAGTCCGCCGACCAGGTTGTAGAGCAGGAACTTCACGGCCGCGTAGGATCGTTGTGCCGCCGCGTTCTCTTCGGTGCCGGAGTGGGCACGGTCGCCGAAGCCGCCGATGAGGAAGTACATCGGGATGAGCATGGCTTCGAACAGGATGTAGAAGAGGAAGACGTCGGTGGCCTCGAAGGAGAGGATCACCATCGCCTCGACCATCAGGATCAGGGCGAAGAAGCCCTGGGTCGGCCGCCAGCGCGAAGAGCGGGTCTCCAGAGGGTCGGCATCGTGCCAGCCCGCGAGGATCACGAACGGGATCAGCAGCGCGGTCAGCGCCACCATCACGACCCCGATGCCGTCCACCCCGAGTTCGTAGCGGACGCCGAAGTCGGCGATCCAGGCGTGGGACTCGGTGAGCTGGTAGCGGTCGCCGCCGGGCTCGAACCGCACGAGCACGATCGCGGCCAGGACGAGCGTGGCGAGCGAGAAGAGCAGTGCCAGCCACTTGGCGGCGGCCCTCCTCGCGGCAGGAACGGCGGCGGTGGCGATGGCGCCCACCGCCGGGAGCACCGCCGTGGCCGTCAGAATCGGGAACGACATCTCAGACCCCCCTCATCAGCAGGGTCGCGGCGATCAGGATCGCCGTACCGCCGAACATCGAGACCGCGTAGCTGCGGGCGTAGCCGTTCTGCAGTTTGCGCAGCCGGCCGGAGAGCCCGCCGAACGAGGCGGCCGTGCCGTTCACCACGCCGTCGACCAGGGTGTGGTCGACATAGACCAGGGACCGGGTGAGGTGCTCGCCGCCGCGAACCAGGACCACGTGGTTGAAGTCGTCCTGGAGGAGATCGCGGCGGGCCGCCCGGGTGAGCAGCGAGCCGCGCGGCGCGGTCACCGGGACCGGTCGGCGACCGTACATCACCCACGCGATGGCGACACCGATGAGCAGCACCACGACCGTCGAGGCCGTGATCGCCGGGACGCTGATCACCGGGTGCGGGTGCTCGAACTGCGTGACCGGCTCCAGCCAGGTCACAAAGGCCTCGTTCAGGCTGAAGAGGCCGCCCGCGAAGACGGAACCGAAGGCGAGCACGATCATCGGGATCGTCATCGACCTGGGCGACTCGTGCGGGTGCGGCATCTCGCCCGGGGTCACGTCGACCCCGGGCTCGACGCTCGCGGTCCTGTCCGGGTCGGGCGCCGGCTGCCAGCGCTTCTCACCGAAGAAGGTCAGGATCATCACTCGGGTCATGTAGAACGCGGTGATGCCGGCGCCGAGCAGGGCCACTCCGCCGAAGATCCAGCCGCGGATGCCGTCGTCGTAGGCGAATGCCGCCTCGATGATCTTGTCCTTGGACCAGAAGCCCGACAGGCCCGGGAAACCGATGATCGCCAGATAGCCGAGGCCGAAGGTGACGAAGGTGATCGGCATGTATGTGCGCAGACCGCCGTACTTGCGCATGTCCACCTCGTCGTTCATGCCGTGCATGACCGAACCGGCACCGAGGAACAGCCCCGCCTTGAAGAAGCCGTGCGTCACCAGGTGCATGATCGCGAAGGCGTATCCGATCGGGCCGAGACCGGCCGCGAGGATCATGTAGCCGATCTGCGACATCGTCGAACCGGCCAGTGCCTTCTTGATGTCGTCCTTCGCGCAACCGACGATCGCACCGAAGAGGAGCGTGACCGCACCGACGATCACGACCGCGAGCTGCGCGTCCGGGGCGGCGTTGAAGATCGCGCCGGAGCGGACGATCAGATAGACGCCCGCGGTGACCATGGTGGCCGCGTGGATCAGGGCGGAGACCGGGGTCGGGCCCTCCATCGCGTCGCCGAGCCAGGACTGCAGCGGCACCTGGGCCGACTTTCCGCAAGCGGCCAGCAGCAGCATCAGGCCGATGGCCGTCAGCATGCCCTCGCTGGTGTCCGACGTGGACTCCAGCACCGGGCCGAAGGCGAAGGTGCCGAAGGTGGTGAACATCAGCATGATCGCGATCGACAGGCCCATGTCGCCGACGCGGTTGACGAGGAATGCCTTCTTCGCCGCGGTCGCCGCGCTGGGCTTGTGCTGCCAGAAGCCGATGAGCAGGTAGGACGCGAGACCGACGCCCTCCCAGCCCATGTACAGCAGCAGGTAGTTGTCGGCGAGGACCAGCAGGAGCATCGCCGCGAGGAAGAGGTTGAGGTAGCCGAAGAAGCGGCGGCGCCGCTCGTCGTGCTCCATGTAACCGATCGAGTAGATGTGGATCAGGGTGCCCACACCGGTGATCAGCAGGACGAAGGTCATCGACAGCTGGTCGAGCTGGAAGGCGATGTCCGCCTGGAAGCCCTCCACGGGGACCCAGCTGAACAGCCTCTGGTGCAGGGCGCGTTCCTCCGCGCCCTTGCCCAGCATGTCCGCGAACAGCACCGCGCCGATGACGAACGAGGCGGCGGCGAGCAGCGTGCCCAGCCAGTGGCCCGTCCGATCGAGGCGGCGTCCGCCGCAGAGCAGGACCGCCGCTCCGAGCAGTGGCGCCGCGACCAGCAGCGCAATCAGGTTCTCCACGATTCTTCCGACCCCTTACAGCTTCATCAGGCTGGCGTCGTCGACCGAGGCCGAGTGGCGGGAACGGAACAGCGACACGATGATCGCGAGCCCGACCACGACCTCGGCGGCGGCGACGACCATCGTGAAGAACGCGATGATCTGGCCGTCGAGATTGCCGTGCATGCGGGAGAAGGCGACGAACGCGAGGTTGCAGGCGTTGAGCATCAGCTCGATGCACATGAACACCACGATCGCGTTCCGCCGGATCAGGACTCCTGCCGCGCCGATGGTGAACAGCAGGGCGGCGAGATAGAGGTAGTTGACCGGATTCACCGCTTGGCCTCCTGTCCGTCCCGGTCGTGCTCGTCACGGTCGCGTCCGAGGCGCTCCTCGGAGCGCTGCTCCAGGGCCTTGAGGTCGTTCAGCGCCTCGGTGGAGACGTCCCGGATCTGGCCGCGCCGGCGCAGTGTCCGGTTGACGGTGAGCTCGGACGGGGTGCCGTCCGGCAGCAGACCGGGGATGTCCACCGCGTTGTGCCGGGCGTAGACACCCGGGGCGGGCAGCGGCGGCAGGTGCTTGCCTTCCCGTACGCGCTGCTCGGACAGCTCGCGCTGGGTCCTGGCGGGCTCGGTGCGCTCCCGGTGGGTGAGCACCATCGCACCGACGGCGGCGGTGATCAGCAGTGCGCCGGTGATCTCGAAGGCGAAGACGTATTTGGTGAAGAGGAGGGCGGCGAGGCCCTCCACGTTCCCGCCGTTCGCCGAGTTGGCGGCGTCCAGTCCGTTGAAGTTCTTCACGGAGGCGTTGCCGATGCCGGCGATCAGCAGGATGCCGAAGCCGAGGCCGCAGGCTGCTGCCAGCCAGCGCTGGCCCTTCAGCGTCTCCTTGAGGGAGTCGGCGGCCGTGACACCGACCAGCATGACGACGAAGAGGAACAGCATCATGATCGCGCCGGTGTAGACGACGATCTGGACGACACCGAGGAAGTACGCCCCGTTGGCCAGGTAGAACACCGCGAGGATGATCATGGTCCCGGCCAGGCACAGCGCACTGTGCACGGCCCGCTTCATCAGGATCGTGCACAGCGCCCCGATGACCGCGATCGTGCCGAGCACCCAGAACTGGACGGCCTCCCCCGCCGAGGTGGTGTAGGCGGCGAGCGTGCTCATGCGCCGATCACCTTCTTCGACGCGGGCTCGTCGTCACCGAAGGTCGACTCGCCCTCCTGGGCCGTCTGGTCCTTGGAGACGGCCGACTGCTGGACGGTGCCGGGCGCGGCCTGGGTGACCAGGCCCCGGTAGTAGTCCTGCTCGTCCATGCCGGGATGGATCGCGTGCGGCGAGTCGACCATGCCCTCTTCCAGACCGGCGAGCAGTTGCTCCTTGGTGTAGATGAGGTTCTCGCGGCTGCTGTCGGCCAGTTCGAACTCGTTGGTCATCGTCAGCGCGCGCGTCGGGCAGGCCTCGATGCACAGGCCGCACAGGATGCAGCGGGCGTAGTTGATCTGGTAGACGCGGCCGTACCGCTCGCCCGGGGAGTAGCGCTCCTCGTCGGTGTTGTCGGCGCCCTCCACATAGATCGCGTCCGCCGGGCAGGCCCAGGCGCACAGCTCGCACCCGACGCATTTCTCGAGCCCGTCCGGATGGCGGTTGAGCTGGTGCCGGCCGTGGAAGCGCGGCGCCGTGACCTTCTGCTGCTCCGGGTACTGCTCGGTCAGCCGCTTCTTGAACATGGCCTTGAAGGTCACGCCGAAGCCGGCAACCGGATTCAGGAACTTGCTCTCGGATTCCTTGCTCTGGGATTCCTCAGACACCGTCAGCCTCCTTTCCGTCCCGAGGACCGTCACTGTCGGTATTGGGTCCGCCACTGACAATCAGTTCGCGTTCCTGCCGTGACCGCCTGCGCGGCACCGGCGGCAACTCCTGTCCGGGCAGCGGGGGTACAGGGAAGCCGCCCGCCATCGGGTCGAAGGGGGCGGGTGCCGGCTCGGCGGCCCCGGCGGCCTGCTCCTTCTTGCCTCGGAAGATGTCGGCGACGAACGAGAGCAGCAGCACAGCGATCACCGCACCGCCGACGTACAGCACGATCTGCTGGAAGTCGTAGTTCTCGTTCCGCAGCGCGCGCACGGTGGCCACCAGCATCAACCAGACCACCGAGACCGGGATCAGGACCTTCCAGCCGAGCTTCATCAACTGGTCGTAGCGGACGCGGGGCAGCGTGCCGCGCAGCCAGATGAAGAAGAACAGCAGCAGCTGGACCTTGAGGACGAACCAGAGCATCGGCCACCAGCCGTGGTTCGCGCCCTCCCAGAAGGTGGAGATCGGGTACGGCGCCCGCCAGCCGCCCAGGAAGAGGGTGACGGAGACGGCCGAGACGGTGACCATGTTGACGTACTCGGCCAGCATGAACATCGCGAACTTGATGGAGCTGTACTCGGTGTTGAAGCCGCCGACCAGGTCGCCCTCGGACTCCGGCATGTCGAACGGGGCGCGGTTGGTCTCTCCGACCATCGTGACGACGTAGATGATGAAGGAGACCGGCAGCAGGATGATGAACCAGCGGTCCGCCTGGGCCTCCACGATCGCCGAGGTCGACATCGACCCGGAGTAGAGGAAGACGGAGGCGAACGCCGCGCCCATCGCGATCTCGTACGAGATCATCTGCGCACAGGAGCGCAGTCCGCCGAGCAGCGGGTACGTCGAACCGGACGACCAGCCGGCGAGCACGATGCCGTAGATGCCGACCGAGGCGACCGCGAGGATGTAGAGCATCGCGATCGGCAGGTCGGTCAGCTGCATCGTGGTGCGCTGGCCGAAGATCGAGATTTCGTTGCCGGCCGGGCCGAAGGGGATCACGGCGATCGCCATGAAGGCCGGGACGGCCGCCACGATCGGGGCGAGGACGTAGACGACCTTGTCCGCCCGCTTGACGATCACGTCTTCCTTCAGCATCAGCTTGATGCCGTCGGCGAGCGACTGCAGCATGCCCCACGGGCCGTGCCGGTTGGGGCCGATGCGCAGCTGCATCCAGGCGACGACCTTGCGCTCCCACACGATGGAGAAGAGCACGGTCACCATCAGGAAGGCGAAGCAGAACACGGCCTTGATGACGACGAGCCACCACGGGTCGCGTCCGAACATCGACAGGTCTTCAAGGGCCAGGCTCGTCATTCCGTTCACGCCTCCACCTCCGTCGCGCCCGTCGCCGCCGCGATGCGGACCAACTCGCCGGGACGGGCGCCCGTGTCCGGGGTGACGCCGCCGCCGACGGAGTTCATCGGCAGCCACACCACCCGGTCGGGCATCTCGCTGATCCGGAGCGGCAGTCGTACCGAACCGGCCGGTCCGGAGACCTCCAGCTCGTCGCCGTCCTTGACGCCCGTCTCCGCCGCTGTGGCCGCCGAAAGCCGGGCGACCGCTGCGTGCCGGGTGCCGGCCAGCGCCTCGTCGCCCTGTTGCAGCAGGCCCTGGTCGAGCAGCAGCCGGTGGCCGGCGAGCACCGCCTCGCCCTCACCGGGCCGGGGCAGCGACTGAGCGCTCTCCAGCGGCTCGGTGGCCCGCGGGCCGTCCCAGCGGCCGAGCCGGTCCAGCTCGGTGCGTACGGACTTCAGGTCCGGCAGGCCGAAGTGCACGTCGAGGGTGTCGGCGAGCATGTGCAGCACCCGCGCGTCCGTCGGAGCGAGGCGGCGGGTCATGTGCTCCGGCTTCAGCGCCGCCTCGAACATCCGCGCCCGCCCCTCCCAGTTGAGGAAGGTGCCCGGCTTCTCCGCGACGGCCGCGACCGGGAAGACCACGTCCGCCCGCTCGGTGACCTCGCTCGGCCGCAGCTCCAGCGAGACCAGGAAGCCGACCGCGTCGAGCGCCTCACGGGCCCGGGCCGGATCGGGCAGGTCCGCGACCTCGACACCGGCGACGAGCAGCGCGCCCAGTTCCCCGGTGGCCGCCGCCTCCACGATCTGGCCGGTGTCACGGCCGTAGCGGTGCGGGAGTTCGCGCACGCGCCAGACCTCCGCGGTCTCCTCACGGGCCCGCGGGTCGGTCGCCGGGCGGCCGCCCGGCAGCAGTGACGGCAGTGCGCCGGCCTCCACGGCGCCGCGCTCACCGGCGCGGCGCGGGATCCACACCAGCTGTGCGCCGGTGGCGGTCGCGGCGCGTACGGCGGCGGTGAAGCCGCCGGACACGGCGGCGAGCCGCTCGCCGACCACGATCACCGCTCCGTCGGCCCGCAGCGCCTCCGCCGCCTGCGCGCCGTCCCCGTCGAGGCCGGTGCCGGAGGCGAGGGCGTCGAGCCACTCGGTCTCGGTGCCGGGCGCGGCGGGGAGCAGGGTGCCGCCCGCCTTGCCGAGTCCGCGGGTGGCGTGCGTGGCGAGGGAGTAGGTGCGCTGCCCGTGCTTGCGGTGGGCCTTGCGCAGCCGCAGAAAGACGCCGGGGGCCTCCTCCTCCGACTCGAGCCCGGCGAGCAGCACCGCGGGCGCCTTCTCCAGCGCGGCGTAGGTGACTCCGGTGCCGGACAGGTCCCTGCCCTGCCCCGCGACCCGCGCCGCGAGGAAGTCGGCCTCTTCCGCGGAGTGCACCCGGGCGCGGAAGTCGACGTCGTTGGTGTCGAGGGCGACGCGGGCGAACTTGGCGTACGCGTAGGCATCCTCGACGGTCAGCCGGCCGCCGGTCAGGACGCCGGTGCGGCCCCTGACGAGACCGCGGGCGGCGGCCTCCAGAGCCTCCGGCCAGCTCACCGGCTCCAGCACGCCCTCACCGTTGCGGACCAGCGGCGTGGTGAGCCGGTCGCGCTGCTGGGCGTAGCGGAAGCCGAAGCGCCCCTTGTCGCACAGCCACTCCTCGTTGACCTCCGGGTCCTCCGCGGCCAGGCGCCGCATGACCTTGCCGCGGCGGTGGTCCGTGCGGGTCGCGCAGCCGCCCGCGCAGTGCTCGCAGACGGAGGGCGAGGAGACGAGGTCGAACGGGCGGGAGCGGAACCGGTACGCGGCCGAGGTGAGCGCGCCGACGGGGCAGATCTGGATGGTGTTGCCGGAGAAGTACGACTCGAACGGGTCGCCCTCGCCGGTGCCGACCTGCTGGAGCGCGCCTCGCTCCAGCAGCTCGATCATCGGGTCGCCCGCGACCTGGTTGGAGAAGCGGGTGCAGCGGGCGCACAGCACGCACCGCTCGCGGTCGAGCAGCACCTGCGTGGAGATCGGCACCGGCTTCTCGAAGGTGCGCTTCCTCCCCTCGAACCGGGAGTCGGCCTGGCCGTGCGAGACTGCCTGGTTCTGCAGCGGGCACTCGCCGCCCTTGTCGCAGACCGGGCAGTCCAGCGGGTGGTTGATCAGCAGCAGCTCCATCACGCCCTTCTGCGCCTTCTCGGCGACGGGCGAGGTGAGCTGCGACTTGACGACCATGCCGTCGGTGCAGGTGATGGTGCACGAGGCCATCGGCTTGCGCTGGCCCTCCACCTCGACGATGCACTGGCGGCAGGCACCGGCCGGGTCGAGGAGCGGGTGGTCGCAGAAGCGCGGGATCTCGATCCCGAGCATCTCGGCGGCGCGGATGACCAGCGTCCCCTTGGGGACGGAGATCTCGATGCCGTCGATCGTCAGCGAGACGAGGTCCTCCGGCGGTACGGCGCCGCTGCCCGCGGCCCCGGAACCGGTCGTGGTGACGGTCATGCCCACACCTCCCCGCGGCACGGGGCGGCCTGCGCGGCTTCGCCCGCGGTACGGCATGCGGCGGAGCCGCGGCCGGGATTCGGCGCGTGCGCCACAGTCATGCGGACACCTCCGTGGTGTGTCGGTCCGCCCAGGCCGTCGACCTGGCCGGGTCGAAGGGGCAGCCCTTGCCCGTGATGTGCTGCTCGTACTCGTCGCGGAAGTACTTGAGCGAGGAGAAGATCGGCGAAGCGGCGCCGTCACCGAGCGCGCAGAAGGACTTGCCGTTGATGTTGTCGGCGATGTCGTTCAGCTTGTCGAGGTCGGACATGACGCCCTTGCCTGCCTCGATGTCGCGCAGCAACTGGACCAGCCAGTAGGTGCCTTCACGGCACGGCGTGCACTTGCCGCAGGATTCGTGGGCGTAGAACTCGGTCCAGCGGGTGACGGCCCGCACCACGCACGTGGTCTCGTCGAAGCACTGGAGCGCCTTCGTGCCGAGCATCGAACCGGCCGCGCCGACGCCCTCGTAGTCCAGCGGGACGTCGAGGTGCTCGTCGGTGAACATCGGGGTCGAGGAGCCGCCGGGCGTCCAGAACTTCAGCCGGTGGCCGGGCCGCATGCCGCCGCTCATGTCGAGCAGCTGGCGCAGGGTGATGCCGAGCGGCGCCTCGTACTGGCCGGGGCTCGCGACGTGTCCGCTGAGTGAGTACAGCGTGAAGCCGGGGGACTTCTCGCTGCCCATGGACCTGAACCAGTCCTTGCCCTTGTTGAGGATCGCGGGAACCGACGCGATGGACTCGACGTTGTTCACCACAGTGGGGCAGGCGTACAGGCCGGCGACCGCGGGGAAGGGGGGCCGCAGCCGGGGCTGGCCGCGGCGGCCCTCCAGGGAGTCCAGCAGCGCGGTCTCCTCACCGCAGATGTATGCGCCCGCGCCCGCGTGCACGGTGAGTTCGAGGTCGAGTCCGCTGCCCAGGATGTCCTTGCCGAGGTAGCCCGCTTCGTACGCCTCGCGCACGGCCTCGTGCAACCGCCGTAGTACGGGGACGACTTCCCCGCGCAGATAGATGAAGGCGTGGCTGGAGCGGATCGCGTAGCAGGCGATCACGATTCCCTCGATGAGGGAGTGCGGATTGGCGAACAGAAGGGGGATGTCCTTGCAGGTGCCCGGCTCCGACTCGTCGGCGTTGACGACGAGGTAGTGAGGTTTGCCGTCACCCTGCGGAATGAACTGCCACTTCATACCGGTCGGGAAGCCCGCGCCGCCGCGGCCGCGCAGGCCGGAGTCCTTGACGTAGGCGATCAGGTCGTCGGGCGACATGGCGAGCGCCTTGCGCAGCCCCTCGTAGCCATCGTGCCTGCGATAGGTCGCGAGCGTCCACGACTCGGGTTCGTCCCAGAAGGCCGTAAGGACCGGGGCGAGGAGCTTCTCGGGGCTGCCGTCTCCCCCGACCTGTGGCCGGGAACCGCCGCCGTACTCGGTGGACAAGGTCATCACTCCCCCTCCTCGGCCACAGGTCCGGCCGGGTTTTCCGGGTCGGACGCCGAGGTCTTCTGCGGTGCGTCATGCGAGCTCAGGTGCTCGGAGCCGGGTTGGGGGCGATCCTGCGGTGCCTCGCCGCGAGGGTGCACCACGCGGGCGGGGGCGGTCTCTCCCTTGGCGAGCCGCAGGCCGATCAGCGACGCCGGCCCGGCACCGCCGGAGGCCTCGACCACGCCGGGACGCTCGTCCGGGAAGCCGGCCAGAATGCGGGCGGTCTCCTTGTACGTGCACAGCGGGGCGCCGCGGGTGGGGCTGACCTGCCCGCCGGCGCGCAGGTCGTCGACGAGCTTCTTCGCGGACTCGGGCGTCTGGTTGTCGAAGAACTCCCAGTTGACCATCACCACGGGCGCGAAGTCGCAGGCCGCGTTGCACTCGATGTGCTCGAGGGTGATCCTGCCGTCCTCGGTCGTCTCGTTGTTGCCGACGCCGAGGTGCTCCTTCAGCTCCTCGAAGATCGCGTCGCCGCCCATCACCGCGCACAGCGTGTTGGTGCAGACACCGACCTGGTACTCACCGGAGGGCTTGCGCCGGTACATGGTGTAGAAGGTGGCGACGGCGGTGACCTCCGCGGTGGTGAGGTCGAGCATGTCGGCGCAGAACTGCATGCCCGTACGGGTCACATGGCCCTCTTGCGACTGCACGAGGTGCAGCAGCGGCAGCAAGGCGGACCGGCTGCCGGGGTAGCGGGCGATGATCTCCTTCGCGTCCGCCTCCAGCCTTGCGCGCACATCGGCCGGGTAGTCGGGCGCGGGCAGTTGCGGCATGCCCAGCGATACGTCCGTCATCGGTCGACGCCTCCCATCACGGGGTCGATGGACGCGACGGCGACGATGACGTCGGCGACCTGGCCGCCCTCGCACATCGCCGCCATGGCCTGCAGATTGGTGAACGACGGGTCGCGGAAGTGGACCCGGAAGGGCCGGGTGCCGCCGTCGGAGACGACATGCACTCCGAGCTCGCCCTTGGGCGACTCGACCGCGGCGTACGTCTGTCCGGCCGGCACCCGGAACCCCTCGGTCACCAGCTTGAAGTGGTGGATCAGGGCCTCCATGGAGGTACCCATGATCTTCTTGATGTGGTCGAGGGAGTTGCCGAGACCGTCGGGGCCGAGCGCGAGCTGCGCGGGCCAGGCGATCTTCTTGTCGGCGACCATGACCGCGCCCGGCTCCAGCCGGTCCAGGCACTGCTCGACGATCCGCAGCGACTGCCTCATCTCCTCGAGGCGGATGAGGAAGCGGCCGTAGGCGTCGCAGGTGTCGGCGGTCGGGACGTCGAAGTCGTAGGTCTCGTAGCCGCAGTACGGGTCGGTCTTGCGCAGGTCGTGGGCGAGGCCCGTGGCGCGCAGGATCGGCCCCGTCGCGCCGAGGGCCATGCATCCGGTGAGGTCCAGGTGGCCGACGTCCTGCATGCGGGCCTTGAAGATCGGGTTGCCGGTGGCGAGCTTGTCGTACTCCGGCAGGTTCTTCTTCATCGTCTTCACGAACTCGCGCATCTGGTCCACCGCGCCGGGCGGCAGGTCCTGGGCGAGGCCGCCTGGCCGGATGTACGCGTGGTTCATGCGCAGGCCGGTGATCAGCTCGTAGATGTCGAGAATCAGTTCACGGTCACGGAAGCCGTAGATCATGATCGTCGTGGCGCCGAGTTCCATGCCGCCGGTGGCGATGGCGACCAGGTGCGAGGAGATCCGGTTGAGCTCCATCAGCAGCACGCGGATGACCGACGCCCGGTCGGGAACCTGGTCCTTGATGCCGAGCAGGCGCTCGACGCCCAGGCAGTACGCCGTCTCGTTGAAGAACGGCGTCAGGTAATCCATGCGCGTGACGAAGGTGGTGCCCTGCGTCCAGGTCCGGTACTCGAGGTTCTTCTCGATACCGGTGTGGAGGTAACCGATGCCGCAGCGGGCCTCGGTGACGGTCTCGCCGTCGATCTCCAGGATCAGCCGCAGAACGCCGTGCGTGGAGGGGTGCTGCGGGCCCATGTTGACGACGATCCGCTCGTCGTCGGCCTTGGCCGCGGACCGGACGACCTCGTCCCAGTCGCCACCGGTGACCGTGTATACGGGTCCCTCTGTGGTGTCGCGTGCGGATGCATGGGAAGTGCTCACGAGTACGACCTCCGCTGGTCCGGAGCCGGGATCTGGGCGCCCTTGTACTCGACGGCGATGCCGCCGAGCGGATAGTCCTTCCGCTGCGGGAAGCCCTGCCAGTCGTCCGGCATCATGATCCGGGTGAGGGCGGGGTGGCCGTCGAAGACGAGCCCGAAGAAGTCGTAGGTCTCGCGCTCGTGCCAGTCGTTGGTCGGATAGACCGGTACCAGCGACGGAATGTGCGGATCGCGGTCCGGGGCACAGACCTCGAGCCGGATCAATCGGCCGTGGGTGATCGAGCGCAGGTGGTAGACGGCGTGCAGCTCGCGGCCCTTGTCCTCGAGGTAGTGCACCCCGCTCACACCGGTGCAGAGCTCGAAGCGCAGCGCCGGGTCGTCCCGCAGGGTCTTCGCCACCTGCACCAGGTGTTCGCGCGCGATGTGGAAGGTGAGTTCACCGCGGTCGACGACGGTCTTCTCGATGGCGTTCTCGGGCACCAGGCCCTGCTCCTCGAGGGCGCCCTCGAGTTCGTCGGCGACCTCGTCGAACCAGCCGCCGTAGGGGCGGGTGGCCGGGCCCGGCAGGCGCACGGAGCGTACGAGCCCGCCGTAACCGGACGTGTCCCCTCCGCTGTTGGCGCCGAACATGCCGCGCTGGACGCGGATCTCCTCGCCGTGCTCACCGCGCTGGCCGGGAAGGTTCTGCTCGGAGAGCTCCTTCTCCGGGTTCGGCTGGTCACTCATCGGAGCAGCCCCTTCATCTCGATCGTCGGGAGCGCCTTGAGGGCCGCCTCCTCCGCCTCCCGGGCCGCCTCCTCGGCGTTCACGCCGAGCTTGGAGCTCTGGATCTTCTGGTGGAGCTTGAGAATCGCGTCCAACAGCATCTCGGGGCGTGGTGGGCAGCCCGGCAGATAGATGTCGACGGGGACGATATGATCAACACCCTGCACAATCGCGTAATTGTTGAACATTCCGCCCGATGACGCGCAAACACCCATGGAGATCACCCACTTGGGGTTGGGCATCTGGTCGTAGACCTGGCGCAGGACGGGCGCCATCTTCTGGCTCACCCGGCCGGCCACGATCATCAGGTCGGCCTGGCGCGGCGAACCGCGGAAGACCTCCATGCCGAAGCGGGCCAGGTCGTAACGGCCGGCGCCGGTCGTCATCATCTCGATGGCGCAGCAGGCCAGACCGAAGGTCGCGGGGAAGACGGATGACTTGCGCACCCAGCCCGCGGCCTGTTCGACGGTGGTCAGCAGGAATCCGCTCGGCAGCTTCTCTTCGAGTCCCATGGTGTGCCCCTCAGTCCCATTCCAGGCCGCCGCGCCGCCATACATACGCGTAGGCGACGAAGACGGTGAGCACGAAGAGCAGCATCTCCACGAGCCCGAAGATCCCCAGGGCGTCGAAGGTGACGGCCCAGGGATAGAGGAAGACGATCTCGATGTCGAAAATGATGAAGAGCATCGCCGTCAGGTAGTACTTGATCGGGAAGCGACCGCCTCCGGCAGGCGTAGGAGTGGGCTCGATGCCGCACTCGTACGCTTCGAGCTTCGCCCGGTTGTACCGCTTGGGGCCGATAAGCGTGGCCATGACCACGGAGAAGATCGCAAACCCTGCCCCGAGGGCGCCGAGCACAAGGATGGGCGCGTAAGCATTCACCCTCCTCGCTCCTTCCAGTCGTCCTTGACCGTTGGACCGCACCGGGCACCGCCTCGCCGCCCCGCAGGTGGCGCCCGACTCCCGAAGATCGCGACCGAGGATCGCGCTCGAAGATCGTGCACATGTGAGGCAGTTCACAAGCCCGACTGCCCCGCATCCTATGCCTCTCGGTCTGTGATCTGCGACACGGGGTCCGGCATGGAGTTTGTGATCTCCACCACCAGACGAAGGATCATGAAGTCGGATGAGCGGTGATCTTCATACGCGAAGCTCCCGAGCGATCACCAGCCGTGACATCCGGAGCCGTTATCGCTGGTCGGAGCCGGGGCGCTTTATCAAGCAGTGGGGATCGCAGGCAAATTGGAGATGGACCGCATCGGGTGATATTGGACGCCGGGTCACTCGGCAGTGGGATCGAGTGGATCGTGGTGGACGAGTGCGCCGCTTCACGAGCACCGGACCACCCGGACGTTGACCATTCTGTGACCTGCGCCACGCACTCAAGAGTTCAACAAAAGCGGGCTTGGCCAACCACGTAAAGGGGTGGTAAGCCCCCGGCAATTCGGACCTTTTTCGGAAAGGCTGTGATCACGGCCCTGATCGCGCCTGCCCGGTTTGCCCGTTACGGCGTCAATAAAGGTTCACGAAGCGCGGATTCACACGTTCCGGTCACAACTGTGGCGCAGCACACGTTTCTTGAAGGGAACCGTTCGGCCCTGATAGCGGTTGTACTCATGTCCCACACCGCTCACATACCCAGCCACCGGAAGCCCCGCCGCAGCGCCTCGAAAATGGCGATACGGGCCGGAGTTGCCGGTGGCTTCCTCAGCACCATCGCGGTGGCCGGTGCCGCCGGGCCGGCGAACGCCGAGCCGGTGACCGAGACCATCGAGATGCCCCTTCTCACCGCGGACGCCGTCACCGCGGTCGCCCGGTCCGCCGAAGCCACCCAGCAGGTCGCCCTCGACCTCGAGCTCCAGGCTGAGCTGCAGGCCCAGGAGGAGGCGGCCGCGGCCAAGGCCGCGAAGGCCGCCAGGACGGCCAAGGCCGAGGCCGACCGTGAGGCCGAGGCCAAGGAGAAGGCAGAGGCGAAGAAGCGCGCCGAGGCCGCCGCCCAGGAGCGCGCGTCCCGCGACTCCGAGCGCACCTCCCTCTCCGCCTCCACCTACAGCTCCGCCGGCAGCAGCGCCACGGGCAGCGCCGCGACCGTGGTCGCCTTCCTGAAGGCGCAGCTCGGCGACGCTTACATCATGGGCGCCACCGGCCCCAACGCCTGGGACTGCTCCAGCCTGGTCCAGGCCGCCTACCGCACCGTCGGCATCGACCTCCCGCGCGTCTCGCAGGACCAGTCGCTGGCGGGCACGCAGGTGGGCACCTCCAACCTCCAGGTCGGCGACATCCTGTACTGGGGCGGTGCCGGCTCCGCGTACCACACGGGCGTCTACATCGGCGACGGCCAGTACCTGGACGCCGCGAACCCGAGCAAGGGCGTCGTCATCCAGGACCTGTCGGGCTACCCGGCGAGCGGCGCGGTCCGCGTCCTCTGACGTAGCCTCAGCGCCTGCAGCGCCTGGAAGGGCCGTCGCTCCCCCGGAGGGAGCGACGGCCCTTCGCGTTGCGCGCGGACGGGGTGCGGATGTCCTACCGTGCGCCTCGCGGTGGCAGACGGCCCGAGCCCACGGAGAGCCGGCCGGGCTCAGGCCGACGCGCCGGACGAGGGCGACGGCGCCGTCGCTGCCGATCTCCGTACCCGTCAGCAGGCCGCGCAGCGTCTCGGTCATCGGTGCGACGGGCGGGTACACGGCGAGCCGGCGCAGCCCCGGCCGGCCTGTCCGGCGACCGGGATGGCCGGAGCACCGGCGATCGCCGTCGCCGCCGCCATCTCCGCCATGGCACACCTGTGGCGCCACGGCGAGCCGTGCGACACCGAAGGCGCCCGGGGGCCGCCCTGGCCTGGCCACAATGGCGCGCCATACGCGTTTCCGGGGCACCACCGGGCGCCTCGAAGGCGCCCGGGTCGATGCCGATGCCGGTCCTCGCCCCGCTGCCCGCCCGCCGCCGAGCCCAGGCGGACCTGTCCCACCCTGGTTAGCATCCGAGAGGGGCAGCCCACGGATGGCACAGGGAGGCCGTCATGCAGGACAGACCCGTATCGCGGTTGTCGACGAACCGCTCACGGATCAGCCACAAGGTGCGCTACGCGCTGCGGCACCCGCGACGCGTGCTGCCCCATGTGCGCCGCGCGAGCCGGGACACGTGGCTGCGGCTGCGCCACCGCGGCGGGCACGTCGCGTACTACCGGGCAGTGATGGCGTCGGACACCGCGAGGAGCCCCGAGGCGGCGGTGGGCGGGGGGCCGTCCCACGACCGCTGGCTGGCCATCGGTCGGATGCAGTTCGACTACCTGAGGGAGCACGGACTGCGGCCGCAGGACCGGCTGCTGGAGATCGGCTGCGGCAATCTGCGGGCCGGATGGCGGTTCATCGACCATCTGGAGCCCGGCCACTACTACGGGATCGACATCTCGCCGGACATCCTCATCGAGGCCAAGAAGACCCTCGTCCGCTACGGCCTCCAGCACAAGCTGCCGTATCTCACCCCCGTCGAAGACCTGACGCTGGACTTTCTCCCCGACGCGTCCTTCACGGTCGTGCACGCGCACAGCGTCTTCTCGCACTCGCCGTTGGAGGTCATCGACGAATGCCTGGCGAACATCGGACGGGTGCTGGCGCCCGGCGGCTTCTTCGACTTCACCTACGACCGCACCGAGACGCGCGAGCACCAGGTGCTGGGCGAGGACTTCTACTACCGCACGGAGACGCTGACCCGGCTGGCCGCGCGGCACGGTCTCGTCGCCCGCTTCATGGACGACTGGGAGCGGCTGCCGCACGGACAGTCGAAACTCCGCGTCACCCACGCCGTCTGATCGGCACCACGCCCGCCGAGGCTTCGCCGGGCGCAACGGCCGGGCATGCATGCCCGGCGTCCCGTCACGAGAGTCTGGGAGCCTGCCGAATGTCCTCCACCACGCACCGCCTCCCCCTCCTGATGTGCGCCACCGTGCTGGGGCTGCTGCTGACCGGATGCGGGGGTGGGGGCGGGGATTCCGACGGGCCCACGGCGACACCCTCCCCGCGGCCCAGCGCCTCGGCGACGCCGACGACCTCCGCTCCCCCGTCGCCCCCGTCCTCACCCGTCACGGCGTTTCCGACGCCGGCCGACGGCACCGACCTGAAGGCCTGCGCGGACGGCCGCTGTGAGGTGGAGGTGCGGTCCGGCGACAGAATCACCTTCGCCGGCGACAGCGTCCGTCTGGACGGCTTCACCGTCGTCCGCATCGCCGACGACGTGCTCACCTACAAGGCGGCGGGACCCGGCACGAACTTCGACGGCACGATGACCGTCCCGGGCACCTTGGTCGTCAACGACCTGGAGGTCGAGGTCGTCGCCGTCGACGGCGACCGTGCCGTCATCCGACTGGCCTGATCCGGCGACCGGACGTCCCGCGCCGGCGTCCCGGACGGGCCCCTGACGACCCCGGACCGGCCGGGAACCGGCCCCGGACGCCGTCGCGCGGTCCGCGGCGTGGATGAGCCGGTCGCCGACCACGAGGTCGCCCGCGTCGCGGTCATCCTGCCGGAGCGGGTCCGCAGGGCCGGGGACCTCGGGTCACCCGGCGGACGGTCGGGGGCCGGTCGTGCAGGATGCGCTGGAAGAGGCGGTGGTCGCGCCAGGCTCCGTCGATGTGGAGGTAGCGCGGCGCGAGGCCGATGGGCTGGAAGCCGCACTTCTCCAGCACCCGCTGGGAGCGCACGTTGTCCACCAGCGTGGACGCCTCGATCCGGTGCAGTCCCAACGCGTCGTCCGCTGCGGCGCAGACAGCTTCCACCGCCGCCGTCGCCAGGCCCCTGCCCTGCTGGTCGACAGCGGTCCAGTAGCCGAGGTACGCGCTGCAGAACGGGCCGCGGGTGATGCCGGAGAGCGTGATGGTGCCGACGACGCGCCCGTCGCCGGCGATGAGCAGCCAGGGCACCAGTCGCCCCGCCTCGTACTCGAGCAGCCGCTCGGCGAGGCGGTGGGCCTGGCCCTCGACGGTGAAGAACTCGTCGGCACGGCGGGGTTCCCAGGGCGCGAGGTGCTCCCGGTTGTCCACGTAGGCCGCGCACAGCGCCTCGGCGTCGCCCGGCAGCGGCGTGCGCAGCGTGACACCGCCGGGAAGCCCGGTGGGCTTCACGCCTTCGGCGCGACCTTGGACAGGCCGTTGATGATGCGGTCCATCGCGTCGCCACCGGTCGGATCGGTCAGGTTGGCCAGCATCTTCAGCGTGAACTTCATCAGCAGCGGGTGCGTGAGACCGCGCTGTGTCGCGATCTTCATGACCTTGGGGTTGCCGATCAGCTTCACGAAGGCGCGGCCCAGCGTGTAGTAGCCGCCGTAGGTGTCCTTGAGGACCTTCGGGTAGCGGTGCAGGGCCAATTCGCGCTGGGCCGGGGTCTGCCGGGCATTGGCCTGGACGATGACGTCGGCCGCGATCTGGCCGGACTCCATCGCGTATGCGATGCCCTCGCCGTTGAACGGGTTGACCAGGCCGCCCGCGTCACCGACCAGCAGCAGTCCGCGCGTGTAGTGCGGCTGGCGGTTGAACGCCATCGGCAGGGCCGCCCCACGGATGGGACCGGTCATGTTCTCCGGCGTGTAGCCCCAGTCCTGGGGCATCGAGGCGCACCAGGCCTTGAGGATCTCGCGCCAGTCCAGCTCCTTGAAGGAGGCGGAGGTGTTGAGGACGCCGAGGCCGACATTGGACGTTCCGTCGCCCATGCCGAAGATCCAGCCGTATCCGGGCAGCAGCCGGTCCTCGCCCGGGCCGCGCCGGTCCCACAGTTCCAGCCACGACTCGAGGTAGTCGTCGTCGTGCCGGGGCGAGGTGAAGTACGTGCGGACCGCGACGCCCATCGGGCGGTCCTCACGGCGGTGCAGACCCATGGCGAGCGAGATCCGGGAGGAGTTGCCGTCGGCGGCGACGACGAGCGGTGCGTGGAAGGTGACCGGGGTCTTCTCCTCGCCGAGCTTCGCGTGCACGCCGGTGATCCGGCCGGTGCGGTCGTCGATGACCGGCGCGCCGACGTTGCAGCGCTCGTACAGGCGCGCGCCCGCCTTCTGGGCCTGCCGGGCCAGCTGCTCGTCGAAGTCGTCGCGCTTGCGGACCAGGCCGTAGTCCGGGTACGAGGCGAGGTCCGGCCAGTCGAGCTGGAGCCGCACGCCGCCGCCGATGATCCGCAGGCCCTTGTTCCGCAGCCAGCCGGCCTCTTCCGAGATGTCGATGCCCATCGAGACAAGCTGCTTGGTCGCGCGCGGCGTGAGGCCGTCGCCGCAGACCTTTTCGCGCGGGAAGGCGGTCTTCTCCAGCAGCAGCACGTCCAGTCCGGCCTTGGCCAGGTAGTACGCCGTCGTGGAGCCGGCCGGGCCCGCCCCGACGACGATCACATCGGCAGTGTGCTCGGTGAGGGCTTCGGTCACGGCGGCTTCTCCCGAGGATTCGATGGGGCGCTGTCGAAATTGCGTAGTGAACGGCACACGACAGGTGCAGTCTTGTGCAGTCTAAGGTGGCGTACCGATCAACCGACCGAAGGGCTCCGTCTATGACCAGCAGGCCGCTCCCCGTCATACAGCTCCGGGTGCCCACGGACGAGGACGCCATCGCCTGGCACCGTGTGTTCAACGACCCGGAGGTCATGGAGTTCCACGGTGGAAAAGCGGCCGAACTGTCCGTCTACGAGGAGCTCACCGCACGGCAGCGCAGGCACGACGCCGAGCGGGGGTTCTGTTTCTGGACGATGCTCGACGCGGACGGCGAGGTCATCGGCTTCACCGGTGCCCAGCCCTGGCCGCACAAGGAGTTCGGCCCGGTCGGCGAGATCGAGATCGGCTGGCGGCTGGCCCGTTCCTCCTGGGGCAAGGGGTATGCGACGGCCGCCGCCCGCACCACGCTGGAGCGGGTACGGGCGGCGGGGGTGCAGCGCGTCGTGGCGATGGTGCACTCGCGCAACGAGCGGTCCATCGCCGTGACCCGGCGGATCGGCATGGAGCTGGCGGAGACCTTCACGACTCCGGTGTCCAAGCAGCAGGGCTTCTGCTTCCGGCTGGAGCTCGGGCCGGCCCGGTCCTGATCCGCGGGACCTGCCCCGACGGCGGGCTCAGCCGACCTTGAAGGTGCTGACGGCGGTGGAGAACACCGTGTCCTCGGCCGGGTCCCACGCGTCGGCGCGGCCGGCGGCGAGGATCGCGTACTCGGTGCCGTCGGCGGCGACGAAGGCCTGATCGATGACGTGGCGCCGCAGGCCGCTCTCGTCGGGCTCGGGGATGTGCGTGAACTCCCAGATCGCGCCGGGGCGTCCCTGGTACGTGTTCTCCTCGAGCCGGACCCGTTGGTAGTCGCTCCTGGTGTTCGCCAGGTGCTTCTGCTCGAGGCCGGTGAAGTTGTCGTAACTGCTCGTCGGGGTGTCCCTGATGATCCCGATCTGGATGTACTCGCCGCCGGTCGGCGCCTCGTAGTAGACCTGGCTGCCTGCCTGTCGGCGCGACCAGCCCTCCATCACACCGATGGTGAACCCGGCCGGGTCCTGCTTCAGCACGAAGCCGGGCGGGAGCAAGGGCTCGTTGCTGGGGGACGGTCCGCTCGCGCGGGGGGAGGGCGTGGTGGACGCTGCCGGGGGCGAAGAGGCGGGCGGCGGGGTGGGCGAGGGCTCTCGGGAGCCCTTCGCATCGCCGTCGGGCGTCCCGCCGATCTCGATGGACGGGTTGGCCCGGTCGTCCCTGTCCTGGAACATCAGTACACCCGCTGTTGCGCCGCCGCCGACGACGAACGCGGCGGTGAGGGTGGCCGTCCACACCAGGACGCGCCGCCGGCGGCCCGTGTCGGCGGCGGGCTCGTCGTACGCGCCGGGAAGCGGGGGCTGCGGCGCGTACGGTCCCGGCACGTGGGCGACGGCGCCGTCGACGGCGGTGGGCGTGGGTACGGGGCCGGCCGGGCCCGGCTCGGACGCCGTGCCTGCGACGGAACCGGGCTCGGCGCCTGCGCCGACGGGACCGGCCTCAGCGGCCGGCCCTGCGCCGACCTGTCCGGGCTCGGCAGCCCGAGGCGCCGCCTCAGCGGCGGGCGCGGGCGCCGCGCCCGCCGTGAAGCCGGCGCCGACCGGGCCCGAAGGCAGGTGCCCCGGGGCCGGCCACACCGGAGGCGTGGGCCCGGACCCCGGCGCCGCCGGACCTCCGCCCCCACGACGTTGCAGCACCGGGCCCAGCAGCAGCGCTCCGCCCACCCACAGCAGGCCGAACAGCAACGCGTCCGGAACGCTCGGCGCCACCTCGGTCCTGCCCAGGCCGCCGAACTCACCGAAGGCACCCGCCAGGTCGGCGGTCACCCCGCTGACGCCGGTGCCGACCAGGACCAGCCCCAGTGTGAACGCCCCCACCAGCACCTGTTCGCGGCGGTCGGCCGAGCGGCGGGCGGCCCAGAGGCCGATGGCCAGCGCGCAGACGACGCCCAGCGCCAGCACACCGGTCACGGCGCCGCCGCCCCACTCGTCGCCGATCTCGCCGAGTCCGACGTCGCCGCGCTCCACGGCGGAGCCGCCCCAGCCACTGGGGCCCTGGAAGCTGTACTCCACGGGCACGCCCCAGCTCAGCCCCAGCACCGCGAAGCCGATGTTGGGCAGGATCGGCAGGGCGAGGAGCAGCGCCGTGCCGTCGACGTCGTCGGTGGCCGCGTAGACGACGAAACCCACGAGCGAGCACAGCGCGACCACCGTGCACACCGCGCCGACCGCCGAGCCCAGCCCGCGGACCGCCGACCTGGCGGCCGGGCGCGCGGCGAGCCGGGCCGCGAGCTGATCGCGCTGCAGCACCCCGGCCGTCACCACGAGGGAGACGACCAGGGCACCGAGCGCGGCGAGCACGGGCGACGAGGAAATCCGTACGCCCATGATCTCGGGCTGCGCGAACAGACCGAGGACCAGCACCACGCCCGTGACGAGCACGGAGACGCGGACCGCCGCCTCCAGGCCCTCGCCGCGGCCGCGCAGCCTCCGGGCTCCCAGCCAGAGCGCCGCGATCAGCAGCGCCGTCACGGTCAGCGGGACGAGGGAGAGCGACGCCGCTCCCTGCGCCAGGTCGTCCATTGCGGAATCGGAGCCGTAGGAGCCACCGGAGCCGAAGTCGGAGCCGTAGCCGTCGGGGCCGAACTGCGAAGGTCCCGCCACCTTCAGTTCGAAGTCGCCGCCGATGCCCTGCAGAAGCAGGGCGAGGGCGATGCGGAGCCGGTCGCTCCAGCCGACGACGACCTCGTCGCCCTGATCGTACGAGGGAACGGCCAGCGCGATCGCGAGCACCAGCAGCAGTCCGGCCGGCCAGAGCGCGGCCTTGGCGGCCGACAGCCAGTCGCCCCTCAGGGCCCGGCTGAGGAAGGCGGCGAGGGGCGACGGCTGCACGGGCCCGGGCCCGTACGTGGGCGGGGGCGGAGCTGCCGGCATCGCCGGAGACACCGGTGCCGACGGGGCCGCCGGCGGCGCCGTCGGCGGCGGCGGCGGCGCCGACACTTCGGGCAGCCGCTCCTTCCCGCATTTCATGCAGAAGCGCGCCTCATCCGGGGATGAGGTGCCGCAGTGCTGGCAGTACGACGCCATGGGGATACTCCGAAACGACAGGCAGGGGACGGGGAGATGGAGCGGGCCACGAGGAAGCCGACGGACAAGCGGATAAGGCAGTCGTAAACAGTCGTAGACAACTGACTCATCTTCACCATCGACCGGTTCCCGTCAACTCGGCCGTTTTGCAGGGGAAGTGGGCGCCGGCGTCAGAAGACGGAGAGGCCGGTGAGCGTCGTGAAGCGGTCCAGCGCCGCCACGCCCGCCACCGAGTTGCCCCGCGCGTCCAGGCCCGGGCTCCATACGCACAGCGTGCACCGCCCCGGCACGACCGCCACGATCCCGCCGCCGACCCCGCTCTTGCCGGGCAGCCCCACCCGGTAGGCGAAGTCACCGGCCGCGTCGTACGTGCCGCAGGTCAGCATCACGGCGTTGATCTGCTTGGCCTCGCTGCGCGTCAGCAGCCGCGAGCCGTCGGCACGCAACCCGTGCCGGGCCAGGAAGCGGGCCGCCAGGGTCAGATCGGCGCAGCTCATCTCGATCGAGCACTGCCAGAAGTAGTGGTCGAGCAGCGTGGGGACCGGGTTCGCGATGTTGCCGTAGGAGGCCATGAAGTGGGCGAGCGCGGCATTGCGGTCGCCGTGCGCGGACTCCGACTCGGCGACCTCGGGATCGAAGGCCAGGTCCGGGTTGCCGCTCTCCTGCCGCAGGAAGCCGAGCAGTTCGCTGCTCGCGTCACCGGTGAGGGTCTGCAGCCGGTCGGTGACGACGAGGGCACCCGCGTTGATGAACGGATTGCGCGGGATCCCGTTCTCGTACTCCAGCTGCACCAGCGAGTTGAACGGGTTGCCGGAGGGTTCGCGACCGACCCGCTGCCACAGGCTGTCGTCGCCCTCCGCGAGGGCGAGCGCGAGGGTGAACACCTTGGTGATCGACTGTACGGAGAAGGGGTGCTGCCAGTCCCCCACTCCGTACACCTTGCCGCTGACGTCGGCGACCGCCATGCCGAAGCGACGCGGGTCGACACCGGCCAGCGCCGGGATGTACTCGGCGGGCGTGCCGCTGCCGACGAGCGGGGCGACGTCGACGGCGATCTGCTCCAGGACCGCCTGGTAGTCCACGGCGATCGCGTGAAGCTCCATGTCCCGGGACCTACAGGGGCTTGGTGCCGCGGTGCAGCGCCACGATGCCACCGGTGAGGTTGCGCCAGGCGACCTTCGACCAGCCGGCCTGCTGGAGGCGGCGCGCCAGTGCGGACTGTTCGGGCCAGCTCTGGATCGACTCGGCGAGGTACACGTAAGCGTCCGGGTTGGACGAGACGGCGCGGGCCACCGGCGGCAGCGCACGCATCAGGTACTCCTCGTAGACGGTCCGGAACGGCGCCCACGTCGGGTGCGAGAACTCGCAGATCACCACGCGCCCGCCCGGCTTGGTCACCCGGTGGAGCTCACGCAGCGCTCCGTCCGTGTCCTGCACGTTGCGCAGGCCGAAGGAGATCGTCACGGCATCGAACACGTCGTCGGCGAACGGCAGCTTCGTCGCGTCGCCCGCGGTGAGCGGCAGCCAGGGGTTGCGTCGCTTGCCCTCGCGCAGCATCCCGAGCGAGAAGTCGCACGGCACGACGTAGGCGCCGGTGGCGGTGAAGGGCAGCGACGAGGTGCCGGTGCCTGCGGCGAGGTCGAGGACCTTCTCCGCGGGGCGGGCGTCGACGGCCTTGGCGACCTCCTTGCGCCAGCGGCGGTCCTGCCCGAGCGAGAGCACGTCGTTGGTGAGGTCGTAGTTCGCCGCCACGTCGTCGAACATCGAGGCGACTTCGTGCGGCTGCTTGTCCAGGGAGGCTCGGGTCACAGGCCCCATTGTGCAACCCGGTCCGGTCCGGGAAAGGACCAGGGTCCCGCGCGCCCGCAGGAAGATCCGCCGCCCCGCGGAACTGCCCCGCGAAATCCGTATGCAACCTTTTCCGGGCGCCGGCGCTCAGAGAACGTTTGACAGCGCGCAACGGATGATCATCACCACGGAGGGGCGGGCCGATGCCACCCGACAACGAGCACGACTTCGAGGCGTTCGCCCGGGCGAGCCAGCACACGTTGTACCGGACCGCGTATCTGCTGTGCGGTGACGCCGACGCCGCACGCGATCTCACGCAGACGACCCTCGCCAAGCTGTTCCAGTACTGGCGGCGGGTGGCCGCCGCCGATCACCCCCACGCATACGCGAAGACCGTACTGACGCGGACGTTCCCGAGTGAACGGCGACGCGGACTACGGGCCCTGGTGGCCCACAGACATGTCGACCCGCCGCCACCACCCCGTCACCCGGACCTCCGGGTGACGCTGCTGGCCGCGCTGTCCACCCTGCCGCCGCGCGGCCGGGCCATGGTCGTCCTGCGCTACTGGGAGGACCTGAGCGTGGAGGCCGTCGCCGGCTTGATGCGGTGCAGCGAAGGCACGGTCAAGAGCCAGTGTTCACGGGCGCTCTCCCGGCTCCGCAGCGAGCTGGGCGACGCTGAGATCTACACCGCGGAGAGGTGAAGAACGCCATGCACGATCAGGAACACCTCGAGGACCGGACCGTCCTGCTGGTCCGGGATGCAATGGACCGGGCTTCCGCCGACCTGCCGCCGCTGCCGGACCTCGCGGGCCCTGCCCTTGCCGAGGGTCGGCGGCGCAAGAGCCGTACGCGGCTGGCGGTCGCCTCCGGAGTGCTCTGCGTGGTCGCGCTCGGTACGGCCGGAGCCGTGTCGCTGGCCGGAGGCGGGCACTCGGCTCCCGAACCACCGGCCGCCGCCACGGTCACGCCCACGCCCACGGCGTCCCCGCTACCGGAACCGGTCCACATCGAACCGACCCCCGGCGAGGAGTCGATGGCCGACCTGCCGGACGCCGAGCGGACACGTCAGGAGAACTTCCAGCAGCAGGCCGTCGCCGTCCTGCAGGAGCTGCTGCCCGAGGGAATCGGCACCATGCAGCGCACGGACATCAACGTCAGGCAGTACCAGGTGACGAAAGGCGGGAAGAAGTTCGTTCTGATCTTCTCGGTCCGCCCCCACGATCCGAGCCGCCCGTCGAAGCCCTGCGCCGACGTCAAGGGTGTGGTGTGCAGGACAGCCACGCTGCCGGACGGCGTCGAGGCCGAGGCGATCACGATGCCCATGGACTCCGGCGAGGTGACCGGCACGTGGGTGGCCTTCAGGTACGGCGGCAGCGATGTGTCCCTGTCGCTGAACCCCGACGAGACGTCGAACACCTCCGCTCCGGTCACCGACGACCAGTTGCTGGCCGTTGCCGCCGCCCCTGCCTTCCTCGACCTGGTCCGGATCGCGGACGAACAGCCGATGGTGGAGAGGCAGTCGTCGGTCCCGGCCGGCTGACCGGCGGCCCGGCCGGCCTATCTGCTGCGGTGGACCAGGCGGCCGCCGAGGACGGTGGCCACGCAGGTCGAGGCCCCGCGCCGGACCAGTTCGGCGCGGTCCGGCACGTCGAACACGGCGAACCGGGCGGGGCCGCCCGGAGCCGGCGCGGGCAGCAGGACGAGCGGAACCGGCGAGAAGGACGGGGGTCCCGTCAGGTTCGCCGGGCGTCCGCCCATGGCGAGCCCGGCCCGCCGCACGGCGTCCAGAGCGGGCCGGCCGCGCAGTTCACCGGCGACGGCGACGGTTCCGTGCGCCAGCAGCCGCTGGACCCCGCGGCGCGCGCTGGCGCCCCGTCGTGATTCGTCGGCGCGGAAGATCGCCTGCGCCCGCTCCCCGGTGATCGGCTCGGTGCCGAACTCATCGGCCTCGCGCGGGTCCGGGTGGTAGGTGCCTTCCAGCAGCTCGGGCCCGTAGGGGTTGAGCAGCCCGGGGGTGAGGATGCCGGGCCACCGCCGCACCCGTGCCTGCGGACGGGCGGCGGCCAGCTCCTCGTACGGGCCGACGGCGGCGATGTGCGCGCCGTCCACCAGGACGGCGAGCTCGGGCGAGGCCTCGGCGACGTGGATCGTCAGCACGGTCGCCTCAGTTCGCGGGGAGCAGCTTCAGCTCCGGGTGGGCCGTGCCGCCCTCGATCGCGGTGGACGAGAAGTGCGAGACGACGCGCTCGTCGACCGGGTCGTTCGCCGGGTCGTCGTGCACCACGATGTGCTCGTAGGTCGTGGTCCGCTGCGCGGGGACGCGGCCGGCCTTTCGGATCAGGTCGATGATCTCCAGGCGGTTGGAGCGGTGCTTGGCGCCGGCCGAGGAGACGACGTTCTCCTCGAGCATGATCGAGCCGAGGTCGTCCGCGCCGTAGTGCAGCGACAGCTGGCCGACCTCCTTGCCGGTGGTCAGCCAGGAGCCCTGGATGTGCGCGACGTTGTCGAGGAAGATCCGCGCGATCGCGATCATGCGCAGGTACTCGAAGAGCGTGGTTTGCGTACGGCCCTTGAGGTGGTTGTTCTCCGGCTGGTACGTGTAGGGGATGAAGGCGCGGAACCCGCCCGTGCGATCCTGCACGTCCCGGATCATCCGCAGGTGCTCGATGCGCTCGGCGTTCGTCTCGCCCGTGCCCATCAGCATGGTGGAGGTGGACTCGACCCCCAGGCCGTGCGCGATCTCCATGATCTCCAGCCACCGCTCGCCCGACTCCTTGAGCGGGGCGATCGCCTTGCGCGGCCGCTCGGGCAGCAGCTCGGCGCCGGCACCGGCGAAGGAGTCGAGACCGGCGGCGTGGATGCGGGAGATCGCCTCCTCGACACGAACCCCGGAGATCCTGGCCATGTGCTCCACCTCGGACGCGCCGAGCGAGTGGATCACCAGCTGCGGGAACTCCTTCTTGATGGCCGCGAAGTGCTTCTCGTAGTACTCCACGCCGTAGTCGGGGTGGTGGCCGCCCTGGAACATGATCTGGGTGCCGCCGAGTTCGACGGTCTCCGCGCAGCGGCGCAGGATGTCGTCGAGGTCGCGGCTCCAGCCCTTGGAGGTGTCCTTGGGCGCGGCGTAGAAGGCGCAGAACTTGCAGGCCGTGACGCACACATTGGTGTAGTTGATGTTGCGCTCGATGATGTACGTCGCGATGTGCTCGCTGCCCGCGTAGCGGCGCCGGCGCACCGCGTCGGCCGCCACGCCCAGGGCGTGCAGCGGAGCGGAGCGGTAGAGCTCGAGCGCTTCCTCCGGCGTGATCCGCCCACCTCCGGCGGCACGGTCCAGGACGGGCTGAAGATCGGCCTTCTCGGTCACCGGGCGTCACCCTTCGGCGGTCTTTCGGTGGATCTACGGACTGATCCAGGCTACGCCACCGTCCCGGCCGGGCCGTCAGCCGGTCTTCTTCGTGAGCGTCGCGGTCGGGCGGCCCGCGGCATCCTCGTGGGACCGGTAGCGCAGCGTGCCGTCGGCGGCGAGCGTCACCTCCAACAGGGCCTCACCGCCGGTGCACTGGCCCTGCGACGGCCGTTCGGGGTCCGTGCGCTCCTCGATCCGCAGCTTGCGGGTGGTGCTGCCGGACGCGAGCCTGCCGACGCCGTGGCACTCGACGGTCACAGTCCGCACCGTGAGCGAGGTGGTCGTACGGACCACGTCCTCGCCCGTCTTCCCCTCCGTCACCGTGACCGTGAGTTTGCCGTGCGGCAGCCCGCTCCCCTCGGTCGCCGAACCGGTCCAGGTACCGACGAACGCCGAGGGCACCTCGTCGACCTGCTCGGACCCGCCGGCGCTCGGCGGTGGCTTGGCGGCCGTCGCGGAGGGCCGCGCCCCGAAGTCTCCCGCGTCCGCGTCCGAGCCGCTGTTGCGCCACATGTCCAACAGGACCCCGCCGCCGACCGTGACGGCGGCGAGGGCGCCCGCGACCGTGAGTGCGAGGGTGCAGCTGACCCTGCGGCCGCGACGGCCGCCTGACGCGGAAACCGTCAGCCCGTTCCCCGGGGCGGAGGGGGTGCCGGTCGAGGCGTCGGGCGAGGGCGGCGCCCCTGCGGCCGGAGCCTCCCCCGGGGTGCCCGGTTCCACCGGCGGGCCGAAGGCACCGACGGCGGGGCTGCTGAACGCGACGGGTCCCGACGCGCCCGGGTCAAAGGCCGCCACCGGCACCGGCGCCGACGAGGACGCGCGCTCCGGCAACGGCTCCAGGTGCAGCAGTTCGACGGCCGCGCGGCTGATCTGCTCGACCAGCGGGCCCGGCAGCCAGCCGGCCGGCTGCCCCCCACCGGTGGCGAGCCGGTCCGCGACCTCGCCGGGGCCCGGCCGCGCCGCCGGGTCCTTGACCAGACATCCGGCGACCAGCTCCCCCAGCTCGCCCTCCAGCGAACCGAGTTCGGGCTCCTCGTGCACCACCTTGTAGAGCAGCGCGACGGAGGAGTCGCCGCGGAAGGGAGCGGTACCGGTCGCCGCGTACGCGAGGACCGCGCCGAGCGAGAAGATGTCGGCGGCGCCCGTGACGCCCCGTCCGAGGATCTGCTCCGGAGACATGTAGCCCGGCGACCCGACGGACACACCCGTGGAGGTGAGGGACGCCGTGCCGTCCGTGGCGCGGGCGATCCCGAAGTCGATCAGCCGCGGCCCTTCCAACGTCAGCAGCACGTTGGACGGTTTGACGTCCCGGTGCACCAGCCCCAGCGCGTGCACGGCGGTGAGCGCCCTCGCGAGGCCGGAGCCGAGCACCCGGACCGAGTCCGCGGGCAGCGGCCCCTGCTCGGCGACCGCCTGGGAGAGGGCGGGCCCCGCGACGTAACCGGTGGCCACCCACGGCACGGACGCGTCCGGATCGGCGTCCAGGACCGGAGCGGTCCACTCCCCGCCGACCCGCCGCGCGGCCTCCACCTCGCGCCGGAACCGCGCCCTGAACTCGTCGTCGAGGGCGAAGTGCGGATGGACGACCTTGACCGCGACGGTGCGTCCGCCGGTGCTGCGCCCCAGATAGACGCGGCCCATCCCGCCCGCGCCGAGTCGGCCCAGCAGCCGGTACGCGCCGATCTCGCGCGGCTCGCCCGGATCCAGCGGCTGCATCTGAACTCCCCCGTTCGGCCTCCTGTGCAAGTCGGCCCTCAGACTTCGGCCCCCAGACTAGGACTCGCGTCAGCCGCCGAGGAGTTCGACCTTCACATCGGCGGGGAAGCCGGTCGTCGGGCCGGTCCTGCGGGCGAACTCCCGCACGCCCTCGAGCTGGTCAGCGCCGAACCGGAAGTCCAGCGTCGTGAAGTACCGCTCCAGCAGTTCCGCGTCGAAGGCCTCCCAGCGCGCGGCCTGTTCCGCGACCTTGCCGACCTCTTCGAGGGACAGGTCCCGAGAGGCGAGGAACGCCTCGTGCACCTTGCGCACCACGACCGGTTCGCGGGCCAGGTAGTCCTTGCGCGCCGCCCACACGGCGAAGACGAACGGCAGCCCCGTCCACTCCTTCCACATCCGGCCGAGGTCATGGACCTGCAGACCGAGCCGGGGTGCGTCGTGGAGGGACGCCCGCAGCGCGGCGTCGCCGATCAGGACGGCCGCGTCGGCCTCCTGCATCATCACACCGAGATCGGGCGGGCATGTGTAGTAGTCGGGGGCGACCTTGTACTGCTCGGACAGCAGCAACTGGGCGAGCCGTACGGAGGTACGGGAGGTCGAGCCGAGCGCGACTCGGGCGCCGTCGAGCTTGTCCAGCGGCAGCTGCGACACGATCACGCAGGACATCACGGGCCCGTCGCAGCCGACCGCGAGGTCCGGAAAGGCGACGAGTTCATCTGCATTTCGCAGAAATTCCACCAGCGTGACAGGGGCGATGTCGAGTTCGCCCCGCACAAGCCGCTCGCTGAGCTTCTCGGGCGTGTCCTTCGTCAGTTCGAGATCGAGGAGAGTTCCGGTCCTGGCGAGCCCCCAGTAAAGGGGGAGGCAGTTCAGGAACTGGATGTGACCGACACGCGGCCGGCTGCGACGGAGCTCGGTTGCTGTGCTTTCTCCAGGACTGTCCACATCGTGAGGCTAGACCCGTGCCCGCAGTCCTCCGGCGCCGGGTCGCCGTGACGCACCGGCGCGCCCCGTCCGAGCTGGGCTTCGTCAGCTCAGCGGGGGTCAATCAAACGTCCGGGTGACGTGATCTTTCCCTCTACCGCTGCGCACACGCTGCGTGCTAGGCTCGACGCAAGTTGCAGTTTGGTTTCCCTTGCAGTACAGAGCCTGCGGAGCATGTAACCCGCAGGCTTTTGTAGTTTTCAGACTTCTTGCAGGTTCTGGAGCAGGGCAACCCTTTGGCCCATAGGAGGGCTTATGGCTACCGGAACCGTCAAGTGGTTCAACGCTGAAAAGGGCTTCGGCTTCATCGCCCAGGACGGCGGCGGCCCGGATGTCTTCGTCCACTACTCCGCGATCAACGCGTCCGGGTTCCGCTCCCTCGAGGAGAACCAGGTCGTGAACTTCGACGTCACCCAGGGCCCGAAGGGCCCGCAGGCGGAGAACGTCACCCCGGCCTAGTCAGCCACGGGTCGGCGATCGCGCACGACTGAGCAGTACCCAAGGAGCCTCGCCCCGTACATCCGTACGGGGCGAGGCTCCTGCCTTCGGGCCGCGTTCGGCCGGCGCCGGTACGGTGGGGCCTTCGGCGACCGCAACCCCGTCCCTCTGCGTCCGTTCACGGCACGGCTCTTCGGCTTCCCTCCCGCGATCGCCCAGGGCATGTGGGCGATCGCGCGGTGCATGGCCGAGGCCGAGCGGACCGGCGCACGCGGCGCGGGCCGAGTTCAAGGCGCCCGTCCTGCTGCCCGCCGAGATCACTTGCGCGGCACGCGCCGCGTCCGGCCCCTCTTCGAGCCGAGCGGCGGCGACGACCCGGTGCACCTCACCGGAGAGGCCGTCAGCGGGACGGCCAGCACTCCCCCTCCATGAGGCCGCCGAGGCCGGTCCACGCGAAGTTCATCAGCAGGCCCGCGGCCTCCTTCGCCGAGATGCCGCCCGCGTCGTTCGCCCACCCCGCGAGCGACTCTGCGGCCCCCACCAGGGCCTGTGCGAGCCCCTCGATGTCCCGGTCGGCCAGCTCGGCGCTCCGGTTCGAACAGGCCGCGCCGGGTGCCGGAGCCGCGCCCTGACGGGCTGCGGCACCGATCAGTACGGTCACGAAGGCGGCGATCTCCTCCCGCATCCTCGAGACCTCCGCCGCGAACGGCTCACCGTGCGTGCGCGCCTGGCGGTGCAGCACGGACCAGCCGTCCGGGTTCTCCTGGGTGTGCCGGAAGAACGCCTCGAGCCCGGCCCACATCTGCTGGTCCGCCGCGAGCCCCGGCTGGATCGCCGCCTGCACGGCCTCGGTGAGCCGCTGCGCCTCCCGCCTGATGCAGGCGGTGAACAGCTCCTCCTTGGAGTTCAGATACAGGTACACCAGAGGCTTGGAGACACCCGCCAGCTCCGCGATCTCGTCCATCGACGCGGCCCGGTAGCCGCGCTGCCCGAAGGTCTGCACGGCGGCGTCCATCATCTGCTGCTCGCGCACGGCGCGCGGCATGCGCTTGGCCCTCACGCCCTTCACAGCACTCATGTCAGTGTTCCTCCCGCCCCCTGCCCTTACTCGGCGGTAAGCCTACGACCCTGGCAGATGACTGCGTCATGGCGGCGTTCATGGCCCGCATTAAGGTCCACTGCGCGCGACGGGGTCAACCGCACGCGACGTGTCTCGGCCGTGCGAGGCCCGAAAGGGCCGTGGCCCCCTCCCGGTTGCGGGAGGGGGCCACGGCCCTGGCTGATCGGTTCCTCGTGGGGCGCTACGCCGGGACCGGCACGGCTGCCTTCTGCCCGGACTCCACGGCATCGCCGTCGGTGTCGAGGTCGTCGATCGGCGAGGACGTCGCGGTGTTGTACGCGTCCCGGTCGAGGATCTCCTCGCGTGCCGCGACGATGACCGGAACGAGCGCCTGGCCGGCGACGTTCGTGGCGGTGCGCATCATGTCCAGGATCGGATCGATGGCCATCAGCAGGCCGACGCCCTCCAGCGGAAGGCCCAGGGTGGACAGGGTCAGCGTCAGCATGACGGTGGCACCGGTCAGACCTGCCGTGGCGGCGGAGCCGACGACGGAGACGAAGGCGATCAGCAGGTAGTCCTGGATGCCGAGCTGCACGTCGAAGATCTGCGCGATGAAGATCGCGGCGAGCGCCGGGTAGATGGCGGCGCAGCCGTCCATCTTGGTGGTCGCGCCGAACGGGACCGCGAAGCTCGTGTAGTCCTTCGGGACGCCGAGACGCTCGGTGACCTTCTGGGTGACCGGCATGGTGCCGACCGAGGAACGGGAGACGAAGGCCAGCTGGATGGCCGGCCAGGCACCCTTGAAGAACTGCACGGGGTTGACCTTGGCGACGGTCGCCAGCAGCAGCGGGTAGACGCCGAACAGGACCAGGGCGCAGCCGATGTAGACGTCGGCGGTGAAGGTCGCGTACTTGCCGAGCAGGTCCCAGCCGTAGTCGGCGATGGCGAAGCCGATCAGGCCGACGGTGCCGACGGGGGCGAGGCGGATGACCCACCACAGGGCCTTCTGCAGCAGCTCGAGGACCGACTCGCTCAGCGCGAGGATCGGCTTGGCGCGGTCACCGAGCTTGAGCGCGGCGATACCGGCGACGGCGGCCATGAAGACGATCTGGAGCACTTCGAGCTCGGTGAACGGCGTGATGACGTCCGTCGGGACGATGCCGGTGAGGAAGTCGATCCAGGATCCGGCGTTCTCGGGCTTCTGGCCGTCCTTGGGCGTGAGGCCGGTGCCTGCGCCCGGGTCGGTGAGCAGACCGATGACCAGGCCGAGGACCACGGCGATCAGCGACGTGATCATGAACCAGAGCAGGGTGCGGGTGGCCAGCCGGGCGGCGTTGTCGACTTTCCGCAGGTTGGTGATGGACACCAGGATCGCGAAGAAGACGAGCGGCGCGACGGCCAGCTTCAGTAGTTGGACGAAGATCGAACCGACCTGGTCCAGGGTGTCCTTCAGCCAGCCGATGTCCTGGCTGCGGGCGAGCCAGCCGAGCAGGACACCGAGCGCCAGACCGGCGACGATCTGGGCCCAGAAGGGAACCCTGGGTATACGGAAACCGGAACCGGACTGATTTCCGGCAGGGGTGGACGCGGTGTTCGCGGACACGGACGCACTCCATTGATGGCGTTCGGGGAGGTACGGGGGAGGGGTCCAGCGCCCGGGCGCGCGAAGGCGCGGTGCCGCAGGCGTGGTACCGGGTTGCGTGAACGGCTACCGGCAACAGACCGCGGACATGCAGCGGCACAGGTCGACATGCAGGCGCGCCACGAGCAGGAGGCTCGCGGCGTCGTGGTGGCGCACTGCTGTCTTCATGGGCGTCACGTTAACACTTCAACTTTGAGAACCTCAAAGCTGCCCTTTGGGAGCCCCCTGCGGCTCCTCCTCCGGCTGCCCTACCGGGTGGCGCCGTCCTCCTGCGTGCGGTTGGCCTCCAGACGGGCCTTGGCACTGTCCACCTTGGTGACGATCTGCTCGGACATCGCGTCGCGCTGCTTGCGCAGCAGGACGAAGCTGAGCGGCGCGGAGAGCACGAGCGCGAGCAGCACGACCCAGACGAAGTTCGAGTCGCCGAGCCCCTTGGGCAGGGCCCCGATCTGGACCAGTCCGGCCACGACGACGAAGCATCCGACGAAGATCGCCAGACGCAGTGCGGTGTACCGGATCGCGGCGCTCGTCCTTGCAGCGGACACGGCGTGCCTTCTTCCTTGCGTACGACTGGGTGCTGCTCCAGTGAAGCACGCCGCGGAAATGGGTCCTCCCGGGAGGGGCGCGGGGACCGGCTCCTAGAGCGGCAGCAGCATGATCACGTCGTCGCGGTCGTCGCCGTCGGCGACCCGGATCGCACCGGGCACCCGTCCGACCTCCTTGTATCCGCAGGCGGCGTAGAAGCGGTCGGCGCCGGTGCCGCCGCGACAGGTCAGCCGTATCGCCTCGATGCCCTCGAAGCCGCGGGCGGCCTGCGCGGCGGCGGCCATCAGGCCGCGTCCGTAGCCCTTGCCCTGGTGCCTGGGATGGACCATCACCGTGTAGAGCCAGATCCAGTGGGTCATCAGCCGGTGGCTGTTGAAGGTGAGGAAGGCGGTGGCCGCGATCTCACCCTCCTCGTCGCGGCCGACGAGGAGCCGCGTGCGGCCCTGCGCGACGGCCGTGAGGTGCCTCAGCCATTCCGGCCGGATCTCCTGCGCCGTCACGGGCGGCACGAAGCCGACGGCGCCGCCCGCGTTGCTGACGTCCTTCCAGAGCGCGATGACGCCGTCGCGCAGGTCGTTCCCGGCCGGCGGGTCGAGTTCGAACGTGAGGGCCATCGGGCCAGCGTAAGAAGGAAGCCCCGGCCGCAGCCAGGGCTTCCACAGGGCGAGACGGCACTCAGACGCGCATGGGCTGCGGCGACTCGCGGCGGTCGGCGTCCGGGCCCGGGTACTCGCGGATGATCTCGTAGCGGGTGTTGCGCTCCACGGGACGGAAGCCGGCGTCGCGGATCAGGTCGAGCAGATCGTCACGGGTGAGCTTGTTCGGGGTGCCGTAGTTGTCCGCGTCGTGCGTGATCTTGTACTCGACGACCGAGCCGTCCATGTCGTCGGCGCCGTGCTGGAGCGCGAGCTGGGCGGTCTGCACACCGTGCATCACCCAGAAGACCTTGACGTGCCTGACGTTGTCGAAGAGGAGACGCGAGACGGCGAAGGTCTTCAGCGCCTCCGCGCCGGTCGCCATGGTGGTGCGCGCCTGGAGTTTGTTGCGGACCTTGCCGTCCTGCATGTCCACGAAGTCGTGCTGGTAGCGCAGCGGGATGAAGACCTGGAAACCGCCGGTCTCGTCCTGCAGCTCACGCAGCCGCAGCACGTGGTCGACCCGGTGGCGGGGCTCCTCGATGTGCCCGTACAACATCGTGCACGGGGTCTTGAGGCCCTTCTCGTGCGCGAGGCGGTGGATGCGCGACCAGTCCTCCCAGTGGGTGCGGTGGTCGACGATGTGCTGCCGGACCTCCCAATCGAAGATCTCGGCGCCGCCGCCGGTCAGCGACTCAAGACCGGCCTCGATCAGTTCGTCGAGGATGTCGGACGCCGACATCCCTGAGATCGTCTCGAAGTGGTGGATCTCCGTGGCGGTGAAGGCCTTCAACGACACGCCCGGAAGGGCCTTCTTGAGCTCGGAGAGGGAGCGCGGGTAGTAGCGCCAGGGCAGGTTGGGGTGGAGCCCGTTGACGATGTGCAGTTCGGTGAGGTTCTCGCCCTCCATCGCCTTGGCGAGGCGGACGGCCTCCTCGATGCGCATGGTGTACGCGTCCTTCTCGCCCGGCTTGCGCTGGAACGAGCAGTACGCGCACGACGCGGTGCACACGTTGGTCATGTTGAGGTGGCGATTGACGTTGAAGTGGACGACGTCGCCGTTCTTGCGGGTGCGCACCTCGTGCGCGAGCCCGCCGAGCCATGCCAGGTCGTCCGACTCGTAGAGGGCGATGCCGTCCTCACGCGTCAGCCGCTCACCGGCCCGGACCTTCTCCTCGAGCTCGCGCTTGAGTCCTGCGTCCACTTCGGGCCGCCTCCCATACATCTACCGATCGAGCTCCACCAACGGTATCCCTAGCGCTCCTCGGGCAGGTCGCCGACCCGGTTCTCCCACTTGGTGGACAGCACGATGGTGGTACGAGTACGGGAGACCCCTCGCGTCCCCGAGAGCCGGCGGATCGTCTTCTCCAGACCGTCCACGTTGTCGGCCCTGACCTTGAGCATGAACGAGTCGTCGCCCGCGATGAACCAGCAGTCCTCGATCTCGGCGAGGTCCTTCAGCCGGCGGGCCACGTCCTCGTGGTCGGCGGCGTCGGAGAGCGAGATCCCGATCAGGGCGGTGACGCCGAGGCCGAGCGAGGCGGCGTCGACGGTGGCACGGTAACCGGTGATGACGCCCGCCGCCTCGAGGCGGTTGATGCGGTCGGTCACGGAGGGGCCGGAGAGCCCCACGAGTCGGCCGAGCTCGGCGTACGAAGCCCTGCCGTTCTCGCGCAGGGCCTGGATGAGCTGCCTATCCACGGCGTCCATATGCCTGAGCCTTCCATTATTCAGCGATACCGCGAGTATACGTTTAGAATCTAAGGTACACAGGGTCGACACCCTGCGATTTACTCAAACGATCACAACCGGTCCCACAGGATCACGATCCATACAGGAGATGACACTCACCGTGTACACGATCGAGATGGCCTACGCCCACATGCGACAGCTGCAGGAGCTGGCCAACCGCTCGCGTGCCCACCAGCCCGCTGCCGCGCACAAGGTCGACCGGACCCGCGCACCGCGCACCGGCAAAAAGCGCTAATCGCCTCCGGAGCCACCACCCAGCTCCCCCTCCCAGCGGCGGTACAGCCGGTGCGGCACACCTGCCGCGTCGAGCACCCGCCCCGCGACGAAGTCCACCAGATCCTGGATGTGCGTCGCCCCCGCGTAGAACGCCGGAGAGGCGGGCAGCACCACTGCGCCCGCCTCGTCCAGCGTCACCAGATGCTTCAGCGTCTGCCCGTTCAGCGGGGTCTCCCGCACAGCGACCACCAGCCGACGCCGTTCCTTGAGCGTCACGCTCGCGGCGCGCTGCAACAGGTCCTTCGAGAGCCCGAGCGCCACCCCTGCCACACAGGCCGTCGACGCCGGCACGATCAGCATTCCCTTGACCTGGTACGACCCCGACGACGGCCCGGCGGCGAGGTCCCCGGCCGCCCAGTACCGCACATCCGTCACATCGACGTCGAAGCTGTCCGGCTTCCCGTCGGCCCCCCGCGCCAGCCACTGCCGAAGGTCGTCCTGCCAGTGCGCGTCCCGGAAGGCGATACCGGTCTCGTCGAGCAACGTCAGCCGCGAGGCCCGGCTGACCACCAGGTCCACACTCTCGCCGGCGGCCAGCAGACCACGCAGCACGGCGGCCGCGTACGGCGTACCGGAAGCACCGGACACCCCCACGACCCACGGCCGACGACTTTTCACTTCTTGCTGCTCCACACCGTTGAGCCTATCCGGCGGCACCGACGCGGAACTGAGCAAGGTGGGCGGCACGTTCCCGGAGCAAGGCGTACGCACAGCGCAGGGGGCAGCGATGACGCACACCGAATCCACCGGGTGGACCGGATCGGGCCGGGCCAAGGCCGCGGCCCTGCTCATGCTGGCCTGGGTGACGCTGCTGTGGACGCTCGAAGCGATCGACGTGGCCTCGGGCCACTCGCTGGACGCCTACGGCGTGGTGGCCCGGGAGCCCGGTGAGCTGGCCGACGTGGTACCCGCCGCGTTCATGCACTTCGGCTTCGACCACATCGCGGCCAACAGCGTTCCGCTGCTCATCTTCGGCTTCCTCGCCGCGCTCGGCGGCATCCGGCGCTTCCTCGCCCTGTCCCTGTTGATCATTCTGGTTTCCGGCCTGGGCGTCTGGCTGTTCTCGCCGTCCGGGGCCAACACGGCGGGCGCCTCCGGCCTCGTCTTCGGCCTCTTCGGCTACCTGGTGGTGCGCGGGTTCGTGGAGCGCAACGTGTGGCAGGTTGCCGTGGGCCTGGCGGTCGGCGCGGTCTGGGGCAGCTCGATCGGGCTCGGCATAATCCCGACCGACACCGGCGTGAGCTGGCAGGGCCACCTCTTCGGCCTGCTGGCCGGCATCGCCGCGGCGTTCCTCTTCCGCCGCCGCACCGCTCCCGCTTGGGCGCACAGGTCCACGGGGGCGCAGCGGCGTTGATCGTGGGCCGAACGCCGGTCAGACGTTCAGGCCACGCACCAGGAGATCAAGCAGAGCGCACACGAAAAGCGCGATGCCGATGAAGCCGTTGACCGTGAAGAACGCCCTGTTCAGACGCGACAGATCGTGCGGGCGGACGATCGTGTGCTCGTAGAGGAACGCCGCCGTGACGATCACCAGGCCCGCCCAGAAGAACACTCCCGCGTCCGTCGCCAGGGCGTACCGGACGAGCAGGGCCGTCGTCACGACGTGGGCGGCGCGGGCGCCGTGGAGGGCCGCCGGGATGCCGAAGCGGGCCGGGACCGACTTCACGCCATGGGCACGGTCGGCCCGGACGTCCTGGCAGGCGAAGATCAGGTCGAAGCCGCCGATCCACACGCCGACCGCCAGGCCCAGGATCACCGCGTCCCACGACCACGCCCCGGTGACCGCGATCCACGCTCCGACCGGCCCCATCGCCTGCGCCAGAGCGAGGATCGCGTGCGGGAAGTCGGTGAACCGCTTGCCGTACGGGTAGACCACCATCGGCACCACCGCGACCGGCGCCAGCGCCAGACACAGCGGGTTCAGCAGCGCCGCTGCACCGAGGAAGGCGACAAGGGCGACCAGCGCCCCCGACCACGCCGAGCGGACGGACACGGCGCCGGTGACCAGCTCACGTCCCGCCGTACGCGGATTGCGTGCGTCGATCTCGCGGTCGATGATCCGGTTGCAGGCCATGGCGAACGTCCGCAGCCCCACCATCGCGACGGTGACGAGCAGCAGCTCGGTCCAGTGGACGCTCCTGTCCACCTGGAACATCGCGGTGAGCGCGGCGATGTAGGCGAAGGGCAGGGCGAAGACCGAGTGCTCGATCATCACGAGACGCAGGAAGGCCTTCACCTTCCCGGTCGGCTGCGGCGCCGGGCCCGAGCCCACGACCCCGTCGGCGGTCGTCATCATGCGAGGCTCCCGAGGAACGCGTCGAGGTCGGCCAGCAGTCCGGCGACGGGCAGCGGGCCCGTCTCCACGGTCGGCGGCGTCCCGGCGTCGCCGGGCGGGGTGAGGTGCGCCGTGAAGGCGTACGCGTCCGGGCCGGCCGGGCGGGCGTCCAGACGCAGCACGGCGCCGCCGTCGACCGTGAACGGCCCGGACGCCGCGGCGAGCTCGGCGCGCAGCCGCTCCGCGAAGTCGGCGGGCTCCGCGTCGCGCACACCGGGCAGCTCGAAGCCGTCGCCCTCACCGTCGTTCTCGAAGAGGACCGTCCAGGTGTCGCCGGCGCCCGCGAACTCCTCGGGCGCGACGCCCGCCCCTTCGGCGGCCAGCCGGACGCCCGGGTCGGCCGGGTCGAGCTCGGGACGCACGAGGGCCACGTAGTCGGTGTCGGTGCCGATGAAGAGGGCCGGGCCGCCCGGGGCAATGGGGCTCACAGTCCGTACTCCTTCCAGCGGCGGTCCACGAGCGCCGCCGTCGCGGGGTCGGACGCGACCATGTCCGGCCAGCCGCCGTCCCTGGTGTAGCCCTCCTCCGGGAGCTTCTTCGTCGCGTCGATGCCCGCCTTGCCGCCCCAGAACTGCTGGTAGGACGCGTGGTCGAGATGGTCGACGGGGCCCTCGACCACGGTGAGGTCACGGGCGTAGTCGGTGTTGCCGAGCGCACGCCAGGAGACCTCGTGCAGGTCGTGGACGTCGCAGTCGGCGTCGACCACCACGATCAGCTTGGTCAGCGACATCATGTGTGCGCCCCAGATGGCGTGCATGACCTTCTGCGCGTGCTTCGGGTACTTCTTGTCGATCGAGACGATCGCGCAGTTGTGGAAGCCGCCGGACTCCGGCAGGTGGTAGTCCACGATGTCCGGCACGATGATCTTGAGGAGGGGGAGGAAGAAGCGTTCCGTCGCCCGGCCCAGCGGCCCGTCCTCCGTCGGCGGCCGGCCCACGACGATCGACTGCAGCAACGGCCGCTTGCGCATCGTCACGCAGTCGATCGTCAGCGCAGGGAACGGCTCCTGGGGCGTGTAGAAACCGGTGTGGTCACCGAAGGGGCCCTCCGGCAGCATCTCCCCCGGCTCCAGCCAGCCCTCCAGCACGACCTCCGCGTTCGCCGGGACCTGCAGCGGCACGGTCTTGCAGTCGACCATCTCGATCCGCTTGCCCGCGACGAAGCCGGCGAACAGGTACTCGTCGATGTCGCCGGGCAGGGGCGCGGTCGAGGCGTACGTCACGGCCGGCGGGCACCCGAAGGCGATGGCGACCGGCAGCCGCTCGCCCCGCTGCGCGGCGACCGCGTAGTGGTTGCGGCTGTCCTTGTGGATCTGCCAGTGCATGCCGATGGTGCGCCGGTCGTGCCGCTGCAGCCGGTACAGGCCGAGGTTCCGTACCCCGGTCTTTGGGTCCTTGGTGTGCGTGAGCCCCAGGTTGAAGAAGGAGCCGCCGTCCTCGGGCCAGGTGAACAGGGCGGGCAGCACGTCGAGGTCGACGTCGTCGCCGCGCAGCACCACTTCCTGCACCGGCGCGTCCTTCACCTTCCTCGGCGGCACGTGCATCATCGAGCCGAGCTTGCCGAACGCCTCGCGCACCCCGATGAAGCCGTGCGGCAGTTCCGGCTTGAGCAGCCCGCCGATCTTGTCGCTGATCTCCGCGTACGACTTCAGGCCGAGCGCCTTGAGGAGACGGCGGTCGGTGCCGAAGACGTTCATGGCGAGCGGCATCGCGGAACCGCGCACGTTCTCGAAGAGCAGGGCCGGGCCGCCTGCCTTGTTCACCCGGTCGACGATCTCCCCGACCTCGAGGTGCGGGTCGACTTCGGCCTTGATGCGCTTGAGGTCGCCCTCGCGCTCCAGCGCCCGGAGCAGGGAGCGAAGATCGTCGTAAGCCATGGGGTCAAGTATCGGTCACCCGCTACCCTGGCCCCGTCACCGGGGCCGGGGAAACGCCGCCCCGCTTATGTCTCCAGGGGGCTGTCCCACATGCTCAGGGCACTGATGTACATCCTGCCGCTGGCGCTGACGATCTACGCGTTCATCGACTGCCTGAACACTCCCGAGGACGAGGCCAAGCATCTCCCCAAGGTGGCCTGGGTGTTCATCATCCTGCTTTTCTGGATCGTGGGCCCGATCGTCTGGTTCGCCGCCGGCAAGATGCGGCACGCCCCGGCCGGCGGCCGCACCCCCGCGGAGTGGCATCGCAACCACCGCACGGAGTGGGTCGCCCCGGACGACAACCCCGACTTCCTGAAGTCCCTCAAGGACGAGAACGAGAAGGACGAAGCGGTCCTCAAGGACTGGGAGGCGGACCTGCGCCGCCGCGAGGAGGAGCTGAAGAAGCGCGAGCAGGGCGACGAGGACGAGAAGTCCTGACCGGGAGGACGGGCATGGCACACGGCGGCTACGAGGCGTGGCTGGCGACGGCCGTCGCGGAGGCGCGGTCAGGTCGCGCCGAAGGCGGCATCCCCATCGGTGCCGCCCTGTACGGCGCTGACGGCACGCTCCTCGGCCGCGGCCGCAACCGCCGCGTCCAGGACGCCGATCCGTCGGCGCATGCCGAGACGGCGGCCTTCCGCGCCGCCGGCCGGCAGCGCTCGTACCGCGGCACGACGATGGTGACGACGCTCTCCCCGTGCTGGTACTGCAGCGGTCTGGTGCGGCAGTTCGGCATCTCGCGGGTGGTGATCGGTGAGGCGGAGACCTTCCGGGGCGGCCACGACTGGCTGGCCGCGAACGGCGTGGAGATCGTGCTGCTCGACGACGCCGACTGCCGGGCGATGATGCGCGACTTCGTCACGGCCAGGCCCGAGCTGTGGCACGAGGACATCGGCGCCTGAGCCCGATGCGTGGGCTCAGGCCGCGGCGTAGGAGTCGCGCAACTGCTGCCAGCGGGTCGGTGTCCAGGTCTCCCAGTCGGTCGTGGGACGGCCTTCCAGTGCCTCCACGAGCAGCTCGAAGTGGTTGTGCCAGCCGGCCAGGCAGTCCAGGAGCACGTCGTCGTCGCAGCGCAGTTCGTTGGTGAAGCGGAGCACGGTCCCGTTGTCGCCGTGCTGCTCGAGGTGGAAGCGGATCCGGCCGTGCACGGTGACCGTGTACTCGGCGACCCGTTCCACGTCCCACGCGGTGACCCGGCCCTCCGCGACGGTGTGGTGGCCCTCCGCGTCCGCGTTGAGCCAGCGGAGCGTGACCGCGCCGCCGACTCTCGGTTCGAGTACGTCGGCGGCACAGAGCCAGGTCGGCAGCCCTTCGGGGGTGGCCACCGCGGCCCATACCCGGATCACCGGATGCGGCAGACGCAGTTCGTACCGCAACAGGCGAGTGCCGTCGTCCCGGGTCTCCGTGCTGCCGTGGGGGATCACCTCACTCATGCCTCCAGCGTCACCCCTCCTCGGCGTGGGCGCTACCTCACTCCACGCCCGCGTACGAGTGCAGGCTGTTCACGAACATGTTGACGCCGTAGTAGTTGAACAGCCAGCAGGCGAAGGCGATCAGCGCCAGGTACGCGGCCTTGCGGCCCTTCCAGCCCGCGGTGGCCCGGGCGTGCAGATAGGCGGCGTAGGCGACCCAGGTGATGAACGACCAGACCTCCTTGGCGTCCCAGCCCCAGTAGCGGCCCCAGGCGTCGCCGGCCCAGATCGCGCCCGCGATGATCGTGAACGTCCACAGCGGGAAGACCGCGGCGTTGACCCGGTAGGCGAACTTGTCGAGGGACGCCGAGGCGGGCAGCCGTTCCAGGACCGAGGTGGCGAAGCGACCGGGCCTGCCGCCGTTCGCGAGCTTGTTCTCGTAGGAGTCGCGGAACAGGTAGAGCACCGTGCCGACGGCGCCGAGGTAGAAGACCGCGCCGCAGAAAATCGCGGTGGAGACGTGGATCCACAGCCAGTACGAGTCCAGCGCCGGGACGAGCTGGTCGCTCTCCGTGTAGAGCCAGGTGACGGCGATGCCGAGGTCGAGCAGGACGGTGGTGACCAGCGGCAGACCGGCCCAGCGGACGTTCTTCCCGGCGAGGAGCAGCGCCAGGTACACACCGACGACGACGGTCGAGAAGGTGGTGGAGAACTCGTACATATTGCCCCACGGCGCGCGCTGCACCGACAGGGCGCGGGAGATCACACCGGCCGCCTCCAGCAGGAAGGCGAGGACGGTGAGGGAGACCGCGATCCGGCCGTACAGGTCGCCGCTCTCGGTGCCGCCGTGCGCGCCGGGGCCGTCCGGGACGTCACGGGCGCCGTTCGCGGCGCGGGTGACGACCTTGGGCTTCTCCAGGACGGTCGTGCCGCCGCCGACCTTCTTCACCTGGATCTTCGGGCCCTCGCCCGCGGCGCCCCGGGCGGGCGCGGTCAGTGCGGCCGCCGTACGGGCCACCTTGCTGCGGCTGCCGAGCGTCCACTCGGCGATGTGCGCGAAGAAGGCCAGCGTGTAGACGGCCATCGACGAATAGATCAGGTAGTTGCTGATCTCCGCCAGGTTCGCGTTGGTTGCGGCGGCGAGAGTCACTTCTCAGCCCCTTCGACAGGAACTTCTACGGGTTCAGGCGCCGTCGGCGCCTGCGCATTGAGGGTCGCGGCCAGCTCGGCGAGCTCTTCCGGGAGCTTCGCCGACTCGCTGCGGCCGAGGCCGGCCATCTCGACGACCGTCACGCCGTCCGCACCGCGTACCGCCCGCACCCAGACGCGGCGGCGCTGGATGAACAGCGAGCCGACCAGGCCGGTGATGGCGGCGATCGCGCCGGCCAGCGCCCAGCCGTTGCCGGGCTGCTGGGAGATCTGGAAACTCGCCCACTCCTTCACCTCGTTCTCGAAGGTGATGGAACCGGCACCGTCGGGGAGCTTCATGGTCTCGCCGGGCCGCAGACGCTGCTTGAGGATCTCGCCGTGGGGGCCCTTGAACTGCTCCATCTTCCTGGTGTCGAGCTGGTAGACGTTCTGCGGCAGACCGGCGTTGACGCCGAGGCTGCCGTGGTAGCCGGTGAGCGCGAGCACCGGGTACTCCAGGCCGGGGAACTGGGAGAACATGTCGCCCTCTCCTGCGCCCGCAAACGTCGGCACGAAGAAGGCCTGGAAGCCGAGCTGGTCCTTCTTGCCGTCCTTGTCCCGGTAGCCGTCCATCACCTTGATCGCGCCGGTGGAGGTGACGTTGGAGTCGATGGGCAGCAGGGGCACCGGCTCGCTGGTGACCACGTTGCCCTTGCCGTCGCGGACGGTGACGACGGGTGCGTAGCCGTGGGACAGGAGGTAGATCTTGGTGCCGTCGATCTCGAGCGGCTTGTTGACCTCGATGACCGACCTGTGTTCGGGGCCGTCCCCCTTCGACCAGGTCACGGCCGCCTCGTAGGTACGGGGGGTGCCGCGCTGCGGACCGCTCTTCTCGTACGTTCCGGTGAAACCGTCCAGCTCGAAGCTGAACGGCGCAAGCTCTTCCACGCTGAACAGCGACCCGGACTTGAAGTCGTCGTACTGGGTGAGGGTGTTGGAGAAGCCGTCACCCTCGACGATCAGCTTGCCACCCTCGGACTTGAACAGCGTGCCCGCGGCGAACGCCAGAAGCATGACGATCAGCGACACATGGAAGAGGAGGTTGCCCGTCTCGCGCAGATAGCCCTTCTCGGCGGCGACCGCGTCACCGGCGTCGTGGGCGCGGAAGCGGCGCTTCCTCAGCATCGCGAGTGCCGCCTCACGCACCTGTTCCGGCTCGGTCTCCGTGCGCCAGGTGGTGTACGCGGGAAGCCGGGTGAGCCGCTCGGGCGCTCCCGGTGGCCGGCTGCGGAGCTGGCCGACGAACTGCCAGCTGCGCGGCACGATGCAGCCGATGAGCGAGACGAACAGCAGGATGTAGACCGCGGAGAACCACACCGAGCTGTAGACGTCGAAGAGCTGCAGCTTCTCGTAGATCGGCGTCAGGACGTCGTGCTGCTCCTTGAACGCCTGCACCTTGAGCTCGTCCACGCTGTTCTGCGGGATCAGTGAGCCCGGGATGGATCCCAGCGACAGCAGGAACAGCAGGATCAGCGCGACCCGCATGGAGGTGAGCTGCCGCCAGAACCACCGCAGCCAGCCGACTGCCGAGAGCGTCGGTCCACCGATCGCCTGGTCGGCGGGGTTCTCCGTAGGGGCGGTGGACAGCTGCGCTCCGGCCTCGCCGAGGTCGCGCTCTTCGGTCTTGCTCATGAACTCAGATCCCCACCGTGAAGCCGTCGGACCATCCCTGCATCTCCTGAACCAGGGTGTCCCATGCACCTGTGAGCAGCAGCAGACCGGTCACGATCATCATTCCGCCGCCGATCCGCATCACCCAGGTGTAGTGCCGCTTGACCCAGCCGAACGCACCGAGTGCTTTCCGGAAGGCGACCGCGGCGGCAATGAACGGCAGGCCGAGCCCCAGGCAGTAGGCGACCATCAGTATGGCGCCACGACCCGCGGTCGCCTCCTGGAACGCGAGGGTGTTCACCGACGCGATGGTAGGGCCGAGGCAGGGCGTCCAGCCGATGCCGAACAGCGCGCCGAGCAGCGGAGCTCCGGCGAGACCGGCCGCCGGGCGCTTGTGGAAGCGGAACTCTCGCTGGGTGAGCCAGGGCATGAGTCCCATGAAGAACACGCCGAGCAGGACCATCAGGCCGCCGAGGACCTTGGACAGGACGTCGCGCTGCTCCTGGAGGGTGCTGCCGAAGTAGCCGAACAGCGCGCCGCCGGACACGAAGACGACCGTGAAGCCGAGGACGAAGAGGGACGCACCGGTGACCATGCGGCCGCGTCGGGCTTCCGCCAGGTCGGTGCCGCCGACCCCGGTGACGTACGAGATGTAGCCAGGCACGAGGGGCAGGACACAGGGCGAGAAGAAGGAGACGAGCCCGGCGAGTACGGCGATGGGCAGCGCGAGCAGCAGTGCGCCCTCGTTGATCGTCTCGGTCACGCCGGACGCTGCGGCCAGAACCTCCACAGGATCACTTCTCCGCGATCAGCGGGTCGATCATCTTGCGGAGTTCCTTGTCGTCGAGTGCCTTGAGGGAGCGTGCCGCGATCTTGCCGTCGCGGTCGAGGACGATCGTGGTGGGAATGGCCTGCGGGTTCAAAGTGCCCTTGGGAAAGCCGTTGACGATCAGTTTCCCGATCGGGTCGTAGAGGCTCGGGTACTCGATGCCGTAGTCCTTCTCGAAGTTGAGCGCCTTCTGCTTCTTGGGGTCGCGGGTATTGATCCCGACGAACTCGACGCCCTGCTCCTTGGTCTCCTTGGCGACCTCGGAGAAATAGCGGGCCTCGGCGCGGCACGGTCCGCACCAGGATCCCCAGACGTTCAGCACGACGATCTTGCCCTTGAGGTCGGCGACGTCGAGCCGCTTGCCGTCGAGGGTCTCGCCCGCCAGCTTGTCGGGAGACTGACGCTCCCCCTTGGCGACCGTGGCGATGCCGCCGGTGCCGGTGACGAAGTTGGTGTCACCGCCGCCACCGGACTTTCCACCCTCGCCGCAGGCCGACAGGGTGAGCGCGCCCGCGGCGACCAGGGCGGTCAGCAGGGCGGCACGGGGGGCACGGCTGTGGCTCATGTGAAAAGTTTCGCATGGCGCTCCGGCGGATCTTCCGCACCCCCCCGCATGCCCGTTTGGGACCGTTGTCAAGCCGCCTTAAAGAATGCGTTCCAGCCGCCTGCCGGTGCCTGGCCGACTTCGAGCGTACGCAGCTTGTCGAGTACCTGCGGGTCCTGCACGTCGAGCCAGTCGCAGAACTGACGGAAGGACACCAGCCGTACGTCCTTCTTCACGGCCATGCCCTTGAGCGCTTCCTCCACGGCGTCCATGTAGATGCCGCCGTTCCACTGCTCGAAGTGGTTGCCTATGAAGAAGGGGGCGCGATTTGACTCGTAGGCCCTGTTGAATCCGGCGAGATAGGCGTCGGTCGCCTGCTTCTTCCAGCCCGGATAACGGGAAGGCATGCCATTGGTCGAATTCTTCGACTGGTTGGCGAGGATGTTGTAGTCCATGGAGAGGACTTCGAAGGAGTGGCCGGGGAACGGGACGGCCTGGAGCGGCAGGTCCCAGATGCCGAGCTTCTTGTCCGGCCACGTCTGGCGGCCACCGGACGAGCTGGCGTCGTAGCGCCAGCCGAGCTGCTTGGCCGTCGGCAGCAGGTTTTCCTGGCCGAGGAGGCAGGGGGTGCGTGCGCCGACAAGTTCCTTGCGGTAGTCGAAGGGCAGCGGATCGATGTCGTGCCAGCCGCTGTGGGTGCGCCATTCGGTGACGAACTTCACAGCCTGCTCTATTTCGCTGCGCCAGTCCGCGGAGGTCCAGTTGGCCACCGATCCACTGCCGCCGCAGAAATGGCCGTTGAAGTGGGTGCCTATCTCATGACCGTCGAGCCATGCCTGGCGTATGTACTTCAGCGTGTCCTTGATGTGGTCATCGGTGAGATAGCCGATGTCGGAAGCACCGACCGGATTGTTGGGTGGCCGGTAGAGCGACTTCTTCGATTCGGGCAGCAGATAGTTGCCGGAGAGGAAGAAGGTCATCCCCGCCCCGTGGTTCCTGGCGAGTTCGAGGAAACGGGGGAAGAGGCCGTTGCCGACCTCACCCGCCCCGTCCCACGAGAAGATCACGAATTGCGGGGGCGTCTGCCCCGGTTCGAGCGGGACGGGCTGCGGCGGCTGGTGCGGCTGCTTGCCCGTGTCGGAGGTGGAACCGTCGCCGATCGGCCGGCCGGTGGTCTTCGACGGAGCGGGCTTGGCGGTTCCGGTGCCGGGCCCACCCCCCTTGGCCGTGTCGGTATGTCCACTTCTGTCCGACCCGTTGGAGCCGCAGCCCGCCACCCCGATCGCCGCCGCGGCCCCAAGCCCCGCTCCGAGCAAACCCCTTCGGCTGATGTCCCGCATATCGTCCCCCATCCGCGCTCTCTCGGTCGGGAGAGCCGTTGCTCACACCGGCAATCAGACCGGCACAAGCTGAGATGCGAGTCGGAACATGAGGGTTCCGGGGACTTCTGTTTATTTTTCTTGAACGCCTGTGACCGGCTTTGAACGATCACGAATCACTCGGGCGGCGATCACGCATCCGCCGAACAGGCCTCAGGCGCCGAATGCCTTGCTCTTGCCCTTCACCGGCCTTGCGCCCGCGAGCAGATGCGGCGGAACGAGATCGCGGGCCGGTTCCGTATAACCCACCGACACAATCCTGTCGCCCTGATACGTGAACGTCGTCAGCGAGGCGAGGGTGCACTGCCGACGACGCGGGTCGTGCCACAGCCGGCGCCGCTCGACGAAACTGCGCACGGTCCAGATCGGCAGCTGATGGCTGACACAGACCGCCTCGTGACCTCGCGCCGCGTCCCGTGCCGCGTCAAGCGCTGCCAGCATCCGGCGGGCCTGGTCCACGTACGGCTCGCCCCAGGACGGGCGGAACGGGTTGGTCAGGTGCTTCCAGTTGCCCGGCTTGCGCAGCGCACCGTCACCGACGCCGAACGTCTTGCCCTCGAAGACGTTGCCCGCCTCGATGAGCCGCTCGTCCGTGTCAAGGGTGAGGCCGTGCACCTTGGCGATCGGCATGGCCGTCTCCTGCGCCCGCTCCAGCGGGGAGGCGACGACATGGGTGACGTCGCGTCCCGAGAAGTGCTCGGCGACCCGGTCGGCCATCTGCCGTCCGAGCTCGGAGAGGTGATAGCCGCCGCGTCGCCCGTAGAGGATGCCGTCGGGATTGTGCACCTCGCCGTGGCGCACCAAGTGCACCACGGTGATCTCGCCTCCGCCGGCGACGCGCCGGATGTCGGTGCTCTCCTCGGCGGCGCGGTCCAGGACGTCGTCCAGTGCGCTGTGCTCGGCGCCCCCGCTGTGCTCGGCGCTCATGCGGTGGCCTCCGCCGCTGCACGGGCGGCTGCGGGAAGCGCGGCGGCGATCCGCTCGATCGCCCGCTCGTCGTGCGCCGTGGAGACGAACCACGACTCGAACGCCGACGGCGGCAGGTAGACGCCCTGGGAGAGCATCGAGTGGAAGAACGCGTTGAAGCGGAACGCCTCCTGCTTCTTCGCGTCCTCGTAGTTTCTGACCTCGGTCGCGGTGAAGAAGACGGAGAACATGTTGCTCGCCGTCTGCACCCGGTGCGCGACGCCCTCCTTGGCCAGCGCGTCGGTCACCAGGGCCTGGATCTCCGTGGAGAGGGCGTTCACCTTCTCGTACGCGGCGTCGTCGAGGAGCCTGAGCTGAGCGAGGCCCGCGGCGGTGGCCACCGGGTTGCCGGAGAGCGTGCCCGCCTGGTAGACCGGACCGGCCGGGGCGAGATGCGCCATGACGTCCTTGCGCCCGCCGAACGCGGCGGCGGGGAAGCCGCCGCCCATGACCTTGCCGAAGGTCATCAGGTCGGGCGTGACACCGTCGACCCCGTACCAGCCGGCCTTCGAGGTACGGAAACCGGTCATGACCTCGTCGGAGATGTACAGCGCGCCGTTCTGCGCACAGGCGGCCCTGAGGCCCTCGTTGAAGCCGGGCCGGGGCGGGACGACACCCATGTTGCCGGGCGACGCCTCGCTGATCACACAGGCGATCTCACCGGCGTTGGCGTGGAATGCGGCGTGCACCGCCTCCAGGTCGTTGTACGGCAGCACGATCGTGTCGCCGGCCTGCGCGCCCGTGACACCGGGCGTGTCCGGCAGACCGAACGTCGCGACACCGGATCCGGCCGCCGCCAGCAGGGCGTCCACGTGTCCGTGGTAGCAGCCGGCGAACTTGATGATCTTGGACCGGCCGGTGAAACCGCGGGCCAGCCGGATCGCGGACATCGTCGCTTCCGTACCGCTGGAAACCAGCCGGACCTGCTCGACGGGCTCGACGCGGGCCACGATCTCCTCGGCCAGGGCGACCTCTCCCTCGCCGGGTGTGCCGAACGAGGTGCCGCGCGCGACGGCGGCCTGTACCGCCTCGATCACGGCCGGGTGGGAGTGTCCGAGGATCATCGGCCCCCACGAGCAGACGAGGTCGACGTATTCGCGCCCGTCGGCATCGGTGAGGTACGGACCGGTGCCGGACACCATGAACCGGGGCGTACCGCCCACGGCACGGAAAGCACGGACGGGAGAGTTCACGCCTCCGGGCGTCACGAGGGACGCGCGGTCGAAAAGCGTCTGCGAAACTGGGGCGTCATAGGGAAAGCTCACGGAATCCATGGTCTCAGAGGCTCGGACGTATCTGCGGACAGGTGTTTCACCGCACGTTCGTGGGGGAGGTCACTGTCACGATGATCGGGTTGCGCGGCGGGGGCTGCGAGTGGTCGGGTGGAGATATGCATCGCGGTGGCGGACTGGGCGAGGGGACGGACGACCTGGGCCCTGAGCCTGCTCGACGCGGAAAGCACCGTCGGGGCGAGGCGGATGAGCCCGTGGGAGGCAGGAGCGGCCGAGTGGGGGTGACCTACAAGTACTTCGGCGCGCCCGACGGAGCCACTGCCGCCCGGGTGCCGATCTCGATGCGCCCCGAAGAGCTCGGCGGCGACGAGCTCGGCATGGGCGGAATGTTCACCAAGATCAAGCCGGAGACCATAGCCGCGATGGTGCTGACCGGCATCCAGGGCATGCCGCTCAACAAGGTGCCGCCGCTGGAGCTCGTGGTGCTGCACCCCGACTACGCGGTGGTGAAACTGCCGATGACCGTGGTCGACCCGCTGCGCGGCATCGGCGAGGAGTCGGTGGGCGCGGCGGCCTTCATCTGGTCGACCGTCCCGGATCGCGGGGGGCCGCGGGACGCGTTCAACGTCTACCAATTGCTGCACGAATGGCAGGATTTCTCGGTACGTCTGCACGAGGCGGGGCATCAGCCGTACTGCCTGGTCTGGCCCTGACCCGGCGCCGCCTCTTCTCTTCTGCCCTCCCGATGCCGCCGCTCAGGTGCGGCCGAGCTCCGCCGCGCCGAAGGACACGTCGAATCGGTCACACCAGATGCTCACGCTGCTGAAGCGGGCCGGGTCGACATCGGCCGGCAGCGTGTAGTTCTGGTCGCCCTTGTTGCCCTTGAGCTTGCCGAGGTTGACGTATTCGCCGTCGTCGAAGACGTGCCAGCCGGCCTTGCCCTCCTTGACGGGCGCGTCGGTCAACCAGACGTGCAGGTCGGGACCGTTGCTCGTGTCGAGGTTCTCCAGCCGCACGGTGTGCGAGCCGTCGGGCAGGCGCAGCAGCCGCACGGACCCCGACGTCGTGTGCTCGTGGCTGATCAGCTTGCCGTCCGCGAGGGTCGTCGGCCCCGTCGGCCGCGGGGACGGCGGCGTGCTCGGGGCGGGCCCGGTGGGCGCCGCAGGCGCCTCGACCGCTCCCGGCAGTGCTTCGTCCACGGTCTCGTTCTGCCATAGCTTCCACGGCTGGAACCAGTACAGTCCCACGCCCACCAGCATCACCGTCAGCACCAGTGCCACGACACCCACCGGTCTGCTCAGCGCCCTGCGTACGCGTCCCATCGCCGCCTCCTCGGGAGAGAACCACTGTCCGATCTCCATTCAAGGAGACGGCGAGCGCCTGTGGGCCCCGAAAGACATGACGGTTCCCTTACGGCGGCGCGCCGGTCAGATCACCGGGGGCCGGCCCAGTCGGGCCATCAGCCAGACCGTGCTCCAGCGCATGGGACGCCGCTTCCCGCAGGGCTTGCGCACCCCTTCCGCGAACCCCCCGAACCACGCCCGCAGCCCCGGCGCGGACCTGGTGCGGGCCAGGGTGAGAGCCGTCCAGGCGCCCAGGTAGAGCGGCACCAGGAGTGCCGGCAGGTTCCGCTTCGCCAGCCAGACGCGGTTGCGGGCGGTCATCCGGTAGTAGACGCCGTGGCGGGTGGGCGCGGTCCGGGGATGCTGGAGCACCAGCTCGGGGGCGTAGAGGATCTTCCAGCCGTCGTCGAGGGCGCGCCAGGCGAGGTCGGTCTCCTCGTGCGTGAAGAAGAAGTCCTCCGGCCAGCCGCCCACCCGCTCCAGCATCCGCATCGACAGGGCGTGCCCGCCGCCGAGGAAGGTGGTCACCTGCCCGCCTCGCAGCGGATCGGTCCTGCCGATGCGCGGCACGTGCCGCCGCTGGGTGAAACCGGTCTCGTCGGCGATCCGGAAGCTGACGATGCCCAGCGCGTCGTCGGCGTCGTACAGGGCGGCGATACGGCTGAACACGTCCCGCTCGATCAGCAGTCCGTCGTCGTCGAGGTCGACGAGGACGTCGACGTCCCCGAACTCCCGCAGCCGTTCCATGGCCACGTTGCGCCCTCCGGACACCCCGAGGTTCTCCGGGAGTTCGACACCGGTGACGCCCGTCGGGAGTTCGGGCAGGGGCGCGCCGTTGGAGACGACGACCACACGTGTCGCGGGCAGATCCTGCGCAGCCACCGAGTCGAGCAGCGCCCGCAGTTCGGCTGGGCGCGTGCCCATGGTCAGTACGGCCACACCCACACGCGCTCGTGACACGTCCACGTCTCCATCCGTCGTTCCCTCACCGTCAGTGAGCCGTGAGCTTAACGGGATGCGTCAGGGAGGTGGACGCAGGCGAGCTTGTGGGGTGGTGCGTACGACGTCGAGGCCGGTGGTCCTGTCCCTGTCGGGCGACGGCGGGCTTCGACGGTTCTACGGGCGCCGCCATCCTGGGTCGCGGCCGGTCAGGGCCAGCAGGCGCTCGAAGTCGGATGCTCCTGCGCCGCCGTCCGGCAGCCGGAACTCCTCGCCGAAGGCGCCCATCCTCCGGCCCGTGGGGGCGAGCTCCCGGAAGGCGTCGAGCACCTCGGAGACGACGACCTGGTCGGGCGTGTACTGCTGTCCGGTGGCGCGGGCGAGGTCCCAGGCGTGCACGGTCAGATCGCCGAGGGCCATCCGGCCGATGACCCGGGCGGGGAGCCCCATCGCGCCCGAGGTGCCCTCTTCGGCACCGGGCGCCGCCCACGCCCTGACGAGCGCGGCCGTCTCGTCCGCGAAGGCGGTGCGCCAGTCGCCGTGCCCGACGTAGTCCGGTTCCGAGGAGAAGTCGGACTCCTGCTTCGCCGCCACTGCCTGGAAGTTGACCACCACCTGGAAGAGGTGATCGGCCAGTGCCTTCACGTCGTACGCAGTGCACGGAGTGGGGTGGCCGAGCTGCTCGTCGGTGATGCCCCGCACCACCGGGACGGAGCGCTCCGCCGCTGCTTCCAGCAGGCCGCTGATGCTTTTCGTCATGGGACCACCGTAGGCACGGCCACCGGGGCCGCGTATTGAAGAAACGCGCCACCGCCCCGTCCTAGGATCGGCACATGACCGGCCCGCGGCGCGACACCAGGGGCATCGTGGATGCCCGTGAGCTCTTCGCCCGCGTCCGCTTCCGTCGCCGCGCACCAGCGCCCGCCCTGCGCCCGTATCTCGAGCACTACTGGCTGATCGACTGGGACCTGGCCGCGCCGTACGCCTCCCATGTGGTGCCGCACCCGTCGGTGAACGTGGTCTTCCAGCAGTACGGTGACGAGCCTGCCTGGGCCGAGGTCGCGGGCATCGGCCTCGAGCTGTTCACACAGAAGCTGGCCGGACGGGGGCGGGTGTGCGGAATCAAGTTCCGGCCAGGCGGCTTCCGGCCGTTCGCCCCGCGGCGGCCGGTGTCCGACTGGACGGGTGAGCGGCTGCCGATCGGGGACGTACTGCTGCCGGACGCGGACGACGCGGCACGGCGCACCGCTGTTCGCGCGGTCGTCTGCCCGGACGAGGAGGACGCCCGGGTCGCCGCCCTGGACGCCTTTCTGCTGGCTCTCGATCCCCGGCCGGACCCGCAGGCGGTGCGCGCCATGGAGCTAGTGGACCGGATCCGTGACGACCGCTCCGTGCGGCGTGTCTCCGAACTCGCGGATGCGGAGGGCCTGTCGACCCGTTCCCTGCAGCGTCTGTTCGCGGCGTACGTCGGCGTGGGTCCCAAGTGGGTCATCCTGCGCTACCGCATCCACGAGGCGCTGGAGCGCGCGGAGGATGCCGGCGGACCGGCCGAGGACGTCGACTGGGCGGGGCTGGCCGGCGAGCTGGGGTACAGCGACCAGGCGCATCTCGTAAGGGACTTCACCGCCACGGTGGGCGTTCCCCCGTCGGCGTACGCCCGGGCCGAGCGGTAGGCAGCGCCGGGCCGCTGCCGGATCCGCGCCCTACAGTTCGGACATGGACGGCAATGCGACTCCGGTACGAATCGAACCCTGGTCGGAGGACGACCTCGGCCTGCTCCGCGCGGCGAACGCACCGGCGCTGATGGACCATCTCGGCGGCCCGGAGACGGAGGAGCAGCTCCTCACCCGCCATCGGCGGTACGTCGATCTGAGCGCCGACCGGACCGGCCGGGGCCGGATGTTCCGCATCGTCGTGGACAGCGGCGACGGGACGGGCGGCGAGGCCGCCGGAACCGTCGGCTTCTGGGAGCAGACCTGGGAGGACGAGCAGGTCTACGAGACGGGTTGGAGCGTGCTGCCCGGTTTCCAGGGCCGCGGGGTCGCGACGGCCGGGACGCTGGCGGTGGTCGAGGCGGCGAGGGCCGAGGGCAAACACCGCTTCCTGCACGCCTTCCCCTCCGTCTCCAACGGGCCGTCGAACGCGGTGTGCCGGAAGGCGGGATTCGTCCTCGTCGGCGAGTGCGACTTCGAGTACCCGCCGGGCAATCTGCTGCGCTCCAACGACTGGTGCCTGGACCTGGGGCCGATGCAGGGCTGAAGGGAGCACCAACCGGGGGCGAGTGGGAGCCGGGGAACCGACGATGCTTCCTCGTCGAATTAATCTGCGTGACGCAGCTTCTGTGTGGCACAGTCTAATGCAGCAAGTGACCCTTTCCGCTTCTGTAAGGACCTTTGTTCATGACCACCCTCGTCACCGGAAGCCGCGGCAAAGTCGGCTCCGCCCTCCTCACGCTCCTCCATCAGCAGGGCCTTCCCGTACGCGCCGCGTCCGCGAGCCCCGGCGATCTCTCGGCGCCCGCGGGCGTCGGGACCGTGCGGTGCGCGCTGGACGACCCCTCGACCTTTGGGGCAGCCCTCGACTCCGTCACATCCGTTTTCCTCTACGCCGAACCGGCGCACATCGACACCTTCGTCGCCGAGGCGCACGCGGCCGGTGTCGAGCACATCGTGCTGCTGTCGACCAGTTCGGTCATGGCCCCGGACGCAGCTGACAATCCGATCGCCGCGTCCCATCTCGCGGTCGAGCAGTGCCTGGCCGCCGGTCCCCTCGAGGCGACGCTGCTCCGCCCCGGAGCCTTCGCGGGCAACGCCCTCCAGTGGGCGGGAGCGCTGCGCTCGACCGGCGTGGTCGAGCTCCCGTACCCGGACAGCCACGGGGATCCGATCCACGAGTACGACATCGCGCGGGTCGCGTCGGCAGTGCTCACCCGGCCGGGGCTGCGCGGTGGTACGCACCATCTGACCGGTCCGCAATCGCTCACCTTCGCCGAGCAGATCGCGACCGTGGCGCGGGCCGCGGGCCGCAGGACGCCCGTCGACATCCGCAGAGTGACGCGTGAGGAGTGGCAGAAGTCCGTGTCCGACTACCTGCCGGGGGAGTTCGCACAGGCGCTGCTGGACTACTGGGCCTCGACGGAGGGTTCGCCCGCCGTCCTGACCCGGACCGTCGAGGAACTGATCGGCCGCCCTGCCCGCACCTTCGCCGAGTGGGCGGAGGAACACGCCGACGCCTTCCGGGCCGAGATGGCGGCCTAGAAAGAGCTGGCCGGTCCGGCGCGGCCGGTGACATGCTGGCGCTGTGAACAGACCGGAGATCACCATCGAGGTCGCCCCCGAGCTGCGGCTTTTCGTCCCGTCGGACTACCGCGCCGGGCACCGGCCCCTGGCCACCGACGGCTCCTCGACCCTCGGCCACGTCGTGGAGTCGCTGGGCGTGCCGCTGACGGAGGCGGGACGGCTTCTCGTCGACGGCCGTCAGGTGCCGGTCTCGCACGTCCCGGGCCATGGGGAGCACGTCGAGGTGCTCGGTGTGGCCCGCCCCCAGCAGGTCCCCGGCGCCCCGCTCCGCTTCCTGCTCGACGTCCACCTCGGCACGCTCGCCCGGCGGCTCCGCCTGCTCGGCGTCGACGCGGCGTACGAGAACGAGGACATCGGCGACCCCGCCCTCGCCGCCCTCTCCGCGAAGGAGCAGAGGGTGCTGCTCTCCCGGGATCGCGGGCTGCTGCGGCGCCGCGAGATCTGGGCAGGCGCGTACGTCTACAGCGACCGCCCCGACGACCAACTGCGCGACGTGCTGGAGCGTTTCGCCCCTGCGCTCGCCCCCTGGACCCGTTGTACCGCCTGCAACGGCCCGCTGAAGGAGGCCGACAAGGACGCAGTCCAGGAGCAACTGCAACAGGGCACGCAGCGCAGCTACGACGTCTTCGCCCAGTGCACCGCGTGCGGCCGCGTCTACTGGCGCGGCGCACACCACGCCCGCCTCGAGGCCATCGTCGCCGACGCCCTGCGCAGCGGCAGGGCGTGAGACTGCGGGACCGCGCCCGCAGGGCAGGTGCCGAGAGACCCGCCGGCTGAAGGTCCGGTGCCGGACAGCTGGAGGTCCAGTGCCCGGGGACCGGACGGCTGGAGGTCCGGAGCCGAGGGCACGCCAGTCGGAGGTCCGGTGCTCAGAGGTCCACTCCGCCGCCGCGCAGGCGCTCCACCTGGGCCGCCGACAGTTCTACCGTGCGGTGCATATGGCCGATGAGCAGGGCGATGTCCTTGTCGTCGTACTCGTCGAACATGGCCGTCCAGGGGCCGTTCAACCGCTGCCACAGTGCACCGAACTCCGCCATGCGCTCGGGCACCAGCCGCACCAGCACCCGTCGACGGTCATGGGTGTCGCGCTCGCGGGTGACATGGCCGGAGCGCTCCAGGCGGTCGACGAGGCGAGTGGCAGAGCCCGTGGTCAGGCCCGTCAGCTCGGCGATGCGGCCCGTGGTGACGGGCCCCGGCTCCAGGCTGAGGAGGTTCAGGCACTGCAGGTCGGTGGGGTGCAGTCGCAGGTGGTCGGCGACCGCCTGGTTGAACAGGGCGTAGGAAGCCATGTAACGGCGTGACGCGGTGCGCAGCTCACCCATCAGAGCGGCCCGCCCGGCACTCTCCGCCTTGTGTCGTGGCGCGTCCTTCTGCGTCATGCAGAGAGTGTAGGACGCAGGATCCGGGCCTCGGGGCCGCCCGTCGTCGGTTCCAGGGCCCCTCCCGTCGGCCGTCAGGGCCGCTTCCGTCGGCCGTCAGGGCCGCTCCTCCGTCAGATAGCGCTGCACCGTCGGGGCGAGCCAGCCGACTATCTCCTCGCGCGTCATCTCCACTGCGGGCGGCAGGCGCAGCACATACCGGGCCAGCGCCATGCCGAGTATCTGTGAGGCGATGAGCGCGGCCCGCCGCGGCGCCTCCGCGGGGTCGGGGCACAGGGCAACCGCAACAGGGCCCAGTTGGTCGCGGAAGATCGAGCGGGCACGCTCCGCGGCCGCATCGTGGGTGACGGCCGCGCGCAGCAGCGCCATCAGCACGTCGTCCTGCTCCCAACGGTCCAGGAAATGGGAGACGAGGACGGCACCGGCGTGGCGGGAGGGGAGCGCGCCCAGCTCCGGCAGGCGCAGGTCGAACTCGGAGGCGGCGGCGAAGAGCCCCTCCTTGTTCCCGTAGTAGCGCATGACCATCGAGGGGTCGATACCGGCGTCGCGGGCGATCGCGCGGATGGTGGCGCGCTCGTACCCGTCGGCCGCGAAGCGCTCGCGGGCGGCTTCAAGGATCGCGGCCCTGGTGGCATCGGAGCGGCGGGGGCCCGTCGGCACTTCGGTCGTCATACCAACAACTGTAGGCCAACAACTGTTGACACGCCAGAGAGCCTGGGCCTACATTTGCCAACAAGCGTTGACCAACGTCCGTTGACCAACGGCGCAGCCTTTCGAGCGCCCGGATCCAGGAGGCAGCCATGACCGGCACGCCGAGCACCGGAAGCACGGACCCCCGCCACCGCGGCACCACCGCCGCGCCTGCTCACCGGCCGACCATCCAGCCGGGCTTCGACACCGACGTCATCGTCGTCGGCGCCGGTCCCACCGGGCTGCTTCTCGCGGGCGACCTCGCGTCCGCGGGCGTCGGCGTCACGGTCCTGGAGCGCCGCCCCCACGAGACGAGCAACATCACCCGCGCCTTCGGAGTGCATGCCCGCACCCTGGAGCTGCTCGACGCCCGGGGCCTGGCCGACGAGTTGGTGAAGAAGGGCACGGAGATCACCGGCCTGCGGCTGTTCCGCCGCCTGTCCCTCGACCTGTCCCGGCTGCCCTCCCGCTTCCCGTTCCTCCTCATCACCCCGCAGTACGAGGTGGAGAAGCTGCTGGAGCGCCGCGCCGTGACCGCCGGTGCCACCTTCCGTCACGGAACGGAGCTCACGGGCCTGGACCAGTCCGGCGACTCGGTCACCGTCCGACTCCAGGACGCCTCCGGCACCCGCACCACCCTTCGCGCGCGTTACGCGGTGGGGACCGACGGCGTACGCAGCACCGTGCGAAAGGCGATCGGCCTGCCGTTCCCGGGTGTCTCCGTGATCAAGTCCATCGTGCTCGCCGATGTGAAGCTCACCGACGAGCCCGCGGACCTCCTCACGGTCAACGGCGCGGGGGACGCCTTCGCGTTCGTCGCCCCCTTCGGCGACGGCTGGTACCGGGTCATGGGCTGGAACCGCAGCCGCCAGGTGGCCGACAGCGAGCCCGTCGACCTCGACGAGGTGCGCGAGATCGCCCGCCGCGCCCTCGGCACCGACTTCGGCATGCACGACGCCCGCTGGATCTCCCGCTTCCACAGCGACGAGCGCCAGGCCCCCTCGTACCGCAAGGGCCGCGTCTTCCTCGCCGGCGACGCCGCGCATGTCCACTCCCCGGCCGGCGGCCAGGGCATGAACACCGGCCTGCAGGACGCGGCCAACCTCTCCTGGAAGCTCGCCTCGGCCGTCCAGGGCCGCACCGCCGATCCGGAAGCACTGCTCGACACCTACGAGTCCGAACGCCATCCGGTCGGCGCGGCGGTCCTGCGCAGCAGCGGCGCCATCGTGCGCCTCGCCATGGCACACACCCCGCTCCAGCGGGCGGGCCGCTCACTCGCGGCCCGCCTCCTGAGCTCGGTCCACCCCGCCGCCGCCAAGGCGCTGGGCATGATCTCCGGCATCGGCATTTCGTACGGCCGGCCGCGCGGCTCCCACCGCCTCACCGGCCGGCGCGCACCCGACCTGCGACTCGCGGAGGGACGGCTGTACGAACTGCTGCGCGAGGGCCGGTTCGTGCTCGTGGGCCCCTCCGGCGGGGCACCCGACGCCCCGGCCGCCCCCGGGCCCGTGCGAGAGGCCCACTGGACGACGGCCCGGCGCACCGCGCTGCTGATCCGCCCCGACGGTTACATCGCCTGGGCCTGCGACCACGGGACGCCGCGGTGACCGGCTCGCCCCGCCCCCGGTCAGGGCGTCAGAAGACGTACCGGTCGCCGGTGGCCGGCACCAGGACCTCGTGCTCGTCGTTGTGCCGGTCCCGGTCGCTCGCGCCGCCGTTCCAGGCCGTGCCGACCCGCACGACGACCTCCTGTGGAAGACCGGCCACCAGCAGCTCCAGGCCGACCTTGCGGCCCAGCCCGTCCGCTCTCAGCGGCCCCGTCGCGCAGAGCACGTCCCGCTCACCCGCGCGCAGACAGCCGCGCGGCAGCAGCGGCACACCGGCCGGTGCCACTGACAGGGAGAGCCGTACGGTCACGTCCTCCAGATCGGACGGCCCGTGGTTCCTTGTCGTCAGCGAGATCCTGAGCCGCCCGTCGCCCAGCGAGACATGGCCGTGGTGCGCCACATCGGACTCCGGTGCGACGGCCCCGCCGTCGGCACCGGCGCTCGCCGCTCCCGACCCCGTCATCAAGAACACCGCTGCCGCCCCCGCCGACAACGCCCTGCGCATCACAGACATAGCCAGAAGATACCTATTCGCCCGGAATCAGGTGTGATTGTCAGTCAGTTCCGGCGCGTCCTGCCCGATCTATTCTGGCGTCACGTCGATCAACTTCGATCACACGCGCAAGGAGCTGAGGCATGAGCACCGCTGGGCCCCCCGTCGCCGTCATCACCGGAGCAAGCAGCGGCATCGGCGCGGCCACCGGGCGTCAACTGGCCGCCGCCGGTTACCACGTCGTTCTCACCGCCCGCCGCAAGGACCGCATCGAAGCCCTGGCCGCCGAGCTCACCGACGCCGGCCACCACGCCATCGCCCACGCCCTCGACGTGACCGACCGCCCGGCCGTCGACTCCTTCGCCGCGGCCCTCGACCGCTGCGACGTCCTCGTGAACAACGCCGGCGGCGCCCTGGGCGCCGACCCGGTGGCCACCGGCGACCCCGCCGACTGGCGCCGCATGTACGAGGTCAACGTCATCGGCACGCTCAACCTCACCCAGGCGCTGCTCCCCGCCCTCACGGCGGGCGGCGACGGGACCGTCGTGATCCTCTCCTCCACCGCCGGCCTCGGCACCTACGAAGGCGGCGGCGGCTATGTCGCGGCCAAACACGGCGAACACGTCCTCGCCGAGACCCTTCGCCTGGAGATCGTCGGCACCCCGGTCCGCGTGATCGAGGTCGCTCCCGGCATGGTCAAGACCGACGAGTTCGCCACCACCCGCTTCCGCGGCGACACCGACAAGGCCGCCAAGGTCTACGCGGGCGTGGCCGAGCCGCTCACCGCGGACGACGTGGCCGACACCATCACCTGGGCAGTCACCCGGCCGCCCCACGTCAACATCGACCTGCTTGTCGTCCGCCCCCGGGCCCAGGCCTCCAACTCGAAGGTGCACAGGGAGCTGTGATGATCGACGCCCCCACCATCAAGCGCATCGCGGCCGAAGACCTGCCCACCGCAGCCGCCGGTCTCACCGCGCTCCTCCTCGACGCCGTGGACGACGGAGCCTCCGTGGGCTTCACCGCGTCCCTCAGCGCCGAACAGGCCGCCGACTGGTGGACGTCCCTCGCTCCCGACCTCACCGACGAACGCGTGATCCTCTGGGCCGCCCACGACGGCGGCCGGCTCATAGGCACCGTCCAGCTCAGATGCGAGACCTCCACCAACGGCCGCCACCGCGCCGAGATCGCCAAGCTCCTGGTCCACCGCGCCGCCCGCGGCCGCGGCACCGCCCGCCGACTCCTCACCACGGCCGAGGAGTTCGCCCGCACCGGCGGCCGCACCCTGCTGATGCTGGACACCCAGACCGGCAGCGCCGCCGAGAACCTCTACCGCGCAGCAGGCTGGACCGCGCTCGGCACCGTCTCCGACTACGCCGCCGACCCGTACGGCACACTGCGCCCGACCACGTTCTTCCACAAGGCCCTGCCGACCCCGAGCGCCTAGGAACGGGGGAATGCAGCACGCCCCGGACCGATCCGGTCCGGGGCGTGCCGGGAGAGGCGCGATGCGTTCCTCAGCCCTTCACACAGACGACCTGCTTCAGCTTCGCGACCACCTCGACCAGATCCCGCTGCTGGTCGATGACCTTCTCGATCGGCTTGTAGGCACCGGGGATCTCGTCCACGACACCCGAATCCTTGCGGCACTCGACGCCCCGCGTCTGCTCCTCCAGATCCCGCGCGGTGAAGCGCCGCTTCGCCGCGTTGCGGCTCATCTTGCGGCCGGCTCCGTGCGACGCGGAGTTGAAGGACGCCTCGTTCCCGAGGCCCTTCACGATGTACGAGCCGGTGCCCATCGAGCCCGGGATGATCCCGAAGTCGCCACTGCCGGCACGGATCGCACCCTTGCGGGTGACCAGCAGATCCATGCCCTCGTACCGCTCCTCCGCCACATAGTTGTGGTGGCAGCTGATCTCCTGCTCGAAGGTGACCTTGGCCTTCCTGAACTCCTTGCGGACCACTTCCTTGAGCAGTCCCATCATGACCGCGCGGTTGTACTTCGCGTACTCCTGCGCCCAGAAGAGATCGTTGCGGTAGGCGGCCATCTGCGGGGTGTCGGAGACGAACACCGCGAGGTCACGGTCGACGAGACCCTGGTTGTGGGGCAGCTTCTGCGCCTCACCGATGTGGTACTCGGCCAGTTCCTTGCCGATGTTCCGCGAACCGGAGTGCAGCATCAGCCAGACGGAGTCGAACGTATCGACACACACCTCTACGAAGTGGTTTCCGGAGCCCAGCGAGCCCATCTGCTTCGTCGCACGCTCCCGGCGGAACTTGACCGCGTCCGCGACCGTGTCGAAGCGGTCCCAGAGGTCGCCCCAGCCTGCCGCCTGAAGACCGAACACCCGGCCGGGGTCCACCATCTCGCCGTGCATGCCACGGCCCACCGGGATGGCCTGCTCGATCCTGGAGCGGAGCCGGGAGAGGTCGCCCGGCAGGTCGTTCGCGGTCAGCGACGTCTTCACCGCCGACATGCCGCAGCCGATGTCCACACCGACGGCGGCCGGGCAGACCGCCCCGTGCATCGCGATGACAGAGCCGACCGTGGCGCCCTTGCCGTAGTGCACGTCCGGCATGACGGCGAGGCCCTTGATCCACGGCAGCGTGGCCACGTTCCGCAGCTGCTGCATCGCGACGTCCTCGACCGTCGTCGGGTCGGCCCACATACGGATCGGGACCTTGGCGCCCGGCATCTCCACATAAGACATAACTACTCGATTCCCCCGAAATGGCTTCAAACGCAAAAGCCGTGACCAACAACCGTGAAAGACCCGACAGACCGGCGGCGACGGCAGCGTGTGCGATAGACATTGTGTCCATCGGCCTCCGACGGGCGGCAACCAGTTTTCGCCCCGACACCGGCACGGAGCAGACAGAGAGGAGCCCGGGCGTGCAACGAAAGGCGTACCTGCCCGGCGTGGCGGCGCTGCTCGCGGCGCTGGTCACCGGCTGTACCGCCGAGACCGGCGCCAAGAGCTCCGACATCGACGCCAAGGCCAACGGGGCCACGCCCGCCGTGGCGGCCCCCGGCAAGTACCGCACGCTCCTCGAGCCGTGCGGGGCCGTCGAGCCTTCCGCCCTGAAGGACCTGCTGCCCGGCACGGCGACGCTGCCCGAGGACCAGCAGCGGCAGGCGCTGCGCGGCACCGCAGGCGTCACCTACGACACGGACCGGCGGGTCGCGTGCAGCTGGCAGGGCGACTCCCCGAACGCCTCGCACCAGCTACGGGTCGACTTCGAGCGGGTCGTCTCCTACGACCCGGCCGTCAGCGACGACGACCGCGCGCAGGAGGTCTTCGCGACAAAGCTGGCGTCCGCCTCTGTCCCGATCGCGACCGCGCCCCCGCAGGAGCCTTCCGGCGAGGCGTCGGCGACGGACGCGGTGGGCGACGGCTCGCCGTCGCCCACCGCGGCTCCTGCGGGCGGCGGCGAGGCGGACGGCGCTGCGCAGCCCGGCGTGTCGACGGGCACTGCGGCCGGTTCCGCCACACCGGGCACGGCCGGCGTCCCGTCCTCGGGTGCCCCCACTGCGGGCCTCGAGCCGCGGGTGCTGGACGGCCTCGGCGATGCGGCGTTCATCGACGATGTGCTCGGCCGTGCCGGTTCCACGGCGCAGCGCCGCACCGTGAGCGTGGTGTTCCGCACATCGAACGTGATCGTCACCGTCGTGTACGGCGAGCAGCCGGCCTTGTCGACCGGGGTCCCCGACAGCAAGGAACTGCAGGAAAAGGCCCAGAGTCTGGCAAGGAAGCTGGCGGAGCAGTTCGACGAGTGAGCGGCTCCGCGGCCACTCACGTATCCGTCCGCCTTCGGGGGTCCGGCCCAATGACGTGCCGTGTCCGCGTACGGTGGCCTCGCCGAACCGACCGCTGAGCGGCCGCCGAGCCGGCCGCCGGGCCGGGCCGGCCGCCCGCCTGACCGAACGACCGCTGCCTGACCGAACGACCGACTGAAGGAACCATGCACCGTTCAGCCCCGCGACTCACCCGCATACTCGCCTGCGCCGCCGTCCCGGTGATGCTCGTCGTCGCAGGCTGCTCGTCGAACTCCGACGGCAAGTCCGAGGACTCGGCGTCCTCCGCCTCCCCCATCCCCGAGGCGAAGAAGTCCCCGACCGTCGCGCCCGCCAAGTTCGCCAAGCTGCCGGACCCGTGCGACTCGATCGGTGAGAAGACGATCGAGGACCTGGTGCCGGGCACGAAGACCAAGGGCGGCACGGACGGCAAGTCGTCGGACGTCTCACGTCGCGGCAGCTGTTCCTGGAACGGCCTGGACGACAACGGTGTGAAGGGCTCGCAGTACCGCTGGCTCGATGTCTCGTTCCTCCGCTACGACTCCGACGCATCCCTCGGGGTGAGCGCCGAGCAGCGCGCCGAGGAGTCGTACGAGAAGGAGATCGCGAAGGCCAAGGCGACCGAGGGCGCCAAGGACGTGAAGACGTCACCGGCCCCGGGCATCGGGGACGAGGCGACGACGGTCAACTTCCGGCTGCGGAAGACCGACGAGGACTTCACGTACGCCACGGTCGTGGCCCGCACCGAGAACGGTGTGGTGACCCTCACCTACAACGGCACGGGCTACGCCGGCGCGAAGAACCCCTCGACGTCCGACATCACGAAGGACGCCCTCAAGGCCGCGAAGGAGGCCGTGGCTTCGGTCACGACCGCCAACAAGTAAGTACACAAGTGCGTAACGCCGGGAGCCCGGACGGTCCGGCTCCGGTGGCATGTGCCAGGCTGTGCCCGCCGGTTCGGGAATCCGGTCCGGAATCGGGTCCAGGAATTGGGGAGGGTCGCGGGTGGCCGCGATGCAGCTGACACGTACGCACCGAGTGCTCATCGGGGTGGTGGTCGCGGGTGCGTTGATCATCGCCGCGATCGGCTTCGCGGGATCGTACGCCGCCGTGCGCGAGCTCGCCGAGCAGAAGGGCTTCGGCACCTTCTCGCTCGTCTTCCCCATCGGCATCGACGCGGGCATCTGTGTGCTGCTCGCACTGGACCTGCTGCTGACGTGGATGCGAATACCGTTCCCGCTGCTGCGCCAGACGGCCTGGCTGCTGACGTTCGCGACGATCGCGTTCAACGGCGCCGCGGCGTGGCCGGACCCGCTCGGTGTCGGTATGCACGCGGTGATCCCGATCCTGTTCGTGGTCGCGGTCGAGGCGGCCAGGCACGCGGTGGGCCGGATAGCCGACATCACGGCCGACAAGCACATGGAGGGCGTGCGCCTCACCCGCTGGCTGCTCTCCCCGGTCCCGACGTTCAAGCTGTGGCGGCGGATGAAGCTGTGGGAGCTGCGCAGCTACGAGCAGGTGATCAAGCTCGAGCAGGACCGGCTGATCTACCAGGCCCGGCTGCAGGCCCGTTTCGGGCGGTCGTGGCGGCGCAAGGCCCCGATCGAGGCGCTGATGCCACTGCGGCTCGCGAAGTTCGGCGTGCCGCTGGCGGAGACGGCCCCGGCGGGTCTGGCGGCCGCAGGCATCGAGCCGGTGCTGCTGCCGCCGGCTCCGGCGCAGCCGGAACTGCCGCGGGCCGTGGAGCTGTCGGCGGGCGCGGAGCGCGCCCATGAGCACGAGCCCCGGGCAGGCGGCGCCTTCTCGGACCCGGACGAGGCGCTGGACCAGGTCCGGGAGCACGCCCAGGACCAGGCTCTCGGGCAGGCCGACCCCGCCCTCTTCGAGAGCCCGTGGTTCGCGGCCTCGCAGGCTGCCCAGGAGGCGTACCAGGGGTCGTACAACCCCACGTTCGTCGAGGGCTTCGAACCCGTCCCCGTGCCGGTTCCGGCGGGCCCCGGCGGCCGTACCCGGCCGCTCGGACCAGGCCCTGAGCCGCAGAGGTACGAGCAGTACGCCGAGGACCGCCAGGAGCAGGGCCGGCCCCTGGTGGCCGACGAGCCGCAGCCGGGTCCTCATTCCGCCATCGAGGACGCCGAGTTCGCTGAGGCGGCGTACCCCGTGTTCACGGAGTACGTGGACGAGTACCAGGACTATCCGAGCGCCGACCGCCTCGACATACTGCTCGCCGACCGCCACGGGGTGCGCCACCCGCGCAGTGCGGCGCTGCTGCGCCAGCTGCTGCCCGGTTTCCAGAAGCGGCACCAGGCCGAGCTGGAGGCCGAGCACATCGCCTGAGCCGAGAACGGAGGGCCTGCCGGGCGCGCGGCTGCCGTGAGCCGGCCCACCCCGCTCCCGCCCGTTCCGGCACCCGGAGTTCTGCCTCGCAACACCGGGCGCAGGGTGACCGGCAGCAGATTTCGCGGGCGCCCGTCGCCTACTTGATCAGGGCGTTCGCGCCGATGATCACCAGGCCGATCAGCATGTCCAGGCCTCCAGCCCGGCACGAGGACGGCCATCCGTGCCCGGCGGTGCGGGCGGCCCAGGCACCCCAGCCGAACAGTGCGACGGCGTTGAACAGCAGGGCGACGTCCACAGCCGTGGCCTCCGCCCACCACCCGGCCACGGCGGCGAGCAGTATCCCCACCGTGGGCAGCACGACGGCGAGCAGCGGCCACTCGGCCAGCACCAGCCGCAGTCCGCTGGTGGTGGCTGATCCGTCGGCGGACGCACGCTGGGCGATGACGTGCGCGTACCCGTGGGCGGCGCCCGACGCCAGCGCGGTCATCAGTAGCCACAGCGCATCCGGACCGGGGTCCGCCTTCTCGCCCGTCGCGTCCAGTGCCGCGACCAGGGCGCTGGCCAGCACCAGTCCGTAGATGCCGCTGAACAGCGACTGCTCCGCCGGCCGGTGCCGCAGGATCCGCCTCGGCGCGACGCTCTCGGGGCGGACGTGGTCGGCGCGGTCGGCGCGGTCGGTCATCGCATCGCCTCGGTGCGGGAAGAGGGCCGGGTCCGGACATGCTCACCCGAGTGGTGTCGGGAAACACGTTGCCACGCGCTGCTCGCACGATTTTTGTGCCACAGGAGCCCGTGGGTGCGGTGGACGGTGGCGACCGAGGGGGCGTCGGTCCGTCGTCGCCCCGCGTTTCCCGCAGGGCGCCCCACCTCTGACGACCACCGGTCAGAACATGCACGGAACGGGCAAACCGCGAAGGGCCCTCGCCCCCGTGGGGACGAGAGCCCTCCGAAGGAGGCGACCGTCAGGCGGCCAGCAGCTTCCGCACCCGGTCCGCCCCGACCGCCAGCAGCAGCGTCGGCAGACGCGGGCCCGTCTCACGGCTGACCAGCAGCCGGTAGAGCAGGGCGAAGAAGGAGCGCTGGGCGACCTTCAGCTCCGGCGTCGGCTTGGCGTCCGGCTCCAGGCCGGCCATCACCTTCGGCACGCCGTAGACGAGTGTGGTCAGGCCGTCCAGCGACCAGTGGGTGTCGAGGCCGTCCAGCAGCAGGCGCAGCGACTCGCGGCCCTGGTCGTCCAGGGAGGCGAGCAGTTCGGAGTCCGGCTCGCCTCGGACCACGGTGCGCTGGTCGGCCGGGACCTGGGTGGTGATCCAGTTCTCGGCGCGGTCGAGCCGCGGCCGGACCTCGTCCAGCGAGTCGAGGGGGTTGGCCGGGTCGAGGTCGCTGAGGATGCGGATGGTCTGCTCGTCGTGGCCGGCGGTGATGTCGACGACCGAGGCGAGCGTGCGGTACGGCAGCGGGCGCGGTGTGCGCGGCAGTTCGCCGGCGGCGGTGCCGACGGCGCGGGAGTACGCGGCCGCGTCGGCGGGCAGCACCGTCCCGTCCTCGACCTTGGCGGCGAGCTTGTCCCACTCGTCGTAGAGCCGCTGGATCTCCTGGTCGAAGGCGATCTTGAAGGACTGGTTGGGCCTGCGGCGGGCGTAGAGCCAGCGCAGCAGCGGCGCTTCCATGATCCTCAGCGCGTCGGCCGGCGTCGGCACACCGCCGCGCGAGGAGGACATCTTGGCCATGCCGCTGATGCCGACGAAGGCGTACATCGGGCCGATCGGCTGGACGCCGCCGAAGACCTCGCGCACGATCTGACCGCCGACGACGAAGGAGGAGCCCGGCGAGGAATGGTCGACTCCGCTCGGCTCGAAGATCACGCCTTCGTAGGCCCAGCGCATCGGCCAGTCGACCTTCCAGACCAGCTTGCCGCGGTTGAACTCGCTCAGCCGGACGGTCTCGCCGAAGCCGCAGGACGTGCAGATGTACGACAGCTCGGTGGTGTCGTCGTCGTAGGAGGTGACGGTGGTCAGGTCCTTCTCGCAATGCCCGCAGTACGGCTTGTACGGGTAGTAACCGCCCGCACCGCCGCTGCCGTCGTCCTCAGCTGCCGCGCCGGAGCCCTCCGCCGCCTCGAGCTCGGCCTCGTCGACCGGCTTCTGCGACTTCTTGGCGGGGGCCTTCTTGGTGCGGTACTGGTCGAGGATCGCGTCGATGTCGGCGCGGTGCTTCATCGCGTGCAGGATCTGCTCGCGGTAGGCGCCCGCCGTGTACTGCTCGGTCTGGCTGATTCCGTCGTATGCGACGCCGAGCTCGGCGAGCGCCGACGTCATCGCGGCCTTGAAGTGCTCCGCCCAGTTCGGGTGCGCCGAGCCGGCGGGCGCGGGGACCGAGGTGAGCGGCTTGCCGATGTGGTCGGCCCAGGACTCGTCGATGCCCTCGACGCCGGCCGGCACCTTGCGGTAGCGGTCGTAGTCGTCCCACGAGATGAGATGGCGGACCTCGTGGCCGCGCCGCCGGATCTCGTCGGCGACCAGGTGCGGGGTCATGACCTCGCGGAGGTTGCCGAGGTGGATGGGGCCGGACGGGGACAGCCCGGAGGCGACGACGACCGGTTTGCCAGGCGCACGTCGCTCCGACTCGGCGATGACCTCGTCAGCGAAACGGGAGACCCAGTCGGTCTCGGTGCTGCTCTGAGCCACGGTCGGCACGTCCTTCTTTCTCAAAAGTTCGGTTCAGCTCGAAAGCCGGGGTTGGCCCCCTGCCATTCTCCCAGACGGAGGGGGTCCCTCCGGGCTTGCCCGTACGTAGCCCATTCTTTCGGGAAACGCCTTGCCTCTCCATGGGATACTTGACAGCCGCAACAGTCCCCCTGACAGGAACGGAAGCTCATGGCCTCGGTCCCTTCCCTCGCTTCGACCGTGCAGCAGCGCCTCGCGGACGCCCTCTCGGCAGCCCTGCCGGAGGCCGGAACCGCCGACCCGCTGCTGCGACGAAGCGACCGGGCCGACTTCCAGGCCAACGGCATCCTGGCGCTCGCGAAGAAGCTCAAGGGCAACCCGCGGGAGCTGGCGACCCAGGTGGTCACTGCGCTCAACAGCGGCTCCACGGCGGGCACCGGCGACGGCGACGTGGTCAAGGACATCGAGGTCTCCGGCCCCGGCTTCCTGAACATCACGATCACCGACAGGGCGATCACCGAGACGCTGGCCGCCCGTGCCGCGGACGAGCGCCTCGGCGTACCGTACGCGGCGGACGCCGGCACCACGGTCATCGACTACGCCCAGCCGAACGTGGCCAAGGAGATGCACGTCGGTCATCTGCGGTCCGCGGTGATCGGTGACGCGATGGTGCAGATCCTGGAGTTCGCGGGCGAGAAGGTGGTCCGCCGCCATCACATCGGCGACTGGGGCACCCAGTTCGGCATGCTCATCCAGTATCTGATCGAGCACCCGCACGAGCTGGACCACAAGGACGGGGTCTCCGGCGAGGAGGCGATGTCCAACCTCAACCGGCTCTACAAGGCCGCGCGCGCCGTCTTCGACACCGACGAGGAGTTCAAGGCACGCTCGCGCGACCGCGTGGTGCAGCTCCAGTCCGGTGACGAGGAGACCCTCGCGCTGTGGCAGAAGTTCGTCGACGAGTCGAAGATCTACTTCAATTCGGTCTTCGAGAAGCTCGACATGGAGATCCGCGACGCCGACGTCGTCGGCGAATCCGGTTACAACGACATGCTCGACGAGACCTGCCGCATCCTCGAGGAGTCGGGTGTGGCCGTGCGCTCGGAGGGCGCGCTGTGCGTCTTCTTCGACGATGTGAAGGGCCCGGACGGGAACCCGGTCCCGCTGATCGTGAAGAAGTCCAACAACGGCTACGGCTACGCCGCCACCGACCTCTCCGCGATCCGCAACCGGGTGCAGAGCCTGGACGCGAACACCCTGCTGTACGTCGTGGACGCCCGCCAGTCCCTGCACTTCAAGATGGTCTTCGAGACCGCGCGCCGGGCCGGCTGGCTGAACGACAAGGTCAAGGCGCACCAGCTCGCCTTCGGCACGGTCCTCGGCAAGGACGGCAAGCCGTTCAAGACCCGTGAGGGCGAGACGGTGCGGCTGGTCGACCTGCTCGACGAGGCGATCGACCGGGCGACGTCCGTGGTGCGCGAGAAGGCCGAGAAGGTGGGCCTGTCCGAGCAGGAGATCGTCGAGAACGGCCGTTATGTGGGCATCGGCGCGGTGAAGTACGCCGACCTGTCGACGTCCGCGGTGCGCGACTACAAGTTCGACCTGGACCAGATGGTGTCGCTGAACGGCGACACGTCGGTGTACCTCCAGTACGCGTACGCCCGTGTCCAGTCGATCAAGCGCAAGGCCGGCGAGCGGCGTCCCGTCGCCCACGCCGACTTGCCGCTCGCCCCGGCGGAGCGGGCGCTCGGTCTGCACCTGGACCAGTTCGGCGAGGTGCTGGCCGAGGTCGCGTCGTCGTACGAGCCGCACAAGCTGGCCGCGTACCTGTACCAGCTGGCGTCGCACCTGACCACGTTCTACGACCAGTGCCATGTGCTCAGCGACGACAACGCTCCCGAGGTCGTGGAGAACCGCCTCTTCCTCGTCGACCTCACCGGCCGCACGCTCCACCAGGGCATGGCGCTGCTCGGCATCCGTACGCCCGAGCGACTCTGATCACACGACTGCGCACACCGGCCGGACGAGTCAGCGAGCCACCCACTCGCTCTTGTCCGGCCAGTAGTCGTACAGGGGGCGGCCCTCGATGGCGCTGACACGGAACGGGCTGCCGCCGTCGTCGATGCGGACGGTGCCGCTGCGGTCACCACTGCTCCAGGCGACCTCCAGGTACCAGCTGACGTCGTGGCCCTCGGTGTGGACGTCGAAGTTGAGGACCTGCGGGTCGTTCGACGCCACCTTGTAGGGGAAGTCCTTGGCGGGCACGGTCAGATCGCCGTCCGTCCCCGCGACGGGCTTCGCGACGGGACGGCCGGCGTCGAGGTCGATGTCGAAGGTCCGCGGGGTGACTCCGCTGCCGCATCCCTCGCCCATCGAGTACGCCGGCCGGGCGAGGGCCGCGCCTCGCGCCACGGTCCGTACGTGCACGGCGCTGATGACGACCGAGTCCTGTGTCCGGCCGGTCGCGGTCAGTTGGAGATGCATCCGGCCCGCGTCGATGCCGCCGAGCGCGCGGGCCCAGCTGCGGTGGTCCTGCGGGGCGGGCGGCGGCGGGACTCCGTCCGGCTTCCGGTCGAGCAGGTAGTACTGGCCGCACGGCGAGTCCCAGTTGTACGAACTGATCCCGACGCGCAGCGGCACGCCGCCGTCCGGGGGGTCGCCCTGTCGGCCGGTCTTCGCGGACGGGTTCGTGCTCCCCCGGGAGGCGCTCGGTGCCGGGCGGCGGCTGCTGCTGCTGCTCGGTAACGCGCTCGCCGAGACCGGGGCGGAGGCCGGGGCGGAGGCCGCGCCGGAAGCGGAACCGGGGGCAGCGCTCCCCGTGGGGTCCACGGCTTCGGCGGGTGCCCTGTCCTTGCCCTCCGCGCCGCCGGAGCCGCTGCCGTTGCTCGCGACGACGGCCACCGGCACGGCGAGGACGACAACGGCGGATGCTGCGAGCGCCACGAGGAGGCGTTTGCGCCGGGAGCCGTCACCGGGCCGGGTGCCGACCGCGTCGGCGGGCTGGGAGCCGTCACCGGGCGGGGTGCCGACCGCGTCGCCGGGCCGGGTGCCGACCGCGTCGGCGGGCGGGAGTTCGGGCTGTTGGGCAGCGGAGGCGCTCCGGGGCTCGGGCGGGTCGGCCGTTTCGGCACCGGTCCCGCCGGCCGCCGCAGCCGCCGTGTCCGTCCCGGCCCGTCCTCGCCGGCGCGCCTCGTCGGCGAGGATCCACCGCCGATGAAGATCGACCAACTCCTCGCGCTGCGCACCGCAAAGCCGCGCAAGTCGTTCCAGGGGAGCGAACTCGGCCGGAACGGCGTCACCGTTGCAGTAGCGGTGCAGGGTCGACGTGCTCACGTGCAGCTTGCCGGCCAGCACTCCGTAGCTGAGTTTCGAGCGGTCCTTCAACCGCCGCAGCACGGCTGCGAGCTCCTCGGCCTCCGGCGTCGTCGCCACCGCTGCTCTCCCCCGCCTCTTCGCCACCGCCGCGTCCCGGAACGGCGTTCCAGGGATGGGCTTTCCGCCCAGGTCAGAGTAAGCGCAGGCGTTCCAGCATCCCCAATGGTTCATGGGGCGTTGCGGCCGGAATCGGCCCCCGCCCAACCTGTGATCACGCCGCAAGGCACCGACAGAGGCACGACCTTCCAACGGGGAGAACGACCACCATGCGCACCAGGCTCATCCGCTCCACCGGCTTCGCCGCCACCGCCCTGATCGCGGCCCTCTCGCTCACGGCCTGCCAGAACGAGGAAGGCGCCCGGGACGAGGGAGCGGCGCCCTCCGTGAGCGCCACCGGCACACAGAAGCCGTCACCGCTCACGACATCGGACCCGGCCGGGCGGAAGAGTCCCTCGGTGGACGCGCCGGCCGGCAACGGCGGGAGCAGCAAGGGCGGTGGCAGTGGAGACGGAAGCGGAAACAAGGGCTCCACGGCGGCCCCCGGCTCCGGCTCAGGTGGTGGGTCCGAGGAATCCGGCCCCGTCATGACCGCCTGCGGTGCGAACGTGAAGGTCACCTACAGCGCCGTGCGCCGCCCCCTCAACCACGCGCTGCTCACGATGACGAACACCGGCTCCAAGTCGTGCAACGCCTACCATGCGCCCCTGCTGCGCTTCGACGAGGCGCAAGCAGCCACCGCTATCGACGTCCACAGCAGGCCGCAGGCCGTCGTCACCCTCGCCCCCGGGGACTCCGCCTACGCGTCCGTCATGCTGTCGGCGGCCGACGGCAGCGGGAACAACGGCCGCACGGCGGCGAAGCTCGCGGTGAGCTTCGCGCCGCGCAGCGGCTCGGGCTCGACGAACGCCGCACCGGCCGTGATCGACCTGCCGGCCGGGACGTACACCGACACCACCACGAGCGTCAGCTATTGGCAGAGCTCGATGGACGACGCCCTCATGTACTGACCCGACGGGCGGCAGCGAGCCGCCGACCGGTCAGCGGACGATGTCGCGCGAGGGCCGCCCGGCCGCATCGTCGATCTCCGTGTGGGCCTTCTGCAGCAACTGGGAGGCGAGGTCCATCAGGGCGCGTGCGCCCGCGATCTCCTCGCCGACCAGCAGCTGCGGTTCGTCGGACCGGTGGCGGTTCGCATTTCCGTGACCGCGGTACTCCGTGCCGTCACCGAGCCTCACCATGGCGGCCGCCCTCGTCCGGTCGCCGTCTTCCTTGAACTCCATCTCGATGTGCCATCCGACGAGTGTCTTCATGGCTGATCACCTCCAGCGGTACCCCTTCAAGGGTGCGCCGCGCGGTCACTGATCGCGACCCGTCACCTGATGCTCCTTCGGGCCTCGCGCTCTCCCGCTGCTCGCGCGTCTTCGCGGACGAGGATCGACCGGACATCCATGTCCCGGTGTACTCCGGCGCGGTCGGCTCTCCCGCAGCACACCGTCGCAGACCGTCCCCGGCCGTCTCGCTCCCGACAGCCGCCTTGCCCGCGCAGGGCGATGGGCACGCCCTGGCCGACGCCAGGACTGCGAACTTACCCGCGAGTCATTATTGGTCTATACCTTGACTCGATCATGCCAATCGCGCTTGAGTGTGCCCACAGCCCCCCACGGCGGCCGAGCCCGGAGTGCAACTACCGCTCGGGGTAAGGCCGTTGCGCTCAAAGGAGTGATCGAGTGCTGAGAACACGTCTCATGGCCCTGCTGGTCGCGATCCTCGCCACCACCGGCCTCGCCGCGGTCCTGATGCCCTCCGCGTCCGCGGCCCCCGCGGCCACCGTCTGCGACACCGCTCCGAACTGGCAGCAGGGCGCCTGGTACACGACTGGCAACGTTGTCAGGTACGACGGCTCGTACTACATAGCCGAGCACGACAACCCCGGCTACAGCCCGACGATCAGCACCTGGTACTGGGACCCGTACACGTGCGGCGGCGGCGGAACCCCCTCCCCGTCCGGCTTCGTGGTCAGCGAGTCGCAGTTCAACCAGATGTTCCCGAACCGGAATTCCTTCTACACCTACAGCGGTCTCACGGCGGCCCTGAGCGCCTACCCCGGCTTCGCCAACACCGGCAGCGACACGGTGAAGAAGCAGGAGGCCGCGGCCTTCCTCGCGAACGTCGGTCACGAGACCGGCGGCCTGGTCCACGTCGTCGAGCAGAACACCGCCAACTACCCGCACTACTGCGACTGGAGCCGGCCCTACGGCTGCCCGGCCGGCCAGGCAGCGTACTACGGCCGCGGGCCGATCCAGCTCAGCTGGAACTTCAACTACAAGGCCGCGGGCGACGCACTCGGCATCGACCTGCTGAACAACCCGTGGCGGGTCCAGAACGAGGCCGCGGTCGCCTGGAAGACGGGCCTTTGGTACTGGAACACCCAGACCGGCCCCGGCACGATGACCGGCCACAACGCCATGGTCAACCAGGCCGGCTTCGGCCACACCATCCGCTCGATCAACGGCTCACTGGAGTGCGACGGCAAGAACCCGGCGCAGGTCCAGAGCCGCGTCGGCAAGTACCAGCAGTTCGCGCAGATCCTGGGCGTGCCGACCGGCGGGAACCTCTACTGCTGAGGCCGCCCCGCCACTGAACGGGCCGCGGACCGGGGAGACTTCGTCCCCCGGCCGCGGCCGCACCATGTCACGCCGGCCCCAGGCAACCCACAGGATCCTCTCCCCGTCCTCCGAGGTCGAGAGGCGCCCGCAGACCAGGGTGCCCGAGAAACGGGGTCGAGGAGGGGGAACGTTGATACGTACCCGGAAGACATGGGTCACCGCGGCAGCGGTACTCACGATGGCGGTGGTGTCGCCCGCGGTGGCGCACGCCGCGCCGCAGCCACCCGGCAGCCCGCCCGCCGCGGTGGCCGACGACAACGAGGGTCTGCCGTCCGGCTGGAGGATCACGAACACCGCCGGGCAGAACACACTGGAGTGGCGTTCACCGCGGCCCGTGCCCGCGGGCGACGCCCGGGTGGAGTTCCACGCCGACGGCAAGCTGGTCGGCGTACCCGAACCCGAGAACGACGGCCGGACCTTCCGGCTGCCCCTGGACGACGCGCGCACAGCGGACCTGGCTGACCTCCAGGTGCTGGCGGCGGGCCGGCGGCTCGACCAGGAGGCGGACGGCGCTCGCGACCGGCGTTCCCCGCCGCCCGCCGCCAAGCCTCCCGCCGAGCTCCCCGCGGGCTCCGTCGACCCCGGCAGGCCCGGCAAGTACCGCACGACCACCGGCGAGTACGCGCTCGACGCGGTCCGCCTGCCCGGCTTCCCCGCACCCGTGGAGATGCGCGGCGTCGTCGTCGCGCCGAAGGGCGCCACCGGCAAGAGCCCGGTCGCGCTGTTCCTGCACGGCCGGCACGCCACCTGCTACGTCCCCGGCAAGGACGACGAGGTCACCATCGACTGGCCCTGCGCCAAGGGTGCCGAGCCGATCCCGAGCCACCGGGGCTATCTGCGCGACCAGCAACTGCTGGCCTCCCAGGGCTATGTGACCGTCTCGATCTCCGCCAACGGCATCAACGGCCAGGACGGGGAAGCCGAGGACGGCGGCGCCCAGGCACGCTCCTCGCTGGTGCGGCAGCACCTTGCCCGCTGGGCCGACTGGGCCGCGAACCCGGCCACGGCACCGGAGGCAGTACGCAAGGGGCCGAAGGCCGACCTGTCCCGCGTGCTGCTCGTCGGACACTCGCGCGGCGGTGAGGGCGTCAACCGTGCGGCCATGGACAGCCTGTACCCGGCCCCGGCCGGTCAGGACGGCTACCGCGGCAAGGTGCGCTGGCACATCCGCGGGACCGTGCTCATCGGCCCGACGATCTTCGGCCAGAACCCGGTGCCGGACGTCCCGTCGCTGACGATCCTGCCGGGATGCGACGGCGACGTCTCCGACCTCCAGGGCCAGGTGTACGCCGACGGCACCCGCGGTGTCAGCAGGGGCAAGGCGCTGCACAGCGCGGTCTACATGGTCGGCGCGAACCACAACTACTTCAACAGCGAGTGGACGCCGGGCCAGGCGCAGGCACCCGCCGACGACGATTTCTGGCACGACCCGGAGCAGCCCGACCCGGTCTGCTCACCCGGCACCGCGACCCGGCTGACCGCCGACCAGCAGCACCGGGCGGGCGCCACCTACATCGCCGCTGCCGCCCGGCTGTTCGTCGCCGGGGACGACCGGGTGCGTGAGCTGCTCGACGGCACCGGCCGCCGTGCCCCCTCCGCCGACCCGGCGCGTGTCCTGACCCACGGGGTCGGCGCGAACCGGGGCTCCGGTTTCCTCCCCGACGGCTCGGTGAAGGTGACCGGCGGACGGCTGTGTTCCGCCGTGGACCCCGACCCGCGCACTGCCTGCCTGAATCCGGAGGCCGGCGGCTCCTCGCCGCACTTCGCACACTGGCAGCCGGACCGTGAGACCGGCCGCCGTGCCGTGGCGCTGCGCTGGTCCGCGCCGGGCTCTGCGGTGAAGGTCCGACCGGAGAAGCCGCTCTCCGTGCGCGGCGCCAAGGGCCTCGCGCTGCGCGTCTTCGTGCCGCCGAACACCACCGGGACGCAACTGGACGTGTCCGTCACCGACGACTCCGGCAAGCGGGCGAACCTCGGCCGCGTCCGGGTGGACGGCCTGCCGGGCAGCGACCGTACCGCCTCCTACTGGGCGCGCGAGGTCCGTGTACCGCTCTCCGCCGCCGCTCGCGCCGGACTCGACCTGCGCCGAATCGCCTCCCTGGAGCTGATCCCGCGCAGCCGCTCCGGCCAGGCGTGGCTGATGGACGCCTGGGCATGGGGCCCCGGCACGCCTGCCGTGCGCGAGGCCCCGCTGGCCCGCATCGACATCGGCCGGCTGAAGGTCAAGGAGGGCGACTCGGGCGTCCGCACGTACCAGGTGCCGGTACGCGTGTCCGGCAAGGGCGGCGGCACGGTCCGGCTGTACGTCCTCGACCCCGCCACCGGTCAGGCGAAGCACCGGCTGGTGAGGGTAGGGCCGGGCGGCAGCGGCATCGACATACAGGTGAAGGTGAAGGGCAACACGCGGTACTCCTGGGACGTGGCCAACGACGTGCTCGTCAAAGCGGTCCGCGGGACCGTCGTCGGCACGTACTCCGGCGGGGTCACCGCGGAGAACGACGACCCGATGCCCAAGATCACCGTGAAGCCCGTCGCCGACAAGGTGACGGAGGGGCAGCCGCTGAAGTGGCAGATCGCCCTCTCCGCGCCCGCCGACGTGGAGATGTCGTCGACACTCCGGTTCGTGGGCGTCCCGGGCCGCCCGGAGCTGTCCACCAAGGACGTCGACCGGCAGTGGCTGCTGGACATGATCGGCGAGGTCCCCGCCGGTGAGGTCCCGCTGTCCCGGCTGGAGTACGCCTACCTGTGGGCGTCCGTACCAGCCGGCAGGACCACCGCGGAGGTGACCGTGCCCACGGTCGGCGACCGGGTGGCAGAGCCGGCGGAGTACGTGGGCCTCCAGCCCGTCGACGACGAGGGCCGGCCGCAGGGCACGGCCCTCACCGGCGCGGTGACCGACGCACCGTAGCCCCGTCACGGCAGGGTGAACGCGCACCACACCACCTTGCCCGGGTCGCGCCGGCCGACACCCCAGGTGTCGGCCAGCGCGTCCACCAGCAGCAGTCCGCGCCCCGACTCACCGGCCGGGGCGCGGACGCAGGGCCGCCCGGCGCCGCTGTCGTGCACCTCGACCCGGAGGGCGGTCCCTTGCTCGTACAGCCACAGCCGCAGCAGATAACCACGCCCCGGCGGTACGCCGTGCACCAGCGCGTTCGTCGCGAGCTCGCTCACGCACAGCGTGATGTCGTCGGCCTGTGAGCCCCATCCCCACGCGCCCAGTGCTTCACGGACGAACTCCCTTGCAGCGGCCACCGATCGACGCTCGCGGCGGCAGAACATCTCGCGCAGGTCCTCGTCTTGCATCGTCTTGTCCACGGGCAAGAGCGTCGCGGCGGGTGACTGGCCGGCAGCACTCCGTCGACCCGTACGTTTCATTTGTACGGGTGGCGGAGGCGTAACGTACGACCGTGTCCGGGGAGTTGGTCAGACATGCACCCAAGGAGACGCCAACGGAAGAACGCCACCGCAGTGCGTATGGTCGGCCGCCAACTGGCCCGCTTCCGAGAGGCCGCGGGCCTCACGCAACGTGAACTCGCGACGGAATTCAACCTCGCGGAGGAGACGGTCGCCTCGATCGAACAGGGCCATCGTCCGCTGAAGCCGGACCTCGCGCAGAGATTCGACGACCGCCTCGACACGAAGGGCGCGCTGTCGGTCGCGGTCGAGCACATGCCGGAGGTGGACCTGATTCCGGCGTGGGCGGAGGAGTACATGGACCTGGAGCGCGAGGCGATCGCGCTGTCCTGGTACGACAACCAGGTCGTCCCGGGCCTGCTCCAGACCGAGCGCTACGCGCGCGGGGTCTTCCGCAGCCGGGTGCCCGCGTTCAATGCCGACGAGATCGAGGCACAGGTCGCCGCCCGCGTCGCACGCCAGGAGATCCTGGCGCGGACCCGGCCGCCGACGATCAGCTTCGTGATGTGGGAGGCCATTCTCATGGACCGCATCGGCGGGAACGAGGTGTACGAGGAGCAGGTCCGTCACTTACGCGCGTGCGCCGAATTGCCGGGCGTATCGCTGCAAGTGATGCCGTTCGGCCGCACCAGCCACGCGGGGCTCAACGGCCCGTTCACGTTGGCTGGAGACCCCGGATCATCAGCTCGTTGGCTACACCGAAGGTCAGCGCGGCAGCCAGCTGCTCATCGGCCCCGACGAGGTCAGCATCCTTGCGCAGAAGTATGCGATGCTGCGGGCACAGGCCCTCAACCCCGAGGACAGCACGGGCCTGTTGGACCGGCTGCTGGGAGAGAGATGAGCACCGCACTGAAGTGGTTCAAGTCCAGCTACAGCGGCGATGAGGGCGGCCAGTGCCTCGAAGTGGCCTACAACTGGCGCAAGTCGACCCACAGCGGCAGCGAAGGCGGACAGTGCGTCGAGGTCGCCGCGCACCCCGCCGCCGTCCACGTCCGGGACTCCAAGACTGCCGGCGGCCCGGTGCTGACGCTCGCACCGGCCGCCTGGACGGCCTTCGTCAGCGACCTGCGCTGAGACCCTGTGCGCCCTGGACGTACAGGGCCCACGCGAGGCAGCCGAAGGCCGCCGTGTGCAGGACGGCCCGGACGGTGTTCCATCTGACCCATGTATCCTCGAAAGCCGCCCGAGCGGCCTCGAGCTGAGCGGGGTCGCGCGCGAGGGACACCTTGTCGAGCGCGTCGTTGAGCGGCACGTTCTGCGTGCCGGTCACAAGGAACGCCACCACGTACAGGACGAGCGCGGCCACGATCCACCAGCGGGCCCCGACGCCGTGCCCGCCGCCCGGGCGGACCGCCGCGAGGACGAGCAGGGGCAGCGGCAGCAGGAAGGGCACCAGGAACCAGCCGTTGATGATGGCGCGGTTGATGTGCTGCATGGTCTGGACGAACGCCTGGTCGCCGGAGCGGGCCAGACCCGGCATGACCGCGTAGGCGAAGGCGGCGAACAGACCGGCCATCAGCCCGGTCGCCACGGTGGAGGCCACCAGGGCCGCGGTGCTCAGTGTTCTCATACGTTCTCCTCTGCGCTGTCGGCGGCGGGAGTGACCCATTCGACGAACTGGACGATCACCCCGTTGGGGTCGGTGACCTGGAAGAGCCGCTCGCCCCACGGCTCCTCGCGCAGCGGCATGGTGATCTCGACGCCTTCGGCGCGCAGCCGCTTCTCCTCGGCCTCCAGCCCCGTGAGGGTGAAGGCGAGGATGAGTCCGCCGGCGTGCTGGTCGCGCTGCTCTGCGGGCAGGACCTCGATACCGCGCCGCAGCAGAACGATGTCGACCGCGGCGTCGGCCCGGGTGAGGGAGGCGAAGCCGTCGGCGGCGGCCTGCTCCTGGTAGCCGAGGTGGGTGGTGAAGAAGGCCTGGGAAGCGGCCACGTCGTCGACGGTGAGCGAGACGGTGGAGGCGGTGATCTGCAAGGCGGTGTCCTTTTCCGGAGGTCGGGGGAGCCGGCGCGCCACGGTGGCGGTCGGGTCGGTCAGTAGGAGCTGCGGCGCGGGAGGTTGCGTGCGCGGCGGTGGTTGTCCTGGAAGCGGACGGGATGGAGCTGTGCGGGCTGTCGACCGCCTTGCTGCCGTCCACGGGCGGCCTGGTTGCCGGTCGCCTGGTCGGCGAGGAGCTTGGCGAGCTCGATTCGCTGCATACGATGTTCCCCTCGATAGAAACTTACGTTGGACGTAAACTTAGACGGAGGAGAGTCAGGCTGTCAACATAAAAATGCTACGGATGTAAGATTCCCTCATGAGTACCGAGACGAGCACGATGACGGGCCCCCCGGCGCACGCCGCGTCGCCCGGCCTACGAGAGGCCAAGAAGCGCGAGACACGGCAGCTGATCTCCGACCATGCGACCAGGCTGTTCATGGCCCAGGGCTTCGAGCGGACGACCATCGCGGAGATCGCCGACGCCGCGCGCGTGGCGAAGAAGACGGTGACCAACTACTTCCCGCGCAAGGAGGACATGGCACTGGACCACCAGGAGGCGTTCGCCGCGAGCCTGGCGGACACCGTCGCCTCCCGGTCCTCCGGTGAATCGGCCCTCGCGGCGCTGCGCCGCGCGTTCGAGGCCGCCGTCGCGGCCCAGGATCCGATCGCAGGATTCGCGGGCCCGGACTTCTCGCGCATGATCGACGACAGCCCGACTCTGTCGGCCTGCCTGCGCGGTCTGCACGACCGGCGCGAGGAGGCCCTTGCCCACGCCCTCGCCCGGGCCACGGGCACGTCCGCCGACGACATCACGCCCCGTACGGCGGCCGCGCTGCTGGGCGCGACGCACCGGGTTTTGTTCGGGCGCATCCAGGAGCTCACCCTCGCGGGCCACTCAGGCGACGACATCGCGCGGACCGTCGGGGACGAGGCCGCCCGCGCCTTCGACCTGCTCGAACCGGCCCTCGCCGACTACGCGGTCGCCTGACCGCGGGCACCGTGTCGCCGTCGCCGCACACGCCGGACGGCCCGGTGCGCACGCTCGCACCGGGCCGTCCGGAACTTCTTCGTCAGCGGGCTGCGCCGAGCCCCTGGGCAACCTCCGTCGCCCAGTACGTGAGGATCATGCTCGCGCCCGCGCGCTTGATGCCGAGCAGCGTCTCGGCGATCGCCGCCTCGCGGTTGATCCAGCCCTTCTCCGCGGCGGCCTCTACCATCGCGTACTCGCCGCTGATCTGGTACGCCGCGACCGGCACGTCCACCGACTCGGCGACCTTGGCCAGGACATCGAGATAGGGGCCGGCGGGTTTGACCATGACCATGTCCGCGCCCTCCTCGAGGTCGAGCGCCAGTTCGCGCAGCGACTCGCGCACATTGGCCGGGTCCTGCTGGTACGTCTTGCGGTCGCCCTTCAGCGACGAGCCGACGGCCTCGCGGAAGGGGCCGTAGAAGGCGGACGAGTACTTCGCGGTGTACGCGAGGATCGACACGTCCTCCTTGCCGATGGTGTCGAGCGCGTCGCGGACGACGCCGATCTGGCCGTCCATCATGCCGCTGGGGCCCACGACGTGGACGCCCGCGTCGGCCTGGACCTGGGCCATCTCGGCGTAACGTTCCAGCGTGGCGTCGTTGTCGACGCGGCCGTCCGCCGCGAGGACTCCGCAGTGGCCGTGGTCGGTGTACTCGTCCAGGCACAGGTCGGACATGATCACGAGCTCGTCGCCGACCTCGGCCTTCACGTCCCGGATCGCGACCTGAAGAATCCCGTCCGGGTCCGTGCCGGCGGTCCCGAGCCCGTCCTTCTTCTCGTCCTCGGGCACGCCGAAGAGCATGATCCCGGCGACCCCGGCCTCGCGCGCCTCGACGGCGGCCTTCCGGAGGGTGTCACGGGTGTGCTGCACGACGCCCGGCATCGCCTGGATGGGGACGGGCTCACTGATCCCCTCGCGCACGAAGGCGGGCAGGATCAGATCGGCCGGGTGCAGCCGGGTCTCGGCGACCATACGCCGCATCGCAGGATTCACCCGCAGCCGCCGCGGCCGCGCACCGGGAAAGGATCCGTACACAGTCATGCATGCCACGCTACGCCCGCCGCAGGGGTGCGAATGCCGACAGCCCGTCGGAGCGGTGGCCGGCCGCTACGGACGCTTCGCGGTGACGATCCAGGCGGCCGACGCGTAGAGCACGCCTTCCGGTGTCGCATGGGCCTCGATGTCCGCCCGCAGATCGGCGAGGGCCCGCGCACGGCCTGCCTCGTCGAGGTCGTCGAGCATCCAGGCGACCATGCCCGAGACGAAGGCGTACGCCTGCTCGGCGTCCCGCCCGAAGTACATGGGGCGACGCAGCCCCGTCAGTTCCGGCTCCTCGAACCCGGCGGTGGTGAGCCGGTCCCGTACGACGTCGGGATCGGCCATGGCGAACGGACCGGGCGCGCCCGGCGGCGGCACCGGAAGGTCGCGACCCGCCGCGAGGGCGGTCGCGAAGGACCGGAACCACTCGTTGCGCTCCACGCCCTGCCACACCAACAGCACCAGTCGGCCGCCGGGCCGCAGGGCTCGGGCGATGTTACGGAAGGCGGTCACCGGCTCGGCGAAGAACATGGATCCGGCGCGGCTGATGGCGGCGTCGAAGGACGCCTCCGGGAAGGGATACGTCTGGGCGTCGGCCTGCTCGAAGCGGACGCTGTCGAGCCCCTCGCGCTCGGCCTCCCGCCGCGCCACGCGCAGCATCGGGCCCGAGAGGTCGACGCCGAGGACCGGCCCGCCGACGGTGAGCCGGGCGGCGGCGCGGGACGTCAGCCCGTTGCCGCAGCCGATGTCGAGGACGGCCTCGCCGCGGTGGAGGGCGGCGGCATCGAGGAACGGCCGCTGGTAGGCGTGGACAGCGCGGTCGAAACGGTCCGCATGCGCGGCCCAGTAGGAACCCTCGTCACCGTCCCAGGAGCGTGCCTGCTCGGCGTTGGACGGATCGACGTGCAGAGTCCTGGCGCTCATGACGGTCACCCACTCGCTCTCACCCAGGTGGCAGCTCTGCTTCCGGTGTACGCCTCCCCGTGCGCGGCCGCCAACCCTGGCGGGGCGGGCGTGGCCGCTGCGCGGGGCCGTTTCCCCTCCCCGCCCTTTCCCGACACCGGGCTCCGCCCGGACCCGTTCACCGCGCTCCGCGCGGTGTTTCGGGGCTCCGCCCCCGCGCCTCGAACGCCGGCGGGGCTGTATGTGCCCTCGTCCGGCGGCCCGGTCTGCCGCGACGGGGGCATTCCAGCCGCCCGGCGTTCGAGGACACCGGCCGCAGCGCGGTACCGGGTCCGGGGCGGAGCCCCGAGCACCGCCCGAAAGACGAAACGGGGCCCGGCACGAAGCCCGTACGGGGTCCGGGGGCCGACATGGACGGGCGCGAAGCCCGAACCGGAGCCCGGGCCAAAAGCCACGAGCACCGCCCGAAGAGCGGACGAAGGCCGGAGACGAAGCCCCCGCACCGGGCCCGGCCCAAAAGCCACGAAGCACCGCACGAAAGGCGGAGGAGGCCCAGGACGAAGCCCCCGTAACGAGGCCCGGGGCGGAGCCCCGGTCAAGGGAAGGGGCGGGTAGGGGAAAAGCACCCCACCCGCCCCAGAACGCCCTTCGGGCCTCAGGTCGTCGTCCGACGCCGCCGTCCGCCAGGACGCCGCTCCGACGGCCGCGTCACATGCTCGCCCGCCTCGACCGCCGCCGCCCGCCGCGCCGCGCCGAAGTCGGCGAGCGCCTCGGCCAGCCGGTGCACGGACGGCTCCGGGGACAGGACGTCCACCCGCAGCCCGTGCTCCTCCGCGGTCTTCGCGGTCGCCGGACCGATGCAGGCGATCACGGTCACGTTGTGCGGCTTGCCGGCGATACCGACCAGGTTCCGCACGGTCGACGACGAGGTGAAGAGCACCGCGTCGAAGCCGCCGCCCTTGATCGCCTCGCGCGTCTCCGCCGGCGGCGGCGAGGCCCGCACGGTCCGGTAGGCGGTGACGTCGTCGACCTCCCAGCCCAGCTCGATGAGGCCCGCGACCAGTGTCTCGGTGGCGATGTCGGCGCGCGGGAGGAAGACGCGGTCGATCGGGTCGAAGACCGGGTCGTAGGGCGGCCAGTCCTCCAGCAGACCGGCCGCGGACTGCTCACCGCTCGGCACGAGGTCCGGCTTCACACCGAAGTCGACGAGCGCCGCGGCCGTCTGCTCGCCGACGGCCGCGACCTTGATCCCGGCGAAGGCACGCGCGTCGAGCCCGTACTCCTCGAACTTCTCCCGCACGGCCTTGACCGCGTTGACCGAGGTGAAGGCGATCCACTCGTAGCGGCCGGTGACAAGGCCCTTGACCGCGCGCTCCATCTGCTGGGGCGTGCGCGGCGGTTCGACGGCGATGGTCGGGACCTCGTGCGGCACCGCGCCGTAGGAACGGAGCTGGTCGGAGAGCGAGGCGGCCTGCTCCTTCGTGCGCGGCACGAGCACCTTCCAGCCGAACAGCGGCTTGGATTCGAACCACGCGAGCTGGTCGCGCTGTGCGGCGGCACTGCGCTCACCGACCACGGCTATGACCGGCTGTTGTCCCTCGGGGGACGGCAGCACCTTCGCCTGCTTCAGGGTCTGCGCGATCGTGCCGAGCGTCGCCGTCCAGGTCCGCTGCCGGGTCGTCGTACCCGCGACGGTGACCGTCAGCGGGGTGTCCGGCTTGCGGCCGGCGGCGACCAGTTCACCGGCGGCCGCGGCGACCGTCTCCAGCGTGGTGGAGACGACGGCCGTGCCGTCACTCGCACCGACCTCGGTCCAGCACCGGTCGGAAGCCGTCCGCGCGTCGATGAACCGGACGTCCGTGCCGTGCTCGTCGCGGAGCGGGACACCCGCGTACGCGGGCACGCCCACCGCGGCGGCAACGCCCGGCACGACCTCGAAGGGGATCCCCGCCGCGGCGCAGGCGAGCATCTCCTGACCTGCGTCGTTGTCGAGACCCGGGTCGCCGGTCACCGCACGCACGACCCGCTTGCCGCCCCGCGCGGCCTCCATGACAAGATTGGCCGCATCCCTGAGTACGGGGATCCCGGCGGATGTTGACGCATCGTCAACAACCGTCAGTTCGGGCGTGCTCACGCTCGCCCGCGCATGGCCGCGAACGACGTCGAGCACATGCGGCTCGGCGATCAGCACGTCGGCTCCGGCGAGCGCCTCGACGGCGCGCAGAGTCAGCAGACCGGGATCGCCGGGACCGGCACCCAGGAAGGTGACGTGCCCTTGTCCGTGTGCCGGACGGGGCGGATGGTTCGAGGTGGTGGGGCTCAATGTGCTCGCTCCCCCATAAGACCGGCCGCACCCTTGGCGAGCATCTCGTCCGCGAGTTCGCGTCCGAGCGCCGCCGCGTCGCCGTGCGACGTGGGTACGGGACCGGTGGTGGACAGCTGCACCAGCGAGGAGCCGTCGATCGTGCCGACGACGCCGCGCAGGCGCATCTCGGTGACAGCCTGGCCGTCGCCCAACAGGTCGGCCAGCGCACCCACAGGTGCGGAGCAGCCGGCCTCCAGGGCGGCGAGCAGGGCACGCTCGGCGGTCACGGCGGCCCGCGTGTGCGGGTCGTCGAGCTCGGCGAGCGCGGCGACGAGGTGCGCGTCGTCCGCGGCACACTCGATCGCCAGGGCCCCCTGGCCGGGGGCGGGCAGGACGAAGTCCACCGACAGGAAGTCGGTCACCTCGTCGGTCCTGCCGATGCGGTTGAGTCCGGCCGCGGCGAGCACGACGGCGTCGAGCTCCCCGTTCCGCACAAATCCGATCCGGGTGTCGACGTTGCCGCGGATCGGCACCGTCTCGATCGTCAGGCCGTGCGTGCGGGCGTACGCGTTCAGCTGCGCCATCCGGCGCGGCGAACCGGTACCCACCCGGGCGCCGTTCGGCAGCTGCTCGAAGGTCAGGCCCTCGCGCGCGACCAGCACGTCCCGCGGGTCCTCGCGCTTCGGCACGGCCGCGAGCGCCAGCTCGTCGGGCTGTGTCGTCGGCAGGTCCTTCAGCGAGTGAACGGCGAAGTCGACCTCGCCGCGCGCCAGCGCCTCACGGAGCGCGGCGACGAACACGCCCGTGCCGCCGATCTGCGCGAGATGCTCACGGGACACGTCCCCGTACGTGGTGATCTCGACGAGCTCGACGTCGCGGCCGGTCAGGCGGCGCACCGCCTCGGCCACTTGCCCGGACTGGGCCATGGCCAGTTTGCTGCGCCGGGTTCCGAGCCTCAGTGCCCTCTCGGTCATACTCGCCCTCGGTTCTTGACGTCTGCGTCATTCAGGTCGGCCCGGCTGACGGAGGCGACCGTCTCCGGGTCGAGGTCGAAGAGGGTCCGCAGCGCGTCCGCGTACCCGGCGCCGCCGGGTTCCCCGGCCAGCTGCTTGACCCGCACGGTGGGCGCGTGCAGGAGCTTGTCCACCACACGGCGCACCGTCTGGGTGATCTCGGCCCGCTGCTTCTCGTCGAGCCCCGTCAGCCGCCCCTCGAGGCGGGCCATCTCACCGGCGACCACATCGGCGGCCATGGTGCGCAGGGCGACCACGGTGGGCGTGATGTGCGCGGCACGCTGGGCCGCGCCGAACGCGGCGACCTCGGCGGAGACGATGGAGCGGACCTGGTCCACATCGGCGGCCATCGGCGCGTCGGCGGAGGCCTCCGCGAGGGACTCGATGTCGACGAGCCGTACCCCCGCGAGGCGGTGGGCGGCGGCGTCGATGTCACGGGGCATGGCCAGGTCGAGCAGCGCGAGCCGTACCGGGCCGTTGCCGGACGCGGTGAGCGCGCCGGTGCGGGCCTTACGGGGAAGGCGCGAGCCACCGGTGGTCCAGGCGCCGTGCTGCGCCAGGGAGTCGTCCAGGCCGACGGGGCACTCGGCCCCGGCTGCCCCGCCGCGCAGCGCGTCCTCGGCGCCTTGGGCAACATTCGCACCTGCGGAGTCCACGACCGGTCCCGTCGCGCCCCCACCGGCTTGAGCAGCGCCGGAGGAACCGGAGTCACCCTGCGCCGGTGCCCCCGGGCCGCCGACCCGGTCCACACCCGGCAGGCCCGCCAGGTCGTCGGCGCCGCCCGGCAGTTCGGCAACGCGGCCGTCGCGGGCCGCGAGCGCGGCCAGCCGGGCGACGACGCTGCCCTCGGGGGCGCGCAGATCCGCGACGGAGGACGCGCCCGGCACCACGTGCTCGGCGAGCGCCGCCGCGACCGCCTCGGCCGTCAGCACGAGACCGGTCGCACCCGTGCACGAGACGGCCACGTCGGCCAGGGCGAGCTCGGCGGGCACGTCGGACATGCTCACGGCGCGCGCCTCGACCGTGCCCGGCTCGGAGAGCGCCGCGGACAGTCGCTCCGCACGCTCCATGGTCCTGTTGGCGACGACGAGTTCCCGTACGCCGAGTCGCGCCAGGGTCGTGGCGGCGAGCGAGGACATCGAACCGGCGCCGATGACCAGCACCCGCTTGTCCGCGGCCCACTCCTCGACCGGCACACCGACGGCGAGCTGCTCGAGGCCGAAGGTGACGAGCGACTGCCCGGCCCTGTCGATCCCGGTCTCGCTGTGCGCCCGCTTGCCGACCCGCAGCGCCTGCTGGAAGAGGTCGTTGATCAGCCGTCCGGCGGTGTGCAGTTCCTGCCCGAGTGCCAGCGCGTCCTTGATCTGACCGAGGATCTGGCCCTCACCGACGACCATCGAGTCGAGACCGCAGGCCACCGAGAAGAGGTGGTGGACCGCCCGGTCCTCGTAGTGCACGTAGAGATACGGAGTGAGCTCCTCGAGGCCCACCCCGCTGTGCTGGGCGAGCAGCGTCGACAGCTCGGCGACGCCGGCGTGGAACTTGTCCACGTCGGCGTACAGCTCGATGCGGTTGCACGTGGCCAGCACGGCCGCCTCGGTGGCGGGTTCCGCGGCGAGGGTGTCCTGCAGCAGCTTGATCCGCGCGTCGGTGGGCAGCGACGCCCGCTCCAGCACGCTCACGGGGGCACTGCGGTGGCTCAGCCCTACGACCAGGAGACTCATGCCGGCATCACCGCGGACATGTCGCCGTCGGGGCCCCTGCGGGTCGCGGCCTCTTCGCCGGCCTTGCGCTGCTCGTGGAAGGCGAGGATCTGCAGCTCGATGGAGAGGTCGACCTTGCGCACGTCGACACCGTCGGGCACGGACAGCACGGTCGGCGCGAAGTTCAGGATCGAGGTGACGCCGGCGGCGATCAGTCGCTCGCACACCTGCTGGGCTGCACCGGCGGGCGTGGAGATGACGCCGATCGAGACCCCGTTGTCGCTGATGATCTTCTCGAGCTCGTCCGTGTGCTGGACCGGGATGCCGGCGACGGGCTTTCCGGCCATTGCCGGGTCGGCGTCGATCAGCGCGGCGACCCGGAAACCACGGGACGCGAAGCCGCCGTAGTTGGCGAGTGCGGCGCCGAGGTTACCGATTCCTACGATCACAACCGGCCAGTCCTGGGTCAGCCCCAGTTCACGGGAGATCTGGTAGACGAGATACTCCACGTCGTAGCCGACGCCACGCGTTCCGTACGAGCCGAGGTAGGAGAAGTCCTTGCGCAGCTTCGCGGAGTTGACGCCTGCCGCGGCCGCGAGCTCCTCGGAGGAGACGGTGGGTACGGACCGCTCGGACAGAGCGGTCAGAGCCCGCAGGTACAGCGGGAGCCGAGCGACGGTGGCCTCGGGGATTCCTCGGCTACGGGTCGCCGGTCGGTGATTTCGGCCAGTTGCCACGGTGCTCCTGGGGGATGAGCGAGGCTGCAGGCGGCCATGTGTCCCAAGACCGCCCCGTCGACAGCAGGCTATGTCTTTGTGAACGCGTGCACAAAGATGGTGTCCGCTTTGTCCGTGCAAAGTGACCGGGCTCACGCAATTCGACGGCGGCATTGCGGAACCGCAAACCGTTCGTGACCGTTGCGACACCGAGGGGCGCAAACCGGACACACTCCTCTCGAAAACCCCCTGGGACGACCTGATTCCGTCCACTCTGCCCTGCCGCCCCGCTTCCCGACAGGCCTGCGACACAAGGCTCACGCGCCGAGCGCACGCCGGAGTCGACCGGCGTCCACCTTCCAGAAGGTGTGCTGCTCGCCGTCGACCAGCACGACGGGGATCTGCTCCCAATAGGCGCGGTGCAACTCCTCGTCCTCGTTGATGTCCTTCTCCTCCCAGGAGGCGCCCACCTCGGCGCACACCTGCCGGACCACCTCGCGCGCGTCGTCGCAGAGATGACACCCGGGCTTCCCGATGAGGGTGACCGTACGTTCGGCGGAGTTCTTCTTGGTGCGCCGCAGCAGAGGACTCATGCACCCATTCTCGCCGGTCCTCTTCACAGCGCGGACGCGGAGAGTTCACGCCGCCGCACCCCGGCGTGGCGGGAAGTGCCGAACAGACTGGCTATGCTCACGCCATGGCCGCACTGGGATGGCTCACCCCGCGTAGGCGCTCCGCCACGGCACGCAGCGTGCTCGCGGGCGAAGCCGCAGCAGAGGCAGCACGGAAGTCCTCGCAGACGATCGAGGCCCTCGAGGCACAAGAGCTCACCGCGCCTACCGTCGAACGGGAGTTCCCCGTCGCGGGCGACGAACGCGCCGCCGCCTTCTTCGACCTCGACAACACGGTCATGCAGGGTGCCGCGATCTTCCATTTCGGCCGGGGCCTGTACAAGCGGAAGTTCTTCCAGCGCCGCGAACTGGCCCGATTCGCCTGGCAGCAGGCGTGGTTCAGGCTCGCGGGGGTCGAGGACCCGGAGCACATGCAGGACGTCCGCGAAAGCGCCCTGTCCATCGTCCAGGGCCACCGCGTGTCCGAACTGATGAGCATCGGCGAGGAGATCTACGACGAGTACATGGCCGACCGCATCTGGCCGGGCACCCGGGCCCTCGCGCAGGCGCACCTCGACGCAGGCCAGAAGGTGTGGCTGGTGACCGCGGCCCCCGTCGAGACGGCGACGATCATCGCCCGCCGCCTCGGCCTGACCGGCGCGCTGGGCACGGTCGCCGAGTCCGTCGACGGCGTCTACACGGGCAAGCTCGTCGGCGAACCGCTGCACGGCCCGGCGAAGGCGGAGGCGGTCCGCGCCCTGGCGGCCGCCGAGGGCCTGGATCTCTCCCGCTGCGCCGCGTACAGCGACAGCCACAACGACATCCCGATGCTCTCGCTCGTCGGTCATCCGTACGCGATCAACCCGGACACCAAGCTGCGCAAGCACGCCCGGCAACGGGACTGGCGCCTGCGCGACTACCGGACGGGCCGCAAGGCCGCCAAGGTCGGCATCCCTGCCGCGGCCGGTGTGGGCGCACTGGCCGGCGGTACCGCCGCCGCGGTCGCCCTGCACCGCCGCCGCCGCTGACGCCCCGCCCGGCCCGCGCGGCCGGCGCCGTCCACACCACCGCCACACCACCGCCACGCCACCACTGCCGCCACGCACCGTAACCACGCACCGTCATGTCTTCCGCACATGTGCGCACGCGCGTGTCGTCGGCCAATCCTCGCGCGTTGCACCGGTAGGCCCCCGGCCAGTCCTCTTGTCCCGCCCCGGGCACAACCGACTCCTGCGCAAGACAGATCACGACCAAATTCGATCAACAACTGCTCCCAATGTGCGATCAGATCGGTCGTCCAGACGTAACAGAAGCGTCGAAAACGACGATTTGGGCAACTGGGCGTAGCACTGCCTGTACGAAGCGTTATTCTCCTCAAACGCATGACGGACCCCACCAGTCCCCACGACGGGTGAACGGTCCCGCACTGCTCGTGATGGAAGCTCTGCCTCTGGGAGTCCCGTGTACCCACACGTCGGGGTTGACGCCTCGGGCCTGGCTACGCTGCGCGCAGCGGTCCTCGACCACTTGCGCGGCCTCGTCCCCGCCGCGTACGCCGTCCCCGCATTCGCCACCCCCCGCCTCGCCGCCGGCGGTCCGGCCGCCCCTTGCTATGCCCTGACCGACGGCCTGCACAAGGGGCCGGCGCGCAGCGCCGTCGACGAGGGGCGACGGACGACCGACGGACGGGCCGCGGGCAGAAGAGCGGGCCGCAGCGGCTCCGGCGCCCATGCCGCCCCCCGCCGGCCCACCGCCGACAGCGACAGCGCCCGCATGATGGACCTGGTCGAGCGCGCCCAGGCGGGCGAGGCCGAGGCCTTCGGCCGGCTCTACGACCAGTACAGCGACACCGTCTACCGCTACATCTACTACCGCGTCGGCGGCAAGGCGACGGCGGAAGACCTCACCAGTGAGACGTTCCTGCGCGCCCTGCGCCGTATCTCCACCTTCACCTGGCAGGGCCGCGACTTCGGCGCCTGGCTGGTGACGATCGCCCGAAATCTGGTCGCCGACCACTTCAAGTCGAGCCGCTTCCGGCTGGAAGTGACCACCGGAGAGATGCTCGACGCCAATGAGGTGGAACGCAGTCCGGAGGACTCGGTCCTGGAGTCCCTCTCCAACGCCGCGCTGCTCGAAGCCGTCCGCAAGCTCAACCCCCAGCAGCAGGAGTGCGTCACCCTCCGCTTCCTGCAGGGCATGTCCGTCGCCGAGACCGCCAGGGCGATGGGCAAGAACGAGGGCGCGATCAAGACCCTGCAGTACCGGGCCGTGCGTACCCTGGCCCGGCTGCTGCCCGACGACGCCCGCTGAGCCGTCCCTGCCTGGCACCGCCCCGCCAAGGTCCCGTTGCCCCACGCCGACCCCACTTCTCCCTGTACCCGACTCACATTCGGTGACGCCTCGATGACGCACTGGTCCGATCATCTTTCGCGCGTAACCCAAGTGCCGCGCCGCTCGTTGTGCGGAATGCAGGCTCCCTCTGGACACGCCATGCCCGCAGCCACTCACTCGTTCGTGTGGATGTGCTCAAGGTGTGCAACCCTCCAGAACCCCAGGGGAGTCGATCGTCATGACGAGAGGAGGTGCCGCCAGTGATCGCGAACGTTTCGGCGCACCGGCGGGCGAACGCCTTCGCCCAGGCCTTGGAAGACCAGGCGGCCGAACAGCCCGACGAGTCGGTCGAACCGCCCGGGCACGAACGGCTGTTGGCCCTGGCCCACGGTCTCGGCGAGTTGCCGAAGCCGGAGATGGACCCCGAGGTCAAGGTGGTGCAGCGGGCCCAGCTCGTGGCCGCCATGGAAGCGATGCTCCAAGAGGGCACGGCAGCCGCGCCCGGTGCGCCCGCGGGCCCTACGGTGCCCGAGCAGCGGACCTCCGGCCGCGGCGCCCATCGGGCATCCCGGCTCCGGAAGTTGCGGCCGCGTTCCCGCTGGTCGAAGGGGCTCGCGGCCGGCGGCCTGACCGTCGGTGTGGCGGCGGGTGCCTTCAGCGGGGTGGCCGCTGCCAGTTCCGACGCCCTTCCCGGTGACTCGCTGTACGGGCTGAAGCGCGGCATGGAGGACTTCAAACTCGGCCTGGCCGACGACGACTCCGACCGCGGCGAGCTCTACCTCGACCAGGCGTCGACCCGCCTGAGCGAGGCCCGTCGGCTCATGGAACGGGGCCGTTCCGGCTCCATGGACCACGAGTCGCTGGGCGAGGTGCGCCGCACGCTGAGCGGCATGCGGCACGACGTCACCGAAGGCCACCGTCTGCTCAGCGCCGCATACGAGCGCGACGGTTCGCTCACCCCCATGGCCGCGCTCAACTCCTTCTCCCGCTCGCACCGCACTGCGTGGGACGGACTGCGCGACCGGCTGCCCGCCCAGCTGACCGACGTCGGCGATGAGGTGGACTTGGCCTTCGAAGCCATAGACGAACAGGTCGGCCCGCTCGAGTCGATGCTGCCCCGAGCGCCGGAGAAGGAGCCCGGCTCCCAGGGCACGACCGCCTCGCAGAGCTCCGGGAACACCATGGTTCCGGACCGTACGGCGCCCAGCGCGTCGGGCGGCGGCGACCACATGGGCGAGGACACCCGGCCCAGCCCGTCGGGATCGAGCCCGGGCTCGCAGGACGGCCTGCTCGGTGGCAACACGGGCGGTCTGTTCGTCCCGCCAGAGGAGGTGGCGAGCCCTTCCCCGTCCGGCAAGGACTCCCAGCCGTCGGTTCCGGAAGTCACCATCCCGCCGCTGCTGCCGGGCATCCTCCCCGGACTCGGTTTCGAGGCGGAGGACGACGACTAGACAGGGCACGCGTGAGGGGTGGGTCCCGGCCGGGACCCACC
>NZ_BMWB01000025.1 GCF_014651015.1 Streptomyces xantholiticus
CCTCCGTCACCGCATCCTCCTCCAATAAGGAGAACGCACCGTCACCACCGACTACGGAACAGAGCCGATCGTTTGACAGACCCTGGAGACTGGTGAGTGTCCTGCCACCGGTTCTGGAGGTCTCGCCAGCGGATGCCGTCGCCCGTGACCCGGCGGTCGTAGACGAGGGCGTTGTCGGGGTCCCCCATGATCTGAATGTCGTTGTCGAAGGAGGACAGGAAGCGGACGTCGGGCTTGGTGAGGAGGCGAAGATGACGTACTTCGGCCGCCGGTTGTCGGGGAGCCGGGTGGAGACCATGGAGAAGTGGGTAGACCCCCTCGGTCCCGGTCTCTCGCAACTCGACGGCCGCACCGCAGACGTGCGCGTTGATCGTGTCCACGGGGAGGCGCTGGGCCGGCTCTTCGAGGAGGACGTCTGCGGAGACCGCCCCTTAGAGGAACCGGGCGAACCTGGCGTCGCTGGCCTCGAATGCGCCCGGGTTCTCGAGGAGGTCCTCGGTCGACCAGTCCCCCGGGTTCCTGGTGATCTCCTCCCACGCGTTGACACGCGCCGGCACCGCTGGTGGCTTCAGCAGCCTGGCAGCCGGGTCCGGCCGCTGCCGGCCGCAACCGACGGCACAGCCGAGCAGCCGGACGCCCGCCCAGCTCCACCGCGATCGACCGCAGCCAGCCCGTCAGCTGGAGGCTGGAACGGCGGTGCCGCTCCGTCAGCCCGCCGACATGCTCGACGAACGTCCGGCGCGAACAGCTCTTCCGGTCGCAGAAGTATCTGCGCCCCGGAGCCGGACTATTCGCTTACCTGACCACCCGTCGGACAACCCGCTTCATGAAGGCGCGAGGCTAACGGCTGCTCATCCAGGGTCGGTTGGTGTGAGCGCGCTCGCGCCGTCGTGGTGAGGGGCAGGACAGCGAGAGCGGCGGCCGTCGCGGCCCGCATCAGGTTCTTGATCACGGACCGTTTTGTGGGCGGCGCAGCAGCATGTGTGACACGAGAGCTGCTCTCGTCTGAGCTGGTTCAAGGCGCTGTCCTTCGGCCCGCCCCCTATGCGCTCACGCTTCGGACGGCAGTCCTGCCCAGGGCGGAGTGATCAGTAGGTGAGTGCGTCCTCGGCGGTGCTGAAGAAGCTGGTGACCTGACCGTCGTTGACCGTGACGGGACCATCGTTGATCGGCACTGTCGTGGGGGTCTCGGAAGGGGTGAGCGCAACCTCCACCTTGTTGGCGCTCTTGCCTCCCGCGGTGTCGGCGCGCGAGAACATGATCCCGGCATAGGCGCTCTCGCCGGCCTTGAGGATCCAGTCCTTGCCGTCGGGTCCCACGTGCTCGGCGGCGCCGTCGAGCCCCGGAATCGTGATCACCAGCTCGTTTGCCGGCAGCAGACAGGGGTCGCTGCCCTTGTTCGTCGCGGTCAGCAAGGCGTGGTTGACGGGCTTGGACGCGACGGTGACGTTGTAGCCCAAGTCGGTCGTCTCGCACATGCCCACGCCTCCGTCCTGGCCGTCGTCGGACCCAGGCTGCGACGACGGCGGGGTGCTGCCACCGCTGTCGGAGGAGCCCCCGCTGGCGCTGCCACCGTCACCCGGGCCGGCCGTCGAGGGCCTGTCGGAGCCCTTGTCCGTACCGGGAGCGGACGGGTTCGCACTCGGAGCGGCCCTGTCCTGCTCGGCGTCGCCGTTGCATGCGGTCAGTGCCATGATGCCGAGCGAAAGAGCGGCTAGTACGGCGGTGGTACGGCGTGAACGAGCTGCATAAGCCATGAGAAGCCCCCGGGAGTCGGAATGTCCCGGTGATCGTGCCTCATGGGAGCGATGCTTCCGCCCGCTCACACCGAGCGGGAGCGGTTTTCGAACACGTTTGTGACACTGTGACAGCGACCATGGCGCAGCCAGGAATCACACGGGCCAACCAGGGCCTGTGTGATGTTGTGGTCAACCAGTGGCCTGCAGAAGGTCGTTGATGCTGGCGGGTGGCGAAGAGTTCGAGTGTGTCGATACGCGGTTCGAGAAGCCCCACTCGTTGTCGTACCAGGCGACCACCTTGACATGGCGGCCGTCAACGCGGGTGAGGGCCGAGTCGAAGATCGACGAGGCGGAATTGCCCGTGATGCCGGAGGACACGAGCGGGTCGTCCGCGTACTCGGGGATGCTGGCGAGCGGCGCCTCGGCTGCCGGGCGGTAGGCCGTCGGCACAAGTGCGCTCTTCGCGGCGCGCCGCCACACCGCAGCCACCCGACGCCGACCGCGGCCCCCGGCCACCGCACGCTGCCGCCGATCACGCCGGCGGCAGCGTGAGCGTGCACCCGGGAAGGTAGGCGAGGGCGGCGGAGGACACCACGTAGGCGGCCATCTCGATCTTTGTGCCCGTACGTGTCGATCACGTCGGTCTGCATCGGCTCGCCGGTCTACCTCTTGAGCAACAACTCTCCTCAGGCAACTGACAATCGGACGGGTGCGCACGAGCGCGGTCAGCCGCCGCGCGTTCCGTCCGAGCCGTCGGGGCGGACGCAATTTCGGCTTTCCGCTGGCGTGTGACGCCGCGGCCCGCGCCTCCTGAAGGGGGCGGCCCGTTCGGCAGGTCCGTTCAGAAGCTGAAACTCGTTGTTCTGAGTCGAGGACTTCGCCTGTGACCCCACGCCCGTGACCGCCGACGGCACCACAGTGAGGGCGGTGCGTCCGGTTTTGGTGTTACGGCGGAAGCGACCGGGTTTCACTGCCATCATGTCGAGCCATGGGTCGATGGATGCCGGGGTTTGCAGCAGGTCATTGCTTGCCCCAGAAGGCTCGGACCACCGCCGCCAGGGCGTGGATCACCTGGGACAGCGCCGTGAGCACGCGGGCTCGGCCCTGGGCGGAGGTGTCCCTCAATGCGATGTATGCGAGTAGCACCACTGTGATCGCCATGATCAGCCGGTCCGTCACCAGCGTCCAGTCTGTGATGCCGGTCATGTGTCGGCTCCCTTGTGTCAGAGGTGTGGTCCCGGCCGGTCGACCGGGCTGACGGCAGCGTCTCCGGCCTGACAGGGGGCGTCACGGAATCCGGAAGGAAGCGGAATAGGAGCACGAAAGTGCAGGTCGGATCAGTGCGCACACGGATTTTCCGGATGCTGCCCGGCACATGAAGGGGGGAGAGATGAAGAGACAGGGCGAACCCGGATGGGGACGGGAGTACCTACGGAGGGAGTTGCGCCGACTGCTGGATGAGTCGGGGCTGGGGCAGAAACAGGCCGTCACAAGGGCGAACAAGCTGCTGCCCGACAGTGTCCCGGAGCTGACTGTCAAGCGGGCCAGCGAACGTTTTGCGGGGGACCCCGGTTCCACCTTCCACCATGTGTGGGCGCTGGCCGAGGCCTTGCTCATCGCCTGCAACAAGCTCAAGCCCCGCCCCGCGGACCCCGGTAGGGGCGCGGTCACAGCCTTCGAGCTGGAGCGACTCCGCAGCTACGAGGAATTGCGTGCCCAATGGTGCTCCTGGTGGCACTGGCTGTGGGAACAGGCTCGCAGGGATCAGCCGCCGGGCACCGACCCACGTCTGTCCCCCTACCTGGTAGCTGCAGCGAGCTTCGCACGTATCCACCCGTACCCGGGGCTGGAGGATGCCCCCGATCCGTTGCCGCTGCCCGAGGGCTACGTGCCTCAACGGGCCCTCACCCTGCCCGTGCGGGATCAGACCGAGCTCGCATCACCGGGGCTCGCGCCGGCGCCGGCCACCACGGGTGTGGAGGTGTCCGCTCTCGACGTCTTCACGTCCGAGAGCCCCCTGAGCCTGCTCATCGGACCGCCGGGATGCGGCAAGTCGACCCTCCTGCGCATCCACGTCCTGGACGCCGCGGACGAGAGGACGGACGGCAAACGCAAGCGTGCCACCGCAGTTCCGGTCCTCGTCCCCGCCGTCAAGCTGACCGGATCGGAGCCGTTGCCTGAGGCCATGGCCGAAGCCGTCCATGAGTTGCTCGGGCAGTACCTGCCTCCGGATGTGTCCTTGACCGCGGACTTCTTCGAACAGTGCCCTGATCCGCAAGCCACCTGGCTCGTCTTGGTCGACGGCCTGGACGAGATCGCCGATCACGCAGCGCGCGCGAGCCTGCTGGATCGACTGGCCCAGGCGGCAAGAGGAACGCTGTACCGGATCGTCGTGGCCACCCGCCAGATTCCCCCCGGTGACGTCGCCACCTGGAAGACCGAGGCGACGCGCTTCGAACTTCAGCCCTTCTTTCCCGATGACCTGCGGTCATACGCGCAAGATCGGTTCCGGTCCCTGGGCAACCCGGACCATCACACTGAGCAATTCATCACCCTGATCGCGGAAGCCGGTCTGGATGAACTGGCCCGCGCTCCGCTCATGGCATCCATGTTGTGCCAGTTGTACGCGGTTGCCCCCGGCCGGCGTCTCCCCCAAGGACGCAGCAACGTATACGGCCGCTTTGTTGAAGAAATGTACCGGCGAAACGCCCACAAGCGCGTCGCCGACATCCAACGACAAGCCATCGAGGCGCTGGAAGCAAGTTTCCAGCACATCCCCGACAGGCAGGCTGTCAGAGCCGCTGCGGAGAGCACGTGCAACAACCTCCCCAAACTGATCAACTCCCTCGCGTGCCAGATGTTCTTCGAGGAGTTGACCCCCACACTCGACGCGGTGACCAGCCACCCCCTCGCCCGGCCGCCCGCCCCGGCGCGGAGGCCGGAATGGAACCAGTTCGTAGCCTGCCTACTCAATTCCACCGGCCTGCTGTCCGTCGAGAATGGGCAACTGGCCTTCCCGCACCGCACATTCCTTGAGTTCCATGCCGCCTGCTACGCCACCCGCGACAAGAAGGAAAGCGTTCGGGCGACACGTCGCCTGCTCAACAGGGGTTGGATGTCACTGCCCGGCACTTGGCCGTTCGGCCCCAGGGATTGGCGCATGACAGTCCGCGGGCACTCCCTGGACAGGCATCTGGGAGCAGACGAGGCATCCGCTCGTGAGCGCGAAGACATGTCCTACGCCGGCTTCGTGCTGGACCTCGCCAACGACAAGGGCGTCGCTGTCAAGAAGAGGCTTATGCGCGTCGCCAGGACGGGCGGCGCCAAAGGCGGCACCTTCATCGCCCTGCAGGCAGCGCTCGGCACCCGCATCTGCCCCGAGGCGGAGGCCGCCGCACGCGCCACGCTTGCCTACATGGCTCTCGGAGCTCACACGGAACCGGGCGCAGAGAGACTGCGGGCCGCCGAGACGCTGGTAAGACTCTGCGATGAACGCGGCCTGGAAGCCTTCACCGCCGTAGCGGACAACCCCAGCCTGCTCGTCACCCTGAACCCCGTGTATCTACCTCCCAGACCGGATATCCCGGGAACGGTCCCACCGCCCTATTCCCCGACAGAGAGAGCCGAGGCGCGCGAACGTACTCGCCGAGACACACTTGTCCACCTCGACGCCGTGATGCGCGACGCCACCCTTGGCGACGCCGCACGCCTGCAGGCGTCCCGCGCACGTGCGGCCATCAGCTGATCCGCTGCGCGGCGTACGCCGACAGGGCTGCCTCGGCCGTGGTTGTCGTTACATGAAGTGACCATTGCCGCACTCCGCGTTGTGTAGAGTTCAAGAAGGTTCTGAGGGGGTCCCATGTCCGAATTACTGACAGCCGCGGCTGTCATCGCGCCGTTCGTCAGCTCCGCCGCGACGTCCTTCGCCGGCGCCGTCGTCGACTCAGCGCAGAACAGGCTGGCGGACAGCGCCGTGGAGAGGGGGCGGGTGCTGCTTGGCAGAGTGCTGCGCAGAGGCGCCGACGACCCGCCGCGGACGGAACAGGACGCCGCCGCTGCCACAACCATCGCGGAACTCTCCCCGGACGACCGGGAGATCCTGGAAGGCGCGATCGGGGAATGGATGACCGACGGCGACGATCTGAGCGCCCGGTCCCTGCGGACGCAGATCGAAATCGCGCATCGCGAGTACCACGCGGGCGACCGGATCCAGGTGACGTCGCACGGCGACGGCTCGCCGACGATCGGAAAGCTGGACACGGCCAACTTCTACTTCAACCCCCGTCCGGACCAGGGCGGCGGTAGTTGAGGGCCGAGCCGCCGACACAGGGCGGAACCGTCACCTCCGGGGACAACTCACCGGCGATCGGCTTCGTCGGAAAGCTGTTCCTCAGCGTCTTCGTCGGTGATGTAGTCGAGTTCGCCGACAAAGCGAAAAGCTGGGGCGGCTGGAACTGGCCGCCGTTCCTGCTGGTCGTCTCGCTCGGCAGCTACGCCCTGATCAGCGCACCCGACGGGCCACTGCGCCAGTTCCTGTGGGTCTACCTCGCCATCGTCGCCGCTGTCGGCCTGGCACTCGTACGGCTGATCTCGCCCTCGGGCGAGAAGCGGGCCCGTCACTGGCGCGTCCTGATGTCGGCGACGGCGGTGATCTGCGCGGTCGCCGGCACGATCGGCATGGACCATCTCTCGGAACACGGCGAGATCGACGTCACGGGGCGGACCGGTATCACCGCCGGCACGGTCACGAACGGCTCCCGGCTGCGGCTCGTCGTCGACAGCCCCGCCGACCGCTCACGGCTGCGGCTGACGCTCACGATCCGCGACGCAGCCCGGTCGTCGCAGTTCTGCGCACCCGAAACCCGCTACTCCGCCCAGCTGCGGGGCAACGCGAGCACCCGCGTCGAGAACGTGGAGAGCGGGCGGACGATCGAGTTCCCGCTGGGCGGGCTGCAGGGCGAGATCGACGTGCGGATCACTCTGCTGACCGACGAGGGATGCCTGATGAACCTGTTCGTCGAAGACGCCGTACTTCACGACTGAGAGGACACTGTGGCTGCCACCTCAAAAACCAGGCGCTCGGCCCTCCGCCTGCCCGGCCGTGTGTTCGGGATTGCCGCCGCCGTGGCCTTGCTGGCGAACCTCGCCTCCTGCTCCTCCACGGAGCCGGAGCCGGAGTTCCTCGGCGCGAAGCGGATCACGGTCGCGATGCACAACGACCTGCCCGGTATCTCGTACTCCTTGAACTACGACCGTTCGGGACTGGACTTCCTCCTGCTCCAGAACGTCCAGGGGGAGCTCGACGTCGCGTTCAGCGATCCCGTCGACGTCTCCTCTGGCGACCGGGTCACCCAACTGCTTGAGCGCAAGGCCGACATGACGATCGCCTCGTTCTCCATCACCGCCGAGCGGATGGACCTGATCGACTTCGTGGGCCCCTATCTCAAGACCCGGCAGGGATTCCTCGTCGGCCCGGCGGGCGCCGACGTGCAGGAGCTGGAGGATCTGAGCGGCACCAGGATCTGCACCTGGCAGGGAACCACCTCGCAGGAGGCGCTGGACGGCATCAGGGATACGTCCGGGGCGGAGCCGGTCATCCTCACCGACGCGTCGGACTGCATCGAGCAGCTCCTCACCGGCCAGGTGATGGCCGTCTCGACCGACCAGGCCATCCTGTACGGCTTCGCCCGGCACTACGAGAAGGAGGGCCTGCGCGTGGTGCCGGACGTGACGATAGGAGCACCGCAGTACTACGGGATCGGGCTGCCGAAGGGGCATCCGGCGGATTGCCGCAAGCTCGAGGCGTGGCTCAAGAAGCACGTGGGCACCAGCACCTGGATCAGGGACGTCGAGACGTCTCTGCCCGCCCTCACCGAGGAGAACCGGGCCTGGATCAGCAGCCATAAGCCGAAACCCGAAGAGATCGAGGCACGGTCGTGCCGCGACAGCATCAGCCCCTGACCGCCGTGCCCCGCCCGGCGGCCCCGTACCCTGCCGGGCAGGCCGGGTACGGGGCGTCGGCGTCGGCGATTACTGAGGTTGAACTCGTGGAGTCGTAGGGGCTGACGGCTCGTCGCGCGTGCGGTATCACCGGGACATGCGGTATCCACAAGGGGGCGGGCTGACCGCTGAACGGCAGCAGTTCCGCGAGGAGTTACGACTCAAGGCGGCCGAGAGGTTCGCCAAGGGCGAGGCGAGCTCGGTAATCGCCAGGGACCTACGGGTCAGCGTCCGCTCGGTGCAGCGATGGCGGCAGATGTGGGACGAGGGCGGTCCGAGGGCTCTGCGGTCACAGGGGCCGGCGTCGCTGCCGAGGCTGAGCCAGAAGCGGTTCGCCCAGCTGGAGGCGGAGCTGGCCAAGGGACCGGCCGCGCACGGCTGGGAAGACCAACGCTGGACCCAGAGCCGTGTGAAGACGGTGATCGGCCGGCGCTTCCACCTGACCTACACGATCCAGGGCGTGCGCAAGCTCCTGGTGCGCAACGGCTGGTCCTGCCAGGTTCCGGCTCGACGCGCCATCGAGCGGGACGACGAGGCGGTGGCCGGGTGGGTCCTTGCGTCCGGCGGCGGGCCGACGGACCCGGATCTCGGTGCCGTCGACGATGCCGGTCGTCCCGCTCGCGCCGAGATGGTCGACGACCTCGGCCAGAGACCGCAGCCGCATGTCAGGACTGACGGTGCACCCCCGCTCGGCGAGCAAGGGCCGCACCTCACCGATGGCCCGGGTGATGGTTGAGCGGTCCACTCCGAACCAGCAGGCCAGTACGTCATGAGTGCCCCCTGACGAACATGGACGAGCGTGGCCAGGAGCCGGTCGAGGAAGACCAGCCGGTGCTTCACGCCGGCGCCCACGGCCCGCTTCCTCACGCGAGCGGCAAGCCTCGCCTGGTGACGCTCCTGCGACAAAGGGCCGACCTCATCGACGAGTTCAGCAATCACTCCGGCAGTCAGACCCGTGATCCGCCGATTGTTGATGATCACCACACGCGTCGAGTTCCCCACCACCTGACCATGATCAACCATCCAGACTCGACGTCTCACCCCTTACCGTGCACGAACTCGTTAGCCAGGCGCGGCGCGAACGGCACGACCATGGCGGCAATTTCGGTGATCAGGTCGGCACTGCTGCTGTGGTGCAGCACCGCGACGGCTTCGCTTATGTCGGAGAAAGCCCGCTTTCGGTCATCCGCCTCCGCCACCGCCGCTGGTGTTGTCTGCCCCGTAGTCCTGCTGTCGGCCCGGCTCCGAGCCTGGCCCCCATTCGCTGTACCAGACGAGCCACGCCCCTATGAGCAACACGGTGACTGTAGCGACCAGCGATATCCACGCTCCGGCTCCCATGCGTCGCAATTACCCACAACTGCTTGCCCTCAATGCAAGAGCCCGGGCGATCTGCCTCGGAGACGCAGGGCGGGCGGGCCTGTGGGGACCCGCGGGGCCCACAGGCCGCCCGACGGACAGTCGGCGGACGAGCGCCGGGTGGTGAGGTTCGAGTCATCGTCCTCGTGACGGAAAGCCACTCCGGCATGCAACGCCGCTGCAGGGACCGAACACTGGGACTGCTGCCTGGAATCCCTGCCGCCTCGACGGGCGCCCGCTGGCGCGCCGCAATCCCTGGAGTCGGCGGACTGCTTGCCCTGCGGCGGAATTAAGTTCGAGGGCGCCGATGAGGCAGTCGATTACCATCTCAGCCACATCTACGCCAAACTGCACGTACGGTCCCGAGTGGAACTCGCCAGTCGCCTCGCCGTCACCGGCGACTGATCAGCATTCCCGACGAACGACTCCTGGCGCTCGAAGCGTTCGTCGCCGTCGTTCGCGACTGCATCCACTGGGCTCCCCCTTGCCCAGTGCGGTGGGCAGGAGGTCGGCGAGGAGGCGTACGGCCACGGCGGCTGGTGACCGACAGGCCTGTCGAAGAGGTACGGGGCGGTGAAAGGCCGGCGATCAGGGCCTCGATATGCGGGCGTTCCAGGAGGAGGACGTCGCCACAGTTCTCGGCCTGTCGTGGACCCTTTGTCCTCGACCGGCAAGACAAGAGCCTGCCGGGAGGCAGTCAAGCCGCTCGCGGCACAAGGCTGGTGGTTGTTCATTGCGCGGCCCAGGGCGGTCGGCAGTTCTGCTCTTTCCCTGGCATCCAGTTGCGCACCTCGGCGTTAGCGAAGGCCCAGAGCCGCAGGCGTTCCTCTCCCTCCAGGAGGGGTCCACCCGGCGTTTTGACACGTCCCAGTTCCCGCAGGCTTCTTGGCGCTTACTCTGTAGCGAGCAGCGCGATGCGGGCGATGTCTGCGCCCGAGTCTCCTGGCTTGGTCATGCCAGAGGCTCAGCAGAAAGGCGGGCATGTTTGACCGCTCCCGCGGCCGCTCCGTGCACGTGCCGGTGGGGCACGTTCTGCTGGCCGGCGGCTTCCGGCACGACACGAACCGGGGCCAACTGGTCGCCATCTCGTTCGGCTACGGTCGAGCGGTCAGCGCCGGCTGGCCCCCCACCCGGGCCACGGACAAACTCGCGCCGGAGAGCCACGCCTCGGCCCGCCGCATCAGGTGGACCGTGGACCCCTACGGGAACTGGCTGGCCTTCGTCGATTCTTCTGAAGTCGGCGACGAGTGCACCGGATTGCTTCACGATGAGGAGGATGCCCGTGGGGTTCCTTCCGCATCCACTTCCAGGGAAAGTCCACCACGAGGCTGCTGGGTGACCTGGACGCGCACCGGCACGTCGACGACGGAAGCGAGGTCCTGAGCGACTTCTGCGGCGAGGTGTTCAGCAAATATGCCGCGATTGCGAAACCCGAAGAGGTACAGCTTGAGCGATTTATGCTCGATAGCACGCTCTCGAGGTCTGTAAGAAATGCGGATCGAATAGACGTCGGGCTGCTCGGTCATGGGGCACAACGCGGTCAATTCGTTCGAGACAAATGCGATCTCGTTGATTCCGGGAGCGCTGGCGATCGTCTCGATCGCCTCGGGCCCGATGGAGCCGCGCACCGGCCGGCCCAGCAAAGTAAGCCCCTCGGTGACCCTCGAGGTCGACGCCTCGTCGCTCATTCCTGTCCCCCTGAACTCGTCACCATGACACGGCGGATCTCGACCAGCATCCGGCGCCGACGTCTGCAATTGCCGACCGCCCCGGGCACTGCCCTACACCGGAGAGTCTCCGTCGTCGTCAGCACGCCTGGAGTCTAGTTGGGTGACCAGTTCCCAGCCAGGGCGCAGTGATGCGGGAACCGGCTTGGCGGGAGCGGCCGTGTATTCGCGAGCGAGCCCCCGTCCCTGCCCCAGTCCGGCGGCCCTCGCCCGACAGCCGCCTGTCCGATCGCCAAGCATAATTCGGGGCCCCTAGAGCCTTTGCTTCCGGGCCACTTGAGCGAACACTGCCGGCGAGCCCGCCACACCCTCTCCACGGCTATCGCGTGGAAGAGGAGTGGGAGAGGAGCCGCCGGCGAGCATCGCGTCGGGCGTCTCCCCTCGATTCCGAGCATGTGTCTGCGGCTGCCAGGCCCCCGGTGCGAATGAGCGCGCAGCGCTCGGTCCGGGTAGCCGCGGAGCGCGTGTCCGGCACAACATTCTCGGCAACAGGGTGCCCTGTTCGGGAGGCGGCGGCATGATGGTCCCGCGGTGAACCACTCTGGTCGCGGAGAGGAGCGGATCGATGACATCCACGCAGGACGACGGGCCGGACACCGAGGAGGCGGCAGAGCCGCCGGAGCCCGTACCCCACCGGGAGACAACGGCCATGGACGGCCGGATTCCGGCAGCCCTACTGGACTCGCTCGCGGGGGAACTCTCCTCGTACGCCTCCGACGGCGACGAAACCGCGGCCGACGCCTGACCTACGCCCAGCTATTGCCTCCGAGGCTGCTCTCCACCGCCGCGGCGGCTTCCTCGCCCCGGCGGTAGCCGATCTCCCGGGCCAGCTCGGAGGCTCGGCTGATCTCGTCCCAGGCGGCCTCCTCGTCGCTCACGTCCTGGTAGACACGGGCCAGGGCGATCCGGGCCTCCACCTCCGCGACCCGGTATCCGCCGTTGCCCGCCATCGCCAGCGCCTGGTCCGCGTCCCCACGTGCGCTCGCGGACCGGCCCGTGGCCGCGGCCAGGCGGCATCGCGCGAGCAGCGAACCGATCAACACGTCCCGGCGGGTGATGCCGCGCGCAATGGCGTGGGCCGCTTCGAAGTGGGTCCGGGCCCGCTGCAGCGCCTCCGTCTCGGCGGGGGTGCGCGGGTCACTGTCCGGACCGCCGCGGGGCGGACCCGCCTCGTCCAGCGCCAGGTCCCCCAGTCCGATCAGGCAGGCGGCCTCGTCGGCGGTCCAGCCGGCCCGTCGGCAGACGGTCAGATTGGCCTCCAGGGCCCGGCGTGCGGCCGCGGCCCGTCCGGTCGTGCGCAGATGTTCCGCGTAATGGATGCCGCTCCAGCTGTACAGGAGGGGGATCGGGGTGAACTCCCGAGCCAGGCGCAGCGCGGACGCGAAGGCTTCCTCCGCGGCGTCGTGGTCGCCCCGATAGTGGTGCAGCGTGCCGCTCAGGGTCTCGGCGACCAGTTCGTCCTCACGGTCACCCGCCCGCCGTGCAAGTTCGAAGGCACTCTCGATGGCCTCCTCCGCGCCAGCCAACTGTCCGAGAGCCAAGTGCAGTTCGACCCGGTTCTGGCAGCTGACCGCAGCCTGGTGGTAGCGGCCGAGACCGCGGAAGGCCGCCTCGGCCCGGCGCAGTATGACCACCGCGTCCCACAGGCGCCCCAGCATCTGGAGACCGGTGGCGACCTCGTGCAGGACCCAGCCGCGCATCTCCGGGTCACCGCCAGCCGTGAAGGGCTCGCGCCGGAAGTCGCCCCGCGGGAAGAAGTCGGTGAAGCAGGACAGGACCGTGTCGTACGCGCTGAGTTCACGGGTGATCAGGCCTCGATCGCCTGCGTACAGCTGGTCCGTGATGAGCAGATACGCCTCGGCGTACGCGCCGGAGCGGCACGCGTGATGGACGGCCTCGATCAGTGGATCGAGGCCGTCGAGTGTGGCAGGGGGGTCGGTGCGTGCGTCGGCGATGCGCATGTAGTAGCGCTTGGCCCACTCGTGGAGGCGGGTGTGGTCCACGCTGCTGCGCGCCGACTTGTAGTAGTAGTCGCGGATCAGGGGGTGGGTGCCGAGCCGGCCGCCCTGGTCGCGCCGCACCACCCGGGCGTCGACGAGATGAACCAGTGCGGCGGCATGGGCGACGGGCAGCGCCGAGCCGCACTGCACGTCCCCCTGCACGCCCTGCACGTCCTGGACGCTTTGCGCGTTCTGCGGGAGCACGGCCTCCAGAGCCTCCTCCCCCACCGGGGTGCGGAAGACGCTGAACCCGATGAGCAGTTCGCGCTCGTTCTCCGACAGCCACGCGTCGTACTCCCTCAGGATGCGCCGTACCAGCTCCCCGCGGGGCAGGGCCGGATCCGGTCGCGGCAAGGTGGCGACCCGGCGCACGTCACCTCCGTACCGCTTGACCAGATAGGCCGCGATCAGGCTGAGGGTGAGCGCGTGCCCGCCCCACTGGTGGGCCACCCGCTCGAGTGCCGCGTCGGAGCCGCGTACCCCCAGCGTCGCCAGGAGTTCACGGCCCGCCTGGGCGGTCAGCGAGGGGACGTCGATCTGCCGGTGGGTCACGAAGGAGATGAGGTCGACCACTGGTGCACGCGAGGTGATCAGGCAGAAGGACGGGTGGCCGGGTGTGGCGAAGAAGGTGAGGAAATCCCGCAGATCCGGGCTGAGTATGGCCCCGTAGTGGTCGCCGCGCTGCTCCTGTACGGCTTCGAGCCCGTCCAGCACGAAGATGTACGGCTGGGTGCTCAGCAGCGAGGCGATGATCTCGGCGCGGGCCCGTCCGTCGCCGCAGTCCTCGGAGGTGATCCGGCCGCCGCTGACGTAGTCGAGCGCGGCTTCCAGGAAGTCGTCTGCCCCGGAGCGTTCGGCGAAGGTCCACCAGAAGATGCGGGACGGCTGCGCGTCCTGGTCGGCGTCGACCCGGGCCGCTCTGCGCCGGCTTTCGAGCCACTGGCGGGCGATGGTGGTCTTGCCCTCGCCGCCGAAGCCGATCAGCCCGACGACCAAGGTCTCCGGGTCGTCCGCCACCCGGTCGGTCTCGGCGAGGAGCGCTTCACGCCCCACCCACTCGTTCAGCAAGGCGGGCGCGTCCTCCAGCCGGTGGGACCGCGGCAGCTGAACCCTGCGGAGTAGTTCGTCGTCCATCTGAGGCGGTTCCGCATGCTGCATCGGCAACGGGTCGGCCCGGATGACCAGCGAGAACGGCGGGAAGGTGACGAGGTGGGCGTTGACCGCCCAGGCGGTGTCGCGGTCCTCGGCCGCTCCCGACGAGCCCCATTTCTCGGAGACCATGCCGACGACCAGGTTGCGCACGCGGTCGAGCACCGGGGCTCCGCTCATGCCCTCGGCGATGCCCGCCGACCGGAGCTGGACGGGCTCCTTCAGCAGGGCGTGACCCTCCGGAGCCTCGATCTCGCCCATGATCGTCCCCTGGGCGAGGAGCCCTTGGTACTTGCCCAGCCTGCGGTACCCGTAGCCGATGAACTCGTTCCATGCAGATGCTGCGGCATCGCCGAGTACGGCCACTCGGCTGTTGGGGATCGGGGTCTCAGTCTTGAGGCAGACGATGTCGTCGTCGTTGTCCTGGCAATAGGCGACCACCCTGGCCCGGCGGGTGACGGCCTTCCAGTGGTCCACGGCCGGGAAGTGGATGTCGACCTCCGGAGGCTCGGACGCCCGTACGTCCAGCCCGCCCGCCTCCAGTACGTGGCGGCAGGTGACCACGAGCCCCCGGCTCGCGATGGCCACGCCGCTGCCCAACGTCTCCCCGCTGTCGGAGAGAGCGACCCTTACGGTAATGAGCCTTACATTCTGCAGTCTGACCTGGTATCCGGAGTTCGGCTCTCCCGTCATGGACTGTCCGCGCTCCAGGTGAGCCGCACCGTGAGCGCCGCGCCGACACCCGCCTTGGCGATCATCGCGCCGCTCTCGGCGTCCAACGTGATACCGAACTCGACCTCCACCTCGTCCGGCCGTCGCGGCAGCGTGCCGACTGCTGCATTGACCCGCTGTGCCATGGAACGGATGGTTCCCATGGCGGCGTTCACCGCGTCCTCCGAGCGGCGGAGCAGGTCGGCGGGACCGACCGCGACCTGCCTGATGCCGCGCCCCGGCGGGAATTCGACGAGTAACCGGCCGTCGTCCGGTGTGAGGTCGTCGCCGTCCGACTCGGTTGGCGCCGTGCCGTCCTGCCCAGTCATCAAGGCTCCCCCTGCTCCGGATCGGCCGATCGGCGATCCCCTGTCTGTTTTGCCCGCACCATGAAAGACTTCAACTCGTCGATCCCGCAGGAAAACTGGAATTTTGTCCGGCGCGGGGCCCCTTGTCCGAAGGGTCCGGCACTGGAGAGTTGGTTGTGTGACCCTCCCCACCATCGATCTGCGACCTTGGTTCGCCGAAGACCCCGTGGCCGTGCCCAGATCGCCCGGGTCGTCGACCGGGCCCTGCTCTCCGTGGACACGGGCCGGGTGGTGCTGCGGTCGAGGCGCGGCACCGAGATGCTTCGGCGTTTCCGGAGATTGGGGCTGGGGCCGCGCAGGCACCGGATGCGACCTCGCTGGACGGCGAGCTGGTCGTATGGGACGCCGCGGGTCGTCTCGCCTTCGAGCGGCGGGTCCCGACTGTCGGTGGTGTGATGGCTCCATGCGGCTTGAGCACTGTGTGACCAGGAACCACATCGGGGTGTGGAATGAACGCGTGCTGCCGCCGTTGCCGGAACGGATCACGTTCTGGCCGGTGCTGCGTGGCTCTTTCTTGCCGCTCCTGGTCTGGGCTGGCGTGACGTGCTTCGTGTACTTCGTCTACGACCCAGTTGCAGCCAGCAGCGGGAGCAATAGTCAAGACCTGTGGATCAAGCCCGTGGCAGCCCAATGAGCATGGCGATCTCGTTCGTCGGCCATGGTTCAGTCTTCGGTCATGGACCAGGTCTCCCAGACCAAGTCCAGGCGTCGGTACGCGTCGTCGAACCAGGCGTCGGCCAGTGGGACGGTGACCGTCACTGTCGTCAGGGACATGGAGTAGTCCTTGATCGTGATCTGGCACCGGTCGTCGTCTTCGTCGAGTTCGATGAACAGCCACGGGGCGCGTCTTCCCTCGCGCCAGGCGATGTCCTGGCCCGCGTCGAGCGAGTCCAGAGCCTGTTGCCACTGCCGCAAGTCCTCGGGAGAGATCCAGGTCTTGAGGGTGCCACGGACGAACGGCGTATCGAGTGATAGTCAGGTACCCGTCACGGGTGTTGCCCGTGCTGCAGTTGCTGGAATCACGGCACGGCGCGTCGTACTGGACGCCGCGAACCTTCGGAGGAGTATTCTGTGGCCTGGGCCGGACCGGCGGTCAGCGCGGCGAGTGCGCCGGCTGTGAGGACGGCGGCGATGGCGGCATGGGTGTACGCAAGATGTAGGTCCCACCTCAAGAGTGCTGATGAGCGGCAGAAGCCCAACACGAGCCGCTCGTTACGGTTTCAAGGTCCTACCCCGGACATCTACCGGCACGGTGTATCGCAGCCGGACGGGCGGGACTTCGAGGCGTTCCGTACGGGAGTCCGCAGGGAGACGGCGGGGAGACTCCCTCGAGGGACTGGCCAGAAGTGCGGTGGGTCGTACCGGACGTCGGCCGGTACAAGGGCAACAAGGGCAGGCCGGCCCCGGCCAACAGCGGAGGCCGGCGCACCGAACGAGCTCCGGCCGCGCCGGCCAGAGCCCTCCAAGGTGGCGAGCAGCGCGCAAGCAGCGGCACACCGTTACCCGGATCTTTCACCGCCTGGTCGAGGAGCGTGGGGCGGACGTCTCCTCCGGGATGGTTCCGCTACTACGTCGCCGGCCGGAAGCCGGAGATCCTGGCTGCGTCCGGCAAAACACCCTTGGAGCCTTTCGTTCCGCAGACCCCTCAGGCCGGTCTGGCGGCGGAAGTCGACTTCGGCGACGCGCCGTGCGACCGCTGCTGCCTACGCTCCCCCCACGGATGCCTTGGTGCTGACGGTCTTCCTCATCACGTCCACGGCCGTCGCCGGCTATCTTCTGCGTCGCGCATGGCGCTCCTGGTGTCTGATCCGGCGCGGGATACGGACCACTGGACGTGTCCTGTACGTCCGAGAGGACACGGACGGCGACGGGGACCCCAAGTACATCCCCGTGATCACCTTTCACAGGGCGGACGGTACGGAGTGCGAGGCCGAGCCGGCCGACGGAACCCCGAACAGCCGTCTGCTCTTCCCCGGACAGACATGGAACATCCGCCACCACCCGGCCTGGCCCTCGAAGATCTACATCGAACACTACGACTCGCCCGAGATGGAGATCATGCTCGGGCTCGTCGCCCTTCTTCTCCTAGTGGCCGCAGCGACCATCCTCGGGCACCTGCTGCTCTGAACCACTCCTCATCCCCGGAGACAAGCGGGGTTCACATGACCCGAAGTCTCAACCAGCTGGGCGCGTTCATCGACCAGCGGGATTACCGGTCGCGTACATCCCGGCCAGGGCACACCCCCGAACTACCCGCGCACGCAGGCGGAGACGACGTCTCGCTAAAGACGTTGGACGGCTCACTCTCCGTCGGCGGCAAACAGCTCCTGGACCACGTCGCCACCGCACATCCAAGCGTGGCCGAGGTGGCGGCCGATGGCGGCTCCCAGGGCACCGTCATCAACCACGGAGCGGGCCTGGGTATCGACGTGGAAGTCGTTGAGCGGCCCACCCGCTCGCGGTTCCAACCCCTGGCCAAAAGGTGGGTGATCGAGCGGACCTTCGGATGGTTGATGCAGCACCGCCGCCTGGCGCGCGACTACAAAGCTTTACCTCAGCGGTCTCAGGCAATGATCCACTGGGTCCTGGCTGACAAAATGAGCCGCGCGCTCACGGGAGAATCCACGCCAACCTGGCGAATCGAGAAGGGTGTCAACACGCCCTGAACACTGATCAGATGCCCTCTTGACGACCGAGCTGCCGAGTCCTGGGACCTAAGCCGTCTCTCCCTGGGCGGACTCCCGGCTCCAGCGCAGTTCGTGCACTGCCTCCGCCGCCTCCCTGCGTACCTCGGGGTGGGGGTGCTGGAGGAGCCGCTCCACGATCGGTAGCGCCGCCTGGTCGTGAGTCGAGCCGAGGATGGACAGGACGTAGCCCAGGAGCACGGGTTCGAAGCCATCCGCGCCGACAGCGAGCGGCTCCACCACCCGGTAGGGAAGCTCATAGTGCGTGGAGGCAGTGAAGACTGCGTGCAGCGCGGACTCCCTCACTGGGTAGCCCCTATCGGAGAGCGCGGCCATGACGAGGCGCTCTACGGCCCGCTCGGCGTCGCCTTGCGTCAGACGGCCCGTCTCCAGGACGTCGCTGACGACTTCGAGGCACAGGTCCCGGCGGTCCGCGTCGGAGCCGTTCAGCTCCTTCCAGGCCGATTCGATCAATGCCGTCAGGCCCTGGTATCCGTCCACGGCCAGAGCATACGGAGACGGTTGCCGCCTGGTCTCAGGGATAAATGAGCGGTCACGGCGCCGACACGGCTTGCGTTCCCTTGAGCACCGGTCGTCCGGCGCGGCAGAGGTCTTCTGCTTCGCGTACGGGTTGTGGGCCCAGTGGCCGGGCTGCGCGGTGTTGCGTCTGGCGCGGGTCCTGAGCAGGGGCCATCGGTTCTGTTTCTTGATCGCGCGTGGGCAGTCCCGGCTTACGGCGGGCTGGGAGGAGGAGGCTGCCTGCCGCCCGTTCAGCCTCGGTGAAGGATCGGATGAGCTTGGCGGTGGTCGCTCCGAGCTGGGACGGGATGCTGCAGCGGATGATGCGGACGCACTTCGGATAGGAGACGCGGTCGGCGTCCACGGCCGGGCGGGCGAGCGCCGCCGTGAGCGCGAACTGGCGGATTGCGTGGGGGACGGCGAGGTAGACGCACAGTTCCTGTCGTCATCGCCAAGCAGGGCGACTGGGCCCCACTCCAAGGTCCTCCCGCAGTATGGATGGGTCAGCGCTGTGGGCGCTTGGCACTTCAGCCGAACTCGCTTCTTCCGAGGCGGCCTCTCCAGGAACGGGGGATCCTCATCTGGGCGACGACTCCGCGTCAAGCGCGCGCCAGCAACATGCCACTACTGTCAACTGGCCCTGCACCGCAACCCTGGCGGGACGACGCCAGTCTCACTGGGTAGGCACAGCACCGTGTTGTGTTCTCGGCGTACGCGGCTTCGCCTCATGGACCGCCGCTCTGGGGGGATGGATGGGCTTCGACGAGAACGAGTCCCAAGCAGTGCGCGAGGAGCGCTTTGCGGCGGAGCGGGCCAGGCGCAGGGCTGAGCGCAGGTCGGCGTCGCTCGACCTGCGGGGCTCGCACGTCGGTGTGGGCATCGTGGCCGTCGTCCTGGCCCTTCTCGGCTGGTACGGCAAGCTCGTCGCGCTGGGCGTTGTCGGCGGGATCTTCCTGCTCTGGTTCGCTATCGCTCTCGTCTGGGTCCATGCCGACGGGGACCGAGGCGGGCATGCGATCCAGCGTGCCTACAGCGCCACCTTTGGCTGGGGCAACGGACTGTGACCTGGTCGATCCGGAGGCGACGGTGCTACGGACCGTGGGGGTCAGGTGGTGCAGGGCCGGGCACGCAGCAGGGCAGGGGAAGCTGAGGCGACTGGCGGAAGAGTGCCACCTGGCTCACCCCTGGAGTGCCGACCGCAGAGTCCAGCCAGCCGCCGGCTGCCCACCTGACCGGCCTGCTCCTGGGCGCGTCCATGCGGCGGTGGGCCAGCTGCGGAGCAGTGCGGCAATCCTGGCGGCGGTGCAGCCGGGATCGAGAAGGAGGCCGCGTAGAGCCATGACGTCGCGGCGCGCTGGTTTGACCGCGATGCCTGAGGCTTCGAGGTACATGACGCCGCTCGCGGCGGCGACGTCCATGTTGGAGCGCTCGAGCCATCGGTAGCGGCCGAGGGTGTGCACGAGGGCGGCGGCCTTGGCGTAGGCGCTGCCGTGGACGGGCTGCTCGAAGAATTCGGCGCGGTGGCGCGCGACGGCGGCGAGAGGTACACCGTAGTCGTCGGGGGCCGGATCGCCCGCTCCTGCGACTTCGGCGACCTGCAGGCCGCCCACGGCCTTGTCCTGGATACGCTGCCGGACCGCTCGCCGGGATCTACAACCCGGCCGGGCCGGGTCGGACAACTCTGGCAGGCTGAAGAGATGATTATGAAGAAGGTCTCGTGAGCGACGATGAGAAGTCCCGCCTCGGCGAGTTCAGCGCCCGGCTGAAGAGCGACGACATCGACGTCGTCTGCGGGGCTCTGGACGATTACCAGTCGGCACAGGCGGACACCAGGTGGGGTGTGGACAACCCTTACTGGCCGCTGGCCAACGAAGTGCGCTTCGCTGCCCGAGACCTCCTCGGGCAACCTCCGTCCGGCCACAGCCACGCGAGCGCTCTCACCATCATGTGGCATCTCGCCGAGGAGGAGGACGCGGACTTGATCGCGGATGCCCTCGAAGGCGCCCCGGACGCCGGGGTGCGGGAGGATGCGCTTCTCGCGGCCGGCACCGCCCTCGCGGAGGGTGAGGAGCCGAACCGGCGGCTGCTGGAGCTGATCGGTGCCATGGTGCTGGACGAGGGCCTCGATGTGCGGGATCGCAGGAAGGCCATGCACGCCCTGGACGATCTCGACCTGCCGGAGGTCGAAGACCTCATCGTCCGTCTCAGTGAGTCGTCCGAACTGGAACTCCAGTTGCACGCGGCGGGTTGTCTCGCGACGCCCCTACGGCTCCGCATCCACCGCGACCGCGTCAGGCGGCTCGTCAAGTCATGGCCGGAGGACGCGGGTTGGGAGGCCAAGCACATTCGCGAGGCGATCGAGGGCTTCCACAGCACCTACTGGAAAGACACCGAGCTGGACGATCCGGTACTCCGGAACGCCCATGACGAACTGAGGTTCCCGCTCAGCGACGAGGGATGCCTGCAAGCATTCGCCACCCTGCTCCGCAGCGAGGACCCGGTCGCCGTGGGCATCGCACTCGACCAATACGAGTCCTCGAAGGGGCTACGTCGCGTCCTGGAGGACGAGGAACGTGCCGAGGCATACCTGCCCGAGGTGCTGGCACGCGCTCGTGAGGTGCTCCGGCGGCCGATGTCTCCCGCCGAGGTGAGCGCCCTGAACATGATCGGGGCGCAGCACGCCGAGCCCGGCGACGCCGACCTCCTGCTGGACGTACTCGCGCGCCCGGACTCGGACGCGGTACGCGAGAGGGCCGTCTGGATGGCTTACGGCGTGCTCGACGAGGCCGAGGTGAAGGACGAGAGGCTCGTCGCCGCGCTGGGCGACCTGATCCTCGACCCGTCCGTCGGCTTCTACTTCACGAAGGAGAAGGCGATCCGCGTCCTGGCCGACAGCCTCGGCGCGGACGCGGACGGCATTCTCCTCCGGGCGCTCCGTGAGGGTGAGCCGAAGGTGCAGGCTCACGCGTCCTATTTCCTGGTCGGGACGGGAGGTCTGGATCGGCACCGTGCCATCCTGGAGGAGGTCGCCGAAAGCTGGGACGACCAGCCTCCGGCGCATCCCTGGGGCGAGGACCCCATGAAGCTGATTTTCGGCAAGCCGCACAGCGTCCACTGGGAGGGACACCGGCTGGCGGACCCGGACCTTTATCGCGCCCACAAGCGGCTGAGGGCGCCCACGGTGGACAAGTCGTATCACCAGGCGCTTCGCACGCTGCTCGAAAGCGACGACCAGGCGGCCGTGGGCATCGCCCTCGACCACTGGTGGAGTCCCGATGGCGCCGTGAAGCGGGGCGGCGAGGCAGCACGTGAACCGGAGAGGGCACTCGTCCTGGACCGGATCCGGGAGGTGCTGCGGCAGCCTCCCTCACCGGCCGAGCTCAGCCGCGAGTACGGGCCGGAGGCCAAGCACCTCACGGCACTGTCAGCGCTGGGCGTCGTGGCGGCGGAAGAGCCGTCCCTGCTGGCCGAGGTCGTGGAGGCCGCCGCGAGCGATCACGTCCGCGAGCGGGTTCTTTGTGCGGTGGAAGCGGTGTTCAAGGGCGCGGAGGAGGCCGACCCACGACTCGTCGAGGCGCTTGGGAATGTCGCCTGCGACGAGAACCTGCCGTTGAACGACCGCGTCAGGGCCCTGGAACTGCTGGACGAGTCCCCGGGGACCAACTCCGTGGACGCGCTCGTCCGGGCGACGCGCTGCCCCGAGGTAGAGGTTCAAGCCGCCGCGGCATGGGGGCTGATGTGGGAAGAGGTTGTCGAGGACCATCGCGCCATGCTTGAGGAGCTGAGTGCGAGCTGGCCCGTGGAGGACGCCCCGTGGGAGGTCACGCGAGTGCGGGACTTGCTCAACGCCGGTAAGGAGTGAGGCGGGCCGCGCGTGGCAGGTAGCGCATGGCGCGTGAAGCTCCTGGGCCGAATGAAATCTGCTGGTCGGACCGACTCCACACTGGCCACCCGGAGGCAGAGCTGTGACTGTCACGGCGAACACTGGCGATGACGGCTGGCTTGTGGGGCTGTCGCGGTAGAGCGCAGGCCCGTACGCTCCAGGCGTCCGGACGGGGAGGCCCCCACCCGGCGCCTGGCACGTTCACCTCATCCACTCGTACTCGTCGTCCTCCCCTCCGGCGTCACGGTCGTCGCCGTCGAGCAGGTTGTTCACCTCGTCCTCGGTGAGGAGTTCACGCGTCTCGTCCATGCCGTCATGATGCCGAGCCCGTCGTGCGGGCTGCGTCATCGGCCGCGCCGCGAGGAGTACACCGCCGCAAGCAGCGTGATCCGCATCGGGGAAACGGCGTATCTGACCACCCGAAAGCCACCCCTCGGCTACTTTTCCCCTGAGGCCAGAGGTAGGAGTCCGCGGCCGTCTCGGCCCACGACCGCGTGGAGGTGGACTGCGGCGGGCTGACCTGTCGAGGGTTGGAACGGGGCCAACGACGTGCTGTTCTTCGGCAAGAGCGGCGAGTTCGCCGGCAACCGCCGTGACGAGCAGGAACTGTCCATCCTCGCCCTGGTCTTCGTCAGTACCCTGATGATCCAGGACGTGCTCGCCGAGCCCGAGTGGGCCGGCGTGCTCACCGAGGAGGACCGCCGCACGCTCACCCCGCTGTTCTGGATGCACGTCCAGCCCTACGGCGAGGTGCCGCTGAACACGTCCAGCCGCCTTCAGCTCTCCGCCCCGACCCACTCGGAGCCGGGACCCGCCTCGGACTGACCGCCAGCGGCCAGTCCGAATCGTCACACTCAGCTACACGTCGGTTGGTTCACCATTCGTGGGCACGCCTCTCTGCGCGCCGGGCGGCGTGCTGAGCTGAGCCCGTTCCGGCTGGGCTGGTCACCGCGGCGCCTGCGCGAGGATCGCGGCGGTGCGGGCGTAGACCTGCTCACCGAAGGCGGGGTCCCGGGAGGCATCGGAGGACATGTCCAGCTCCGCAGCGCTGTAGTAGCCGCCGGTCGCGTCGTCCAATGCGGGGTCGCTGGCCAGTCGAATGCTGGTACGTGCGCCTTTCTCCGGGCTGGCCATGAACGCCTTCCCTACGATCCCGACCACCTTGAGGACGCCGCCGGCGTTGTGCCCGAACGCGGTTTTGACGCTGCCGGGATTCGCCGCGTTGACGGTGACCCCACTACCGGCGAGTTCCCTGGCGAGGGCGTAGGTATGGGCAAGGTTGACCAGCTTGGAGTCGCTGTACGCCTGGAGCTGGCTGTATTGATCGGGGTAAGTCCAGTCCTGCAGTTTCGGGTTCCCCCGCTTCTCCAGAATCGAGGACAGGTTGACCACGCGAGAAGGCCGTCCTGTCGCGGAGGCCCCGATGCGTAGGGTGTCCAACAGCTCCGAAGTGAGAGCTGCGACCGCCAGGTGGTTCACGGCCAGGGTCCGTTCCACCCCGTCGGGGGCCAGTGCGCGCTGCGAGAACGCCGCGCCTGCGTTGTTCACCAGCACGTGCAGACCCTTCGGGGTCACCTGCAGCACCTGCTCGACGAGACCCCGCACACCGGCCAGCGACCCGAGGTCACCCGACACCGGCACGAACCGTCCCCCGCTGCCCTTGAGCTCTCGGGCGACCGCGGCGGCCCGTGTCTGGTCGCGTGCATGGGCCAGGACGACCGCCCCGGCCTGGCCCAGGGCGGTTGCGGTTGTCCGACCGATCCCACTTGTCGTCCCCGTCACCAGGACGGTCCGCCCGTCCATCGGCCAGCTCCCTGTCGACTTCCGGCCAGCCATTACGGCCTCCTTCATGGATACTGAACCCCGACAGTACATTAATTGCTGAACATGTACAGCATTTTTCTCATGAGAGGTCGGGAATGGATCCAGCAGCTCGCTCAGAGGCTCACCAGCAGGCCGTGAACGGGGCGGCGCTCGCGGAGAGCCTCTTCGCGACGGCCCACAGGTTGCGACAGAGGGCCAGCAGGCAGCTGTTCAACGAGCAGGTCACCTATGAACGACTCCGGCTGCTGACGTTCCTCCGCGATGACGGTGACCTCACCATGAGCGAGATGAGTAGCCGACTCGGCGTGACTCCTCGGGCCGTGACCACCCTTGCGGTGTGCCTGGAGTCCGCAGGAATGCTGACCCGCCAAGTCCACCCCCGCGACAGGCGCTCGATCGTCCTGCACATCACCGACGCCGGGCGTGATGCCGCCGACCGCCTCTGGGACGCCCACCGCAACGCAATGGCCGCCGTTGTCGACAAGCTCACCGAGGATCAGAAGACCGCACTTCGGGACATCCTCGACTCCCTCGACACCGACCGCTGAGTCGCGGCAGGAGAGGAGCCCTCCGTCTCGGCCCCCGAGCCGGCCTGCCCGGCCCGTTCAGCACCTGACCCACCAGGACGAGCGGGGAGCCGGACCGCAGCCGGCCCGACTGGACCGACGACGAGCGAGCCGCCGGCACGCGCATCGGCGTCTCGGCGTCGCGCTGGGATGTGGTGGGTTCCACTCCCCCATGCCCGTCCACTACCGAGCTGTACATCGACAGCGGGGGCGCGCACGGCAGTTGACGTGATGAATGGCGTGATGCTGGGCTACACGGATCCTGGGGGCCGGCTCGGGACTTTGCTGAGGTGTCGGTAGACAGTGGGCGGGGTGACACCGATTCCGTAAGCGATCTGCTGCTCGGCATGCCGGCGGTGAGCTTTGTGACAGGGATCACAGCAACGGGCTTGGGTGGTCGGACAGGACGGGGTGTGGAGCTATCGTTGCGCGCTCGTGTGCGGGCCGGGGACTCGGCGGCATTCGGGCAGATCTTTGATGAACACGCCCAGGTGGTGTACAAGCACGCCGTGCACTGGACCGGCGATTGGGCCGCTGCCGAGGACGTGGTGTCACTGACGTTCTTGGAGGCCTGGCGGCTGAGGAAGAAACTGCGTCCGGGCGGAGAGATCCTGCGGCCTTGGTTGCTGGGGATCGCGACCAATGTTCTCCACAACACCGCCCGCGCCGCGCGCCGGCACCAGAGGGCGCTGACGCAGCTGCCTGCGCGCGAGGCAGTGCCCGATTTCGCGGAGGAGCTGGTGGGACGGCCGGCCGCCACCGAACAGCTGGCCGCGGCCAAAGCCGCGCTTGAGCGGTTACGGCCGGCGGAGCGGGAGGTGTTTGCCCTGTGCGTGTGGTCGGGCCTGGAGCGTGCGGCTGTGGCCGAGGCGCTGGAGGTGCCGGTTGGCACGGTCCGTTCCCGGCTGTCGCGGGCTCGCAGCCGGCTGCGGGAGCTGACCGAGCAGGAACTGGCCGGGGTTCCAAGCAATGTGCAACGCGAGCCTGGCAGCGGACAGATACCGGGTGACCGCACACCCGCGGTGGGGTCGATCCAGGAGAAGAACCGATGAATGCCAACCCGCAATCGCCACAGCGGTCGGAGCGAGGGGAACTGTCCCGGCTGCTGCCGGCACCGGCGGACCCGGATCTCTCTCGCGACCGCCACCTCTTGCTGAAGGAACACCTCATGAACCACGTGCAGGAAGACTCCCGTCTCACCGCGAGACGCCGGCGTCTCACGACGCGATTCGTTGTCCCGGTGGCGCTGGCGGCGGCCGTGGCCGGCGTCGCGGTGAGCATCGGTCAGACGCCTGGTGACACCGACACGGTCACCGTCGCGGCCGGGCCCGACCGGATCACGAACGTGGCCTACACCCTCGACCGGGAACCCCACAACATCGTGAAGCTCAGCATGCCGATCGAAACGTCGGGGATGAGCGTGCAGAGGGTGCTGTCCGATCCCGCCGGCCTGCAGCACGACCTGGACCGCATGGGAGTGAACGCCCGCGTCTACCGGGACGACCCCAGCTGCCCTGTCGCCCAGAAGGACCTCAACCGAGACAGGGAGGCCAACAAGGCCGCGGTAGGGAAGATCGGACGCGAGAACGACCGGCTGGTCACGACCATTCACCGGGACAAGATTCCCAACGGTTCCACCCTGGTCGTGGTCCTTCCCCCCACCGGAGGCAAGGGCCACGGACTGTTCGGCATAGACGTCCTCAAGGGGGAGCTCCCCTCCTGCTACCACGCCCAGAACGAGGAATTGCCCTAACCACCTTCGGCCCTTGCCTTGGCCGGTGAGCACAGACAAACCGCTCACCGGCCAAGACGTCTCTGCCGACTGTCAGTTCTTCCGGGCCAGTAGCAGGGTCATGAGGGTGACTCGCCCCGGTGACGAGGTAGACACTGGATTTCCTGTGGCCCATCGCCACGAGCGGAGCCGACCATGAGGAGCAGCAGGTATGAGAGCTTTGGTTTTCGACGATTTCGGACAGAAGCCTTCGGTCCGTGAGGTGCCCGATCCGGCGCCCTCCCTCGCCGGGGCAGTGATCAAGGTTGAGGCGGCAGGACTGTGTCGGAGCGACTGGTACGGCTGGCAAGGCCACGACCAGGACATTCGTCTCCTCCCGCACGTGCCGGGACATGAGTTGGCAGGGGTGGTCGAGGCGGTGGGATCGCAGGTCTCGAGATGGCGGCCCGGGGACCGGGTCACAGTGCCGTTCGTGTGTGCATGCGGGACCTGCGGCGCGTGCGCGGCGGGAGAGCAGCAGGTGTGCGAGCGGCAGACGCAGCCGGGATTCCATCATTGGGGCTCGTTCGCGGAGTATGCGGCAATCGATCACGCCGACGTCAACCTGGTCAGACTGCCGACGGCGATGGAGTTCACGACTGCGGCGGTCCTGGGATGCCAATTCGCCACCGCTTTCCGCGCCGTGGTCCAGGTCGGCGCGGTTCGACCGGGTGAGTGGGTGGTGGTGTACGGATGTGACGGGATCGGGCTCTCGGCTGTCATGATCGCCGCGACCGCCGGGGCCCGGGTGGTCGCGGTGGACAGCGGTGGCGAGGCACTGGCCATCGCCGAGCGACTGGGCGCTGCCGCAGTGCACCGCATGTCTGCGAGTGGTGAGGCCCCCGGCAGCACCGGTGGCGTCCCCGAGGCCGTTGATGCGGTCGCCGCCGCGGTCCGGGACATCACAGGAGGGGGAGCCCATCTGTCGATCGACGCCATGGGCCACGCCTTCAGTACCGAGCTGGGGATCGGAAGTCTCCGACGGCGCGGACGGCATGTCCAGGTGCGGGCCACCGGCGGGCTCACCGGGCTGTCGATGAATCGGGTGCTGGCGTACGAGCTGGTGGTCTCCGGTAGCCATGGCATGGCCGCACATGCGTACCCCGCAATGATCGACATGGCGGCGGCCGGCATTCTGCGGCCGGATCTGCTGATCACCAGGACTGTCGGCTTGGACAAGGCCGGGCTCGCCCTGGCCGAGATCGGCACCGTACCCGGCATCACGGTGATCCTCCCTCACGGCTGATGCCGCATCAGGCACGGTTCGCGCAAGGCACGACAGCAGCGCAGGAACTTCAGTTTCTCGACCTCGCCGCCCACATTGTTGGTGAAGCCTGCACCGGTCCGGTGACCAGCCAGTGCAGGCGTGATGGCCTCGGCTTCGGGTCGAAGATCAGCAGCCCGTTAGGCCTGCGCGCGCTCGTCGGTCAGCAAGTGGGCCACGCGGACGTGGGTTTCCCGCTCGTCGGCCTGGCGGGCGGTGCCCACCTTCTCCAGGAGGGTGACCACGCCAGGCCGCATCTCCTTCGTCGAGCTCCAGTACTCGCAGCCCAGGCGGACAACAGCGACGGGGAGTCGTCTCCATGGCGCGGGTCGGCAGGAACCCGTCCAGCTCCTTCAGCTCCAGCGACTTCGCCGGACGCCGCCCCAGATACTTCGTCACCTGCCGCAGATGGTCCGTACGCCTCTGCTCCCGGGCCCTCCCGTAGCCGCCCAGGACCTCGAGCGGCAGGCCGAGCTGCCGAGACAGGCGGCCCACCGCCACCGGCGGAGCAGAGGGAACCTCGGCCGGGGATGAAGCCGAGCCACGGCAGCGTGCACACCTGCACCACGGCGCCGAGAACCGTCTGGGTCGCAGGAACTTCCGCAGAAACGCCTCATCCGCCGGAGTGAGGGTGAAGTAGCGGATCAGCTCGTCCTTGCCGATCACCGGGAACGAGTCCGGGTGGCTCCGCCGGGCCCACCCGGAATGGGAGCCAGTGGCGTGGACGACGTCTCGTATCCGCTGTCCCCCTCCGGTGGACGGCGACAGGACCGGGACCCCGCCGCCCCGGCACGCCTCGTGCGGGGCATCCGGGGAGAGATCCGTCACCGTGCGTCGCGGAGCTGAAGAAGGTACGCGGCAGTCAGCGCAACGGCACGGTCCTCGTCATGAGACAGCTCCACAAGGGCACGTGACGCCGTCGTGCCCGGAATGCCCGCCAGTGCTTGGGTCAGCCGTCCGCGTGCAGGCGCTTCAGTGGTGTCGTGGGCAAGGCGGTCGACGAGCCTGGTCGCGATCTGCTCGGCCGTCGCGGTGTCGCTCGCCAGCTTGCTCAGTGCGTCGGCTGCATCGGTGTCGTTCCTTCCCTCCACGATCATGTCGATGAGCGTCGGCACAACTTCGGCCACACCACGTGTCCCGAGCGCCAGAGCCGCGTACCCGCGGACCGCGACGTCGGGGTTCGTGAGAGCGTCCCGCAGGTGCGCGGTTGCCTCACCACCGGGCAGCTCCGCGAGGGACTGAACTGCACGCTCCCGCACCGCGGCCACCGGTGAGCGCAGGCCCTTGGCCAGCAGTGCCGAGCCGCCGTCACCCGATCGCGCCAGCGCCCAGCGAAGGGCTCCGGCGACGTTCGGCTCCGTCTCGCTCAGTGCCGCCTCGACCAGGACCTCCACCGGAACCGGAACCCCGTCGGCCGAGGAGAGGGCCGCGCGCTGGCGGGCGTCGGCGCTCTGCGACCCGAGTGCCTGGAGGAGCGCAACGACCTGGAGGACGTCCTCCCAGTCGGCGGGGTTCGCGGCGTCGATCCGGCGCAGCCGCTTGAGCAGTTCGGTCTCGGCCGCGATGCGTTCGCGTGTCTGCCGGATGAGGTCGCCGACGAGCGCCGAGGGTGTGAAACCGGGATCGTCGAGCGCGCGCCCGATCTCGCGCAGCGACAGACCAAGCGACCGCAGGCTCTCGATGTGGAAGATCCGCCGGATGTCCTCCCAGGAGTACTCCCGATAGCCGGAGCCCGTACGCCCCGAAGGCCGCACCAGGCCGAGCGATTCGTAATGCCGGAGCATGCGGGCACTGACCCCGGACCGTCTCGCCACCTCACCAATCAGCACAGTTCAATCGTCCGTCTTGGGGGCCCGGGCGAGGGCCACGACGCGCTTGGCCTCCCCGATCGCCAACTCGAATCCGGCGTCCGGGTCTCGCAGCAGTTGTTGTGTGGCGAGCGCGTGCGCACGCACACGCGGGTCAGAGGCCGTCGTCGCAGCATACAGAGCCGGCACCATCACTTCACCCAGCGCGACCAGCGCCTGGCTGAGACTCAGCTGCGTCTCCCGCTCCCCGCGCCCGAGCTGCGTTGCCAGCACCGTGGCCAAGGCGGACTCCTCGCCTTCCGGGACGAGCACGACCGCGGCCCGCCAGGCGCTCCGCGCCACCTCGTCGTCGGCGTCGGACAGGAGCGTGCGTGTGATCGCCGGCCACGCCTGCCGGTCCCCGATCTTGGACAGCGTGTGCAGCGCCTGGCTCCGTGCCTGCGCACGCTCCGAGCGGACTTCGCGAAGCAGCCCGGGGAGCGTCATGGACACCGGATGGCGGGTGAGCGCCCAGGTCAGCATGTCGCGGACGAAGAACTCGGGCTCGATCGCGCATCGCTCGATTAGCTTGTCGACGAAGTACGGGTCAGGCGTCGTGCCGACCGCCAGAGCAGCCCGCAGTCGCACGGACGAACGGCCGTCCTCCAGCGCCTGGAGCGCTCGTATCGCATCCATGTCCTGTCTCGTCATGGTCATCGGGACCACCTCCCTTGGAAAGCAGTGAAGGCGTTGTCACCGTGTCAAGGTCAAACGGGGTCGGCTGCCCGATCACGAGTCACGAAGAGGACGCACCCGGTGTGCTCCAACTGGTCCGGCTCCAGGTAAGCGAGGGCTCGATGATTGCGGCGCGGTCACGGGCGGCGTAGGCGCGCGTCAGGTCGAGCGCCCACCACGCGGCCTCGTTCATCCGGGGGTCGGTGAAGCCCTGGAAGTCCTTCATCGCGTCTCCGTGCTCGATCGGTCGGCGGCGTCGGCCGGGATGCGGGGGCGAGGTACGGAGGCTGCAGTCCCGAGGTCGAGGCGCTTGTCCATGTCCGAGCGGAAGGTGCCGTACGGGTTGACGTTCGACCAGAACAGGACGGTCAGGCCGCGCCGGTCCTCGTCTCTGAGCTTCTTCGCCCAGGCCGGTTCGGCCAGGACCTGTTGCACCAGCAGCGTGTTGACGTGGACGAGTGCGGACGGGAGCAGGTACAGGGCGAGCATCGAGGTTTCGGCGTGTTCCTTGTCCGGGCCGGTCAGGGCGCCGTCCTTGCCGTAGCGCAGCACGGTGTTGGCGCTGCTCCAGTTCTCGACGACCTGGAGCCCGCCGTGGATCTCGCGGCGCGGGCCGGGGCTGGCCAGGTAATCTCAGGCGAAGACCGTGCGCTCGGCACGGCCGAGTTCTTCGAGGGCCTGGCAGGTGGGGTGCTTGGGGCCGCCGCGGGTGAAGCGGCGAGCACCTGCTCGGCCTCCGCCGTCCCCAAGGTGCAGCACGGTCGCGTACTTGACCATCTGGTCGTACTGCTGGGCGATCAGGTCCCAGCGGATCGGCCTCGTCAACGAGGCGCCGAGCGCGGGCCAGCCGGGCGGGGCGTCGTCCGGACGGTACAGGCGGATGCTGCCGATGTTCTTCAGCCGGGGCAACAGCGGAAGTTGAGCAGCTCGGTGAAAGCGAACCCGACGACCGAGGCTCCATGCGTATCGACGTGGTTCGACTCGATCTCGGCGTCTGTGCAGTGCCGCAGCAGGCCCCTCGATCATCGCCGCGACCTCGGATGACGAGCAGGACTTGAGCTGGGAGTAGACGCAGACGTCCTTGCGCTCCACGTGCCAGTGGATCACCACGCCATTGCCGCTGTAGCGGGCGTGGTTTGGGGGCGGACTGCGAGGAACCACCTCGCCGGCCTTCGCGGTTCGCGCGGGCGGCGCCCTCCACGGCCTCGACCTGCGGGCGGACCCGGATGCGGGTGCTGATCTTTTCGGAGAAGGTCCTGTCGCGCGGGATGCCGTGCGCGCTTAGCGCGTCCAGCTGCGATTGCAACTCCCGGGTGAAGTAGGAGCACCGCGCGTACCCCATGCGGATGTCCGCTGCCGTTGTGTCCGTCTCGGGCGCGGCCGACGGCGGGGGCGCCGGGCCGCCAGGGTTGGCCGTGGCTGCGGTCACGCAAGGGCCTGTCAGGGGACGGCGGGGGAAGTCGAGGCGCTCCTGGTGGTGCGAAAAGCGGGATGAGGGGGCGGCGGTCGCCATCGCCGTGTACGAATCGTTCGGGCGCGGGACGGAAACCTTCCTGGCCTGTCGGCATACGCGCCGGACAGCCGGGACAGCAATCAGCCATGTCTGAAAGCGACGACCAAGACGCCGACTCAGGAACCCGGAACGAGGCCGCCGCGTCCTCGGTCCGGCCGCTCGCTGCTGCCGGCGCCGAGCCTGACGGGCGGGACATCCAAAGAACTCGGCCAAGCAGTGGCTCAGCCGCCGGGGAGCTGCCCGCCGGCATGGGACACAACGGCAACGGGGGCGCCGGCGAGAGCGACGGCACGCGTGAGAGTAGTGGATCCGGTGACGCCGCTGGCGCCGGTGCCGACTCAGCCACCGATCACGGTGACGATGACCGTGGCACCGGCCGGGAGCCGGCCGAGCCGCCCGCCGATGACGCGCAGCAGCGGCCCTCCCCCGAGCTGGACCGGCCCATGCCCTCTCCCGGATCCTCCGAGTCCGCTCTCGTCCAGACAGGTCGCGCCGTGACGGCCGCTCTCACCGTCCTCGCGGCACTCGGCGGTCTGGTCCTCGGCATCAGGGCGGAGTTGCGGACCACCGAGGAGGCCGAGCAGGCGGACGCGAAGATGGTGTCCTTCTACCGGACCCCGACAATGATCACCGTGCTCAATGGCAGCAACCGCGTCATCGCCATGCGCCTGTCGCTGGAGCAGCCGAGCGTCTGGTGGGACCTGCAGGCCGTGCCGCCTTGTCAGAAGATCGACATTCCGCCGGCTCTGCTCAAGATGTCCATGTCGGAGGCAGTGCCGCGTGTGACGGTCGAAGACGTCGATCTCAATCGACTGCGACTGGAGTTCATGGACTCCGAGGGAAAAACTTGGACACGCGCCGGCGGAGGCCCGCTCCGCCGGTCCGCAGGCTGGGAGCAGTCCCTGACCTCTGTGCGCATGGTCAGTCCGGAGCCATGGAACGCCAAACCTGAGGAGGCTCCCGGTTGCGGCGCTTAGAGGAGCTTGGCGATCGAGTGATCGAGTGCTCGGGGCTGGGCAGCATGTCGCGGGCGGCTCGGATGATGTCCGGGTCGACGATCACGGTTTGTTGAAGCCTGGCGCAAGGTGTCGGCGCTCTCGCCCTGAGGCTTCAGTGCCGGCGGCGGTTCAGTACCCCGATGAGAGCGGCAAGGTCGGCGGCGCCCGCCGGGTCATCCGCGTAACGGGTGGTCTGGAGAGGGCCGACCTCAGGAAGGACAATGTTCTCCCTGGCCAGGACGTGGACCAAGGTCAACAGGGCAGCGCGGGCATTGCCATCGGTGAAGGGGTGGAAGAACGCCACGTCGAGGTATGCGCGGGCAGCGCGGGCCGCCAGCGGGATGTCTGGGTCGGTCGTCTCGCGGAGGCAGGAAGCGAAGTCGGCCTGGGTGCGCGGAGTCAGGCCGTAGCGCTCGCGGCCGGCCTTCGCATAGGCGTCGTTCGCGCGGAACGGTGCCTCTGCTTCGCCGAGGACCTCGCGCTGCCAGCCGGCCAGCAGGGCGAAGTTCAGAGGGATGCGGCGTGCGGCATTGGCTCGGGCCAAGGTGTGGGCGGCGAGCAGACGCTCGGCGCGAACGGGGTCGCGTCGGCGCACCGGCCCGTCGCACCAAGTCCGGAATCCGTCGCTCGCAGGGGGAACCCGCCGTAGGACTGGTGCGTGTTGCCAGTCGGCCTCGCGGCGCACGCGCAGCCAAACCGAAAGGCTGTCAGTAGCGGTCATGGAGATCCTCCAGGGCCGCCCTCTCATGGTGGTCCCGGTAGGGGGCGTGGCCGGTGAGGCCGACGGCGAGGTCCTCGCCGACGGATTCGATCAGCGTCCGTTCAGGGGTGACCCAGCTCTTGAACCGGCCGCCGATCGCGCTCTCCACTGCTCGCCCGGCTTCGGCCTGGTCCATGCCGGTGGTGGTGAGGAACCAGCCCAGAACCATCGAGGCCTGCCCGTGCCAGCCACCCTCCGCTCCCGAGTCGAGCGCGTGCGTCACGAGCCGGACGCAGGCTCGCTCCATGTGCCAGCTGCGATCCTCGGGTGAGGCGCCTGACGGCGGCGCCAACTCGGCGAAGCGCTGAGCCGTCCGCTCCAACCACTCCCGCCACTCCAACAGCGCGGCTACGACGCGTGCCGCGGTTTCGTCAGGGGTCGTCACCGAGCTTGCCCCGCTGACCCAGCTACCGATGGGCCCGCCGTAGCGGTAGCACCAGCTCCATCCCCAGGCCCAGGTGCCGTATCGCTCCCGGATGATCGCGTCCACCTGGCTTTCACACCAGCGTTCGCCCTGCCACCAGCCAGCCATACCGGAGAGCACGGGTGGCACCCACTCACGGACCAGCGAGCGGATGTGGGCTTCCTCGTCCTCGTCCCAGGCGAACGGGTGGCGGGCCGGGTCGAGTTCATCCCAGTTCCGAATGCCCTCGTAGGTGATGGGGGGCACACGGTTCTCGGGGAAGGGCAGGGTGTCACGGTTGTACGTCAGCGCTGGCCACTCTTCCTGTCCGATGTGATCGACCCGCCAGTCTCGCTCGAAGACGCTGGGGTCGCGAACGGTTTTCCGGACCGAGCCCCGGTGCGGCCATCCGTGCAGAAGCCCGCTCTCATCGTCACCGACCGACGGTTCTCTCAACGGCCGGCGCCCGGCCTCGGCGGGCGGAAGAACGTGTGCGGCCGAGGAAGTGATGTGGTCGAACTGGAGCGGAGACAGGCGCGCCAGCAGGTCGTGGGTGACGGGGAAACCGTCGGAGGCGAGCACACGTCGCGGAACCGGGAGTCGATGGCCGCAGGGTCGAGCAGGGCGCGGAGGATCGTCCGCGTCGCCTTGGTGTTGCTGACGCATCCCGGTGACAGAGCGGCGCACGACCGGATGGCGGGGTCGGGGTCGGCAAGCCAGCTGGTGGTGTCCTCGCCCCAGGCGCCGATGGCCAGGATGTTGGCAGCGCGTTCACGCCGGTCGGTGCTCTCGGCGAGTAGATGACGGAGGATCTGGGTGGTTCCGGAGACTCGGCCGGCCAGTTCGGGAGACTGGAGGAGCGCGGCGGTGGCGCTGAGGGCGGCCTCCCGGACGTTGGGGTCCGGGGCCAGGCCGCGACGAGGAAGCCGCCGCGCTGCTCGCCGCCGGGACCGAGCACTGGTGTTCCGACTTCCTGTGGTGCTGTCGAGGCCTCGATCGCGACACGGCGATCGGGCTGCTCGCCACGATCCGCGAGCTCCAGGGCCACACCGACGAGGCGATCGCCCTGCTGCGCACCGGCAGCACCACGCTGCTCAACAACCGAGAGCAACTGGCCGCGCTGCTGGCACGGCACGGCCGGCTCGACGAGCTGCGGGCAGCTGCGGCGACTGATGACTCGGGGTACGCCGTACAGCAACTCGCGAGGTTGCTGGAGGAGCGCGGCGACGTGGAGGGGGCGATCGCGGCATACCGGCAGGCCGACGGACCCGTGGCCCACGACACCTCTTCGGCGTTCGAGCTCGCGCAGCTCCTGGCCCGGCACGGCCGGGGGAACGAAGCGATCGACGTGATGCGCGTCCAGGCCGACGCCCGCAACGAGGACGACTGGATCCTCCGTACCCTGTCCGACCTGTGCCTCGACCAGGGCCCGCCCCGAGGACGGCCTGGCGCACGTCAACGCCCTCGCCGCCGCTCGCGGGGGCGAGGAGGAGTGGGACCTGTACTGGATACGGCTGCCGCTGATCGCCGCCCGCGACGGCGGCGACGAAGCGATCGCGCAGGCCCGCTCCCATCCCGACGGCGCCACCTCGTACGTGGCACCGCACATCGCCGAGCTGCTCGCCGGCGACGGACGCACCGAGGAAGCCGTCGCCGTCCTCGAACAGCACGCCTCCGCGAACAGCCATGACCTGGCCGGCTACCTCATCGACCTCGGCCGCGTCGAGGACGCCCTAGCCGTCCTCCAGCGGCGCACCCCCCGGCAGCCCGAGCTGTCGGACGGCACCTGGCACGACGATCCCCCGATCTGAGGCCGTGTTCGGACGCGCCGGGTAGCGTCCCGTCACCTGGAGAGCGGTGTGCCGGTTGGCCTGGGCGGATGGCATGAGATGCGCCGCCGTCACGCTGACAGTGGTTGACGGGATGCTGTACGTCGGCTGCGACGACAAGCAGGTGTACGCCTTGGCACTGAGGACAGCCGGGCATAGCTCCCGGGGTTTCTGGAAATCGCCGAACGGGCCGGCAAGCGCGACGACCGATCCCCAGCCTTTATATCCCGATATGATGGCTTCGTGATCATGCTTGGTCGGCTACGGCGCCGTCGCTTTCCCTACGACGGCAGGTGGGAAGCTGCACTGCTGTCGCCCGTGATCCTCACGGTCCTCATCGCCGGCCTGGCGTTCTCCACACCCAGGGAGATCGCTTTCAGCCGTCTCCTGCCCGCGGCGCCTGCCCTCGCCGCCGCGATGTGGCCCGTACTCCCCACGATCCTGCTGGGGGCGTTCTGCCTGCTGGTCATGATCAGCCTCAGCTTCTTCTACACCGACCTGGGGACGCCATACACGGGGGCTGCGATCGTCGCGGTCACCTTGGCCGCCGCCTACACAAGCCATCGCCGTCTCCAGCGGGAGGAGACGCTCTTCCATATCCGGCTCGTCGCCGACGCGGCCCAGAAGGTGCTGCTGCGCCCCCTGCCGGCTCGCATCAATGACATCGAGATCGAGTCGCTGTACCTGGCTGCCCAAGAGGAGGCCCGGATCGGCGGCGACTTCTATGAGGCGGCCGACACCCCGTACGGGGTCCGGCTGCTCATTGGTGACGTGCGCGGCAAGGGCCTGTCCGCGGTAGGAGCGGCATCGGCGGTGATCAGCTGCTTCAGGGAGGCCGCGTATGACGAGCCTGACCTGAGGGGCATCACCCGGCGCTTGGAAACCAGCATCACCCGCCACATCGCCGCGTTCCCCGGCCCGGACCTGCCGGAGCGCTTCGCTACGGCTCTCGTCGCGGAGGTCCCGCGTGGCGGTGGCCACGTCAGACTCATCAACTGCGGGCACCCTCCGCCGCTGCTCGTGCACCACGGGCAGACCCGCGTCCTGGAGCCTTCCACCCCCTCGCCGCCCCTCAACCTCGCGACGCTCATCGGAGACACCTACTGCGTCGACACGGTCGCCTTCGCCCCGGGCGACCAGTTGCTTCTCTACACCGATGGCGTGACGGAGACCCGGGACCACGCGGGCGAGTTCTTCCCACTCCCGGAGTGGATGGGGCAGCAGGGCCTGATGTCGCCCCGCGAGCTGCTCGACCGGCTTCACCGCGACCTGTTCCAGTACAGCGGCGGACGGCTCGACGACGACATCGCGGCCCTCGCATTGCGGCCGAATACCCGTGCCCCCATCCGACCTGGGTCCGAACAACGACAAAGCCCCGGGCCTGTGATCTGAGGCTTTCGCGGGGGGCGGGTGACGGGAATCGAACCCGCGCTCTGCTTGGGAATCTCCGCGCTTCTGGGCTTGATCCGACTCCTGACCGGCGGCAACGCCTGTCGTGGCGAATACTCGGACGCACCCCGGGCATCCGGTGTTGACCGCGGTTCACCGACCTGTCGGGCATGTATCGGCACGAGCGTGCGACCGGGGTTCAGACGCCTTCGCCGCGGTTGATCCGCTTCGCCGCCATGTGCTGAGCTTGGGCCTCGCGACGCAGGCGACGTTCGTAGTCGGCGACCTGTTGCCGCACGGGTCGGCTGGTAGCTGTCCGAATCAGCCGTTCGTTTTCGCGATCCACGAGGAATGGTCCGTTGCCCCAAAACGAGCGAGCTGTCAGCAGCCTCAGCCCTCACGGAGGCCACCGCACGCTCATCGCCTCGGCCAGAGCCTTGCGCGTGAGGCCCTGAGCATCCCGCGCGCTCTGCAGGATCTCCCACAGCAACTGATCTGGCTCCCACTCCGCGCCTCGCCCGGGCGCCGTCTCACGGTCTTGCAGCATCGGTCCCCTGACTGTGCTGCCCCGCTGCCTCGCGGGGCCGTACTCCACCGCCGACCACGCGGGAAAGGAGATTTCCCCTTTCTACCCGTGGGTACCGTTGCTGTCGGCACCTTGGCGCCGCCGCCCGGTCGGGCGGTGTCCCCCAGGTCAGCACGGTAACGGCCACCGGAAAGGAGGGCATCGATCGCCCGTCGATTCTCCCGTCCGCGACTCCCGTGGGCAGCCACCGACCCTCCCACGCAGTCCTGGGGCACGAGCATCTGACCAAGGACCCTGCCTGGCGCTCTCCGGCGGGCTCCGTACCGGACCACTGGGAACTCATCGCTCTCGTCCGCGGGGCCTCAGCAGGCGACGACCACAGCAGACTGCAACGCCTGGACCGGCACGTCCTGCGGTGGATGAGCGAGGCGTTCCTTCGCGGCCGCGCGCCGCCTGGTCGGCTCCGGCCGCAGTGAGGCGGATGAGCACCTGATCGCGGCGGCGCGCTCGATCCTCGCCGAGGGCGGCCGTCGGCCGGAGGGCCAGTCGGCGATCGCCGTGCACGGACCGCGTCCCGAGGGTGAGGACGCGGCCTTGCGGATCTGGCCCGAGCGCGGCCTGGCCGCCGACCGGACGGTCCACCGTTCTCATGGCTCGTGTCGATTCCGGTCTACACGGTCCGTCGAATTCGTTGGCGTGGGAATTGCCGTCAGGGGAGGAAGCGTCGTGATCCAGCTGCGTGAGCACCAGGTGGAGGCGAAGCGGGCGATTGTCAGGGCGGCCGCGTTGTCTGCACGCATGGAGGCTCCGGCTCGTGGTGTGCGGGCAACGGTGGTGTCGGCGACCGGTTCGGGCAAGACCTACACCGCGGCGGCGGCCGCACTGGACCTGTACCGGCACGGCCGCGTGTTGGTGATGGTGCCGACGCTCGAGCTTCTGGTGCAGGGCCCAGTCGTGGCGGAGGGTCGGCCACAGCGGGCCGATGGTCGCGGTGTGCTCGATCGAGAGGGACGAGGTCCTCGACGCGCTGTGCGTGCGGACGACGACGAACTCGATCCAACTGGGCCTGTGGGCGGGGTCCGGCCCTGTGGTGGTGCTCGGGGCCAGCTCCTGCTCCCTGGTCGCCGTAGGGAGCGATAACGGCCTCGTGGTAAGCCCGCCAGGACCGCCAGGAGTTGCTCTCTGTCCTCCTTGTCAGTGAACCGGTGGGCCCAAGGCGGCGCACCCTTGGTGCGGTCGAGCCGGGCGATCTCGTCGCGTACCCGTTCCGGTGGAGTGTCGATGACGGCCTTCATCGCCTCGCTCATCCCCTCCGCGGCCTCCGGCGGGTCAAGAAGTCGGGGAAGTAGGCCGTGCGTGGGAACACGGCGATGAGCAGCGTCAGCACGGCCTGGCCTTGCCGAGGGGCGTGCCGGTGAGCGCCGCACACGTCGTGCGGAACCAGTCGGCGTACATCCACCGGCCCTGTCGGTCTGGGAGCGGTGCAGGCTGCAGGCGATTGCCCACAGCGGATCAGGGCGTGAAGCCAAGCGAGTGCATAACAGGTCGGTGTTGCCGAAATGAATGCGCAACATGTCCGCTCCCCTACGCGGGCTGCCGCATGGCGTGTCCCAGGCCCTGCGTGTGCGTCGACTGGGCCGAGATTCACACACGCCCTCGGTCCCATTCAATGCGGGAACAGGCCGAACTTCCGCAAACGAAGCGAGACGTCCAACACCGCGCGTTCATTCCGAGGACGGCTCCCCATCCTCTGCCGGACCTGCGTTCTTCGACCGTGCTCAAATGTCCTCGCCGTCCAGACCGGATGCCGCCAGCATGGTGCTCGTTCGCCCATCACCGGCGCAGCAGAGCCGGATCACCGTCGCCGTGCGAAGAGACGGCAAGGGAAGACAGGGGAAAGAACATGTTAGGAACGCGCAGTATCCGCATCGCGCTGACCGGTGCCGCCGTCGCCAGCTTCGCCATGATCATGCCGCCCGCCTCGGCCTCCGAGGCGGTGCCCCCGCCCGCGTACGCCGACTGTCCCAGTGGCAGCGTCTGCTTCTATACGGGAACCGGCGGCACCGGTTCCCGGTGCACCTGGAGCAACGCCGACCCGGACTGGACTTCGGGGAGTGTCACCTGCTCCTGGGCGCGGACTCAACCGGCCCGCTCCATGTACAACCACGGAACATCCAGCGCCTACACCGCAGTCGCCTTCTACACAGGCGCGAACTACACCTCCTACAACGGCTGCATGGGGCAGGGCTGGGCAGGCAACATCGGCCCCGCATACCTGCGCTCCCACAAGTGGGTCACTTTCGCCTGCTGAGCCTGCCGCTCAGGACCGGTCACGAGGCTGGCGGTGCCAGTGCCCAAGTGTCACCTGGCCGTGGCGTCGGGTATGGGGGTCCGAGCGACGGCCGTCTTCGCCCCCAGCCCCCACCCCACCCCACTTCGCTGGGCACACGCAGGTGCCGCTGATCGCGACGTTCCCCGGCTCCCGGAAGGCCCGGGCTGGTGGTACGAGCCCAAGTTCGATGGACACGGTCATGCTGAGCGAGCCGGAGTCCGTGGTGCTGCAAGCGCGCTCCGGCCGGGCGCGCAGCGCACGAACCGGGCCGCAGGGCAGCGGAGCGCCCGGCACGCAGCAAGGCGGGAAGGAAGCGCAGCGGACCGCCCCCACCAGGCGACACGGACCACGCGACCTGGGGAGAGAGCGCCTGGCGGGGCTGCTGCGCCCGGGCTCCCCGCGGGCGGTTGGTGGCGAGCAGCTCGGTGCAGTCGACGTCCAGGGGCAGGCCGATGACGGTGAACGTCCGGGTGGCTGCCGCGGTCATGTGATCAGCTCGAACGTCGCGCTCTCGATGGACCGGGTTCGCAGGTCTCCCTCGGCAGCCGGGACGACGTAGGCGCCGTTGTCGCCACCCCAGAGGGTCTCAGGACTTTCCCCGTCCTCGCCCTCGGCCGCGGTGCGGGAAGTGCTCCAGAACGGCCTCTGCCGCGTTCTGTTCGGCCTCGTCGAGGGCTTCTCCCTCGGCGACGACGGCGAAAGCCGACGTGGGATCCCAGCAGTCGTACCAGTCGCCGACGATCGTGTATTTCATGGGATCCCTTTCTCGGTGATCCGGAGGCCCCGGCCCCGGAATTCACGTCCCCGGGCCCGGGGTGACCTGGTGTCAGTGGCGCCGCGCGCCCAGTAGGTGGGCGTTGATGCGCAGCAGGTAGAGGTCGAGCGGCGTCAGGGCCTGGTCCTCGGTGAGCCCGTGATGTCGGTCCTGGGGTCCGTGGCTCCGGTGAAGATGACGTCGCCGAAGTGCAGGCCCGGGTGGGGCTGGTAGTCCAGCAGCAGGGCCGAGGCGTGCGGGTTGCGCGGGCGGCGCAGCCCGATGGTGTCGGCCAATCGGGGGATGGCCGGCCCTGAATTGCCGTGCGTCGCCGGCGCATTGACGAGCGGTCGCCGGGGGCCGGGCGGCCGGCCGGGCAGACAGGTGCACCCCGGTGCGGCCACGTACCGTACCGGGGCGCAGGGAGGGGTGGTCAGGCCGCGAGGACGATGTGCGGAACACTGCCGCCGACGGGTCGCAACAGTGGGGGTCCAGGTCGACGGTGGCCGTCTGGGTGTCGCCGTGGACGGTGAAGACGGTGGCCCAGGCCGCGGCGCTGCGCTGGATGGTGAGGGCCTTGCGGGCAGCGTCGACCGGGTCGGTCGCGTTCAGATCGATCTCCCAGGTCACGTGGTACTCGGGCACGGTTCTGCCTTCGGCAGGCGAGGCGGAGGGCGCCGGCCGACGGCGCAGCCGGTCGCCGGCGGGGGTCAAGCAGCGAGGACGAGGGCCGCGTTGTCCAGGCTGCACTCGTCGACGCTGACGCAGTGAGTGAGGTGGTCGAGGTGGTCGAGCCGGACTTCTTCGCCCTCGGCGTCCTACTCGTCACGAGCGGCGAGGAGCTGGATTGAATCCTTTGGTGATGAGCCGGACGGCAAGTGTCACTTCCCAGGCGAATACGGGGATCGCCATGACCGACCCCACCAGGGAGACCTGCTCGTAGAGCCCGAACATCACAGCGGTCGCCGAAGCGCAGATCAACGAGCCCCCGACAAGTCCCAGGACGGCGATGAACCGTGGCACGAGCCCCGAGCGGTACATCAACCACGCCAGAACCAGCGAGTTCGCCCCCAGGATGAAGTTGGGCCCGAAGAGGAACGTCCAGTCATGGATCGCTACGAGCGTTTCGCCGGCCGTGACGAGAGACCCGGCATCGGCGTCCGACGTCTGCGCGAAGTCTCTCCTCAGCGTCACGACCGACAGGACGCTGATGATGCCGACGACGAGGACGGCGGCTTCAAGAAGGCGAGCGCAGACATAGCCCAGCGCGGCCCCCTCGTTCTGCCTCTTGATGATCGGAAACAGTGTGACCCCGGTGCCGATGACGGCCGTCACGAGGACGATCTCGAACAGCGCCCCCAGGAACACCCGAGTGTCGGCGCCGGAGCCGACGACGTACTCGGCGCCGTCCAGAGCGGGGCCGTACAGCGCGAGCCCGCCGATCGCGGAGACCTCGGTGAGAAGGAAGAACACACCCGCGACAACAGCGGTCTTTCTTGTTGAGTCCATCTGGACCCTCCACCTCATGCATGGTGTACGGCGTACACCTGCGGCCCAGGGTAGGCGTACGCCGTACACTCGTCAAGGTGGGAGTCCGGTTCACGACGGATCAATCAGGGAGCTGATCGGAAATGGCCCAGCAGACGGAGGCAGTGCGCCGGGCGCCTCTGAGCAGGGACCGAGTGCTGCGCGCCGCCGTCGCGCTTGCCGATGAAATCGGGATTGAAGCGCTCAGCATGCGAAAGCTCGCGCAGCAGCTGGGTGTGGTGCCGATGGCCCTCTACAAGCACGTCGCCAACAAGGACCAGCTCCTGGACGGCATGGTCGATGTCGTCGTCGGCGAGATCGACCCTCCGGCGCCGGAGTCCGACTGGAAGAGCGCGGTCCGACAGAGGATCCTCTCGGCGCGACGAGCTCTCCTGGGCCACTCCTGGGCGGCGCAAGTGGTGCAATCGCGAGCCCGCCCGACGCCGGTCGTACTCGCGTATATGGACTCGGTGATCGGAATGTTCCGGACCGGCGGCTTCTCCGTCGATCTGACGCACCATGTGATGCACGCCCTGGGCAGCCGGATGCTGGGGTTCACCCAGGAGCTGTTCGACGCCTCACCGAGCCCCGACCCGGAGGCGCAGGCGGTCGTGGTCCCTGCGGACGCCGGGAAGTTCCCCTACGTGACGGAGCTGGCCATGGCAGTCGCCCACGACGAGGAATCCGTCGTGGGCCAAGGCTGCGACGATCAGTTCGAGTTCGAGTTCGCGCTGGACCTCCTCCTGGACGGATTCGAACGACTCCGTCAGCAGGGGTGGACTTCCGCCACCCCTTCGGGGGAGAAGACCGCCTGAAGGGGGCGGCAGCACGGCGGGCGGGTGCCGACGGCGAACTCTTGCGCCAGGAACAGCGACTGCTCGGCGGCGGCGATGCGGGACAGCCCGGCGCGCTGCTCTCCGATGGCACGGCAGCCGTCCAAGGGGCGCAGGACGTCCGGCCGGAGCTCTTCTCGGTGTGTGTGCTCGATGGGGCGGCTGCCAGTGCCGCCGTGGTGGTGGTGCGCGGAGCATCGGTGACGCCGCCCGCCCCCGCGGTGGCGAAGGGCGCCTACGGTGAGCTGCGGGGCGGCGGATAGCGTGCGGGCATGGCGAATACGGGGAAGCGACGGGTCCTGTACCGGCAGGGCAGCGGATTCTGGCGGATGACGGCGAAGTGGGTTCTCGTCTTCGGGGCCCTGTACCTGCTGGACGGCGGGCTGCTCCGGTCGTGGGGCGACGCTCTGGTCTGGCCGATGATCGGGATCCTGCTGTGGGTGCCGTTCGGGATCGGCGTCGTCTGGTACCCGAAGAAGGACCAGCGCGTCGAGCTGACGGTGCGTGAACTGCGGGTGCGGCGCAAGCGGCTGCCGATGGAGAAGGTGAACCTGCTGCACGTGGCGCGGCTGTGGCTGGAGGGGCGGTCAACCGCGGACGACCAGCCGGTGCTGGAATGGACACGGTTCGACCGGGTGGTGTGGGTGCCGCTGCGGGACGGCCGAGCGTTCGGCGTGGAGTTCCGCGACCCGGCCGCGTTCGCCAAGGTCTTCGGCGCCTTCGCGGTCGCGGCGTGCGGCGGGCCCGACATGGTCCGCGCGAGGGCCGCAGCGGAGACCTACCCGGATCCGCTCCCGATGCGGCCCCGCCCCGCCGACGACCCAGGCTCCTGGCTGGACCTCCTGGACATCTTCAACTGACAGCGGAAACGCCGGCAAGGGGCAGCACTCCGTCAGGGACACGGGGAACTGCACAGGGCCGGCGTTCTCGACCAGCTCCCCCGGGAGGCTTTTCCACAAACACCTCCTGCTACTTGCCGAACCTGCCTGCGCCAACGAGTATGCGCCTGAGCTGAACAGGAACCCTTCGCCCCCTGGATCGCTGTCAACGCAATCGCATCCTGGCATATCGCCGCGGGCAGGACATCGACACCGCCGGCCCCTGGTCAGGGTGCAGGGCCAGCTGTGACTGAGCAGCTCAGATGGGGCGGGATCATCCGCCGAGCGTGGTTGGGCCGAGGCCGGACGGCAGCCGGCGCACTGCCACTGCCACGGCCTCCTGCGCTGTGGCGAATTGACCAAGGTCCTGGCTGATGAGGCCCCTGCCCACTCCGTACGTGCCGTCGCTGTTGGCGCTCAGGCACGGTCCGACGAGGGTCAGGTCCGGACGGGTGGTGGTCGAGAAGCGCAGTGCCCAGTGGCTCGTGAAGGGGTAGAGGGCGCGCAGCGCCGGCTCGGCGAGCGCCGCCTCGATCAGGTTGCGGTACGTCTCCTGCCAGGCGTATTCCAGTTCGGCCGCCTCCTGGCGCATGCCCTGCCATTCGGATTCCGTCAAGCGCGCGGGATCGTTGTCGGGCACCTCGAACCGGCCGGTCAGGTGCACGAAGGGTGCCGCCTGTCGGATGTCGTACAGGGTCGCCCCGTCGTGCCACGCTCGGGCGGCCCTGGCTACCTCCGCCAGGTCGTCCGTCCTGCCGTCGATGAGGGGCATGCTCTGGAACGGTTCCTCGCCGCGGATCGACCACCGCCGTTCGTGCGACCATGCGCTGATCGCCAGCGGCTCGCGGTGCGGCAGGGTACTTGCGACGGCCGCGTGGCGCAGCGGCGCGAAGCCCGGGGATGTAACGGGGACGGCCCCGAGGCAGCCGTCCGCCTCGGCCCGCAGCGCTGCGGCGAGGCTGCCGCGGGCCGCGATGTCGGGATACAGGACGGAGGGATCGGGAGGGGTGGGCACGGCTCCTGATTGTGCCCGAGTCTCCGATTCCCAGGGCAGGCGGATGGCGCGCCAGAGGCCTGGTCGGCTCCATTCAAGGTGCTGATAGCACCAGCCAAGGGCGTGCAGGACCCGCCCGCGGTGCCCGCTGAGGTGCTCCAGATGTGAATTGAGCTGACCAGTTGCCAACTGCAGTGGACAGTCTCAAAACGCTGTGACTGAGCGCTGTAGTTGGCCTCACCGGCCAGGTGCGTGCTCAGGTGCGACGTCCCGTCCGCCGCCTGAGCCCTCGAAGCCGTAGCGTCAGATTCCGGCGGCATGCAGTTGGGCGAAGGTGCCCACCTTCAGGACGATCGCGTCTGCGGCTCGCAGCCACGCCTTTCGCCGGCGACCGACAGCTCAAGGGCTGGCTGCGTAGGCGGGAACGGAAGCACCTTTAGCCCAGTTCGGGAGGGGTCGTCGGCTGATGGTGCGTGGAGTGTTGGTGAGAACCAACACAGCCCATCAGTGTGTGCAAGGGGTCGGGTGGTCCGGGGGTATCTCACCTCCGGACCACCCGACCGCTCTGAGGGCTGGGGTGGCGGGCGAGCCGGCGGAGGGGAGGGCTGGAGTCAGTTGTTGACGCGGTCCATGAGCTGGTCGGGGTAGCGCGGCCCGGCGGCGGCGCCGGGCGGGAGAGCTGCGTCCAGGGCGGCGAGGTGGTCGGCGTCGAGACGGGCGTCGGCGGCCGCGGTGTTCTCTTCCAGGTAGCTGATGCGCTTGGTGCCGGGAATGGGGATGATGTCGTCGCCCTGGTGGAGGAGCCATGCGAGGGCCAGCTGTGTCGGCGTGAGGCCGGCCTCTGCCGCGAAGGTGCGGACCTGGTCGGCCAACTGCAGGTTGCGGCGCAGGTTGTCGCCCTGGAAGCGGGGGTCGAAGCGGCGGTAGTCGTCTGCGGCAAGTGAAGCGGTGTCCTTGATCGCGCCGGACAGGAAGCCGCGGCCGACCGGTGAGTAGGGGACAAGGGTGGTCCCGAGCTCGCGGGTGGTCGGGAGGATCTCGGTCTCCAGGCCGCGTTCCCACAAGGAGTATTCGCTCTGGAGCGCAGTGATGGGGTGAACGGCGTGTGCCCGGCGCAGGGTGTCCGCGTTCACCTCGGACAGTCCGACGTGGCGGATCTTGCCTTCCGCGACGAGTTCGGCCAGGGCGCCGACGGTTTCCTCGATCGGAACGGCGGGATCACGCCGGTGGAGGTAGTACAGGTCGATGTGGTCCAGGCCCAGCCGGGTGAGGGAGGCATCGACGGCCTTCTTGGCGTACTGCGGGGTGGAGTCGACGGTGAAGGTGCCCTCGTGCAGGCGGGCGCCGAACTTGGTGGCCACGACGGCTTCCTCCCGCCGTCGGCCCGCCAGGGCGCGGCCCAGCAGGGTTTCGTTGTGGCCGGAGCCGTAGACGTCGGCAGTGTCCAGAAGGTTCACGCCCAGGTCGAGGGCGCGGTGGATGGTGGCTATGGACTGGGTGTCGTCGGTGGCTCCGTAGAACTCGGACATGCCCATCAGGCCGAGTCCGACGGCGGAGACCGACGTTCCGTTGATGCCCAGGGTGCGCTGCTGCATGAGTGATGGCTCCTTGCTGAAGCGGAGGGATGTGGGTGTGCAGCCGGAGCCACACGACCATAAAGTTATGCTCCATAATTATAATAGTCAACACTTGTCAGGTCGCATAACTTTTTATAGCTTGGAGGGATGACGGCAGACGAGCCCTTGACCTCCGAGGTGATCCACCTTTTCGCGAAGGTCACCGACCGCTACACCCGCGAGTACGAGGCCGCCGCGGCTCATCACGGCCTCACCCCTCAGCAGGTGAAGGCACTGATCGCCCTGAATGAGGCCCCGCTGCCCATGCGTCGCGTCGCCGAACGACTGGGAGCCGAGCCGTCCAACCTCACCGGCATCGTGGACCGCCTGCAGAACCGGGGCCTGGTCGAACGCCGGCCCGAACCCAACGACCGGCGAATCAAGCTTCTCGCCACCACAGACGCCGGGAAGGCAGCGGCCCAAGACCTGCGCAGCCGTCTGCGCTTCGCCCGCAACCCGCTCGCCGCCCTCGACGAAAAGCAGCGCCGCGACCTGCGCGACCTGCTGCAGCTGATGACCGACGAGTAGAGACCAGGTCAGCAACGCGCCCCCAGGCACGCCCCCACGTCCCGGAGCCCACCAGCCGATCGAAGATCCGCTTCACCGAGTGCCGCTGCTCGCTCAGGTCCGCCCGCAGCATCGGCTCGATCAGCGGCTCGGGCGTCGGCTCCTTGCGCGGCTCCGGCCAGCCGACACCAGGGCTTTCTCTACTGTCAGAAGGCCGACACCATCTGATCGTTTCAGAATGAAGTTCATCGTGCGGCTTGGAAGTTGGGTGTTGCGTCGGCAGGATCTGTTGGAGGTCTGCTGATCTTGCGCCTGATGACCTGTGGGAACGCGTGGCCCCCGCTGTTGCCTGCTCGTCCGCCTCGGCGGCATCGGTATCCCGGGCGGTTGCCGGCGGACGACCGGGCTGCCTTGCGGGGCGTCGTTTACCTGCTGTGCAGGAGCGTGAGCCGGGGGGACGTTCCGGCTGAACAGGTCGGCTGCAGCAGTGTGACGGCCTGGCGGCGTCTGCGGGAGTGGACCGAGGACGCCTTCTCCGGGCCCGCGGCATCACATCGAAGATCGACCGTGAAGGCACCGCCCACGGCTCCGGCCTGGGCGGGACCCGCTGGGTCGTCGAGCGGACCTTCGCCCGGCTCCACCAGTTCTAGCGGCTACGGATCCGCTACGAGATACGAGCCGATCTCCACCTCAGCCTGCTTCAACTCGCTTGCAGCATCATCCGCTTGAGGAGACTGCGAACCTCATTCTGAAACGATCAGCCAGGGAGGCATGGAAGCGAGCTCGCTGCCGTGGGCGAGAGCCGCAGGCCAGTACCGGAACCGCGCGGCCAAGACTCATCGCCATTCGAACTGCGGTTTCAAGTTCTCACCGCCACCCCCGCATGGTAACACCTGTTACCATGCGAATTATGGCGAAGAAACAGTTGGGCGCCCGTGTGGACGCCGACATTGCAGACCTGGCAACCAAGCGCGCAAATGACCTTGGCTTGAGCATCGGCGACTACCTGGCGCGCCTGGTGTCCGAGGACGTCAGCGGCCTGCGGGCCCGCGGAGTGGATGCAGCCGCTCGCTTCCTGGGCGAGCACCAGGCCCTGTTCGACGACGCAGAGAACGCACAGTCGACGCCGGGGACGCGCGCCGCCTGATGGAGCTGCATATCGACGTCCCCTGGATCCTGCAGGTCGCCGAGGTTGCAGGCGCCGGCGACCCTGCCCCTGATGACTACGGCGTTCCGCTCGCGGCCGTCGCCCGTCATCGCGCCGAGCTCTTCGGGCAGCCGGTCTACGACGGCCCGTACGCCAAGGCTGCCGCACTGGTGCACACCTTGGGACGCTGCCGGTGGCTCGAGCGTTCCAACCTTGCGGTGGCAGCCGCCACGGGCGTCATGTATCTGGAGGCCGCCGGAGTCTCGGTCAAGGTCACCCGCGACGACGCGATGGCCCTGCGCGACCTGCTCCTGGATCCGGCCTGCGACGCCCACAAGATCGCCGAACTGCTGCGCTCCTGGGCGCCGACAGATTGAGAGTGCGAAGCGCCGGAGCGATTTCCACTCCCAGAGCGGGATGCCGCTGGCGCCACTGATCGGCATCCTGCACCCCCTTTCGCCAGATATGTACAGTTTCCCGCTCACTTCCGCGGGAACCACCATCAATGCCAGGCGCAGGATGTGGCGGCTGACTGCGCCCGGCGGAGCGCAACGAACGCGGCCGTGCGATGGGGTGGTGAGAATCGTGACTCGTCCGGTGGAGTGGGGTTCTGAGCCTTGGGCTGGTCACCGTGCCAGTGAAGATGTACACGGCCACGGACAGCCACGTGATCCATTTCCGTCAGCCGCAGCACGGAACATCGGACCGGGTGCGCAATAAGCGTGAGTCTTCACGGCGTGAGGTAGGTGTGGAAGACATTCGCCGGGTCGTACGCGGCCTTCAGCGCACGCAGCCGCTCCCAGTCTTCCGGAGCGTAGGACCTCCGAGCCCTGGACGCGTCGGCGGTGAGGTCGGCTTCGGCGATGTAGTGGCCGGTTCCGTACGGCTCGACGGCACGCATGGTGTCCCGGAGCCAGCGGGTGTTGACGGCGTCCGCCGCAGGTTCGTCCCAGATCGCGAAGGGGGCGACATAGGTCTCACCCAGCACCGAGAAGGCCATGTCGAGTGAGAGGGTGGGGTCCCGCGAGGCGGGCCACAGGGGGGCGATGACGAGCGACCGCTCGGAGGGGGCGTGGGTGACCGAGGCGGCGAGCGCGGGCAGCAGGGTCTCGTGCCCGGTGTCCGACCACAGGGTGTCCACCATATTGCGGTGTCCTTGGGGCCAGAAGCCGGACGACGTGCCGTACAGGTCCTCGAAGGTCTTCGGCTCGTCCACCTGCCGGAACAAGGCGCGTTCGGCGAACGGGCAGGCCCGCAGCGGCTCCAGGCAGCGGACGGCCTCGTGACGCGTTCGAGCGAAGGCGGTGCCGGTGAAGCTGATCACCTTGGGCCTCGGCGATGCCGCCGTGATATGCGGGGAGGCGGTCGCGAGCATGAAGGACGCCTCGACATTCGCCGGTAGCCGCTGGGCTGCCTCGGTGGCCCAGCGGGTCACCGGTTCGACGTCGGCCAAGGCAAAGACGTACGTGGTCTCGGCGACCGCCGCCGGGAGGTCGTGCAGCGTTACGTGGAAGCGGGTGGCGACGGCGAAGAAGCCCGGGCCTGCCCCGCGTGCGGCCCAGAACAGGTCGCGGTTCTCGTCCTGGCTGCAGGTGATGCGGTCGCCGTCCGCCGTGACCACCTCGACCGCCCGCACGCCGGCGGCAGCCGGCCCGAGGTGGCCGGAGTTCCAGCCGAGGCCGCCGCTGAGGAGGTAGCCGCTCAGGGCGACGGGTCCGCAGTGCCCGGCCGGGAAGGCGAGGCCGTGCGGGGCGAGCGCGGCGACGAACTCGCGGCCGGTGAGCGCGGGTTGCACGGTCGCGGTGCGCGAAGCCGGGTCGATCTTGCACGTGTCGAGCACGGAGAGGTCGATGAGCATGCCGCCGTCGCGCAGCGGTGAGCCGCACCAGCTGTGCCCATGGGCGCGTATGGCGACCCGGAGATCCTCGGAGCGGGCCAGCCGGATGGCCGCCGGGACATCGCGTTCCGAGGCGACCCTGACGATCAGGTCGGGAAAGCGCTGCGGCTTGAGGTCGTTCCACAACATGGCCGACCATGTGCTGTCGTAGGCGGCGTCGCCCCGCCGGACGATTTCCCCCTCGATTTCTCCGCTCATGATGGGCTCCTCAGCCGGTGGTCAGCCCGAAAACCAGCAGGCACACCGCCCAGCACAGCACCACGAGGGCCGCCCCCGCCACATGGGTGCGCACACCACGCGCCCGTCCAGGCACCAGCCAGAAAGCGAGGACCCGGTTCACCAGGGGCATGAACAGCCAGGTCAGGGCGGAAACGCTGAGTACGTTTCCGATGAACAGGCCGATGTAGCCGGGCAATCCGAGGTTGTCCAGCTCATAACCGACTGTCAGGTTCAGGACCATGACTGTGGGATACAGCGCCAGCACCACGGTCATGGCCTGTTTCCAGTTGGGCGGGACCGCCTCGTCCGGGTCTTCCCCGAAGCGGAACCAGCCGCTGAACGCGGACCCCACCTTGCGCACATCGTAAGAAGAGAAGTACTCCTGTCCCTCCTCCAGGAGCTTTGCGCGGGCGCCGGACGCAAGCCACTCGTCGAGGTGTTCGCGAGTGTCGAATCGGAATACGACGACCCAGTTGTCCTGAACCCCCTTGACCGGCTTGAACAACTCGGCCCCCATGAAACCCGGATACTTCTCCTGGGCCTTGAGGACCTTGTCCTGCCACCGTACGAAGTCCTCCTCCCGGCCCGGTCGCACGTCATGGGAGATGACCGCCGTGACGGCTTCCCCTTTGACGGGCGGCGGCGCACCGCCGGCCAGGACTTCCTGAGTCGGCGTCCCATCGAACAGCGGACGGCCCTCTGCGAGTAGTTCCTGGCGCTCGCGGGACTCAAGCCAGGCGGTCAGCTGGTCGATACGGGAGAAACGGAAGACCACCACCCACGCGCGCTCGTCGCCGGTGCCCGGGGGATACATTTCCGTCCCCTCGAATCCGTCGAATGCCCGCACGGCCTGGTTGGTCCGCTCCTGCCAGCGCTGATAGTCGTCATCGCGGCCTTCCCGTACTTTCTGGGAGGTCACAACGGTCGCAGGGCCGCCGGAGAGGGCACGGCTTGCAGTGACACCCATGCCGAGTAGTCTAGTTCAAAGGGGTGTTATCGGACAAACGGGGCAGTTCTCTTCGGTAAATGGTAAGCGGAGGTCCGACATGGGTCACAAGGAGTTTTTGGCGGAAGCGGTACGACTGGCCACTGAATCCGTCGAAGAAGGTTGGGGCGGTCCGTTCGGTGCCGTGCTCACCCGGGACGGCGAAATCGTGGCCCGAGGGCAGAACCGCGTTCTACTCACCGGCGATCCCACCGCGCACGCCGAAGTAGAGACCATACGCAAGGCCGTGCAGCGCCTGAACCCCGAAGCTCCCTCCATATCGCCCGAACACCAGAACGCGAGCACACTCGAATATGTGCCGCGGCCCGAAGGATCCCCCGACCAGGTGCCGGAGCGGGCCCGGATGCTCAAAGGCTGCTCGATCTACATCAGCGGCGCACCCTGCCCGATGTGCATGAGCGCCATCTACTGGTCGAGGATCGACAGCGTCTACTACAGCTGCGATCTGACGGCCACACGCGAGATCGGCTTCGATGACGCCTTCCAGTACGAGGACTTCCAAAAGCCCCTCGACCAGCGCCGGATCCATGTAGAGCAGATCCACCCCGAGCTCGGCGCCCAGGCCTACGAAGCCTGGACACACAAGCCCGACCGGCACCCGTACTGAACAGGACGAGCGGAGGGAGGTTCCGCGGCCGTTCGCACGATACGCGGAACCGTCCCCCTCTCGCTCCCCCGGTCCTGCGGCTGCGTGCAAGTGGTCAGCGGTGAGTGTGCTGTTCGGCATGATTCCGGGTTCCGGTGGGACAGCCATCAAGCGCCCCTGGCGTGATCGGTTTGCTTGCCGGGCTGACTTTTCGGATTGCGGATGGCTGTGATGCCGGGGTCGGCATGGGCGCGCAGCAGCAGTGCGACCCAGCTGCGGTAGGGCGCCCACCGCTCGGCGATGCGGGCTAGTGCTGGAACGCCGGCCGCTTGACCTTTGAGGGTGTAGGCGTCGGCCATGGCTGCGTGCAGGCGAGGTTCGTGGCGGGGGAAGTGGTCGGGGTGGCCGGCGCCGCGGATGAGGACGAGTTCGGCGGAGAACGGCCCGATGCCGGGCAGTTCCTGCAGCGCGGCGAGGGCCTCCCGGGCCGGCAGGGCGCGCAGGCGGGCGGGGTCCAGTTCGCCCGCGATCGCGGCTTCGGCCACGGCGTGCAGCCGCCGGATCTTCTCCTTGGTCAGACCGGGAAAGCTCGTGATCGCCTGCAGGACCGGCGGGGCGGGGAACGCAGACAATTCTTGGCCGGCGACCGCGACGCGATGTCCGTGCCGCTGGGCGAGCAGGCGCTTGACGGCGGCGGCGTGGCTCATGCGGACTCGGCTGCCGATGACCGCCCATGCCGCTGCCTCGTAAGGGGAGTTGAAACAGACCGGCCGCAGGCCGGGGAACTCGTCCACCAGCCCGCCGACCACCGGGTCGGTGGATCCGAGCGCGATGAAGCGGGTGGCGTCCACGTCGAGAGACAGGATCCGAGCCACGTCGGCAGCGGCCTTCTCACCGAGGCCCTCGCCGACTACGGAAGAAGCCGGTGCGGCGCCGTGGGTGCCTGTGGAGTGCAGTGTGACCTCGGCCCGCACCGTGCCGGCCTGGGTGGCCACCGTCGTTTCATCCTGCTGCACCGCGGCGGTGACGGTGAAACAACCGTCGTCCGAGGGAAAGGCCAGCCGGAGCGTGCGATCCTGTCCGCTTTGGTAGGGGGCCGGGGCGAAGCCCTCCAGGAAACCAAGGCCGGCTGCGAGTGAGAACGGGCCGCGGGGAGTGAAGACGACGCCGGACATGCTCAGTCTCCGTGGACGGTGAGTCGGTAGCCCTCGGGGCCGGTGAAGGTGAAGGTGGGGCCGAACGGGCTGTCCTGCAGGGCCGTGACGTCCGGGACCTTGGCCGCCAGGAGTTGCTCGTGCACCTGTGCGGCGTTCGCGGCCCGCAGCCACAGCACGACCCCCAGGCCGGGACGGGCGTCACCGTCCAGGTCGATGCCCGGGAGCGGCTCGCGGACGGCGAACGGGACGGGGCTGCCGGCGAATACCACCGCGCCGGGCGGCGATTGCGGGGCACGGCGCATACCGAGGTGCTCTTCGAAGAAGGCCGCTGCGGCCTGAACGTCCTTCACCTGCAGGGCGACGAAGTCGGGGCCGTCGACAGTGGCGGGCATGGTTCCTCCAAGAAAGCTGATGTCAGGACTTTGACATAACGACTGTAGGCGCCGACTCTCAGTCATGTCAAAATGCTGACATGGATACTCCTGCACCCGCCCTGCCGCCCCACCCCACCGAGGACGTCACCGAGCACGTGGGATACCGCCTCAAACGCGCCTCCGCCGCCCTGCGCACGGCCATGGACAAGGCCCTGCGCGAACACGACCTCACCGTCCCGCAGTACTCCTGCCTCGAGCTCCTCGACCAGCAGCCGGGCCTGTCCAACGCCGACCTGGCCCGCGGCACCTTCGTCACACGCCAGTCCGCCAACGTCGTCCTGCGCGGCCTGAAAGAAGCCGGCCTCATCACCCGGCCCGCCACCACCGACCAAGGCCGCGCCCTGCCGGTCCACCTCACCCCGGCGGGCAAGCAGCGCCTGCACACCGCCCGCACCGCCGTCTACGCCATCGAGGAACGCATGGTCAACGCCATTCCCGGCAAACGCCTGACGGCCCTCCTCAAAGACCTCGACACGATGGCCGAGGCTCTCGGCGAGTGAGCAACGCACTTCCCTCCAGGCGCGTCCGCGAGGAGTTGGGCGCCGCAAGCGGGGCGAAGGTCGCCCTTGGCGCAAGGAGCGCGGCCACCGAGGCCGGGTCCCGGTTCTCGAAAAACGCGGTGATGAACGCCTGGGCGGCCTCGAGGGTGTCCTGGTGCACGCTGTTAGTGATCAACTACGACTGAGCGGCCGCGCAGAACGGCCATACGTCAAAGACTAGCTACTAAGGTAAGGCGTGCCTAAATTCCCCTAGCCCGCAAGGGGTGTCAAGTCCGCGGGTACGCGCTGACCTGTCCCGCCGTTCCGGCCGCGCCCCGAATATCCACCCATGTCGCATACCCCGCAGTTGGACCGCCCGACCCGGAACGCTTTGGAAAGACCCCTGGCCCCTCTCCTCTTCACGGCCACGAGCGTGGTCGGCACCGCTCCGGCAGCTCATGCTCCCAGCAGTCCCACCACGGCATCGCAATCGTCAGCGGACTCTCCTGCGCGTGGACGAGGCCGAAGTGGTCCTGAAGACGGCCAGGGGAGGCTGCTGCGGCTGGCGCTGAAGGAGCTGCTGTTTTCCGACACCGCGCTGTCATCAGCCCGGACGGTCCGGGGCCGTCGGCGGACGACGAGGGCGAGATCGTCTCCGTGGTGCTGGGGCAGCTTGATGAGGCGGAGAAACGGAAAGTCCGGGACCGGGCTGAGCATGTCCGAGAGGTGCTGACGGGCTATCGGTCTGGCAGTTCAGAAGTCGCACGCGACGATGAGCCTCGTCCCGAGTACTCGCCAGACAGGCCGTTGGAGGCCAGATACGCGGCGAAGATCGCCGAACTCGGAATGGGTTTGCGCACCTTGAAGAAGTGGATTGCCGGCGAGCAGGACCCCGACCTGCTCGCCGGCCTCTTCAAGCTCGACCACCTGGCCACCCGCATGCGCCGCAATGGGGAGAACCTACTCGTCCTCGCGGGTGAGGAGGCGGGCCGCCGCTGGAGCGCCCCAGTCCGGCTCGTGGATGTCCTGCGGGCCGCCACCAGTGAGGTCGAGCAGTACCAGCGTGTGCACCTACGCGGACTGGTAACCGCGGACGTCGACGGCAGGGCAGTGAACGACATCGTTCACCTCATCGCGGAGCTGTTGGAGAACGCGACCGCGTTCTCCTCACCGGACACCGAGGTGCTCGTCACGAGCCGGCTTCTGTCCGGCGGCGGAGCGACGGTCGAAATCCAGGACAGCGGCATGGGCATGACTGCAAAGGACCTTGAGGATGCCAACGACAGGCTCCTGAACCCGCCAGTCGTCGATGTGTCGGTGGCACGGCGCATGGGCATGTTCGTCGTCGGCCAACTCTCCGGCCGCCACGGCATCCGCGTCCAGCTCCGCAGGTCATCCACCCGCGGCATCACAGCAGTCGTCAGGGTGCCCCAGAGGTTGGTCCGGGCACACGGGGATCACATGGATCCTCCCGGACTGTCAGCAAGTTACGACTCGGAAGGGCGCCTCACGGGCTGGCGCAACTACGACACGACCGAGCAACTCAACGACAGTACGCTGGTCGAACGGGCGCACCGGACACGCCGTCACAGCGCCCGCTCCACCAGCAAGGAGAAAGGACTACCGCGAATTTGACCTGGCCCGAGGTGAAGCCTGGCGCTCTCGCGTCTACTGGAAACCGTCACGTCAGATCCTGGGCCTGGACCGCCGCGACCCGGCCGCCACCCCGGCCATGGCCGCACACCCCGCCGTACTCGACGCCATCGCCCGAGTCGTCACCGCAGCACACCGCCACAACCAGGTCTCCGTCTCGGCTACGCCGCCGCGCACCCCACGTCACCCCCTCCTCATCGGCCCCGGCTGCGACATACTCTCCATGGCCCCAGCCGCCCTGTTGCTGCCATGAAGCTCACGACATCCCTCATCCCAGCACCCCATCCCGGTTCGGACATCTCCGTTCTCTCCTGACACCTGGAGAGCCTGCCAAGGACTGCACTACTCCCTGGGCCGGTTCGAGCGGCAGGTCGCGAGGAACGGATCCCGGAGGACACCCCGTATGCACCTTGAACGCCCCATCGCCTCGCCGATCTCGCCCTTCGGTCTGGGCCTGGCCGCCGTCGGCCGTCCCGGTTACATCAATCTGGGTCGTGACGCGGACCTGCCCGCAGACCGCTCGGCCACCGTTCTGCGCGCCCATGCCCACCGGCTGCTTGACGCGGCCTACGCCCGGGGCGTGCGGTACTTCGACGCCGCCCGCTCCTACGGCCGGGCCGAGGAGTTCCTCGCCACTTGGCTGGAGGCCCGTCCCGATGCGCGGGATGTGGTGATCGGCAGCAAGTGGGGCTACATCTACACCGCCGACTGGCGCACGGACGTCGAGGTCCACGAGGTCAAGGACCACAGCACCGCGACGTACGACCGGCAGCTCGCGGAGACGCGTGCGCTGCTGGGCACCCGGCTCGACCTCTACCAGATCCACTCGGTCACCCCGGACAGCCCGGCGCTGACCGACTCCGCATTGCACGACCGGCTGCGCCGGCTCGCCGCAGAGGGGGTGACCATCGGACTGTCCACCAGCGGCCCGGCCCAGGCGGAAGCCATCCGGGCCGCGCTGGAGATCACGGTGGACGGCGAACCGCTCTTCGGCTGCGTGCAGGCCACCTACAACCTCATGGAGCCGTCAGCGGGGCCGGCGCTGGCCGAAGCACACGCCACCGGGCGCACGGTGATCGTCAAGGAGGCCATGGCAAACGGACGCCTGGCCGATCGGCACGCCACGGGGCGGGACACCGTCATGCTGCGCGAGATCGCACAGGAGACCGGCGCGCCGTGCGACGCCGTGGCTCTGGGCGCGGTCGCCGCGCGGCCCTGGGCGGACATCGTCCTCTCCGGCGCAGCCACGATCGAGCAACTCACCAGCAACCTCTTGGCGGCGGACCTGCACCTCAATCCCGATCAGATGGAACGGCTTGGCGGGCTGGCCGAGTCCGCCGGAGCCTACTGGGCGCATAGATCGCGGCTGGCCTGGGCATGAGAGGTCCGGGCCGCGACCCGCCCCCAGCCGTACGCTCACATCCCGAGAACTGCGCATCCGCACCGTGTGTATCCACCCGACCGTCCGGAGCGGCACCGGGTCCATCTGCCGAGGATCCGCGAGACGAAGAGAGACACACAGCTGCCGACAGCGGTGAGACGCACAGAACCGCAGGTCATGCTGTCCGAGGTGGGAAGCGGTCCTGTTTCGGCGGGCGCCCCTTTGCCGGGCCCGTTCCTGGTCGGCAGCGGCTTCCTCCAGGGCCTCCATGACCTTCTTGCCGATGCACATCCCGGCGGCGTCGTGGTGGGCACGGGCGGTGGTGGAGTCCACACTGACCAAGGACAAGTCCGTCTGCCCCTGGCGGGCGGCCTCAGCGATCACGCCTTCCAGCAGCGCGGTGAAGACGCCGGCGTCCCTCCAGACCCGGAAGCGGCCGTAGACCGTCGGCCACGGGCCGAACTCGCCCGAATCTCCCGCCACTGACTGCTGGTGCGGAACCCCCGGATCACCCCCTCGAACTGCTCACGCAGCCGCTCGGGGTACGGGCCGTACTCTCCCATCGGCAGGAACGGCTCGATCAACTTCCACTGCTCGTCGGTGAGTTTCCTGCGCGTCACGATCGTCTTCCTGCCGGATCCGGCTTCCAGACGCTCAGCGCCAGATCGCGCCCTCCCGGCGTTCGAGTCGGGTCTGATCGTGTCGCGTGGGGTAGGGCTGCCCCCGTCTCTGGCCATTCGAGATTGCCGGATCCGGGCACCAAGCGCGGGCACGACCTTGCCGCTCTCCGGCCTGTTGCCGATCGGCGGTGTGTGGCTCAATGCTCCCGGAGCGAAGGGGGCAACGGCGATGGCTGTGCAGACGGCGGAGCAGGGGGAGTCGGCCCGGCCCGGGAAGGCGTGGCTGCGTGCGGTGGCCTGGACGCTGCTTGGACTGGTATTGCTGGCGGTCTCTGCGGTCCCGAGCATTTCGGTGCCCAAGCGGATCGCCGATGAGAAGGCCTTCTTGGAAGCACAGCCGTGCGGCAGCGAGGAGGCGGCAGGGGTCTTGGCCGACTGCATGCGCACGATCCGCGGGACGGTTCGCTCTGCCGAGGACGCCAGGAGCGGTAGAGCGATGGTCTTCCGCGTGCAGTTGCAGGCTCCTGTTCCGGGCCCCGCCGCTCGGCCGATGCACCTCGATTCGCACGGCGAGTTGTCGGAACTCATCAAGCCGGGGGACGAGGTGGAGGTCACCGCCTGGCGGAACGTCCAGGTCGCCGTCAGCCACGACGGGATCAGCGAGACGCTCCCCGGGCTGCCGGACCAGAAGGCCACCATGCTCGTCGGGCTCACGCTGGCCGGTGTCTGGCTGGCGAGCTTGGCCTTCATCGCGGCGTTCGGCAGCGCCCGGCGGCCTCAGTGCTTCGCCACCGATCGCCGATGCGCACCCCGGGTCCGGTTCGGCCCGGCGAAGTGCGTAGGCGTGGTGGCCGCACCGCTCGCCGCGGCGTACCTCGCTAGCCACATCTGGGACGCCTGGACGGCAGTGGTGATGACGGTGGCCATCTGGGCGCTGATAGCGCTCCCAGTCACGATCGCCGCCCTGCTCTGGCACCGAGGTCAACCTCTCACCGCCCGGCGCCCCGCTTGACGCCGAGCACGGCCGGGCCGGCTGAAGCGCTCAGTCCCACAGCTGGGTTCCGGCCCTTCGTCGCTGCTCGTGCCCCTACAGGTCGACGTCGATGCCGTGATGCCCGCGACCATCGACACCCCGCACTTCGAGCAGGCGGCCAACTACACCGGGCGCAAAGTGGTCGCCATGCCTCCCGTCCACAGCCCTGAGCGGGTTGCCCGGGCCATCGTGGATCTGGTCCGCCACCCACGTCGCGAAGTGGTGGTCGGCCCCGCGGGCCGCGCTCTGGTACGCCGTTTTCGGATGACGCCGGGAATCGCGGCGCGGGCGATGGCACGGCAGACGGACGAGACCGATCTGTCTCAGGACGAGAAGGCTCCGGTCACTCACGGAGCACGCACGTACCGGCTCTCGGAGAGGGGGCGGTGCAGGGCGGCTGGAACGGGCGGCGGCGCTCCGCGATGCGCAGGACGGCCGTAGCCGCCGCGCTGGCGGGAGCGGCCGTGACCGCTGCGCGGCGGATGAGTCGTGGTCCGGCGGGGGCCTGACCGGCACCCGGCCGTGTGCGGGTTCCCCACACGCACTCGGCGCCCCATGCAGGACGCCGAACGCACTGCGACCAGATCCAGTCGGTGGCGCGAACGTAGGGGACCAAGGTGCGTATGCGACATGGGACTGGTGCCCTCGAGTGCTTAGCCGCCCTGCTCCGCCACCATCCATCGAGGAGAGCCGCCAACACATCGAGGGGCAAGCTCCCAGACGACGACCGGTCGGTGCCCAGGCTTTCCCGGAGGTCCCGGCCGGACGCCACTGGCATCGCGCCGCGGCAGCGCTCGGAGTTCAGCTCCGGGCGGGGATCAGCTGCGCCCGGCCGTGGAGCAGTACGAGCACGGCGTCTTCCTGGTTGAGCAGTGTGCGGACATGTTCGCCCGTGATCACCGGATCGCGTCCCACTCCCCTGATCGCGTCCCTCTCCCCTGGTGGCCGTTAGCCCGCCGACTGCCTGAAGCCGAGTGCGGGCACCGGTACACGGACGGCCTCGATGACGAATCCGCTGCGCACCCGCGCCGGGATGCGGTTCAGCGGGATGCTCAGGTCCTGTTTCGGCACGTCGTACTCCAGGCGTGCCAGCCGTGGCCCGACGGATCGCAGGAGTGCGATCGTGACGTCCTCACCGGGGCAGCGGTGGCCGGTGGCGCGGTCGCCGCCGCCCTGCGGGACGAGTTCGTCCCGGTGGGGCGGCCTCTCCAGGAAGCGCTGTGGGTCGAAGGTGTACGGGGTGTCCCAGAGGTCGGGGTCGTGGTCCTGTCCGTACAGGTCGAGGAGGATCAAGGTGCCGGACGGGATGGGTTCCCCCCGCCACTCCAGGTCGGTGACGGCCCGGCCACCGAGGAAGGGGGCGAAGGGGTAGAAGCGCCGCAACTCGTGGGCGAAGGCCACGGCGTAGGCGGGGTCGTCGTCGCCCAGCCGTTCCCGGACGTCGGGCCTGAGGCGCAGCGCGTGACCGGCGTAGGCGACGAACCAGCACACCGCGACGGTCGGACGGATGACATTGAGCAGTTCGACGGCGGCGGTGTGCGGGTCAAGGAGTCGGCCATCGGCGTCCCCGTGCCGGACCACGACGTCCAGTGCCGACCCGGCCGGCGCGGTGGTGGCTTCCTCCCGTACGTCTTCGACCAGACGCCCCAGCCACGCCTCACTGCGGGACCGCGCACGGCGAGCCCGCCAGTGGCGCAGCCCGGGCGTGGCGAAGCCGTCGACCATGGCGACCAGGTCCCGGGCCACCGACTCCGCGTCGTCGAGGGGGATTCCGGCCCACCGGCAGACGCCTCGGGTCAGAACCCGGCTCGCCTCGTCGAACAGGACGACCGCCGGACGGCCGGGCCACGACTCCACGGCTTGGTCCCACGCCCCGGCGACGCATTCAACGAGGCGGTCGACCGCCTCCGGCCCGGTGAGCAGGGAGAGGAACATCTCCTTACGCACCCGGTGATCCCGGCCGTCCAGGGTGTGTACGGCTCCGTGACCGAAGAGTGTGCTGAGCACCGGACCGGGAAACGCCGTACGACGCTCCACACGCCGTTCGTCGTAGAAGAACCGCACCGCTTCCGGACCGTGCAGGGCGACGGCGTGCTGTCCCATGACCCGCGCGCGCACCAGGGGGGCGGTGGTACGGCGCCGACGGTCGGGCAGCCAGGCGTACCCCTTGGCAAGAACGGCGAGTGAGCTGTCGACGAGCGGGGGGCGATGACTCTGATTCATGGTGCCCCGAGTGCCCGCCGCCCCAGACCGGAAACGCGGCCGGCCCCCGCTCACCCGAACAGGTACGGCCTTTCCCAAGCCCATGAGCGGCGGCCCATGACCAGTTCGCCCGGCTCGGACCGCCACCACGACCACCTCGTCATCCACCCCCGCAGTGGTATCGCCAACAGCGCGGCCCATCAATCTGACCACCGCCTCGACACCGCTCGAGCGAACTCGTTCGGCGGCTACGAACGGGAGAGGCCCGGCCTTCCAGAAAGGAAGACCGGGCTCATGCTGAAGGCGACATCGGGCTACCGCTGCCCGCCGCTCTCACGTCCGCCCTTCTGGCCGGCCTCCGAAGCTCGCGCCGGCGTTCGCGAGGTTCCCTGAGTTGTTGGACGCAGCCATGACTGCTCCTTCCCTCACGTCGCTGTGGTTCCTCACAGCATGTGTCCAGGGCGAGGTAGGTCAATCGGCACTCATACGACGTTTTACTGACTATTGGTCACCCCCTCGCCCGTGGCGCCAGGCGCGCGGCGCCGCCGGGCGCTGCTGTGCCGTCCGGCTTGGGAGCGCGGTCTCATCACCGCCGGGACAGCACACGATCTGACCGCGGGCGGCGAGGACCACATCGCAGCCGTCGCACCGCTTCGAAGGGGCCAGCCGAAGACGTGGTGACCGGCGGCGGACTCAATCCGGCGCTGCCGACCGGCCAGGGCCGCTGCTGGTCGCAGGCGTGGCCTTCTCCGCCATCGAGGCGGAACTACCGCCGCTCCCCATGCCAGATGTGGGTCCCGCCTATAGGTGCGCCGCATCATGCCTGCCCGCACCGAGCGCTTCCCGCCACCGGGCGAGCTGCGGCTGAACGCCGTCGTCCATCAGGACAGCCATCCCCTGCACCACGGTGGCCGAGAGGGCGCTTTGGGGGCTGGCTCTGGTTCTTCGTACAGCCCATCCCAGTGTGACCATTTCTGCACACTCCTGTCTTTCCTTTTTCACGCGAGGGCAGTTTCGGGCAGAGTTGGGTGATGGGCAGCAGCATCGCCCAGTTATTAGCATCTTCTGCATTCGGGGATTTTCTCGCTCTGTCCGGGGTGGGCAGTGATGGCGCGAGGACCTTCACGCATCTCATATGATTTGCGTCATCCACTATTTCTCTTGTTCCTGGGGGGACTTTCGTATGTCCGGACATGCTCAGCTCGCGCAGACCGGCGCTCCCGTCATCGTGGTAGGCGGTATGACCTATCCACTCGGCGGTTGGATGCTTGCCCTTGCTGCTTCTCTTGTTTGTGTCGGCCTCGTGGCTGTGAGGTTCGGGTTCCGCCGGAATCTGGCCGCAGGTCAGGATGCCGGTGCGGTCGTGGCGTCGCGGCGGCATCGTAAGTGAGAGGGCGCCGTCGCCATCAGCCGGTGCTGAGTGCCCATCAGCACCGGTCGGTGACTGTTCTGACGGGTATCGTCGTCCTGTTATTGGCGGCGGCATGGACGACGCACCATGCGGTTATTGCCTTCAGGGCTGACAGCGAGACGGAGAACCGGCTCAGGGTTGTATGGATCAGCCTTTTCCTCGTCTTCTTGCTACAGACTTTCATGTATCACCTTGAGGGTGTTCCGCGGCTTACGGACCGCACGGTGCGTCAATTGGCTTCCGCGCACGTGTCCATCCTCGTTCCGGTTTACAACGAGGACCCCGGTTATTTGAAGTTGGGGCTGGAGAGCTTCCTGCGCCAGACGCGGCTGCCTGATTCGGTGCACATTGTCGACGATGGCTCAACCAGCAGCGATTACGCGGATGTGCGTGCGTGGTGGGAGGAGGCGGCCCGCAAGGCCGGTGTCGCCACCACGTGGCAGCGCGTGCTCAACGGTGGCAAGCGGCATGCCCAGGCGCACGGCGTCAGGGTGAGCGCCGAGGCGGACATCTACATCACGTGCGATTCGGACTCGTGCTTTGCGCCGAGTGCGATCGAGCAAGTCCTGTTGCCGTTCGCCCGGCCGCGGGTTCAGTCCGTCGCCGGTATCGTGATCGCCACCAACAACCGGGTGAACTGGCTGGTGCGGGTGACGGACCTGTGGTTCGTGGTGTGCCAACTTGTCGACCGCTCCGGACAGTCCGCCCTGGGCGCTGTCATGGTCAACTCCGGTCCGCTGGCCGCGTACCGGGCCGACGTGATTCGCGACAATCTGGGCTCGTACCTCAACGAGACCTTCATGGGGCGGTCCGTGATGTTCTCCGACGACAGCTTGCTGACCTTGTATGCCCAGCAGCGCGGGCTGACCGTGCAGCAGCCCAGGCCATCTGCTTCACCGCCATGCCGGAGAAGTGGAGCCACTTCACGCGGATGTATCTGCGCTGGATGCGCGGCTCGACGATCCGTTCGGTGTGGCGCATGCGGTATCTGTCGCCGGCGCGCCCCGCCTACTGGCTGCACGCGATGCGGTGGCTGCAGATGGTGCTCACCCAGATGGTCGTCCTGTGGCTGGTGCTCGTCGAGCCGCTGCTGTACGGACAGATGCCGCCCGGGAGCATGCTGGTCATCCCGTTCCTGATCGGGTATGCACAGGGGTTGCGTTACCTGAGCATCATCCGTTCCGATGAGCGGATCCGTTCGCGGGCTCTGACCTGGCTCACGATGCCGCTGGCGATCGTCCTCGCCTGGACAGTGCTGCGCTTCTTGCGCTGGTACGGCATCTTCACGTGTGCCAGGACAGGGTGGGGTACCCGGCAGAACGGGGCCGAAGTCACTCTCGGCGGACAGAGCTCCCCGCCCCCGCCGGAAGCCGCAGCACAGAGCACGTACGTCAGGGCCGTCGATCCTTGGGACGAGTCCACGCTGGAGATCCGTCAGTATCGCGCCCACACACAGGCCCCCTGGCAGCGCCTCAGCCGCCCGGCACCTTCTTGCAGCACCTCGTCCCACGATGCAACGCGGGCACCTCGTCCCCCCCACACAGCCGGCCTGCGCCGCATCGTTTCTCTGTGAAAGTGAAGCCGCACATGCACAACTCGAACCACAACGTCGCGGTCTTCGGCGCCGGCTACATCGGATTGGTCGCCGGCGCCTGCTTCGCCGAACTGGGCCACCGCGTCACCATCCGCGACATCCAGCCGGCACGAATCCAGGCCCTGCAGTCCGGTGCCGTCCCCATCTACGAGCCGGGCCTGGGTGAGATGCTCGCCCGCAACAGCAAACGTCTCCGCTTCACCCTCGACGCCGACGAGGCGGTCCGCGATGCAGAGATCGTGTACGTGTGCGTGGATACCCCGCCCACAGCCTCGGGAGACGCCGACCTCTCCCGCATCTGGGCAGTGATCAATGCGCTCAAAGGAGCATCCCACCTGGCGGTAGTCACGGTGAAAAGCACCGTCCCCGTCGGCACCGGCGCCCGGATACGCGCTGCGATGGACACCGCCGGCCTGGAACACGTCCCCTACGCCTCCAACCCCGAGTTCACCGCGGAAGGGAGGGCCGTGGAGGACTTCATGCACCCGGACCGCATCGTCATCGGCACTGAGGACGACACCGCCGCCGAACTCCTCGCCGACCTGCACGACGGAGTGAAGGGACCGACACTGCTCATGGACGTCGCCTCCGCCGAAATGGTCAAACTGACCGCCAACGCCCTCCTCGCCACGAAGATCTCCTTCACCAACGAAATCGCCACACTGTGCGAGGCAACCGGCGCAGACATCGCCCACGTCACCAAAGCCACCGGCATGGACCACCGCCTCGGCCCACATTTCATGAACGCCGGCCTGGGCTACGGCGGCAGCTGCTTCCCCAAGGATTCCCGCGCCCTACGCGCTCTGGCCAGCAACTCCGGCTACGCCTTCCAACTGCTCACTGCAGTCATCGAAGTCAACGACCTCCAGCCACGCCGAGCCGTCCAGCGGCTCAAGAACGAACTGAACGGTCTCAAAGGACGCACCATCGCACTGCTCGGCATGACGTTCAAACCCGGCACGGACGACATGCGCGAAGCACCCAGCACCGTCATAGCCTCACGCCTGCAGGCCGAAGGCGCCCACGTGCGCTGCTGGGACCCCATGGCACCGGCCTGCAACGACGGGCCGTGGGCATCGGCACACCGCTGCGCCACACTCCCGCAGACGATGACAGCAGCAGACGGTGCGATCATCGCCACCGATTGGCCCCAACTCCGCCAGGCCAACTGGAGCCGACTGGCCACCATGATGAACACCCCGTGCTCTTCGACGGCAGAAACCTCCTCACACCACACGTCATGAAACAGCACGGCTACACCTACCTGAGCATCGGACGCCCCACCACACCAGCCACTCCCGCCACCACACCACACGACAGACATCCACAACGAGCCTGATGCCTGCCCTTGCGCCGCGGGCAGGGCGGACGCTCTCCGGCGCCAACCCCCCGTTGCGGGGCGGTGGAACCTGTCCCGGCGGTGTCGGACCGGTACGGCCTGGGGCGCCAGTGCCTCCGTCTGGTGCACCCCAAGAGGGCCGGCGGGGCTCGTCTTGATCTTCCATCCTGCTGCCACCTCGTCTTTCAGCGGCTCAGGCAAATCGCCCCTCAGGGTCCGTCGCCGGCGGTGAGATTTTTCCGCCAATCCGTCACGGGGCCTCGATGGGCGGCTACAAACAGTCATCGAACCTTCGTTCTCCCATCGCACCTCCCCCCACGTGGTGATCGCATCCGGGCATGCCGAGACGACGACGGCGGCGACTGACGCTCCTTGCCGTCCTCGAACGCCTTGCGCAACTGCCGGTACAGCGCAGCCACGTCCACCGGTTGGGATATGAGGTCAGGAGTGGGGTGGTGCGGAGCCATGCGCCAGTAGCGAGGAGAGGGAGCCCGGCCTGGCGGCAGCGCTGGCTGGCCGGCTCTCAGTGCACGCCAGCGGTGAGCTCTTCCAATCTGCAGCGCTGGGGGCCGGTCCGGACGCTTCCGGTGGCCGGGCTGCCACTGAGCGCGGCGAATGGTGCTGGGCTTGGTGCAGCGGCCTTGGCCGCGTTCGCGCTGCTGCGAGGGCTATCAGCACATCAGTGCGCCGACTCGGCTGTCGAGGTCCATTCAGGGAGCGGCGAGGGACTGGGGGTCGCCGTTGTAGGTGGAGGGGTCGGCCGGGACAATTCCGGCACCGACAGGAGCCGCCACGCCTCCCACGTACATCGCCCGGTAATGGTCGTAGGGGTGCTGTTCCTCGAAGTTCTGGGCGACTGCGGTCAGCTGAAACGGCTTTCCGTCGTTGCTGACTTCCCGCTTCACCGGTTTGTGGCCCGGCACGACCACGGTGAAGCGGAAGGTGAAGCCGCAGGAACGCTCATTGGCGCTGACGAACGCCACAATCGTTTCGGTCTCCCCGTACTTCAGGGTGATGCTCTTCCGGGCGAAATAGGGTTCGCTGTTCTCGTCCGTGGGTTCGGGGATCCGGTCGTCCAGGTTGAAAAACAACGTTCTGGTCTTGGACTCGCCGCCGTTGGTGCCGCCATTGAGGAAAAAAGTACCTGTGAGCGGCGGCGCACAGTCTCGTTTGAGGATCTGGATGTTCGTGATGCGGAGCTCTTTCTTGCTGCGTCCGCTAACGGTGAGCGAGATGGTCCTGAAACCGGCTGGTACACCGCCGTTCTCGTTGAACCAGTCCTCGAACGTCTTCCCCTTTCCGTAGTCCTCGTTCTTCAGCTTCTCCACCTGGGAGCCCGACAGCTTCATGGTGGACGTGAAGACGTAGTCGCCCGTGCTCAGCCCGAGGAAGGAGACGTCGTCCACAGACAGCGGCGGTGTCTCTGAGGCCGGGATCCAGAGGACGTACGCCGAGCCCGCTGCCAGCACCACGGCCATGGCGGCGCCTATGGCGTACGGCTGACGAATCCTCCGCGCTGCCGCGGTGTTCACGGACTGGCTCTCGGGCGTGCGCCGGTACTGCGGACGCGGTCGGCCGCCGCAGGCGGTGTAGCCGTCGGCCCAGCGAACGAGCAGGCCGTCGCGCGTGTCCTCATCCAATACGTGGTGCTCGCAGTACGCCAGGACCAGGAGCTCCACGTACCTCCAGTCCGGAAGCCTCTCGGCCTTCCTGCCCTTCACCGTGAGGGCGTTGAGCCATGTGCCCTTCGCCGGGCCGCTCACGCCCATCTCGAACCCGGGGGCGTTCCCCTCGCTGACGATGTCGCTTGCGATCTCGACCAGTTTGTCGTACGAGAGCCCGTCCGCGCGGAGTTCGTTCAGAGCCGCGCGGAACGCCTGCGGAGTGCGCTCCTCGACGGCGGTGTCCAAGAGTTCCTGCCGCCTCGGCGTCTCCTCGGTCATGTCGCCCCCCTGCTAGTGGTTCAGCAGTATCCCGGAAGGGCCGGTCCAGGGGAGGCCCTCTCGCAGATCCGGTGCAACTTCGGACACTTTGGCGGATTCACCTGCATGAATGCCGGTGTCCGCAATTGCCATGATCTTGGACTGGATGTGTCCGGGGGTCCTGCATGACGGTGTGGAGCACTCCACACGACGACCACGAAGGACTGACACCATGCCTACGCCGAGCCCCGCTGTCCGGGTCATGGCCCTCGCCATCGCGGCGCTGAGCGCCCTCGTCGCCGCGCTGGTCGGTTTCATCGTCCTGCCGCACCTCGGCGCGAGCATCCTGACGACGACGCTGAGCTCCTGCGGGGCCTTCGTGACCGTCAGCGCCGGCACCCTGCATGTGCTCCGGGAGTTCAACCTGTTCTGATGTACGGCCCGGACTCAGCGGGCCGCTAGACGCCCCTGTCGGTAAACCCATGTCTCCTCGACCTGACCGGACGGACAGCAATTGAAGTCGTCCTTCAGATAGAAACTGTCCACGATCGTGATTCGGCCGGGTTTCATCGACTCCACCTTCAAGAGATTCGGCGGTTCGCCGAGCCGAGGCTTACGGCTCGTCAGAGTTCCCAGCACGGAGAGTTCCCGAGCACCGCCGTCGAAAACAAGAATACCCATGGCTCTCTGCCCTGCGGCGGTGGAGTCGTGATTGGCGCACACCACGGGCAGCGCGGACTCGTCACGGTCGTCGCCAGTGATGTCGCCGTAGAAGATCTCGTCTGTGAGGGCCGCCACGTCCTGCGGCATGTTCGGCTCCGGTCCGTCGAAATCCGACGGCACGTTGACGGCCGATCCATCACGCAGACGTATCGGCTTGGGGGACCTGCACAACGACCCCGGGATCTCGACGCTGCGCCAGTCCACGGCACGCAGGTCGATCGGATCCTCATACGTTTCCCCGCGCGAAAGGAACCGATAGGCCGCGAGGGAGGCCACGGCCAGGACCACGCACACCATCAGCGTAAGCACCTTTGCCCGCCACATCGAACGGTACACGGTCCCCGCCTCTCGTTCCGCGCCGCGAAGAGTGGTCACAGTGTGCCGTCGCGGTCGGCGCCTTGGAAGCGGTTCGCCCTATCACCGTGGTGTGCGACCTCCCCGTTCGATAGGAGTAAGAGGGCATCTGATGTCGGTAGTTGGTGGTTCGGGATGTTCTTGTGACTGCTGGTGCTGGCGGTTCGTTGGGCTGGGTGTGAGTGATCGTCGTCCCTACCGCAGTGATGTCTCCGACGTCCGCCTTGATCGAACCGGATGGACCGAGTAGGACTGACAGCGAGCGTCACATGCAACCCACTCTGACCTGCGAACCGGTGCCGGCTGTCGACGTGGTCCCCACGGCAGGACGTAACGTCCCGCGGTGTGACGCGTTGATCGTGGGCGCGGCGTCGCACGGGAACCTGCCGGTGTTGCCGCAAGGCGGCCGTCAGCACCCAGGTGTCTGCGGCCGGCGGCCCTCGAGGACGGTGCCGTGGCTGACGGGGCGGGCTGTGAGGGGCTCGAGCAGCTGGGGCGGTTCGTGCGTGCTGCGTGTCAGACCGCTGAGGATCCGGGTACGCCACCAGCGGCGCTGTTGACCAACCGCCGGGCCGGTGGCGTACGTGCCTGGGCGGCGTACATCGCCGGCTGCTCAACGCGCTTGTCGTCTCCGCTACCGATGCCGCGCCCGACGTCGCACCGGGGTTACAACCGGAGCCGGGCAAGAAGGTCATGGAGGGCTGCCGACCAGGAACGGGCCCGGCAAAAGGGGCGGCCCGCCGGAACAGAACGGACAGGTCGGAAGTGACGCCCCCGGCCAGGACGAGCGGCGGCACGTCAGGCGACGGCGCAAGCTCCACTTGAAGCAACCCTGCTCGGCAGGTCCCGTGTCGGGTTGACCAGCAAGGTCATCTCGCCGCTGACCGCAAGTGCCGTCCGTTGTCGTTCGTCCTGACCGCAGGACAGGCCGCCGACAGCCCGCAGTTCGTGCCCGTGCTGCAGAAGGTGCGGGTCCGTCTACCGGTCGGCCGTCCTGGGACCCGGCCTGACGCTGTCGCCGCGGACAACGCACGATTCATTTTTCAGTAGCCACCGAAGATTTCAGTTCCGCGTGCTTCGAAGGCGGGACGCCGGGCAACTGCCCGGCCGCGCCGATCGTCCTTCAGGCATGACGCTAGCAACGCCCGACCCACCGTCCACCATCTCCCCGGCCTGGCCGCACTGCGGCCACGGCGCCGACCCCGCGATCGACCCCGTCGGCTGCCGCGGCATCCACGTGCCCGGACACGCGGCCTGCCTGGCCCACCTGGACGAGGCCGACCGCGCCGCCTATCTCGCAAGCCTGGCTCCCGGCGCCGATATCGACCACCGAGGCACTCCCTTTAGCGGAGCACTGTTGGGCGAGCTACTCGACGCCCTGCGCGACCCCACCACCAGCCACCCACGCATAGGCATCGCCTGGTTCGACGGGGCCACCTTCACCCGCAATGCCAGGTTCGGCGGGGCCACCTTCACCGGCGATGCCGTGCTTGACGGAGCTACCTTCTCGGGGGACGTCTGGTTCGACGGGGCCACCTTCACCGGCACCGCTAGGTTTGGCGCAGTCACCTTCGGCGGCGTTGCCGGGTTCGACGGGGCCACCTTTGCTCGCATCGCCTGGTTCGGCGGGGTCGACTTCAACGGTGACGCCAGGTTCGGGGCAGTGACCTTCTCCAGCACCGCCGGGTTCGACGGAGCCACCTTCGCCCGCATCGCCAGGTTCGTTACAGCCACCTTCAACGGTGACGCCAGGTTCGGCGCAGTGACCTTCTCCGGCACCGCCGGGTTCGACGGAGCCACCTTCACTGTCGCCAAATTCGGCGGAGTAACCTTCGCTGGCAACGCCGGATTCGGCGGAGCTACCTTCTCCGACATCGCCAGGTTTGACGGAACCACCTTCACCAGCGACGCCAGGTTCGACGGAACCACCTTCACCAGCGACGCCAGGTTCGACGGAACCACCTTCACCAGCGACGCCAGGTTCGACGGAGCCACCTTCACCGGCAGCGCCAGGTTCGGCGCGGTAACCTTCGCTGGCAACGCTGGATTCAGGGGAGCGACCTTCTCCGACATCGCCGGGTTCAGCGGAGCACGCTTTGAGGCGGCGTCGCGGTTGGGGCCGCTAGTGTGCGGTGACAAGGTGAGTCTGGACGGTGCGGTCTTCCAGCAGCCGGTGACAGTGGAAGCCGCCGCCCGCCGGATGAGCTGTGTGCGCACCAGGTGGGCATCGACCGCCACGCTGCACCTGCGCTACGCCGAGCTGGATCTGAGGGACGCGGTCTGCGAGTACCCAGTGGTGATCTCCGCCCGCCCCGCCCCCTTTCCCCGTCGTTCGGAGTCAGACAGCGTGCTGCCGGAGACGCATCTGTCGGGCGGCCGGCGCAGCGTGCGGCTGACGTCGGTGAGCGGGGTTGATGCCGCGCATCTGGCGCTGCACGACATTGACCTGAGCGAGTGCCGGTTCGCCGGCGCGGTCCATCTCGACCAGCTCCGCGTGGACGGTTGGTGCACCTTCGCCGCCACCCCCACCGGCTGGAGTCGGCGCTTCCCCTGGCGGTGGACCCGGAGGAACACACTGGCCGAGGAGCATCACTGGCGGATGAGCACCGCCCGCAGCCCCGCTCCAGCCCGCGGCTGGACCACACCACATGCGGAGGCCTCCGAGCTGCGTCCGGCGGCGGTGGCCGCGCTGTACCGGCAGCTGCGCAAGTCACTGGAGGACGGCAAGAACGAGCCAGACGCCGCCGACTTCTACTACGGCGAGTGCGAGATGCGCCGACACGACATCACCCGACCATGGGGTGAGCGGTCGCTGCTGACCGCCTACTGGGCCATCTCCGGCTACGGGCTGCGCGCCTCCCGCGCTCTGGCGTGGCTAGCAGCAGCGATGATCGTCACGGTCGCGGTGATGGTGCTGTGGGGCCTGCCCGCAGATGACCCCAAGCCGCAGATCACCGGCCGCCAAGTCGCCGCCGGGCAGCAGATCACCCTCACCACCGATACCCCCGACCCGGCTAAGCCCACCGGTCCGTGGACCCGCCGCGTCACCGCCGAGCGGTTCGAGAAGGCCCTGCGGGTTGTGATCAATTCGGTGGTGTTCCGCTCCTCCGGCCAGAACCTGACCACCGCCGGCACCTACACCGAGATGACCTCCCGGCTGGCCGAGCCCGTGCTCCTCGGCTTGGCGGTCCTGGCCGTCCGCAGCCGCGTCAAACGGTGACCACCGCCCACACTGCAGAGGAGACCGCAGACGCCACGGCCACCGGGCACTGAAGTGATCGGTGTGCTCGCACCGCCCCAAGTCACCGCACAGAAGATTTCGGTGGACAGGCCGCAGCCACGCCCACTGAACTCTGCCGTGCAGCCTGACCACCGCCCCAGCAGGGGCGCCGGCGACCGCCTCCAATCCGTGCGGAAGTGAGCGACACAGGGCACCGGCAGCCGAGGGCTGAGCCTGATCTTCGGACACCGCCCTGTCCGCGTCCCTGACCGATTCCCCGGCTACCGGCGGCGTGGCACGATCCGCGGGACGACCGACGGCCACGTGACCGATTCAATGGGCCGTGGCCGATGGCTGATCCCCCGGCACGCTTCCACCCCTGTTCGATGCCAACTAGGAAGGCGACCCCGTGACCAGAGCGCGACTCCCGACGCGGTGGCCTCGCTGATGTCAGTCCTCGAGGCCCGCCTCGCCCGACGGCTCCCGACCGTGGTCGACACGACCAGCGCCAAGCACTCCGACCGAGCCGAACTCCTGGCCCGCGCACGCCGTCACGGTGTTCCCACCATCGCCCTCCTGGTCACCACGCCCGCCTCCGTGTGTGTCGCTCGTCAGCAGGACCGGCCCGCCAACCGGCGCGTGCCGCAGGCGGTCGTCGAGGCGCAGCACGCCGCCATCGTCGCCGCGTTCCCCGGAATGCCGAGTGAGGGATTCGACCATGTCGTCTTCGCTGAGAGCATCGACCGGCTGGGGCCGCTTGCAGCGCCTCAGCGACCGCCGGAGCGCGGAGCAGGGCCTGAACAGCGACCGGTTGGGGGTTCTGCTGCTCGTACAACGCTCCTTCAGCCCTGAGATCCTGCCGATGTGGCGCTGGGTCGACGGGTCGCACCTCGCTGGCGGCGACCGGGTCGGTGAGATCCGCCTCGGAGGCCGCTCGCTCTGGCGCTCCGCCGGGACGTCGACGCCGAGGGCGACATGGGTTTCGACACCCTGCTGCCCTGCCCCGACGGCGACGACGGTGATGATGACGTTTCTATGAAAGTATCGGCTGGTTGTGCAGGCAGGGTTGCGCAGGAGCGACCACTCGGGAATGAACACGCGGACGTGGTGGGGGAATGGACGCTCTGGAGCCGGCGTGGGACGAGACGGCGACCATGCTGGTCGGCAGAGCTGACGAACTGAAGCGGCTCATCTCGGTGATCGGCAGTCTGGGGCAGGACGGCGTTCCCGCTGTCGTGGACATCGCCGGAGACGCCGGCATGGGGAAGAGCCGGCTGCTGAGCGAGCTCTGTGGGCGGGCGCGGCAGGATGGGCTGACCGTGCTGCGCGGCAGGGCCACGGAGTACGAGCAGCACACTCCGTTCCAGACGTTCACGGACGCGTTCGCCGACGTCGATCGTGCCTTTCTCGACTCGGATGCCGTGCCCGAGGTGGCGGCAACGGTGCTGCGCGGAGCCGACGGTGCGCAGGGCTCGGATTCGGGTTTGGGCAACCGTGACCGGTTCGGCCTCTATCGCGCCGTCGCGGAAGTGCTGACCAGGCTCGGTGAGCGCAGCGGGTTGGTGATGGCCCTGGACGACCTGCACTGGGCGGATCCCGCGTCCTTGGAGTTGTTGGACCATGTGATCCGGCACCCGGTGGGCGGCCGGGTGCTTCTGGTCGTGACCCGACGAGAACGGCAGACGCCGCACTCCCTTGCCGCTGCTCTGACACGCGGCGTCGACAGTGGGGCCGTACTGCGTATGGCGCTGCGACCGCTGCCCGAGCAGGCGTCGATCGAGGCGCTCGCCTCCGACCTGCCACCGGGAGACGCGAAGCAGATCTATGAATCCAGCGAGGGCAACCCGCTGTACCTCCACTGCCTTCTGCACGCCTACCGCCATGGCGCGTCGTCGCGCGGCACCACCCTCCGGGCCCACGACGACACCGCCTCCGCAGTGCCGAGCGGACTGGGATCCCTGCTCCTGGACGAACTGACTGCGCTGACCGCGACGCAGCGCCGTACCGCCGAAGCAGTGGCGGTCCTCGGCGACCATGCCACGCCCGCAATGCTGAGCCTGACCACCGGACACATCACGCCGGAGGAACTCGACGACTGCGTCGGTGCACTTGCGCGGCGCGATCTGCTGCGCATGGGGTCCGACGGCCGCTGGACACTGCGCCACCCGCTGCTGCGGGCACTGGTCTACGAGAACACCGCCGCACCACGCCGTGCCGAGATCCACCGCGGCGCGGCGGACGAACTGGCCCGGGCCGGTGCCTCCGCCGCCGAGCGTGCTCATCACGTCGAGCGGTCGCTGGTCGGCTGGGATCCCATGTCGGCGGCCGTGTTGAGTGAGGCGGCCGCCCAGTGCGCCCACACGGCGCCCGCGACGGCCGCTCATCTGCTGGACGTCGTCCTCCGGCTCATGCCGGACACGCCCACCTGCGCACAGCAGCGTGGAGAGTTGACACTGGCGCGCGCCAGAGCACTCGCTGTGGGCGGCAGCCTGCGGGAAAGCCGTGACCTGCTCCACACGCTGATCAGTAGGTCCGGGCAGGACGGCGCATCGCTGCGCAGGGATGCGATAGCGCTGTGCGCCATGATGGAACGGCATCTCGGACACTCCCCCGAAGCGACAGCCCTGCTGCAGCGGGAACTGGCCCGCAGTCCCGGCCCCGAGCCCCGCCAGGCGGTCTCCTTGGGACTCGCGCTGGGCATGGCCGCCCTGAACACCGTCTCCTACCCCGACGTACGTGACGAGATCGAGCGGACGCTTGCGGTGGCACGCTCCCACGGCGACCTCATGGGAGAGATGGGGGCCTTGGCGCTGGGGTCGTTGGGAGAGGCATACGAAGGGGAGACGGCGGCGGCCCGCCGGCTCGCCGATGTCGCCGCCGGGCTCGCAGACGCTCTGACCGACCCCAACCTCACGGAACTGTGCGAGTCGCTGGTGTGGCTGGCCTGGGCGGAAGCCCTGCTCGAGCGCTATGCCGACGCGGAACGCCACGCCGACCGGGGTCTGGACATCGCCCGCCGCAGCGGTCAGGTCCACGTCCTGCCACACCTGTTGAGCAGCAAGGCCTTTGTGCACCTCAACACCTGTCGGCTGCCGTCCGCCCTGGAGTCGGCCGAGGAGGCGGAATCCATCGCACGAGCCATTGGCAGCAGTGATCTCCTGGCCTTCACTCTGTGCTTCAAAGCGTTGATCCTTCTCCTGCGCTGCCCCCTGGGCGACACCAGGGCCTTGACGACCGCAGAGGAGGCCGTGGCTGCAGCCGGCGGAAGCAGACACTGGTGGGCGTCGTTGGCCAAGTGCGTGCTCGGCCACACGGCGCACGTGAGCGGCGACCCGCACCGTGCGCAGGACGCCATCCTGAAGGCCGGCGGTCCCGAACTGTTGGGGCTGCAGCCCTCCGTACGCCCTGGCCAGCTGGAAACCCTCGTCGGCACCGCCATCGCGGTCGGCGACGCCGATCAGGCCGCGCGCTGGGCCGAACAAGCCGTCGAGGAAGCCGACCGGATGGGTCTTCACGGTCAGCGCGGGGCGGCACTGCGCGCCCAGGCGGCGCTCGCCCAGCATCACGGTGACAGCCGCGCGGCCGCACAGCTCTTCGAGCGCGCCGCGCAGGCGTACGCGCCGTCCGGTGCGACGGTCTGGGAGGCGTACTCCCTGCTGTTGGCGACTGCCCAGGCGCAGGCCGCCGGCGACGGTCCGCGCGCCGTCGCGATGTGGGAGCGGGCCCGCCGTCTCGCCGACGACGGCGGCGCGCGCCTGCTGTCCGACCTGGCCTCGATCGTGCGCCCCCAGGCCGAGGCAACCTTGCGCGCACCCACGGAGCTCGACCAACTGACCACACGTGAACGGGAGATTGCCGAACTCGTTGCCGAAGGACTGAGCAACCAGGCCATCGCGACGAAGCTGTACCTCAGCCGCCGCACGGTCGAGACCCACCTGTCGGCCATCTATCGGAAGACCTCCGTGCCGTCCCGCTCGGCACTGGCAGGCCTCATGACGCGTGCGGCCCTCGACCGTCGCGCGTGAACAACGCACCACAGTTGAGGCACGACGCATGGCTCAGGCCGTGGCGTCCCGGTAGTCGCCGAGGCAGCGGAAGGCGCCCCCGGTCGCCCGGAACAGGTACATCGCGTCCGTGAAGCGGTAGGTCGACGAGTCGTAGCGCAGCCGTTTGGTGCTCCCCCGGTAGTCCGTCTCGCGCAACCGGCCCACGATCGCGCCCCGTTCCGCGCGTGACGCGCCCAGCGCCGTCATGGCGCGGGCCACGAAGAGCGTCGCGTCGTAGGCCTCGGCGGAGTACCGGGGCGGGGCGGTGCCGAAGCGTGCGCGGTAGGCGGTGACGAACGGCTTCGCGGCCGTCACAGTGGTCGGATCGAGGAATGCGGTGGCGAACACCCAGCCCTCGGCGGCGTCGCCCGCCGAGGCGAGGAAGCGGGAGTCGAGGGCGCGTTGGGTGGCCAGCCGGGCACCGGAGTAGCCGGCGGAGCGCAGCGCGCGGGCCAGCCGCGCGGCCCGCGCGTACCCACCGGCGAACACCACCGCGTCCGCTCCGGCATCCGTCACCGACTCCGCGAGGGCACGGAAGTCGTCGGCCGAGTCGTCCGCGGCGGCGAGGGTGTGCCGGACCATGGTGCGCTGCCCGGATCGCATGGCGTCGTCGACGCCCGCGCACAGACGCCAGCTGAAGTCGCCCTCGGCGGTGTCGTCGATCACCACCGTGTTGTGGGCCCCGGCGGTGCGGACGAGGTACGTGACGATGGGCGCCGCAAGGGTCGTGTCGTCGGGGCGGGTGGGCGTGTACACCCTGTAGGTGGTGGGGGACACATCGTCGAGTCCGACCGACACGGTGACCATCGGGAGCAGTGCCTGCTGGTAGAGGCCGAGGGTGGCCTTCGCGCAGGCGTCGGTGGTCGGCCCGAGCACCGCGCGGACCCGCTCGTCGGCCGCCAGTCGCCGGGCGACCTGCCGCGCCCGGGTCGCGTTGCCTTCGTCGTCGTGCACCTGGAGTGTCAGGTCGAAGCCCCGGCCGGCGCGGGAGTTGAGCTGGTCGACGGCGAGCCGGACGCCGTTTTCCTGGGCGCGGCCCGTCGTACGGCCGCTGCCGCTCAGGTCGGCGTGCAGGGCGACCGCCAGACGCGGCAGCCGCGCCTCGACGGCGTCCGTTGTCGAGGCGCGGCCGGGGCGGTTCGCCGTCCACCAGGCCGCCGTTCCGCCGGCGGACAGGACCCCGGCGGCCGAGCCCAGTACCAGGAAGCGGCGGCGCGTGGCGCCTCCCGGGCCGGCCGCCGTCTCTTGGCCGGGGGGTGCGTCGGCCGCCGTCGCCCCGGACACCTCGGTCGCCTCGACGGCGGGCAGGGCGAGGGCGGCGGCCGAACGGCGCGCGATCAGCTGGACCAGGGACTCCGGCAACCAGCCCCCGCCCTCGCCCGCACCGTCCAGGGCCCGCCGTACCTCGGCCACGGCCGGCCGGGAGCCGGGCCCCTTCACCAGGCAACCCCGCAACAGCGGCAGCAACGGTTCCGGTACGCCGTCCAGGTCCGGCTCGTCGTGGACCGTACGCATCAACATCTCGGCCGAGGAGCCCCGCCCGAAGGGGCGCTCGCCCGTCACGGCGTACGCCAGCAGACAGCCGAGTGAGAAGACGTCACTGGCCGGCCCGATCTCCCGGCCCCTGCCCTGGGCCTGCTCGGGGGAGAGGAATCCGGGGGAGCCGACCACCATCCCGCTGGCGGTGAGCGCGGTGTCCTCCGGCATCCGGGCGATACCGAAGTCGATCATCCGGGGTCCGTCGACTGCGAGCAGCACATTGCCGGGCTTGACGTCCCGGTGCACAAGACCCGCCCCGTGCACCGCGTCCAGCGCCTCGGCCAGCCGCGCTCCCAGGACGCGGACGGTCCCGTACGGCAGCGGGCCGCACTCCTCCACCGCCTCCGCCAGTGAGGGTCCGGGCACGAACGCCGTGGCGAGCCAAGGAGACTCAGCGTCCGGGTCCGCGTCGAGCAGCGGCACCACCCAGGGGTTGGTGACCCTGCCCGCCGTTTCCACCTCCCGGCGGAAACGGGCCCGGAATCCCTCGTCGTCCGCGTACGCCGCGCGGATCACCTTCACCGCGGCGAGCGCGCCTCCGGGGCAGCGGGCCAGGTACACCACGCCCATGCCGCCCGCGCCCAGCCGGCGCAGCAACCGGTAGCCCGCGAGCCTGGCCGGGTCGGCGCCGCGCAACGGCTTCATCAGCGTCCCATCAGGTGGACACCTGGTAGGGCGCCACGCCCTGGTACGCGAACCGGCCGCCGTCGACCTTCCACAGGTACACCCCGCTGCCGTCGATGACCAGGGTCCCGGTCGTCTTGTCGAACGCGAAGTTCCTGGCGATCCCCTTGTAGGTGGCCGAGCGCAGCGCCGTGGTCAGGCTCTGCCGGGTGCGGCGCGCGGCGGTCAGCGAGCCCAGACTCTTCACGGCGAGTTGCGCCACGTCGTACGTCTCGACGGCGTACCGCTGCGGCTCCGCGCCGAAACGCTTGCGGTAAGCGGCCGTGAACGCCTTCGCCTCGGGCGCCACGGTGGCGTCCATGACCGGGGCGACGATCACCCAGCCGTCGGCCGCGTCCCCCGCGGCGGACAGGAACCGGGCGTCGAGCACCCCCTGCGCGGCGGCCCTGGCCCCCGGGAAATCACGGTTGCTCAGTTCCCGGGCCAGCCGCGCGGCGCGGTCGTGATAGCCGGCGAAGACCACCGAGTCGGCGCCCCCGTCCAGCAGGGCGTCCAGGGTCGGCCCGAAGTCGGTGCGCAACGCACTGACCACCTTCGGCACGGCCGGCTGCCGTTCGTCCCGAAGGATCTGGGCGAGGGTGCTGCTGATCTCCCAGGCATGGGCGTCCGCCGCTCGGTCGTCGACGATCCCGACCGTGCGCGACTTCGCGATGCCGCGCAGGTACGCGTCGAGGTAGAGCGAGAGGATCGCGTCCGTCACCCGGGCGTGCAGGAAGGACCGGCTGCCGATCACCCCCAGCGCGGTGGCGCCGGGCGACACCGCGATCAGCGGCAGCGAGGCGGCGTCATACGTGGCCAGCGAGGTCAGGGCGGTGGCGTCCGTGGTGGGACCGATCACGGCCAGCACGGAACGGTCGGCGACGAGCTTCTTGGCCGCTTCGGGTGCCCGGGCCGGATCGCCGCCGTCGTCCACCGTCTTCACGGCGAGTGTGAAGGGCCTGTTCGCACGGGAGTTGAACTCGTCGACCGCGAGCCGCAGCCCCCGCTCCTGAGCCCGGCCGACCGCTTTCTGATCACCGGTCAGGTCAGCGTGCAGACCGAGGGTGTGCACTGAGCCGGTGGCCGTCGGGATGGGGCCGTCGTTCTTGCCGTCACGGGAGAGCGCCCACCACGCGGCCAGTCCGCCCCCGGCCGTGGCGGCCGCCGCGCCCCCGGTCAGGAGCAGGAAACGGCGCCTGCCGATGGCACGGGTCGGAGGCCGAGTGGCTGTGGTGTCCGTCGGAGCGGCGCCGGCGGACTCGGGGTCAACCTCGGTCTCGTCGACGGCGGGCAGCGCGAGCCCGGCGGCCGACCGTTCCGCGATCAGCCGGACCAACGGCTCGGGGAGCCAGGCCTCGTCACCGGGGGCCCGCTCCATCTCGCCGGGGGCGCGCTCCTCTTCGCCGGGAATTTCGTCCTCGGGCGATTGAGGACGTACCGCCCGCAGGGCCTCCCGCGGGTCGGGAGGCGAGGCGGGCGACGAGGTCGTGGCGTCGGTGAAGGCCTCGGACAGCGCCTCGGCCGTGGGCCGCAGCTCCGGGTCCTTGTCCAGACAGCCGCCCACCACCTCGGCGAGCTCCGCCGGAACACCCTCCACGTCCGGCGCGTCGTGCACGGTGCGGTACAGCAGCGCGTCGAGAGCCCCGGTACCGAACGGAGGGCGGCCGGTCGCGGCGAAGGCCAGCACGCACCCCAACGAGAAGACGTCTCCGGCCGGTCCCGGATCCCGCCCGCCCCGCGCCTGTTCCGGTGGCAGGAACCCCGGCGTGCCCACCACGACACCGGTTGAGGTGAGCGCGGTTTCCCCGGGATCACGGGCCACACCGAAGTCGATCAGCCGTGGTCCGTCGAGCGCCAGGAGCACATTGCCGGGCTTGACGTCCCGATGCACGAGACCTGCCACGTGGAGCTCCCGCAGCGCCTCGGCGAGCCGCGCCCCCAGCACCCGCAGGCTCCGCACCGGCAGCGCCCCGTGCGCGGCGACGGCCTCGCCGAGCGAGGGGCCGGGGATGAACGCGGTCGCCAGCCAGGGCTGCTCCGCCTCGGGGTCCGCGTCCACGAGGGACGCCACCCAGGGGCTGGTCATCCGGCGGGCGGTGTCCGCCTCGCGCCGGAACCGCTCCCGGAAATCGGTGTCCTCGGCGTACTCGGCCTGGATCACCTTCAGGGCGACCAGGGTTCCGACGGCCGAGCGGGCCAGGTACACCACACCCATGCCACCCGCGCCGAGCCGTCCGAGCAGCCGGTGGCCCGCCAGCTTGGTGGGGTCGGAAGTACGCAGCGGCTCCATCATTCCCCCTTCAGCCGCTGCTCGATGCGCGTCAGCATCTGAGCCAGGGCCTTGCTGCCCAGTTGTTCCAGTTCCTGCGCGGTGTTCCCCTTGGCACCCGTCGCGGAGACGGCCACGACGACGGTGCCCAGCCGGGCGACCATCCACCGGTACGGCTGTGCGGCACCGCCGTTCCCGACGTACTCGCCGGCCTCGACGACGTAGTCGTCGGCATACCCCTGTTCGCGGGCGCCGAAGGGGGTGCCGAGCGACATCAGACCCGTGATCCGCTCGTCGGACCGGGGCCGCTGTTCCGGGCAGCGCAGCACCTCTTCGAGGGTGGTGCTCAGCTGTTCGTCGGCGCCGAGGACGGAGGCGTGCACGGTGGCCACGGCCGTCACCTTGACCGCGCCCTTGCCTCCGCCGGCAGGCAGACTGCTGTAGCGGGACGCGCTCGCCAGCACCCCGTGCGGGAGCTTCTCACGCTGCCAGCGACAGCTCCCGTTCAGCACGGCCCAGGTGCCCGGGGTGCTCTCCCCCGGATCCTGGGCGACGAAACCCCGGCCCCAGTCGCGCGGGGCGAGCACGACGGACTCGGCCAGGCGGCGCCCGTCCTTCGAGGTCCGGGGGACGAGGGAGGCATCGGGCGTGAAGCCGGAAGTGGCGGCGGACGAGCCACCCGACGGGGGCGCTGCGGCGCTCGGCAAGTCACTGGCCGACGTGCTCGGTGACCTCCTGGCCGAGGGCGAACCGCTCTGCCGGGTAGCCCCGTCTTCCGGCTGGGCCGAACACCCGGCCAGCAGACTCCCCGCCACCAGCAAGGTCACCCAACTGCCCCGCATTCCATGGGCGTTGTCTGTCACTCGGTCCCCTCAACACCGTTTGCACCGTCCGACGCATCGAACGTAGACGGCTGGGAGGGAAGGCACCTCAGTGGAACCACGTATTCGGCTACGTATTCTGCAGGTGTGCCGCCTGGGGCAATCCCGGCCGACGCCCAGCCCAACGCGCAGCTGTCCAAGACGCATCCCAGCCTGCGGTCGCGACGACTTGGGACGGCGGCAACGCGTGGTCGGGCGCGGAGGGACCGCACGTACACGCGCTGCCGTGAGGCTCCGGCGGCTTGGACGACCGCTCCGGGCGCTGAACCTACGTACTCGATTACGTAGTTCCCCGGAAGCCTCCAGGAGATGCCGCGGAGGAGACTCACGCGACGGACGACGACGGGGGCTTCGATGACGGGCGACTTTTCGGACGGCTGGTGGGCGCTGCTGCTTTTCCCGGTGGCGCTGTGGGTGCCGTTCGGACCCTTCATCATGGGCACGCTGGGAGTGTGGTGCGCCCGTAGACCCGGCTGGCGGCCACGATTGTGGTCAGTGCTGGTGCCGCTGGAGCCGGTGGGGTTTCCGGTCACCCACACGATGCTGCCCCTGGACGACTTGGACGATCCGACCCAGAGGGACGACTTCCTGGGCGTGCTCTACGTCATGGTCCTGGGCACAACCGCACTGCCCTGGCTGCTCGGCTACGGCATCACGCGCGTGACGCGCACCCTGCGCGCCCGCCGGGGTCGGGTCTGATGGCGACGCAGGACGGGGAGTCCGCCACCACGACTGACCGGACCTCTCTGGCGTTTCGCGGCACCACCGCCTATTTCGCGGTGTCACTGGCCATCATTGGGCTGTACGTGGCGTGCCTGTTCGGCGCGAAGGTCCTCGCCGGTGCCGGGTGGGTCGGCACCCCGGGCCGGCTCGCGGTCGAGCGGTGCGTGGACCACGAGTCGACCTCGTCCGACGGTTACGCCGTCCGGACGTACCGGTGCTCCGGCACCTTCCGCCCGGACGACGGCGGACCGGAGATCGAGCACGTCACGCTCAAGGGCGGCCGCGGCGACGCGTACGTGCCGCCGCGGCCGGGAAGCTGGTGTTACGGCAACTCGCCGGACCGTCCCTGGTGGTGCAAGGGTGACCAGCCGACCTCGGTTGCGGTGCGCTATCTCGGCGGCGAGGCGTGGATGTTCGGCAGCGGCCTCTTCGTGCCGGGTCCCGTGTCCCTCTTCGGCCTGTGCGTCTTCGGGCTCGGGCTGCTGCTGACCCTCCAGCAGATGGTGTGGCCGGACCCCGAACGGCGCCCGCGGTGGCTGCGGCGCCGCATCTACGACATCTGCGTGGTCGGAACGCTCAGTTGGGTGGTACTACTGGCCGCGCTGGCGTTCGACGTCAACGGCTGACAACGGGTCCGCGCCCAGCCGTACCCAAGCACCCGTACGACGACGACCCACTGTACGCGGTGGTCACGTGTGGAGGGACGTTCCGGAACCCACCCGTGCACGTCCCTGAAGGGCCTGGGACCCTGCCCACCGTCCGCGACTCACCCGCATCGCTGTTTCCCTTCGTCGCGTTGCGTGATGCCGTGGCGGCGCTCAGAGGGTGGGGAAGAGCACTGCGAAGAAGAGCCACAGCAGTACGGCCCAGAAGGCCGCCGCCGCCAGCGACACGAGCAGGGAGCTGCGCCACCTGAGCACCAGGAACGGGAAGAGCCCCAGGGCCGCCCAAAGACCGGCCACGTCGATCGACATGCGGGCGGCCTGACCAAGGGTTTCCGCGCGCCCCGCGGCGATACGGCGCAGCAACCGCTGGGAGACGAAACCGTACAGGCCGAAGACGATCGGGAAGAGCCACAGCGGGGTGATCGTGACCAGCTCGGACTCGGAGAACTCGTTGAACATGACCAGGTAGACGAGGGCGGCGCCCAGCACACCGGCGATCAGCGCGGTCACGTAGAGGGCGGTCAGGGCGGCCGGCTCCGCCGCACCGGCAGGCGCGGGATCGGGCGCGAGCACGGGCGAGGCGTACGGAACATCGGCCGACGGGGCCCGGACCACCTGGTGGCAGTGGGGGCAACGGACGTCCTGCTCGGCGCGGTCGGCCGGAGCCGACATCAGGTGCCCGCACGAGGCGTGGAATTCCACTTGCTGACGCTGGTTCATGCGTTGCCTCCCCTTTACCGCTCCCGTATTGCTCGACGCCGGTGACGCGTCGGTCGACCGCAACAGCCCCGGCCCAAGGGACAAGAATGCCAGAGAGCGTCAAGCCTGCCCCGACGCACGGCTCGTGGAGCGATCTTCACAGCTGCGAGCCTCCCCCAGCATCCGGGAAACTGCGTACTCGCACACGTAGTCGCGCGGACCGTGGCCGTTACGGCTGGGCGAAGAGTCCGCGAGTTGCCGTTCCGCAACCGGCACCTGCCCAAACGGCGGGAAGCACGGTGGTTGAGGGCGTAACTGGTCCGTGGATGGACTGGACTTGGTCGGCCGGGCGCTGACGCGCTGGGCGCGGCGCGAGCGCGGCCCACGAGCTCAGAGTCCGGTGACTTTGGCACTCGCCGACAGCTCGTAGACCAGGGTGACCGTGCGGCGGCTGCCGGGTGGGAGGGCGACGTCCCAGCGGGCGATGCCCTCGGCATCGACCACGTCGGGCGCCGGGGAGCATGCATCCTTGTGCAGGCGTATCTCCACCGCCGAGACCTCGGAGACCGGGATCCGCTCCCGAAGGACGACCACCCGCTCGCCGTGCTCCCCGGGGGCGGAGAACCGGGACAGGTGCAGCCGGACCGTGCGGGTGACCACGGTCCGCTGTGTGATCCCGGCGGTGTCGCGGGACTCCTCGGCATGCCGGACCACCCTGTAGTCGTCGCAGCTGCCGAAGGCCAGCTCGACGGGGGCGCCGGGGGCGGTGAAGTCCAGCGTGCCGCGGCCGCTGAATCCGCTGCCACGGACCAGGTCCACGGGCCCGGCGAGCAGCGCGTGGCCGGACAGGTTGTCGAACCGCACCACCTGGGTGACCAGGGGGGACAACTCCGGTGAGCAGGCGTACTCACTGCGCGCGGCCGTGGTGAACGCGGAGAGCGGCACACGGTGGGCGCGGCCGTCACCGGGCACCGAGACCGGCGCGGGGGATCGCAGCACCCGCGCCTCGCCGCCGTCGTCCACCCCGGGCAGGCCGAGTACCGGGGCCGGGCCGAGGGCCCCGATCTCCTCCTCGCGCAGTTCGACGTCGACCGTGCGGTGCTCTGCTGCGGAGCGGTCCTTGAGCGTCAGCCGGTCCTCGCCCAGCCGTGGCGGATCGGTGGCCAGCGCCGAGCGGGCCGTCGACAAGGTCAGCCGTACGCCCGACCAGTCCTCACCGGTGCGCTGCCAGACCATCGCGTCGGTCTCCAGCGTCAGGGAGCCCCCGTCGAGCACCGCCCGGTAGGCGGGCCGCCACAGCGCACACGGGGTGAGGTGGCTCAGGCGCAGCCCGACCGGCCCGGCGACCGCGGCCTCCACGGTCAACTCGATATGACCGACCAGCTCGGCGGGCTCCTCCTCGGAGAGGTGCATGGCCCGCTGGGCTTCCTCGAGTTCGGCAGCGAGGACGGCCAGCCGGGCCTCCACGGTGCGAAGTTGCTCGCCGTACGCGTCTCGCTCCTCGTCCACCCGGTCAAGTTCGCGGTGCCAGCGGGACCGTTCGCTCTCCCCGGAGCCGGCGCCTTCGCCGATCTCCCGCAGCAGATCGGCGGCGAGGCGGCCGAGCAGGTCAAGGCGGGCATGCAGCCGGTCGCGTCGCCGCCCCAGGGCCGGCCGCTCCTCTTCGAGGGCGTGTATGCGGTGGCGCAGGGCGGAGTCGTCGTCGGCGGACGGCAGCGGCCCGCGCGGCGTCCAGCTCCGTACGATCCGTACGTCGAGCACGGTCGCGGGATGATCGGCCGTCAGCTCGGCGTGGAGGGTCCGGTCGACGGCCAGCGCACTGACCGGTCCCAGACGCAGCCGCTGGACCCCGGCCTCCAGGTCGAGCACGACGGTGCGCTCGATGTGGGCGCGGTCCTCAAGGCATGTGACGGCGGTGACGGGGAGGGCGATCGGCTTCGGGGCCGTGGACATGGCGGGTTTCAGCTCCTGCGGTTGCCGCCGACCAGGGCCTTGCCGGTCGGGATGCGGATCTCGTAGCCGCCGTCGAGGGCGGCGGTGGTGCCTGCGGGCAGCTCCAGCCGCCAGAGGCGGGTGCCCGGCGCATGGCGGTCTGGCCCCGTGCCCTCCCCCGGTGTCGTCCAGTCGGCCCGTTCCTCGATCCGGACGTCCGGTTCGGAGGTGACCGGCACCCGCTCGTGGACTTCGACGGTGGCGGGCCGCGCAAGCCGGTTGGCCAGCTCCACGTGGACGCGGTGGTCGAGCACGGTGGTGTTGTTGCGCAGGCCCGAGGTCGACTCGTGCAGGTTCGTACGGCGGGTGACCCGAATGCCCTCGGCCGGCCCGAGCCCCACCCGGCGGACACCGCCGGGGGCGAGCGTGGGCAGTGCGGCGGTCAGCAGGAAGTCGTCGTCGACGGTGACCTCGACCGGGCCGGCCAGGAGTGCCTGGTCGGTTGCGTTGGAGAGCACCAAGGTCGCGTACACGGTCTGCTCCACGGACGGCACGCAGAGGTACTCGGTGCGCAGGCCGACCGGGATCTCGCCGACGGTGACGGTGTGCCAGGTCCCGTCCGACGGTATGTCGCCGCGGGCGGCGGCATCGAAGCGGTGGTCGAAGGAACCCGCCGACTCGCGGGGCCGCACGGCGTGGCCGGGCAGCGGCAGCGCGGCCACCGCTTCGGCGCGGCGGCGGTACTCAGCCGCCACCGGGTCGAAGGGAGAGTCGGGAAACAGCCGGCCTCTGCGACCGCCCTGCTCGTCGGGGCCGCGAAGGACAAGGGCGGCGTAGTCGAGCTCGGCGCCGCTCGGCTGCGGCGGACCGGGCACCGGTGCCGCAGGGGGTGGCGGCGCAGCCCGGCCAGGAGCCGCGGGCGCCATGGCGGCGGGGGCACCCGCGAAGGACCTGCCGCCGGCACCCGGCCTGCCGGCCGGTCGTGACCGGGCCGGCCGCGCGAGGTCGGGTACCCCTCCGCCGGAGGCCTCCGGCGGAGCGCCGTAAGCGCTGCCGGGCACCGGGAACGCTCCGGGCGGACCGCCGTAACCCTGCGGTGCCGGCGGCGGTGGCGGAACGGGACCGGGCGCGGAGCCGGCCGCGACAGCCACGGGTGCGGCGGTCGTGGCTGGGCCAGGGCCTGCCGCGTCGTAGCCGGCGAACAGGTCGCCGAGCCCGGCCGGGGGCTCGCGCCAGCCGGAAGGCGCGGGAGCGGGCTGACTGCGTCCGATCCGGATCGAGCGGAGCCTGGGCAGGTCGGTGCGCCGCCGAAGATCGGCGGTGGCCAGGGCGATGCGCACGCCGGTCCAGTCCTCGCCGGTCCGCTGGGCGACCGAGGCGCGCAGCACCAGACGGCCGCTGCCGTCGCCCTGTCGGTGAGTGAGACGGTAGGCCGGCACCCAGACGGCGCCCGGCACCCCGTATTCCAGCTCCAGCTCCACCTCCGCGTCCCCCGTGCCGTCGAGGGTCAGGACCGCGCAGACCGTGGTCTCCACGTGCGCTGACGGTGCGTCGGTGGAGGCGCGGGCGAGCCAGTCGGCGGCGACGGTGAGCTCGTGCTCGACGGTGCGCAGCGCCTCCTCGAGCTCGACGAGGCGGGTGTGCAGTCCCGTAAGCCGCTCGTCGACGAAGTCGGCGAGTTCCAGCCACGCGTCGACCGGGGTGCGGCGGTGCGGGTCCTCGCGCCTGCGCGCAGGTGGGACCGGGTGGAGAGCCCTGACCTCCTCGATCAGGCTCAGCTGTCGGTCCCGGCGTCCCTGCGCCGCCGCGTACGCGTCGCGCAGCAGCTCGACCTCGCGCCGCAGCTCGTCGGGCGTGCCCGTGCCGAGCGGCTCGGCCTCGACTTCCACCCGGGCCTCGGTGACGCGCACCCCGGGGGCGCCCAGGACATGGGCTCGCAGCGAATCGGGGTCCAGCGAGCGGGGCAGCCCCGTCACCCGTACCCGGCCGTCGGGCGGCACGCTGCCCCGGGCCAGGCGGCGGCAGACCGCGCCCTGCGCGTACACCACGACCGAATCGAGGGTCGATGCCCACCTGTGTGCCGGCTCAGCCGTCATGTACTCCGCCCCCCGCGCCGCGTTCATGCTGAGCGAAGCCTACGCCCGGCCGGTCCGCGCGTCCGCCTAAGCTGCGGTCCGGCACCGGCCTCGATCCAGGAGCGCACCTCATGTTCGACCCCGCCCGGAAGCCCCCGTATCCCGACGCCCTGCGCCCGGACGACGCACCCGCACCGCACGCACTGCTCGCGCCGGTGATCGGGCTGCTGGGTACCTGGGCCGGCCGGGGCCGGGGCGGATATCCGACCCTCGACGAGGAGTTCACGTATGCGCAGGAAGTCACCTTCCGCCACGACGGGCGGCCCTTTCTCCACTACGAGGCGCGCGCCTGGCTGCTCGATGCGGACGGTACCCCGCTGCGGCCGTCGGCCCGGGAGAGTGGCTGGTGGCGGCTCCAACCCGAGGGGCGGGTCGAGGCGTTGATCACCCAGCCCACCGGCGTCGCGGAGATCCTGGTCGGCAGCGCCGACGCCGGCACGGTCGACCTCAGCAGCCACGAGGTGGCTCTCGCTCCCACGGCCAAGGAGGTGAGCGCCACCCGCCGCCGCTACACCGTGACGGACGAGGACACGCTCGACTTCGTCCATGATCTCGCGGCGGTCGGTCAGCCGCTGCAACACCACCTTTCGGCACGGCTTCGACGAAACCCCTGACCAGGCGTCAGGCGTGCGGTGCCCGTGGTTCGATCCGGAAGTCGAAGGCGAGTGTGCCGGGGTCGAGGGCGGTCACGCCGCCGTCGACGGTGAGGACGGCTCCGTTGACGAAGGAGGAGGCGGGCGAGAGCAGCCAGGCGACGGCCTCGGCGACCTCGCGCGGCTCACCGGGACGCCCGGCGGGCAGGACACGGGTCACCTCCTCGTACGCCGCCTCGACACCGCCTTCGCCCAGCCCCGCTTCGTCGGCGAACCGGCTCATCCGGCGGTCCGCCATGTCGGTGCGCACCCAGCTCGGGCATACGGTGTTGGCGCGCAGTCCCTTGGCCCCGTAGTCGACCGCGAGGGAGCGGCAGAGCTGGAGGAGCGCTGCCTTGGAGGTGGCGTAGGCGGCACTGCCCACGCCGCTCAGCAGGGCCGATACCGAGGCGACCGCGACCACCGCGCCCCGGGCGTCGAGCAGATGCGGGAGCGCGGCGCGCAGCAGGTGGAACGGGCCGGTGAGGTTGGTCCGCATGACGGCGTCCCAGTCCTCGAGCGTCACCTCGCCCACCCCTCCGCCGCGCCCGATACCGGCGTTGAGGACGAGCCCGTCGAGGCGGCCGTGCGCGTCGACGGCCGCGTCGACGAGTGCCCGTACCGCGTCGGGGTCACCGATGTCGGAGGGGACGGCCAGGGCTCCGGTCTCCTCCGCGACGAGCCGCAGCGGTTCGGGGCGGCGCCCGGAGATCACCACGTGGTGCCCCGCTTGGTGCAGCAGCCGGGCGGTGGCGGCGCCGATGCCCGTCCCGCCGCCGGTCACGAGGTACACGCGCTGGTCCGCCATGGTCGTCGAGCCTCCGTCGTCCGCCGTCTTCGTGATCCTATGCACCGGAGCGACGGCAGCTTCCGGCGGATTACGGCTTCGGTCGGTCGGCCGGTCGGCGTAGTCCTCGATCAGGTCGCCGATGAGCGCGAGCAGGGCGTCGGCCCGGTGCCGGTCCTCACGCTGGTTCCGCAGGGCTTGGTCGAGCGCGTCCGAAGTCTGGCCAGGGCGGCGGGTCCCGGGCTCTCACCCCTGTCGAGCAGCGGTGTGGCTCACACCCTGGGAGTGTTCTTCGAACACGGGACCTGCTGAGCGGGTACGACTGCCCCAAGCGCGCGTCGTTAGGCTGCGAGGCATGCGCGTCCACCCGATCTCGCCCCCGTCCGTCTACGGACGCCTCCCCGTCGAGCGGCAGAACCTCACCCCCGCCCGCTGGCTGGAGCAGCGCCCGCCCGACAACGACGGATTCGGCACAGTGGCGGGGGTGTGCGCACCCGGCTTCGACTCATACGCGCGGATCCTCCACCCGGCCCGACTCGGTGAGGAACCAGTGCGGTGGGACCGAGTCGCCGCCGCGTACGAACGATCAGTGTCCGCGGAGACGCGCTGGCACGAGCTCATCGGCGCCCGAGATCCCATCCTCTACCGCAACGACGACACCCCGGCCGTCCCCGGCGTCTGGGACGAGCATCCGCACGAGGGCCCAACCCCTGCCGACATGGCCCGCACCCTGATCTCCGTGCTGTCCCAGCACACCCGTACCCCTGACCGCTGCTGGTACGGACTGTGGGACGGCTACGGCCACTACGACTGGAACGACACACCGGTCTTCCGCACCCCCGGCCGCAACGAGATCCTGCTCGCCGGCCCTCTCAACGATGCCGACTCGCCCGCGCAAGACCCCCACGAGGCGTGGCTCGAGATCCCCGACCTGTGGTGGCCTCAGGACCGTGCCTGGTGTGTGGGCGGCGACGTCGACCTGGTGAGCACATACGTCGGAGGTTCGGCAGCCTGCATCGCACAACTCCTCGCGACCTCGGGCCTGGAGGCACACGCAGTAGCCGAGACATCCACGGTCAACTGACCCGGACGACCCTCAGGCCGACGCAAGCAGCTTCCATTGCCTCGCCGACGTCGCGCTCCAAGGGAGTGTGATCGCTGTCCTCACCGGCGGGGGCGCCACACCCCCCGCCGTCAAGGTGGAGCGCAGCCGGTCGGCTGCGAGCCCACGGCCCGTTCACTGCCACATCCGATTCCTGGCTCCCGGACCGCGCGGCAGGCGCGCAGTGATCCCGCATCCGACCAGGCCCCATCAGTAGGCGTACGCACCCGAGTTGGCGAGTCCGGGCCCGCACTTCGTGTTCCGCTCGGGCGAACGTCACGGCTGTGCACTGTGACGGTGCATGGGTGGCCGATCGAGTATCTCGATGTACATGATCCGGCCGTCCACGACGTCCAGGATCAGCATGCCTTTCGAGGGCGAGAGAGGCACGCACCGATGGCCCGGGCCGTACGGCTGACCCTGCGGATGATCTGCCGTCCGGATGCTCTGGCAAAAGTCATCGCCACAGCCGCACTCGTCAACCAGACGCAGATCCCACGCGCAGATAGCCGGCTCACGTGCTCCTTCATCCTCCAAGAGGGCAGGCAGCTCGGCGACGAGATCTGGGAAGACGTCGCGAATGAGGGGTGGTCCTGCTCCATGGGTGGACGGTAGCCGGGGCGGCTGGCTGAGCGCGATGACGTGATACTCAGCCACAGGCAGCAAGATCACGGTCTACCGCTGGAGTATCAGTCCGGTGGCCCCCACGAGCTCGGGAGCTCCGCATCCGGGTCGGCGTCGCGTACCTGGGCGTACAGGGCCATTCCTTCTTCGAACGCGGCCAAGGATTTCCCGTATTGGCCCACTGCGCCCAGCGAGTTTCCCAGATCGATCAAGGCCACGGCGAGGTGGGGTTGGTATGCCATTGTGTCAACTTCTGCCAGGCGCCGATAGATTTCGACCATCTCCTGGGCGGCGAGCACGGCCTGTTCGAAGTTTTGGCTTTGATACAGGTTGTCACCGAGATGACTCAGCAACTGGGCGAGCAGCGGCAGATGCGCCTCTCGACCGGCCGGTGGAAGGCCTCGCAGTGCGCCGATTGCCTTTCGGATTCGGTCCATGGCCTGTTCGCGATGTCCCAGCGCCCACAGCTTGACGGCAAGATTGTTCAGCGATGCCGCAAGGCCGGGTACGTACTCGTCGGGGTTGGTTTCGGCGAGGCCTTGGAAGAGGTCGACCGCTTCATGGGTGCGGGCCAGCGCCTGCTCGTCGTACCCAAGGCAGGAAAGGATCTCTCCGAAATTGTTCAGCGCTCCGCCGAGGTCCGGTAGGTGGGCATCGGGATTCGTCTCGACGAGGACTGAGTAGTGGGCGACCGCCTGCTGGATGCAGTCCAGGGCCTGCTCGTGGCGCTGGAGCCGGCCCAGTCTGTTGGCGAGGTTGGTAAGGGCTGTTGCGAGGTCCTTCAGGTGGGCCGCGGGATTGTTCCTGGCCGCCTGTCGGTACAGCTCGACCGCTTCCATGGTGAGCTCCAGCGCTTCTTCGCTGTGCCTCAGGTTGGCACGGAGGGTGGCGAGGTTGTCGAGCGAGCCGGCGAGGACGGAGAGGTATGCAGGGCGATTCGCCCGGACGAGCCGCCGTCGGATTGCCACGGCCTCCTGTGCGGGTGGCAGTCCCTCGCTGTACCGCCCGAGGTGGAAGCAGCGGAGCGCCAGGTTGTTCAAGCAAGCCGCCAGACCGGGCTCGTAGATGTCAGGGCTGGTGCGTGCCAGCTGCCGGTATATGCCGACGGCCTCTTGGGCGGGAGCCAGCGCCTGGGTGTGCTGTCCGAGTCGCCACAACCTGTTGCCGAGGCTGCTCAGTGCGTCTGCGAACTCGGACAATTGGTAGTCGGCTCCCCCTGCCGTCTCCGCGAGTTGCCGTCGGAGTCGGACGCTTTCTTGTGTGGCCGCCAGCGCCCGTTCGTAGTCGCCCAGGTCGGAAAGAGAGATGCCGAGGTTCTGCAGTAGCCCTGCGTACACGAGCCCATGAAGGGCTGGTACAGGCTGGGGCATGTCCCGGAAGATGCCGGCACCTTCCTCGGCCGCCGCTACCGCCTCCACGTGCCGGCCTAGTTTCGACAACGCCCCGGACAGGCCGTTCAGCGATACGGCCAAGTCAGGCAGGTGGTTGCGCTCCGCCGTGGTCAGCCGCCGCCAGATGGTCGTGGCCTCGATCAAATGCGGCAAGGCCTCCTCGGGCAGGCCGGCCTCGAGCATGACGCTCGCCAGATTGGCGCACAGGTGCGCCCGCTCGGCGGGGTCGTCGGTGCGGCCGAGGCGGTGATCGGTCAAGATCTTCGCTATGGCAGCGGCGGCCGGCGCGAAGTCGACGCTACGGCGAGGGAGGTGCGGTTCGATGGCCTCGAGAACGGCGAGGTCGATGTCCCTGATCTCGGTGAGCCTGATCAGGGCGGCTCCGCCGGCGGCCACAGCGAGGTGGGGGTGAGTGGTCAGGAGGGTGTACAGCTGGACCTCGGCCACGTGGCGCCAGCGATTGGCCGTTTCGATCAGCACCGTCAGCGCCGTACGGGTCCACGGGTGCGGCGATGCTGCTCGCTGGTCTGTGGGAGCAAGAAGGCGGGTGGGTGCCGCCGTGGCCCAGTCGTCGGGGATGTAGTCGGGAAGGCTGTGGCCGGGAGTGCGCAGGGCGATGAAGTCCTCGCCGAGCCGGTCCGGGTAGAGGGGTTCCAGCACGGTTCCCGGTTCGGCGGGCGGATAGCACAAGGCATGGTCGCCCAGCATCCTCTGGGCATCCTGCGGCGTTGCTGCGCGGGTCCAGGTGAGTGGGCCCACGGCGGCCTGGCGGGTGAGCGGACGGGTGAGGGTCGCAAGGTAGGAGGTGCGGGCCATCTCCTGCGGTGGCGTCGCGACCTGGTCATGGTCGTACAGGGTCTGCCAGTAGTCGTGCTCGCGGTCGAGCAGATAGGCGGACAAGGCTGCAGAATCCATCAGCGTTTCCCGGCCGCGGGAGTACACGGCGACGAGCGCCGCCATGTGCAGGGTAAGAACCAAGTCGAACCCTGGTCCCGTCAGGGCTTCGGGCGGGGGCTCGGCAACCTCAGTGACGGGTGCACCCAAAGCCGTGGCGAACTGGTCCCGGGCGGAGGTCACCACCTGCCACCGCAGCGCGGGGTCCACTGCGATCGATTCCAGTTTGAGCGCTGCCGCCACATCCAGGCGCATCTTGTCCAGGAGACGGTGGCGCAGCGAGGGCCACCAGTTCCCGGCCGGCCGGGCAACCAGAAGGACGCGTGTCCGCTCAGGTCGGCGCAGCATGGAGTTACCGAGCAGCAGTTGCAGATCGTCGACGGGCCAACGCTCCGCATACTCCACGATCAGGAGAAGGGTCGGGCCGCAGTCTCCGGGGACGACCACCGTCAAGGCGGTCGGATCGCTCAGATGGTGCGCAGACCATACGGTCCAGCCCCGCTCGGCCGAGTCGGCCGCGAACTGGGCGGCGAGGCGAGTCTTGCCCTGCCCGCCTGGGCCGTGCACCAGCTTCACCGACACACCCTTGACCTCGTTGTCGCGCCAGCTGGAAAGCTCGGCCAGTTCGTCGTGGCGACCAGTGAATTCGACTATCCGGTTCTCGGCAGCCAACAACCGGCTGGGCCGGACGGATACCTCATTTACACTGGGCGGGGTGGACTGGAGCGGGAAGGGCTCCACCCGATAGACGGGACAACCGTTACGAATATGCATGTCCCCGTGCAGCACCGCATACAGGCTTCCGCCCGGATGCACAGTGTTGTCTTGCAGGTACCGGCCCTGGTCCTCAAGGTCATTTTCGCCCGTCATGCCTGTTCATCCAGTGGTCTGCGGGTGGGTCGGGTCATTACTCAGTGCAGGACGTGGCGCCGTACACGTGGCGCTGCTCGGCGTAAATCGTTTACGTCGTCCCGGGTGCGGACATTCAGGTCGGCTCTTTACGCGGCTGGTCGGGCCGTGCACCCGCCGAATCGTTGAGCGAGCAAGATTGTTCTTGCCAGGCTGAAACATGGGCACCGGAACGTGAAGCCATTTCCGTACAGCGCCGTACTCGCTCTCGCCACGTACTCCCTGCCATGTACCGGAGGGGCCCGATCGCGGCCATGGTCACCCGGTGGACGGGGGACGAGTTTCCCTTGACGGCCGGCCCTCGTGGTAGATCAAGTTCCCGCTTTGCACCCCGAACACACGGCCGTTGCCGCCGGCGACGTTGGTCTGCTGGTAGATGTGTTCCCGCTCCTCTCGGCCCAAGGAGGGAGCCAGCACATCGTTCAGCACCCTCTCGAGTTCGCCGGCAAGTTCGGGATTCTGCCGGAGCAGCCGGGCCAACTGTTGCTGCCAGTCCGCGGCAAGTGCATCCTGCGTCGGTCCGTCTCCCCGTTGACTAGCCCCCAGCGCCTCTCGATGGAGCTCGTCCAGGTCCTCTTCGACTACGGCAGCCCGATCCGGACGGGCCCGGCGCCACATGGTCACCATGGCCGCCCGTGCCTGTGTCCAGGTATCCGTAGCCATCGCTGCCACCAGCGCGGACCCTGCAGCGGCCGCCAACGTGACTGGATCCATGTGCGATCGTCCCCCGAGAGTATGAGCAGCGTCCTGCAGGCGCCGTCAGCCTGCTGGCAACTGGCCGAAGCCGCGGAAGGCTTCGGATGCCCCTTGGAAAACATAGACACTCCCCGGTTGCCGTACTGCCTTTTCCGTCATTCTTTCCTGACTGGGCATGAAACGAACGGCATCGGTTGTCCATTGCCGGTGTTCATGGGGCTGCAGTGAAGTGCGCCGACCTGGGTGTCAGACTTCCTTGACGGTTTGCCGTCAGGAGATGGTTTGACGTTGCTCCTGGGTGCCCATGCCTTGACGTAGAGCCGGTTGATCGGTGCGGGGCTCCGGGAGCGAGCCGGAGGAGATCGCACATGATCACGCGGTCTCCCTCCTGCCGGAGCTCCGAGACCGACTTCGTGTTCCGCCCCCAGTGGATGTCGTCGTCGACGGTCCAATCCACGAGATGGTGGCGTCTGCCTTCAAGAGAATCGCTGGACCGACGCCCGACCGCGGCGGGCGCCTTGGGCGGTCGCGGTCCCGGTCAGATCCAGCAAGACTGCGTGCGCGATGCAGCGTCGTCTGGCGTCGGGTGGAGAGGGCCCTCCGCTGACCACCGCGGCGACCCCCTAACCGGGGAGCGCCCGGGTGGGCATACTCGAACGGGGGCGGTAGCCGTAGTGCCAGTCGGGATCATGCGGTTCGATGCCGAACGGAATCCGGACGTACAAGCTGCCCTGCAGCAGCTGTGTGTAGGGGGCCAGCTTTCCGCTTCCACCGTGGCGGCGCCGCCGTCGAGCGGGCCGCCCTCGACACCGATCGTGTACGTCGTCACAGACCTACCAACACCCCACGCACCAACCGGTCACCGTTGGCGCCCGGCATCGCACCGGACCTGGATCAGGGGCTTGTGCAACTCATGTGCTGCATCATCTGCATGCACCCCTGTCCAAGGCATCCCGACGCACCTAACCCACCCATAGAGAAGGACGTGATAGCGCGCCGCCTCACCGGCCAGACCACGCCAACCTGGCGCGGGTGACCGCATGGACGACCAGATAACACCGCTCCTGGAGCGGATCGACGCACGCGAACGCGAACTCGGCACCGCCGCGGAACAGCCCCGCACGCAGATCGACGAGCTCACCGCGCGCCTGCGTGAACTCGACGAGGAGATCGAGAACCTGGCGGAGACCGGCAAGACGCTCCTCGCCCTCCCGCCGGCGACCCCGGAGCCAGCCGAGGAGCGGCCCGTCCTGCCGGCCCACCCGGCCTACCAGCAGATCCTCGACGTCTTCGCCGACTCTGCTGGACCGATGCGTGCCCGCGACCTGTGCCAGGCCCTGGACATCTCGCTCAAGCCGAAGAACATCGAGAGCACTCGGCACAAGCTCAAGCGCCTGGTCAGCCTGGGTGTCCTCGCCGAGACCGAACCGGGCCTGTTCACCCAGCGCCGCCCGTAGCCGCCCTCCGTTCCAGGCCACCCGCTCCGTCACAGCTGCCGCACTTGCCATCCGGCTCACGCTGCGATCGCTAGTGACCCGTCATGCGGAGCCACTGCATCGTTGTGACGAGCTCTTCGCCGAAGTCCTCGCAGAGCGCGAGCAACTCGCGACCGGTGAACGAGTCGAGCAGCCCTGCTGAATCGGGGAGAACCCCGAGAGCACCGTGGCAGGCGGTCTCGACAGCGAAGTGGCGCGATGCGAAATAGCCCTCGCTCGCCCGGCCCGCCAGGTCGGCGAGGTACTGGCGGTGGGCTTCCTCCGAGGGGTGAGAGTAGAAGGAGCCCTCGACGAGACCGTCGAGGTAGTTCGCCAGGCCGGCCGAGGCTTCGACCACTCGCTCGACTTCGTCCACGCCAGGCTTGTCCAGCAGTTCGCCGAAGGTCAGCAGGTTGCTGATGGTCTCCAACTGAAAGAGCTGGACCGTGTCCGGGTCAACTTCAGATGTGAAGAGCGGGGCGGTGCACAGCTCGGCGATGGCTCGCCGGTATGCGCGATCCGACTCTTCACCAGCGGGTGATGCTGCCAGTCGGAACAGCGACTCCAGCACAGACTGGTCGACGCCCCACTCTGCATCCAATCCGAACGCGAGTATCGGCGCGCGCCACCGCCACAGGGCCAGGACGGCAGCCTGACGCTGGTGGACGGGCCTCAGGTCCGCCAATCGCTCGATCCGCACCACGTTCTCGAGTCAGCCCTTCTGATCCACCGGCCTCGCCCGCCCCCTTTACCTCGGGACACTGTAGAAGCCGCCGAAGGACCACGTGACCGCCAGGACGGTGTCTGGCCCAAGCCCACTGCGGGAATCGGGCATACCGGTTCAGAATGTCCTCTTAGAACTCCTAACGCAATGCCTGGGTACGCCTCACACGCTCTGGGCTCTTGGGCCTGTCGCGTATGCCAGGGGCGGTGCGATCGCTCGTACGTCCGCCTGCTCCGCCACCCACAGACCGATGAACAGTGCCGCGGTCGCCTCCAGCAGTCCGGCGCGTTCCAGCCCGCCCCCGGCCACCGGGGCGCAACCTACGTCCCGCACCAGTTCGTACACCCGCGTGAGTGCCGCCTCCTCATCCCCGCAGACCGGAACCGCGAGGGGCTGGCTGTCGAAGACCGGCGGGGTCATCCGCCACACGTCCTCGTGACAGAGGTTGAACGCCTTGACGACCTGCGCACCCGGTGCCGCCGCGGCAAGGCGGCACGCCGCCGAGGGGCCGCCTTCTGTCAGCAGCCGGAAGCCGGGCCCGACCGGATTGGCACAGTCGAGCAGGACCTTCCCGCTCAGCGCCGCCTGGAGCTCCTTGACGACGTCTGCCCCCGCGCCATATGGCAGCGCGGCCAGGACCACCTCGCCGAAGTCCGCCGCCTGCTGCAGACTCCCGTGGCCCGCACCTCCCCCGATGCGCGTCGCGAGCCGCTGGGCCTTCAGTTCGTCCCGGCCTCCGACGAACACCTCGCGCCCGGCCCGCCCCCAGTGCGTGGCCAGTGCGTCCGCCATGTTCCCCGTTCCCAGCACGCCGATCTTCATCGATTGGCCCCTCTCCGCGCTTGTTCCAACCGCTTCCGGGACGACACTAGGAAATCCGTCAGGCACCATTTGGTACGTGACGACCGACGCCTATCTCGCCGACTGCCGCGCCCGCCTCGCCTTCGACCTTCTCTCCAACACCTGGAACGCGGTGCTGATCTGGGTCCTGCGGGACGGTCCCAGGCGCCCTGGCGAACTCCGCGAGCGCATCGGCGGCATCAGCCCCAAGGTCTTGACCGAGACGCTGCGGCGGCTGGAATTCAACGGTCTGGTGGAACGACACGCCTATGCCGAAGCGCCGCCCCGTGTCGAGTACGAACTCACCGCTTTGGGAAGGACGCTGCTCGGCCCGATCGACGCATTCGGCGCCTGGGCCTTCGAGCACGGCGATGAGGTCATGGCTGCCCAGGACCGAAACGGCGGGTGAGTTCAGCCTGCGACCTCCACTCCAGCACGCGTGACACGCCATCATCGCAACGAGTTCAAGCGCCGCCAGCAGATCAGCGCGCATCCCAGAGTGAGGAAGGCTTCGTGGATGTCGTCGCGGATCTCCCAGCGGATCCGCAGGCGGCGAACCAGTGCAGGTGGGCGAAGGCACGCTCCACGACCCAGCGTTGCGCGCCCAGTCCGGAGCCGTGTTCGGTGCCGCGTCGGGCGATCACCGGCTTCACGCCGAGCGCGCGGACCAGACGACGGTACTTGTCGTGATCGTAGCCACGGTCGCCGAGTACGACATCGGGGCGGCGCCTGGGCCGGCCGCGCTTGCCCCGCACGGGCGGCACGGCTTCGAGTAGTGGGATGAGCTGGGTGACGTCGTTGCGGTTACCGCCGGTCAGGGTGGCCGCGAGCGGGACGCCGGTGGCGTCGGTGATCAAGTGGTGCTTGCTGCCCGTCCTGCCCCGGTCAACGGGGCTTCGTCCCGTCTTGGACCCCCCTTTAACGCCCGGATGTGGGAGCCGTCGACCGCCGCCCGGGAGAAGTCCAGCGCGTTCGCGCCACGCAACTTGGCGAGGAGAACCTCGTGCAGCCGGGGGCACGTCATGCCTGAGCCGAACCCGCGCTCCTGCGGCAGGTGCTCCCAGGTAATCCCGGTATGCAGCACGAACAGGATGCCCTGGAACACCAGCCGATCCGGATGCCGCTTGCGACCGGGATGCCGAAGCCGGCGCTCCACCTTCGGCAGCAAGGGCTCGATCACTGCCCACAACGCGTCATCGACATCCCACAGCTTCGGCCGAGCCACACCACACCCCCGGATCATCAGTCCCGCAGCATCCAACCACCCTGAAGATCCCTTTCGTTAGGAGTTCTTAGTAGGACTCCGTTAGGTCTTCGGGTTCGGCCTGTTCCTGGGCATGTTGGTGGATGGACGCACATGAAGTGAACCGTGTCCGGGCGAAGTTGGCGTTGTACGTGGCTGATGTGTTCGCCTCGGTGCCGCGCAAGGACCAGCGGGCCAAAGGCGACTGCTACCTGCGGGGACTGATGTTGGACGGCCGCCGCAAGTCGATCCAGGCCATGGCCTCGCGGCTGCCCGACGGTAACGAACAGAACCTGCAGCAGTTCGTGAACCAGTCCACCTGGGACCCGGTGCCGGTACAGCGGCGGATCTGCGAACGCATGCTCCCGCTGATCACCCCGACGGCCTGGGTGATCGACGACGTGTCGCTGCCCAAGGACGGAAGAATGTCGGTCGCCGTGGCCCCCCAGTACTGCGGGGCCCTGGGCAAACGCCAACTGCCAGGTCGCGGTCAGCGTCCACGCCGCCAGTGACACGGCCTCCTACCCGCTGCAGTGGCGACGCGATGATCAGCCTCATGACCCGCCGCCTCACAGCCGAATCCACCCCGAGCTGGCGCGACACCTGGAAAGCTCTCGAATCAGGATATTAAGGGACCAAACATTGGAGTGAAACGCCCTCTGATTCCCCGGGGAACGACGCGGAGCGCCACCGTCAGGTCACACCGTCCCCGTCGGCCGGGGCGAACAGGGCGGGTTCGACCCCCGGTGGGACGTACACTCCACCCATGCGTTGCACACATGCGGTGAGGGAGGGCCTGCGACAGGCACCTCGCGCGCTGTGCACCACCGGCCCCGGGGCCCGCTGCCGCGCTTTGCACGGCCACGGCTGACCTGCTCGACGGGCCCTCTCCCCCTCCCGCCCCGCCCGTGGAGCTCTTTCCGCGCAGCCGGGGCGTCTTTCCGGTTTCCGGAACACCGCTCCACTGATCTGTCTGCTGAGCACCACCCCAGCGACTCCTCGGCGTGCCGTCTGGCATCGCCCTCGGCGACGGCCGGACCACCCGCCCAGTCGCACCCTCGAAAGGACCCCTGTGAAGTTGAGCAAGTTGCTGGCCGGGCACGACCATGAGGTTCTACTGGGTGATCCGGAGGCGAGGATCACCGCGGGAATGTGCTTCGACGCCCACCGCGTCTCGCCGGGTTCGCTGTTCATCGCTGTGCCCGGTCACTTCGAGGGCGGCCCCGAGCTCGTCGGCCCGGCTCTGGCACGTGGCGCGGTCGCGGTGCTCGTCGACGACACGGCGCCCGATCTTGCGGCCGGGGTGTTGGCGTCGGCCGCCGGAGTGTGTGTCGTACGAGTGCCTGACACACGCAAGGCGGCCGCGGTGGTCACCTCCCGCTACTACGGTGAGCCCGGGCGGGAGATGGACATGGTGGCCGTCACCGGCACTAACGGGAAGACTTCGGTGTCGTACATGTTCGAGTCCGTGCTCCGGATCGCCGAGGGCGCACGGGTGGGGGTCATCGGGACGGCCGGCAGCCGGATCGGCGACGAAGTGATCCCGATGCCGAGATCGGTGCTGAGTACGCCGGAGTCGCCGGACTTCCAGTACCTGCTGGCGTGCATGCGCGACCGCGAGGTGAGCACCGTGGTCCTCGAGGCCACGTCGATGGGCCTGTTGACCCACCGGGTGGACCACGCGTTCCTTGACGTGGGGATCTTCACCAACCTCACGCAGGACCACCTGGACGATCACGGGACCATGGAGAACTACCGGGACGCCAAGCTCCGCCTGTTCCAGGGATTGTGCCGGCGCGCGGTGGTCAACGCGGACGACCCCGTGGGAGACGGGATCCGGGCGATGATGCCGGGCGCGGTCACGACGTACGCGCTCGACACGGAGGCCGACTACCGGGCGACCGACCTCAGCATGGACGCGCTCGGTACTCGCTTCACCCTCCACCACGCCGGACGCAAGTACCCCGCTGCGATCCCCGTCCCCGGGCGGTTCTCGGTGGCCAACGCGCTGGCCGCCGTGGCCGCCTGCCATCTCCTTGGGCACGACCTGACAGGACTGGTCACCGCGCTCGAGGGGATACCCCCGGTCCCGGGGCGCTTCGAACGCTTCGAGACTCCCCGCGGCACAACCGTGATCGTGGACTACGCGCACTCTCCCGACTCCCTGGACAAGGTGCTCACCGCCATCCGGGGCTTCGCCACCGGCCGGGTCATCACCGTCTTCGGCTGCGGAGGCGACCGGGACGTCACCAAGCGCGCGCGGATGGGGGAGATCGCCGGGACTCTCTCCGACCTGTGCGTCCTCACCTCGGACAACCCGCGGAACGAAGACCCCGAGAAGATCCTGGACCAGATCACACCGGGTCTCACGGCGACCGGGACCCGGTTCGAGCGGTTCGCCGACCGCCGCCGGGCGATCGACTTCGCGCTGTCCGCCGCGGAAGGGGACGACATCGTCCTGGTCGCGGGGAAGGGCAGCGAGCCGTACCAGATCATTGGCGAACGGCTGCTCCCCTTCAGCGACATGGCGACGGTGCGCGAACTCGCCGCGGTGCGGGGCTAACCACGTCGATCAACCGCCCGTGACGGCCAGCAAGAGATCGGAGACGATGAGGGCGGCCTCCCCGCCACCCCGGCCGGGACAAGGCCGGGTGTACGTTCTCGCGCTCGCCCCTGCCGGCGTCGCCCGTTCCGGGGTGCGTGTGCGCAGCGGCTGGCGGGCGCGGAGTCTACCGGGAGCAGGACGCGCAGCATGGTTGTGGTGGACGCGTTGGTGACCTGCTTGCCTGCTGGCTACCAGGGCGGTACTGACGGTTCTGTGGGCCGGGGTGGCTGGTCGGAGTCGTCGGCTGGGGTCGTGACGTCGTCGGTCTGCTGGTGCAACCGGTCGGCGGCGTCGTTCTCGCCCAGGGCCAGGTGGTGGAGGTAGAGAGGCACTACGCGGCGGCGGCCTGGCCGGCGCCTGCGGCGTACTGCCACGAGAATCGGGCGGCGACGTAGGTATCGGTGAGCTGCAGGACACAGGCGACGATCATGTCGCTGCGGGGCTCGGGCAGTTGCTCAGTGACGAACTCGGCGACGTCGGCGGCGGCGGTGCGGGTGACAAGCGTTTCGCACAGACGCTCGCCGGAGCTGACGTTGGCCGGCGGGACGTCCAGGAGACCCTCTCGGGGCAGATCCCGTACAGCCGGCGCAGCACCATGACGTCGAGCTGCTGTTCGGGAAGCCCGCTCATGGCCTTGAAGAGCTGGAGGCTCTCCTCCAGCTGGTTCATGCGCTCGGTCTCGGTGATCAGGTTCCGCAGCGCGACCGTGTCGAAAGCAGTTGCCCCGAACTCGTCCGGAAGTCAGCGACCGCCGCCGGCTCGGCGCGAATCGACTTCGCCCAACGAGTCGATGCGACCCAGCCGCTCCCTGATGCGCTTCATGGTGTCCATGTACTCGGTGCCGAACTGGCTGGTGGACCGCGGATCGTAGAGGTGCGTCTCGATGAAGTCGAGGAGGAAGCCGAGCACCCGCGTGATCTGAGTCTCGACCGCGTATGTCGGCGCCGTGTGCCGGTCCGACAGGTCTGGTGATCAGCCAAGGGCGTCCCGTCGCGCCATACCCCACTCCCACATGCTGTGCACCACCGGCTCCAGCGCCCGCCCCTGGCTGGTCAGAATGTAGCGGACCCGGGGAGGCCAACTGGCCTTGCGGTGGCGCTCGATGACGCCCGCACTGGTCAACTGGGCCAGCCGGTCCGAGAGGACCTTGTCCGAGAGAGCGGGCAGGGCGGCGGACAGTTCGGAGTATGTGGCCTGACCGCGGCGTAGGAACTCGCGGAGTACCAGCGGCGTCCATCGGCCGCTCAGCGTGGCGAGGGTGATGTCGACAGGGCATCGCGGTTCGTGGCCCGGCGGCACGAGGGCGCTATCCGGACAGTCCGCCAGGGGACCGTCCTGATCACCCGCCGGTGCATGTCCAACCGTTTGGTGAGTCACGAAGGCCCCTCCTAACGTCCGTCGCGAACAGCCCGCCCACTTGTCTCCAGGAGGCCTTATGCGTATCCACCACCTCAACTGCGGTTCGCTCCGGAAGATTCCACCGCTCGGCGAAGAACCCACGGCAGGCGTCGTGAACCGGGAACTGGCCGCTGTCTGTCATTGCCTGCTCATCGAGACGGATTCGGACGGGCTGGTCCTGGTCGATACTGGCCTCGGCACCGCCGACCTACAGCATCCTGACCGGTCGCTGGGTGCGGACTGGGTGGCCTACGCCCAGCCCGCGCTGGTCCCCGAGCAGAGCGCGCTGCATCAGGTCGTCCGCCTCGGGTACGCGCCGCAGGACGTGCGGCACATCGTGCTCACCCACCTGCATCGCGACCACACGGGAGGGCTGCCGGACTTCCCTCACGCACGGGTGCATGTGCACCCCGACGAGTACCGGGCCGTGACCGACCCCGCGGCAGCGCACCACCGGCACAGCCTCGACCGCTTCATGTCAGCACACCGGGCACACAACCCGCTGCTGACACCCGCACCCGTGGAGGAGCGCACTGAGTGGTTCGGCTTCCCAGGCGTGGCACGGCCGCAGGGTCTGGCGTGCGAGATGCTGCTGGTGCCGCTGCCCGGCCACTCGGCGGGACACGCTGGCGTCGCCGTGCGCGACGACAACGGACGGTGGCTGTTGCACGCGGGCGACGCGTACATGTATCACGGCGAGATCGAGCAGACACCGCCCCTTTCCCACCCCGTCCTCGACCCGGTCCAGCGGGGAGCCCAGACCGATGTCGCGGCTCGCGTCGTGACCCGCGACCGACTGCGCGGCCTCCGACGCGACCACGCGGGTGAGGTCACCGTCTTCAGCGCGCACGACCCGTGGGAGCTCGCCCGCCTCGCCGCCCTCACGGGCTAAGGACTGTCGGGCCCGGGATCAAGGCCGTGGCGTCCGGTGGCCACGGCGGGCCGCGGAAGTCCTCAGCGTGAGCGGGTGGAGCTGGAGCGCATGGACCGGACCGCGGCCGCACTTGACGCGGCGGAGGACGACGAGGCAGAGCGGGTATGGGTGAGTCAGAAACGACCCGGCAACCCCGTTCGAGACGCTGCCGGCAGACGCGGGACCGCCCCAACTGGCAGTGCTGGGCACGTCCTGGCGTTGTCACGGCCTCTCTCCCCCTCCCCGGCATCACCCGGGTCAGGCTGCCCTCGGCCTCAACCCCACTGCTGCGACAGCAGGTGGGGCAGGTCTTCCAACTCCACTCGAACCAACAGCGCCTCACGGCGCAAACCGAATCTGCGACAGAGCCGGAATCCTGATCGTTCCGCAGCGATGTCCACGTAGCACCTGGGGGAAGTGCAGGCCGCTGAGGCTGTCTGACCTGCGGAAGCCGACTATGAGCGGGGGTTTTCGTCCTAGCCGTTCACCGGAAGGGCCCGGTCAGCTCAGCCTCCAGCCGTCGCCGAGCTTCGTGGGCAGGGGGTCGGCGAGGTAGTGCTGGATGGTGGGGGCAAGGAGGTCGGTGACGGTGTCGGCGGGGAGGGTGGCGATGTCGCCGACCTGCCAGATATAGCGGTTCATGACCATGCCGACGATCTGGGTGGCGATGAGGCTGGCGCGCAGGGTGCGTTCGCTGTCGGGCAGGCTGTGGGAGACGACGGCCAGGACGAGTTCGGAGAACAACTGCCGCAGGCGGTGCATGGCGGCAGGTTCCTGGTCGGCGGTGAGGATGATGGAACGCAGGATCTCGGCGGAGGCGGGGTCTTCCCACAGGCTCATGGTGGCCTGCACGAACGCGCGTCCGCGCTGGTCCATGGGCTGTTCGGCGGCGGCGGCCACGGCTGCGCCGAACGCCTCGGGGGGTTGCATGACCGCTTCCAGCAGCCCGGTCTTGGTGCGGAAGTAGTAGGGCACCAGGCCGGGGTCGACGCCGGCGTCCTGGGCGACCGACCGCAGTGAGGTCGCGGCGTAGCCGCGGGTGGCGAAGGACCTGCGGGCGGCGGCGATGATTTTGGCCGCCTGCTCTCCGCGTTCTCCCCGGGGGCCTCGCCCAATCACACCGCATCACCTTCCGTAACAGGTCAGAGAAGGGACTTCCCGTCCGCGACAGTTTCAGCATACGCTGAAATTAGTTTCCGCACGCGAGGAAATTGGGAGGTGGTCATGCACGCGTTCAAGGATGAGAGGATCACGGCGTCCGACGGCGTCCGGATCTGCGTCGATGTGTACCTGCCCGACGGGGACGGCCCGTTCCCGGTGTTGTACGCGGTAGCGCCCTACCAGAAGGACCTGCTGTATCTGCCGGCGGTGTCGGTGTTCCGGTACATCGAGACCGGCCCGATCGACTACTGGACCGGCCACGGCTACGGGGTCGTGATCGGCGACCAGCGCGGCACCGGCAGGTCCGAGGGGGAGTTCGAGCTGTTCGGGCCCGCCGAGCAGCGCGACTTCTACGACACCATCGAGTGGATCGCCTCCCGGCCCTGGTCGACCGGGAAGGTGTCGATGATCGGGGAGAGCGCCTACAGCGTGAACCAGTGGCTGGCCGCCGCGCAGCGCCCGCCGCACCTGACCTGCGCGCTGGTCTACAGCGGGTTCACGAACCTTTACCACGACGCGGTCTACCACGGCGGGGTCTACTCCATGGGCTTCGTCAACTTCTGGTCGACCGACCACCTCCGCGCCAGCGCCACCATCGGCGGCGGCACCCCGGCCCGGCCCGGCGGCATCACCGCCGACATCATCGGCACGATCCTGGACCGGCCCGTCTACGACGACTGGTGGGACCAGCGAGCGGTGAAGGTGGAGGACATCGATGTCCCGGTGCTCAACATCGCCTGGTGGTACGGCGTCGGCCTGCACCTGCGCGGTCAACTCGACGGCTACGAACGGCTCAAGGGCACCGACAAGCGCCTCGTCGTGCTCGCCGGCATCGACAGCCACGAGCGCTACTACCAGACCGAGTTCCTCGACACCTACATCCGCCCCTGGTACGACCACTGGCTCAAGGGCATCGACAACGGTGCCATGGACTGCCCGCCGGTCCGCATCCAGGTCGGCAACACCGGGAGCCAGCCGCGGGCGGAATCCGAATGGCCACCCCAGCGCGCCGTGCCGACCACGTTCTATCTGCACCCCGAACCCGCACACGCCGTCCGCTCACTCAACGACGGCAGCCTCACCACCACCCCGCCCACCCAGCCGGCCGGCGAGCCGACCGTCTACGACTATCCCAACCCCGAGTGGACAGTGGGCACCACCGTCATCACCGACGGCATCCCACAGCCCACCCTCGGCATCCTCACCTTCACCACCCCGCCGCTGGAACACGACACCGAGGTCACCGGGAAGATCACCCTGGTGCTGTACGCCGAGTCCGACCAGACCGACACCGACTTCCACGTCAAGGTCTCCGAACAGAAGGCCGTTCCGAAGCTCAAGCAGGCCCTCATGCGCAAGGTCGCCAGGAACGTACCGCCGCCCTCCGCGATGGTCACCCGCGGCTGGCTGAAGGCCTCCCACCGCGCCCATCCGCCCCAGCCGATCGAGCCGGGGACCGTCGTCCGCTACGAGATCGAGGTCTGGCCGACCTCCTACCTCTTCCCCAGGGGCAGCCGCATCCGCCTGGAGATCGCCAACGGCGACTCCCCGGTCGCCGACGGCCTGTTCCACCACTACTACGGCCACCAGGTGGGCCGCGACCTCATCCACCACGACGCCGACCACCCCTCCCACCTCATCCTGCCCGTCATCCGCTGACCCCCACCTCTTCCAACGGAGCCCCATCATGGCCACCACATCGTCCTCGACGAGACGATCCGCCCGCTGCCTCACCAAGGCCCCCGCCCGGGTCCTGCGACCGGCCGCCATCGGCATCGCTCTCCTCGCGAACCTCGCGTACATGCTCGTCCTCACCGACGTCGCCGGGTACGACCTCAGGACTCCCGCTGTGTTCGGCCGGCCGGCCCAGCCCATCCTGATCAGCGTGGTGATCGCCGCCTCCGTCGTCCCGCCACTGCTCGGCTGGGGACTGCTGGAGCTGCTGGAACGATTCGTCCCACGGCGGGCCACCGTCATCTGGCTTGCGCTCACGGCTCTGGTGCTCGTCGGCGGTCTTCCCTACAACGGGACCGGCATCACAACGTCCGACCAGCTCCTGCTGGCCCTGATGCACCTGATCGTCGGCGCGGCGGTGATCCCCGCATTCGTGATCACGTCACTGCGCCGATCCTGACGCCCGGCTCAGGTCGTCCAGCGGCTGGGGGTGCACATCTCCGGCATCACCACCGACATGCACCGCCCGGCCCAGCCAGCCCACCCCCTCGCCTGCCGACAGGGCCACCGCCCCGTGGAGGTCCTCGCCGACGCCGGTGCCTCGCCCCCTTCACCACCCGGCCCGCAGGCGCCCACACCCGACCTGGAGAACACCATGACCATGGCCTACCTCGCCCAACCCGACCAGCAGCAGACCCTTGAATGGCTCGACGGCGGGCTGTTCACGATCCTGCTCGACAGCCAGGCCACCGAAGGACAGCTCACCGTCGGACGGTTCGACATCCACAAGGGCGAGGCCCCGCCCTTCCACCTCCACACCCGCGAGGACGAGGTGTTCCTCCTCCTCAAGGGCGAGGCACTCGTGTGGGTCGGAGACGAACGCCACGAACTGTCCGAAGGCGGCGTCGTCTACCTGCCCCGCAACATCCCCCATGGCTACCGCATCACGTCCGACCGCGCAGACCTCCTCCTGATCACCACCCCCGCGGGTATAGAGGAAATGTTCCGCCACGCCGGACGCGACGTCACCACCCCCCGCCCCGACGGGTTCGAGATCACCAAAGACAAGCTCGCCGAAGCCGCCGCCCTGCGCGGCAACCGCATCATCGGACCACCTCGCTGACCACCCGCGCATGGTGCGGCGACTACATCGACCCCATCGACTGGTGCCCGGACTGCACCCAGGACTCCCCCATGGTGCGCAAGCGGCGGCCCGCACCGCCGGCTCCGCAAGCGCTCCGACGCCGCCTGTTGCGACGCCGGTCACTGGGTGCAGCAGGCCCGATGACCGAGAGCATCCCGTCCGACGCGGACCTGCGGTCCATCAGAACCCTGCGTACGGCACCCATCTCCGTCGCCTGCAAGCCGCACCACCTCAACGCAGACGCTGCGGTCGAGACCCAGTCCGGCGGCGCTGCCTGGATTGCGATGGCTCACCACCCCACCGTCGCCCGCTGCGGGAAGCGGTCTTTTTCGCAGCACGGCGACCGGCACGAGGCGACCGGCCGCTTGGCCGACGAGCACCTCTGTGGCGCCTGCTACCGGACCTTTACGCCGAAGGACCAGGAGCGCGCCTTCGAGCACGAGCAGCCGGAGCTCACCGGTGAATAGCCCCGGAAAGCGGGGTCCCACCACATCGACAGGAGGCCCGCCAATGGCCAACCTTGCTCTCCTCTACCCGATCGGCGCCGCTGTCGGTGCTACGTACGCGGCCGCCTCATGGGCCTGGCGCCGCTACAAGGCCACCGCCCAGGACGGCGTGTACCCGGGATCCCCGCAGCACCAGACCGCGCTCCGGTCGGTCGAGGACCGCACCGCAATCCTGTTCACGTACTGGTCGTACCTGCCGACCGCGATGCAGGCCGCCCACGACGAGCGGGCTCTGGACACCGCGGCACAGCGGGAGCGCGACCGACCGACGTCGGCCGCCCGCTGAACCCACCACCGTCCAACCCGAACCCGAGGGAACCGTCATGACCAATCTCGCCACCCTGCTGACCGGCTCCGCGTCGGCCCACGGTGACCGGATCGCAGTACGGCACGGACCACCGCACTGACCTACGCCCGACTGGACGACCTGAGCGCACGGACCGCCGCGCTGCTGCAGGCCCGTGGCATCCGCCCGGGTGACCGGGTGGCCCTGATCATGCCCAACGTGCCGCACTTCCCCGTCGGTGAGGACCGTGCAGGCGCAAGACCGGTATCGCTGTCACGGGCACGCGTCGACCGGGTTCAGGATCCGAGGTGCTGACCGAGATCATTCTCGCGAACAGCACTGTGGACTGGGGAGGGCTGGCATCGATCCTGTCCGGTGGGCTACGTTATGCGGCGATGACTACCGGGACGGCATTGCGCCACACACGGATCGGTGACCCGGCGCTCCTCTGAACGCCGTACGGGCCGGTGCCGGCCCGCTGTCGGATCGAGGATCTGGCGCTGCTGCGCGGGCTCCGCCTCCTGTCGTGTTGATCACAGCTCGACACGTCAACCACGACAGGAGAACTCATGCCCACCAAGATGCTGCACATTCCCACCGCCGACGGTCAGGCCGACGCTTTCGCCGCGTTCCCCGACCGTGGCGAGCGGCACCCAGGGGTGCTGATGTACGCGGACGGCTTCGGCATCCGGCCCGTGCTGCGGGAGATGGCCCGCGAACTGGCCGGGCACGGGTACTACGTGCTCGTCCCCAACCTCTTCTACCGGCACGGCCCGGCACCGGTGATCGAACTTCCCGAGCACATCGGAGAAGAGGTCCGGCCAGCGGTCTTCGCCCAACTGATGCCCTTGATCGAGGCGCACACCGCCGAACGTGTCCTGAGCGACGCCGACGCCTACCTCAGGTTCCTCACCACCCAGCCCGAGGTCAACGCCGGACCGGTCGCGGTGACCGGCTACTGCATAGGCGGCCTCCTGGCGATGCGCACCGCCGCGGCCCACCCCGGCCAGGTGGCCGCCGTCGCCGGATTCCACGGTCCCGTGGGCGCCGACGGGCCCGACAGCCTCTCCAAGCTCACGGCCCAGGTCCACCTCGGCCACGCCGAAGGCGACATGACGCCCGAGGCCCTCGGCGAGCTCAACCAGGCCCTGGACGCCGCGGGTGTCGGCTACACCTCCGAGATCTACCCCGGCACCATCCACGGCTTCACCATGTCCGACACCGATGCCTTCAACCCCGCCGCTTTGCAGCGCCATTGGGACCGCCTGCTGCCCCTCCTCGACCGCACCCTGGTCAACAGCTGAGGCTCCGGCTCGGAAACCAAACCTGAAGTACATGGCTTCGGAGTCCTAGCGATGATTCGAAGCCGGTGTGAGGGCGGGCGCAGCCGCCCTCACACCGGCTGAGGACCGCCAGCACGTCATCCCGGACCCGAAGCCGAGCTCCTGGGGCAGGTACTCCCACTGGATCCCGGTGTGCAGTACGAACAGGATCCCGCGCAGAGCCTGCCGGTCAGACACCCGCGGCCGCCCCGCAACCTGCTTCCGCCCCGGCTCCGGCAACAACGGCTCGATCAGCGACCACAGTTCGTCCGACAGCACCAGGGACGAGGGTTCAGGCGGCCGGGCCTCGGTAAGCGCTGTGTACGGCGAACCGGTCACCACGACGGCATCACCGTCATCCTCGTCGCCCGGGTCGGCTTCGCCTTCGGCGGCGGCGCAGGGCAGGAGAGCAGCACAGCCAGGACCGGCAAGGGCGGAGAGGGCGGTGGAGGCGGGAACCCGGCCCCTCGGTTTCATCGAGATACGGGACGGGACCGCCACGTACAAGCCGATCCGCGCCCCTTGGACGAACGTCGTCGTCCCGCTGGCGGCGCTTGTGGCAGGAGCCACCGTCCCAAGGATCCTGCGAAGCCTCGCCAGGCGCCACCGTCACTGAATCCATGCTCCCGGCAGGGCACGTCCCGGTACCGCCAGCACACCAAGTCCCTGCACTGACCCGGGCAATACCCGAGGTCAGTGCACGAGATAGAGGGTGAGGGCTCCTCCTGACTCAGAGATGCTGGCTACGTGAGCATGACCACGGGCAGTGGCGTACGCGCCGGTGCCGCCGGTGATGGCGAGATCGAAGTCGCTGGGCGGAGTGCCGGCAGGGGTGGTCTGCAGGTGCTGCCATGTGACCTGCCCCCGGGGAAGGCTGAAAGTGCCGGTGCAGTGAGTGGTTTGCGCTGCCACTCGGGTGCACACTGCTCCCTCGGTGCCATAACTGACACCTCCGCGAAAGAGGTTCGCGGTGATGATGATCTGATCACCGACCCCGCGTCCAGGTGTCCCGTTGTCGACCACCGTTGTTCCTGTTCCCGTAGACGTCAGGCTGATGACTTCCTTGCGCTTGACGTCCATGCCCCAGTCCAGGGGGTACGGCTCATGGGACGCAGAGGCGGAACCGGCGAGAGTCGCGAGCGACAACGCCGTTGCTGCCACCACGCTCCACTTCGAAATGGATTGCATTCTTCCTCGCCTGATGAACGCGGGCTCTTCGGGTGCGCCCAAGAATTCTCATTGTGCGATGGAGCGTCAATTCTCAAACTCATCAAAGGTGCCTGGTTCATCCGTCCGGCGGCATCCCCTCGACACCACGCCCGGACCGACTGCGTCCAATGGCCCCGGGCGAGACGGTCGAGGCCTTGCCATGCGTCAGGCCGATCAGAAGAGGATGGCGCGGCCGTGCATCCGGCGGAGCTCCTTGCAGTAGGCGACGAGTTCGGCGCCGACTGGACGCTCGCCGCGACCGGCAGCGGCTACGTCGTGAAGGGCCCGGCCGTCGCTGTTGGCAAGGACGCTGCCTGCTCGGTCACCGTGCGCCAGTTGCCGGACGCTGAAGAGCTCCCTTCAAGACGCTGCAGACCTACAGCGACTCGGCCGCTGGATCGGACTCGGCGACACCCACAGCGACGGTCACGGCTCTTCGGCACCGGTGCTGAAGCTCAAGGCGGCTCCGCCCGGCGCCGAGCCGGCGCCCCGACGCCGTCCTTGGAGGACGCGAAGCCGTTGGCCGCACCCTCGTCGGCCGCTCCTGGGCCGGAGGCGCAGAAGGACGGCGACGACGGTTTGGGGGCGGGCGGTCGGGCCGGCACCGGTGCCGCCGCGGGTGATGGCCTCGTGGTGTCGGTCACGCCGGGTCTGGCAGCGGTGTCATGGGGTTGTCAGAGAGATGGTGCGTGCTGGGCACCGAGGTACGCAGTTCGCCCTCATTGGCCTTGGCCGGTGCACTCGTCGGCCAGTTCCTCCAGACGAGCACGCCATACCTTTCGCGTAATCTGGCGCCCTTGAAAGTGGGGGGCGCAAATGCGGGTGGACCAGGCGGTTGAAACCACCGAACGGGCCGGGGGTCTTCGGCTGTTGCTGCGGGGCGTCGGCGTGGCCGTGGTCGGCGGGCCGCTACTGCTGCTGGTGGGCACGGTGGCGATGGTGCTGGGCCCGGATCTTCTGTTCCGCCTCGACACACCGGCCCTCGCCGCGTGGCGCACCGTCTTCGCGGCCATCGTGGTCCAGGGACTTCCCTTCCTTCTGTTCGGCACGCTGATCTCAGCGGCGATCAGCGCGTTCGTGCCCGCTTCTACTCTCAACCGGCTGCTTCCGCGCCGCCCGCTCCTGGCCGTGCCGGTCGCCGGCGCGGCCGGCGCGGTCCTGCCCGGCTGCGAGTGCGCATCCGTACCGGTGGCCGGCAGCCTCATGCGCCGCGGCGTCGCACCTGCGGCGGCACTGACGTTCCTGTTGTCGGCACCAGCGGTCAACCCCGTCGTCCTCGTAGCCACCGCCGTGGCGTTCCCCGGAAACCCGCAGATGGTTCTCGGGCGCCTCATCGCCTCGCTGCTGGTAGCCGTGATCACGGGGTGGCTGTGGATCGGCCTCGGCAAACAGGAATGGCTCCGGCTCCCCAAGGGCGTGGACCGCGAGGACGCACGCAAGTGGGCAGCGTTCCGAGACGGTCTCCAGCACGACTTCCTCCATGCCGGAGGCTTCCTGATCGTCGGCGCCATGGCCGCCGCCACGTTCAATGTCGCCGCACCTCCTGCCCTGTTGGAGAGCCTGTCCGGCAACCCGTGGCTGTCGGTACTCGCGCTGGCCGGCCTGGCCGTACTGCTCGCGGTCTGCTCCGAGGCCGACGCCTTCGTGGCAGCATCGCTGACGGGCTTCTCCCCCACCGCCCGCCTCGCGTTCATGGTGGTCGGGCCCGTGGTGGACGTAAAGCTCATCGCGTTGCAGGCAGGGACCTTCGGCCGGGCCTTCGCCCTGCGTTTCTCGGCTGCCACCTTCGTCGTGGCAGTCCTCTCCAGCTTCGTCGTCGGGTGGTGGCTCCTGTGAGAACGAGATTTCAGGCCCTGTGCCTCGTGCTGACGGGAGTCGCCCTGTTGCGCATCTGCCTGTTCAGCGACCTGTATCTGCGCTACGTGAAGGCAGGCTTGCAGCCCCTTCTGGTAGCGAGCGGTGCGGTGCTCGTCGCTCTCGGCACGCTCACCGCGGCTCATGAGATGCGCTCCCGCCGGCGCCCGCGCACCGGCGACATGCCGCACGACGAGCGGCCGCCGGCCGACGGCGATGGGCACGGGCACGACCACACGCGTGGTCCGCGCATCGGATGGCTGCTCTACATACCGGCGATCATGCTGTTGCTGTTCGCGCCGCCCGCCCTCGGTGCCTACACGGCCGCCCGCGACGATGCCCTGGCCGCCTCGCCGGCCGGGAGTTTCCCCACCCTCCCCGAGACCGAACCCCTGCCGCTGTCCGTACGTGCCTTCAGCTCCCGGGCCGTCTACGACACCGGCGACTCGCTGCGCGGCCGCACCGTCACGCTGACGGGCTTCGTCACACCGGACGGACACGGAGGCTGGTATCTGAGCCGACTGCTCATCCGGTGCTGCGCCGCCGACGCGGGGGTCCTCAAAGTTGCCGTGTACGGGGCCAAGCCCCCACCAGCCGACACCTGGGTGACAGTCGAGGGAGTGTGGCACCCGACAGGCCCCGCCGGAGGAGAACGAACAACCCCTGCCCTTGACGCGACGGCGGTCTCACCGATTCCAGAGCCTGCCGACCCCTACACCGACACGCCCCGCGCAGGAAACAACGGCTGATTGCTCTGTCAAGTTGAGCGTATTGAGTCTGAGTAGGTGTCAGGCGGATTCGCGGCCGAGGAGGGTGGCGCGCCGGTAGTACTCGTGCAGGCCCTCGAAGACGGGCTGAGACGGCCTGCTCGGGGCAGCCGGGCGACCGCCGCGGCGCAGCCGAGTCCCGTGAGGGGCATGGCCGCCCAGGGAAGCCGGCCCACATGCGGTCGAACAGCGCGCCGACGGCCAGATTCCCCAACGAGACGGCAATACCGGAGGCCGTGTTGTAGGCGCCGTGGTACGTCGCGACCAGGCGATCACCGGCCAGGCGGACGACAGTATCCATCTCGAACGGATACAGCAGCGGAATCGGCGCCACCGCCATCCGCTGCACGATTGGTCCCCAACGCCGTTCTTGACGGGTGTGGCCGGATGCCGTGTCATGAGAGGGGAAATACGGCGACGAGGGGGCGGCGCGATGGCGGCAGATGGTCAGGACGGCCCGGTAGACGACCCCAGCAGCGAGAACGAAGGCCGCCCGTCAGTCCCGGAAGACATCGCCTCAAGGCCGCGATCGCGACCTGACCAGGGCAGTTGGGCCTCTGACAACGTTCCCGTGATCCTCCTGGCGCTCATTGTCCTGGTGCTGATGATCGCGGGTGGGATGTCCAACGACAACGTCACCTGCCCCGGAGGCGCCAGTAGCTGCGGCTACCCCTGACATCCAGGGTGGGCGATGCGCGGAGCGTCGTGTCCCGCGTCCAGCACGACCAGGACCTCCGGGTCACCTTTTGCCACTGGCCAGCGGCGACGAGACGTTCGACGACCTCGCGGATCTGCACGGTGGTCACCGCCACGACATCGGCGCCGGGCTCCCAGGCGGACCGCCTCCCGCACCGAAGTCCGGGACGGGCGACCGGTCTCGAGCGCGGTCACCGCCGAACCCTCGTAGAACTACCGGTACTCGACCAACCACCAGGTCGTCATCGCCGCCGATACCCGACTCGTCGTCGCCGTCGGCCGACCGGTCACGGGCAACCGCAACGATTGCAAGGCATGGGAACTTTCGGGTGCGAAGGCCGCCGTCGGCCGCGTCACGGTCATCGCGCACGGCGGCTGTCGGGACCGGCCTGCTCATCCCGCCCCGCCGTGAACGCGGCCAGTCCGAACTGCCGGCTTGGAAAGAGGAGCACAACACCTCCCACCGCAAGGTCCAGGCCCGCGTCGAGCACGCCTTCGCGCGGATGAAGGCATGGAAGATCCTTCGTGACTGCCGTCTGAAAGGCGACGGCGTTCACACCGCCATGCTCGGCATCGCCCGGCTGCACAACCTCGCCCTCCCCGGGTAACTCCCGCCTCATACGAGACAAGAGAGGCCCCGGGGAGGCGGCTCCCCGCCTCCCCCGGCTCGAAGAATGCTCAGTCGATACAGAATTCGTTGCCCTCGATGTCCAGCATGGGGATGCACGACTCGTTTTCCTCATCGGCATACAGCGTTTGCACGTGGGTGGCGCCGAGCGCGACCAGTCGTGCGCACTCGGCTTCGAGCGTGGCGAGGCGCTCGTCCCCCACGAGCCCGGTGCCGACCCGGACGTCGAGATGCACCCGATTCTTGGCGGTCTTGCCTTCGGGGACGCGCTGGAAGTACAGGCGCGGGCCCACGCCTGAGGGATCACCGCAGGCGAACCATGAACCCTGCTCCTCAGGAGGGAGGGTACGGTTGAAATCGTCCCAGGTGGCGAACCCCTCCGGTGGAGGCGGTATGACGTACCCCAACACCTCGCACCAGAAACGAGCGAGGCGCTCAGGTTCTGCGCAATCAAAGGTGACTTGGAACTTCTTGATCGCTGACATCGGCGCACCCTAGCAGGCGGACTCTGCCGCTCATTCCCCAAGACGGATCCGCCGGCCACCGTCGTGCCCTGGGTCACCTTGGACACGAAGTGACCAAACCGGACAGTCCGCGAGAACGACGCGACCGCGGCCATGGGACGCTCTTCCAGTTCTCACCGAGCGGGAGGAGAAGAACAGCATCGCCATCGCCTCCAACGAGGCGATCATGGGCTGGTCCAAAACCTTCACCGACCCGCGGCTCTGTGCGGCGATCGTCGACCGGCTCACCTTCAACGCCACCCTCATTGAGACAGGCACCGAGTCCTACCGCCTGGCCCGCACCAATGCGAACACGATCAACCTGACGAAGTAGCACCTGCCGGGCGGATCGGGAGCGTTGCCCTCGGCTGTCAGCTGCGGGGGGCGGTGCGCTGCGACCTGAGGGCGGAGGTCAGAGCGCGCAGTGCCGGGGCGGCGGCGGACAGCGCGGCGCGCTCCTCCCGGGAGAGTGCCGCCAGCGAGTCCGCGAAGATCTCGGCCCACGCCTGCTCGATCATGGCCATGCCCTGCATGGCCCCCATGGTCGGGTAGAGCTGGACGGCACGGCGGTCGTGCGGGTCCGGTTCCCGGCGGACCAGCCCCTGCGCCACCAAGCCGCGCACGGTGGTACTCACGTTACTCGCATGCAGCCCCAGCTCCTGGGCCAGCGCGCCAACGCCGACACCCGGCGAGTCCAGCACCTGACGGAGCACTTCAAGGTCGGACGGGGGTAGTGGGGGCAGCCCAGCCTCGTTGACACCGCCCAGCCGGAGCACGCGCCCGAGCGCGTAGAGGGCCGGAGTCAGATTCCTCGCCTCACGCACGAGTGCCGCATCGGCTGCCGCGTCGGTTGCGTCCATACATCGATCGTAGCCACGCTTATAGTTATATAGCTATATTTAAATCCTCAGTCTGTCGACACGTTCAGGAGCACGAGATGTCCATACCGTCCACTGGCGCGGCGCAGAGGCCGGCGGCGCTGCTCACGGCAACGCTGGCGCTGTTGTCGTTCGTGTTACCGCTCGCAACGGACATGTACCTCCCGGCCCTCCCGACGATGGCCGATGACCTGGGCACCGACGCCTCCGGTGTCCAACTCACCCTGACCGCCTTCCTGTTCGGCACCGCAGCGGGCCAGCTGGTGCTCGGTCCGCTCTCCGACCGCTACGGACGGCGCATGCCGATCCTGATCGGCGCCGCGGTATGCACCCTGGCCACTGCGCTGTGCGCGGTGGCTCCCAACCTCGAGGTGCTGATCGTCCTGCGCTTCGTGACGGGCCTCAGCGGCGCGGCCGGCCTCGTGGTGGGCCGCGCCGTCATCTCCGACGTCACGACCGGTGCCGTCGCGGCCAGGCTCTTCGGCGTGCTGATGGCCCTCGGCGGCATCGCCCCGATCGTGGCCCCCCTGGCCGGCGGCGCCGTCGTGAGCAACGCGGGCGGCTGGCGGGGCGTCTTCTGGCTCCTGTCGGGGATCTCGCTGCTGATGTTCCTGGCCGCGCTGTTCTTCATCCCCGAGAGCCTCCCCAAGGAGCGTCGCCGACCTGGCGGGGTTGGAGCCACCCTGCAGGCCGCCCGGTCCGTGCTTACCGACCGCGCCTACCTGGGCTACACCCTCGCCTTCTCCTTCGCCTGCGGCGCGCTGTTCTGCTACATCGCCGCCTCGGCGTTCCTGCTCCAGAACGTCCTCGACTTCACCGTGGGCCAGGCGTCCGTCGCCTTCTCGCTCGCCGCCCTGACCGCGACCCTCTCCAGCACCGCCAACACCAAGCTGGTCGGCCGCTACCACCCGCGACTGCTGCTGCGCATCGGCCTAACCACGATGCTGACCGCCACCACAGCGGCGCTGCTCGTCACCCTCGCCGGCCAGCTCAACCGCGTCCTCGCCCTGGGGCTCATCGGGATCGCCTTCATCGGCATCGGCCAAGTCTTCGGCACCGCCACGGCACTCGCCATCGAGCGGGTCCCGCACGCGGCCGGCACCGGCTCGGCCGTACTCGGCACCCTACAGAGCGTCCTGGGCGCCGCTGCCTCACCGCTCGTCGGCCTGGGCGGCGAGGACACCGCCGTGCCGCTCTTCGTCGGCATGGCCGTCTGCTCCCTGATCGCCGTGCTCGCACTGCTGCTCACTCGGGGTGGCACGCCCACGCGGCACTCGCCCGGCAGCCCCCGTGACGACATGGAAACATCAGCGAGCGCCGCGATCTGACATCCCTTGCCAACCCGGGCGAACCTTCCCACTCGCAGCCCCACCAGATGGCCCCGGATCGAACCGCCCTGCGGGACCACTTCGCAACGCCAGTCCGGGACCCGCAGACCACCCGGCTCCAGGAACAAGCGACCCACCACCCGCTAGATGAATGAGTCCGATGTGTGTGCTGGTCGCGACCATGGCGAAGGGCGCCCGTTGGTCAGTGTGTGAAGACAAACCCCCTGCGCCGCCTCCCGGGAGACCGTCAAGCGCTCCGGCCTGGCCGGGCACGCCGGATACGGCTACTGCCGCAGCCACTCCCGCTTCTTTTGGGGCTT
>NZ_BMWB01000026.1 GCF_014651015.1 Streptomyces xantholiticus
CCCCACACCCTCCTCACCCACATCACCCAACGCGCCACCCACGTCTGGCAACACCAACCCCACCGGCTCCCAGCGCCCCGTAACGCCACGCACGATGACACGCACCCTGCATCCTCCGCGGTCTCACGTCGCACGCTCCTCAAGTTCGGCGGCGGAGCCGCCGCAGGCGTGGCAGCAGTGGGCGCAGGCATCTGGACCTGGCTCGACAGGGGCAGCGGCAACGATGCACGGGCGGCTGACGCCGCCTCGCCCGCTCCCCAGGTCAGCAAGCTGCCTGGCTCGCTTTGGACCAGAAGGATCTCCAGGAATTCCCAAGAGATCCATACCACTCCCTTGTTGGCAGGGGAGTGCCTCTCGATCACGACCACCGAAGGGCTGATCGGTTTCAATGCCAAGACGGGGGAAGACATGTGGCTCCAGAAGGAGTTGTTGTCGGCCGGCTCTGTGGCGACCGACGGAGTTCGTATATATGCAGTCGCACCCCCCGAACCAGGTCGCCTTCAACTGGCCCTCTGCACCGTAGATCTGGTGAGAGGATCCCTCGATCCTGTGGTCGTGCTTCCTGACTTCAACAGTGCTCTCAAGAACGGGAGAGTTCTGTGCGTCTCAGGCGGCACGGCATTTCTTGTTGCAGGACAGGGCGAGACCGATGCCGGCGCCTCCTGGTACCTGATTGCCGCAGGCCTCGCTTCCGGAAAGGAGCTCTGGCGCAGCGAGCTCGGCGCGCTGGAGAACCCCGCCCTAAAATCCTTCTACGCGGCGCGGTCCCTCGGCGGCAGCTTCCTCATGACTGTCGGCGACTCCGTCAATGAGACCCTCCTCAAGTGCTATGACGCCGGCACCGGGAAGCTTCGATGGACAGTTGAGCCCGGTTACGCTCTTACGGACGGCATCGTCATGGACGAGGAGCATGTCTACCTGGGTGCCAACTCCTCGGCGCTGGAGAATCGCCACCAGGTGGTTTCGCTGCGTGTGACAGATGGCAGGACGGTCTGGGAATACGGCAAGGATGTACCCCAAGACCTTCCAGGTCCTGTGCTGCACGGCGGGATGCTGTACACCATGCGCTACGACGGAATTATCACGGCGATCGACGCGGCCAAGGGAAACCTTGTCTGGGAATCTTCCCCCGTACCGGCCAGGTATGGAGTCTCCTTCGTGACTGATAGAGACCTCTACGTCATCGGGGAATCTGGACTCGAAGTAATCGATACCCGTTCCCAGCGCACACGAAAGACGCTGACGATGCCGCAGGATGCCAGCTTCATCCCTGATGACAACGGCATGTTCATCGCTGCACAGACCGACCTTATCGCCGGCTTCCCCACGGCATGACGCGCTCTCGCCCCCGTTCCTCCGACATCAGAAAGAGTTCTCATGCAGCCCCTCGGCCCCGGCGATCCCCTTCGGCTCGGTCCCTACCGGCTCCTGGGGGTCCTAGGGGCCGGCGGCATGGGGCGTGTCTATCTGGGCCAGGACGGCGCAGGGAGGACGGCCGCCGTGAAGGTGCTGCACCCGGCTCTGACGAACGACCACAACCTTGCGCAGCGGTTTGTTCGTGAGGCCCAGGCAGCCCGAACGGTCACCAGTCGTGGCGTAGCCCGGTTGCTCGACGCTCAGACGGAAGCCGGACGGCTATGGATCTCGACCGAGTTTCTGGCAGGGCCGACGCTCGACAGCGCAGTCGAGAAGCATGGGCCTCTTGACGAGTCTGCACTGCGTTACCTGGCTCACTCACTGGCCCGTACCCTCAGTGACATCCACCGCGCAGGCCTCATCCATCGGGACATCAAGCCGTCCAACATCGTGCTCACGTCGACAGGCCCGCGAGTGATCGACTTCGGCATCGCCCGCCCAGAACACGGCCTTACTCTCACGACTACCGGGCAAGCACCCGCAACTCCGGGATACGGAGCGCCGGAGCAGGTTCTGGGCCAGCGGGTGGGACCTTCGGCGGATGTCTTCTCGCTGGGCGCCGTCCTCGCGTACGCGGCCAGCGGGCGCCGAACCTTCGACGGTGCGCACATCGCAGCCGTGCAGTACGAGGTCGTTCATGGAGAGCCACAGCTGAACCTCGTGCCGCAGCAGTTCCGCAGTCTCATTGAACCCCTTCTGTCGAAGGTGCCGGGAAATCGCCCTCTGCCCGAGCAGATCGCACGGGTCTTCACCGCCCGACGCGGAGACGAGAAGAACTGGCGTACGAGCGCTCTCGCATCTGACATCAAAGACCGCGAAGCCGAGGTGACCCGCTTCGTCACAGCAGTCGGCCCGACGGCCGAACGCCAGCCGTCGCGCCGCAGGTTCCTCGTCGCATCGCTGGTCGCCGGAGGCGTAGCCCTGACCGCAGTCGGCGGAAGCGCAGCCTGGTGGATGAACAATCGCCGCGGCGAGCCGGTTGCCATTCCACCGGACGCGGACTCCGTTGCCTATGACGAGTACGCCGACGGAAGGTCTCCCCGACCGCTGTGGGGACCGTTGAGCGTGGCTGCACGGGGCACGGTCCCCCAGCCACTTGCCATGCACGGAGTAGTGATCTTCAGCGCTCGTGACAGTGGTCTGGCTGCCCACCAGGCAGTAGACGGTAAGGCAGTATGGCGTCTTCCTGAAGCGTCCGGCACAGCGGGAACGCTGCAACTGTCGGAGGCGGACTTCATAGCGGTCACGGACAAGGGCGAGGTCGTTTCCTTGAACGCCTCGACCGGGGAGCAGCTGTGGGCGGTGCCCGCAGATGCTGAACGGCTGCTCGCCTTGGACGAATCCTGTGTCTACGTACTCACACGTGCCGATGAGATCCGAGCTGTCGAAATGTCCGAACCTAAGCCGTTGTGGACGGTGAAAGCGCCGGAGGGCATGCAAACCGCCGACCGTCCGCTGGCCGCGGCGGGTGGTGAACGCCTGGTCATTTCTGGTTCGAACGGGGTCGTGATCGCTTTGAGCACGGATTCAGGCCGTGAGGTCTGGCGGCGCAGTCAAGGCTGGGGACCCGCGATGCCTGCTATTGACCGGTCCAGCGTGTATCTCGGCGGCACAGACCTCGCCGCCCTGATGCTGGCGGACGGCACTGAACGGTGGACCGTTTCCGGCTACGCCTCCTCCCCCGTAGATGGGTGGGGCGCTCCTTGGCTCAAGGAACAGGTTGTCTATTCCTTCAACGGCGGCCGAGCCCAATCGGTGCGCATGTCCAACGGCGACACGGACATGCGGGGGACCGACTCAGTGGAATCGGACGTGATGATCGCCCTTCCACCCGTCATAGAAGGGAGAAGCGTACTGGTGGACGGAGTGGAAGGCGTGTCGGTATTCCACGACCCCCCGTCCAGGCTTGCGTGGGTGTACAGGTCCGACACAGGAACACCCACCGTGATGGCGGGATCGGGACGGCGGGTGTTCCTCGTGAACGACGGAAATCTGACCGCCGTACCCGTCTTGTAGCGGTACCTCTTCGCTTCTAGCCGCGACGGGCCCGGGCGACCGGAATCGCGACTGCGGCCCCGATGAGCAGGGCCGCGCCCACTCCGAGCGCGATCCACAAGCCTGCATTGCTCTCGTCGTCGGAGGAAGGAGCAGCGGCAGCCGATTGCTGGTTGTCGCCCTGGCTGCCGGCGGCAGGCTTGGAATCCTCTGGGGAGGGGGACGGAGAAGCGGCCGCCGCCAGGTCAGGCAGCGGGTACTCGCCTGCGGGGCCGGGATTCCCAGGGGACTTCAGGGCAATGCGCGGACGGACGACGCCGTAACCGATCGAGTCGTTGCGCTTGTTGCCGCTCCGCGGACCACCTGCCGTATTGAGCATGACCCGCAGTACCTGGTTGTTCGTCCACTCCGGGTACTTGGACCAAATCAGCGCGGCGGAGGCGGAGGCGAGGGCTGTGGCGTCACTCGTGCCGTGACTTCTGCAGTAGAGGGAACTGTCCTTGTTGCAGGCTGAGACGATGTCGACCCCTGGGGCAACCAAATCGACTTCCGGTCCAGTCGCCGACTCCGGCGCCCTGTTCACTTGTTTATCGACACTACCGACTCCGACCACACCGGGCACGGCGGCGGGGTACTCCACCACCGAGGTTCCTGTGTTTCCCGTAGCGGCGAAAAGTAGTGCCCCCTTGTCCAGCGCATACTGGACCGCCTCGGTCACAATGTCTGATTGCTTCGGACCGCCGATGGACATATTGATCACCTTGGCGGACGAGTCCGCCGCATAGCGGATCGCTGCGGCCAGCGTTCTCTCGTGATCCTTGCCCGTCTGCTCACCGTTCTCCTTCCAGAGACGGATGGGAAGGATCTTGGTTCCCGGCGCCAAGCCGTATGCACCTGCACCCATGCCGGTGCCTGCGATGACGGCGGCGATGCCGGTCCCGTGACCCTCGGCATCGTCTGCGTAGGTCCCGGCTTCAGGGGAGAAGTCCCGCCCTTCCAGTACCTGTCCACGCAGGGCAGGAAGATCTGGGTCCACGCCCGAGTCGATCACAGCGACGGTCACTCCTTCGCCGGTACTCGTTTTCCACATCTCGTCAGCGTGCATGGCGTCGAGGTGCCATTGCATCGATCGAACAGACTCCGCATGAGCAGGTGTAGCTGCGACACCCACCAGCAGAAGCCCCAAGGTGGCCGAGATCGATCGGCCAAGCCGGGCCTTGTGACGGCTACTGGTACGCATCCTCATCCTTCGCGATTGCTGTTTCAGTCGATGACCGGCGGTACGACGCGCCGACTGCCCTGCTGCCAGGTCTCTTCGTCTTCGGACAGGTAATCGGGGCGCTCGCCATTCTCGTCGTCCCGACGCCGACCACTGCTGTTCGCTCCAGCGCCCATCGCGCCCGTACGACCCACTTGACCGGGACCGGTCCCGCCACTGGTGGGGGCTCCGCGTACCAGGCCAGACCCCCCGGGCGTGAACGGGCGAGCTCCTGTCTGTCCTGACTGAAGAGGGCGACCACCGACCATGCCACCACCCTCCGAAGCCAGACGACGGCCACTGATGCCGCTGCCCTGTCCGGGGCCCATCGGGCCGTTGGGCATCCCTGGCATTCCCGTCATGCTGCGCCCCATGGGACCGCGAGCAGTTGAACTGCCCTCACCACCGATCACGGTGCCACGAGGAATGCCACCGGTCGTCCTACCCGTAGTAGGCGAAACGGGGCGCCCGCCCGTGATGCCGCTCTCGCGAGGCACTCTGGCGTTGAGGCCACCATGCGGCGGCACGATGTTCCGCGCACCTGGGAGTGACTTTCCGCTTCCGGGCAAACCAGGGGCCGGTGGCCCGGACTTGCCCACCTGGGAGGGGGGCACTGGAGTGACAGGCGGAAGGACGTTGTGATCCGGCCGATTTGTCGAGGTCGTCGGCCCCGGACTGGTTTGTGGGAGCTGGGACTGCGGAGGCAGTGTCTCCACGCTGTCGATACCCATTTCGACAGGTCGCTCTTGCCTGGGCGCGATCCCATCACGCGACACGACAGAAGTAGTGTCCGACCGCCCCTCCTTCAACTCCCGGCTCATCGCGGGCACATACTGATCGCCGGTTCCGCGATCATTCGCACCGACGTTTCGGTCGGTTCCGCCCCCGCTGTACTCTGCCCGCACGGGTGCCGGCGGCACGAACTCACCCGGCGGCGGCGGGAACGTCGGCGGCTCCGCGGCGCTGATCACGAATGTTGAGAACGAGTAGGACTGAGCCAGCTTGTTCATCTGCTGCACGGCCTGGGCGTGGTCCTCATTCAACTTGGCCCACGCTTCACTCCTGATGTCTTTGGAATCAGGGTCGTTGTGGTACTTCACGGCAGCGTCGTAGTTCGCCTGCGCGGTCGCGTCCTTGGCGGGCAGGTTGGCCTTCACTTCCCGGAGCGTCTGTGCCGCGTTGCCCATCCACGTACCGCCGGTGGTGCTGTACGTCCCGAGTTGGAGCGTTGCCTTCCACGCCTGCTCGCCCCACAGCTCCATCGCTTTGCCGGTCTCGCCCACCCAGTCGACACCCTCGATGTAAGCCTTGAGGTCCTCAGCGATCTCGGTGATCGTCTTACCAGCATCGGTCAACTGGGCGGACATCGTCTTCAGGGTCTCAGGATTGGCCGCGGCCACCATGGCGAGCATCTGCTCGTGCGTCTTGGACTCGAAATCGGTGGTCCCGAAGAAGCGACCCAGGAACCCCAAGGAAGGCATGCCCCCTCCGCCGCCCTCTTTCGGTTCAGCCATCTCGCTTCCCCACCCTTCCCCGTGTTTTCATGTCCGGCGACATCAGAAGTCCGTTCCGCCTGAGGTGTCGCCCTGCCCCGTCTCACCCTTGGGCTTGTCGTCGCCCGTAGGCCGCTCCGCCTCGCGGCGCTCCTGCTCACGCCGGTCAACGGTCGCCTGCGCGTCCGCGTAGATGCGGTTCATGCGCAATTTCAGGTCGTCCTCGATATTCTGAAAGCCTTTGGACGCCCCAGTCACAGCGATACTCAGACCCTCGATCTGACCCGCGAGTCCCTTGGACAGGTTCTTCAGCTCCGCGTGAACCTTCTTGTAGATCCCGAAGAATGCCTTCGCCTCATCGAACTCGACGCCGATGTCTCCCTCCGCGATCTCCCCGTCGGCCAGCTTGCTGGGAGCAGCCGGCGATGCCTCGAGCCGGATCAGCAGCTTGTCCACGCGGGCCTTGAACGCCTGCAACTCCCCAGCGTCGACGTCCAGGTCCTTGCCACTGCCGCCCCCGCTGGGCGCGCTGGGCTTCGGCATCGGCGGGCCGTACACCGGCCGCCCCGTCCCGTCGTCCTCCGCCACGAATGCCTCCCCGTTTACACACGTCTACAGGGATCACTGTACCGAGTGGGCATGACACCGCGCATCCCTGGATTGCACTAGCAACTCCCCAAGTACGTCACGGCTTTGGAACAGCCACCGCCGCCTGGGGCCGGATCGGGAGGCGGTTGATCGGGCGGCCGGTGGCGGCGCGGACCGCGGAGGCGACGGCAGCCGGCGAGGTGACGACCGGGGCCGCGCTGGCGGGTTTGGCGCCGAAGGGGGCCACGACGTCGCGCTCTTCGACGAGTTTGACGATGCGAATGTCGGGGGCGTCCAGGGCCGTGGGGAGGGCGTAGCCGGTGAGGTCCGGGTGGCGGATCAGCCCGCGGGCGGTGCGGAGGTTCTCCGTGAGGGCCGCGCCGACACCCTGGGTGACGCCGGCCTCGATGCGGGTGGCCAGTTGGGCGGGGTTGAGGATGCGGCCGACGTCCTGGGCGACGGCCATCTCGACCACGCGGACGGAGCCGAGTTCGATGTCGACGTCGACGACGGCTCGGATCGCGCAGAACGCGAGACCGACGAAGGCGTCGCCCTGACCCGACTCGTCCAGGGGCTCGGTGGGGTGGGGGCGGCACTGGGCGGTGGCCCAGAGTTCCTTGCCGTCCATGGCTTCGGTGACCGTCGTCGACAGGACGCCGTCGTACGACGTGATCTTGCCGTCGGTGATCTGGAGCAGTTCGGTGGACATGCCGAACTTGTGGGCCAGCGGCTGGAGAAGCTGGGTGCGGACCATCTTGGCGGCGCGTTCGACGGCGCCGCCGGACACCCAGGTGTGGCGGCCGTGGGCGGCCGGGCCGGCCGGGGGCTGGTCGGTGTCCACGGCGGCGACGCGGACGTCCTCGACGCCGAGCGTCTCCTGCACGATCTGGCGGGCCAGGGTGGAGAATCCGGAGCCGGTCTCCACGGCCGCGCAGATGACCGTCGCCACTCCGTCCTGGACCCGGACCGTGGCGGTGGAGACCTCGTCGGTGCCTTCCGCGCCGAGCATGTGGACCATGCCGAGGGCGTAGCCGACGCCGCGGCGTACCGCGCCCGGTTCGCCGGCGCCTTCGGGGCCGCCGGGGAGGAGCCAGTCGTGCTCCGGGGAGTCCTTGGGGAGGGGCGGGAGGGGGAAGTCGCGTACGGCCTGGAGCAGTTCGGCCACGGGGGCCGGGCAGGTGACGGTCTGGCCGGTGGGCAGGATGTCGCCGGTGGCCAGGACGTTGCGCAGGCGGATCTCGGTCTGGTCCAGGCCCAGTTTCGCGGCGAGCTTGTCCATCTGCGCCTCGTATGCGGCGCAGACCTGCATCGCTCCCTCGCCGCGCACATGTCCTGACGGCGGGTTGTTCGTACGGACCGCCCAGCCCTCGATGTGGGCGTGCGGTACGACGTACGGACCGCAGGCGAAGGCGACTGCGGCGGCCAGGGACTCGGACGAGGCGTCGGCGTACGCACCCGCGTCCAGCAGCAGCTGGGCCTCGACCTTGACCAGGTGGCCCTCGGCGTCCGCGTGGTGGCGGTAGCGCAGCAGCGTGGGGTGGCGGTGGGCGTGGCCGAGGAAGGACTCCTCGCGGGTGGCGGTGAGCTTGACCGGGCAGCCGGTACGGAGGGCCAGCAGTCCGAGCGGAAGCTGGAAGCCGGGGTCCTCGCGGTCGCCGGTCGCGCCGGGGACGCCGGTGACGACGACCTTGACGCGTTCCGGTTCCAGGCCGAAGCAGGCGGCGGCCAGGTCGCGGTCGGTGTGCGGGTCGGTGGAGGCGACGTAGAGCTCGACGCCGCCGTCGGGGCGGGGCACGGCGAGGCCGGCCTCCGCGCCGATGGGGGCCGGGTCCTGGCGGCCGATGCGGTAGAGGCCCTCGACGATCACCTCGCCGGTGGCGTCGGCGTCGCCGTAGCGCAGCGGGATGTGGCGGATGAGGTTGCCGTCGGGGTGCAGCGGTTCGGCGGCGAAGGCCTTCTCGGGGTCGGTGACCGGTTCGAGGACCTCGTACTCGACCGCGATCGCCGCCGCTGCGAGGCGGGCGGTGTCGGGGTGGTCGGCCGCGACCGCGGCGATCGCCTCGCCGTGGTGGCGGACGGTCTCCGCGGCGAAGACGGGCCGGTCCGCGATGCGCCTGCCGTACGAGCCGTCGCCCGGGACGTCCTCGTGGGTGATCACCGCATGCACGCCGGGCATCTCCCTGGCGGCGGAGGTGTCGACGGAGACGATGCGGGCGTGCGGGTGCGGCGAGCGGAGCAGTGCGGCCCACAGCAGGCCTTCCGCCCACAGGTCGGAGGCGTAGGGGAAGGTGCCCTCGCTCTTCGCGCGGGTGTCGGCCGCGGGGAGTGACACGCCGAGGCCGTGGGCAGGAGGTTCCGGCTGGGGACTGTCGACCTGCTGCGGCATCGCAGTGGTGGCCGCGTCGTTGCTCACGCCATGCCTCCGTCGTGCGGGTGAATCTGCACACTACCTGCGCCGGGGGGTGCCTGGTGCGGGATGCGGGCTTCCTCACCGGCGTTCGCCGTGTCGGAGGCGGCCGCTTCGGAGAGGGCCGCGGCACTCGCCGCTCGTTCGGCGGCCACTTCGCGCACGGCGTCGAGGACACCGCGGTAGCCGGAGCAGCGGCAGAGGTTGCCGCACAGGGCCTGGCGGGTCTCGAGCTCGGAGGGGGCGTGGTTGCCCTCGAGGAGGTCGTGGACGGTCATGGCCATGCCGGGGATGCAGAAGCCGCACTGGACCGCGCCGCAGGCGGCCAGGGCACGCTGGACGTCGGAGGGTTCGCCGTCGGTGGCCAGCCCCTCGACCGTACGGACCTCGGAGCCTGCGGCGGTCGCGGCGGGGACGAGGCAGGAGGCGACGAGCCGGCCGTCGACCTGGACGTTGCAGGCGCCGCACTCGCCCTGGGAGCAGCCGTCCTTGGCGCCTGCGAGGCCGAGGCGCTCACGGAGCACGTAGAGCAGGGACTCGCCTATCCAGGCGTCGCTGACCGGGCGGTCGGTGCCGTTGACGCGCAGGACGTACGAGGTCGGCGGGTGCTCCTCGTTCCCGGCGGGCGTCCCGTCGGCCACCGGGGCGGCCGGGGGCCCGTCGGGTACGGCCTCGGGCTCGGCCCCGGACGACGTGGCCTCGGGCTCCGGCCCCGGCTCGGGGGACGGCTCGGCGGCTTCCTGGACCGTGTCGGTGGGCGCGGGTGCGGCGGCCGGGGGCTCCTCCACCGGCTCGGGCTGCTCCTCCTGCCGCGGCTGCTCCGCCCAGGGCGCCGGCGCCCCGCCCGGCAGCGTCGCCCAGGGTGCGGGCGCGCCTCCGGGGAGCGTCGCGGGTGGGGTCGTACCGGCCCACGTCGCGTCCGCGCCCGGCGGCAGCGGGAACTCGCCGGAGTCGGAGTCGCCCTCGAACGACACCGCGGGCGCGGTCTGCTGGGAGTCGTGGAAGGTCCACTGGCCCGTTCCACCCGCCTCAGCAAGCTCGCTCGGGCCCTGTGAGGCGTCGTGCGAGGCGTCGTGCGCCGCGGGCTCCGGCCACTGGGGCGCCCAGCCGCCCGGCGCCCCCGGGTCGGTACCGGCGGCAGGCACCAACGGCGTGATCATCGGGGGTACGAAGCCGTGTCCGGGAGCCTCGAGCGGGGCGGCGTCGGAGGTGACCTCGGGCGGGAGCTGGAAGAAGGCCGTGGCCTCGCCGTCGTACTCACCGCCCTGCGGCGTGGGCTGCCAGCCGCCCCCCTGGTCGGTGTACGAGTCGTAGGAGTCGTAGGAGCCGTACGGGTCGGCCTGCTCGGACTGCGCGTGGCCGTCGTAGTGATCGCCGCGGTGTTCCGGCTCGTAGCCCTCCGGCGATTGCCGGAACTCCGGCGGAAGGCCGAGCGGGTTGTCCTCGTTGCTCACGACAGCGCCCTCCCCAGTGCCCGTCGGGCCAGTGCTGCGACCGTACGCCGCATGTGCAGTACGGCCGGCGAATGCACCGCTTGTTCCTCACCGTCCGCGGCCGGTGCCGGGTCGGGGATGCACGCGGCGGCGACGTACTCGCCGAACGCGGTGAGTGCCTCGCCCGCGAGGCCGCGCTCGCCGTCCCAGTCGATGAGGGACGCGATCCACCGCTCGGCCTCCAGCGGCCGCAGCGGCATCGGCGCGATGGCGCCCACCGCGCAGCGCACGCCGCGGCGGGCCGGGTCGAGCACGACGGCCACGGAGGCGGTGGCCCGGCCGGGGCCGGTGCGGCCGGTCACCTTCAGGAAGACCTGCGGGGCGTGCAGGAGGGGTACGCGTACGAAGCCGATCAGTTCGGCCGGGCCGAGCATCTCCCGACCGGCCAGCAGGTGCGAGACGGGGATCTCGCGGCGCGCGCCGTCGGGCCCCGCGACGACCAGGTCGGCCTCGAGGGCGGCCAGCACCGGCAGGGTGTCGTTGGTGGGGGCCGCGCTGACGATGTTGCCGCCGAGCGTGCCCGCGTTACGGATCTGGGGTGGGCCGGCCGCGCGTGCGGACGCGGCGAGCGCGGGGATGAGGGCCGCGAAGTCGGGGCGGCCCATCCTGGCGTGGGTGAGTCCGGCGCCGAGCAGCGCGTGTCCGTCCTGGTAGCGCCAGCCGCGGATCTCGCTGATGCGGCCGAGGCCGACCAGGCCCGCGGGACGCAACTGGCCCCTGTTGACCGCGGCCATGAGATCGGTGCCGCCGGCGACTGGAACGGCGGCGGGCATGGCGCTGAGCGCCGCCACGGCCTCGTCGAGCGAGGCCGGCAGCGTCACCGACTGTGCCGTTTGCGGTGCGTGCGTGGTCACCCAGCTGCCCCTTCCCGGTGTCCCGGCTGTCCCGCCTGTGTTGCCGTACCGTACGTGCTCACAGGCCGGACGTGGCAACTCTGGCACATCTTCCGGGCGGACCGACGAGAGGGTACGCGAAGGGGGCATTCGCCCCTCAAGTGCGAATTCACGTCAATGGTCCGGTTTCGTACCCCGGCGGCGCCAAGGGCGCATTGCAGTGCTTCGACGGCGGTTGTTCGCCTCGTTGCACGCGTCATTCCTCGCGGTTCGTTCCTCGCGGCCACGGCTCCACGGTCCCAGGACCCGGGCCGCGGGGCGGCAGCCTCGGGCAGGGCTCACACGTTCGGGGGCGCTTTGTCGATCGGACGTCCGGCCACTCCGGGCCGCCGCTGCCAGGGCAACGGGCCGCCGGGCGGCCGGTAGTGGACGCCGAGCGCGTCAAGGCGGGCGTAATGGGCGGTCATTCGGCGCTCGAAGTCCGTGAAGTCGCGCTCGGCGGGCGCGGGCAGCGCGGACCAAGCGACCTCCGCGAACGCGGCGAGGCGCGGGAAGACCTGGTAATCGACGCGGGAGCCGTCCTGCATCACCTCGGTCCACACGTTGGCCTGGGTGCCCAGCACATGGGCGGCCGCCTCCGGTGTGAGCGCCGGGGGCACGGGCTCGAAGCGGTAGACGTCCTCAAGGGTGCGTACGTAGCCGATGGGCATCGGCTCGTCGTCCCCGGCGGCCTGCCGGTGGTCCAGGTAGACCTGCTGCTCGGGGCACATGACGACGTCGTGGCCCGCCTCCGCAGCGGCGATGCCGCCCTTGTAGCCGCGCCACGAGGAGACGGCGGCGCCGGGTGCCAGGCCCCCTTCGAGGATCTCGTCCCAGCCGATGAGCCGGCGGCCGCGGTCCGTGAGCCAGCGGTCGAAGTGGCGGATGAACCAGGACTGCAGTTCGTCCTCGTCGGCGAGCCGCAGTTCCTTGATGCGTGCTTGGGCCGCCGGCGACGCCTTCCACTGGTCCTTGGCGCACTCGTCGCCGCCGATGTGCACGAACGTCGACGGGAAGAGGTCGAGGACCTCTTCGAGTACGCCCTCGTAGAAGCGGAGGGTGTTGTCGGTGGGTGCCAGTACGTTGGGACTGATGCCCCAGTTGTCCCAGACCGCCAGGGAGGTTGTGTCGATGACGTCCGTGTTTCCCAGTTCTGGATATGCGGCGATGGCTGCCTGCGAGTGCCCGGGGACGTCGATCTCGGGGACGACGGTGATATGCCTCTCGGTGGCGTACGCGACGATCTCCCGGATGTCGTCCTGGGTGTAGTGACCGCCGTGGGGCTTGTCGTCCCAGAGCGGTGAGGCCCGGTGTCCGTATTTGGTCCGGGCCCGCCAGGCGCCGACCTCGGTGAGCTTCGGGTGGCGCTTGATCTCGATGCGCCAGCCCTGGTCGTCGGTGAGGTGGAAGTGGAAGACGTTGAGCTTGTGCGCGGCAAGCAGGTCCAGGTAGCGCAGGACGCCTTCCTTGGGCATGAAGTGCCGTGAGACGTCGAGCATGAGGCCGCGCCAGGCGAAGCGGGGCGCGTCCTCGACCGTGACGGCGGGCACGTCCCAGTCGCGTTCCCTCAGCGGCGCCTTGCGGTAGGCGTCGGGCCCCAGCAGCTGACGGAACGTCTGCGCCCCCCAGAAGACGCCGGCCGCGCTGCCGCCCTCGATGAGCACGGCCGCATCGTCCACGGAGCCGTCCGTGGACAGCCGGTAGCCCTCCGGGCCGGACTCGCGGGCCACGTCCGCGCTCAGCCGCAGCAGCACGCTGCGGGGCCCGGCGCCCTCCGCGAACGGCAGGCCGGTGGCGGCGCCGACCTCCCGACGCAGCCACCGCGCCACGCCCTGCGTACCGGGGTGCGCGTCGAGTGTGGTCCGCTGCCCGAGGGAGAGCCGCGCGGGGCTGGAGTCCCGCTGCTCGAGGCCGCGTGGCGCGGGGACGAGGTCTGTCATGTCGTCAGCCTTTCGGAGAGGTTTCAGCCTTTCGGAGTGGTTCACGTCTCCCGCCCCGGCCTCGCCGGGGCGGCCCACCGGACCTCCGAACGCGGGCCCCACGCGCCACGCCGTCAGTCCTTCACCGCGCCGCCCAGTCCGGAGACCAGTCGTCGCTGTACGAGTACGAAGAAGACGAGCACCGGGACGGTCATCACGGTCGACGCCGCCATGATCCCGCCCCAGTCGTTCTCGTCGGGCTTGAAGAAGACCAGCAGCGCCATCGGCAGGGTCGACTGCGAGGTGTCGCTGATGATGAACGACTTGGCGAACAGGAAGTCGTTCCAGGTCGAGATGAAGGAGAACACGCTCGTCGCGACCAGCCCCGGGAAGACCAGCGGGAAGAGGATCTGCCACAGGAAGCGGGTGCGGCTCGCGCCGTCGATGTACGCCGCCTCCTCCAGTGCTTCGGGGACGGCCTTGACGAAGCCGCGCAGCATCCAGATGGCGAACGGCAGCGAGAAGGCGATGTGCGGCAGGATCAGCGAGCCGAGGGTGTTCAGCTGGCCGAAGTCGCGCATCAGGAAGAACAGCGGAATGGTCAGCGCCTCGACGGGGACCATCTGCGCCACCAGGAACATGACGAGCAGCGTCGTACGGAACTTGAACCGGAACCGGGTGACCGCGGTGGCGGCCAGGAAGGCGATCAGCGCGGACGCGACGACGACCGTGCCGGCGACGATCAGGCTGTTGATGAAATAGCCGCCGAATTCCTCCTGCTGGAAGACCCGCCGGAACGAGTCCAGCGACGGGGATAGCGTCCATGGCTTCGCCTCCGTCGACTGGATCTCACCGGCCGGTTTGAAGGCGGAGAGCACCATCCAGTACAGCGGGAAGGCGACGACGGCCGCGATGACCAGCGCCGCTGTCTCTGCCAGCAGCCTTCCCGGTCGCCGGACCCGTATCTGCGGGCGCACCAGGCTCATATCTCTTCTCCCTGACGTCGCAGCAGGCGCAGATGGACGAGGGTGACCGCCAGCAGAATCAGCAGCATGACGACGCCGATCGCGGACCCCAGGCTGTACTGCGAGGACGCGAAGGCCTTCTGATAGGCGTACACATTGAGCACGAGATTCTGTCCGGCGATACCTCCGCCGTTCGTCATCACGTAGATCTGGGTGAAGACCTTGAAGTCCCAGATGATCGACTGGATGGTGACGACCACCAGAATGGGCCGGAGCATCGGCGCCATGACGGAGCGCCAGATCCGCCATGCGGATGCGCCGTCCAGCGAGGCCGCTTCCAGCACCTCCTCGGGGATCGCCCTGATGCCCGCGTACACGGTCACCATCACGAACGGGAACGAGCACCACACGACCTCGAACAGGACGAGTGCGAAGGCGCTGAAACGCCCGTACGTCCAGGAGAAGTCGCCCAGTCGGAGTATCCGGTTGACCGGCCCGTAGTCGGGGTCGAAGAGGAAGACCCAGACGGTGGAGCCGGTGATCGCGGGTGTCGCCCAGGCGCCGAGCGCGGCCAGCATCAGCGCGAGCCGCGGCAGTGCGCGTACTCGGGTCAGCAGGACGGCCAGTGTGCAGCCGACGGCGAGTGTGGCGAGCACGCACGCCGCCGCGAAGACCAGGGTCGCCAGCAGCACCTGCCAGAACTGGCTGTCGGCGAGGAGCGTCCGGTAGTTGCCGAGCCCCTGGAAGGTGGTCGGTTCGCCGCCGCTGACCTGGGCCTGGGTGTACTCGAGGAGCGAGATCAGGCCGAGTTGGTAGATCGGGTAGACCAGCAGCCCGGCGAGCACCACCAGGGCGGGTGCGAGATAGAGCCAGGGCGTCGAGGCCCCTCCGCGTCGCGGCAGCTTCACCGGCAGCCGTGGGTTCGTGCGCGGCGGGTGGGCCGCGGCCCGTGCGGGGACCGCGGCCGGCTCGGCGGCGGCCGTCTTGTACGCCATGGGCTCAGCCCGCGTCGGTGAACGCGGCGTTCATCTTCTTCGCGGCGTCACCGGCGGCCGCGGGCACGTCCTTCTTGCCGCTGACGACCTCCTGGAACATGGTCGGCAGCACCAGCGAGGCGTCGATCCGGCCCCAGGCGGGCGAGGCGGGGACGAACTTCGCGCCCGCGCCGAGCGTCTCGATGAAGGGCTCGACGAACGGCTGCTTCTTCGCCGCTTCGGTGCGCACATCGGTGTACGTGGGCAGGAAGCCCATCGCGTCGAAGAGCTGGCCCTGCGTCTCCTTGCCGGCGAGCTGCTTCATCAGGTCCACCGCCAGGGTGCGGTGCGAACTGCTCTTGAGCACGCCGAGGTTGTTGCCGCCCGCGAAGGCGGGGGCGATCTCGCCGGCCTTCAGACCGGGCAGCGGTACGACGGCGTACCTGCCCTTGACGGTGCCGGCCTCGACGGCCTGGTGGCTGAAGTCACCGCCGATCGCCATGGCCGCCTTGCCGGAGGCGAAAGCGGTGACGGTGGCGTTGCCGCCCATCGAGGCGCACTTGGCGGCCGGGCAGTTGTCGTCGCCGAAGAGCGACGTGTAGGCCTTGATGCCCTTCTGTGCGGCGGCGCTGTCGATGGCGGACGTGTAGGAGCCGCCGCTCTCCTCGGCGAGCTCACCGCCGTGCGCCCAGATGAAGGGCATCGCACCGTAGGTGTAGGCGCCGCCGACCGCGAGGCCGTAGAGGTCGGGCTTCGCCCTGTGGATCCTCTTGGCCGTGGTGATGAGTTCGTCCTGCGTCTTGGGTGCCTCGATGCCCAGGTCCTTGAAGACGTCGGTGCGGTAGTAGAGCGCCCGTACGCCGACGAAGAGCGGCGCTCCGTAGATCTTGCCGTCGACCGTGACGGACTGCTTGGCGGTCGGGTCGGTGTCCTCGGCCTCGTCCCAGGCGCCGAACTCGGCGGTGATGTCGGCGAGTCCGCCGTCCTTGACATAGCCGGCGGTGTCGGTGTTGCCGTACTCGATCAGGTCGGGGGCGCTCTTCGGGTCGTTGAACGCCGCCTTGATCCGCTGGGTGCGGGTCTCCACCGGTATGTACTCGACCTCGACCTCGGCACCCCGGTGCGACTTCTCGAAGGCGGCGACAGCGGCGTCGACGACCTGCTGCTTGGGCTTGTTGTTGACCTCCTGGAACAGCCAGATCCGCAGCGTGCCGCTCTTGTCGTCCTGCTGTGCGCCGGTGTCGGACGTCTGGGGCGCGCAGGCGGTGGCGGTGAGGCCCGCCAGCGCGAGCGTGGCGGCCGTGGCGAGGATTCGGGAGATGAGCTTCATGCGGGACCCCTACGAATAGAGCGTTGCAACATACGCAACGAGTGTTTCGCACTGCACAACAGGCAGGAGGCTAGGCCCGGGGCGAACGGCCGGACAAGGGGCGACAAGAGGTCTCAACCACTCTGTGACCGGGTGGAGCATTCCGTGCAACGCGCCCCGGCCGCGCGCCGCAACGCAAACGGCCCGCGGACGCGCCGAAGCGCGTCCGGGGGCCGTTGCCGACTGGGCGGCGGAAGACTACTTCTTGTCCTTGCCGCCCTTGCCCTTGTCCTTGTCGCCGCCGGCGCCCATGGACTCGTAGATCTCCTTGCACATGGGGCAGACGGGGTACTTCTTGGGGTCACGCCCCGGCACCCAGACCTTCCCGCACAGTGCCACCACGGGAGTGCCGTCGAGGGCGCTCGCCATGATCTTGTCCTTCTGGACGTAATGGGCGTAGCGCTCGTGGTCGCCGTCGCCGTGCGACACCTGTGGCGTCGGCTCTACGAGGGTCCCCGTGCCTGTCCCGCGCTCGGGCTCAAGAGTGCTCATGGGCTCCAAGGGTACCCACGACCCGGCGCCCGCGGGAGCAAGGCCCCGTGCGCCTTTCCGACGACCCCGTCCTTCTACGTCGACCCGGCGTCCTGCCTCGACGGCCCGGCCCGTTCGGGCTCGGTCGCCCGGCTCGGCTCGCCTCGGCTGTCGTCGCCCGGCTCGGTTCGGCTCGTGTCGTCCAGTTCGGTTCGGCTGGGGTCGTCGGTTCGGCTGGGGCCGTCCGGCCCGTTCGGGCTGGGCCTGCGGCTCGCTCGCGTCGCCCGGCCGGCTCGGCTCGCGTCGCCTGGCCGGCTCGGCTCGGGTCGCCCGTTCAGTTCAGGCTCGGGTCGTCCGGGTAGGTGGCGAACATGGCCAGCTCGTTGCGCTGGCGCCGCAGCACCGACCGCCACAGGCCCTCCGGGTGGGGGGATGAAACGTCCCCCGGCTCAGACTCGACGACATACCAGGCGCCGTCCTGCAACTCGTCCTCCAGCTGCCCCGGACCCCAGCCCGCGTACCCGGCGAAGATTCGCAGCGAACCGAGTGCGTCGCCGAGCAGCTCCGGCGGGGCCTCGAGATCGACGAGGCCGATCGCGCCGTACACGCGCCGCCAGCCGAGCGGGCCCTCGTCGCCGGGGATCACGGCGACACCGAGCGCCGAGTCGAGGGAGACGGGGCCGCCCTGGAAGACGACGCCCGGCTCACCGGCCAGCGCACCCCACGCCTCGAGGATGTCCTCGACGACCACGGGGGTGGGCCTGTTGAGGATCACGCCGAGGGAACCCTCGTCGTCGTGATCGAGCAGCAGGACCACCGCCCGGTCGAAGTTCGGGTCCGCCAGGGCGGGCGCGGCGACGAGCAGCCGGCCTGTGAGCGAGGACACCTCGGTCATGCGAGACATGATCCCGCATCTTCGCCGTGCGCGGGGCCCGAGCGGGATCACTGCCCGAACCTCGCACGATGGCCGCAGCTCAAGAGGCGAGCGGACGGCGGCCGTCGGGCCCGGCGGGCCGGTGACGGTGAGCGAGGCGCGGCGGACACAGCGTGTTGTACCCAATTCATTACGTCCGAGAAGCGTCCCGGCCCTTACGGAGCAGCCGCTGTGCCCCCTTACCCTTTTCTCTGTCCCCCGACCGACCTCTCCGGAACGCGAGATTCATGACCGGCACAGACGATGTACTGCTTGTCCACGGCGGCACCCCGCTCGAGGGCGAGATCCGCGTCCGCGGCGCGAAGAACCTCGTGCCCAAGGCAATGGTCGCCGCCCTGCTCGGCAGCGAACCGAGCCGGCTGCGCAACGTGCCGGACATCCGTGACGTAAGAGTCGTACGCGGACTGCTGCAGCTGCACGGTGTGACGGTCCGCCCCGGCGAGGAGCCGGGCGAGCTGGTCCTCGACCCGACGCACGTCGAGAGCGCGAACGTCGCCGACATCGATGCCCACGCGGGTTCGTCGCGCATCCCGATCCTCTTCTGCGGTCCCCTGCTGCACCGCCTCGGCCACGCCTTCATCCCCGGGCTCGGTGGCTGCGACATCGGCGGGCGGCCCATCGACTTCCACTTCGACGTACTGCGACAGTTCGGCGCGACGATCGAGAAGCGTGCGGACGGCCAGTATCTGGAGGCCCCGCAGCGGCTGCGCGGCACGAAGATCCGGCTGCCGTACCCGTCGGTCGGCTCGACCGAGCAGGTGCTGCTGACCGCGGTGCTCGCCGAGGGCGTCACCGAGCTGACGAACGCGGCGGTCGAGCCGGAGATCGAGGACCTCATCTGCGTGCTGCAGAAGATGGGCGCGATCATCTCCATGGACACCGACCGGACGATCCGGATCACCGGTGTCGACAAACTCGGCGGCTACACCCACCGCGCGCTCCCGGACCGCCTGGAGGCGGCGTCCTGGGCGTCGGCGGCCCTGGCCACCGAGGGCAACATCTATGTGCGCGGCGCGCAGCAGCGCTCGATGATGACGTTCCTGAACACGTACCGGAAGGTCGGTGGCGCCTTCAAGATCGACGACGAGGGCATCCGCTTCTGGCACCCCGGCGGGCGGCTGAAGTCCATCGCGCTGGAGACGGACGTCCACCCCGGCTTCCAGACGGACTGGCAGCAGCCCCTGGTGGTGGCCCTGACGCAGGCGACGGGGCTGTCGATCGTGCACGAGACGGTGTACGAGTCGCGGCTGGGCTTCACGTCGGCGCTGAACCAGATGGGGGCGCACATCCAGCTGTACCGCGAGTGCCTGGGCGGCTCCCACTGCCGCTTCGGCCAGCGCAACTTCCTGCACTCCGCGGTCGTGTCAGGCCCGACGAAGCTCCAGGGCGCGGACCTGGTCATCCCCGACCTGCGCGGCGGCTTCTCCTATCTGATCGCGGCGCTGGCGGCGCAGGGGCCGAGCCGGGTGCACGGGATCGACCTGATCAACCGGGGCTACGAGAACTTCATGGAGAAGCTGGAGAAGCTCGGCGCGAAGGTTGAGCTGCCGGGCGGCCCGATCGTCTGACGCCCTGCCGTACGCCGACGGCCCCCGCGGGTTGCCCCGTGGGGGCCGTTGCGCGTGTGCGGCGCGCCGGGAGGGGGGCGCTGCGCGGGACGCGTCCCCAACCCGCCCCTTCCCGAAACCGGTGCAAAACCCAGCCCCCGGGGGCGCCCTCATGGCACATGCCCGGGGCGGGCCCGGGCACATGGCACATGCCCGGGGCGGGCCCGGGCCGCGTGGCCCACGGGCGCCAGAGGTCGGCCCCGCCACGTGCGGCGCGTCAGGCCCCGCCGGCGATTGAGGCGCGGCGCCCGGGCGGAGCCCCGACAACCCGGCCGGCGTACACGGCGCCGCCCAGCGGCGGGGGCAGGGCCCGACGACCCGGTCCGACACACAGGGCCCCGCGCACGCGCAAGGGCGGCCACCCGGACCGGGTGGCCGCCCTCGCGTTGCCGAAGGCCTTACTTGCCCTTGGCGGCTTCCTTGAGCTTCGAGCCCGCGGAGACCTTCACGCTGTAGCCGGCCGGGATCTGGATCGGGTCGCCGGTCTGCGGGTTGCGCGCGGTGCGAGCGGCACGGTGGGTGCGCTCGAAGGTCAGGAAGCCGGGGATGGTGACCTTCTCGTCGCCCTTGGCGACGACCTCGCCGACGGTCTCGGCGAGAGCGGCCAGAACGGCGTCGGCGTCCTTGCGGGTCACCTCGGCGCGGTCGGCCAGCGCGGCCACCAGCTCACTGCGGTTCATTTTGTTACTCCCGTGTTCTTCTTGCCTGTGAGGCGTGGATCGAAGCCGATGCTGCCAGGGCCCTCGGACAGTCCCCGGACCCGGGTCTGCTGTCAGACCCCTCCGCGCCCGCGGGGGCTGCCCCCAGGACGCAGGTCCTCGGGGAAGCATCCTGCCCCCACCAGCGGCGGGAAAGCCAATCCGGCACCCTCCGGGGTCACCCCGGAGCCGCACGAAATCCACCACTGCCTCATCGTGATGACGTTCCGTCGACTCCTTCGGACCCGTCGGAGCGGGCAGGTCGGGGCCGCGTGCTCCCTGATCCGCCACCCTAAAGGGGGGTTTGCGACCCCGCGACCCGCGACGCGCCGTATATCAGGCGGACGTGGGGCCCGTCACAGCGGCGCCCGCGGCCTTCGCCGCGTCCCGTACCGCTCCAGCGACGGCTCCGGCGACCTTGTCGTTGAAGACCGACGGGATGATGTAGTTCGGGTTCAGCTCGTCCTCGGTGACGACGTCCGCGAGCGCGGCCGCGGCCGCGAGCATCATCTCGGTGTTGACCGTACGGGACTGGGCGTCCAGCAGACCGCGGAAGACGCCCGGGAAGACCAGCACGTTGTTGATCTGGTTCGGGAAGTCGGAGCGGCCGGTGGCCACAACTGCCGCCGTCTGGCGGGCGATTGCCGGCTCGACCTCGGGGTCGGGGTTCGCGAGCGCGAAGACGATCGCCCCGTCGGCCATGGCCGCGACATCCTCCCCGCCGATCACGTTCGGCGCGGAGACACCGATGAAGACGTCCGCTCCGACGACGGCTTCCTTGAGCGTGCCGGTGACGCCCTCGGGGTTGGTGTTGTCGGCGATCCAGCGCAGCGGCGAGCCCGGGGTGGCGGCCACCAGGTCCTCGCGGCCGGCGTGCACGACGCCGTGGATGTCGGCGACGACGGCGTGCTTGACGCCCGCCGCGATGAGGAGCTTGAGGATCGCGGTACCGGCGGCGCCGGCTCCGGACATGACGACCCGTACGTCGCTGATGCTCTTGCCCACCACACGCAGGGCGTTGGTCAGCGAGGCGAGCACCACGATGGCGGTGCCGTGCTGGTCGTCGTGGAAGACGGGGATGTCGAGGGCCTCGCGCAGCCGTGCCTCGATCTCGAAGCAGCGGGGCGCGGAGATGTCCTCGAGGTTGATGCCGGCGAAGCCGGGGGCGATCGCCTTGACGATCTCGACGATGGCGTCGGTGTCCTGGGTGTCGAGGCAGATGGGCCAGGCGTCGATGCCTGCGAAGCGCTTGAAGAGGGCCGCTTTGCCCTCCATCACCGGCAGCGCGGCCTTGGGGCCGATGTTGCCGAGGCCGAGGACGGCGGAGCCGTCGGTCACCACTGCAACGGAGTTGCGCTTGATGGTCAGCCGGCGGGCGTCCTCCGGGTTCTCCGCGATCGCCATGCAGACGCGCGCCACTCCGGGGGTGTAGATCATCGACAGGTCGTCACGGTTGCGGATGGGGTGCTTGGACGCCATCTCGATCTTGCCGCCGAGGTGCATCAGGAACGTACGGTCGGAGACCTTGCCGAGGACGACGCCCTCGATGTCCCGCAGACCTTCGACGATCTCGTCCGCGTGGGCCGTCGAGCTGGCCGCGATCGTGACGTCGATCCGCAGCTTCTCGTGGCCGGAGGCGGTCACGTCCAGGCCGGTCACGGAGCCGCCGGAGGACTCCACGGCCGTGGTCAGCTGGGAGACCGCGGTTCCGCTCGCGGGCACCTCCAGCCGGACCGTCATCGAGTACGAGACGCTGGGCGCCGTTGCCATGACCGGGTTCCTCTGCTTTCCCTAGCTTCTTCACTGTGCGGCACCGACCTGGGGCGCGGCAGCGCTGTGAAGATGGTGTCACCTACCTGCCGGTAGCAGGTAATGTGGTCATAATGTTTTCGGAAACTATTTTCCACCATACGAGAAATGGGCCGAAAACAGAAAGAGGCCCGCTCCACCTGGTCCAGGTGGAGCGGGCCTCTTTCGCACGTACAGGTGGCACCGACCCGCCATGCTCGCCTCGCGGCAAGTGGTCCCTCTGAGGGACGAAGGTTGGGCCCGGGGGCTTGGATCGGGCCGGTGCCGTATCCAGGCTAACGCACCGCCTGGGCAAGTGATTCCCGTACGGCGCGCCAACCCCAGGACGGTCGCCCGTTCAGTCCCGCAGCAGGTCCGGCACCCCGTCCGCGTCGGGCTGGTCACGGCGGCCGGAGACCACCGTGAGCTGCTGCGTTGCCCGGGTCAGCGCCACGTACAGCACCCGCAGTCCTGCGGGCGACTCGTCGGCGATCTCCGCGGGCGAGACGACCACGGTCGCGTCGTACTCCAGTCCCTTCGCCTCCAGCGAGCCGAGGGCCACGACCCGCTCGCCCAGCCCCGCCAGCCACCGCGCCGCCTGCTCGCGCCGGTTCATCGCGACGACGACCCCGACCGTGCCGTCGACCTGGGCGAGCAGCCGCTCGGCCTCCGCCCGTACGGCTCCGGCGAGGTCGCCGCCGTCCCGGACGACCGCGAACCGCGGACGTACCCCGGTGGAGCGGACGGCGGACGGGGACTCCATGCCCGGCATGGCAAGCCTGAGCACCTTGGCGGCCAGTTCGGCGATCTCGGCCGGGTTCCGGTAGTTGACGGTCAGCTCGAAGCGGCGGCGGGGACGGGTGCCCAGCGCCTCGTCGCGGGCCTCTGCCGCCTCGTCCGGGGAGGACCAGGACGACTGGGCCGGGTCACCGACGACCGTCCAGGTGGCGTGCCGACCGCGGCGCCCGACCATCCGCCACTGCATGGGTGTGAGGTCCTGCGCCTCGTCGACGATGACGTGCGCGTACTCGACGCGCTCCGCCGCCAGCCGTTCCGCCCGCTCGCGCTGCGACTCCTCGCGCTGCGGCATCAGCTCCTCGAGCCCGGTCAGCTGGTCCAGCGGATCGAGCTCGCGCTTCCTGCGGGGGCGGGCGGGTGTGCCGAGCAGGGTGCTCAGCTCGTCGAGGAGGGCCACGTCGTGCACGGACAGGGCGTCGCGGCGCAGCGAGCGGGCGAGTCTGCGTACCTCACCGGGGTTGAGCACGCGGCGCGCCCAGCGGCCGAGGCGCCGCTCGTCGGCCATGGCGGCGAGCACTCCTCGCGGGGTCAGCTCGGGCCACCAGGCGTCCAGGAACGCGACGAAGCTGTCCTCGCCGGTGACGTCCTCGTCGAAGGACGAGCGGAGCTCCGCGGCGAGCTCGGGGTCGGTGGCGTGCCGGCCCGCCGCGCCCGACTTGGCGTACAGGGCGTCCAGCAGGAGCCGCCGGGCGCGGGGGCGCAGCAGGTTCACGGGGGCCGTTCCGCCGAGCACGCCCTGGCGGATGCGCCTGAGTTCCTCTGCCTCCAGCTCGAGGCGGCGGCCGAAGGCGACGACGCGCAGCCGGTCGGGCGTCGCGGCGGGGGCCGCGGGCTCCTCGCCGAGGGCGAGCTGCTCGCCCCCGCCGGGCCGCGCCGGCACCTCGAGGGCGCCTCGCGCGGCATTGCGCGGCACCTTCAGCATCCGGGAGGACCCCTTGAGGCGGGCCACGGCCGGCTCGTCGTAGACGGTGGCCTCAGCGCCGTCGACGAGCGAGCCGACCGCGCGGATCGCGACCTGCCCCTCCTCGCCGAGCGAGGGCAGCACGCCCTCCGTGTAGGCGACGAGCAGCGGCGTCGGGGAGACGATCAGGATGCCGCCCGCGTAGCGGCGCCGGTCCTGGTAGAGCAGGTACGCGGCCCGGTGCAGGGCTACGGCCGTCTTCCCGGTACCGGGGCCGCCCTCCACGTACGTCACGGACGCGGCGGGGGCGCGGATCACGAGGTCCTGCTCGGCCTGGATGGAGGCGACGATGTCCCGCATCGAGTGGCTGCGCGCCTGTCCGAGCGCCGCCATCAGCGCGCCGTCGCCGACCACGGGAAGCCGTTCGCCGTTCAGCGTGGCGGTCAGTTCCGGGCGCATCAGGTCGTCCTCGACTCCGAGGACCTGGCGGCCCTTGGAGCGGATGACGCGGCGACGCACCACACGGCCGGGGTCGACCGGCGTGGAGCGGTAGAACGGCGCGGCGGCCGGGGCCCGCCAGTCGATGACCAGCGGGGCGTAGTCGGAGTCGAGGACGCCGATCCGGCCGATGTGGAGGGTCTCGCCGATGTCGGCGGTGTTGTCGGGCCGTACGGCGTCGTCGGCGGGTTCGACCGAGGTGTAGGCGCCGTCGGGGCCCTTCTTGCCGTCCTTGCCGTACAGCAGGTCGATCCGGCCGAAGAGGAAGTCCTCGAACTCGTTGTTGAGGCGGTTGAGGTGGATCCCGGCGCGGAAGACCTGGGCGTCCCGCTCCGCGAGCGCACCGGGAGTCCCGACCTGGCCCCTCTTGGCGGCGTCGTTCATCAGGAACTCGGCCTCGTGGATCTTCTCCTCGAGACGGCGGTACACCTGGTCCAGGTGTTCCTGTTCGACACCGATCTCACGGTCTCGCACCGTGTCGGCGGTGGAACCGACCACGGATTCGACAGCGGCATCCTGCGCGGCCACCGAGGCCCCCTTCTGACGTGCACTGGGCAGCCGTCAACCGTACGGCAAGGGGGGAGGATATTGCACCTGTCCGGGCCGCGGGCCGGAGGGCACGGCCCGCGGACACTGGCTGCGGACATGAAAACGGGGCCGGGGGCCACACAGCTCCCCGGCCGGAAAACGGCCCAGCCCACTCAGGGTCTACGCGGCGACCTCGACCAGCCGTTCGCCCTCGAAGGTACGGACCTCGAAGTGGTCGATGTCGTTACGGTCCATCGCCGAGCCGCCGTGGACGTACAGCGGCTTCTTGGCGTCCTTGTTCGGGCTGTCGGGGATGCCGTAGCCCCACTTCGGGACGGCCCAGGAGGTCACGACCTCCTCCTCGCCGGTCTTGGAGACGGCGATGAGGTTGCACTTCAAGGGTCCCTTGACGTTCTTCAGCTCCAGGACGGCGTGGGTGCCCCAGCCCTTCTTCTCCATGCCGACGACGGCGCTGACCTTGGTGGTCGCGTCCGTGGCCTGCACCTTCTCCTCCATGTGGTTGAAGAAGGCGTCCTCTGCGGGACTGGTGGGATGCGGGTCGGCACCCGCCACGTTGCTGCCGGTGTCGTCCGCGGTGACCACGACCGCGACGGCGGGCCCGCCGATGATCAGCGCCGCGGCCGCCGCGAGCAGGTACATGCCGCGCCTGCGCTTGTGGGCTCGCTTGACGGCGACCTCGTTCAGCAGGCCGTCGAGCACCTTGGGGCTCGGCGACGTCGGCACCACGGGGACGGGCCGGGGTGGCGGGAAGTCCTCCATGCCGCGCATTCCGGGCAAGCTGTAGACGTTGCTCTGCGGCGGTGCGGGGGCAGGTGCCTCCGCGAGCATCGCGAGCATCGGCTCCATCCCCGAGAACTCCTCGAGGTGGGCGGCACAGATGTCGCACCCTGCCAGATGCGCCTCGAAGGCGGAGGCGTCCGCTTCGTCGAGCACACCGAGCACATATGCGCCGACGGCGTCGTGCACGGATTCCTGCTCGTACATGGTCATGCCGAGACCCCCCTCTCCTCAAGAGCGAGCTTCATGGAACGGAGCGCGTAGAACACTCGGGACCGGACGGTCCCGCTGGGTATGCCGAGCGTTTCGGCCGCCTCATTGACCGTACGCCCCTTGAAATACGTCTCGACAAGAACTTCCCTGTGGGCGGGCGTCAAATCATCGAGTGCATCTGAGAGCGTCATCAGCCACAACGCCTTGTCGATCTCGTCCTCCGCGGGCATGACCTCCAGCGGCGACGGATCGACCTCCTGCGGCCGGGCCTGCCGGCTGCGGTGACCGTCGATGACGATGCGCCGGGCGACCGTCACCAGCCAGGGTCGGACAGAGCCGGTCGCACGGTTGAGCTGGCCGGCGTTCTTCCAGGCACGGATGAGCGTCTCCTGCACGACGTCCTCGGCGCGCTGGCGATCGCCGGCAACGAGACGCAGTACATAGGCGAGCAACGGTCCTGCGTGTTCGCGGTAGAGGGCACGCATCAACTCCTCGTCGGGCACAGAGGTGTCGATACGTGGCTTCTCGCTGCGATGGCGGGCCCGTTGCGGACGGTCATCGGCCACGGCGGCATCCTTGCGCACCTGAACCTCCCGGTCGAGCCCCTGTTTTCGTCGGCTGGTCGCCAGGCGGCCTGGTGGCGCGCCGTGGTCCCCCTTCACTACGGGGACGGTGGGAGGTTCACTCAATCCCGGCCGAAGAAACTTCAAGATCTTTTACAGAGGTCCGCCGGCGGTGCCTGGCCACGCGCTCGCGGTTTCCGCACACCTCGCTGGAGCACCAGCGCCGCCGCCTGCCGCGTGACGTGTCCAGATAGACCCGGCGGCAGTTGTCGCCCTCGCACTGCCGCAGCCGCGAGCGCGCGACCGGATCGGTGAGGAGATCGACCGCGTCACGGGCGACGACCGCGAGGAGCGCCGCGCACTCGGGGGTGGCGCTGAGCGCCCGTACCAGATCGCCCCCCTCGTCCCGTACGGCCCTGATGCCCGGCGGCGGGCTCTGCGCACGGGAGTTGACGACCTCCAGGTCGTGCTCCGGGCAGCCCTTCAGGGGTCTGGAGCGCACCAAGCGGTCGATACAGTCGCGCAGTTCGACGAAGCCGGCCACCCAACTGCCGTCCACACCGGTCAGACGCGTCCCGGTGGGGACGAGGCCGGCGCCCACCAGCCAGCATGTCAACCTCCCCGTGTTCGCCAGTGGTTCGGGTCCGTCGGGCCGGTCCGCCTCGTGGGACGTCGCCACCAGGTCCAGACAGATCCGACCGGAGTCGAACCGCCACTGCCGGGGGTTCGAGCCGCCCGCGCCCGCCGCTGTCATGCGCCTGTCACCGCCTCGGGGTCACCGCCGGGTGTCCCCACCAGAGTGCCCGCCGACGGGGGCGGCCGGAAGACCTCGTCCGGACGCGTCAGCTCTGCGCGTCGGCGTACTTGGCGTCGGCCGCGGGGTCGAGGGCCAGCCGGTAGCCCCGTTTGACGACGGTCTGGATCAGCTTGGGCGTGCCCAGCGCGGTACGCAGCCTGGCCATGGCCGTCTCCACCGCGTGCTCGTCCTTGCCCGAGCCGGGCAGGACGCGCAGCAGGTCGGAGCGGGAGACGACCCAGCCGGGCCGCTCCGACAGGGCGCGCATCAGCGCCATGCCGGCGGGCGGCACCGGACGCAGTTCGTCGTCGACGAGGACGGCGTGGCCGCGGATCTCGACGCGGCGGCCGGCGGCCGGGAACGTACGGGCGCGGCCGGGCAGCTCGGTACCGAGCAGTTGCACGAGCGGCCCGAGTCTGAACCGCTCCGGCTGCACCGTGGTGACGCCGACGGCCTGCAGCGGCACGGCGGTGACCGGGCCCACGCAGGCCGCGAGGACGTCGTGGCCGAGGGCGCCCAGCAGATCGGGAAGGAGACCGCGGCTCTCGGCGCGGTTCAGGAGGGAGGCGACGGCCGGGGCGCTGGTGAAGGTGACGGCATCAAGGGCGCGGGCGACGGTCGCGTCCAGCAGCCGGTCGAGCGGGGCGATGTCCTCGGGCGGCATCCAGCGGTAGACGGGTACGAGGACGACGTCCGCGCCCCCCGCCCGCAGCGCCTCGACGAACCCGGGCAGCGGCTCACCGTGCAGCTGGAGCGCGATCCGGCGGCCCGCCACCCCCTCGCCGAGCAGCCGGTCCAGGACCTCCGCCATGGACTCGGAGGCCGGGGACCACTCCTCGTTGAGCCCCGCCGCACGGATGGCGCCTTTGACCTTGGGGCCGCGTGCCAGCAGCTCGGCGCCGCCCAGCCGACCGAGCAGCTGCTCGCCGAGCCCCCAGCCGTCGGCGGCCTCCACCCAGCCGCGGAAGCCGATGGCGGTCGTGGCGACGACCACGTCGGGGGTGTGGTCGATCAGCTGCTTGGTGGCGGCGAGCAGCTCGGCGTCGTCGGCGAGCGGAACGATACGAAGCGCGGGGGCGTGCACGACGGCCGCGCCCCGTCGCTGGAGCAGTGCGCCCAGTTCGTCGGCGCGCCGGGCGGCGGTCACGCCGACGGTGAAGCCCGCGAGGGGGCCGTGCGGTTGGCCTTGGTCGTGCATCTCGGTCGTCCCCACTTGAATGCCCCATCGGCGGTGCCATCGGACTGTGAACGTGGCGACCGAGCCTGTCAAAGGTGCGTGACAGGCCCGGTTCGCTCATATTTCACCGTCGTTACGGACTCCGCTCGCTCAGACCCGTGCGTAGACCGGCTCCGGCTCCGTCTGGGCGTCCGCGGCCCGGACCGGCACCGCGACGGGACGGCGAAGGTATACCGCCCAGGTGACGGCCGAGCAGACCGCGTAGAAGGCGAGGAAGGAGACGAAGGCGGCGGTTCCGGTGCCGGCGGTCTGGAAGGACTGGCGGAACGCGAGGTTGATCGCGAGGCCGCCGACCGCGCCGACGGCGCCGATGAGCCCCATGGAGGCGCCGGACAGCCGTCGCCCGTAGGCGGCTGCGGTCTCACCGGTCATGCCCTTGGCGAGCGCCTTGTTCTGGAAGATGCCGGGGATCATCTTGTACGTCGAGCCGTTCCCGAGGCCACTGAGCACGAACAGCGCGATGAAACCGATGAGGAACACGCTCAGCGACTCCTGGACGGAGGCGGCGACGACCACCCCGGTCGCGGCGGCCATGGCCACGAAGTTCCACAGGGTGATGCGCGCACCGCCGAAGCGGTCGGCGAGCAGTCCGCCGAGGGGCCGGATGAGGGAGCCGAGCAGCGGGCCGATGAAGGTGAGCGATGCGGCCTGCAGCGGGGTGCGGCCGAACTGGGTCTGGAGCACGAGTCCGAAGGCGAAGCTGTAGCCGATGAACGAGCCGAAGGTGCCGATGTAGAGGAAGGCCATGATCCAGGTGTGGCCCTCCTTGGCGGCGTCGACGGCCGCGCCGGTGTCGTTCTTCACCGGTGCCAGGTTGTCCATCCACAGTGCGGCGCACAGCGCGGCGATCACGATGAGCGGCAGGTAGATGCCGAGCACCAGCCGAGGGTGGGCCGCCCCTGCCGTACCGATGATCAGCAGGGCGATCAGCTGGATCACCGGTACGCCGATGTTGCCGCCCCCCGCGTTGAGGCCGAGCGCCCAGCCCTTCTTCCGCAGCGGGAAGAAGGCGTTGATGTTCGTCATCGACGAGGCGAAGTTGCCGCCGCCGACACCCGTGAGCGCGGCGACCGCGAGGAAGGTCGTGTACGAGGTGCCCGGCTCCATCACCAGGTACGCCGCGCCGGTCGGCAGCAGCAGGAGCAGGGCGCTGAAGATCGTCCAGTTACGGCCGCCGAACCGGGCGACGGCGAAGGTGTACGGCACCCGGATCACGGCGCCGACCAGGGTCGCCGTAGCGATCAGGAAGAACTTGCCGGCCGGGTCGATCCCGTACTCCGGTCCCATGAAGAGGACCATCACGGACCACAGGCTCCAGATGGAGAACCCGATGTGCTCACTGAGCACCGAGAAGGCGAGGTTGCGCCGTGCGACCCGCTCCCCCTTGGTCTTCCAGAACGTCTCGTCCTCGGGGTCCCACTGCTCGATCCATCGCCCTGCCATCACGCGCCTCCACCTGTTTCGATCGTGAGGACGACGCTACGGACGGCGCGTTTCAGGGCCGATGGCTGCACGTGACCGGTGCGAAACCTTGCTCTCACCCGCCGGTCGGGCGGGATGTGAGAGTCCGGTCCCCGCATTGCCCGTGTCCTGGCCGTTCGGCCACAGCCGCGGGCGGCGCCCGGCCGCCAGGTCCTCGGCCCAGCCGAAGAGCAGAACGCACACGGCGATCAGTGCCCAGGCGATCAGCAGCACCGGCACCCAGCTGTCCAGCAGCCACGAGGCGTGCTCGGCGAGCAGGTCGATGTCCCACATCCGGTCCCAGAGCAACGCGGCGAGCAGGATGCACACGTTGTGCCAGAGGTATACGGTCACCGCGCGCGCGTTGAGCAGGGTGATCACGCTGTCCCACTGGCGCAGTTTCGGCGGCCACCACTCCCACGACGGGCTGAAGTGCAGCAGCATCATCACCGCGCCGAGCGACCAGAGGGCATCGGCCGGCGGGATGCCGTCGAGCTCGCCGCCCGTCGCGAACCCGTGCTGCCCGGCCCACCAGAGCCCGGCCAGCATCACGAACGGCGCCAGCGAGGGCACGATGTAGCGCGGCAGGCGGGCGAGGACGCCCTCCTGGCGGGCCATGCCGAGGATCCAGCACGCGCCGAAGGTGGTGAAGTCGGTGAGCGCCGAGTCGATCCGCTCCGGCATGGTGAGGTAACCGGCGGCGAGAGCGAAGGACAGGGCGACCGGCGCGGCAAGGGTGAGCCACGGCAGCCTGCGCAGCAGGCGGAGCAGCAGCGGCGACAGGAGCACGAACCACAGATAGGCGCGCAGGTACCAGAGCGGCTCCGCCATGTCACCGGCCCATTCGGCGACGAGGAACGGCGGGTCGCTCAGCGGCAGGATCCAGAAGACCGCGGAGGGGCCGGGACGCCATCCCTCGAGGAGCATCGCGGTGACGGCCGCGGCGCCCAGCACCCACAGGGGAGGGAGCAGCCGCCGTACCCGGCTGCGGATGACCCGGAGCGCCGGGCGGGCCAGGGAGCGAGCCATCAGTGAACCGGCGAGCGCGAACATCACGCCCATGGACGGGAACACGAGCGGCAGCCAGGCCCAGCCCACCAGGTGGTAGAGCACGACACGGAACAGGGCGAGCGCCCTCAGCAGGTCGAAGTAGCGGTCCCGGCCGCCGGCGGGCACCGCGGAGGTGCCGCCGTGGGACGGCTGAGGCACCGTCTGCGGTGCGGTGTACGGGGTCACGCGACCGGCCTCCGCTCGCCGGCGGTGTGCTGCCGCTGGTTGTTCACGACACCGGGCGCTTCCACCGCTCCGGTGCGCCGCAGCTTCTGCCAGCGCAGGCGGCCGCCGGTCAGTGCGGTGATCCAGGACTGCAGGAGAACTACGTACATCAGCTGTCGGTAGAGGATCTGCTGGAGCGGCAGGGAGATGAGGTGGACCATGCGTTCCTTGTCCAGCCGGAAGGCATAGGCGGCGCAGACGGCCTGTATCGCAAGCACGCCGAGCCAAGCGGCGATGGTCTTCTGTGTGGGGCCGAAGACCAGCCCGTACAGCAGGAAGACATCGATCAGCGGCGCGAGCAGCGGCGCCAGGACCATGAACAGGGAGACCAGCGGCAGGCCGACCCGGCCGAAGCGGCCCGAAGGCCCGCGTTCGACGAGGGCGCGGCGGTGCTTCCAGATCGCCTGCATGGTGCCATAGCTCCAGCGGTAGCGCTGCGACCACAGCTGCTGCACGGACTCGGGGGCCTCGGTCCAGGCGCGGGCCTTCTCCGCGTAGACGACCTTCCAGCCGTCGCGGTGCATGGCCATGGTGATGTCGGTGTCCTCGGCGAGGGTGTCCTCGCTCATGCCGCCGACCCGTTCGAGGGCGCTGCGGCGGAAGGCGCCGACGGCGCCGGGGATGGTGGGCATGCAGCCGAGCACGTCGTACATCCGCCGGTCGAGGTTGAAGCCCATCACGTACTCGATGTGCTGCCAGGCGCCGATGAGGGTGTCGCGGTTGCCGACCTTGGCATTGCCTGCGACGGCGCCCACGCGCGGGTCTCCGAAGGGCTGCACGAGTTCGCGGACGGTGGACGGTTCGAAGACGGTGTCGCCGTCCATCATGACGACGATCTCGTAACGGGCGTTCCTGATGCCGTTGTTGAGGGCGGCGGGTTTGCCCGAGTTCGGCTGCCGCACGACGCGTACGCCGCGCAGCCCCATGCCCTCGACGATGTCGGCGGTGCCGTCGCTGGAGCCGTCGTCGATGACGATGACTTCGAGGGGGTGATCGCTGGCCATCAGCGAGCGCACGGTGTTGGCGATGCATTCGCGTTCGTTGTACGCGGGGACCAGCACGGAGACCGGCCTGGTGATGGGCGGCCCCCAGCTGAAGCCCTTGCGGCGCACCTTTCGGGCATGCGCGAAGGACAGGATCAGCATCAGACCGAAGCGGGCGAAGACCAGCACGCCGATCACGGCCAGGCCGACCACCAGGACCTCGGTGGTGTTCTCGGAGACGGCAACGGCTCCGACGAACGCCTTGCCCTTCCACAGCTCGAGGCCGGTGACCCCGGTGTGGGCGCTGGGGACGCCGAGCGCCTCGGTGAGGTTGGTGAACCTGTAGCCGCGCTCCTTCATGTCCGGCAGGAAGCGGTCGAGGGCCTCGACGGTCTGGGAGCGGTCGCCGCCGGAGTCGTGCATCAGCACGATGGAGCCCTCGGTGCCGTCGGGCGTGGCGCGCTCGATGATCGCGTCGGCGCCGGGACGCTTCCAGTCCTCGGAGTCGGTGTTGTTGAAGGCCGTGATGTAGCCGCGGCTGCCTATGTACTGGGTGACCGGCCAGGACTCGTTGTCGAGGGCGCCGGAGAAGGAGGAGTACGGCGGCCGGAACAGGGAGGTGCGGATGCCCGCCGAGCCCGCGAGTGCCAGCTGGTTCTGCGACAGCTCCCAGTCGATGCGGTCGGTCGACTGGAACGACAGATCCGGGTGGTTGAAGGTGTGCAGGCCGATCTCATGGCCTTCACGCACCATCCGTTCGACCAGGTCGGGATGGCGGGATGCCATGGTGCCGGTGACGAAGAAGACGGCGTGCGCGTCGTATTCCTTGAGCTTGTCGAGGACCTTCGGCGTCCAGACGGGGTCAGGGCCGTCGTCGAAGGTCAGCACCAGACGCCGGTCGGGGATGCCGAGCGCCTTGGGGTTCTGCTTGTCGCGCGCGTCGATGACGGGGCCGCCCGCGAGTATGTGCTCGGGGACCTGGTCCGTGGGTGCCGGGGGGCGGACACGGTGGTCGGCGAGTATCTCGCTGTGCACATAGCCGCGCAGCATCAGCATCGCGAGCAGGGCGACGAGGAAGACCACGGGCAGCAGATAGCGCATGGGCAGTCTGCGGCGTACGACGCTCTTGGGGTTCCGCCGCGGCGGAACCCCGGGGACGGGGACGGTCATTTACGGTGCGCCTTCTTGCACGGGCTGTCGGGGGGAGCCGCTGCTGGGAGCGGCGGGCTCCGCGGGGCCGGGGCCGCCGGAAGGGGTGACACCGGAAGAGGAAGCGCCGGCGCCTGGAGCGGCCGGACTCGCGGCCGGTTCCGTGCCGGTGCCGCCGCTCGGTGGCGGCGCGGACGGGGAAGCGGAGGCGGACGCCGGCGCGGCGGGCAGCGAGCGGCCGCCGCCCGTGGTGCCCGACGGCAGGGGCAGCACGGCGCCGGCGGAGTCCGCGGGGGCGGGGCTGCCCGGAGGGGCGTTGGGTGTGGCCACCGTGGACCCACGGCCGGTCGGGGCGGGTTGGATCTCGACCTGCTCGGGCTTCTTGTCCCTCACCTGTCCGAGACCGGGCATCCAGGGTGCGCTGGAGTCGCCGCCGAGCAGGGCGGCGACGAGCGTGATCGCGTAGCAGGCACAGGCGGCGGCCAGCACCCAGCCGATACGGCGGAACTTCTTGCTGCGCCGGCCGCTCTCGTCGACGAAGACCGGCCCTTCGGCACTGTCCGGGGCGACGATCGGCTCGATGGGCAGATCCCGCAGTTTCCGGCCGAGGCCGTCGAGTTGAATGGTCACCTCGTGCGGCTCGTGCGTGTAACCGGTACCGACGTTTTCTTGCCAATTTTCCATGGCTTGTGGCACATCCCCCCACTGACTGGAATCGGGTGCGCGCACAGCTGACCGGCCGCTTCCGGACGTGGGTCCCCAACCCTGCCCGAGCGCTTCTACCCCACTCACTCACCCGGTCCATGAATGTAGCGCACCCTCGATGGGCCCCGCGCGCCGCAGTCAGCTGTTGTCACACATCAGCGACATATCACTTTCCGGCAACCATCGGCCTGGCGTTCTTTCCAGCCACGCTTCGCGGGGGGCGAATCGGTGGACCACTTCCGGCATCGGCGTCGCCCGCGTCGCCCCCGCCGACGTATACGGCTTCGTCGGCGAGCGCGTTCAACGGGATCCAGGCCGGCCCGGCCCTCGCGTAGCCGGACCGCCACCGGCGACTTTGGAGCACAGCGCTCCGCCGGGGTCACCCATGTCGTGCAGGCAGTCGAAGACGCAGGCGAGATCGCAGCCGTCGCCGGGAAGGTCCTGGCCAAAGCGGCAGCGAAGACGATGTTCCCGAAGAGACCTTCCGCAGCCGCAAGGACGACCGACCGGTCCATCGGTGCACCGGTGACGGCCGAACCCGTCGATCGTGGACGCCGGGCAGGCATGGAACCGCCCGCCGTCTGAGCCGCCGGCCGCTGGTGCACGTACGGGCGGACCGGTCTCTGCTGTCGACGCCCGTCGACGGAAAGGCCTCCGGCCCGCGGATGTTTCCGCGGGCCGGAGGCCTACATGGGATGAGTGGAGATGGCGGGAATCGAACCCGCGTCCAACGGTGCAGAATCAGGGCTTCTCCGTGTGCAGTCCGCTGCGATTTTCTCGGCCCCGGAGATCACGCGGACAAGTCTCCGACGGGCTCAGTCACTGTTTGTTTTCCCTCTGCTCCCCGTGACCGGGCTCAGAGGTTTAGTTCCCTAGCTGATGCCAGGATCCGGGTCGGGAACAGCCCCGGGCTGACACTTCGCAAGTCGCTACTTAGGCAGCGAGGGCGAAGGAATCGCGCTTGGTGTTGGCGATTATTGGTTGCGACATATGGTTTACGAGATCATTGCCGCTTCCTCGACACGCTTCCCCTGCTTCGACATCCGCTGTCGAAACCGATCATCCCCATGTTGATTTTTCAAGCCCCTGAGGGGCGGCGCCCCACCGTGCGGGGCAGGTGCCATCGTACGTGACCAACGCACCCGGATGCCAGCGTATTCCCCGCGGTCAGCCGCGCTGGCGCCGCCGTGCCGCCGACACCGCGCGGTCCGCCTCGCGGCGGTCCTGCTTCTCGCGCAGCGTCTGCCGCTTGTCGTACTCCTTCTTGCCCTTCGCCAGCGCGATCTCGACCTTCGCCCGGCCGTCCTTGAAGTACAGCGCCAGCGGCACGATCGTGTGCCCGGTCTCCTGCGACTTCGACTGGAGCTTGTCGATCTCCACCCGGTGCATCAGCAGCTTCCGCTTGCGGCGGGCGCTGTGGTTGGTCCAGGTGCCCTGGCTGTACTCCGGCACATGGACGTTGTGCAGCCACGCCTCGTTGCCGTCGATCTGGACGAAGCCGTCGACCAGCGAGGCCCGCCCCTGACGCAGCGACTTCACCTCGGTACCCATCAGCACGAGGCCGCACTCGTAGGTGTCGAGAATGTGGTAGTCGTGCCGCGCCTTCTTGTTCTGCGCGATCAGTTTGCGCCCTGTTTCCTTAGCCATAGTGCGGTCATTTTCGCACTACGACCCACCTCCGAGGCCACTCAATACCGTCTGCGCCCGTTTTTCCGCGCCCTCGGGCGCCACCAGGTCGGGCGCGATGCCCTTGCCGTCCACACTGTGACCCGACGGAGTGCGGTAGTGACCGACGGTGAGCTCGGCGACCGATCCGTCGGGGAGCTTGCTCGGCATCTGCACCGAGCCCTTGCCGAAGGTGCGGGTACCCACCGTGACGGCACGGCCACGGTCCTTGAGTGCCCCGGTGACCAGCTCTGCGGCGCTCATGGTGCCCGCGTCGACGAGGGTGACGACGGGCCGCTCGGTGTCGCCGCCCTGCCGGGCGTGGAGGGCCAGCTGCTCGCCGCGTACGTCGTACGTGGCGACCAGGCCGCCGTCGAGGAAGGCCGATGCGGCTGTGACCGCCTCGGAGACCAGGCCGCCGTCATTGCCCCGCAGATCGAGGAGGACACCGGAGCCCGCGGGCGCCTCGCGCACGGCCTTCCTGACCCGCTCGCCGGAGCCCTTGGTGAACGAGGAGACCCTGATCACCACGGCGCCGTCGGGCAGACGTTCCACGGTGACGGTCTCGGTGGTCAGCAGGGCCCGCGTGAGGGTCCGGGACCAGCGACGCCCGTCCCGCTCCAGCTCCAGGGTCACATCGGTGCCGCTGCTGCCGCGGAGCAGCGCCACGACCTCCGTGACGGGGCGGCGGGCGACGTCGCTGCCGTCGATCGCGAGGAGCCGGTCACCGGCCCTGATCCCGGCCCGCTCCGCGGGACTGTCCGGCTGCACCCTGGCGACCTCGACCCGGCCTTCCGAGGTGCGTCTCGCGCCCAGACCGACGCCGGTGTACTCGCCCTCGAGCGCCTTCCGGAACTCCTCGTACTCCTGCTTGTCGTACACGGCGCCCCAGCGGTCGCCGCTGCGACTGACGACCTCCTCGGCCGCCTCCGTACCCGACTTGCCCTTCGCCGCCGCCTCTGCGGCGGCCCGTGCCACGTCCTCGCGGTCCACGGTCGCCACGGCGGCACGGGCGGAGAGCGGGCCGGGTGCGGAGTGGTCGTCGTGCGGCAGGCAGTTGGTGGCCGCGGCCGTGGCGAGGACGACTCCGAAGACCAATGTCAGGGCAGCCCCGCGGCGGATGCCGTGGGGCCGGGGACTGAACTCGGGGCCCGACATGGCGTTGAGTCTAGGACAAGCAAAGGGCGCCGTACGGACGTTGCCCGCACGGCGCCCGGGGCGCTTGTCACACCTTCAGGTACTTGCGCAATGCGACGAAAGCGGCCACGGCGGGCATCAGCAGCCCGATCGCCAGCACCAGGGGCAACTTGGTGACCACGGCGTCCCAGCCGATGAAGTTGACCAGCTGCATCTTCTCGGAGAGCGCCAGACCGTGGTCGATCAGGAAGTAACGGCCCACCAGCAGCATCATGGAGGCGACCACGCCGCCCAACAGGCCCGCGAAGGCGGCCTCCATGATGAACGGCATCTGGATGTAGAAGCTCGAGGCACCGACGAGCCGCATGATGCCGGTCTCACGCCTACGGCTGAACGCCGAAACGCGCACGGTGTTGACGATGAGCATCAGCGCAATGATCAGCATCAGACCCATGACGAAGATCGCGGCGACGTTCATGCCGTTCATCAGGGAGAACAGGTTCTCCAGGATGTTGCGCTGGTCCTGAACCGACTGCACACCGTCACGGCCGGCGAACGCGGTCGCCACGACCTTGTACTTCTCAGGGTCGTCGAGTTTCACTCGGAACGACTCCTGCATCTGGTCCGGGGTGATCGTGGACGCGATGGGGGTGTCGCCGTACTGCTCGCGGTAGTGCTTGTACGCCTCTTCCGCCGTCTCGTGATGGACCGTGTCGACGACGTCCATCTTCTTCAGATCGGCCTCGATCTGCTCCTTCTGCGGGGTGGTGACGGCGCCCTTGGAGCACTGGGGCGAGGTCGCCGCGTCGTTCTTGTTGCAGAGGAAGATGGAGACGTTGACCTTGTCGTACCAGAAGTCCTTCATCGTGCTGACCTGCTCGCGCATGAGCAGCGCACCGCCGAATAGGGCGAGTGAGAGGGCTACGGAGACGATCACCGCGAAGGTCATCGTGAGATTGCGGCGGAGACCGACCCCGATCTCCGACATCACGAACTGGGCGCGCATGGCGTGCTGTCAGCCTTTCAGTCTTGCAGTCTGTCCGGGCTCAGTGCTGGTAGCCGTAGACGCCACGTGCCTGGTCGCGGACGAGACGGCCCTTCTCGAGCTCGATGACGCGCTTGCGCATCTGGTCGACGATGTTCTGATCGTGGGTCGCCATGATCACGGTGGTGCCGGTGCGGTTGATCCTGTCGAGCAGCTTCATGATGCCGACGGAGGTCTGCGGGTCGAGGTTTCCCGTCGGCTCGTCCGCGATGAGCAGCATGGGGCGGTTGACGAAGGCCCGGGCGATCGCCACCCGCTGCTGCTCGCCACCGGAGAGCTCGCCGGGCATCCGGTCCTCCTTGCCGCCGAGACCGACGAGGTCGAGCACCTGGGGCACGGCCTTGCGGATCTCACCACGCGGCTTGCCGATGACCTCCTGTGCGAACGCCACGTTCTCCGCGACGGTCTTGTTGGGCAGCAGGCGGAAGTCCTGGAAGACGGTGCCCAACTGGCGGCGCATCTGCGGCACCTTCCAGTTGGAGAGCCGGGCCAGGTCCTTGCCGAGGACGTGGACCATGCCCTGGCTGGCGCGCTCCTCACGCAGCACCAGCCGCAGGAACGTCGACTTGCCGGAACCGGACGAGCCCACGAGGAAGACGAACTCGCCCTTCTCGATCTCGAGGGAGACGTCGCGCAGGGCAGGTCGGTTCTGCCTGGGGTATGTCTTGGAGACGTTGTCGAATCGGATCACGGGTGCACCACGGTCGGCCGGGAGTAGGTGAGCGTGACCTTACGCGACTGCGACGCGGCCGCGCAGTCCCCGCCCTGACTTGCGCGTTTTGTCCGTTCGTGGATCGGGGGCAAATCCGACGGCCCGCGCCGAAAAGCGCGCGAGCTGGCACAGTGGTAGGGGAACAGTCGCGTTTCCCTGGGCGTTGTCGGGAGAGAAATGTGCTTGCGGTCCGCGCCTGCGGCCCGGCGCGCGGGAGGAGGAGAGCGCATGACCTACGACCGATTGGTGTGCGCCAACTGCGCGGCACCCGTCGCCGAAGGCCGCTGCCCGGTCTGCCGGGCAAATCGTGAACGGCTGCAGCAGGACGGGCCCTTCGCCGGCCTGAGCCCGGCGGCTCTGCTGGCCCTGCTGGTGCTACTGGTGGCCGCGGTGGCCCTCCTGGCGGCGCAGACCGCGTAGGCGGTCGTCCGGAGACGCGGAAGGGCCCGAGGTGCTCGGCACCTCGGGCCCTTCCTTCGTCCGTTACCGCCCGTGTCGCTTAGGCGACGGTGCGGCCACCGCCCACGAGACGCGGCAGCATACGGAAGCCGATGCCACCGGCGATCATCGTCGCGGCGCCGATCAGCAGGAAGGTGGTCTCGGTGGCGCCGGTCTCCGCCAGCTCCTCCTTGGCCTCGCCCTGCTGGGCCGGCTGTGAGCCGGCACTGTCCGTGTCGGTGCCGTCACCGGAGCCGACCGGGGCGTCGCCGTCGATCACGCCGTCGTCGCCACCGTCGGTGTCGTTGTCGTTGCCACCACCGGGCTGCTCCGGGTCACCGGGCTCCTCCGGGTCGCTCGGGTTACCCGGGTTACCGGGGTCGCCGGGGTCGCCCGGGTTACCGGGGTCGCCGGGGTCGCCCGGGTTACCGGGGTCGCCGGGGTCGCCCGGGTTACCGGGGTCGCCGGGGTCGCCCGGGTTACCGGGGTCGCCGGGGTCGCCCGGGTTACCGGGGTCGCCCGGGTCGCCCGGGTCACCGGGGTCGCCCGGGTCACCCGGGTCGCCCGGGTCGCCCGGGTCACCGGGGTCACCGGGGTCACCCGGCTCGCAGAGCGTCGGGATGAGCTCGCAGTCCTCACCCGGGTCGTCGTCGTTGTTGATGCTGACCTCGACGCCGATGTCGGCGACCTCGGCCTCGCCGGTCAGGTCGAAGGCCTGCGCCGCGCCGGCGGCGGTCAACGACGCACCCGCGGCGATCACTGCGCCGGCGGCGATGCGCGCGACCCGGATCCGCGTCTTCTTCGTCATGTAACTGCTACCCCCAGTAGCTGTCTTGTCAATGGAGCAGCGTCAGGGGCAGCGGATCCGGGAGCTGTTGCGCTTCGCCCCCGTTCGCACACGCCCCACAAACACGCATGCCGCGCGTCAGCCTTCCCAGTTTTCGAAAGCACGTCAAGGTCGTTAGCGGACGCGATGTCCGAAATACCGTCAGTTGCCTGACCTGCGGGCATGCAACTGTGACATAAAAGGTAACTGCCGCCCTGCGGGCGGCAGTTACCTTGTCGACAAAGCGCTTCGCTACTTCTCCCGCTGCTTGCGCCAGCGAATTCCCGCCTCGAGGAAACCGTCGATCTCACCGTCGAGCACGGACTGCGGGTTGCCCACCTCGAACTCGGTCCGCAGGTCCTTGACCATCTGGTACGGGTGCAACACGTACGAACGCATCTGGTTGCCCCAGGAGTTGCCGCCGTCGCCCTTGAGGGCGTCCATCTTGGCCTGCTCCTCCTGACGGCGGCGCTCGAGGAGCTTCGCCTGCAGGACGTTCATCGCGCTCGCCTTGTTCTGGATCTGGGAGCGCTCGTTCTGGCAGGAGACGACGATGCCCGTCGGGACGTGCGTCAGACGCACCGCCGAGTCGGTGGTGTTGACGCCCTGGCCGCCGGGGCCCGATGCGCGGTACACGTCCACGCGGAGCTCGGACTCGTCGATCTCGACGTGGTCGGTCTTCTCGACGACCGGCAGCACCTCGACACCCGCGAACGACGTCTGGCGGCGGCCCTGGTTGTCGAAGGGCGAGATGCGCACCAGCCGGTGCGTGCCCTGCTCGACGGAGAGCGTGCCGTACGCGTACGGCGCCTTGACGACGAAGGTGGTCGACTTGATGCCGGCCTCCTCCGCGTAGGACGTCTCGTAGACCTCGGTGCCGTAGTTGTGCCGCTCGGCCCAGCGCAGGTACATGCGCTGGAGCTGCTCGGCGAAGTCGGCGGCGTCGACGCCGCCCGCCTCGGCGCGGATGTTGACCAGCGCCTCGCGCTCGTCGTACTCACCGGACAGGAGGGTGCGGACCTCCATCTCGTCCAGCGCCTTCCGCACCGCTTCCAGCTCGGTCTCGGCCTCGGCCCGGGTGTCCGGGTCGTCCTCTGCCTCTGCCAGCTCGAAGAGCACCTCGAGGTCGTCGATACGACCCCGGAGCGCCTCGGTCTTGCGGACCTCGGCCTGCAGGTGCGAGAGCTTGCTGGTGATCTTCTGCGCCGCATCGGGGTCGTCCCACAGGGACGGTGCCGCCGCCTGCTCCTCGAGCACGGCGATGTCTGCCCTCATCCTGTCGAGGTCCAGAACGGCCTCGATCGACCCCATGGTCGAGGAAAGGGACTTCAGCTCTTCGGATACATCGACGACTGCCACGGGTCCAGCGTAACGGCTGGGCGAACGGACCAGTGCTGCCCCCGGCGCCCCGGGGAAAGCCCTAGGGCTCGGAGGGTGCCGACTGACGGTTGTCCCGGGGCGGTGCCTCGCCGTCGTCGCCGCTGGTGGCCAGCCAGCCGCCGACGCCGACCGCCGCGGCCACGGCGAGAGCGACGACACCGAGAGTGATGCGCCGCCTGCGCACTGCGGTGGACCGGTTCCGGGCCGAGCCCGGCCGGCGCTGCCCGGGCGTGCGCGGCGCCCTTGCCGTGCCGTGGGCGCCGCCCGCGAGCTCGTCGGGGGCGGGGACCCGCATCGAGGTATGGGTGTCACGGTTGGAGTCGGCCGGCGCGGCACCCGGGACCAGCGGCACGGCACCACGGCGGCGCGGCGCGCCGGGGACGGGCGCCGCGACGTCCTCGTACGGCTCGGCCGACGGCTCCGCATCGGGCTCGTCGACCTCCAGGGGCGGGATGCCCGCGAGCGTCGGCAGCAGGTCGTGCAGCCGGGACGCCACCTCGGAGGCGCGCAGCCGGGAGGCCGGTGCCTTCGCCAGGCACTGGACGATGAGCTGCCAGAGCTCGTCGGGGATGCCGGGAAGCGGCACCACGGTCTCCGTGACGTGGCGCCGCAGGACCGCGCCCGGGTGCCCGCCGCCGAAGGGGGTGAAGCCGGCCAGCAGCTCGTAGAGGACCGTCGCCAGCGCGTAGATGTCGACTGCCGCACGGGGCGGCAGGCCCTCCACGATCTCGGGGGCGATGTAGTCGGGGGTGCCGATGATCCCCGACGGGTTCGGCGCGGCGGCGCCGGCGGGGCGCTGCGCCTTGGTGCGGCGCGGGGTGTCGATCAGCTTGGCGACGCCGAAGTCGGTGAGCAGCGCGGGGTGCGAGCCGGCGGGCCCGAGTGGGCCCTCCATGTCGAGCAGGATGTTTTCGGGCTTCACGTCCCGGTGCACGACGCCCGCCGCATGGGCGGCCGCAAGGCCGTCGGCGACGTCCGCGATGATGGCGACCGCGGCCTCCGGTGCGAGGCGGCGTTCTCGGTCCAGACGCGTGCGCAGATCGGTGCCGCGCACGAGCTGCATGACCAGTGCGAGGTCGTTGCCGTCGACGACGAGGTCGCGGACGCCGACGACCCTGGGGTGGTCGAGCCCGAGCAGGGCGGTGCGCTCCTGGACGAAGCGTCCGACGAGCTCCTGGTCGGAGGCTAGGTCCTCACGAAGAAGCTTGATGGCGACGGGCCCCTCGGGTCCTTCACCGAGCCACACAGTGCCGGCGCTCCCCCGCCCCAGGATCTGGTGGGCCGTGTACCGGCTGCCGATATTCCGTGCCAAGACTGCTCCCTCAGCGGCTGGCGTTGCCCCACAACGTACGCGGGCATCCGGGTGCTGTGTGCCCCGGATGACACCAACCTCCACTTCTGCGGGATAAGTCGACCCGCAGAAGTCGACAAAACGACAGAGTTACTGCTGGTTACCGATTCGGTCGGCTGTGTCCTTCGCCTCGCCGAGCTCAGAGATCCAGTTCGTGACCGTCGAAATGCCGTCGCCGATCGCGTCCCAGTAGCCCTTGCCCTGCGCGACCCAGTCCTGGAGCGGGGTGAGCTCCCAGATCAGCCAGCCGGCCACGATGAGCAGCAGCACCGAGAACAAGCAGCCCTTGAGGCAACCCAGCCCGGGGATGCGCATCGGGTTCGCGCGCTGCCTCGGCTGGCGGGGCGGACGCTGCGCGGGCGGCTGCTGGGGCGGCGGCGCCTGCGGGGGCGCGTACCGCTGCGGGGCGTACTGCCCGCGCTGCTGGGGCGCCGGCGCATACGGCTGCGGCTGGGGGCGCTGCGGCGGCCGCTGCTGCGGCTGCTGCGGGGCCTGGCGCTGCGGACGGCGGCGCAGCGGGTCCTGACTCGGGTCGAGGTACTGGACCTGCGTCTGCTCGTTGCGGTCCCGGGCGGCACGGAGCTGGGTCTGCCACGGGTGCGGCTCCTCCGGGGCCGGCTGCCCCGGCGGTACGGGCGGCATGACGGCGGTCGGGTCGGCCGTGCCGCCGGGCTGCCCGGTGTGCGGCATGACGCTGGTGGCGGCCGCCGGGTCGTACGCCGAGCTGCCGCTTCCCCCGCCGGTGTTCGGCAGGACCTGCGTCGCGTCAGAGGCTCCCGGCGCGCCGGGAACCGGCGCCGGGGCCGGATCCGGCGCCAGCAGCGCGCCGACACCGAGTGCGGCATCGACCTGTGCGGCGTTCGAGTGCACCCCGATGCCCGCGGCGACCGTGCGCAGACCACGGGCGAGGTTCTGGGCACTGGGACGCTCGGAGGGCTCCTTGCGCAGGCAGCGCTCTATGACGGTCCACAGCGGCTCGGGGACCGTGGTGGGGCGCCGGGGCTCCTCGCTGAGATGGCGGTGCAGCACCTCCAGCGCCGTACCGCCCGCGAACGGGGGCCGTCCGGTGACCAGCTCGTAGAGCAGGATGCCGGCGCCGTAGATGTCTACCGCCGAGGTCTGCGGGCGGCCCTCCGCGGACTCCGGAGCGACGTACGCGGGGGTCCCGACGAACTCGTGGGTCCTGGTCAGGCCCGGGGAATCGGCGAGGCGCGCGATGCCGAAGTCGGTCAGCATCGGGTGCATCTGGCCGTCGGCGTCGGTCTTGAGCAGCACGTTCGCCGGCTTCAGGTCGCGGTGGACGACGCCGTCGGCGTGGCTGGACGCGAGCGCGTCCGCGATCTGGGCGGTCATCAGCGACGCGGCGACCGGGCTGAGCGGACCGTTCTCGCGCAGATAGCGGTGCAGGTCGGGGCCGTCGACCAGGTCCATCACGAGGGCGAGGAGGTCTCCCTCGACGACGAGGTCGCGGGTACGGACGATGTTCGGGTGCGTGAGACGGAGCAGGACCGAGCGCTCCCGGAGGAAACGCATCACCACATCCGCGTCGTTCGCGAGCTCCTCCTTGAGGACCTTGATCGCGACGGTCTCACCGGGCTGTCCCGCGACGGCCGCCTCCGCGCCCGCGGTCTCCCTCTGACGGGCTCGCCAGACGGTGCCCGTGGCGCCGCGCCCCAGCGGCTCCTCGAGCAGGTACTTGCTGCCTACCGGCCGCACGTCATGCGCTCCCTGCTGATCGTGATCCTCACATGGCCCGGTCCGCCGGACGATTGCCGGTCCGCCGGGTTGTCCGACCCACTTTAGGGGGTGTCTCTCCTGTCGCTCCTGTTCGAGGGACAGACGCGGGCATCGTACGGATGGTTGCCGGGTCCGCGTGCGGTGAACACCACGATCCCTCCCGTCCGTATTCCGCAGGATGACTTCTACGGGATACCACCAGGCTCTTTTCTGTCCGGATCTGTTACCCCTGCCGCCGGGTCATGATCACTTATGGGTGGTCGGCGGGCGTGTTGTCGGCGGCGGATGCGAGGATGCCCTCAGCACGGAGCCGTGGGGAGGGAGACCCTCGTCCGTGCCGACCTGCCGGGTGGGGGCGATCTGGGCGGCTCCCCTGCCGGGCACCCCGCGCAGAAGGGATGGCTGACGGCGATGCAGATCCGGCTGACTGTTCTCGCGCCGCGCGGACAGTCCGCGCCCGCCGGGCGTCCCTGCGACGTGATCGTGACCGCGCCCGCGGGCACGGCGCTCGCCGCCGTCGCCTCCGGCCTCGCCGCAGCCGTCTCCGGCCCCGACGTCTCCGGGGCCGTCGTCCTCTACGCGGGACAGGAGCGGCTCGACCCCCAGAGACGCACCCTGGGCGAACCGCCACTGGTCGACGGCGCGGTGCTTTCCCTCCAGACGCCGGCCGACGACGAGCCACACGGGAGCGACGTCTCCGCCCGGCTCCACGTGGTCGCCGGGCCCGACGCGGGCGGCGTCCATCTGCTGCACGGCGGCCGGATAAGCATCGGCCGGTCCGCCGACGCGGATGTGCCGCTGGACGACCCGGACGTGTCCCGGCTGCACTGTGAGGTGACGGTCGCGGGCGACGGCCGGGTCACCGTGACCGACCTCGGCTCCACCAACGGCACGACGGTCGACGGCACGTCCGTGGGCAGCCGCCCCGTCCGCCTGCCGGCGGGCGCGCTGCTGCGCCTCGGCGAGTCGACCCTCCGTCTCGCCCCCGGATCTCCGCCCCCCGCTCTGCCCACGGCCCCCGACGGCGAAGGCCACCTCCGCGTCCCGGGCAGCGGGAGTCCGACCGGGGCCGACGGTGCGGCCCACCTGCCCCGGTCGGCCGGACCGGCCGACCGGGCAGCCCCCCACGCCGGCCGCTCGGACACGGACGAGGGCTCGGTCCACCGGGCCGCCGACCCGTCGGGCGTACCGGGCTGGGCGGCCACGACGACAGGAACGGCCGAGCCGCCTGCCGCAGTGGGCGAGGCGTACGGCCCCGCGGACCGGGCGACGCCCACCCGTCCGCAGAACGACCCCTGGCCCCAAGCCCCTGACCACGCCGGAGCGCAGCCACCCACCTCGGGTGGCGCACACGTGCCGTACGGCCCCGCAGGCCGGGCGGCCACCGGGCCGGGCGCGCCTGGCACCGGCGCAGGCCACCCGGGGCCCGGCGGCACCGCGGCGTACGACCCCGCCGGCCGGGCGCGCGTGGGGCGTGGGCAGGCCGGCGCCGGAGAGACGCATCACATACAGGCCGCGGAGTACGGTCCCGGGGACCCGGGACCGCGGCAGGAGTCGCGCAGGCGGGGCATAGGGGCCTGGGCGCGCCGCCTCGCCGGCGGGCGGGGCGGGGCGGCACTCGAGGAGGCCGGCACGGGCCGGCCCGCGATGCAGACGGCCGCGCCCGCCGTGGCGAGCTGGCCGGATCCGGCGGCCGTACTCCTCACCGCCCTCGGCCCCGGACCCAGGTTGTGGGAGAGGGGCCCGGAGCATCCGGAGTCGCTCGTCCTCAGGCTCGGTACGGCGGACCGTGCGGAGCTGCCGTCCGTGCCCGTGACCGTCGCCCTGAAGGAGGCCGGTTCGCTCGGGCTCGCCGGCCCGCGTGCGCGGCTCGCGGGCCTCGCCAGGTCCGCCGTGGCCCAGCTCGCCGCCCTGCACTCCCCCGGCGACCTGGAGATCGTGCTGATCAGCGCGGACCGCACCCGCCCCCTCGAGGAGCGCAGGAGCGAGTGGGCCTGGCTTGGCTGGCTGCCGCATCTTCGCCCGGCGCACGGCCAGGACTGCCGGCTGCTGCTCGCGTACGACCGGGACCAGGCCACCGCCCGCGCCGCGGAGCTGATGCGCCGGCTGGACGACGGCCCGCTCGGCGCCGGCTGGCCGAGCGCAGACCGCCGGGCCGTCACGGAGGCGGCCGACCGGCACGAGGGCCCGCGCACCGTGGTGATCGTCGACGGGGATCCGGGCTCCGCCGCGCTGCGTGAGACGACGGCCCGACTGGCCGGTGCCGGCCAGGCCTCCGGCATCCATGTGATCTGTCTCGCGGAGACGGCCGCGGCCTCCCCCCTCTCCCCTGTCGCCGCGACCTACGAGTCGGCCTGCGCGGTGTCGCTGCCGTTCCGGGAGTGCGGTGCCGTCGCCCTGCTGAGCGGGGACGTGGCGACCGCCCTGCGGCTGATGCGGGTGGCCGGCGGGCAGCCGGCGGGCCACGGCACGGTGGGCGTGGTGGACGCGGTGTCCGCCGCCTGGGCGGAGCGCTTCGGACGGGCGCTGGCCCCGCTGCGCGCGGAGGGCTCGAGCGTGCACACCGGCAGGGCGGCCGTACTGCCGCAGTCCGCGCGGCTGCTGGACGAACTGGAATTGGCGCGGGCCACCCCGGCGTCGCTGATGGCGCGCTGGGCGTCGGCCTGCGACGGCACCGTGGTCCTCGGCGCCGGCCCCCGGGGGCCACTGTCCGTCGACCTGGCACAGGAGGGCCCGCATCTCCTGATCGAGGGCCCCGCAGGCAGCGGACGTACGGAGCTGCTCCGCTCGGTCGCCGCGTCCCTGGCGGCGGCGGGCCGCCCGGACCGGCTCGGGCTGCTGCTGGTCGACGGCGCGGGCGGGGAGCGCGGCGAGGGTCTGACGGTCTGCACGGAGCTGCCGCATGTGACCGAACACCTGGTGGCGAACGATCCGGTGCGGATGCGGGCGTTCGCGCAGTCGCTCGGCGCGGAGCTGAAGCGCCGGGCGGCCCTGCTGGACGAGGCGGGCGCCCGGGACTTCGCCGAGTGGCGGACCCGGCGCGAGGTCGCCGAGCGGATGGTGGGCCAGCGCCCGCCGAGCGCCGCAGAGCAGCGAGGTGATCTGGACTCGCCCTCGTCGGGGACCCTCAGGCTCCGGCCCGGGGGGCGTACGAGGAGCCAGGAGCCGGACCCGCTGCCGCGCCTGGTGGTGCTGGTCGACGACTTCGATGCGCTGGTGGCCCCGGCGCTGGGCAGCCCGGGCCGGCCGGCGGCCGGTTCCGTCGTACGGGCGCTGGAAGCGGTGGCCAGGGACGGCGGGCGGCTCGGCGTCCATCTCGTGGCGACCTCGTCCCGCCCCGACCGCACCGCGGACACGCTGCTGGCCGAGGGTGCGCGCCTGCGGGTCGTCCTGGAGTCACCGCCGGTCGCGCCCGGGCCTGACGACCCGGCCCCGGGCCGGGGCAGGCTGGGGCATCCGGACGGGCGGGTGACCGCGTTCCAGAGCGGCCGGGTCACCGGACGCATACCGCGTACGGCGACTTCGCGGCCCACCGTGGTCCCGCTCGAGTGGGAGCGGATGGGCGATCCGCCCACCCGCCGTCCCGTCCGTGAGCTGGGCAACGGCCCGACCGACCTGGCGCTGCTGGCCAGTGCGCTGGAGCGGGCCGCGCGCTCGGTGGACGCGGCGCCCGTCCCTCCGCTGGCGCCGGCCCATCCCTGACGGGCTTGCCCATGAGCACCGGCCTGTGCAACTGCGCTGCCTCCGTTTGACCTGACATCACGTCACGAGGGCATCACGAAAGAGTGATAGTCGCCGGGGGCGGTATTGCGGCACCCGTAGCGCGGGCGTAGACCTGTCGCAAGGCGCGACAGGTCAGGGACAGCAGCGCACAGGAGAGACGGGGCAGTGATGCGCAGAACTCTTCGTACGAGCAGGGCCGCAGTGGTGTTCGCCGCGATCGGCGCCCTCGCCCTCACCGGATGCGGCGGTGACAAGGACGGCGGCGAGCCGGGTGACGGCGGTCCGGCGCAGGGCAGCGAGTCGCCCGCATCGGTCCAGCTGCCGAAGCTGAACGGCGAGAAGATCGAGGTCGCCGCCGTCTGGAGCGGCCCCGAGCAGGAGAACTTCACCAAGGTCCTGGACGAGTTCGAGAAGCGCACCGGCGCGACGGTCACCTTCGTCCCCGCGCAGGACCCGATCGTCAACTTCCTCGGCACGAAGATCGCCGGCGGCAGCCCGCCGGACGTGGCGATGCTGCCTCAGGTCGGTGCGATCGAGCAGGCGGTGGCGCGCAAGTGGGCCAAGCCCGTCGGTCCTGAGGCCAAGGCGCAGCTGGAGAAGAACTACTCGAAGGGCTGGCAGGACCTCGGGGCCGTCGACGGCGAGCAGTACGGCGTGTACTACAAGGCCGCCAACAAGTCCCTGATCTGGTACAACAACACGGTCTTCGAGAACGCGGGGGCGACGGAGCCGAAGACCTGGAAGGACTTCCTGTCGACGGCGGAGACGATCTCCGCGTCGGGCGTGACGCCGGTCTCCGTCGCGGGCGCCGACGGCTGGGTCCTCACCGACTGGTTCGAGAACATCTACCTCTCCCAGGCCGGTCCCGAGAAGTACGACCAGCTCGCCAAGCACGAGATCAAGTGGACCGACCCGTCGGTGAAGGACGCCCTGACCACGCTCGGCGAGCTGTTCGGCAAGCCGAACCTGATCGCGGGCGGCACGGACGGCGCGCTCCAGACGGAGTTCCCCGCGTCCGTCACCCAGACCTTCACCGGCGGTGACGCTCCGAAGGCCGCGATGGTCTTCGAGGGCGACTTCGTGACCGTCAACATCGCGCAGACCGACGCCAAGATCGGTACGGACGCCAAGGTGTTCCCGTTCCCGGCCGTCGGCGCGAAGCCGCCGGTGGTGACCGGCGGCGACGCGGCGGTGGCGCTGAAGGACAGCAAGGGAGCCCAGGCGCTGCTGACCTTCCTGGCGTCGCCCGACGCCGCGGCGATCCAGGCGGCGGCCGGTGGATTCCTCTCGCCGAACAAGGCGCTGGACGTGGCCGCGTATCCGAACGACGTGCAGCGTGACATCGCGAAGGCGTTGATCGCGTCGGGTGACGACTTCCGCTTCGACATGTCGGACCAGATGCCGCAGTCGTTCGGCGGGACGCCCGGCAAGGGCGAGTGGAAGATCCTGCAGGACTTCCTGAAGAACCCCAAGGATGTCGCGGGCACCCAGCAGAAGCTGGAGGCCGAGGCGGCCAAGGCGTTCAAGAGCTGACGCCGTGCCGCCCGTCACCGCGGGGGGCCCGGCCCGTCCGGCGCCCCCCGCCGACAAGCGCAAGAGCGTGACAGGCACACGTAAAATCGTGGCGGCCGGCTTTCTGCTGCCCGCGCTGGTGCTGCTGGGCGCGCTCGTGGTCTACCCGATCGGGTACTCCCTCTACCGGTCCTTCTTCGACCAGTCGGGCGGCGGCTTCGCCGGGCTCGGCAACTATGTGGAGATCTTCACCGACGACACGATCCTGACCGCGGTCAAGAACAACGCGATCTGGGTCGTGGTCGCACCGACCGTCTCCACGGCGCTCGGTCTGATCTTCGCGGTGCTCACCGAACGGGTCCGCTGGGGAACCGCGTTCAAGCTGATCGTCTTCATGCCGATGGCGATCTCGATGCTCGCCGCGGGCATCATCTTCCGGCTCGTGTACGAGCAGGACCCGGAGCGCGGGGTGGCCAACGCGGTCTGGGTGGGCGTGCACGACACGTTCGCCGAGTCGGCCGGCTTCCCCCGGGCCCGCCCACTGCCGGTGCATCCGCTGGAGGCCGCCGGGGGCGGTGCGTTCATCACCAAGGAGCCGGTCTCGGCCGGAACTCCCGTGCGGATACCCCTGGTCGGTGTGGCGCCCGCGAAGATGCCGTCCGATGCGCAGCCGGCCAAGACGGCGGAGCCCGGCGACGGGAAGATCCACGGGACGGCCTGGCTGGACTTCACCCGGGGCGGCGGCGGCAAGCCGAACGTCGTCGACACCAAGGAACTCGGCCTCAAGGGCATCGAGGTGGAGGCGGTCAAGGACGGCAAGGTGGTCGCCGAGGCCCGCGCCGGGGCCGACGGCACGTTCACCCTGCCGGCCTCCGCGGACGGCGCGCTGCTGCGGCTTCCCGCCGACAACTTCCGGGAGCCGTACAACGGCGTCAACTGGCTCGGCCCGAACCTGGTCACGCCGGCGATCATCGGCAGCTACGTGTGGATGTGGGCGGGGTTCGCGATGGTGCTGATCGCGGCGGGGCTGGCGAGCGTGCCGCGCGAACTCATGGAGGCGGCGCGGGTCGACGGCGCGAACGAATGGCAGGTGTTCCGACGGATCACGGTGCCGCTGCTGGCGCCGGTGCTCGCGGTCGTCCTGGTGACGCTGATGATCAATGTGCTGAAGATCTTCGACCTGGTCTTCATCATCGCGCCGGGCTCGTCCCAGGACGACGCGAACGTCCTCGCGCTCCAGCTGTACCGGTCGTCGTTCGGCACCGACGCTGACCTCGGTCTGGGCAGTGCGATCGCGGTGCTGCTCCTGCTGCTGGTGCTGCCGGTGATGTTCTTCAACATCCGCAGGATGCGAAGGGAGACCCGGCAATGAGCGCGACCGACGCCACGGCGAAGACCGACGCCACGGCAGGCTCCGAGGTCAAGGCCAAGCACTCCCTCGCCACCCGGATCGCCGCCCGCACCGGCGGTGGTGTGCTGCGTGTCTTCCTGGTCCTGGCGGCGCTGTTCTGGCTCATGCCGACCGTCGGCCTGCTGCTCTCGTCGCTGCGCGACAGCGGCGACATCGCGGCCAGCGGCTGGTGGAAGGTGTTCACTGCCCCGGCCCGGATCACCACGGAGAACTACTCACGTCTGCTGGAGAACGAGGCGATCACCGACTCCCTCTTCTCCACGGTGATGATCACCGTCCCGGCCACCGTGCTGGTCGTGGTCATCGGCGCCCTCGCCGGATACGCGTTCGCGTGGATGGAGTTCCCCGGACGTGACTGGTGGTTCATGGTCGTCGTCGGTCTGCTGGTGGTCCCCGTGCAGGTCGCTCTGGTGCCCGTCTCCGAACTCTTCGGCGTGATCGGCATCTTCGAGACGACGATCGGCGTGGTCCTCTTCCATGTCGCCTTCGGCCTGCCCTTCGCGATCTTCCTGTTGCGGAACTTCTTCGCGGAGATCCCCCGCGAGCTGCTGGAGGCTGCCCGGCTCGACGGCGCCGGTGAGATCCGGCTCTTCACCCGGGTGGTCATGCCGCTGGGCGGCCCGGCGATCGCCTCGCTCGGCATCTTCCAGTTCCTGTGGGTGTGGAACGACATGCTGGTCGCGTTGATCTTCGCGGACTCCGACAGCGCGCCGATCACCGTGGCGCTCCAGCGGCAGGTACGGCAGTTCGGCAACAACATCGACGTGCTCGCGCCCGGTGCGTTCGTGTCGATGATCATTCCTCTGGCGGTGTTCTTCGCCTTCCAGCGGCAGTTCGTCTCCGGTGTGATGGCGGGCGCGGTCAAGTGACCGGCTGACTGACGGACGTACGGAAGAAGCGGCCTGGTTACCCCGTAACCGGGCCGCCATTCCATGTTCGTCCCCCGTATGCCACGTGCGGCGTAACCAAGTCACCCCATTGGCCGTTCTCGGGCCATCCTGCCCGCGCGACCTCTGGATGTGCCGTGCCCCGGTTCAGCGTCATCGTGCCCGCGTTCAAGGTCCAGGCCTACCTGCATGAATGCCTGGATTCGGTGCTGACTCAGACCTTCGCCGATCTCGAACTCATCGCGGTCGACGACTGCTCGCCGGATTCCTGCGGTGCGATCATCGATGAGGTTGCCGCGCGGGATCCGCGCGTACGGGCGGTCCACCTACCGAGGAACGTGGGACTCGGCCAGGCGCGCAATGCCGGGCTGGCCCTCGCGACCGGTGACTACATCCTCTTCCTGGACAGCGACGACAGCCTCGTCCCCGGGGCGCTCGAGGCCGTCGCCGACCGGCTCGAGAGGACCGGCGCCCCCGATGTCCTCGTCTTCGACTACGCCCGCACGTACTGGACCGGTGAGGTCTCCCGGAACAAGTTCGCCGCACTGCTGTCCGAGCAGGGCCGGGCGCCGTTCGCTCTCGCGGACCGGCCGGACCTGCTCAAGCTGCTGATGGTGGTCTGGAACAAGGCGTACCGGCGGGAGTTCGTCGAACGTGAGGGCTTCGCCTTCCCGCCCGGCTACTACGAGGACACCCCCTGGACCTATCCGGCGCTGCTGGCGGCCTCCACCATCGCCACCCTGGACCGGGTGTGCGTGCACTACCGCCAGCGCCGGCAGGGCGGCAACATCCTCGCCACCACCAGCCGCAAGCACTTCGACATCTTCGACCAGTACGACCGGGTGTTCGCGTTCCTCGACGCCCGCCCCGCGCTCGAGCACTGGAAGCCCGTCCTGTACCGGCGGATGGTCGACCACTTCTCGACGCTGGCCACGGCACGGGGCCGGCTGCCCAGCGGCAGCCGTGCCGAGTTCTTCCGCCGGGCCCGTGCGCACTGCCGCCGGTACCGCGCGCCGGGGGCGACGCCCGCCCTGCGCGGCCGGCTGCGCCATGCGCTGATCCGCAACGGCGGCCACCGTCTCTACCGCGCGCTGTGGGCGGGTGACCGGCTGCGCTCCCGCACCCGCCAGGTCGCCGGGCGCGGCCGCCGTGTGCTGCGCGCCGTGGCCCTGCAGGTGCACTACCGCATCCAGTTGCGGCTGCCGGTCCGCTCCGACCTGGCGGTCTTCGCCGCCTACTGGAACCGCGGCTACTCCTGCAACCCGGCCGCGATCGAGGAGAAGGTGCGCGAGCTCGCACCGCACATCCGCACCGCGTGGATCGCGGACGAGGCCCACCACCACACGATCCCGGCAGGGACGCGGCGGCTGCGGCCGGGGTCGTTCGGCTACTGGTTGGCGCTCGCCCGCGCCAGATACCTGGTGAACAACGTCAACTTCGACCGGCGGCTGGTCAAGCGGCCCGGACAGATCATGGTCCAGACGCATCACGGCACGCCGCTGAAGACGATGGGCATCGACCTCCAGGAACGCCCGGCCGCCGCCCGCTCCATGAACTTCGCAGAGCTGCTGGCAAGCGCCGACAAGTGGGACTACGCCCTCTCCGCCAACCGCCATTCCACCCTGGTCTGGGAGCGGGCATACCCGTCGGCGTGCACCGTGCTCGAGTACGGCTACCCGCGCAACGACGTGTACCAGCGCGCCGGCGCCGAGGACGTGGCACGGCTGCGTGCCTCGCTCGGCATCCCGGAGGGCCGCCTCGCGGTCCTCTACGCGCCGACCCACCGCGACTACCGCCGCAGCCAGACCCCGCAGATCGACGTCGAGCGGTTCGCCACGGCCCTCGGCCCCGGGTTCGTGCTGCTCACCCGCGCACACTACTTCAGCGACACCCCACTGGTCGGCGCCGAGGCGCACCGGATCATCGATGTCTCCGGCCATCCCTCCGTGGAGTCCCTGTGCCTCGCCTCTGACGCACTGGTCACGGACTACTCGTCCCTGATGTTCGACTATGCGGTCCTCGACCGGCCGATCGTGCTGCACACCGGCGACTGGGATGCCTACCAGGCGGCGCGCGGGACGTACTTCGACATCCGGGAGTGCCCGCCGGGAGCCGTCGCCCGTACCGAGGACGAACTCGTCGACATCTTCGCGACGGGCCACTGGAGCGGCTCGCGCTCCGCCCAGTTGCGGGCCGCGTTCCGGCGGCGCTTCTGCCCGTACGACGACGGGCTCGCGGCCGAACGCGTCGTGCGCCGGGTCTTCCTCGGAGAGAGCGCCGGCCTGCCGGTCGTCGTCCCGCAGGAGCAGCGCATCCCGGCTCCCGCTCCCACCCCGGCCCCCGTACCGCTGTCTGCCACCGTGCCGCGGCCGGCGGCCGGCCTGCTGCCCGCCCAGGGCGCCGGCGGCCTCGTTCCCTCCCAGCACGCCTGAGTCCCAGAAGAACGCGAGAAGAAGTTGTCCATGCCCCGTGTGAGCGTCGTCGTCCCCGTCCGCCGTGTACGCGGAAGCCTCCGCGAGTGCCTGGAGTCGGTGCTCTCCCAGTCGTTCGCCGACTTCGAGATCATCGGGGTCGCCGACGGCTGCCCGGACGGCTCCGGGCGGCTGCTCGACGAGATCGCGGCAGTCGACCCACGGGTGCGTGCCGTCCATCTCGCAGAGCCGGCGGGCCCCGACGGCCGGCGCACGGCGGGGGCGGAGCACGCGAAGGGCGACTACCTGCTGTTCCTGGAGGGGACCCATGTGCTGCTGCCCGGTGCACTGCGGCGGATCACCGACCGGCTCGCGGCGGCGAAGGATCCGGACCTGCTGCTCTTCGGCCATGTCCGCACACCGTTCCGCGGCACGCCGCAGCCCAGCCGGTCCCTCCAGCTGCTGAAGGACATGGCCGGTACGGAGGTCTGCATGCTCGCGGACCGCCCCGAGCTCCTCGAGGTGGCCGCGGTGTGCTGGAACCGGGCGGTGCGCCGCGAGTTCCACGAGTCCGGGCACGTGCCCTTCGCCCCGGGGCAGTACGGCGACCGGATGTACGCGCTGGGCACACTCGCCACCGCAGGTACGGTCGCCGCGCTGCCGGTGCCGTGTGTCGAGCACCGTCAGCAGCGTCATGTGCCGCAGCTCGCGGAACCGCACGACGGCCTCGCTCCCGGCGAGCGGAGCGAGCAGACCGGTCGGAGCGAGCAGACCGCCCTGGGCGGTGAGCTCGAACTCGTCGAGCAGTTCGGCGGCCTGATCCGCGCGTTGCGGGACGCGCCCCGGTTCGACGCCGTGCACGGGCCGCTGTTCGACCTGGTTTCGCGGGAGCTGCTGGAGACGTACGGGGTGCTCCGGCGACGCCGTCGTGCCTACGTCCGTGCGGTCGCGGCGTTCCACCGGGACCACCTGCCGCCCGGACACCGCCCGGCGGACGGCGTCAGGGCGCTGCGCCTGCGGCTGCTGACCGGCGGCCGGGCCGGGCGGCTGCGGGCCCTCGACGCCGCCCTCGCCGCCCGCCGCGGGCTGCTCGCCGTCGTGCCGGCGGTGCGCCGGCGGCTGGGACGGCGGCTCACGCCGCTGTACTACCGCCTCCAGCGACTGCTGCCGCTGCAACGCGACCTCGCCGTCTACAGCGCGTACTGGAACCGGGGAGTGAGCTGCAATCCCGCGGCCGTGCACCGCAAGGCGGCGGAGCTGGCGCCGCATGTGCGCGGGGTCTGGGTGGTGACGCAGAAGGCCGCCGCCGCACTGCCGCCCGGCATCGACCACGTCGTGCCGGGATCGCGGCGCTACTGGGCGGTGATGGCCCGTGCCACGTACTTCTTCAGCAACGTCAACTTCCCCAATCAGGTGGTCAAGCGCCGTGGCCAGGTGCATGTGATGACCCACCACGGCACGCCCCTCAAGGTGATGGGTGTGGGCCAGGCCCGGTACCCGGCGGCGGCACAGGGCATGAACTTCAAGGACCTGCTGCGCCGGGTGGACCGCTGGGACCTCAGCCTCTCGTCCAACCCGCACTCGACGGAGAGCTGGGCGAGCGCCTACCCGGGCGCCGTACGGCATCTGGAGACCGGCTACCCGCGCAACGACGTCCTCGTCGAGGCGGACCCGGAGCGGATCCGCGCCGTCCGTGCGGCGCTCGGTGTCCGCCCCGGGCAGCGGGCCGTCCTGTACGCGCCGACGTTCCGCGACTACGAACGGACGTTCACCTGCCGGCTGGACCTGGAGCGCGTCGCGAAGGCCTTGGGCGAGGACACCGTGCTCCTTGTCCGCGCCCACTACTTCCACGACGAGAGCGGTCTCGCCGCGCACCCGGGCATCGTCGACGTCTCCTGTCACCCGAGCGCCGAGGAGCTGTATCTGGCGGCGGACGCGCTCGTGACCGACTACTCGTCCGCGATGTTCGACTACGCCAACCTGGACCGGCCGATCGTGATCCACGCCCCCGACTGGGAGACGTACCGGGCCGTGCGCGGCGTCTGCTTCGACCTGCTCTCCGGTGCACCGGGTGACACGCCCGGCGCGGTGACCCGTTCGACCAACGAGCTGATCCGGGTTTTCTCCGACGGCACGTGGGACGGCGAGGCGGCGCGTGCGTTGCGAGCCGCCTTCCGGGAGCGTTTCTGCACGTTCGACGACGGGCGGGCAGCGGAGCGCGTCGTACGCCATGTGCTGCTGGGCGAGCCCGAGCTGCTGCCCGTGACACCGCCCGCGGAGCGCCGCCCGGTGGTGCTGCCGAGCCAGGCCCACGCCCACCGGGCGGACATGCTCAGCTCTGATGGCCGGCCATCACGGTGACCAGGCCGGCCACGACCATCAGCGAGCCGGCCCAGGTCCACATCGAGGTCCGCTCGTGCAGCACGGTGGAACTGGCCAGCACGATCAGCAGATAGCCCAGCGCGTTGAACGGATAGGCGATGTTCAGTGGCACCCGTGCCAGCGTGGACATCCAGGCCACCGCGGAGACGCCGAAGACGACGAGGCCGAGGACGACCCAAGGGCTGGTCGCCGCCCGTACCATCAGCGAACCCCCGCTGTGCTCGGCCACGGCGGCCGCGGAGCGCATGCCGTGTTTCAGCATGATCTGCCCCGCCGCCGAGGAGAAGACGGCGAAGAGCAGCAGCAACAGACTGGGCAGGGTCAAGGTCCTCCTCCTGGTGGGCCGTCGGCGCCGGGGGTCAGCTGCCGGTGCCCACTCGGGCGGCGAGCTCGGCGGGGACGTGCTGGCGGCTGAGAATGTCCTGTACATCGACGTGCTCCCCGGCGATGATCGTCTGCGCCGCGTGCGGGGTGAGCACGGCGACGTACTGGTAGCCGAAGAGTGTCGGCCGCACACGCGTCAACAGCCGGGAGACGTCGGCCAGGACCCCGGCGGTGACGCCGGTGCCGAGCACGGACCAGAAGGGCGCGCCGGTCGAGGTGAGCCGCAGCTGGTCGAAGCCCGCGGCCCGCACGGTGCGGCGCAGACTGCCTCGGGTGAAGAAACGCAGATGGGTCTCGTCGAGGATGCCGCGCCGGTCGTAGCCGAAGACGCCGAGGGCCACGCGAAGGCGCGAGTACCAGTGGCCGAAGTTCGGCACGGACAGCAGCATCCGGCCGCCGGGACGCAGCACGTCCCGCAGTTCCCGCAGTACGCGCTCCGGCCGGGACAGGTGCTCGATGACGTCCCCGGCGACCACGTAGTCGTAGTCGGCGCCGACCTCGGGCGGCAGGCCCTCCTCCAGGTCGGCCAGGAGGAACTGCGAGCAGCGCTCCCGCACGCCGGGGACCTCGACGAAGTCCAGGCCGGTCACCGTGTGCCCGAGCGCTTCGAGGCGCTCGGCGAACTGGCCCCCGGAGCAGCCGACGTCGAGCACCCGGCCGGGGGGCAGGGTGCGCATGATGCCGAGGATCGCGGAGTGCGAGGAGCCGTCCCCCTCCTTGAAGGCGTACTCGACGGGTTTGGGGATCCAGGGGCAGGTGCCGAACCCCTTGAGCGCGAGCCGGTACTCGAGGACGTCCTTGACGACGTCCTTGGCGTAGCGCAGGCCGTTGACGTAGCAGATCTCGTCGCCGTAGTAGGTGGGGACGGGGATCTCCTTGATGCGCATCCCGGCGTCGAGCAACTGGACGATGATCTGGGTGTCGAAGTCGAAGGCGTCGGTGTTCTTCTCGATCGGCAGCCTGCGCAGCGCGGCAACGCTGTAGGCGCGGTAGCCGGAGTGGAACTCGGTGAGCCGTGAGCCGAGCGATGCGTTCTCGAAGCGGGTGAGGATGCGGTTTCCCAGCCACTTGTAGAACGGCATGCCGCCCCCCAGCGCGCTGCCGGAGCACATCATCCGGGAGCCGAACACCGCTTCGCACTCGCCGCGTTCGATGGGTGCGACCATCTCGGGCAGCAGCTCCGGGGCGTACTGGCCGTCGCCGTGCAGCAGCACCACGATGTCCAGGCCCCGCTCGGCGGCGAGCGCGTAGCCCGCTTTCTGGTTGCCGCCGTAGCCGAGGTTCTTGGTGTGCCGCATGACGACGGTCGGCGGCATGCCCTCCAGTTGCGACCAACGGCAGCCCGCAGTGAACGTCCCGTCGCTGCTCGCGTCGTCGAGGATGAGGATCTCGGCGATACGGGAGCGGAAGTCCTTCGGGATGCGGTCGAGCGTCTTCTCCAGTGTCGACTCGGCGTTGTAGGCCACGACGAGAATGCCGATCCGCGGGCTGGGGCTTTCCTTCACTGGGTCTTCTCTACTCTCCGTCGGTGGGGGTCATCGGTGCGGTCGGTCGGCGGGGGCGGTGGGCTTGTCGGTGCGCTGGGCGACGAAGGGGACGTGTTCACCCGGCGCGCGGCCGGGCGGGTCCGCGAGCGCCCTGCGCACGCCGGTCACGGTCGCGGCGGCGAGCAGCAGCCAGCCCGCCTCGCCCAGATGCAGCGCCCAGTCGTTCCAACGGACCGCGCTGGCGCTCGAGTAGACGACGACGGTGACGGTGCCGACCAGGACGCCGTAGCCGGTTCCCTCCCAGGCGCCGAGGAGGCAGAGGCCGACGACGGGCCAGGCCAGGTACTGGACAGCACTGCCGGTGCTGAGCAGGAGCAGCAGCGTCAGGGAGAGGGCGACGGCGTAGGCCGGGGCGGTGGGCCGCACCCAGGCGAGCCAGACTCCCGCGGCCGTGCCCAGCAGCACGAACAGGAAGTGGAAGTCGCCGTGCAGGCCCGCGATGAACGAGTCGGATGCGCCGGCCCAGTCGGCGAGCCGCACGAGGCCCCACAGCCTCGCCCGCCCGCCCTCGTACTCGAGGACCTTTTCCCGCAGCGGCCCGGGAACGATGGCCAGCACCGGCCCCCACAGCGGCAGCAGTACGGCCGTCAGACCGGCGCAGAACCGGACGGCCACCGGACGGCCGGCCCGTACTGCGGCCACGAACAGGGCGGGGACGGCGACGATCGGGACGAGTTTGATGCTCACGGCGAGCGCGGCTGCGACGCCGGCGGCGAGTGGGGCTCGGCGGTCGGTCAGCAGATACGCGGCCAGCACTACGAGCATGATGGCGGCCGAGTCCGTGTTCCCGTGGTAGGCGGAGGTGGCGAAGAGAACGGGGCTGAGGGCGCATGCGAGGGCGCACACCGTGGCCGTTCCGAGGGGACGGCGACGGCGCAGGATCTCGAACACCAGAATCGCGGAGACGAAATCCGCGATGCAGGCCGGCGCCCGGATCAGGCTGCCGAACGGAATTCCGAGCCGCTCCAGTTCGTGGAGTGCGGACAGCATCCAGCCGGCGAGCGGCGGATGGTTGTAGACGGGCAGGCCGGGCATCGGGTGCTCGTAGATCCGGACCGGCCCGACCTGGGAGATGGCGGTGGCGAAGGCGTCGAAGAAACGGACGTCGGCCGGCCCCGGCTTCGCGGCCGCGAGGATCGACTTGGCCACGAGAGCGAGCGCGGCGACGCCGATGACGAGGTTCCTGGCTCGTCGCACATCGAGCGCCGCCGTGGCGGTTCGCGTTCGCAGCTCCATGGCCGGCGAACGTAGCAATCCGAAACGTCAATATCCCGGACCGATAAACACACTTAGTCCCGGGGGCTTCACTGCACTGCGATCTCCGGCGCCTTCCGGCGCGTGAATCACCCGTACAGCCGGGTCGGCCCGGTCAGCCGTACGCAGGGCCGGCCCCAGGCGGAGGTCGGCCCTGCGCGGAGGCCTCACCTCGCAGAGGTCAGCCGATCGCCTCCAGCATCCGGTCGGCGACCGTGGCCGCCGCGCCCGCGTCGTCGAGGTTGCAGAACACCTGGCGGAACGCCTCGTACGCCGCGGCGTAAGAAGCCGTGGCGCGCGCGGGGTCGCGCAGCGCCTCGACGAGCTCCGCGCCGTCCGGGAGCAGCGGCCCGGGCGCCTGCCTCTCGAAGTCGAAGTAGAAGCCGCGCAGGTTGTCGCGGTAGTGCTCCAGGTCGTACGTGTGGAAAAGCATCGGCCGACCGGTCTGCGCGAAATCGAACATCAGCGAGGAATAGTCGGTGACGAGCGCGTCGCTGACGAGCATCAGCTCGGCCACGTCCGGGTGGCGCGAGACGTCGAGCGCGAAGCCCTCGGTGTCCGGGAGGCGGTCGCTGACGAGGTAGTGCCTGCGGACCAGCAGGACATGGCTGTCCCCGAGCCGTGCCCGGGCGGACCCGAGGTCCAGCCGCAGGTCCATGGCATAGCGCCCGCCGCCCTTCGGGCGGTCCTCACGCCATGTCGGTGCGTACAGCAGGATCTGCTTGCCGTCGGGGATGCCGAGGCGTTCGCGTACGGCGGCGGCGACCTTGGCCCGGTCCGGTGCGTGCAGCAGGGTATTGCGCGGATAGCCGGACTCGATCACCTCGCCCTCGTAGCCGAAGGCGCGGCGCAGGATCGGCGTGGAGAAGCGGTTGGGCGAGACCAGCAGGCTCCACTGGGCGGCGCGCATCGGCAGCGACTCGATGTAGGGGCGGTTGGCCTGGGGGGTGCCGAGCAGATCGCGGCCGATGCGCTTGAGAGGCGTGCCGTGCCAGGTCTGTACCACGAACTGGTCGGTGCCGCGCCGGAACCAGTCGGGCAGCTGGGTGTTGGTCACCACGGCCCGGCTGGTCGCCAGCGCCTCGTGCCACTCGACACCGCCGTACGGGACGGCGCGCACTCCGGCGGGCAGCCGCACCTGCTGGTCGCGGACCACCCACAACGGCTCGAACGGGACGTCGCGGCGGAGCAGTTCCTCATGGACGGCGCGCGGCGAGTCGGAGAACTGCCGGCCGTCGAAGCTGCTGAAGAGCACGGTGTCCCGGCGCGGACCGGCACGCAGGGCAGCGGCCCGCTCGCGCATCAGCCGTTCGTTGAAGCCGCCGCGTTCACGGGGCGGCAGCACGCGCCCGGATACGAGGACGACCTGGTCGTGGTACCGGCGGTCGAGCGTGAAGTCCCTGCCGCGGACGCTCTGTACGGCCGGCACGGAAGCGTGCTCGGCGAACGCGAGGCGGACGGGCGCGTAGCGTTCCGGGTCGCTCTCGCCGCGTTCCCGGAAGAACGGGTACCACCTGCCCTCGGCGAGCGGCAGCTCGCCGCCCGGCCCTTCGACGGCCGCGGGCCTGAGAACGGCACGGAAGCGGCCGTCGCCACGGGCCTCATGGGTGACGACGGCCTCCTCGTGCGTGGCACTGTGCTGCAGCACCAGCTCCGCCCGGTCGAACGCGGCCTGCCGAAGCCGCCCCTCGACGACGAGCTCGCCGGAGATGGCCCAGGCGAAGGCGTCGACCAGCGGCTGCACGCGCCGGTCGGCGAGGACGAGGTTGCCGGACGCGTCGGCGGTGACGGTGATTTCGCGGGCCGCGAAGGGGTGCGGGTGCCCGCCGGTGGGCGTGGTCGCGCGCACCGCGAGGGGCACGCGGCTGCCGTCCGCGCGCACGACCCGGACCCGCCATGAGTCACCGTCGAGCAGGCCTGCGTCCACGTCCGCGGTGAAGGCGGCGGTGCTCGCTTCCGTCACCGGAAGCCGGTGCCGCTCCTTGGTCCGCCGGTTCTCCAGTAGGAGCGCCTCGGGCGCGGGCCCGTCGGTACCTTGCGGTACGGCGCCCTCGATACGCAGCAGGCCGTCGGCCGTGGCCGTGTGCCCCGTGAGCAGCGCGGCAACCCGGTCCATCCGGATGCGCAGCTTGTCGCCGGCGAGCACCGGCACGGCGCGCAGATCTGCGCGGACGTCGTCCACCGCCGGAGCGGCGCGGTTGCCGAGCATCCGCAACGGCCCGCGGCGCAGCGCCCCGGCCCCGACGACGCCGACCTCGACGTTCCAGGTGGTACCCGGCCCGCCGAGCCGTGACGGGTCGACCACGGTCTCGAAACCGGCCCGGTCGTAACCGTGCAGACCCTGCCGGGAATCGGCGGTCGCCTCCGGCACCTCCGCGGCGCCCAGCCACAGCGGCAGCACCCGGCGCCGACCGGCCCGAAGCCAGCCCAGGGTGACCGGACGCCGCTCGCCCGCCGGGCGGTTGCGGATGTACGCGTAGCCCTTGAGGTGCAGCTTGCCGTCCCGCCACACCGCCTCCGTGACGTCGGACATCACCGGCAGGTCGGCGGGCGCCGGACGGGCCAGGCGGCGCGGCAGGGGGCCGGTGAGCACGGGGTACTCGGCGCGCCGCCCCCGCAGGCCCCGGAGGCGGAACGCGTCCCGGCCGTGCTTCTTCTCGAAGGCCAGCAGATCGAGGAGTTCGGGCAGCCGGCGCTCACGGACCAGCTGCCACTTGACGCGGAAGTGCAGCGGCAGCCCTTCGAGGACGGCCGGTCCGACGGAGTCCGCGAACGCGCCGGCGTGTTCCAGGAAGGCCGCGTGGTACTCGGCGTCGCCGTCCGGCAGCGCCTCCATGAACAGCCAGAGGTCACTGCTGAGGACACTGCTCTCGTAACGCCGCCTTCCCTCTGCCCATTTGGGTTCCGCAGCGAGGAAGTCCCTTGCTCCCGTGACCGAGTCGGTGCGGTCGCGCACCGCCTTCGGACGCGCTCTACGGGTGGTGATGGACCCGTCGCGGTCGCGCCACAGGTAGACCGTGTCGTGCAGCACGTCGACGGACGCGGCGAGGAAGTGGGCGGGCAGGATCACCGGGATGTCCTCGAAGAGGACCCCTTCGGGAAATGCAAGACGGTGCCGGTCCCAGAACGCCCTGCGGAACACCTTGTTGCAGGCGATCCTGTCGTACAGCAGCGGCCAGTGCCGGGTGACGTGCGTGGCCGTACGGGACTTCGCCATGGGCTCGCGGAACATGGGCGACTGCTGCACCTTGCCGCTCGCGCGCAGCCTGCTCACGTTGCCGCTGACGAAGTCCGATCCGGAGGCGTCGAGCGAGGCCAGCATTTTCTCGTACGCGTCGGGCGGCACGACGTCGTCGCTGTCGACGAACGCGAGGAACTCGCCGCGTGCCTCACGAATTCCGGTGTTACGGGCGGCGCCGAGCCCCGCGTTCTCCTGCGTGACGAGCCTGAACCGCTCGTCCTCGTCGACGAATTGCCGGATGATCGCCCGGCTGCCGTCCGTCGAGCCGTCGTCCACCATGACGACCTCGATGTCCCGCAGGCTCTGTTCGGCGATCGAGCACAGGCACTCGCCGAGGAAGTCCTCCACGTTGTACACGGGAACGACGATGCTGAGCCGAAGCGGCATGGTGGGCACGTCCATTCTTCAAGCGCGGGTCGCTGCGGAGAACAACCCGTCCACCCCCCTCGGGTCACCCCCATTCCCCCATCCGGGTGACCGCCCCAGGAGCGGACCGACCCGCGCTTCGCCCGGTGTCCTCGACCGCCGGCGGGGCCGACCGGCGACCGGGCCGCAGGGCCCGGGGCGGAGTCCCCGACCCCAGGGCCAGGCCCACCTGGGAGGCACACCACGCCCGGCCAGGTATAGAGGGGTCGGGCCGAGACAGAGTCGCGACGGGGCGGGCAAGCCCGGCCTCGCCGACGACGAGCCATGCGGCCGGCACAGCGGCCCCGACGGATCGGACAGCGCCGGGCACCAAGCGGCTGAGGCGTGGGGTCCGGGGCGGCACCCCGACGGCAGGGACAAGACCAGTCCCGCGCGGGGCATCCCACGCCCGGCCAGGCACAGAGCGGGCGGGGGGCGTGACAGGGCCCGAGAGAACGGACAGTCCAGCCCCGCGGCGGCAGAGGTGCGGGGTCCGGGGGCGGAGCCCCGACGGGCGGGGCTTCCAGCCACGTGGGGGCGCCCCCACGCTGGGCCAGACGTCCACGTAGAGGGGTGGGCGGGACAGGGCCCCGACGGACCGGACGATTCCAGCCCTGCCGGCGGCCACGGTGCGGGGTCCGGGGCGCAGCCCGTCGCGGGTCCGGGGCGCAGCCCCTGACTACCGCACGGGGTCCGGCGAGTCCGGGCGGAGCCCGGTTCCGGAGGGGGCGGGGCGGGGAAGGTCACGCCCGCAGCGCCGCCACCGCCCCCCTCGCCACCTCGTCCAGGTACCCCTCCGGCAGCCCGCTCCGCACCACCACCAGCCGCCAGTACAGCGGCCCCACGATCACGTCGAGCGCCCGGTCCGCATCCGTCGACTCCAGGAGTTCGCCTCGTGCGACCGCGTCACGGACGATCAGCGCCGCCACGCCCCGCTGCCCGTCCAGCAGTGCCGCCTTGATCGCGTCCGAGATCTCGGGGTTGCGCGCCGACTCGACCAGCAGGTCGGGGATGACCTGCGAGGCCACGGGGTGGCGCAGCGCATGCGCGGCGACCTCCAGCAGCGCCCGTACGTCCCCGTACAGGGATCCCGTCGCCGGTGCCGGCAGCCCTTGCGCCGCGAAGGCGGAGACCAGGTCCAGTACGAGCGACAGCTTGGACTTCCAGCGCCTGTAGACGGCCGTCTTCCCGACGCCCGCCCGCCGTGCGATGCCCTCGATCGACATCCGGGCGAATCCGACGGCCGCGAGTTCCTCGAAGACGGCGGCCCGGATGGCGTCGGTCACGTCCTCCCGGAGCACGGCGGCTCCTGCGGGGGCGCGGCGTGGGCTTCTGGGGTCCATCGTCATGCCCATGAGCATACGCCGCGACGACGGAACGGTTGCGTTCCGACGTAACGCCGCCCTACCCTCCCCGTAGCGACGAAACGGTCCCGTTCCATCGTGCCCTCGAACCGCGCGCATGCCCACGCGCCCCGGAAAGCGAGCCCGCGTGACCACAGCCACCTCCACCGCGCCGCCCCCATCGCCCGCGCCGCCCCCCGACCTCGCCGCACTCGCCGCCCGCCACGGGCTGACCGTCAGCGGCGCGCGGCCCACCCTCCCCGCGTACCTCCGCCGGCTCTGGTCGCGCCGCGACTTCATCACCGCCTTCGCGACCGCCAAGCTCACCGCCCAGTACAGCCAGGCCCGTCTGGGCCAGTTGTGGCAGCTGATGACGCCGCTACTCAACGCCGCGGTCTACTTCTTGATCTTCGGCGTGCTGCTCGGCACCGCCGACCACGTCCCCGACTTCGTGCCGTTCCTCGTCACGGGCGTGTTCATCTGGACCTTCACCGCCAACTCGATCATGGCGGGCACCCGTGCGATCTCCGGCAACATCGGCCTGGTCAGGGCCCTGCACTTCCCGCGCGCCGCGCTCCCCGTCGCGCTCGCCCTGCAGCAGCTCCAGCAACTGCTCTTCTCGCTGGGCGCGCTGGTCGTGATCCTCGTCGGCTTCGGCCAGCTCCCCACCGCGTCCTGGCTGCTCGCGGTCCCCGCGCTGCTGCTGCAGGCCGTCTTCAACACCGGCCTGTCGATGGCCATGGCCCGTATCGCCGCCCGCACGCCCGACGTCTCCCAGCTGATGCCGTTCCTGCTGCGCACCTGGATGTACGCGTCAGGCGTGATGTGGTCCATCGACACGGTGCTCGGCGACCGCGAACTGCCTCAACCGGCCGCTCTCGTACTGCAGTACAACCCGGCAGTGATCTACATCGACCTTGTGCGCTTCGCGTTCATCGACTCGTTCACGGCGGACCGGCTGCCGCCGCACGTCTGGGCAGCGGCCCTGGCGTGGGCGGTGCTCTGCGGAGCCGGCGGATTCCTGTACTTCTGGAAGGCGGAGGAGCGGTACGGCCGTGGCTGAGAACTCGACGCACCCGACGCATTCGACGAACCCCACGGCCCCCGTGAACCCGACGCATCCGACCGAGGAGCCGACCCCCACCGTCGTCGTCGACGGTGTCCACATCACCTACAAGGTCAACGGCGCACGCACCGGCCGGGGCAGTGCCACCTCCGCCCTCAGCCGCATCGTCTCCCGCAAGGCCGCGCCCGGCGTACGCGAGGTGCACGCCGTCAAGGGCGTCAGCTTCGCCGCGTACCGGGGCGAGGCGATCGGCCTCATCGGCTCCAACGGCTCCGGCAAGTCCACCCTCCTGAAGGCCGTCGCAGGCCTGCTGCCGACCGCGCGGGGCAAGATCTACACCCGGGGCCAGCCCTCCCTCCTCGGTGTCAACGCGGCCCTGATGTCCGACCTCACCGGCGAGCGCAACGTCATCCTCGGCGGCCTCGCCATGGGCATGACCCGCGCACAGATCCGCGACCGCTACGACGACATCGTCGACTTCTCCGGCATCAACGAGAAGGGCGACTTCATCTCGCTGCCGATGCGCACGTACTCCTCCGGCATGGGGGCCCGGTTGCGCTTCTCCATCGCCGCCGCGAAGAGCCACGACGTACTCCTCATCGACGAGGCGCTCTCCACCGGCGACGCCCGCTTCCGCCGCCGCAGCCGCGAACGCATCGACGAACTGCGCCGGGAGGCCGGCACGGTCTTCCTGGTCAGCCACAGCAACTCCACCATCACCGAGAGCTGCGACCGCGCGATCTGGCTGGAAGCGGGCAGACTCCGGATGGACGGGCCCGCGAAGGAGGTCGTCGCGGCGTACGAGGAGTTCACCAGGGCCGGCGGACGAGCCGCGCGGTAGGCTCCCCTGCCGGGGAGCGAGGGGTGGGTCGGGATGAACGGTCGGAAGCCGGAACCACTGTGGGACGACGATCCACGCGAGATCGCGGGGTACAGGCTTCTGGCGCGTATCGGCGAGGGCGGCATGGGAACCGTCTTCCTCACCCGCAGCCACGACGGCGCGCTGCCCGTCGCGCTGAAGCTGATCCGCCGCGAGCACGCGCAGAGCGAGAACTTCCGCCGTCGGTTCGCCCGCGAGGTCGAGGCCGCACGGCGGGTGAGCGGCCCACACCTGGTCCAGGTCGTCGACCACGACGCGGAGGCGGAACGGCCGTGGCTCGCCACCCGTTACGTGCCGGGACTGCCGCTCGACGAGGCGCTCGGCGGATACGGGCCGCTGCCACTGCGGTCCGTCCTGATGCTGACGGCCGGCGCGGCGCGCGCCCTGGACGCCGTGCACACGGCCGGTCTCATCCACCGCGACGTGAAGCCGGGGAACCTGCTGCTGACCGCCGAGGGACCCTGGCTGCTCGACTTCGGCATCGCCCGCGCCGCGGACGGCACGTCCGTGCTGACCACCGTCGGGCGCATGGTCGGCACGCCGAAGTACATGTCGCCCGAGCACGCCCTGGGCCGGCAACTGACGCCCGCCTCCGACGTATTCACCTTGGGTCTCGTCGCGGCGGAAGCGGCCGCCGGACGCCATCCGTACGGCGAGGGCGGCGGTCTCGTCGTCGCGACCCGCATCGCCGGCACCGACCGCGAACCCCCGGACCTGTCCGCCCACCCGCCGGCCCTCCGCCGGATACTGTCCGCAACCCTGGCGGCCCGCCCGGAGGACCGCCCGTCGGCGGCGGAGGTGGTGGAACTGTGCGGCGCGTGCGACTTCACCGCCTGGCTCCCGAAGCGCGTCGCCTCCGCCGTGACCGCGACCACCCGCGCCTCGGCCAAGCCCTCCGACCCCCGCACCACCGCCTGGTTCCCCGGCCGCCGCCGCACCCGTTGACCCGGCGCCCCGGCGCCCGGCCGTGGACGCAGCCGCCCCACCCCCTGCCCACGGGCCACCCGTGGCACCGGCGCATGCACTCCCGCCTGCACGGCCGCCGGGCGCGGTGCCCTTCACCGGCAGGGTGGGGAAAAGCCGCGGACCCGGCCGAGCGCTCACGCGCAACCGGGTCCGCCGCCCTCCCTCATGGCCCTCCGGTCATGGGAGGTGCTTCCAGAGGGCCCGTCACCTGTGGGTGCGCAGCAGCTGACGCATCGTCCGCATCGCGACCGACAGGTTCGCCAGGTCGAACGTGTCCGAGCTCTGGATCTCCTCCAGCGTCGTCCGGGCCCGTCCCAGAATCGCCGCGTTCTTCTGCTCCCAGGCCTCGAACCGCTCCTCCGGCGTCGAGGTCCCGTTACCCACGGACAGCACATCGGCCGTGAGCGCCGCGTGCGCCGCGTACAGGTCCTCACGAATGGAGGCGCGGGCCATGGACTGCCAGCGGTCGGCCCGCGGCAGTTCGATGATGCGGTCCATCAGCTGGGTGATGGAGAGCCGGTCCGCGAGGTCGTAGTACACGTCGGCCACGCCCAGCGGGTCCTGACCGGTGCGGTCCGAGATCGCGACGATGTCGAGCGTCGGGAACGCGGACGAGAAGCCAGCCACCCGCAGCGCCAGCGCCTCCGGCACGCCCGCCCCGGTGAGCTCGTCCAGAATGCCCTGGTACCACTCCAGGTCCGCGCCGCGCAGCATCTTCGGCAGCGCCGCCCACACCTGCTCGACGCGCTCGGCGAAGAACTCGATGGTCCCCGCGAGCTCCAGCGGCTGCGGCCGGTTGCCCAGCAGCCAGCGCGTGCCGCGCTCGACGAGCCGGCGCGAGTGCAGCCTGATCCGGGTCTGGACGTCGGCGGCGACCTCGTTGTCGAGCGCCTCCACGGCGTCCCAGACCGCGCTGAGACCGAAGATCTCGCGCGCCGCGGTCTGTGCCCGGACGATCTCCTCCAGCGACGCCCCGGTCTCCTCCCGGAGCCGGTGCAGGAAGGTCGAACCACCGGTGTTGACCGTGTCGTTGACCAGGACCGTCGTCACGATCTCGCGGCGCAGCGCGTGCGCGTCGATCGCGTCGCCGAAGTTCTCCCGCAGCGGCTTCGGGAAATACGCGTGCAGCAGCCGACGCAGGTACGGGTCGTCCGGCAGGGGCGTCCTGATCAGGTCCTCCGCCACCGTGATCTTCGTGTACGCGAGGAGCACGGCCAGCTCGGGCTGGCTCAGGCCCTTGCCGGCGCCGAGCAGTTCACGGATCTGGCGGTCGTTGGGCAGGAACTCCAGCGCCCGGTCCAGGTGCCCGTCCCGCCCGAGGCGCCGCAGGAAGCGCTGGTGGGCGTGGAGCAGGGAGGGCGACTGGGCGACCGCGTTGCCGAGGGCCGTGTTCTGCGCGTAGTTGTTGCGCAGCACCAGTGCGCCGACCTCGTCGGTCATCTGCGCGAGCAGCTGGTTGCGCTGCTTGACGGTCATGTCGCCGTCCGCGACGAGGCCGTTGAGCAGGATCTTGATGTTGACCTCGTGGTCCGAGGTGTCGACGCCGGCGCTGTTGTCGATCGCGTCGGTGTTGATCTTTCCGCCGTTGCGGTCGAACTCGATCCGGCCGAGCTGGGTGAGGCCGAGATTGCCGCCCTCGCCGACGACTCGGACCCGCAGGTCCGCGCCGTTGACGCGGATGGCGTCGTTGGCCTTGTCGCCGACGTCGGCGTGTGACTCGGTGGCGGCCTTGACGTAGGTGCCGATGCCGCCGTTCCAGAGCAGGTCGACCGGCGCCTTGAGGATCGTCTGCATCAGCTCGGCCGGGGTCATCTTCGTGACGCCCGCCTCGATGCCGAGCGCCTCGCGCATCGCCGTGTTGACCGGGATCGACTTGGCGCTGCGTGGGTGGACTCCGCCGCCGTGGGACAGCAGCTCCTTGTTGTAGTCGGCCCAGGAGGAACGCGGCATTTCGAAGAGCCGGCGGCGCTCGGCGTACGAGAGGGCCGCGTCCGGGATCGGGTCGATGAAGATGTGCCGGTGGTCGAAGGCCGCGACGAGGCGGATGTGCTCGCTCAGCAGCATGCCGTTGCCGAAGACGTCGCCGGACATGTCGCCGACGCCGACGACCGTGAAGTCCTCGGTCTGGGTGTCGTGGCCGAGTTCGCGGAAGTGCCGCTTGACCGACTCCCAGGCACCGCGGGCGGTGATGCCCATGCCCTTGTGGTCGTATCCCGCGGAGCCGCCGGACGCGAAGGCGTCGCCGAGCCAGAAGTTGTACGCGACGGCGACCTCGTTGGCGATGTCGGAGAACGACGCCGTGCCCTTGTCCGCGGCGACGACGAGATAGGTGTCGTCCCCGTCGTGACGGACCACCCGGGCCGGCGGCACGACCTCGCCCGCGACCATGTTGTCGGTGATGTCGAGCAGCGCCGAGATGAAGATCCGGTAGCACGCGATGCCTTCGGCCAGCCAGGCGTCGCGGTCCACGGACGGGTCCGGAAGCTGCTTGGCGACGAACCCGCCCTTCGCGCCGACGGGCACGATCACGGTGTTCTTGACCATCTGCGCCTTGACCAGGCCGAGGATCTCCGTACGGAAGTCCTCACGCCGGTCGGACCAGCGCAGACCGCCTCGGGCGACCTTGCCGAAGCGCAGGTGGACGCCTTCGACGCGCGGCGAGTACACCCAGATCTCGAAGGCCGGGCGCGGTGCCGGCAGGTCGGGGATGGCCTGCGGGTCGAACTTCATCGACACATAGCCGTGCAGCCCGCCGCCTTCCGTGGCCTGGAAGAAGTTGGTGCGCAGCGTCGCCTTGATCACGGTGAGGAACGAGCGCAGGATGCGGTCCTCGTCGAGCGAGGCGACTTGGTCGAGCGCGCCGTCGAGCTCCTCGAGGAGCCCGTCGATCAGCTCGGTGCCCGCCCGCTGGCGGTCCGGGGACATCCGGGCCTCGAAGAGGGAGACCAGCAGCCGGGTGGTGTGGACGTTGTTGCGGAGGGTGTCCTCCATGTAGTCCTGGCTGAAGGTCGAACTGGCCTGGCGCAGGTACTTCGCGTACGCGCGCAGCACCATCGCCTCGCGCCAGTTGAGCCCGGCCCCGAGGACCAGCGAGTTGAAGCCGTCGTTCTCGGCCTCCCCCGTCCACACGGCGGCGAAGGCGTCCTGGAAGCGTTCGCGGGCGTCGTCGGCCAGATAGTCGCCGCCGGTGGCGGTCTTCGGCATACGCATCCCGAAGTCGTAGATCCACGCGTGCGTACGGTCCGCGCAGCGCAGCTCGTACGGCCGTTCGTCGACGACCTCGCAGCCGAGGCGCTGCAGCACGGGAAGGACGGCCGACAGGGAGACCTGCTCACCGGTCCGGTAGATCTTGAAGCGCCGCTCGCCGGGGCCGGCGCCGACCGGCTCGTACAGCGACAGGGCGAAGTCCTTGTCGGAGCCGCTGAGTTCCTCGAGGCGCACGAGGTCGGCCACGGCGGAGCGCGGCGAGTGGTCGGCCTTGTAACCCTCGGGGAAGGCGCCCGCGTAGCGGCGGAGCAGTTCCGCGGCGCGCTCCTCGCCGAATTCGGCGTTCAGCGCCTCGCCGAAACCGTCGGACCACGAGCGGGCGGCCTCGACCAGCCGGGCCTCGATCCGCTCGGTGTCGGCGTCGGTGAGGTGCGGCAACTCGGTGCCGGCCGGGACGCGCACCACGAAGTGGATACGGGAGAGGATCGACTCGGTGTTCCAGGCGGTGAAGTCGACGCTGGTGCCGCCGAGCTCCTCCTTGAGAATGTCGATCAGACGCAGCCGGACCCCGGTGGTGTAGCGGTCGCGCGGCAGGTAGACGAGCGCGGAGTAGTAGCGCCCGTACTCGTCCTGGCGCAGGTACAGCCGCAGCCGGCGGCGCTCCTGGAGGTACAGGACGCTGGTGACGATCGCCTGCAGCTGGTCGGCGGGCGTCTGGAACAGCTCGTCACGGGGGTACGTCTCGAGGATCTGCAGCAGGTCGCGGCCGTCATGGCTGTTGGGCGAGAAGCCCGCGCCCTGCAGGACCTCGGCGACCTTGCGGCGGACGACCGGCACACGGCGCACCGACTCGGTGTACGCGGCGGACGAGAACAGTCCGAGGAAACGGCGCTCGCCGATGACGTTGCCCTCGGCGTCGAACTTCTTGACGCCGACGTAGTCCAGGTAGCTGGGGCGGTGCACGGTCGCGCGGCTGTTGGCCTTCGTCAGGACGAGCAGCTTGTGCTCACGGGCCTTGGCGCGGGCGTCGGCGGGCAGCCGGCTGAAGGACGGGCTGACCGGGTGGGCCTCGTCCTCGTCGTGCTGAGGGTCGGAGCGCAGGATGCCGAGGCCGGTGCCGGGCACGGCGGCCAGGGAGTCGGAGTCGGTGAGCTCGTACTCGCGGTAGCCGAGGAAGGTGAAGTGGTCGGCGGCCAGCCAGCGCAGCAGCTCACGGGCCTCCTCCACCTCCTGCTCGCGCAGGTCGTCGGCGGTCGGCTCGTCCGGCAGACCCTCCGCGATACGCAGCGCGGCGTCGCGCATCTTCTCCCAGTCCTCGACGGCTTCGCGGACGTCGGACAGGACACGCAGCAGATCGGCGGTGATCTGCTTCAGGTCGGCACGGTCGGTCTCGCGGTCGATCTCGACATGGATCCAGGACTCGACGAGGGCGTCGTGCGGCAGGTCCTTGGCACCCGCCCGGGAGGGCAGGACCTCGATGAGCTTGCCGGTGACATCGCGACGGGCGACGACCTGCGGGTGGATGACGACGTGGATGCCGCGGCCCTGGCGGGAGAGCTCGTTGGTGACCGAGTCGACGAGGAAGGGCATGTCGTCGGTGACGACCTCCACCACGGAGTGGCTGCAGGTCCAGCCGTTCTCCTCGACGGTCGGTGTGTGGACCCGGACGTTGGCCGTGCCCTGCGGGCGGTTCTCCGCGAGCCGGTAGTGGGAAAGTGCCGCACCGAAGACGTCGACCGGGTCGCGGTCGGCGAGGTCCTCCGGAGCTGTGTGCAGGTAGTAGCGCTGGAGGTACGTGAGCAGGGTGTCCCGGTCAGGACGCTTCCCCTGTTCTGTCCCAGTCGGAAGGTGCCCCCCGGCCGGGCTGTTCTCAGCTACCCGGGCGGCCCGTGCGAGCAGCTCGGCCTTGGCTTCGTCCAGCTTGGTCTGCATGTCCTCTGGCTCCTGTCGCGCGCCGTTGCGTGACGTAGGTGAAAGATGCGACGAATCGCTGCAGCCCGGGGTGTCCGGACGCAGTCGACGGTATGCCGCGATGAGAGTCGTCCGAGCCGTTGTCGGCCAATTCTGTCTGGCGGAGACAGTCCGAACGGGAAGGGTCAGCGATCGCCCGGACGCTGTGGCGCTCCGGGCGCAGGCCGGGGGCTTCGCTGCCCCCACGGCATATCGCGCTGATCACGCCCCCCAGGCTATCTCGCCGCACCCCCGACCCGTCATGAGCCGTATGTGTACAAAAGAGGGACCCTAAGTTTGACACTCTGGACAGCGACACAGGCCCTCTTGGCAACCAAGCAACCGGGAGCAGCCATGACCACGAAGATTCTCATCGTCACCGGGGACGCCGCGGAGTCCCTTGAGGTCCTCTACCCGTACCAGCGGCTGCTGGAGGAGGGGTACGAGGTGCACATCGCGGCCCCAGCCCGCAAGAAGCTGCAGTTCGTCGTGCACGACTTCGAGCCGGGCTTCGACACCTACACCGAGAAGCCGGGCTACACCTGGCAGGCCGACCTGGCCTTCTCCGAGGTGGACCCCGGATCGTACGCCGCCATTGTGATCCCCGGCGGGCGCGCGCCCGAGTATCTGCGCAACGATCCCGAGCTCCGCAAGATCCTCAAGGCGTTCTTCGACTCCGACAAGCCCGTGGCCCAGATCTGCCACGGCCCGCTGCTGACGGCGGCGACCGGCGGCCTGGAGGGGCGCCGGGTCACCTCCTACCCGGCGCTCGAGCTGGACATGCAGGCGGCCGGGGCGTTGTTCCAGGACGTGGAGGCGGTCGTCGACGGGCTGCTGGTCTCCTCACGGGCCTGGCCGGATCATCCGGCATGGATGCGGGAGTTCCTCAAGGTGCTGCGGGAGACGGCACCGGTGACCTGAGGGCCGCGGCTCGACGACGGGTGGCGCCGGAGCTGCCCGGGTGCCCGCAGGGGCCCGCCGGACACCGCGCTGCCGTCCAGCTGATGCACGGCCGATGGCCAGGACGGGGCGCCCGGCCGACCGCCTCTCAGGAGGCGAGCCGCAGCGCCTCCTCCATCGCCTCGGCCAGGGTGTCCACCACGGGCACGCCCACGGCCTCCAGGCTGGACCTGCTGTGGGAACCGCCCGTGTACAGCACCGCCCGGGCACCGACGTGCGCTGCCGCCAGCGCGTCGTCCACGGCGTCGCCTATGACCACCGTGCGCTCGGGGACGACCGACGTGGCGAGCGCCGCGAGATGGCGCTCCATGTGGAGCGCCTTGGTACCTCCGGACGGCCCGGTGCGGCCGTCGACCCGTATGAAACGCCTCTCGATGCCGTACCCCCGGACAACGGGGACCAGCTGTTCGTGCCCGTACATGCTCAGCAGGGACTGGCTGCGGCCCGCGAGCTGCCACTCGCGCAGCAGTTCCTCCACGCCTTCGGTGAGCCCGCAGCCGATCCGGTGCTCGACGTAGTGCCGGTGGAACGTCTCGTCCATGACGACCCACTCGGCGTCCGACGGCAGGCGGCCCATCAGCCGCTCGTAGAAGCGCGGGATCGGGATGCAGTACAGCTCGCGGTACCGCTCGAGGGTGATCGGCTCCAGGCCTATCTCCGCGAAGGCGGCGTTCGTCGCCTCGATGACCGCACTGATGTCGTCGAGCAGTGTGCCGTTCCAGTCCCAGACAAGATGTGCCTGCGTGCCCTGCTTCCCCATGCCGAGAACCGTACAGGCCGGGTACGACAACCAGGGCCGCGCCGGTCAGCCGACGATGTTGGGGATCTCCTGCACGCCGAACCAGAGCAGCTCGTGGTCCTCGGCGCCGTCGACGGTGAACTGCGCGTCGTCGTCGCCGTGGTCCGCCGCGCCGAGCGCCGCCACCGCGGCTGAGACGTCGCCCTCCGCGTCGTCGGCGTCCACATGGACGGCCGCGGCCTTGGCCATCGGGACCGCGGCTGCGATCCGCACCTCGCCGAGCGCGCTCGCGTCGAGCACCTGGTCGGGGTCGGCGACGGCGTCCTGGTCCGGCACGTCGACGGCCACCACGACGCGGCGCCGGGCAGCGTCGGGCGTGCCGGCCAGCAGCCGCAGGGAGGCGGCGGCGGCCCGGCTGAGCGCGGCGTACTCGAGTTCCTCGATGTCGTCGGAGACGTACCACTCGCGCAGGCCGGGGGTGACGGCGTAGGCGGCCAGCGGGCCGGGACCGAGTTCGCCCGCCTTGTGCGCCGCTGCGAGACCGGGGAGGGTCAGGGGGACGTACACGCGCATGACAGGCCGCTTTCGTAGTCGGAGAACGTCCTCAGGATACGTGCGGCGTACCCCTTCGGGGTGCGCTCACCGGCCTGCTCGCCGTCCACCCCGTACACCCTGGAATCCGTCTGCACCCCTTGCGTACGGCGCCTCATCACCCTGATAGGTGATTCTCACGGGCACGGCCGCCAGGGCCCGGGCCGCTTTGCGGTGCCGGTCCGCACGCCATAGAAGTTCCCCGTCGAAGCTACTTCCCGGTACTCACCCCGGGACCAGCACATCGGGGGCGATCCGCATGGACAGGACCAGGCCCGCAGGCCGCCACGACCAGCGCAGGCCCGCCGCACACGCGGCAGCCGCACTGACCCGCGCACGCGGCAGACAGCAAAAACCGCACTACTGGTTCGCCGACCGCCTGCTCGCGGTACTGAGCGGCCGGCGCCCGGTGCACTGGATGCTCGGGCACACGATCGGCGAGGCGTACGAGCAGTTGGTCCACCTCGCACCGGGCGCCCCACTGCGCCCGTCGGACCGGGTCACACCGGTCGTCCGGCACTGCGGCGAGTTCCACCCGGGGCCTGGAGTGATCGAGGCCTTCGCCCGCATCGGCTCGGGCGACCGCGTCAGCGCGATGGCGTTCCGCCTCGAGCAGGGCGCCGACCGCCGCTGGCGCTGCGCAGCCGTCGAACTCGGCGGCGAACGCGCCCGTCCGGAATCGCGCTGACCCGCGGGCACGGGCGCCGCGGCCCTGACCTGGAGGAGGCGGCCGGCGGGGACGGGTTGAGGCCGGCCACAGGAGCCGCCGCGGCGGCTCCTGTGGCCGAGGGGCGCCGGGCAGCTGCCCGGAGAAGTCGCAGTGGGCCCATGGGGCCGAACCAGCAGGTTGAGGGAGAGCCGTCCTTGCGGCCGTCGGACAGGTCCCCCCCGGCGCTGCAGCGGGCGGCCTGCGCGGTCGGTGCTCTTGCAGCCCGTCCGGAGGCACTCCCCTACGAGTGGGTGGCGAACGAGGACACCGTGCAAAGCGCGGTACCGGGTCGCCGGGGCCTGCCTCCGCCAGGACGCTCCACCGGCCGAAGCCGGACGCCCTTCCGCCGCCCACGGCGCACGGCAGCGACCGCCGAACGCGACGGGGCCGGGCACCCACGGTGCCCGGCCCCGGCCGTCGGATACGGCGTATCCGATTACTTCTTGCGGCGACGCCCCGCCGTCTTCTGCGCCTTGCGCCGCTCCGCCCGCGTCATCCCGTCCGACTGCTGCCGCGCCTGCCCGTCGCCGTTCTCGAAGTCGCCTTCGACGATGCCGCCTTCGCCGTCCACCGTTGGGGCGGAGAAGTGCAGCCGGTCCGGACGCTGCGGGGTCTCGAGCCCCTTCGCGCGGATCTCCGGACGGCCCGCACCCGCGGGCACGGCCTCCTCCTTGGCCAGCGAGGGCTTCTCGGCCGCCTCGACCGGGACCTCCTCGACCTGCTGCTCGACCTGGACCTCCAGGTTGAACAGATAGCCGACGGACTCCTCCTTGATGCCCTCCATCATGGCGGTGAACATGTCGAAGCCCTCACGCTGGTACTCGACCAGGGGGTCCTTCTGGGCCATCGCGCGAAGCCCGATGCCCTCCTGGAGGTAGTCCATCTCGTAGAGGTGCTCACGCCACTTGCGGTCCAGGACCGACAACACCACGCGCCGCTCGAGTTCGCGCATGATGTCCGAGCCGAGCTGCTTCTCGCGCTCGTCGTACTGCTCGTGGATGTCGTCCTTGATCGAGTCGGCGATGAACTCGGCGGTGATCCCGGCACGGTCGCCGGCCGCCTCCTCCAGCTCCTCGATCGTGATCTTCACCGGGTAGAGCTGCTTGAACGCGCCCCACAGACGCTCCAGGTCCCACTCCTCGGCGAAGCCCTCGGCGGTCTCCTGGCGGATGTAGTCGTCGATGGTGTCGTCCATGAAGTGGCGCACCTGCTCGTGCAGGTCCTCGCCCTCGAGGACGCGACGGCGCTCGCCGTAGATGACCTCGCGCTGACGGTTGAGCACCTCGTCGTACTTGAGGACGTTCTTACGGGTCTCGAAGTTCTGCTGCTCGACCTGGGACTGCGCAGAGGCGATCGCGCGGGTCACCATCTTGTTCTCGATCGGGACGTCGTCGGGCACGTTCGCCATCGACATCACGCGCTCGACCATCTGGGCCTTGAACAGGCGCATCAGGTCGTCGCCGAGCGACAGGTAGAACCGGGACTCGCCGGGGTCGCCCTGACGGCCGCTGCGGCCGCGCAGCTGGTTGTCGATGCGGCGGGACTCGTGGCGCTCGGTGCCCAGCACGTACAGGCCGCCGAGCTCCTTGACCTCGTCGTGCTCGGCCTTCACGGCCGCCTCCGCGCGCTCGAGCGCGGCCGGCAGGGCAGCGGCCCACTCCTCGACGTGCTCGACCGGGTCGAGACCGGCCTGGCGCAGCTCCGCCTCCGCGAGGTCGTCCGGGTTGCCGCCGAGCTTGATGTCGGTACCGCGGCCGGCCATGTTCGTGGCGACGGTGACGGCGCCCTTGCGGCCGGCCTGGGCGACGATCGTCGCCTCCCGGTCGTGCTGCTTGGCGTTGAGCACCTCGTGCTGGACGCCACGCTTGCTCAGCTGCTGCGACAGGTACTCGGACTTCTCGACCGAGGTGGTGCCGACCAGGATCGGCTGGCCCTTCTCGTGCTTTTCCGCGATGTCGTCGACGACGGCGGCGAACTTGGCGACCTCGGTGCGGTAGATCAGGTCGGACTGGTCCTTGCGGACCATCGGCCTGTTCGTGGGGATCGGGACCACACCGAGCTTGTAGATCTGGTGGAACTCGGCAGCCTCGGTCATCGCCGTACCGGTCATGCCGGAGAGCTTGTCGTAGAGGCGGAAGAAGTTCTGCAGGGTGATCGTGGCGAGCGTCTGGTTCTCGTCCTTGATGTCCACCCCTTCCTTCGCCTCGATCGCCTGGTGCATGCCCTCGTTGTAGCGGCGGCCGGCGAGAATACGGCCGGTGTGCTCGTCGACGATCATGACTTCGCCGTCGATGACGACGTAGTCCTTGTCCTTCTTGAACAGCTCCTTGGCCTTGATCGCGTTGTTCAGGTAGCCGACGAGCGGGGTGTTCACCGACTCGTAGAGGTTGTCGATGCCGAGCCAGTCCTCGACCTTGGCCACGCCGGCCTCGTGGATCGCGACGGTGCGCTTCTTCTCGTCGACCTCGTAGTCGCCGGTCTCCTCGATGCCCTTGAGCTGGTTCCCCGCCTCACCCCTGGTGAGGCGGGTGACCAGCTTGGCGAAGTCGCCGTACCACTTGGTGGCCTGGTCCGCGGGGCCGGAGATGATCAGCGGCGTACGCGCCTCGTCGACGAGGATCGAGTCGACCTCGTCGACACAGGCGTAGTTATGGCCGCGCTGGACGAGCTCGTCCTTGGACCACGCCATGTTGTCGCGCAGGTAGTCGAAGCCGAACTCGTTGTTCGTGCCGTACGTGATGTCGCAGTTGTACATCTCGCGGCGCTGCGAGGGCGACATGTTGGCGAGGATGCAGCCGACGGTCAGGCCCAGGAACTTGTGGACCCGGCCCATCATGTCGGAGTCGCGCTCGGCCAGGTAGTCGTTGACCGTGATGATGTGGACGCCCTTGCCGGACAGGGCGTTCAGATAAGCGGGGAGCGTGCCGACGAGGGTCTTGCCCTCACCGGTCTTCATCTCGGCGACATAGCCGAGGTGCAGTGCGGCACCGCCCATGAGCTGGACGTCGTAGTGGCGCTGGCCGAGCACTCGCTTGGCTGCCTCACGGACGGTCGCGAACGCCTCGGGCATCAGGTCGTCCAGGCTCTCACCGTCTTGGTACCGCTGCTTGTACTCGTCGGTGAGCGCCCGCAACTCGGCGTCGGAGAGGTTGACGAAGTCCTCTTCGATGGAGTTGACCTGGTCCGCGATGCGGTGCAGTTTGCGCAGGATCTTGCCTTCGCCTGCACGCATGAGCTTGTTGAAGACGGACACTGAGGCTGGTCTCCTTGCCGGTCGGGCCTGGCACTGGGTCTGTGATGGACACGGGCACGGGCACGGCAGGTGGGCCCCACCGCATCGGCCATCGTAAGCGAGGACCCCGCCGCGTCGGGAGGTCCATGGCCACTGTGGCCTGCCGTCCGCCGACAGGTGAACGCGCGGGAGGCGCGGAAGGTGCCGGGAACGCGGCAAAAGTGCTCGCATCGGCGTGCCGCGCTGACCAGAATCCTTGCATGGAGCCGATCACACTCACCACCGAGCGCCTGCTGCTGCGGACCTTCGCCCCCGAGGACACGGAGGCCGTCCACGAGGCCTGCCAGGATCCTGACATCCAGCGGTGGACGACGGTTCCCTCCCCTTACGGGTGGCAGCACGCGGCCGAGTTCACCGAGCAGATGGTCCCGGACGGCTGGCGCAACGGCACCATGTGCACCTTCGCCGTCCTGCCTCGCGAAGGCGGCCCGCTGATGGCTTCGATCGCTGTGACCATGCGCACCTTCTCGGGAACGTGGGAGATCGGCTTCTGGACGGGCAAGGAGCACCGGGGGCGCGGCGTGATGGCGGAGAGCGTCACCGCCGTGTCCCACTGGGCCTTCACAAGGCTGGGCGCCACCCGTATGGAATGGCGCGCCGAGGTGGGCAACACCGCCTCCCGGGCGGTCGCGGAGAAGGCCGGGTTCCGTATGGAGGGGGAGCTGCGGGCGGCGCTGCTCAACAAGGACACCCTGCGGGACGTGTGGGTGGCCGGGCTGCTGCCGTCCGATCTGGGCCTGCCGAGCAACCACCCGTATCTCCCGGCCCGCTCCTGACCCCGCGCGGGGGGCGTCGGCGGGGGGTCCCGGCGTCGGCGGGGCTGTCAGTGGGGTCCCCTATCGTGCCGGACATGACGACGCCGCCACCGACCCTCGAACTTTCCGCCGACGACGCCCGCCGCATCGCACTGCGTGCCCAGGGATTCCTTGGCGCCCCCGACCGGCGCGGCGGTGTCCGCGGCGTGCTGCGCCATCTCGGCGCCGTGCAACTGGACACGATCTCGGTGCTGGCGCGCTCGCACGAGCTGGTTCCTTACGCGAGGCTCGGCGCCGTCGGCCGCAGGGCGGTCGAGGACGCGTACTGGACGGAAGGTCACAGCTTCGAGTACTGGTCGCACGCGGCGTGCATCCTGCCCGTCGAGGAGTGGCCGCACTTCGCCTTCCGCCGCCGCGCCTACCGTGCCGGTCCGCAGTGGTACCACGAGCTTCCGGACGGCGCGTACGACGCGGTGATCAAGCAGCTGCGCACGGAGGGTCCCCTGACCGCGACCGGCCTGGGCGGTGCGAACAACGGCGGGGAGTGGTGGGACTGGTCCGCCTCCAAGGTCGCCGTCGAGCGCGCCCTGATGTACGGAGAGGTGGTGTGCACCGAGCGGCGCAGCTGGAAGCGGGTGTACGACCTCGCGGAGCGGGCGATCCCGGACGCACTGCTGCACGACGACCTGGACGACACCGAGTGCCTGCGCCGTCTCGTCCGGCTGGCGGGTGAGTCGCTCGGCGTCGGCACCCGTGCGGACATCGCGGACTACCACCGCCTCAAGGGCGAGCAGTTCGACGCGGTGGTCGCGGACTCGGGGCTGGTGCCGGTTGTGGTCGAGGGCTGGGCGAAGCCCGCCTGGGCCGATCCGGCGGCGCTCGCCTCGCCACCGCGGGGCAGGCATCGGACGACTCTGCTCTCGCCGTTCGACTCTCTGATCTGGGAGCGTGCACGCACCGAACGGATCTTCGGCTTCATACACCGGCTGGAGGCATACGTGCCCAAGCCCAAGCGGGTGTACGGCTATTTCGCGATGCCGCTGCTCGCGGGCGGGAAGTTGCTGGGCCGCGTCGATCCGGCCCGTGAGGGCACGACCCTGGTGGCCCGCCAGGTCTCCCTGGACACGCCAAAGGCCGTGGCGCCGATGGCCCAGGCGTTGCGTGAGGCCGCCGAGTGGGTGGGCTGCGACTCCGTCAAGGTCGAACGGGTCGACAGGCCCGAGCTCGCCGCGGACCTGGTCAAAGCCCTGGGCTGAGCGCCGCCGACCCGGCACGCCGGTTCGGCGCCCGGTCCCCGCCTGCATCCGGGATCCACCACCCTCAGGGGCGGCTGCCGACCCTGGCGGCTACCGGATCTCGAGGATCTTCTCCCGCATCGCGTAGACCACGGCCTCCATCCTGGAGTGCAGCTGCAGCTTCTCCAGGATGTTGCGCACGTGGTTCTTGACGGTGTTCTCCGAGATGAACAACTCCTTGGCGATATCGCGGTTGTTCATGCCGGTGGCGACGAGCTTGAGCACCTCCAGCTCCCGGTCGGTGAGCCGGGGGGCCGGCACCAGCCTGCGCTCGTCCGTGCGCTGGATCATCGACTTGAACTCGGTGAGCAGCTTGGACGCCATGGACGGGCTGATCTGCGACTGCCCGTCCGCCACCGCACGGATGGCCGTGGCGACCTCGTCCGTGGAGATCTCCTTGAGGAGGTAGCCCGTCGCCCCGGCCTTGATCGCGTCGTAGAGATCGGCTTCCTCGTCGCTGATCGTCAGCATGATGATCTTCGCACTGGGGGCCACCTCCTTGATGGAGGTGCACGCCTCGATGCCGCCTCTCTTCGGCATCCGGACATCCATCAGCACGATGTCCGGCAACAGGTCCGCGGCCTTGTCCACTGCCTCCGCCCCGTCACCCGCCTCGCCGACGACCTCGATGCCCTCCTCGTGCGCGAGGACGATCTCGAGTCCTCGCCGGAACAGCGCATGGTCGTCCACGACGAGAACCCGGATCGGCTCCTTGCCGGAGCCGGCGGTCTCCTCGTCGCAGTGCGCTTCGGTGTCTGCGTGCGTTTCACCGGGGTGGCCCGCGCTGCTGTGCACGGGACCGAAACCGTCCGCCATCGTTCCTCCCCCTGAAGGCCGTGGCCCGAAGATCGTGTGTGGTTCGCCAACGTCATTACGGGGCGCACCGGTTGCTTGCGACGTCATGCTTTCATGCCCGGCCGACAGAGCGCTGGCACAGTGGTCGCACGAGGGTGCCCCTGAGAGCGCACGGGGCGCTCCAGGGGCACCGAATTCGTCACCGTCAGGCCTTGGGGGATTTCGGCGTCAGCCGCCGAGCGCACCTCCGGCGCCGCCCGCCTCCGACCCGGCCAAGGGGTCGGTCTCCAGGTGGATGACACCGTAGTCGTAGGCATGTCGCCGGTAGACGACACTGGGCTGCTTCGTCTCGGAGTCGACGAAGAGATAGAAGTCGTGCCCGACCAGCTCCATCTCGTAGAGGGCCTGGTCGAGTGTCATAGGTGCTGCCGTGTGCAGCTTCTCGCGGACCACCAGCGGCCCTTCGCCCTGCACCTCGATCGAACCGATCTTGGTGGTGGGAATGGATTCTGTCGCCTCTTCGGCGAGGAGCCGGCCGTTGGTGGCGCTCAACTCGGCGACGCCAGGTACGGAATCGGCCACATCGGCCGCGGACAGGCGGCCGTTGCCACGTCGGTTGTGGCGCTTGTCGTGCTGCTTGCGAAGCCGTGCCTCCAGCTTGCCGGTTGCGAGGTCCAGCGCTGCGTACGGGTCGGCTGCCGCTGCCTCTGCCCGGATCACCGGTCCCCGCGAGCGGAGCGTGATCTCCACACGGTCGGAACGGTCGGCCTGCCGCGGGTTGTGCTCCTTGGACACCTCGACGTCGAGGCTGATCACCTTGCCGTCGAGCTTCTGGATCTTGTCCAGCTTCAGCTTCTCGGCCACGTGCTTGCGGAACCGCTCGGGCACCTCGGTCTTGCGGCCCTTGACGACGATGTCCACGCAGAACTCCGTTCCCGGATTCGCTCCGCCCGCTCATCGGTTGCGGAGCATCTCCCTCTTGCACCAGGCTCCGGTGATCTCCGGAGCCTCGGACTTGGCGACTTTCACCTCCTCCTCCCCAGTCGACAAGATCTCCACCCACCCCAATTTCGAAGTGGCCGCCGCCATGCATTTCCGGACGGAAAACCGGCAACCCATTCGGTGAGGCGGGCTCTCGCCATTCCTCACAACCGAACATATCTCTCTCGGACGGTTGTCGGCACCCGCTACCCGAAGGTACCTCCGATCAGGCGTTTTTGCCCTCTCACTACCTGCAACGATGCAAGTTCCCAGTCAGTTCCGGTTTAAAGCGAGAGACAGCGGTGGAACTGCGACAACCGCCGCGCGGAGCCCGGCCGGCGGGCGGAGATCGGCCCCCGCCACGGCACCCAGTGCCCGGGCCGCCTCGACCAGCGTCGCCCCCGTGGTCATCAGGTCGTCCACCAGCACCGCCCTGCCGCCCGCGAGGAGGCGCGCGCCACCGGCCCGGACCTCCAGGGCACCCCTCGTGTTGGCAAGCCGCTGGCGGGCCGTGAGCCCCGCCTGGTCGGCCATGCGGCGCCGCTGCCGCAGCACCGGCAGCACTTTCGCCACCCGGCCCGTACGCCTCAGCTCGCCCGCCGCCGCGAGCGCGATCCGCCGTGTCGGATCCTGGCCCCGTGCCCTTACCGCGCTCGGCGCCGACGGCACAGGGACCAGGAGCAGCGGGCCGCCCGGCCCGGTCCCGTCCGCCACTGCCGCAAGCACGGCCCCGGCGAGCGCCACACCGAGCGGCCCGGCCAGCCCCAGTGCCCCTCGTTCCTTGTGCGCCAGAAGCACGGCACGGACCGAGTCCGCATAGGGGGCCGCGGCATGCACCGCTGGAAGCCCGGCCGGTTCTGGAACCGGCCGGGCCCTGCGTGCCACACGCCCGTACAGGGCGTGCGTGCACTCCTCGCACAGCTGCGTGCGGGGCGCGCCGCAGCCACCGCAGACGGCCGGGAGCACCAGGCCCGAGATATCGCGCCACCATCCCCTCATGGGGGACCACTGTGGCCAGACGGCGAGGGGCCCGCCACCCCTGTGGAAAACCTCGGCCGGAGGGTCGAGGGCAGGGCCTACCCCGGGTAGACCGGGGAGGTCCCCTCCTTGACCAGCATCTGCCAGTTGGCACCGGCGGGGAGCCGCACTATGCCGTCCTCCTGCGAGTACGCCACCAGCGGCTGGCTCTCGTCGTCCGACGCGGCGACCGATTTCACCTGGTTGAGGCCGGGCAGGATCCCCTTGGGGACGGTCGAGCCGTCCGTCTGGATGTAGCGCACCTGCTGCACACCGCCGGCCTCCTTGCCGACGACCACGAGCCGGCTCGGTCCCGCCCACGAAACCGCTGTCACGGTCTCCATCTGCGGCGCGGCCGGCCGGAGTTCGGTGACGGTCACCAGGGGGTCGCCCTCGCCACCGTGCCGTTCCACCCGCCCGATCTTCAGCGTCGTGGTGCCGTCCTTCGTCAGCAGCAGCGCGATCCGCACGCCGTCCGCCGACACCCGCACAGCCTCGATCCGCGCCCCGTCGAGGCCCGGAACGATCTTGACTGCCTCCGGCGAGTCCGCGCCGTGCGCGAGGCGCTTCAGCTCCGGCCGTTCGGGATCGCGGTCCGCCACCCACAGATCACCCCGGCCGTCCCAGCTGGGTGCGGACAGGCGGTTGCCGATCCCCGCGCCGGAACTGGTGACCACTGGCTTGTCCAGCTCGCTGTTGGAGACGATCGATGCCACGTACAGGCGGCTGAGGTCGCTGGAAACAGCTGCGGCCCTGTGCTCGTCCCTGGCCACACCGACCGCGCCCAGCTCGAGCCGGCCGTCGCCGAACGGCCCCACCACGTTCTGCGGTTCGTCCGTCTCGGTGGCCCCGGCCGCGAGCAGCGCCAGTCGCTGCTTGCTGTTGACGAAGTACTGGCTGTCGGGCCTGCCGGAGGAATGGTCCGGTGCGTACCCCTCGGCCTCGCCGGCGCTCATCACACACAGTTGTGAACCGTTCGATCTCAGCAGCTCCACGTGCTCGAGCCTGGCCGAGGAGAGGTCCTTGATGGTGAACAGGACCTGCGCGGCCATCTTCATGCACTGCGTCCGTCCCACCAAGGACGCCTTGTCGTCGAGGGGGACCTTCAGCCCGTTGCGGTCGTCGAAGGTCAGCGACCTGGTGCCGTCCTTGAGCTTCAGCCCCGTGCCGCTCGGGAACCGCGACTCGACAACCGGCTTGAGCCAGCTCGTCGGCCCGTCCAGCAGCGCCTTGACCGCCTGCGTCACCGGGTCCATACGGGTCACCGGGTCCTGCCGCTGACGTATGTAGACGGGGTCGGCGACCATGACGTCCCGCCCGGAGGCGAAGTAGTACTTGTTGACCGAACGGTAATTGCGCTCGAAGTCGGACGCGCCCAGCAGAAGCCCGGCGGGGAGGCTGTCGATACGCCACTGCTTGCCGTCAGGACCGGACTTCTGAGACAGGTGGATGGTCCTGCGGTAATCGCTCGGCGTGACGGGCTGATAGGCATGCTGGGCATCGACCGTGGCAATGTGCCGGCCGAGCAGCGGATAACTCATGCCCGGGTTGTCCCGTCGGCCGGGCACCGGTGTGCCCGGGTCGGGAGCCGACGCCAGCACCGTCGTGCTCTCCTCCGGCCGCCACTTCTTCGACGCCGCCGGCGTCAGGTACGAGCGGGCCGTGTCGAAATTGGTGTCGTCACTGGTCATCGCCTCCAGGAAGCCCGTGACGATCTCGTCCGGGGACGCGTCCTTCCGCGGCGGCACCGCATACACCCGTACCTGCGAATCGGCCCGCTGTGACGCCTTCACGGCATGGACGTCCCCGGTGTCCGGCATCGACGCGCAGCCGGCCAGCAGCACACCGCTGCAGCCGAGCAGCGCCGTAACGCGCCGCAGACCCGCCGGCCCGTTACGACGGCTGTCAGCGCCCACGAGTCGTGTCCTCCCACTCCGGTGAAGTCCTTGCGGCGGGGGTGTCGCCCCGCTCTCCTGCCGGTCGTGCAACCACCCGGGAGCCGTTGCCCGGCAGCGCCGTCGGGTCGACCTCGGGGGGTGCCGCGCGCGACGGCAGCGGCGACCGGTCCGGCACCGCCTGAACGGGCACGGTCGTCAGCCGGTGCCCGTGAGGTTTCCCCGGCGAACCGGCGCGGTCCCGGTTCTGCCGCGAGTCCTCCGGCTCCAGGGGTATCGGCGAGCCGCGCAGCGGCTCGTCAGCGGTGCGCGGCAGGGTCAGGCGGAACTGGGAACCGCCGCCCGGCTCGCCCCATGCCTGCAGCCAGCCTCCGTGGAGCCGGGCGTCCTCGACCGCGATGGACAGTCCGAGGCCGGTGCCGCCCGTGGTCCGGGCACGCGCCGGATCGGCCCGCCAGAACCGGCTGAAGACGCGGGTCGCCTCACCCGGCTTGAGCCCCACCCCGTAGTCACGCACTGCGACGGCCACCGCGCCGCCGGCCACTGCCATGCGCACGACGACGTCCTTGCCGTCCCCGTGCTCGACGGCGTTCACCACGAGGTTGCGCAGCACCCGCTCGACGCGGCGGGCGTCGGCCTCGGCGACGACCGGCTGCTCGTCACCCATCACCCGTATCCGGCTGCCCTTGCGCTCCGCAAGCGGCTCGGCGCCGCCGATGACCCGCCGTACCACCTCGCGCAGGTCTATCGGCTCGGCCTCGAGCGCCGCGGCACCCGCGTCGAAGCGGCTGATCTCCAGCAGGTCGGAGAGGAGCGACTCGAAGCGGTCGAGCTGGTCGCCGAGCAGTTCGGCAGAGCGCGCCGTCACCGGGTCGAAGTCGCTGCGCGCCTCATGGATGACGTCGGCGGCCATCCGCACGGTCGTCAGCGGTGTACGCAGCTCGTGCGAGACGTCCGAGACGAAACGGCGCTGCATCCTGGAGAGCTCCTCCAGCTGCTGGATCTTCAGCTGGAGGTTCTGTGCCATCTTGTTGAACGCTTCGCCGAGCCGGGCGATGTCGTCCTCGCCGGTGACCTTCATCCGCTCCTGGAGCCGGCCCGCCGCGAGCCGCTCTGCGATACCGGCCGCCATCCGGACCGGGGTGACGATCTGCCGCACCACCAGCCAGGCGATCGCGCCGAGGAGCACCACGACGAAGAGCCCGGCCGTCGCCAGGGTGCCTCTGACCAGGTTGAGCGACTGCTCCTCCTGCGCCAGCGGGAAGACGTAGTACAGCTCGTAGGGGTTGCCCTCGGTGTCGTTCAGCTGGGTGCCGACGACGAGCCCCGGCTCCGGTTCGAGCACATTGTCCGTGTACCGGATGCTGAGGTACGTCTCGAACGTCCCGCCACCCTGCCTGACGGCGTCCCTCAGGTCCTGCGGGATGCTCGCCGGGTCCACACCCCCGGAGGTGCGCGGCGCGCGACTGGTGCCCGCACCCTGCGCGTCGGCGCTGAGCGCGACCACGTTGAAAGCACCCTGGCCGCCGCTGGACAGCTGCACCACGAGATCGGAACGCCACGTGCGCGCGTTCCCGTCGGCGACGTTGTCGTCCCCTCCGCCGCCCGGTCCGATCGGCGCGTTGGCCTTCTCACGGGCCACGGCGAAACCACCGGCCGCCTGGCTCTGCGCCGCCTTGCCCTTGGCGTCGAGCAGACCGTTGCGCACCTGGCCGACGACGACGAACCCCAGCAGCACCACCACGCCGAGTGACATCAGCAGCGTGCTCACGACGACCCGGAGCTGGATGTTCCGCCGCCACAGCCGCAACGCGGGCAGCAGCGGACGCCTCACCCAGCGCATGACGAGCCGCGGCACCGGCCCGCTGGGGGCGCCTTCCTGCAGAAGCCGTCCGCCGTGCAGCAGACGACCGAAACACTTCGGCCCACGCCCCGGCCCGGCAGTCCGCCCACGGACCACCGGCTTGCCGGGCTCCGGAGCAACGCTGCCACCCGACATGTCAGCTCGGCCCGGCCTTGTAACCGACACCGCGGACAGTCACCACGATCTCCGGGCGCTCCGGGTCCTTCTCGACCTTCGAGCGCAGCCGCTGGACATGCACATTGACCAGCCGCGTGTCGGCGGCGTGGCGATAACCCCACACCTGCTCCAGCAGGACCTCGCGGGTGAAGACCTGCCAGGGCTTGCGGGCGAGTGCGACCAGCAGGTCGAACTCCAGCGGGGTCAGCGCTATCGACTGCCCGTCCCGCTTGACGGAGTGACCGGCGACGTCGATGACCAGGTCGCCGATCGTCAGCTGCTCCGGTGCGGGCTCCTCCGACCTCCGCAGCCTCGCCCGGATCCGGGCGACCAGCTCCTTCGGCTTGAACGGCTTGACGATGTAGTCGTCGGCCCCGGACTCGAGCCCTACCACGACGTCGACCGTGTCGCTCTTGGCGGTCAGCATCACGATCGGCACACCCGACTCGGCACGGATGAGCCGGCACACCTCGATGCCGTCCCGTCCGGGCAGCATGAGGTCCAGCAGCACCAGGTCCGGCTTGGCCTCCCGGAAAGCGGCAAGTGCCTTGTCACCGTCCGCTACGAACGACGGCTCGAAACCTTCACCACGCAGCACAATGCCGAGCATCTCGGCCAGTGCGGTGTCGTCGTCGACGACAAGGACTCGTCCCTTCATAAACGACATCATCCCATTAGCTAATCGTTACCTGTCGTGACCTGGCACACAGCTCCGCCACCCCACCCCCGGTGACCGGCGACAACGCCCCCTCCTCGGTGACGATCGCCGTCACCAGATTGGGCGGCGTGACATCGAAGGCGGGGTTGTACGCCTGGGTCCCCAGCGGGGCCACGGACAGCCCGCCGCTTCCGGCACCGGCTGCCACGGACTGCGGGGATGTTACCTCCGTCACCTCATGACCCGGTCGCTGCTCCACCTCTATGGCCGCCCCGTCCGGTGTCGCCGGGTCGACCGTCGTCGTCGGCGCGACCACGATGAAGGGCACATGGTGGTACTTGGCCAGGACGGCCAGCGGGTAACTGCCGACCTTGTTCGCCACCGAGCCGTCCGCGGCGATTCGGTCCGCGCCGATCAGTACGGCATCCACCTCCCCGGCCGCGAAGAGCGACCCCGCGGCGTTGTCCGTCAGCAGCGTGTAGGGCAGCCCGTTGCGCGCCGCCTCGTAGGCGGTGAGCCGCGAGCCCTGCAGCAGTGGCCTCGTCTCGTCCACCCACAACCGCTGGAGCCGACCCGCCCGGTGCGCGGCGAGCGCCACCGCGAACGCTGTCCCCTCCCCGCCGGAGACCAGCGCTCCGGTGTTGCAGTGCGTCAGGATCCGGTGGCCGCCGCCGGGAAGCAGCTCCTCCAGCAACGCCAGCCCGTGCACGGCCATCCGTGCACTGGCCTCGGCGTCCCGGCGATGCAGCTCCTGGGCCGCGGTGAGCGCCGCCCGGGCCGCCTGCTCGGCACCCGCGCCCCGGGCGAGCGCAGCCCGGTGCGCGGACGCGGCCAGCCCCACCCCGTACCCCAGGTTCACCGCGGTGGGTCGCGCGCTCGCCAGCAGATCTGCGGCCTCCTCCACGTCGAAGCCGCGCAGCGCGGCGAGCGCCACACCGTAGGCACCCGCGATACCGAGGACAGGCGCCCCGCGAACCGCCAGGCTCTGGATCGCCTGAACCAGGGCAGGAACGTCCGTGCAGACCAGCTCGTTCTCCTCTGCGGGCAGCCGGGTCTGGTCGAGTAGCACCAGTACGGGCCCTTCGGGCGGTTCGTCCCAACGCAGCACCGGAAGCTTCGACGCATCGGCGACCACCGGGTTTTGTACGTACTGATCAGCCATCCGCCCAGTCTGCCCGGTGAGGCTCCGACAATGAAGGTGCGAAGGTGACCCGGGCCCCGGTCCGCCGTCGGCCCCCGCGTGGCACGATGGCAGCCAACCAGCCGCCCGGACAGGCGGCGGGGCACCGTGAACGTGCCGGCTCGGCGAGCCGGCCCCGACACCAATTCATGAGGTGGACGACCGTGAACGACACTCCGGGCTGGGCATCGCCCGGATCGGCTCCCTCCGAAGGGCAGGACGCCGGTGTACCGCACCCCGCGCCGCCCGCTGACGGAAGCGGTCCCGCCTCGAAGTGGTCCAAGGAGCAGCCCCCTCCCGGACAGTGGTCCCCGCCGACCGGACCGGGCCGGGCCCCCGGCCCGCCGCAGCCGGGCTGGGGCGGCGGACGGCACCACAACGGCGGCTGGGGCCGGCCCCCGGCCGCCGCAAAGCCGGGCGTCATCCCGCTGCGCCCCCTGGGGATCGGTGAGATCCTCGACGGCGCTGTGTCGACGCTGCGCGCACACTGGCGCACCGTTCTCGGTGTGACGATCACGGTCTCGGTCGTCTCCCAGGTCTGCAGCATCCTCGTGGAGCGCTACCTGCTGCCCGAGCCGCCCAGCGTCGACCCCGACGCGACGCCCGAGGAGGCCCTGGAGCAGTCGGTCGACTCGCTGCAGGCCAGCCTGCTGGCCATGGGCCCCGCTCTGCTCATCATGCTGATCGGCACCCTGCTCACCACCGCACTGCTCACCGTGGTGATCAGCCGCTCGATCCTGGGCCGCCCGGTGACCCTGGCAGAGGCCTGGCGCGAGGCCCGGCCGCGGCTGCCCCATCTGCTGGGTCTCACCTTGCTGCTGCCCCTGGGCAGCGCCGCGATCATGACCGTGGGCATACTGCCCGGTCGGTTGATCGGTGACGCGGGGGTTCTGCTCTCCGTCCTCGGCGGGCTTGCCGCGGTCACCGTCATCATCTGGCTGGTGATCCGCTTCTCTCTGGCCTCCCCCGCACTCGTGCTGGAACGACAGGGCGTCATCACATCGCTGCGCCGCTCCGCGAAGCTGGTCCAGGGGGCCTGGTGGCGCATCTTCGGCATCACGCTGCTGACCCTGCTGCTGGCCTTCCTCGTGAACATGGTCATCGCCATCCCGTTCACGATCATCGCCTTCGCGGTGGACGGGGTCGGAGTGAGCGATCTGCTCACCGGGGGCAGTCCTGACTTCGGCTGGGCCTTCTTGATCATCACGGGCATCGGCTCCGTGATCGCCTCGTCGATCACCTACCCGATCTCCGCCGGCGTGACGGTCCTCCTCTACGTGGACCAGCGCATCCGCCGCGAAGCTCTCGACCTCGAACTCGCGCGCGCAGCGGGCCTCGCCGACTACGGGTCGGCACCGCCCGGCGGCGACTCCACCGGGGGCTGATGCGGTGTTGGGCACGGGGGGCGCCACGGCAGCACTGCTGATCCGGGCGAGCGACGACGTACCGGTGGACGTTCCACGCGTTCCCGCCCGCGAGGCTGCGGAGCGGGAGCTGTCCAGGCCGATGTACCACCAGGACGAGCCGAACCTTCTCCAGCGCGCCCTCGACCGCTTCTGGCAGTGGGTCGACGGTCTCTTCGAGTCCGCCTCGGGCGGCGCCCCGGGGGGCAAGCTCGGGCTGATCGCCATCGTCCTTGTCGTCATCGCCCTGGCTGCTGCCCTCTGGTGGCGGCTCGGTAAGCCCCGGCGCACGGCCGCCCCTCCGGACTCCCTGTTCGACGACCAGCCGCGCAGCGCCGCCGCGCATCGCGCAGCAGCAGAGAGGCACGCCGCCGCCGACCGCTGGAACCAGGCCGTCCAGGAACGGATGCGCGCTGTCGTCCGCTCGCTGGAGGAACGGGCCCTCCTCGACGCCCGGCCGGGCCGTACCGCCGACGAAGCGGCCGCAGAGGCGGGCCGTCCGCTGCCCGACCACGCCGACGAACTGCGCACGGCCGCCCGGACGTTCGACGATGTCACGTACGGCGGTCGCACCGCCGACCGGCGGGCGTACGAGCGACTCCGGGATCTGGACCTCGCGCTGGAGCGCGCCAGACCCCTGACCGCCGACGCTGCCCAGGGAGCGGCCGAATGACCGGGCTCGCCGGGAGCACCACGTCCATGTCGCCCTCCACACGCCAGGTGTGGAACCGGGTCCGCGGCCTGCTCCTGGCGCTCGCGCTCATCGTCGTGGCCGGCATCGCGATGGCGGCCCTGCGGTCCGACGACCACCACGGCCGCCTCGATCCGCGTTCCGTGGACCGCTACGGCAGCCGGGCCGTCGCCGAACTCCTCAAGGACCGCGGGGTCTCCACCCGGGTCGTCACCACCCTCGAAGACGCCACAGGTGCTGCCGGCCCCGGAACCACGGTCCTGGTCACCGCACCCGACCTGCTGACAGACGCTCAGCAACAGGACTTCCAATCCGCGGCGGCGTCCTCCGGAGGCCGTACGGTGCTGATCGCCCCGGGACCGGCCTCCGTCGGAACGCTGGTGCCCGGCGTCGACGTCGGCTTCCCCACCAAGGTCTCCCTCCGCGGGCCGCAGTGCGACCTCCATGCCGCCGTTACCGCCGGCACCGCCGAACTCGGCGGCGAGCGCTACTCGACCGACGCACCGGGCGCCGACGGCTGCTACCCGGCCGACGGGCTTCCCTCCATGCTCAGGATCGACGGCCCGGCCGGCGGCGACACCGTCCTCCTCGGATCCCCCGACATCCTTTACAACGATCGTCTCGACAAGCACGGCAACGCCTCCCTGGCCCTACAACTCCTCGGTTCCCGACCCGAACTGGTCTGGTACATCCCTTCACTCGACGACCCCTCCGCGGCGGAGCCCGCCGACGGGGAACGCCACGACGGCGGCCGCGACACCGAAGGGGAGGGCGAGGGCGAGGCGGAGGACACGTTCTTCGACCTGATTCCCGGTGGCTGGCTGTGGGGCACACTGCAACTCGCCGTGGCCGCCGTCCTCGCCGCCGTCTGGCGTGCACGACGGCTCGGCCCCCTGGTCGCCGAAAGGCTGCCGGTCGCGATCCGCGCCTCGGAGGCCACCGAGGGACGCGCCCGTCTCTACCGCAAGGTGAACGCCCGCGACCGTGCAGCCGCCTCGCTCCGCGCCGCCACCAGAACCCGCATCGCCCCACGCCTCGGCGTCTCCTCGGCCGAGACCCACTCACCCGAAGCCCTGCTTCCCGCGGTATCGGCGCACCTCCCCGACGGGGCACGCGACACCCGCGAGCTGCTCTTCGGCGCGCCTCCGGCAGACGACGCCGCCCTTGTACGACTCGCAGACCAACTCGACGCCCTCGAAAGAGAGGTACGCACCTCATGAGCGCCCCGACCCCCGAGACAGCCGAGAACTCGGACCGCGCACGCTCCTCCCTGGAGGCGCTGCGCACCGAGATCGCCAAGGCCGTGGTCGGCCAGGACCCCGCTGTCACCGGTCTCGTCGTGGCCTTGCTCTGCCGCGGCCATGTGCTGCTCGAGGGAGTCCCCGGCGTCGCCAAGACGCTTCTGGTACGGGCTCTGGCCGCCTCGCTCGAACTGGACACGAAGCGCGTCCAGTTCACCCCCGACCTGATGCCCAGCGACGTCACCGGGTCCCTTGTCTACGACACGCACACCTCCGAGTTCTCCTTCCAGCAGGGGCCGGTGTTCACCAATCTCCTGCTCGCCGACGAGATCAACCGGACGCCGCCCAAGACCCAGTCGTCCCTCCTCGAGGCGATGGAGGAGCGCCAGGTCACGGTCGACGGCACGCCCCGCCCGCTTCCCGAGCCCTTCCTCGTCGCGGCGACCCAGAACCCCGTCGAGTACGAAGGCACCTACCCACTTCCCGAAGCGCAGTTGGACCGCTTCCTTCTCAAGCTGACGGTGCCTCTCCCGTCCCGCGAGGACGAGATCAATGTCCTGACCCGGCACGCCGACGGCTTCAATCCACGTGACCTCGATGCGGCGGGGGTGCGTCCCGTCGCCGGCCCTGCGGACCTCGAAGCGGCGCGTGCTGCCGTGGCCAAGACCGCTGTCTCTCCCGAGATCGCCGCCTACGTCGTCGATATCTGCCGTGCCACCCGGGAATCCCCCTCACTCACTCTGGGCGCCTCCCCTCGAGGTGCCACTGCTCTGCTGTCCACCGCCCGCGCCTGGGCCTGGCTCACCGGACGGGACTACGTCATCCCGGACGATGTGAAAGCCCTGGCCCTGCCCACCCTTCGGCACCGGCTGCAGCTCCGGCCCGAGGCGGAGATGGAGGGAGTCACCCCCGACTCCGTCATCACCGCCATCCTCGCCCACGTCCCCGTACCCCGCTGAGGCGATCGATGGCCCTCACCGGACGAACAGCGCTCCTCGCCGCTCTCGGCTCTCTCCCCGTGGGCATCCTCGCCCCGAGCTGGACGGGGATGCTCGCGGTCAACGCGCCTCTCTCACTCGCAATCCTGTGCGACTACGTCCTCGCCGCGCCAGTGCGAACGCTCCGATTCACCCGAAGCGGTGACACATCAGTTCGACTTGGTGACGCTGCCAAGGTCGAGCTCACCGTCACAAACCCGTCCGAGCGGCGTCTGAGGGCCCAGATCCGTGACGCCTGGCCGCCCAGCAGCTGGCGACCGGGGACCGAGCAAGCCGCCTCGCGCCATTCGCTGAGCATTCCGGCCGGTGAGCGCCGCCGTCTCACCACGATCCTGCACCCCACACGACGCGGCGATCGCCGATCAGAGCGCATCACGATCCGCTCCTACGGCCCTCTGGGCCTTGCAGCCCGGCAGGGGAATCACAACGTCCCGTGGACCGTACGCGTCCTTCCGCCGTTCACGAGCCGGAAGCACCTGCCCTCACGCCTGGCACGGCTGCGTGAACTCGACGGCCGCACCAGCGTCCTCATCCGCGGCCAGGGCACCGAGTTCGACAGTCTCCGCGACTATGTGCCCGGGGACGACACCCGCTCCATCGACTGGCGGGCCACCGCGCGCCGCGCCACGGTCGCGGTCCGCACCTGGCGTCCTGAGCGCGACCGTCACATCCTCGTCGTCCTCGACACCGGGCGGACTTCGGCGGGCCGGGTGGGAGACGTGCCACGACTGGACGCCGCAATGGACGCCGCACTGCTGCTCGGCGCACTTGCGTCACGCGCGGGCGACCGGGTCGGCCTGCTGGCCTACGATCGCCGCATCCGCGCCCAGGTCCTCGGCCGTTCCGCCGGAGACATCCTCCCTGCGATGGTCAACGCCTTCGCCCCGCTGGAGCCGGAACTCGTCGAGACCGATGCCGGCGGCCTCAGCGCGGCCGCATTGCAGAACGCACCCCGCCGTTCCCTGGTCGTCCTGCTGACCAGCCTCGAAGCGGCTCCGGTCGAGGAAGGTCTGCTCCCCGTACTCCCGCAGCTCACCCAGCGCCACACAGTTCTGGTGGCCTCTGTGGCCGATCCTCACATCGAGCAGATGACCGGTGGCCGCGGCTCGGTCGAAGGCGTCTACGACGCTGCGGCGGGAACTCAGGCTCAGGTTCAGCGGCGCCGCGCGGCGGAGCAGTTGCAGCGCCACGGCGTGACCGTTGTGGACGCGACACCGGAGAAGCTCGCACCCGCTCTTGCCGACGCCTACCTCGCGCTCAAAGCCGCCGGCCGCCTCTGAGACCGGCGGCTTTGAACCGCGAGCCTGGACGGTACGAGGGTGCCTTGAACGCAGGAAAGCCCCGGAACGGTGTTCCGGGGCTTTCCCACAA
>NZ_BMWB01000027.1 GCF_014651015.1 Streptomyces xantholiticus
GCCCCGGACCGTCGCGGTCCGGGGCCCCACCCCTCTCGTTCCCCGGCTGTTCAGTGACCTGAGCCGCCCGGCGACTTGCCCGGGTCGGCGCCCGCGGCTGCGGCCGCCTCGTTGTAGATGTCCGGCTCGAGGTAGATCACACGCGCGATCGGCACAGCCGCCCGGATGCGCTCCTCCGCGGCGTTGATCGCTTGCGCGACCTCATCGGCCGTCTCGTGCTGCTCGACGGCGATCTTCGCGGCGACCAGCAGTTCCTCAGGGCCGAGGTGGAGCGTGCGCATGTGGATGATGCGAGTGACCGTCTCGCCGTCGACCGTCGCGGCCTTGATCTTCTCGATGTCCTCCGCGCCTGCGGCCTCGCCCAGCAGCAGCGACTTCGTCTCCGCGGCGAGCACGATCGCGATCACGATGAGCAGGACACCGATGCACAGCGTGCCGATGCCGTCCCAGACTCCGTTGCCGGTCGCCAGTGCGACGGACACGCCGACGAGGGCGAGGATCAGACCGACCAGCGCGCCGAGGTCCTCGAGGAGGACGACCGGAAGCTCCGGCGCCTTGGCGCGGCGCACGAACTGCGGCCAGCTGAGCTTGCCGCGCAGCAGGTTGGACTCCTTGATGGCGGTACGGAACGAGAAGGTCTCGGCGATGATCGCGAACACGAGGACACCGATCGGCCAGTACCAGGCCTCGATCTCGTGCGGGTGCTTGATCTTCTCGTAGCCCTCGTAGATGGCGAACATGCCACCGACGGAGAAGAGCACGATGGAGACGAGGAAGGCGTAGATGTAACGCTCGCGCCCGTATCCGAAGGGGTGCTGCGGCGTGGCCTCGCGCTGGGCCTTCTTGCCGCCGAGGAGGAGCAGCCCCTGGTTCCCCGAGTCCGCCAGCGAGTGGACGCTCTCCGCAAGCATCGACGACGAACCGCTGAAGAGGAACGCCACGAACTTGGCCACCGCGATTGCGAGGTTGGCGGCGAGTGCCGCCACGATCGCCTTGGTACCGCCTGACGCGCTCATGCTTGCCGGATGTCCCTTCGTACGTACGCCGACCGGTCCTTTACCGGGTCTTTGCGGTGCGCCATTGTTGCAGCACCCGCAGGCGGCCCGTACTCAGGCCACCACCCGGCCGGACACGGGCCGCCGCCGGGGATCCGTCCAGACTGCTGCCCGGGCGTTCAGGCCACCACCGTCGCGCGGAAGACCGTGCCCGGGCCGCCCCCCGTGCCCGAGATCTCCACCTTCTCCCCCGCCGGCACGAACGCCGACTCGCCCGGCGCCAGGGTCAGTTCACCGGCGGTGACGCTGCCCGCCGTGCACAGCAGGATCTGCGGCGTGGACACGGTCAGGTCGCGTGGCTCGGCATCGGGTGCGAGGACGTAGCGCGACAGCCGGAACTCGTCGATCGGGGTGTCGTAGACCTCTTCGCCGGAGGGTGACTCCTCGGGGCGCAGGATGCCCGGTTCCGTCGCCTCGAAGCGGACGATACGCAGGAGTTCGGGCACGTCCACGTGCTTGGGCGTCAGACCGCAGCGCAGCACGTTGTCGGAGTTGGCCATGATCTCGACACCGAGGCCGGCGAGGTAGGCGTGGGGGACTCCGGCGCCGAGGAACAGCGCCTCTCCGGGCTGCAGTCGTACGTGGTTGAGCAGCATGGCCGCGATGACGCCCGGGTCACCGGGGTAGTGGTGCGCGATCGCCGCGTACGGGGCGTAGTCGCCGCCGAGACGTTCGGAGGCGGCCGCGGCCTCCGCGACGGTGGCCGCCATCTCCTGCGGGTCCGCGCTGAGCACGGCGGTGAGCACCTCGCGGAGGGCCGCCTCCTCGGGCTGGGCGTGGAGGAGGTCGACGTACGGCTTGAGGGAGTCGACCTCGAGACCGGCGAGAAGTTCGGCAGACGCTGCGGCGGAACGGAATCCGCACAGGCCGTCGAACGGCGTGAGTGCGCAGATCAGTTCCGGCTTGTGGTTGGCGTCCTTGTAGTTGCGGTGCGGCGCGTCCAGGGGAACGCCGGCGCTCTCCTCCGCTCCGTAGCCGTCCCTCGCCTGCATGAGGTCCGGGTGCACCTGGAGGGAGAGCGGGGCGCCTGCCGCGAGGAGCTTGAGGAGGAAAGGCAGCCGCGGGCCGAACTTGGCGACGGCCGCCTCGCCCAGTTCCCGTTCGGGGGCGGCGGCGATGACCTCGGAGAGGGGCCGGTCCCTCTCGGCACCACGGGTGACTCTGGACGGCGCCCCGTGGTGAGCGCCCATCCACATCTCGGCCTGCGGCTCGCCGGTGGGGGCGACGCCGAGCAGCTCCGGGATGGCGGTTGTGGACCCCCAGGCGTAGGGGCGCACGGTGTTGGCGAGGCGGTCCATGATCTTCCCTGGTCCTTCGTCGGTACTTCGTGGCGTCACTTCGAGGCTGCGGTACGCCGTGGTGCTGCACGGCCCGGGACGCGCCGGCGGGGTTTCCTATCCGGGATGGTTGCCCGACGCAGCGAGTGCCAGGTAAACGGCGGCGAAATCGGTAATGGCCAGCAGCTCGGCGATCGACTCGAGTTCCGAGCCGTCCTCCGGTTCGAGCTCGCTGATGGGCGTGTCGTGGCTGAGCGCCAGCTCGCGGGCGGCGGGCGCCGCCGTGAGACCGCCGGCCGGGCGGTCGCGCAGCAGTACGACACGGGCCCGCAGCGCCTGCGGTTCGTCGACCCGGTCGCGGAAGAAGTCGTCGGGGTCGGCGCCGGCCGCGAAATCGCCCACCAGGAGCACACCGTGGGCCGGCAGCGCCTCCGGCAGTTCGGCGGCGAGCGCGGGCCGGCCGGCGAGTTCCGCCAGAACCGCGGCGAAGCGCCGCCCCGCCGGGGCCGCACCCGCGCCTTCGGTCCAGATGAGCGGCAAGCTGTCGGCGAGGTCGGCGGCCAGCGTCTTGGCCGGGTTGCTGTATGTGGCGATGGCGGGGCCGCAGCGTTCGGCGGTGCGGTCGAGGCGGTCGGCGACCTGGGCGAGCGTCTCCGGTGCCGCGTCGAGCAGGCCGACGCGGTCGAGGAGCGCGAGCAGCGGCGTGAACAGCGCCCACAGCGCACCGGGGGCGGCCGCCTGGATCTCCTCGTACGCCTCCTCGTACGGCGCGGTGGCCATGGGGACGACCAGGCCGTGGACGCCGTCGACCGCCTCCGAGAGGGGCGAGCGCCGCGGTGAGACGGCGACGACGGAGCAGCCTCGCCGGTAAGCCTGCTCGACGAGCAGCGCGAGGCCCGGTTCGCTGCCGTCCGTGGTGGTGAGGAGCAGAAGGTCGAGCGAGCCCGCCCAGCCGGGCAGGGCCCAGCGCAGGGCTCCGGCCGCGTGGGCGACGCCGGTGGGGCGGAGTGGGATGACGGGTGCGGAGGCGCCTGCCAGGGCGCCGACCAGGTCCGCGACGCCGAGGGCGGCGGTGCCGGGGCCGGCGACGAGGACGGCCCGCGGCCTGCCCTCGGGGCTGAGTCGGGCGATTCCGGCTTCCTCGGCGTGCCTGGCCGCCGTGCGTACGCGGGCCCCGGCCTCGGCCGCGCCGCGCAGTAGGCCTCGGCGGTCGGCGCGGGCCAGGGCGTCCGGGTCGTCGAGGAGCGACTCGTCGAGCATGGGGTGGGCCTCCGATCGCCGTACGCGGGCGGGGGATGTGTGCGGTTGTCAGGGGGCGCGGTCGTGCCGGGCACGGTCGGCCGGGAGGTACGCGTGCCGGACCCGGGGTCCGCCACACGGTCCTCCGCGGTCCCGCCTCACGCGGGGCGGCGCGCCTCGTCGACGAGCAGGACGGGGATGCCGTCCCTGACCGGGTAGGCGAGGCCGCAGTCCTTGCCGGTGCAGATCAGCTCGGGGGTGTCGGCTGCCGTGCGGTCGTCGAGCGGGGCGTGGCAGGCCGGGCAGGCGAGGATCTCCAGGAGGCCGGCTTCGAGCGGCATAACAGCGGTGTCCCTTCGGGCATGCCGCAGGCCGACGGAGCGGTTGCGATCGCGTCGGCCTGCGGTCACGGTCTGGCGGATCAGGCCTCGTCAGCCTACCGCCGGGGGGCGGGATGCGGCTCGTTCTGCGGCGGCGTGGACCGGTGGTGCCGAACGTGTCGCGGCGGGGTACGGGCGGGAGGCAGGCCCCGCCCGCACCGGCGGGCTCAGGCCCGTACGAGCGCCAGCACCTCGTCGCGGATCTTGACCATGGTGGCCTCGTCGTGCGCCTCCACGTTCAGCCGCAGCAGCGGCTCGGTGTTCGAGGCGCGCAGGTTGAACCACCAGTCGGCGGCCGTCACCGTGAGACCGTCGAGCTCGTCGGCCTCGACGTCCTCACGTGCGGCGAAGGCGGCCTTCACCGCTGCCGCCCTGTCGGCCTGGTCGGCGACCTTGGAGTTGATCTCACCGGAGGACGCGTACCGGTCGTACTGCGCGACCAGGTCGGACAGCGTGCCGTCCTGGGAGCCCAGCGCCGCCAGGACGTGCAGGGCGGCGAGCATGCCGGTGTCGGCGTTCCAGAAGTCGCGGAAGTAGTAGTGCGCGGAGTGCTCGCCGCCGAAGATCGCTCCGGTGCGGGCCATCTCCTCCTTGATGAAGGAGTGCCCGACCCGGGTGCGCACCGGGGTGCCGCCGTTCTCGCGTACGACCTCCGGGACCGACCACGAGGTGATCAGGTTGTGGATGACCGTGCCGCCGGCGTGCTTGGCGAGTTCGCGGGAGGCCACTAGCGCGGTGATCGCGGAGGGCGACACACCCTCGCCCCGCTCGTCGACGACGAAGCAGCGGTCCGCGTCGCCGTCGAAGGCCAGGCCCAGGTCGGCGCCCTCGGCACGCACACGGGCCTGCAGGTCGACGATGTTGGCCGGGTCGAGCGGGTTCGCCTCGTGGTTGGGGAAGGTGCCGTCCAGCTCGAAGTACATCGGGACGACGGTGAGCGGGAGGGCCTCGAACACGGTGGGGACCGTGTGGCCGCCCATGCCGTTGCCCGCGTCCACGACGACCTTCAGGGGGCGCATGCCCGACAGGTCGACGAGGGAGAGCAGGTGGGCCGCGTAGTCGGTGAGCGTGTCGCGTTCGATCACGGTGCCGGCCGTCGCCGCCGGGGCGGGCGCGCCCTGCTCGGACCAGTTCTCGACGAGCTCGCGGATCTCGGCCAGGCCGGTGTCCTGGCCGACGGGGGCCGCACCCGCCCGGCACATCTTGATGCCGTTGTACTGCGCCGGGTTGTGCGAGGCGGTGAACATGGCGCCCGGCAGCCCGAGGTGCCCCGAGGCGAAGTACAGCTGGTCCGTCGAGCACAGTCCGATGAGGGTGACGTCGACCCCGAGGGCCGCCGCACCGCGGGCGAACGCGCCGGACAGTCCGGGCGACGACGGCCGCATGTCATGGCCGACGACGATCGCGTCGGCGCCGGTCACCTTCACGAAGGCGGCTCCGAACAGTTCGGCGAGCGACTCGTCCCACTGATCCGGCACCACCCCGCGGACGTCGTACGCCTTCACGATCTGCGACAGATCAGCAGCCACGGCCCAACCCCTTCTGAAGTCCATGCGGTCACCACAAACTACCCTCACGGCGGGGGTCGGCCGACCGCCCCTGCCGCAAAGCCGACGGGGGGAACTGCGGCCCATGGGCCGGTGGGGCGCTGGTTCAGTCGGGGGAGCGCAGCACCCGCAGATGGCCGCGGCGCGCGACCTCCATCGGGTCCGCGGAGCGCCGGCCGCCCTGGCCGCCCGCTTCCGCCGTACGCCCCTGGGGCCGTGCCGCCTCGCGGACGGCGTTGGCCAGGGCTTCGAGGTCGTCGCCGCTGGGGCGCGCGGGGGCGGAGCCGTCGGTGAGCCGTACGACCTCCCAGCCGCGCGGCGCCGTCAGCCGCTCGCTGTGCTCGGCGCACAGGTCGTAGCAGTGGGGCTCGGCGTAGGTGGCGAGCGGACCGAGGACCGCAGTCGAGTCGGCATAGACGTACGTCAGTGTCGCGACGGCAGGGCGGCCGCACGCGGTGCGCGAACAGCGACGTACAGGGCTCACGACGTTGGACGGTACCGCACTCTTGAGCGGGCTGCGACGACTCTCCACCAGGTCACTCCCCCGTGTCGTCGTGTGACATCGGACATATAGGCAGTTCGAGCAACTAGCCTGACCTGCATGGAAAGAGAACCACACGGGCGACGGCCACACGCCGCGCGGTCACGAGTTGGAGTGAATCAGGTCAATCGCGTCGAGAGCGCCGGTCGCGAGAGCCGTGGAATCGAGCCCAACATTGGCCGGAATGTTCAATTATCGACAAAGCTGCCGGCGGTGACTCGGAGCCGATCGCCCCCGGCCCCGGAGAGCTACCCTGCGTCAGTGATGGACAGTCCTGTACCCCCCCGACCGGCAGAGCCGAGGCCCCGCCGCCGTGACCGGCACGGACGAGGTATGCGCGGGCCTGTGGCTCCGCCGCAGGTACCGCTCGCGGCCAGCCGCGCCGAGACCTTCCGTGACCTGGTCCAGGACTCGGTGGAACGGCTGGAGCGGCGCTGGCCGCAGTTGTCAGATGTCGACTTCCTGGTGCTGGAGGTCCCTGGTTCGCCCCACGAGTCGGTGCCGCTGGGAAGCGCGGTCCCCGCCGCCAAGGACCAGCCGGCGCGGATCATGATCTATCGCCGGCCCGTCGAGATCCGGACAAAGAACCGCGACGAACGTGCACTGCTCGTGCACGAAGTGGTCGTCGAGCAGGTCGCCGAGTTGCTCGGCCTGGCCCCCGAATCGGTCGATCCGCGTTACGGGCAGGACTGACGTACGCGACGGGGCGGCCTTCACCGGCCGCCCGATCGCGTCCCCCGGGCGCCCTGCGCTCCAGGGTCCCGGAGCGACTCAGTCGTCCAGCACCGAGAGGTCCTGCTCGGCCTCCGGCACCGCGACCGTCCCACGGTCGTCGGGCAGCGTCTGCACCGTGAACATCGGAATACCGTCCTCCGCGATCTCCAGTGCCCGGGACGCGTGCACCGGCCCGCCCGACACCGTCTCCACCGTGAGCGCGTACGAGCCCTTGAGGCCGGCCGGCACGGGTGCGGGGACGGCCGTCGTCGTCCCTGCCTTCACCGCGTACTCCTTGACGACCGGGGTGCCGCCCTTCGTGCCCGCCGACGCGGTCACCCTCACCGTCGCGGCCCTGCCCGGTGCGGTCAGCGACAGCTGGGACCCCTTGGCCCGGTTGTCGGCAACCGTCGCCCGCTCGCCCACCGGCGCGGCGGCCGGGATGAACGCGACCTCCTTCTCGTCGCCCTTGCCCCGGACCACGCGCAGCGCGGCCACCACCGGAGTGGCCCGGCCGCCCTCCGCGGGGCTGAGGATCAGCGACCCGGCCTCGCCCCGGGTGACGTCCTTCAAGTCGACGCTCGCGGTCATCCCGGACTTGACGTGCAGCGTCTCGTGCCCGGCCGGGGTGATCGTGCCGGTCGCGCCCGCGAGCTGGACCTTCAGCTCCGCGTCGTCGGCGCCGGGGGCGAAGGCCACCAGTTGCACCGAGGCCGCGTCCGCCGGGATGCCGGGAAGCACAGCCGTGCCGGACGGGTCGGCGGCGGCGCCGAGCCAGTCACTGCCGACGTTCTCCTCGAGGGACCGTACGACGGCGCCGACCCGCCCGGTGCGGGTCGTGACGTGGACGGTCACGTCCTCGGCCTGATCGGCCGTGAGCGTCGACAGCAGAAGCGGGAGGCTGGAACCGCCGGGGACCGGGACCCCCTCGGCCACGGTGCTCTTGAGCGCGCCTTCCTTGCCGTAGAGCTCCACGTCGACGACGGCCGTGCCCTCGTCAGGGTTGGTCAGGTGCACATAGTCCTGGCGCTTGTCGGCCAGCGAGGCGCCGGGGAACCAGAAGTCGGTGTCCGGGGCGGTACAGCTGACACCGAGGAGCCCACGACCGCTGCCGGCGGACACCGTGGTGGTCTGCTGCGCCGTCCACCCGGGAGCGAGGCTTCCGGTGGCCGTACCGACCAGCGCGGGGACCTGGCCGCCGCTCCCTTCGGCCGAGACGGGCTTGCCGGGCTCCTTGACGACGAGGAAGGGCTTGTCGGAGGCGGGTTTCTCCGCCCCGTCCTTCTTGCCCTTGCCGTCCTTCTCCTCGGGTGCGCCGGCGGGGTCGGTCAACGCGACCGCGGAGGACCGCAGTTCGGCCGAATCCGCGTCGGCGCCTTCGCCCCCGGACCCCTGTCGCGCGCCGTCCTTCTCAGCGGGTGTGAAGGAGGTGTACTGCGTCTCCGCCAGGTCCGAGCTGCTGGGTGCCGGGCAGAGCAGGCTGGAACGCTCGACGGGCAGCCGTGCCGGAGCCTCGGCCGCCGCCGCGCCCTCGCCGTCCGGTGCCGTGAGCGAGGCGAAGCCGGTGATGGCGGCGAGGGCCGTGGCGACCGCGATCAGGGAGATGGTCGTGCGCTTCACTCTGACTCGCCTCGCGTCGTGCCGGGGGCTTGCGCCGGGGGTTCGGGGTACTGGCCGCCGTTCGGGTCGCCGTAGCCGTAGCCGTAGGGGTCGTACTGGCCGTCCTGCTGGTAGGCGCCGTCCTGCTGGTACGGGGAGCCTTGCTGGTACCGGCCGTCGCCGTAGGACGTGGCCTGGTACGGATCCGCCTGGTACTGCTGCTGGTACGTGGTGTCGCCGTACGCCTGGTCGCCGCCGTACTGCTGCCCGTCGGTGTATCCCTGGCCGTCGCCGTACTGAGCGTCCTGGTACCCGGCCTGGCCGTACGTGGTCCCGTAGTCGGCGTCGGCGTACGTCTGCGCGTCCCACTCCCCGTACTGCTGCGGCACCGCCGCGTACGGCGCGGGCTGCTCCACCTCCTGGGGGCCCTGCTCCTGCTCCGCGGGCGCGGCCTCGGAGGCTTCCGCGGCCTCGGACTCCGCCTGCGCGCGCAGCCTGCGCGCCCTGCGGCCATCGCCGGACACCGCCTGGTCCGGTACCGCGACCGGCTCGTCCGGCAGATCGTCGTCGATCTCCCGGCGCCGCCCGGGGAGGGCGAGCACCACCAGCACCAGCGCGAGGAACGCCTGGATCCAGATCCAGGCCGTGTGGCCGGCCGGGTCCTCGTACGTCAGCTCGAGGCGGCCGCCCTCCGCAGGCAGCTCGAAGCCCTGCGCCCACCCGTCGACCGTGGTCTTCTCGAGCGGCCGGCCGTCGAGCGTGGCCTGCCAGCCCTCGTCGGCACGGTCAGCGATGCGCAGGATCCGGCCGGCCCCGCCGACGGGGATCTCGGCATGCGCCTCCACTGCGTCGGACGCCACCGGCAGCGGCTCCTCCTTGCCGCCCACGATCGTGGCGCGGGCGACCTGGCGGTCCACGCGCCACAGGGCGCTGCCGTCGAGCTGGCTGAGCCGGCTCAGGCCGGGCGTGGCATCGAGGACGCGGCTGGTTTGACGGGGGGCGCCGTCGCGCACGAGGACGTAACGGATCGCATAGCCGCTGAGCTGGCTCGTCTGGTCGGCGCCGGAGCCTGCGACAAGGTTGGCGACGATCTTGTCGAGGCGGGCGTCGTTGCCGCCCGCCTCGGTGAGCTCCGCGTCGCCGAGGCGCCCGCCGGAGCCGCGCACGAGTGTGTACGAGACCTTGGCGACCGAGGTACCGCCTAGCACCAGGGTGCGCGGCTGGTCCTGGGTGTCGCTCTCCTCCGCGACGAACGCGGGCACCTGGACCGGGTCGCGCCGCTCCAGGGGGCCGCCCGCGCCGCTGATCATCCAGTTGACCGCGGCAATGACCGGGGCCAGGCCGGCGGCCAGGGCGACGAGGGCGGCGACAGGCTGCCGCCAGCCGAAGCTCTGGGCCGCGACGCGGCTGCGCCCGCCCTCCGCGCCGAGCACGGCGGCCGCGAGCAGCGCGATGCCGTAGACGAGGGTCGCCGGTCCCGCCCAGCCGGCGTCGCTTTCACCGGAGCCGTTGACGAGGGCCGCGAAGACGAGGGCGATCAGCGCGACCGCCCAGGCGGTGCGGATCGCGAACTGCCGCTCCTCGCGCAGCAGGGCGCCGAGTGCGGCGAGGACGACGCCGATCATCAGGACGCCGCCGACGGTTCCGGGCCCGCCGGGGCTGATGCCCAGCAGGTCGGTGGCGCTCGCCGCGCCGCCGTCGTACGCGACTCCCGCCTCGCGGAAGAACGCGGAGGGGCTGCTCAGCAGGGAGAGCGACCAGGGGGCGAGGACGAGCACGGGGGTGCCGACGGCCGCGAGGAAACGCAGTCCGTAGGCGGTGATGTCGCCGCGCCGCAGCACCAGGACGGCGATGCCGAGGATCACGGCGATCGGCCACACGACGGGCGTGAAGGCCATCGCGAAGGTGAGCAGCAGGGCGTACGCCCAGGTGGCCCGCCAACTGCCGCGGCCGCCAGGGACCCGCAGCCCGTGGGCGGCGACGGCCGCACGGGCGATGAGCGGCAGCACGACGGCGAGGACGGCGGTGCCGAGCCGTCCGGTGGCCAGCGCGCCGGTCGCGGCGGGCAGGAAGGCGTAGGCGACGCTCGCCCAGGCCCGCAGGAGCCGCGACTCGACGATGGGCCTGGAGGCGAAGTATGCGGTGAGACCGGCCAGCGGAACGGAGCAGACGAGCAGTACGGTCAGCGCGAGTCCGGTGGAGCCGAGGAACAGCGCGGACAGCACCGCGAGGACGGCGAGGTAGGGCGGCGCCGGCTGGGTGCCGCCGGTGCCGATGGGGTGCCAGCCGTCCGCGTAACGACCCCACAGTTCAAAGACGTCGGCGGGGGCCGGCAGCAGCGCGCCGCCGGCCAGCGCGCCGCCTGCGAACAGTCCACGGCAGGCCACGAGGGAGACGACGAGCAGCACGGCGAAGAGGAGGGGGCCCGGCTTGCGGGCGATCTTCTTCAGCCTGGCGAACTGCTCGATCTCCAGGAAGTCGGCGTCGTCGCCGCCCGGTCCGGATTCGACGGCTCCGTGGCGGGAGCCGCCGGAGTCCGCGTCCGAGCCTGAGAAGTTGGATACGAGCTGCTCGACGGTCGCGCGGACGGTGGCGCCGGGCGGCGGGAACAGGGGCCGCAGTTCGTTCGCCTCGACCGCCCGCCGGGACCGTCTGCGCCGCCCGGCCAGGATGCGCTCGGGGCGCAGCAGTACGGCGAAGAGACCCATGACCTCGTCGACGGCCTGCCCGGGCACCTTGCCGACGAGGTAGGCGAGGGTGCGTAGCAGGGTGCCGAAGACGATGCGCAGCAGTACGTACGGCAGTGCGACGCCACGGGTGTTGGTGAGCAGCGTGTACACCGCACCGGCCTTGTCGACGCGGTGCGGGCTGGCGACGGACCGGCCGGCGCAGTCGACGGTGCGGCGCTCGCGGGCGGCCGCTTCCGCGTGCCGCAGGACGGCGTCGGGGGCGATCAGGACGCGGTGTCCGGCCGAATGCGCTCGCCAGCACAGGTCGACGTCGTCGCGCATCAGCGGCAGCCGCCGGTCGAAGCCGCCGAGTTCCTCGAAGACGTCCCGGCGGACGAGCATTCCGGCGGAGGACACGGACAGGACCGAGCGGACCTGGTCGTGCTGGCCCTGGTCCTGCTCGCGGCGGTCGAGCCCGGTCCAGCGGCGGCCGCTGTTGGCGATGGAGACGCCGGTCTCGAGGAGTTGCCTGCGGTCGTACCAGCCGCGGAGCTTGGGGCCGATGACCGCGGCGTGCTCGTCGGAGTCGGCGACGCGGAGCAGTTGGGCGAGGGCGTCGGGCTCGGGCGCGCAGTCGTCGTGGAGGAGCCAGAGCCACTGCACGGGCTCGCCGTGCGGAAGCTCGGGCATGTCGTAGGTCTCGTCGCGCCAGGTCCTGCTGACCGGGTCCCAGCCGCTGGGCCGCTTCAGATACGGCAGGTCCTCGGGGGTGAGCACACCGGCGGTGCGGACGGCCTCCTCCACGGCGGTGCCGAAACCGGTGCGGCGGGCGAGATGCAGTACGCGCTCGGCGCCGAGGGCGTCGGTGAGGAGCCGGGCCGAGTCGTCGGCGCTGCCGGTGTCGGCCGCGACGACGTTCTGTACGGGGCGCTCCTGGCCGATCAGTCCGGCGAGGGCGTCGGGGAGCCAGCGCGCGCCGTCGTGGGAGACGAGCACTGCGGTGACGACGTGCCGCGGGAACTCGGGCGCGGCGGCCGGAACAAACGCGGCTGTGGTGGCGGACATTGAGGTACGGGCCCTCCGGCGGGGTCACCCCGTAGGGGCTGTGGTGCGTCACGGACGGGGCCCCACACTAACGGCTGGCATGCCGACGGTCCGCAGCCTGTGGACAACCCACGGACGGCGGACCGTTCGTTACGCACCCAGTTGACGCGGTTGTACCGTTTGACCGGTCGAGGGACGGTCGGCACGGTGGGGCCGGGCCGATGACGGCGGTGCAGTCAGACGGCGGCTTTCTTGAGCCGCCGGCGCTCCCGCTCGGAGAGACCGCCCCAGATTCCGAATCTCTCGTCGTTGTTCAGGGCGTATTCGAGACATTCGGACCGGACCTCACAGGCAAGGCAGACTTTCTTGGCCTCGCGGGTGGAGCCGCCCTTCTCGGGGAAGAAGGACTCAGGATCGGTCTGGGCGCACAACGCGCGCTCCTGCCAGCCGAGTTCCTCATCCGCGTCCTCGACCAGCAGTTGTTCGAACAGCTCGGTCATGTGCGCCCCTCGTCTGTCTTTGCGTCCCCGTGATGTTGCCGCGATCGTTTTCGGCCGAACGACACGAGTGAAATTACAAGTGTGTAGCTCCAGACCAGTCAAGCTGAGATCTGCTATTGGGCCCGGTATTCACTCTGCGGAACCAAGGTTATGCGGAAAGTGTTCAAATCACCAAAAACCTGACACATGCCAGCGGCCAGTTCCACGCCCCGCCCCCTACCAAGAGGGAAGACGCCACAGACGTCGATCTTGTTTCGATCGGGCCGGTGAAGCGATCCGGATCACAGTCCGATCACTTCCAGCCGCGGTGACGTTTACGAGCGAATTTGCTGCCGCATGTCTCCGCCCCCCTCCCTGCACAAACCTTTCTCCCCTCCCAGTTACCGGAAAAGGTGAAACATTGCCGCCAAATCGGTCATTGGGTTGACAGCGGACGAGTAGACCAGTCACCTTTGATCCCATGCCAGCGACCACAGCGCCCCTCGCGACCCGCCACCGCGGGTTCCGCAGCGCTGTCCAGGCGCGCTGTTGCTGTTGCTGTTCCAGCTGTTGATGCCTTCGAGCTCCGGCCTTTCGCACCCTGCGTCACCTTCCCGCTCTGCGACACCCCATGCACTTCTGCTGAGGAACCCCCGCACCAATGAACAGCGACAGCGACCTCCAGATCGCCGGCGACATCCTCGCCGTACAGCACCTTCTCCAGCCCGCCCGTGAGCACCCGGTCACCGTGGCCGAGTTCGCCGGCCTCGCCCGCTCCATCGCCGCCGACCGCGCACAGTGGGAACACCTCGTCGAGTACGACGCCACCTCGCGCTGGTACCACCGGCTGCGCACCGGCCCCGGCTACGAGGTCTGGCTGCTCAGCTGGGTACCCGGCCAGGGCAGCGGACTGCACGACCACGGTCCCTCCTCCGGTGTCCTCACCGTCCTCCAGGGCGAACTGACCGAGCGCACCGAGCGCGGCGAGCAGTCCCTGACGGCGGGTTCCCAGCGGGTCTTCGCGCCGGGCTACGCACACGAGGTCGCCAACGACTCACTCGAACCGGCCGTGAGCCTGCACGTCTACTACCCGGGCCTGACCGAGATGCCGATGCACCGGGCAGCCCGCTGCACCACGGAGACCGTTCCCGTCTGACGCCTCCGGGGGACCTGCGAGGATGGCCGCATGCGCATTGTGGTTCTGGCCGGCGGTATCGGCGGCGCCCGTTTCCTCCGCGGTCTCCAGCAGGCCGCGCCCGAAGCGGACGTCACGGTGATCGGCAACACCGGTGACGACATCCATCTCTTCGGCCTGAAGGTCTGCCCCGACCTCGACACCGTGATGTACACCCTCGGCGGTGGCATCAACGAGGACCAGGGCTGGGGCCGCCAGGACGAGACCTTCCAGGTCAAGAGCGAGCTGGCGGCATACGGCGTGGGCCCGGAATGGTTCGGTCTCGGCGACCGCGACTTCGCCACCCACATCGTCCGTACGCAGATGCTGAGCGCCGGCTATCCGCTCAGCGCCGTCACCGAGGCGCTCTGCGACCGGTGGAAGCCGGGCGTACGACTCCTGCCCATGTCCGACGACCGGGTGGAGACACACGTCGCCGTGACGGTCGACGGCGAGCGCAAGGTCATCCACTTCCAGGAGTACTGGGTGCGGCTGCGCGCCTCCGTCGCTGCGGAGGCCGTCGTACCGGTCGGCGCGGACCAGGCCGAGCCCGCGCCCGGCGTACTGGAGGCCATCGCCTCCGCGGACGTGATCCTCTTCCCGCCGTCCAACCCCGTCGTCAGCGTCGGCACCATTCTCGCCGTGCCCGGCATCCGCGAGGCCATCGCGGAGGCGGGCGTACCGGTCGTCGGCCTCTCCCCCATCGTCGGGGACGCACCCGTGCGCGGCATGGCCGACAAGGTGCTCGCCGCGGTGGGCGTCGAGGCGACCGCGGCGGCCGTCGCCCGGCACTACGGCTCCGGGCTGCTCGACGGCTGGCTCGTCGACCTCGTGGACGAGGCCTCGGTCCCGGCCGTCGAGGAGGCGGGCATCGTCTGCAAGGCCGTGCCGCTGATGATGACCGACGTGGACGCGGCCGCGGAGATGGCGCGTGCGGCGCTGGCCCTGGCCGAGGAGGTACGGGCGTGAGCCCGGCCTCGTACCGGGTCTGGGCGCTGCCAGGACTCGGCGAGATCCGGCCCGGCGACAACCTCGCCAAACTGATCGCCGCCACGTCGCCCGGCCTTGCCGACGGGGACGTGCTCCTCGTCACCTCCAAGATCGTCAGCAAGGCGGAGGGGCGGCTCGTCGAGGCGGCGGACCGCGAGGCCGCCATCGACGCGGAGACGGTACGGGTGGTGGCGCGGCGCGGCGCCCTGCGCATCGTCGAGAACCGGCAGGGCCTGGTGATGGCCGCGGCGGGAGTCGACGCCTCCAACACCCCTGCCGGAACGGTGCTGTTGCTGCCCGAGGACCCGGACGCCTCCGCCCGGGCGATCCGCGAGGGCCTGCGCGACGAACTCGGTGTCGACGTCGGCGTGATCGTCACCGACACCTTCGGCCGGCCCTGGCGGGCCGGGCTCACCGACGTCGCGATCGGCGCGGCGGGCGTGCGGGTGCTGGACGACCTGCGCGGCGGCATGGACGCCCACGGCAATCCGCTCGGCGCCACCGTGGTCGCCACCGCCGACGAACTCGCCGCCGCGGGCGACCTGGTGAAGGGCAAGACCAGCGGGCTACCGGTCGCAGTCGTACGCGGGCTCGCGCACGTCGTGGCCGACACCCACGACGGCGCGAGCACGCTGATCCGGAGCGCGGCCGACGACATGTTCCGGCTGGGCACCTCGGAGGCGGTTCGAGAGGCGGTGACGCTGCGCCGTACAGTGCGGGAGTTCACCGACGAGCCGGTGGACGGCGGCGCGGTACGACGCGCGGTTGCGGCGGCGGTGACGGCACCGGCGCCGCACCACACGACGCCGTGGCGCTTCGTGCTCCTCGAGTCGGCAACGTCACGGCTGCGGCTCCTGGACGCGATGCGGGACGCGTGGATCGCGGACCTGCGGCGCGACGGCAAGTCGGAGGAATCGATCGCGGCGCGCGTCCGTCGCGGGGACGTCCTGCGCAACGCGCCGTACCTGGCAGTGCCGTGCCTGGTGACGGAGGGGGCGCACACATACGGCGACGACCGCAGGGACACGGCCGAACGCGAGATGTTCGTCGTCGCGGCGGGCGCGGGCGTCCAGAACTTCCTGGTGGCGCTGGCGGGTGAGCGGCTGGGCTCGGCGTGGGTGTCGTCGACGATGTTCTGCCGGGACGTGGTCCGCGAGGTGCTGTCGCTGCCGGAGACGTGGGACCCGATGGGTGCGGTCGCCATCGGTCATGCGGCGGCTGCGGCGAAGACGCGGGCACGGCGGGAGCCGTCGGCGTTCATCGAGGTCCGATAAGGGACTCCCGGGGCGGCCGCTGCGGCTTCCCCCGACGCACACCCCTCCGCGACGCGCACCATCTCGGACGAAGCCGCGGCCCGGACGGAATCCACCGCTGACGCGGCGCGTCCCGCAGGGCGGCCCTCACCACTGCGCGATGTCGACGCGGCGCATCTTGGGTTCGCGCCGCGGGGGCGTGCGGCCCGAGAGCAGGATGAGACGGGCGGCGCGGTGGCGTTGGCCCTCGTAGGGGGACAGCAGTTCCAGCATCGCCGCGTCGTCGGTGTTGCGCTCGCCCGCGAGCGCGTAGCCGACGATCCGCGGCAGGTGCAGGTCGCCGACCGTGACCGCGTCGGCCGCGCCGTTGCTGCGCTGGATGACCTCCGCCGACGTCCATGGGCCGATGCCGGGAATCAACTCCAGCCGCGCCATGGCCTGTTCGGCAGGCATCGCCGCCGCCTCCTCGAGCCTGCGCGCGACCTTCACCGCACGCAGGATCGTCGACGCGCGCTTGTTGTCGACACCGGCGCGGTGCCACTCCCAGGAAGGGACGAGTGCCCAGGCGCGCGGTTCCGGCATCACGTACATGCCGGTGTCGGGGCCCGGCGCCGGTTCACCGTACTTACGGACGAGCAGTCGCCAGGCCCGGTACGCCTCGTCCGTGGTGATCTTCTGCTCGAGGATCGAAGGGATCAGGGACTCCAGCACCAGCCCCGAACGCAGCAGCCGCAGTCCGGGCCGGCGGCGCAGCGAGGCGGCGACCAGCCGGTGCCGCGGGGCGAACGCGTCGGGTTCGTCCGCCGCCCCGAGCAGCTCGGGCAGCTGGTCGAGCAGCCACTCGGCGCCCGGCCCCCAGGCATCCGCCTCGACGGTGCCTGCCCGCATCGCGACCCGGAGCGTGCCCGGCCCGGCGGGCGTACGGCTGGCCCGCCAGACCGAGCCGTCGGCCGTCGTACGGAAGGTGGGGTCGGCCGGACCGCGCCGCAACGGTCCGAGGACAAGCCCGATGTCGAGCGGCCAGGGCGGTGTCCACCGGCGGAGACACGGGGCGGTATCGGCAGCGACCTGTCGCGGTATCGCGACGGGTGCGCGCGTCGCGCCACCGCGTACGGTGGCGCGGCTCGTACCCGGTCGGAAGCGCCCTGCCATGCGGCCAGGCTACTGGTACCGGTCGTCGGCTACTGGTCGGAGGAGAAGCGGACCGCGCGGGCCGGGAGCACCGCGTCGCACCACACCCGAGCGCCGTCCCTGAGCTCGTTGTCCTCGCCCACGACCGCGCCGTCCCCGACGACCACGCCGGACAGCACCGTACGCGCTCCGATCCGCGCGCCCGCGCCGACGAGGGAGTCGCAGATCACGGCCCCGGGCTCGACGACCGCGCCGGCCAGGACCGTGCTGCCGTCGATCCTGGCGTCCTCGCCGACGCGTGCCCCCTCGCAGACCACCGTGCCGCCGGTCAGCTTCGCGCCGGGTGCCACCGTTGCGGACGGCAGCACAAGCCGGTCGCCGCGCCGGCCGGGCACGGCAGGGGACGGCGCACGTCCGAGGACCAGGTCGGCGGAGCCGCGTACGAAGGCGTGCGGGGTGCCGAGGTCCAGCCAGTACGTGGAGTCCACCATGCCCTGGAGGTGGGCGCCGGAGCTCAGCAGTTCCGGGAAGGTCTCCCGTTCGACGGAAACGGGCCGGTCCGCGGGGATCGTGTCGATGACCGAGCGCCGGAACACATACGCACCCGCGTTGATCTGGTCGGTGACGATCTCCTGCGGCGTCTGCGGCTTCTCGAGGAACGCCGTGACGCGGCCCGTACCGTCCGTCGGCACCAGGCCGAAGGCGCGCGGGTCGTCGACGCGGGTGAGGTGGAGGGAGACGTCGGCGCCGGAGGAACGGTGGATGTCGACGAGGGCCTCGATGTCGAGCCCGGTGAGGATGTCGCCGTTGAAGACGAGGACCGGATCGTCCGGACCGGACCGCAGCCGGGAGGCCACGTTGCGGATGGCCCCGCCGGTGCCGAGCGGCTCCTGCTCCGTCACGTACTCCAGGTGCAGGCCGAGGGCGGAGCCGTCGCCGAAGTACGGCTCGAAGACCTCGGCCAGATAGGACGTGGCGAGCACGATGTGCTCGACGCCCGCCGCCCGCGCCCGCGCCAGTTGATGGGTGAGGAAGGGCACGCCGGCCGCCGGAACCATCGGCTTCGGAGTGCGGACGGTGAGCGGACGCAGCCGGGTGCCCTTGCCTCCGACCAGGAGAATCGCTTCTGGGGCCTGGTTCAATGCGTTCTCTGCTTCCTGCTGGGGCCGGGCACGGTCGCGGTTCGGACCGGCCAGTTTACGAGTCGCGCGGACGGCGCCCGGCCCCTCCCCGGTCAGCGGCCCTGAAGCTCGGCCGAAGCCGTTCTGGCGGTTCCGAGCCGGCTGTAGAGGCGGCTTCCGGGGCAGTCCGTGACGTAGCCGTCGCGGTGTCCGGAGATGGCGTTGAGCCTGACCTTCGCACCTGCGGCGTACTTGCCGCTGCCGGCCGAGGTGAGCGTCACCTTGCCCTTCGGATTGATCCCGTGAAGGCCGAGCTTCCACGCGGTCAGCCTGGCCACGGCGGTCACCGCCGCCTGCGGCGGATTGGAGGAACTGTACGTGCCGAGCACGGCAATGCCCGTGCTGTTCCTGTTGAAACCCAGGGTGTGCGCGCCGAGCACCGGCTTGCCCACGCCTCCTGCCCGGCCTTCGTAGATGTTTCCGCACTTGTCGACGGCGAAGTTGTAGCCGATGTCGCGCCAGCCGCTGCTCTCGACGTGGTAGCGGTAGATACTGCGGATAACGGAGGGGGCCTGCTTGCAGGTGTAGTTGTTGCCGGTGGCGCTGTGGTGGACGAACGCGGCCTTCACCGAGTCGGTGTAGACGAGCTCCTTCTCCCGCCACGACTCGTCCGCGCCCCACCCCTTGCGGGTGACGATGGCCGGCCGCGGCCCGATGTACGGCTTGGCACCGGCCGTGAGATCGCCCGCGAGCAGATCGCCTGCCACCGCTGCCTCGACCTCGGTGTCGGCCTGGTTGAGGGCGGGGATCAGAAGGCCTCCGAGGGAACCGCGGCCCACGGTGGGCTCGGTGTCGTTGCCCTGCGGGTCTTGGGGCTCCTGAGGGTTCTGGATCACCGGGTCGGGGCCCGCCGCCCCGGGCTCCGTCCTGTCGGTGGACCGTCCGATGTCCGCCGGGTCCTCACCGGGGTCGACGAGTTCGAGGCGCAGCCCGTCGGGCAGTTCGGCCGAACTGCCGTCGGCCGCTCGCACGCGCACCTCCACGCCGTCCGAGGGGCCCACCCACAGCGGGGCGGTGGCGCCGCGCAGGGTGGGTGATTCGCCCTCCGCGGTGCCGGGGTCCGCCCCGTGCTCCGAGTTGTGGGTCTCGACCTGTTGCCAGTCGGACCAGACCTCGGAGCCGAGGGCCCGGGTGCGTACCTCGACGGTGCCATGGAGTTCGGTGAGCGCGTCCTCCCAGACCACGCCGACGAGGGAGAACGGGTCGACCTCCTGTTCGGGGAGGCCCTGCTCGCGAAGGCCTTGTCCGGTGGCGCCGTGGGACCGCTCCGAGGTGGTTTTGCCGAGGGGTTCCAGTGGCAGGGACTGGGTCGAGCCGGGCACGTCCGGTACTTGTGGGACCGCAGTGGCCGGCAGGGGCGCGGCGAGCGCGCCGGAAGCGAGCGAAAGCGGGATGACGAGCGCGGTCGCGCACGCCACTCCGACGGAAGAAGCCAGGTATCCACGCATGGGAAGGATCCTGGGCCTCGGCGGCGGGCCACGCTCGCCGGGAAACTTCCGAGAAAGTGACGGCCCATCGTCCCGAGCGGAGCACACCGTCACCCGAGCGGCCGCTCGGGCGGCGGAGGGCGGCGTACGCTTGCGCGAGTGAACGCCAGCGACCGTACCCCTGCCGACCTGCTGCGATCCGCGATCGCCGCGGACCCCGCGCGTCCCTTGGTCACCTTCTACGACGATGCCACCGGTGAGCGGGTCGAATTGTCCGTCGCCACCTTCGCCAATTGGGTGGCGAAGACGGCGAATCTGCTCCAGGGCGAGCTCTCCGCCGGGCCGGGCGACCGGCTCGCGCTGCTGCTGCCGGCGCACTGGCAGAGCGCCGTCTGGCTGCTGGCCTGTTCCTCCGTGGGCGTGATTGCGGACGTCGGGGGTGACCCGGCGCGCGCGGACCTCGTGGTGGCCGGGCCCGGGCAGTTCGACGCGGGGCTCGCGTGCGGTGGCGAGCGGATCGCGCTGTCCCTGGCGCCGCTGGGGCGCCGTTTCCCGGCGCCGCCGGCGGGTTACGCCGACTACGCCGTCGAAGTGCCCGGCCAGGGCGACCGGTTCGCCGCCTACGCGCCGGTCGACCCTGACGAGCCGGCGCTGGTCGTCGGTGACGTGGAACTGACGGGTGCCGAACTGGTGGAGCGGGCCCGGGCGGACGCGGACCGGCTCGGCCTCGGGCCGGGGTCGCGGCTGCTGTCGGGGAAGCCGTACGACTCCTGGGACGGTCTGTCCGCCGGGCTGTTCGCCCCGCTGGCGTCCGGCGGTTCCGTGGTGCTGTGCCGGCATCTGGACGCATTGTCGGAGGAGGCGTTGACGAAGCGCGTCGAGAGCGAGCGGGTCACCGCCACAGCGGTATGACCGGCGCCTGACGTCCACTCGTGTGGCCCACACTCGGGCCGAGCCCTCCCCGCCGGGCAGCCCCGTGCGGTGGATGATCAGCGGCAAGCGTGCTGCAACGCACAACCAAGCGCCGGGCTCAGCCGTCTAGACCAGCGATCGGCGGCCCGGCGTGCCGCCGACGCCATGAAGGATGGACGCACGAGTGACGGACAAGGCCGGCACGGGGTCCGCGGAGTCCGCTGCCGCGGACCAGGACGCTGCCCCCGGAGGCCGGACCGCCCCCGGCCACGCGGCTGCGGTCGGGAGCACCAGCCCGGCTCCCGCGGACAGCCCCGCCCGCCCCACCGACCCGGCCGACGTAGGGCCCTCCGCCGCGGAACGGAGCGCCCGCCCCGCCGGGGGCGCCGTCGGCACGGACGGCCCGAGTGCCGCGGCCGCGGAGCCCGTCGGCACGGACGGCCCCGTCGCACTCGCCGAACGGGCCGTCCGCAAGGACGGCGCTGCCTTTGCCGACCCGGCCACGGCGCCCGACGACGCGGACGAGCCCGTCACGTCGACCGGCCGTGACGGCCACCGAGGGGCAGCCGACGGTCCAGCCGGCGCGGGGACGCGTTTTGAACGCGGCCTCCCCACCCGCGCGTTGGCGCCGGACGGACTGTCCGGCCCCGGCACGGACCCGGCGGAACCGGGCACGCGCCCCGGCGAGCGGGCCGGCTCCGACACCCGGGAGGGTGGTTCGACCCCGGCAGTCCGCTCCGGCAGGGGTGGTCCGGGTGATGCCGCCGAGGACGGCGACAGCACGGCCGCCGATCCGCACGGCGGGAGCCTCCGACGCGGCCGACGCGGTCGCGGGCTCGTCCATGCCCCGGACGGCGCCCGTACAGGCGCTTCCGGCTCCGACCCGGCGGCCGGCCCGGACGGCGGAGCCGAAGCCGGTGCGGCAGCCACCGGCAACGGCCCGCGCGGCGGCGGCAACAAGCGCGGCGGCGGCAAACGCCTGGGCGGCGGAGGCCGGGGCGGGGCCGGGCCCCGCGGAGTCGGCGACCGCAGCGGCCCCGTCGACGGAGGCCGGGGCGGGGCCTGGCCCGGCGGGCCCGGCGGGCCCGGCGCACGTGGGCCGGGCGGCGGAAGCGGCCCGGGTGATGGTGCGGGCAGGCGCCGACGGCGTTGGGTGCGGTGGGGCGCGTTCGGTGTGTCGCTCGTACTGCTCGCCGCCGCCGGTGCCGGTTGGTGGTTCTACCGGAAGCTCGACTCCAACATCACCACCGACATCACCGCCGCCGCCGAACTCAGGGCGTACGAGAAGGAGCGGCCCACCCCCGTCGCCACCGGCGCGCAGAACATCCTGCTCCTCGGCTCCGACACCCGCGCCGGTGAGGGCAACAGCAAATACGGCCGTGACGAGGGCGGCGGCAGCCAGCGCTCCGACACCACGATCCTCTTGCACATCGCGGCCGACCGGAAGAGCGCGACGGCGATGTCCATCCCGCGCGACCTGATGGTCACCGTCCCGAGCTGCGGCAAGGCGGACGGCGGCCGTACCGGGGAACGGCCGGCGCAGTTCAACTGGGCCTTCCAGTTCGGCGGGGCGGCCTGCACGATCCGCACCGTCGAGAAGCTCACCGGGATCCGTATCGACCACCACATGGTGATCGACTTCCGGGGCTTCAAGGACATGGTGGACGCCGTGGACGGCGTCGAGGTGTGTCTGAAGGAGCCGATCGACGACAAGGACGCGCGCCTCGAGCTGCCGACCGGGCCGCAGACGCTCCACGGCGAGCAGGCCCTCGGGTTCGTCAGGGCCCGTAAGACGCTGGGCAACGGCAGCGACACCGAACGCATGGAGCGCCAGCAGCAGTTCCTGGGCGCCCTGGTCAAGAAGGTGCAGAGCAACGGCGTGCTGCTGAACCCGACGCGGCTCTATCCGGTGCTTGACGCGGCGACCAAGTCGATCACCACCGATCCCGGTCTCGACTCGCTCAGGGACCTCTACGATCTGACGCGATCAATTCGCAGTATTCCGACCGAAAAGGTCCAATTTCTCACCGTTCCACGGCAGCCGCATTCCTCTGACCCGAATCGGGACGAACTCGTCCAGCCCGAGGCCGAGCAGCTTTTCGAGAGCCTGCGCGAGGACGCACCCGTCACCGTCGTGCCGAACGACGAGAGGGAGACCGGCCGGGCCACCGGGGAGCCGGATGCGGGTGTGACCACCGGACCGAGCCCTACACCGACATTTCCCGGCACCAATGCCGCCGAAGGGATGTGTGAGTGAAGCGATGGCCAAATGGAAGCAGAGAGTGCACACGGAATGGGCGTATTGCCCACATGTAAGGGGCGTGGAATTTGTCACGGGCGTCGCTCGACGCTGAACTGGGCGGATAGTGTGGCGCGATCCGGTGCTCCCGACCCCGTGTCGCGCACTGCTGGATCGAAGGACCGAGCGCCTGTCGGGGGGAGGCGCCTCGCGTGGCACCGACGGAGGACTCAAGCAACCGTGGATGCACAAAGCCGTGAGCGGGCGGACGAGATCGACCCCGCCGACCAGTGGGTACTCAACCCGCAGACCGGCAATTACGAGCTGCGACTGGATCAATCCGCACCGCAGTCGATTCCCTCCGCCAGAGGTCCGAAGTCCAGAGGAACAGGGGCCGGAAGAGCCGGAGGGCCCGGCACCGCGGTGGCCGGAACCGGCACCCGGCGCCGTACGCCGACCCCGGCCACAGAGGTCCCCGGCCAGCGCAGCCGGCGCGCCGTAGACGCCTCCGGCGGCCGCGCGGCGCAGCAGCAGACGGGCAGGCGCAAACGAAAGCCGGCCGCGTCGCGCAGGAAGAAAGCGCTGCTGTGGACATCCAGCACCCTCGCGCTGCTGCTCGTCGGCACCGCGACAGCCGGATACCTCTACTACGAGCACCTCAACTCGAACATCAACTCGATCTCCGACGACGGGGCCGGCACCGGCGGCTTCAGCAAGGACCGCGCGATCAACGTCCTGCTGATCGGCACGGACAAGCGCACCGGCTCGGGCAACGAGGGCTACGGCGACAAGAACAGCGCCGGCCACGCGGACACCACCGTGCTGCTGCACGTGTCCAAGGACCGCACCAACGCGACGGCGCTGAGCATCCCGCGCGACCTGGTCACGGACATCCCGGACTGCCCGACCACGCAGGATGACGGGACGACGAAGACCATCCCCGGCGAGGACGGCGTCCGGTTCAACATCAGCCTCGGCCAGTCGGGCCGCACGCCGAGCTGCGCGATGCGCACGGTCACCGAGCTCACCGGTATCCAGCCGGACCACTTCATGGTGGCCGACTTCAACGCGGTCAAGACACTGACATCGGCGGTCGGCGGTGTCCCCATCTGCCTCAACAAGGACATAAAGGACCCCGACTCCAAACTCGATCTCCCGGCAGGCGAGCACACGGTCGAGGGCGAGGAGGCCCTGGCGTTCGTCCGCACCCGGCACGCGGTCGGATTCGGCGGCGACCTGGACCGCATCAAGCTTCAGCAGCAGTTCCTCAGTTCGCTGATGCGCACACTGAAGTCGAACGACACCCTCACCAGTCCGACGAAGCTGTTCAAGCTGGCCGAGGCCGGCACGAAGGCCCTGACGGTCGACTCCAAGATCGACGACATCGGCAAACTCCGCGACCTGGGTCTGGAACTCGGCAAGTTCGACATGAAGAACCTGACCTTCGCCACCGTGCCCGTCAGGGACAACCCGACCGAGAGGGTCAAGGCGACGGTCGTCCTCGACGAGGCCAAGGCGGAGCAGCTGTTCACGATGGTCCGCGAGGACGTCTCCCTCACCGAGGTCGAGCAACAGAAGAAGGCGGCCAAGGACAAGCAGAACGCCCTCCTCAAGGGCACCAGGGCCGAGGCCTCCGACGTCCGCGTCGACGTCTTCAACGGCGGCGGCCCTCAGGGCGCCGCGCAGAAGACCCTCGACTGGTTGCAGAACACCGAGGGCGTGCTGAAGTCCTCCAACAAGGGCAACGCGCCGGCGGACGTCCCGAGGACGACGCTGGAGTACGCGCCGAACCAGGCCGACCAGGCCCGCAAGCTCGCGGAATTGATGGGCCTGCCGGCCGCGGCGCTGAAGCCCGGCACGGAGGACGCGCAGGGTCTGGAAGCGATGACGCTGACGATCGGGCCCGACTTCAAGGGCGCAGGGGTGCCCATCACCGGTCCGGCGAAGGTGCCGGACGACATCCAGAAAGTCGAAGCCGACAAGAAGGTCTGCGCCGAGTGACACCGGAGAAACGGCTCACGGCGCGGGCCTGAATACAGGGGGGACCAGGGGTGGGACGGAACAGCGTGCGTGGGGAGGGGACCCGGGAGCACGCGGCGGAACCCGGCGATCTCGGCTGGGACGAGGGGCCGTACGGCGAGGGGGCCGGTCGTGTTCCCGGCAGCCGTACGACTCCGGACGACGAGCGGAGCTCGACGGACGCCACGCCGCAGGGGGCCACCGGGGGCCACCGGCGTGGTGGGGCCCGGCGGCCGAAGCGCGGCAAGCGCCGGATACTGCGCGGCATGGCGATCACCGTGTCGGTGCTGGTGCTCGGTACCGCCGGTGCGGGCTACCTCTACTACGAGCACCTGAACAGCAAGCTCAAGAAGGACGACCTCACACTCGGCGACGCGATGCCCGACCACAAGGCGAACGCGGCCGGTCAGACACCGCTGAACATCCTGCTGATCGGCTCCGACGCGCGGGACTCCACGGCGAACCAGAAGCTCGGCGGCGCCAAGGACAGCTTCGGCGCAACGCCGCTCGCCGACGTCCAGATGCTGCTCCACCTCTCCGCGGACCGCAGCAACATCTCGGTCATCAGCATGCCGCGGGACACGCTCGTGAACATCCCGGAGTGCACCGACCCGGACACCGAGAAGACCTACCCGGCCACCGAACTCGCGCTCACCAACGAGTCACTCGGCCGCGGCGGGCCGGGATGCACGGTCGCCACCTGGTACGACCTCACCGGTATCACCATCGACCACTTCATGATGATCGACTTCGCGGGTGTGGTCTCCATGGCCGACGCGATCGGGGGCGTCCCGGTCTGCGTCGAGGAGAACATCCACTCCCGTACGCGTGACGGCAAGGGCTCCGGTCTCAAACTGGAGGAGGGCACGACCCACATCCAGGGCGAGCAGGCACTGCAGTGGCTGCGGACCCGCTACGGGTTCGACGACGGCACCGACCTGGCCCGTGCGCACGGGCAGCACATGTACATGAACTCGATGGTCCGTGAGCTGCGCAGGAACACCAAGCTCACCGACCCGAACAAGCTGCGCAAGCTCGCCGAGGCGGCGATCGACGCACTCACCGTCGACAAGGGCATCAACACCGTCAAGGACCTGTACGACCTGGGTACGGAGCTCAAGAGCGTCCCTACCGCCCGCATCACGATGACGACCATGCCGAACGTCTACAGCCAGCGGCCCGAGCCCCGGTTCAGGGGCAAGGTGGAGCCGATGCCGGGTGACGCGGAGCAGTTGTTCCGTATGGTCCGTGAGGACGTTCCGCTGGACGGCAAGGCGCCGAAGAAGCCCCCGGCCGCGCCCGCGAAGTCCAAGGACGAGGCCGCGGCTCCCGAGGAGATCGCGGTGATGGTGCAGAACGGCACGGGCGGCGACGGGCAGATCGCCGAGCGGGGCCGGGCGACGGCCGTCACCGGGCTGCTGGTCGACAAGGGCTTCGCCCTGGCCAAGGCCGACAGCACGCTCGACCCCCAGAAGACGACGATGATCCGGTTCTCCAACGCCGAACTGGAGGGCGACGCACAGGCGGTCGCCGAGTCCCTCGGAGTTCCGCTGAGTTCGGTGAAGAAGTCCACCGATGCCACCGGTATCCAGCTGATCGTCGGCGCGGACTGGCGGGAGGGCGACGCCTATCCGAAGTCGGCCGCCAGGACCGACAACAGGACCCCGGACACGGCGAACGTCCTCCAGGGTGACGACGAGGGGGCCTGCATGCCGGTGCAGAAGGGCTTCACCTGGTAGCAGCGCTGCATGCCCGAGGGTCCGGTCGCGCGTGTGGCCGGGCCCTTCGCCATGTCCGCAGCAGTGTCAGGCCGTTGCCGTCTTCGCCGCCGGGCGGCGGCTGGCGATGACCTTCTTCGCCAGCGAGCGGGGGCTGGTGAGGAAGCCGTACCCCCACGACATGTGCATCGTCGCCAGTGCCACCGGGATCTGCAGCCGGGCCTTGAGCGAGAGACCCTTGCCCGCCGGGAGCGAGCCTGCGGTGATCGCCGCGAGGTAGCCGCCGGGGACGACGAAGGCCCACGGGGTGAGCGTGACTCCGGCGACGACACCGGCGGCAACGGCGCACACGGCGGTCGGCGGGGCAAGGTAACGCAGGTTGATCGAACCCTGGTGGTAGCGGGCGACGACGTGCCGCCAGCGGCCGTAGCCCTTGTACTGCTTGGCGAGCGCCCGCACGGACGGCCGCGGGCGGTAGCGGACCTTGAGCTCCGGCGAGAACCAGATCAGACCGCCGGCCTCGCGGATGCGGAAGTTCAGCTCCCAGTCCTGGGCGCGGATGAACTCCTCGTTGTAGCCGCCCTGCTGCTCCAGCGCCTCACGGCGGAACACCCCGAGGTAGACGGTCTCCGCCGGGCCGGCCTGGCCGCCGGTGTGGAACGCCGCGTTGCCGACGCCTATTTTCGAGGTCATCGCGGCGGCGACCGCGTCCTCCCAGGCGTTCTCGCCCTCGGCGTGCATAATGCCGCCGACGTTCTGCGCGCCGGTCTCGTCCAGCAGGCGGACCGCGGTAGCGATGTAGTTCGGCGAGAGCATGCCGTGCCCGTCGACGCGCACCACGACGGGGTGGCGGGAGGCCTTGATCGCGGCGTTCAGCGCGGCGGGGGTGCGGCCGGTCGGGTTCGGCACGGTGTGGACGCGGGAGTCCTCCCGTACGAGCTCGGCGGCGATCTCGTCGGTACGGTCCGTGGACGGTCCGAGCGCGATCACCACCTCCATCTCTCCGCCGTACTCCTGCTCGAGGATGTGGCGGACGGAGTTGCGCAGATGCCGCTCCTCGTTGAGGACCGGCATGATCACGGAGACAGGGGGCGTGGCGTTCATCGTCCGCCACGTTACCGCGAACGGGGGACAGCCAGGCGCGGCGGCCACAGCCGCGGATCGTGCGGGCCTACAGTGCGGGGCATCCCCTGTCGTCCGCGGAGGTGCCCTCTTGCCCACACCGCCCCGCCCGCGCCCCCGCCCCCGCCCGGCCCCGCAGCGCGGCGGTACCGGGCGGCCGGACGCACGGCAGACGGCACGGCAGACGGCACGGCAGACGGGCGGCAGCAGGCGGCCGGCGCGGCCGCGCTGGGGCACGCGGATCGTGACGACCGTGTCGGTGCTGGTGCTGGGGGTGGGCGGCATCGGGCATGCCGTGGTCACCGGACTCGACACCGGGATCAGCCGGGTCGACCCGTTCCGCGACATGAAGAACCGCCCGGAGTCCGGCCGCGGCATGAACCTCCTCGTGGTCGGCACCGACGGCCGGGACAAGATCACCCCGGCGCAGCGGAAGAAGTACCGGCTCGGCGGTGCGCCCTGCAACTGCACCGACACGATCATGCTGGTGCACGTCTCCAAGGACCGGGAGCGTGCCAGCGTCGTCAGCCTGCCCCGGGACAGTTACGCGGAGATGCCCGAGCACGTCGACACCACCACGGGCAAGCGCCACAAGCCGCACCCGGTGAAGCTGAACGCCGCCTATGCCGAGGGCGGTCCCGCCCTGACCGTGCGGACGGTGGAGAACATGACCCAGGTGAAGGTCGACCACTATCTGGAGGTCGACTTCAGCAGCTTCATGGAGACGGTGGACGTGGTGGGAGGTGTGGAGGTCTGCACCGCGCGTCCCATGAAGGACTCGCACACCGGCCTCGACCTGCCGGTCGGCACCCACAAGCTCGACGGCGGGCAGGCGCTGCAGTACGTGCGCTCACGCCATATCGACGGCGCTGCCGACCTGGGGCGGATGCAACGCCAACAGCGCTTCCTGGCGGCTCTCGTCGACCGGGCGACCAGCAGCGGCGTCCTGCTGAACCCGGTGAAGTTCCGCACGGCCACCTCGACCATGCTGAAGTCGGTCCGGGCCGACAGGAACTTCGGCACCCGGGAGATCCTCGCTCTCGGCAGGGCCATGCGGGGCTTCTCACCGGCCTCCTCCGAGTTCACCTCCGTGCCCGTCCGCGACGTCGGCTTCCACGTCAAGGGCATCGGCTCCACCGTGAAGTGGGACGACGCCAAGGCGACGAAGCTCTTCCAGTTGCTGCGCGAGGACAAGCCGCTCGCACCGCACCGCCCGGAGCATCCGAAGACCACGGTCGTCGCCGTCGATCCGAAACAGATCCGGGTGCAGGTCTACAACGGGACACACGTCAAAGGCCTCGGGGACAAGGTCGACAAGGCACTGCACGACATCGGCTTCGACACGACACGCGCCCCGCGGAACGGCGGCAGCGGCCAGGTGAAGCACACGTATGTGACGTACGACCCACGCTGGGACCGCTCGGCGAAGTCCCTCCAGGCCGCACTGCCCGGCGCGGAGCTGCGCCCCGTGGAGGGCCAGGGCGCCACGCTGAAGGTGATGGCCGGTGACGACTACGAAGGCGTCACAGCCGTACGGGCCGAGGAGACGCACCGCGGGAAGTTCGGCGCGGTGACGGGCGACCAGGTCGTCTGCCCGTGACTGAGGGGCGGGGTCAGTCCTCCATGCCCTCGGCGGCGCGCTTCTCGCGCAGCTCCCGGATCGCCCGGCGCCTGGCCAGCCGGTGTGTGCGCCGGATCTGTGCCTCCTGGTAGCGCCGCTGATCCCGCTCCGTCTCCGGAAGCACGGGAGGTACGGGCCGGGGCTTGCCGTCCGCGTCCACTGCGGCGAAGACGAGATAGGCGCTACCGACCTGCTGGGCGGGCGTCGATTCGTTCCAGCGCTCGGCCATGACCCGTACGCCGACCTCCATCGAGGACCGGCCCGTCCAGTTGACCTGTGCCTTCACATGGACCAGGTCGCCCACCCTGACCGGCTCGAGGAAAACCATCTCGTCCATCGAGGCCGTGACCGCGGGCCCGCCCGAGTGCCGACCCGCAACCGCTCCGGCGGCGTCGTCCACCAGCTTCATGATCACGCCGCCGTGCACGGTGCCGAGGAGATTCGTGTCACTTCCGGTCATGATGTGGCTCAGGGTGGTACGGGACGCCGAAGTGGGCTTGCCCGGAATTTCATCCTCCGGGCGCAGGGCCTGAACTGTCATGCCGTCCACCATATGCCTGGCCGGAAATGCATCAGCTTCGCTACAGCCCTGGTGCGATTCCTCACCCACCCTGTCTGGGCGACCGCCCCGCCCTGCACACTGTTCGGCATGAATGACTGGCCCGAGGGATGGACCGCCGACCGCGGCGACGGCAATGCACGCGGCTACGGGCATGGCAGCGCCGGTGCTCAGCCGGAGGGCGCGCGCGTCATGCGCCACGTCCAGCGACCGGCCGCACCACAGCGCGGCAGCGTCCCCCCTCAGCAGCGCGGTTACGACCAGGACTACGCGGAGCCGGGGTACGACAGCGGCTACAACACGGGCCAGGTCTACAGCGGCGCGGGCCGCGGTGGCGGCGGCATCCCCCCGCAGGGCGCCCCGTACCGGCAGCCCGGCCCGGCGCCCGACTGGCGCCGAAGGATCAAGGTCGGTTCGATCGTCGTGCTCGTGGCCGTCCTCGGCACGGCCATCGGAACGTACTTCTGGGCCGACTCCAAGGTGCGGCGCGAGGTGGACCTCTCCAAGGTCATCGAGCGGCCCGCCGAGGGTGACTGCACGACGTACCTGATCGTCGGCTCGGACAGCCGTGAGGGCCTGTCGGCCGATGACAAGAAGCGGCTGCGCACCGGCTCCGCCGAGGGCAAGCGCACCGACTCCATGATGATCCTCGCCGCGTGCGGCAGCGGGAACACGATGGTGTCGCTCCCCCGTGACTCGGACGTCGAGATACCGACGTTCGTCGGCTCGGAGTCCGGCAAGACGTTCCCGGGCACAGGTCGCCGGGTCAAGCTCAACGCGGCCTACGCGGAGGACGGCCCGGAGCTGCTCGTGCGCACGGTCGAGCACAACACCGGTCTGCGCATCGACCACTACGCGGAGATCGGCTTCGCCGGCTTCGCGAACATCGTGGACGCGCTCGGCGGTGTCGAGATGGACATCGAGAAGGGTTTCAAGGACAAGAATTCCGGCGCCGACTTCGAGGCCGGGAAGCAGACGCTCGACGGCGAGCAGGCCCTGGCGTTCGTCCGCACCCGCTACGCGTTCGCGGGCAGTGACCTGGACCGGACGAAGAACCAGCAGAAGTTCCTCTCGACGCTGGCCAACCAGGCAGCGACCCCGGGCACGGTCCTCAACCCGTTCAAGCTGTACCCGACGCTGGGCGCGGGGCTCGACACCCTGGTCGTCGACAAGGACATGTCCCTGTGGGACCTGGGGTCGATGTTCTTCGCGATGAAGGGCGTCAGCAGCGGCGACGGCACGTCGATGAACATGCCGATCTCCGGCAGCCGCGGCGGCAACCTCGTCTGGGACAAGGCGAAGGTGCAGCAGCTGGTCAAGCAGATCCAGAACGACGAGAAGGTCACGGTCTCCGACAAGTGACGGCCGACAGCCGTCTCCTGCCACCCGGTGACAGGAGACGGCGCCGGGCAGGAAGGCTCAGGCGCAGGAGCCGAACGTCGGGCTCGTGTTCGCGATGTAGACAGTCGCACCGCCGCTCGGGTCGTCCTTGACCGGGACGGTGACGGTGTCATCGGCCGTCCACGGGAAGCCGTGCGCGTCGAACGTCCAGGTGCCGGTCACCTTCTTCGCCAGCACCGACAAGGTCACCCAGCCGTAGTGCCCGGAGGGTACGGCCACCTGGACGCCGTCGCCGACCGTTGTCGAGCCCTGCCAGATGTTGCTGAAGGTCAGGCTCGAGGTGACGGATGCCATCAGGGGCGAGGCCCCGCCGGTGCCGGCGGTCGACGACAGCATCGTCGTGATGCTGCTCGACCAGCCGGTCGTCTCGTTCACCGAGAACGTCTGCGAGACCGGTGAGCCGGTGTTGTTGTACCAGACCGCGGAGGCACAGACCGTCGGCAGCGGGGCGGCCGGAGCCTCGCTCCCAAGCACCCAGGAACAGCTGGACGGATCCTTCTGGCACATCCGGGCGCCGCGGTCCACGGCCAGGTTCCAGGCGGCCTGCGACGTGGTGGTCCACCGCTGGTTGGTGCCGCCGTGGCAGTTGGACTTCCCGGTCCACGCGTCGTCGTACTGGGCGTTGGCCACCAGGTCGAGGCACGAGTGGTCGCTCGCGCTGCGGATCATGAATACGGAGTTCGATCCGGCGACCGGCTGGAAGTACCACTTCTGGCCGGCCTGGCCGCGGCACGTCTGCTGACGCAGGGCGGGCCAGCCGAGCTCGACGCACTTTCCCGTCGCGTCGTTCAGGATGGTGAAGGTGGCCTCCGCCGGGTCGACGTTGAGGCTCCAGGACTGGTGGTGCCCGGGTGCGGAGTTGGTGACGATGAAGGCCCCGTCCCCGGTCGAGCCGTTCTGCACGTCGAGGTGCCGGCCGTTGCTCGCGGATGTGATGGTCTCGCACCGCAACGGGGAGTCGCAGTTCCCGGCCGCCTGCGCGGCGGGCATCGCGAGCGGGGACATCATGATGCCGAGAGCGATGCAGCATGTTGCCAGCACCGCGGCGAGTAAGCGCAGACGGGCGGACGATGTGGTGGTGGGTCTCTCGTTGGCTGTCATGCGCCCGAGTCTGCCTGGCGGCCCGGGCGAATGTAGAGACTATTTCTAGAAGAACTTTCTAGTCTTTCGGCCACTCCGAGCGGGTGGGGGACCCCCGGTCACCGACCGACCGGCAGGAAGATCCGCTTTCCGGTCACCGACCGACCGGCAGGAAGATCCGCTTTCCGGTGCCACGTCACCGATGAGTTCCGGCAGCCCACATCGTCTACTGGGACAAGAACCTACGACTTCTGTGGAGAGCGGACATGAGGAAGATCATCGCGCAGCTGTTCATCTCGGTCGACGGCGTTGTGGAGGCGCCGCACGAGTGGCACTTCCCCTACTTCAACGACCAGATGGGGGCCGCCGTCGACACCGCTCTCGGTGGAGCCGACACCTTGATCCTCGGCCGTAAGACCTACGACAGCTTCGCCGGCGCCTGGCCTGAGCGCGAGGCCGCCGGCGGCGAGGACGCCCCCTTCGCCAAGGCCCTCGGCGACGCCCGGAAGATCGTCGTCTCCCACCAGCAGCTCGAGTTCAACTGGCGGAACTCCGAGCAGCACAAGGGCGACCTGATCGGGGCCGTCACCGCGCTGAAGAACGAACCCGGCGACAGCCCGATCGGCATCAGCGGCTCGGTCTCCGTGGTCCGGCAGCTGCTGGCCGCGGGTCTGCTGGACGAGCTGAACCTGCTGGTGCACCCGATCGCCGTCCGTAAAGGTATGCGGCTCTTCGACGAGGGCGAGACATCGGTCCCGCTGAAGCTGCTCTCCTCCGAGGCCTTCGAGACGGGCGTCCTCAACCTCTTCTACGGCCCGGCCGAGCCGGCCGGCGAGGCGACGTACGACGACGCCAAGGCCCATCTGTCCGGGCCCGAGCAGTGACGGATCCCGGACCCGGCAAGGGACGGGGGCCGGATCGGCCGGGCCGGTTCCCGGGCGTGCGCGTCCCGAAGTCCGCCTACGCGGTGGGGTGAGGCCGAGCTGCGGGCCCCCGGGCCGTCGCCTCCTGAAGGCCCTGCTCGGCCGCCATCGCGGCGAGACGGCCCGATCGCGATCTTTGGTGATCTCATAGCGTAGGCGCTCATGGACAAGGCACAGCAGTTCGAGGAGCACCGACCGAGGCTGTTCTCGCTGGCGTACCGGATGCTCGGTTCGGCGGCGGAGGCGGAGGACGCCGTGCAGGACGCCTACCTGCGGTGGCACGGGGCCGAGCCCGGGCAGGTCAGCGCGCCGGGGCCGTGGCTGGCGAAGGTGCTCACGAATCTGTGCCTGAACCGGCTGACCTCGGCGCGGATGCGGCGGGTGGAGTACATGGGGCCCTGGCTGCCGGAGCCGGTGCGGACCGATGACGGGACGCTGGGGCCGATGGAGACGGCGGAGCAGCGCGAGGCGGTGTCGCTGGCGATGCTGGTACTGATGGAGCGTTTGACGCCGCCGGAGCGCGCGACGGTGGTGCTGCGGGACGCCTTCCGCTACAGCCACCGGGACATCGCCGGTGTGATCGGCTGCTCGGAGGCGAACGCGCGGCAGCTGTACCGCAGGGCGAAGCAGCACCTGACGGGCGGCCGGGAGAAACTCGTGTCGCCCCGGGAGTCGAGCAGCGGGCTGCTGACCCGGTTCCTGGACGCGGCGGCGCAGGGGTCGATGACGCAGTTGGAGGCGCTGCTCGCCGACGACGTGGTCGCCTGGTCGGACGGCGGCGGCAAGGTCTCTGCGGCGCGGCGGCCGGTCGTCGGCCGCGAGAAGGTGGCCCGGTTCCTGGCAGGCCTGGTCGCCCGGTTCGCGGCCGGGGTGCGGATGGAGATCGTCGAGGCGAACGGCAGCGCGGTGGTGCTCGGCCGAGAGGACGGCGCCCTGACCTCGTTGAGCGCCTTGGAGGCCGGCGAGGCGGGCATCATCGGGATCCGGATCGTCCGAAACCCGGACAAGCTCGCCTTCCTGGCCAGTCAGCTGCGGGAGCCGTCACAGAACGGCTGAGTCGTCGGTTCCTCATCAGTGACAGCGACACAAGAAGGGCTGACCGATGAAGAACGACGCGATCATGGTGACCGGTGCGACGGGCACACTCGGCCGCGAGGTGCTGGAACGGGTACGCCGCACGGGGCGGCCGGTGCGGGCGCTCAGCCGCAGGGCGGTGCTCCCGGACGACGCGGGAGTGGCCTGGTACACCGGTGACCTGGCGAAGGGAGTGGGACTGGACGAGGCGTTCGCCGGGGTCCGTACGATCATTCACTGCGCGACCGACATCCGGCACTTCAAGCGCGACATCCCGGCCTTCCACCATCTGCTGGAGTCCGCGAAGCGGGCCGGGGTCGAGCACGTCGTCAACGTCTCCATCGTCGGGACGGACCGGATCCCGTACCCCTACTACCGGATCAAGCTGGAAGGGGAGCGCCTGCTGGCGGCCTCGGGAATCGGCTGGACCAATCTGCGCGCGACGCAGTTCCCCGGGCTGCTGGACACCGTCTTCACCGTCCTGTCCAAGCTGCCCGTGTTCGTCGTGCCGACCCGTACCGTCTGCCAGCCCGTCGACCCCCGCGAAGTCGCGGACCGACTCGTCGAATTGGCGCTGGACGGGCCGGCCGGTCAGGTGCCGGACCTGGCCGGGCCGGCGGTGCACACGGTGGACCGGCTGGCCAGGACCTGGCTGCGGGCGGCGGGCAAGCGCCGCCTCGTCCTGCCGGTGTTCGTCCCGGGGAAGGCCGGCGCGGGGTTCCGTTCCGGGGCCCTGACCGCACCCGACCGGGCGGTGGGCAGGCGGACCTGGGAGGAGTACCTCGCCGAGAAGGTCACCCGCTGACGTCGACGCACCTGCGAACACCACGGCCCCCGGCGTGACGCCGGGGGCCGTGGTGTTCGCACGGCGAAGCCGTCCCGCTAGGGCAGGTTCCGCGCCATGACTATCCGCTGGACCTGGTTCGTTCCCTCGTAGATCTGCGTGCTTCACCGGTCATACGTCGCTGACCTGCACGGACACCCCTCTTGGTAGAGCCCTCCCCAGCATTTCCCCGTGATCGTCAGGAGTCCACCCAGGTCGGCGGGGTACTGGCGGCAGCCTCCCCGACCAGTCGGAGGAGCGGCAGGCTCCGGGGGGTTTCGCGGTTTCCCGTTCCGTCAACCGTGATCGCTTGACCCGCGCGCCCTGGCCTCGGGAGCATCAACCCAGCGGGGTACTGGCAGCACGGGAGAGGGAACCCAGACCATGAAGGTCACCAAGCTGGTCAGCACGTGCGACATCAAAGACTGCCCGACGATCTACGCAACGGATCGCGGCACGCTCTTGGTCCAGGGGGAGACTCCGACCGACCACGGGCTTCGGATTCCCGCTCACGAAACCCTGGTCGAGATCCCGATGGAACTGATCCAGAAGGCCATCCGTGACAACCTCATCTAGGACCCTCGGCGACCTCTTCGACACGTTCCAGCGTGAGGCGTTCCGGCTCGAAACCCTCGACGACTACAGCAAGTCGGGGAACGTCGATGCCTATCACGCGTTCCTGGCCGGGGAGCCGCAGCCGGACGACTACAACGCGGGCTGGGTCGAAGAACTCCGCTCACACACCGGAAAAGGGAAACGGGTCTACCGGGTTCACATTCTGCGCCGCCCGCTCACGGACTATCTTAGGTTCGAACTCGGGTGGGGGTACCAGAAGAACATGTCCGGGGGTGAGGAGTTCTTCATTCTGGACATCACCGACAGGCCGAACCCCCTGCAGAACGTACCTGACTTCTGGCTCTTCGACTCCGAGTTCGTGGCCGTGATGAACTACGACGGCGCCGGAAAGTACCTGGGCCCGGAAGTCCTGTCATCGGAACGAGCGGCGGAATTCGCCGGGCACCGTGACGCGGCACTCACCCACGCGGAGCCGTTCACGGAATGGTGGGCCAAGTACGGGGCGTGAACAGAGCACAGCTCGGTGCCGCGCTGCGGGCCCTGCGAGTAGCTTCCGGCAAGGAGGCCAAAGCGGTGGCCCGCAGCGCCCTCATGTCTCCGTCCAAGCTGTCCAAGATTGAAAACGCGAAGCTCGCGGCCGGCGCGACGGACGTAGAGCGCATCCTGACCGCCATCGGCGTCTCGGATGAGGTCAAGGCGGAGTACACCGAGGCTGCGCGGGCATCGGCAACCGAGGCAACGGCGTGGCGCCTGCTGAAACGCATCGGAGTCCACAAGGGCCAGCAAGCCGCCAAGGCCCTTGAAGCCCAGATGTCCACGCTCCGGCTGTTCCAACCGGCCCTGGTGCCCGGCTTGCTCCAGACGCCGGAATACATCCGTGCCATTCTCCAACGGCACGAGCTGAGTGAAGACTCTCTCACCCGGACCATCAACGGCAGGCTTGAACGTCAAGCGGTCCTCTACGACAACACCAAGTCGCTACGGTTCATAATCACAGAGCCTGTCCTACGGTGGCGCATTGTCCCGCCGCAGATGATGGCGGAACAACTTGACCGAATTGTTTCCATTTCTCGCCTATCCCATGTGGACATTCACATAATCCCACTTGGGATTCAGCAGCGCGACATTGCGAATCATGCGTTCGTCATCCGCGACAACCGAATGGTCACGGTTGAGACCGTCCACGCTGAAGTAGTCGTGACGGATCCAAGGGACGTAGGCCTCTACGTCGAGAAGTTCGAGGGATTCGAACGGGTGGCAGTGTCCGGTGACGAAATGCGGAGTCTGGTCGAAGGTATCCGCAACGACTTTTTGCGGGAACAGGAAACAGGCTAGAGCCACATCCATGGACCGCCGAAGATGGCGCCATGGAGAGCGAAGAGAGAACTTCCAAGCCTGGAACCCACACATTGGGGACCTGCTTGTCCGAGACCCCTTGCGAGCCGTCGGCCAAACCCGGTTGCTCCGAGTGCCTGTCCATATCGGTAGCCCGCGAGAACGCCCGCTCCACGTTCGACTACAGCGCCGTATCCGACGCCAATGTGCGGATGCGCCAGCACCACGCAGCGTCGCACGCGTCATGAGCAAGGGAATGGGCTCCAGGCTCTTCGCCGACCGACCCCTGATGACCATGCGGGTCTCTCGCGACTCAGGGCAGACCTGGGGGCCGGAGCAGGCCGTGGCCACGACGGACGGTCTTCCGCCCCTACTCACAAGCGCTTGGCCGCCGTGCGAGTGCTGGCGATGCACGGAACGCGGCCAAGGTTCCAGGCGCTGAACTCATCAAGCCGCGTTCATTGGTTCGTGGCACATGGGAAGAGGCAAAGGAAGCAGCGGCATGGCTCGGGGAACAGTTGGCCGAGTACTCGCACCGGTTCGCCTCCGAGCGAGACCGGGACACCACCCACCTGACCATGCGCGTCTACTCCGCTGCTGAGCGGCTGGACTCGGGGGCTGATGTGTCGCTCGGCTTCTACATTGAACGCCCCTCGTATCTGTCCCTGGCAGTCGCGGCGTGTTCCCCGAATCGCTCTAAACCTGAACTGGCGTGCCCTGCCCGGTAGTCGAAGCAACAAAGAAGCCCCGGCCAGTGGCCGGGGCTGTTCCTTTGGTTGGTTAGAGCAGTGCGCGGAAGGGGTTGGCATGGGTGACTGGTTCCGGCCGCTTCACTGGCTCGGGGGCAGGTGCCTGCTCAGGTGCAGGGCGGTAGGCGTCCAGACGGACGACCTTGGTCCCGATGCATTGCCGGACAAGGGCGGGTGTCCTACTGCAAGGCGCACTCGCTCCGGCACTACTACGGGTCCCGGCTCCTCTACGCCGGAGTCCCCGAGAACGACGTTGCCGACTGGATGGGTCATAGCAGCACGGACGTGCTCAGGGAGCACTACCACGACATCTTCGAAGGGGCAGAGCAGCGCGGCCGGGCAGCCATCGCAACCATGCTGACGCCCGGCGCGGACGAGCCCACGGAGGCGTCAGAGGTCGCCTGATCCACGTACGACAACAGCCCCCGGCGAAATGCCAGGGGCTGTGTTGTTTGTGCTGGTCAGCGGGCATTTCCGGGGCGCTGGCTCCCCAGGATTCCCCAGCATGACACCCAGAAACGGCCTTGATCAGGCCGCAACGGGCAGGAAGCCCGAGAGCGGCCCTCCGGCCCCTCAAAACGCTCCTGACCTGCAAAAACCCTGCTAGGGAAGGTTCCTTGCCATGACTATCCGCTGGACCTGATTCGTGCCTTCATAAATCTGCGTGATCTTGGCGTCGCGCATCATGCGCTCCACCGGGTAATCGCGGGTGTAGCCGTAGCCGCCCAGGAGCTGGACCGCGTCCGTCGTGACCTCCATCGCCACGTCCGAGGCGAAGCACTTGGCGGCCGCGCCCTGGAAGGTGAGGTCGGCGTCGCCGCGCTCCGACTTCGCCGCGGCCGCGTAGGTGAGCTGGCGGGCGGCCTCGATCTTCATGGCCATGTCCGCGAGCATGAACTGGATGCCCTGGAAGTCGGCGATCGGCTTGCCGAACTGCCTGCGCTCGTGGACGTAGCCCTTGGCGTAGTCGAGGGCGCCCTGGGCGATGCCGAGGGCCTGGGCGGCGATGGTGATGCGGGTGTGGTCCAGCGTCTTCATCGCGGTGGCGAAGCCGGTGCCCTCCGCGCCGATCATGCGGTCGGCGGGGATACGGACGTTGTCGAGGTAGACCTCGCGGGTCGGGGAACCCTTGATGCCGAGCTTCTTCTCCGGGGCGCCGAAGGAGACGCCCTCGTCCGACTTCTCGACGACGAAGGCGCTGATGCCCCTGGAGCGCATCGAAGGGTCGGTGACGGCCATGACCGTGTAGTACTCGGAGACGCCGGCATTGGTGATCCAGCGCTTCACGCCGTTGAGGACGTAGAAGTCGCCGTCACGGACGGCCTTCGTCTTCATGCCGGCCGCGTCGGAGCCCGCGTCGGGCTCGGAGAGGCAGTACGAGAACATCGCGTCGCCCTTGGCGAGCGGCCCCATGTACTTCCTCTTCAGCTCCTCCGAGCCGGAGAGAAGGACCGGGAGCGAGCCGAGCTTGTTCACGGCCGGAATCAGGGAGGACGACGCGCAGACGCGGGCCACCTCCTCGATCACGATGACCGCGGCGAGCGCGTCGGCGCCGGCACCGCCGTACGTCTCCGGGACGTGCACGGCGTGCAGGTCGGAAGAGATCAGGGCGTCGAGCGCCTCCTGCGGGAAGCGGGCCTCCTCGTCCACCGCGGCGGCGAACGGCGCGATCTTCGCCTCGGCGAGAGAGCGGACGGTCTCGCGGAGCATGTCGTGCTCCTCGGCCAGGCGGTACAGGTCGAAATCAGCGGTTCCCGCCAACGTCTCTCACTCCCCAAGATGTTAACTACCGTTAAGTATTTCAATTTTAGACGCCCGCTTCGCGCCAGGCATACGTGAGCTTGGCGACAGCCGCCCCGCCATGGACCGAACCTTCCCTCACGACGGCCCCGGATATGCTCGGGCGCGCACCTCTCCCGCGTCAGTACTGGAGCACCGCATGGCCCTCAAGATCACCGTGATCGGCACCGGATACCTCGGCGCCACACACGCCGCGGCCATGGCGGAGCTGGGCTTCGAGGTCCTGGGGCTCGACGTGGTGCCCGAGAAGATCGAGATGCTCGCGGCGGGCAAGGTCCCCATGTACGAGCCCGGTCTCGAGGAACTGCTGCGGCTGCACGTCGCCGGGATCGAGGGCTCCAGCGGCCGGTTGCGCTTCACCACCTCCTACGAGGAGGCGGCCGATTTCGGCGACATCCACTTCGTCTGTGTGAACACGCCGCAGAAGCACGGCGAGTACGCGTGCGACATGAGCCATGTCGACGCCGCCTTCGCATCGCTGGCGCCGCACCTCAAGCGCCCGGCGCTCGTCGTCGGCAAGTCGACCGTGCCGGTCGGCTCCGCGGAGCGGCTCGCCCGGCTGCTCGAGGAGAAGGCCCCGGCGGGGCCGGACGTCGAGCTGGCCTGGAACCCGGAGTTCCTGCGCGAGGGCTTCGCCGTCGACGACACGCTGCACCCGGACCGGATCGTGGTGGGGGTGCGGAGCGAGCGCGCGGAGAAGCTGCTGCGTGAGGTGTACACGACGCCGGTCGGAGAAGGCGCGCCGTTCGTGGTGACCGACTTCCCGACGGCGGAACTGGTGAAGACCGCGGCGAACTCGTTCCTGGCCACGAAGATCTCCTTCATCAACGCGATGGCCGAGGTGTGCGAGGCCGCCGGCGGCGATGTGGTGAAGCTTGCGGAGGCGATCGGCCACGACGAGCGGATCGGCGCGAAATTCCTCCGGGCCGGTGTCGGCTTCGGTGGCGGCTGCCTGCCCAAGGACATCCGCGCGTTCATGGCACGCGCCGGTGAGCTGGGGGCGGACCAGGCGCTGACCTTCCTGCGCGAGGTCGACTCGATCAACATGCGGCGCCGCGGACACATGGTGGAGCTGGCGCGGGAGGCCGTGGGCGGCACGTCGTTCCTGGGGAAGCGGGTCGCGGTGCTGGGCGCGACGTTCAAGCCGGACTCGGACGACGTCCGGGACTCACCGGCGCTGAACGTCGCCGGACAGATCCACCTCCAGGGCGGCCAGGTCACGGTCTACGACCCCAAGGGCATGGAGAACGCGCGCCGGCTGTTCCCGACGCTCGGCTATGCGGACACCGCCCTGGAGGCGGTGCGGGGCGCGGACGTGGTGCTGCATCTGACGGAGTGGCGTGAGTTCCGCCAGCTGGATCCGGCGGAGCTGAAGGAGGCCGTGGCCTCGCCGATCATCCTCGACGGGCGCAATGCGCTCGACTCGGGGGCATGGCGGGGGGCGGGCTGGACGTACCGGGCGATGGGGCGGCCGCGGGCCTAGGGCCGTCCGGCGGATCATGTGACCGTCCGGTGATGGGATCGTTGTTCTGGTAGCGAGGCGCACCCGCGGCTTGCTGAGGATCAACGCCTCGGCAGCACCGCCCCGACGAAGGACTCGCACGCTCCCGCGGCGGTCTGACCTGCAAAATCCACCTCGCGGGCGAAGGCTGACCTCGACCGCCGGCCCTGCTGATCACACCCGGCCAGTGGGTCGACAGCCCACAGATGATCCCAGTGGCGATAAGGCCTACAGCACCCGCCGGAACCGGCGTTACCTGCGTAGCCGCCAGATCAAGCACACCATCCCCGAACCAACGGATCAGCGTGCCGACCGCCGGCGCCGGGGCAGCCGAGGCGCTCGGCCCGCCAGCTTCGAGAAGGAGACGTGCAAGCGGCGCAACGAGGTCGAGCGCACGATCAACCAGCTCAAGCACTCAAGGGCCGTGGCGACGCGCTACGACAAGCGCGCATTCGTCTTCCACGGGACCGTGACCCCAGCCGCGATCCGCCTCTGGCCCAGGAACTGACCGGGGCCCGGCTCAGACGCGGTCGATCGCCGCCTGGATCGCGGCACCGGAGAAGTCGATGACCTCCGCAGCCATTCGAAGATCCCCCGGCAGGTCGTCCAACCGTCCGCCCTCGAGGATCAGGGCGACACCCTCCTGAAACACGACCGTGGCCCCGAGCCGGCGCGTCAACCGGGCGATCACGTCGAGCACCGCCCCCGCTGAAGTGGGTGACCCATACGGTCACCAGCCCCTGGCCGGCGGACGGTCAGCCCTCGTACAGGCCGAGGCCCTCGCCGGCCGTCGCGCGCACCAGGACGTCGGCCAGCTCCACCGGGGTCGAGAGCATCGGGTAGTGGCCGGTGGCCAGTTCGAAGAAGGTGACTCCGGGCTCGGCGAGCTTGGCGAACCGCGGCTGGCCGGTGCCGTGCAGCGTGCGGGCGAACTCCAGGCTGAGGCCGTTCGCGAGGCAGAACACCCCGGTGGTCGGGAGCTTGAGCCAGGCGCCGGTCAGCTCGATCGGCTCCGTGACGGTCCGGACCGGGTGCGGGGTGGCCAGGCGGTGGTAGCGCTCCAGCTCCGCCGGCGGGACGGCATGCACCGCCGGGATCTCCTCGGGCACCGGGATGACGCCGCCGAGGGCGCGGTCCAGCAGGCCGAGCTGCGGCATCTGCGCCACCACCGACTCACCCGGCTCCGGGAAGCCGGTGTCCACGAACACCACCCGGGCGACCTGTCCGGGGTGCCGGTCGGCCGCCGCGAGGGCGGGGAAGATGCCGTAGCTGTGCGCCACCAGCACAATCCCCGGGCCCTCCGCGTCGAGCAGCGCCGCCACGGCGTCGGTGTGCTCGCCCAGCCCGACGCCGGCGGGGTCCTCCCCCGCCCGCTCGGCCATGCCGGGCAAGGTGACCGGAAGCGCCCGGTGCCCTTGCGTGGTCAGCTCGGCGGCCACCGCCTCCCAGGCCCAGCCACCCATGAAAAGCCCCGGGACCAGCAGAAACGTCGTCATGACAGACCTCTTTCGATGCATCGTGTGTGCGGTCGGTCAGGACGGTAGGACCTCCCCCTGGGGGAGATTCCAGCCGTTTCCGGCGGCGGGCTCGGCAAGATCCGCCGGACAGACCGCAGTCGTCGCGACCGGGCCGGTAGGGCTGACGCCCCACGGACCCCGGAACGGCAGCTCCGCGCCGCAGGCGCAACGGGGCGGGCTGCGGCAGGACGGCGGGCTCGTGCCGCCACGGACCCGGCGGGAGCTTCGCGGCGCAGGCGCGAGCGGGCGGGGCTGCGGCAGGACCGCGAGCTCGCGCCGCACACGCACGAGAGCGAGGGCGGGCGGAACGGCGCGCTCGCGCCGCAGGCGCCAAGAGGGCCCGCGCGGCGGTAGCGGGCACCCACCGCACGCCGCCCGGCGGGCGCAGCCCATGTGGGTGGCGCAGCGTCAGGGCGTATGGCGGGCGCGGTAGGTGCGCATTTTGGTGCGGGCGCCGCAGACGGACATGGAGCACCAGCGGCTGCGGCGCGCGGGGCTGCGGTCGTAGTACGCCCAGTGGCAGTCCGCCGCCTGGCACGCCTTGAGACGGGTCCAGGTGCCGTCGGCCGTGGCGGCGGCGATGGCTTCGGCGACGCGGGCGAGAAGCGTGTGCGGGCCGGTGGCGCGGACCGTGGCCGAGCCGTCGGGGGCGATGGCCACGCGCAGCGGGGCGTCGGCGAGGAGCGCGTCGAGCTCGGTCGACGTGCCGTGGCCGGCGTGTGCCAGGCAGGCGGCGCGAAGCGCCTCCCTGAGGTCGCGCGCGGCAGGGAGGTCGGGCGGGGTGAGCGCGAAGCGCTCACGGGCATCCGGCGTGTCCAGGGAGTCCACGCCGGTCTCGATGTTCAGCGTGTTGACCAGTGCCTCGATCAGCGCGAGGCCCCCGGGTGCGGGCGCCCTGTCATTCATGCTTGCGACGTTACCTGTTATGCGGGAGCATGCGGTAACCGCGTTACCGGTTGAGAGGGGATACCGGTAACCAACGAGGAGGAAGCATGAGCATCGGCAAAGTCGGAGCCGTCGTACTGGACTGTCCCGAGCCCGTCGCCCTCGCCCGCTTCTACGCCGAGCTCGTCGGCGGGACGGTCGAGGACGACGGCGAGGGTTGGGTGAATCTCAAAGGGGCGGACGGTGCGGAGCTCGCGTTCCAGGCGGCGCCCGGGTTCGTACCGCCGAGCTGGCCGTCGGCCGAGAAGTCCCAGCAGTTCCATGTGGATGTGATGGTCGAGGACCTGGATGCCGCGGAGGCCGAGGTGCTCGCGCTGGGGGCACGCGTGCTCGACACGGAGGACCGCAAGCGGTCGTTCCGGGTGTACGCGGACCCGGCGGGGCATCCGTTCTGTCTTTGCGCCTCCTGAGCGGGCCGCCCGCGTCAGAGGTCCAGCGCGCCGATCGTCACCCGTGAGGGCGCCCGGCGCGGCCGGGCGGCGCGGGCGGCGAACTCGGTGCCGCGCAGCACCCGGGCCACGTTCGACCAGGTCAGGTTGGTGATATCCGATTCGGGCCAGCCTCGTTCGAGGAGCTCGGCGATCATCCGTGGCATACAGGAGACGTCCTGCAGCCCGGCCGCGTGCGCGGCGCCCGTGTCGTGGGCGCCGCTGAGCGCGACGGACCCGGGCCCGGCGATCTCGCGGATGCGGTCCAGTCGGTCGGCGGTCTCGGCGAGCGTGCCGGGCGTGCACATCACCATGCAGACGCCGTTGTTCGTCCGCAGCCCACGCAGTACGTCGTCGGGCAGCGGCTCGACCTGGTGCGAGAGGAGCACCGGGGCCCTGGTGACGCCGAAGGTGCGGCGCATGGTGTCGGGCGAGCAGCCGGAGAGGTCCACGAGGACGCCGAGCCGGTTCATCTCGCGGACCATCTCATGGCCGAAGGGCGTGAGACCGCTGTTCCGCGTCCAGCGGCTGCCCGCGAGGGACACGCTGCGGACGCCGAGTGTGTACATGGCGCGCAGGGCGGCGAGCGAGTCGCCGAGCGCCGGGCCCGCCATCGGGCCGAGGAGTACGGAGATCCGCCCGCAGTTGCGGGTGTCGACGACGTCGTCGGCGCTGAGTGCGAGCCGTAGGCCCTCGGGGCACACGGCCACCGTGGCCCGTACCAGGTCGATCAGTTCCAGCGTCGCGCCGAGCGAGGGGGCGTCGGCCCTGTCGGCGGTTTCCTGAAGGGACCAGAACTGCGCGCCGATCCCGCCCCGCCGCAGCCGGGGGACGTCGGTCTCCAGCAGGCTCTCGCCGGCTTCGAGGTCGTACCAGTGCATGCTCCGCAGCACGGGAGCGAGACCGTTGTAACCGTCGATCAGCGGATGGCTGCGCAGGAGCTCCTTGGCACGGGCGAGCGGCTCGACAGGAGGGATCGCGGGGGCCGCGGGCTCCGGATCCGGCGGCGGCTCCGTCGCGGCGGCCGCGAGCTCCGGGTCGGGCGGCGGCTCCGTCGCGGCGGCCGCGAGCGCGTCGAGGTCGTCGTCGAGGTCGTCGAGGTCGCCCAGGTCGACGGTGGTGACGGGCGAGGCGTTCTGCGGATCTGCCATGTGCTGCTCCGGTTCGCCGACATGTGCCGTTACGCCAACCGTGGCACGGGAGCAGAGGGGGGTCTCGGCGGGTGGGGCGTTCGGGGTACGCGGCCAGGGAGCCGCGTACCCCGGGGCGGCTCAGACCGTGTCGAGCTCGCCGATCGTCACGTTGGACGGGCCGCGGGTGGTCTGCAGGTCGGCGGCCACGTCCTCGGCGGCCCGCAGCGCACGGACCGCGTTCTGCCAGGTCAGCTTCGCCAGGTCGGCATCCGACCAGCCGCGGCGCAGCAGCTCCGCGATCAGGTTCGGGTAACCGGCGACGTCCTCCAGGCCGGCCGGGGTGAAGGCCGTCCCGTCGAAGTCGCCGCCGATGCCGATGTGGTCGATGCCGGCGACCTCGCGCATGTGGTCGAGGTGGTCGGCGACCGTTGCGGCGGTGGGGACCGGCCGTGGGTTCGCCGCCTCGAACGCCTCGTGGATCTTCATCGCCTCGGCCGTGGTGTCCAGATGGTGCAGGCCGTGGGCGCGCATGTTCTCGTCCGCGGCGTGGGTCCACTCGACGGCCGCGGGGAGGATGAACTTCGGCACGAACGTCGCCATGGCCACGCCGCCGTTGGCGGGCAGCAGGGCCAGCACGTCGTCGGGGATGTTGCGCGGGTGGTCGCAGACCGCCCGCGACGACGAGTGCGAGAAGATCACCGGCGCGACGGAGGTGGCGAGCGCATGGCGCATCGTCGTCTCCGCGACGTGCGAGAGGTCGACGAGCATGCCGATGCGGTTCATCTCGCGGACGACCTCGTGACCGAAGGCCGAGAGGCCGCCGACGCGGGGCTCGTCGGTCGCGGAGTCCGCCCAGGCGATGTTGTCGTTGTGCGTGAGCGTCATGTAGCGCACGCCCAGGGCGTAGAGGGCGCGCAGGGTGGCGAGCGAGTTGTTGATGGAGTGGCCGCCCTCGGCACCCATGAGCGAGGCGATCCTGCCCTCGTCGCGGGCGATCTCCATGTCCTCCGCGCTCAGGGCGCGCGCCAGGTCGGCGGGGTAGCGCTCGAGGAGCTGGTCGACGATGTCGATCTGTTCCAGGGTCGCGCTCACCGCCGTGTCGCCCGCCATGTCGCTGCGGACGTAGACGGACCAGAACTGGGCACCGACACCGCCGCTGCGCAGCCGCGGGATGTCGGTGTGCAGCCGGCCCTTCTGGTCCGCCCCGATGTCCATGCGGTCGAGGTCGTACCGGACGTGCTCCCGCAGCGCCCATGGCAGGTCGTTGTGGCCGTCGACGACGGGGTGGGCGGCGAGCAGCTCGCGGGCCCGCTGGAGATGATCCGTGGGGGTGTCCATTGACTCTTACTTCCCGGCGCCCTACTTCCCGAAGCCGAAGGACTCCGCACCCGCGACCTTGGCGCGCAGCCGCTTCCCCTTCTCGGTGGCCTGGTCGTTCAGCTCCTGCTGGAACTCCGTCATACGGGCGAACAGCTCGGCGTCCTGCGTGGCGAGGATCCGGGCGGCCAGCAGCCCGGCGTTGCGCGCGCCGCCGACGGAGACGGTGGCGACGGGCACGCCGGCCGGCATCTGCACGATGGACAGCAGGGAGTCCATGCCGTCGAGGTACTTCAGGGGGACCGGGACGCCGATGACCGGCAGCGGCGTGACGGAGGCGAGCATGCCCGGCAGGTGGGCCGCTCCCCCGGCGCCAGCGATGATCGCCTTGAGGCCGCGGTCCGCGGCCCCCTCGCCGTACGCCACCATCTCGCGCGGCATACGGTGCGCGGAGACCACGTCGACCTCGTACGCGATCTCGAACTCGTCGAGCGCCTGTGCGGCCGCCTCCATGACGGGCCAGTCCGAGTCGGACCCCATGACGATGCCGACGACCGGGCTCGTGCTGTTCATGTTGCTCACTCGGCGATCGTCCCTCGGAGGTAGCCGGCGGCGTGGCGGGCGCGTTCGAGTGCGTCGGCCAGGTCGTCGCCGTATGTGTTGACGTGCCCCACCTTGCGGCCGGGCTTCACGTCCTTGCCATACATATGGATCTTGAGCTGCGGGTCCCTGGCCATGCAGTGCAGATAAGCCGCATACATGTCCGGGTAGTCGCCGCCCAGAACATTGCACATGACAGTCCACCTTGCACGCGGGCGGGGATCGCCCAGCGGCAGGTCCAGCACGGCACGGACGTGATTGGCGAACTGCGAGGTGACCGCGCCGTCCTGGGTCCAGTGGCCGGAGTTGTGGGGGCGCATCGCGAGTTCGTTGACGAGGATGCGGCCGTCGGTCGTCTCGAACAGCTCGACGGCGAGATGGCCGACGACACCGAGCTCCTTGGCGATGCGCAGCGCGAGCTCCTGCGCCTGGCCCGCCAGATCGGGGTCGAGATCCGGCGCGGGCGCGATCACGGTGTCGCAGACACCGTCGACCTGCCGCGACTCGACGACGGGGTAGGCGACGGCCTGGCCGTGCGGGGAGCGGACGATGTTCGCCGCGAGCTCGCGCCGGAAGTCGACCTTCTCCTCCGCGAGGACCTGGACGCCCGCCTTGAAGGGGTCCGCCGCGTCGTCTTCGCTGCGGACGAACCAGACGCCCTTGCCGTCGTAGCCGCCCTGGACCGTCTTCAGGATGACCGGGAAGCCCCCGACCTCCTCGGCGAACGCCGCCGCGTCGGCCGGGTCGGCCACGATGCGGTGGCGCGGGCAGGGGACGCCGATCTCCATGAGCTTGGCGCGCATCACACCCTTGTTCTGGGCGTGCACCAGGGCGTCGGGCCCGGGCCGGACGTTGATGCCCTGCGCCTCCAGGGCGCGCAGGTGCTCGTACGGCACATGCTCGTGGTCGAAAGTGATCACGTCACAGCCGCGCGCGAACTCGAGGAGCGTGTCCAGGTCGCGATGGTCGCCGACGACGACATCGCTCACCACCTGGGCCGCGGAGTCCTGAGGGGTGTCACTGAGGAGCTTGAACTTCAGGCCGAGGGGGATACCCGCCTCATGGGTCATGCGGGCGAGCTGACCGCCGCCGACCATGCCGACTACCGGGAACGTCACTCTCCTAGGGTATCCGCCCAGTCGGCGGGCCCTTGCTTCCGTATGTTCCGACAATCCTCCGCACCATGCGTCCCGCCGTTCTCATCGCCCACAGGCAGCGCAGAGAGCCGCTGGTTAGCATGACGGAGACGACACATGCCGATCTGATGAGGCTGGGCTCTCACTATGAGTGAACGAGGCGGAAGGCTGCGCGGGCAGCTGCACCAGCTCATCCGGGAGGTGGCCAAGTTCGGCGCGGTCGGCGGGGCGGGGCTGCTGGTCAATCTCGCGGTCTTCAATCTCGTACGGCACCTCACCGAGATCCCGGTCGTACGGGCCTCGATCCTGGCCACGATCGTGGCGATCGCCTTCAACTACGTGGGCTTCCGCTACTTCACCTACCGGGATCGCGACAAGAGCGGCCGCACCCGTGAGCTGACACTGTTCCTGCTGTTCAGCGCCGTCGGCCTGGTGATCGAGAACGGTGTCCTCTACACGGCCACGTACGGCTTCGGCTGGGACACCCCGCTGCAGAGCAACATCTTCAAGTTCCTCGGGATCGGCGTCGCGACGCTGTTCCGGTTCTGGTCGTACCGCACCTGGGTGTTCCGGGCGCTGCCCGCGCGGGACGTCGCGCAGAACGCCGCATCGGTCCTCGAGCAGCGCCGGCCGGAGCCGGTGCGGGACCGCGTCGGCCGCTGACACCGGGGATCATCTGACCGTCGGCTTCTCGTCCTTGCGTTTCTTGGCCACCCGGCTCAGGAAGAGCGCGAAGACCGGCGGATGCAGCTGGAGCAGTTCCAGCCGGCCGCCGTCCGCCTCCGCCAGGTCCCGCGCGACCGCCAGTCCGATGCCGGTCGAGTTGCGGCCGCTGATGGCCCGCTCGAAGATCCGCGCCCCGAGATCGGCCGACACGCCGGGCCCTTCGTCCGTCACCTCCACCACCGCCTGGTTGCCGGTGACCCTGGTGCGCACGGCGATGGTGCCGCCGCCGTGCATGAGCGAGTTCTCGATCAGCGCCGCGAGCACCTGGGCCACCGCGCCGGGCGTGCCGACCGCCCGCATCCCCTGACGGCCCGAGCAGACGATGGCCCGGCCGGCGCTCCGGCAGACCGGGCGCCACTCCTCGAGCTGCTGCTTGACCACCTCGTCCAGGTCGAACACGACGGCAGAGCCGGTTCGCGGGTCGCGCGAGTTCGTCAACAGCCGCTGGACGACGTCCGTGAGCCGTTCCACCTGGGTGAGGGCGATACTCGCCTCCTCCTTCACGGTCTCCAGGTCCTCGGTGACCGTGATCTCCTCCAGCCGCATGGACAGCGCGGTCAGCGGCGTACGGAGCTGGTGCGAGGCGTCCGCCGCAAGCCGCCGCTCCGCGGTCAGCATCCGGGCGATCCGCTCGGCGCTGGCGTCGAGCACATCGGCGACCCGGTCCAGCTCGGGCACGCCGTATCGGCGGTGGCGGGGCCGCGGGTCGCCGGAGCCCAGTCGTTCCGCGGTCTCCGCGAGGTCGGTGAGCGGTGAGCCGAGCCGGTTGGCCTGCCGTACGGCGAGCAGCACGGCCGCGACGACGGCGAGCAGCGCGACCGCGCCGATGATCAGCAGGGACCGGCCCACCTCGCGGGTCACCGACGAGTGGGACTCCTCCACGGTGACCGTGATGTTCGGCTCGCCCTCCGCCGTGCCGCGGATGACGCTGCCGGAGGGCGGCTCACCGATCTCGATGGGGCCCCGGCCGGGAATGCGGATCACGGCGTGGCGGGTGATGTCTCCCTGCTCGGCGAGGATGTCCGGGTTGACCGGCTCGCCACCGACAAGCCGGCTCTCGACGATGCTGACCAGGCGCAGGGCGTCGGAGTCCACGCTCTCCTGGGCGCTGCTGGTGATGGTGCGGGTCTCGACGAGCACGAGGGACACGCCGAAGACGGCGATGACGACGAGAACCACGGCGAGCGTGGAAGTGATCAGACGGCGGCGCATGGTGCCCGGGTTTCCTGGGTGTCAGGACTTCTCGAAGCGGAAGCCGACGCCGCGGACGGTGGCGATGTAGCGGGGGTTCGCGGCGTCGTCGCCGAGCTTCTTGCGCAGCCAGGAGATGTGCATGTCGAGGGTCTTGGTGGACGACCACCAGGTGGTGTCCCAGACCTCGCGCATCAGCTGCTCACGGGTGACGACCCGGCCGGCGTCCCTCACCAGGACGCGCAACAGGTCGAACTCCTTCGCCGTCAGCTGCAGTTCCTCGTCACCCATCCAGGCACGGTGCGACTCGACGTCGATCCGGACGCCGTGCGTGGCGGGCGCCGGGGTGGGCTCGGTGGCGCCGCGCCGCAGCAGGGCCCGGACCCGGGCCAGCAGTTCGGCGAGGCGGAACGGCTTGGTGACGTAGTCGTCGGCGCCCGCGTCGAGACCGACAACGGTGTCCACCTCGTCGGCTCGTGCGGTGAGCACCAGGATCGGGATCGTGTGCCCCTCGGCGCGCAGCCGGCGGGCGACCTCCAGACCGTCCATGTCGGGCAGCCCGAGATCCAGCACGACCAGATCCACACCGCCCGCCAGTCCCGCGTCGAGCGCGGTCGGGCCGTCCTCGCGTACCTCCACCTCGTATCCCTCCCGGCGCAGGGCGCGGGCCAGCGGTTCCGAGATGGATGCGTCGTCCTCGGCGAGCAGTACACGGGTCATGGGGTGATGGTAGTCCGCGGGGGGCCGCCCTCGTGGCTTGATCGTGAGGGCTTGCAGCTGTGGGATGGGATCCTGAGGAGCACCTTCGATTCAGGTGATACTGCCCCCTATTCACCTGTGATCCGAACCTCAAGTCCCTTCATATGCCGCACTGTCATGGCGTATGGTGGCGAGACGCCTGTAGTACAACTCAGGGACCTTTGGCTGCCATGCGCACCAGAGGTCTCTTTTCTGTGCAAAGGTCGGCTCGGTACCGCTCCATCCGTTTCGAGCCCGACCTGACGCAGTGAATGACCTGTTGGCCGGGCTCCGGGTGCGAGACAGCGTCCGGGGCGTGGATCCCGGTGCGGACCGTTCCAGCCTCCGAATCCCACGGAGGAGCCCCCGAGAGGCGTGGGGGTGGACCGCCGTACCGGTGCCGGCCTCCCCCCACCGGGCGCGTACCGCTCACGAAGCACCGCGTCCCGAGCAAACAAGGATCGACCATGGCGTCCAGCCTGACGAAGGACTCCTCCAGTACCCCTGGCAGCGAGAAGACCTTCTTCGGCCACCCCCGCGGCCTGGCCACTCTCTTCCTGACGGAGATGTGGGAGCGCTTCAGCTACTACGGCATGCGCGCCCTTCTCGTGTACTACCTGGTCTCGGGCGGCGCCGACGCCGCTACCGGCAGCCAGGGCGGCGGCCTTGCGATGACCGCGGCCACGGCCACGGCCATCTACTCGGTGTACCTGTCGATGGTCTACCTGATGGCCATGCCCGGCGGCTGGTTCGGTGACCGCGTCTGGGGCGCCCGCAAGACCGTGACCATCGCCGCCACCGTGATCATGCTCGGTCACCTGTCGCTGGCCCTGCCCGGCCAGGCGATGTTCTTCGTCGGTCTGGCCCTGGTCGCCGTCGGCTCCGGCCTGCTGAAAGCCAACATCTCCACGATGGTGGGCCACCTCTACGACGGGCCCGACGACCCGCGTCGCGACGGCGGCTTCACGCTCTTCTACATCGGCATCAACCTGGGTGCCTTCGTCGCCCCGCTCGTCATCGGCACGGTCGGCAAGGAATACAACTGGCACCTCGGCTTCGCGCTCGCCGCGGTCGGCATGGGCCTCGGTCTCGTCCAGTTCCTGTTCTTCACCCGCCATCTGAGCCCGAAGAGCAGCGAGGTGCCCAACCCGCTGACGCCGCAGGAGCGCAACAGCGTCCTGGTCAAGGTCGTCGCGGCCGTCGCGCTCGTCGCCGTCTTCTACGCCGCCGTGGTCGCCCTGGGCATGTACACCCTGAACTGGGCGCTGGTGCCGCTGACCCTCGCCGGTCTGGTCATCCCGATCGCCGTCATCGTCCGCATCAAGCGCGACAAGGAGCTGACCGGCTCCGAGCAGTCCAAGGTGAACGGATACGTCTGGTTCTTCGTCGCCGCCGCCATCTTCTGGATGATCTACGACCAGGGCGGTTCGACGCTGTCCCTGTTCGCGGACGACAAGACAGCCGGCTCCGTGCTCGGCTTCGACTTCTCCGCCACCTGGTACCAGTCGCTGAACCCGCTGTTCGTCATGGCGCTTGCACCGGTCTTCGCCTGGCTGTGGCTGTGGCTGGCCCGTAGGAACCAGGAGCCGAACACCATCGTGAAGTTCGCGATGGGCCTGGTGCTGGTGGGCGCCTCGTTCTTCGTCTTCGTCGTGCCGATGGGCATGGCGGGTGACGGCACCAAGGTCTCCCCGATGTGGCTCGTCTCGATCTACATGATCCAGACCATCGGTGAGCTGTGCCTGTCCCCGGTCGGTCTCTCGGTCACCACCAAGATGGCACCGCAGAAGTACGCCAGCCAGATGATGGGTGTCTGGTTCCTCGCCGTCACCGCCGGTGACTGCACCACGGGTCTGCTGTCCATCGCGGGCGTAGACCTCAACGGGACCGGGATCATCGCCATGCAGGCGACGCTGGCGGTCGCCGCGGGTCTGGCGATCTACATGTACCGCAAGAAGGTCCAGGCGCTCATGGGCGACGTGCACTGACGCGCCGCGCTCCGCAGGCCTCGGAGGGCCGCCGCACCGGGTTCGGTGCGGCGGGCCCTTTGCCGTTGGCCGGTCCGTCAGCGGGTGCCGCGCAGACGCTGCCACGGGGTGAAGGTGAACACCGCGCCGCCGAGCAGGATCACCGTGCCGGCGACGAGGGCCAGGGCGTGGAGGTCGCCGGTGTCCTCGGCGCCGGTCTCGGCGAGGCCGCCGGAGGTGCCGCCGGTTCCGCCCGTTCCGCCCGACGTTCCGCCGGATGCGGTGCCGCCACCGGTGCTCGTGCCGCCCGGCGCGCCGCCCGGCTGGGCCGCCGTGTCGAGCTCCAGGGAGACCGGCACGTCGGCGGGCGGGGTGCAGGTCGTGGTCGTGCCCAGCGCCTTGACCGTCAGCACGCCGGGGCTGAGCGTCGCCCTGCCGGACGCGCCGGGCTTGTATGTGCCCGTCAGGTCGGGGATGTCGATGGGGTCGCCGGACTTGATGGGCTCCTTGTTGGTCGGGCCCTCGACATGGACGAAGCCCTTGTCGGCCCCGCCCAGCTCGACCTCCATCGAGGGCTCGACGGAGTCGGCCGGAATATCGGCAGGGCTGTCCATCACGGACTTGGAGAACTTCACGGTCAGGTCGTAGTTCCCGCCGTTCTTCCTGGCGTCGATACGGACCGGGGAGACGGCGTTCTTGTCACCGATCGGGGTCTTGCAGGCGTACGCGACCTCGACCTCCTTGCCCTGGAAGTCGGTCGGGGCGGGGTCGCCGCCGCCGGTGGTGCCGCCGGAGGAGGTGGTTCCGCCGGACGTCGTGCCGCCGGAGGTGGTACCACCGTTGCTGCCGCCGGACGTCGTACCGCCGTTGCTGCCGCCGGAGGTCGTACCGCCGGACGTCGTGCCCCCCGAACTCGTACCGCCGGAGGTGCCGCCTCCGCCGTCCTTCACCTTGATCCTCGCGCCGGCCTGGATCGTCTCCTTCGGCGAGCACCTGGTGTCCGTCGAGATCGGCTTCGAGACGTTGATGCCGTACGCGCCCGGCGTCAGCGTCACCTCGCCGGCCTTCTCCAGCTTCAGGGTGCCCTTCATGTCGGGCAGGATCATCGGACTGTTCTTCGGTATCGGCGGGTTCTGACGCGGGCCCTCCATCTTCAGCTCGCCGCTCGCCGCGCCGCCCAGCGTGATCGTGCCGGTCGGCTTGACCGTGTCCTTCTGCAGGTCCAGCACGTCCGGGTTCTTCGAGGCGGCCTGGACGGTCTTCCACACCACCTCGACCTCGTCCCCGACCTTCGCCTCCGCGGGCGCGGTGATCTGCACCTTGGTGGTGCCCTGCACGGGCGGCAGGCCGGAGATGGGCGGCGGGATGCACTCCGTCGCGTACGAGACCTCGGCGGCCTGGGCGGGGCTCGCGGCCAGCAGGATCCCCGCGCCGCCGAGCATCAGCGCGACCCCGGCCGCGCTCATCCTCCGTTGCGTACTCACGAATGTCCCTTCGTCGTGGATCGGCTCTCTGACGGTGCGGAGTCAGGGACTTGCGGTGGTGTTTCGTTCCGTGCCGTTGCCGGTGAGGGTGTTGGTGCGGGGGTGGAGCGGGCGTGGCGCGGTTTGGGGGGCCGTACCTTGTCGACGACCGCCATGCCGATACGGAACACGGCGGCCGGTACGACGAGCGCGAGCAACACCCGGAAGACCGTCACGCCCCAGGGCATCGGCACACCCCAGGGCTGCTCCGCCAGGACCTTGTTGCCGTACTTCACGGAGATCGAGTAGTCGCCGTGCGCGCCGGCCGAGAGCTGCACGGGCAACTCGATGCGGGCCTTCTCTCCGGGCCTGATCGTGCCGCGCCACTGCTGCTCCTCCCACTGCGGGGCGAACACGCCGTGCGCGGTGCCGATCTGGAACACCGGATCCCGGACGGGGGCGGTGCCGAGGTTGCCGACGGTGAACCCGAAGGTCCGGGTGGGCGGGGCACCGAAGAACACGAGCAGGCCCGAGTCGCCCTCGAGCCGGGTCGTGGTGAGCATCGCGAGTCTCCCGCCGCCGGTCTGCTCCGGAAGCGGCGCGGTCGGGTGCCCGGCCACCACGAACTCGACGTCGACGAGCTGCTGTTCGCCCGTGACGGTGGCGACGTGCACGACGCAGGGACACGGAACGGGCGGCTCGGCCACCGGGACCTTGCTGGTGAACGAGCCCGCCGAGTCGGTGGTGACGGCGCGGCCGTCCGCGTTGGCGCAGGAGTTGGTGCCGCCGATCACGCCCGTGGCGGGGGTGGCCCGGCCGCAGACGAGGAGCATGAGGAGTGTGCCGGGCCGCCAGTGGGTGCCGCTGACGGAGAGGTCGCCGCCCTTGCCGGCCTGCGGAGCGGAGAGTTTCACGTCGGGGGCGGACGGGGCGGCGAGAGCTGGGGTGGTGGCCGGCAGCAGGAACAGGGCGGCGGCGACGGCGGTCAGGGCGCGGCGGGCAGCCCTTCCCCCACCCCACCCCTCCCCGGAACCGCGGGCGGGCCCCCGGGCCCCCGGTCTCCGTGGGGGCTTCTCCCCCCATCCCCCCGCCCAGGCAGCTTCGCGCCGGGCACCCACGGCCGGGGCGGCCCCAAGGCGGGCGTCCGGCGGCGGCCAGGCAGTCCGGCGCCGCAGCCGGCGGGACACCCGAGCGGTCGGGTGGCTCGCCCCGGGCGCGCCCGGGGCGGGCGTCGCACAGCCAGTGGCCAGGCTGTGCGGGCCGGGCACGGACGGGGCGACGAGTCGCCTCAGCGCCGGCCAGGCGCCAGCCGGGCAGCGCGAGACGGGCGCGGACAGGGCGACGACTGCCCCCGGAGCCGGCCACCAGGCAGTCGCCAGGCGGCGCAGGCCCGGCGCGGCGCGGTGCGCGATGGGCACCGCGCGGCGGCGCGGGGCGGGGGCGGACAGGGACAAGGGGGGCATCGTCAGCCTCCTGCTCTCTTGGCGCGGCGGCGGCGGAACCACAGAGGGGCGGGCAGGAGCAGGAGGAGCGGAAGCAGGGCCGGCCAGGGGACGAAGGTCTTCGACAGCGTCGACTCCGCGTGCACGCCGCCTGCCGCCGTGATGTTCAGGCGGAGGTCGACGGCGTCCAGCGTCGGAGCGTCCCAGCGCTCGGTGAGCGAGACCCGGCGCGCGGGGTCAAGCGGGTCCAGTTCGCGGGGCGGGTATGTGGTGGGGGCGCTGAGGAGACCGTCGGTGTGGAGGGACACGCGCGGCGACAGGGGCGTGTTGCCGCGGTTGACGAGCGTGTAGCGGACGGATCCGCCGGAGTAGGACACGTCCTCGACCGTGAGCGCCGGGACCTTCGGGCCGCTCACGCGCAGATGGATCCGGATCGGCTCCGACCGGCCGCCGGCCGACGTCGTGATCGTGGCCGTCCGTTCGCCGGGGGGCGTGTCCGCGGGAACGGTCACCGTGAAGGGGACCTCCGCCCGGGTGCGGGCCGGGATCGTCACCTCGTCGACCGCGAGGGCGATCCACGGCGTCGGGGCGCGGGAGGCACGCAGCCCCACGGTGAGCGGCTGCGAGCCCCGGTTCATGACAAGAACGCGGTCCTCGAGCACCATGCCGGGGCTGCCTTCCAGATACACGTACTCACGCCCCGGCTCCCAGCCGGCCGTGGGCGGCACGGCAAGGGCGAGTACGAGCGCGAGCGCGGCCCGCACGGGTCAGCCCGCGGCCCGGCCGTCGGACGTACCACCGTGCGCGCTACCGCGCCGCGTCAGCCACAGCACACCGGCCGCCCCGGCCAGCAGAACCGTTCCGCCGAGCGTGCCGAGCGCCATGGCCGAGTCCAGCGGGCCGGTCTGCGGCAGTTCCGAGGAATCGGTGCCGCTGGTGCCGCCCACCGCGGTGACGTCCAGCTCGAGGGAGGGCCGGGGGCTGTTCTTCGGTGTGCAGGTCGTGGTCGTACCGAGGGCCTTGATCGTCAGCACGCCCGCAGTGAAGGTGACCTTGCCGCTCTTCTTCGGGGTGTACGTACCCGATAGGTCGCTGATCCTGATCGGCGTCTCCGCAGGGACGGCCGCCGCATTGGGCGGGCCGGACACCTGCACCTTCCCGGTCTCCGCGCCGCCGAGTTCGATGACCGCGCTCGGATTCATGGCGCCCTTGCCCAGCTCGACCGGGCTGGAGGAGACGCCCTTCTGGAAGGACATCGTGAGCTTGTACGCGCTGCCGCTCTTCACGGCCTTGATGTCGATCGGCGAGACCGCGCCCTTCGGGCCGATCGGGGTCTGGCACTGGTAGTCGACGTCCACGACGGCCGCCTGCGCGGTGGGGGCGCTCATCAGCACCACCGGGCCCGCCACCGCTGCTGCCAGCGCGAGAGCTGTTCGTTTCTGGTACGACACGTCGGTCCCCTCGGCCGCAACGGTAACTGACGACACATCAGATCGGGCGCTCAAGGTACGCCGGAGGCCGTGGGGAGGGAAGACAAAGAGCACGCCGTATCGACGTGCTCCACAAGAGATTCAAACGGTGCTCACGCGGGCGCGGCGAGCTCCGCCCACACCGTCTTGCCCGGCGAGCCGGGGGTACGCACGACCCCCCAGTCCATGCAGAGCCGCTGGACGATGAACATGCCGTGCCCTCCGGGCCGCCCCGCGCGGTGCGGTGTGCGCGGCGAGGGGTGCCCGGCTCCGCGGTCGGCGACCTCGAGCCGCAGCACCTTGCCGTCGCAGCCGACACGCAGTTCCTCCGGGCCCTCGGCGTGCAGACAGGCGTTGGTGACCAGTTCGGAGACGACGAGGAGCACGTCCTCGGCGGCGGCCCTTCGGTCGGCCGTCGCGGCGGGCAGCCATCCCCAGTCGTGGAGCGCCTGCCGCGTGAAGTCACGGGCGAGCGGAACGATGCCGCTGGCCGCGCCCAGGGCAAGACTGCGCACGGCACCCCCGGGCACACCCAGGGACGCCGGGACGGGTACGGCCGGTGCCGCGCCGGCGCCACCCGGCTCGGGGCCGAGGTCGCCCGGCTGTTGCTGCCGGGTGGTGCTCATCAGCGCTTCACCTCACCGATTCACCGTTTCACCAGTTCGCCATGGTTCAACTAAGCAGTTTCCATACGCAGAGAGTGCTGGGCGTTCAACGTTCTGCGGGGTTCTCCTGCCCGACCGAATCGTGACAACACCCACTTGGTCGACACGGTCCGCGTGACGCGGGCAACACGGGCCGGTCCGTCAGTGGACCAGGGCGTCCTCGAGGGAGTCGTGCACGGTGAAGACCGCGTCCGCACCGGTGATCTCGAAGACTCGTGCCACCACGGGCAGCATCCCGGCCAGATGGACCCCTCCCCCGCCCGCCTCGGCCTTCAGCCGGGCGCCGAGCAGGACGTTGAGCCCGGTGGAATCACAGAACTCCAGCTGTGAGCAGTCGATGACCAGTCGTACACGGCCTTGCTCCACCGCCTCCTCCAAGGGCACCCGCAGCAGGTCGGCGGTGTGGTGATCGAGCTCACCCGCCGGTTTCACAATCTCGCTGCGCCCCTCGGTCCGAACGTCGACCTGAAGCCGGCCCCGATTCACGCTGCCGACCGTCTCACGGTCCATGCCGTCCCTTTTCGCCGTGTCGTTCACTGCGTCGTCCACCGTGTCCTGCCTCACATCAGACACCGTCGACGGACAGCGCTGACGCCCGTCGAACCCTACGCCCATCCTGGGGCCCTCCGGTAGCCGAACCAACCGACAATACGGACAAAGTAAAGATACGCCACTTGCGATCGTCGTGGCCGACCCGGTAGGGCTAGTAGGGACACAACCAACACGGCCGGCTTTGGAGGCGCCGCTCACCGCAGCAGCATGTATGGGCTTCGGCAGCCATATGCCGAGAACGATGGAGGAGACCATGTCACCCCGGCTCGACGAAACGCGTACCCCCCACGCGCCGTCGACACTGTCCACTCCCACCGACGAGACGGTCGCGGAGCCGCAGGGCCTGGAAGGCCTTCCCGAGATCCCGCCGTTCGAAGAAGTAGGAGCGCTGGACGCGCGAGAACTGTCCAAGACGCTCTTCGCACGCCTCGTGTCCCTCGAGGAGGGCACGCACGAGTACGCGTACGTCCGCAACACGCTCGTCGAACTGAACCTCGCGCTGGTCAAGTTCGCCGCCTCCCGGTTCCGTACCCGCAGCGAACCGATGGAGGACATCGTCCAGGTCGGCACGATCGGCCTGATCAAGGCGATCGACCGCTTCGAACTCAGCCGCGGCGTCGAGTTCCCCACCTTCGCGATGCCGACCATCATCGGCGAGATCAAGCGCTTCTTCCGCGACACCAGCTGGTCGGTGCGGGTGCCGCGCCGCCTGCAGGAGCTGCGGCTGGACCTCGCGAAGGCCGGCGACGAGCTGTCCCAGCAGCTGGACCGCGCGCCCACCGTCGACGAGCTCGCCCAGCGGCTCGACATCGGCAGGGACGAGGTCGTCGAAGGCATGGCCGCGAGCAACGCGTACACGGCGAGCTCGCTGGACGCCCAGCCGGAGGACGACGAGTCCGAGGGCGCCCTCGCCCACCGCATCGGCTACGAGGACCACGGGCTCGAGGGCATCGAGTACGTCGAGTCGCTCAAGCCGATGATCGCGGGCCTGCCGCCGCGGGACCGCCAGATCCTGTCCCTCCGGTTCGTCGCCAACATGACGCAGGCGGAGATCGGCGAAGAACTCGGCATCTCTCAGATGCACGTCTCCAGGCTGCTGTCCCGCACGCTGAACAGGCTCCGCAAGGGACTGACGCTCGAGGAGTGAACCGGGACCGCTTCAGGTGCCTGCTGCTGCACCGGCCTCGGAAGGGCCCATTCCGTCAAGGAATGGGCCCTTCCTCGTTATTGACGGGGCAGTCCTGATTGGTCCACATTGGCCCAGGAGCAAGTGGGGGGAAACACATGGCTCTTGGGGAGGGCTGCCCACAGGCGTACGCACCGCTCGAAGAGCTGATGCGGCGTCGCCTGGGCAGGGATTGCCTGTACGTGCCGTCATGCCGTCTCGGGCTCTACGTCGCGCTGCGACACTGGTGCCCGCCCGGCGGCCGGGTGCTGATGTCGCCGGTCAACGACGACGTCATTTTCTTCGTGGTGCTCGCGGCCGGGCTGCGGCCCGTACAGGCACCGTTACGGGCGGACGACGGGACCATCGACACCACGGCCGTCCCGGATTCCGTGTGGGACGGCCTGTCCGCCGTCCTCACCACCAACCTGTACGGCAACCCGGACCCCGCCCCGGAACTGCGTGCCCGCTGCGACCGGTTGGGCATCCCGCTCCTGGAGGACGCGGCGCACGCCATCGGCACGGTGGTGGCGGGGCGGCCGGTCGGCAGCTTCGGTGACGCGTCCGTCTTCAGCCTCTCCAAGCACACCGGCGCCGGTACGGGCGGGTTCCTCACGGTCGCCGACCCGGCGGCACGGGAGGAGCTCGCGCGGGCCAGGGACGAACTGCTCACGCCCTCGCGACTGTCGGCGGAGCTGGTGCACGGCCTGCGTCCGTACGCCGAGGCCGCCGTGCGGGGCCTGCGGCTGACCGGTGCGGCCAGGGCGGCACTGCGACTGCTCGGGTTCGAGGAACGCACGGACATCCGGATGGCGCTGAGGCCGGAAGAACTCGCCCGGGCGCTCGCGCCGACGCCGTCGCTCGACGCGTTCGACTCCTGGGTGCGGGTGGACATGCACAGCTACCGGCTCGTGCCCGGCCGGGTCGGGTCACGGCGTACGCAGCGGCTGCTCTTGCGGCTCGACGAACGGCTCGCGGCCCATCTCGCCGGTACCCAGCGGTTGTTGGACACACCGTGGGCCGCGCCACGGCCGGGGCCCGCACAGCCGCTGTTCCGGGTGCCGCTGCTGGTGGAGGACCGTGACGCCGCGGCGGCGGCGCTCGCGCGCCACCGGATCACCGTGGGCCACCTCTACGATCCGCCCCTCGACGTCTACGCGGGCGACCGTTTCACCGACGCGTCGCCGGCCCCGTCCGCCGCGGCCTGGTTCGCCCGCCACGCCCTGCCGGTGGACCCGCTGCAGGCGGACCGGGTCGCGGCCGTGCTGGACCGCTCCGGCGTGCGCCCGGCCCGGCCGCCGGGGGCCGCGTCCGTCCGCGTGCCGACCCGCATACCGGCGAACGTCCTGCGCGACCCGCCCCGCGTGCGGCGGTCCCCCAGGTGACCCACCCGCCCCGCGTCGAGCGCCTGCCGGTGGTCGGCCCGACTGCCGCGGCGCGTGCGCCTTCGGCCGCGGTCGCGGGCGGGCCGGATCTGGGCGCGGCGTCTGCACATGGCGGGCGTGGCGCCGCCGGGCCGGGTGTACTTCCTGCCCACCCGCGGCCAGATCGCGGGCTCCGGGATGAACGGCATGCTCGGCGCCGCGGAGCTGCGCCACATCGAACGGTCCGTCGCCGCCTCTGAGCTGTTCGAGCGGATCGGCGGCAACAGCGCGGGCGTCGTCCACGAACTCAAGCGCACGACAGGAGGCACCCCATGAGACCCCGGTCGCTCGCCTTCAGGCTGCTGCCGCCCCTGGTCGGCTGGTGCGCGGTGGCCGCCGCCGCGCTGCAGGCCGCCTCGCCGCTGCGTGCGCTCCTCGTCGTCGCGTTCCTGCTCGCCGGCCCGGGTGCGGCCGTCGTCCGGGTCTGCGCACCCGCCCTGCGCCGCTACCGCGCATCGGAGCACGACGACGGCTTCGCCCGCGACTCCGATCTGCTGGAGCAGCTCGTACTGACGCTGTTCCTGAGCTTGAGCGCCGCCGTCGTCTGCGCGACCGCGCTGCTCGCCACCGGCGCCTTCAGCGGCCTGCGCGTGCTCATGCTGCTCGCCGCGGCGACCACGCTCGCCGCCTGCTGCCCGCGACTCACGGGCCGGGCTGCGGCCGCCCGCGCTGAGGCGGAGCCCTCCTCCCCACCGGAGAAGGGAACCGTCACATGACCCCTCACGCCGCAGGAACGGCGGGTCATGACCACCACCAGACCGTGCCACGCGGCTGAGCCGGACGCGGTTCGCTCAGCCCGCGAACCGGCGCCCCCGCACCCCGGCGCGGGGGCGCCGGTACAGCCGCCAGCCGACCGTCGGCAGCGCGTCGGGGAACGGCGCGACCCGCGCACCGCCCCCTCCGGCCATCCACGCCTCGACATCCGCCACGGTGTGCGTGCGGCGCACGATGAGACGTGCGACGCGGTACCGCTCGTCGGCCGGTGAGCTCAGCGCGTGCCGCACCGCCGCGGCCGATGCGCAGCCGGCGGCGGCCGCGGCCCCGCGGACGGAACGGCTGTAGCAGCCGTGCGGACGGGCGAGGTGAGCCACCGGATGCCCCGGCACGTCCTCCAGCTCTGCCTTGGGACGGGCCAGTTCCTGGGTGAGCGCGCAGGGCGGGAGGGTGTCGAGCTGCGGATGGGTGTCCGTGTGCGCGCCCACCTCCATGCCGTACTGCTCCAGCAGCGGCGCCTGCGACAGGGTCATCATCGGCGCGGGCGGCAGCGGGCTGGTCCGGCCGGGGGCGATGGCACCGGTGGTGGGATACGCGGTGGCGGGCATACGGCGGCCCGCGAGCGCCTCGGCCGTCGGGCCGGGCAGGTCGGCGAAGCCGTCGTCGAAGGTGAGGACGACGGCCGCGCCGGAAGCGGACCGCCGCCGGTGAGCGCGTCCACGAGCGTGCCGACGGTGACCGGGGTGCGGCCGCTCGCGGCGACGGTGTCGAGATGGGCGGCGAACTGCCATGGGGCGACGGTGAATTCGGCGATCCAGGGGGCGGGTCGTCCATGACCGCGGGGTAGAGGAGAACGGGAATCGTGTCCGTCATCCTCAGCGCCTCCCGGCGCCGACGTCCGGCAGCTGCGCGCCACGCAGCCGCAGCCGTGCGCGTGCGTAGCCGAGCGGTCCGGCGAGCATCCCCAGGCGTTCCAGCCGGGACAGATGGCGCGGCCACGGGTGCTCCTGCGCCCCGTGCAGCCCCGGCGCTGCGCCGGTTCCTGACTCCCGGTGGGCCGTGGCCGCCCGGGCGTGGGCGAGGCCCGCGGGGAGCCGGCGCAGCAGCGCGGGCAGCAGGCCGGGGCGGCGGACCAGCAGGGCGGTCAGAGACGCGGTCAGGCCGGCGCCGTAGCCGTACGACTGGGCGGCCAGGTCCTGCCAGGTCTCCCGGTGGTGGTGCCACACCAGCGCCTCCGGCGAGTAACGCAACCGGTGGCCCGTCGCGAGGACGGCGGCGAACGCGTACAGGTCGTCGCCCCCACGGGCGGGCGTGCCCGTGCCGGTGGCCGGGTCGAAGCCGCCGATGCGGCGCAGCGCGGCGGCCCGGAACGCCATGTTGGCGCCGGAGCCGAAGCTGCCCGCCGCGAACGGGAACAGCGACTGGTCGGCGGGCGGGCACCGCGGATCGTACGTACGCGGAGTGAAGCCCTTGGCGAAGCCGCCGTGGCTCTCCAGCAGGATCTGCGCGGGCGTCCGCAGCCGGGCGGGCAGGATCAGCCCGGTCGTACAGCCGAGCCGTGGGTCGTCGGCGAAGGGCGCGGTCAGCGCGGTGAGCCAGTGCGGGTCGGCGACGACGTCGTCGTCGGTGAACGCGAGCACCATGCCGTCCGCGACGGCGACGCCCCGGTTGCGGGCGGCGGCGAGACCTGGCACGGGTTCGCGGACGTACCGGACGGGGACGGTCTCGAGACCGCTGTACTTGTGCTCGACGAGGTCGCGGGTGGCGGCCGTGACGGGAGCGTTGTCCACGACGACGACCTCGAAGTCCGGATGGTCCTGCGCGAGCAGCGAGTCGAGCGTACGGGCCAGCCGGTCGGCGCCGTCGCGGGTGCCCACGACGACGCTGGTACGCGGCAGGTCGCCGCCGCGCGGTGGCGGGGCGGCCGGCTCACGGCCGGCGAGCTGCGCGCGGGCGGCAGCGGCGACGGCGTCGCCGGCGTTGCGCCCGGGCGGCACGCGGCACACGACGGTGGCCACGGGCCGTCCTCGCAGCCTCACCAACGCGAAGACGTCACCCCTGGGACCCGGTCCGGCCGCCGGCCCGCCACGCGCTCCTGGCCACGGTGTCACCGACCGATCGCCGTCCCGGCCAGGATCCACCGGTCGGGGGCCGTCGTCTCTGTGCGGGGCCGTTTCCCGACCCCGCCCTCCCGCTGCGCCTGGCGGCGTGGGTGGTACCCACATCCCGGAATCGGGGCAGGCCCCCGGCCCCGCTACCGCACTCCGCGCCGTGTCGGGGGTCGCCGGGCGCGCTGAATTCGCGCCGTGGCCCGCCGGTCCCGGCCCCTCGCCGGATGCCGGGCCGAAGGCGAGGACCGGGCCGTCGGGTCCGTCGAGATCCACCTGGACCACCCGCATCGGCGCCGGCGGCCGCGGCCGCCGGGCCGGGTCGGGTCTGCGCGAGCTGCTCAGCATCCGTGTCCCCTCGGTGTACGTACGGTGTGATGCCTGCGGCTGCGGCGCTGTTGCCGATGGGCCGGGCGGCACCACCGACCCGCTCCGCCCCGAAGCGGGACCGCGTGTGCGGCTGCCGCCGCAACGCGGGACGGCGATCAGACCGCCGAGCCGGAAAACGGGCCTGCGGCCTCTCCGTTTGGGACGGCGGCGTTCCCGGCCGCCGTCGTCAGCGTCCGCCCCGCAGCCGGCCCGCACCGTTCAGCGCGCGCCGCGCCTGCGCAGGCGCGGGTGGTCGCGTACGAAACCGTGGGCGCGGCGCACCGGTTCGCGGCCGAGCCAGTACAGCGCGGCGCGGGCGCCCGGTCGCAGGGTCGCGCCCTCGTGGACGCGCAGTTCGCCCGTCTTCAGGGCGTCCTTGGACTCGGCCGCTCCCCGCCCCAGGTCCATCAGTCCGATGCCCTCGCCGGCCGCCGCCTCCGCCATCCGCAGATGCAGGATCAGCCCCGGCGAGAACTTGGCGAACTCGGGGTCGTACGCCGGGAACCAGCAGCACAGCACGGTGCTCGAGCGCAGCCCGAGGTGCGCGGCGACCGGCCGGTTCCCGGCGTACAGCACGGACAGCGTCCCGCGGCAGCCGGCCGCCCTGGGCGACTCGTGCAGCCGGCGCACCAGGGCGCTGATCCACCGCTGGGCGAACCGGTCCCGGCGGCCGGTCCTGCTGTACTGGGCCGACTTCCAGACCATCAGCCAGCGCAGCGCGGCCGGGTCGCGCTCGTCGAAGACGAACCGCACGGCGCCCGCCTGCCGACCCCAGCCTGCGCTCCTTGGAGAGCGTGGTCCGCAGGAACTTGGGGGACCGGACCCACAGTTGCTCCTCGTAAGCGGCGTACCCCGCGCCGATCTCGACGACGGGCGAGCCGAACCCCTCGGCCGCATCCGGTTCGAACAGTTTCTGACCGGCCTCCAGGGTGTCGAACTCCCACGTGGCCAGGGAACAGGCCCGCAGCAGCTCATGCGGGTCGATCCCGAGGCCGGGCCGCAGCACCGCCCCCTGGCGGTCGGACACGCCGAGTCCGATCGCCCGACCCTGCCCCAACGGCCCCGCTCTAGGGAAGAATCCGACCGGTCCCCCGCCCTCCCGCAGCACGGCCACCCTCGCCTGCGCCCGTACCCGGCCGACGGCGAGGGTGACTCGGGCTCCATGAACGGCTTCGCGGGCCCGTCCCCCTGCGCCCGCAGCTCCCGCCAGGTCTCCGTCTGACTCGCGCCCAGCTCCCCAGGCGTCACGACAGTGATCCGCACATCGCTCAACTCGACCCCCCGGTCTCCCCCTTGAGCTTTCAACAAGCTCCCCCGAAGAGGAAGGTACCGGGCGAAATCCCGATACGACAGGGAGCATCACGCTTCTTCTGGCGCGTGCGGCCCCGCCGTGCGCCCCTCAGGCGAGTGCGGCGGCGACAGCCGCCTCCGCGTGCAAACGCGTCGTGGGGAACACCGGGACGGGGCTGTCGTCCGGCCGGATCAGCAGCTCGATCTCGGTGCAGCCGAGGACGACGCCCTCCGCACCGGCGTCCACCAGCTCGCCGATGACGTCCTGGTACGCGGCGCGTGACTCGTCCCGTACAACGCCGAGGCACAGTTCCTCGTAGATCACCCGGTGCACCAGCGCACGCCCTGCGGCGTCGGGCGTGAGCACCTGGAGCCCGTGGCCGGCGAGGCGTTCGCGGTAGAAGTCCTGCTCCATGGTGAACGCGGTGCCCAGCAGGCCGACGCGCCCCAGACCATCGGCCCTCACGGCGTCGGCGGTGGCGTCGGCAAGGTGCAGCAGCGGCACCCGGACGGCCGCCTCGACCTGGCCGGCGACCTTGTGCATGGTGTTGGTGCAGATCAGCAGCAGGTCGGCGCCCGCGGCCTCCAGACCCCTGGCAGCCTCCGCCAGGATCTCACCCGCGTGCTCCCACTCCCCCGCCGTCTGCAGCTTCTCGATCTCCGCGAAGTCGACGGAGTGCAGGACGCACCGCGCCGAGTGCAGTCCCCCAAGCCGGTCCCGTACGAGTTCGTTGAGGAGCCGGTAGTACACCGCGCTGGATTCCCAGCTCATGCCGCCGATCAGCCCGATGGTTCGCATCCGCCCACTGTCGCATGTCGTGCGCCGCGAACCCGAGGCGATTGACGAGACTTGGCGCGACACCGGCCGAGCGTCGCGGGAGAGGACACCGTCATGCCCCCAGTCATCGCAGTCACCGGAGCGAGCGGCCGCGTCGGCGGCCGGGTGGCACGCCGGCTCTCCGGTGCGGACGTCGCGACCCGGCTGGTCGGCCGCGACCCGAAACGGCTGCCGGAACTGCCGGGCGCGGTGCCCGCCCAGCCTGCCGAGTACGGCGACGGCGAGGCGATGCGGCGGGCACTGGAGGGCGCTGGGACGCTGTTCCTGGTCTCCGCACACGAGTCGCCGGGCCGGGTGAAGGAGCACTGCACCGCGGTGGACGCGGCGGTCGCGGCGGGGGTCGAGCGGATCGTGTACGTGTCGTTCACCGGCGCCGCGCCGGACGCGACGTTCACCTTCGCCCGCGACCACTGGCACACCGAGCAGTACATCCGCTCCTGCGGGGTGCGCCACACCTTCCTCCGGGACAACCTCTACCTGGGCGCGATCCCGGCGATGACCGGCGACGACGGCGTGCTGCGCGGCCCGGGCGGCCAGGGCCGGGTCGCCGCCGTCGCCCACGACGACATCGCCGACGCGGCAGCGGCGGTGCTGCTGGACGACACCAGGTCGCACGACAGGGTGGTGTACGACCTCACGGGGCCGGCCGCTTTCACCCTTGCGGAAGCCGCGGAGACGCTGAGCGAGGTCACAGGCCGCACCGTGACCTACCACCTGGAGTCCCGTGAGGAGGCGTACGCCTCACGGGCCGGGTACGGCGCGGAGGAGTGGGAGGTGACCGGCTGGGTCACCTCCTACGAGGCGATCGCCGTCGGCGAGATGGCCGCCGTCTCCGACGCCGTCCCTCGCCTGACCGGCCACCCGGCACAGGGCCTCCGCGACTACCTGGCGGCCCACCCGAGCAGCTGGCGCCATCTGCTCCGTGGCTAGACGACCCGGCGGCCGGCCCGCCAGACCTGGCTGACCAGGGGGACGCCCGGGCGGTAGGCGAGATGGACGTGGCTGGGTGCGTCGAGGAGGACGAGGTCAGCGCGGGCGCCGGGTCCGAGACGGCCGACGTCCGTGCGGCGCAGGGCCGCCGCGCCGCCGGCCGTCGCGGACCAGAGGGCCTCGTCCGGTGTCATCCCCATGTCCCGTACGGCCAGGGCGATGCAGAACGGCACGGAGGACGTGAACGACGAGCCGGGGTTGCAGTCCGTCGACAGCGCGACCGTGGCACCCGCGTCGATGAGCCGGCGGGCGTCGGGCCACTCGGCGCGGGTGGAGAACTCGGCGCCGGGCAGCAGGGTCGCGACGGTTGCGCCGTTCGCGAGCGCGTCGACGTCGGCGTCGGTGAGGTGGGTGCAGTGGTCGGCCGACGCGGCGTCCAGCTCGACGGCGAGCTGCACGCCGGGGCCGTGGGTGAGCTGGTTGGCGTGCACCCGGGGCATGAGGCCCTTGGCCCCGCCGGCCGTGAGGATCGCCCGGGCCTGGTCGCCGTCGAACGCGCCCTTCTCGCAGAAGACGTCCACCCAGCGGGCGTACGGCGCGCATGCGTCGAGCATCTCGCCGGTGACGAGGGCGACGTAGGCCGCCGGGTCGCCGGCGTGATCGGGGGGCACGATGTGGGCGCCGAGGTAGGTGACCTCGTCGGTGTGGCGCGCGGCGATCCGCAGGGCGCGGGCCTCGTCCTCGACGGTGAGGCCGTACCCGGACTTGGTCTCCATGACCGTGGTGCCCTGGCGCAGCGCCTCCGCGAGGTAGTGGGCGACGTTGGCGTCGAGCTGCGCGTCGGACGCGGCGCGGGTCGCGGCGACGGTGGTGCGGATGCCGCCGGCGGCGTACGCCTGCCCCGACATACGGGCGTTGAACTCGGCGGTGCGGTCGCCGGCGAAGACGAGGTGCGAGTGCGAGTCGACGAACCCGGGGACGACGGCCCGGCCGTCGGCGTCGAGCCGATTGTCAGTGGCGGGTGCTTTGCTCTTCTCACCGATCCAGGCGATGCGGTCGCCGTCGATGACGACGGCCGCGTCCTGGATCAGTCCGAGGGGGGATCCGTCACCGAGGGAGGGGTCGTTGGTGACCAGACTGGCGATGTTGGTGATGACGGTGGCCGTCGCCGCGACGGCGCTGTTCGTCGTCGCGGGGGCGGGTGTCGCCGGGGGGTTGTTCGTCGTCTCGGGGCCGCTGTTCATGATGCGGGGTGTCTCCTTCAGCCGTGCAGTGCGGCGATCGCGTCCGTCAGGGCTCGGGGGGCGTCCGGGACGGCGGCGTGCACCCCGTCCCGGACGACATGGCGGCCGCCCACGACCGTATGGCGCACATCCGCTGCCGACGCTGCGAATACCGCCGTCTCAGCTCCCAGACGCGGCGGTGGCCCGGCTGTCCTGACGCTGTCCAGGGCGATGGTCGTGAAGTCCGCGAGCGCGCCGGGCTCGAGGCTGCCGGCCTCGGGCCACCCGAGCGCGGCGTGGCCGTCGGCCGTCGCGGCGCGGAGCAGCGCTGCCGCGGTCCAGTGTCCGCGGGTGCGGGAGCGCAGGCGCTCGTCGAGTTCCATGGCCCGCGCCTCCTCGAAGAGATCGATCACGGCGTGGCTGTCGCTGCCGAGGGACAGCGGTGAACCGGCCGCCTGGAGAGCGGGCGCGGGGCCGATGCCGTCGGCGAGGTCGCGCTCGGTCGTCGGGCACATGCAGGTGCCCGTCGTCGTGCCGCCGAGCAGCGCGATGTCCTCGTCGGTGAGGTGCGTGTTGTGGACGCCGGTGGTGCGCGCGCCGAGCACGCCGTGGTCGGCGAGCAGCCGGGTCGGTGTGCAGCCGTACGCGGCCCGGCAGGCGTCGTTCTCCGCGGTCTGCTCGGAGAGGTGGACGTGCAGCGGCGCGTTGCGCGCGGACGCCCAGGACGCGACCGTCGACAACTGGTCGGCGGGCACGGCCCGTACGGAGTGGATCGCGGCCCCGATCCGTACCTGCTCGCCGTCCTTCAGCGCGTCGGCCCGCTCGGCCCACACGTCCGCCGTGCCGTCGCAGAAGCGCAGCTGGTGGTGGTTGGGCGGCTCCCCGAAGCCCGCGGCCAGATACGCGGTGTCGAGCAGCGTGATCCGGATGCCGGCCTCGCCCGCCGCGGCGATCAGCGCCTCGCCCATCGCGTTGGCATCGGCGTAGGCGACGCCACCCGGCGCGTGGTGCAGATAGTGGAACTCGCCCACCGCCGTGATCCCGGCCAGTGCCATCTCGGCGTAGACCGCGCGGGCGAGCGCGAAGCAGGTGTCCGGCGTGAGCCGGGCGGCGACGTCGTACATCACCTCTCGCCAGGTCCAGAACGTGCCGGAGCCGACCTGCACCATGCCGCGCAGTGCGCGGTGGAACGCGTGCGAGTGGGCGTTCGCGAGGCCGGGGAGCGTCAGGCCTCGCAGCACCTCCGCGCCCGGCGGCGGGGTGTCGGCCCCTTCCCGTACTGCTGTGATCCGACCGTCCCTCACGTCAAGGGCCACGCCCGGTTCGACGCGGGTGCCGAGCCAGGCGTGTTCCAGCCAGTACGTGGTCACCTGCACGCCAGCCCCTCCAGTACGTCGGCGAGTGCCCTCACCCCGGCCAGGCAGTCGTCCTCGTCCGCCGACTCGGCCGGGGAGTGCGAGACGCCGGTGGGGTTGCGTACGAACAGCATGGCGGTCGGGACGGACGTGGAAAGGATTCCCGCGTCGTGTCCCGCACCGGTGCCGAGCACGGGGACGGCGCCGCCGAGGATCTTGTTCAGCTCGTCGCGCAGGGCGTGCTCGAACTCGATCACGGGTGTGAACGACTCCCTCACGACCGCCAGGTCCACGCCGTCGCGCTCCGCGCGCTCCCGGGCGGCCTGCTCGACGGCGGCGACGACCGTGTCGAGCGTGGCCTGGTCGGGGGCGCGGGAGTCGAGCCAGCCGCGGACGAGGGACGGGATGGCGTTGACGCCGTTCGGCTCGACGGAGATCTTGCCGAACGTGGCTACCGCGCCGGCGAGTTCCGCCTCGCGGCGGGCGGCGAGCACGGTCTGCGCGTACGTCAGCATCGGGTCGCGGCGGTCGACGAGCCGGGTGGTGCCGGCGTGGTTGGCCTCGCCGGCGAAGTCGAACCGCCAGCGGCCGTGCGGCCAGATCGCGGAGGCGATGCCGACGGCGTCACCGGAGAGGTCCAGGGCGCGGCCCTGCTCGACGTGCAGCTCGACAAAGGCGCCGATGCGGGCGAGACGTTCGGGGTCGGGGCCGATGGCGGCCGGGTCGTACCCGGCCGCCTCCATGGCCTGGGGGAGGCTGATGCCGTCCGCGTCCTTGAGCTCGTACGCCTTCTCGCGCGTCAGCTGCCCGGCGGCGAGCCGGGAGCCGACGCAGGCGAGTCCGAACCGGGCGCCCTCCTCGTCGCCGAAGTTGGTGACGGCGACGGGGCGGGTGAACTCCGCTTTCCTGCGGCGGAGTTCGTCGAGTGCGGCGAAGGACGACACGACGCCGAGGGGTCCGTCGAAGGCGCCGCCGTCGGGGACGGAGTCCAGGTGCGACCCGGTGACGACGGCGTCACCGGCCGAAGGGTCGCCGAGCCAGGCCCACTGGTTGCCGTTGCGGTCGAGCTCGCAGGCGAGCCCACGGGCTTCGGCCTGCGCCTGGAACCAGGCGCGGCAGTCGGCGTCGGCGGCGGTCCAGGCGTAGCGGCGGTAGCCGCCGGTGTCGGCGGCGCGCCCGATGGTGCGCAGGTCTCGCCACATCTCGTGGAAGGAGGCCGGCTCCGCCGGGCCGCGCCCACCCGTCCCCGGAGCTTCGTCCGGGCGGTGCCCCCGCTGCTCCGGGGGACGATTACCCGCACTCATCACGCGTCGCCCTCGCGCATCGGGATGCGGACGCCCTTCGCGTCGGAGACCGACTCCGCGATGTCGTAGCCCGCGTCGACGTGGCGGATCACGCCCATGCCCGGGTCGTTCGTGAGGACGCGGCGGATCTTCTCCCCGGCCAGCTTCGTACCGTCGGCCACCGAAACCTGGCCCGCATGGATGGAGCGGCCCATGCCGACGCCCCCGCCGTGGTGGAGGGAGACCCAGGACGCGCCGGACGCGACGTTCACCATCGCGTTGAGCAGCGGCCAGTCCGCGATGGCGTCGGAGCCGTCGAGCATCGCCTCGGTCTCGCGGTACGGGGAGGCGACGGAGCCGCAGTCGAGGTGGTCGCGGCCGATCGCCAGCGGGGCGGCCAGCTCACCGCTCGCCACCATGTCGTTGAAGCGTTCGCCCGCCCGGTCGCGTTCGCCGTAGCCGAGCCAGCAGATGCGCGCGGGCAGGCCCTGGAAGTGGACCCGCTCGCCGGCCATCCTGATCCAGCGGTGCAGGGATTCGTGTTCGGGGAAGAGGTCGAGGATCGCCTTGTCCGTCTTGGCGATGTCGGCGGGGTCACCGGAGAGCGCCGCCCAGCGGAACGGGCCCTTGCCCTCGCAGAACAGCGGCCGGATGTACGCCGGCACGAAGCCGGGGAAGGCGAAAGCACGGTCGTACCCGGCCAGTCGCGCCTCGCCGCGGATCGAGTTGCCGTAGTCGAAGACCTCTGCGCCGGCGTCCATGAAGCCGACCATGGCCTCCACGTGCCGGGCCATCGATTCACGCGCGCGGGTGGTGAAGCCGGCCGGGTCCTTCGCCGCGTAGGCGGCCATGTCGTCGAAGTCGACGCCGACTGGCAGGTAGGACAGGGGGTCGTGGGCCGAGGTCTGGTCGGTCACGATGTCGGCGGGCGCACCCTCGGCGAGCATGCGGGGCAGCAGGTCCGCGGCGTTGCCGAGGAGACCGATGGAGAGCGGGCGGCGGGCGTCACGGGCCTCGACGGCCAGGGACAGCGCATGCTCGAGCGAGTCGGCGCGGACGTCCAGGTAGCGGTGCTCGATGCGCCGCTCGATGGCGCGCGGGTCGCAGTCGATGCAGATGGCGACGCCGTCGTTCATGGTGACGGCGAGCGGCTGGGCGCCGCCCATGCCGCCGAGTCCGGCGGTCAGCGTGATCGTCCCGGCGAGGGTGCCGCCGAACTTCTTCGCGGCGACCGCGGCGAAGGTCTCGTACGTCCCCTGCAGGATGCCCTGGGTGCCGATGTAGATCCAGGAGCCGGCCGTCATCTGCCCGTACATGGTGAGGCCGAGGGCCTCCAGGCGCCGGAACTCCTCCCAGTTCGCCCAGTCGCCGACCAGGTTGGAGTTGGCGATGAGGACGCGCGGCGCCCACTCATGGGTCTGCATGACGCCGACCGGGCGGCCGGACTGGACGAGCATCGTCTCGTCCTGCTTGAGGGTCTTCAGCGTGCGCACCATCGCGTCGAAGGAGCGCCAGTCGCGGGCCGCCTTGCCTGTGCCGCCGTAGACGACGAGCTTGTCGGGGTGCTCGGCGACCTCGGGGTCGAGGTTGTTCTGCAGCATCCGGAGGGCGGCTTCCTGCTGCCATCCCAGGGCGCTCAGCTCGCTGCCGCGCGGTGACCGTACGGGGCGGGGTCCTGACATGGCGTTGCCTCCTCGCGAGGGTGTGTCGATTTTCTATTCACATAGTCACCTCCTGAATAGATGTAGTCAACAGCTGCGGCGCGACCCGCCGGATGATTGGCTGGCACGCATGACTGTCGACCGCCGGGACCTGGCCGTACGAGCGGCCGTGGAACAGGGACTTCTCACACAGGAACAGCCCGTCACCGCCCTCCTGGACGTGGCGGGTATCCGCTCGTCGGTGGCGGCGCTGCGGGCCGCCTTCGCCGCCGTCACCGAGGCGCCGGTGCTGCACGCCTTCGCCGTCAAGGCCGCCCCGCTGGTGCCCGTCCTCTCGCTGCTGCACGCGGAGGGGATGGGCGCGGAGGTCGCGAGCCCGGGGGAGCTGGCCCTCGCGCGGGCGGCGGGACTGCCGCCGGACCTGATCGTGCTCGACTCCCCCGCAAAGACGGTCGCCGAGCTGCGGGAGGCCCTGGGTCTCGGGATCGCCGTCAACGCCGACAACTGGCAGGAGCTCACCCGCATCGACACCCTGCTCGCCGCGGAGCCGACCGCCTCTCCGCTGGGCCTGCGGGTGAACCCGCAGGTCGGGGGCGGCTCGATCGGGGCCCTGTCGACGGCCACCCCGACCTCCAAGTTCGGCGTCGCCCTGTGCGACGAGGGTGCCAGGGAGCAGATCGTACGGGCCTGTCTCGAACGCCCCTGGCTGACCCGGCTGCACACCCACTCCGGCTCCCAGGGCATGGCGCTGACCCGCATGACGCAGGGCGTCCTCGCGGTGTACGAGCTCGCGGAGGAGATCAACACGGCGGCCGGCCGGCAGCAGATCGACACCATCGACATCGGCGGCGGGCTGCCGGTCAACTTCGGCTCCGAGGAACACACCCCCGGCTTCGCGGAATACGCCGGGCAGCTGAAGGAACGCGTCCCCGGGCTGCTCGACGGCCGGTACGGCCTGGTCACCGAGTTCGGCCGGTCCCTGCTCGCCAAGCACGGCACGGTCCTCGCCCGGGTCGAGTACGCCAAGTCCGCCGGTTCGAGGCCGATCGCGGTCACCCACGCGGGCGTCCAGGTCGCCACCCGTACCGTCTACGACCCGCTGTCCTGGCCGCTGCGCATCGCCGCGTACGACGCCGAGGGCCGCCCCAAGGCGGGACCCGGGGTCGAGCAGGACATCGCGGGGCCGGCCTGCTTCGCCGGTGACCTGATCGCGGAGAACCGCCCGCTGCCGCTGCTGGAGGCGGGCGACGTCGTCGCGGCGCTCGACACGGGCGCGTACTACTTCTCCAGCCACTACGGCTACAACAGCCTGCCGAGGACGGCCGTGCACGGCTTCACCACCGCGCCGGACGGCGGCGTGCGGTTCGCCACCGTACGGGAGGCCCAGACCACGGAGGCGATCGTCGCGGAGTCCGGCGGAGCCCAGCGGGACGCCCTGCTCGGCTGAGCCCCTGCCCGACGGCCCTGATCGGCCGACGCGCCCGTGGCGCGGGGGCGATCCACGGGCGCCGGTGGTTCCATGTACCCATGGCTACCAGCAGCGTCGTCGTCGAGCGCCTGATCCTCGCAGCGCCCGGCGCCGTGTGGCAGGCCCTGACCGACATCCAGGGCTGGGAGCGCATCCTCAGCGGCGTGGAGCGGATCGAGGTGCTCTCGTCCGGCGGTTTCGGCGTGGGCACCCGATGGCGCGAGACCCGTCGGATGCTCGGCAAACAGGCCACCGAGGAGATGTATGTGACGGCCTGCGAGCCGCCCGAGCGCTATGTCGTGGAGGCGGACTCGCAAGGCACCCACTACGTCTCGGAGTTCAGACTGCTGCCGGCGGGCCAGGACTCGACGACGGTCCGCCTCACCTTCGGCGCGGAGCCGCCCGGGGGCTTCATAGGCCTGCTCGCGAAGGTCCTCGGCGGGCTCGGCGCCAGAGCCGTGCGCAACGCGATCACCAGGGACCTGGACGACGTCGCCGCCGCTGTCGAGCGCCGGGGCGACTGACCGGACGCCCGCGTTCCGCGGTCCGCCGCACGGGCGGCGGCACGCATCAGGCACAGCACGCAACGCAGAGACCTTCCCATCCGACTACGGGAGAGGTGTTCCATGGCCACATCCGAAACGTCCGAGGCACCAGCGGCGGAGGGCGGGCTCAAACGGGCGATCGGGCCCAAGCTGCTGGTCCTCTTCGTGATCGGCGACATCCTCGGCACCGGCATCTACGCCACCACCGGCGCAGTGGCGGGCAAGGTCGGCGGGGCGCTGTGGCTGCCGTTCGCGATCGGCTTCGTGGTCGCCATCCTGACGGCAGCGTCGTACGTCGAACTGGTCGGCAAGTACCCGAAGGCCGCCGGGGCGGCGCTGTACACCCAGAAGGCCTTCAAGGTCCCCTTCCTGACCTTCATCATCGGGTTCATGGTGATGTGCTCCGGCCTGGCCTCGGCGAGCGCGGCCGCCCGTGCGTTCGGCGGGGACTACTTCCAGGAGTTCACCGACGCCGTCCCGTCGACGCTCATCTCGATCCTCTTCATCCTCGCCCTCGCCGGACTGGCACTGCGGGGCGTGTCGGAGTCCGTGAAGACCAATATGGTGCTGACCATCGTCGAACTCACCGGTCTCGTGGTGGTCCTGGGCATCGGCGCCTGGGCGGTGGTGACCGGGGACGGGGAGCCGTCCCGGCTGGGTGAGTTCGAGGCGTCCGGCACCGGGTACGCGCTGATCACGAGCGTCCTCGGGGCGACGGCGCTGGGCTTCTTCGCGTTCGTCGGATTCGAGGACTCGGTCAACATGGCCGAGGAGACCCGTGATCCGGTCCGTACGTTCCCCCGGGCGATCTTCACCGGTGTCGCCGTCACCGGCACCATCTACGTGCTCGTCGCGCTGGTGTCCTCGCTGCTCGTCGACTACCGCACGCTGGAGCAGTCGAGCGGCCCGCTGCTGGAGGTGGTCAAGGCGGGAGGCGTCGCCTTCCCGCCGAAACTCTTCGCGCTGATCGCCCTGTTCGCGGTCACCAACTCGGCCCTGATCAACATCATGATGGCGTCCCGGCTCTGCTACGGGCTGGCCAACGAGAAGGTGCTGCCGCGCGGCATGGGAAAGGTCCTCCGCAAACGCCGTACCCCCGTCACCGGCATCGTGTTCGTGACGCTGCTGGCCGTCGGGCTGGTGTCGACGGGCGAGATCGCCGGGCTCGGCGACACCACCGCGTTCCTGCTGCTGTGCGTCTTCACCGTGGTCAACGTGGCGGTCCTGGTGCTGCGCAAGGACCGCGTGGAGCACCGGCACTTCCGTACGCCGACGATCCTGCCGGTCATCGGAGCCACCACCGCGCTGATCCTCGCCAGCCCGCTGTCCGACCGGGCGCCGGACGTCTACATCAGAGCCGGTGTGCTGATCGGCATCGGCATCGTGCTGTGGGGCGTCAACAAGCTGGTGATGAGGCTGCACCACGAGGAGATGGCAGGCACCGGCAACGGGTAGGGTCTCTCGGCCGGGCGGACCCTACCGGGCATGTGCATGTTCCGATGGAAAATGCCGGAACTCACCCCAACGGGCGCCACGTTGCGTAACCTCTCCGTCACTGCCGCGCCTGGTTCGCGGCACACCGAGGCGGGGAGGGGAGTCCGCGTGCCCGGAATCGACGAATGTCTGCTGCAAGCCATGGTGGTGCCCGGGGCCCGGGGAGCCTCCGTCGTGGACTGGACCAGCGGCCTCGCCCTCGGCACCGTCGGGGAGGCCCCCGGCGGCGACCACGAGGCGACCGCGGCGGAGACGGCGGAACTGGCCAGGATGGCCGCCGAGTACCCGTCCTTCGCAACCGACGAGACCCCGGCACCGGACGGCACCAAGGGGTTACCCGTCGAGGACCTCATCGTCACCACCCGCACCGGCTACCACGTGGTGCGGTTCGTGGAGACCACGTTCGACAGCAGTGTGTTCCTTCATCTGTGGCTCGACCGGGACACCGGCAATCTTGCGCTCGCCCGGCTGCGCCTCGCGGACCTCGCAGAGCGGCTGATCCTCGGATGACCGCAGCGGCCACGCCCGTCTCCCCCATGCTCGTGCGGCTCGCGGAGGAGCGCGCCACCGGCGTCCTGGTCCGTGACCACGGGGCCCTCTACCTCGCCGACGGCCACGTGGTGCACGCCGAGAGCCCGGCCGCACCCGGCCTCGACGTACTGCTGACCGCCGGCGGCCAACTGGCCCCCGAAGGCTGGCAGGAGGCGGTGGCCAGCGCCGGCGCACGCCGCGAAGTGGCACGCTTCCTCGTCGACAGCGGCCAGGTCACCGGCGGCGCACTGGAGATCTGCCACCTCGGCGCCCTCCACGACGCCGCGTTCTTCACCCTGGCGCCCGGCAGCGGACCGACCCGCTTCCGCTACGGCGTCGCGCACTGGATCGGCACCGTGCGTCCCGTGCCCGCTGCGGCCGTCGTCCGGGAGGCGCGCCGGCGGCGCGGGCTGCTCGACTCCGTGTGGCCGCACCCCGAGGTGGACACCGCACCGCTGCGCCGCCGCGCGCCGGGCCACGGCGCCACGGCCACCCGCAGACAGCGGGCGCTGTTGGAGCTCGCCGACGGTGTGCGCACCCCGTCGGCGATCGCCCGGGCCGTCGGCCGGCCTGCCTTCAACACCCTGATCGAGGTACGGCGGATGGCCGCCGCGGGGCTCGTCGAGACGCCGTCGGAGCCCGCCGCGCCCACCCCGGCCCCGCTGCCCGACTGGGTCGCCGGATTCCCCGCCGACCCGGACATCGCCCTGTTACGCCGACTCCGCGACGCTCTGGAGGCAAGCCTGTGACCCACCGCACGACCCACCGGGCCCTGCGCGCACCGTCATGAGGCGCGCTTTGAGGCTGCGCGCCGAGAGGAGACAGCTCATGACGGCCGAGACCGAGGTGCTCGGTGAACTCAGAAGGCTGCGCGCCCGTGTGCCGCAGTTGACCGGTGTGCTCGCCGCGAGCGTCGACGGCCTGGTGCTGGCGACGGACACCCCGGACGCGGAGGGCGTCGCCGCGCTCACCGCCGCCGCGCTCGGGGTCGCACTGCGGCTGACCGAGGCCACCGGACAGGGCGGCTTCAAGGAGCTGCTCGTACGGGGCGAGGCGGGCTACGTCGCCACCTATGCGGCCGGATCGTCGGCCGTGCTCACCGTACTGGCCGAGCCGCGCATCAACGTGGGCCGGCTCCATCTCGAGGCCCGCCGGGCCGGCGCCCGTGTCGGGGAGCTGGTGGACGCCGCCCTCGAACGACCGCAGGAGGCCTGACCCATGGCCGCCGCCCCCGCAGACCCACCCGCACAGAACCGCACCGGAACCACCCGCAACAGAACCACCACGAGAACGACAACCAACCGACGGAAGGAACGTGCGCCTGCCATGGCCAACACCGAGACCGCACTCAAGGAAGCCACCACCATCGAAGGCGCCATCGGCGCCGCGCTCGTCGACTACACCAGCGGTATGGCGCTGGGCACCATCGGCGGCGGCAAGGACCTCGACCTCACCGTCGCCGCCGCCGGGAACACCGACGTGGTCCGCGCCAAGGTCCGCACCATGGAGCACCTGGGCCTCAAGGACGAGATCGAGGACATCCTGATCACCCTCGGCTCGCAGTATCACCTGATCCGCCTGATGAAGAGCCGCAACGCCAACGGCCTCTTCCTGTACCTGGCGTTGGACAAGGAGCGCGCCAACCTGGCCATGGCCCGACACCAGTTGAAGAAGATCGAGGCCGATCTGGAGGTCTGATCCCGGCCCCGCTCAGCTCCGGCGCCGCGCCCCTCCGGGCGCGGCGTCACCGGCGGCGATCCCGGTCGTACGGAAGCCCTTGACGGGCTTGCCGACCGCTCCCTCGGCCACCCAGTCCGTACGCATCCACAGCAGCGTCTCCTCCGTACGCTCACGCCGGCCCAGCCACACGGCCTTGAGCCACAGGCCCGCTCCCGCGCCGGCGAGCACCGCCCCTCCCGCGGCCGGCAGCACGAACGAGCTCGCGACGGCGGCGAGGAAGGCGAGGAGCAGCCACCAGCGGCGCGGCCGGCGCACCACCTTCAGCGTCACCCGGCGGTCCTGGAGCACGTCGTGCCGTCCGGCACGGGTCGCGCAGCCCGCGAGATGCGTGTACCGGCGGCGCCGCGCGAGAGCGACCGCGGCAGCGGTGACAAGGAACAGTGCAGCCCCCGCCAGGACCCCGATGCGGCGTCCGGTGAGGCCCGGCGACAGCAGCCCGATCCCGGCGGCGACAACGCCCAGCCACCACAGGGGCGCCGCCCCGGCCCTCACGACCACCGCCACTCGCGCCAGCGACTGCGTCCCGCGCCCCACGTCCGTGCTCCTTCCGGGAGATCGATGCTGTGGGCGCGGAGACTAGCGGCCTTGTCTGAACGTCGCCTGAGAAACGGCACGGCCCAAGCGTCGGTCTCACTCCGCGAAAAGTCCGCGCTCCGCCGCCTGTACGTCGAACTCCTCGAGGCGGGCCTGCGCGTCCGGCAGGCCGTCGCACATCGCCTCGAGCAGGACCCGGCCGAGCAGCATCGGCGCACACGCCGTATCGAAGGCCAGACCGGTGCCGACGGCCGCCGGGATCAGCAGATCGCTGTGCGCGGCCACCGGGGCGAAAGCCGAGTCCGCGACCGTCACCACCGTCAGACCGGCCGAGCGCGCGTACGCCAGTGCCTCCACGACCTCCTTGGGGTGGCGCGGCAGCGCGAAGCACAGCAACGCGCTCGCCCCGGCCCGGCGCGCCGCGTCGATCCGGTCGGGGAGCATCGAGCCGCCCTCGTCGAGGAGCCGTACGTCAGGGTGCACCTTGGCCGCGAAGTAGGCGAACCCACGGGCCTGCGACGAAGCGGCGCGCAACCCCAGCACCGGCAGCGGCCGTGAGGCGGCCAGCAGCCGGCCGGCCCGTTCGACGGGCGCCGGCTCCGCGAGCATCTCGGCCAGGTGTCGCAGGTTGTCGATCTCGGCCTGCACGGCCTGCTGGTACTCGTTGAACGTGTCGTCGAAGGAGCCGCGGACGCTCTCGGTCTCCGGCGGGACCACCTCACGCAGATGCCGGCGCAGCGCCGGGTAGCCGTCGAAGCCCAGCGCGACGGCGAAGCGGGTGACGGACGGCTGGCTGACCCCGGCAAGCTCCGCGAGCTCCACGCTGGACAGGAACGGCACGTCAGCGGCGCGGCGCACCATGCAGTGCGCGATGCGGCGCTGGGTCGGAGTGAGCCGATGCCCCTCGAACAGCAGCTGCAGTCGTGCGGCAGGGCTGTCGCTCATGCCATCCCCCTCGTCCGGCCCGCTTATTCAGTCAACAAGAACTCTGCATGACGATATGCAGGCCGGGCAAGGCAAGGCCGCCCGGGGCGGGCTCCGGGAGGAACGGACCGCGGGCCCGGACGTGGCGCGGCGGCTGCCAGAACTCCGGCCGTCCGCCGGCCTCGTCGTGGACGTTCGGCGGTCGCGGGCGGGGGAATTCGGCGGTCCAAGCCCGGTCGAGGCTCCCTGCCTGTTCCGGTTGTCCCCGGGGGCAATACGGGGGCCAGCCCCACTGACGCGGCGGGTCACCGCCCGTAGCTTCGGCGGTATGGAAGCCCGCGACACTGAGCTCAAGAAGGAGCTCGACGCCACCCTCCACGCCCGCCGCGACCTCGGTGAGGAGTACGACTCCGCGCTCGTCGAGTCGTTCCTCGAGAAGATCGAGGAACGACTCCACGCCGCAGTCGAACGCCGCGTCCGGCGCCTGGCCGCCGAGCAGCAGATCACCGTGGCCCGCAGTCCCCGGCGGCAGCGGTCCGGGGACAACTTCGGCGAGCGTTTCGGCTTCGCCATCGTGACGATGGTCCTGGCCATCCCGCTCTCGGCGATCGGTGTGGCCAACGCCGATCTGGCGGGCCTGATCGTCACCTGGCTCGGCATCGTCGGCGTGAATGCGGCCCACGCGGCACAGGCCTGGCCCTGGCAGCGACGCAGGTCCCGGAGCACCGGCTCCGACTGGAACGACTGACCGCTCCTGCCGGCCACCCGGAAGAGGTCTGAACGCGGGGACCGCCGCACCCCCGGCCCGGAGGCCGGGGGGCGGGACGACGGCGGTCCCCGCGTGGGACACGGGCCGGGTCAGGACCGGCCTGTCGTGTCCGGGGCGTCCGTGGGAGTCCGGGAGCCGCTCCGGAAGTCCAGTGACGCCGCCAGTGTGCCGGTCGGGGTCACCTGCCCGGTCCCCCTGCCGACTTCCACCACTGTGCCGGACACGTGTTAAGCGGGTGCTGCGCGGACGTGACGCGCTCGTACCGATTACGCGAAAGGTCGTCCGCGCCGGACTACTTGGCGCCCTTGGCGAGGAACGACAGCAGGTCCTGACGGCTCACCACACCCGTCGGCTTCCCCTCGACCAGCACGATCGCCGCGTCCGCCGCGCCGAGCACAGACATCAGGTCGGCGACCGGCTCACCGGAGCCGACCTGCGGCAGCGGCGCCGACATGTGCTTCTCCAGCGGGTCGCCCAGCGACGCGCGCTGCGTGAACAGCGCGTCCAGCAGCTCCCGTTCGACGACCGAACCGATGACCTCCGCGGCCATGACGTCCGGGTGGCCGGCGCCCGGCTTGACGATCGGCATCTGCGAGACGCCGTACTCGCGCAGCACTTCGATGGCCTGACCGACCGTCTCCTCCGGGTGCATGTGCACCAGGCTGGGAATGCCGCCGCCCTCTTTGTCGCGCAGCACGTCGCCGACGCTCGAGGTGCCCTCGCCCTCGAGGAAGCCGTAGTCGGCCATCCACTCGTCGTTGAAGATCTTGCTCAGGTAACCACGGCCGCTGTCCGGCAGCAGCACGACCACGATGTCGTCGGGGCCGAGCCGCTCCCCGACGCGCAGCGCCGCCACGACCGCCATACCGCAGGAGCCGCCCACCAGCAGGCCCTCCTCCTTGGCGAGGCGGCGCGTCATCTGGAACGAGTCCTTGTCGGACACGGCGACGATCTCGTCGGTCACCGTCCGGTCGTACGCGGACGGCCAGAAGTCCTCACCGACGCCCTCGACGAGGTACGGGCGGCCCGAGCCGCCGGAGTACACCGAGCCCTCCGGATCCGCGCCGATGATCTTGACCTTGCCGTCGCTGACCTCCTTCAGATACCGCCCGGTGCCGGAGATCGTGCCGCCCGTGCCGACGCCCGCCACGAAGTGCGTGATCCGCCCGTCCGTCTGGTCCCACAGCTCGGGACCGGTGGTCTCGTAGTGCGAGCGCGGGTTGTTCGGGTTGGAGTACTGGTCGGGCTTCCAGGCGCCCGGCGTCTCACGCACCAGGCGGTCGGAGACGTTGTAGTACGAGTCCGGGTGCTCCGGGTCGACGGCCGTGGGGCACACGACGACCTCGGCGCCGTACGCGCGCAGCACATTGATCTTGTCGGTGGACACCTTGTCCGGGCAGACGAAGATGCACTTGTAGCCCTTCTGCTGGGCCACGATGGCAAGTCCCACACCGGTGTTGCCGCTCGTGGGCTCGACGATCGTGCCGCCGGGCTTGAGGGCGCCGCTCTCCTCCGCCGCCTCGATCATCCGCAGCGCGATCCGGTCCTTGACCGACCCGCCCGGGTTGAAGTACTCGACCTTGGCGAGGACGGTCGCCGAGATGCCTGCGGTCACGTTGTTCAGCTTCACCAGCGGGGTGTCGCCGACAAGACTGATCATCGAGTTGTGGATACGCACAATGTTCTCCGGGGTCTCCGTGATGGTTCGCCCAGCGTAAGCGGGTGGACGCGGGATTGGGCGACGGTCGCTACGGGGCAGTTAGCTCTTGTACGGCGACGAGGCCCGCGAGGGCCGCGGCCCCCGCGGAGGCCGCGGCCCCGCGGGCTGCAAGGAGGTGGCTCGGACTGTGTCGAGAGCGAGGGTGGCGCGGCGCATCGCGGCCGGCGCGGCATACGGCGGGGGCAGCATCGGACTGCTCGGGGCGGCGGCGGTGGGCCTGGTCCTGGCGGAGGTCCAGCTGGCGAAACACACGGTCGGCGGGGGCCGGGCCCCCATCCCACCGCGCGGCGACGGGCTGTACGGGCTGGCCTTCGGCCGTGAGAACCCGCTGCGCCTCGGCGTCATCGGCGACTCGACCGCGGCCGGCCAAGGCGTCCGCCGGGCGGGCCAGACGCCAGGGGCGCTGCTCGCCTCGGGCCTCGCGGCGGTCGCGGAACGCCCGGTCGAGCTCCGCAACATCGCGCTGCCGGGGGCACAGTCCGACGACCTGGAACGTCAGGTCACCGAGCTCCTGGCGGACCGGAGCCGCACACCGGACGTCTGCGTGATCATGATCGGCGCGAACGATGTCACCCACCGGATGCCGCCGACGCAGTCCGTGCGGTACCTGGCCTCCGCGGTTCGCCGTCTGCGCACGGCGGGCGCCGAGGTCGTCGTCGGCACCTGCCCCGACCTCGGGACGATCGAACCGGTCTACCAACCACTGCGCTGGATGGCCCGGCGGGTGAGCCGGCAGCTGGCCGCGGCGCAGACGATCGTGGTGGTCGAACAGGGCGGGCGCACGGTGTCGCTGGGCGACCTGCTCGGCCCCGAGTTCGCGGCGAATCCGCGGGAGATGTTCGGCGTCGACAACTACCACCCGTCGGCGGAGGGCTACGCGACCGCGGCGATGGCGGTACTGCCGACGCTGTGCGCGGTGCTCGGCCTGTGGCCGGAGACGGACGCGCTGGACGCGGACCGGGACGAGGACATGCTTCCCGTGGCGCGGGCGGCCGCGACGGCGGCGTCCGAGGCGGGCACGGAGGTCACGGGCGCGCGCGCCCCGTGGGCCCTGCTCAAGCACCGCCGTCGCCGCCGTCTGCCTGCCACGACGGACGCCCCGGCGACCGCCGCATCGACGCCGGAGCCGGCGGAGGACCGCGTGGGCCCGGCCTGACGGGTACTGGGCGCGAGCGGGCCCCGAGCATGGCCGCGGTCCCGCCCCGGACCGGCCGCGCGTGGGCCCGGCTGACGGGTACTGGGCGCGAGCAGGCCCCGAACGTGGCCGCGGTCCCGCCCCGGACCTGCCGCGAGCCGACCGTGGGCGCGCACGGGCGCCGTGCCGGGCCCGGGTGCGTGGCTCGAGGCCGGGTGCCGGGCACCGGGGGGGTGCCTCTATGTCCTTCGTCAAGGCGCCCCTGTCGGGTTTGGGGTGGTTGGGGTTATGCGG
>NZ_BMWB01000028.1 GCF_014651015.1 Streptomyces xantholiticus
CCGCATCAGCGTCCTGTTCGCCATGCTCCGCGACGGCACCTTCTACGAACCCCGCACACCCGACGACATCGAACTCGCCGCATAACCCCAACCACCCCAAACCCGACAGGGGCGCCTTGACGAAGGACATAGAGGCACCCCCCGCGTGCTGTGACGTCAGTCGGCCGGGAACCGGGCCACCCAACGGCGTTGCCACAGTGTTTCGACGGCCCGGTGGTGATGGTGCCTGCGCGTCCACGCAACAGCGTCCGCCGACGACACCCCCGCCAGGATGGCCAGGCAGGCTATGACGGTTCCGGTGCGGCCGACGCCGCCCCCGCAGGCGACTTCGACGGCCGCGCCCGCCCGTGCCCGCTCGTGCAGGGCGTGGATATGCCGTACGGCCAGGTCGCGGTCGCGCGGCAGCAGAAAGTCTGGCCACTCGATCCAGGCGCACTCCCACTCCAGCCCCATCTCGTGGCGGCGGCGCAGTCGGCTGGATCCCAGGTAGAGGGCGAAGTCGGGCACGGGTCCGGCCGGTCGTGGGTGGCGCAGGCCGCGGCCGCGGACCCAGGAGCCGTCCGGGAGCTGGAGGGCGCCCGGCAGTGGTGCGTTGCTCATCGGGCCCCATTCCCGGCCCGCTGCCGGCTGCGGTGGCGGGCGACTTTCAATCGGTTGCCGCACCGGTCGGGCATGCAGTAGCGGCGGCGTCCAGCCCGGGTGGTGTCGGCGAACACGCCGCGGCAGCCGGGGGCGGCGCAGTTTCGGAAACGCTCGTGACCGAGCGTGCGGACAACGCCGAGGAGGCCGACGGCCAAGAACGCCGCCAGCTCATCGGCGAGCGGTGCGCCCGCCGCGGTCGCCAGGTACCACTGCCACTGGCCTTCGTCATCGCGTCGCAGTACCGGCCCCCGGCCGGCGCGTCCGACCAGCACGGCCGCGCCGGCGACGGCCTCCTCGGCCGTGACGGTCTCCATGATCGCGCGCAGCTCCCGGCGCAGCAGGTGCACCTGGGAGAGGTCTTCGCCGGTCGGCGGCTGTCCGTCCGTCACAGCGTCAGGCCGAAGGCCGTGTCTGCTCAGAAAGACTGTCAGCGCGTCGGTGTCCGGCAGCGCCTCTCCGGTGGTCGTCTGCACGGTGGGCGATGTGCAGACCAGCTCGGTCGCGACCGCCGCGCCCCTTGCGTAGTCGATGAGGGAGAACTCCATGTTGCCCTCTCTGCGTAGTAACCCCTATAGGGGAACTATACCGGTTACTTGCTGACCGCGGGCGTCACTGTCCTTCCCCGCCTGCCCGGCCGATGTCAGGGGGCATCCGGAATCGAGCGGACTTTCGCCGGGCTCCACCAGTCCCAACGCCTGTGGGTCCGTCATTAGATACGTGACGACATGCACCCGTCCCTCGAACTTCTCCTGGTTCACACTGGTTGGCGGAGGTTCGGCGTCCCACGCTTGCGCGCGGCGGCCTGTAATCCACCGGACAGGGGTTGCCATCTAAAGCGTGGCATCAGCCCGAAGTACCCGCCCCCACGAGCGCTACAGGTCAGTGGTCCAGCTCGGTCGCGCGCGACGGTGGTGGGTTGGAATTCGTGCCGAGTGCGTCGGCGAGTTCACGGCGAGTGGTAACGCCGAGCTTGACGTAGGCGTGCTGGAGGTGGTTGTCAATGGTGCGTACTGACAGGTGGAGGGCGGTGGCGATGTCTCTGCTCGAGGTGCCGACGGCGGCGAGGAGTACGACCTCGCGTTCTCGGGCAGTGAGTGCGGCGGTGGCCTCAGTGGTGGTCAGCAGCGGGGTACGGGAGCCCTGGCAGCGCGCTGCATATGCCTGGGCCTGCTGGGCAGCGGCGGCCGCCCGGCGAGCCTGACCTGTCCGCCGCCAGGCAGCGGCGGCCACGGTGGCTGCCTCCGCGGCCAGAAGGACCGCGCCGATCTGCTCCAGCTCGCCGGCTGCGGCCAGGAGCCGGTCGGGATCGTCTGCGGCCAGAGCAGCAGCCAGATGAGCACGAGCCGGAGCGAAGCCCCCGTCGCAGACCTCGGCCAGCTCCGCGAGCCGGTCGGCCACGTCCCTGGCGCCTCCCAGCCGAGCGACATCGGTCAACAGCGTCCCCTCGGCACTCACATGGCCCCGTGCCCGGGCCGAGCGGGCTGCCTCGCTGAGAACCGTCCTGGCCTGCGTCAACTGGCCCCGCGCGGCAAGCAGCCAGGCCTCCCCGAGACGCTCGTGCCCCTCCCAATAGCCCGTATGAGGCGGGTAGTTGTCGATCTCCGCCAGGGTTGCCTCGGCGGCGTCGATGTCACCCGAAACAGCGCAGGCGGCGGCCAGGCCGGAGGCAGCGAGTCGCAGGCCCAGTGGCAACCGGTGGTTGCGGCCCCGGGCAAGGGCTTCGGCGAACCAGCGGCGGGCATCAGCAGAGCGACCGGCCAGCCAGGTGCTCTGTGCCAGCGCAAAAGCCGCCCACGCCTGAGGCAACGGTGCGTGCTCGTGCACAGCGGCTGTGTAGGCCCGGTCGGCAGCCTGCTGCGCACGGTCCAGGCGTCCGGCACCGCACCAGGCATAGGCGGCGTACACCAGTTGGAAGGCTGCTGTCTGGATGACGACTTTGTCGGCTGCCGTCCGGTGCTGCACATACGCCTGCTCGGACAGCTCCGCAGCCTCCGTTGCCCGCCCCACTGCCAGCAGGGCTGCCGACTTCAACGCCAGCCCGAACAGCCGCACGCGTGGGTCCGGCATGTCCTCGATGTCACGCAACACCTCCAGTCCGCGAGTGGGGGAGTCGTTCCAAATCCGCATGCAACTCTCATTGACCGCCAAGATCTTCCGTACCATCGGATCCCTGGCCTCCGCCAGCGCTGCGGTGTTGACCGCGAGGGCCTCTTCGGTGCGAGCCGCTGACCAGAACAAGCTCTGGGTCCGCTCCATCACTACTGCCAGGCGTTGGCCCTCGTCTGCCGCGAGAGCCTCGGCTTGAGCGAATGCGTCCTCGGCCTTGGCGAAGTCCCCCAGCTCAAAATGGGACTCCCCGAGCAGGACACGGCTCTCGGTGGTGTGGTGCTCGTTCGGCAGCGCCTGCAGCAGTGTGACAACGTGCGGGTAGTCGCGGGCGTAGCGCGCCAGGGTGGCAGCCTGGACCAGCATGTCCGGGTCGGCGGTGCCGGTGGCGGCCAGTTGCCAGGTGGCGATATGCAGCGCGTCGTCCCGGCGCCTGCCACCATGGGACTGGAGCTGCTCGACCTGTTGCAGCAACAGGTCGCGTCGGCGAACGGTCGGGATGCCTGCCCGCAGCACCTCCCCGTACAGGGGGTGCGCGAGTTGCATGGTGGTGCGGCGCCGGTCGGCCATGACCTGGACCAGTCCCGTTTCTTCAAGGCCGGCCAGCACGTCCGCCGAGGCGAGCCGCTGGGCGTCGGTCAGCGACACCGGCTCGCACAGAGCCAGCAGGTCCAGTACCTGACGGGCTCGAGTGTCCGCCGCGGCCAACCGGGCCCCGATCAGTGTGGCCAGCCGAGGCGTACTGACCAGCCATCCCTTGTCCAGTTCCCAGATCTCCCCATCACTGACCAGCGTCCCCGCGGCCAGGGCGCCCAGCACCAACTCCCGCAGGTACAGCGCAATGCCGCCGGATGCGGTATGCAGCTCGTGCAGGGTGCGCCGCCCAACCACCGCCCCGAGAGCGGCCTGCATCACCGCCTCCAGCTGCTTTGGGCCGAACGGCGAAAGGTCGATCCGGTGCACCGCGTCCCCGTGACACAGTGTCTCGACGGCCTCGCCGACCGGTCCCCCCGTGCGCACCGTGCTGATCAGCCGCACGACGCCCTCGTCCAGCAGCTGCCGCAGCAGCACCGCCGAGGCCGAGTCCAAGAGATGCAAGTCATCCACGAGAACCGCCCACCGGCGAGCCCGCGACGGCCCGGCCAGCGCACGAGCGACCTCGGCGAAACCCTTGACGGGATCGGAAAGATCCACACCGGCTGGAATGAGGTGCGCGATCGCCCCCAGGGGCACTGTGGCCGCTACTGCGGACGCTGTGGCCCGCCCACCCTCGAAACCTGCCTGGACCGCCCGGGCCAGGCACTCCTCGGCCAGCCGGGACTTGCCCACACCGGCCGGGCCGGAGATCACAAGCCCCTGGCAGCTCCGTTTCGCCCAGGCTCCCGTGAATTCCTCCAATTCATTTTCCCTGCCTACCAGCGGCCACCGCAATGGCATTTGCTGCACGTCCATGGCAGCCTCCTGACGTCGTCCCACCCGGCGAATATACGAAATCTTCGGTGCCGTCCCCGTCCAGGCCGGCACACGGGCCGCAGGAGCTGTGCGCCAGGCCGGTGTGGCGGCGCAGCCGATCAGCGGCCGCTGCCCGGGCGATGGACGCTGAGGTCGCCGTAGGTGGACAGAACGCCGGTCAGGCCGCCCGGTCTGTGACGCAGCGTGGAGTCCAGGAAGGCGAGAGAGACAGCGGCGACGAGACGCGGGCTCTCGGTACGGCCCAGAGACCCGACCATCGAGGGCACCGGCGGCAGGTAAAGAGGGGCGTCCATGAATGTGAGGTGTGCGGCGCCGGGGATGGTGAGCCGGTAGCTCGTCGCGGTGTTGAGCTCGAGGACTTTGTTGAGGCGAGGTATGTAACCCGGGTCGGTTTCCTGGGTGATGGCTTGGGTGAGGGCGAGCGCCGGCTGGTGGAAGGAGCGCGGGGTGGGGTCGTGGGGATAGCCGTCCAGGTCCATGACGGCATCGAACCGGCGGTCCTGGCGGGCGGCCTGCAGGGCGGCACCGCCACCCATGGAGTGGCCGGTCACCGCGGCCCGGCCGGTGTCCAGGCGTCCGGTCAGCGGGCCCGAGATCTCACCTCGGTCGAGACGGCCCAGCTGAGTGAGGACGAAGCTGAGGTCGGCGGCCCGGATCCCTGACGTTTCGGCGGACCGTTTCTGGTCTTCGTCCGGGTCGCCGGTGGAGGCGATCTTGGTGTTGAGCGTTCGGCCGTCGGCGAGGACGACGGCGGAGGAGTCGTAGGGGTGGTCGAGGGCGGCGACCACATAGCCGTGGCTGGCCAGTTCCTCGGCCCAGGCGGTGTTCTGTGTGCGCACTCCCCCCAGCCCGGGAGAGAAGAGCACGACCGGGAACCGTCCGCCACTGCCGGCCACCGGGGCGTTGAAGACCGAATGGGTGTGCGCACGCGGGACGCCGTCGACCAGGAAGCCGGGCAGGCCGACGTAGCGCGCGAGGGCGTCGGAGACGGTGCGCGCCTCGTGCTCCGTGCGCCCGAGGTACTGGGCACGTTGCGCGCCTGCGGGACTCTTCTGAGCGGGGTACCAGAGCTGGACCACGACCGTGCGCCGGTCTCCGCGTTCGGGAGTGGCGTTCTCGGGGCGGTGCGGGTCGGTCCACTGCATCACGCGCGTGCCCACCGCGAAGTGGCCTGACGGCTCGGGGAACACGGGTACGGGAAAGGCCCAGGCGGCCGCCGGGCCCGCGGCGATCAGGCCGACGCAGGCCACCGATCCCGGCAACGCCGGCCACCACCGGGCCCGCCTCGTCGGCCGGCCCGTACCTCGTCGTAGAAGAGGAAATACGGCGAACGGCAACGCGAAGGCAGCGCCTGCCAGTACCGGCAGCATCTGCCAGCGGATCCCCACCACGCTCAGCACGATCGCGGACAGCACGAAAACCGCCCCCGCCGCGATCGTGACGGGTGGGCGGGCGGCGGGGGGAAGCCAGCGCGCCGGCACCAGCGCGACGGCACCCAGCAGGGCAAGGATTTCCAGGGAGGACATGTGCAGTCCCGTGATGATCTCGGTCACCCGGCCATCCTCGGCGCGAGGTACGCGCTGCCGCATCGATCCCGGGTCGCAATCGTGTGCAACCGGAGTCGCATCCGACGCATGGCGCCTGTACAACCGGAGTCGCATCCAAGGCTCGGCCTTCGGGGACAGCCGTGTCGAAGCCGTAGGGGCGCCGTAGCGGCCAGCGGGTCCAACTGGCGTGCAGAAGAACGCTGACGAGTACGGCATGGACAGTTCACGGATCTCGCTCGGCGGCATGTCGGCGGGTGGCACACTGGCGATGAACACCGCCTACCGCCTCCACACTGTGCTGAACCGCGCGTCATGCAGGCGCCAGCCGCTTTTCGAACCACAAGTCAGAGAATGTGCAGTCGTTGTGCGCAGGGATCTCCACATAACCGTGGCGCGCATAGAGCGCCCGCGCCTCCACCAGGTCAATCCGAGTGTCCAGGACCAGTCGCCGCGCTCCCAGGTCGAGAGCCGCCTTCTCGACGGCTTCCAGGAGCAGGTCCGCACCACCTTTCCCCCGCACCTCCTTGGTCAGAAAGACCCGCTTCACTTCGGCCGTGCCCGGCTCCAGCAGATGCACCCCGGCGCAGCCCACGGCCTCGCCGCCGTACCGTGCGACGAGCAAGGTGCCCGAAGGCGGCCCGAATTCCGCACCGGTCGCCGCGACGATTTCTTGCTCCAACTCGTCCGAGTAGTCTTTCAGAAGCCCGAACTCGCGTTGGTACCAGCGGTCGCTGATCTCCGTGTAATACGCCCGCCAAAGAGCCCTCGCCGCTTTGGAGTCGAAGGGTTCGGGGGCGATGGTCCATGACGTCATGGCACCGATAGTCGGGCCAAGGCTTTACACAGCGCAACCAAATACGATGTGACGCCATCGATCAGCCGTGAAATCAGCCTGCGGGTCACTCATCGTGAAGCAACGCTCACAAGATCGCTAGCGCATCGCGAATGCACGTGCCACGATGCAGGTGGCGAACTGGGCCGGTGCTCCCCAACTGCCGTTGACCCAAGTGCCACAACTTGTTGCGGCCTGCGCAGGGCTGGACGGCACCAGTGTCGGCAGACCACTGGTGACGACGGGCAGGACAATGCTGAGACACTGACGTCCGGTTCGATGCATGGAAGGTGTCTTCTTCCTGTTCTCCCGCGCCTCGGGTCATGGGACGTCGTACAGCTTTCTGACGGTGTACATGAAGGAGCAGCCGCCGTCGGGCCCCGCTGTCGATTCCGTGTCGATGGTGCGGTTGAGACCGTCCAACTGCGACGAGGTCAGTGGGCCGGTTGACCGATGTATCTGGCAGATGACGTCATCGCCGGAGCCCGAGTCGTAGTCCCGCCCATCAAGGTTGACGTCGACCGATTCTCCCGGCCGGACCGTCAGCAGCACCTTGTTGTTGCCCTTGGCGTACGCGCTGTCGCAGCGAGCGTAGGTGGCCGACACACAAAGGCCGCGATCCGCGAACTGGTAACCGCTCCAACCAGTCGGGGCCCATGCCTGGTTGGCCACCTCCGCCGGGGAGGCGGCCGCTGTCCCCGAGGAGGACCACGCGTTACCGAAGTCCCCGGTGCCGCCCCAGCGGCCTATGTTGCGTACCCCTTGACCGTCGTTCCCCCCTCCTGCGGCACTGGTGTGCACGGATACCGAACCGTAGAAGTCGGCACATTCGGAATAGCCGCTGCCCGTCCAGCACGAGTGATCGTCAAGCTGGAAGAATCCCACCTTCACCAGAGTCACTTCGACACGATATGAACTTGCCGCCGCTACGGCGCTGTCGGCGTGCACGGTGGGCACCACCACCGCAGCCGCTGCGACGAACAGGGCCGACAACTTCTTCCGTCTCACGCCCCTCGAACGCTCGGCTTGCGTTCTTGGATCGGCTGCATGGCTCACGCCGAGAGCCACCGCAGCAGCTGCCAATGTTTTCATGCGAGCACCTTTCATTTCCGTGGCGTGCCAGTCGTTCCGAATGCACTACGTGTCAGAACGTCCATGGCGATACCACTGCCTTCCATTGCCACGACCCAAAGGACGGATTCCAGTACTGAATGGAGGCGACCGCGCGCTCGGAGTTGAGATCGGCGTTCGTGTCGTTCATTTCGAACGAAGCACACGTCCGAGTGGCCCCGGGGATGAGGGTCACGTCCGCACAGTTCGCATCACCGCCGAAGGGGTTCAGCAGGACTGTCTGACTCCCCAGGAATACGTTGCGTGCCCCGCCGTTGTAGATGTGAACATGCCCGCCCTTCTTCTGGGTTGCCGCCTCCGTCCGTTCGGAGACGCACATGTTGACCGTCACCCCCGGGAGAGAGGTGTCGAATGCGCGCCAACCGGCACAGGAGGTGCCGTCGACCGCTCTTGCCGGAGTGGCCAGTAGCATGAGTTCCGCCGCAGCGGTCAGAATGACTGCACCTGAAACTGCTTTCCGCATGGGGACTTCACTTCTTTCTCGTAGGAACGTCGGCTGTCGGTGCTCCTCACGCGGGACGGTCAAATCACTGCGCCGACAGTCTCAAGGCGGTAATGCACGGTGCATGAGGAGTTGGATTCCCCGCTGGAGGAGGATTGGTCGGACAGTGAAAGGCCAGGCAGTGTGGAGTGAGTGAGATTCCCAATGAAGAGATTACCCTCACACAGCACGTCATCCCTCGACGAACTATCCTTGTCCATGAACTTGTAGGAGATCTTCAGCTGATCGCCTGCATATACGGCCACCTGGACCTTGTTGTTGTTCTTGATCCGAGGGTGGCTTGAATCGCAACTCTTGTAAGTGCCGCTTGCGCAGAGGAATGTATCCGAGAACTTGTACTGAGTGCCCGAGTAAACCCCCCTGGGGCAACTGGCCAGGTCCTGGTTGTTGCTGTTCCATGGCGCCATGGACCAATCAGTGCCGTTGTACGAGCAATCCCGATCTTCTTCGCGCCACGCCGCGAGGTTAAGGGCGCGATTGAGCCTTACGCTGGTGGCGCCGGGGGCCTGAGATCCGGCCGACAGGGTTCCGTAGACCTCGGCCCGACTGCAGCCCTCGAAGAATTCGCAATCGTCGAACGTCGAAGAGAATGCGTCAAATGTGACCTCCACGATGTAGTAGTCCGGGAGGGCGGCCGCCTGAGCCGAGGTTCCTGGAACCAACAATCCCGCAGTCACAGCCACGAGAGCAGCAGCAGATGACATAAGCTTCTTCATGAGATCCCCATTCTAGAAACTACTCGTCAGCCCTATTCATCGATCCGGGCATTCCTGCACCTTGATTCGAGTTGCGGAAGCGCTGTGGAGCGTCTTGTACCGGGCCTCTTGTCACGGGCGCTGGATCTCGTCGGCGGTGTAGCCGTCATATCGGTGACCGCCGGGCGCAGGGCTCCGCCAGAGGTTCGATCGCCAAACGAAGGCGGCGGCGCCGGCTACAAGATCGCGCCGGCCGGACTCGCGCAGGCCGTATCGGCGCCACCGCTCAAATCCGTCTTCGGCACTTACAACACCGGGCGCGGCTTCGCTGAGAAGTCCCAATTGCTTCACAGCACGGCCGCATGTCGCGGCAGCGCTCAGAACGCCGGCGACACCGTCGTGAAGAACATCCCATACGTGCTTGTCGCAGTGTCGGCCCAGGCGGGGGTCTGGTCGAGCGTCCACGGGGTGCTGCAGGAGAAGCTCTGTCCCGGTGCGACGGTGCGGGAAGGGCATGTACGCCCGGTGGTGCCGAAGTCCGCGCTGTTCCTCACCTCAAGGCCGGCGGTGTTGGTGACGCCTCCCGTGTTGGTCACGATCCCGTACGCGTAGCTGTGGCTACCATCTTTGACGAGGCATGCCTTCTGCCAGAACCCCGACAGGTGGGGGACTGCCTGCCACGCGCTGCAGCTTTGAACCTGAGCCGCACTGGCTTCCGCCGCGGAGAATCCGACAATCGCTGCACTCGCTGTTGCAGTTGCCGACAAGATTCCCGCGAGTCGCTTCAGGCGCTTCATTGAAATCTCTCCCTGTGAGTTTGTGAATAACTCGGACTCGGTTGCCGATCTACCGACCGGTGAGGTTTGGGTTTTGCTTCATGGCTGCCCCATTGAGGCGCGCTGCGTCGGCCAGGTTCCGCAACAGCGGGTGCCGAGGATTCCATGCAATTGGAACACCCGTCCGGCTCCGCGAGGAGAGTAATGACTACCCACAAGAGTGACACCGGTTCAGAAGCGGCTGCATTGCCCCAAGATGGACGCTTTCGGCGCACTGCAAGCGCCGCCTGCGTGAGGGATTGAAGAGTGTGTCAGGCGCGGGTGAGTCGCTCATAGCAGTCGTAGTTCCTCTGAGCGATGATCTTCCCATCGCGAAATTCCAGGAAGACCGCGATGTGGGCGCGCAGGGTATGCCCCGCGGGCAGGTCGCCCAGAGGAACGGCAGTCGTCCCGACCCAGAGCACTTCCAGAGCGACCTGGTCGCCCACGGCAAGGGCATTGAGCACCTCGAAGCTCTGCATGCCCAGTCCGGCGCGGCCCGCTTCGGCAGCAGCGCACAAGCCTGCCAGGTCCCGGAGGTTGCCGTCGGGAAAGAGCGCGTTGGGCAGCTCATGGTGGGTGGCGTCGGGATGGAAGAACGCGCGGAGTTCCTCGCCGGTAGCGAAGCCGGAGACGGCTTGGTGGTAGCGGACAGCGGTGTCGATGTTGGGATGTTGTTGCAGTGGCATATGAACAACCATAGTTGTGCAACCGTGGTTGTCAAGTGTAGTATGGCCCCATGCCACCCTCGCTCGACCCACAGCAACTGGACACCGGAACGCTCGCCCTCTTTGTCGGCCACGCCGCCGCCAACCTGGTTCAGGAGCAGTTGGCCAAGGAGGGTTTTGCCGACCTGCGTTTCTCGCACGGCTATGTCTTCCAGCACCTGATCGACGATGAGCCCACGGTTGGCGAGCTGGCTGCGCACTTGGCCATGACCCAGCAGGGAGCCTCCAAAGCGGTAGCAGAGCTCGAACGCCTCGGCTACTGCGAGCGCGCGCCCGATGCTGCCGACGCCCGCATCCGCCGCGTCCGGCTGACCGCTCGCGGCCAGGAGGCCGTGGCCGCGGCACGACGCGCCCGCAGTGCTCTGGATCAGCGACTGGCCGACCACCTCGGCGAGCAGCACCTGGCGGAGCATCGAGACCTGCTGGTCCGGCTCTTGGACGAACTCGGCGGAACCGCAGCGGTGAAACGCCGGGCTGTACGACCGCCCCGGTAACCAGACAGAACACGCATCGGCTGTCCGCCCACACGGCCCACCGGCGAGGCTCATTCGCAGCCAACCTTCAAGAAACCCTGGCGGGCTCAGGCGGTCAACGCACCACCCAGTGGTGATCACGTGGTCGTGGAGGCACAGGTGCGTGACTACAAGTTTTCGCCGACTCAGCAGGACGAGATCCGCAGACGCCGGCGCGAGGGGCAGTCGTTCAGCTTGATGGGACGGGCGCTCGGGGCGCGGACGCACCACGTTCGCCGGTTTCTGTATCAGAGCCCGCAACGGAGGCCCTGTCCGCTTCCACGCCGCGTCAGCGGACACGGCTGCCTACTCAGTTCTTTGTTCGGCGCCGGATCGTCCTTCCGACACATCGCGCGGCGCGGAAGAGGCCTTCCGTCATGGTGTAGGTCACGTGAGTATGGAGGGTGACCAGTTGCCTGCTGTGGCGATGTCGGCGGGCCGAGTTTCGAGTGCGCCGCAGTTCGGTGAAGAGCTCTTCGTATCGGGCCGATATGTGTTGCGGATCGAAACGTTGTGCGTTATTGCTCGCAGCGTGGGCCATCACCCGCCGTTTCCGTTCGTCATTGATCAGGCTCAGGAGAGCGTGAGTCATTGCTGCTGGGTCATTGACTGGGATCAGAAGTCCGTCGCTTCCATGGCGAATGATCTCCGCCGGCCCCAGCGGGCAGTTGGTGCTGATTACGGGCAGTCCGCAGCGCATGGCCTCGACGATGGTCATGCCGAAGGATTCGCCGCTGGAACTGACAGCGGCGAGAGAGCCTCTGGCCCACTGGGCGTCCATCGGGGTGTGGGCTCCCATCAGCATCACGTGATCGTGCAAGGCATGATGGGTGATGCGTTCTTGTATGGTGTTGCGTTCCGGGCCATCCCCGTATATCCGCAGACTCCAGTCCGGGCGTTCGCTGACCACGTCGGCGAACGCGTCAACGAGCTGGTGGAATCTCTTTCCGGGGACGAGTCGTCCTGCGGCTATGACTACCGGCTCTGTTCCGCTTGAGCGTGCAACTTTCGGTGCCGGCACGCTGTTGGGGATGGCAGTGACCCGTAGACGGGGCATGCTTTGGCGGTAGATCTCCGCATCTGCCTCGGTAACGGTGACCAGCGCATCGAGTTGTGGGTAGCAGTTGCGCAATTGGGTGCGCAGGGCGAACCGATGGCTGTTGTGAGTGAGGTGTTCTTGCCCGATCCGCACGATGTGTGGGGGAGTGAAGCGGGCCAGGAGCGCGTTGAGTCCGGGCCGTGTGCCGATCACGATGTCGGCATCCGTATTGGCCAGCCATTCCTTGATTCGCCCCTCGGTCAGCCTGCTGTGCTGCAGGTACCGGCCATCGCTGGCCGGATAGGAGCGGGCAGGCTCGCTGTGCAGCGGGTGTTCGGTATCGCCACCAGGGCGCATATCCGTGAGGGGCGTGAGGCGGATCTGAGACCGAAGGTCGAACCTGGTCCGCTCGCGGTAGCGGAAAACAGAAGCGATCTCCACGTCGTGGCGGTCAGCCAGTGCGTCGGCCAGGTTGAATACCGTACGAATAGTGCCGCCCACTCCGTAGGCATGATGCAGAAGGAAAGAGATCTTCATTCGTCTTCCGGGAAATAGAAGGGAAGAAAGGCCGACTTGTGACTTGCGCGCCGGGCGGTTACGGCTGGGGGGTGTCCAGCCTGGCTGTCCTTCGGTTCTTACGCATCCGATCGGCGGCCAGATCGCGCAGGGCGTGTGCCCCGCCGAGCGCGGCGCCTCGAATGCGCAGGACGGAGTCGCGGGCGGCACTCCAGGAGTGGCTGCGCTTGGCGGTGAGGAGTTCGGCGAAGATCGCCTCATGCCGTTCGGCAATGCGGGCTGGGTCGAAGCGGGCCGAGGCGGTCAGCGCGGCCCGGCCCATGCGCCTGCGCAGGTCGTCGTTCTCGACCAGCTCGAGCAGGGCGTCGGCGATGGCGTCCACGTTTCCGGTGGGTACGAGTCGGCCGTCGATGCCGTCGCTGATGATCTCGCGGGGCCCGTGCGGGCAGTCGGTGGAGACGACGGGCAGTCCGCAGCGCATCGCCTCGACGATGGTCATGCCGAAGGACTCGAGCCGGGAGGTGGAGATGGCGATCGAGGCCTGGGCGAGCTCGGGCTCCAGCGGGCTGACCGCGCCCATCAGGCGCACATGATCGTGGAGGCCGAGTTCATTGATCAGCATGTTCAGGGCACTCAGGGTGTTGCCGGTGGCGTCGCCGCTTCCGTAGATCCGCAGGCGCCACTCGGGGTGTGCGGCCGCAACCTCGGCGAAGGCCCGTATCAGTAGGTCGTAGCGCTTGACCGGGGTGAGGCGGCCGGCTGCGACGATCGTCTTCGCGCTCCCGTCGGCCGGAGCGACCGCGGGCGTGGGGACGCTGTTGGGTACGGCGTCGATGCGGACGCCGGGAAGCCGCAGCCGGGTCCGGTAGGCGTGGGCGTCGGCTTCGGTGACCGTGGTGATGGCATCCAGCAGTGCGTAGCGGCTGCCAAGCTCCCGTCGCAACCGGTAGCCGTGGCTGTCCAGGGTCAGATGCTCCTGGCCGACCCGCACCGGGCCTCGCCGTGTCTGCCGGGCGATGTGCACGTTGAGTCCGGGCCGGGTGCCGACCACGACATCCGCATCGAGGGAGTTCAGATGCTGGCCGATCCTGTCGTCGGTGAGACGGCTGTACTGCCGGTGGCGGCCGTCGCCGATGGCGAAGATTCGCGCCCGGCGGCGGTAGTCCGGGTGGTCACCGTCGAAGCCAGGACTGTCCTGGCGAAGGTCCACGAGATGACGCATCCGGACCCCCGACGGTGCGCCCATCATCGGCGCTTCTCGGTGCCGGAACACCGAAACGATCTCGACACTGTGCTGCTCTGTCAGCGCCGCGGCGAGGTTGAACGTGGTCCGGATCGTGCCGCCGATCCCGTAGGCGTTGTGGAGCAGGAAGGAAATATGCATGCGCTGGCTGGCTTCTGTAGTAGGCAATGGAAGGGATCACGAGAAGTTCTGCCGCAGATCACTGAGTACCGGCGATACGAGTGTCCGAGAGAACGCGCCCTTCCGAGTGAGTAGCCGGTACTCAGGGAAAGCCAGGGGCGCCGAGGTTCAGGGGCCATGGGCACCGCTTCCCCCGGGCCACCTCCAGCCGACCGGACTCCGGCAGCAAGCCGCCGCGTAGGCGCGAAGCGGCTCGAGGCGACACTCACATCGCGCCCACGTCGCCGGGGAGTGGGCGACAGCGCCAGGCGCGAGTCGGCCGCCGTGGAAGCCGCCCAGACCCAGTACACGGTCCGGGCCGGTGAGGAGCCGACAGCCTCGGGAGGGAGGCGCCGGTCACAGGCGCTCGGGCGAGGGCACCCAGAAGTGCCGGAAGTACACGTTCTCGCCGTCGATTTCGAAATCGTCCAGGATGCCCACAGTGATATGGGTGTCCCGGGCGTCGCTCCAGGTCAGGTGAGCCCAGACCACGCATTCCACCTCGTTTCCCGCGTCCGGGATGGCGATCTTCCCCCAGTAAGGCGGGGATACACCGTCCCGTGGCTGGGAGAAGTCGTAGGCGTAGACGTGCTTTCTGCCGTTCGAGGCTTCTTCGTAGTCAGAGGCGATGTAGAGGTTCCTGCCGTCGTTTCCGCCGAACGTGGCGCCCTGCACATGGTGCAATCCGCTGGGCAGCGGGATTTCCTTCACCAGTCGTCCGCTGTCGCGGTCGTAGCCCCACAGATGGTCCACCCGCTGAAACGCGCTGTCCGAAGAGCCGAAGACTGAGCTGTACACCAGCGTGTCAAAGGGATTGAACGCGAGCCATGGGTTCTTCGAACGCTGGGGTGCAGGCGAGCCGATGCTCCTGCCCCACATCGACACGATTCCCACCGTCCTCAAGTCGCGGGAGACCTTCCATATACGAGGAGGTTCACTCTGCTCGATGGGCACGTACACCACCCCGCGCTGTGTGTCGAAGGTCGGCGCCCCAATGTGGCCGCTGCCGGGCGGCGCGGCGAGGGTCCCGTACTGCACGGAGAAATCGAGTGACAGCTTGTACAGGCGCTGGTTCCCAGGTGCATTGGAGACTACGTACCAGAACGTACCGTCCGTGCACATCCCTTGGAACTGCGTACACCAGGACCGCTCGAAACCCGTGTTCTTGGCGTGCTGCCACTCCCGGATACGGGGATCCAGAGAGGGCCTGGGCGTCAGGCGAAGGGATGCCGCCGTCCCAGCGGCGTCCGCTGCCGTTGCGGAACCCGTCGCGCCGTACGCGGGAAGTGCCGTACCCGCGGCGACCGCGCCGAGGCCGGTGAGAAAGCTTCTCCGCTGCATACCTTTTCCACTGCCTTCCTAGGAGTCTTGCCCCTGACACGCTAGGCAGCCGGCAGCGGTCCAGGCATGAGCATGTAATACTCAAGATCGCCGAAGTTCAGTCCGGCACCCGATACATGTCCCCTGCTCCGACGCGTGCGGACTTGGCTACGTTCGGTCCGGTCCGATCGCCCGCGACCGGTGAGCACAGGGTGCCCCGCACACCGGCGGTGTGCGGGGCAGGTGGCGATTCTGCGATTTCCGTGCTTGCGGCTCAGTACTCCACGATGCGGACCGACTCCACGCCGAAGGCGCAGGAACTCGTCCACTTGATGACGGTTCCGTCGGTCCAGCCACCGGAACTCACCGAGTAGAGCGGGCTCCAGGCGGCTCGATGACTCGGCTCAGGGTGAAGTTGGCGACTGTTGATCCAGGAGGGTGCTGGCAGAAGAGGCCAACTGCTGTTCGTCGAACTCGGCTTGTTCTGCGGTGCTCATCGTGCGCCAGTACTTGAGATTGAATGCCGGGCCGTCATCCACCGATGCCAATGCTGCGCGGTGCTCCTCGCTGCCGGGATAGACCGCTGGATCACGAGGACGCCGACCAACGGCCCAGGCGATCAGAAAAGCTGCGTGGGCCAGCATGAGCGCAGCGGCGAGGTAAATCAAAGTCAACCAGTCCAAGATCACGTGAAAGTGCGAGCACATGCACGACTGAGAAAGACGCAGAGAGGAAACCACGTCGAAGATCGTCAGCCAGTGAATTCATTTGAACACGCGAGCCGATCAGGCGCTTGAGTAATGACTGCTCCAATGATCACTCTGAGTCGGGCGGACGTCGTCGTACTCGTTCTGGTCTTCCAGCTCGCATCCGGCTCATGGGGGTCGACGGACATTCCCCGCATCGCGCCCGAGGACATGGCGAGCTGGGCCTCCCAGCGTTCCCAGCAGGCGTACGACGTTGTGGGGTTGAAGCGCACCCGCGTCCGGCGGCTGGTCTGCACACCCGGATCTCGGTCCGTCGGTGATCCCGGTCTGTCCACCTTGATCCGAGATGGTCGATGACCTCGGCCGGTGTCCGCAGCCGGATGCCGGGGCGCGATGGTGCAGCCGCGCCTCGCCAACCTCGACCGAACCCAGCCGATTGCATGCGGGTGGTGGAACGGACGACACCGAAGCAGCTGGCCGGCCTCGTATGTGGCACCGGGCGAAGGTGGACGAGGGCCGCCGGCAGCCGGTCCACGAAGACCAACTTGTGCTTTGGCGCCGACGCCCACCGCCCGGCGACGTGGGCGCGATGTGATGCCGCCTGCTGCCGTTCACGACACAACGGGCCCAGGCCCGCGACGAGCTCACGGATCACATCGGGCGTCGGCCCCATGACCTGATGGCTCCGGATCATCGCTGCACATGCCTGGCTCTCCATCACAAGGCCGTGATCAACGATCAGGCGGCCGAAACGCCAACCCCACCATGCACGACCGCGTCGGCCCTCCGGGCATGTGGGTAACGATTACTCTGGATGGCTCGATTCTGCCCGACGATCCTGTCCGAAAGTCACTAGAGGCAGAAGAAGGCGCAGGCCCATGCGAAAAATGCCAGACCTACCCGAACTGGATCTGTCGGGCAATCACCTCGGCGCCATCCTTGAGGACGGGGACAACCCCTGGCTGACACTTGGCATCATGGACCGGATCGAGGACCCTGCGCTCCTGCACGAATGGGGGAGGATGCTGGACCTTCAGACCCGACTACTTGGCCCGAGAGAGGTGGAGTGGCTACGCGCCAAGGGCTTCGGTCGTGACTGTGCCGGCATCATCGAACCGGGCAGTGGTGACGGCCACTACGGCTCCTTCCTCGCGCGGAACTTCCCTGACGCTCGCATTCACGGTCTTGAGGCCAACGACAGCCTGGTTCGTCGTTTCGACACCGCTCGATGTCCCGAGAACTACGGCATCGACATCTGCAAAGTGGGCAACGATCCGCTACCTGCAGGACTTGCGCCTGGTTTCGATCAATGTTTCCTGCGCTTCGTCCTCCAACATGTATCTGATCCGCGCCCACTGCTCAAAGCAGTCCACGACGCGCTGCCACAGGGAGGCAGGCTCTACATCATCGAAGAAGACCACTCTTTCTTCACTACCGAGCCCTACTGGCTGCCCTACGCCCTGGCCACCGATGCATGGTCTCGGGTCTACGCAGCCGGAGGCAGCGACGGCGCCATGGGGCGCAAGCTCCCCGCACTCGTTGCCGAGGCGGGCTTCGAAGTAACCGATTTCGACCTCGTTCTACGCAACAACGTGGAGATGGGCAACGACTTCCTCGAGCTGTTCACCCAGGCCGCTCGCGTGCTGCACCTCACCAGCCCCGATCTGCTGAACGCCGAGGAACTTCGCAGCATCCGGGACGAGTTCCGGTTGGACCAGGACCGCCACGGCACGAGGTTCGTCGCGACATACCCACAGATTCTCCTGTGCGCCACCAAGTGCTGACCGACGAAATCCGAAGGGTAGTTCCTTGCATACCAGCCTCGAGACCGTGACTCCGCAGGTTCCCTCTAAAGTTCTGATTGTCGACGACGAGGAGGACGTCCATCAGATCACCAGAATCTCCCTGCGGTCGCTGTCCCACCGAGGAAGCCGCGTCAAGCTGGTGTCGGCCCGCTCCGCTGCCGAAGCGCGGCAATGCATGCGAGAACACCCGGATATTGCCGTCGTCCTCCTGGATGTCGTCATGGAATCGGATCACGCAGGCCTGGACGTGAGCAGGTTCATTCGTGAGCAGCTCGGCAACACCTTCGTTCGCATTCTCCTGCGCACCGGACAGCCCGGCCGTGCCCCCGAAGGGACAGTGGTCCAGGAGTACGAGGTTGACGGCTACCTGCCCAAGGCGGAACTGACCTCCACACGATTGGTCACCATGGTTCGTACCGCGCTCAAGGCGTACGACGAGCTGGTCGACCTGGAGTCGCGGCGCCACAGCCTGGAGACGGTTCACGAGAGTGTGCGCGAGCTGAACACCGATTCCACCTGGGCAGACTTCCGCTTGGAGGATGCCGGCACATTCGAGAGCGAGACCAAGCGTTGAGCGGCGAGGAGCACAGGACGCAGATGGCACGAGAGAACGCATGGCGGGTCCTGGTCGTCGACGATGATCCCGACGTTCATGCCGTCACCCGGCTGGTGCTGAAGAACAAGCTCTGGCGAAACCAAGGTTTCGAGCTGACCAGCGTTCACAGCCAGGCCGAGGCCGAGAGCCTGCTGGCCAGTGGAGTCTCCTATCACGTTGCAGTTGTCGACGTTGTCATGGAGAAACAGGAATCCGGACTGGAACTGTGCAGCACCATCCGATCGACGTGCCCGCGTTCTACGCGCATCATCCTGCGTACCGGTCAAGCGGGCTCCGTCCCGGAGGAGACGGTTCTCAACGAGTACGACATCGATTACTATTTGCACAAGCTGGACATGGATCCGGCCAAGCTCTTCTCCGTCGTACGCGCCTGTCTCCGCAGCTCGCAAGACATCTCGACCCTCCTGGCCTACGGCAAACAGCTCCAGAGCTTCACGAAAGCACTTCAGCGCGTCAGCACTGCGGACGACCTCAAGGTTTTCATGGGCGAAGCCCTGCAGTTCCTGGAGTTGAAGCACAACTGCACTGCCGTTTTCAACTACGACCTGTATGCCGAGTCGGACGCTGTCATCGGCACAGGTAAGTCGCTCTACCTGGATGTTCAGCGTCCCCGCTTCCATGCCGCATTGCGTGCCGGCCACGAGCAACGTCTGAAATTGATGAGTGAACACCCGGGCCCACTATTGGGCCTGGAGGATGGCCACTACGTGATCCTCTTCGAGGCGCGGGAAGGGGATGGAGGAGCCGCTCAAATCCCCCGACCGGCCGCGGCGGCCACGGGCAACATCGCTGTGCCCCCTGCCCTGGGCGGCCTCGTGTTCGTCACCAATGCCGAGACGATCTCGGACAACGCCCGACGTGACCTGGTTGCTGACGCCCGGATCTTTATCGAGAACTGGTGTATCGCCTACTCCACGTTGCGCCTTCGCGAGCGACTGGCCCAGGAGCAGATGCTGCGCGACCGGATGTACCACGACCGTCTGGAGAGCATCGCGGCCATGGTGACGGGCGTCGCACACGAGTTGAATACCCCGCTGGGCGTAGCCCGTACGGCCGGATCTGTCATCGGAGACCTGACCACAGAGTTTGTGAGTTCAGCCGTTTCTGACGGTTCTTCTGCCATACATGAAGAGGAACTGGTGTCGGACCTGAGCGAGTCGATCCGGCTGATGAACAAGAACCTGGACCGCGCCCACCGGCTCATCCAGAGCTTCCGCTCGTTGTCGACGTCCCAGATGTCTGACCAACGGATCGAGACCGACATCAAGGCAATCATCGACGACTGTGTGGAGACCATCGGGCCAGAGCTGAAGAAGGGCCACCTCAGCGTGACGGTCACGGCCGCGCCTGCTGAGGACCTTCGGTGGAACGGCTATCCCGGGCACCTCAGCCAGGTCCTCGTCAACCTCCTGCAAAACGCCATCCGTTATGCATATGAGCCGGGCGAGGGCGGAACGGTGACCATCGACATCAGCCGCCGCCCGAGTAACGGCGGTTTCCGAGTCGTTTTCGCCGACCAGGGGCGCGGAGTAAGCGAAGAGATCAAGCCGCGCATGTTCGAGCCCTTCGTGACGTCAGGCCGGGAGATCGGCGGCACGGGTCTGGGCCTGGCGATCATCCGCAACATCATGGCCAATATCCTGGGCGGCTCCATCGTTTGCGATACCGCTCCGGGCAAGGGCACCAGATTCGTCATCGACCTTCCGCTCGTGTGCGAGGAGAAGCCCAGCGGCGCCATGCCCGAGGCCTTCTCCCTGGCCTGATTCACCTCAAAGGGAAAACTGACCTTCATGCCTATATCCACAGACTCTGCCGAATCGATCCACCAGAAGGTGACCATGGTTCATGCCATGATGCTCGTCTGCTTCATCGACGGACCTATGGCATCGCAGCAGATTGCGTTGATCGAGTCGTATGCAAAAGGCCTGCCGGAGTTCCACGGGCGGGACTTCCAGCAGTACTACCAGGCTGCCAAGGTCAAGGCCACCGAAGCCCGTGGCAGTCTGGACCGGGCCATCGCCTTCGTCAGCGCCGTCGAATCCAAGGAGCTGCGGCACAAGACCTTCCACTGTTGCCTTGAGCTGGCACACGCAGCCGGAGTGCCGAGTGGCGCGCAGGAGAGCCTGTTGGCCGCCATCCGGGACACTCTCGAAATCGAGAGCGAACTCGCCCACACGATGCAGGAGGTCATCGCGGCGAAGTTCGATCACACAATCTTGTGAGAGGCGTGGGCGATCTCATCATCGACGTCGCCAGGGCCCGGCGATCGGCGCCCTGATCCACCTCACGACGCGTTAGTACTCCAGCTGCGGATCGCGATTCGTAGTGCGGGCCGGGTGGCGGCAGCGCCGGCTTGGGCTTGGTGACTGCGGCGGGCTGGCGCGTAGGGTGCCGGGATGATCGCGATGCCAGAGGAGTTCGCACAGAGCACTGTCGACCGCGAGGGGGAGGTCGGGGAGGCATGGCTCGCCGAGCTGCCCGGGCTCGTGGAGGAGTTGCTGGGGCGCTGGGGGTGCGTGCCGGATGGGGCGGTCATGCACGGGGGTGTTGGCGTCATCGTTCCGGTACGGCGGCGGGCTGAGGAGAGCGCCGTGCTGAAGGTGTCGTTTCCGCATCCCGGCAACGTCCATGAGCCGGATGCGTTCGTTGCGTGGGACGGGCGCGGCGCCGTCCTGCTGCATGAGCGCGACGACGAACTGTTCGCGATGCTGCTGGAGCGGGTTCAGCCGTCGACCCTGGCGGAGGTCGAGGACGGTGACGAGGTGGTGACGGTCGCCGGGCGGCTCAATCGCCGCCTGGCCATCCCCGCACCGCCCGGCCTGCCCCGGCTGCGTGAGCAGGCCGATGCGTGGGAGGAGCAGTTGCGCAAGGACGCCGAGGAGCTGGCGCATGCATTGCCGCGTCAGGTGCTGGATGTCGCCGTGGGGACCGTTCGGGAGCTCGGTCGGGCCCAGCCGGACACGCTCATCCATGGCGACCTGCATGCACGGAACATCCTGCGTGCCGGCCGAGAGCCGTGGCTGGCTGTCGACCCCAAGGGGTACGTGGGAGATCCCGCCTACGACGGCGGCACACTGTTGAAGTCCCGCGCGCTGACGCTCCTTGAAGCGGATGACCTGAGCAAGGCTGTCCACCGCGTCTTGGACGTCTTCGCAGAGGCCGCGGAACTCGACCGTGAACGCGTCCAGCGGTGGGCCCAGTTCCATGCCGTCCAGGCTGCATTCTGGGGTCGTCGTCACGGTTTTCGTATCGCCCGCCGTGGACCACGTCTGGACTGGCTCACCGAGTTCGCCGACCGCCTGGCGGAGTTGCTCACCGAACGCGCTGCCGGGCCGCGGGGCTCGGCGAGGACACCGTCTTCGCGACCAAGCCGGACCGGGCCCTCAGGATGATCGAACGGTTCTGGGACGCCGGACACCGCGTTGGCCGGGTCAGGGGTGACGAGGTCCATGGCGGCAACCCGAGACTGCGTGCGGCGCTGGAGGAGCGCGGCATCGGCTATGTCCTTGCCGTTGCCTGCTCGGCCGAAATGGCCACTGGTGCGGGCACGTTCCGCGCCGATGTCCGGGTGAAGAAGGTGACGAAGCGGGCCTGGCAGAAAGTATCGGCCGGACGCGGTGCGAAGGGACAACGGTTCTACGAGTGGGCAGTCCTCGACCTCGTCGACCCGATGCCGGGCAGCCACCAGCTCCTGATCCGCCGCAACCGCACCACCGGCGAACTCGCCTATTACCGCTGCCACTCCACCGAGCCAGTCCCGCTGACCGTGCTGGTCAAGACCGCTGGTTCGAGGTGGCGTGTGGAAGAGACCTTCCAGGCCGAGAAAGGGCTGGCGGAAACTCGACGAGCACCAGGGCCGCCGCTACCGCTCTTGGACCCGCTGGGTCACCCTCGCGATGCTCGGCCACGCCTTCCTCCCGGTGGTCCGTGCCGACGAACACACCCGCACCCCCGCCCCGGACGGCCCGGTCCCGCTGTCCTGCAACGAGATCCAGTGCCTGTTCATCACCCTCACCGTGCAGACTCGCCACGACATGGCCTACCGGCTCGGCTGGTCGCACAGGCGACGGCTACATCAGCAGCGATCACGCACCAGCCATTACCGGCGACAAGCCGCATCCCAGACATGAAGGTCACGATCTACGGCGGGGCACTCATCAGGAAATGTTCTTGATCCGTGCGGTCGCGGTCGCCACGGCAACGGTCTTCCCGTTGGGGTCCACGAGTTCTCCAGCCAGAAAACACACCTCGTTGCCGCGTTGTACGACGCGCCCTCGTCCGACAAGACGTCCCGGGCGGGCAGGGCGGAGGAACTGGACATGGAGATCCAAGGTTGGCGCGAACTGGCCGGCGGGCAAGGTCGCGACCAGCGCCGGACCCAACGTGTCGTCGAGCATGGCGGCCAGGAAGCCGCCTTGCACCACCCCTGCCGGGTTCAGGAACTGTTCGCCTGCCTGAAAGGCAACCTCGATGGTTCCCCGCTCCGGATCGACGGCGATCAATTCCCAGCCCAGGGTCACCGCCGCGGCCGGTGGCGGGATCCGCCCGTCCTGGACATCCCAGAACAGGCCCTGCCTATGTGCCTCCATGGTCATGGCGACGACCCTACGACGCGGTAGCCGTCCCTGTCTCGCGGTCGGCCCTGACCAAGAAGATCGCGATCTACAGCTGGAGTATTGGGTTGAGCTCATCGTCTGCCCGATGACTGGAAAGCTCCGCCGGCCCGCAACGCGCTCGTCCCGTAACCCGCTCACATCCCGCCCGAGCTGCGGAAGGCCCCGGTCGCCGGCCTGCTGCGGCCGGGCAACGCGGGCAGCAACAACGCCGTCGGCCGGCGCCGGCCCAGCTGCCGAAGAAGGACCGGTGCGGACGCCGCACCCTGATTCGTACCGATTTCGGCGGCGCCAAGCATGACTTCCTGAAGTGGCTGACCGCCCGCGGACGGTTGTCGTATCCGGTAGGCATGGTGGTCACTTACGCCATCCGCCGGACCGTGCTGAAGGACCCGCTTCTGAGTGGACCCCAGCCGTAGAGCCGGACGGCGAGATCCCGCGACGGCGCCTGGGTCTTCCCCCGAACGGCCTGGTCCCGTCTCCCGCCCTTTCAGCGGGACCTCAAACTCTTCGGCGGGGCGTTCGCTGATCATGACCGGGTGTTGCAACGACTCCTGGAACCCAAGGACCCGGTGGCGGGCCGCCCGATGTGCGTGGACGCCAGGCACACCCGCGCGCGGACGGGCAGGAGGAGTAGCGGTTGCTCTGCCGCGAGCATCGCGTGCCCCCGATGCTGGATCCCTGCCGGCTGCCTCGAATCCCCTCGCGGGGGGCCAGACAGCTCAAGCAGCGCCGCCGCTCACTCGCAGCCATGCCGTCCAGAAGAGGAATGCACGACGATGAAGAGATCCCGCCGATTCAGCCCCCTGGCCAGGACACCGAAGGCGCTGGGTGTACTGGCCGCCGTCTCGGTACTGGCCGCCGGCGCGCTTACGGGCGCCGTGCCCGCGAGCGCGAACGGAGCGCTCCTGGTCAACCCGGGCTTCGAGAGCGGCCCGTGGGGGTGGTCTTCGGTCACCACCGACTTCAACTACCAGACCGTCAACAACTCCCCCTACCCCGCCGCGCATGCGGGCACCGGCAAGGCGGTGCTCGGCGCAAGCGGCCGGTACGGCATGGAACGCATCTCCCAGCGCGTCACCCTGGCCGCAGGCCAGGGGTACGCCCTGTCGTTCTGGACGCACATCCGGCGGCAACCCGTCGAGCATGTCGCCTTCCGTCAGCTCGAGGTGACGCTTTCGTCGGGGGGTGTCCACCAAACCGTCGTCACGCGCACGAACAAGGACTGGAACACCGGGTACGAGCGCATTTCCGTGCCCGTTCCCAGCCAGTGGGTTTCGTCGGCACCGCGAGAGATGACGATTTCCTTCACGGTCACCGAGGACATGTACAACCAGACGCCCATCCTCATCGACGACGTGTCACTCGACCCGATGGGATGACGGGCGGCGACGTCGTCGATCGGGCGGACGTAGCAGTGGGGTTGTGGCCCAGCAGCAGGGGAGGACCAACGGGGTCACACACGCTGGATCGATGATCGGGGCAAATGACCTTAGTGAAGGAAACCACCTGCGATTCCACAGACAGATCTGGGAAAAAAGGGGCATGGTGATGAAGGTGGACCCGCCGGATAACAGGGCGGACGTCGACTCCTCGGGTCAAGGCCTCCTACTGAGGATCTCAGGCCTCGAGGCCGACACCACGCACACCCACCCGAAGAACGCACAGGAGCAGAGCATGCAGGAGGGCGATTTCACCTCGACGGTCGTCGACCTGTTGTTGTCGAGGTTTGTCACCCTCAGCTGAGTCCCGCAGGGAACTGGTTGCTGGATGCCGCCGGTGCACCGCCCTCTCCGGACAGTGTCACCGTCGACCCGGCACAGACCACTTGGCCCGCCTGGTGGCGGCCCGACCCGTTGCAGCCCGCAGATTGCTGCTGCTGCCTGATCTGACCGATCACCGATATCGAATTGGCCACCCTGGCACGGGAGTTGATGTTGGGGTTGGCCTGCTGATTGGCGATGAACCGCTGGTGGTCTGCCTCAAGCCTGGCCAGCCCGTTGCACCTCGACGACTCGTTGCCCTGCCGCCGGCCGGCATGGTTCGGGTCTCGAGCACGAGTCCGTCGAGGAGCCGGCCGCTGGTGCGCTGCCGTCGGCCGCGTCGTACGAACAGTTCGTATCGCGATGCTGGTCCCGGGCCCGCAGCGGGGGCCTGCAGCTGACCGGGGAGGGTGGGCTGTTGCAGCAGCTTTCCAGGCGAGTGCTGGGTCCGGAGAGAGCACCGACCATGTCGGCTACGAGAAGCACCATCCGGCCGGGAAGAACAACGGCAACAGCCGCAACGGCACTCGGTCGTCGCGCAGCCCGGCCATGCCCTCGCGCCGGCGGGCGGCGGTGCCGGCCGTCTCGCTCGGCTCGAGGGTGCTGGGAGTCGGCGGCTCCCGCCGGCGCAAGCCCCCATCGGGCCGGACCGCCCTCATCATGTCGGCCGTGCTCCGCCACGACCAGCGGCTTTCCGATGTGGCGGGCGGCCACGACATCCCGCCTCCACCGTGCGCCGCTGGCTGCTGGAGGTCGTCGGCCTGCTCGCCGCCCCTCGCCCGTGCAGGTAGCTCGTGCTCGCGCCTGGTGGGCCGGCGAGTCGCCGGCGCGGTTCGTCGAGTCGGAGGCATGTGACTTCCTGCCTCCCGACCTGCGAAGAAGACGTTGGTCATGACTTGATCAGCGTCTGGGCTGAGGCGGGGGATGGGGCGCCCAAGTGCTCACTCCCAAGGCATGGCCTCGTCACCGGACAGCGGCCAGCGCTTCACCTTCGGCACCGATGATCTCGGCGGCCCAACCGGGATCACTACCCGGCGTTGCCCCACCGGGTCTTGTCCGTCGTTCTTCCCCCTTCGTGGAGGTACTGTGCGCAACCTGCGTGGGACACAGTTGGCCGCGATCGTCGCGGCCCTGACCAGCGTGGCGGTCCTGCCCACGTCGGCCCAGGCCGACTCCGGGCTTTCGAGCCTGACCGCCACCACCGAGACCCCGGCCCTGTACGGCGACGACGCCGGCGGCAACGCCGACGCCGACGACCCGGCGATCTGGCGCAACGCCGCAGACCCGGACGCCAGCCTGGTGATCGCCACCGCCAAGGAAGGCGGCCTGCGCGTGTACGACCTGGCCGGCAAGGAGGTGCAGTCGATACCGGCGCCGCCCGCCCCGACCCCCGACGACAAGCCGGGCCGCTTCAACAACGTGGACCTGGTCTCCGGATTCCCGCTGCCGACCGGCCGTGCCGATGTCGCCGTCGTCACCGACCGCGGCCGCGACCACCTGCGCGTCTACCGCATCACCCCGGGCGCCGCCCAGCCGCTGACGGACATCACCGACCCGGACGCCCCGCTGGTCTTCTCCAAGACCCTGGACGAGGTCAACGACCAGACCACCCCCTACGGTCTGGCCACCTGGAAGGACAGGTCCACCGGGCGCTCCTACGCAGTGGTCAGTCAGCGCAGCCGCACCCGGCTGGCCCTGCTGGAGCTGAGGACGACCGCCACCGGAGCGGTCACTTACCAGCAGGTGCGCACCTACGACCTGCCGTCCTCCTTCACCCTCCCCAACGGCCGGTCCTGGACCCCGTGCGCCGACCCCGGTGACCTCCCGCAGGTCGAGGGCATGGTCGTGGATCCGGTGAACAAGGTGCTCTACGCCGGCCAGGAGGACATCGGCATCTGGCGGATGCCCGCCGACCTCGGCGGCAAGCCGAAGCTGATCGACAAGGTGCGGGAGTACGGCGTCCCCGGGACCTACGACGAGGCGACCGAGGAGTGCGTCGCGGGCGTGGACCCCGGCTACGGAGGTACGCACCTGTCCGCCGACGTCGAGGGTCTGACCATCCTCGACGAGGGCGATGGTGACGGTTACCTGCTTTCCTCCAGCCAGGGCGACAACACCTTCGCCGCGTACGACCGCGAAGTGGCGGACCACAACGAGTACGAGAGCGGCTTCCGTATCGCCACCGGCACCGTCGACGGCTCCGAGGAGTGCGACGGCGCCGCCGTGCTGAACGCCCCCCTGGGCTCCCGCTACCCGAACGGTCTGCTCGTGGTGCAGGACGGGCACAACACCCCGGACGAGAAGGACGCGGACGGGCAGGTCCGGAACAACACCAACTTCAAGTTCGTCGACCTGGGCAAGGTCACGAACGCGCTGGACGGGGACGACTGAGTCTGCGTCACTCCAGTGATCAACACGTACGCCTCCGCCACATACGGCGGAGGCGCACGTGTTGCCGTTGATCTGCCTTGGTCGCACCGCCGCAGTTCCGCCCGTTGGAGAGGACGGCCGCCCCTGGCCCGGACGGTCTCCGAACGGTGGCTGAAAGAGGTTCTCCCAACGCTCACTTTCCGTTGGGAAAGGGACCGAGCGACTGCTCCTAGGCTGACTCGCGCCGCCCCCGGTCAGATGCATCGAGAGGACTCCAATGACAGACAAGTCCGCCGGAAGAGCGACCGGTTCCGGTTTTGAACGACGCACCCTCCTGCGCGGGGCTGCCGTGGCTGCGGCCGCGTCCGTCCCCTTCCAGGCCCTCACGGCGCGGACAGCTGCAGCCGCGCCGGTCAAGCTGGAGTTCGATGCCGGGTACGGCCCGCTGCGCCCGGTCAAGGACCAGGCGACCGGCCTGGAACTGCTGCAGCTGCCGCGCGGGTTCGAGTACATCTCCTACGGCTGGACCAACGACCTCATGGACGACGGGGTGCCCACCCCGAGTGCGCACGACGGAATGGCCGCCTTCCGGTACGGGGACCGGGTCCACCTCGTCCGCAACCACGAGCGCGGCGCCGGACCCGCCTTCACCGCCCCCGCCTACAACCCCGAAGCCGGCGGCGGCACCACCACCCTGGTCTTCGACCCGGACGCCGGCCAGTGGCTGGAGTCCTACGGCAGCCTCGGCGGCACCATCCGCAACTGCGCCGGCGGTCCCACCCCGTGGAACACCTGGCTCACCTGCGAGGAGACCTTCTCCACGACCGCCGGCAAGCGGCACGGCTACATTTTCGAGGTGGCCTCGGAGGGCAAGGGCAACCCTGAGCCCTACAGGGCCATGGGGCGGTTCAACCACGAGGCCGTCGCCATCGACCCGGCGACCGGCCATGTCTACGAGACCGAGGACCGCGGCGACGCCTCGCTCTACCGGTTCGTTCCGGCGGTCCCGGGCGAGCTGTCCAAGGGTGGCCGACTCGAGGCCCTGCGTATCGGCACCACCACGTACGACACCCGCGGCGACAGGGAGAAGGCCTACGGCACCGTCTCCTGGGTGCCCGTGGACGACGTCGACCCGGCGACGGACACGGTGCGGCTCCAGGCACAGGCGAACGGCGCTGCGGTGTTCAGCCGCCTTGAGGGCGCCTGGTACGGCAACGACCGCATCTACGTGATCACGACCGACGGTGGTCCCGCCCGCCAAGGCCAGGTCTTCGAACTCGACCCGGCAACCGACGAGTTCCAGGTGCTCTTCGCTTCCCCGGGCTCCGACGTCCTCAACGCGCCGGACAACATGTGCGTCAGTCCCCGCGGCGGCCTGGTGCTCTGCGAGGACGGCGGCGGCACCGAGTACGTCCACGGACTCACCGTGGAGGGCGAGATCTTCCGCCTCGCCGCCAACAACGTGGACCTGCGAGGCGGGACCGCAGGCAAGAACGTCGCGGCGGCCGACCACCGGGGCTCCGAGTGGGCCGGTTCGGTCTTCGAGCCGAAGAACGGCAACTGGCTGTTCGTGAACATCCAGACCCCCGGCATCACGTTCGCGATCACCGGCCCCTGGTCCCAGGGAGCCCTCTGAGACGTCAGCCAGGCGCGCCGTCCGCTCATCTGGCGCGCAGGGCTCGGCCGGGCGGCTGCGAGGCCGAGGACGTAGGCCGTGTGCATCCAGGCCCGCAGCACCGCATCCCATTCGTAAACAGCCTTGGGGTCCTGCAGAATTGACGCAAGCATCGCCTCGTTGGTGATCGCCCACGGAGGGGGATTCGTTGAGTGCCGAGCAGTGGTCGCGGCTTGTGTACGTCGTTCTTGGGCTGGTGTCACTCGCCCTGGTCGTGGGGGTGGGCATCGCCCTGTTCCGCGCCGGATCGTGACCGGGCCGGCGCTACATGCCAGATTCCTGGCTCCGAACGAGGTTCCCAGCCGGCTATGTGGCTGGCGCATGCCGAGGCTCGGGTTCGACCGCACTCCCAGGCGCTCGTGCTGTGAGTCGGCGGTGGCCGATGAGGGCTGCGGCTATGCCATCGAAGGCGAGGAAGTGGTGGGCCTTGCGTTCGTAGCTGCGGTGCAGGGCTCGGCATCCAGCGAGCCAGGACACTGTCCTCTCAACAACCCAGCGGTGTCGGCCAAGGCGCTATGCGAGGATTCGATGCCCTTGCGAGCGATGCGGTGGCGGATGCGCCGCTGACGAAGCCATCAGCGCAGGCGGTCGTAGTCGTAGCCCGTGTCGGCATGGAGCTTGGCCGGGCGCCGACGACGCGGGCGACGTCGGGGCGGATGGGCGGGATCCCGCGCACGAGCGGCTTCAGGCCGAGACGGTCATGAATGTTGGCACCGGAGATACCCGAGACATGGGCAGTCCGTTCCGGTGCGTGATCAGGTGGACTTTCGATCCACTCCTGTCACGGTCGGTCCGATTCGGTCCGGTCAGTGGCCCTCTTTTCCGGCCCGCACGCTGACCGAGGCGATTGCGCACCGCGACCAGTCCGGCTCGCCGAGCGCCGAGTTCGTCGAGGATGACCCGGTGCCCTGGCCGAGAGCCTGGCCCGGCTCCACTGGGTGAAGCGCCGGTGGACCGTCGGCCAGGCCGGGACGAACACCGGCGGCAACTGCCGCCAAGTCCAGCCCGAGGTGGCCACGAAGATGATCGCTGCCGGCGTCTCGCGGTCACCGGCCCGTCGTCGGTCCCCACCCTGGGGCGTTTCACCTCCGTCGGCGGCACCACCCGACGGAACAGCACCCATAACCCGTCGGGTACAAACCGCTCAGCCAGACCCGTCATGTACGGCTCAATGAAGATCGCACCAAAGGAACGGTGTATTAGCATGTGGGCTTCTTGAAGGGTGCGCGCCGCCACACGCCCATCGCCCCTCGAGCACCCATACCTGCGACGCGCAGCACAAGACATGGCGACCCGCCGTGGTGTCCTTGCACGCCCCGTCCGTCTGGAGGGTCCATGCACACCAGTTCCGTCGGTGGCGCGGTTCGCCCCCGCGTCACCACCGTCGGTCCGCTGCCCCAAGCCGCCGCCGACTCCTCGCCGCTCCAACTGTTCGACCACGCCTGCCGGCGTCTTCTTTGGCGGGGCACCTCCTTCACCGACCGCGTGGTGCACCAGATCCGCACCGAGGTGCCGCACTACGCCGACCCGGTACTCTCGCCGCCCGACCTCAAGCAGTCCGCGGACACCGGCATCCGCTTCGGGCTGGAGGCCGCCCTCGACCCGGGCCGCATGGTGGACATCGAGCGCTACACCCGTGAGCTCGGCATACGCCGTGCCGAGGAGGGCCGCCCCCTCGACGAGGTGATGCACGCCTTCCGGGTCGCCGGCTCGGAGGTCTGGAACGGGATCATCAGCGTCGTGGAGCGGGACGGGCTCGGCGACCAGCGTCACCTCGTGCACGTGGCGGAGCTGGTGTGGAAGATGAACGACCGCGACGCCGTCCTGGTCGCCGACGCCTACCGCCAGGTCGCCAAGGGCGTGGCCAGCCGGCACGACGAGCGGGTGCGCCTGATCCTCGCCGCCGTCCTGGAGAGCCGTAGCGACCCGGCGTTCATCCAGGACGCCGCGTCGATCCTCAATCTGCCGCCCGACGGACGCTTCGCGGTGGCGGAGCTGCGGGCCACGTCGCCCTTCGGCCGTGCACCCGACGCCGTCCCGGAGATCCGTGGCATGCGCGTCCTGCGCCACGTCGGCGCACAGCGCGATGTGCTCGTCGCCCACCTCGGCGGCCGCCCACTCGACGCGCTCGCCTCCGCCCTCGACGCCGGACCCGGCATGCGCATCGGCATCAGCCCCGTCGTCCACGGCCTGGAGAACCTGCCCCGGGCGCGGGAGATGGCCGGACTGGCCCTGCGCACCTGCCGCGCGGACGGGGAGGTCGCCCGGCTCGACGCCCGTCTGCCCGACGGTCTGCTGGTCTCACGGCCGGACCTGTCCGCCGAGCTGGCCCTGCGGGTCCTCCGGCCGCTGTACGACCTGGAGCCCGCCGACCGCGAAACGCTGATCGACACGCTCGGAGTGTGGATCGAGAAGGGCGGCTCCGCGGTCCAGGCGGCCCGGCACATGCTGTGCCACCGCAACACGGTGCTGAACCGGCTGCGCCGCTTCGAGCAGATTACGGGTCTCGAACTGTCCCGCCCCCGCGATCTCGTACGGCTCACGCTTGCCTTCGACACACTCCAACTGCTCGGGCCGGCGGCCGTCCTCGGCTGCGGGGAAGCCTGGGACTCCGAGCCGGAAAGCTGAAGCCGCACGGCGGTACGCCCGTCTGGCACGCGTAGCCCGCACGGGAGTACGGCCACCTGGCACACGTACGGCTTCACGGCGGTGGACAGCTCCCGGGCACGCCTATCACCATGGCCGGATTCCTTACCGCGGGTGGCCGAATGGGCATCCGCACAATCGCGCCCCTGCGGCGTTGGGAGCGGACAGCGGGGTGCCCGAAGCGCATGGACTGACTGGTCGGTACGTGTTCTGGTGGGCCCTCATCAGGGGGCAATGCCGTCAGGGGCAATGCCTCCGTCAGGCATCGCCCGAGCGAGGCGATGCGTGTGCATCCCTGCCTGCCCGGAGAGCTCCATGGCCCATCAGCACGCCCATCCGCACAGCCCCCCGTTCTATGAAAGACCCCGGCCCCACCGGCCGGGCAGATCCTTCGCGCTCGTCAACGGACTGACCTTCGCGGTCCATCTCCTGCTTGCCTGCGCCGCAGAGGACCTGCTGGCCACCCGTGTCGCCGGACAGATCAACCTCGGCGTCGTCGCCATTCTCGCGCAGGGCTCGCTCCTGTTGTGGACGGCGGCGCGTTACGACCGCGCCGCCCACGAGGAGGCCGCGTACGAGCCGGAGGAGGAGCACTGATGCTTCCTCAGGTCCTGCTCGCCGCAGGATATTCCGACACCCTCGACCTGGACACGGACACCCGCTCCTGGGTTCTCGTCGGCTTCTTCGCCTTCATCGTCCCGATCCTGCTCATCTGCGTGCTCAACGGGCCCGAGCGGGACCGGGTCAACGATTTCTACACGGCGGGCCGCAGGATGCGGCCCTTCCAGGGCGCCCTCGTCCTCACCGGCGTCTACCTCTCCGCCGCGACCGTGCTCGGCACGACGGGAACCGTCGCGGTCTTCGGCTTCGACGGCCTGTTCGTCGCCCTGTGCACCGTGCTGTCGCTCGGCGTCCTGCTCCTGCTGTCCGGCCCGCTGCGGGAACGCGGCACCTACACCCTCGGCGACACGTTCGCCCTGCGGGCCCCAGGGCCCGCGGTCAGGATCGCGGTCGCCGTCGTCACGCTGAGCGCGTGCGTCCCGTATCTGATCGTCCAGCTCTCCGGCGCGGGCAGGACCACCGCCATGCTGCTCGGCCTGTCCGGTCCCGGCGCCGAGCAGACCGCCATCGTCATGATCGGCACCCTCGTCGTCTGCGCCACGGCCTTCGGCGGGATGCGCGGCATGATCGCGATCCAGGTGCTCAAGACGGTGCTCCTGCTCGCCATGGCCGTGGCCGTGGCGGCGGTGCTGCTTCACCGCTTCAACTGGAGCCCCGACTCCCTCATCGAGGCCGCCGGGCGGGGCAGCGGCCGTCCCGAGGGCTATATGCGTCCGGGCCTGCGGTTCGCCGCCAGCAGCCCGGTCGAGGGAACGCTCGACTTCATCGGTCTGATGATCACCGTGGTGCTGGGCGTCGCATGCCTGCCCCATGTCGCCACCCAGCTCAACACCGCGCCCGACGCCGCCGCGGCACGCCGTACGGTCCGCCACACCATCGCCATCGTCGGTGCCATCTGCCTGCTCACCACCGTGCTGGGATTCGGGGCCGCGGCGCTGATCGGCGCCCCGAAGATCCTCGCTGCCGACCCCGGGGCCACCAGCAGCCTGCTGATGCTCACCGGCGATCTGGCGGGCGGCTCGTCGGCGCAGACGGGCGAGGCATGGCTCGTCGTGCTGGTCTCCTGCGCGGTGTTCCTCACCACGCTGGCAGTCGTCGCGAGCGTGACGCTGGCGGCCGCAGGCTCGGTCGCCCACGACCTCGTCACCAACGTCGTCCGCCGCGGGCGCACGACCGAGGGCCGGGAGGTGGCCGCAGCCCGTGTCGCGTCCGCCTTGGTCGGGGTGCTGAGCATCTGCCTCGCGGTATGGGTGCAGGGCTGGAACATGGGCTTCCTGTCCACGGTCTCCCTGGCGGTGGCGAGCTCCTGTCTGCTCCCGGCGCTGGTGTACTCGCTGTTCTGGCGCGGCTTCACGCGCAGGGGGCTGCTGTGGACGCTGTACGGAGGTCTCGGCTGCGCGATCGGGCTCCAGGTCCTGAGCCCCGTCTTCTCCGGCAGCCCGATGGCACTGTTCCCGGAGTGGGACATCACCTGGTTCCCGCTGCAGACGGTCGCCCTGGTGTCGCTGCCCGTCGCGTTCCTGCTCGGCTGGCTGGGAAGCGTCACGGGACAGCGGCGTCCGGCCGCGTTGCCGGAGCAGCCCGTCAGGGTCTGAGGCACGAATACGGCGGCCGGTGGAGCGCCCTCACACGCTCCACCGGCCGCCGCCCCCGTGCCGGGTTCAGCCTGCGGCGATCTCGTCGATACGCCGGCGCAGGCGCGCATCCCGTGCAGCCACCGGTCGGATCCTGCACAGGCTCCGCCACAGCGCCCTGACACACGACGTCAAGGGCGGCACCTCCACCCCTGATGCTGGTAGCCCGCTCCTGCCACGCCTCCGTCCGCTCCCTGGAGCGGTACGCCCGCCTCGGCGTCGACGCTGTCGCCCGGCGCGTCGCCGAACGCGACCCGGCCGCCCGCCGCCGCAGGTGCACCAAATCACGTCAGAGTGCGTGGGAACTCCTCGGACTGCCAGGAGACGATCCACACCAGCTCGTACTCCTCGACACGGGCCACAGTCATCCGCATCGCGTCCACACTTACAGCCCGCCGCTGCTGACAGTCGCGCTCCAACTGTTCTTCGACGGCCCGAACGGCGGTTTCTCGCTCGATCAGGCGTTCAGCATCCCGTACGGGCCGCTCTCTCGACCAGAGCTTGCCGTATAGCGCCTGCCCTCAGTCGGGGCGGGCTCCGCGACGGGGACGACTCGGCCGGTCCAGGCCCAGGGTTCTTGGCGGTCCCAGGTCACTTCGACAGTGGTGTCGTGGAAGTCGCGTGCGAGTTTCTTCAGCGTCGTGGCGGCGGCAGCCAGCGCCGCTTCGGGTTCGAGCAGCCCGTCGCTGAGGCGTCCACAGAGCATGCCGCCTTCCACCATGAGGATGCTGTGGCGCCAGCCCTCCGGCGTCGCCATCACAACGATTCCCTTCGGCAGGCCAAAGGGAGGCTGCTTCCTCTTCTTTCGTCTCGCCACGCAGCCATCCAACACGACGCGACGGACAGCCTCGGAGTTTGGGCCTGGCCCATGCGCCACGACCGGGCCTTGCGCCTGTCCTGAGTCTCGGGGGTTCGGCGGTGGGTCCGCACCCTCCCACCACATCAGAGTCATCAAGCTCGAGAAGCCGGGGCAGACCCTATGGCCGGGCAGCAACAGCATCGATCCCAGACGCTCGCAACCTGCGAGCCAGGAACTCCATCTCGGGCATCGTGCCTGAGTAGCTTCCGGTCACGACCTCGTGCAGCACGGACTTGACGTCGGCCAGACCAATGCCGAGTTCGGCACGCAGAACGCGCATGATCGCGGTATTGCTTGCCGTCGGATCCAGCTGGAGCCGCGCTGGTCCATGCTCGGAGAGCAGCCGAACTCGCAGCTCAGCAGGCAGATCACCCCCGCACGCAGCCACCTCGAAGCCGCAGGCTGAGCGCCTGGATTCCGTGTCCCAGCGCAAGGAGTCGTTCACCAGAGCCTGTGCTGTGGTGTCCTGCTCATCGGGGCCTCCAGGTGGAGGGGTTCAGTGGTTGTCGTCGCGCTGACTCTCTTGGCCTGGATTTCGGAGCCGAATCGTCTGAGTCGGGGCCTCGGTCGGGTCGGCTGCAATCCAGTCCTCAGCGCACTTCCCTGTCGAGTTCTTCTGTTCGCCGCACACGAGCCGGCGGCAACAACCGGCTTCGCGATCTCCCACGACCCGTCCGGAGCGATCCAACCCCCAAGCACTCCTCAACGACCAGCAGCCATGCAGGACATGGTCCAAGAGGGCGGTACGTGAGTTGATGTCCGTCTCGGCTTGGGGCGCAGCTCGGGCGGAGCGACCGGTCGCGAGGGCGTGCTTGACGCACGTGGCACGGTAGCTGAGCTGGAGCTTTGGCCGCCCACCGGCTGTGCCAGAGCAGTCACTCGGCCGAAGCTGCACCTTGCCTGATCGCGGCGACAGCGTCGCTGGCCCGGGGTGGTCATGGCTACGCTGGCGGCGTGACATTGGTGTGGGTGACGGGCAATTCAGGGACTGGTAAGTCCACGGTCTGCGGGGTGTTGCGAGCGCGTGGCTACGTCGCGCTCGACGCCGACGAGGACGGCTTCAGTCGCTGGATCGACCGAGCTGAGGGCGAGGTCGTGATGGATCCCCCGTATCCGGTTCCCGGGGGCTGGCTCGATCGATACGGGTGGGCGATCGTCCGCGAGCGCGTTGAGACCCTCGTCGAGGAGTCTCGTTTCCGAATCGCGTTCTTGTGCGGGTCGGCGGAGAACGAGGCAGACGTACGCGATCTTTTCGACCTCGTCGTGTGCCTGGTGGTCGACGAGGACACCCTCCGCCACCGGCTCGCGACCCGCACTACGAACGCATTCGGGCAACATCCCGAAGAGCTCGCAGCGGCCCTGAAGTGGAATCCTCGGATGCGAGCCATCTACGAAAACCGTGGCGCGACGATCATCGATGCGTCCAAGCCGGTGACCGAGGTGGTGGACAGCGTGATCGACGCAGTTCACGAGCTGTGAGGGCGGTATGAGGGTTGACGCCTGTTGTGCCGCTTCGTTGAGGGTGAGCGGGCAGGTTACGGCGACGCAGGGGGTTGACGGCCGCGGATGGGTGGACAAGCCCTGCTCGGTCTCGACCAGATCCCGCATTCGATGAGCCGCTTGAGCTTCAGGCGGCTGTCGTTGATGGGGTTGGGCGCGATCTCCGGGTCCATCGCCTCACACACCTGCCGCGCCCGCAGCAGGGCCTCGGTCGCGGCTAACACCGCCATGATCTGCTGGTAGGCCGGATGGTCCGGCAGCTTCGGGGCCGGCGGCTCGGGCAGCTCCAGCAGTGTCCTGCGGGTGATGCGGATCTCTTCGGCGGTGCGGTGAAACTCCTCCAGCTGAGCGGAAGACCGCCGCCCCGGCCTGTGCGGCGATCTCAGGTGCTCGTAGTCGCGCACCAGCCTGCGGTGCAGCAACGGGATCCCGTAGGCGGGCTCCACGATCCACCGCTTGGGGATCGGCACCCACCCGGTCGGGCCGGGTTGCGCTCGACGATCTCCACCTCGATGCCCACCGTCTGACCGTGCGCGACGACGGCGTTCTTGGAGCCCTGGTCGACCAGAGCCTTCTCCACGGTGTCGGTGTCGGCGGCGACCTTGTCCAGCAGCGCGACACCGACGGCGTTGTCTGCACGGACGCGGCGAGCACCACCACCGCGATCACCAGGCCCAACACGTCAACGGCCAGGCCGCGCTTGCGGCCCGGTACTTTTTTCGCCGCATCACGCCCCGTCGACTTCGCTGGCTCCGGGAGAACACCATCGCCCCCGGCCTTCGCTACCGCCGCTGGGGGCCGGGGAGGGCGTGGGCGCGTGACGCATAGTGCGCCTGGGCGGTTGTCCACGCGCAGGTGCTTGTCGATCACGCAGGCGAACCGAGGTGGGCGGTGGCGCGCCATTCGCGGGGTGACACGCCGTAGGCGGCGCGGAAGGTGCGGCTGAAGTGGGAGGGGCTGGTGAAGCCGAAGCGGTGTGCGATGGCCATCACCGCTGGAGCGTTTCGGCCCGGGCGGCCGAGCTCGCGGCGGCAGGCCTCCAGTCGGCGGTGCTGGATCCAGCGGCCGGCTGTGGTGCCCTCGTCCTGGAATAGCCGGTGCACGTGGCGTACGGAGATGTAGTGCGCGGCGGCGATGGTCTGCGGGGAGAGGTCGGAATCGGCGAGGTGGCGGTCGACGAAGGCCTTGATGCGCAGCAACAGCGCGGTGTGCGCGGCGTCGGTGCCGGTGCTGATTTCGGCAACGTCGCGGTCCAGTCGCTCGGCGATGAGGGTGGCCAGCAGGTCCGCGGCGTTGCGGGCGAGTAGGTCACCGATGTACGGCGGACGGTTTCCCGCCTGGGTGGCAAGCCCGGAGAGGAACGGGATGATCAGCGATGCGGTTTCGGTATCGCCGTGGACGGGCACCGCGGTGATGCGCCGCAGGTCGGACTCGCGAACGCCCAGCATCCACCGCGGTATCTGGATGACGTGCATGCGGAAGGCGGCAGGGTAGGTGACCGTGTAGGGGCGGGTGGCGTCGAAGAGGGTGAGGGCGCCGGGCCGCAGCAGTGTCTGGCTGTCGTTCTGGTCGATCACCAGGTGACCGCGGTCCTGTACGCACACGTTGAGGTACTCGTCGTCCCTCCCGGCGACCCACCGTGTGGTCTGGCGGACCTGTAACGGGCCGGCGTCCGTCGTGGCCACACGTACGGAGCCGAGCTGGCCGGCCTTGAGCGTGCCCCTGTACGGCGCGTCGGTGGGCGTGGAGACGTCCAGCCGGACAGACGCCAGCTGGTCGTACGTCTGACTGATCGCCTCATGCCAGTAGGCCAGCCGTTCCCTGGCGGGCACCGATGCAGTGGACAGCACGATGCTCATGTGGTCCCCCTTTTTTTTCGCGGTCCGTCCCCGTCTGGATGACGGGCCTGGAGGCGAATCAGTTCAACCGATGCGTCGCTCCGGGGCAAGTTCTCGGGCACGGACAGGCCACTCGGCCCTTGGCGTTGTCCGTAGCTTCATCCTGCAGGGCTGACCCGCGGGGTCAGAAGGGGCGGAATGGGAGAGTTGCACCCCAACAGGCGGTTATTGGTGCGTCGGCGCAGCGTGCTGCGGCGGCCGCAGCGGCTGATCTCGGAAGTTCACCGCAGCTCCGGACGGCCCCACGGAACTCCTTCGCGGAACCTGCTGGTTCTGCTGTTGTTCCGTTGTTCCCGGGAGGCCGGAACGCCGGCTCGTCGCCTGCCGGCGTGGATCCTCTTCACGTAGTCAAAGGATGTGAGTTTACGTGAGATTGCCGCGCTCGACGCTGCAACTACTTGTGATCGGCATGGCCGCCGTTCTGATGGCCGTCGCCGGTCTGTCCCATGCCGCCGCCCAGCCCAGACCCGCGCCTGCCAACGCGTCCGCCTGTGATTTACCGAAAGCCCTCGCGATAGCCGGCCGGGAGGCTCCAGGTGTGGCGACGAGGGTGGGCATCCGGTGCGGCGATGACGCGTCAGCCGACGTCAGAGCGTTGAACGCCGCTGCCGAAGATGTCGTGATCAGCATGGCCGTCGACGGGCTGGACCCCGAAATCGCCCAAAGGCTGATCGACGATCAAGCAGACCCCAATAAGCGGCTGAGCGACATCATCAAAGAGAATTTTGAAGCCCACGCGCTGGATCTTCCGGATCGCCATCAGGGCGACCAGGTGGACTTCGACGGCAGACTCGCGGTCACGGGCAATGTGCTGTACGCCATCATCCCCGCGGACGAGATCCCCGAGGGCGACGTTCATACGCAATGGGCCTGGTGGACAGGGTTCGTCGCCGGAGTGATCGGGGGGCTCGTAGCTGTCGCCGTCGGAGCCCTCTGTCTCGGGATCACCGCCGTCACCATGCCGGCGGCGGCTCCCGTCTGCCCTCCGGTCGCGGCCTTCGTGGGAGGCTTTGTCACCGAGCTGGTCAAAAAGCCGCTCAATGGCGAACCGATCGACACCCACACCTGGGTCGATGCACTCTGGGCGGGACTCACCGCGGCGATGTACGCCGCTCTGGGCGAGGCCGTGGCGTTCAAATGGGCGTCGGAATCCATGGGCCCGCTGCTCGAGAAGATCGCTCGGGCCGTAGCGGATTTCGGGAAGTCGATCGGCAATTGGGGCGGGCAAAAGGCGGTGACGGCGGTGGAATTCGTCGCGGGCATCATCCGCAGACTGCGCGATACCGTCGACGCAAAGCTGGCCGAATGGATGGACAGGCGCCATTGGGACGTGGATGTCCCCAGGCCCGCATTGAGGGTGATGCCGCTGGGTGACTCGATCACTTACGGCACTGCCAGCTCCACCGGCGCCGGTTACCGGTCCAAGCTGTGGGGGTACCTCGTCGACGGGGAGCGCGAGGTGGACTTCGTCGGTTCACGGCAGGCGGGTACGCTCCCGGACCCGGACAACGAAGGTCATCCAGGCCGACGAATCGACGAGATCGCGGACTTGGCTTACTGCCCGGTGCAAAAATACCGGCCGAACGTCGTGACACTGCACGCCGGAACCAACGACATGAATCAGGAATTCGAGCTGGCGACCGCGCCGGACCGGCTCGGCGCACTCATCGATCAGACACTCAAGGACGCCCCCGAGGCGACCGTGCTGGTGGCCACACTCGTTCCGGCCACAAAAGAAGGCATGCAGCCACTCATCGACGCGTACAACGCCAGGATCCCCGGAATCGTCAAGCAGCGGCAAGACCAGGGCAAGCATGTGCGGCTGGTCGACATGGGTGAGGTGACCACCGCCGACCTGGCCCAGCCTGCGCATCCCAATGACAACGGGTACCGGAAAATGGCCGACGCCTTCTACTGGGGAATCCTGGAGTCGGAGAGCGCCGGCTGGATCAAGGACCCGGTGGCCGGCAGCGACAAGTTGTGCGGCACCGACGATGACGGAAGCGCGGCCGGGCCGGGCTGGCGCTCCCTGGGCGTGATCGCCACCGGCATGGGCGCGTTGCCTGTAGGCCGCGTTGTGATGGCCGAGCTGAATGGTGACGAGCGGGCCGACTACGTGAAGATCTTCGACGACGGAACGGCACGTGTCGCTCTGAATACCCCCGGGGAGCCCGGCAAACCGGACTGGGTCGACGCAGGGGTCATCCAGCTCCCGGGCCACAGTCCCGGCCTCGGTGCTGGGGTACGGTTCGCCGACGTGAACGGCGACGGACGCGACGACTACCTGCTGCTCGGCCCCGAGGGGCAGGTGGAGGCCTATCTCAACAAGGCCGATTTCCCGTATTGGGACTACCAGGGGGTGATCGCCCCAGGGGTCAGCGGCGCCACGGGCGCCGCCATCCGCTTCGCCGACGTCAACGGTGACGGCCGCGACGACTATCTGCGGACCAGCGATGCCGCAGCAGTCCACGCGTACATCAACACCGTCGGAGACAACGGCAAGATCCACTGGAAGGAGTGGCTGAACTGGGCCCCCGGAGTCTGGTACGGCTCGCGGGACAAGCTGCGGCTCGCGGACGTCAACGGCGACCGCAAGGCCGACTACCTCATGGTGGGCGCGACCGGAGCCGTCCACGCCTACATCAACGACGGCGGCGGGGGCAACGGCGGCTTCACCGAGCGGCTCAACTTCGTCTTCGAGACCGGGTATCCGGGCCCGAAGTCCACGTTCGCCGACATCAGCGGCGACGGCAAGGCCGACTACCTCGTCATCTACGACGGCGGTTCCGTCCGCGCCTGGCTCAACCGCGGCGGTAACACCGGGGCATGACCGGCAACCACCTGCGCGGGAAAGCGCCACCCCGGCATCCTCAGCACGACCCGGACGGCAAACACCGAGGACGCGCCTGACCTGACCATCCGACCTGCGGCGCCCGGACACCATCCGGGCGCCGCAACGTTGCCGGGGTCCAGGCTCTGACTGTTCCCATGTCATCCACGGGCTGCGGATCGAGCGGTGAGCCCGGGTGCGCTGTACCTGGTCGAGCGGCGGCCTGGTTGCCGCTGTCGGACGGGCCGAGGCTGGGGTGATCATCCACCCGTACAGGACCACCGCCCTGGCGTGACGAACAGGACCTCCCTTGACTCCCTCCGACACCACCAGCCCTGCCGTACTGGAACAGATTCAGCGCCGGTCCGCCGACCCGAAGCGGCGCCTCCTGTTCACCGGCGCGACCATCGTCACGATGGACCCCGACATCGGTGTCCTTCACGGCGCCGATCTGCTCGTCGAGGGTGAGACCATCACCACGATCGGTTCTGACCTGAGCCGGGACGGCGCGGTGGTCGTCGACGCCTGCGGCACGATCCTCACGCCGGGTTTCGTCGACACGCACCGGCACGCCTGGGAGACGCAGCTGCGCCGGATCATGCCGGACGTCGATGACCTCGGCGCTTATGTGCTGTCCACCCTTGCCGGCTACGCCACGGTCTACCGGCCCCAAGACATGTATGTCGGGACCAGGCTGGCCGCCCTCACGGCGATCGACAGCGGCATCACGTGCATGCTCGACTTCTCCCACAACTCCCGCACTCCCGACCATTCCGACGCCGCCGTCCAGGGCCTCATCGACACGGGTATCCGCGGCGTGCACGCCTCCATGGGCCCGCATTTCGGTGCCTGGGACAAGCAGTGGCCCGGCGACCTGACCCGCCTCAAGGAGAAGTACTTCGCCAGCGACGACCAACTGCTGACCTTGCGCCTGGCTGCCCTGGCCACAGACGAGATCGCCGGGCCTGCCCTCGCCTACGGCACCGAACTCGCCCGCACGGCCAAGGACCTGGGCATCGGTGTGAGTGTCGACGCCGTCTTCGGCACCTCTTCCTCCCAGGCCATCCTGGGTTGGGACAAGGACGGCATCCTCGGCGCGGACCTCACCCTCATCCACGCCACCGGCCTGACCCAGGAGGCGTGGAAGGCGATCGGGGAGAGCGGCACGACCATCGCCCTGGCCCCGACCTCGGACGCCCAGATCGGTCTGGAGACCGCGATTCCCGCGATCGACGAAGCCCTGGCGGTCGAAGTCCGGCCCGGCTTGAGCATCGATGTCGAGGTGGCGCTGGCCAGCGACATGTTCACGCAGATGCGGGCCCTGCACGCCATCCAGCGGATGCGCGCGGTCAACGCCGTCCACGGCACCGACCAGCAGCCCGCACGCATCACCACCCACGACGTGCTGGACTTCGCCACCCTCCAGGGCGCCCGCACCAACGGCCTGGCCGGCGTCACCGGCTCGCTCACCCCGGGCAAGAAGGCCGACCTGCTGGTCATTCGGGCCGAGGACCTCAACAACATGCCGCTCAACGACCCGATCGGCACCGTCGTGCTGGGCTCCGATGCCCGCAACATCAGCGCCGTCCTCATCAACGGCGAGCCCCGCAAGTGGAACGGCCAGGTCCTCGACGTCGACCTGCCCGCCCTGCGCGAGCAGGTCCACGCCTCCCGCGAGTACGTGCTCAACACTCCCGCCGTCTGACCCCCGCCGCCCCTTCCGGCCCTCGACGGCCTCCTCCTCCTGGGGCCCGGCTCATATTTCGCCGGGCCGCAGGAGGAGGTGCGCCGCCCTTCATCCGTCTCTCTCCATGGTTTTCCCGAGGACCGAAGCAGGTACTGACATGGCCACCATCGCCGCCGCCGGGCTTCTCCTGGCGCTGCCGGCGCCACCAGCATCCCGAGTAACCCCACCGTTGTGCACGTGAGCGCAGCGCACCGTGGTGCGATGGGCTCACGTGCACATGCCCGGGGTTCTACTGATCCGTGGCGGACCCCTGGCGGTGTGTGGCGTGGAGGCTGCCGAGCAGGGCTAGTGCCTGGGCGCTGAGGCTTCCCGGTTCGGCGTGGTAGATCACCAGCTGCTGGCCCGGCGCTCCGCGGACGTCGAAGGTCTGGAAGGTGAGCGCGAGAGGCCCGACCTCGGGGTGGAGAAGCTCCTTGCCGTCACGGGTCTTCCCGTGCACGGTGTGCGAGGACCACAGGGCGGCGAACTCCTCGCTCGCCTCGGCCAGGGAGCCGACGAGGTCGTGCAGGCGCCGATAGTGCGGGTCCAGGCCCATGGCGTGGCGCAATCCGGCGACGACTGCCTCGGCTGCCCGCCCCCATTGCGTGAAGAAGCTCCGGGCGGCCGGGTCGAGGAAGGTCATGCGGGCCATGTTGTCCACGTTCTCGAACGGTGAGAACAGTGCGTCGGCCAGAGCGTTCGAGGCCAGGAAGTCGTTGGCCGGGTTCAGGACGAACGCCGCGGCGTTCGGGTATCCGTCCAGCAGCTGCCGCAGCGCAGGACTGACCGTTTCCCGCGGCTGTGGCCGCTCACCCTCCGGTGCGGTGCCCGCCAAGCGGAACATGTGTTCCCGCGCTTCGTCATCCATCCGCAGCGCGCTGCTGATGGACTCGAGGATCTGCGGGGAGGGACTGCGCTCGCGGCCCTGTTCGAGACGGGCGTAGTAGTCGCTGTTCATGCCGGCCAGGACGGCGACCTCTTCCCGCCGCAGCCCTGCCACCCGGCGGGCGCCGTAGGAAGCGAGCCCGACGTCATCGGGCCGCAGACGGGCGCGGTGGGCGCGCAGGAAGTCTCCGAGATCGTTGCTGGTCACCCCTTCAGGCTATGTCGCTCCCTACCCGCGTGCCTGGGTGCGCCGTACCCAGGCACGACTTGTCCTGGCTCACTTCCCCCGGCCCGCCCAGGCTGGTGACCAGCACCCGCGAACAAGAAGGAGCGCATGGTGAGGAAGCAGTCGAGCCCGCCGGAGGAAGCCACCGGGCGAAGGGACGCTGACGCGGACGTGGTCGGGATGTGGGTGACCGCGGACGGGCACATCCGGCAGGAACTCCGAGCCGACGGCCGCTACGACGAGGCGCGCGGCAACCGCCGCAGCGCCTACACCGGCCGTTACGCCGTCACCGGCCATCACATCGACTACGTCGACGACACCGGCTTCACCGCCACCGGCGACATCCGCGACGGCGTGCTCTTCCACGAGCACCTCGTCCTCTACAAGGAGGAACAGGCATGACACACCCGGCCAAGACGTACGAAGAGCCTTCCGACCTGCGAAGCCGGTGGTCATGCCCCTGATCAGCGGTCTGTCGATGCCGCCGGAGCAGGCGACACCACCCTCCAGGCCATGCGTTCGGCAGGGGGAAGGGTCATGCCGACTCCGGAGGCAGGGCGCCCCACTGCGGGGCCACCAACCAATGGGGCAGACGTGCCTGCCATCCGGCGTCGGTGATGCGGTGCACGCCGTTTCCATCGGGCGCCGAGCGACACGTTTGATTGCGCGGAGGCGGGCCATCACGGCGGCGTGACCGGTGACGATGCGCTCGGTGTTGCTGTCGGATGCGCGCGCCGGTGGGATGAGGGTCACTGCAGAGTGCTCCATGCGGGGAGGTCGGGCAGCACGCCGCGCAGGCCTGCGACAGCGTCATGCGAGATCAGCCTCTTCTGGCCACCCCGTGGCTGCCCTGATCCCGAGCGCGTCGCCCAGGTCGTCGAGGCGATCGGCCGACTGCCGGCAGAAGTGAGGACTGCCTTCTGCGCCGCGAGCACCCTTCCAACCGCGATGGGGGAGCGCCGCGCCCCGCAGCAACTCCAGCAGCCGCCCGGTGTTCGGCCGGCGCCTTGGCTCGCCGGGCGGAAGGGTGACGGCGACGTCTGGAAGGCGACGACGTTCGCACCGAAGGTCACCACAACGTCACTTCCGCGTGCGCTCAATGCAACCGCGCTAAACTGCCGAGGAGTTGACCACGAACGGGGGAGAGGTATCTATGCGAGCCGCTTGCCGGTCTGTCATGTGCCTGACGGTCGCACTCGTCTTGAGCGGCCTCGCCGGGTGCTCCGACGGCAATTCCGGGGCGGGCGGCAAGACACCGGATGCAGGCCCTAAGGGCAAGTCCGAAACCAGTGCGAAGGCCTTCGACCCTCCGCTGAAGTTCGGCAAGGGCGTGAAGCTGGCGCGTGACGAGGACGTGAAGACCTGGGGATTCGCGCCGCTGGGCCCCAAGGTCTACGTGCGGACGGACAAGGGCCTCGATGCCTACGACACCGGATCCGGGCGCAAGCTCTGGTCGTCCGCCCTGGACCGGAAGAACCGTTACACCGGTACCGCGGGAGTCCCGGAAGACAACCGTCACATCCCCCCGGTGTTCGCGCAGCTGGGCGAACGTACGGAAGCGCTCTTCGCGTACACCGATTCCACGAAGGGCTCCGGCACAAACGTCGACCGGACCGATGTCTATCTGCGCGCTGTGGACACGGACAGCGGCAAGGTGTCCTGGACGACACGGTTGCCGGAGCCGACCGGCATGACCATCACCGACATGGAGCCGACCGTCGTCGGGGCGGAGAACGGAACAGCGGTCGTCGCGGCCTTTGCCTACCCTGACAACTCAACGGACAGCGACAGTGCTGTCACCTACGCCGTTGACCTGAGCACTCGTCAGGTGACGTGGAAGCAACAGGGCTTCGCGGCCGCCGCGGTCGACAGCGGTACCGTTGTCGGTGCACAGGTGCCTGACCGGGCGACATTCGGGCAACTCGGTGCCTGGCGCGCCGAGGAGGGTGACCTCGCTCGCGCAGGCCGTGCAGTCGCCGATGGGACGGTGCGCTGGAAGGACGAGGGCCACTCGTCCGTGGAGGTCGAACGCGTGGGAGGCGGCTTGTTCACCTCGGAATCCGCGCTGTACGACATCCGTACGGGCAAGGCCATTGCTGGGGTCGCCGGCGCCTACCTGACGTGCGACTACGACCAGCAGTCGGTGGTTGTTTGCGCCAGCGACGGGACAGTGCGGGGGGTGGACACCAGCAGCCGCAAGGTGCTGTGGACCATCTCCGAGGAAGACACTTCTCGTAAGATGCCGACGATTCAGGCTGCTTGGCACGGTGCCGTCTACGCACATGCCGGCCCCGACTATGTCGTCCTTGATGCCAAGACGGGGAAGGATCGCAAGACCTTCAGCGGCCCGCATCTGTTCCTGGTCAACGAGTACGCCGGAATGGATCTTGACATGGTCGCCTATCCAGCCACCGGCTGATCCGTCGAATCCTCGGTGGCAGTGGGCGGCGACTTTGTCGAGCGTCTCGTCGGCGGTCTTGGTCCGGACGAAGGCCGGTTGTACAGGTGACCGTTGGTCACGATCTCGGGGGCGAAGAGCCTTCGGAGGTCGTGCGGGGGTGAACTTGGTGCCGGCGAACGCCGCGTTCGACTCGGCGATCTCCTAGCGGATGCGGGCGAGCATGTTCAGGACCGTCCCCGGCAGGACGGACCGGCGGGTGCCCATCTGCCGCTGCCGGCCGCCTAGACGGGCCCGCAGCGTCCAGCACCTGAGCGTCTTGGGGTCATCGTTCATTCCGATCCCACTCGCCACGGTCGGACAGACTTCGACAGCACACAGCGCAAGCATCGGGCCGGCACCTGTCCGAGGTGTATGCGCTGGACGACAAGGCCCTCAAACCCTTGGCTTCGCTCTCGGCCGCCGGCTCGCCACCAAGCGCTCGAACGCTGACCAACTCACCCCCGGCGGCGGACAGGGACTGCATGAGCTCGATCCGACCAGCCGCAGCAAGATTCCAGAGGGGCGGTCAGCATCTGCGATGCCACCATGACAGCTCCGGACCTGTCTGTTCGTGAGGCGTTCGTCTGAGGTGCAACCCGCCGCGGGGCGCGGCGACGCTACGGCTGGTCGCTGACGCGGCCGAGCGCGCGCAGGACCTGCCACCAAGGGTCGGTGCTGTCCGCTCCGGTGACGCGGGTGTAGCCGGGGCCGAAGACGCACTCCAGCAGGAACGAGTCCATGTCGTCGCCCCACTGCTCGAAGTCGGTGCTGTGCGACCACATGACACCGCGATCCGGGAAGCCCCAGATCGTGCCGTCCTCGCGACGCATGAACAGCGGGTCGTCGCTGACCTTGCCGATGCAGAACCAGTCCTGCTCCCCGAGCGGGACCGGCGCGTCCGGAAGGGTGTCGGCGTAGAACTGCGACTTCGGGGCCGCCTTTCCGCTGAACAGGGCGATGAGCCCGAAGTTGGCCCCGTCGGCGTCCCTGAGGAAGTCCTGGTAGGGGGCGGGAATGGAGGGGGCCGGGATCTTGCCGCCGAGACCCTGGGGGACCTGGTTCATCATCTCCCACTCCATCTCCTGGGGGAGAAGGTCGCGGGCAGCGGCGAGCAGGCTCCGTACTTCGTTGCCGGGCACTGTGGTGTTCCTTCGATCTTGATTCTCAGCGGAGTGTAATCGGTGAGCCGCTGCAGGGCATCGGCCACTCATCCAGGACTCTTGGGCAGACGCGTCATGCGGCACCGTCGGATAGCCGGATGGGAACGCCGGTGAGCTTCTCGGACAGCTCCCACAGCCGGCGGGCGGTGGTGGTGTCACGGATGGCGCGCTCCTGGTTGCGCAGGACGGGCTCGCCGTGTAGCTGGAGTGGCCCGTCGGGCACGACGTACGCTCCGCCGGGCAGGTCAGGGACGGTCGCGGCGTACAGGGAGGTCTTGGCGCCTTCGGGGGTCGGGCGGAAGGCGACGCGGACCAGCATCCGGGTCAACGCTCCATAGAGTCGACCTCGGTTGCCGTTGGCGCCGCCGGTGAGAACGTTGGTGCGGGTGAGGCCGGGGGCGACGCCCATGCTGCGCAGCCTCAGGCCGGCGGCGTCGGCTCGGCGTTGCAGTTCGGTGGCGAAGTAGAGGTTGGCGCGCTTGGACTGCAAGTAGGCGAACATGGCGCGATAGCGGCCTTCGGCGTTGAGGTTGTCCAGGTCGAAGCGGGCGAACCGTTGGCCTTCGCTGCTGACGGTGACCACCCGCGGATCGGGCGAGGCGAGCAGATGGGGCAGCATCAGCCCGGTCAGGGCGAAGGTGCCCAGGTGGTTGATCCCGAACTGCGACTCGAAGCCATCGGCGGTCCGGGCAAACGGCACCATCGCCACGCCGGCGTTGTTGACCAGCAGATCGAGCCGGTCATGGTCCCAGCCGTCGGCGAAGGCGCGTATGGAGGCAAGATCGGCCAGGTCGAGGAGGCGCACCTCGGCACGGGCGCCGGGTTCCTGGGCGAACAGCCGATCCAGGGCGGCCTGCCCCCGTTGGCGACTGCGGCAGGCCAGCACGACATGGGCGCCCCGGCGAGCGAGTGCCTCTGCTGTCACCTGTCCGATGCCGCTGTTGGCTCCGGTCACCACTGCCAGGCGGCCGGATTGGTCGGGGATGGAGTTGAGGGTCCAAGTACGGGAAGCGCTGGGCATGGCCTTCCTTCTCCTAGGTTGAGGGCGTCCGGCGCGCAGCTGGACGGGAACCCTCTCAATGCAACTTCTAGTTGCGATAGGCTGGAGCCTGACACGTGAATGCCCACTAACGCAACTAGGAGTTGCAATGGAGTCGGGTTCCTCCGGACCCACCCGCCCGGTCGGGCGCGGCCGCAAGGCACAGGCGGCGGTGCGCGCCGCCACCCTCGCCGAGTTGCTGGACCGGGGATATGCCGAGCTGACCGTCGAGGGTGTGGCCCAGCGGGCCGGGGTGCACAAAACGACGGTCTACCGGCGCTGGAAGGATCGCGCGAGCCTGGTCGTGGACGCGCTTGCCGAGCACTTCGCCGCCGACATCCCAACTCCGGACACCGGAGCCATCGAGACCGACCTGCGGGCGCTCGCGCGGGCGCTGGCGCAAAGCATGACAGGCCCGGTGGGCAGGGCGGTGCAGACCGCGATGTACTCCGACGCAGGTCGGCTGCCGGAGATCGCCGAGGCGCGACGGCGGGTCTTCGCCGACCGGTTCCGGCGGGCCGAGCCCGTGATCACCCGCGCCATCGAGCGAGGCGAACTCCCGGCGGAGACTGATCCGGTCGAGCTGCTCAAAACGCTGGCCGCACCGATCTACTTCCGGTTGTTGGTCAGCGCCGATCCGATCGAGGAGGCCACCGCCGACCAGGCCGTGCGGATCACGCTCGCCGCCGCCCGCGCCGGCGCCCTGGTACAGGGCTCCGCCGTAGCCGTCAAGGCGGCCGGAGCGGATGCCGACCAGCCATGAAGCGTGGCGTGCTTGCCCCTGCAGTGCCGCCGGAAGGATGTCCGGACCGGTAGTCACGCACATGCCCACGCGCGCACACTTCGCCGGGTCGCGGTCAGCGCAAGCCGGACAATGGGCCGTGCCGGAGCTGCTGTTGCCGAAGGCCAAGAAGCCGGACGGCCACGGATGTGGACCCGGCGGCAGCTGATGAGCGGCATACGTTCCCGGGGCCGTACCGGCATCCCACGGCGGGACATGCCGGATGAGTACGGGCCGTGGGTCGGGCGTACGACCTGTTCCGCCGCTGTCAGCGCAACGGCACCTGGCAGCGCATCTTCACCGAACTCCAAACCCGGGCCGACGGGCAGCGGATGCAGGCTTCTGCGAACTGGCTAGGCGCTCGCGGTCTCGTCCGGGTGGAGGGCGTCGAGGATGAGGGTGAGGCCGAACGTGAACTCGTCGGCGTAGTCGTAGCCGGGCTTGAGGGCGTGCTCGGTGGCGAGCTCGGTGAGGTGGGGGTAGGCGTCGGCGGGCATCTCGCGCAGGATGGCGCCCGCGACCTCGTCCAGCTCCGCCGAGTTGCTGAACGGCAGGCTCAGCTCCTGGATCACGAAGCCGTACAGGTAACTGTCGATCAGCGAGAAGGCGTGCGCGGCCATCGGGACGGAGAAACCTCCGGCGCGCAACGCGCCGATCACGGCGTCGTGGTGGCCCAGGGTCGCCGGGCCGGGCCGGGTGCGGGAGTCCATCAGTGCGACGGCCCAGGGATGGCGCCTGAGCACGGCACGGGCGGAGACCGCACGCCGGCGCATGGCGCTCTTCCAGTCCGTGTCGTGCGGCGGCAGGTCGATCTCACCGAATACCGCGTCCACCATGCCGTCGAGGATGTCCTCCCTGCCCGCGACATGGTGGTAGAGGGACATCGCCTCGACACCCAGCGGTTCGGCGATGGCCCGCATGGTGAGCGCAGCCGACCCCTTCTCGTCCGCCAGCGTCACCGCCGCGCGAATCACGCGCTCGCGACTGAGCGGCGTACGCGCCGAAGACCTGCGCCGACCTCTGCTTCCCTCGGGCATCTGCCCTCCTTCTCACTCCTTGACCACCTTACAAGATAAGGCTAGCTTGCCTTACAGCATAAGGTGGAAACTTCGGCGAAGGGGCCGCGCCATGGGCACGGAGTGTGTGAGGAAGGTCTGCATCGTCGGGGCTTCGGGGAAGCTCGGGCAGTACATGGTCCGGCACGCGCTGGAACGCGGCTACGAGGTGGTCGGCGTGTGCCGGGAGCGCAGCGTGCCGAAGCTGGCCGCGTTCGAAGGCCGGATGACGGTCGTCCCCGGACACACGAACGACCCGGAGGTGATCCGGCGAGCGGTCGCCGGGTGCGACGGGGTGCTGACGGTGCTGGCGCCCTGGGGCGTCAAGCAGTACGCGTCGGGCACGGCGCAAGCGGTGCTAGACCACGCCCGGCCGGGCGCACGCCTGGTCTTCTCCTGCGGCTGGCACATCACACGCGACGGCAAGGACATGTACTCACGGACGTTCCTGGCGGCCGTCCGGGTCGCCGCCGTGCTGGCCAAGCTGGTGCGCGCCGTCGAGATCGACGACCAGGTGGAGGCGTGCCGCCGCGTGTTCGCCAGCGACACCCGGTGGACCGTGGTGCGCGGCAGCACCCTGGAGGAGGGCGAGAGCCAGGGCCTGCCCGTATGGAGCCGGCACGTGGGCGACCCGCTACTGGCCAGCAACCTGACGCGCCGGGTGGACTTCGCGCTGTTCATGGTGGAAGCCCTCACCGACGACGCGCTCGTCCAGGAGGCCCCGGCGATCGTCGGCTGCCGCACTCCCAGCGCCCTCGCCCACACCGGCGGCCCCCACGACCACGCCTGAGGACTGCCCCCTCCGGTCGAACGTGCCGTCGGCGGAACCCGGTGTGCGGGCTCGCCCAGGAGCCGTACCGCTCCGGCACATCCCGCCAGGCCGTCCCGGCTCGGAACCTCCACACGATCCCGTTGAGCATCGTCCGGTCATCCAGCCGTGGCCGCCCCATCGACGTCCGGGGCAGCAACGGCCGCACGACGTTCCATTCGGCGTCGGACAGTTCATGGCGACCCCGCCCATCCGTGCCTGGCAACAGCGGCGCCATCCGATCCCACCCCTCTCCGTCAACTCACCGCGACCCACCACAAGATCAATGATCAGAGTTGTCGCGGCCGGGATCGCGCGAGAGGTCCGGTATGAAGAGGCTCAACCGGTAGGTGGTCGGGTGGGTCAAACGTCCACAAAGGGTGTCGATCCGAGTCATCGCCCAGTCGGTTTGCTCCGTCCCAGCACGCAGACGGCGCAGGTGAGCATGCCACTTGGACTCGTCATGGGTCTCGAAGATCACCTGCCAGCGACCCGCGCCCGGACCCGTACGAAGGGCAGCCTGTTGTCCCGCGTCCTGCCGCTGACGTTTCCTCTTCCGCTGTCCTGGCACCAGCCAAGCATCGCTGGCCTGACGCCACCGCAGCAAGGCCATTGATCCGAGTCACGGGGCCACCCGTCGTTGGTGATTATTCGTCAGACAGAACCCGAGTCGGTGTCCGAGGCGCTGGACCGACTGCGGCCGGAGCTCCGACCTGGAGCCACGAACTGCGCTCGTGGCTCCAGGAGTCCCATGGAACGGTAGGACTCCAGAAGGAACCGCGATCGGCCGAATGCCGTCTGTTCACGGGTGCGTGAACGCCAATAGCCTGTGCGACCTTCGCGTTCTGGGGGGTCTCGTGAACGGTCTCCGTGCGGTCATCGTCTGCCTTGTGATCGCGTGTGTCGCGGTGGCGTCACCGGCCGCTGCTGTGACGCCGAGCTGGTCGGCGCTGCCGGTGCCGGCGGCAGACCCGCCGGTGACCGTGTCCGATCTAGCCGCCCGCGGGCCGGGCGAGGCGTGGGCGACTGGGTACGAGCACGCCGCCGATGGACTGCGGCCGATGTTGCACCGGTGGGACGGCACCGCGTGGAGCCGGGACACCACCTTCCCCGGCGCCGGTGGGCCGGGCTTGCTCGGCAAGGTGCAGTTCGTCGGCGAGGAGGTGTGGATCTTCCACAACCGCGTGGGGGTGGGGGAGATCCTGCGGCGGTCGGCGGGAGGGTGGAGTGCCGTCCCGCTGCCGCAAACCCTGTGGACCTACCAGGACTTCACCGCGGTACCGGGTGCCGCCTGGGTGGTGGGTGAGGACGACACCGGGCTGAAGGTGTTGCACTACGACGGTTCCGGCTGGACCACACAGTCCACCCCGGACGATGTGCTGTTCCTGATGGGGATCACCGCGCGTACTGCCACCGACGCCTGGGCTTGGGCGGACACCAGCACCGGGACCACCGTCCTGCGCTGGGACGGCACGGTGTGGCGGGACGCGAAGGTGTCGCTGCCGCCGAACAGCAACGTGCACACGATCACGCTCGAACCGTCCGGCCGGGTCACGATCGGCGGCAGCCAGTACACCGACGGCGTGGCCCGCACCTACCTGATGACCCGGAACGGGCACGCCTGGCGCACCAGCTACCCACCGCTGGGCGAGACCTACACCGAGGCCATGGTGCGCGGCCCGGACGGCGCGCTGTGGCTGCCGGTGCGCAGCGACCGCGCGTACCAGTCGAAGTACGCACGGGTGGACGGCTTGCGCACCACCTTCTCCTACGGCCCAAAGCGCACGAACGCGATCGATGTCAAACCGCGTGCACTGGCGAAGGCCGGGTTCTCACTGATGTCCTTCGGGACCGTCGAGATCTACGGCTCGAAGCCAAATCTGATGAGCGAGTGGCTGGGAGGCTGACCATGGCACGCCGACTTCTCGTCGCGGCCCTCGCTGTCGCCATGACCCTCATGCCCTCGGCCGCGGCGGAAACCCCGTCCTGGCAACCTGTTCGGGTCCCGGCACAGGTACGCCCACAGGCCGGGCTGAACGAGGCCGTGGCGTTCGGGCCGGACCGTGCGTGGGCGGTGGGTGCCGACGCCGTCGGACGCGAGGCGCCCGGTTTCCCGCTGGTGCTGCGCTGGGACGGAACCGCGTGGCAGCGTCAGAGTCTGCCCGGGATCGGCTGGCAGGGAGAGCTGCTGTCCGTCGCCGCGACCTCACCGACCGCGGTCTGGGCGGTCGGCCGCGACTCTGCGGGCGGCGCCCGACTGCTCCGCTTCGACGGCATGGCCTGGTACGAGAGCCGGCCGCCGCGCGGTGTCGTGTTGACCAAAGTCGTCGCCGGCGGCGGTGAGACCTGGCTGATTGGTTCGCGGGACGGCGCGCAGGTATTGCTTCGCAGGGACGGGCGCGGCTGGCGGGACGTGCCGGTGCCGCCCGGATCCGTGTACGGCCTGCACATCTTGGCGGCCAACGACGTCTGGGCGGCGGGCGCCACCGACTCGGGTGCGGCGGTGTCGCACTGGAACGGGCAGGTGTGGCAGCAGACGATCGTTGACGGGTTCCCGCGGTCGACCGTGAGGAGTGTGCTGGTGGTCTCGCCGACTGAGGTGTGGGCGGGTGGCACGGCGGGGTTCGTCGGCGGCCCGCCGGGCCGACCGGTTCCGCCACTGCTGGTCCGCTGGGACGGTCATGCGTGGAGCCGGGTGACCGTGCCCACCGACTTCGGCTCGATCAGCTCACTGGCGCCCTCCACGTCCGGCGCGCTGGCCTGGGTATCGGTGGCCCGTTCTCAGAAGTGGGGCCCGCCGGGCAGCCGTCCGCCGTTTGTCCCGGGGCCGGACTTCCTTGCCTGGAACGGACAGTCGTTCACCGAGTACGGCGAACCGGCGGTGGCCGGGGAGGGTGACTCCTGGGTGCTGCGGCTGGCGCCGGTGCCGGGCACGGCGACGGTGTGGTCGGTCGGCCGCGCCGACGGCCCCGAGGGCACCTTCGCCCCCCGCATCCTGCGATTCGGCTGAGAAGACGAACAGGGCCCCGTCCGAAGTGGACAGAGCCCCGTTTCACGTCGGCACGAAGCGTGATGCCCTTCGCTCAGAGTCCTCGCGAGGCCGGGCCGTAGCCGATCTGACGTTCATTCGCCCCACGCTTCATCATCGCTCTTACCGTGCCCGTATTGGGAGAGAGCGTCCTGCAGGGCGGTCCGCTGATCGTCCGTCATCGGGCCGAGGATGCAGATGGGGGCCATCCCGTTGCGGCCGCGGGTTTTGCTCTCGTAAGGCCACCCGGGCGGGCGGTACGGAGTCGAGGGCTTCTCACCCTGCGCGAACTTGACGTGGAGTCCGGCTCTGGCGGCGTGCAGAACCCGATTGGGCAACTCCTCGCGGTATCCGATGACTTCCCCGACGGCGAACGTCCGCACCTGACTCCATCGATATTGATGTCTGTCGAGTCGGGTGGCGGTTCTGATGCCCTGCGGCCCGATCTCCAGAGACCACGCGGACCTGCCGTTCGGCGCGAGGGCGTTCACGATGGCAGCCAGGAGCAACATAATCAGGCAAAATGTTCCGATAGCGCCGAAAACTATCGCTATGACTGTCCATGCGGGCGCATGTCCGGGTTCGAACTCAAACGGTTCGTCCGGCGCCAGTGCGAGCGAGACAAGGAACCCGGCCAGCGCCACCGCCGACGTGATCAGGAACCCAACGACCACGCCACGCCCCTTGCCAGTCATGTAGGCGGACGGGGGCTCTTTCCCCGTCCATGAAATGGTGAACGGGGCGTTGGAGCGGGTCGGCTGGGCTCCGTCCAGTGGGAGCGTACGCGGTGGAGGCGGCTGCACCGCCGTGGTCCGCCGGTCCGACGCCTCGCGGTGCTGAAGTCTCGGAGCATGAGGGATACGGGTCGCGGCGACGTCGTGCGCGGCCCGCATGGCAGTGGCGAGCTGGGCGAGGAGAGCAGCGCGGGACTCCAGATGTGAGGGGACCCTGCTCGGCCCGGCGGTTGTGGGGATGTGGGTGCGGTCGAGTTGTCTCAGTGCCTGGGAAAGGCCGGCCGCGTTCGGGTACCGCTTGCCGGGGTCTTTGTGCAGCAGGGTGAGTACGAGGTCGTCCCAGGCGGCTGGGATGCCCGTGGAGACCGAGCTGGGGGTGGGTGGGTCCTGGGTGAGGTGTGCAGAGAGGTAGCCCACGGTGTCGGGGGCCTGGAACGGCAGCCGGCCTGTAATCAGCTCGAAGAGCAGGCAGCCGAGCGCGTACAGGTCGCTGCGCGGCTCCGGGAAGCCACGTGCTTGTTCGGGTGCCATGTACGGGGGCGTGCCCACGATGAAGCCGGTCTGGGTGAGGCGGTCCGCGGTCGCGTAGGGGTCGGCCGCCCGCGCAACGCCGAAATCGAGGACCTTCACGGCCCCGGAGGGCGTGATGAGGATGTTGGACGGCTTGATGTCCCGGTGCATGATTCCGGCGTCGTGCGCGTCTGCCAGCGCGTCGCAGATCTGTGCGCCCCATCGGGCAGTGTCGGGCAAGGTGATGGCGCCTCGGCGCAGCATCGCGTCCAGGCCCTCGCCTCGGACCAACTCCATTACCAGGAACGGGGTTCGGTTGTCCCCGGTGCCGGTCTCACCGAGGTCGTGGATGGTCACGATGTTGGGGTGCTGCAGCCGGGCAGTGATCCGTGCCTCGCGCAGGAACCTGGCCCGTGCCTCGGTGCCATGGCTCCCGCCTCCGGCGAGCAGTGAGATCACCTTGATCGCGACGGGCCGGCCCAGCGACTCGTCCTGTGCCTCCCATACTTGCCCCATGCCGCCCTCACCGAGCTGCCGCACCAACCGGTAACGGCCTCCCAGAAGCTGGTCTCGCACTGTCCGCCTCCCCGTTTCGATCACCTACGCCTGCCGCCGGCGAACCGGCACCCCGGGATCATGACGCGTCCGCGAGCGCAGGACTCCCGATACGCAGTAACTTGTCAAACGGCAGAGGCGTTCGCCAAGAAGGCCCGAGGCCCGGAAGGCCACCATGAGCTGGGACGTGCTTCCCTGCCCGGTGCACGAGATTGCCGCCGACTACGCCCCGGACCCGCTCGGTCGGCGACACGACGTACTCGCGGCCTCACGGCGACGGTCCCGGGTCACGCCGGCTCTGCGCAGTCGGTGGCCTTCACCCCGGACGGGAAAACCGTCGCCGGCAGCGGCCGGGACGCCATAGGGAGACTGTGGGACGTACGCACCCGCCGCCGCTTCGGCACCCTCAGTGGCCACATCGGCATCGTCTGGCCTGCCGTCGTCAGCCCGGACGGCAAGACGTCGGCAACTATCGGCGACGAACGAACGGCACGCCCTGTGGGAACACCTGACCCACCAGCAACTGGCCCTACTCACCGGTTACACCGACGTCCTGCCTCGGCTCTCGCCCGGGGCCCGCGGCCGGCTGCGATCACCCGATCGAGGCTCGGTGTCGGTGGCTTGGCCCGAGGCTGACCGTAGGCGCTCATCGCGGCTTGCCTGGAGGAGCCGAGCGGTGGATGGCAGGACCGAGCTCCTCCGGCGGGGCTCAGATCTGCTGGTCGTTGCTGTGGCGGCCGAGGCCGCGCCCGAAGCGTTCGGAGATGGCCGGCATCAGGCTCTCGCCATCGGCTGGGCGGTCCAGGCCGAAGACGTAGCCGGGGAAGTCCAGGTTCTTCTGCACCGCCCAGATCCCGTCGTGGTCCTCCGGCGGAAGGACGCGCACCGGGTCGCCGACGGCGACCCAGCCGATCGGCACCATCGAGTCGGCCGGCAGCACGGTGCGCAGATGCACGATGCCGTTGATCCGCACCTCGGAGCGAGTCCCGATCCGTGCTCCGTTGAACACGCGGCTGCCGGTGGCCAGGAAGACCTCGTCCTCGACCCGGCAGCCGGTCAGGTAGGAGGTGGGGCCCACCAGGACCTGCCGTCCCAGAATCAGCGGATCCCGCCGGGTACCACGCAGGACCGCGTTCTCCATCACGATGCTGCCCTCGCCCAGTTCCACTGGCCCTCCCTCGGCGGTGAGCACCGCACCGAACAGCACCCGGCACCCGGCCCCCACGCGCACGTTCCCGCACAGCGTGGCGGTCGGAGCAACATAGGCCGTGGGGTGAACCCTCGGCGAACAACCCTCGTGAGCGATCAGCATGGCCGCGATCATGCCGCGCCCTGGGGCGCCGGCGCGCACCATTCCACCAGGCAAGACCCGTGCCGGGCCTCGCTGCGTTTTGAGGTCGTCCCAGATGCGCACGATCGGACCGTTGAGCTGGTACCCGCCAGTCGTCGTGCAGGGTGATGACCGCGTCGAGCGCGGCGTTGATGCACCCCGCGCCGCGTCCAACCAACCGATGGTCAGGGTGCCCTCGGGTTCTCGCCCGTGGCGGGGGACGGTTCGCTCGGTCAGCTCGGGCGGCGGGACAACCAGCCGGGCGGCCGCCTTCCTCACGGACTGGACCAGGACCTTGTGCGGGTGCTGAGAAGTGTCACCCTGGACTAACAAAAGCCCCTCCATCGCGCCGCGAAGAGAAGACACCGCCATCTCGCTTGAGCCGTCATGTAGTGCGGCGACGAAAGCACGAACGCGGCGTCGCTGAGCAAATGCAGGGCGCGCTGGCCGGGACTCCCTCGGTGATGGGGATCTTTGAAAATACCCAGTGCCGCTCTTGATCCCCGCTTCGCTGCTCGTCCAGCCAAGGGGGCGGGAATCCTCCGTGGCAGAGGAGGTCCGAAGGACGTATCAGCCGAGGACCGTCCCCAGGATCAGTGTCTCGAAGATGAGGTAGGCCAGTAGCGAGAAGGGTATGGCGGTCAGGAGGGTCAGTGCGCGTTCCTTGTGGGTGCGGCCCATGAGCAGCGCCACGAGGACCAGAACGGCGAGGCAGGCCCATGCCTGGGGGGCATAGTGCAGGACCCAGGCGTAGTGGACGGCCTCCATGCCGAAAACGCCCGCGAGGGCGGCGAGGCCGATGACGCGGTGGCGCGGGCTGAAGCCCCGCCACCAGGAGCCCGCCACCGCGAACAGGGGGCCTGCGATGAACGCCATACCCAGCCAGACGAGGGGAGCGAGCAAAGCGCCCATGCCGTCGCGCGCGACCTCCGCATAGCCGTAGTAACCGATGACGAGACCGGACTCGGCGCACAGACCCGCGACGGCGGCCGCAGGCAGGCTGACCTGCCGGGCCACCAGCGCGCCGGCCGCGAACGCGGCGACGGACCAGACCGCACCGGAGTTGGGGATCTGATTCCAGGCCCCCGGAAGCCGGCCCTGGGCCAGGTTGGTCAAGACGCCGAGGAGGAGTCCTCCGGCGAATGCCGACGCCGTTGCGTAGGCCCGGACTCTTCCGCTCGTGTCGGGCACCGAGGCGGTGACAGGGGACGCGTTCATGGTGGTGATGCTCTCTGCTTCTTTCAAGGGCTGCGAGGCTCACACCCCTTCGTGCAGTTGTAAGGATGCACGGAGCCAGCGGTGCGTTCCCTTGACCTGCTCCGCCCTGGCTCCGCCGAGGTGGTAAGGGCCCAGGGCTCCCGGAATGTGGGGAAATGAGGCGAGCAGGTACGGCCCGCGCCTGAGCAAGGGGTGGGGGTCTGCTCCAGCGCTACGCCGCGCACTGTCAACCGGATAGATGTTCAAGCGTCGGATGTTCGGCCGCGCGGGCTTTGGGCCGTTACGCAAGCGGGTACTACTCGCCTGAGCCGGCTGGCCGAGCTCCGGCTATGTGAGCAGCCGGAAGCCGGGCTGCTGCGCCCACGCTCCGAGAAACTCCGCCGAACCGTACGCGGCAGGCCACGGATCGGCCATCGTTGCGACGATTCCCGGAAGGCCGGCCACGATCGGCACCTGATCTTGCCGTAGTTCGGCGTGGGCGACTCCACCGATCACGTCCATAACGGCGGCGGTCACCAGGGCCGGAACGACGTGGTCGACTGGACTGTTGCAGAACGCGATGACGTCGACGGCGTAGGTCCGCGTGAAGCCGATGAGAGGCTCCTGGTCGACTTCGTCGGCGTGCTCGGCCTTGAAGACGGCCTCATCGCCGATGCCGGCCCCATGAGAGAGAACAGGACGGGCCGACGTCCGTCGACGCCACCGGTGGCCGAGATGCCGAGGCTCTCCGCGTGAATGTTCACGTCATACTCGCCGACCCGCTTCTCCTCGAACCGTGCCGAGGAGCGAACCAGAAGCTCGCGGAGCCGCTGGATCGCCGCGCGGGGGACAGCCTCCGCCAACTCGATCACCAACACCGGTCCACTCATGGCTCGGAGCCTAGCCGGCCGGGACTCTCATCCGCCCACCCCATTACTCAGCGTGCACCCACCGCAAAAGGTGAGCCGGGCACCGGAGCTGCCACATCCACGCTACGGAGAGCTCTTCCGGCTCGGGTGAAGCTGGTGCTCAAGCCCTTCATCAGCGGTCAGTCGATGCCTCCGGGCCCGGTGACACCACCCCCGGATCATGAACGACAAAGGGGGGAGGTCATGCCGGACCCGAAGGCCGGAGGCCCATTGCGGAGCCGCGAAAAGGGTGACGGAGGGTGGCAGCCCTTCCGCCTGCCGGTCAGTCCGCCAGCAGCTCCCGCAGTTCGCCGACCGCCTCCCGGAGGCGGTCCCCGAACACCCGCATCTGGTCGGCCACCCCCAGCGGTGTGCTCAGGTAGAGGTTGAACCGCTCCGGCAGCAGCACATACGCGACGCCGATGCACCGGTCACTCGTCGCCCCGAAGCCGAAGTACTGGATGTTGGCGGAGGGTGCGGAGCTGGTGCTCAGGTAGTCGTCCCGCATCGTCAGCCAGCCCGGAGTGCGGTAGAGCGCGGGCTGCTCGGCCACTCCGAGCTCGGCCCCGCGCCGTCGCTGGATCAGTTCCAGTTCCCACAGGTGCTGCTCGGGTGCCTCTCCGCGCTGGCATTCCTTCGCGCGCGTCACATGTTTTTGGACGGCGGCCCGGAACGCGGCGAGCCGGGTGGCGGCGTCGGCCGCCGGATCGGTCATAGCCGCGACGAACTCGTGCATCTCGGGGGTGACGACGCGCATCGCCTCCGTCCGCCCGCGCCGGTACTGGCGGGTGGCGATCGACTCGTACGTAGCGCCCAGGTGTCCCTTGGCGCGCTGGTGGGCGAGCTGGTAGGCGACCTGGACGAACGCGTCCGGCGAGACGCCCAGAGCCTTGGCGGTATTGCTGCCGAAGTCGTCGAAGGACACGATGCGGGTGGCGGTGTTGTCTCCGTACGCCGCGAACGCGTCAGCGGCCGAGCGCACTTGGGCCCGCAGGGTGTCGTCAAGTTCGAAGACGACCGGCTCCAGCGCCGGCAGCCCCTGGGAGCGGGCGCCGGACCGGCGGGAGTGCTCCTCGGCCGGAGTGTTCAGCAGGGCGTCGGTGAAGCTGAGGATGGTGGTGCCGTCCAGCTCGCAGTGCTCCACGTTGATGCCCGCACGGCCGTCGGCGAAGACGATGAAGGACACCGCCTTGTCGAACCAGCGGTTGCCGCGGTCGCCGTACAGCAGCTGGTCGCAGGCCTCCTGGGTGTCCGCGGGTGCGAAGTCCTCCAGGCAGACGCAGAACAGGGCGGTCTCGATGACGTCGAGCGCGTCCGCGTTGCGGGGTTGGCAGGCGAGCAGGGACTCGCGGGCTGCCGCCCACTGAGCGCGAGCCATGGTGGTGAGGTGCCCCACCGAGGTGTCCGCGGCGGCCGGTTCGGCGCCGGCCTTCATCACCGCGTGCAGGCCTGCCTCGAGGTCTTCGAGGCTGTGCGGGACGCCGTCCGCGCCGAGCACGTCCAGGCGGAACATGCCTCCCCGGAAGAACACCACGATGTGCCGGGCCCGGGACGGGCCCGGCCACTGGTCGGTGTAGGGGCTGCGCACGGTGTCCTGTTCCGCGCCGGGGATACGGGTCGCGGAGAACAGGTACTTGTTCTGCTCCATCGACTGGGGCTGCCCGCGCTGCACCACCGGCGGAATGAGCTCCTGGTCGAGCTGCCGCTTGTAGTCGACGGCCCCGGCGATGAGCCCGGCAGCGCGCTCCACCTGTGGCCGGCCGGTGTCCTTGAACAGGAAGAAGAAGTTGGCGTTGAGCGCGATCCGGTCCCGGCGCCCCAGGTAGCGGTACGGCCAGAAGGTGTCGAGCCAGCTGTGTACGCCCTCCGCCGCGTCGTACTCCTCCAGCGCCGCGTGCAGCACCCGGCCCGGGCCGTCCGGCCGGAGGAAGGCGGCCACCTCGGCCTCCGTCGCCGCCAGCTCGTCGGCGGTCAGCAGCGGCTCGCACCAGGCGAGGAACCTCTCGCAGCTCGCCTCGAGTGTGGGCAGCGGCACGCGCGGCAGGCCGGCCTCCTGGGAGAAGGTCGTCATGGCAGCCGTTTCCTGACTGATTTTCAATTCTGCTCTCGATTCAGTTCGTGGGGACCTGTGGCTTCCCCGTCAGCGGGCCGGGAGAGGTAGAGCTGTGCGTACAGCCAGCCTTCCGCCTCCAGGCCCCGCACATCCACCCCTGCGGCCGACATCCTGTCCAGCACGAGCTCCTGCTCCTGCGAAGAGGCGAACCTGCGCTGTCTGAAGAACCCTTCGACACGGACGGTCCGGTATCCCAGCCCGGCCAGCGCGCGCTCGACGGGGTCGAACGGGAACATCCGCAGGACGAAGTGCGCCATCCAGGGCCGGCGGGTGCCCTGTGCCTCGACGACTCGGGTGAGCGTGCGCTCCGTGACGTAGCCGAGGCAGCCCGTCGAGATCACCAGGTCCGTCCCGGCGAACTGGGCGCGCTGCCGCGGTGTGGGCTCGCGCTCCTCCAGGTCGGCGTGGACCACGTCGTCCAGGAACCCGGCGTCGAGCGCGTAGGACAGCGCGCTGCCGGAGGTGTCGAGGCCGACGAAGCGGACGGGCTGCGCGGGGCGGCGCGACCGGGACAGCTCCCGGTCGTGGGCCAGCAGGGCCTCGCGGCTCTCTCCCGCGCGCTCCTGGCCGACGTAGCGCGCGTACAGCTCGTCCATGGTCGTGTCGTACTTCAGCAGGGCGGCGTTGATTCCGTATGAACAGCCGATGTCCAGCACCTTGGGGACCGCGACGTGCTGCGAGTCGCGGTACTCCTTGATGAGTTTGGCGAAGTAGGGCTTGGCCTGCTGGGGAATGCAGTAGCCGAGCGGGCTCAGCACGCTGAAATAGCTGCGCGGGTCGGGCTGGGTGTAGATGTGGTCGAGCGAGACTTTCCCGGTCGCGTCGAAACGCACAGGGCTTACTCCTCCATTGATCGCTTGTGGGGGATCGCAGAGCGGGGATACCGCTAGTCCAGCAGCAGGTCGCCCCGCACGGCCCGACCCTCGACCGCCAGATGCTCGGGCAGGACGCGGCCGAAGAGCTGCCGGGTCCGTGCCACGCTCCCGATGACGCCGGGGCGCTCGCTGTAGGCGAATATCGCTGAGTGGCGGGCGACCTCGCCGCGCACGGGGCTCACCCGGTGCAGCGAGTAGCGGCCCTTGAACAGTTGCAGGTCACCGGGTTGCAGGGGCAGGCTCCGGATCAGCCGCTCGCCACGGCCGTCCAGTACGTCCCGGACGTCGTCGAAGTGCTCGTCGTGCGCGGACCTGATGTTCGGGCAGTACTCGAAGACGCCGCCGGCCTGTGCCTGCTGAGTGAGCATGCTGACGGTGAACTCATTGGTGTCGAAGTGCCAGGGGTGCTCCATGCCAGGCGCGACGACATTGAGAACCAGCCCGGAGAGCGGGTCCGCCAGCTCGTGGAGCTGCGGCAGCCCGAAACAGCGGGCGATGAAGTCCTGGAACACCTGATGGGAGTAGAGCCTGCTGATGAGGGAGCTCTGGGGGACGCGGTCCCGCGCGACGAAGGCGTTGCCCCGCTGGAAGGTGCGCCGGCCGGGGTGGTCCTCGGGCAGCGCCGAGTCCACCGCAATATTGTAGACGTTGACGGTTTCGACGTCGTAGTGGGCCCGGGGGGCGATGGCCGAGCACTCCTGCTGCAGGACTTCGCGGAGCGACGGACGGATGAAGTCCGGCAGCACGGTGCAGCCGAGAGTCAGCAACTCACGCCGGGCGCGGGAGACCACGGCCTGTCCCTCGGCGCTCTCGGGTTCCGACAGGGGATAGCGAGCCGTGTCGACCACCTGGTCGAGCGTTACGGCTTCCAAGGTGCTCATTCGATCCTCTCCACGTGCGGGCAGACCGTCCCGAGCGGAATGCTCCCGGAGCGGCTCTTCATCAACTCCGATGAGAAATGAGAGCGTTGAAGCTTGCGCCGAAGCTGTCACAGAGCCGCCCCGTTGTCTGTGACACGTCACACGATGCCGGGCGGCATACTCGGGCCGCACATGGTAGGCCACTGGGATGACCAGTGAGGACTTACAGGGCGTCAACGGAACGTCACGCACGCCAAGAACGCCAAGAAAGCTTCCGCGCGGAGGGTGAAGGGCGTGGCCTCCGAGCGGTGCCGTGAGGCGAATCGGACCGAGGAGGCCACGATGTGCCTGAGTGCCTGAGGGCACGTCATATCGCAGCGTAGGAGCGGAACTTCGGGTTGTGCGGCCGTCGGGTCCGCCGGCCCGTGCCGGCAACCCGCCCGCCCCGGACAGGACGGTCTGGAACGTCGTCCTGCGAGTCAGGCTGGTCACGGCGCAGTTGCCTCGTTGAGGCCGGCCCCCGGAAGGTCTGGTATCAGGCGGGCGTGCGGCTGTGCTCGCAGGTGTCTGGAAGGGGGCCTGCACGGCAGCCGCTGCTGGAGCCCGGCCCGCTGCGCGGATGGACGAGCAACGATCGTCGCCAGGCTGCCCGGTCCCGCCCAGACAGGCTCATGGCCTACGTCGGGTCAGGGGCGGGACGGCAACGCGGCTTCATCCGCGGCCGGTGTGCAGCGAAGTGGCCGCGGGCGTGGGCGACGGGCTCAGCGGCGGCCGCCTTGCGGTTGCTGGGCGGCGGCTCCCCCGTAGGGCGGCCATTCATAGCCGCCCTACAGGCGGGGTGGGTGCTCCTTGATGGACCGTGCGCACACTGACATGGCAGTGATGATGACAGCGGGCCAGGTCGGCCCCCTGTCCGCGGCAACGTGTGGAAGCCAGGAGGGTCGTCGTTCTCGGACGACAGACATGCAGAGCGTCCATGATTCCCACTTGGTGCACCCGCGCCGGCGCCGAGATTCCCGGTACCAGGGCGCTCAGCGATCCGGCCGTCCGACACGCCCTACGCCGACCACTCGGCTACAGCAGTCGCGTGCGTATGAAGTCCGGCAGCCGGCCGGATTCAAGCTGCTGCTCGAGCGCGGCGAGCTCGGCTGCCGTGGGTCCCGTGATGTTCAGATAGCCGGGATCTTCGGACGATCTTTGGCCTGAAGGATGGGGGAGTGCGAGGGCGGAGGTTGAAGGTGAGTCGCCTGCGAGGTGCTTGCCCATCGCTGCCGCCGAGCTGGTACTCAGCTGCATGGGCTTGCCCACCAGAAAGCGCCAGACGTCATTTTGGACGGCGGGAAGATTGGGCAGGCTGCCGTGTTCGCCGTTGATGTAGCGAGTTTCTCCGACCCAGGGGAGCTGAGCGGAGGCGAGGGGGACTCGTCCGTCGCCGTCTCTGTCAGGGTGGTGGGGAATGCGAGTGGTGATGCGGTCCATGTGCTGCCACAGAAAGCCCATGCGCTTGTTGTAGGCGAGGCGGAAGAGGGTGTTGAAGCCTGTCCCGGCGATGACCGCCATACGGTCGCGCTGGCGCTGGTCGAGGGAATGGTGCCATGCATGGAGGTCACGGTGGTGCTGGGCGGCGGCGTCGAGGAGGGACTGCAGGCATAGTTGCTGGGCGGGGTTCAGCTTGAGGTGCCAGGCTGCGACGTCGTACGGGTCGAAGTTGGTGCAGGGGTGGTCGTAATCGGGGTCGTCCTTGGCACTGCTTTCGGGATAGACGCCGACGGGCGCCGGGAGCAAATTCAGCACGCCTGCCAGGGAGCGGAAGGTGTCGCGTGAGAGGTACTTGCCGAGCAGGGCGAGGCGGTCGCGGCCCCACAGGTGGTTCTTCAGGTAGCCGCCGATGGCGGGTGCTCCGTAGTGGGGTGTGCCGAGGAACACGATCTTCCCGATGTGGTTCCACAGGTTGGGGTGGCGCATGAGCGCAGTGCGTACGACAAGGCCGCCCATGCTGTGAGCGACAAGGTTGATGGGGTGTCGTGGGTGCGTTTCGGCGTGTTGAGCCAGCACGGTTTCATGTAGGCGGTCGGCGCTGGTGTGAAGCGGTTTGCGCCAGTCGTAGGGGAAGGCGAGGGGCTGTACGTCGTTTCGTCGTTCTGCGGCGAAGAGGAAGCCTTCGTAAGAGGCGTCGACGGCGACGGGCTGAATCTTGAACGACGGGTGGGCATCGCTCTGGCCGTCGGAGGCCAGTGCCAGGCTGTCGATGCGATCGCGGGATCGGATGTCGAGCCACCAGATGCCACCCAGTCCCGTGCTGGCGAGGATGCTGCCCATGACGCCGGGCACGAAGATGAGGTTTGTGGGGCTGGCGTCGGCGAGGTGCTGTGCTGGTGGAGGGCCTGCCAGTTCGCTCAGTTCGTTGTAGGCAGCTGTGCCGAGAAGGTCCCGCAGAGCGTCAGCGGCGGCCGGGTCTCGTACGAGGGCCATGCGTCCGGGTGTGTCTGCAGTGAGGAACCGGCCGGCGATGTCCGGCGGGTGGTGCGGTGAGGTCACGCTTGCCTCGCTCGGGTCTGCGACGTCCGTGGGCTGGGCCGGTGCATGGCTGCGACTTCGTGAGGTTTGGCGATGAATACCTGGTCGTCGTTGACGTAGCTGTAGAACAGGCCGCCGATGCTGCGGTATTCGTCCCAGAAGAACTTTCTTGTCTGTGCGAGAGCTTCGCCGGCGGCGGTGGGAGCTCCGTTGACATCGCGTGTGTAGAGGAAGTGGAAGAAGACGCTGGCGAAGCGCGCGGCGAAGTTGGTGGGTACTTTGCACTCGCTGCCGATGTAGGCCCGGCTGCCGCGTTCCAGGAACGAGTTTTGCAGTTCGTTGCTGTAGGTGTGCTCGGCGGCAGACGTCTCGCAGGCGTTCATGAAGATCAGGGGCTTGTCAGTCAGAGGGTCAACGCCCATGTCGGTGAGCTGGAGGACGTCACACGGGTCGCTGGTGCTCCCGAAGCGCAGGCTCGGCTTATTGCCGGCTCCGGTGGATGCCTCACAGAACACGTAGATCAGCGAGACGGGGGAGGGGTCCCAAAGGAACTGTGACAGCTGTGCCTTGGGGTTCTCCCTTGCTGATGGCAGAACTGTGGGCTGCCAGGTGGACAGCTCCTCAGCGTGCTCCTGCGCTGCCAGCAGGGTTTCGTCGTCCGGGTTGCCGCCCCAGTACATCAGATGGGCGCGGACGGCGTCGTTGTCGAGCGAGCGCGTGAACTCGCCGGGGTGTACGACGTGGGAAATCCGAAGTCGCAGCCCAAGAAAGTCGTGTGCCTGGATTGGTTGGCCCGGGCGTGGCAGGGTGCCGCGGAACAGCAGGGGCCAGGGCACATGCTGGGGCGTGCAGTCTTTCCAGTGGATGGTCAGCCGGTCTCCGGGCTCAAGTGCCTCGATCATCGTGTTGAGGTCGGTGTTCTCGGGAAACATGGCCCGGAACAGCTGTCGACCGGCAAGGGCGAGGGCCCTCATCTCCTCGCTGTGCGCGTCGGCACTCCAAGCCTCTTCGTCCTCCTCCTTGACGGCCGGCCCAGCCTGCAGGGACCAGTCGGCACGAGGGCGGAAGTCCCGCAGACGCTGGGCGATGTCGGAGGCGGAGATGAGGTTGTACCGCTGAGCGCGGGACTGCCAATAGGTGTCCAGGGCTACTTGCGCGTCGCGGACTCGCTGCCCGGCCGCCGCCGTGGGCACCCACGTGGTCATGTTCGAGTCGCGCGAGCCTGCGACTCGCAAATCCCACCAGGCAGTTGGCGGGTTGACGTAGAGAGACAGTTCGCGGGTCGCCCGTTGCCAGCCCTGGGGAACATGGAGGGCGGTTTCCCTGGCGGGAACACGCTGCCGTGCCCGCACCTGCACAGGGCCGCGGCGGCGCTGATGGGACCGCGGAGGGCATAACGCGCGCGGGACCTGTACAGCCGCTGGCCTGCTGTCGTCGCTGGCGACCACGGTTGTGGGCGGGCGCTGGCCAGGCAGGCCGGCAGCCTCGGTGCGCGGGGGCCGAGTACCGGGTGGCCGGCCCGGCGAGTCCGCATTCAGCCCACCCTGCGGCTCAGCGGCGAGCGGTTCGTCGACCGGGAACTCGATGGTCAGTTCACGGTAGGGGTCACCGTCGACCAGCACCATGGCATCGATGCGTGCCGTGCCTGCCTGTTGGGGTGTGACGACAATGAAGCGTTCCTCGGACTGCCCGTGTGGCGGGATCAGCAAGTCGAAGTCGATGTTCCATTGGGGCCGGTCTCCTCCGACGGTGACGGTAGCCCGAAACTGCGGATCCGCGTCGTCGGGGAGGGCCAGTTCACAGGTGGAGGACGACACGATCCACCGCGTGTGCAGTCCCGGATCCGGGATCTCGTCGGTCGGGATGACACGATCACCGGCCACCAGGTTGTCCGGATGGTCCGGGCCTACCTGGAAGCAACCGGTGTGGCTCTCAGCGACCCGTAAAGGGGTGTCGTCCGAGGCGATGTCGGCGAACCAGAAGTTGATGTGCTGAGCGTCAACAGCGTCCAGCTCATGAACCGGAAGGACATCTGTCGTCGTCGCTTCTGCCGGCTGTTGTGCGGTGGAGTCGCCTTCCCAGTCGTCGTCGTCCGGGAATCCCGCCGATCCTTCAGCCTCGGGGGGCTCCCCGCCACTGCCTCCACCGCTGCTCGCCCCATCCTCATCCAAGGGGGCCTCGTCTGCGGGAGGCACCTGCGGATCATCTTCATCGGCCTCTGCCCGACGTGACTGATCCACGCGTCGCGCGTGCACGTCCAAGCTGAGGTTTTCCAGCTGTGTAAGAAAGTCCTCCGGGGCGGGGACGCTCGAGATGCCGGCCGCCAGGAGCCGGTGCCCCTGTCGATACTGCTCAGATGACCCGCGTGAGTCGATCTCCCGTAAAGCACCCTGCTTTTGGGCCTTGCGCAAGCCGCGACGATCACCGGCTTCCGAAAACAGCTCTGCTGCCTCATCCAGGGCTGAGAGAGCCTCGTCGTCCCGCCCACTGAGGCGCAACGCCAGATACAAGCCGTAGAGGGCCCGCGCTGCCCCGAGAGTCCAACTGGCGTCGAGGCTGGTCCGGACCGCTCGGTCCAGATCCGTCACGGTCCTTGCAACGTCGCCTTCGGCGATGGCCAACAGGCCCGAGAGGTGCGCGAATAGCGCCTGTGCACGCACATCCCCACGAGCCACCATCCGCTGATGGCCCGCCTCAATGAGTTCGCGCGCTGTGCGGATTCCCTCGTCGCCGCGTTGCAGCAGATAGGCGATTACTACGGTGGCAAGGTCGGCCACCACCTCGGGATGGTCCGCGGTGTTCTGAGTGCAGGCCGCGAGATTTTCCAGCTCCGCTGCAAGCCAGGCGGCCGCCTGGGAAGGCCCGCTGAGAGACGGTGCACGGTCCGGCAGGGAGCCGCGCAGAGCGTCTGCCGACTCCTGCTGAGTCTCCAGCAGGTAAGCGGCTGTAGCGGTACGGCGGTAGTAGTCGACGAGCCGCCGTCGGACTTCCTCCTCGTCTCCCATGTCCTCCGGCGTCGCTGTGTCGGCGAACTGCTCAGGAGGAGCCGTGTTGAGGTACGACGAAAGTAGGACATGCATGCGGAAGCGACCCGGAGAGACCTCGGTCAGAAGGCTGTGCCGGTACAGGGAGTCCAGGCACTGATCGGCGTACTCCACCGTGGTATTGGCCAACACGGCCGCTGCGCGCTTCTCCAGCTCCGGCCCCGGGTGCATGCCGAGCCGCCGGAGGAATCGCCGCTCGGTGTCGTCGAGTGTGCGGACAGAGGTACTGAGAACCTGAGAAATGGACGCACGGCCGCCGGCCAGGCGTGTAAGACGCCGTTGGGTACTGGACAGGTCATTGACCAGGTGCGGCACCCGCCAGGTGGGGTGCGCGAGCAGAACACTGGCGGCGAACACCAGTGCCAGCGGCAGGTTCCCGCACAGGCGGGCGACCTCGTAGGCGTCGTGCCCGCCCTCTTCGAAGCCGCGATGCCGCAGCAAGCGGTCGAAGAGCCGCGCGGAGAGCTCCGGTGCCAGCTCTTCCACGGGAACGGACCTGGTCACTTCAGCAGCTTCCAGCCGGAGCCGGCTCGTCACTACGGTCAGGCAGCCGGGGTAACCCGGCAGCAAAGGCTCCACCTGACTGAAATCAGCAGCGTCATCCAGAATGATCACCATGCGCTTCGACGACAGCCAGCTGCGCCACATACCAGCGCGTCCATGAACGCTCTCCGGTTGCACGCCGGTGGGGAAGCCCGCCGCTGTCAGCAAGGAGCCCAGAAGCTGAAACGCCGACGCTGGATCGTCCCCCGGGTCGTGGCCTCGAAGGTTGATGAACAGCTGTCCGTCAGGGAAGCGATCAGCTACACGATGGGCGGTGTGGACTGCCAAGGCTGTCTTACCCACACCCGGCATACCGTGCAGCAGGCACACCGACGGCTCGTCGATGGAATCCGCCGCCCGAAGTAACTGCTCCATCTCCGGCTCGCGGCCGGTGAAGGTCGGCACAGCACGAGGCAGCATCCGTGCGGGGCCCAACCGGTCGAACACCGTAGGCGCAGGCGGCAGGCACGCGGCCGAGACACCCGACGGGTCGCCAGCTGCCAGAGCCAAGGGCGCAGCCGGATTCCCGAGGCCCGTCAGCGGTACCACTGGCACGCCGGAAAGACCCTGGGTCGCCCAGGCCGTCAGGATCGAAAGCGCTGTGGGCTGCGACAAGACAGTGCTTCGTGAAGAAACCAGCAGCTCGTTGAGAAGGCGGTGCAGGTCCTGATCAACCGAAGAGTTGTCCTTCACGAGATCTTGCAGGCGACGCTGAAGCGTAACGGTCAACTCATGCTCGACGCGGGCGTCATCATCGTCGATTGCCGCAAGGATAAGTTCACGAGCTTCCTCAAGCTCCAATGACACGTTGTCAGCTTCATCAGGCCGTGCGTGACGGAAGATCTCCACCGTCCGGTCCCGGACCTGCTGCCAGGCGTCGGTTGCAAGGGCCCCTACGATCGACGCTGACGTCGCGGCCAGAACAAGTGGATCCATCAGGCCCCCGCCCAATCGTCCGTCGTCCCCCACTGTACGAGCCGAGAGGGCGGCCAGGGCTCGTTTCGACAGGTTGTTCAGAAGCATGACGAAGAACCCCGTTCACTCTTGCGATCTGCAGCAGCGCTCGTGTGAGCGCTGACGTACTTGTGGTACCTGATTGATCAAACGATGCAGCTGCGAGCTGCTGACCATCGCCTGCCGCGAAGACCGCGCTTGGTCCCGAAAAGACGGCCGAAGCGGAAAGGTCCTGTCCGGTGCGGCCAGGCGCTTTCTCGGTGGTTTGACAGCCCGTTGGCCGCCGGAACACTACTTGTTCGCTCACCGAGGCGGATGCCGGCCGTGCCGAGGAACCCCCGCGCTCCTGAGGCCCATGCCCCGGGCAAGCCAAGCAGTACCAAGAGCAGAAAGGCACAGGCCATATAGTCTTCCGTTCGTCATAAGGCTTCGGGTGCGGCCTGGAGGCGACCCGACATCGACATCAAATTCGAACACATGGGTGGATAATGAGAGTTGGGGAGTCGTAAAAGACGCTATTGCCTACTCCGACTGACCCACCTCCGTGTTACCGAATCGCGACAATCTGTCACTCGCGACGCAATCGACCGGAGAAACACAGCCCCGACCACCGAAGGACTGGGGCCCAGTCTCGAACGAGGTCGCCCACCGCCCTCACCCCGAAACGGTCGCGTCGGTGTCCGCCTCCGTCGCCAGTTGGGCGCTGAGTCGGTTGGCAAGGCCTGTCTCCTGGATCTTCGGTTGCACGACGTGTAGCAAGCGCATCGTGGTCGGACGTGGCGACCGACAGCGGAGACGCGGATAACGCGGGCCGCTGGCGGAGTTTTCAGAAGTTGCGCGTCGTCGTATTCCCGCCGCCGATCCAGTGAACGTGCCGGGGTCTCTGCGGCGTCAGTCGTCTCTTCAGACCGACCGGGCTACAACTCTCTGATGAGGGCGGGCGGCGAGTGGCCCACTGGACGGCTACCGGGTGAGTCCAGCGGCTGTCAGGGAAGCAGTCCGTGCTCCATGGCGAACTTCGTCACGCCGGCCCGGGTCCGCTGGCCAGTCTTGTCGTAGATGTGGGCCAGATGGTGCCCGACCGTCCGGCTTGAGATCGACAGCTGCATGCCGATCTCCCGGTTGCGCAGGCCTTGGGCCGCCAAGCGAAGCACCTGCACCTCCCGCTCGGTCAATCCCGCGGGCAGGTCCGACGGCGGCTCGACGGGGCGTGCGACTCCGGGTCCGCGGACGGGGGACCGTTCGGGAGCGTCAACCGGGCGACGGAACCCGCCCGTTGCTCTCAGCTCGCCTTCCGCTCGCGCCGTGAACGCCTCGGCACCCATGGCGGAGAACATCTCGTGCGCCGTGAGCAGCTGCGCGCGAGCGTCGACACGGCGTCTTTGGCGACGCAGCCATTCGCCGTAGAGGAGGTGCGCCCGGGCCAGGTTTGCGCGTATCCGGGTCCGTCCCAGTCGCTCGATCGCCTCGCGGTAGAGGTCCTCCGCCGCGGTGTCGTCCGCGATCAGGGCGCGTGTCGCGGCCTCGACGCCGAGGGCCCAGTCGGTGCCGCACGGCAAGGTCCTCCCGGACAGCTCCTCGGCCGCGTCGATCGCCACGTCCGTCTGTCCCAGGCGAGTGGCGGCCTCGACGACCTCGGGCAGGGCCCACGCCCCGAACGCCGAGATCTGAATCTGTGCCGCGGCCTTCCGCGCGGCGTTGAGCGCGGCGTCATAGCGGCCGCCGCCGTTGTGCAGTACCGAGGTGGCCAACTCGGTGATCGTGACTGCGGTCGCCTCTCCGCGCGAGGCGGCTTCACGTGCGCTGGCATCCAGCAGCCGCAGACCCTGGTCCGGATCGCCGCGCCATCCGGCCAGGAATGCCGCCCCGTACTTGGTCTTCGGCGCACCGGTCGCCTCTGCCACGGCATCGGCTTCCTGGATGCATGCGGCGGATTTGTCGAAGCGCCCCTTGTGCAGGTTCAGCCATGCCTGGAAATTGAGACCGACCGGCAGCACGGCAAGCGCTCCCGAGTCGCGAGCGGTCGCGGTCAGCCGCGTGCTGAGCGCTTCCAGGGCGTCGTCGTCCCATACGCCCCAGGCCGCACGGCAGGCGAGCGGGAGGGCTCGTAGTTCACCGGAGCGCCGGTAGGCGCGGATCGCGGCCTGGATGTCCGGCACGGCTGCCGCCATCCCCCTGGTGAACAGCTTCAGAATGCCGTCCAGCAGCAGGTCGGCCGCTCCTGGGGGCTGCGTCAGAGGGATGCTGGTGAGCACGGCCTCGGCCGCCCGGACGATCGCCTCGGCATGGCCGAAGCGGCCTGCCCACGCCGCTGCCCACAGCACTTCCAGGAGCGTTTCGCGGGCGAGCCCTGCGTCGAAGGGGGTGAGCAGGCGTGCTGCTTCGAGCAGCAGCGGCGGAGCCTCGTTTCCCCGCTGCACCGCGAACGAGACCCGGCCGCGCAGACGCAGCGATCGGGCCTGCTGAAGGTCGTCGAGTCCATCGGCGTCCAGCGCGGCGAGCAGGTTCAGCGCCTCGTCCGGAGCGCCGGCGTCGTGCTTGGCCTGGGCCGCCGACAGCAGGCGTTCGTTGCGGCGGGTGCGGTCCGGCGTCAGTGCAGCGGCTTTCTCCAGGAAGGCCGCCGCGGCGGCCAGACCGCCGCGGGTCTGTGCGCGCTGCGCCGATTGCTCCAGCTCCGCCGCGACATCCTCGTCCACGCCTCGCGTCGCCTGAGCCCGGTGCCAGGCGCGTCGATCAGGATCCGTCTGCCGGTCGGTTGCCTTGGCCAGTACCGAGTGAGCGGCGCGGCGCTCGGCCAGCGGCGCGGCCCCGTAGACGGCGGAGCGTACGAGCGGGTGGCTGAACCGTACCCGCGCGCCGAGCTCCAGCAGCCCGGCTGCCTCCGCCGGGGCCGCCGCCTCGATGTCCGTGCCGAGGCAGGCGCAGGCACGCTGGAGCAGCGCCGGATCACCGACCGGCTCCGCCGCGGCGACCACAAGCAGCCGTCGCGTGTCGTCAGGTAACGCCGCGACGCGATCGTGGAAGCTTCGCTCGATCCTCCCCGCGACCGTGTCGGGGAGGGCGAAACCGCCCGCAATGGCTGCCGGCCCCGCGCTGCGCGCCAGTTCCATCAACGCGAGCGGATTGCCCCGCGCCTCAGCGATGATCCTTTCGCGGACCGCTCCGTCGAGTGGCGCCATGACTTCCGCAGCCAACAGCGCCCGGGCCTCGCCCTCAGGGAGGCCCGGCACGGTGAGTGTGGGCAGCCCTCGCAGCTCATCGGTGCCCGGCACGTCACGCAGCCCGAATGCGAAGGCAACGCCCATGGATTCCACCCGTCGAGCGATAAACGTGAGGACACGCGCCGACGCGCTGTCGAGCCACTGGGAGTCATCCACCACACACAGGACCGGGCTGTCGCGGGAGGACTCGGTCAGCAGACCGAGGACGGCGAGTCCGACGCGGAAGGGGTCGGCCGCCACATCGCTGCGCAAGCCGAACGCCGCCTCCAACGCCTCTCGCTGAGCGCCGGGAATCCGATCGATCCTGGGCAGGAGCGGCCCGCAGAGCTGATGCAAGGCCGCGAACGGCAGGTCCATCTCGAACTCGACGCCGACCGCGCGCAACGACTCGAAGCCCGTGGCCACATCCAGGGCGTGGCCGAGCAGCGTGGTCTTGCCGATACCGGCCTCGCCGAGCACGACGAGTGCGCGGCCTTGTCCCGAGCGTGCCGCCTGCACGAGCCGTTCGACCGCCTTTGCCTCGCGTGCCCGAGCACGGAGCCGGACCGGGCGCGACACGAAAGGTTCTTGTCCCACGTGATGCATTCCCCAAGAACCTCTTCCCGTCGGAACGTCAACCCGCGTGCACATTCGGCACAAGACTCAGGGTGAACTCGCCACGGTATGACGCCTTGCAGGTCGGCGGGGGCCCATGGGCCGGTCCGAGGATGTATGAGTCGATCGTCAGACTGAGCGCTTCAGCTGGCCAGTAGAGCACCTATACAGCCGTACTCTGCCTGATCTGAGCGAATGTTTCGCCAGCGTCATCGAGCCACAGGGGGCGGAGACGTGGGACGCGCGCCACCCCATCGATGTGCCCCTGGCCTGGGCATGCCAGAGATTGAATCGTGGACGTTGAAGTCAGCCGCGGGCAAGGGGCGTCGGCGTCCTTGGGTGACCGGCGGCCAGGAAGGGGTGCAGCAGGGCGAGCAGCGCTTGCGGCCGGTGCACCGGGATGATGTGGCCGCAGGCCTCGATGATGTGTCCGGTCAGGTCATCGGTGATCGGGCGGAGTTGGCGCTCCAGCGCTGCGCCGACGGGATGCGCGCCCACCGCCATCGTTGGCACCGTCAGCCGCGAGGCGGCCGCCCCCTTCGCGATCTGCGCCGTGCTCTCGGGCAGGGCCCGGTAGTACGAGAACGCGCAGCGCAGCGCCTCCCGGCCGGTGTAGGCGGCGACGAAGGCGTCCCGCAGCGGCGGGCGCACCCCGTCGCCGAGGGTGCCGGCGCGCAGGAACCAGTCGATGTAGGGGGCTTCCTGACCTTCCAGGACCGTCTCCGCCAGGCCCGGGACGGCGTGGAAGCCGAACCACCACGGAGGGCCGTCGGCGAGGAAGCCCTCGGCGCCGGGCAGCTCGCCCAGCAGCGACTCCATGACGACGAGACGCCGCACCCGCTCGGGGTGGCGCAAGGCGAGGAGGAAGGCCGGCGGGGTGCCGGCGTCGATGCCCACTACGGCGGCCGAGGGGACGTCAAGCGCTGTGAGCAGGGCCGCGGCGTCCGCGGCCAGGGACCCCGCGTCATATCCGGCCACAGCCCGGCTGCTCGCGCCGAACCCGCGCAGGTCCGGCGCGATGACCCGGAACCGGCCGGACAGTTCCGCCATGACGTCGGTCCACAGCTGCCAGGTGTGAGGGAAGCCGTGCAGCAGCAGGACGGCAGGACCCGATCCGGCCAAGGCCACGTTCAGTTCGATGCCGTTGACGGGGACGCGGCGCAACTCGGGCATGGGTGGCTCCAGGCGATAGGCGGTAACAAATAGCGGTATGGGCATATTTCGGAACTGCTCTGAGCGCTCTGAGATGGCACCCTTGACTCAGGTGGTGAGCTTCAGGTCACCAGGCGACCACGGCCCAGCACGCGGACCTGTTCGGTCCGCGGTGTCCGAGGCGGAAGTTGCTGGACGGCATCGGCACGACATGGACCTCGATGGCGGTCAACGTGCTGGCCGAGGGGGCCCCGGGATGAGGTCCGCTTCGCCGAACTGTCGAGGCGAGCACGTACCGGCTCCGGGCTTCGGGTGGAGCGGAGGCCCGGGGCCGGCGCGTGGAGCCGAGGTACCGGAAAGGGGTCAGGAGCCGGAGGCTCCGGAGGAGGGGGTGGTGTTGCCCCCGCGGTTTTCCCAGGCCTGGATGCGTTCTCCCTCGACAACGAGGTAGTCGGCCTTGCCGTCGCCGGTTACGTCGCGGAAGGCCACTGCGGTGTCGGGGTGGAACGACTCGTCGGCGAAGTACTGGTGCTCGATCCAGTTGCCGGTGGACAGGCCGTCCATGTGGTTGATGTACGCGTGTACCGCGCCGGTGCTGCCCACGATGAGATAGTCCGCTTTGCCGTCACCGTTGACGTCACCGAGCCGCATCCGGGCCCGGGGACCCGCCTTCGTTCCGGTGGCGAACGTATCGACCTTGAACCAGTTGTTGGCCTGACCGGGGGCCGCTCGTATATAGGCGTCCATGGAGCCGGCCGGGCCCACGACCAGGTAGTCGGCCTTGCCGTCGCCGTCCACGTCGGCGAAGCGCACGTCCTCACGCTGCCACCCCGACTCGATACCGCTTTCGTCGCCGACCGGCTTGGTGCCGTCGTAGGAGGGGAAGATCCGGCCTTCCTTCTCCCAGTGGAACTTTCCGTCGCTGCCGCGGTTGTTCAAGAAGGACCACACCGAGCCCTGGGCGCCCACGACCAGGTAGTCGTCTCGGCCGTCGGCGTTCACGTCGGCGAAGCGCACCGTATGTCCGGGCTGGCCGACACCGGGGGCGATGATGCCCTGGTCCACCCAGTGCGGCCGACCGTTGTTCCCTTTCGTGTTGAGCGCGGCGCGCACCGAGCCGTTCGGGAAGATCTTTATGTAGTCGGCGCGTTGGTCGCCGTTGAGCTCGACGAGGTCGATCCTGCCGTCCGGGCCGCCCATCCCCGGGGCGATCGTGCCCAGCGCCCGCCAGCCGGGGCCGATCCCGTTGCCCGCGCCCGGGTCCGCCGGGTCTGAGCAGTCCCGTCCGGATCCCTTGACGGGCTTTTGGAGCAGGCCCTCGTCGGCCGCCGCGTACAGGGCCTCCAGCCAGACGTCGGACAGCTTGCGGTACCCCCCGTCGTGGGGGTGCGATCCGTCGACGTCAGCGTGGGTGAGCGCGGAGGCCGCGTCGACCAGCCGGACCCGCTTGCCCTCGGCCCGCAGTTGCTGCACCACCCCGGGAATCGCAGCGTTGTAGCGATCGATCCTGGCTTGCATGCCCGGCTTGGTGGAGGGGATGATCGTGGCGACCAGCACCGTGGTCTCGGGGGCGTCCGCGAGGACCTGGTTGATCAGCCCACGAAGCCGCATCGGCGCGGTGTCCAGCTGATAGTTCTGATTCATGTCGTTCGTTCCGGCGTGCAGCAAGACCACGTTGGGCCGCAGCGCCTCGACCGAGCAGGCGGTGAAACGGGCGATCTCATCGATCCGCTTGCCGGGGTGCCCCTCGTGGTCCCGATCGGTCGTGTCCCCAGATCGCCGGCTGCCAACGAAGTCCAGGGAGCGTTTGGCGACGAGGGACGTCAACAACAGGTCCGCGTACAGCACGCCGCGGTAGCCGTCACCGGTCGAGTGGTTGACTCCGCCGGTGATGGAGTCGCCCGTCGGCATCACCTTCAACTCCACCGACTCCGCAGCCCCCCGCAGACCGCCGACCTGAACGGGGTAATGGTCCGATCCGGCGCCGTTCAGCCGACGCGCGTTCAAGCCGTTGATGATGTGGTCGGAGACCGCATAGTCCAGTTCCCCGCCGCCTTGGTGGGTCGCCTGGCCGGTGTTGTACACGGCGGCGTTCGGCGGAAAGTCTGTGCGCCCGCCGAGGGTGTCGGGGTCCGTGTTGAAGTCGCCGCCGACGGTCCAACCGTAGAATCGCCCGTCGGCTGAGCCCCATGCTGTCACGGCGTCGTCGATGGCGTCGAGCATCCTGGCGGAGTCACCGCCGCCACCGGAGAGGCCGTGAAAGGTGAAGTACCAGTCGTTGTCGAAACGCACGCCCAGCGCCCGGCGGCCAGCCGCGATCGGGTTGTCGACGACGCGGACCTCGTCCGGCACCTGTGCGGTGATGACAGCGATGTTGACGCGGCCGCCCGTGTCGCTTCCGCCATTGGAATCCGTCTGCAAGAAGTTGACCTCATACGGACGCGGACGGAAACGACCTTCCGGATTCCAGACGGCGTTGCGATAGGTGTGTCCATCGGCCGTCGTGCGCGCGATAGAAGGCACCGGTTGACGGGTGTCGGGATTCTCCATGCTGCTGGGCGGGCCGGCGCCCACTTCCTGCAAGAGCATGATGGGCACCTGTCGCATGTAGGGGCGCACGGTGTTCTGCCACTTGCCGCCGGAGATGTGGCCCGCGTTCTCTCCTTGCATGTTCCACGTGATGAGCGTCGTGCCCTGCAAGGGTGCGGCATGGGCAGGCGTTGGCGTCCCCGTGACGGCCACCAGGCTCGTCGCCGCGGTGACCAGGGCGAGCAGAGGGGCGAGCAGCCGCCCCACAGCTCTGCGCGCCCGTATGGGCCGTGCCGGCTGTCGCAGACGCTGTCGTGATGCTAACGACATATCGTTTCCTTGTCTTTGGTCCACCGGCAGGCCCTTGTGCCTGCCAGGCCCTGCACCAGGGGCACCGCAGCGGTGCCCGGCTGCCCTGCCCTTGCCGTGCAAAGCAGCGCCGCCTGTGCCGCGCGGCCCACGACGATGCGGGTCCGCGCCGGCTCAAGCCGGTTGGCGCACCGGGCGGTCGAACGCCCCCGCCCGCGCACCGCTGTGCACCGTCGATCACCACGGTGCAACGGGGCGGGCCATGGCGTTCTGCCTCTCCCCTGGTCGGGTGGAGCGGGGGCAGGCCCGACATCGCCGACTCCTTGATGCCGAGGAGCATCGCCACCCCCTCACCCCGCGCAGAACTCCCGGGCCGGGCAGAGCCGGGTGGCTGCGGCATCAATGATCGCGAGCGCCCGCTGGGGTGGCATCGGTCAACCGACCTATCGACGAGACAGAACTCGACGCGCCGCGTTCGGGCGGCAGTCCGGCCGGGCCGGGCCTCGGCAAGCGCCCTCTCACCAGGAGCACTCTCGGTCACACCGATCGGCCCTTCCCGCGCCAAGCAGAGCGATCGAACGCGGGCGGGGTCACTTGACCCATCAGACAAGCCCTAGCAGTCAATGCGGAGGAATCGTCAATACCTCCCGGCGGGTCCACCAGCCGCGGCAGGTGGTCATGGGTGGAAGCGGCATACTGTCCGTCGTGACGACTTATGACTGCATTGGTGCGACCTATAGTCACACCCGACGACCGGATCCCCGTATCGCTGCCAAGATCCACACGGCGCTCGGCGATGCTGCGACGGTGATCAACGTAGGTGCTGGCACCGGCTCCTACGAACCGCCGCAAACGGTGCTGGCGGTGGAACCCAGTTCAGTGATGATCGCCCAGCGTCCGGCCGGATCCGTGCGGGCCCTGCAGGCATCCGCGGAGTCGATCCCTCTCGCCGATGACTCCGCCGACGCAGTGATGGCCCTCCTGACCGTGCACCACTGGACCGACATGGAAGCCGGTATCGGGGAGCTGCTTCGGATCGCCCGGCGGCGCGTCGTCATCTTCACCTGGGACCAGATCATCCTCCGCAGGTTCTGGCTGGTGGACGAGTACCTGCCGGAGGTAGCCGCGTTCGACGACACACGGGCCGTCGCGATCGACCGGCTGATTGCACTGCTGGGAGGCGCCCGCATCGAGACGGTCCCGATCCCGCATGACTGCACCGACGGATTCGGCGCCGCCTTCTGGCGCCGACCCGAGGCCTACCTTGATCCGGAAGTGCGTGCTGGCATATCCATGCTCGCCCAGACTGGCGAGGAGGTACTCCGTCCGGGCTTGGCCCGGCTGTCCGACGACCTGTCTTCCGGCATGTGGCACGAACGCCATGCCGGCCTGCTCAACCGCGAAACACTCGACATCGGCTACCGGCTTGTCATTGCTGAACTGTAGGAACAGGCGAGCGACGCGACTCCACGCTCAGGCATGCGTGGGCCCGGGAATCCTGAGGACATGAATGCCGCGCTCACAAGCCTCGTCGCCGTCTTCGCGACGCTGGCCGGGTCCACCCTCACCTTCGTCTTCCAACGGCACATCGCCCGGCAGGCCGAACGATTCACCCGAAACCAACAGCTCTGGCACGAACGGGTTGCCGCCTACAGTGCCTTCGCTGCTGCTCTCACCGACTTCCGCCGGAGTCAGAATGACCGTTGGCACTTGGAGCAGGCCGAACCGAACAGCCCTCAATTCATCAGCGCTCGTGAAGAGTCCTATCAGCGGCGAGCGGAGGCCACAGCAGCGCTATGCCGAGTCCGCCTCATCTGCGGCCATTCCGTCCTGAGTCAGCTGGCCCAGGACGCTCTCGACGCCACGACCGAAATTCATGTGGCGCAGGACGAGCAGGACCGCGCGAGGCGGGGAGAGAAGGCCCGTCTCGTGCTTGATGAGTTTCTTTCCAGCGCCTCACCGCACGTTCACTGACCACCACCTGAGTTGATCGATTGACCGGGCATGGGCATCCCAGGACCGCCCTTACGGGTCTGGCCTGAGACGGCACAAAGGGGCAGCCCCGCACAGTTCAGAGAGGCACGCGCCCCAGCGTCATCATCCGGCTCTGGCGGACGGCACCCGCGCGCATGGCTTCTCGTCCGCAGTCGCGCTCTTCGTCCTGTCGTCGGCGCTGCGCGCCGTGTCCGTCTTCGCTTCTGGGCGTGTCTTACGCGGCGATGTCGGCGGCCGGGTCTTCGGGAGCGGGAAAGCCGGGCAGGCCCAACTCCCTGCGCAGGGCGTCACCGTCGCGGAGCAGCCGTGCGATGAGCGCCTGGTGTTCCTTCTCGGTCTCACCCAGGTCGACGGGCGCCCGCGCATCGGTCTCCCCGCCGCCGCCGCCGATCCAAGCATGGTTGATGGACGCCCGCCGGGCGCGCATCGCGATGTCGCGGCCGGGCGCCCAGCGGAGGTGAATAGCGCGGTGTGCGAGCTGGAGGTGAATACAGCCGGGGGCGATGGCGGCGTTCGTGTTGGCCTGGTCAGTCCTGTTGACCGCGTTCTCCGGGTGCTGCTGCGCGTCGTTCACTGGTCGCCCTCCTCCTTGTAGAAGCCGGGGAGCATCCTCCTCACGACCCCCTGGAAGTAGCCCCACTGCCGGCTCCGGCTCCCAGGCGTTCTCGAGTACGTGATCACTGACAGAAGCACGGCGGCCGGTGCCGGGCTGAGCAGGCTCTCCGGATCGTAGGCAAGGCGCGACAGCGACAGGGCCGGGGTGGAGACCTGATGCGCATCTGCGGGGCCCGGAAAGCCCCCGCCTCGCTGAGGTCCGGGACGTGTTCGCGGTGCCGGCCGACACGACCCGGCTGCACCTGCTGTGGCTGCTCGCCCACAAGGAGTCCGACGTCGGCTCCTTTGCCGAACGCTGCATCGCCTCCCGCGCCGCGGTCGGCCCGCACCTGGCGAACTACGCTTCGCGGGCGTGGCGGAGACGTGGCGCGAGGAGCACCATGTCTGCCGCAGCCTGCGCCGCGGCCGTGACGTCACCGCCGTCCGCGAAGTCGTACCCCGCCATGCTGACGACCGGGTGTCCGGTCAGGCAGCCCACGACTGACCCCGGCGCCGGGCAGAACACGGCCCTCTGCGGGGCGTGGCCTCCGTCCGGCCGCAGGAGGGTCTTCTGCCGCGCGGACGGGCACGACAGGCGTTTCAGGGCGGCCCGCCGACGTGGCGGCCGTGCGGGGATGCGACAGGCCCCGCCGAACCCCCGAGGGGTGGCGGGGCCTGGAGGGTACTTGCCTGGCGTGGCCCGCGGGTCAGCCGGTCGCTGGTGCCGTCTGCTCCACCGCGGGTCGGGTGTTGGCCGCCCGTGGTGCGAGGAGCCGCTGGGCCAGGACGCCGAAGACGATGCCGAAGACCGCCCACAGCACGGCCTGGATCGCCAGTGAAGCGATCCTGAACTCCCACAACAGGGCTGCGGGGAAACCGGCCTTGACCGAGTCGTCGTTCGTGGGCAGGAACAGGCATGCGACGGCCACCACTGCGACGAAACCCGCCCCGGCGGTGAGCGTCGCGTTCCAGTTGCCCAGGCGCGGTGCCAGCCGCCGCCCGGCGATGACTGCGGCGATGCCGAGCAGCACGCTGAGCAGGATCATCAGGAAGAAGAGCGTGGTGCGCTTGCCGATGGTGTCCGGGTTGCCGACCGCCGGTGGGGTGGCCGGATATTTCAGGAATGGCACGAGATAGACGGTGGTGAAGGCGGCGGCCGCCGTGAGTGCCGCGGTTGCGCGTGGGCTGAACCGGCCGAGACGGCCCAGGGCGAAGGAGAACGCCAGGGACGCGATGCCGCCCAGCGCGACCCCGTACACCAGAACGCCGGTGGCCAGACCAGCGGTCGACTGCACCGGGCGGCTGACCGCTTCTTCCTCGGCGGCTTCCTCGGACACGGCGCCGTGCCCAGCATGGGCGGCCTGGGCCTCCTCCACCGCGATCGAGCCGTCGACGGGCGGCTCACCCACCACGTAGGCCACGGCGAAGGCGAGGAGTCCGGCGATCAGGCCCGCGAGCATGCCACGGACCAGCAGACCTCTGACAGTTGAGGCGTACACGTGCAGTGCCTCTCAGTGGCAGGGGAAGCCGAGCAGATGACGTCCGTCGTGGACCCACTCGTGCACGTCGGTGCCGGCGAACACGGACGTGGCGCCCTGTTCGGCGCCGACGAAGTACAGCGCGATCAGCGCCAGGAGGCCGACGAACACCGCCCAGGGCAGGACCGTGCGGACGGGCAGAGCAGCCGGCACAGGAACGGAAGGGGTGGAAACGGAAGCGGAGACAACGGCCTCGGCCATGGTGGAACCTCCTCGGGGAACACGCGTCCCATACGGTGGTGCAGGACGACGGTCCACGGGTCTGACTCGCCGCGGCATCATCCTCGACGGATTCCGCTGCGGCTCACAGTGGCGCGACCGTGCCGGACTTGCACCGGACTTCCGTCTCGCCGTCGTCGCGTATTGAAATGTCGCCGTGACCGTACCGCGTACAGGTCACTCCGCCAAGGGGGTGAGTCCCGTATCACTCCCGCACGCCCCCCACAGGTAGGGTGCCGCGCGACAACGGCCGTGCGAAGGCCCCCCGGAGGAATCGATGACCGTACGGCTGACGCTGGTATCCCCCGCCACGAGTGAAGCTCTGCGGGAGTTCCGGTTCGACGACGACAGCCCTCTCGACCCGGCGGGGACCGCACGCGCCGAGGCCGCTGCGGGCACACTCGCCCCGGCCGCCGCCACCTACACCTCACCGTCCCTGCGCTGCCGCCGGACCGCCCAGGCCCTCGGGCTGACCGCCGCCGAACCACTGGCCGCCCTCGCCGCCTGCAACATGGGTCGCTGGCGGGGGCAAACACTCGAGGCCGTGGCCGGGACCGAAAAGGAAGCCGTCGCTCTCTGGCTGAGTGATCCGACCGCCGCACCCCATGACGGAGAATCACTGCAGGACGTGCGCAACCGCGTCGCAGCCTGGCTCGACACCCTGGACAGCCGGACCGGACACATCATCGCCGTCGCAGAACCGGACGTGATCCGCGCAGCCCTGATCCACACTCTGTCAGCACCCGACCAGGCATTCTGGCGCCTGGACGTCCGCCCGCTCACCGCCACCGAACTCAGCGGGCGCGACCGGCGATGGAACCTCCGAAGCGGCCACACCCTTTGAGCCGTAAGGGAACGATCTCCGCGACCGCTCGATGGCACCGGCACCCATGCCATGTGCCCGGCGGCCGGCAGCACGACAATCCTTGCGTCGTCGACCCCCTCACCACCGCTGGCCGCAGGGTCCTCAGGTCGACCTTCAAGGTCTGGCCCGGCCACGTTCGATCAGGGTCTCGGGGCGTTGACGATTTTGCCCCCGTCCTAGATGAATGAGTCCGATGTCTTCAGTGGTCGTAGGCGATCAGTGATCGTTTGACTGTGGCGCCGGTGGTCCAGTTGTGCCAGATGCCGGTGGCGAGGGCGAGGAGGCGTTGAGCGGTGCGGGCGAAAACTCCGGCTGGGGTTCTGACGCCGTGCTGTTCCAGGCTGAGCTGGCCCTTGAGGGTGTCGATGACGGCTTCGATCCACTGGCGGAC
>NZ_BMWB01000029.1 GCF_014651015.1 Streptomyces xantholiticus
GACCGCCGAAGAAATCCTCGAATCCCTCGCCCGCTTCTGCCGACGGATCTCCGGCGCAGGACACTAGTACTCCAGCGGTAGTTTGCTATTTCCGCTGGTCAGGGGCGGCTTGCTGGCGCCTATCGGCTGACACGGCGTCATGTTGCGAGAGTTCGTGACGCTGGGTGCGGCGGCCCGTTGAGCTGGTCGTGGAGGAATGGGATCAGGCCGAGGGATGGGCGGCGGAGCTGGAGGATGTGCTGGTGCGGGTCGACCACCGGTTCGGGCGGGTCGATCTGCGGCGGCGGATGCGGGCGTATGGGCGTGGGCTGCTGGGGGCCGGTGGCGCGGAAGAACGGCTGGCAGCTGGCCGAGTACGCAGGTCAACACAGCCCCGGCGGGCTGCAGCACCTGCTCAATCGTGCCCGGTGGGAAGCGGACGAGGTCCGAGACGATCTGCAGCGATATGTGGCCGAGAACCTGGGAGACGACGACGGTGTCCTGATCATCGACGACACCGGTTTCCTGAAGAAAGGCACCACCTCTGCTGGGGTGCAGCGTCAGTATTCCGGCACCGCCGGGCGGACGGAGAACTGCCAGATCGGGGTGTTCGCCGCCTATGCGTCAGCCAAGGGCAGGGCTTTGGTGGACCGCGAGCTGTATCTGCCGAAGTCGTGGACGGACGATGCGGACCGCTGTCGGGCGGCCAAGGTTCCCCACGACGGGCGTTTGCGACCAAGGGAGAGCTGGCGAAAGTCATGATCGCGCGTGCGTTGACCTCGGCTCTTCCCACTGCCTGGGTGACAGCGGACAGCCTCTACGGTCAGGAATGGCGCTGCCGCCGGATGCTGGAAGAGACAGGGGTCGGCTATGTGCTGGCCGTGCCGAAGTCCCAACAGATCAAGTCGCTGGGCGGGATCTGGCGCATCGATCAGCTGATAGCCGAAGCACCCGGCGACGCCTGGCAGCGGATCTCCTGCGGCGAGGGCGCCAAAGGCCCGCGCGTCTACGACCGCACGCTGCGGAGGACGGTATACCCGGACCATTTCCGGACGTCGAAGCCGTAGCCGTCCACAAAGTCGGCGTACTCAGCCTCCGTGTGCCATCCGAAGCTGTCGTAGTACATGGCCGTCTGCATAAGGTCCCACTCACGCGGACCGATCACGAAGCCGTCCAGGTCGATAACCTTCGGGTGTCCCGCAGCATCACGCAGGACGTTGCCGACGTTGAAGCCCCCGTGCAGGTGACCGGTTGGCAGGGCGAACGTTAGCCGGTCGTACTCACTCGTCAACTTATCTGCCAGCGAGGCGAGATAGGCACGGGTCTCCGACGGGATCCCGGCGCGCCGCAACCGCTGATTCACCTTGTCGAAGGGCCGGAGTTCGGGGAGCGAAAAAGTCGGCGGCTCCAATTCATGGAGCCGCCACAGCAATTCGCCCATCTCTCGCGTACGTGTCGCCGTCGGCCAATCCTTCCCAGAAGGTCACCGGATGACCGTCGACGACGACGGGTTGTTCGGCTTCCGTGACGAGCCGGGCAGCCGGGTATCCCTCGGCTGCGAGCCACTGCGCTACGGCTACTTTCTGACGGCCTCCGCCTTGGTGGGCCCGTACGCGTAGTACTCCACCTCGCCCGTGAAACCGCCGCCGTCAGGCCACCACCCGGTCGGCGGCCCAATCGGTTCGACGACCTCGGCGCCGGAGGTGGTGACGCTGACCACGTCCCGGCCCGCGGTGTGATGCTCCTCGATGAGCGAAGCCGCCTCGTCGTAGATGCTCGGGTGCTCGCGCATCCGCTCCATCCAGCCGTGTTCCGCACCACCCGAGAGAAACGCGAACTGGGTATAGGCAGTGCGCAGTACGGCGCGCCGGTTGATCAGCCCGCCTTGGTAGAAGGACTTGCTGAAGGTCAGAGCCGATGACTTCGCAATGACCGCCTTGTCCAGGTCGAAGAAGGCCGCTGTGCGCGGCAACGAGTGGTTTTCCACGGGCCTGAGCATAGGCGCCCACCATTCGGCGTAAGCTGAGGTGCGTGGGTTTGCCTGAGAAGGGTCTCGGGTACACCATGGAAGCCAACGGGGTCACCCGGATGGCCTAGGCCGCCTGAATGGAAATGGCGGCCCCCTGCTGTAACAGGAGGCCGCCTGGAGTGGCTTATCGCAGATCCCTGAGGAAGGGAGAGCCTTCTCCATGTCCCATTCTACGACGGATGGCCACGAAAGCCCATCCGAACCATCGCAGGTCCAGCCGCCTTGGCTGACTCGGCGCCGGAATCTGCTGGTCAGCAGTGTTTTGGCTGTGGCCGGAGTTCTATGTGTGCTCGTGTTCGCGGGGGTTCTTGGTGCAGAACAGACGTCGGCCGCAGCTGCAATTGCAGGAGTCGGAACGGCGGCGGTATTGGCGATCTGCAATTGGCAGGGTCGTGGTGGCAATGCCGGTCGGGATTAGAATCGCTGCAGCTGAATTACCGAGTGCCGCCAGTTGCGCGATGTAAGCGAGTTCCCCGGATCGACGTCTATTGATTGTCGGTCCGGGGACTCTTATTGCGTTCCCCTTGGGTGCGGTCATTATTTCCGGGTCGCGTGTGACTTCCCCATTCATTTCCGTGAGCAGCCTGTCACGGACTTGGGATTCCCGGCCCATTGTCCGGTGATGAGACAGCCCCTGGGCGGGGACCGGAAGTCGTCGACATCCCTTCGCGAAGTCCGTCCCCAGGCAGCAGATGATTGGCGTTCGACCACGGACCGGCGTGTCACGACTCCACAGGAACTGAGGCGCCGGCTTCCAGCCCGTTTTCCGCAGCCCGGACCGCTGCCTCAGGTCGCTGACCCGGGATGTGGTCGTCAACCACCGGCTTACCCATCACCGCGGCGATGTGTCCCTGAAGCACCTTCCGCCGTTCCTCGAAGAAGACGTCGAAGTCGTCGGCCCGCATCAGCCCGGGGTCCGCGAGGTGTGTCCTGATGCGCTGCTCGACGCCCTCTGGGCTGGTCTCGGCCGCCTTGGCGAGACGCTGCAGATACTCGGAGGGTGCGTGGCCGCCGATGATCCGGTTGGTGCGTGCTGTCAACGGTGTCTTGTTGACAATGGAGTTGTAGACGGAGCGCTCGTAACCGTTCTTCTGGCACCAGACCTGCGGGAAGATGTGATGGATGTCCATCGCCTCGTCGAAGTAAACGCTGACCTCCGCCTTCTCCCCTGTCCGCCAGTCCGCGGCGCCCGCCTTGAGCAGGAGCGCGTAGATGCCCTTGTACGCGGCGCTCTGCCGGGTCCGCAGGGTCAGCAGGCGGCTCGCCGCGAATTGTGCCTGTGTGACCGTACGAGGTTCGTGCGTCGACCCGTGAATCCAGTCGACGACATCTGGGAGGTCGAGGTTGAACCGGGTCTCGGTTGTACCGCCGTACAGCTCACCGAACACTCCGCACCAGTACCAGCGAGCCAGCTTCTCCTGCGCACCCGCGGTCTCCGCGTCCGTGCCGGCGAGGGCGAAGATCGCGGCCAGCGGGATCAGTTGTGTGCCGTACGGAAGGAAACGCGTATCGAAGATGAACTGCTGGCGCAGAAATTTAGCGGCTGCCTTGAAGCCGGCGACGACGTCGGGCGCGTATCGCCGGTAGTCCTCCAGGCCCAGCGCGAGCATGTCCTTGCGCTTGCAGCCGATGCGCGGCAGGCGCTCTTCGTCCGTACCGGCCTCTTCCTCTCGACGCCGCCGCTCGGCGGTGGCGAGGAGAGTGACCGCCTGGAGGAAGTCGGTGTTGGAGACATCCCGCAGGATGGCGTATTCGGGCGCCTCCCAGGCGGACCGGCACTCATGCCAGTGACGCCGCAGATCGAACTCGTCGGCAGCGTATGTCGCCGTCAGCAACTCGAAGACGGTGAGAGTGACTCCGCCCGTATTGACCTTCTCGAAGACCTGGCAAACTGCCTGACGTGGGGTGCCCTTGCCGAGTTCGATGACCGGGAAGTGGTAGAGGTCGAATGACCGGATGAAGCCGTCCCGGAAGCCGTACCAGAGCTCCATCGCATCCGGTGCGAAACCCCAGTGGCGGGCGAAGCCGTCGCCCCAGGAGTTGTCGAAGAGACATCGCAGCGGGAAGACGCGGTGCCGGTACTCCAACTCCCGTGTGGAATAATCCTCCAGCACCTCACCTCGGAAGTTGACCACCTTGCGTGCGGGTGGGACAAAACGGATCGCGTCCTCACGGTCCTCGTTCTCGTCGAGTGCTCTGACCATGTCGACGTAGAACCAGCCACCCACCCGGCGCTTGCGCTCGTCCTGAGTCTCCACCGGGCTGTCCATCGCAAGCGACTGGAACAGCGAGGTGAGCCGCTGCTGCCCGTCGAGAACCAGCGACTCCGGTTGCACCTGCTCGCTCGGGACCGCCCCCTCGATCGGCCTGTACTTGAACCGGACGTCCCCGCCGCCCTCGAGCAGCATCACGGTCCCGATCGGGTAGTTGAGGGACACCGAGGCCAGCAGACTCGCGATGTTGGGCCAGGGCCAGACCCAGCCACGCTGGAACTCGGGCAACTGGATCTTCCCCGCCTCGACCTGCCCCAGCAGATCCCGCAAGGGCCGCTTGTCGATGCTGAAAGTCTCGGTCGCCACATCTCCTCCTTGTGCAGCACAACGCGTCCGTCGGCGCTCGGTCGCGGGGCCCGAGCGGATGGGGAGCGTTCAGGTCCGCCCGACTTCTGTCCTCGCCGACCCACCGGCCTATGACTTGCATCTCCCACACTGCCTGAGCTTCTGCGCTTCAGCCTCCTCCTTGGTCATTTTGGTGATCCCCCGGGGAGGTGTCCTGCCCCCTGTGCGGGCAGGGCAGTTGACATCTGTGCGTCCACAGTCCCGGTCGTCCCCGGTGCGTACGTGCATCACTGAAGATCGGGTGGGCCGCTCCCAGCGTGGGGTCGGCGCCCATGGCGTCGAAGACGTGCTGTGCGTGGGCGGTGAAGTAGTCGCCCGGCTCGATTGCCGCCGCGAGCGTCGCGGCCTCGATGGGGCGCTGGCACCCCGAGTCCGGGTGGGAGGCGAGGTCTCCCGCAGCCGGTCGGCGATGTGGCGTTGCTGTGTCCCGGCTGCACGAGCCGGGGCTATGCCTCCCGCTCCCGGGACAGCTTTTCGCGCCCTTGCGGGTTCCGGTCCGCCCGGATCGTGGATCCGCTCGTCCTCGCGCAGGTACCGGGACGGGCCAAAAGCCGGTACCACCACATAAATCGGTGGTACCGGCTTCCGGTTCCGTTCTCCGGAGCGGCCGTTGCGCCACTTGTTGCCCGTCCGGCGATCAACGCCGACGATCCGGCAGCATCGGCGTTGCCGTGTCCCGGCTGCACGAGCCGGGAGTATGCCTCCCGCTCCGGTACAGCTTCTCGCGCCCGCGCGGGTTCCGGTCCGCCCGGGTCTCGAAGGCCGTCGCACCCCTTGAACCGGGGTGTTGCGACGGCCACTGGAACCCAGGGCTCCCGGAGGTGGGGCTCTTTCGTGTTCAGCGTGCGGATCGCCGCCGGTCAGCCTAGCCGGTGGCGTCCTGTCGCCTGCGGCGCATCCACCACACCAGGGCCGCACCGGCGGCGGCGACCGCCGCGGCGATGCCGGAGATCAGCCCGATCGGGGTGTTGGAGCCGGTGTCGGCAAGGCCCCCGTCCGGGTCCGGCCTGTTCGCCGGTGGGGTCGGCTTCCCGTCCTCGCCCGGGGTGGACGGGTCCGGGGCCGGGGTCGACGGCGGGTCGGTCGGCTTCGGGTCGTCCGTCGGGGTCGGAGTGGGGTCCGGCCCCGGGCCCTCGCCGCCGCCGGCCTCGATGTTGCCGCTGCCGCCGAGGTAGAGGGTGTCGGTGTCCCGGTAGGACACGTCATCCGACTGGAGAGACGTCTTCGTCGTGGTGTCCAGGGTGCGGTGTTCGACGTTGAACCGGGTCTGGGTGATGTTCCGCTTCGGCTGCTTGGAGAAGTCCACACCACCGACGCCCTGGTTGAAGACCTTGCCGCCGTACTCCAGCTCGAACCACTCGATGCCCTCGCGCAGCGACTTCATGTACTTCTGATACACGTCTTCGCGGGTCCACTTGTCGTGCGGGGCGCGCAGCGGCCACGCGGCGACGTCGTTGGAGTTGATGATCTTGCGGAAGTCGGTCGGCGTCTTGGCGTCCTGCTGGCGGATGTACTCGGCCGCGACACGCGAGGTGTAGACGGCGCGCAGGTCGGCGTAGCGCTTGTCGTTGTTGACCCGCTCCTCCATGAGGGGAACGATGTTGACGCGGACGCTCTCTTCCATCGACTTCTTCTGCGCGTCGGTCAGGTCCTTGCACTCAGTGCTGCCTGGCGCTTCCCACTCGATGTCGAGCCACTCGGCGGACACCTTCAGGGGTGCGTCGAGGATGTAGATTCCGCCGTCCTGCTCTCGGACCTGGGCGGTCTTGGGCTCGGCCCAGAACCGGACGCCGGGGAAGCACGGAAGGCCGTTCTGGCGGGGGGCGGTGTCCCAGTACCGCTTGCCGCCGGCGTGCTTCTTCGGGTTGAGGGCTTCGGCGAAGTCCTCCTTCATCAGGTAGTCGGCCTCAAGCAGGACCCGGCCGGCGTCGGTCCTGCCGAACTTGGCATCCATGATCTTGTCCGGCTGGTCCGGGTTGAGGTTCACCCAGAACTTCTCCGGGGTGAGCGCGAGCCAGGTGAACAGGGCGTCGGAGGAGAGCTGCATGCGCGCCTCGCCGCCGAAGCCGGGGTTCTCGTCGGGGTTGGGCATCTGGTCGGCACGCATGGAGTACTGCATGCCCTTGCCTTTGCCCAGGCCGCCGACGTACCGCAGTTCCAGGGTGGTGAAGTCGACGCCGCCCGGGCCGCCGCGCGGGAGGGTGCCCCGGGGGTCGAGTCGGCGGGCGTCGGCCTGGATCTTCTTGGCCTCTTCCAGGGTCTTCCCGGAGCCGTTGATGCGGTCGTTCAGCGGGCCGCGCGTGCCGCACGAGGACGCGGCAGCGAGCTGCATCCTGCCCTGACCGCCGTGGCAGCCGGGGGCGAACCACCGCTGGTAGTCGGAGTATCCCCGGATGGGCTTGGTCTGCGGTACGGGGTTGTAGAGCCGCTGGTTACCGCGAACCTGGTTCGTCTGACCGGGCCGTAGCCGGTTGACGTACCGGTTCAGGTTGTCGATCTTCTTGCGCTGGCCCTCGGTGAACGGCTTCCCGCCGGTGAACCGGAACTTGTGGTCCGGCATGAACCGGGCGATCTTCCGGTCCTTCGCGAGCTGCTTGTTCGTGAGTTCCGAGTTCGACTTGAACTCGTTGAACTCCTTGGTGTTCTTGTTGTAGGCGTCGTACCGGCGTGTTTCGACGACATTGCCCTGTGCGTCGATGAGCTCGACGGTGACCTCACACAGCCAATCCGGCCCGACCAGGCGGAAGTCACGGACGAGCTGACGTTCGAACGCCGACCCCTTGTGGTTGTTGGTCTGGTTGCGGATGAACCGGTGCTCGAACCAGTGGTCGAAGCTCAGGCCCTCCTTGTTGTGGAAGTACCGGGCGTAGATCTCGAACTTGCGGTCCTCCGGGTCACCGGACTTGTCCGCGATCTTCTGCCACGCCTTGTAGTTCTTCTCCGTGTCGTTCGAGACCTTGGACAGGGCCTTGGTCTTGTCGGCGGCCGTCGGCGTCTTCACCCCGTCGTACGCCTTGCCGGGCAGGCCATAGTTGAAGTTCTTCGGGTTGCCCTGCCAGGCGGAGAAGTTCGAGCCGGTGGGGTCGTTGGGGAACCCGGAGTTCGTCGGCGTGCTCTGGTATTCCTTGCCGAGGTTCTTCTTGTCGCAGCGCTTCGCGCCGGGCTTGATCCTGGCCGCGACGGCGCGCGGCGCGGCGGTGGCGGTGTCGGTCTCGATTCCGGGCAGACCGGTCACGGTGACCGCCAGGGCGATCCCGACCACGGCCAGAACACGGCCTGCCAGACACAACCGCTCGGGTATGCGCAGTGCTCTGTTCAAGTGTGATCTTCCCTCACGTGTGGGGCCTGAGGGGATACGGGGCGGCGCGTGAGGCCCCCGTGACGTGTACGCGTCGCCCGTTCCACCCTAGCCCCATCCGCCGACAGGCAAGAAGCGGATAAAGCGATGTCGGCGTGTCAACTAAATTGACGAGCAGGGAAGTTGAGGTGACGTCAGTCGCTGAAGTACAGGGCTTCCATGTGGCTGGTGGCGGACTCGCTGTGCCGCACCCGCAGCGAGGAGCCGTCCAGGTCGGCCCTCCCCCACGGGTCCGCGCCCGCGAGGCAGGCCGTGGCCAGGGCGCCCCAGTCGTTCTGGTTCGGTTCGTCGTCCAGGTCGAAGTACACGTCGAGGTCTTCGAGGACTTCCGTCGTGATCCCAAGGGCGGACATCACCGCCTGCGGGTCGCCGGTCACGACGAACGGTTCGTCACCGGGCCAGCCGCAGGCGTGGAACATGGTGCCGTCCGGCAGCCACACGAGGTCTTCGGTGTGCTCGGCGCCGCAGTGCACCTCTACCCGGCCCACGATCAGTGCGTCGGGGAAGCGCTCCCGCAGCCGAGTGGCCTCCGCCAGAAGCGGCATGTCATTGCCGTCGTCCGCGAACGCCGGCTCGGAGATCGACACGAGGTTGCCCCACGCCCCCACCTGCACGAGGTCCAGATCAGCTCTCGTGGCGACCGTGATCGTGTCGCTCTGCTTACGGGAGCCGAGGTCTTCGATCACCTCGTCGATCGTGCCCAGTGAGCGAGCGAACTCTGCCGCCCGCTCCGGGTCGTTGGGCGGAAGGTCCGCGGCGTCCACCGTGAACGGCGGGTGCAGTACGGTCAGTTCGTAGCGGGCGCCGCTGCCATGGGTTATGCGGTCGGGCGGGAAGGTCCAGAAGTCGGTGTCAGACATGCCCGTCACCGTAACGGGTTCCTGATCTCATCGTGGTGGGTGTGCTCTACCGGTCCCCCGTACGCGAGCCCTCGCCCTTGGGCAGATTCCAGGGGCCTCGGAGCGCAGCTCGCTCGGCTCTCACTCCTCCGCGCGGAGCAGATCCTCGATACGGGCGGTTCGCGACATCCTGACGTCTGTCGAGGCACTTGGCGTACCGGCTGAGTAGCACCTCGACGCTGTTGCCGGCGCGTTCGCCACTTCGGTGGCGTCCACTTGGCGTTGAGCCATGTGGAGAGCGCGGAGTGCCGGAGGTCGTACGGCCGCCGGACAAGGGGCGAGGCGACCGCGGCCGGCGGAAGCGCCGGCGTCCGGGCTTCCTGCCAGGCCCGGTAGTACGTCGAGGAGGAGACCGAATGTGCGTGGGTCCCAAGTCCTTCCGCCCTTCCCCCTATTGGGGACTGGAGCGCCGAGCAGCATCACACGAACGATGCTTCGAGTCGGCGAGTTGCGCTGAGGAGGCACGACCAGTCCTCACCACAGGGCCTCCGGAGCGCTCAACGCCGGAGTGGACGCGAGGGTCTTCTTGCGTGTGCAACCGCATGCCGCCCGGAGCGGCCGTATGTCGGGGTCCGTGGACTGTTCGTGGACAGGAATGTCGGCCATCGGTGCAGATCCACCGCGCATCACGAAGGCCCCCGGACAGATCCAGGGGCCTCGATCCGTACCGCCGGAGCGTGTCACTCGTGCCGGCAGATCCTCGACGCGGAAGTCCCTCAGCCAGAGGCTTTGGTGATGATGCGGTCCATCTCCTCCCGGCCGAAGGCTCGCAGGGTCGTGCTACGGACGTTGCCCAGCGCGCCGACCTGTAGGAGCACTGCGGTGGCGGTCTCGTCGTCGGGCGCCTCCACGACGGCGACGATGTCGTACGGACCGACGGTCCAGTAAAGGTTCAGGACCTTCACCCCGAGCTTCTGTGCCGCTGCGGCGAAGGCCTCGGCGCGTTGCGGGGTGTCCTTGTAACCGCGGACCCCCTGGTCGGTCCAGTTCAGCAGCGCGACAAACGTGGGCATGATCCTTTACCCCTGTAAGTAGACACAACACATCGTGGTCAATCCTGGGCACGACTGCGCGAAACGCGCATGAGGGGCGCATCCGAACGAGTGACAGTGGCCATCACACGCTTCCTCGAGTGGTGGGCAGCCCGTCGACACTGATGAAGGTGACCAGGGAGCGAACGTGGACGGCGACGGCAGTCAGCAGCGCCCCTGGTGGTGACGCCGGCCGCTGCGTCCGCCGCACGTCCTCGCGGTATGCCACTTGGAGCGGGCACATGTCGGGGGCGGCGCAGCCTGACGTCAGGCTGCGCTCCGTCGTCCGTCTCGTGTCGCAGAGGCGATCACGGCGGAACCGGCGGCGGTCACGGCGAGGCTCCCCACCATGACCATCCCCACGCCGATCACGAAGAGGCCGCTGGAGTCGTCCGACCAGTCGTAATAGGCGGCAACGGTCAGGCCGACCGTGGTGCCGAGCACAGCGCCTGCGATGTAACGCCGGGATGCCGCCCAGTACACAGGTGTCAGCAGAGTCAGCACCAGACCGATCACCTGCCACGCCTCGTACGGGCCGGTAGTCGTTCCATCGGGTTGCACGTCACGATGCTGGTCCCAGCCCAGCCAGGCAGCCCACACCGCCGGCGTCACCAGAGCCAGTACGAGGATCGCCGACATCTGGGGAACGAGTTTCAGTAGTCGCTGTCGCATGGCCCAAGCGTTCTGGCTCACCCCATGACCGACCAGAGCGCGAGTACTCAGCCCTACCCGAGTGCTTCAGCTCAGTACGGCCGTGCCGGCCGAGTGCCGTGCGGGTGCAGAGGTCGAGCCGCAGTCCCTCGCGTGTCCTTCGGCACAGCGGGTGGGCTGGCGCGTTCGTGCATCGCTCTGGGATGCTTCGGTTCGTCAAGCGACGGCGGAACGAGGAAGCCCGGTGAGATTCCGGCACGGTACCGCCACTGTGTAGGGGGAGCGACTCCGCCATGGCCACGGCCCGTTGAGGGCTGGAAGGCCGGGGAAGCTTCGATCCCGAGTCAGGACACTCACGCCGTCGCACCTCGATGTACCGGGGCGGATCTCCCCGAGAGAGGACGGTGGCACCCATGTGCCCGCGTACTTGCGTCAGTTCTGTGCTTCTGGCTGCCCGTGCAGGCCGGTCGCGACGGGTTGGGGTTCTCGCCATGCCGTCGAGCAGCTGAACGGCCCTTTCGCCGCTCGGAATCCGATCCGTGCCTCCGCCGACCGCAGTCCTCGGTCGGCCTTCCTCCTCGCGCACCGGGAGCACCGGTGCGCTCCGACGCATGCCAGGAGCCGTCGTGCCCGTACGACCAGCAACACCCTTGCGACGAGGATCGGCCGCCGCGGCGGCGCTGCTCGCCCTGTCCCTCACCCTCACATGGTGCGGTGCCGACGGCTCCGCTCCCTCGGCGCCCTCCCGGGGCCCCGGGGCGGCCGCGGGCGGCGACTGCGTCTCCGACTTCGACCCGGGCAAGGACTACTTCCCCGTCAAGTCCACGGTGGAGCACGCCAGGAACTTCACCCTCGAGTACGAGAAGAGCTACCAGGTCCTCACCGTCAAGGAGCCCTACCCCCAGGGCAAGCCCGAGTCGTACGTCCTGGTCAAGTGCGGGGCCCCCAGGCCGAAGCTGACCGGTGACCTGGCCGGGGCACAGCAGATCACCGTCCCGGTCAGGAGCCTGTACTCGGCCTCGACGACCCATCTGCCGCTGCTGACCGAGACCGGGACGCTCGACGTCCTCACCGGCGTGGGCAACGGTGCCTTCGTCAGCTCGGCCGAGGTCCGTGAGCGTGTCGCATCGGGCAGGGTCGCCGAGTTCGCCAAGGACAACACGCTCAACGCGGAGCAGGTCATCGGGGCCGGGCCGGATGTGCTGATGACGGGGGGCACCGACGACCCGCAGTACCCGAAGCTGCGGGAGGCGGGCATCGGCGTCGTCGCCAACGCGGAGTGGCTGGAGCCGAGTCCGCTGGGCCGCGCGGAGTGGGTCAAGGCGATGGCTGCGCTGACCGGCGCCGAGAAGCGTGCCGATGAGGTGTTCGACGCGGTCGAGAAGGACTACCGGGCGGTCAACGCCAAGGCCGCCGAGGCAGCGCGGACGGGTGAGCCCGTCAAGGTCCTGCCGGGCACCATGTACCAGGGCACGTGGAGCATGGCCTCGGGCGGCAGCTACTTCGGGCAGCTGATCAGGGACGCGGGCGGCGCCTACCCCTGGGCGGGCGACAAGAGCACAGGGAACCTCCAGCTCAGTTTCGAAGCCGTCTACGCCAAGGGAGGCGACGCGAAGACCTGGCTGGTGGGTGAGCGGTGGAAGTCCACCGCCGACGCCGCCGAGGCGGACCGGCGCTACGGCACGCTGGCCGCCGTGAAGACCGGCGAGGTCTGGTCCAACACCAAGGCCCTCGGCCCGGAGGGCGGCAACGACTTCTACGAGCGCGGGGTGCTGCGGCCCGACCTCGTCCTCGCCGACCTGTTCGCCCTCCTCCACCCCGGCGAGGCACCGGACCACGCCTTCACCTTCTACGCGAAGATTCCCCGGCCGTGACGGCGCAGACAGCCGTCAGGCCCGCCCCGGTGCCGGGCACGCCGGTGATGGGGCGGCGGCGCCTGTGGGTTCTCGCCGCGCTGGCCGCGGGCACGGCCGCGCTCTTCGTCCTCACGGTCGCCCTGGGGTCGTACCCGGTTCCGCTCGGCGAAGTGGTACGGGTCCTGTTCGGCGGCGCCGGTGCCGATCCGCGGTGGGCCGTCCTCGTCGAGGAGGTACGGCTGCCGCGTGCGCTGACGGCCGTCTCGGTGGGCGCGGCCCTGGCCGTGGCCGGCGTCCAGATGCAGACCCTGTTCCGGAACGCGCTGGCCGACCCGTTCTCGCTGGGCGTGAGTTCGGGGGCGAGCATGGGTGTCGCGGCGGTGGTCGTCGGTACGGGGGGCGTGGCCGGTGGCTTCACGGGCGACCTGGCGGGGCTGGGCCGCGTCGGGGTGGTCCTGGCGGCCGCGTTCGGCGCGGGATGTGTGCTGGCGCTGGTACTGCTGCTGTCGCGCTGGGTGCGCTCGGCCGTCACCCTGCTGGTCATCGGTGTGGTGATCGGCTCGGCGGCCACGGCGGGAGTCAGTGTGATGCTGGTGTACGCCCGGCCCGAACTCGCCCAGCAGTTCGTAATGTGGGGCCTGGGCAGCTTCAGTGCCACCACCTGGCCCGATCTCGCGGTGATGCTCCCGGTGATCGGGACGGGCCTGGCGGCGGCCCTGCTGACCACCAAGCGCCTCAACGCGCTGCTGCTCGGCGAGGACTACGCCCGCACCATGGGCCTCAACGTCCGGCGCAGCCGGGAGCTCGCACTGCTCGGCACGTCTGTGCTGGCCGGGGCGGCGACCGCGTTCTGCGGGCCGGTCGCCTTCCTCGGCCTGGCCGTACCCCATCTGACGCGGGTGGCCCTGGGCACCTCGGACCACCGGGTACTGGTGCCGGGAGCGATGTTGGCCGGAGCGTTCCTCGCCCTGGTCTGCGCATTGCTGAGCCAGCCGCCGGGCACGGACGCGGTGCTGCCCCTGAACGCCATCACCTCGCTGTTCGGCGCGCCGGTCGTCATCGCGTTCCTGGTACGCAGCCGCCGCGGCCTCCAGGGGGTGACCTCATGACGGACCTGACGACGGCGCCCGGCCGCAGTGGCACCACCACGGCCGCGCACACCCCGCCCGAGCCCGGCGGCCTCACCACGGACTGCCTCACCGTCGGCTACCGGGCCCGTGCCGTGTGGGGACGAGGCAGGCCGCGCGCGGTCCTGGAAGACCTGGATCTGCATGCGGCGGCAGGGGAGTTGACCGTCCTGCTCGGCCCCAACGGGGCGGGCAAGTCCACCCTGTTGCGCACCCTGTGCGGGCTGCTGCCGCCGCTCTTCGGAGGCGTACGCGTCGGAGGCCGGCACATCACCGAGGAACCGCCCGCGGCGCTGGCGCGGCGGCTGGCCGTCGTCCTCACCGACCGCGTGGACGCGGGCCTGCTGTCGGCACGGGAGCTGGTGGCTCTGGGCCGCCACCCGCACACCGGGTTCACCGGGCGTCTGACACCCAGCGACCACGAGACCGTTCGCTGGGCACTGGCCGCCGTGGGGGCCGGTCATCTCGCAGAGCGGCCGGCAGCGGAACTGTCCGACGGCGAGCGCCAGCGGGTGCTCACCGCCCGGGCGCTCGCCCAGGAACCCGACGTCGTCCTGCTCGACGAACCGACCGCATTCCTGGACGTCCCCTCCCGGGTCTCGCTCACCGTGCTGCTGCGCGACCTGGCCCGCGACAAGGGCCTCACCGTCGTGGTCAGCACACACGACCTGGAACTCGCCCTGCGCGTCGCCGACGCCGTGTGGCTGGTCGACCGCTCCTCCCATGTGCACACCGGGGCACCCGAGGACCTGATCGCGAGCGGGGCGGTCGCGGCCGCCTTCGACGCCGACCACCTGGCGTTCGACGCCGTCTCGGGCAGCTTCGGGCTGCGCCGGCCGGCTCGCACGACGGTGGCCGTGGACGCCCCGGCCGATCGGCTGCCCCTGCTGGAGCGGGCCCTGGCCCGTGAGGGTCTGGCCGTCCGGCGCGCCGGTCTTGGTGACGACCCTCAGGTGGCGGCCGACGCGGACGGCAACCTGACCCTGCACGGCGCCGACGGCGTCGTGCGCACGCGCTCGTTCCACGAACTGACCCGGGCGGTGCGCACATGGTGAGCACGGCGGCGGCTCGTCTGACGGAGGTCGCCGCTGTCGGGCCCTACTTCGCCGTGGCGTGCGGCAAGCGGCCCGATACCGAGGGGTTTTCGCCACTGACCGAGCTGTACGGCGACGGGCGTGCGCTGGAGCGGTACGCGGAGACCGTGGCGCGGCGCCTCGGCACCGGAGAACTCCGAGTGGCCGCGTCCACCGTTCACCTCCAGGCCGCGTCACGGCTCTGGTCGATCGCGCTCGCCTCCGCCGCGCTCACCGGGCACGTCCCCGATCTCGACCCCGCTCAGCTGTGGTGGCGGCAGGCCCGCTCCGGTCCGGTCGAGCTGTGGCTGCCCGCGGCGCGCGAGTTGCCGAGGAATACGGACACGGTGACCGCCCTCCACGACACCGTCGCCGTACGCAATCTCCGCCCGCTGACCGACGCCGTCCACGGCCTGTTCGGTGTGTCCCGCCAGGTGCTGCGCGGCAACGCCGCCTCGGCGCTCGTCGGAGCGCTGCGGGTACTCCTCACCTGCGCCCCGCACTCCCCGCACTCCCCCGTGCCCCTGGTACACGCCCTGCTCGACCGTGAACCGCTCACCGGTGCCGGCACCTTCACCGCCGCTCCAGACGGAAGCATCGCCTTCCGCCGCCGCAGCTGCTGTCTGTACTACCGCGTCCCGGGCGCGGGCACCTGCGGCGACTGCGTCCTGCGCGACCGCCGCCCACACCCCTGACGGAGAGGACCGCCATGACCACCACGGAACCGGAAATCGTCGAGACCCCGGCCGGAGGCATCCAGCACGTCTGGGTGCTGCCGACCGACGAGACCACGCTCCTCGACCTCATCACCACTGTCTTCACCGACCACTGGCAGCAGATCGACTTCGGCCCCATCATCGAAGGCGCCGCCTGGGAGGTCCGCGCTCCGTGCGCACCGACCGCCATCAGCCTGAACGACGGTTACGCCACCGTCGACTTCGGCGCCTGGCACTTCCACCTCTGCATCGGTGAGCACACGGCGTCCGGTCCGGAACTCGGCCGTATCCGCCGCTGCTCCCGTGCCGAGTTCTACCGCGGCATCGGGTCGGACGGTGCCCCCGTCAGCTGGGGGCTGCGTCTGTTCAACGGCCGCGACGAGCAGATGATGACCGTCCTGCTGCCCAACCCCTTCCTCACCGACCGTCAGGGCATGCGGGACGTCCCGGACTTCACCCGCCTCGCCGCCTGGGACGCGCTGCGCTCCCGCTTCCTCGGCCTGCCCACCGACCCGCTCGACCGCACGGGCAGGGGATTCGCCCACACCGGCTGACCGGCAGGCCTCTCCAGGCTCTCCTGGCGGGCCACCCGCCGGAGTGGCCCGCCCGACCGTGGCTGCCATCAAGATTTGACCCGTACGCCCGGAACGAGGCCGCGCCGGCGGACGCGAACTGGACGAGTGAGGCGGCGGGAACCGCGGCGGGTGCGTGGTGGGGTGGGGCCCCTCCAGCGCGTCCGCGAACACGGGCTCGGCACCACCTCCGCGCTCGTGCTGCGCTCCACGACGACCGACCGGCCCGCACGCGGCCGGGGGCGGTTCAGACGTCGCCCCAAACCCCTTGCCGCCGGGCGATGTCGTACAGCCGGTCCGCCTGATGGGCGGTGAGCTGGCCCGACAGGGGGGCGAGGGCGGAGAGTTGGCGTTCGCCGTAGACGCGGACGTCGGTGAGGGTGGGGGCCACGTCGAGGGACGCGGCGTCGACGCAGACGAGGACCGGCTGGACGAGGACCGGGAAGTCGGCGTGGCGCTCCAGGGTCTGCCGGACGAGCGTGGCCTCGGTGCGGCATTCGGTGATGTACGGGCAGGGGGCGCCGTCGTCGACGGTGACCGTGTCGTCGGCGGCTCGTACGGACTGCTGCGGGTGGTACTCGGTACGGATGGTGAAGACGCCGCCCGGGCCGATCAGCAGGTGGTCGATGTCCCCGCCGTCCGGGAGCGGGATCGAGTGCAGGACGCGCCAGCCGTGGCGGGTGAGGCGGGCCAGTTCGGCGCCGGTTCTGCGTTCGCCCAGGAGTTCCTTCCGGCGTACGGGGTCCATCGGTTGGCGGCGCTGGACCTTGGAGCTGAGCCGTTCGAGCAGGCCCGAGTCACTGGTTCCGGCGACGGGGGCCGTGGCGCGGAGGGTCGCGCCGGGACGGCGGGAGGCGAGGTCGGTCTCCGGGGTCAGCTCGGGCAGTCGGGCGGGCCACGTCGGCGGGGTCGGCGGGACCGGCGACGCAACCGGGGCCGGCTCGGCGGTGAGGTGCGGCTCGGTGCCCGGGGCCGGGGCCGCGAGCGGGGTGCCGGGGTGGACGCGGATCTCGGGCGGTGCAGCGGTCAGGAGTTCGGGGGCGCGGCGGGCCAGCACGTCGGTCACGTCGTCGCGATAGCGGGCGTGGACGACGGTGATGCCGCCGGTCCTGCGGTCCGCCCAGCCGATGGGTGTTCCGTCGGGGAGGTTCACGTAGAGGCGGTCGTGCCCGAAGTACTGCCATGCGGTGACCGTCAGTTCCTCGAGCATGTCCCTGCCTCCTTCGCGGTGTTGTCCGGTGCCGCCGTCCGGCGGCACCGGCCCCCGTACGTCTCAGGCTCACCCCCGCATGAGCCCCGCAGAAGGGCGCAGAGCGGGCGCACTGGTCGACACGCATGCTGACACCGGGCAGGACCTGGAACTATGCCGTGGGTACGTGCGCCGACGCGGCGGCCCGGGCGCGGCGGGGCGCACGGGCGAGGCGACGGCACTACGGGCGACCGAGGTGCCCTCGCCCGCCGGGCGGAGGCCGATGGTCCTGGCGGGCGATGCTCCCGGCCGGCACAGGAACGGCGCTCGCTGCATGGACATCCATGTGAGGACGGGGGCCCTGGCCGTGGGCGCGGCGTCCGGCGCAGCCGCCGCGGTCTGCTGCTCCCTGGTGCAGGGACTGTACGGCGTGGTCTGCGCGGTGACGCGTACCTCGCTGTTCTCCCGTAGCGCGGACCAGGGCCCGGTCTGGCCGAACTGGTACGCCGTCGTGGTCGCCGTGCCGGCCGTGGTAGCGGTCGCGGCCGGCTCACGCGACTTCAGCTGTCCTCCAGGCCCGCCATGCTCCCCGTTGCCTCCTGCCGCCGCCCGATGCCGTGCGGCAAGCCTATAGACGGCAAGTGGCCTGGCAGCGCGACGTCCGGGCCCGTCGGCGCGGCAGGTCCAGCTCGGCGGCGACCGTCTTGCCGACGGGAATGCGGTCGAGCACCTCCCACCGGTCGGCGAGTGCCTCCACGAGGAGCAGGCCCCGGCCGGTCTCGGCGAGTGGCCGGGGCGCGGGGCCGGCCGCGCCGGGGGTCAGGGGCTGGAGCTCGCCCCGGGTGTCGGAGACCTCGATGCGCAGGGTCCGGCCGACGAGTTTGACGGTGATCTCGAAGTCCCTCCCGGGGACGCGGCCGTGCGTGACGGCGTTGGCGGCGAGCTCGGCGACGAGCAGGGCGGCGGTGTCGGACGCCTCGCTGCCCTGGGGCACACCCCAGGAGTCGAGCTGGTGCTGAGCGAGCCGTCGGGCGAGGCGGGCGCCGCGCGGAGTGGAGCTGAAGCGTTGAGTGAACACACGTACGGTGACAGGTACTTGACGGGAAGCAGGCGTGGGCGGTGGTGTCATACGCCCAAATCTGACGGCCGGGCCGGGCCGTTCACCAGGGGAAACGCGCGTACGTCAAGTCAGCGTACGTGCATGGACGGTGGACGGTACACGTCACCCCGCGTGACGAGCGAGAACGCACACGCACCGTGGACGGTACTCAGGGGAACGGGTGCCCTCGGGAGTACGCGGGCCAAAACCCGCCTGTCACAGTCGACTTGGGGCACCCAGGCGCGATCACACCGCATCGGACAACCCCAGACGCATTCCCGAAGGCAACGCATTCCTGAGAAATGGACACGGACACGGATAGCACTCACGATCGATGACTACCGGTTCGCTTCGCGGTCCTGCGCACGGGGTAGGCACCACCTCAGCTTGAGGTCAGAATTCGCGCACCCTGGCTTCCGACCAGTTCGCAACCGGACTGCGTTCAGCAGAAAATCGCACGGGGCCAATTCTCCAGAAAGGCCGAACCATGGCAGCGCAGCAGCTTTTCGTCGACTGGACATTCCGCAACGAAGAGAAAACCCAAGCCATCGGAACCCTGGGCGGCCACAAGGTGACCCTCACCGGAACGGCTGCCGGAGCGACGCCAGAAGTGAAACCCCTGGGCGCCGCTTACCTCGACGAGAGCTGGGAGCAATTCGGGTTGAACCTCTTCACCCCGCAGATGCCCGACTCGGACATGATCGAAATCGTTGGCCTGGCCGGCCATACGTTCACCATCGGGTTCGAGACCGACGTGCAGGACCTGGTCCTGCACCTGGGATCGCTCGCCTCGACCCTGGTGTTCACAGAGCCGGCGGACGTGACGGTCACCAAACTCAGCGGCGACGACGATTTCAAGGCCGAAGGAAACAAGGTCGAAGGCCAGTACCATCAGCCCTCCGACGGCGGACCCAGTGACTCCAACGGCAGCGTTCGCCTCCACGGGCGCCGGCCTTTCAACTCCCTCACGTTCACCCTGGTGCCGAATCCACCCGTCGCCGGACACGACGGCGTGCACTTCCAGTTCGGCGGGAAGGTGGAACCGCTTCAGTTCGTCGACTGGACCAGTCGTAACGAGGAGAGGACCGAAGCCATCGGAAAGCTGGACGGCCACAGGGTGACCCTCACCGGAACGGCTGCCGGAGCGACGCCAGAAGTGAAACCCCTGGGCGCCGCTTACCTCGACGAGAGCTGGGAGCAATTCGGGTTGAACCTCTTCACCCCGCAGATGCCCGACTCGGACATGATCGAAGTCGTTGGCCTGGCCGGCCATACGTTCACCATCAAGCTCCAGAAAAAGATGGAGGATCTCGTCATTCATCTGGGATCGCTCGCCTCGACCCTGGTGTTCACAGAGCCGGCGGACGTGACGGTCACCAAACTCAGCGGCGACGACGATTTCAAGGCCGAAGGAAACAAGGTCGAGGGCCAGTACCATCAGCCCTCCGACGGCGGGCCCAGCGACTCCAACGGCAGCGTTCACCTCCACGGGCCCCAGCCTTTCAACTCCCTCACGTTCACCCTGGTGCCGAATCCACCCGTCGCCGGACACGACGGCGTGCACTTCCAGTTCGGCGGGACGCCGAAGCCGTGAACTGAGCTCTGGCGACGAACCGCGACCGCAGGGCCGGCCCCGACCGGGCAACGGCTGCCGTGAGCCGACGCGCACCACCGCCTGCTTCATCGGACTTCACCTCGCGAGCACGGCCCTCCGGTTCGCCAGGTGATCCGAACGAGCCTGTCCGGACGCCTCCCCAACCCGTCGGGCCCACACGCCTGGCGGGCCGGGGCCTGCGCACGGCTGCTGACGGTAATGCGCGGGCCCGGGAGACGTCCGACCCTCCACCCGTCACGGAAACGGGGCAAAATCGACGGCGTCATGGAGGCCTGGAACAGGGAACAGGCACAGCAACTTCCTTCCAGGCCGCCCCACGGGCAAGCCAGATCAGACGTCACCACACCGTGCAGCAGCCCCGAGGCCCACTTGGCGGGGAATCGGGGTCGTTCGCCGGCGATGGCCTGCGTACGCTGAGTCAGCGTACGCACACGATGAGTGGACAGTACGCGGCACCCGGCGTCACGATGAAGCCGAGACAGAAGCGGTACGGCGGGGCGGGTGCGCGCGAAAGGTGGCCGACGGTGGCCTACGAGAACACGGACGACGGCGGCGCTGTGGGAACGGCGGCGGGAGGCACGGGAGCGGGAGCCGGCGCCGAACCGGGGGTGTCGGACAGCCTGCGCACGTTCGGCGCGTTCGTCCAGGCCCTACGGGAGCACGCGGGCTTCAGCCGCGAGGAGTTCGGCGACCAGGTGCGCTTCTCGAAGCACACGGTCGCCTCGATCGAGCAGGGCCGGCGGATGCCGGACCGGGACTTCGTGGAACGCGCGGAGGCGGCGCTCGGGAACACGGGCGCGCTGCGGAGGGCGGCGCCGCACCTGTCGCGGCAGGCAGGGCTGGCGAGTTGGTTCCGGCAGTGGGCACGCGTGGAGACGACGGCGATCAGCCTGTACACCTACGAATGCCGGGTCGTGCCGGGCCTGTTGCAGACGCAGGCGTACGCGCGGGCGGTGTCGCTGGACGTGCCGCCGCTGCCCGACCCGGAGGAGTTGGAGGAGCGGATCGCAGAACGGATGGCGCGGCAGGAGTTGCTGGCGGTGACGCGGAAGCCGCCGACGGCGTTCAGCTTCATCGTGGAGCAGGCGGTGCTGGAGCGGTGGACGGGTGGGGAGGAGGTGACGCGCGAACAGTTCGACCGCTTGTTGGAGTTGGTCGAGCGGAACTGGAATGTGGAGTTTCAGGTGATGCCGCTGCGGCAGCCGTCGCACGCGGGGATGGATGGGCCGATCATGCTGGCCGAGACGCCCGAGAACCGGTGGTTCGCCTACTCGGAGGGGCAGCAGAACGGACGGCTGATCGCCAACGCGAAAGAGATCAGCCTGCTCCAGCAACGGTATGCGAAACTGCGATCACAGGCCCTGACCCCCGAGGACTCCTTGGGCCTGTTGAAGCGATTGCGAGGAGCGCTATGAGCACGTCCGAACTGGCCTGGTTCAAGAGCAGCTACAGCGGCTCGCAGGGTGACGCCTGCATCGAGGTGGCGAAGGGCACGCAGGCGATCCACGTCCGGGACTCGAAGGACCATCTGAGCCCCGAACTCGCCCTCTCCCCCACCGCATGGGACGACTTCGTCGCGTACGCCGCCCAGAGCTGACCCTCGCGCCCGGCGCCGGACCTGTCCGGCGCGGGGCGCTGCCGTTCACCGGGCAGGCGGTGTGTCTCGCACGTGGCGGGACCCGGGAGTCGTATCCAGCTCCCGGGTCCCTGGGGATGCCACCCAATTGCGCACGCCAGTGGCCTTTAAGAGTACGGATCAGTCATCAGGCCGTCGTGTTCTTCCTTTGAACTACCGCACCGTGTGAGAGGTGCAGGCGGGATTCGAACCCGCATCCGCCGGCGTTCGTCCGTACCCGGTCGATCTGGCGATCGGTGGCGATGCTGAAGCTGGAGCGAGAGTCTGAGTTTGATCGCGGCTGCCTCTGCCATGTTGGGCCACCCCGGCGCGTAGTGCCGGGGGAAGGACTCGAACCTTCACTGTCACCGCGTCTTCAGGCTGAACCTCAGTTTCAGCTTGCGCCCATCACACGGGCCGGTCCTCATTTCCGGCCCGCGCCTGTTGCGCACCCCCGCGCGCACGCGGGGGCGATCGTGGGGCCGACGCCGGGCGGCGTCGGCCGGGATGCCGTCAGCCGAAGAGGTAGCCGAACACCGCGTCGGCCACCCGGTGCTCGGTGACCTCCGCGCCATTGGCCTCCTCGCGGGCGAACTTCACCGCGTGCTGCAGCTTCTCGACCCGGTCCAGCAGCTCGTTCACCCGCCGTGCCGGGAGGGCTCCGGAGAACTTGACCGTGGTCCAGTAGCCGATCGGAACGTCCTCGTAATACACCTCGACCTGGGCCGGGTGCTTGTCCGTGGCCTCGGCCTTGACGTGGTTGCGCGGGACCTTCTTCGTACGGATCGTGCGTACGGGGTCCGTCTTCCACCAGTCCGTCGAAGGGTCGAGCGACCAGGACTCGGCGGCGTCCAGTACGGGCAGCTTCTTCACGAAAGTGTGCAGGTCGGTGAGTTGCTTCTCGAGGAAGAGCAGGTAGCTCACCGGAGCCTCGGCGATGATCGTGCGGCCCTCGACGACGACGTCCGCGCGGGCCGTGCAGTTGGCCCAGTCCTTGGTCGCCGTCACGTCGAACAGCCGGGTCAGCGACGCCGACATCTCCCGCAGGACGTCCTCGGCCTGGACCTGCACCCGGGTGGACTCGGGCGGCAGTTGCTCGCCCTCCTCGTCCTTCGGCTGGTACGTGCGCGAGATCCCGGCCAGCAGCGCGACCTTCTGCACCCGCTGATGGGCTGCCGTGATGTCCTGGTACGACTTGCTCTTGACGCCTTTTTCGACGGCGATGATCTGATTGAGCTTCGCCACTTCTCCCCCTTCGAACAGAAGCGAACCTATCGGAAGCAGTGGTGCCGGGTCCTGTGGTTTTTCGCGCCCTGTCCGCGTCAGGGGGTCCTGCCGAGGCTGCCGAGCAGTTCGGCCCACTGGTCGTCGCGGCCGGTGGAGGCCTGTCCTCCCGACCGGCGCGCCACCCCGAGGCAGGGCCGCCCCGACACCTCAGTCCGGTTGCAGGGAGCGCCAGATGCGGTCCGGGAGGACGCGGGCGGCCTCCCCCAGGTCCATGTCGTAGGTGCTGGCCAGCCAGCGGCGGGCGGCCTCCGCAGCGGGGCCGAGGACCAGCACCTCGACCAGGGGCGGGGAGATGGGCGCGATCTCCCCGGCCTCCATCCGCGGCTGCAGCCACTCGGCGACGGGCGCGAGCATGGCCGCCTTGGCCGCGCGCACCTCTTCGGCGTGGGCCGCGAGGTAACCGGAGTAGGCGGAGGCGTGGATGAACAGCGCGGCGTCGCGGTGCTCCTCGGTGAAACGCAGATAGGAGCGGACCAGGGCGCGGACGCCGGTGCGCGCGGTGCGGGTGCGCTGGAGGGCGGCGATCATCTCGTCGAACAGTTCGCCCATGCACCGGATGTAGAGGGCCGCGGCGAGGCCGTCGAAGCTGCCGAAGTGGTGGTAGAGGCTGCCGAGGCTCACTCCGCTGGCCGTGGTGACGGCGTTCACGGTGAAGCCCTGCCGGCCCGACTCCCCGTACAGGCGCAGCGCGGTGGTGAGCACCTGCTCGACCGTTGCTTCTCCGCGTTGTTGCTTCACCATGCCCGACAGATTAGAACACCTTCGAAGCCGGAGATCCTTCGGATCGCAGCCCGGAGCAAGCAGAACATCGTTCCAGAAAGCTCGTCGGTGACCGCTCTGCGCATCCCGCCCCCCGAAACTGTCCGCACGGGGTGGTGCGCTGCACCCCGTCCCGGCGGAGAATGGGCGGTCGTCCCCCGATCCGCGACAGGGGAGAACATGTCACAGCGCAGTGACCTCCGGCGGCGCCGGGCCGCACTGGAGGACGAGTGGTCCCGCTGGGTGCCCCGGCTGAAGGCCGCCCGACGGTCTCCGGGCGGTGGCGAGGCGCTGCGGCCCGAGGTCACCGAGTCATGGGTGCGGTCGCTGCGCAGCGTGGATCCGGATCGGGACAGCGCGCCGGTGTCCGACGGGGGAACGGTGCACGGCCGTTGGGCCCGCTCGCCGCTGCGCAGGCCGATGGAGGACCTCGGTGAAGAACTGCACAGCATCGCGGAGGACGCCGGTTTCGTGACGGCGGTGACCGACGAGTGCGGCACCATCCTGTGGACGTGCGGCGGGCGGAACATGAAGCGTCGCGCCGAGCGGGTCAACTTCGCGCCCGGCGGCCGCTGGGACGAGGAGGCGATGGGCACCAACGCCCTTTCGCTGGCACTGCGGACCGGCCGCCCCAGCACCGTCTTCTCCGCCGAGCACCTGGTGACGGCCCTGCACGGCTGGGTCTGCTACTGCGCGCCGATCCACGACCCCGCCGGGCAGGTCCTCGGCGTACTGGACCTGTCGACGACATGGGACCGTTCGCATCCGCTGGCGATGTCCACCGTGCGGACACTGGTGTCGTCGATCGAGGCCCGGCTGCGGGCCGGGACCACGGGCCCGCCCGGGGCCCCGGAGTACAGCGTGCGGCTGCGCTGCCTGGGGTCGCAGGAGGCGGTGCGGGACGGTGCACCGCTGCCGCTGCGACCGCGTCAGATGGAGATCCTGACGCTGCTCGCGCTGGAGCCGGAGGGTTTCTCGCCGGAGCGGCTGCGCGAGGCGCTGTACGGCGAAAGGCCGGTGACGGCCTCCACGTTCAAGGCGGAGGTCTCGCACCTGCGGCGTGCCCTGTCCGGGGGCGTCGCCACCCGCCGCTACGCCCTCACCGCGCCCGTCTCGTGCGACGCCGTCGATCTGATGCGCGCACTTCAGGGCGGTGACACGGCTGCCGCGCTGCGCCACTACCGTGGTCCGCTGCTGCCGCGGTCCGAGGCGCCGGGCATCGTCGAGTGGCGGGCCCGGCTGGAGGTCGCCGTACGGGAGGCGGTCCTCGCCAGCGCCCGCCCGGAGCACGCACTCCGCTACGGCGAACGGGCGCCTCACGACGCGGCGGTGCACGAACACGCGCTGCGCCTGCTGGGGGCGGGCGACGCCCGCCGCGCGCTGGCCGCGGGGCGGTTGAGCACGGCCCTGCACGACGACTGACGGCGACGACGGCGACGAGCACAGCGGCAACGGCGACGGCGGCAGCGACGGCGCCGCGCAGGACGCCAACCTCGCGCCAACCTCCCCGGCACACAGTGAGGGCCGCAACGGCGGCGCGACGCCGCCGTGCACTCACTCGCCATCCTCCGAGGAGAGCCGCCATGGTGTACGCGCAGCCAGGATCCGAGGGCAGCATCGTCGACTTCGCCCGGCGATACGACAACTTCATCGGCGGCGACTGGGTCGCCCCCGTGGAGGGCCGGTACTTCGAGAACCCGACGCCGGTGACCGGCAAGACCTTCTGCGAGGTCGCCCGGTCGTCCGCGGCCGACGTCGACCTGGCGCTGGACGCCGCCCACGCCGCAGCGGGCAAGTGGGCGCGGACGTCCGCCACGGAGCGGGCGAACATCCTGAACAGGATCGCGGACCGGATCGAGCAGAACCTCGAGAAGATCGCCGTGGCCGAGACCTGGGAGAACGGCAAGCCGGTGCGCGAGACGCTGGCGGCCGACATTCCACTGGCGATCGACCACTTCCGCTATTTTGCCGGAGTGGTCCGGGCCCAGGAGGGCAGCATCGCGGAGATCGACGCCGACACGGTCGCCTACCACTACCACGAGCCGCTGGGCGTGGTCGGCCAGATCATCCCGTGGAACTTCCCCGTCCTGATGGCCGCCTGGAAGCTGGCGCCCGCGCTGGCAGCCGGCAACTGCGTGGTCATCAAGCCCGCCGAGCAGACACCGGTCAGCCTGCTCTACGTCATCGAGCTGATCGCCGACCTGCTCCCGCCGGGCGTCCTCAACGTCGTCAACGGCTTCGGCGTCGAGGCGGGCAAGCCGCTCGCCTCCAGCCCGCGCGTCGCCAAGGTGGCCTTCACCGGCGAGACCACGACCGGCCGCCTGATCATGCAGTACGCGAGCGAGAACATCGTCCCGGTCACGCTGGAGCTGGGAGGCAAGAGCCCGAACATCTTCCTGCCCGACGTGATGGCCGCCGACGACGACTTTCTGGACAAGGCCGTCGAGGGCTTCGTGATGTTCGCGCTCAACCAGGGCGAGGTGTGCACCTGCCCGTCCCGGGCGCTGATCCACTCCTCGATCTACGACGACTTCATGGCCCGCTGTGTCGAGCGCACCAAGGCCGTCATCAGCGGCGACCCGCTGGACCCGGCGACCATGATCGGCGCGCAGGCGAGCAACGACCAGTACGAGAAGATCCTCTCCTACATCGACATCGGCAAGCAGGAGGGCGCCGAGCTCCTCACCGGTGGTGGCCGGCGCACCGTGGCGGGCATGGAGGGCGGCTACTACATCGAGCCGACGATCTTCCGCGGCACCAACGACATGCGGATCTTCCAGGAGGAGATCTTCGGCCCGGTCGTCTCGGTGACCACGTACGACTCTGTCGACGAGGCCCTGAAGATCGCCAACGACACCCTGTACGGCCTCGGCGCGGGCGTGTGGACACGTGACGGCAACACCGCCTACCGCCTCGGCCGCGAGATCAAGGCCGGCCGGGTGTGGACCAACTGCTACCACGCCTACCCGGCGCACGCGGCGTTCGGCGGCTACAAGAAGTCCGGCGTCGGCCGGGAGAACCACAAGATGATGCTCGACCACTACCAGCAGACCAAGAACCTGCTGGTGTCGTACTCGCCGAAGAGGCTCGGCTTCTTCTAGACCCAGGAAAGGGGTGCCTGACATGGGCTTCTGCCCGTCAGGCACCCTTCAGGTACACACCTGGGTCCCGAGCCGGAATCCGGCCTCACCCGTCATGACCGCCTCGGCGGCTGGATCCACCCCAGTGACCGCTCGACGGCTCGTTGCCAGCACTCGTATTCGCGCTCCCGCCGCTCGGGGTCCATGGCAGGCAGCCACTGGGCGGCCCGGTGCCAGTTGCGGCGCAGGACCTCCATGTCCGACCAGTAGCCGGCCGCGAGGCCGGCGGCGTATGCGGCGCCGAGCGAGACCGTCTCGGCCACCAGGGGTCGCACCACGGGAACGTCGAGCACGTCGGCGAGGAACTGCATGAGCAGGTTGTCGGAGGTCATGCCCCCGTCCACCTTGAGCTGCTTCAGGGCGAGCGCGGAATCGGCGTTCATGGCGTCGACGACCTCCCGCGTCTGCCAGCCGGTGGCCTCCAGGACGGCTCGGGCCAGGTGGCCCTTGGTGATGTACGAGGTGAGGCCGACGATGACGCCGCGGGCGTCGCTTCTCCAATGGGGTGCGAACAGACCGGAGAACGCGGGGACGATGTAGCAGCCGCCGTTGTCCTCGACCGTCCGCGCCAGGGTCTCGATCTCGGGTGCGCTGTTGATCAGACCCAGTCGGTCGCGGAACCACTGGACCAGCGAGCCGGTGACGGCGATCGGCCCCTCCAGGGCATAGACCGCGGGCTGCTCCGCGATCTTGTATGCCACGGTGGTGAGGAGCCCGTGCCGGGATCGGACGACGTCGGAGCCGGTGTTCATCAGCAGGAAACTGCCGGTCCCGTAGGTGCACTTCGCCTCCCCGGGCGAGAAGCAGGTCTGTCCGAACAGGGCCGCCTGCTGATCGCCGAGGGCGGCCGTGATGGGGATCCCCGGGAGCACGGAGCGGGCCTCGCCGTAGCACTCGGCCGAGGGCCGGATCTCCGGCAGCATCCGGAGCGGGACTCCGAAGAACCCCATGAGCTCGCCGTCCCAGGTCAGCGTCCGCATGTTGATGAGCATGGTGCGGCTGGCGTTGGTGGCGTCGGTGATGTGCAGGCCGCCGGCCGTTCCACCGGTGAGGTTCCAGATCAGCCAGCTCTCCATCGTGCCGAACAGCACCTCGCCGTCCCGGGCACGCTGCTCCAGCCCGTCGACGTGATCGAACAACCAGCGGATCCGGGGCGCGGAGAAGTAGGTCGAGGGAGGAAGGCAGCACCGTTCGAGGAAGAACTCGTCCCCGGGCCGGTTTCTCAGATCGTCGACGAGCGGAGCGGTGCGGGTGTCCTGCCAGACGATCGCCTTGCCCAGCGGCGCACCGGTCCGCCGGTCCCAGAGCACGGTCGTCTCCCGCTGGTTGGCGATCCCGATGGCGGCGATCTGCCCTGCGTCCACGCCGGCGTGGGACAGTGCCTCGGGCACCACGCGTTGCAGGTTGCGCCAGATCTCGACAGCGTCGTGCTCGACCCATCCGGGCTGCGGAAAGTACTGGCGATGCTCTCGTTGGGCGACCGACACCAGCCGCCCGCGCTGATCGAACAGGATGCATCGAGTGGAGGTGGTGCCCTGGTCGATGGACATCACATACCGTGCAACCATGATCGGGCCTGCCTTCCGATGTGTCGCGGAGCCGCGGGTACCTACCAGCGGGCCGCGCCCAGGTCTCTGGAGATCGCCCGTGCAGCCTCCCGGAGCAAGGTGATCAGGGCCGATTGGGGCCGTCCTCCCGTGTCGCAGATCCGCTCGACCGGGCCGGATACGCCGAGCGCGCCCACCACGAGGCCCCCGTGCCCCCGGATCGGCGTGGCGATTCCGGCGTCACCCATGCTCATTTCCTGCACCTCGGAGCCCCAGCCGAGCTCGCGGATCTCGCCGAGCGCCCGGTTGAGGTCGTCCGGGAACACCAGGGTGTGCCGGGTGTAGGCCTCCAGTTCGGCCTTCAGCAACGGCTCGACGGGCGCGGCCCCGAAGGCCAGCAGGACCTTGCCGAGCGACGAGGCGTGAAGCGGCAGCAGTGCCCCCACGTCCAGGGTCTGGAGGCTGTCGTCCGGCCGGAAGACGTGGTGGACGATGAGCACCTTGCCCTCCAGCGGTGTACCGAGGCGGACGGCCTCCCCGCTGCGGGCGGCCAGGGCGTCGGCCCAGTTGATGGAGCGCGACCGCAACTCGTTGACGTCGAGGTAGCTGGTACCGAGATGAAGCAGAGCCGCTCCGAGCTGGTACTTCCCGGTGGCCGGGTCCTGCTCCACGAAGTCCACGTGCTGCAGGGTGCGCAGAATGCCATGGGCGGTGCCTTTGGCCAGTCCGAGCGACGACGCCACCTCGCCCAGTCCCAGCCTGCGGGGACCGGTGGCGAGCAGACGCAGGATCGCCGCCGCTCGTTCTATGGACTGGACCGGGCCGACCATAGAACGATCGTAGTCCGAGCTTCGCCCCAAGACCTCCGTTCGACAATGCCGACCGCCGTTCATTGACCGCGCCCTGCTCTCTCCTTAGCGTTTCATCACGTCGGTCCACCGGCCGACAGCGCTCCCGGAGGAGGAGAGGCCATGACAGTGGCGCAGCTCAGGGCAGAGCTTCCCGAAGACGTCACTTACGTCTTTCCGCTGGCACACGTCCCCAGGGCCGCCTCGGTCGTGCGTCGGCGCGTGCGCGCGATCCTCACCGACTGGCACGTGTCCGCGGACGTCGCCGAGGACGTGCTCCTGCTGGCCTCGGAGCTGCTCACCAATGCGATCACCCACGCCCTGCCGCCGGCGACGCTGCGGCTGTCGCAGGTCCTGGTGGACGGGCTCAAAGCCGTACACGTCGAGGTGACGGACGCGGGACCTCTGGCTCCGGCCGACCGGCCGGCCTGCGAGCTCGACCCGGACGAGCACGGCCGAGGCATCGAAATCGTCGTGGCGCTGTCGGCCCGGTGCGGCATGCGAGAGCTTGCCGACGGGACCAGCCGGTGGGCAGACGTGGTCGTCAGGTGAGGTGAGGTGGGCGAGGTGGGGTGAGGCGGTCGAAGACACGACACGCCCTGCCGGAGACCAAGGCGCCACGGCCCTCACCGACGGGGGACCGGACCGGATCGCGGCGGAACCGCCCTTGCCGACCGGCCCGATCGTCTCCCCGGCCTCACGGCACGGGAGCCGGACCGCAACCGACGGGTCCGGCTCCCGTGCCGTCGCCTGTGCGACCGCCCGGTCAGGCGTTGGGGCGCTTGCCGTGGTTCGCGCCCTTCTTCTTGCGGGCGCGCCGCTTGTTGCCTCGCTTGGACATGATGCGCGTCTCCCTTGAATCGGGATCTTTCGGGCGCCGCCAGTCTAGACCCGCGGCGCTACCAGCTCGCTCCGGCGATCTGGCGGGTCGTGGCGTTGAGCCGGTTGAACAGGTTGGTCACGCCGATCATCAGCGTCAGCGAGGCGAGCTGCTTCTCGTCGTAGTGCTCGGCGGCCGCGTCCCAGATCCCGTCCGGCACCGGGTCGGACCGGTCGGCCAGCCGGGTGGCCGCCTCGGCGAGGGCGAGGGCGGCACGCTCGGCGTCGTCGAAGTACGGCGCCTCCCGCCACGCGGCCACCGCCGCCAGCCGCTCCTCGCTCTCCCCCGCCTTGCGGGCCTGGTCCGCGCCGAAGACGACGCAGTAGCTGCACCCGTTGATCTGGCTGGCCCGCAGATGCACCAACTCCAGTGTCGCCTGCGGGACTCCACCCTTACGCGCGGCCCTGAGCAGGTCGAGAATGGGCTGCATGGCCTCGGGAATGACGACCGCGGGGTTGATGATCCGTGCCTGCATGACCGGTCTCCTCATCGCATCCATCGGGTTCTTGCTCCGTCACTTCACCGACGGATCCCGAAGGGCGGATGTGACCGGACGCGCGAAGTTCTTCCGCGAGGACCTTGTGTGTCGCGCACATCGCCCGGGGCCCGCCGCCGCACGGCAGGCAGGGGTCTCCCGCGCCTGGGCGGACGAGCACGTCCAGGGCGCTTCCGACCGCAAGGGCCGGTCGATCGGCAATCGTGGCGCGGCGTCAGGGCGGGGATCGCTCACGCGGAGGAGCGCTTCCTCGCCGCGGTCTTCCTCGCCGCGGTCTTCCTCGCCGCGGTCTTCTTCGCCGCGGTCTTCTTCGTCGCGGACTTCTTCGTCGCAGAGGACTCCGAGGACGCCGACTTCTTGGCCGCGGACTTCTTCGCCGCCGTGGACGTCGACTTGGCGGGCGCCTTCCTGGCGGGGGTCTTCTTGGCCGTGGACGTCGACTTCTTGGTGCCCGACTCCTTCGGCGTGGCCGCGGAACGCCGTCCCTTGATCGGCGTCACCTGTGCCTCCTCGCCCCGCGCTTCCTGCGCCGCCCGCACACTGCCCTCCAGCGCCGCCATCAGGTCGATGACCTTGCCGCCCTCACGCTCCGCCGGGGCGGTCTCGAGCGCGCCGCCGCCCTCCGCCTTCGCGGCGATCATGGCCTCGACCGCCTCGCGGTAGTCGTCGTGCAGCGACTCGAGGTCGACCTCGCCGAGCGTGTCCATCAGCGCGTCGGCCAGGTCGAGTTCGGCCTCCCGTACGGTCACGTCGCTCTGTGGGGCCACACCCTCCGGCTGCCTGATCTCGTCCGGCCACAGCAGCCCGTGCATGGCGATCACGTCGTCGACGACCCGCAGCATGCCGAGCCGTTCCCGGCCGCGCAGCGCGAACTTGGCGATGGCCACGCGGCGGCTGCGCTTGAGGGCCTCGCGCAGCAGGGTGTACGGCTTGGCGGCAGGCACGCCGTTCGCGGAGAGGTAGTAGGCCGCGTCCATCTGAAGGGGGTCGATCTCGGAGGCCGGCACGAAGGCGACGATCTCGATCGTCTTCGCGGTCGGCAGCGGGAGGGAGGCCAGGTCCTCGTCCGTGATCGGGATCATCGACCCGTCGGCGTCCTCGTACGCCTTGCCGATCTCGGCCTGCGTCACCTCCTTCTCCTCCAGTTCGCACACCTTGCGGTAGCGGATCCGGCCGCCGTCGGCGGCGTGGATCTGGCGGAACGAGACGGAGTGGTTCTCCGTGGCGTTGACCAGCTTGATCGGGATGCTGACCAGCCCGAAGGAGATCGCGCCGTTCCAGATGGATCGCACGTTCCATCCCTTTCATCCGAAATTACGGAAATCGTGGGATTCTCATCGTATGACGCCGATCACAGAGGTGGAGGGGCGGCGCCTGGCGCTCACCAACCTGGAAAAGGTCATCCACCCCGCCACCGGGACCACCAAGGGCGAGATCGTGCACTACTACGCCGTTACGGCGGAGGCGATCCTGCCGCACCTCAGGGACCGGCCGGTCTCCTTCCTCAGGTATCCCGACGGCCCCGACGGCCAGCTCTTCTTCACCAAGAACCCGCCGCCAGGAACGCCCGACTGGGTGCGCACCGCGCCCGTCCCCCGCTCGGAGGACCCGAAGGCCCGCCAGGTGGTGATCGACGACCTCGCGTCACTCGTCTGGGCGGCCAATCTGGTGGTGGAGTTCCACACACCGCAGTGGCGGGCCGAGAAGCCCGCCGTCGCCGACCGCATCGTGTTCGACCTCGACCCCGGCGCGCCCGCCTCGATCGCCGAGTGCTGCGAGGTGGCCCTGTGGCTGCGCGACCGGCTCGCCCGCGACGGCCTTCAGGCGTACGCGAAGACGTCCGGTTCCAAGGGGCTGCATCTGGCCGTGCCGCTGGAACCCACCCCCTCCGAGCAGGTCTCCGCCTATGCGAAGTCCCTGGCCGTCGAGGGCGAGACCGCCCTGCCGAAGCTGGTCCTGCACCGGATGGCCCGCGCGCTGCGACCCGGCAAGGTCTTCGTCGACCACAGCCAGAACGCCGCCGCGAAGACCACCGCCACGCCGTACACCCTGCGGGCCCGCAGGGAGCCCGCCGTCTCCGCCCCGGTGACCTGGGAGGAGGTGGAGCAGGGCCGGGCCGACGGGGCCGGACTCGTCTTCCGGCTCTCCGACATCGCTCCCCGGCTGGAGCGGTACGGGGATCTGTTCGGCGCGCTCGAGGACCGTGACAGAGCCGGGCACCTGCCGTGACGTTGCCCCGGCCGCCCCTGAAGGTCGCGCTCGCCGAATCGGTGATCGCCCTGCCGCGCGGGACCGGACTCGCCTACGAGCCCAAGTTCGACGGGCACCGCATGGTGATCTTCCGCCTCGGCGGCGAGGTGCTGCTGCAGGCCCGTTCCGGGCGGATGGTCACGGCCGCGTTCCCCGACCTCGCGGCCGCCGCCCTGCAGTTGCCCGACGACACGGTCCTCGACGGTGAGGTCGTGGTGTGGCGGGACGGACGGACGGACTTCGCCGCCGTGCAGAAGCGCGCGGCCGCCACACCGGGGCGGGCGCCCGCGCTCTCGCGCGCCCTGCCCGCCTCGTACGCCGCCTTCGACCTGCTGGCGGAGGCGGGCCAGGACCTGCGGCCGCTCGCGTACGAGAAGCGGCGGGCGCGGCTGGTGGCGGTGACCGGGCCGCTGGGGCCGCCGCTGCAGCCCGTGCCGATGACGCTCGACCGGGCGGAGGCGGAGGGCTGGTACGAGAGCCTGCCGGCGATCGGCGTCGAAGGGCTGGTGATCAAGCGGCTCGACCAGACCTACCGCGGCGGGGTGCGGCTGTGGCGCAAGCTGCGGCACACCCGCACGCACGACGCGGCGGTCGTCGGCTTCACCGGGGCACAGGCCAGGCCCACCGCGCTGGTCGTGGTGCTGCCCGACGACGACACCCCGGTGGTGTCCAGCCCGATGCAGCCCGGCCTGCGGGCGCAGGCGGCCGGCCTGCTGGGCGGGCGGGTGAGCGGCGCGGGCGGGGTGGCGGTCGCCACCGGGATCGGCGAGGTTCCGTACCGGGCGGTAGAACCGGGTGTGACGGCGGAGGTGGAGCTGGGCACCACGCGCCACACGGTGACGACAGTGGTGCGGTTGAGGTTCCCGGAAGAACTCGATTAATCAAGTTTGACTAGCCACTGGTCGGGCATTACCTTCTACGACCGAGTGACTGGTCAAATTTGATGAGGAGGAGACGGAGTGACATTCCTGCCGGACACCGGATACGCGCCGACTGCCGGGGAACTGGCAAGCATCCAGGAGTGGTTCGCCGAATACGACAGGCACAGCGGCGCACGCGACATCGAGCGGATGGCGGACATGGCCGTCTTCCCGCTCAACCTGATCAGCGACGACACGGCGGGCAACGGTGCCTCGGCCCAGTGGGACCGTGAGCAGTTCGTCGAGACCATGACCGGGGTGATGGGCGACGGCGACACCGACATCACCTTCGAATCGGTACGGACGCCGGTGTTCCTCTCCTCTGCGATGGCCGTCGTCTTCACGGACTCGACCATGACCATGGACGGGCGGACCCAGCAGTTGCGGTACGCGGACATCCTGATCAGGCGGGACGGGAAGTGGGCGTTCCAGACCATGTTGCAGGGCGGCTGGGGCGACAACCTGCGGTGAGCGGGCTCGGGGGGTCAGGCACCGAGCCAGGTGCGGCGGTCGCGGGCCACGGCGTAGAGCGCCTCGACGTCCGCGGGCCCCAGCACGCCGCCGAGCCGGGCCAGCGCCGGCACCTCGCCGGCCCGCAGGACCCGTACGTCCCGCGGTGCCGAAGCCGCCTCCAGCCGGGCCGCGTCGACGACGACCAGGACCGGCCGGACCACGGCGGCCAGTACGTGGGCGGCCCGCTCGGCCCGGCGGCGGGTGAGGGAGACGTCGCAGCCGGCGCCGCGTCCGCCCCGGACCAGCCGGTCATCGACGCGCACCCGCCGCCCGTCGGCCGCGAACGTGTGCACGGCGAGCACGCCGCCGGGACCGACCGCCAGATGGTCGATGTGATCGGCGCCCGGCAGCGGCACGGAGTGCAGGATGCGCCAGCCCGCGGGCTCCAACCCGTCGAGCACGCCTCCGAGCCGCTGCTGCGCGGCGAGGTCGAGGCGCCGTTGATCGCGCCGGAACGGGCGCAGTGCGGTGGGCGGCCGGCGCTCGAGGTCCGTGTACAGCGCCTCACCGGGCCGGTTGGGAGCCAGGTCGTCGTCCGGGGGCAGGGCGAGACGGGCGAGTTCGGACCGGGTGGGCACAGGCGGCGGCCCCACCGTGAGCTCCCCGGCCGTGAAGGGGGCGAGCGCCTCCAGTACGGCGTCGCGATGTCGGTCGAAGAGCAGGGCGACCCGGCCGGTGTCGCGGTCGCACCAGGCGACATCGCTGCCGTCGGGAAGGCTCACGTACAGCCGGTCCCTGCCGTGGACGCGCGCCGGCGTCACCCGTAGTCGCTGCATCGGCATCACCCATGAACCATGGGATCAGCCGTCGGCGACGGCGGCAACAGGCCTGGATTCAACAACCCCCGGACAACCCCGCCGGATACCGGTCAGGATGTCGGATCGTTGGGGCACACTTCCCCCAGACACAAGGGTCGAGACCCGAAGTTGCTTGGAGACCCAAGGTTTCTTGGGAGGGGGACAATCGTGTTCGCGGGAATCGACGAGGTCGAGTGGGCCTCGCTGGAGCATGCCTACGGCCCGGCGGACGATGTGCCGGCACTGCTGCGCGGACTCGCCTCCGCGGATCCGGCCGAGCGCGAGTACGCACTCGACGGGATGTACGGGGCCGTGCACCACCAGGGGGACGTGTACGACTCGACGCTGGCCTGCATCCCGTTCCTGATGGAACTGGTGGCCGATCCGGCGGTGCGGGACCGGGGCGGCATCGTCGAGCTGCTGACCAGCATCGGTGGTATCGATCTGGACGGCGACGACGAACTGGATCCGGAGGACGAGGAGTTCGAGGACGCCGCGAACTACGCCATGGCCGCGTCGGCGGTCACTGCGGGGGCGGACGTCTTCCTCGGCCTGCTGGCCGACCCGGACCGCGGGGTGCGGCTCGCCGCGCCGCTCGCGCTGGCCACCCTGCACAACGATCCGGTGCGGGTGCTGCGCCTGCTGCGGGCACGGCTGGACGCGGAGCAGGACACGGAGGTGCGGCTGGCGTGCCTGGAGGCCGCCGGGCGGATTGCGCTGCGGCACCAAGGGCTGCAGCCCGAGGTGGTGGACCTGCTCACCGGCCTGTCCCAGGCGGCGTACAGCGCGGGGCTGCGGCTGGCCGCACTCGCACAGCTGGCCCGCTGCGCACCCGGTGCGCTGCCGTCCGACGTGGTGCCGGGGGTGACGGGCCTGCTGCGGGAGCTGCGCACGCAGCCGGTGGCGTCGACCCAGGCCTCCGAGCGGCTCCCCTCGCCGACGCTGCTCGGCGAACTGCGGCAGGTGCGGGCGGCCGACGACGCGGTCCACCGGGCGGCCCCGTGGACCGCGGCCCTGCTGCGTACGCTGCACGACGGTCTGGGCGACCGCGTCGACGACCGGATAGCGCTCCTGGCGGACCAGTTGTGCAGTCCCGACCGGGCCCAGCGGGTCGACGCCGTCCGCATGAGCAGCGCGCTGCTGCGGACCTGGCGGGGCGCGTACGGGGAGCTGGTCGGTCTGCTCGGCGAGCAGCTCGCGGATCCCGAGCCGCGCCTCGCCATGGGGGCGGCCTACGCTCTCAAGGAGCTGTTCGGCCTCGCGCTTCCGGCGGCTGACGCGCTGGCTCAGCGGGTGGCCGCGGAGCCCTCCACCTGGGTGCGCAGGTGGGAGAACGGTCCGCCGACGCTCTGTCCGGCGATCGTGGCGCTGGCGCGGGCGGGCGACGCGCGCGTGGTGCCCGTACTGGCGGAGATCCTGCAGCGGGCGGAGGCACCCGGGGACCTGGGGCACTCGCTGGACGAGCTGGGGAAGGCCGCCGCGCCGCTCGCCCCAGCGCTGCGTGAGCGGCTGGCGGCGCTCGAGCTGGACGACCGGCTGGCCGAGCGGGCGGGGCCGTTGCTGCACGGACTTTCCGTGCTGGGCCCGGGGGCCGCGGCGGCCGAGTCCGTGCCGGCCGTACTGCGGGTGCTGCAGGGCGCGACGGGCGAGCGGCGTCAGGGCGTGGTCCGGACCGCCGTGCGCACGCTCACGACTTTCGGGCCGGCGGCGCGCGAGGCCGCGCCGTATCTGTGGGCGCTGCTGCGCGAGGCGGGCTACGCGCAGGGCGCCGGCTCCGCGGCTCGCCTGTCGCCGGCCGGGGCCGCTTTACCGCCGGCGCTCGCCGCACGGACCGCGGGCGCCCTGTGGGCGATCGAAGGCGACCAGGACGCGGTCCTGCCGGTGCTGTGCGCGGTGCTGAACACGCCCGAGCAGGCGGCCCGTCAGTCGGCGGCCTCGGTGCTCGGCACCATGGGCACGGCCGGGGCGGCCGCCGCGCCGCAGCTCGCCCGGCTGCTGAGGTCGATGGAGCCGTGGACGCGGGTGCGGGCGGCGGTCGCGCTGTGGCGGGTGACCCAGGACCCCGAGCAGGCGTGGCCGGTGCTGCGCGCGGCCTGGGAGACGCTGCCGCGCACCCGGATGCCGGCGGCGGCGTGCCTGGCGGATCTGACCACGGCGGGCGCCGAGGGCGCGGAACGGCTCGTCGACCGCGAGCTGCTGTCGGCCCGGCGTCACAACGGGAACGACAGCGTGGCCGACAGTCGTGACATCGTGGAGGACGAGAGACTGCTGGCCCTGTGCCGGCAGGCGGTCCACCGCGGGCCGTGAACGGTCGAAAAGACATCGGACGCACCGACGACGGGGAGCCAGAGCATGATCATCTTCGGTACCAAGGGTTACATCTACCAGCTGGCGATACTGACGCTGGTGTGCGGCCACTGCGGCAATCCCTCGGCGCACACCCTCAGGAAGCGGGTCACCAAGTTCACGCTGTTCTTCGTGCCGCTGTTCCCGTTCTCGACGAAGTACGCCACGCAGTGCACCTTCTGCGGCGCGGAGCAGCAGATCACTACGGCGCAGGCGGAGCAGCTGCAGCTCCAGGGCGGGGGCGGCGGTCAGGGCTTCGAGGGCGGCCGGCCGGGCGGCGCCGCGCAGCAGCCGGGGCAGCACCCCTACCAGCGCTGAGGACCGGCGTCGGAGCCGATGCCAGGCGGGACATGACAGTCCGTCTGTTCGACGTCGGCGCACTATGACATAAAGGGACAAAGCAAGTCGCCGCTTGCTACGTTGCGAGGCATGACCGCAACGACGGCGGGGACTTCGCCGCACGAGCCGAGCCCCGGGCCGCGTCCGCCGAAGCGCCGGGGCGTCGAGCTGTCGCTCCTCGTCTGCGCCGTCCTCATCTGCGTATACGGGTACGTCGCCGTCGGTCTCGCCCGGAACGGCGCGGTGCCCCAGGACGTCGCGGGTTACGGAGCGGGCCTGGGCGTCCTGGCGCTCCTCGCGCATCTGGCCGTCCGGCTGCGCGCGCCCTACGCCGACCCGCTGCTGCTGCCCATCGCGGTCCTGCTCAACGGGCTCGGCCTGGTGCTGATCTACCGCCTCGACCTGGAGACCGCACCGGACCGGGCGGCCCCGGCCCAGCTCGTCTGGTCCACCCTCGGCGTCGCCCTGTTCATCGCCGCCGTCGGCCTGCTGCGCGACCACCGGGTCCTGGCGCGGTACGCGTACCTCAGCGTCACCGCCGCGCTCGCGCTGCTCGTCGCCCCGATCTTCTTCCCCGCGGTGAACGGCGCCAGGATCTGGATCCGGATCGGACAACTGTCCTTCCAGCCCGGGGAGTTCGCCAAGGTCCTGCTGGCCGTCTTCTTCGCCGCGTACCTCGCGGCCAACCGGGGCGCCCTCACCCACGCGAGCCGGCTGATCCGCAAACTCCAGTTGCCCACCGGACGCGTGCTCGGACCGGTCGTCGCGGTATGGCTGGTCAGCGTCGGTGTGCTGGTGCTGGAGCGGGACCTCGGCACCTCGCTCCTCTTCTTCGGGCTGTTCGTCGTCATGCTGTACGTGGCGACGGGCCGGATCGGGTGGATCGCCGTCGGGCTGCTGCTGGCGTCGGCCGGGGCGTTCGCCGTCGGCTCGCTCGAACCCCACGTCCACAGCCGGGTCGACGACTGGCTGAACCCCTACGCCGGCATCGAGGCCGGGCGGGGACCCGGGCAGTTGGCGCAGTCCCTGTTCGCCTTCGCCGCCGGCGGGCTGCTGGGCACGGGCCTGGGGCTCGGCCACTCGGTCCTGATCGGCTTCGCCACCAAGTCGGACTTCATCCTCGCCACGGCCGGCGAGGAGCTGGGACTGGTCGGCCTGAGCTCGATCTTCCTCCTGTACGGGCTGCTGGTGGCCCGGGGGCTGAGCGCCGGGCTGGGCGTGCGCGACCCCTTCGGCAGGCTCCTCGCGGTGGGGCTCTCCTCGATCATCGCGCTCCAGGTCTTCGTCATCGCGGGCGGTGTGACCGGGCTGATCCCGCTGACCGGCATGCCGATGCCGTTCCTCGCGCAGGGCGGCTCCTCCGTGGTCACCAACTGGGTCATCGTGGCGCTGATGATCCGGCTCAGCCACTCGGCCCGCGCACCGCAGCCCGTGCTCATGGACACGGACGTCCTCGCTCCTGCGGCGGCGGTGCGGAGGTGACCCGCACCATCCGGCACGCCGCCGTCCTCTGTCTGCTGCTCCTGCTCGCGCTGCTGGTCAACGCCGCCCGCCTGCAGGTCGTCGACGCGCCCGAACTCGGCGGCAATCCGGCCAACCGCCGTGCGGACATCGTCCGTTACGCCCAGCCGCGCGGCGACATCCTCGTCGACGGGAAGCCGGTCACCGGCTCGAAGGACACCGGCGAATTGCTGCGCCACGAGCGGACCTACCGCGCCGGCCCCCTGTACGCGCCGGTGACGGGTTACGCGTCGCAGACGTACGGCACCTCGTTCGTCGAGCACGCCGAGGACGCCGTCCTCAGCGGCACCGACCCGCTGCTCGCGCCGCTGCCCTTCTTCAGCGACCTCAGCCGCGGCCGGCCGCCCGGTGGCGACGTCGCCACCACCGTCAGGGCGTCCGTGCAGGAGGCCGCCTACCGCGGTCTCGCCGGCAGACGGGGCGCGGTCGCGGCGGTCGAACCGGCGACGGGCAGGATCCTCGCACTGGTCAGCAGCCCCTCCTACGACCCCGACCTGCTGTCGGGGACCGGACCGGAGGTCGCCCGGGCATGGGCGGGGCTGAACGGCGCGGACGCGCAGCCGATGCTGAACCGCGCCATCCGCCAGACGTATCCGCCCGGTTCGGCGTTCAAGATCGTGACCGCCGCCGCGGCCCTGGAGACGGGCGTCGTCGACGACATGGACGCACCCACGCGCACCCCGGAGCCGTACCTGCTGCCGAACACCCGCACACCGCTGCCCAATGCGACGAGGGGGTGCGAGAACGCCTCGCTCGCCTACGCCGTCCAGTGGTCCTGCAACAGCGTGATGGCCAACCTGGGGGTGCGGGTCGGTCTCGCGGACATGGTCGCAACCGCCCGAGGGTTCGGCTTCAACGACCCGGGGCTGCGGATCCCGTCAGGAGTGGCGGCCTCCAACTTCGACACCGACATGTCCCCCGACCAGCTGGCCCTGTCCTCGATCGGGCAGTTCAACACGACGGCCACACCGCTGCAGATGGCGTTGGTCGCATCGGCCGTGGCGGGCGGGGGCGACATCCGACACCCCTATCTGGTGGAGCGGATCACCAGGGCGAACGGCGACCTGGCGGAGCAGAACGGCCCGCGCGCCTACCGGGAGGCCATGACCCCGGTCACCGCGCAGCGGTTGCGTGAACTGATGGTGCGGGCGGTCGAGGAGGGCACGGGCAAGAACGCGGCCATCGACGGCGCCACGGTCGGCGGCAAGACCGGCACCGCCCAGCACGGCATCGACAACTCGGGGCTGCCCTACGCCTGGTTCATCGGGTGGGCGCACGCCCACGACGCGGCGCAGCCCGCCGTCGCCGTCGCCGTCGTCGTGGAGGACGCTGCCGCGCTGCGGGAGGACATCAGCGGTGGCGGCAGCGCGGCGCCGATCGCGCGGGCCGTGATGGAGGCGGCACTCTGGGACCCATGAGTATCACCGCGACACTGGAGGCCATCAAACGCCTCGACCCCGACCTGAGCGCCTTCATCGAGGTGTGGGGCGAGGAGGCGCTTGCCCGTGAGCGCCGTATCGATCCGCAACTCCCGCTCGCCGGGCTTGCGTTCGCGGTGAAGGGCACGTCCGGCGTCCGCTCGTACCCGGCACGGCGGCTGACCGCGGCAGGTGCGGTGGCGGTCGGCTCGACCGCGGTGCCGGGGCCGGGCACCTACTGGCAGACCTGGGGCCTCGGCGCGTACGGGCCGACCCGTAACCCGTGGCGGGCGGACCGCACACCGGGCGGTTCGTCCGCTGGCTCGGCGGCCGCGGTCGCGGCGGGCATGGTCGGCATGGCCACCGGCAGCGACGGGGCGGGGTCGGTGCGCATCCCGGCGGCGTGGTGCGGCGTCTTCGGCCTGAAGACGACGAACGGTCTGCTGCCGTCACCCGACCGCACCGGGCTGGCGTCGGCCGGGGTGCTGACGCCGACGGCGGCCGACGCGCGGGCGTATCTGCGGTCCGTACTGGACACCTACGAGCCGGTGGCGCCGGCGCTGCCGCTGCGCGCGGTGTGGTCGGCCGATCTGGGTTTCGCGGACACCGAACCCGAGGTGGCGGCGGTCACGCTGGCGGCGGTGGAACGGCTGGCCTGCGCCGGTGTCGTACGGCCCGTCGACGCACGTCCGGTGCTGCTCGACCCCTTCGGCGCGTGGTCCGCGGTACGGGGTGGCCGGCCGTCGCAGGGCGCGGCCGTGCGCGCGGAGAACGACCGGCGCCTTGACGCGCTGTTCGCCGGTGCGGACGTCCTGCTGACCCCCGCCACCCCCAACCGTCCGCACGGTCACGAGGGCCCCGGCCGTGATGTGTATTCGACAGCGCTCACCTGGGCGTTCAACCTGAGCGGGCACCCGGCTGCCAGTGTCCCGGCCGGTTTCACGAGCGACGGCTGCCCGGTCGGGCTCCAACTGGTGGTGGCACGGGGGGCGGACGTCTCCTTGCTCGAAATGGCAGTGGCGGCACAGGAGGGTCTGATGACAGTGCCGCCATGACCTCCTACGAACTCGCCACCCCACACAGCATGGCCGTCCGCGGCGCCGGGGGCGTGATCAGCGGCGGCGGTCTACCGCGGTCAGGTCGACGACGACGTCCGCCCCCTGAGCGATCGCCTCCGTCACCTCCGCCACCCGCTCCTGCTCCTCGGCCTCGAACCGCTCGCGGTCGAGGGCTTCCGCGATCTCCTCGTCCTGGGACATCAGCAGGTCGAGACTGGCGTCGCCCATCTCGAAGACCCCCATGTCGAGATACGCCTTCTGCAGTCGCCCGCCCCACAGGCCGATGTCCTTGACGCAGGGCACGATCCGGCTGAAGAGCAGCTTGCGGAAGAGGTGGAGGAACTCGGACTGTTCCGAGTACTCCTCCGCCTCCTTCTTCGAGACGCCGAAGTTCTCCAGGACCTCGACGCCGCGCAGCCGGTCGCGCATCAGATAGCAGCCCTCGATCACGAACTCCTCGCGTTCGCGCAGTTCCGCGTCGGTCAGCTGCTTGTAGTAGTCGCGCAGCGCCATCCTGCCGAAGGCCACGTGGCGGGCCTCGTCCTGCATGACGTAGGCGAGGATCTGCTTGGGCAGCGGCTTGGTCGTGGTGTCGCGGATCATGCCGAAGGCGGCGAGCGCCAGGCCCTCGATGAGCACCTGCATGCCGAGATAGGGCATGTCCCAGCGGGAGTCGCGCAGGGTGTCCCCGAGGAGGGACTGCAGATTGTCGTTGATCGGGTAGAGCATCCCGATCTTCTCGTGCAGGAAGCGGCCGTAGATCTCGGCGTGCCGCGCCTCGTCCATGGTCTGGGTCGCGGAGTAGAACTTCGCGTCGAGGTCGGGGACCGACTCGACGATCCGCGCCGCGCAGACCATGGCGCCCTGTTCGCCGTGCAGGAACTGGCTGAACTGCCAGGACGTGTAGTGCTTGCGCAGCTCGCCCTTGTCGGCTTCGGTCATCTTCGCCCAGTGGCGCGTGCCGTACAGGGTCAGCGCCTCATCGGGTGTGCCCAGCGGGTCGTACGGGTCCACCTCCAGGTCCCAGTCGATGCGCTTGGCGCCGTCCCACTGCTTGTCCTTGCCCTTCTGGTAGAGGGCGAGGAGGCGTTCGCGCCCGTCCTCGTACTCCCAGCTGAAGCGTGCGGAGCCGGTGGCGGGGACCTGCCAGATGGGCTCCGAGGGGGCGTTCGTGTAGCGGTCCTGCGTCGACACCGGCGGCTCCTTCGCCTCGTATCCCTTGTGCACAAGGACACTTGGCAGGCTCACACGTTGGTAGACGAAGAGTCAACAAGTCGTGCACAGGGGATTGACGCGGTTACTGACGGGGAGTCTCATAGCAGCGGAAGCCGGTGATCCCCACTCGCGAGGTGCCCTCAGCCATGACGACAGTGACCGACCGCGACGTGCAGCTGCTCCGCGACGCCCTCGGCCCGCTCCGGGACCGGGAGCAGGTCGCCGCGCGCCTGCTCGAGTCCTCGGCCAAGCACTCCTTCGACCCGGACAAGGAGCTCGACTGGGAGTCGCCGATCGAGGAGGGCAAGTGGTTCTGGCCCCCGGAGCTGGTCTCCCTCTACGACACCCCGCTGTGGCGGAAGATGTCGCAGGAGCAGCGGATGGACCTCGCCCGGCACGAGGCCGCGTCGCTCGCCTCGCTCGGGATCTGGTTCGAGATCATCCTGATGCAGCTGCTGGTGCGCCACATCTACGACAAGTCGGTGACCAGCAACCACGTCCGCTACGCGCTCACCGAGATCGCGGACGAGTGCCGGCACTCGATGATGTTCGCCAGGATGATCGAGAAGGGCGGGACCCCGTCGTACCGGGTGCCGCGGGTCTACCACAACATGGCCCGCGTACTGAAGGCGGTCTCCACGACCCCCGGCTCGTTCGCCGCGACCCTCCTCGGCGAGGAGATCCTCGACTGGATGCAGCGCCTCACCTTCCCCGACGAGCGGGTGCAGACGCTGGTGCGCGGCGTCACCCGTATCCATGTCGTCGAGGAGGCCCGCCATGTGCGGTACGCCCGTGAGGAGCTGCGCCGGCAGATGGTGACCGCGCCGCGCTGGGAGCAGGAGTTCACCCGGCTCAGCTGCGGCGAGGCGGCCCGTGTCTTCAGCGTCTGCTTCGTCAACCCGCAGGTGTACGAGAACGTCGGCCTCGACCGCCGCCAGTCCGTCGCCCAGGTGAAGGCGAGCGGGCACCGCCGGGAGGTCATGCAGACCGGCGCCCGCAGACTGACCGACTTCCTCGACGACATCGGGGTGCTGCGCGGGGCCGGCCGCAGACTGTGGAAGAGTTCCGGACTTCTCGCGTGATCACATGCGGGGTGCCGCACACCCTGCGGTTACGCTGCGGAGCATGACCGGTCCCGCTCCCACGACCCGCGCGTACCGACGGCTCACCGTCGAGGAGCGCCGCGAGCAGCTGCTCGCGGCGGCGCTCACCCTCTTCGCGCACCGGCCTCCGGAGGAGATCTCGCTCGACGACGTGGCGGAGGCGGCCGGGGTGTCCAGGCCGCTCGTCTACCGGTACTTCGCCGGCGGCAAGCAACAGCTGTACGAGGCGGCCCTGCGGTCGGCCGCCGACCGGCTCGAGCAGTGCTTCGCCGAACCGCAGGCCGGGCCGCCGACCGAGCGGCTGACCCGCGTCCTGGACCGCTATCTCGTCTTCGTCGACGAGCACGACGCCGGCTTCAGCGCGCTGCTGCGCGGGGGGAGCGTCGCGGAGACCTCCCGTACGACGGCGATCGTCGACGAGGTGCGGCGGGCGGCGGCCGAACAGATCCTGGTCCACCTCGGGGTGGACCGGCCGGGGCCGCGCCTCGGGATGATGGTCCGCACCTGGATCGCGTCCGTCGAGGCCGCGTCGCTGATCTGGCTGGACGAGGACAAACAGCCGGCGGCGGGCGAGCTGCGCGAATGGCTCGTCGACCATCTCGTCGCGCTGCTCACCGCGACGGCGGCGACCGACGAGGAGACGGCGGCCGTGGTCGCCGACCTCCTCGCGCAGGAGACCGCCGACGGCCCCGTCGGCACGCTGGTGCGCAGGCTGGGGCCCGTCGTGGGCGGGGCCGCGCACCTGCTGTGAGACTGGTCCGGTGAGAAGCGAGAACACCCCCTTCGAGGGCGGCCCCCTCGACGGCCGCGTGCTGCCCGTCCTGGTCGGCCCCACCGGTCACCCCCCGAAGTGGTACAAGGTCCCCGTCCCGAACGACGACGGCACCCCACCCACGGTCCACGCCTACCGCCGCGTCCCCTCCGGCTACACCAGGAGACTCGGCCTTCAGCGCGGCTGGAAGTACGAGTACGCCCCCGGCGGCGTCGAGCGCCGCGAGCTGAAATGGCCCTGGTCCAAGCCGGGCGGCGGCGCGGCCTAGCCGCGGTAGGCGAGGAGGCGCCGCGGACGGGCCGGCCTCGCGCCGGCACGGCCCGCCTTCCGGGCTCCTTCTGCCCAGCCTTCGGCGCGGATCGCTTCGCGCTGCGGCGGGCGACCGAACACCCGGCCGCGCGCCGAACCGGCCCGCCGGGTATCCCCCCTGTGACACGGCCCCTCCACGAGCCGGTCCCCGGCCGGGCCGGAGGCGGTACCTCCGGCCCGGCCGGGGGCAAGCGGACGCGCAAGGCTCTCCTCCCTCCGAGCCACATAGGAGGGGAACGGCGCTTTACCTGAGCGCCTCTTCGTGTAGCTGCTTTGCTGTTACTGCGAGGAGGCGGCGGAGCTTGTCCCGGTTCTCGCCGTAGGTCTTCAGTGCGTGGCAGTTCGGGCAAAGGGCGATCATGTTCCATGGAACATCGGGCCCACCCTTGGTCAGGTCACGTACGTGGTCAACCTGCAGGATTGGCAGGCCCGCGGTGGTTCGTTCTTTGGGGTGCCCCTCGCACTTAGGGCTCTCGCAACCCCCCTTGCTTCGCGTTATGACGGCCGCTCTTGCGGTGGGATCCCGAAGCAAATCGGGCGCATAGGGGGTCTGCTCAGGATAGCCCACTGACCTGCGGCGGGAGTTCGTGAGCGTCCGTGGGCGTCCGCGTGAGTGCGCCCTCGTTGTCACGCAGTTAGACACTCACCCTGAGACGGCTATGAGCCCGAGATCACAAGGGATGACGGTTTAACTGATCGTTTCAGAATGAGGTTCGAAGGCGTCTCAAGCAGATGATGCTGCAGGCGAGTTGGAGCAGGCCGAGGTGGAGGTCGGCGCGTATCTCGTAGCGGATCCGAAGGCGTTTGAACTGGTGGAGCCAGGCGAAGGTTCGCTCGACGACCCAGCGGGTGCGGCCCAGGCCGGAGCCGTGCGCTGTGCCCTTGCGGGCGATCTTCGGGGTGATGCCGCGGGCCCGGAGGATGCGGCGGTACTTGTCGTAGCCGCGGTCGGCGAGCAGGCGGCCCGGCCGGTGCCTGGGCCGTCCGTGTACTCCACGGATGCGGGGAATCGCGAGGACGGGGCGGCCGTCGATGGTGATCACGGGTGGTGCTCCTCGGGGTGCGGGATGAGCGTCCAGCATCGCGCTCCGGCCTCGCGGAGCCGGACCACGGTGGCGACGTCGGCGAGGTGGGCGGTGGCGGCCCAGTCCCAGAAGCCGGGGTGCTGCTCCCGGCGGTTGACGCGAACGGGTCAGCAGCGTAGACCTTGATGGTCCTTTTCTCTTTGTCGCATGTGCTTGCCATGGCGTAGATTGCGGACGATCAACCGTGATCACCTAGTGCCCGGTTTCCGTGAAGCGGGCGCTTCACGTGGAGAATTGAGAAGGTGTCATGTCTGGTATCACGCGACGCAAGGTTGCCACTGTCGGGGCGCTCATGGTGAGCGCCCTCGCCCTGAGCGCCGCTCCCGCCTCGGCCGCTCCGAACTGGCAGCCGTGGTCTGCGCCCTCGGATTACCAGTGCGGCCCCACCACGGCGCACAAGTACTCGGTCAACATCAAGATGCAGACGTGCATCATCCGTAACCCCAGCAATAACACGTTTCAGGGCGTGGCCATCGTGGTGAACAACGCCCCGACCACCGTGTACCTGGAGGCTGTGGTCTTCCAGAAGAATGGAACCACAATCCTGCGGAATGACACCTGCACCAACAAGCCGATCCCCGCGAACACGCGAGTCGCCTGCTACGGGGACACCATATCCAACCCCAGCACTTTCCCTAAAGCGGACAGCTACATCACCCTGAACACGAAATACGGCTACTTCACGGAGGAGGCCGTCTACATCACCGCCCCGTAACCACGACGCGCACGCTTCTGCCCGCCGTCCCCGAGGCTGGGATGGCGGGCAGAAGCGTCCTGCCGCCTGTCAGACGCTCGTTCGCGCCCTTTAACTGATCGTTTCAGAATGAAGTTCGTTGTCGCGCTTGGCAGTTGGGTGTTGCGTCGGCAAGATCTGTTGGGTGTCTGCTGATCTTGTGCCTGATGACCTGTGGGAACGTGTGGCTCCGCTCCTGCCTGCTCATCCGCCGCGGCGGCATCGGTATCCCGGGCGGTTGCCGGCGGATGACCGCACTGCGCTGCGGGGCATCGTTTACGTGCCGTGCAAGAGCGTGAGCTGGCGGGATGTTCCGGCTGAGCAGGTCGGCTGCAGTGGTGTGACGGCCTGGCGGCGTCTGCGGGGCTGGACCGAGGCCGGTGTCTGGCCGCAGCTGCACGAGGTGCTGCTGGCCGAGCTGCGGTCCGCGGGCCTGCTGGACATGAGCGACGCGGCAGTCGACGGCTCGCATGTCAGGGCCCTCAAAGGCTCACACCGGACCTTCGCCGGTCGACCGCGCGCGTCTGGGCAGCAAGCACCACCTGATCACCGACCGGCACGGAACCCCACTCGCCGTCTCGCTGACCAGCGGAAACCGTCACGACATCACCCAGCTGACGCCGCTGCTGGACACGATTCCCCGCATCCGTGGAGTACACGGACGGCCCAGGCACCGGCCGGCCGCACGGGTGCCGGCCTTCCAATCCGCGCTCCCCGTCGTTACACCCCGCCCGCCGCCCCCCGCGGACTCCTCGTGCCCTGACACAGCCTGGGGCTGCCCTGCGCCCGTAACGGCGAACCCGGAACGTGTGGGCACACCACCCACTCGGCACAGCTACCTGTCGGCACCCGAACCCATTGGCCGCGGAGTGCTTCCTCTCAGCGGTCACCGAGTACGCGGCGCAAGAGAACGTGTCGCGGTACAAGCTGGAGCAGGCTGCGAAGAAGGCTGCTCGGCACCCTGAGAAGGAGTGCTGAGCGCTACTCCTCCGGGGACGACTCGGGCCGTCCCTGGGCCGTAAAAGGGATGCCGATGGTCACCACCAGCCACCAACAGCACCCCTTCGACAGCAGGTCAGCGGCTTGTCAGGCGCCGGAGACGGACGCCAGGTAGGCGCCGGTCTTCTCCGGGTCGTAGAAGAAGTTCTCGAAGTCCGACGGGTCGTTGAAGCCGTTGGCGAACCTGTCCGCGACCGGCTGGAGCTGACCGGCCGCGCCGATCAGGTTGAGGACGTGCTCCGGGGGCACACCGAGCATCGCGTTGGTCCACTTGGTGACGTGCTGCGCCGTCTCCCAGTACCGGTCGAACGTGCCCTGCATCCACTGCTCGTCGAACGGCTTGTCGCCGTGCTCGGTGATGGAGGCGAGGTAGGAGGCCGCGCACTTGGAGGCCGAGTTGGAGCCCTGGCCGGTGATGGGGTCGTTGGCGACGACCACGTCCGCGACGCCGAGGACCAGCCCGCCGCCGGGCAGCCGGCCGATCGGGTTGCGGACGGTGGGGGCGTAACGGCCCGCGAGCGTGCCGCCCGCGTCGGTCAGTTCGACCTTGGTGGCCCGCGCGTACTCCCAGGGCGTGAACTTCTCCATCAGCTCCAACGTCAGGGAAAGGTGCTCCGCCGGGTCCTTGACGCCCTGGAAGGCGTCGAGCGGACCGCCGGGGACGCCCTCCCAGAAGAGGATGTCCGCTCGGCCGGACGTGGTGAACGTCGGCATGACGAACAGCTCGCCGACGCCCGGCACCAGGTTGCAGCGCACCGCGTCGAAGTCGGGGTGCTCGGGGCGCGGGCCGAGGCCGTGGACGTACGCGACTGCGAGCGCGCGCTGCGGCTCCGTGTACGGGGAGCGTGACGCGTCCCGGCCGAACATCGAGACCAGCTCGCCCTTGCCGGCCGACACCAGCACGAGGTCGTAGGTGCGGGAGAAGTAGTCCAGGTCGGAGACGGCCGCCCCGTGGATGACGAGCTGTCCGCCACGCTGGACGAAGGCCTCCATCCAGCCGGCCATCTTCACGCGCTGGTCGACGGACTGCGCGTAGCCGTCGAGCTTGCCGACCCAGTCGACGGCACGGCTCGAGTCCGGAGCGGCGACGGAGACGCCGAGGCCCTCGATCCTGGGGGCCTGGGACTCCCAGAAGTTGATGCCCAGGTCGCGCTCGTGCTGCAGCGCGGTGTGGAACATGCACTGGGTGGACATGACCCGGCCGGCCCGGATCTCGTCGGCCGTGCGGTTGGACATCAGGGTGACCTCGTAGCCCTTCGACTGGAGGCCGAGAGCTAGCTGGAGGCCGGACTGACCTGCTCCGACTATGAGTATCTTCCGCATGGCGGGGGTTCTCCGTGGTTCTGCGTCGCGGTTCGGGGCGCGATCGGGGTTGCGTGTTCGGGAGGCTATTCGGGGGTGGCTTCGAGGGCGTGGGCGACCAGCGCCAGCAGCGACTCGATCACCGTGATCCGGTTACGGGCGTCCATGATCACGACCGGCACGTGCGGCGGGACCGTCAGGGCCTCCCGTACGTCCTCCGCCTCGTAAGCGGTCGACCCCTCGAAGTGGTTGACGGCGACGACGTACGGCAGTCCGCAGCTCTCGAAATAGTCGAGCGCCGGGAAGCAGTCCGGCAGCCGCCGGGTGTCGGCGAGCACTATCGCGCCGATCGCCCCCCGCACCAGGTCGTCCCACATGAACCAGAACCGCTGCTGGCCGGGCGTACCGAAGACGTACAGCACCAGGTCGTCGTCGAGCGTGATCCGGCCGAAGTCCATCGCCACGGTCGTGGTGACCTTGTCGGGCGTGGCGGCGAGGTCGTCGGTGTCCTCGCTCGCGCTGGTCATCAGCGCCTCTGTCTGCAGCGGCGTGATCTCGGAGACGGAGCCGACGAACGTCGTCTTGCCGACGCCGAAACCGCCCGCGACGACGATCTTCGTCGCGATGGGGGCGCGGGTGGTGTCCAACTGCCAGGGCTGCAGCGCCTCTTCGGGTTCGGTCCCGGGGCCGGCCTGGGGGCGGACGAGGAGCGTGTCAGAGGCGGCGGAGTCCACTCAACACCCTTTCGAGCAGTGCGCGGTCGGGCTGGCCGGCGCCGTGACCGGTCCCGTATACGCGGATCTTTCCCTGGTCCGCCAGGTCGCTGAGCAGCACCCGCACGACACCGAGCGGCATCTTGAGCAGCGCCGAGATCTCGGCGACGGTACGCATCCGGCGGCACAGTTCGACGATCGCCCGCAGCTCGGGCATGACGCGCGAGACGAGGTTGCCGCCCGGCAGCTCCCGGCGCTCCGGCGGCGCTTCCAGCGCTGCGACGAACGTCTCGACGAGCAGCACGTGCCCGAAGCGGGTGCGGCCGCCGGTGAGGGAGTACGGACGGACCCGGGCGGGGCGTTTGCCGTCGCCGCGCAGGGGCAGCTTGGGGGCGGACATCACAGACCACTCTCCATCGATTTGCGCAGTTCGCTGCGGACTTCGGGGGTGAGTACGTGTCCGGCACGGCCCACGAAGAGGGCCATGTGGTAGGCGACGACGCTCATGTCGCAGTCGGGCGTGGCATGCACGCCGAGCAGGGAGCCGTCACTGATGGACATGACGAAGAGGCTGCCCTCCTCCATGGCGACCATGGTCTGCTTGACGCCTCCGCCGTTCATCAGGCCCGCGGCGCCGATCGTGAGGCTGCCGATACCGGAAACGATCGTGGCGAGGTCCGCGCTGGAGCCCCTCGGGCCGTCGCGGTGGGCGGCCGGGGCCGCGCTCCGGCCGGGGTCGGAGGAGAGCAGCAGCAGACCGTCGGAAGAGACGACGGCGACGGAGTGGACGCCTGGCACCTCCTCCACCAGATTGCCCAGCAACCATTGAAGGTTGCGAGCCTCGCTGCTCAGCCCGAATGTGCCGGTCGCAGTCAACTGCGTGCCTCCTCGACTGTGTCCCCCGTCTCCGCTTCGGTGTGTGCGTTCTCGGCCTTCTCGGCGCTCTCCGATCTCTGAGCGATCTCCGCCTCGGCGTCCCGGCGGCCGTCCTTCGCGCCTTGGTGGAAGCCACCGAGCCGGCGGCGCAGGGCCTCGGCGTCGACGCTCCCGGTACGCCCGCTCGGGGCGGTGGCGGGCGTGAGCGACTTCGGGGTCCGCTTGGGCAGGCCCTTGTCGGTGACCCGGTCCCAGACGGCGGGTTCCTCCGGCTCCTCCTCGGGCGCCTGCGGCTGCGGAAGCCGCATCGCGAACGTCACCTGGTCGACGCCGGCCTTCGCCGGATCGCCGTCGGCCGTCCGCTCGTGCGTGTCCGGCTTTGCCGCAGCGGCGATGGCCCGCTCGGCGGCCTTGACGAACGGGTCCGGCTCGGGCTCGTGCGCGAAGCCCGGCACCGGGGCGGCTTCCGCCACGTCCCCACCGGGCTCCGACGCGATGGCCTCTTCGGGTGCCGTTCGGGAAGCCGTGCCCGCGTCTTCGTGGCCGACCTGGTCCGCGGTCGGAACGACGGCCCGGCCCTCCGCGAAGGCCGGATCACCGGCCACGGCCTCGCCGGCGGGCACGTCCGTGCCGGGTGACGCCGCCGCGTGGGCGAACGGACCGTCGGCGGCGGCCGGGTCCGTCGGCTCGGCGGGGTCCGTGCCCACCGTCAGGCCCGGCACGTCGACGCCGGCGTCCTCGGACGCCGGGACGGCGGGGACCGCCTCGTAGGCGTCCGGGTCGGCGTCCGAGGCCGGGGCCGGGTCGTGGCCGATGGACGCGCCCGGGGCCGGGCCGCCGGCCAGGTCCGGGCCGCCGGCAACGCTCTCGTGGTCGGCCTGGGCAGGGTCGACGGCGACGTCCTTGTGGTCCGCCGGGTCGAGGGCCGCCGGGTCCTCAGCGAGGCCCGGGGCGACGGCAGCGTCCTCGGGACCGACCCGGTCCGGGCCACCGGCCGGGGCCACGGAAACGTCGACGTCGGCCGCCTCCGAGACGCCGGCGCGGTCCTCCGCGGACGTCGGGACGGCCGGGGCCGCCTCGTGGGCGTCCGGGTCCGCCTGGGAGGCCGGGTCCTGGCCGACGGTCAGGTCCGGGTCGCGTCCGAGGGACACGTCCGGCTCCGGGCCGGCGGACGCGTGCGGGCCCGCGGGCGGCGGCGTGGTCGAACGGCGGGCGTTGGCGGGCAGGGCGTTGGAGTTGGCCTCTGCGACCGAGCCCGGCAGGTTCAGGGCCGGGGCCCCGCCCGCAACCGGGGCCTGGTGGCCGCCCGCCGCAGGCGGCCCGGTCGGCAGCAGTGCCCCCGGCACGACGACCACCGCCGTGATCCCGCCCTGCTTGTGCTCGCGCAGCTGGATCCGTACGCCGAGGCGTGCCGCCAGCAGCCCGGCGACCCGCAGACCGAGGCCTTCGCCCTCGCGGCCCGCCGGGGGCTCGGCCTCGTACGACTCCGGGTCCTCGAGCCGCGCGTTGATCTCGGCGATACGGCCTGCGGTCATGCCGATACCCGCGTCCTGGACGGAGAGCATGACCTCTCCGCTCTCCAGCAGCCAGCCGGACAGCTCGACCTGGGCGTCCGGCGGCGAGAACGACGTGGCGTTCTCGAGGAGTTCGGCGACAAGGTGGCTGAGGTCGTCCGCGGCGAAGCCGGCGACCTGGGCGTGCGGCGGCAGGGACTGGATGACGACCCGCTCGTAGCGCTCGATCTCGCTGACCGCGGCGCGCAGCACGTCGACGAGCGGGACGGGCCCGACATGGCCGTGTCCGTGCTCGGTGCCTGCGAGCACCAGGAGGTTCTCGCTGTGCCTGCGCATGACGGTGGCCATGTGGTCGAGCTTGAAGAGCGTGGCGAGGCGCTCCGGGTCCTGCTCGCGCTCCTCCAGCTTCTCGATGACGCCGAGCTGCCGCTCGACGAGGCCGAGGGTGCGCAGCGACAGGTTGACGAACGTGTGGTGGACCGTGTGGCGCAGCCGGTCGAGTTCGGTGCCGATCTCCTCGGTGCGCTGTCGCAGCTCGGCGCGTGCCGCGGCGAGTTCGGCCTCGAGCGCCTCCCGGGTACCGATGAGGTCGCCCCGCTCGCCTTCCAGCCGGCCGGCCCGCGTGCCGAGGTCGCGGAGCTTGCCGTGCAGGTCGTTGAGGGACCGTACGACCTGGGCGAACTCGTCGTTGCGGCCGGTGAAGCGGACCGGTTCCTCGGCCTGCGGGTCGGGCGCGTCAGCGAGCCGGGCCGCGCCGATGCGCAGGACGGCGAGCGGGCGGGTGAGCGTACGGGAGACGGCGGCGAGCACGCCGACGGTGACCACGACCAGCCCGCCGAGGAGTGCGATACGGATCTCGAGCGCGGTGAGGTCGTCGTCGCGCAGCTGCTCGAACCGCGCGGTGCGTTCTGTGGCGAGGGACGACTCCGCGCCCCGCATCTGCTCGATACGGGCGGTGAGCGCGGCCTCCAGTTTCGCGGGGTCGGTGCCGCGTTCCGAGTCGGAGAGCTCGGGCCGGTCGGTGAGGCGGGCCAGATAGGTCTCGGCGGTCTTGACCTCGGGACCGGTGACGGTGGCGTCGACCTTGTCCCGGGCCGCCTTCCCGGCAGCCTGGTCGAAGTCGGCGAGGGCGGCGAGTTCACGCACCCGGGCCTGCTGCGCGGCGGCGGTGAGGGCGTTCCGGGCACGGGCGTCGGCGCCGGTGTCCTCGCCCGCGTTCTCCACGGGGAGGCCGGTGACCGGGTCGTAGCCGATCACCGGTTCCGGCTGCGGCACGGCGAGCGCAGCGAGCAGCAGCCCGCGGGCGGCGGAGGCCTGCTCCACGGCGAGGCCGAGCTCGGCGGGGGCCCTGGTGGCCTCCGCGGCGCGGGGTGGTGTCCGGTCGGCGAGTTCGCCCGCGAGCGCGTGCAGGGCGGAGATGACGGTGGTGTAGGCCTGGTGCGCCTCGAGCGCGGTGCCCTTGCCGGTGAGTGCGGCGCGGCGGACGGAGGGCACGGAGGCGAGCGAGTGGCGCAGGTCCGCGCGGTCGGTGTCCAAGGCGTCGCGCATCTCGTCGATCTGCCGGTCGACGCGGGCGCTGAGACTGCCGGAGATCTTTCGGCGGTCCTTCTTGTCGCCGCCCTGGTCGTCGCGGCCTGCCGCGATGTACGCGGTGACCTCGTCGCGTTCGTCGGCGAGCGAGTGGGCGAGCGTGACGGCCTGCCGGTCGAGCGCGGCAAGGGTGACCAGCCGCTGGGACTCGGTCAGGTCCGCGGAGCTCGCGAGGATGCCGGGGGCCCCGGCCCCGACGACGAGGAGGACGGTGACGGCGACGCCTGCGACGAGCCGGTTGCGGACCCGCCGGGGACGGCCGGCCGGTACCTGCTCGTCAGCGGGCCGCGGGACTGCCGCTACCGCGGTCTGCGCGACCGTGTCCGGATCACGGGGTGCCGGGATCGGTTGGGGAGAGGCCGGGGCCCGGTGGCCGCCCGGGCCTCCCGTGGACGGGGTTCCAGTGGGCCTGCCGCCGTTGCCCCGAGGCCGCTTCATCTGCACCGGTGCTCGCAATCTTGCTTGACTCGTCCACCCTTGAAGCAGAGATGACGACCGGTCACACGTGAAAGCCCCACCCCTGGTACGGCTTCCGACCATTCCAGTGCCTTTGGGAGGGAGGCGCGCATCGGCCGCTCCGCCACCCGAACGAGTGAACAACACTCAGGAGTTGGCGAACAACTTCCGGCTGCGGCCCACGGTGCCCTGCGGCGTCCACGGGTTGGACCTTCCGGCGAGCCTTTGACAGGATGCCCGCCCGCAGCTTCGCACAGCCCCCCAATCGGGACGAAGCACCCGCTCTGACCTGCCGGTACGGGCCAATGCCCGTACCGTGAGGCCTTTGTGAAGGACCCATGCAGACTGGATCCATGCGTATCGAGCTCGCCACCTCCCCCGGTTCCCCCGAACGCCCCAACGAGGACTGGGCGTCCGTCACCCTGCCCGCTTCGGGGCGAGGCGGCACGGCGGTGGTGCTCGACGGTGTGACACCGCCGCAGGACGACGCGGGATGTGTGCACACCGTGCCGTGGTTCACCGCACGACTGGGCGGCGCCTTGGTCGAACTGTCCGGTTCGCGGCGCGACCTGACTCTTCGGGAAGTTCTCGCGAAATCAATCCGGCGCACCGCGGACACCCATCGCGACACCTGTGATCTTTCTCACGTTCGCACCCCTCAGGCAACGGTGGTCCTCGCGCGTTGGGGCGGGCCGGATCAGGACGTGGAGTATCTGGTGCTCTCCGACTCGACCCTGCTGCTGGAGACCCCCGAGGGCGTGGTGCGCCCGGTGCTGGACGACCGACTGGACCGCCTGCCGCGTGCGGCGCTGCGGACGCATGCCTTGGCGGACGCACTGCGGAACGCCGAGGGCGGGTTCTTCACGGCGGCGGCGGATCCGTCGGTGGCGGCGCGCGCGGTCGCGGGCAGCGTCCCGCGCGGGCAGGTGCGTTCGGTGGTCGCGCTCACCGACGGCGCGTCGCGCTGGGTGGACATGTTCTCGCAGGGCGACTGGGCGGAGTGCGTGGCGCTGCTGCGCAAGGAGGGTGCGCAGGGCCTGATCGACCGGGTGCGGGAATTGGAGGCGGCGGCACAGGCGCGTACCGGGGTGATCCGGTGGAAGCTCCACGACGACGCGTCGGCGGTGTTCGTGGAGCTGTGACGGGCCGGGCGGCTGCGGGATGCCGCTGCGCGGGGCCGTTCCCCTACCCGCCCTCCCCCTGGCGTGGCGGCGCGGGTGCGACCCCCGTTCCCGGAATCCGGGCTTTCGCCCCGGACTCCGGTACTGCGCTCCGTACGGAGTCCGCCGGCGCCGGACCGACTGAACCGTCCCTCGCGCGGCAGATCCGGCCCTGGGGTACGCCACGCCGCCAGTCGTCCCGGTATGCCGCCCGGAGGGCGGCGCGGGGCCGGGGGCGGCGCGGGGCCCGGGGCGCAGCCCGGGTTCGGGGCGGGGTCGCGGCAAGCGCCACGCGGGCGGGACGTCAGCTCTCCGCGCGCGCGTTCAGCTGATGCAGCAGCCGCGCGAGCTCCGCGACCTCGCCGCGGTCCCAGCCGGCCAGCTTGCTGCGGTACCGGTCCCGGCGGGCGTCGCGCACATGGCGGAAGCGGGCCACGCCTTCGTACGTGAGCCGTACGAGGGAGGCGCGGCCGTCTGCCGGGTCCGGTTCGCGGGTGACCAGGCCGAGCTCCTCCAGGGCGCGCAGCTGACGGCTCATGGTCGCCTTGCCGACGCCGAAGTAGCCGGCCAGTTCGGTCGCCCGCTGCTGCCCCGCCTCCTCCAGCCGGACGAGCAGTCCGTAGGCGGCGGGTTCGAGCTCGGGGTGGACCTCACGGGCCATTTCGCCGGAGGACGCCCTGGCGCGGCGCAGAAAGACGGCCAACTCGCGCTCCAGTGCCAGGAACTCCTGGTCCGCGCCGCTCCCGCTCCTCGGGTCGGCTTCACCCGCCGTACTGCCTTCGTGCACGTCAGCACCCCTCGCACGCTTTCCTGGTCGTGAAAGTTTCCTCCGGCGGCCGGTGTTGCCGCAGCTCCGCCGTATCTTCGCAGGCGTAGACCAACGGCAGCGGCCGTTGCCTCTTACTGTCGGACACGCCGGGCGCCCTGCCGGCCGGCTGGCCCTACTGCACGATGTGGCAGTACACCTCGTCCGGGCCGATCGTCGGCGGCCACAACAGGTTCAACGGCGCGTACGACCGCCTCGTGGCGCTCGCCAACGGCTGATCCGGCCACGCGACCCGGCCGTGGCCCTCCCCGTTCACGACCAGTGCGCGGGGCGGGTCAGCCCGTCCGGCAGGCGAGTGGCCGCGTCGCCCCTGGCCGCGTTGAGCTGTGGCTGGGTGAGGAAGATGCAGCCGGTCAGATCGGCGCCGGACAGATCGGCGTCCCTGAGGTCGGCGCCGATGAGGTCGGCCAACCGAAGATCGGCACCCGTCAGATCGGCCGCGATGAGATACGCGCCGCGCAGCCCGGCGCCCCGCAGATCGGCGTTCCTGAGCCTGGCGCCCATCAGGTCCGCGCCCCTGCGGTCCTTCTTCCGGCCCTTGACCTGGGCCCGCACCAGCTCGCTCGTCCTCAGCAGGAGGACGTTCACCTCCTGGCGGTGGGCGGCGACGTCGAGCTTCTCCAGGGCGTCGGGCGCGAGCCGGGTGAGGTCGGTCACGACGTCCCGCTGCCGGCGCAGATCCGCGTGCACCTCGCGCGCGGCGTTCAGGGTCAGCGCCTCCTCCAGGTACCAGAGCAGCTCGTGCAGCTGCCGGACCACGGGGAAGACGTCGAACATCTGCCGGGCCGTTTCCGGGGCGTCCCGCCAGCTCGTGCCGCCGAAGGTGACCTGCGAGACCTGCTGGCCGGCACCGAAGCAGTCGTAGACGGTGCAGCCGGGAAAACCGCTGTCGCGCAGGCGCTCGTGGATGCCGCAGCCGAAGTCCGTGCGGAGATTGGCACAGGGTGTACCGGCCTCCTTGTTCACCGCGAAGTCGGCGGAGGCGGCGAAGGGCAGTGCGACACAGCACAGCCCGAAGCAGTTCGAGCAGTCGGCCCGCAGGGTGGTCATCTCTCCATTGTGCGGGACGAACGGGCACGGCAGCGGCCCGGCGGTGGATGCCCACCGCCGGGCCGCTGCCTGCCCCGGGCCGGTCAGGCCGCGGCCGTCACCGGGATCTCGGCCGCCGAAAGCGCGAGTTCCAGCACCTGCAGGACGTCCGTCACCGGGTGCACCTCGAGCTTCTCGAGGATCTCCGCCGGAACGTCGTCCAGGTCGGCCTCGTTCCGCTTCGGGATCACGACCGTGGTGATGCCCGCCCGGTGCGCCGCGAGCAGCTTCTGCTTCACGCCGCCGATGGGCAGCACCCGGCCGGTGAGCGACACCTCGCCGGTCATCGCCACGTCCGTGCGCACCTGGCGCCCGGAGAGCAGCGACGCGAGCGCCGTGATCATCGTGACGCCCGCGCTCGGGCCGTCCTTCGGCACCGCGCCCGCCGGGAAGTGAATGTGCACACCCCGGTCCTTGAGGTCGGCGACCGGCAGCTCCAGCTCGGCGCCGTGCGAGCGCAGGAAGCTCAGCGCGATCTGCGCGGACTCCTTCATCACGTCGCCGAGCTGACCGGTCAGGGTCAGTCCGGACGCGCCCGTCTCCGGGTCGGCGAGCGACGCCTCCACGAACAGGACGTCCCCGCCGGCACCGGTGACGGCGAGCCCGGTGGCCACGCCCGGCACCGCGGTGCGGCGCTCGGCCGGGTCCTGGGCGGACTCGGGCACATGGTGCGGCCGGCCGATCAGCCCGCGCAGCTCCTCGTGCGTGACGGTGAACGGCAGCTCCCGGTCACCCAGCTCGTGCTGTGCCGCGACCTTCCGCAGCAGCCGCGCGACGGCCCGCTCCAGGTTCCGTACGCCCGCCTCGCGGGTGTACTCGCCCGCCAGCTTGCGCAGCGCCGAGTCGTCGAGGGTCACCTCGCCGGTCTCCAGACCGGCCCGCTCCAGCTGGCGCGGCACGAGGTGGTCGCGGGCGATGACGACCTTCTCGTCCTCGGTGTAGCCGTCGAGACGCACCAGTTCCATCCGGTCGAGCAGTGCCTCCGGAATGGCCTCGAGCACGTTGGCGGTAGCGAGGAAGACGACGTCGCTGAGGTCGAGCTCGACCTCCAGGTAGTGGTCGCGGAAGGTGTGGTTCTGCGCCGGGTCGAGGACCTCCAGGAGTGCCGCGGCAGGGTCGCCGCGGAAGTCGGAGCCGACCTTGTCGATCTCGTCGAGGAGGACGACCGGGTTCATGGAGCCGGCCTCCTTGATCGCGCGGACGATCCGGCCGGGCAGCGCACCGACGTACGTACGCCGGTGGCCGCGGATCTCGGCCTCGTCCCGTACGCCGCCGAGCGCGACGCGCACGAACTTGCGGCCCATGGCGTGCGCGACGGACTCGCCCAGCGAGGTCTTGCCCACGCCGGGCGGTCCGACGAGTGCGAGCACGGCGCCCCCGCGCCGCCCACCGACCACGCCCAGCCCCCGGTCGGCGCGCCGCTTGCGCACCGCCAGGTACTCGGTGATCCGCTCCTTCACGTCCTGCAGGCCCGCGTGCTCCGCGTCCAGCACGGCCTTGGCGCCCCGGATGTCGTAGGCGTCCTCGGTGCGTTCGTTCCACGGCAGTTCGAGAACGGTGTCGAGCCAGGTGCGGATCCAGGAACCCTCGGGCGACTGGTCGTTCGCCCGCTCCAGCTTCTCGACCTCCTTCAGCGCCGCCTCGCGGACCTTCTCGGGCAGGTCGGCGGCCTCGACACGGGCACGGTAGTCGTCGGACTCGTCGCCCTCGGACTCGCCGTTGAGCTCGCGCAGCTCCTTGCGTACGGCGTCCAGCTGACGGCGCAGCAGGAACTCGCGCTGCTGCTTGTCGACGCCTTCCTGGACGTCCTTCGCGATGGACTCGGCGACGTCCTGCTCGGCGAGGTGCTCGCGCAGCTGCTCGGTGGCGAGCTTGAGACGGGCGACGGGGTCGCTGGTCTCCAACAGCTCGAGCTTCTGAGTGGTGGTCAGGAACGGCGAGTAGCCGGAGTTGTCGGCGAGCTGCGAGATGCCGTCGATCTGCTGTACCCGGTCGACGACCTGCCAGGCGCCGCGCTTCTTCAGCCAGTCGGTGGCCAGCGCCTTGTACTCCTTGACCAGCTCCGTGACGGCGCCGGGCAGCGGGTCGGGAACGGTCTCCTCGACCACTGTCCCCTCGACCCACAGGGCAGCGCCCGGGCCGGTCGTACCGGCGCCGATACGGACGCGGCCGACGCCGCGGATCAGCGCGCCGGGATCGCCGTCGGACAGCCGGCCGACCTGCTCGACGGTGCCGAGCACGCCGGTTGCGGCGTAGGTGCCGTCGACGCGGGGAACGAGCAGCACCTTCGGCTTGTTGCCCGAAGGACGAGCGGCGGCCTGGGCGGCCTCGACCGCGGCCCGTACCTCGGAGTCGGACAGGTCGAGCGGCACGACCATGCCGGGCAGCACGACCTCGTCGTCGAGCGGCAGCACGGGCAGAGTGAGCGGTGAGTTCGCCTTGATATCGGCAGCCATGATCTCCCCTTAGGCAGTCAAGTTGAGCTGTACCGACTCAATGCATATGAGCCCGCCAATGTTCCCCAGGGCATGTTCGCTGTGAGCGATCACCGAAATCCGTTCCGCGACGCCGCACGGCGAAGGAGCGGGAACTGCACCACCGAGTGCTCGCCGACCACCACGATCACGGCGATCGCCGCGGCGGGTGAATGCAGGGCACGGGCCAGGGCCTCGCACCGATGGCGAGCCCGCCCACGACGCGCCGTCCGGATCGAACCGCCCCCGACAGCCGGGGAGAAGAAGCGTCGGGCAGGCCACCGGCAGCGGAGCGCCTCGCGGTGGTGGACATGGTGGCCGGCAACCGGTGCGGCACCGAGGACCGGCCCCGTGAGGGTTCCTGACCCGGCATCGTGGGCCGGCCCGGACAATGCCTGGCCCGTTGTGCCGGCCGATGAGGAACGGAAGATCGAGCGCCTCCGAAGAATTTCCCGGGTGCGCATCGTTCGCGCCCGCGTCGTTCGCGCCCGCGCCGCCACGAGGCATGCCTCGAGCGGCTGCCCCGCCGCTGCGCGGTCGGTGAGCTGCACGGTCCGTCCGATGAGCTGTCGCGGAGGCCCGAAAGCGGTGCAGTGTTCCTCCATGAGTCGTTGGCCGTACGGACCGGACAGGGCGACACGCGGCGCCACGGACGACACCGCGCCCGCGGACCACAGGGGACTGAACCCGGACGGGACCATCGCCCGCGAGGGCTCGCTCGACCGCGTCACCGCCGACTTCGCCCCGGTGGTGGCCGCCGCCCGGACGGAGATCGCCGGCAACTTCGAAGGCAGCCGCCTGCACAGCGCCTATCTGTACGGAAGCATCCCGCGCGGCACGGCCGTGCCCGGTGTCTCCGACCTGGATCTGCTGCTCGTGCTGCACGGGGAGCCCGCCGCCCGGGACCGGGCGGACGCCGACGCGGCCGAGGCCGTGCTCGACGGGACGTTCGACGTGATCGACGGTGTCGGCATACTGCTCGTCGGCGCCGGGGCGGCGCTGAGCGAACTCGAGCGGTACGACCTGGGCTTCTTCATCTCCTGTCTGTGCACACCGCTGCTGGGCCAGGACCTCGCCGTCCGCCTCCCTGCCCAGCGCCCCACCTCGTTGCTGGCCCGCGAGACCAACGGCGACCTGGCCCTCGTGCTGCCGCGCTGGCGTGAGCGGCTGCGGAACGCCGCGACGGACACCGAGCGACGGGCGCTGTGCCGCAGGGTCGCGCGGCGCATCGTGCGGACCGGGTTCACCCTGGTCATGCCCCGCTGGGGCGGCTGGACCAGCGACCTGCACGACTCGGCGGAGCTCTTCGCGCTCCACTGTCCGCAGCGCGCGGAGCAGATGCGGCTGGCCGCAGCAGCGGCCCGTACCCCGACGCCGGACCCGGTCGTGCTCCGCACCCTCGTCGAGGACCTGGGGCCTTGGCTGGCGGCCGAGTACACGGCAGTGCACGGGGAGAAGGCGGCGCGGCCATGACCCACGGAGCCGGTCCCTCCCAATCCCCGGTCCCTATTAATGGGGTGGCCAAGGCACCGCGGGCCACGGTGTAATAGGCATTGCTGGTTTGCGTCTATTACTGCTGCTTCCGAGGAGCCCTTATGTCCTTCGAATCGACCGCGGAGATCGTCCACGCCTGGGTCCGGGGCTGGGTGGCATCGCGCGGCGCGGCCGACCCGGTGCGCAGACCCTGGGGTTTCACCGTCGACGTCGGCCAGGTCAAGCACGCCACCCGCCACGTCCTGACCGCGGACGACGAGGCCACCGTGCGGAAGGTCGCCGCCGAAGTCGCCGCGCCGACGGTGTGGCTGAAGGTCTTCACCGACCCCGACTCCGTCGTCGAGTGGGCGGGCCCCGACTGGGCAGTCGACAGGCCCGGCTGGCTGATGTCCACCGAACTGCGCCGAAACCGGACGGTGGTGCCCGACGGCTACACCCTGCGGACCTGGAGCCGCGGCGGTGTCGTACGGGCCCTGGTCGTAGGAGCCGACGGCTCGTTCGCGGCCCGCGCCCAGATCGCCCCGACCGGGCGCACGGCCGTGGTCGACCAGGTGGAGACCGCCCCCGAGCACCGCCGCAAGGGCCTCGGGCGGTTTGTGATGCACACCCTCCACAACGCCGCGCTCGACCACGGCGCGACCGTCGGCGTGCTCGGCGGCACCCTGGACGGCCGCGCTCTCTACGAGTCCCTGGGCTGGCGCGTCCACGCACCGCTGGTGAGCCTGTTCCACCGCCCGGCCTGAGCCACATCCGCGCGCTTTCCTGCGCGGCAGCGGTTTGTCCCCTTCGGTGGAGCCCGGCCAAGATGGACCCCATCCGTGTCGTCACCCATCGCCGCCCCGGAGGTCGTCCCATGCCGTTCCCCGCCACCAACGCCCCCGTCACCCTCGACCGGCGCGAGGGCCCATTCGGGGAGGTGGTGCTGCGCAGACGGGGCGAGGGAGAGGAGAAGGTGTACGAGATCATCGCCAACGGGTGCTTCCTGATGGACACGGCCGACGGGCGGTCCGAGCGGCTGCTCGTCGACGCCGCGCACCGGGCGATCCGGACCCGGAACGTCGCCCCGCGGCTCCTCATCGGCGGTCTCGGGGTCGGGTTCTCGCTGGCCCACGCCGCCGCCATGCCGTCGTGGCGGCGGATCGCGGTGGTCGAACGCGAGGAGGCGATCATCGACTGGCACCGGGGCGGGCCGCTCGCCGCGATCTCGGGGGAGGCGCTCGGCGATCCACGGTGCGTGATCCTTCACACGGACCTGGTGAGCCATATCGGTTCGACCGCGGACCGTTACGACGCCCTGTGCCTGGACATCGACAACGGCCCGGACTGGACGGTCACGGAGGACAACGGGGAGCTGTACTCGCCGGCCGGACTCGCCGCCTGTCAGGCGGTGTTGGAACCCGGCGGCGTGCTCGCCGTATGGTCCGCACAGCCGTCCGCCGCGTTCGAGGAGGCGTTGCGGAATGCCGGATTCACCGGGGTAAGAACCGAAGAGGTCCACCTTGCCCGGGGCGTACCGGACGTGGTCCACCTCGCCGTTCGCCCTGCGTAGCCGGGACGCCGTCGCTGCCTTTACGCTGCTGGACTACACACCGGAACCACCTTCGAAGCAGAACCAGATGCAGCTCGCAGAGAACGCGTACAAGGGCGGGGCGATGGAGCAGACACACACCACGCAAGGCGGCGTCGCGGCCACTCCCGGAGCCCAGCGCCGGGTGCTGGTGGTCGAGGACGACGCCACGATCGTCGACGCCATCGCCGCACGGCTGCGGGCCGAGGGCTTCCTGGTGCAGACCGCCCTCGACGGCCCGGCGGCCGTCGACGCGGCGGACGCCTGGCAGCCGGACCTGATGGTCCTGGACGTCATGCTGCCCGGCTTCGACGGGCTCGAGGTATGCCGCCGGGTCCAGGCGCAGCGGCCCGTACCGGTGCTGATGCTGACCGCCCGTGACGACGAGACGGACATGCTCGTCGGGCTCGGCGTCGGCGCCGACGACTACATGACCAAGCCGTTCTCGATGCGCGAACTCGCGGCCCGGGTGCATGTGCTGCTGCGCCGTGTGGAGCGGGCGGCCCTGGCCGCGGTGACACCGCGCAGCGGAATCCTGCGCCTCGGCGAGCTGGAGATCGACCACGCGCAGCGCCGTGTACGGGTCAGGGCCGAGGACGTGCACCTGACGCCGACCGAGTTCGACCTGCTGGTCTGCCTGGCGAACACGCCACGCGCCGTCCTCTCCCGTGAGCAACTGCTCGCGGAGGTCTGGGACTGGGCGGACGCCTCCGGCACGCGCACGGTCGACAGCCACATCAAGGCGCTGCGCCGCAAGATCGGCGCAGAGCGCATCCGTACCGTGCACGGCGTCGGCTACGCCTTGGAGACGCCGGCGCCATGAGACGGCGGCAGGGCGGCGGGCCGGGAAAGCGGCTGAGTACCGCCTCGATCACGATATCGATCAAGACCAAGCTCAGCACCCTCGTGGTGGTCTCGGTCCTCATTACCACCGGTCTGATGCTGATGGCGTTCCACAGCAAGACCGAGGTGCGTTTCATCACGGTCTTCACGATCATCGCGACCCTGCTGATCACCCAGTTCGTGGCGCACGGCCTGACCGCGCCGCTGGACGAGATGAACACCGTCGCCAAGGGCATATCGCACGGCGACTACACCCGCCGGGTGCGTGGCGCCGACCGCCGCGACGAGCTCGGCGACCTCGCCTCCACGATCAACCGCATGGCGGACGACCTGGAGGCCGTGGACCGGCACCGCAAGGAGCTGGTCGCCAATGTCTCGCACGAGCTGCGCACCCCGATCGCCGCGCTGCGGGCCGTGCTGGAGAACGTCGTCGACGGGGTGTCCGCCGCCGATCCCGAGACGATGCGCACGGCGCTGAAGCAGACCGAGCGTCTGGGCCGGCTGGTGGAGACGCTGCTGGACCTGTCCCGCCTCGACAACGGCGTACTGCCGCTGCGGGCCTCCCGCTTCGAGGTGTGGCCCTATCTGTCCGGCGTGCTGAAGGAGGCCAATCTGGCGTCCTCCCGGCGCGGCCTGGCCTCCGGGTCGGGCCATCACACCCGCACCGACGTGCATCTGCACCTGGACGTGTCCCCGCCTGAGCTGACGGCGCACGCCGACGCCGAGCGGCTCCACCAGGTGGTGGCGAACCTCATCGACAATGCGGTGAAGCACTCCCCGCCGCACGGCCGGGTGACCGTGCGGGCCAGGCGCGGGCCGTACCCCGAGTCGCTCGACCTGGAGGTGCTGGACGAGGGCCCGGGCATCCCCGAGCAGGAGCGCCACCGTGTCTTCGAGCGTTTCAACCGGGGCGGCGTTCCCTCCCCGCACGGCCCGGGCAGCGACGGCGGTACGGGGCTGGGGCTGGCGATCGCGCGCTGGGCGGTCGATCTGCACGGCGGGCGCATCGGGGTGGCCGAATCCGCACACGGCTGCCGTATCCAGGTCACTCTTCCGGGGATCAGGCCGGCACGCGTTTGACGTATGGTTCGAACCGGAAGCGCGGATTCTGCGTGTAAGAGGTCTGAGACGCGGGAAGCCGACGTGCCGAGCCACGGAAAGCTGCCGGTCAGGACGTTGCCGGAGATCCGTAAGGGTGCGGGCCCAGGCCCGTGACCGCCGTCAGGCGTACCCCGGCTCGACCGAACCATGCGTGTTTCCCGCCATTCCGGGCCCCGAAACGCGCTGTTCGGTGTGACTTGCACGACGTTGACCCGCCCGGCCTGCACCTCCCGGCCAGGGAGGCGTAGCCTTTATTTCCGCTGTCCATCACCTTGTGAAGCGGAAGAGGGCGGTTCTCGCCGTGTCGTCTCAGTCCCCCAGTAACTCGAGTCTCTCGACCGACCAAGCCGGGCAGGGTCAGAACCCTGCCGCTGCATTCGGCGCCAATGAGTGGCTCGTAGACGAGATCTACCAGCAGTACCTCCAGGACCCGAATTCGGTCGACCGTGCCTGGTGGGACTTCTTCGCCGACTACAAGCCGGGAGCGGCCGCCACGGCGGACGCCCCCGCCGCTGGAGCGAAGCAGACTCAGGGCGACGGAGCCGCGCCGGCTCCCGCCCCGGCCGCCGCCGCTCCGGCGCAGCCCGCAGCCCCGGCACAGCCCGCCGCCCAGGCGCCGGCTCCCGCGGCGCCCGCCAAGGCTGCTCCCGCGCCCGCCCCGGTACAGCCGGCGAAGCCCGCCGCGACCAAGCCGGCCCCGGCCGCCAAGGTCGATGCCCAGCCGGCCGACGGCCCCGAGTTCGTGACGCTGCGCGGCCCGGCCGCCGCGGTGGCGAAGAACATGAACGCCTCCCTGGACCTGCCCACGGCCACGTCCGTGCGCGCCGTCCCGGTGAAGCTGCTCTTCGACAACCGCATCGTCATCAACAACCACCTCAAGCGCGCCCGTGGCGGGAAGATCTCCTTCACCCACCTCATCGGGTACGCGATGGTGCAGGCCATCAAGGCCATGCCGTCGATGAACTGGTCCTTCGCCGAGAAGGACGGCAAGCCGACCCTGGTCAAGCCCGACCACGTGAACTTCGGTCTGGCCATCGACCTGGTGAAGCCGAACGGCGACCGCCAGCTGGTCGTCGCGGGCATCAAGAAGGCCGAGACGCTGAACTTCTTCGAGTTCTGGCAGGCCTACGAGGACATCGTCCGCCGCGCCCGCAACAACAAGCTGACGATGGACGACTTCACCGGCGTCACCGTCTCGCTGACCAACCCCGGCGGCCTCGGCACCGTCCACTCCGTGCCGCGTCTGATGCCCGGCCAGTCGGTCATCATGGGCGTCGGCTCGATGGACTACCCGGCCGAGTTCCAGGGCACGTCCCAGGACACCCTGAACAAGCTGGGCATCTCCAAGGTGATGACCCTCACCTCGACGTACGACCACCGGGTCATCCAGGGTGCCGCGTCGGGCGAGTTCCTGCGGATCGTGTCCAACCTCCTCCTCGGCGAGGAGAACTTCTACGACGAGATCTTCGAGTCGCTGCGCATCCCCTACGAGCCGGTCCGCTGGCTCAAGGACATCGACGCCTCGCACGACGACGACGTCACCAAGGCCGCCCGCGTCTTCGAGCTGATCCACTCCTACCGGGTCCGCGGTCACGTCATGGCCGACACCGACCCGCTGGAGTACCGCCAGCGCAAGCACCCCGACCTGGACATCACCGAGCACGGCCTCACGCTCTGGGACCTGGAGCGCGAGTTCGCCGTCGGCGGCTTCGCCGGCAAGTCGATGATGAAGCTGCGCGACATCCTGGGCGTGCTGCGTGAGTCGTACTGCCGCACCACGGGCATCGAGTTCATGCACATCCAGGACCCGAAGCAGCGCAAGTGGCTGCAGGACCGGGTCGAGCGCGCCACCACCAAGCCGGAGCGCGAGGAGCAGCTGCGCATCCTGCGCCGGCTGAACGCGGCCGAGGCCTTCGAGACCTTCCTGCAGACCAAGTACGTCGGCCAGAAGCGCTTCTCGCTGGAGGGCGGCGAGTCCGTCATCCCGCTGCTCGACGCGGTCATCGACTCGGCCGCCGAGTCGCGCCTCGACGAGGTCGTCATCGGCATGGCCCACCGCGGCCGGCTCAACGTGCTTGCGAACATCGTCGGCAAGTCGTACGCCCAGATCTTCCGGGAGTTCGAGGGCAACCTCGACCCGAAGTCGATGCACGGCTCCGGCGACGTGAAGTACCACCTCGGCGCCGAGGGCACCTTCACCGGCCTCGACGGCGAGCAGATCAAGGTCTCCCTGGTCGCCAACCCCTCCCACCTGGAGGCCGTCGACCCGGTCCTCGAAGGTGTCGCCCGGGCCAAGCAGGACGTCATCAACAAGGGCGGCACGGACTTCACGGTCCTGCCGATCGCGCTGCACGGTGACGCGGCCTTCGCCGGCCAGGGTGTCGTCGCCGAGACGCTGAACATGTCGCAGCTGCGCGGCTACCGCACCGGCGGCACGGTCCACGTCGTCATCAACAACCAGGTCGGCTTCACGGCCGCGCCGGAGTCCTCCCGCTCCTCCATGTACGCGACCGACGTCGCCCGCATGATCGAGGCGCCGATCTTCCACGTGAACGGCGACGACCCCGAGGCCGTGGTCCGCGTCGCGCGGCTCGCCTTCGAGTTCCGCCAGGCGTTCAACAAGGACGTCGTGATCGACCTCATCTGCTACCGCCGCCGCGGTCACAACGAGGGCGACAACCCGCAGTTCACCAACCCGCAGATGTACAACCTGATCGACAAGAAGCGTTCGGTGCGCAAGCTCTACACCGAGTCGCTCATCGGTCGCGGCGACATCACGCTGGAAGAGGCCGAGCAGGCGCTCCAGGACTTCCAGGGCCAGCTGGAGAAGGTCTTCGCGGAGGTCCGCGAGGCCACCAGCCACCCGGCCCCGGCCCATGTCCCGGACGCCGAGGCCGAGTTCCCGGTCGCGATCAACACGGCGGTCTCCCAGGAGGTCGTCAAGCGGATCGCCGAGTCCCAGGTCAACATCCCCGACCACATCACCGTGCACCCTCGGCTCATGCCGCAGATGCAGCGCCGGGCGGCGTCCGTCGAGGACGGCACGATCGACTGGGGCATGGGCGAGACCCTCGCCATCGGCTCGCTGCTGATGGAGGGCACCCCCGTCCGGCTCTCCGGCCAGGACACCCGCCGCGGCACGTTCGGCCAGCGCCACGCGGTGCTGGTGGACCAGGAGACCGGCGAGGACTACACGCCGCTGCTCTACCTGTCCGAGGACCAGGCCCGTTACAACGTCTACGACTCGCTGCTCAGCGAGTACGCGGCGATGGGCTTCGAGTACGGCTACTCGCTGGCACGTCCGGACGCGCTGGTCATGTGGGAGGCGCAGTTCGGTGACTTCGTCAACGGCGCGCAGACCGTCGTCGACGAGTTCATCTCCTCCGCCGAGCAGAAGTGGGGCCAGCACTCCGGTGTCACCCTGCTCCTGCCGCACGGCTACGAGGGCCAGGGCCCGGACCACTCGTCCGCGCGTCCCGAGCGCTTCCTTCAGATGTGCGCGCAGGACAACATGACGGTCGCCATGCCGACCCTGCCGTCGAACTACTTCCACCTGCTGCGCTGGCAGGTCCACAACCCGCACCACAAGCCGCTGATCGTCTTCACCCCGAAGTCGATGCTGCGCCTGAAGGCCGCGGCGTCCAAGGCGGAGGAGTTCACCACCGGCGGCTTCCGCCCGGTGATCGGCGACGACTCGGTCGACCCGGCCGCCGTCCGCAAGGTCGTCTTCTGCGCCGGCAAGGTCTACTACGACCTCGAGGCGGAGCGTCAGAAGCGCGGCGTAACGGACACGGCGATCATCCGACTCGAGCGTCTGTACCCGCTGCCGGGTGCGGAGCTCCAGGCGGAGATCGCCAAGTACCCGAACGCCGAGAAGTACCTGTGGACGCAGGAGGAGCCGGCGAACCAGGGTGCCTGGCCGTTCATCGCGCTCAACCTGATCGACCACCTCGACCTGGCCGTCGGCGCGGACATCCCGCACGGCGAGCGCCTGCGCCGCATCTCGCGCCCGCACGGCTCGTCCCCGGCCGTCGGCTCCGCGAAGCGCCACCAGGCGGAGCAGCAGCAGCTGGTCAACGAGGTCTTCGACGCGTGAGGCGGCTGCGCCGCCGCGTGACGTAGTACCCGGCCCGGCCCCGCGATCAGTTCGCGGGGCCGGGCCATATTCTGTGCTTATGTACTTCACCGATCGCGGTATCGAGGAGCTGGAGAAGCGACGCGGCGAGGAGGAGGTCACCTTCGAGTGGCTCGCCGAGCAGCTGCGCACGTTCGTCGACCTCAACCCCGACTTCGAGGTCCCCGTCGAACGCCTCGCCACCTGGCTGGCCCGCCTCGACGACGAGGACGACGACTAGCAGGCCGCGCGCGGCCCTCGGTCCCCTGTCATTCCTTTCCTGCTGGGCGCGGGGGCCGTGTGGGGTCCTCCAGACCGCCAGGCCCGGGGGACAGCCGCAAACAGGGTCCGGCGAGTCTTGTTCCATGCCACGGCCGCAGCGCTCGAACGCCGCTGCTTTTGCAGTCCGTCCGGGGCATTCCCCCACGCCTGGCGGTGTGGCAGGTACGCCACGGCCGCCGGCGGGTGGGAGAGAGCGAGGACACCGCGCAGCGCGGTACGAGGTCCGGGGCCCCACCCGCGGCGAAGCCGCGATGAGGTAGGCGCCCAGGGGGTGGAGCTCCGGCACACGGGGTCCCGGGGGCAGTCCCGGATTCGGGAGGGGCAGTACCCACACCGCCAGGTAGGCGGGTGGCCCCCCGGCGCGTCACGGCCGCAGCCGCTCCCACACCAGCGGCGCCGACCCGTGCGCGACCAGCACCGCTCCCGCGGTCACCCAGCCCCCGCTGCGCCGCCGCATCCCGAGCACCATCAGCGCCACCCCCGCCGCCATCTGGGCCGTGGCCGCCGCGCGGAACCAGGACGGGCGGGGGTGGGCCGGCGTCGCCGCGTCGCGGCGGCCGGTGGAGTCGATCTCCTCGGCAGCCGCCGTGCGCGCGGCGCTGCGCAGGTCGTCCGACGAGGCGCCGGGGGCCAAGCCGGTGGGCAGGGCCAGTCCGGTGCGGGTGAGCACGGCGGTCAGGCCGCCGAGCCTGGCCCGCGCGTCGGACTCGGGGTCCGGAGCCGTCAACGACTCGAGGGCCTGCAGGTCGAGGACCGGATCGAGCTCCAGCCGCGCCCCGAAGGTCCGCATCGCCTCGTCCTCGCCGACCGGGGTGCCGTTGGTCAGCCAGACGTATCCGACAGGGCGGCGGAAGCCGGAGGCCAGGGTGAGGCCGGCCCCGTCGCCGTCCCACCACAGGGCGAGCACCGGTCGGCCCACGCTGATCGAGAGCGCAGCGGCCCAACCGCCCAGCACCGCGTCGACCAGTTCGCCACCGTCCAGCCACGGCCGGCCCTCGGGCACGAGCACGCTCCATCCCTCGCCGGCCGTGGCGAGCAGGGTCCGTTCGCGCAGCAGATGGGCGGCCGGGTTCCGTACCGCCGCGGGATCGGCCCGGCAGAGCAGCAGGGCCCCCACGGGTGTCGCGTTCATGAGCCCACGCTAGGGCAATGTGGCCCTTGATCAGCGCCAATGTCGCGCGTCGCCCGCCAAGGCGGCCCGCACGGCGGCTGGGCACACGCTTGACACCGCAGATCCGCGATATATCGTGTTCTCTACGAGACGCGATATGTTGCGTCGTGGCCGGCCCCGGGAGGTCAGCACCATGGCAGAGACGACGTGGGAAGTCGCCGAGCCCCAGAAGCTCGCCTTCGACGACCCGCTGACCACGCTCAATGTCCGGATCGTAGGAGGAACGGTCAACGTCGTGGGCACGGACGAAGGTTCCACCCGGCTGGAGATCTCCGAGGTCGAGGGCCCGCCCCTGATCGTCACCAGGAACGGATCGACGCTGACCGTCGCCTACGAGGACCTGCCCTGGACGGGCTTCCTCAAGTGGCTCGATCGGAAGGGCCACCGCCGCAGCGCCGTCGTCTCCGTAGCGGTACCGGCTCAGACGGCCGTCGAGGTCGGTGTCGTCGGCGCCGGCGCGGTCGTCTCCGGGGTGCGGGGCACGACGGTCGTGCGCGGCGTGAGCGGGGACACCACCCTCGTCGGCCTGTCGGGTGACATCCGCGCCGACACCGTGACCGGCAACCTCGAGGCGCAGTCGGTCACCGGCGACCTCCGCTACAACTCGGTCTCCGGCGACCTGACCGTGATCGACGGCGCCGGCGCCTCCGTGCGGGCCGACTCGGTCAGCGGTGACATGGTCATCGATCTCGATCCCGGCGGACAACCGACGGACATCCGGCTGACCACCGTCTCCGGCGAGGTCGCCATCCGGCTCCCGCACCCGGCGGACGCGCGGGTCGACGCGAACACGGCCAGCGGCGCGGTGTCCAACGCCTTCGACGATCTGCGGGTCAGCGGCCAGTGGGGCGCGAAGCGGATCACCGGAACCCTGGGCGCGGGCAACGGCACGCTCAAGGCGACCACCGTCTCGGGGGCCATCGCCCTGCTCCGCAGGCCGCCCGCGGAGGACGATCCGTACGACGAATCACCCGCGGACACCCCGAGTGGGAAGGTGCTCTGACATGCCCCCCGTCTTCGCCCACGGACGGCTGCGTCTGTATCTGCTGAAGCTGCTCGACGAGGCGCCGCGCCACGGCTACGAGGTGATCCGCCTCCTCGAGGAGCGCTTCCAGGGCCTGTACGCCCCGAGCGCCGGCACGGTCTACCCGCGGCTGGCCAAGCTGGAGGCCGAAGGCCTCGTCACCCATGCCACCGAGGGCGGCCGCAAGGTCTACTCGATCACCGACGCCGGACGTGCCGAACTGGCCGGCCGCAGCGCCGAACTGGCCGACCTCGAACTGGAGATCCGCGACTCCGTCTCGGAACTGGCCGCGGAGATCCGCGACGACGTCCGCGGCGCGGCCGGCAAGCTGCGCAGCGAGATGCGTGCAGCGGCCAACCGGACCCGCAAGGAGTCCGGCCCCGGCGACTGGCGCCCCGGGCCAGGGGAGTTCGGAGCCGACTTCACGGACAAGGAGTCCTGGCGGGCCGCGAAGGAGGAGTTCAAGCGCGCCAAGCAGGAGTGGAAGGAACAGACGCGCCGGGCGAAGGACGAGTCGCGGCGGGCCCGCGAGGACGCCCAGCAGGCGCGGCGCCAGGCACAGGAGGCGCACGAGAACGCCCGCGCGGAGATGCAGCGCATCGCCCGGCAGGTGCAGGAGCAGGTCCAGGACCACTTCGCGCGCGGTGACTGGCCGACCGGCGTACGCGAGGGCCTGTCGGAGCTGACCACCCAGCTCGGTGGACTGGCACGGGGCACGGCATGGCCGCCGTATGTGAAGCCGGACCCGGCGGACGCCGATCCCGAGTGGGCGAAGGACACCGTCGGCACGGAGGGTTCTGCGGACCCGGGGCGTGATCTGGAGCGGCTGCTGGACCGCTTCCGTGACGACGTACGGGACGCGGCGCGGGACCACGGTGTGACGTCGGAGCAGCTGGGCGAGGCGCGCCGCCATCTGTCGACGGCTGCGGCACACATCGTCGCTCTGCTGCGCGGCCCCAAGGAGTGAAGGCGGCCAGGGGGCCCTCGCGGCCCCCGCCGCCCCCATCCGCCGCGGGCTCAACCCGCCTTCGCCGTACCGCCGTCCGCCTCGCCCCCGAACATCGCCCGCTCCAGCGTCGCGTAGGTCGCGCCGTGGTCGGCCAGGGCCTCGGAGACCACGCCCGGCACGGCGGTCAGCGCCAGCAGGATGTGCTCGGCGCCGATGGACCTGTCGCGCCGGCCCAGCGCGATCCGCAGCGACTTCTCCAGTGTCTGCTTGGCCTCCCGGGTGAAGGACCGGTGGCCCGACCACCAGCGCCGGTCCTTGCGGTCGCCCGCCAGGGCTCCTGCGCCGTGGGTCTCCTCGACCCTGGCGACGATCGCGCCCACGTCGATCCCGAGGCCCGCCAGGGCCTGTTCATCCGCCTTGGTCATGCCGCCGCGCCGGCGCGCGTCGGCGAGGGCGGCCTCGAGCGAGGCCCGCCGGTCCGTGATGCCGAGGGCCCGGAGGGCGAAGGCGGTCCGCGCTCCCTCCACCTCCATGAGGGCGAGCAGCAGATGTTCATTGGTGACGGTGGACGCGTCGGCCCGCTCCGCGCAGGCCGTCGCTCCGATCACCACCGCACGGGCGTCGTCGGTGAACCGTTCGAACATCACAGCCTCCCGTGCTTCTTGTGGACCGCCTGGCGGCTGACGCCCAGTTCCGCCGCGATCTCCTGCCACGACCAGCCCTGATTGCGGGCACTTCTGACCTGTACGGCTTCGAGCTGTTCCAGCAGCCGGCGCAGTGCGGCGACCGCGCGCAGCCCGACACGCGGGTCGCGGTCGCCCGCACGCTCGGCGAGATCGGTTGCTTCCGTCATGCACGTCAACGTACATTGACACCCGCCAGTCGTCAACCTTGATTGACATCAGGGACAGGGGTGCTTCCCCTCTCCCCATGCGCCGCGCAGGTCGCCGCGTGCCACCGTCCCGCACAGCAGCACGGTCCGCGCCCCCGTCGGCCCCCCTTGCTCCACCGCCGTCAGCTTCTGCTCCGTGAGCCGGCCGCCACCCGCCGCCCCATGCGCGTCTATCCGCCCCGTGGCCCCGTCGAAGCCGAGGCCGAGGCCTTGGTAGAGCACCGCCTGCAGACGGCCCCGGTCGAGACGCTCGTCGTGACCGCCGGTCCCCCGCCACGCCTGGTCTATGCCCTCGGCCAGATACCGCATCGCGTCCCAGGCGAGCGCCACATGGGCGTCCTGCCGCATCTCGCCGGTGCGGGTGCCGTGGTCCTTCGCGTAGGTACCGTCGTACGCCGCGAGGAAGGCAGCGGCCTCGCGGCTCGCGCCGGCCAGCGCCGGGGCCCTGCCGTGCGAGAGGTAGTACAGCGTCAGGCCGCCGAAGACCTGCCACGGCCGGCGCTCCTCCGTCAGGGCGTTGGTGACGTCGTCACCGCCGAGCACACTCACCTTCTGGCAGTCCCGCGCGTCGCGCGCCAACTCGTTCAGGAACAGCTGGAAGTGGCTTCCTCGCCCTGCCCACACCACCGCCGTGCGGGGCTCCTCGGCCACCGCCCGGCAGACTTCACGTGCCAGGTCCTCGACGGACGGGATCGACGTCCCTGCCGGGGCGCCGGGCAGCGGGGAGGGCTCCGGCGCGTCCGTCGGCGTGTAGAGGAGCAAGCCGGTGCGCTCATTGCCGTACGCGTCACGGAACGCCGCCGCGAGGCTCGCGCTGTACGCGTCGGACGGATCGGAGACCAGCCGCACCCGCACCGCGGTGCGACCGTCCACCATCGGCGCGTGCTCGGCGAAGGACGCCATCACCTTTCCGGCGCGGGTGTCGGTCGGCGCGGTCTGGTAGTAGTGCTCGCCCTGGCGGAGCAGTTCGTCGGCGGTTCCGGATGTGCCGACCATGGGCAGGCCGGCGTCGTCGAAGATACGCATCGCCTCGTAGGTGCGCCGCCGGCTCTGACCGAAGCCGACGACGCCGACGATCGAGCGGTCCCTTTCCGCGACATCGACGATCCGACGGGCCACGGCCGGGGCGTCCTTGAACCGGTCGCCGGCGTTCGCCGCCAGCACCCGCAGCGGCACCCGCTCGCCGGAACGAAGGGCCTGCCCGTTCACATACGCCTGGGCCAGGGCGAGCCCCCGCAGTTCGGCGAGCGTGCCGCCGCGCACCGGGTCCTCCGCGTCCTTGCCGCCGCTGAGCGGGCCGAAGTAGACGACCGTACGGGCGCGTGGCCGCGGATCGTCGGCCCCGCGGCCGGCGAGTTCCGCCTCCACCTGTTCGTTCTGCTGCTCGATGCGCTGCAGCACGTCCCGTACGGCGCGCTCGCTGTCGCCCGTGCCGAACGACGCCGCGCCCTCCGCGACGCCGACGCACTGCCCGTCCGTGCCGAGGAAGGTGGAGCCCAGGCACGGGTCCGGGCCGGTGCTGCTGAACGGAACCCCGGCGAGCAGGCCGGCCGTCACCGCCAGGGCCAGCACCCCCGCGCCGAGCACCCCGGCCACCTCGGCGCCCGGCCCCCAGCGCCGGGTCGGCGGGGCGAGCGTCGGCCAGCGGCCCAGCCAGTACGTTGCGGCCTGGTCGTCCTCCGGTCCCTCAGCGACCGGCACCACCATGCCCGACGGCCGCCCCGGAGGGGTGCCGCGCTGGGCGATGTTGGCCAGGTCGGCCCCGGCGGCGGACAGGCCGGCGACCTCGATGTCGGGGATCCGACTGGCCAGGGACCTCACACCGGCGGCCACGGCCACCACAGAGGTGCACCTCAGGTCCTCCATCGCAGACCTCAGCTCCCGCAGGAACCGCTGGTTCCGCGACTCGGCCGGGCCGGCCTCCTCCACCAGGAGTACGAAGCGGCTGACCCGGCGGCGGCGCCACGGATCCAACAGCCGTTTGCGGCCCGCCGCTTCGAGGTCGGCGAGCAGCGCGTGGACCAGGATCCGGTCCAGCTGCTCCGGGTCGCCGTCCGGGCCGCCACCCACCAGGTCGAGCGCCGAACGGAAGAACTCCGCGGGCAGTGTGCCCTGCTGCTGGCGCACCCACTCCGCGTACCAGCGACGACCGCCGGAGCGGCCACGGCCCAGCATGCGGCGGCCGGCACGCCTGCCGTACAGGGCGCGGGGCAGCCGCTGGAAGAGCGGGCCGGCGATGAAGTTCCACAGCAGTTCGAGCAGGGTGCCGCCGTTGGCCTGGTCCCGGCCGCCCAGCCACCACAGGCCGCGGGCGAGCCCGGAGACCTCCCGGTGCTCGGCGTAGCAGTGGTCGCGCAGTTCCTTGGGGCGCCGCTCCATCAGTCCGCCGGCGGCGGGCGCCCCGACGACGGCGCGCAGCAACCGGTACGAGGGCAACCGCAGCCGCCCCGTGCCCTGCGGCATGGACTCGTCGAGCTGGAACGTGATCTGCTCGAACAGGTCCAGCGGCCCCTCCGCCGGGTCCACGGGCGCGGCGGGCACACAGGCGTGCGGCGCCAGCCGGCCCTCCCGCCCGCGCAGCCGGGTGCGTAGGCCCCCGACGATCCTGCGCCCCGCCATGCCTCCGTCGGGCTCGCTCAGCAGCACGACGGGCACCCTGCTGCGGGTGCGGCGCGGCTGGACCACGAGTTTGTCGAAGGCGTCGACGAAACGCTCGACACCCGGATAGGCCGGAACCCGGCTGTTCTGGTCCCCCGTTGACATGCTTTCCCTCCCCCTCACGCGCCACCACGTGAGTGTCAGAGCCGTGCCCCGCATCAGCGGTGCGCAACCGTCCCGGACGGCGCTCTGCACCGTACCGGTCACCGGGTGTGCGATACGGGTGCTTTCACCGTGGCGCGAGAGGGCCGGCCCGGACCGTGACGCGCTCGCCCGGCCGAGCGGGAAGGGGAACGGTGGCCGCCCGGCCGGCCGGGACGGTGCGGACCCGGGTCCACGACGGGCCGGTCACCTCGATCCGCCAACCCCGCGCGCCGGGCGGCACCGAGACCTCACTGAAGCTGCGTGACGAGCGGTACTCCAGCCGGTACGTCCCGCTCCCGGCGTCGTACTCCTCGGCCGTCACCCGACCCGCCACGGCCGGCGCGTACGGGGCCGCGGTCTGCTCCTTGTTGGTACGGAAACGGCCGTCCGCGTCGACCGCGCAGTATCCGCCGCCGTAGCACCAGACATAACCTGCCCAGCCGGAGCTGTGGCGGTTCAGGGAGACGAGTGCTTCACGGTAGAAGCGGCCCATGTTCGGCAGGGAGTTGTTCAGCGGGCCCCACTCGCCCACCACGACCGGCATCCGGTACCGCGCCGGGTACTCCGTCACGGCCCGCTCGTACGCCTCGATCCAGCCCGCGGACGGGTCGTAGTCGGCGCCCGCCTCCATGGCGGTGTTGTAGAAGTGCGGAGCATAGACGGCCCTCGGGTCGTCGATCCTGCCCAGACCGGTCGGCACCCCCTCGCCGACGATCGGGGTCGGCTCGACGAACAGCCAGTTCTCCCGGTCCACCGAACGGACGGCGTCCGCGAGCCGGTTGTACATCGACGTGAGCTGCCCAGCCTCGATGCGCCGGGCGGCCGTCGCCACGTCCTCGCCCTCGCGCATCTCCCCCATCGGCTCGTTGATCAGGTCGTAGCCGATGACGGCCGGGTGGTCCTCGAAGCGGTCGGCCAGCACCCGCCACATCCGCGTCTGGGCGAGCCGCAGGTCGCGGTCCTCGTAGAGGTGGGTGAACGCCCGCTGGACGGCGGGCTCGAAGTACTCGGCGAACCAGTCGTCGGGGTGCGGTTCGAACGGCAGCCCGTCGGTCCTGGTCGCCCATTCGGGGATGCCCCGGTGCCCGAAGGCGGGGCCGAAGACGTCCTGGTGCGCGTCGATGAGCACATGGATGCGATGCTCCAGCGCCCAGTCCAGCACCCGTTCGATCTTGCGCAGATAGCGCTCGCTGTACCGACCGCGTTCCGGCTCCAGGTCGTCCCAGAAGACCAGCAGCCTGGCGAAGTTGAAGCCGCGTCCACGCAGGTCGCGAAAGTGCCGCTCGGTGATCGCGGACAGGGCCGCCTCGCCGCGGTGGCGCTTGTCCTCGACGTTCCAGCCCCGCAGGGTCAGGACGCGGCCGCGGTCGTCGGTCAGCCGGGGGACGCCGTCCGGGGCTCGGCCCGCCGCGTCGCCGTGGGTCCGGGCAGGCGAGGCACAGAGCAGCAGGACGGCACAGACGAGGACGGCGAGCAGACGGCGGTGCATGAGGACCTCCGGCACGGTCGTACGACAGTGCCGGAGATCCCATCAGCCGAGCTGACGGCCCATCAAGAGTTCGTCAGGACAATCTTTCCGAACAGATCACCGGAAGCGATCTTCTCGAAGCCCTCCCGGGCCCGGTCCAGCGGCAGCACCTCGTCGATCACAGGCCGTACGCCCGTGGCGGCACAGAACGACAGCAGGTCCTCCAACTCGTCCTTCGAGCCCATCGTCGAGCCGACGATCCTCAGCTCGAGGAAGAAGATCCGGGTCAGCTCGGCGTGCGAGGGGCGGTCGCCGCTGGTCGCGCCGGAGATCACCAGAGTGCCGCCGGGCCGCAGCGACTTGACCGAGTGCGACCAGGTCGCGGCCCCGACCGTCTCGATCACGGCATCCACCCGCCGCGGCAGCCGGGCCCCCGGCTCGTACGCCTCCTCCGCGCCCAGCTCGACCGCGCGCCTGCGCTTGGCCTCGTCGCGGCTGGTGGCGTACACCCGCAGGCCCGCGGCCTTGCCGAGCACGATCGCGGCGGTGGCCACGCCGCCGCCGGCGCCCTGGACCAGGACCGAATCGCCGGGGCGCACCCCGGCGTTGGTGAAGAGCATCCGGTAGGCGGTGAGCCAGGCAGTCGGCAGGCACGCGGCCTGCTCGAAGCTGAGCTCCTTGGGCTTCGGCAGCACGTTCCAGGCCGGCACGGAGACCTGCTCGGCGAAGGTACCCTGGTAGCGCTCGGTGAGGATGGAGCGGGGCTCGTCGGGGCCGACGCCGTGGCCGCTCTGTCCGATGACGGAGTGCAGCACCACCTCGTTCCCGTCCTCGTCGATGCCGGCGGCGTCGCAGCCGAGGATCATCGGCAGCTTGTCCTCGGCGAGACCGACACCGCGCAGCGACCACAGGTCGTGGTGGTTGAGCGAGGCGGCCTTGACGGTCACGGTCGTCCAGCCCGGTCGTGCCTCCGGCGCCGGGCGTTCACCCAGCTCGAGGCCGTTGAGCGGCTGGTCGCGGTCGATACGGGCGGCGTAGGCGGCGAACATGACCTTGAGATTAGGACGGGCCGGTGCGTGGGGGAACCACGCACCGGTGTGACACGCGTCCCTACTTCCCCTGGTCGCGCCGGTACTGCGCGGGCGAGTCCTCGGTCGCCGGGTCCTCGTACGAGCCGGCCCTGCCCCGGTCGACATGGAAGGTCGTGAGCGTAGTGACGGGCGACGCCGCGTCTCGGCGGTCGCCGATCACCCGCATGTGGGCGCTGAAGCGCTCGGGGGTGACCTCGTAGACGTCGTAGCCGTAGCGGTTGCCCTCGAAGTACTTCAGATGCGGGTTCGCCGCGCCCATCAACGGTCCGTTCGCCTCGTTCCAGTCGGCGCTGTACGCGCCCGAGGTGACCGAGTGCGCGGTGAACTCCGTACCGACCAGCGGCGAGGACGGGTCGTCGAAGTCGGTCCTGATGTCGTCGACGAACGCGGAGTGCCAGTCGCCGGTGACGACGACCAGGTCCTCCAGACCGCTCGAGTGGACATGGCCCAGCACCTCCTTCCGCTCGGAGAGGAAGCCGTCCCACTGGTCGGTGAACATGTACGAGCCGCCGGGCCGGCCGCGGAGCTGGCTGAGCATGATCGAGTTGGCCCAGACGTGCCAGGAGTCGGGCGCACGGTCGATGCCCTGCCTGAGCCAGGACTTCTGCTCGGCCCCGAGGATCGAGCCGCCCTCGATGTTCTGCGCGGAGCGGTACGAACGCAGGTCCAGAACGGTCAGTTCCAGCAGGTCGCCCCAGCGGCGAACCCGGTGGATCTCGGGGTCCGGCAGGGCGAAGGCGCTGCTGTCGCGGTGGGGCATGTTCTCGTACCAGGCCTGGTACGCGGCGGCCCGGCGCTGCATGAACGGCGCACCCCCGCCGGTGCCCGAGTAGTCGTTCACCACCTCGTGGTCGTCCCACGTCAGGAACCACGGATGGGCGGCGTGCGCGGCGCGCAGGGAGGCGTCGCCCTTGTAGAGCGCGTGCCGGCGACGGTAGTCGGCGACGGTGAACACGGACGGGCCCTCGTGGTCCCGGACGTGCTCCGCGGGTACTCCACCGACCTGGCCGTGCTCGTAGATGTAGTCGCCGAGATGGACGACGAAGTCCACGTCCTCGCCGGCGATGCCGCGGTGGGCGGCGTAGAAACCGTCGTGGAACGCCTGGCAGTTGGCGGCGGCGAACCGCACCCGGCCCACCCGGCCGACGGGCGCGGTCGTCGTACGGCCGATACGGCTCGTCCTCCCCAGCGCCTTGAAGGCATACCAGTAGCGGGTGCCCGGGCGCAGACCGGAGACCGGCACATGGACGCTGTGGCCGAGGGTCGCGGAGGCGGGCGCCGTACCACCTGCCACGACCCGGCGCAGGGATCGGTCCAGGGCGACGGTCCACTCGACCTCGACGACCTCGGGCAGTCGCTGCTCGGCGGCGAGCGGCTCCGGCGCGAGCCGGGTCCAGAGCAGGACGCTCGTCGGCTGCGGGTCACCGGAGGCGACGCCGAGCGTGAACGGCGCGGGGTCGTAGTCGGCGCCGAGCGCCTCCGCCGCTTCGCGGGCCTGCGCGGGGCTGAGCCCGGCACTCAGCGGCCACGCGACATTCAGCGCGCCGGCGGCTGCCGCGGCCCGTAGCAGAGTGCGTCGGTCGAGCCTGGTCACTTGCGTCCCCCTGTGGTGGTGAGGCTGAGGGTCACGGCGTCGGCGTAGCCGTCGTTGGAGGTGCCGCCGCCGCTACGGGTGAACACCAGCAGCAGGCGCGCGGTACGGGAGCCGGGCGGCACGGCCGCGGACGCCGTCCGCTTCAGCAGCCCGGTGCGCGCACCGCGTTCCGCGGCGCCGACCGGCCCGAGGACACTGAGCGCCACAGGTGTCCCCGCGATGTCCCGGAACTCGACCGAGAGCCGGGCGCCGTCTTCCTGCGCGGCGTATCCGCCGAGCCAGGCGGTGAGGGTGTACCGCACCTGCCCGGCGTCGACGGCCGCCCGGCCGGTCGGGCCGGCGGTGGGGAGCGCGATGTTCTGGACGAGGGCGGTGCGGGGCGAGTTGCCCCCGCTGAAGAACCGTGAGCCCCGGCGGGCCGGGCCGGGGTCGGCGGCGGTCGGGTAGCCCCCGCCCACGTCGTACCCGACCAGGGCGGGCGCGCCCTGCGCGACGACCCAGCCGGTCACACTGCCGACCGGCTCGGCGCTTCCTCCCGGACCACTCTCGGCATCGCCGTTGACGACCAGATTCACAAGCGCCTCCTGGGGGACGAGGGTTGGCGCGGAGCAGCACACCAGCGCGAGATGAACCTGAGAAGTCCCCCGGAGGAACGCCCGCCGTGATCCAGCCACGCCCTGGCGCCTGCGGCGTGCCCGTCCCCGCCCCGCACCCTCTACGCCTGGCGGTGTGGGTGGTACCCCGTCCCGCATCCGGGGCTCCGGCCCCGGACCCTCTTTGCAGGGCTCCTCCCCCTGGCCCGGCGGCCTGGGAGCCCCCTCCGGACGGTGCGCCTCGAAAGCCGGCGGCCGCTGCTGTGCCGCGCGTCCGGGGGCAGTCCTCCCACGCCGGGCGACGTGGGAGGTGACGGCCGGGCCGTGGGGGAGATCGAGTACGCCGCGCGAAGCGAGCTGCCGGGGCCCTGGCCTCGCCCCGCCCAGAGGAGCCGCACAGCGACACCGCGGGGAGGCAGGACACGGGAACCAGCCCCGCCCCGCAACCGCCCGCACGCGAACGGGCCGCACGCGAACGGGCCGCACGCGAACGGGCCGCGCCACCCCCCTCGCGGGGGCCGGCGCGGCCCGTTACGGAAACCGCACGCGCGCAGCGACTCAGCGGCGGGCGACACCCTCCGCCCGTGCTGCCGCGGCCACCGCCGCGGTGACCGCAGGAGCGACCCGCTCGTCGAACGGCGACGGGATCACGTAGTCCGCCGAGAGCGCGTCACCGACGACGTCCGCCAGCGCGTCCGCCGCCGCGATCTTCATGCCCTCGGTGATGCGGGAGGCCCGCACCTGGAGTGCGCCCGCGAAGATCCCCGGGAAGGCGAGGACGTTGTTGATCTGGTTCGGGTAGTCCGAACGACCGGTGGCCACGACCGCCGCGTACTTGTGCGCGATGTCGGGGTGCACCTCCGGGTTCGGGTTGGCCATGGCGAACACGAACGCGTTGGGGGCCATGGAGGCGACGGCCTCCTCCGGCACCGTGCCGCCCGAGACGCCGATGAAGACGTCCGCACCGGCGAGCGCGGTCTCCAGGGAGCCGGAGAGCCCCGCCCGGTTGGTGATCTCGGCGAGCTCGCGCTTGACCGGAGTCAGGTCCTCACGGTCACGGCTGACGATGCCCTTGCGGTCGGCGACCGCCACGTCACCGAGACCGGCCTCCAGCAGGAACTTCGCGATGGCGACACCCGCCGCGCCCGCCCCGGAGATGACGCCGCGCAGGTCGCCGAGCGTGCGCCCGGTCAGCTTGGCGGCGTTGCGCAGGGCGGCGAGCGTCACGACGGCCGTGCCGTGCTGGTCGTCGTGGAAGACGGGAATGTCCAGGCGCTCCTGGAGCTTGCGCTCGATCTCGAAGCACCGGGGTGCCGAGATGTCCTCGAGGTTCACTCCGCCGAAGGACGGCGCGAGGCGCACGACGGTGTCGACGATCTCGTCGGTGTCCGTCGTCGCGAGGGCGATCGGGACCGCGTCGACGCCGCCGAACTGCTTGAAGAGGATCGCTTTCCCCTCCATGACCGGGAGCGACGCCTCCGGTCCGATGTCACCGAGGCCGAGCACCGCCGTGCCGTCGGTCACGACGGCGACGACCTGCGACTTCCACGTGTAGTCGTTGACGAGCTCGGGCTTCTCGGCGATGGCGGTGCACACCTTGGCGACACCGGGTGTGTAAGCGAGGGACAGGTCGTCCTTGTTCCGCACGGGCACAGTGGCCTGGATGGCCATTTTGCCGCCGCGGTGCAGCGCGAACGCCGGATCGAAGGGCTCGTCGGCACTCTCCGTGTCGGCGTTGTCGCTGTGAGGATTGACGATCTCCGCTGCCATTTTTCGTTGACCCCTTAAGTCTTCAAGGTTGAGGGTGGCCACTCCTGGTTGAGGAGGGGTGGGCGGGCACCGCGTCCGTTCCCTGCACCAGGCGGTTGGCCGCCCCGGCAGGGGGAGGTACGTACGCGCGGGCGCGCCGCACACGCGCCCTGAGCCCCGGATGAGGGGTGTAAGGATCCTTCTTACCGGACGGACCGCACCGCGGACGAGTCGATATGCGCGCGGTGATGCGGCTCATAGCCTGAAACCAGGACAAGACGGCCAGGCGCTGGCGTACCCGCTCAGAAGGCAGGACGACCGGAGATCTTCCGGCCGGAAGAAGGCTTTCCAGCGAATGGTCCGGCCTTGATGTACCGGCCCGCTGGGGTTCGGGGGTGACCCGTTACCCGATTTTGACATGCGCGGCCCCCTGAATGGGCTCGTCCGAATGGCAAGATGCCGAAAACACACAAGGTCGCGACACTCGAAGATGAGTGCAGTACGACCCGGTTTCGCCCAACCTCACCCCGCCGGAGGACCCCGATCATGACCGCAAGCACCACGCGCCGTACGACCGCCGCGAAGTCCCGCACAGCGGCGCTCAGCGCCGCCGCGGTCGCAGGCGCCCTGCTGCTGACCGCGTGTGGCGACCAGACGGACAGTGGAGCCAAGGAGTCGGAGACCAAGGGCAAC
>NZ_BMWB01000030.1 GCF_014651015.1 Streptomyces xantholiticus
CCACGGCGCCGTCACCCTGGCAGCCATCCGGTTATGGCTCAGGACATGATCCGCCGGACAGAACCTAAGGCCTGTCCCGTAAATGATCTTTGACTCGTAGGGGACGTGGTCGGTGGCCTGTCCGGCCCGCTCGCCTATCCGGCGAGGTTGAGGTTATGCAGGCGGGCGATGCCGAGCATGGCGTGGTGGACGCCGTCGCCCTTGAGGCGACAGTCGCGGAGGATCTTCCAGGTCTTCATGCGGGCGAAGACATGCTCGACGCGGGCGCGGACCTGTTTGTGGGACTTGTTGTGGGCGTGTTTCCAGTCGGGCAGGTCTTCGCCTTTGCGGCGACGGTGGGGCATCACGAGCCCGGTGCCTGGATAGCCGCCGTCGGCAATCGTCATGGTCTTGCCGACGGCGGCCTTCGCGCCCGACTCCTCCCACGCCTTGCAGTCGTTGCGGTTGCCGGGCAACGGCCGGCCGACCACCACGACGCGTCGGGTGTCGGCGTCGATGACGACCTGGTGGTTGGTGGAGTACCTGTAGTTCTTCGATTGTTCGGCGATGCTGTGGTCGCGAGTGGGAACCAGGGTGCCGTCCACGATGAGCACCGTGCCCTTGCGGAAACGCTGTCGCTGCTTGAGCGCGAGCAGTGGGCCGGTGCGGGCCACGATCCGGTCGGCTGCGGACTTCGAGACGCCGAACAGCGGGGCGAGCTGCCGCAGCGTCAGGTTGGTGCGCCAGTAAGCGGCGACGAGCAACACCCGGTCCTCCAGCGGTAGCGACCATGGGCGTCCCGGCCGCAGCACTTCGGCTCCCTCGCGGCGCAGCATCGTGATCAGCTTGCGGAAAGCGCACGGGTTCAGCCCGGTGAACGGGGCTATCCAAGACGGCTCCGACGCCGTGATCACTGCTGCCACATCAAGATCGTCCCACCGCCCCAGAGCCCGGACTTACGGAGATCCCTACGCGCCGGAAATTTCACTGGGCGGTCTCGTCATCGGCCGGTACCGTGCGACGCAGAACCAAGGGGGATGAGCTGGTGCGCCCAGTGCTGTTGGTGGATGTCGACGGTCCGCTCAATCCGTATGCCGCGAAGCCCCACCGCCGGCCCGAGGGCTATCAGACGCACCGCGTGCTGACGCCTCGCTGGAAGGCCGCCGAGCGGCGCCGACTGACTGAGTGGGGGCTGCCGAACAAGCCCGTGAAGCCGCTGCGGGTGTGGCTTAACCCGGATCACGGCACGGCGCTGGATGCCCTTCCCTTCGACCTTGTGTGGGCGACCACCTGGGAGGAAGAAGCCAACGCTTTCATCGCGCCAGTCCTGGGACTGCCCGAGCTGCCCTTCATTCCCTGGACCTCGCCGCGGACCCAGCCCGGCAGCGGTGTGTTCTGGAAGACGCCGCAGATCGTCGCGTGGGCGAAAGGCCGTGCGTTCGCTTGGATTGACGACGAGATCACAGAAGCCGATCGCGCCTGGGTGAAGGAACACCACGACGGTCCCGCCCTACTGCACCGAATCGACCCCCGATGCGGCCTCGCCATCGACGACTTCGCCGCGCTGACGGCATGGGCGACCGGCCTGGACTGACTTCACCGCCGCTCGACAACCGCCCGTGACGCCGTTCCGCAGGCACATTGCGGGACGGCTCTTACCTGAGAGCTATGCCGAGGAATGGCTCTGCAGGGTGAGGCCGGAGCGAGTACCCGATTTCTATCTTCCTTATGTGAGTCGGTCCTCGCCGCCGCACCTGCGGTCCTCGAGGACTTCGCAGCTCGCAACAGTCCCGCAGGCCGCAAGCCCGCCCACGTACCACCGCAGGAGCGCAGCCATGACCACCCACAAAAGCTCCGCCGCGTCGACCCGTTGGCGGGTCCGGATCCTACGGGGCATCTCCGCCGTCTCGGCGTCGTTCCTCGCGTTCCTGGTCGTCGCCATCGTCCTCGGCGCGTACTTTCCGGCCATCCCGAAGGCGGGGGTGATCGGACCGGTCCTCGGCGGGCAGTACCCGTTCCACCTGGCCCTGCTCGCCCTTGTGACAGCTGTCCTCGCCGCGCTGGCCTGGCGTGCCGGCCTGGTGTGCTGGGGACGGACGGTCACCGTCATCGCGACGGTATGCGCCCTGGCCGCCCTGGCCATCGGCGGAATCCAGTTCCGGGCCGCGCAGAACGCCGGCGTGGACATCTCCCTGAGCGAGCCGTTCACCGAGCTCGCCTACCCGGCGGCCAAGCCCGACGAGACCAAGACGTACGCGAGCCCCGAAGGCAAGCCGCTGCGGGTGGACGCGTACCTTCCCAAGAAGAACCCGGGCAGGAAGACCCCGGCCGTCGTGCTCGCTCACGCAGGCGGCTTCCACACCTTCGACAAGAGCGACCTGCGCGGCACCGGCCTCTGGCTCGCCGACCACGACGTCGCCGTCTTCGCCGTCGACTACCGTCTGGCCGGCCCCGACCGCCCCACCTGGAACAAGGCCCCGCAGGACCTCGTCTCCGCCCTGCGCTGGGTACAGCAGAACGCCGACATGTACGGCATCGACAGCTCACGGATCTCGCTCGGTGGCATGTCGGCGGGTGGCACCCTGGCGATGAACACCGCCTACCGCCTCCACAACGGCACCATCGAGGTCACCGACGGGACCACCCCCAAGCCCCCGGCCTCCGTGGTCGGCTTCTACCCCGGCACCGACGTCCTCCAGATGTGGAAGGACGACGTGGCCGGAACCTGCGAGGCGGCGGAAATGTTCACGGGCGGCACACCGGAGCAGTACCCGGACCGCTACCGCGAGGTGTCCCCAACCTCCGACATCCGCCCCGGCCTGCCCCGCACCCTGCTCGTGGTCGGCGACCGCGACCGCAGCGCCCGCCCCGAGACCATCACCGACTTCGGCGACGCACTCAAGAAGCAGGGCGTCGAAACCGAGGTCAAGGAACTGCCCTTCGCCGAGCACGCCTTCGACGACGCGTACGGCAGCCTCACTTCTCAGACCAGCCGCCAGATCCTGCTTGACTTCCTTACGACGGACAAGCGCTGATCCGACCGCAGACGACCCTCCTCGTCCTACGAGGAGGGTCGTCTGCGGCCGACGGGTGTTGCTTCCAGCGAGAAGGGACTCCCCGATGGTGAGGGTGCGGCTCGATCCGTACCGCCTTGCGTGCGGCGGTGCTGACCAGTTGGGCGGTGCCCAACATCAAGGGGAAGCTTCAACCAGTGTGCCAGTGCCGGTCTGACCGATAGTCGAATGTGACGTGCTCCGTCGCTCCCGGCGCCACCGCGTTGACGGGGTGGTCGAATGTGCTGCCCCACGTGATCGAGATCGGTGCGGCCGTCTGGTTGGTGATGTGGAAGTTGAGAGGCATTCCCACTGCCTGCTGGGTGGTCTGGCTGATGGTTACCGGTCCGGTTGCGTCGATATGGGCATCTGTTACCGCAGATGCTTCCACGATCACCGGTGATGTTGACGGGAAGTGTCGAGAGCTGCTCGCTCGATTTAGCCGGACCCCGGGATCGGCGGCGACGCTTACAGGAGGCTCCGTGTACTGGACGGTTAGTTCTCCGGTAATGCCGGAATCGGGGTTCAGGTGAATAAGATTCGGATCGTAGTTGAAAGTCGAATTTCGAACTGCGCCGCCAACGAACATCCCTTTATGGACCCCTTCCGCTGCGTATGAGTGCAACGCGTGACCGGTGCCACTTTCGAATTGGATCCCGAGAGATCCTCCGCTTGCTTCAGTATTATTGATCTTTATGTTACGCAGGGTGTTTCGATTTCCGGTGACCCGGAAGTCCGGCCCACTTGGCCAAATCGCGTGTTTTACCTGGAGGTCGAAGTCGTCCAGTGTGATGTCGCTTCCCTCGCATCGCACAGTGATCACATTGGATGTTTTTCGTTCGACCTTGAAGTGCGACATTATCACTCGAGACGATGTGGCTGAGACGTACACCGACCAGTTAGGGGCGGAGTCATCCGACGACGTGATGTTCGCGAGGCTGAGGTCATGGCAGTCTCCAATGGAGATCAGACCATCGCAGCTTTGAGCGCTGCAGTTCGCCATCCTGCCCCGGACTATACCGCCGAGGCGGTACGCATCTCCATTGTTATGACCATTCTGCGCCCGGCAATCCTCAATCAAGGCGTCATAAGACAGAGTTGTCGGATTGGCGTCGCTTCCGGAGAAGTAAATCAGATGGGGTGGTGCGCTGTAGTAAGACATGCTGTAACTTCCCGATAGCCGCCTGACGACGGGCCGGAGCTGTCCCACGGCAGTCAGTCCGAAGTCGACGTCGTGGACCTCCACGTCGGATATTCGGCAGTCTTCGCGAAGGGGTAGGTCAAAACGATTCACTGGCCAGTTGTACACGGTCAGCAGGACGCCTGACATGAATCCGTGAATGGTGACGTTGCTGACGCTCGTTCGGCTTCCGTTCGAAAAAATTCCTGCGTTGTACACCATGACGCGACCTTCCGCGATCGTGGCGTCATCGGGTCGGACGCTCCGGTCGACTGGATTGGCGCGCAAGGTGAGGTTGCGGATCTCAACGTCGTCGGCGTCGCGAATATCAAATACAGCGAGCCCCCACGTGCGTTGCTTGATCGTGGTCGATCGTTCCCTTCCAAGGCCCTCAACGGAAACTGTTCCGGTGCTGATCCGTATCGCGTGACTGATCAGATAGGGATTCGTCGAGTCGGGAAAGTACACCGTCGTCCCGGTGCGGGTGGCCGCCCTCGCAAATGCCGCCGCTATGGCGGTATCGTCAAGAGCCGCACCGTCCCCACGCGCACCGAACCAACGCACCGACAAGCAGTCGTCCCAAGGGCGCAGCCATCGCCCGGGGCGGTCACCCGCCGCCCGGTCTTCGTCGAGGATGATGACCGTGCCGCCATCATCGGGATCCGTCGCCGCGGGATCCCAATGAAACGTCCCGCCTCCTCCATCACCAGCAGTCCAGTAGCCCAGGAGCTCAATCGTCGTCTCGCTGGGCACCGGATCGGGAGAGCGCGGCAATGCCCGCAGTTCCGCCATCGTGTTGAGCTTCAGCGGCCACGGCGCGGCGGTGGCGATTGGAGTCCCGAGCGCCGTTGTGGCGATGGCGCCGCCAAGCGCTCCGAATGCCAAGGTGGCGAGACGTCTGCGCGACATCCCCGAACCGGGTCCGGCTTCATCATTGTGCGAGGTGTTTTCCATCACGGTCCTCGATCGTTAGCGACCGCTTGCGAGCGGTCACGGGAGCTCATTGACGAGTTGGGCACTATTGAGAACGAGACCAGCGCTGCTGCGCCTGCAGGCAGTCGACACAGCTGGGAAACACGGTGCTCGAACAGATAGAGGCTTGCGGAAGCCATGCGGCAGTTGTGCATCCGGGCGATGAGCAGACTTCCCCAAGAGCCTTGCTGTAATTTCGCGACCGAGAGTTTCAGTCGCCGCGCGTGCCGACTTCATGATGTAATCAACCTCCTGGAGACCTCGTGAGTAGTCGCTACTCGACATTTCCCTGAGGTTGGTGGCCGAGCCGATGCCCGATCTCCGCTCGATCTGCTCGTCCCGTGGCGGGACCGCGCGGCGAAGGACACGGTCCGCGCGAATCCGGCCCAGACCTGCACTGGCAGATCCCGTAGAAGGAAGGACAGGCGGGGCACGTCGTAACCGGCGTCCACCACGACGAGGACGTCCAGGTCGCCGTTGTGCCACTGCCCGGCTGCGATCAGGCGCTCGAGAGCTCGCGCATCTGCCGAGCGGTGACGGTCGCGGCGTCGTCGCCAGGGTCCGCCGCAGCGGGGCCACGTCCAGCCGGCCCGCAGCCAGGGCGTCGTAGAGTCCACCATGCCCACGACGGTGCTTCACCCACCAGCGACAGCTCCACCAGCGACCGGACCGGGCCGTCCGCACACAACACGGCGTCCGCCAGCTCGAACAATGCATCCGCACGCCGGGTCAGGCAGGAGTGGAACTCGTCCCGGAAGCGTGACAGTTCCGCAAACGGATCCTGCCGGACAGCATGATGCAACGGACTCATCCCCATGGCCTTCGTGCTGGGCGTGTGCGTTCCTTGCTCGGAGCGCATCTCAGCTGAAGGCCGCCTGCGCGTACGGCAGTTACCAGTCCGAGTGATCAAGTAGAGGAGTCGTTCGACCCCGCAAGGTTAAGACCGTGTCCTATGTGGTGAGGCGGACGAGTCGCTTGTAGCAGCAGAGGGCGGCGGCGAGGCCGAGGAAGTCCAGGTAGTTGCGGGGGTGGCGTTCGTATCGGTGGTTGAGTCGGCGGTACCCGGTCAGCCAGGACATGGTGCGCTCGATGACCCACCGACGGCGGCCCAGGCGTTCGCTGGACTCGATGCCTTTGCGGGCGATGCGGACGCCGATGCGTTTGGGTGTCTGGTAGATCGCTTCATGCGAGATGCGCAAGGACTCATCCTCGGGGAACTCGACCGGGAGCCGGCGGGCGATCTGCTCAGGACTCCATGACAGCGCCCAGCGCCGGTCCTGACGGCGCCCGTGGCGCCGCCCCATCCAACGGACCTCCGGTCTTCGACCGCGCGGCCGTCCGGCGCGAAGACCGTGCTGGCAAGCCGGTCCTGCACATACTGCCGTAGCCGATCGTTCACGGCGAGCCTGCTCAGCTTGGGCCGACGCGCCTGCCGGTCGGCGTGCCACTGAGCAGCAGAGGCCCGGTAGTCCACAGCATCGCCGCCAGCCTGCGCGAGGTCTCCTACACGCCCTTCACCCGTCCGCTGGACTTGATCGGCCTGCCCTGACCAGCAACACGACACGATCATCAGGACTTTGAATCAGCCCTGGCGTCAACGCCAGACACATATCGTCCCGCGGCTACTTCGGCGGACCACACGTCCGCTACATCCTCGAATAGAACTGATTGAGTTTCGGATCAATAGAAGGCCCAGAAGGCCATGATGCCATTGACGGACATGACCTTGGTCTTCTCGGCATGGGCCGAGATCTTGGCTTTGGACTGCTTGCGCTCGGCCGTGGCAACGGTGTTGTGGTAGATCTGGGCGTGTACGTGATTCAGCGGTGCCTGATTCCGGAAGACGGCGGCGGCCTCGCGGTTCAGAGCCTCGACGATGCGCGTGTCGGCCGGGCGAAAGCTCTCGGTCGGCCCCGAGAGATTCGTGGAGCACCGTAGCAGGCGGAAATGTAGTTCGTCACCGTTTCATGTGACGGGTGTCAGATAGATTCCGCTGCGATGGGCTGTTCCAGGCTTCATGGACTCCGTCAGGGACTTGCAAGAGCCCTGGACGATACTCCAACCCGAGTTGCGCCCGCTCAAGTTGACAACGCCATCGCACGGTCCCTCCGGAATCTCCGCCAGCTCCACCCCACGCAACGATACGAACCCACCTCAGAAACACGACGACGGCCTGCACAACCCCAACGGGGTCATGCAGGCCGTCGTCACGCAGACCCCGGATTTATCAACCGCGTCCGCACTTTCGGTCGGGGGTTTCGTGCCAACGACTACACCGTAGCCCTGGCTTCGTGCCGCCAGATCATTGAAGTGCCGGAGTCTTGGGATTACTCCCAGTACCACTTCTCTTCAAGCGAGTAGCTGTTGACGCCCCACAAGCATCCTTGCCACAACGGACTAGGGGCGATCAGATTGGTGGTATATCCAGGTTGGACACGCACCCAGCCGCTGTAATAGTTAAGTCCCCACGAGCAGTTCACCTTCAGGCGAACGCTTTTGTCTCCGGCGCCAAATGCACCTGCGTAGGGCTTGCAATTATTTGCATACGCCCGGTAGCTCCCGTTGGAATCCCTGTAGACTCCGCTGTCTTGGCATGAGTAGATTCCGCCAACCGGCCCGGAGATAGGTCCACTTGCACTGGCAGGGGAGGCGGAGGCGAGTGTTGCCCCTGCGGACATGACTACGGCGGCGGCAGAGATTCCAGCTCTCCGCCAGTTGATGTGCGTCGCAAGTTTCATTGAAGTCGATCCTTTGGATAGTATTTTCTAGGCCGACACCTGCTGAAAGGACCCCCATCTGGGCGCTGCTCGGGCGGGTATCCACATGTCACCCGGGTCAGACTGCAAGTGCAGTGATTTCAAGGTGCCAGGGATTGTGGATTCTTTCATGAGTAAGACTTGCTCAATTCGCGGCTGAACGTCGGCGTCGGCAGCTGAGGCTTGCTCTTCGGGGTGATGGTCAGGGCGGGGCGAGGATCCAGGGTGAGAAGCCGTTGGCTTTCCGGATGTGATAGCTGAGTTTCCGCTGATCAGGCGTGGTTTCGGCGTTGTCGTGGAGGGGCCGGATGTTCTGTTCGGTCTCGACGATGCGGAGGTGGGCGGTGGCGTTCGGTGATGGGGTTGCTGGAGGAGCGGGAGGCGGCTGCCCGGGTGCGGGTGGAGGAGCTCCAGGCGGAGGCGGACCGGATCTGGCTGAACTCGGCGTGGCCGAGGCGGTATTGGAACGGCGGGTGACTGCACGGGCGGAGTTGGCCGAGGCCCTGGCCGCTCCCGGCGATGCCGCGGATGCACCCGTGGTCAGCGTGCAGGATCCGGCGCCGGAGGCCGAAGCGGGCAGGGCGCCGGTCGCCAGATCCATCGTGCCGCGGCGTGGGGAGGAGATGACGGCCGTGCGCTCGCGCCGGAGTACCGGCGGATCGTCGAGCTGCTTGACGCCGATCCGGGCGACGGTGAGGGGATGCCGGCGAGGTAACTGGCGGCCCGGCTGGGGCTGGAGTTGGTGCTGGCGAAGACGTCCGGAGGACCAGGACCAGTCTCGGGGGGCGGTGGCAGGGGGATCAGTCAGCGGCCGGAAGGAGGTTGAAGTCCGCCCAGTCGAAGCCGGGAGCGACCACATACGCGACGAGCACCGGCTCGCCGCCGACGGGTCGGGCGCTTTGCCACCGCCCGGCCGGCACGACCGCCCACAGCACCTGTGCGGCGGCCGGTCGAAGCCATCTTGCTGTGTCTGGTGTGATCACGGCGTCGGAGCCTTCCTGGACAGCCCCGTTCACCGGGCTCATCCCGCGTCAGTTCGGCAAGCTCATCACTGCGCTGCGGCGCGAGGGTGGTTCCTGATCTGGTCCCGGGCAGGTGTGTGGGGCCGGCTGCACGAGGCGATCCTGCACCGGCTCGGCGACGCACAGCTCCTCGAACTCTCCCGAGCCGTCCTCGACTCCGCCCATGTGAGGGCGAAACAAGGGGGCGACCTCACAGGTCCGAGCCCCGTGGACCGGGGCAAGCCGGGCTCCAAGATGCACGTCCTGTCGGACGCGAATGGACTGCCCCTGGTCGTCGGTGTCTCGGCCGCCAACACCCCCGACAGCCTCGCGCTGAAGCCCATGGTCGCGGGTCACCAAACGAGACACGACCCGCACAGGGGCCGCTACTTCAAGCCCCTACGCCTGCACGCAGACAAGGCTTACGACATACCTCACCTGCGGAGTTGGTTGCGAGGCAAACGCATCGGCGTCCGCATCGCCCGCAAAGGCATCGAGTCCAGCGAACGCCTGGGCCGCCGTCGGTGGGTCATCGAGCGCACCATGTCCTGGCTGATCGGGTACCGCCGACTCAACCACCGATACGAACGCCACCCCCGCAACTACCTGGACTTCCTCGGCCTCGCCGCCGCCTTCTGCTGCTACAAGCGACTCGTCCGCCTCACCACATAGGACACGGTCTAAAGATCAAGTTAGCCGGCGGCCCTGGTAGTGCATGTCAGGTGGTGTCGTAAGCAGGTCCAGAGCCGTCGTTGCAGACCCAGCCGTCACCCAGTTCGCCACCATGCCTGTACCAAGGCCTCCGGCGCGGCCTCGGCTTCCTCGGCCGTTTCTGAGCACCTCCTACTCACGAAATGGCCGGCTCGGCTGCTTCAGGATCAGTTCTTGAATCAAGACGGTTCACCAAGTCCTCAGTGATGGGAGAAAGAATGCTGGAAACTCGGTCGTCCCTGGGAAGGACGGCTCTGACCCTGACCCTCGTCCTGGCCGCGTTCTTCGGACTTGTGGGGTTCGCGTCGACCGCATCCGCTGAAGAGGCACCCCACCGGCGCGCCGGTTCGGTTACCCTCGCTGCCATGCCGCCCGTGAAGCGGCTCGCCGCCCCGCCCGCCACCGTCGGGGGCACCGCCCGCGCAGCCGCGCTGTCCTGCTGGTCCGTGGACTACCCGGTGCGGGCAACGAGCTGGCTCGGGACGACGCTCTATGTGTTCCACCATGCGCTGAGCTGGTGCGGCAACGGCTCGCAGGTCACCAACATCTACAACCGCTATTCGTACTTCACTGAGGTCAGCGGCACGGCTTTCCCCGAGACGTCACCGATCGCCGACCAGGTGTCGACCTTTCCGGCAGCCAATGCCTGGTCGTTCTACCAGCGGCGCGTGAGCATGTGCACGTGGGCCGGAGGCTGCTACGGATCCAACTCGCCGTGGATTCGGCTGAACCTCACCGGCACGGGAACGTACACGGCTCAGTACTCGGCCACCTGACCTGACCCGGCCGGCAGTCGGGCAACCGGGCAGCCGGGCGGGGCGATGCCCCGGCCTTGGAAATCTTGGGTTTCAGCCTCGCCGTTTCACTTGAATATGGCGGCTATTGCGGCGGAACGCGAAAGTGCCTTCCCGGCCTGGGACGATGAACCTTGCTGAGGGGTTCTGTCGGTCCAGGCGGAGGGCACTTTCTGCGTGCAGGTGCGACACGAGGTCGCGTGTGTTGAGTGGGTGCTCTTGGAGAGGGGGTCGGCGATGTCGCCGACGACAGGGTAGCCCCGGGTCAGTTTGCCATGCTCGACGTCCCGCACAGCTCGTCGAGTACATCTCCTGGCTACTGTACGACTACTGGCGAGGCATGGAGCCGACCCGCCTCGGGAGGTCATGCAAAGTCACCAGCGGGCTGGGTTTCACGGGAAGAGCGCGACAGTTGGATCTGGGAGTCCGTCAAATCGCCCCGCCCCATGCTGGACCGACGAGCCGGCAACCCGGCGGGGTCGTGCAGTGCGTTGAGAGGGGGCTCTCGCTCTCCTGGTCTGATCGCCGACTGCGGTGATCGTCGCCTTGGCGCGCCGTCGTTGCCGTCAGGGTTGCCGTCACTGACAGATCACCGACAGCGGTACTGCCGTCCAAGCGGAAGTGTTCACAGAACATTTGGCCACGGATATTCTCTGGCGATGTCGAATCAGTCAGTGGCGGCGGGAGTCAGTCTCGCTGGTGTGATGGCGCACTGCGGCGGAAGCCCGGTGGGCGCCGTGGAGCTTCTGGTGGGGGCAATAGCCTCGGCACCGGCGGCTCCGGAGCCCTATGCGGCCCTCGCCGAGTTGTGGCAGGACCGACGCTCGGAACTGAAGGAGAGCCTGGAAGAGGACGGCTCCTTGAGCGCTGTGCTGGCGCAGGCGTACTTCTTGTTCCTTGATGGGGACATGGACGACGCGGTGATGGCCCTTGGTTCGGTCACGGGTGTGCGGCCCAACGTGGCATGGGGCGCTGCACCCTGGTTCGGCGATGCGCGCTTTCTCGGCGCGGTGAGTGCCGAGGCGCTGGCCGAGGCGTGTCTGCGGACGTTGGACTACGGCCACGACTTGGACACCGACGAGATGCGGAAGCGGTTCGCGCCCTGGTTCCATGCCGTCGACGTGGTGTCCGAACGGAATCCCGTACCGGAGTCGCTGGCCGCCATGGCCCGGCTGCCCCGGGCCTGCGGCCGGTACGAACTGTCCTTCGCTCTGTGCGACCGCGCCGATGCCGTCGATCGGGTCATGTGGACCGCAGTCGCACGAGCGACCACCTGGCGCGTGATGGGCGACCGGGATCAGGCTGCTGCGGCCTTCGAATGCGCCTTGCTCCTGGACTCCGACAACTGGTCCCTCTACCTGGACCTAGCGGACGTGCGTGCCGAGCAGGGCAACTTCGCCGCAGCCGTGAGCCTCGTCGAACAGGGCCTGGAATACGAACCTCACGAAGTCTCCCTGCGCGCGGCGGGCGCCGCTTACCGTACACGCCTTTCCGGCTCGTCCGACGACCTGAGGGCCCTGATCGCACTGGCGCCGGAGCTCCCGAACACCACCTACCGGAACCTGCTGATCGACTACGCATGTGCAGGGCCGAAGCTGCCTCGGAGACTCGTTGCCAAGGCCCACCGCATCCGTAAGAACTGAAAGGGCTGTCGTGCCGACCGGTAGCGAAGTTGCAGTGCCGGCAAGGGCCCGAAGCGGGCAATGATGCGATCCGCTGCCGACTTCGAGATACCGAAGAGGGGGCAAGCTGCCGCTAGTGTCAGGTCCGTCCGCCAGTACGCGGCGACCAGCAGGACTCGGTCCTCCAGCGGCATGCTCGATGGCCGTCCCTTGTGGACGGGGTCTGCGCGCTCGCGTCGTCACGCGGTGATCGACTTGCCGAACCGCCGCGGTCTCAGTCCGCTGAACGGGGCTGTCCAGGAAGGCTCCGACGCCGTGCGCGCACCGGTCCTTTGTGTGATCATTCCTGCCCGATGAGGCGGCAGCATTCAACCTGCTCGGCCACCTGCTCGACGAACCAGCACATGATCTCGTAGAGGATGACGTCCTCGTCGTGGCTGTGCATGTGGACGGCCGGCTCGAGGCTACGAGTTCACAGACTGCGTTCAGCGCAGATCGAGCAGCATCACGTCATGAAGGTCCGCGCCTTCGCCCCATGGCCGCGCCGCGCCGATCTTGCGGTATCCCCACGCTTGGTAAGCGGCCGACGCCGCCTTGCTCGCCGGGTGGACGTTCAACAGCACCCGCTCGGCTCCGATGGCGTCGAGCAGCGTCTTGTGCAGACGCCGCGCAACACCCTGTTCGCGCCACGGTCCGCGCACGGCGAGTTCCATGAGCCCGAAGGTGCGGTGCCCGTCCTCGCGCCGCATGTCGTCGGGCACGGGCTCGGTCAGTTCGTCCCACCACACCGTGTCGGGCCCGAGCGGGTGGCCGTACGCCATGCCGATCGGCTCGCCGTCCTCGGCACGGGCCAAGACAGCGCGAAAGGCGCGGTTGCGAGCTTGTACGGGGAAGCGGCGGAAGGCGGCGGCGACGTCGTCCTCGGTCTCGTTGTAAGGAGGCTCGGCGAACGCTTCGGCGTAGATCAGCTTGAACGCGTCTTCGGCCTGCACTGCGGCCGACCCATCCATGCCCTGTATCGCGATGATCTCTTGCTGCGTCATGTGGTCCCCCTCGAACGGTCACGCAAATGCGCGCGCCGCGCACTCGCGGCCGCTGAAACTGCCGGATACCCGCCAACGGCAGTGGAACGGTGCTGGGCAAGTATGGGCAGACGGTTGATGAAGGTTCAGACGTCGATCACTCGGCTGATCGTGGGCAAGACGCAGCCGGCGCCGGGACGGCCTCGCTCATCTCCGCACACCAGGCATCGTCCGGCAAGGCGTAGTGGCCCTGGACAGTGTTGTGGCGGTCCGGCATGAACGCGCAGCTCTGGCATGTCCGCAGGCTGCCACAGCTGCCATGTCGGAGTCTCGCGAGTATCCGCTCAGCACTTGGTGCGCGCCCCAACCGCCATTGGCGGGGGCCACCATCGCGATGGCGAGCATGACGCTCCTTGGAGAACCCTGACGGCCAATCGGTAGGTTGGCGGGATGTCTGACGGAATTGGATGGATCGGCGAGCACGCCTACGAGGATGCGAAAAGCGGCGTACCCGGGATGCGTGGCAGCATTTCGCTGACGGCAGCCCGTGGTCTGGAGGCGGAGGAGTTCCTGGTCCGTCTCGGAGCGGACCGCGAACAGCTTCAGTGCCAGGATCTGTACAAGGACCGGGATGAGTTGGCCATGCCCTCCGATGTGGACATGACGCACGTCAGCCGTGCGATGTACGGCACCTGCGGGGACTGGGTGTACATCCTGGAGGACGGCTTTGCCGCCACCTGGTTCTTCGGCTACCGGAGCGTGCCGGAGATGGCGCCCCGCGTTGGTGAGGAGATCATTTGCCTCACGCTGAACCGCCACGATGCCCCCTCCCTGATCCTCCATGCCCCGGGAGACGACGGGCGGACGTGGGAGGCCGAGTTCCGTGGGAGCGTGGATTGGTCGCCGGAATTGGGCGTCGCACTGCGGGCGGCGGGGGCTGTGTTCCCGTCCCTGTACGACGGCGTGTCCACCGAGGAGGAGGTGGAGCTGTACTACGAGGAACATGCGCACGAGATCCCGGCACGGGTGTTCGCCGGTGTCGGCCACTACTGCGGCCTCACGATCGACCGCGCCAGGGTCGAGGCCGGACTGCTCCCACTGGTCATTCTCCCCTTGCCGGTGATCTGACCCACTGACCGGTGGCTGGACGCTGCCCTTGGGGCGCCCCCCACCGGCTGCTGGATGGCCGCTACTTCACGGTCATCGTGCAGATGACAGGGGTTGACCGGCTTGCCGAACGCGTCGGTGGCCGCACAGTTTCCAGTCATGCGGGTGTCGAGCCAGTAGGCGTCCTTGTCCATGATGCGCATCTGTTTCATGAAGTTGTGGAAGCTCCCGCCCATCGACTCCTGGTTGTGGATACCGGAGATGGCCGAGCGCCCGCACACCTCGTGGAACGTCCGCCCCTGTCAGCCCTGCGAACGACGACGTGCACACACGCGTCAAGCATGCTCTCAAGCATCCATAAGGACTCGTTCCTTGAGTCAGGCGTGCCTCCCGGGCCACTCCCCGTTGGCCCCTGCCCCTGCCCCTGCCCGCCGAGACGGGCCCTCTCCTGTCGTGACGTCACGCCAAGGAGCTGAGCTTGCGAGCCCGGCGAAGACCACCAGCACCAGAAGCGCCGCTGCGCCCGCCGCCAAGGCAAGACGCGCGGTCCAGCGCCTGCTCATGGGGCCTCCTCCCGCCCGTCCACCGGCTGCCCGTCAGGGATCTCGACCACTGCGTACCTGGTAGGCCGAACTTCCCGTGGACATGGACGACCGCAGGCATCCACTTCAGGTACGAGCGGTCACCCTGCGTGGCACGTCCACCGTGAACGTCCGAACGGCCCCATGGGTTGCAACGCGATCAACTCATGGGTGGCTCGGGGCAATGGCCCGGATGGCAGTACCAGCCGGGCCTTGGGACGATTGTCCCGGAGGTGAGCCATGAGCCACGACCCGCCAGATTCTCCGTCGGAAGGGCCGACCTCGCCCACGGGGGACGACCGGGTTGACCGGCCTGGCGGCACGAACGCGGCGGGGGTCGAGGGCGACGCGTCGCGGGAGGCGGGGGACGAGCACGGCGAGCCATCTCCCCCGCCCCGCACCGAGCCGTCCCCCGACTCGAAGCGCCGCCGGCTGCTCCACTTCACGCTGCCCGGCTGCTGGGGCGCGCTCGTCCTGGCGTGCCTGTCCTTCACTCCGTCGCTGCTTCCCCGCGGAGGCATTCTCCAAGGACTGATCTGCGGCATCAGCGCGGCCATCGGGTACGGGCTCGGTGTGGTCGCGGCCTACATCTGGCGCGCTTTCGCCGACAGGGACGCGCGGAGCGCCTCGCGCAGGTCGTGGCTCGTTCTGCTCGTCAGCGCGATCGTACTGTTCGGCCTCTCGTTCGGGCTCGGACAGTACTGGCAGCACGAAATCCGCGGACTCATGGGGGTCACTGACTACAACGTCCTCACCACCGTCGCCAGCCCGTTCGTCGCCGCTCTCGTCTTCTACTTCCTGCTGCTGTGCGGGCGGGGGATCCGGAGGCTGTACCGCTGGGCCGCCCGCCTGCTCGGGCGCTGGATCGGCAGGCGAGCAGCGCGAGTGGTCGGGTGGCTCCTGGTGGCGGCTCTGGCGTGGTCCGCGTTCACCGGACTGCTGCTGAGCGGCTTCGTGAACGCGGCCAACGAGGCGTTCTCGCTGCGTGACACGCAGACACCGGAAGGCGTGCACCAGCCCACGTCTGCCCTGCGCTCGGGCGGGCCCAGTTCTCTCGTGCCGTGGGACTCGCTGGGCAGGCAAGGCCGTGCCTTCGCCGGCAGCGGACCGTCGGCCCGCGACATCGGCGCGTTCACCCACCGCGCGGCGCAGGAGCCCATCCGGGCCTACGCCGGGCTGACGACCTCCGACGACACGGAGACCCGGGCGGCCCGCGCCGTCGCGGACCTCGAACGGGCAGGCGGCTTCGAACGCGAGAACCTGCTCGTGATGACCACGACGGGTAGCGGCTGGGTCGACCCCGCCGCAGTGGACTCGTTCGAGTACCTGGGCAACGGCGACTCGGCCACCGTGGCGATGCAGTACTCGTACCTGCCGTCGTGGCTGTCGTATCTCGTCGATCAGTCCAAGGCGCGCGAGGCCGGCCGCGAACTCTTCGACGCGGTCTACGACACCTGGTCCAAGCTGCCTCAGGACCAGCGTCCGCGGCTGTTCGTAGCAGGTGAGAGCCTGGGGTCGTTCGGCGGTGAGACGGCCTTCAGCGGGGAGTACGACCTGCGCAACCGCACCGCCGGCACCCTGTTCGCAGGCCCGCCCAACTTCAACACCCTGTTCCGCGAGTTCAGCGATCAGCGCGAGGCGGGGAGTCCCGAGATCAAGCCCGTCTACAAGGACGGGCGGACCGTCCGGTTCACCGACGACCCAGCCACCGGAATGCCCCCGACGGGCCGGCCCTGGGACGGTGCAAGGGTGCTCTACCTCATGCACCCTTCCGATCCGATCGTCTGGTGGAGCCCCCGGCTCGCCCTCTCCGAACCCGACTGGATCGGCGAGGCGCCCGGCGGAGACGTGCTCGAAGAGATGGTCTGGATGCCCTTCGTGACCTTCTGGCAGGTCACCGCCGACCTGCCGTTCTCCACGAACGTACCGGACGGCCACGGCCACACGTACAAGGCCGCGTACGTCGACGGCTGGAACACAGTCATGCGACCCGCCGGATTCACGGCGCAGGACCTGGACCGGCTGAAGGACATCATCTGGCCGGAACCTGAACCCACAGCCACGGGGTCTTAGCTTCCGGGCGGTCAGTGCAGCAGGAACCCGACGAGGTAGCCGAGTGCGTTGACCGCCCAGTGCAGGCCCATGGGAGCCACCAGACTGCCGCTGCGGCGCCGCAATTCGCAGAACAGTACGCCCGCTGCCGCCGTGAACAGCACGGCTGCCAGAACCGCCAGGGCGGCACCGATCGCGGAGTCGCCGAAGACCGTGGTCAGAGCGGGTTTCGCGGTCGCCAGCTGCAGTGACGGCAGCACGTGCCACAGGCCGAAGAGCAGGCTCGACACGGCGGTCGCCCATACCGCCCCGCGGGCGCGGCACACCAGACCGTAGAGCACGCCGCGGAAGGCGATCTCCTCCACCAGGACCGTGCCGACGGGGACCACCACGAGAACACGCAGCATCAGCTCGGTCCCACTCATCGCGTCGTACCGTCGGTCCTCGAACAGCATGCTGGTGGTCGGCAACAGAGCCCCGGCAAGGTAGACGAGGCCGACCAGGCCGATCAGGGCCAGCGCCCAGCGGGCACCGCGAGCCAGTGTGCCGGGCGCCAGGCCCGCGTCCGCTCGGGTACCGCCGGCCCAGCGGAGCACACCGAGCAGCAGAACGCTGACCACGACGGCCGTCACCAGGCCGAACAGGCCGGTCCAGCGGTGCATGACCAGGTTGGCGGCGATGAGAACAGCCACCGTGAGTCCCACGGCCGGCCAGGTGCCGATCGGTCTTCGGCATCGGCTCCCGAGCGTGCCGCTCACGGCGCGGTGCGCTCGTACCTCGCGCCGCTCGGCATCATCGGGGTTGCGGCCGGGCATGAGAGTCCGTCCTTCGGTTACACCGACGGTTCGTCTCACCCTCCCCTCGACCCAACGCTACCGGGCACCTCCTCGGGGCGCTCGATCGCGATCACGTCATCTGCGGCGGCATGCTGGAGGCTCGGCACGTGTAGCCGGCGGCCCTTTGCGCAGGTCGTCACCTGTGATCGGGACACACCTGTGATCGGGACACACCGTGATTGTCGACAGCAGGGCCAAGATCCGGACCAGCCACGGAGCAGGTGACCATCGGCAACTTGCCGGTCCATGGCTCCCGGGGATACGCCTCCTCCGCATGCGCTGTGCTGACGCAGTCAACCCTGGAGGCGATGGGTGAGGAGCTCGTCTCCGACAGCCTGGTCAACCGCTGCGACCCGGAAGCCTCTCCGGACGGCTGCGCGGCAGCGAGCATGTTCGTGCAGCTTCCTGTACGTCCACGCGCTCGCGCGGGCCGGGCAGCTCGGTCCGGCCAGGTATGCCTTGTCTGCCTTCGACAGGATGCTCACGTATGCCAATCGCCGTGGCCTGTTGGCCGAGGAGGTCGGGCCGGCCGGGGAGCAGCCGGGGAACTTCCCCCAGGCGTTCACGCACCTGGCGCTGATCACGGCCGCTCTCTGGCTGGACCATCAGATGGACGCCGTCGCCTGACGTCGTCGCGCCCGGGCAGCCATGGCCCGGGTGGCGCGCACATGTGCTCGCACACTGGGATGCTGGAAGGAGCAGCGTTGCCAGAGCCAGGCGAACGGTGGTGGTGAGCACCATGGCCGAGTCCGGGGAGAGCGGGGCGGCGGGCCCGGCCTCACCGTATGCCGACCCTCAGGGGGAGCCGTTCCTGCTCACGCGGTTCGCCGTCCCCACACTCCCGGCGACGTTCCTGGCGCGGAAACGATTGAGCAGACATCTCGACCAGGCCCCCGGGACTCCGTTGACCATGGTCAACGGAGCCGCCGGTTCCGGCAAGACCCTGCTGGTCGCCCAGTGGGTCGCCGGACGGGACGAACCCGTCGCCTGGTTCACGACCGACGCCGCGGAGCAGGGCCCGGGGATGCTGTGGGCCTACATGCTCCAGGCACTGGTTCTCGCGGGTGTGCCGCTGCCCGCCGACATCGGCTGTCCCGCGGACGCAAGCCGTGTGGATCCGGGGCTGCTGGTGCGGCTCGCCGCCCATCTGAGCACCCGGGACCAACCCGTCATCGTGGTGCTGGACGAATTCGACCGCGTCACCGATCCCGAGTTCGCGGAACAGCTGGAGTTCGTCCTGCACCACGCGGGACGGGGTATGCGCCTGGTCCTGGTCACCCGTACCGAACCGCTCCTGCCTCTGCACCGGTACCGGGCGGTCGGCGACATCACCGAGATCCGGGACGCCGAGCTCTCCTTCACGCCCGAGGAGGCGGCCGCGCTGCTGGAGCTGCACGGTGTGAGCCTTCCGCTGCCCGCAGCACGCGCCCTCGTGGAGCGCACCCGGGGGTGGGCGGCCGGCCTGCGACTGTGCGCCCTGGCAGCAGGGGAAAGCCCAGACCCCCAAACCTATCTGCGCGAGTTCGAGGCCGACCATTCCGTCGTGGCGGATTTCCTGCTCGCGGAGGTACTCAAGCGGCAGTCCCCGGAGAAGCAGGACCTCCTGCTGAAGGTCAGTGTCCTGGAGCGCTTCTGCCCCGAATTGGCGAACGCGCTGACGGAGCGCGACGACGGCGAAGCGATCCTGGTCGAACTGCATCATGAGAACGCCTTCGTCGAGCACCTCGGGCATGCCTGGTACCGCCTCCACCCCCTGTTCGGCGAGATCCTCCGCGCCCACCTCCGATTGCGCTCCCCAGGCCTCGAACCGGAGCTCCACCGGCGGGCCGCGCGATGGCTGCGAGGCGCCGGGGCACTGGAGGAGACGCTCGGGCACGGTGCCGCCGCGGGTGACTGGGAGTTCACTGCCGGCGCCCTGGTGGACGACCTCGCCATCGGTCAGCTCTTCACCGGTCTCCGCTCCGGGGACCTGGCCGAACTGTTCTCCAGCATGGGACCCGAGGCCGCGACCCCCGCCATGGATCTCGTACGGGCGGCCCGGGAGCTGTCACGGTCGGACGTCGACCGCGGTCTGACCCACTTGCGCCACGCGGAGGAGAGCCTGGGCGAGGACCCGGCCGGCCAGTCGACGGCCCGGCTGAGCTGCGCTCTGCTGGAAGCCCTGGCAGCGCGGCTCACCGGCTCGCCGGGAAGGGCGGAGGTGGCCGCGGAGGCGGCCCAGAGGCTGCGGCACGAGGTTCCGGCCCACCTCCTGGACAAGCATCCGGAGCTGACCGCCCTCCTGCTGACCCATGTGGGTCTGGCGTGGTTGTGGGCCGGGCGTTTCGAGGACGCGCGTGCCGCCCTGTCCCGGGTGGCCGGCGTTTCGGGAGGGGCTGCGACGGCACTGCCGCGGGGGGACTCGCTGGGAAGCCTGGCGTTGATCGACTACCTCAACGGCTGGCTCGGCAGGGCGGAGCGCAAGGCGCTGGCGGCCGTGACCGCGTCGGAGCGGTTCAGCCCGGCGCAGCCATCTGGTTCCGACATCGGACGGCTGGTTCTGGCCGCCGTGGCCGTCGACCGCAACGAACTGGACAAGGCGCAACTCCTCCTCGACGTAAAGGCCAGCCCGCGGGGCGTGCTGCGGGACCCGGTGACGGAGGCGGGCCGGGCGATCACCACCGGGCGCCTGCTGCTGGCCCGCGGCGAAACGCGAGCCGCGCTCGAGGCGGCGGAACAGGCGGTCCCGGCCGATGTGGCCTCGCCCTGGGCGCAGGGGGGCACCGCGCTCGTCGCCTCGGCCGCGCACCTGGCCGAGGGCCGACCGGACAAGGCCGCCAAGTTGCTGCGCACGGTGCCGGACGGTCAGCCGGCCTGTGACGTGGAGGTCGCGCGGGCCCGGCTCGCCATCGGTGAGTCCGTTTCGGCGGACGACCTGCTCGACACCCTCCGGGGCCGCGCGGGCCCGGCGCTGATCGTCCGGGCCATGCTGGTGCGCGCGCAGGCCGCCGACCAGGAGGGGGATCACGCGACGTCGCGCAGTGCTGTCGCGCAGGCCCTGCGTGAGGCCCGCCGCGAGAGGTTGCGGCGTCCCTTCTTCGAAGTCGGGCCATGGATCTGGCCCCTGCTGAGCACGGCGCCGTTGCGAGGGCTGGCCGAAGGATGGCTCAGCCCCACTCTCTCGCCGAACGGCAGCCCGTCCCGGGCGGACGATCATCCGCTACCGGTTCTGGAGGAGCTCAGCGGACGCGAACGCGACGTGCTGCAGCGGTTGGCCGAGATGATGTCGACGGAGGACATCGCCGCCGATCTACACGTATCGGTCAACACCGTCAAGACGCACCTCAAGAGCGTCTACCGGAAGCTTGCGGTCAACCGCCGCAATGACGCGGTGCGCCGTGCGCGCGAACACCGGCTGCTGTGAGGTGGGGGCCGGGCCGCCCCGGCACAACCTTGCGGTAGTGCGGCCCGGCCGGTGCCCCGGTGGACCGACCGCCTCGCCCGCGGTGGGTGAGGTGTCCATCGCGTTGTTCGACTGGCATCGAGAGGGTGGCCGGTCGTACGCCTGCCGTCGCCCGGCCGACTCCGCCGACGTCCCCCAGCCGCCCCCGAGAGGTGGACACCGTGAAACGCTGGAGGGCTCTGATCGTCCTCGGTACGGCCCAGTTCCTGATGGTTCTGGACACGTCCGCATGAACGTCTCCCTAGCCGACGCTCTCGTGGACTCCTACGCGTCGGAGCAACTGGATGGCCTGAAGGCGGCCACCCTCACCACCGGAGGCATCACCCTCCACGGCTTCCTCGTCACACCACACCTGCCGAACGGGCGGGCGAGCGGTACGAAGCCACCCGACGGCGACGCCGGGGGCGACGCGTCGGACTCGACGTGCTGAGCCGGCAAGGAGGCCGCGATGTCCCGCACGGAGAAGAAGACAGCCCGAGTGGCGCCCCGTGCCGCACACCGGGCCGGTGCCGATTACACCGGCGGGGTCTACGGATCGATGCTCGCCGCTTCCGTGGTCGTCGGCGCCGGGTCCCTGGGCTCCTTTCCGCGCTTGCAGGTGGTGCTGCTGCTCCTGCTCACCGGCCTGGTCTTCTGGATCGCCCATGTGCATGCCCAGTTGTTCGGCGCGCGCCTGGCGCAGCACAGCCTGGACTTCCGGGCCCTGCGGGACGCATGCCGTGACGAGTGGCCGATCGTCAACGCCGCCGTCCCTCCGGCTGTCGCCGTGGCCGTCAGCCCCCTTCTGGGACTCGACGTGCAGGGTGCCCTGTGGCTCGCGCTCTCGGTGGCGGTGACCGGGCAGGTGGGCTGGTCGGTGGCCGCAGCGCGACGCGTCGGCGCCACTTGGCGCCTGGTGGCCCTCACGGCTTCGGCGAACCTCGTGTTCGGCCTGCTCATCATCTCGCTCAAGATCTTCCTGACACACTGACGCCGCACGTTGACGCCGCAAGGCCGCGCACCGGCACCACAGTCACCTCTGCGGGGTGAGGTCGGAGGCTACTCGATGGCTGACCATCGGAGAGAACGGGAAATCCGCCTGTTCCGGGTCGCCCGCGGGGAGAGCAGCTCATGCGCTACGAGATCCGCGTCGAAGGACACATGTCCGAGCCGCTGACCACAACTTTTCCGGAGCTGGAGCACGTAGTGATGTCCGGCCAGACCGTCTTGTTCGGGCACGTCGTCGACGAGGCGCACCTGTACGGCCTGCTGGCCCGCTGCCGGTCGCTTGGACTGCGAGTCATGGAGATGCGCCAGCTACCGGAATGACTCGGTGGGGGCGTCGACCATCGGATCGCTCGGTTGCCCAACGGCAGCCGGAGCCCGTGGTGCCGTCACGTGCGGGGCCCAGGGGGCGTCGCAAGGCAACGGTCACCACCGGCGCCCGTCGCAGGCGGCGCGGCCACCTGCGGTGGGGGAGCCCGTACTGTGGCGCCGGGCTCCACAGGGGATGCCGCTGGATCGTTCATGTCGCGTCTCATCGTCGTTCCGCGGTGCGTCGGCCCGCCGTCCCGCACTGCGGCGGCGCATGTCTCCGGACGTTTACCTCATCGCCCCGGCGGTGCGACCGGATCACCCGCCGGGGGTGACCCTGCGCCCGGCGGCGGGCAGGACACTGGCCCGGTGGGACCGCCGGCCGGGCGGGATCACCGCACCACACCAGGGATCGACCGCACCCCGGATGGGAGCGCCGCACCACACCGCGTCGGCGGCACCTGCGAGCGGCTCGACCCCGCAAGGAGGAGCCATGACCGTGCCGGGTGGTCCGGCGTCGCCAACCGGACAGGAACGCCAGTCCCAGCGCGCGCCCTGTGTGCCGTCGGGCGCTCCGGTGGACCTGCCGGTGAAGCTCGAGCGCTCCTGGACGTGGATCCTGGCTGCGGCACTCGCCTCGCTCGTGCCGGGTGTGCTGATCCTGGTCTGGCCGGATGAGACGCTGCATGTCCTGGCCGTCCTCATCGGCCTCCACCTGCTCGTGGCCGGTGCCTTCCGGTTCGTCGGGATCTTCGCCCGGGAGGGGCACGGCGAGCGGCTGCCCGGGCTGCTTCTCGCGATCCTGTACGTCATGGGCGGGGTGCTGTGCCTGAGGAATCCGCTGCAGACCATCGCCGCGCTGTCGCTGATCACCGGGATCGTCTGGCTCGCGTCCGGCATCCTCACCCTCTACACGGCCATCGCCGCCGGCAACCTGCCCCATCGCGGGGCCGTCCTCGGCGCCGGGCTGCTCGGCATCGTCGCCGGGATCGTGGTGCTCGCCCTGCCGATGGAGTCGGCGCTGGCGCTGACCCGTCTGCTCGGTCTGTGGCTCGTTCTGCTCGGCCTCGTCGAGGCTGCCGTCGCCTTCGCCTCGCGAGCCGCGGCCGACGGGTCGCGCACCGGGACCGAGTCCGACGCGGCCGCCACGGACTGACTCCTCCCCGCCGCGCGGGCGGAGTGCGCGCGGCGGGGGGAAGCCACCGCGCTGCCTCCGGCGCGGTGTGGAGACGATGCCGGCACTGCCCAGGGCGCCACTGCGGAACGTGGTCCGGCGCTCGCTGCTGTGGCTGGTCGTCCGGCCGGCCGCGCTTCTGGTCCAGGCACCGCTGCGTCACGGCTTCGGCCGGGGTGGCCTGACCGGAGCGGTGCTCTCCGCGTTGTCCGCGGCACTCCTGTGGTGGTGGATAAGCACTTGCTGCTGGGCGGCAGGGTCGGCTGGTGGGCTCCTGCGCCGGGGGGCGGTGCCGGCCGCAACGGGCGTGGTGGTGCTGAGCTGGGCCGCTCGACTGCTGGTGCCTGCGGCCATGGAGCGCGGTTCCGACGACTTCCGCTTACTCGGGGCCGTCTTCACCTTCCTGTCCTGGCTATGTCCCCGTGTTCCTGCCGGCTGTCTCGGGCCTGGCCCTCGGCGAGGCGATCACGGCGTCCACCTGGTATCGGACGGCCTTCGCCATACGCCGGGTCAAGGCCGGCAAGTGAACAGGCCGGTGGGCCGCGCCGTCCGGATACCGTCCTAGGGGCCTGTGAGCGACGTCGTCCGGATACTGCCGCAGCGGTCACTTCACCCGCCTCGGGTGAAGCCATGAGCCCCTGACGAGGACAGCCTGATAACGGCACAGATCGACTGCCGGGCGCATGCCCGGGACGACGGAGGTGAGCCATGAGTGGGCCGGTGTACCTCGCGTACGACTTTCCGCTGCTGAGCGTTTTCTGGACCATGCTCGTGTTCTTCCTGTGGGTCGTGTGGTTCGTTCTGCTCTTCCGGATCGTCACGGACATCTTCCGGGACGACGCCCTGAGCGGCTGGGCCAAGACCGGCTGGCTGATCACGGTTCTCGTCCTGCCCTTCCTCGGTGTCTTCATCTACGTGATCACCCGGGGCAAGAACATGGGCCGCCGGGAGATCGCGCAGGCGCGTGCGCAGCAGGAGGCGTTCGACAGCTACGTCCGCCAGACCGCGAAGGCTGGGCCCACCAGCGTCGACGAGCTCGCCAGGCTGTCCGACATCCGTTCCCGCGGTGACATAACGGACGAGGAATTCCGCAGGGCGAAGGAACTGGTCCTCAGTGGCGCGGGCTCATCGGAACGAGCGGGCGGTGGCCCGTCCGCACCTGCTCCTTGAGGGCACTGCATCACGTCGTATGAAGCAGCATGACATCCCGTCAAACTCTGCGAGATTCGATGGAGGCAGCAGGATGACCCACACAACATTTGCCCAGACGAAGACGGACAGGAACCCGTGGGCCGGTGGCCTGACGCTGTTCGCAGCAGTCATGCTCATGATCGCGGGTATTCTGGGGGTCTGCCGCGGCATCATGGCGATCGCCGAGGACGACGTCTTCGTCACGACGAGCAACTACGTCTTCGAGTTCGACCTCACCAGCTGGGGCTGGATCCACCTCGTTCTCGGCGCCGTCGCCATCATCGTCAGTATCGGACTCTTCACCGCGGGGCTGTGGGCCCGCTTCGCCGGGGTGGCCATCGGCGGACTGGTCATCATCGCCAACTTCCTTTCCCTGCCGTACTACCCGGTGTGGTCCATCGTGATGATCGCTGCCTCCGCGTTCATCATCTGGGCCCTGTGCGTGGTGCGGCCGGACGACCTGTGACCGGGATCCCCGTCCCGGCACCGGGCAGGGGGCCTTATGGGCCGTCACAGCGCTGAGGCGGACGAACCCGGTGGCCGCACCACGGCGGCCGAAGGCCGTGCCGGATGGGCACGCGTGGCACTGATCACCCTGATGGCAAGCGTGGTCGTGGCACTCGTGGCCGCCGGCTTGCGCAGCGTGCTATGGGTGGTGGCCGGCCTCGCCGGGCTGGCCCTCGCAGCCGTCGGAGTGTGGTGGGCTCTGGCTCACACCGGCCTCGTGCGGTGGACAGGTGTCTTTCTGAGCGTGGCCGCGCCGTTCACCGTCCTGGTCCTGTACGCAGCCTTCGGCATGCTGGGGCCGGCCCTCTGCTCCCTCGTCTTGTGGGTGCTGGCCGTACAGGCGGCGCAGACCGCCACAGCGCCGGCACCGGCCCCCTCTCCGCAGGACCTTGCACCTGCCGAGGCCCCCCGTCACCCCTGGATCCTTATGAACCCGCGGTCCGGAGGCGGGAAGGTGGAACGCTTCCACCTGGAGGAACAGGCGCACGAGGCAGGCGCCCGCGTCGTCCTGCTCGGCCGAGAAGGTAACGACGCGGCCGAACTGGCCCGCCGGGCCGTGGCCGAGGGCGCCGACCTGCTGGCCGTGGCGGGGGGCGACGGCACGCAAGCGCTGGTGGCCGAGGTCGCGGCGCGATATGACCTGCCTTTCCTGGTGATTCCCGCAGGCACCCGCAACCACTTCGCCCTTGACCTCGGCCTCGATCGTGACGATCCGGCGGCGGCCCTCAAGGCCCTCACCGACGGCGTCGAGCTCCGCGTCGACCTCGGATTCGCCGCCGACCGGGTGTTCGTCAACAATGCATCCTTCGGAACGTACGCGGCCGTTGTCGGCAACCCCGCCTACCGTGGCGAGAAGGTGCACACGACCCTGCAGACGCTCCCCGGCCTCCTCACCGGTCCTGACGCGCCCAGACTGCGGATGCAGGCCGGAGACGTCCGCGCCGAGGCGCTGCAGGCACTGCTCATCAGCAACAACCCGTATCGGCGAGCCGTGGACTCGGCCCACCCCGGGCGTCGGGCGCGGCTGGACTCGGGGCTGCTCGGCGTCCTGTGCGTGCAGGTCGCCAACACGGCCCAGGCGGCACAGATGGTACGCGGCACCCGTTCCTCCGGCATCCAGCGGCTGACCGCTGAAAAGGTGGTCGTGGAAGCGGACACGGGCAGTGTTCCGGCCGGTATCGACGGGGAGCATGTGCTGCTGCCGACACCCGTGATCTGCCGGACAGCTCCCGGGACACTGCGTGTCCGCCTTCCGCGCGGACGCCCGCGTACGCCACTCAGCAAGGTGGCCGCCGACTGGCCGCGCGTCACACGGCTGGCGCTGGCCCCCCTGACGCCGGGCCGGTGGCGGCGCGACCCCGGTTTCGGACCGAACTGACGATCCGACTCCCGAGCGGGGAGTCGGATCGGCCATGGAATCGGGACCGCGAGGGTCTACGGGTGTCGGGACGGCGGCGGCCGTCCGGCGAGGGTCCAGGCCGGCGCAAACGGGCGCGCTCCGAGACTGCCGTCGGCGGGCGGCTGGACGCCTCACCCAGTTCGGGTGAGGTGCAGCGATCGCCGCCACGAAATTTTGACGTTCGTCCGGTTCGCCGCATCGAAGCACGGGTAACCGGTCGCGTACGCGGCCGCCGTTGTGGCGCAGCTGGGCATCAAGCCCGCTGAGCGGTCCCACCCCGGCGCCGACGACCTGATGGTTCCTGGTGCGCGCCGGCGAGGGTCGCATGCGGCCGAACGGTCGTGGCCAGGAGGGGGACTGCCGGCACAGCGTCGGGCACCACGGCGGAACGGGCATGGGCCGAGCGGCCGAGCCGGCGGCACCGTGACGCGGCACGGCTGCGGGACGGCGGGGCACGGGGGTATCCGAAGGGCCGGGACGGCGGTGGTGCACGACGCGGTCCCAGCCCGGCAGGACGACATCCCAGGCCCGGAACGGCACGGCAGCGCGACAGGCAGGGAGCCGCGGGTTTCAATGCCTTCATGGGAGGCGAGGCTCGGCGCAGGCGCAAAGGTCCGCTACAGGCCGGGCAATGGGCATCTCAGGCGACTCGGCGCCTCAGGGAGAGCCAGCCGGGCAGGTTGTGGGGTGACCTGTGGAGCCGGCTCACCGAGGCCGACTTCTTCGATCACGCGCTTCAGCTGGCCGCACTCGCGCTGCTGTGCTTCTTCCCGATGCTCATCGTCCTCACGGAGGCGACAGGCCGCGACACCGCGGCGGTCCTGATCCAGTGGCTGGGGCTGAACCAGGAGGCGGCAATGGCGGTGGCCTCGCTCATCGTTCCCGGGCCCGGCTCGGACACCGTGACGGTGGTGAGCGGCTTCCTCATGGCACTGGGGGCTATGGCCGTGGCGGGAACTCTGCAGAGTTGGTACCGGCTGCTCTTCGACGCCCCTGGTCGGGGATGGCGGGACGTCGTGGTCCAAGTGGTCTGGCTCGTGGGCCTGCTCGTCTTCAGCGCCGTCCAAACCGGACTGGGCCGCGTGATGGGAGGGCTGCCTCTCAGGAGCCTGGCGGGATGGGTCTGGGCGGTCGCCTTCTGGTGGGGCACGGTCTGGATCCTCCTCTCCGGCGCAGTACGGTGGCGCGCCCTCCTGCCTGCGGCGCTGGCCACAGGTGTGTGCTGGTCAGGCTTGGGCCTGTTCTCCACGCATTACTTCTCGGCATCGATCGTGGCAAACGAACAGCGGTATGGCCCGGTCGGCGTCGTCTTGATCATTATCTCCTGGCTGGTGGCGGTAGGGGTGGTCATCCATTTGGGCGCGGTGATCGGCTGCATGTTCACCGATCGCCTGGGCACGCCCCGTACCGAGCGTGACGGTCCCGCCGCACCGGATCCCCCCGGGGCGGACCCCGACGCCCCCGCTTGACCGCCGCCCGGTCAGGCCACCAAAGGGGACCCGCCCACGGTCCCGCACACCGCCGAAGACATCCGGTCGACGGTCCGGCAGACGGCCGGACGACCCATGGCGGGACGACAGCACAGACCCACCGGCGCAGCGGGCCCGCCCCTCGGCCCGGCGCCGCCAGGGCCGCGTTCACGGTGACCGCCACAATCAGCGTGGTCGCCGAGGTCGAGACCGTCAGCCCCGGTGATTGCGAGGTGCTCCTCTCCTCCGGAACAGGGCCAACGCTGCCTGATACCGCACCAGTAGTGGCTGGTCTGCGCCGCCCCGGTGACAAGCGGCCAGGCATGTAGGGCAGGATGAGCGGTCGCACCCGATGTCGTAAACACGTCCGGGCGTGATCGTGCATCCTGGACTCGAGCAGGTGGCAAGTGACGAATGATCAGATCCGGCCGGTGGGCCGATTCCCGCGTCCTTCGGGAGGCGACCGATGAACCGGGACCTCGCCCTCGGCGACTTGATCGTGGCCGGGGTCGTCCTGGCGGCAGGCCTGTTGGTTGCGCTCCTTCTCCGCATGCTGCTGCTCTGGTTGGGCAAGCACGCGATGAGGACGCGCTGGAGCGGCGATGACGTCATCGTGCACGCGATGCGCGCGCTGGTGCCCTGGGCTGCGATCGCTGGTGGCGCTGCGGCTGCGGCTGCGGTGCTGCCGCTGACCAGGACGGTCCAGCGGCACGTCAACCAGTCCCTGACCGTGCTGCTCATCCTCGTCACGACCATCACGGCGGCCCGGGTGATCACCGGCCTGTTGCGTACGATCACGCAGTCACGCCCCGGGGTCGCAGGCTCGGCCACCATCTTCGTCAACATCACGCGCGTCGTTGTCCTCGCGATCGGCTGCCTGGTGGTGCTGCAGACCCTTGGTATCTCGATAGCCCCGCTCCTCACGGCCCTGGGCGTGGGCGGTCTCGCGGTCGCCCTGGCCCTCCAGGACACGCTCGCCAACCTCTTCGCGGGCATCCACATCCTCGCTTCGAAGACGGTCCAGCAAGGCGACTACATCAAGCTGAGCAGTGGCGAAGAGGGATACGTCGTCGACATCAACTGGCGCCAGACGACCATCCGTGAGCTCTCCAACAACCTGGTCATCATCCCAAACAGCCGGCTCGCCGGCTCGAACATGACCAACTACAACCGCCCCGAGCAGCAGATGACCCTGCTCGTCCAAGTGGGCGTCGGCTACGACAGCGACCTGGACCACGTCGAGCAGGTGACCAACGAGGTCGTCACGGAGGTGATGACCGAGATCACCGGTGCCGTCCCCGACCACGAGCCCGCCGTGCGCTTCCACACCTTCGGCGACTCCCGCATCGGCATGACCGTCATCCTGGGGGTCGGTGAGTTCAGCGACCAGTACCGCATCAAGCACGAGTTCATCAAGCGTCTGCACAAGCGGTACTCGGCGGAGGGCATCCGCATTCCGGCGCCCGCACGGACGGTCGCGCTCCAACAGGGCTCGGTCACCATTCCGCATCAGCGGGACGCGGTCACCGAGATGGGGCTGTAAGTGGTTCGGTCCTGTCTCACCTTTTCGGTGGTGACGCAGCGTGCTGCTACCCGGGGAGGATCCGGTGACGCAGGAGGGCGAATCCCGCCCGGCCTTACATCTGTCGCGCGATCAGCATGGTCTTGGTGTTGACGCCCTCGGCGGGGCCGTTGCCGTAGGGGAGGGCGAGGCCGGCGACGCCGGCGTCGTGGTCCGGGTCGAGGCCGTTGAGAAACGGCCGGCACACCGGGCTCTTCGGTGCGGCGCAGGTGATCGCGGTAGGGGTCGACCAGGCAGGCGCGGTATTGGGGCGGGCGATGGAGCCGGTCGGGCTCGGGTACGTACCGCTCGGATGTGTTCAGGGCGAGATTGAGCCGTCGAGCGCAGTCCAGCAGTCCCACACCGTTGTCGATCAGGGCATGGAACGCGTGCCGGCGTTCCAGGGCGGTGTGTTCGCGGGTGAGCCCCTGTCGTTTCGGTCCGGCCTTCGCCCAGCAGGTGCTGTGCGCCGCCACCACCTTCTCCACCGCCCTCGCCAGGCCGTGCCACGGATGCCACCGATCACTGACCTGCGTCGTTTCGGTCCGGGCGCGGCGGATCATCTCGGCATACGTCACCAGCACCCCAGTGCCCGGCATGGCGCCCGGCTCGCGCCCGGCCCGCACCGTGTATGGGCACCCTGCGGCCTGTTCCGGTCCGTGCAGAGCGACGTTCATCCGCCGTGTGCGTGTCGCGTGTCCGTGCCCGGCAACCGCGGGGGTTTCGCGGCAGGATGGAGACAGGGCGAGGGTGCCTGCGGCCGTCCGGGTGCCGTGACCGTGTGCGTGGCGAAAGGTGATCCGGCCATGGAGCTCACTCTGGTGGTGCTGATCATCATCGTGGGGCTGACGTTCGACTTCACCAACGGCTTCCACGACGCCGCGAACGCGATTGCCACCTCCATCTCCACCCGGGCCCTCACGCCCCGCATCGCCCTGGCCATGGCCGCCGTGATGAACTTCCTCGGTGCCTTCCTGGGCACCGAGGTGGCCAAGACCGTCGGCAGCGGCATCATCGCTGCACCTCAGGAACTGTCCGGCCTGCTGCTGGTGTTGTGCGCGCTCATCGGCGCGATCGGCTGGAACGTCTTCACCTGGTGGCGGGGGCTGCCGACCTCGTCCTCCCACGCCCTGATCGGCGGACTGGTCGGTGCCGCCCTCGCCGCCTCCGCCACCGTGCACTGGACCGGCATTGTGGACAAGGTCCTGCTGCCCATGCTGCTGTCCCCGCTGGTCGGCGTGGCCCTCGGCTACACACTGCACACGATCATCCTGTGGGCGTTCCGCCGCTCCGCCCCGCGCCCCGTCACCCGCCGCTTCCGTATGGCGCAGACCATGTCAGCCGCCGCCATGGGCCTCGGACACGGGCTGCAGGACGCGCAGAAGACCATGGGCGTCATCGTCCTCGCGTTGGTCACGGCGGGATGGCAGGACGACTTCTCCGTACCCCTTTGGGTGATCGCGGCAGTGGCCGTGGCGATGGCCGCCGGCACCTACAGCGGCGGACGCCGCATCATCACCACCCTGGGCCGGCGCATCGTCCACCTCGACCCGCCACGCGGCTTCGCCGCCGAGACCGCCGCCACGGCCGTCCTCTACACCACCGCGTTCGTCTTCAAGGCCCCGATCTCCACCACCCAGACGATCACCGCGGCCATTCTGGGCGCCGGCGCGACCCGGCGCATCTCGGCCGTGCGCTGGCAGGTGGCCCGTTCCATCGGCACCGCGTGGATCCTCACCTTCCCCGGAGCCGGGCTGCCCGCCGCCGCCCTCTATCTGATCCTGCACGCCATCACTGGCCTGTGACCGCAGCGGAGGCCCACGATGCCCACCCCACCCACTCCCAAGTCGGGCAAGCCACCAGGCGCCGGCCTCCCCGACGGCCTCCCCGTGCCAGGCCGCTTCAGTCATCTGCACCCCGACGACGGCGCCTGCCTGATGGAGGAGGCCTCCCTGCTGGCCACCGGCCGCTTCACCGACCGACCGCCCGGCACGCATCCGGTACTCGCGGCGCTCGCCCGTGCGGTCAACGACGCCGTCGACGACGCCACCCGCCACACCCTGTGGCCGCTGGCCGCCGATCTTGCCGACGCCAACCCCGCCGACCGTGCCTACGGTCCGCTATTGGTGGGCACGGTCGTGGACGCCGCCCTCCGCGTGCGGCCCGAGTCTCGGCGCCTGAAATGGCGCAGCGCGGCCTGCCACGCCCGGGCCCACCGGCTCGCCCGAGCCCGTACCGCGACGACACCGGCCCGCATCGCCGACATGCTGTGGTGGCGCGGCCCCGGCCACCACCACCTCGAACACGCCCTCCGCGTCCTGCTCACCGCCCCCGACGCCGACCAGCGCCTCGCCCGGCTCCTTCACCGGGCCGTGAGCGAGGCCCGGGTCCGAACCACCGTGGAACAGGCACCGACCCACGCGGAGACCTCCTCTCAGCGCGGATGAATCCCGGCCTGCGGAGCCGGGCCGGCTGGGCAGGTGGGTCGGCCGAGGCAGACCACCAGCAGGCAGTGCTGGTCCGGTTGTGTGGTCGTCGGGGGGCTCGGCTGGGACGCTCCCTGGTCCGTGCCTCGGTGGCCGCCGCCGTCGGGCGCCGCTGCTGGGCCCGTGTCGCTGCGGTCGGAGGCCGCCGGAGCGGGTGCCGGTGGCGAGGCCGGCGGCTGCTGTGGTGAGGTCGCCGCCGATGCGGGACGGGGGGACGCCGGACGAGACGAGGCCACTGTCACGAGCGGCGGAAGCTCACCTCGGCCCACGTCAGGTCGGCGGTGTCCTCCAGCGTGTAGGTCCCGGGTTCCAGAGCGGCGCGCAGCGCGTCCGCCCGGCGCGTGTCTCCGGGCATGACGACCAGGCTGAGGCCTGGTTGTCGTGCCCCGTCCTGGATGCTGAGCACCATCTCAGCAGGGGTCTCCTGCCCGCGAAGGGCCGCGCTGAGAACGCTGCGCACCAGTGCCGTCCGGGCCGCTGCGTCCACGGGCGGCACGTCGAGGTCCGCATGGGCGTGGACGGTCACCACACAGCCCGACTCCCGGGCACCGCCGACCAGTTCACGCAGGGGCCGGTCGAACACCCCTGGCAGGTGGAGTTCGTCGCGGATGGACTGGGCCAGCCGGTCCGCCCGTCCCCGCAGTGCACCCGGATCGTGCGTTTCGCCGGTGGCCACCGAGCGGAGGAACGGCAGCACCTGCTCGTCGATCTCGGCGAGCCGTCTGCGATGCTGCACCGCTCGCGCCCGGGCCGCCGACTCGGTCGCCACGACCACCATGCGGTGCCGGTGGGCGTCCAGGACCGCGCCGCCCAAAGTGACCAGTGTGCGTCTGATGACCAGCCCCATCACGACGCCCATCGCCGGAGCGAGCATCGCCGGCAGCGCCATGGCGACCGCACCCGTCGGTGTCGCCGCGGCCGGCGGATCGGCGGCCACCAGGATGACTATGCCCGCCTCCTCGCACGCCAGTGCCAGTGCCGTCTGCCGCAGCGGACGCACGACGACGAGCAGGGTCAGAAGCGGCGTCACCGCGCCGATCGGCCACGACCGATAGTCCGTTATGCCCTCCGGCGGGATCACCAGCAGGCTGCTCACCGCGCCGGCGGTCGCCACGACCAGCAGCACGGCGGCCACCTTCGCGCTGATCCGGCGGTGTGCCCGGCCGAGCAGGATGCACGTAGCCGCGGTCAGGGCCGCGTACCACACCAGATGCGCCACCATCTGGGGCATGTGCACGGTCCGGACCACCGCGACGACGACCATGACCGCCAGATACGGCAGACACACCGCGGCCAGCGGTGCACGGACGTCCCCCACCGCTGCCCGCAGCGTCTCCAGCCGCCCGCGTCGGCCCGCCGGCACACCACCGCCCGGGGCGGCCACCGGCGAGCTCCACCGCAGACGCACCGTGGTACCGCGTCCGGGTTCGCTGTGGACGTCGGCCTCCCCGCCGACGTCCGTCATGCGCTGACGCACCGAGTCCTGCAGTCCCACGGCCGTCTTGCGGACCTGGGAGACGGAGAACCCCTTGCCGTTGTCGCAGACGGCCAGTTCCAGGGCGCGCCGGTCTCCGCTCAGCCGGACGTGGACGTGCGAGGCGCCGGCGTACCGCACATTGCGCAGCGCCTCGACGGCCGCCCCGGTACACGCGGCAGCCACCTCGTGCGGCAGCGGCAATCCACCCGACGGGAAGTCGGTCGAGACCCGCGGGCGGGGGAGGCCACCGACGGAGGTCGCCACGAGCCCCGACAGCAACGACACGAGGTCGGTCTCGGCGCCGTCCTCCTCCGGGGCCGCCCCGGCGGTGAGCCCGGCCACCGCACGACGGGCCTCCGCGCGCTGCTCGTCGACGGGGACGCCGCGTGTGCCCGCGGCTCGAAGCGCGGCACCGACGTCGTCATGAAGCAGACGCTGGAAGTCCCGTTGGCTCCGTCGCGCGGCCTGTTCCCGCGCGGCGGCCTCGCTCGCGTCCAGGTCCTCGCGTACGGCGGCGTCGGCTCGCTCCCCGGCGCCACGCATGACCGGGGCCAGCACGGCCGCGGCCACACCCCCGGCGAACGGCGGCCAGATCCCCTCCAGAGCCGTCCACATGCCCTCGTGCCACCCGGCCGCCACCTGTGCCGCCAGACAAACCACGGCCAGGGGCCGGCCCCATACGCCGGGAAGGTATGCCACGGCGAGGAGAACCGCCGTGACCGTCACCATGCAACGCAGTCCCGTTACGATCTCGTCGGGCTGCTCGAGCGCGTACGCGGCGTGCACGGCCAGTGCCACGGCCACCGCCGTCAGGGCGTCGTACCGCCCGATCCGTACGAAGGCACCCCGGTAGGCCCAGGCCGCGGTGCACCCCGCGAAGAGCACCGCTGCCGCCGATGTCAGCGGATGGAGCCCGACCGACCCGGAGACGACCAGCGACGCCACCACGATCCACCAGGCGACGACGAACAGCAGGGCCATGCCGGCGAACGACCGCCGGAGCGCGCTCTCCACGCCGGAGCGGTAGGTGCCGCGTCCCGTCACTCCGCCACGTCCGGGCCGATGTCGATGTGCCCGTCCAGCACCGAGCGCCACACCAGCTGGGAGTTGTAGTCGAGCTTCTTGCCGCCGCCTTTGGCGAACGCGTCGATGGCACGCCTGCGGTGGGTCTTCACGGTGTCCTCCGACATGTACAGGCGCTTGGCGATGTCCGCCGGCCTCAATCCGCGGGCCAGCAGCTCCAGCACCTCGAGCTGCCTCGCACTGAGACGGACCTTCCCCCGCTGGTCGTTGACGATCTGGTGGGCCAGCCGGCTGGAGACGTACGCCTTCCCGCTGTGCGCGGCCCCGATGGCCTCGACGAGCTGAGCGTCCGGGTCCTCCTTCAGCACCAGTCCCAAGGCCCCGGCCTCGATACCTCTGCGGACCACCACGGGGCGGTGCTCACGGCTGAACAGCATGACGTGCGGGCCCCATTCCCGCAGACGCCCGACGTTCTCGCCGACGTCGCTTCCGTCGCTCAACTCGATGTCCAGCAGTACGACGGTGGGAACCACCGTCACCCTCGAGGGCAGGTCCGTGACGGTCTCGGCGCTGCCCACCCATGTGACCTCGGGCGCCAACTCGGTGAGGCAGGCACGAATGCCGTGCAGGATCACCGGGTGGTCGTCGACGGCGGCCAGGAGCGCCCCGGCCGCTGTGTCCTCACTGCTCGCACCCTGCGTACCGTTCATCCTTCTCCCTCACGATGACGCCCCTGAAAGCCTGAGGAAGGGTCTACCACCGGGCGGCGGGCGAGTATGTCCCCTTTCCCGGGGACATACAGTGACGTCCCGCCGAAGCGAAGGTAGGTGAACCGGCCGGTCCCCGCAGCCACTTGGCGAGTGGCCGCGGTGCCGGCGCACCACACACCCACAGATCAGGAGCAGACCATGGGCAGGTTCACCAAGCGGGTCGGCGCCTTCGAGTCCCCGCACTCGGTCGCCGACACGATGACGATCCTCTACAACGGCGTGTCCGAGCAGCTCAGCAACGCCACGCCGACTGTCTCAGAGCCCGGCCTGGCCGCCTCGATCTACCTGACCCGCTTCGACGACAGCGGCCTGACGGTGACCGCGGGCAACAGGATCGAGACGTACTTCCGCTTCATGGTCGACGTCACGTCCAACGGCAGCGGCTGCGTCGGTGAGGCGTACTTCGACCGGCGCATGGGAGCGATCAACCGCTGGATGGGCAACGCCATGGGGCTCACCGGCGGCCTCTCCCTCACGTTCCAGCAATGCAGTATCCGCACCCGCGGCTGGACCATCGCCTGATTCGCCGAGGCGGAGGAGGAACGAACATGAGCCAGGTCAAGTGCAGGTGCGGCCAGACACTGGAGAAGTGCTGCACACGCGGTTGCAGCCGCTGCACCTCGGGATACCGCTGCTCGACACATGGCAAAGACTGGGCCCGCACGACCGGGGGCGGCCTGTTCAGCTCCGGCCGCACGGGCAGCGGCGCCAGATGTCGCAAGGACCACACGCCGGTCGTCAACTGTCCTCACTGCAATGGCCGGGCAGGCAGAACATGCAGCACCTGCGGCGGGACCGGCCAGACCTGTCCGACACACGGCCAGTTCTGGCAGTGACCGCCTGCCGGGCCGCTGACGCGGCGAACGGTGGGCCTGCCGTGATCGCAGGCCCACCACCGTCGGCCACCGACCCGGCGCAGGCCGCCGAGGCGCTCTGCGAGGTCGCCGCGGGCGCAGAGATCCCCAGTCGGCCAGCGCCCCGTTTCGACTGCCCAAGACAGGCCGCGCCTGTCGTAGGCCCAGCCGCTCGTCTTGGTTCGGTGACCCGCGTCACACCCGGCGGCTGTCAGCAATCGGGGCGCCGTCTCGTTCAAGGGGCACGCGAACGAGACAGGAGCAACGCAATGAAGCACCGCATCGTCGTACTCGGCGCCGGATACGCCGGGGCCTTCGCCGCCGGAAACCTGGCCCGCCGCCTTTCCCCCGCCGACACCGAGATCACCGTCGTCAACGCCGAGCCCGACTTCGTCGAGCGGATGCGGCTCCACCAGCTGGCGATCGGCCAGGACGTCGCGTTCCGCAAGCTCGCCGACGTGTTCGCCGGTACGGGGGTGCGGCTGCGCCTGGCGCGCGTCACCGGCGTCGGCCCCGAGCGCAGGACCGTCGCCGTGACCGGCGAGGACGGCGACGGCGAGCTCGCGTACGACACGCTTCTCTATGCGCTCGGCAGCTCTGTCGCCCACCATGGCGTCCCCGGCGTGGCCGAGTACGCCTTCGATGTGGCCGGCCGGTCCTCGGCGCTGCGGCTGCGCGAGCGCCTGGCCGGCCTGGACGGGGGCGGCACCGTGCTGGTCGTCGGTGAGGGGCTGACCGGCATCGAGACCGCCACCGAGTTCGCCGAGGCCCGGCCCGACCTGTCGGTCGCGCTCGCCGCCCGCGGCGAGCTGGGCGCCTGGCTCTCCCCGAAGGCCCGCCGCCACCTGCGCCAGGCCTTCGACCGGCTCGGCATCACCGTCCACGAGCACACCGGCATCGAAGCCGTCGAGCCGACACGTGCGATCGCCGCCGACGGTACGTCCATCCCGTCCGACGTGACCGTGTGGTCGGCCGGGTTCGCCGTGCACCCCATCGCTGCCGCCGGCGGCCTGGAGGTCGCCGAGACCGGCCAGATCGTCGTCGACCGCACCATGCGCTCGGTCTCGCACCCGGACGTCTACGCCGCCGGTGACTGCGCCTACGCGATCGGCGAGAACGGCCGGCCGCTGCCGATGTCCTGCGCCTCGGCCGGCTTCACCAACATGCAGGCGACCGCCGCGATCATCGCCCGCCTGACGGGCCGCGAGGTCCCGACCACCGGGCTGAAGTACCACGGCAACCACATCAGCCTCGGGCGGCGGGACGCGATCTTCCAGATGGTGGACGGGGACGTCCGGTCGAAGTCCTGGTACCTGGGCGGCCGGACCGCCGCGCGGCTCAAGTCGGGCGTGCTCAAGGGGGCCGGGTGGGGCATCGCCCACCCGACCTTCGGCATGCCGAAACGCAAGCGCCGGCTGGCCACCGCACCGGACCGGTCCGGTGTACGGGTCGCCGCATAGCCTGTTCCGCATGGACAGCGTCGCCATCGATCGGTTCGAGGCCAGCCGGGGCCGGCTGGCCTCGCTCGCGTACCGTCTGCTCGGCTCGGCGGCCGACGCCGAGGACGCGGTGCAGGACGCGTTCCTGCGCTGGCAGGCCGCGGACCGGGAACGTATCGAGGTGCCGGAGGCGTGGCTGACCAAGGTCGTCACCAATCTCTGCCTCGACCGGCTCCGCTCCGCGCAGGCGCGCCATGAGCGCGCCGTCGGGGACTGGCTGCCCGAGCCACTCCTCGAGGGCGACCCGATGCTCGGCCCTGCCGATACCTTCGAGCAGCGCGAATCGGTGTCCTTGGCCGTACTGACCCTCATGGAGCGCCTCTCGCCGGTCGAGCGGGCCGCTTACGTCCTGCGCGAGGCCTTCTCGTACCCCCACGCCGAGATCGCCGGGATCCTCGACATCACCGAGTCCGCGAGCCAGCAGCATGTCCACCGGGCCCGACGCCGGGTCACCGCCGAGCGTCGCGGCGGCGACGAGGTGGACCCCGCGTCCGCGCGCCGCATCGTCGAGGAGTTCCTCGCCGCCGCCACGTCGGGGCGCACCGAACGGCTGGTGGCGATGCTCACCGCCGACGCGACCGCGGTCTCGGACGGCGCCGGACTGGCCAGGCGGCTGCTGCGGTACAAGACGCGCGAGCGCATCGCCTCCCACGTGCGGGCCGGCCTCAAGCCCACGCCGGCGAAGCGGCGGCTGGCCGGCGGCTCCCCCGCCTTCCACATCGCGCTGGTCAACGGCTCCCCGGCCGTCCTCGCCGTGATCGAGGACCGGGTCGTGGGCGCCGTGGCGTTCGAAGTCAGCGACGGCAAGGTGGCGTCCCTGCGCGGCATCGCCGCCGCGGACCGGCTCGCGCGCCTCAACGAGGCCTGGGGGCAGCACGAACCCGACGCGCCGGTCATCCACGCATGGTGACCAGAGCCACCGGTATCCAGTGACCTGACTCGGAGCGAGGACGGCATCCCTTCGACCGCGCGCCGCACAGCAGCACGGTCTCCCGAATCGGTTGGTATCGGGAAGCACGGGCGGCTTTTGATCGCGCGGCTCGCTGCTGTGGCTACCCGGAGGGTTCGGCGCCGGCAACGGGCAGCACCGAAGTCGCCTTCGGCTGGGGGAGTTCGCGGGTTGGTCGTTGCATCCCAATGGGGGTACTTCCTCAAACTCTGAATTGTCAGCGCCTCCCGCCGCTGACGGGGCTCCAGCTGAAGCCGTGCGGGAAGTTCAACGAGAGCCTCGGAAGAAGCCGCCGCAGGGCTGTCGCGAGGCCATCAATGAGGTTCGCGCCCACCAGGCGGCGCAGCAGACAGCCTTGGAACTCGCAGCCATCACCCAGCGCCAGTCCCGTGGCTCGCGGGCTCGGGGCAGCAGGGGCACCACGGACAGGCAGACGAATCGTGCAGAAGTGCGGCGCTAGCGGAATGCGGTGGGAGTTGTCAACTCCCCTCCTTCTTGGTCGGAACAGCGCTCTACGCTGACCTCGTGACGTACATGAGCTGGTCAGATGTGCTGGAGCGAGGAACTGCGGATTCGAGCTTGACCTTCGCCCGGGCCCGCTGGAGACAGGCAGGGAAGTTCGCGTGGGTGGCGCCGCGTCAAACGATCACGGCTCCAACAGGTGAGCAGTATCCGCTGTGCGCCACGGTGTACTTCAAGGACTTTGACGACGTCGTCAAGCCGTACTTCCCGAGCATGGACGGGATGACCGAGGCTGACGACTGGTACATAGGAATTTCCGGCCATCCACCGCAGTAGCCGTGCTCGGTACGCACGCACCCTCGTCTGCCTGGTGCCCGTGAGGGGGGAGTAGGCCACGCTGCCGGTCGCCCAACCGGTTGTCGGTACCGCCAGGCACCGACAGGGCCTGCGCAGTCTGCGACAGGGACGCTGCCTCCGGCCGGTCCAATGAGGCTGCGTGGTCAGGCCGCCCTCTGGGTGGACGGCACCGTGCTCCCTTGGCTTCCCATCCACATTCGGGCTCCGTCACCGTGGGGCTGCCGGGCCTTCCCTACAGCCGCAGTCGTCAACCGGACGATGTCCCAGCCGACACAGTCCAGGTCCTCGGCTGTGGTGGCGTCGACCCGGACGTGCACGGTGAGTTCGACACCTGGCCAGTCGGCGCGGGGCAGGTCGCCGAGCACGTCGTGAATGGTGCGGGTGGCAACGGGGCACAGCACCACCCCGCCACACCAGCCGCTGAGAGAGACGAGGGTCGTGTACCGCCCAGCCTTGTGGATGACGGCGCAGGTGCGGATGTGCGGGCCCATGGCGGGCGCCCCCTCATGCAGTGCGTGCGGTGGGGGATTCCGGGATCGTCACCGGATGCGTGGAAGATGTCAAGGCAATGTACAGAAAAGGTGCGCCTCGTCCGTCCGGCAGGCTCGAGAGCCCGGAATGGATGGATGGCGCGCCCATCGGCGAAGTTCAAAGCAGCCCCGGGCCGCCGGCCTGGGGCCCTTAGCCCCACCAGCGACTCGCCGCCCAGGCGAGTGCGTAACCCGCACTGTTGAGGGCGCAGTGCAGCGCCACGGGTGGGATGAGGCTGCCGGAGCGGCGGCGGAGTTCGCAGAGAAGCACACCGGCGAGGGCGGTGCCGACGACCGCCGCTGTCACGGACAGGGCGACGCCGACCTGGCCGGCTCCGAAGACCGCTTGGGCCGCCGCGTTCGCGCGCGTGAGCCCGAGTGACGGCTGTACATGCCAGAGCCCGAAGAGCACCGAGGAAACGACGGTGGCCCACAGAGGCCCCCACCGTCGCCGAACCATGGCCCACAGCACGCCGCGGAATGCGATCTCCTCAAGCAGCACCGTGCCGAGCGGTACCCGGACCAGTACGCGGTACACCAGTTCCTCGGGAGACAGGCCCGCGGCCCGCTCGTCCTGGAATGCCTCCCGGCTGAACGGCAGTGCCAGGCCCACCAGACAGACCAAGAGAACGGCTCCGACGAGGACCAGGCCCCAGCGCAGACCGCGGCGGGCAGCGGCCCTGCCGAACCCCAGGTCGTCCCAAGCGAGACCGGACCGGCGGGCGATCAACACAAGCAGCGCGGCCGCAACTGCACAGACCGGCACGTACCAAGCGGGCGCGAGCAGCCCGTTGAGGGTGTTCGCGGCCGGGAGCACCACGACGGCCAAGAGCAGCATCCACATGGCCGCACAAGGATTGCCGACGTTCGCGAGAGCGGCCCGCAATGCGCTGTTCCACGGCGCGCCGCCTATCGGTCGCGGACGGTGAGGAATTCGAGTGACTGCCAGGCACGCAACGCGACCACCGCTGCTGTGCAACAGCTGCTGGAGGCTGTCAGGAGTGCGGTGGCCTGCCCCTTCGGCGAGCTGCCAGCCGTTCTTGCGTGTTGCCCGCCTGGTGGCCGCGGCCGCGGTCGCGGGGCAGCTCCCATTCGACTCCGACCGCGAGCACCGGCTGTGCCCCGAGCGGGCCATCGGCGCGCTCAATGCCGGCTTCGGCCTCCGGCACCGTGGGCCCCGCAGCGACTCATCCGAAGGCCGTTTGAACGCCTGCACTTCTTCATGACCCGCAATGGGGCTCCCGGCCAGATGCTCGCGCAGGGGCGAGAGGACGCGGGGTCCTGGATGGCTGCGATCACCACGCAGGGGACGGTAGCGTCACGGTGCCTGTCATCCGAGTCCTTCCATGTGCATTTCCTCGAGGTAGGTGGGCTGGTCAGGCCGCGCGCGGATCACTCGGGAGTAGCGGTGGGAGGTGCGGCACCAGTCGTGACAGGCTCTCATCTGCGCCTGGAGGTCATCGATGAATACATAGGCGCTTTCCCGGTCGGGCACGGGAAGGGCGGCGGCATCGAAAAGTGCGGGGAGCTGCGATTTGAGGTGCAGAAATTCGTCGGTGTAGCGGCGTACTGTCGATCGGGTCTCCGCCAGGGCTTCCTGGCGCGAGTAGTGCCGGTGATGTTGGAGCACGAGCACCAGGTTGTGGAAGTCGCCCCTGGCTTCCTCCTTGGACACGGAGAACGCGTCCTGAATGATGTTGACGACCTGGACCGTCGCATTATGCATCTTCTGGATTTCCGGCATGGAAAAGACGGCTTCAGGCAATTCGTAATGACCGATGCGTTCGGCGCAGTCGATCAACACATTTTCCAGCCCTGTCTTGTGGCGCAGTCTGAGGTACGTGTCGACGTCGGGCACGATACCGCTGTGGCGGTTGATGGTCTCGCTGGTGTAGGCGTTGAGGAAGTCTTTCCAGTTCCGGGACGACCGCTGCTGCCACGAGGCGGACATGCCGCGGACCTGGCGAGACCATATCGAGGCCAGCCCGCTCGCCGCCGGAGTGGGGTTCCCCCTCGGCACCGCTCCGCGAGGTGAGTGCACGACATCGATGAGTTGTTGGATGATCTGTGCGACTCTGCCGGGCTGCATTCCCAGCGGTCCATCGAACTGGTCATCCACCAGGAGGAACCAACCTGCAACATCTGTCCCTAACGCCAGGTCTGCTCCACTCGCATGTGGCCAGAAGCGGGCAGCAACGCCCGGTACATCCCATCGGCAGTACTCGCCCAGGGATCCCTGGCCCAGTAGTCCGTGCTTTTGAATCCAGGTGATATGGTGAGCCGCTGCCGATTTGACGTCCTGACTGATCCGCGAGGGGAAGGGAAGGTCGAAAGATAATTCTTGCACAGCGCTCTCCTTGTTCAGATTTCTTTATGTGGGTTACGGTGGCAGTGGCTCGGGCGCATCATCACCCCAACCCGGCGCTCGGTGCGATTATCAGAGCGCGAACCGGTGATCGCGTCCAGAGTGGTAGCACAACCCCGGCGTAGGGAAGCACCCACACGACCTGCCCCGCGCCCTTCACTCCCGGAGTCGTTCGTCACCGTGTCGACGCTCCTTACACCGGGTGATGCGCCGCCGGCGCGGCCCCGGCACCCCGGCGAACAGCATCCGCACTCGGGACACCTCTTGGCGAGCAGGTCCAGTTTCTGCGACAGGATCACCCTTTCAGGTGCCTGGCTGATCGGGTCTCCGCATGGCGGGCATCGTGGTTCTACGCTGATATCTCGTCACATGACTCTCAGGGAGACGTCGTTGCCTACAGCGGGGAGTGATCGGTGACAGATGTCGGATTCCAGTCCTGGCCGAGCACCGACCAGAGCATCACAGGGCGCACCACTTCCGCGCTGCCCTCCCCCGCCCGGCGGACGGGTGAGCACGGTGCCAAGGACACCGGCATGGACCACAAGTCGTCGAACTCCCTGTTCCAGCCGAGCGCCGGCCCGGTCCAGGCTGGGTTCTTCTGCTGGGACGTCGCCACTGGGGAGATCGACTGCGATCCGCCCACCTACCACCTCCACGGCCTGCCCGAGGACAGCCCCGCTCAACTCGAGACCTTCCTGTCGAGGATCCCGGAATCCGATCTGCCCGAATTCATAGGTGCACTGCAGTCGATGGCGGAGGCCGGGGGCAACTACCAGATCGCCTACCGCATCGCCTTGGGTGAGGGCGGCTGGCGCTCGCTGGAAGCTCGCGGGCGTGTACTCGCTGATGCGGCGGGAGTACCGACAAGGATGGTCGGGGTGGTGATGGACACCACGGCCGCTCATGAGCGTCAGGAAGCCGAGAAGCGACGGCTCTGCGAAAGGGCGACCCGCAATCTGCGGATGCAGCAGCTCACCGCCGCGCTCGCGGCCGCCGTGACGGTCAAGGACATCCTGGCCGCCACACAGGTGGGGCTGCAGGACTTCGGTGCGAGCGGGCTCGCCGTGGTGGCGTCGCAGCGCGATGGACTGTCCATCGTGGCCTCCTGCGGCTATGACGAGGAGGAGCTGGCCGCTGTCTGCGATGCGGACACCGGCACGGGCTCTCTGTTGCAGGACGCCCTTGTGCGCCATGCTCCGGTGTTCGTCGCCTCCGTCACGGACCTGGCCGCCGCGTACCCGCAGTCGGCGGCGCAGCAGACCGCGGAATGGTCTTGCCGGGCGTGGGCGGCGATTCCTATGGCGGATTCCCGGGGGCCGATCGGGGTCTGCCTGATGGGGTTTCCTTCGCCCCGGGAGTTCGGTCCCGAAGAGCGGGCGCTGCTGGTTGCCCTTGCCGGACTGCTCGCCCAGTCCCTGGAGCGGGCGGGAATGTACGAGTCGCAGCACGCTCTGGCCACGGAACTGCAGCGCGGAATCCTGCCCCCCGGCCCTCTGTCGGCGCCCGGTTTGACGATCGCCGCGCGCTACCAGGCAGCCACGTCGGACATGCGGATCGGCGGTGACTGGTACGACGCCATCTGCCTTCCCGACGGCGCGGTGGCACTGGTGATCGGAGACGTCCAAGGCCACAGCGTGCATGCTGCCTCCCTGATGGGCAAGCTCCGCACGGCCATTCACGCCTATGCAAGCGAGGGTCACGGTCCGGCGGCCGTTCTGGCACGGACGAATCGCCTGCTGGTCGAGTTCAACCCGGATCCGGACCGGGCGATGCTCGCCACCTGCTGCTATCTGTTGATCCGCCCTGCCGAGGGGATGCTCGAGGCCTGCACAGCGGGCCATCTGGCACCTGTCCTGATCGCTCCAGGTGAGCCACCGCGCCTCCTCGACATCGCCGGTGGCCTCCCGCTCGGTGTCGACCCGCAGGCCCAGTACCCGACCGAGCGGATCCCGATCCGCCCCGGCAGCGTGTTGGCAGTCACCACCGACGGGCTCCTGGAAACCGCGGGCGGAGACATCGGCGTGGCCATCGAAGCATTTCTGACAGGGCTGGCAGGAGCCGCGACGGCCGACCTCGAGGTCCTGGCCGACGAACTCCTTGCCGGGGCCCACCGGGCACCGCGCCGCAGCGACGACATCGCTCTTCTGCTGGCCCGCCTCATCGGCCCCCAGCGCGCTGACGAGCCATCTGCCACAGGGAGGGCCACGCAGACAGAGGCGCCCGCCGAGCGCTGAAGCTGGAAAATTGCGCCGAGCCCGACGGTCGGACCGCTTCTACGGCGCCCCCGACACGGTGCCGACGACGGCCTCGTACGACGATGCCGCCCCTTGGGTTTCAGACGGACATCACCCGCTCATCCGGCGCCGCCCTCGGCGTGCGGCAGGCGGCTGTCCCGTACGGCGGACCCCGCTGCCGGTGTGGTTCTTACGGGCGGACGAGTCGAAGACCCGGCGCCCCACCGTGATCCTCATGAATAGCAGTGACGGGCAGAATGTCGATATGTAGACCTGCAGCGTTCCGGTCGCGCTGGACCTCGGCTGGAACGCCCTCGGCTACGAGGGGCCCGGCCAGGGCAGCTGCTCTTCGTGGACCAGGTGATCTTCCCGCTGGCCTGGGAGAAGGTCAAAAGTCCCCTCATCGACTGGGACTGCCGGGTCCTCCTGATGACAGGGAGCAGAAAGTGGGCGGATACGGTCGCGGTGGGGAGCGATTGGTCGGCCCGTTGCCGCGAAGCGCGGGCCGCCGCTGCGTTTGTCCACGTCAGCGCCTCGGATAGCCTGGTTGTTAGCAGTTTGTGTTCGGGGATCCTGTGCCTGAGGACCTTGCGTCTGAGGGGCTGAACCGATGGTCGTGGGCGGCGGCCTGGCGCCGGACGAGCGGTCGGCGAGCGGAGCGCCCCTCACGGGCAGGGATGGGTCACTGTGGTGGACACGCGCGCGTCGACGAGTGATGTGCCGGACCGGCCGCCTCAGCCGGCGGTCGGGTACGCGGGTGTGTTCCGTGATCTGCTGCCGATCGCGCTGTGGAGGGCGGATTCGCAGGGGCGCATCGTGCAGTGGTCTCTCGCCGCCAAGGATCTGCTCGGCTACGCGCCGGAGGAGCTGCTGGGACGGTACGGGACGCCGATCCTGGTGCCCGAGGCGAACAGGGAGCTGGCCGACGAGCTGGCGCGGAAGGTCAGGCTGGGCGAAGCCGTGCTCGGGTGCCTTCCGGTGCGGCACCGTGACGGGCACATCGTGGAGATGGAGATGTGGATCTGCCCGGCCGCGGACGCGCAGGGTCGGACCGGTCTCCTGGCCATCGCCGCCGAGACCTCCGCGGTGGTGCACATGCGGGACTCGCTGGCGGCACTCGAGGGACTGTTCACCCAGTCCCCGATCGGTCTGGCCATGCTCGGCCCTGACTTGCGTTACCTGCGGGTCAACGACGCCCTGGTGCGGATGAACGGCGTCCCCGCGGCCGAGCACATCGGCAAGCGGGTGGGCGAAGTGGCGCCTGGGGTCAATGCCGCGGAGCTTGAAACGGTGATGCGGCAGGTACTGGATCGGGGGGAGGCGGTGGTGGACTTCCGCCGCGCCGGTCGCACCCCGGCCGACCCCGATCACGACCGGACCTGGTCCTGCTCCTACGCCCCGCTACTCGGGGGCCCCGGTCAACCGCTGGGGCTGATCGCTTCCCTGATCGACATCACCGAAGGGCAGCAGGCCCACGTCCGGGCCGAACAGGCGGGCCGGCGCTTCGCCCTGCTGGCCGAGGCCGGCACGCGCATCGGAACGACCCTGGACCTGCGGAAGACCGCCGAAGAAGTGGTGCAGGTACTGGTGCCCCAGCTTGCCGACTCGGCCGACGTGCACCTGCTGGACAGGGTGCTCGCCCCCGATCAGGCCGCGGCGTCCTCTCACGGCGTGGCGCGTCGTATGGCGGTTCTCTACACCGATCCGGCCGCCCCGGCAGAGGAACTGGCGGTGGGCAAGACCTACCAGGTCCCGCCTGGCTCGGTGTACGAGCGAGTGATCGACGAGGGACGTCCCCTGAACCTCTACCTGACCGATATCGAACCCCTGGTCACCGATCCGGGCAGCGAGCAGCTGCGTGACTACCTTCGCACCCGTGTGGGCTCGGCGCGCATGGTCCCCCTTCTCGCCCGGGGCAGTCCGCTCGGGGCGGTGCTGGTGACGCGTACCCGTGACCGGGAGCCGTTCGACGACCAGGACATCGTGCTCATCGACGAGCTGGTGGCCCGCGCGGCACTGAACATCGACAACGCACGCATGTACACCAGCCAGCGACATGCGGCGCTCACCCTGCAGCGCAGCCTGATGAACGCCTCGCTGCCGACAGTGACGGGGCTGGAGCTCACCGGGCGCTACCTGCCCGCCAGCGATCAGGAGGTCGGCGGTGACTGGTTCGATGTCATCGCGCTGCCGCGCGGCAGGACAGGGCTCGTCATAGGAGACGTGATGGGGCACGGGATCCATGCCGCGGCCGTCATGGGGCAGCTGCGCACCGCTGTGCGAACGCTGGCTCGCAGCGACATCGCACCGGCCCAGCTGCTCTACGCCCTGGACGCCACCGTGGCCGACCTGGGCGAGAACGCGATGGCGACCTGCGTCTACGCCGTCCACGATCCAGCCACCAGTAGCTGTCTGATCGCCAGGGCCGGCCATCCACCGCCGGCCGTGGCCGACGCCCAGGGAACGGTCGCGTTCCTGGAAGGCCCCTCGGGTACGTCGCTAGGGGCAGGCGGACAGGGCTTCACCGACGAACGTGTTTCACTGCCCCCGCACAGCCTGCTGGTGATGTACACCGACGGACTCATCGAGACCCGCGACAAAGACCTCGACCAGGGCATGCAACAGCTCTCCCAAGCCCTTCGGCACCCCCACGTCCCGCTGGAGGAAATCTGCGACCACCTCCTGCGCCGATTGCTGCCGCCCATGGTCCACGACGACGTGGCGCTGCTTCTCGTCAGGCCCCAGCCCGAGTCCCGTCAAGCTCCCGCCAACCCGGCCGAACCGCCGAAGCGCACGTCAACCTCGTAGGTCCGCCCAGGGGGCCTCATTCTGCTTCTTGCTGCGGGCGCGCTCGGCGCCACCGCGCTGCCGGTGCCAGGGCAGGAACTGCGGCAACGGTGTCATCGCGTGCCCGCCCATTGATGGCAGCCGGTCCCGCCTGCGGGGGCCTCCCTCGTGATTGCAGCTGCACCGGACGGGACGGCACAGTGCCGGCCCAGGGGAGCGGGTGCACAAAGCCCTGTTCACCGGAGTGGGAGTCAGCACCGGGCCAATGGTCCGGCGCGTGCTGGTCGGGCCCGGACGACCTGGCTACGACGTGGACCTTCGGGAAGTGGACGGGACCTCCCGCTGACGGACCTGCCATGTCTTGATGGGCATGCGGCCTGGGACTGGGAGGACAACGATGAAGGCGTACACCGTCCATCACAGGAAGGAATCGGGGCCATGACTGATCGGGGAAACGGGTACGTGATTCCCGAACCGGAGGAGGAGCCCGACTTCGCGGACGAGCACTCTCGCCCCACCTATGCCGATGAGCCCTCGACGGAGGATCCCGACGAGTCGGTTCCCTCGGGGGAGGGCGGAGACGGGGGAATGGACCCCACCTGAAAGGTCCTTCGGCCAGGTGAAGCCGCAGCGTCGTCGGCACCCGGGCCCACGGGGCGCGGGCCGACGGATATGCCCTGGAAGGCCCATGAATATCTTGGTGAGAGGCCGTCCGGCCATTGGGCCGGGCGGCCCGGCGGTCATGCCCTGGCCGGGGCGGACCCACGGCAGGAACACCGTCAAGCGCGCCCTGCTGCCGCTGAAGGAGATCTTCGCCATACGCCAACGACGACTCACGCGGCTCCACCCTGCCGAATCGGTACAGGAACCGCTCATGCGGCTGCAGTTCAGCAAGCCCGCCGACCACGCCCGGGCATTCGCCCGCAACCTCTCCCACCCGATACCCGGCAGAACGATCCGACTGCCCACCGTCACGCACCGGTGCAGTACTAGGATTTCGGCCGTCTGCGCGGCTGGCTGCGCCGCCCGGATCGCGTCCCGCATCGTCCGCCGCGGCACCGAACCTCCCAACCGACTGGGCCGGCATCGCAGGGTCGTGGAACGCACCGTCGTGACTCAACGGATGCCCGCCGTCTGCACCGCCGATACGAGCGCAAGGCCGCGTACTTCCTCGACTTCGTCGACTCGGTCACCGGGTAGCTCATGGACGCGACGCTTGCGCTTTCGTTCGGCCCGCGGAACCGGGCACGTGCGGCAGGCTGCCTGCGGGCCGCTCCTGCACACGGGCGAGGCCCCTGCGTGCGGTGAAACCCGCAGGCAGGGGGCTTGTTTGGGGTCCCGCCCGTGCGGCGCGCACGATCCCGGTGAGTGTGCTGCACTGGAATCAGGAGGTGCATCGTGTCCGGTCGTGCAGGGAAACCCAGGAACATCCTTCTTGTGTGGCTGATCTGGCCGCTGATCACGCTGGGCGTCTACCACTTCGTCTGGTATTACAAGGTGAATCGCGAGGCCCGTGACTTCGATCCGCGGATCGAAGTCAATCCGGCGTATGCCGTCCTGGCCATCCTCATCGGCTGGCTGGTGATCGTTCCTCCCTTCGTGTCGGTCTACAACACCGGTCAGCGCATTGCCGAGATGCAGAAGTCGGCCGGGATGCAGCCCAGTTGCAATCCCTGGATCGGGCTGATCCTCATGATCATCGCCGGCCTGCACGCGCTCTACTACCAGCACGAGCTGAACCAGATCTGGACCCACTACCGGAACCCGGCCGAGGGGCAACAGGTGCCTCTCGCTGTCTGATGCCCGGGATCCGTGGCTTCGTGCGAAGCGGGAGCCGGTGCAGCGTGGGCCCCTGTCCGGTGGGCGAATTCCAGTGGTCGTATCGCAACGCGTGATCACCGCCGTGTGGCGGTGAGCAGTTTGGACAGACGCTCGGCTGGGGTTTCCCCGTCGGGCGTCTTGCGTGGGCGGCTGTTGAGTTCGGCGGCGGCGTCCAGGTCCTGGCGGCTGTAACGCGACGCGCTGGTGCCTGGGGGGACTGGCGCAGCGGGCCGCTCGTGTTCTCGTTCGGCCCGGTCCGCACTGCCATGGGCAGGCAGGATTACAGAAGTGGGCCGCGTGTTCGTGGCGGTGGAGAAGAGGTGGTGACTTGCCGGCTCGTTGCCCTGATCCCAGGTCAGTGACCGCCGTAGGTGGGCCAGAAGTTCGCTGATGGTGGCGGTGAAAGCCAGCGGGTGCAGGTCGTCGCCTGTGCGGGGTACAAGACGCACAGGTGGCCGTGCCGGCCCGGTGTCCGGGCAGACGTCGCGAGGCTGACGCCCCCGCCCCCGGGCGCCGGTGCGTGACGAACACGGCCTCGAGAGTGCGGCCCTTGAGCAGTCGGGGCAGGAGCCGCCGGTGCCGGCGTCCCAGTAGACGGTTTCCAGCACGAAGTCCTCACGCGCACCCTGTCCCGGCGGCGGGCCCTGGTCCGGACGTCCTTGACCCAGGCCGGGCAGCGGGGGAGTTATTGTCAAGACCTGTGGGTCGGCGGCGTCTGGTGCATTGGCCAGTCATCAAGAATCGACCAGGGGATCGGGGCAGTCGCGCATGTCCAGTGGTAGCGATCCACGGCCTCGATGGATCACAAGGCTCGTGGAAGAGTTGAGCGAGTTTCTGCAAGAGCCGGTGATACTCGTGGAGTCACTCAAAGAGTGCCTGGTCGATGACGACGCTTTCTCCTGCCTCATCCGCAGTTCACCCCCGCAGGGCCGAGCTTTCCAGCTCAGCTGGGAGGGAATCCTCGGGATGGAGCCCATCGACGGGAAGCCCCACGCCAGTGTTTCGCTGTTTCTGTACAGCAGGAACCGCCGGCTCGCCCTGTCCGGCCATGCCGAGGGAAGTGTCCTGGAAATCGTGTATGAAGGCTCGCTGGAGCATGGTGGGCGATGGGCGAACCCCTGTTGGGATCAGGATGAGTTCGGCGAATACCTCACGTTCGAGACATACGGCGAGTGCTGAGCTGACGGCGATGATCTGTACGGGGTGCAGGAAGCGGAGCGGCGAGCTGTCCCGGACTCGTGCTCCCGCGACCGGACCCTGACGGGGTTTGGAGGGCACCACTGCTGTGACGCCTGCGGGAGTAGCACGGCATCGGTGAGTAATCGATGCTCTGCCCGGGCTGGAGTTCTGCTTACAGACTGAGCGGATGTTTCCTACGCCGAAGTGCCCTGATTCCGATTGCCCACGCGCGTGGAGCACTTTCGGAGACGGATCGCAGCATTTGGGGGAGTGCGCATCGATCGACGGGGCACTGGCGGATCCGGGGTTTCTGGTGCGGGCCGATCCGGGGCGGGTGGAGGCTCTGCTGGAGGGCGTTGTGGTCCCGGAGTCGTGCTGGGTGGCATCGGTGTACCGGATGTCGGCCGGGCGGCACCGGGATGTCACTGCGGGGGTGCGGCGGCAGGTGCTCGCGCTGGACGCCGCGCGTCTGGGAAGCCGGCGTCTGTGCCATAGCATCTCCGCAGTGGAGGTGGACGGCGAGCCGACGGAGCGGTGGCAGGTGGCCTGGGCCGCCTCCACGGCTGGGCGCCCCTTCCGGCACGAGCTCGTCAACGGGCCCGGGAACACCTCGATAGCCACGGCGCTGGTCGACGGCCGCCCCGTTGCCGTCACACTCGGCGACTACAAGAACCGCTGGACCAACACCCTGCGGGTGTGGGACCTGGTCACCGGCGGACAGGTGGGAGAAGTCCGGTGCACTCCGCCGGCGGACAAGGTGTTGGGCACCGCGGTGGTCGAGGGCCGTCCGGTCGCGTTCACTTGGGTTCGGCAGAACACGGCCGTGCGCATGTGGGACCTGAGTGCTCAGGCCCTGGTCGGCGAGTTCCCCCTGGGACAGCGCTGGGTTTCCGGATGGACGACGATCACGCTGGACGGCCGGCAGGTTGCTCTCACCGGTGGGGATGACCCGACGGTCCGCGCATGGGACCTGGTGACCGGCAGGCAGAACCGTGAGCTCGTCCTGACCGGTCATGCCGGCAGCGTGTCAGTGCGGGCCACGGCGGTACTCGACAGACGCCCCGTCGTCGTGGCATCCGCAGACCAGGTGGTCCGGGTGTGGGATCTGCGCACCGGCGAACCGGTAGGTGGGCCCATCGACACGGATACCGAAGGCGCTTTCGCACTCGTGGGCTGTGCAACGGCGAAAGTCGACGGCCGCGCGGTCGCGGTGACCGCCAACGCCCGTTCCCTGCGGGTGTGGGACCTGGCCACCGGGGAGCCGGTTGGCGAACCGCTTCTGGACCCCGGGCAACTCAACGGGTTTCTCACGGGCGTGACCACCACGACTCTGCAAGGTCATCCGGTCGCTGTGACAGTCTCCACCGATCAGGGCGGCATGCTCGAGGTGTGGGACCTGGCCAGCGGCGAACGGATCGGTTCACCCGACGACGGCTACGACGACGTCGGGCTGGAAAGCGTCGCCACGACCGTGGTGGGCGGTCGCCCGGTGGCAGTCACCTGCTGTCGCAGGGGACGGGTACGGGTGTGGGACCTGGTCTATGGCAAACCGCTCGGTGAACCCCGCACTGGCCACAACGCCACGGTGGACGCGGTGGCGACCGGGGTGGCCGACGGCCGTCCGGTCGCCGTCACGGCAAGCAGCGGCGATGGGACGGTCCGGGTATGGGACCTGGTCGGCGGGAAGCCGGTCGGCGAACCCTTCGGCGGCCTTACCGGTTCGGGTGTCTGGGCGCTGGCCACTGCCGTGGTGGACGGGCGTTCGGTCCTGGTCGCCGGCAGCGGTGACGGGAGCATGTTCATCTGGGACCTGACGACCGGTGAGCCGGTCGGTGAGCCGATGACCGGACACAGTGCCTGTGTTTCTGCAGTGGCGACAACAGTGGTCCGGGAACGACCGGTCGCCGTCACCGGAAGTTGGGACACCACGCTACAGGTATGGGATTTGTCGACGAGGGAGCCGGTCGGAGTGCCTCTGACTGGGCACTCTGACTGTGTGTCCGCTGTCGCCACGGCGGTGGTCTCCGGCCGTCCGGTTGCTGTCACGGGCAGTGACGACGCGACAGCTCGTGTCTGGGACCTGACGACCCGTGAGCCGGTCGGGGGGCCTCTGACTGGGCACGGTGACTGTGTGTCCGCCGTCGCCACGGCGGTGGTCTCCGGCCGTCCGGTTGCTGTCACGGGCAGTGACGACGCGACAGTTCGCATCTGGGACCTGACGACCCGTGAGCCGGTCGGGGGGCCTCTGACTGGGCACGGTGACTGTGTGTCCGCCGTCGCCACGGCAGTGGTCGCCGGACGACCGGTCGCCGTCACGGGCAGTCGCGACGCCACCGTGCGGATCTGGGACCTTGCCGGCGGCAGACCGATCGGCGAGGAACTGCTTTTTCCCGTGCCCGTCGAAGCCGTGGCAGCAACCTCCGACGGTCGGCTGCTGGTCGGCTTTGGTCAGGATCTTGCGGTACTGGTTCCATGACGCGACCGTCGAGTGCTGGCGAGTGGCACGCGAAGCCGTCCATCGTTCCCCTCACCGAACCCATTGATGAGCTCGTGGGATGCCACGAGTGGTGTCACCGGCCTCGCCTCCGCCGCGCGCCGTCTCACGGCGCGGGCCCGGGAAGTTGCTCGGCGCGGCGGCTCACGATCCGACAGCGCAGATAGTGGGCGAGGTTGAGTCGGGGCGTTTGGTTTGGATCTAGACTTTGCAGCTCGCCGCCATGACCGGCTGACGGTGGTCGACGGCCTGAATCACGGGAGGAAGGTTGGCGATGCACACCGTGCCCTGGTTGCAAGTAGTTGCGAAGCAAGGCGCTCTGCCTGTCGATCTGCTGCTGCCCGTGACCGGCAGAACGTACGTAGCGCGTCTCGACGGCCGGGAGATGCGCGACATGGACGCTGTGTTCCAAGAGTTCTACGACGGACTGAGGCTGCCGGATTACTTCGGGTGGAACTGGAATGCCCTCTCCGACTGTCTGCGTGATCTGAAGTGGCTGTCTGCGGACCACTGCGTACTGATCCTCGAGGCCGCGGATGAGGCACTGTCGGGCGATCCCTTCGAACAGCGGCTGCTCTTCAACACCCTGCTGCGGGCAGGTCAGGCATGGTCCTACACACAGCGGCCCGAGGGCATCGAACTCGGCAGGCTCGTGGTTGTCATGTCTTGTGATGCCGCAGCCGTCCCGTCCCTGCAGGGACGGCTGCAATCCTGCTTGGAAGAGACGGCATCGTCATAAGGCCTCATCTCGCGGACCAGAGGAAGATGTCCGCGACGTGGAGTCCGGCCAGGTAGATGGTCGCGGTCTTCTCATAGCGGGTTGCGATGCCGCGCCACTGCTTCAGACGGTTGATGCACCGCTCGACCGTGTCGCGCTGCTTGTATGCCTCGCGGTCGAAGGCGGGTGGCCGACCGCCGCGGCTGCCTCGACGCAGTCGGTGGCCCCGCTGGTCCGCCGGGACGGGAATCACCACTCGGATGCCGCGCTTGCTCAGGTGGTCGCGAATGGCGCGTGAGCAGTACCCCTTGTCGCCTAGGACCACATCCGGCCTGGTGCGAGGTCTGCCGCGCCGGCGTGGGACACGCAGACGGGCCATCACGTCCGGGAAGGCGGGTGCCTCACCGGCCTGGCCGGCCGTGAGCACGAAGGCCAACGGTCGGCAGTCGCCGTCGGAGGCGAGATGAATCTTCGTGGTCAGCCCGCCGCGGGAGCGGCCGATGGCATGGTCGCCGGGCTCGCCGGCCGGGGCCCCGTTACCCTTTTCGTGGCCCCGCACACCCGCTCCCACCTTCCGTCGACGGCCCACATTCGAACCCGGTTGTATACGCCCCGCCAGTCGCCGTAGTTCTCCGGCAGGTGCATCCACTGCGATCCGGTCTGGAACTTCCAGGCGATGGCGTCGATCACTTCACGGTGATGCCGCTACCGACCACCCCGCTAATGCTCGGGGACTTCGCTACGAGCACGGTGTTCCCCGCAGGAGTTGATACGGCGCCCCGATCCGGTATTCACCGGCCGCCGGGGCGTGCAGGTAAGTCCACTCATCACCCGCCCGGTCCTTCGGCGCTTTGGTGAGGCAGCCGTTACGGGTTGAGGAGCCGCTGGTTGGCGTTGGCGACACGCGGGTGTTCTCCTCGTCGACCAATGCAAGCCAAGGTGAGTACGGGATGCGAACCAGCACGGTTCCTGGTGACGGCACGGTTATGGTCAGTTCGGCAGCCGTCGCGTGCTTGATCGTGGCGGGCGCCTCCACAAGCAGGGCAGGGTCTTGGACCTCGTACAGGCTCCACTTGGCGTTGGCCCAGATCTCTTTGAGGTAGGGCTGCCCCCGCTCTACGAGCTTGGCTTCCTCGACTGCCGCGTGGTCCGGCTTGCCTTCCTTGGGCAGCACGACATAGCGCACCGCCCAGCGCTTGAGCCAGGAGCGATAGCTGTCCGGAGTAAGGGTGCCGTCATAGAAGAGCGGATTTCGCTCGGCATCGGCCTGCCGGTTCCAGCCGCGGGCGAGACGGATACGCATGGCGAGGGCGGAGGATTCCCGGTGACTCGCGGACGGGACCACCTCAACCCGCCCGCGCTCGGCATGCACCTGTTGCAACTGGTCCAGCAGCGGCGCCAGTTCCTCCTGGCTCCAGGATGCGGCCGGGGTGGTCCGTAGCTGGTCCCCGACCGTGTTGGTCACCTGCCACACGGTGACCGCAAGAAGGGATATGCAGAGCAGGAGCCACTGCCGCGAGCGTGGAGCGCTCCACCCAATCGCAGCGGCGAACACCACCCCCGCGAAGAGGAGCGCGAAGCGGGTGACATTGCTGCCCACCTGCGAGGAGACAACCGTCGTGAGAGCGACCCCGACCGCGTAGAGGGCAGCGGCCAGCCGGACCGTCCGCCACTGCCTCGGGACCAGCAGCACCGCGCCGACAGCACTGAGAAACGGCATCACGGCGGCGCCGAACGGCATCGGCTGAGTCCCCGAGAAGGGGAACAGCCACGCCGAGACGCCCACGACGGCACACGCGGGGATCCCCAGCGCCCATGCCGCAGCCCGGCGCCCGCGAACGAACAGCGCGGCGGCAACAATGCCGAGAAAGAGGCCGGCCACCGGACTGCTGGCGGTCGCCAGCCCGGACAGTACAGCCGCAGCCACCCCCTGGGCTGCCCGGCCCCGAGGCGTACGCAGGCGGGGGGTGCGCGGCCAGCAGTACATGACAGCGACAGCAGCCAGCGCGAAGCACAGCCCGAGTCCGAACGTGACACGGCCCGATACGGCATTGCAAACGAGCGCGAACGCACCCGCCAGCGCAGGCGGCACAGGCCGCTTCACTCCAGGGCTCCGCACCAGGATCAGCGCCAGCAAGCCGCACGAGACGGTGCCGGCAACCAGCATCGTCGTACGGACACCGAGCAATGCCATGACATAGGGAGAGAGGAAACTGTACGAAACCGGGTGAAGCCCGCCATACCACCCAAGGTGGTAAGCCGAGTCCGGATGCTCCCCAGCGAACCCCGCCCAGGCATCCTGCGCCGCCAGATCACCTCCGCTGTTGGCGAGCAGCGCTAGCCACAGCGCATGCAGTACAGCGCCCACCACCAGGGCCAGGAGAACAGGTGATGGAACTTTCGGCCGGACGACGCCGAGGAAGCCGCGGGGCCCGCCAGAACGGATCCTGGCGAGCGGGTTCACCCGGCCGACATCATGAGATCCCTCACTCCGGAACCGACTCGCGGGAACTGCAGGGCGCTGCTCGGGAACGGATATGGGCTTTTCGGCGGGCTCGCTGCCCTCGACATGAGTGGGCTGGGTTGTCGTCATGGCTCGTCTCCTCGCGGCGGCGCACTGCCGCCCATTGGGGCTGGGAAGCTGCGCTGACAGGCAATCGGCCCAGCCGGTGAGGTCTTTGAATCCTTCTGCGGTGCCCATGGACCTCTCGCGAGCCGCCGTTGCTCGGCACATGGATCACCTGGGGCACATCAGCCCTGCCGGAACCGGCGAACTGGCGTCTGAGCTGCAGTACTGCCTGGTTGCGGGATCCTTGGGGGCTGGCTGGGGGTTCTGCTGAGGTGTCGGTAGGAGTGGGGCAGGTGGCCCCTATCTCGGTGGTGACATGCCGGACGGTTGTGGACGTCCGAGTCGTACGTCTCTGAGGTCAGCCGAACCCGGCGGGGGCGAATCTTGCTTCTTGCGTTGCGCGGCGGATACGCCAGCGCTTCCGTCGCCGCGAACCGCAGGACGAATGTGGTCAGCAGCGCCGGCGGGGTCGCGGGCAGCACCGCCATGTCCCTCCGTCCCACAAGCAGCGCGACGAGCGGTATGCGCAGCAGCAGGTCGGCGTTGGGGAGCGGCGCACATCGGCCGGCCCGGTCGGCCCAGTGCCGGTGGCATCGGCGGTCCCGGAAGAGCAGCCGCTCGGTGAGGAAGAAGTTCCAGGCCAGGTCGAACTGGTGGGCGACGAGCTCGGCCAGGAGGCAGTGATCCCGGCGCCGGTCAGTGGATGCAGTCCGACGAGGTTCGGTAGGAAGCCGGTGAGGCCGATCAGGCTGAACGCGAGCATCCGGCCACCGGCGATGCCGTACGCAGCCCGATAAGATGCCCGAGGAAGCGCATCCCTTCCCTCACCGTCGACTTCGACTCGCCCGCGAGCCGGTCCTGGAAGACGAACGGCACCTCGGTGACCGTCTCCGGGCGGCAGCGCACCACAAGCTCAAGCAGGATCTTGTAGCCGAGCGGACGGAGCGCATCAGCGGTCACGACGCTGCGTCGGATCGCGAAGAAGCCGCTCATCGGGTCGGACATGCCGTGCAGCCGGCGCGGGAACAGCGCCTTGGCCAGCCAGGTCGCGCCGAGCGACACGGCGATGCGACAGCCGCCCGCGAGTCCTTCGCGGCTGCCGCCACGGATGTAGCGGCTGGCGACGACGAGATCCGCCGATGACCGCTCCCCCGCGGCCACGAGCTCCGGGACGAGCGCGGGCGGATGCTGGAGGTCGGCGTCCATGACGACGATCCAGTCGGAGCTCGCGCTCTTCATCCCCTCGACGACCGCGCCGCCGAGGCCGCCGACCGGCTTGTGACGGTGGATGACAGCGACTGGAAAGGGGCAGTCCCTCGCAGCGCTGCGGATCACCTGTCGAGTCTCATCGGTGGAGTCGTCGACGAAGACGACCTCGCAGGGCAGCCGGGAAGGCGCCCATTCGGTGAGCCTGTGCAGCAACTCTGAGATGTTTCCCGCCTCGTTGAAGGTAGGTATGACGATGGTGACCGAGCCGGGTGCGGCGATCTGGGCAGCACGCGGCTCCGGATGGCACTTTTCCTCAGCGCCGCTACGAGGGTTGCCTTCAGCGATCTTTGGGATTCTGATGCGGTTGCCGCCCTCGCCAACGGCGACCGGCATCGAAGGCTTCACGCGCTGTGGCGGGCCCTGAGACGGTCTGATGAGTGGAGAGGTCTGCAGTTCCGCGACGGGCTCACCGTGATCGGAATTGCGTGTCGAGTTCATTCCGTGTGCAGGCCTTCCGGGCGCATCAGACGCCACAGCGTGGGGAGGCTGATTGCTGTGACGAGGAGGGTGACGACGGCGCCGGCGCTGGTGAGGGCCAGCAGTCCGGGTACGTCTATACGGACGGGCTGGTCGCCGGCCTTGAGGAGCAGCGAGCCGAGGGTGACGCCGCAGGCGGTGGCCAGGGCGAGGCCCAGCACCATGGGGATGGCCGTCTGCCAGAGCAGGGAGAGGGCCAGCGTGGTGCGACGGGTGCCGAAGGCGGCGAGTACAGAAAGGGGCCGTTTGGCCTGGCGGAGCTGTTCGAAGAGGGTGACGAGAAGGCTGGCACCGATGACGAGCAGCACGCCGATGGCGCCGACGTAGAGACCGCGCTGGATGTCAGCGAAGTCCGCTCTGACCTCGGTGGTCTTGAGGGTGGTGACTGATGCTTGGGGATCCAGGCGCAGGGCGGCGGTGGCCACGCGCTCGGCGGTGTCCGGCCGGGTGGGGTCCAGGCGCATCTCGATGGTCGTGCGCAGGTTCACGCCGTCCAGGTCAAAGGCGGTGGGTGTGGCATAGACGGCGTAGTAGCCGGGGTGAGAATCAGGGACATCAATCAGGCGGGTGGTGACCGGGAGCCGCTTCCTCACGGTCCTGCCGGGCGCCTGTACTGCGAGGTGGCTACCAGCCTTGAACTGGTCGCGAAGCTCTTGCGGGACGAAGACGTCACCGTTTGAGCAGGGGCCGGAGAACCGGGCGTGCTGTTGGAGAGTGCGGCAGTCGCCGATGACGAACGGGTAGGAGGCGTTCGAGAAGTCCACCTCCAGCTCCGCCCGGGTGACGGCTTCGGCGTTGCGTACACCCGGCGTGGAACGGATTGCGGAGATGAAGGACTTGGCCGCGGGGTAGTCGGCGGGTCGGCTTTCAGCGCGCAGCTCGGCACCGCCATGGCCGGTCTTCTCGATGTATTGGACCTGGACTCCTGTGAAGAACATCTGCAGGGCGATGGCTCCGGCGACCGCGACCGTGACGCCGCTGACGGCACGAGTTGCGGTGTCGCTGCTGAGTTGCAGTCGGCGGGTGGCGAGCTGCCAGCTGAGGGGGCCGCGGCGCAGGGGCTGGACGGCGACCTGGACGATCCAGGGCAGCAGGATGACGATGCCGATGAGCAGCAGCACGACGCCGGTGGACACCCGGGCGTAGCTGGTGCCGCCGATCGGTGCGAGGGCGAGCAGACCGGCGCCGGGGACCAGCAGGCGCCACCAGAGTAGTCGGCGGCGCCCGACCGACTCGCGGACCACGTCGAGCGGTTCGACGGCAATGCGGCGCATCGCGAAGACGGTGACAGCAACGGCCGCGGCAGGTACGGCAAGGGTGACGAGTGCGGCGAGTACGGGGTGGGGGACGATCTCGGACGGGAACACGCTGAAGCCCTGGAGGGTGAAGGCTCCCGCCAACTGCCTGATGAGCAGGAATGCTCCGGTTCCACAGACGAGTCCGCAAAGGGCACCGAGCAGCGATTCCCCTGCAGCGATGCGACGAGTCGTCGGCGTGTCGGCGCCGATGAGCCGGAGAGCGGCGAGGCGTCGGTCGCGCTGTTCGCCGCCGAAACGGACGGCAGTGGCGACGAAGACGGCGACAGGAAGTAGCAGGATGATGAAGGCGACGATGAGGAGGGTCAGTTGAAGCGGGTCCATGTCGGTAGCCGGGGACCGGATGCCGAAGTGGTCGAGGCGGTGGATGGCGTCGCCATATCGGTCGAGGGAGTCGCGGCCCTCGTAGTAGGCGAGCTCGTTCGGTCCGGTCAGGCCCGCATCGCCGATGGTCCCGGTGATGGTGCGGTCGGTGAAGCGCAGGCCCAGTAGCTTGCCGTCGGGCGAGGCGAGGAGCCTTGCGAGCGCGGGGGAGACGACCACCTCGCCAGGGCCCGGCACCCTGGTGAGGCCGGGTGGCAACGGTGGCCGATCGCCGTCGGGGGCGAGGAGGCGGCCGTACACTTCGCTGCCGCGGTAAATCTCGTTGGCGTCGACCACGACCATCGTGTGTACGCCCGGCTTGAGCGTGTTGGACCAGGGCTCGGCGCGGTCGGCGATGCGCTGTGCGTGTCCGTCAATCATCGAGGGCACAGCGGCGGCGATCAGGAGCAGCGCGACGCCGAGGCCCATGCCGGCCGCACTCAGCAGCGTGCGGCTCCAGCCCTGGCGTCCACCGCCCGCGGCAATGCGGACGCCCATGGCCAGATCGCGGACCCAGACCCGGACGCGGTTCACGCGGCCGCGCCCATGCTGCGCGTGTGACCGTCGCGTACGACGATCTCACGATCCGCATAAGCGGCGACCCGCGGATCATGGGTGACCAGAACGACCGCAGCCTTGGTCGCCCGGGCGGCGTCGGTCAGCAGCTCCATGACACGCTCGCCGTTGAGGGAGTCCAGCGCCCCGGTCGGCTCGTCGGCGAAGACCACGCGAGGCGCGGTGGCCAGCGCGCGGGCGACCGCGACCCGCTGGCCCTGGCCACCGGAGATCTCGCCGGGACGCTTGTTGGCGAGGTCGGCGACCTCAAGCCGCTCCAGCCAGGGCATTGCGGCACGCTCAGCCGCGCGGCGGCTGTGCCCTGTCAGCCGCAGTGGCAGCGCGACGTTCTCGATGCAAGTGAGCTCGGGAACCAGCTGGCCGAACTGAAAGACGAAGCCGAACTCGCTGCGGCGCAGGGCGCTGCGCTCGGCATCGGAGAGCGCCGACAGTTTCCGGCCGCCGTACATGATCGTGCCCGCATCAGGAAGCACGATGCCTGCCAGGCAGTGCAACAGGGTCGACTTGCCGGAGCCGGAAGGGCCCATCACAGCGACGGTCTCGCCGGCGGATATGCCAAAGTCCGCGCCCGCGAGAGCCGGAGTGGTGCCGTAGGTCTTGCGCAGGCCGACGGCGGTCAACACGGCGGAACTCATGAGCGCACCTCCGCAGAGAGCCTGTCAATGCGGGCGGTAGTGAGTTCGAGCCAGCGCAGGTCGGCCTCCAGGTGGAACAAGGCATGATCACAGATGAGCTGGTCGGCAAGGTCGCCGCCGGTCTTGCGACGGGTCAGCTCACGCATGAGACGCAGATGCTCGGCGCGCTGGGCATCCAGCAGCTTGGCGGCGTCACGGCCGGTAAGGATCGCCAGGACCACCTTGGTGTACAGAGTGGACTGCAAATACGAGTCGGGCTTTTCAGGCGTGACAAGCCACTGCGTGACATCGGTGACGCCCGCCTCGGTGATTGCGTAGCGCTTGCGCTCGGGGCCCCCGCCGGGCTCCATGCCCTCGACCTCGACGAGGCCGCGCTTCAGCAGTCGAGACAGGGTCGAATAGACCTGCCCATAGTGCAGCGGACGGTCATTCCCGAAGCGTTGATCATAACTGTGCTTGAGGTCATAGCCGTGGCATGGACCTGACTCAAGAAAGCCAAGGAGAGTGTGGCTGATGGTCATGCGGAGCACTATACACACGGTGTATACATTGAGCGTATAGAGGAGGTGAGTAGTGTGCCTCACCTGCTACGGGCAGCTCCATATGTGCAGGAAGGCGATCGATGGCTGAGTAGCAGGATGCCGCTCTCCTGCAGTCTCAGGACAGCGTGCCCCAAGGGGCCGGGGGCCTACCTCAGCACACGCCTCCGTTCCGCGAGGGTGGAGCAGGGGTGTGCGATTGGTATGCCGGCCGGCAACGACTTCCCGCATCCTCGGCAACGCCTGACTGATCTGTCGTGAGTATCGCCTACTCAACTTTCCGCGGCTCCGTGCTCCTGCCGGGCCTGCACCCGCACCAACGAGCCGCGAGCCAGGAGTGGTGCAGCGCGGTGGTCGCGCCCAAGCCGTCGAGGGCCGCGGTGCTCTGCGTCGGGGGAGCAGCCGCTAGCGAGGATGAGCGAATCGCGTGGCACACGTGTACGCCCCGTTCTTCGTGACAGGAGCAGTCATGCTTCGAGCCGGTGATGCTCCGCTCCATCCCGTCGGAGCGGCATGGGCCCCGGCAGCCCCTCCTCTCACCGGTCGCGCTGCGACGGACTCCTGAAGGTGGGGCGCGCCAGGGGAGAGTGCGCCGTGGCCACCGTGCCGGTTGGCCGAGCGACGGGCCGTCTCTGCGCTGATGCGCCTGAGTTTGACGAGCGTCGTGCTCACGACAATCTCCGGCGGCATCACCAGCCTGTTCGCCGCGTTCGACATCGCCGATGGCACCGTCCTCGGGGGAACTCCACCGCCGTCACCGGGCGATCGAGCCACTGCGGGGTGAGGCCGGATGCCGCTGTGGGTTGGACGCGAGGCATCGCGTCGCCGCGCCGGGCGGTAACGGTGGTGGACATGCCCACCACGTAGTGCAGCCCGCTTTGGGTAGGCACGGTTCTTGCAGGAGCCGTCGGGTCCCTGGAACGCTTCAGGTGTGCCGGGCCGCGGTGAGCATTGCGCGGAACTCTTCGACGAATTCACGACTGACAGTGCTGTTGTCGAGGGGGAACGACACGCTTGACGCCTCAGCGGATCCCAGCCACGCCGAGTTGACCGAGATGTGAGGGCCCAGGACCTCCTGTCCGTACGGTTCGCTCAACATCGTCTGCTGGAGCCTCTCGACAAACGCGGCCCCGTACCCGTCCGTGTGCACAACTAGGATCACCACGATTTTCTCGGTGAGGATGCACGCCTCGAGCAGGGGAGGCGCGCCCACGAGCGGGCTCCGTCGGAACGTCTCGCCACCGGAATAGCGCGTTTCACAACACAGTCTCACCGCGGTGCGGAGGTCCCCCAGCGAGTACCTGTGCACCGTGACCTCCAGCAGGCCGAGGAGGGGTCCGTCGAGCTCGGTCAAGCCGCACAGCCTTGTACGGCGCTCCCTCGGAGTCCCCTCGGCGACCTGGTCTGTCCACAGTCCGGTGAGTTGGTCTCCCCACAGTCTTGCCTGCGCCCCCCACACTCCGACGAAGGCGGAGACGCGGAGCAGGAGGAACGTGGCCGATACTCCGACGGCGGACAACGCCAGTCCCACAACCAGGTTGCTCGTGTTGCCGTACGTGATTCCCGCCGACAGGAACCCCAGTCCGACGGTGGCGAAGGCCGCGCCGCCCACGACAGCCGCACCCTGCACGGCGAGGAGCACCGTGAGTGCCATGCTCAGCGTGAAAACAATGCTGATCCATGCCACAGGTAGATGCGTCTCAGCTCGATGGCCGGTGAGGGAGGCGAATTCGTAAGCGGAGAACATGTCTCCCACGAGAGCCACCGCCCCCAGAAGGGCGACAGGAATCCTTCTTCTCACTGACAGTGCACTCCTTGGCCTGAACGTTCCTCGCGGAAACCTAGCCAGGGCGGGTGCCATGCGCGTGAGTGATGACTACTCACCAGTGGCTGGCCGGGTGACGCCACTTGGCGGTGCCGACACCGCGAGCCGACCGTTCCATCCTTCGTGGCGCAGTGCCGGAGGAGTGGCTGAGTTGCCCTCTGAGATCGGCTTTGGGTACCCGCTTTGCTGGGCACTCTGTGATCCGGCGCGACGACGAAGGTTCGACGCACGACCAGCCTGTCGGCTCCATGGCGTGCGAGGACTGGGAAGGTGTGGTGCGGCCCGAGGCGGCGCCGACGGACTGGCCGGGGACAGTCACGTTGCCCGCGTCGCCGAAGGCGCACGTCGTTATGTTCCCATTCCAGGGCCGGGACCTGGTGCCGCAGCCCATGGTTGTCCGTCAAAGCATTCGCCCCGGAGCACGGAGTCGCCTTCGCGTCAGCGGCGGTGCCCGGGCACCGGCCGGGCTCAGTCTTCGATGAGGGGGTGTTGCTCACCCCACGAGAGCATGGCGTACAGCACGCTACTGAGGCTCTGCCCCTGGTCGGTGAGCTGATAGACGACCCGTGGTGGCACCTCTGCATGCACGGTACGGGTGAGGATGTTCTGCCGTTCCAGGATGCGCAGGCGGTCGGTGAGCGTCTTGGCGCTGGGGGTACCCAAGGCGGTGCGCAGCTCTCCGAAGCGCTTGGGGCCGGGCAGTAGCTCTCGGATGATCAGCGTTGTCCATTTGCCGTCGAGGACTTGAAGGGTCCGTTCGATGCCGCACCCCCGGGCGGGCGCGTCGATCAGGCGAGTCGCATGGTCGGGCCCACTAGTTTCCATTCTGGAACTATAGCACTTTCTAGGTACTGCTTCATTCTGGAAACTAATGTGCTGGCCATGAAGAACATCACTGTTGTCGTTCACGGCGCGACTGGCATCCAGGGGGCGCCTGTCGTCCGGAAGCTGCTTGCCGCTGGCCACCGGGTGCGTGCGGCCGTTCGCAACACCTCGGCATCCGGTCTGCACCCGAACGCCGAACCCGTCTTCGCGGACTTCTCCGCTCCCGAATCCCTGGCAGAGGCGTACGCCGGTGCCGACGCGGTAGTCGTACAGCTGCCGCTGGTCTTCGCCGCCCACGCGGTGCTGCATGCCGAGGCAGTGCTCAGCGCACTGAAAAGCTCCGGAGTGCCACGGGTGGTGTTCAATACTGGTGGCGTGGTGGCTACTGAGCCTGTCGGAGTGCCCTTCGTGGATGCCCGGGTCCTGCTGGCAGCGGAACTGCCGGGCACTGTCGAGGTTGCCACGGTGATCGCGCCTGCACTTACCTACATGGAGAATCTGGCCGCTCCCTGGTCGGCCCCGCGGGTGGTTTCCGGGGAAATCGCTTACCCGCTGCCCGCAGAACTGCCGGTCCCCTGGGTGGCACTGGACGACCTGGGCGCTGCGATCGCTGAACTCAGCACAGCCCCCGCCCCGCCGATGCTGCAGATCGTGTCCGGCCCTCAAGTCCTGACTGGCGAACAAGTCGCCACCGAACTGGCCGCCGCACTGGGGCGCGAGGTGCGATGGAGCACCATCGACCCCGGCGAGTACGAGCAGATGCTGGCCCCGCGCCTCGGAGCCGAAGCCGCCGCAGGTATCGCTGCTGCCTACACCCCACCTCCGCAGGACGCACCGCCGGCTCCGGCACCGGACCCGGCCGTGGTAAAGGTGGGGACCACAACCTTGCGCGACTGGGCAATGCGACAGAGCTGGCACCGTCCCTGACAGACCGGCTGCCCTGAACTGAGGGTGGCCCGTAATTGGCCGCCGTCCACGCAGCACTGTGCAGAGGCCGCCGGTCGAGGTGTCGATGTCCTGCTCGATGATGTGCAGCCCGATGCCGCGCCCTCGCGCATCGGTGCCGAGGGTCACCAGGTGCAGTACCGAGCGGGAGAGCCGGTCGAGCCGGGTGACCTTCAGCGTGTCGCCCTCGCGTGGCAGTTGCGTGGGGAGGTCGAGCTTCGGTCGGGAGGCCTTCGCGCCGCTCGCCTTGTCGAACGTGGATGTGGTCGCGGTCGAGCAACGGTGCGGGCCCGCCCATCCGTTCGCGTTCGAGAAACCGCAGGGCTTTCGCGTGTGACGAGTGCCACATGCAGTGGCGTGCCGCGTAAAGCAGCGCTTTGCAGCACGGGTGCTGTCTGGGGGGTGGATGGGACGAGGGAGAGCCCGTCTGCTCCGGTCCCGGTGGCTGGAGGCCGGCGCTGTTTGATCTATAGGAGTTACTGATGACTTCCATCGGTTCGCACAAGCGGAAGCGCGGATGGCTGGCCGTGGTTGCAGGTGCTGCGGTGCTGGCGACGGGGACGGGGATGACGGTCGCATCGTCCGTAAGCGCATCGCCGGTGTCGGCAGCGCCCGCAGGCGCCTCCGTCCGGATGGCCTCCACGGCCGGCGCCGCGCACGTGGTTGCGCCGGGTGAGCGGATCGCGGTTGCCGGCAACCAGCTGTGGTTGACGGCGAAGGGCCTGCACGTTGTTGCCCCGAAGTCTTCGGGCACTGACAAGCCGGATGTCATTCGGGTCGCCGACGTACTCCCTGGGAAGGTGCGCACGATCGCCCGCGGCGACGCTTCCGGTGTGCTGTTCGCAGGGATCTACCGCGGTCCGGTGACGGCGACGACCAAGGTCACTGTCAAGCTCGGGGCCCGGACCCTTCAGGCCAAGGTCGCCACCCTGGCCGGCAAACCCGGCTGGGGCGCCTACTACGTCTTCGACGCGGAGGCGGACGCTTCTGTGAAGCCCTCGATCATCGTCCAGAGCTAGTCAAGAACTGCCGCTGTCGCCCCCGGATCGGGCGGCAGCGGCGGTTACGGCGAGTGTCTCTTCGCGCCGCCTGTCTCTTCCCTGCCGAGGTTCAGTCGTGACAAACACCGCGGAATACCGCAGGCTGGCCAGAGCCGAAACTTGGCGAGGTCTGATTGAGCAACGCCAGCGATGACGAATTCCACAACTTCATGACAGGCCGGTGGCCCAGCCTGGTACGCACCGCGTATCTGCTGACCGGCAGCCATCACGATGCCGAAGACCTGGCCCAAAACGCCCTGGCCCGTGCCTATGTCAAGTGGGACAAAGTGCGGCATAGCGACGACATGGCCGCGTACGTCCGCAAGATCATGATCCACGTTCACGCGGACGGGTTCCGCAGGCGGACCGTTCGCGAATGGTTTACTTCCCGGTTTCCGGAGACTGCGGTGGCCGACCGGACCGCCCAGGTAGAGCACCGCAGTGCGCTCATTGACGCGCTCGCCAGGCTGCCGCTGCGGCAGCGGTCCGCAGTGGTGCTCCGCTACTTCGAGGACATGACACCCGCCCAGATTGCTGCAGCCTTGGGAACCCGGGAGAGCACCGTACGCAGCCAGATCACCCGCGGTCTGGCCGGACTCCGCGACGACGGCGTCCTGGCCGCTCTGGCCGGAGACCCCCAGGAATCGCGTACGCACACGAGTGACTCGGTCGCGCTGAAAGGAATGCACCGATGAACCAGGACGAGTCCCTGGCCGCGGCGCTCCATGAGGCCGCAGCAGGCGTGCCGGTGGGAACGGCCCCCACGGCGGCTGTGATGCGCCAGGGAAAGATGATCCGCCGACGCCACAAGGCGATGCGGTCTGCTGTCGTGGCAGCCGCGGTTCTCGTCCCGGCGGTCGGCGTGGCGTTCTCTGCAACCTTTGATTCTTCCCCTACGCCCCCAGTGTCCGCGGCATCGGCGGCCGTGAAGGTGGTGGATCCGGGTGAGAGGGTGATGCTTGGCCGTGGCAAAACGATGTGGCTGTCCGGTCAGGGCATGTTCCTGGTGACGCCGAACGCATCGGGCTCGACCAAGGAGCGGCTCATGGAGGTGGCTGAGGTGCCCGGAGGCAAGATCTCGGCCACCGCTGTCGGCGACGACGCCGGCACCGTGTGGGCCGGCATCTACCGCGGCCCCGAGAAGCCCACCAGAGTGGCCTTTTCCATTGGGGACCGGACCATGAGCGCCCGCATCGTCACGCTGCCCGGCCGCCCTGGATGGGTCGCCTTCCACGCAGATGACACTCATGCCAGGACGAACGACATCACCATCACCGTCCAGGGTGCCGACGGCGCGATGCTGGCGTCGCTGGCCAAGTCCGGCAAGGGCTGAACCGCCCTGCGCTCCTACCGCCCCATGAGGGTCACGGAGGTTGGTCTCAACTCCACCAGCGGGGTGCGCCACCAGGTCGCGCAGCGTCTTCTCCCCGGCCACCGGGTACAGCGCTGTGGATGCCTTTGGCACGATCACCCGGCCTGCCCACCGTCGCCGGCCTGACACCAGTGCTGCAGGACTTGGTACCGTCAGCGGCAGCACGCGCAGGCCCGCCACCGTCAACGCAGCCTTCTGCGTGCCTTCTTGCATGTCCGCGACGGCCAGATCGTTTCCTGCTTCACGGGTCTACCGCGAGCGTAGGCGCCGGGCCAGGGGTCTTTGGGCCTTGATCCGTTGCGGCGCGTTTCATCAAGCTCACCAGTCACTGTTCTGGCGGGGAGGTTCTTGAGCCCGCTCCTCCGCCCTGGCTCTTGTCTGTGAGTGAGCAGTTCCTACTCAAGTGCTGAGCGCCTCTGGTGATCCAGGCTTTCCTTCGACGTACGGGGCTGCGGTTCACCGGCAATGCTTTGGGAGTACTGATGAGCGCACATGGTGATGTGGACATGGGTCACACGGTGGCTGGGTGGACGGGAACCTCCATCGCAACGTTGGGGTTTGGCGTCGCCGGCCTTGGCATCGTCGCTGTCTCCGGTCCTCTGATCGCCGCGGGCGTCGCCGTCATCGCCTTGTCCGTGATCGTCACCTGGGTCCTTCATCTGGCCGGGTGGGGCAAGCCGAGCGGCCCTCGGCCGGCTGACCAGTGGGACTGGCGCGTGAAGGACCTCACTGCTCGTCGAGGGCACCCTGACTGCGTTGGCTGCTGGATAGCCGGACGGCGGGCAGCGGCCGCAGCTGAAGTCGGTAAGCCGGTGCCCGAAACAGTCGGCGCCCAGCTGTAGAGCAGTGCTCTGACACCCACGGCCTCAACCTGTGGGCATCGACTTTCTGGTCCCCTTGTCGATGCTGACGCCATTGCGTGTCGGTTCTCTGGTCATAACAGTGATGAATGCCCAGGTGACAGGGTCCTTGAGCGGCAAACGCAAATGCGTGGGACGCTTTGGTGGGTGATCACGCAGTACTTGAGAGTTGGTACTGGATGTGGACACTTGGCTTCCTGTGGCGCGCTGGATGCGCCGGTTCACCGCCGAGGGCGAGCCAGGCTTCCCCGGCGGACACAGAAGCAGCCGGCTGAGCAGTGAGTGGGCGCGGCGCGCTGCGGACGACAACGACGGGCGCTGATGGCCGCTGTCGACCGAGACTCGTCTGCCGCTGTTTGGGCCAGTGAGAGGACCACGTCCGATTCTCGGAAAGGACCGGAGCCGGGGATGCGGCGCGCAGGATCCGGGTACTGCGCCTGGGACGTGCACGTCGTGCTCGAAGCGCGGAACGGGCCTCGCTGATCGCATGTTCCAAATCGTCAAACCGAGCGAAGGCTCGTCCTCGGTGGCGGTCAGCGGCGGCGCGATCCGGAAGCCTCCGCCCATGCCGGGGAGCTGGACGATGTTCATGTGCAGTCCGAGTCCGAGGCAGGACCCGGGCGACCTGCGCGCCCCGGGGCCGGACCTCGACATCGTGCCTGCTGGCCACGGATCCGATCGTGCCGGTGGTCCGCCCGAGCATCCCACGACCGGGCGCGGCGCCATGGACCTTGCTGCCTACGCGAACGAGCTGTGGGCGTTTGGCATGCACAGTCGTACATGGCGAATCTGGCACTACGGCTGTCGTCGATCGGGTCGTGTTGGACGCACTGCGACACAGTCCGGACCTGCCGCTCTCCTCACCGCCCGATCCCTTCCGGTGACCTGCTCACCCAACTCCCTGTCGCCGCAGTTCGTCTGCTTGGCGGCGGTCGCACGGGGCAGCCTCCGCCCAGGCGCCTGCGGCCACGCACTGAGCGGGCATGTGCTGCCCGTCCCCACGGCGAGCGGCGGAACACGCATGTGCTCGTCGGCGCACATCGCCCCAGCAGACCACCAGGGCTCATACGCAGGTGTACCTCTCCGGGGTCGGACCGCCCTCGCGTCTTCGGCGAGCCTGCTTCGGTGCTGACAACGACGCGCTCCCGAGTGGGTGGCCTTGCTCAGCCACGGGGGTTGAGGCGGTCGGTCCGAGGCCGAGGAGAAGTCGCCTTCGACCAGGCGGATTCGGCTGGAAAGGACGAGCAGTTCTCTGGGCGGTGCGGTACCACCCACTGCGCGCCGTACCAAGGAACTCGCCCGCCGCCCCCGCGGCCCCGGTCGCGAGTCAGACGTGCTGTATGTCAACGAGCGTCCCGTCATCACGTGGGCCGGCCCCGCCCTCGGCCCACCGTCTGGTTGCACAGCGCCACCGGCCGAGTTCCTCGACGATCGAGGATCTTTTGCCGAGTCCCACGGGGCACCCGATGGCCTGGGTGGCCAAGATCAATCCGCGGCGACCGCTGTACCGATGTCCCAAGGCCGGTTCCCCACCCGGCCGGTGCGGCAGAAGTGAGTAGTGATCACTCATGCGCACCGGCCCCCGGACGGTCAGGGTGAACCGTGCTGCCTGTTCCTGGCCTCCCCTCTGCGGCGGAGCGTCGAGCACGGAGCACCACAGCCCGGCACGGGCTCACAGTGAAGAAAGGCAGAAGGGTCACGTGAAGAATTGGTCGATTCCCGGGTTCGTGGAGACTCGGGAACTGGGGGCCGGCAGCAGCGGACGTGTAGTGATGGCCGTCGAGCAGTCCACGGGTGACCCGGTGGCGATCAAGTACCTCGATGCCCGGCTGGCAGGGGACTCCCGATTTCTCCAGGCGTTCCGCACCGAAGCGGGGCTTCTGAGGGACCTGCGCTCACCGCATGTGGCCCGCTTCCATCGGTATGTGGAGAGCGAGGAGGGCGCCGCGCTGGTGATGGAACTGATCGACGGCCCCTCCCTGAGGACGCTGCTCTGGCAGGAGGGAGCCACCATCCCGGAAGCCGCTCTGACGGTGCTCAAGGGCTCCCTGCTCGGCCTCTGTGCCGCGCACGGGGCGGGCATTGTCCACCGCGACTACAAGCCGGAGAATGTGCTGGTCACGGGGGACGGCGTATCAAAGCTCGTTGATTTCGGGATCGCGGCCCGCGACGGGAGCACCCCCAGCGGGGCAGGAACCCCCATGTACATGGCACCTGAGCAGTGGCAGGGAGAGGCAGCCTCCCCCGCCACGGACGTGTATGCCGCCACCGCCACCTTCTTCGAGTGCCTGACCGGAGTGCGGCCGTTCCAAGGCGAGCACCTGGCGGAGATAGCCGTGCAGCACCTGTCGGCGGAGGTACCCCTCGGGTCGGTGCCGGAGCTGGTTCGGCCTCTGATTGAGCGCGGTATGGCCAAGCGCCCACTGGACCGGCCGGCCTCGGCAGCCGACTTCCTGGCTGAACTCGAGGCGGTGGCCGTCGCAGGCTACGGGGACGAGTGGGAGGAGCGGGGCCTCCACGCACTGGCGCTCCGCGCCGCGGGACTGATGGTGGGCCTGCTGGAGCCTTTTGACGGCGGGGCCGAGGAAGCGACGACGTCACTTGCCACCACCGAGCTTGACGGAACGGATGGCGCCCAGGGCGTACGGCGGCCCGGTCGGCTTCGATCCGGGGGCGACGCCGTGAATGCCGGCCGGTCCCCGCGGGCGGGACGTCGCCTGCGCGGCCCTGTACTCGTCGGCGCCGGCGTGCTGGCGGTTGTGGCGGTGCTGACCGCCATCGCGGTGAGCGGGGGTCCCTCCTCGCATCAGGCGTCCTCGTCATCACCGGGGGACGGGACCCGTCCGGTGCCCGGCCAGACGACTTCGCCGTCCCCCTCCGGGCCGGCGGAGGTTTCGGCGTCCGCCTCCTCCTCGGTGTCCCCTTCCGTCTCCATTTCACCTGGCTCGCCCTCGGGCGGAGCCGATGCGACCCCCACCGGAGGAGGCACCGCAGGCGGTGCGGCCGGGGATGGGAAGTCCGGCTCGCCCTCCCTGGATCCCGTCGGTCCGGGAGAGCCGGCAGCGGCCACCCCCACCGGTGGTGGGCTGCAGTCGCCCGCGGCGGGCTCCGTGGCGGTCAGCGGTGCGGAGATCACCCGGCTCGGTGCGGCGTCGTCGGGGCGCGCAGCCGATGCCGCGGTCGCGGTCACCACGACCGGCCCCGAACCAGTCACACTCACGCTGACCTGGTACAACAGCGACGAAGGCGGCACTCCGGGAGAGCAGGACGGCGCCACGGAGACCTATGTGCTCAAGGGACGCACCTCATACGACCTCCGCTACACGCACACCTTCCGCAGCGACAGATGCCCCCGGTACTGGGGCCTGCGGATATCCACGACGCCGGGAGCCGAGTCGGGTGAGCCGTACCGGGACACGGGCGCCTTGGCATGCAAAATCGAATTCCCGGAACTGGGCTGAGCGTTGTGTCTGGAGCTAACATGTCGGATCCCCACGACTGGCCGACACAGCGTCTTGGCCGGACAGGGCCGGCGCCCGCGCCCCACGGCCCGGCCGACGACGGCCCTGAGTACCTGACGACAGGCTGGAGTGTCAGCTCCGGCGACTCCTCAGTCTCCCGGAGCGACGTCCTTCCCACAGCCGCGACGTTGTGGAAGACGGGTCTGTACCCCCTGCGCCCTCCCGGGGCGGGCGGTGAGGCGCCGACGGTGCTCCTGACGGACGAGGAGGAGGCGGGCGGAGCTGTCACCGCCGTGTGGCGGGGTGACCCGCCGGTCGTCCCGCCACGCCGGCGCCGAAAGGGCGCGCGGAAACGGAGGTGGGTGCTGCCGGTCCTGCTCGCCGCCGCCGTGATCGCGGTCTTCCTTGTGCTGGGGGTTCTACCGGAGCAGGCTGCCGCCAAGGTCACCGAGGTCACCGTACGCGCCGAGCCAACCGAGGTGGGCTGCAACGGCACCGCCGAGGTGGTCGCCACGGCGAGGACCAACGGCGCCCCCGGCATGATCCGCTACCGCTGGCTCCGCAGCGACGGCACCGTCTCCGGGGAGCTGACCCAGTCCGTCTCGGCCCACCAGACGGAGGCGCGGCTCGTCCTGCGCTGGACCTTCAACGGCCGGGGCACGCAGCGGGCCAGAGCCGTCGTCGACATCCTCTCCCCGACCCCGCACACGGCCTCGGCTGCCTTCACCTACCGCTGTCGCTGAAGCCGCGTGCCGCAGTCCGGGAAGTCGTCGCGCTGGTACGGCCGGTCCGGCAGGTCTCTCGCGCTGGTGCCGTCGCCGGTGATGCCGGCACAGGGGCCGTGCACAGGGCCGGTTCACATCCACTGTGCGCCGGGCCGGTTCGCTACAGGTATGACATCGATCCGGCAGCGCCGCTGACGCTGTTTGTCGCAGCTGTTTCCTATGCTGGGCGCTGTCCGGAGCCGACATTCCTCGGGGACCGCCCCGGGCACAGCGGCCGCACCCTCCGAGCCGGCCGGGAACGACCGGGAGTGCGGTGCCGCTCGCGACGGAAGCGGTGCTGTGCTCGGGCTCCGGTGTGTCATGCGTCCCCGGATCACATCGATGGCCGAGACATCAACGCGGATTCCGGCGCGAATGCGAGTTTCCGCGGTCGAAGCCTGAAGCGGCGAGTTGCCCTTGTGGTCCACCACCGGGGGAGGACGGATACCCCGGAAATCCGAAGGGCTCAAGGTGCCGGTTCTGCCATAATTCGCCTGACTCGGGCGCGGTAAGAAGGTGAAACGTTCATGCGTTGACGTCCCGGGGAAACTACACGAGGGGCAAGATGAGTCGGAACAGCATGCCGCGGCGTTGGCCACTGGTGGGGCGCGAAGCCCAGATGAAGGAGTTCGACCAAGTCCTCCAGGACGCGCGCAGCACCGGATTCCTGCTTTTCGGCCCGGCGGGAGTCGGCAAGTCCCGGCTGGCCGAGGAGTGCCTGGGCCGGGCGGCCGAAGCCGGGCACCGCACGGGGCGGGCGGTGGCCACCGACGCCGCGGCGTCGGTGTCACTGGGCGCTCTGGCCCATCTGCTCCCCCATGGCATCGACTTGTCCGACCCGGTCTCGGGGTTCGCGAAGGTGGTCAAACTGCTTTCGCAGCCGGATTCGCCGACGTCCCGCATGGTGATCCTCGTTGATGACGTCCACCTGTTGGATGCGACCTCGGCGATGCTGCTGCGTCAGCTGATGGACGCCGGAGTGGCCTTCCTGTTGGGAACAGTGCGGTCAGGGCACGGGGCGGCCGTGGCCGTCACCGCCCTCGGGCACGAGGACGCCGTATGGCGGGTGGACCTGGCCGAGTTCGGCCGCGAGCAGGTCGAGACCCTGCTTGAACAGGTCCTGGACGGGCCGGTCGGCACGAACGCGGTCCATCAGCTGTTCACCACGAGTGGGGGCAATCCGCTCTACCTGCATGAGCTGGTACGGGGAGCAGTGGACGTCGGAGCGCTGACCTGCGACGACGGCATCTGGGACATGACCGCGGACGAGGTGCCGGGAACCCGGCGACTTACCGATCTGATCCGGTCCCGGCTTGCCGTCGCCCCGTCAGAAGGCCGACAGGTGCTCGATGTGCTCTCGCTGTGCGAACCGCTGTCCCTGGACCGCCTCGGCAAGGACGTCGGCCCGGAGGCACTCGACCAACTGGAGGAGGCTGGACTGATCGTCGTCGCGCAGGCGGGTCGGCGTACCACAGTTCGGCTCGCCCACCCCCTCTACGGCGAGATACTGCGCGCCGACATGGCCACGCAGCGCCGTCGGGAAACACTGCTGCGGCAGGTCCGGCTGCTGAAGGAGTGCGGGGCGCGCCGCCGGGAAGACGCGATCCAACTCGCAACCTACGAACTCGCGGCCACCGGCACTGCCGATCCAGCGCTGCTGATCCAGGCGGCTGTGCTCGCCACCCATGCCCGCCAGTACCCGCGCGCGCTGGAACTGCTCCGTGCGATCCCCCAGGAACACCGCAGTTTCCAAGTCCGGCTGCTGCTGGGAAAGACACTGTTCGAGGCCGGTGACTTCGAGCAGGCCGAGGACGAACTGCGCGAGGCCGACACAGAGGCGGTCAGCGAGCCGGAAGTACTGGCCCTCGTTCTGATGCGGACCCAAAACCTCATCTGGGGGCTAGGGGCCCCTTACGAGGACGTCCTCGGCGTCATCGAGGCCGTCCGCGGCAGGGTCACCAGCCCGTCCGGCCGCCGAGCCCTGCGGTACAACGAGGCCGCCGCAGGCTTCGCCGTCGGGGATGCCCAGCACAGCCTCAGCCTGTGTGCCGACCTCGAACCGGATGTCGCGCAGTCGCCAGACCCGCAGATCTGGCTGATGGCCGCCATGATCCGCTCCGCCGCGCTGGCGTGTCTGGGGCATGCGGAGGAGGCCGTGGACTGGGCCCGACGTGCCATCGCCGCCGGTTCGGCCGCTGCCGGCCCGTCCTCCGCACTGGCTTCGCACGAGGCGGCGCTCCATTCCATCCTTGTCCTGGCTCTGACGGAGTTCGGCCGCCTGGCCGAGGCTCGTGCGGTGGGCGAGCAGGCGTGCGACGGCATTTCCGAGATGAGTGCGAAACCCGAGCGCCGGCTGTTGGCTTTCCATCTGGCTCGTGGCTCGTGGCTTGCCGGTCGCCCGGCGCAGGCCCGTCGCTTGTACGCGGAGCTGGCCCGTGCGTCACGGCCCCACGCCGGGTTGTCCTGCCTATATGCGCTGGCCGGTTTGGCGGCGGCGGCTGCCATGCAGGGTGATCTCGAAGCGGCCGAGGCGGCCCTGGTCGAGTACGAAGGGCTCCCGCGCCCCGTGTTCCTCGCTGAGGAGAAGTTGGGCAGGGCGTGGGTGCACGTCGCCCGGGGCGAGCTGACCCGCGCACGAGCCCTACTGACGGCTGCCGCAAGGGAAGCCTTCGAGCGCGGACAGACCGCATTCGAAAGCATCCTGCTGACCGACCTTGTCCGGCTGGGCGGTGCGCGGGCAGCCGCCGCGCGGCTGGAGGAGATCGCGGCCGAGTGCTCGGGACACTTCCACCGTGCCCGTGCGGATCTGGCAACGGCATGGGCGGCACAGGACCCCGACAAACTGATCGCCGCCTCGGATGCCCTGGAGAGGATCGGAGCGGACCTGCTGGCGGCCGAGGCGGCAACCACGGCCGCCACCCTCCTGAGGGAGGCCGGAGAAGTCCGCCGAGCCAACGCCGCTGCGGTGCGCGCCGAGGTCCTCGCCGCCCGTTGCGAAGGGGCCACGACCCCCGCTCTGAGGGTTGGCGAGGGCGTCGTGCCGCTCACCGCGAGAGAACAGGAAGTCGCGCTCCTCGCTTCCCGGGGCATGCTCAGCAAGGACATCGCCGCTGAGCTGACCCTCTCCGTCCGTACTGTCGACAACCACCTGCAGCGCGTCTACGCCAAGCTCGGCCTCACCACCCGCCGACAGCTTGCCGACCGGTTTCTATGACGAGTTGGTGCCGTGCGCCGCAGCTCGGCCTGCACCTTCTGGTCCTCCGAGGCAGGAATGCTGGTTGAGCAAGTCTGGGGGCTCATTTACGCGAGGCGTGGGCTGACGTCGCCCTGGCGGAAGTTGGGGTGCTTCAAGCGGCCCTGCTGGTACTTTCGAGGCGTGCTCTCAAGGGGCAGTGTGCCCGGGCCAGGCGCCACGGGCAGCCAGGTCGAGGATCAATCCGGCAATGTTCCATGCATCGTCCTCGCCGCAGTGGTGGCGCCCCTCCAGCGACAGTCCGGCAATTTCCAGTGCCTGCGCCATTCCAGGGCGTTTGCGCAATTCATGGGCCTCGGTAAAGACTGCCTTGGCATTCACATGCCGACTTCCGAGCGGATATGCGATGTTGGTGGCCCGGCACTGCCGCGTGAACTGGTGACGGTCATAGTCGCCCCAGCTCGCCCACGGACGCGTCCCTGTCTCGTGCTCGGCAGCCAGCAGTCGGCAGGCCTCGGCGAAACCCAGTCCCTTGTCCACTTCGGCCTGAGTCAGCCCAGTCAGCTCAGTACAGAAGGAGCTGACGGCAGACCGCACAGGCCGCACCAAAATGCGATGCCGCCCCACACTCTTGCCCCTGCGGAGGTCAACAACCGTCAGCCCGATTTCAATGATCTCGCTGACCGCACCACGCGGCGGCACGCTGTCCCAGCAAGTCGCCTCCACATCAATGACATTCAGCAGTCCACTGGCACTTTCCATGCCCAGGAGAGTAAAGGGGCAAGCTCTACCGGTCACCCGAGTTTCGACCGCCCATCGCAACCTCACTGCACGCACTCACACAGACGCGGCCGCCACCGGCGCACGGCCCACAGGCAGGCCGGCCTTGTCGAGCAGTCGTGGTTCTGGACAGGCTTCCGTGACACGGGCACGCTCAGTGATCCGTCGTCGCCTTCGAATATTTGAGAGCGGCAGGGTGCAGGTAGCTCGTATGATCGCGAGCGGGATGGGGCTCGTAGCGCAGTGGCTGTCGCGCCTTCACCGCATGTGGGAGGACACCGGTTCGAATCCGGTCGGCCTCCTCCCACCTCCTACTTGGTGACGACCGGTTGCTTCCGAATTCCACACCGGGGCCAAACAGCGCCCTTGAGTGGCCACTCAGCACCGGCCGCATTTCGCGAGCTTCTTGTAGCAGGTCAGGCGGCGGCCATGGCCAGGCCTCGGCTCTGCCGGTCGATGCGGACCACGTACGGATCTTGAGACCACGAGCAGCCCATGGCAGGCTCATGCCGCATGATCGATGAATTCGCGAAAGACAACCTGCACGGGAGACTGCGGCGGGATCGCAAGGCGCTGCTCTGGAAACTCGACGGCTTGTCCGAATACGACGCCCGCCGACCTTTGACAGCGACCGGGACCAACCTCCTCGGCCTGGTCAAACACGTGGCCACCGTCGAGGCCAGGTACTTCGGCGAGGTCTTCGACCGCCCTTCCCCGGAACCGCTGCCCCGGTGGCAGGACTCCAACGGCAGCGATCTGTGGGCGACCGAGGACGAGACCCGCGATCAGATCATCGGGTTCTACCGGCGCACGTGGGAACACTCGGACGCGACGATCAACGAGCTTCCCCTCGACGCCCCCGGCCACGTGCCGTGGTGGCCGGAGCCTTATCCCAACACGAACCTGTTCGCCATCATGGTCCATGTCCTCAGCGAGTCCATCCGGCATGCCGGGCACGCCGATATCCTGCGCGAGGGCCTCGACGGCCGGACCGGGTTGCGCGCCGAACTCGAGAAGCAGATCGACGCGGAAGCCCGGGCAGCCTACTGCGCGAAGATCGAGCAGGCCGCCAGGTCGGCCGCACCAATCAAGGCTTAGTGAGCATCTGGGCGAAGGACCGGACGTGGCCAGTGAGGGCGTCAAGTCGGGGCAATTGGCCAGGACGGCCTTGAGTCGGAGTTGCTCGGTCTCCGTGAGCGATTCCGGGCGGCTGAGAATCCATCTTGCCCCCAGACGGGGTGCCGGAGGCTGTGCGGTGATCGGCCGGGGTGACGTGCGCTTCTTCCTGATGTAGGCGCTGACGATGCCATAGCTGCCCTGTAGCCGAGCGGGACGATCTCCTCCCGGAGCTTCCAGGCGTTGGTGCAGCCCTCGTTCCAGCGGTCGTCGAGGTAGGGCTTGTACTCGTCCAGAGCGGAGGCTCGGTTCAACTGCCGGGATCGCGCGGATGAGTTTGGGAGGCACCTCTTTCCACGGACGGCCTCGCCGGCACCCGGGCGCGGGCCGCGGAATCCGCCACGGCCGGCTGAACTCTGCCGCGGCTTGCCTTCCAAGGGGCGACCCCTGATCCGGGCGGCTGCTCGTGCCGCGATCGCGCCGTTGACTTCAGTCGCGGGCAGAAGTTAAATTCATTAACGTTATGAGTATTAACGAAGCCCGGAGTGAAGGGTCGGAAGGGCCTCCCGAGGCGCTGACCAGGTGGACCGGCTTCCTGTTGAACTGGGTCGCCGCCCACGCCCGCGAGGCTTATGAGCAGGTCGTGGCGCAGGTCGGGCTGAAACCGCAGCACCTTGGCGTTCTGACCCAGATTCAGCACGGCCCGATGATTCAGGCACGGCTGAGCGACCGGCTGCGTGTGTTCAAGCCCGTCATGGTCACCCTGGTGAACGAGCTGGAGGCGATGGGGCTGGCGGAGCGTCGGCCGCACGCCAGCGACCGCCGTGCCATGGAGGTGCACATTCTTCCTGCCGGCCTGGACAAGGTTCGGGAAGTCGACAGGCTCAGCGAGCAGGCCTCGGCCGAGTTCTTCAGCCCGCTCACCTCAAAGGAACAGCAGAGCCTGCACGGCCTGCTCACCAAGCTTGCCAAGGACGGCCCTGCCGGCCCTTGGCAAGCCCTGAGCTGGCGCAAAACACCCTGACAACGCCACATTCGCACCCGGGCAGGTCAGCGCCAGGGGCTTTCCCGGGAGGAAACACATGCACGACACGGTCAAGACCCAGCAAGGCCTGGTCCGCGGCCGCACCCACGACGGCATCGTCTCGTTCAAGGGCATCCCGTACGCCGCCGCGCCCGACGGCGCGCGGCGTTTCCTGCCGCCGCAGTCGGCAGCGCATTGGGACGGAGTGCGGGAGGCCGACTCTTTCGGCAGCGCGCCGCCGCAACGACCGCCGGCGCCGGGGGTTCCGGCGGTGTGGCAGCCCGGCGACGGCCTGGACTGCCTGACGGTGAACGTCTGGACCCCGGCTTCCGGGACCGTGCGCCTGCCCGTGATGGTGTGGATCTACGGCGGCCAGTGGACCCATGGCGCCTCGTCGATGCCGCACTACGACGGCTCCGTCCTGGCCGGGTCCGGAGTGGTCGTAGTGACCTTCAATTACCGCACCGGATTCGAGGGCTTCGGCCACCTGCCCGGTACCCCTGACAACCGTGGCCTGCTGGACCAACTCGCCGCGCTGGCCTGGGTCCAGGACAACATCGCCGCCTTCGGCGGCGACCCCGGCAACGTCACCGTCTTCGGCCAGTCCGCAGGCGGCGCCTCCGCCGCCCTGCTCGCCGCCGCCCCGGCAGCCGCCGGCCTGTTCCGGCGGTGCATCGTGCAAAGCCTTCCCACCGGCTACCTCAGCGCGTCTGAAGCTCGGCAGGTCACCGAACGGCTCGCAGCAGCCGTCGGCACCAGCCCCACCCGGGACGGCCTGGGCGCACTGCCCCCTCAAGCCCTCTTGGAGGTACCGGACAGGCAGCTGACCGGCGGGCGCCCGGGCAGCGCGTTCGCCCCCGCCATCGATGGGAACCTGGTCACCGCACCTCCCTGGCAGGCCCTCGCCGATGGACGTGCCCGCCACATCGATTTGCTCTGCGGCTTCACCCACGACGAATACCGCGGCTTCCCACCCACGGCCGACCCGGCCCGGGTCGGTCTCGCGGCCACCGCCGCCCAGTTCGGCCTCGCCCCCGACGCCGCCCTGGCCTATCGCGCCGCCTACCCCGACAGCGCCGCCGCCGAACTGTTCACCATCCTCATGTCCGATGCCCTGGTCCGCATGCCGACCACCTTCACCGCCGAAGCACACGCCCGGACCGGCGGCCGCACCTGGCTGTATGACTTCGCCTGGCAAGGCCCGATCGGCGCCCCCCACGGCATCGACATCCCCTTCGTCTTCGGCCTGCCACACACCCGCTACGCCACCCGCTTCCTCGGCACCCCGCCCTCTTCTGGCTTCGCCGCCCTGTCCCACCAGATCCGCACCGCATGGACGTCCTTTGCCGCCACCGGTGATCCCGGCTGGCCATCCTTCGACACCCACCTCCGCACCACACGCATCTGGGACACCACCCCTACCTGCACCGCATATCCCGTACCGGACTCCCATCGCATCTGGAGCCAGACACAGCCATCTCACCCCGCCGACCAGTAATGGTTGCGGAACTCCTCTGAAGTCCCCGGAGCACGTCGCCGAACGCGACCCTGCAGCCCGCCGGAAACGCTGGTCCACCGCAAGAACAACTATCGGCTGCTTTGGGCCCGTCTCGGCGATGCCCCCGTCCGTGCCGTCATTCCTCCTCGGTATTCGCGAAACTGGTGATCGCGAACTGCCTCCGGAACCGGTCAACAAACGCTGTTCCTCGAGATCGACGAAGCCACCCTTCGTCGAAGCAGCATGCGGTTGAGGCGTTCGACCTTGCCATTGGTGTGGGCCGGTAGGGCCGAGTTGCTTGTGGATGATCCCGGCCGCCGGCAGGGTGTCGCGCCAGTCGCGTGAGCGGTGGCAGGCCTTGTCGGTCAGGACGCGTTCGACGGTGATGCCGACCTGGGTGAAGTACGCCTGGGCCCGGGTCCAGAAGGCGGTGGCGGTCTCCTTCTTCTCGTCCGCGTGGACCTCGCTGCAGGCGAGGCGGGAGTGGTCATCGACGGCGGCGTACCGCCATGACCACCACCCCGGCGAACCACGCGGTCACAGCACTGGAAGCACGACAGCGTCACAGGGACAGCCGTATCGTCACCAGGCTCCTCGTCCCGTCGGGGAGCGTGTGAGGCAGCCACCCTGCGAGGGCGCTCCAAGCTCAGTTGACGGCTGTGGTACGGGCATACAGGCCTGGGGTGATGCCCACGATGCGCTTGAAGTGCCGCGTGAGGTGGGACTGGTCGTAGAAACCGGTGGCAATCGCGACCTCACCCGGTGGCTGTCCGTCGAGCAGCAGACGGCGGGCCACGTCGACGCGGCGAGAGACCACGTACTGGTGCGGAGCGATACCGAAAGTGCCGCTGAAGGCACGTATGAGATGGGTGGGGTGAACATGGACCAGGCGCGCGGCGTCGTCCAGGGGGATGCCTTCCAGCAGTCGCTCGTCGAGGAGGTCACGCAAGCGGTGTGCAACGCCGCGGTCGGGTCGTGCTCTCCCCAAGAGCCTGGGGCGCAGGTGCTCACGCAGCCGTTCGTTGATCAGGGCCAGACGGCTCTCTGCCTCGAACTCGTCGCCCCGGTTCGCGAGGGCCGTATGCAGTTGTCCGATGCGCCTGCGCAGGACGGGGTCGGTGAGGTCCGGGCCGTCCACCGCCGGCCCGATGAAGCTCTCGTCCAACTGCGTCATGTCGAGGTAGAGCACGCGCTTGCGAAAGCCCTGGGGTGTAGCGGGTGAGCCGTTGTGCGGAACCTGCGGCGGGAGCAGGCTCACGGTGTCGCTCGGAGTGGCTCGCTCGTGACGGTCCAGGTCGTAGCGGACCGCGCCGTCGTCGACGATCAGTAGTGTCCACACGTCGTGGACGTGCATGGGGTACGCGTGCTCAGCGAAACGGGCGTGGAAGACCTCCACGACACCCTTTACCTGCGGGCGCCAAGCGGATATCTCGTGCCGGGGCACCATGCAAGGAACGTACAAGACGGAGAAGGGGTGCACCACGCAGTCTCGAAGCATGAGAACAAAGGACGAGACCAGCGAGGAGACCGGGGCGGGGGCCGGGAGCAGGACCGGCTCAGGGGGTGAGAGCGCGCCTGTCCGCTTCGATACGAAGATCGCCGTCGTGTTGCGCGACGACCTTGAGCTCTGGCAGCGACTGAATGTGACTGCGTTCCTGGTCAGCGGGCTCGGCACGGCCTCACCCGAGGTGATCGGCGAGTTGTACGCAGATGCCGACGGCACCGTGTACCTGCCGATGTTCCGCCAGCCCGTGCTGGTCTTCGAGGGGACAAAGGAAACGCTGACCGCCGCGCACGGCCGTGCGCTGTCCCGTTCGCTGCCGAGGGCCGTGTTCACGTCCGATCTGTTCAGCACGGGCAACGACCGGGACAACCGGGCGGCTGTACGGGCTGTGGGCAAGGATCAGCTCGATCTGGTGGGGATCGCTGTGTATGGGCCGCGCAACGCGGTGGACAAGGTCCTCAAGGGCACGCGAATGCACCCCTGAGAACACGGCCCCACCGCGGAGACCTTACGGCTGCGTTCGCCGATGTCGGTCGGCCCGACGGGGCAGTCCAGCGGAGCCCCGTTCTTGCGGCTCGACACCGAGATCCGCTGCATCGTCTGCACGACCGACGCGATCGAGTGTGAACACGCCGATCCGCCCTGCGGTCAAGGCACGCGGACACGTCCCGAACGAGCAGGCCGCCCTGAAGCGCGGACTGTTCAGGCGCTGACAGCGCGAGGGCGTGTGGGCCAGGATCCTGACCGGGATGCAGGCCAGGGCCGATGCGGCCGGGCTGATCACGTGGGTGGTGAACGTCGACTCTACGATCTGCCGCGCGCATCAGCACGCCGCCGGTGCACGCGGGGAACTACCCACCGACGAACTCGTCCTGGTTCAACCGGATCGAGGTCCAGTTCACTGCCCTGCGCTACTTCGCCTTGGACGGCACGGATCATGGCACCCACAGGAAGCAGGGCAGCATGATCCGCCGCTGCATCATCTGGCGAAACCGCCACGCCGGCGAGGGCGCCTACGTGCCGTCGTCGATAGGGCGAACCTTGCCTGACACAGCACCCGGCCTCGCCGTTTCACAGCCGTCCGTACGGGAGGCGATGAACGCTTCCACGGCCGGGGCGGCGGCAGGCGGGCCTGCCGTATGCACCGGCGTAGGCCGACGAGTGCGGCCACGACCGGGACGCCCCGTTATGTTTTCCGCGGTCCTGCAAGAGGGCCGCTGGCCTCCGGGCCCGGCATGACTTTTGCCC
>NZ_BMWB01000031.1:0-41585 GCF_014651015.1 Streptomyces xantholiticus
CGGCCACCGCCTGCGCGAAGCCCGTCAGCAGCACATCGTTCACACCCGCCCGGTAGGCGGCGGGGACGCGGGTGAGGAGCGCCCCGGTCACGTCTGCGGGCAGCGTCAGGGACAGGTGCCGGACGGCCGAGGCGGTGTCCACGGCCGGGTCGAGCGGACGGGCGCCGAGAGGAGCTTGCTGAACGCCGGTCAGCATGTCCTGCCACAGAGCCAGTTCGTCGCCCCGCTCCGCGGCCAGCGTGCGCAGTCCCTGCGCCCAGCGGCGGAACGAGGTCCCCACCGGCTCCAGCTCCGCACCCTCGTACGCCTGGGCCAGGTCGGGGAGGAGAACACGCCAGGAGATGCCGTCGACGACGAGGTGGTGGGCCATCAGCAGCAGGCGGCCCGCGTCCTCGAACCAGACCGCCTGCACCATCACACCCGCCTCGGGGGCGAGTCGCTGCTGCGCATCACGTGCTTCGGCGGCAATGTCCTGACGTCCGGCACGGCGGAGGAGGCCGGCTGCCGGGACGGTGCCGGGGGCGGCAACCTCCAGGTTCCAGGCGTCGTCGCCGCGCACCAGCCGCGAGCGCAGCACGTCGTGGCGGTCGAGCACACGCTGCAGTGCCGACTCGATCCGGTCGTACGTTGCGTCCACCGGGGTCTGCACCAGCATCGCCTGGTTGAACCCGTCGACCTCAGTGTCCAGTTCACGCAGCCACGCCACGATCGGCGTCTCGGGCACCAGCCCCAGAGCGGCCTTCGGGTCCTCCGCGAGAACCGAGGAGTAGCTGACGGCGAGAGCGGCGAGAGCCTCCGGGGTGCGGTGCTGGAACACCTCACGCGCCGAGAACACCAGGCCGGCCTTACGGGCACGGCTCACCAACTGAATCGAGACGATGCTGTCACCGCCCAGCTCGAAGAAGCTGTCCTCGACGGAGACCGACTCGAGGCCGAGGAGTTCGGCGAAGATGCCGCAGAGGACCTCTTCCTTGACGTTCTGCGGCTCCCGTCCCTGACCGGCTCCCGTGAACTCGGGCGTGGGGAGGGCTTTGCGGTCGAGTTTGCCGTTGACGGTCAGCGGGAGGGCGTCGAGAGCGACGAACGCGGAGGGCACCATGTAGTCCGGCAGAACGGCCGCGACATGCGCCCGCAGCGCCTCCGTGTCCAGGTCGGAGCCCGTGGTGGGGACGGTGTAGGCGACCAGACGCTTGATCCCCGGCTGGTCCTCCCGGACCACGACCGCCACCTGCGCGACCGTGGCATGAGCACCGAGCACGGTCTCGATCTCACCGAGCTCGATCCGGAACCCACGCACCTTGACCTGATCATCCGCCCGGCCCAGATACTCCAGTTCGCCGTCACGGGTCCAGCGGACGACGTCCCCCGTCCGGTACATCCGCGAACCCGACGGACCGTACGGATCGGCCACGAACCGCTCCCCGGTCAGCCCCGGCCGACGCAGATACCCCCGCGCCAGACCCGCACCCGCGATGTACAACTCACCCGCAACCCCCGCCGGCACCGGCCGCAGCGCCTCGTCCAAGACGTAGACACGAGTGTTGGGAATGGGGGTGCCGATCGTCGGCATACCCGAACCCGCCACCAGCGGCACCGACATGGTCGCCGCCACCGTCGACTCCGTCGGACCATAGGCATTCACCATCCGCCGGCCGGGAGCCCACCGGTCCACCAACTCCGCCGACGTCGCCTCACCACCCACGACCAGCGACCGGAAGAACGGATACTCCCCCGCCGGAACACTGGCCAGCGCCGCCGGCGGCACCAGAGCGTGCGACACCCGCTGCGACTCCAGCACCCCGGCCAGCACCTCACCCGCCAGCGGACCGACAGGCGGCACCACCAAAGCGGCACCCGCCGCGAACGTCATCACCAACTCCAGCACCGACGCATCGAAACTCGGCGACGCGAACTGCAGCACACGACTGTCACCGTCAACCGCGAACCGCTCCACCTCCGCCGCCGCGAAACTCGCCAAACCCGCATGCGGAACCACCACACCCTTCGGCCGCCCCGTCGACCCCGACGTATAGATCACATACGCCGGATGAGACGGCGACACCGAAACCCGCGGACTCGACGCATCCAACGACTCGTCCAGCACCGGCAGTTCACGCAGCACCAGCACCGGCCGCGCGTCCTTGAGCATGAAAGCGATCCGCTCCGCCGGATAATCCGGATCGACCGGCAGATACGCCGCCCCCGCCTTCAACACCGCCAACTGCGCCACCACAATGTCCACCGAACGCGGCAGCACCAACGCCACCACACCCTCAGGCCCCACACCCCGGCCCATCAACCACCGTGCCAGCCGGTTCGCCCGCACCTCCACCTGCGCATACGACAACACCACACCGTCCGCACCGACCACCGCCGGCGCATCCGGACGCGCCGCCACCGCAGCCTCGAACAACCCGTGGAACGTCACCGGCGCAAGCACCCGCTCCCCACCGGCCCACTCACCCAGCACCCGCGCCCGCTCACCCGCACCCAGAACGTCGACCGCACCGACCCGCACACCCGGATCAGCCGCCACCACCCCAAGCACCGACACCAACCGCGCCGCCAGCACCTCCACCGACACCCGATCGAACAGATCGACCGCGAACTCCACACTCCCCTCAAGACCCCCCACCGACTCCGCCAACGTGAACGACAGATCGAACTTCGCGGTGTTCAGGCGGACGGGCTGGCGACGGGTCTCGACGCCGGGCAGGGCGACGTCGGCCGCCGGGATGTTCTGGAGCTGGAGGGACACCTGGAAGAGGGGGTGCCTGGCCATGGAACGCTCCGGGTTGAGCACCTCCACCAGCCGCTCGAACGGCACGTCCTGGTTCGCGTACGCCGCAAGGTCCGTCTCCCGCACCCGCTCCAGCAGCTCACGGAACGTCGGATCACCCGACACGTCCGTACGCAGCACCAGCGTGTTGATGAAGAAGCCGACGAGGTCGTCGAGGGCCTCGTCCGTACGGCCGGCGATCGGGGAGCCGATCGGGATGTCCGTGCCGGCTCCGAGGCGGTGCAGCAACGTGGCCAGGGCGGCCTGGAGGACCATGAAGAGGCTGGTTCCGGTCTCGCGGGCGACCTCGGAGAGCCGGGCGTGGAGTTCGGCGGGGACCGTGAAGTCGAGGGTCTCGCCGCGGTAGCTCATCTCCGCCGGACGCGGCCGGTCCACCGGCAGCACCAGCTCCTCCGGCACCCCGGCCAGCTGACCACGCCAGTAGTCCACCTGACGCGACAGCTCACTCACCGGGTCGTCCTCGTCACCCAGCACATCCCGCTGCCACAGCGTGTAGTCCGCGTACTGCACCGGCAACGACGCGAACGCCGGCGCCGCCCCACCCCACCGCGCCGCATACGCGGCCGACAGGTCGTTCGCCAACGGAGCCAACGACCAGCCGTCGCCCGCGATGTGGTGCACGACGACGAGGAGAGCGTGGTCGTCGGGCGCAAGGGTGAACAGGTGGGCGCGTACCGGGATCTCGGAGGCGATGTCGAAGCCGTGGGCGGCAGCGGAGCTCAGCACCTCGTCGAGGGCGTCGGCGTCCGTTCCGGCGAGGTGCAGCATGGGCCGGGCCGCCGGGTCGGCGGCGTCGAGGATCAGCTGGCGGGGCCGGCCGTCCACGTCGGGGAAGAGTGTGCGCAGTGCTTCGTGGCGTGCGGTGACGTCGGCGAGCGCCGCCTCCAGGGCGTCGGTGTCGACATGCCCGGTCAGCCGCAGGGACAGGCCGAGGTTGTAGGTGCCGCTCGGGCCTTCGAGGTGGCTGAGGAACCACAGTCGTCGCTGGGCGTGCGAGAGCGGGATCTCGGCCGGGCGACGGCGTACGGACAGCGCCTCCCTGGCCTGTTCTGCGTCGCCGAGGCGCGCCGCGAGGGCGGCGACGGTGGGGGCCTCGAAGAGGTTGCGGACGGTGAGCTCGACGTCCAGAGCGGTCCGGATGCGGCTGATGAGGCGGGTGGCGAGCAGGGAGTGCCCGCCGAGGTCGAAGAAGCCGTCGTCGATGGTGACGGTCTCCAGGTCGAGCACTTCGGCGAACAGCTCGCACAGCAGGGTCTCCCTCGCGGTGCGGGGGGCGCGGCCGGTGCTGAGGTGGGTGAATTCGGGTGCGGGCAGGGCCTTGCGGTCGAGCTTGCCGTTGACCGTCACCGGAAGCCGGTCCAGGGGGAGGACGGCGGCGGGCACCATGTAGTCGGGCAGGACGGCGGCCACGTGTCGGCGCAGCTCGGCGGGGTCGGCGAGGGGGCGGGCCGGGTCGGTGGCGACGGTGTAGGCGACGAGCCGCTTGTCGCCGGGACGGTCCTCGCGGACGATCACGGCAACCTGGGCGACGTCCTCGTGGCCGAGCAGCCGTGCCTCGATCTCGCCGAGTTCGATGCGGAAGCCGCGGATCTTGACCTGGTCGTCGACGCGGCCGAGATACTCGAGTTCGCCGCCCGCGCCCCATCGCACGAGGTCGCCGGTGCGGTACATCCGCGCACCGGCCGGGCCGTACGGGTCGGCGACGAAGCGCTCGGCCGTCAGGGCGGGCCGGCCCAGGTAGCCGCGGGCGAGACCGGCGCCGGCGAGGTACAGCTCGCCCGTGACGCCCGGGGGCACGGGGCTCAGGCCCGCGTCGAGCACGTACACGCGGGTGTTGGTGATGGGCCGGCCGATGGTGGGAGTGCCCGCCCCGGCGCGCAGGGGTGCGCTCATGCTGGCGCAGACGGTGGACTCGGTGGGGCCGTAGGCGTTGACCATCTTCCGGCCCAGGGCCCAGCGGTCGACGAGCTCCGCGGAGCAGGCCTCTCCGGCGGTGACGAGGGTCATCGCGGCGGGCAGACGCGCGTCGCCCATAGCGGAGAGCACGACCGGGGGCAGGGTGGCGTGGGTGACCCGGCGCTCGGCGAGCAGGGCGGCGAGCGGTTCGCCGGCGGCCAGCCGTTCGGCGGACGAGACGATGAGCGTGGACCCGTTGAGAAGCGTGGTGAGGATCTCCCACATCGACGCGTCGAAGCTGGGTGACGAGAACTGCAGCACCCGGTGGCCCGTGCCGCCTCCGAACCAGGTGCGGTGGGCGGCGGCCATGCTGGCGACGCCGGTGTGGCTGACGACGACGCCCTTGGGGCGGCCGGTGGAGCCGGAGGTGTAGATGACGTACGCGGCGTCGAGCGGCACGAGGTCGGTCACCCGGTGTCCGTCGGTGGGCAGTTCGCTCTCGTCGAGAAGCAGCCGCTCGGGCCCGTCGGCCGGGAGCGTGCTCTGGAGGGCTGCGGTGGTGACGACGAGCGCGGGGCCCGCGTCGTCGAGGATGTACGCGATGCGGTCGGCGGGGTAGGCGGGGTCGACGGGCACGTAGGCGGCGCCGGCCTTCATCGCGGCCAGGAGGGAGACGACGGTGTCCGCGGAGCGTCCCAGGGCGACGGCCACGGACGCGCCGCGGCGGACGCCGCGGTCGCGCAGGAGTGCGGCCAGGCGGGCGGCGCGGGTGTCGAGCTCCGCGTAGGTGTAGGACGTGTCGTCGGCGATCAGTGCGGTGGCGTCCGGTGTGGCGCTCACCTGCGCGGCGAACAGCTCGGGGGCGGTGGCGTACGGGAGGTCCTGGGCGGTGTCGTTCCAGCCGGTGAGGATCTCTTCGCGTTCCTCGTCGGACAGGATGCCGGCGGCCGCGACCCGGCCGTCCGGGTCGGCGGTGACGGCGGCGAAGAGCCGCAGGAAGCGCTCCCCGATCCCGGCGGCGGTGGACTCGTCGAACAGGTCGCGGGCGTACTCGACGCGGACCTCCACACCGGCCGGCTCGCCGGTGTCCGTGAAGCGCTCGCCGAGCCGGAACGCGAGGTCGAACTTGGCGGTGTCCGTCTCCAGACCGCGCGGGGACGCGCTGACGCCCGGCAGGTCCAGCACGGGTGCCTCGTTGTCCTCGAGTGCCAGGGTGACCTGCGCCAGAGGGTGGCGGGCGAGGGAACGCACCGGGTTGAGGATCTCGACCAGCCGCTCGAACGGCACGTCCTGGTTGGCGTAGGCGGCGAGGTCCGTCTCCCGTACCCGGTCCACGAGCTGACGGAACGTCGGGTCGCCGGAGACGTCGGTGCGCAGCACCAGCGTGTTGACGAAGAAGCCGACCAGGTCGCTCACGGCCTCGTCGGTGCGGCCCGCGATGACCGTGCCGACGGGAATGTCCTCGCCGGCGCCGAGCCGGTTCAGCAGTGCCGCGAGGGCGGCCTGCGCCACCATGAAGACGCTCGCGCCGCTGTGGTTGGCCACGTCGCGCAGCCGTGCGTGGACCTCCGGCGTGAGCCGGAGCGAGACCTTTCCGCCTTCGTGGCTCGCCACCGCCGGACGCGGCCGGTCCACGGGCAGGACGAGTTCCTCCGGCAGCCCGGCCAGCGTGGTCCGCCAGTGCGCGATCTGCTGGGCGAGGACGCTCGCGGGGTCGTTCTCGTCGCCGAGGAGCTCCTGCTGCCAGAGCGTGTAGTCGGCGTACTGCACGGGCAGCGGCGTGAACAGGGGTGCTCCGCCTGCGAGTCGGGCCGTGTAGGCGGCCGACAGGTCGCGGGTGAACGGCGCGACCGACCAGCCGTCGCCCGCGATGTGGTGCACCACCACGAGCAGGACGTGCCGTTCGGGGGCGAGGGTGAACAGATGGGCGCGCACGGGTGTCTCGGAGGCGAGGTCGAAGCCGCGGTGGGCCGCCTCGCGGAGCTCACGCTCGAGCTCGCCTTCCCTGACGTGGACGGTGACCAGTTCGGGCCGGGCGTCCTCGGGGGCGAGGATGTGCTGATGCGGGGCGCCGTCGAGCACGGGGAACACGGTCCGCAGGCTCTCGTGCCGGGCGACGACGTCCGCGAGCGCGGTGCGCAGGGCCTCGACGTCCAGCCCGCCGGACAGTTCCACCGTCAGACCGTCGTTGTAGGCGGCGCCGCCGCTCTCCATCTGGTTCAGGAACCACAGCCGGTTCTGCGCCGCGGACAGGGGCAGCCGCTCGGGCCGGGTGCGGACCGTGAGGGCCGGCCGGGCGCCGGGTGCGAACCCGAGCGCTTCCGCGAGGGTGGCGACGGTGGCGTTCTCGAACACGGTGCGCAGCGTGAGTTCCGCGTTCAGCTCGCGCCGGATCCGGCCGACGAGCCGGGTCACCTGCAGCGAGCTGCCGCCACGGAGGAAGAAGTTGTCGTCGACGGAGACGATGTCCTCGCCCAGCACCTCGGAGAAGAGGCGGCACAGCGCCTCCTCCTGGGCGGTGCGGGGCGCCCGGTGCCCGGCGGCCGTCACGGCCTGCTCCGTGTTCGTCGGCTCGTCGGTCCGCCGTCGCACGGGCAGGCCCGCGAGCTGCTCGGTGTCGAGCGCGATGGAGTCCACCCGCTCGTCCAGGGCGGCGGAGCCGAGCCGGTGCAGGAAGTCCAGGAAGGTCTGCTGGTAGGCGCGGAGCGCATCGTCCTCGTACAGGTCCGGATTGGCGTCGAAGTCGATCTGCAGCCCGGCGCCGGTGCCCCGGTCGTAGACGATGAAGGAGATGTCGTCCGCGGGGCCGATGGACAGGTTGTGCGGCTGGGCCGGGTGTCCGCCGAAGGTGACGTCGTAGTCGAACATCATGATGTTGACGTGCGGTCCGACGAGACGCCGTTCGTCGGCGAGCATGCCGAGGTCACGACGCAGGTCCTCGAACTGGTAGCGCTGGTGCTTCATCGCCGCGCGCATCTCGGCGGAGACCCGGCCCAGCAGTTCGCCGACGGTGACACCCGGCTCGAAGGCGATGCGCAGCGGCACCACGTTGGAGACCATGCCGGGGACGCTCCGGGCGGTGCGGCCGAGACGGGTGGAGACCGGCAGGCCGAGCACGATCTCAGGGGCGCCGGTGAGGTTCTTCAGCCATGCGGCCACGGCCGCGAGCAGTGCCGGCGGCCAGGTGACGGAGGCGTCGGAGGCCAGGTCGCGCAGCCGGTCGGTGTCGGCGGGGGCGAGGTGGGCGGTGCGGCGGGCCAGGGAGCGGGCGAGGGTGGGCTGTTCACCGGAGAGGCTGACCGGCTCGGGGCACTCCTTGAGCCGGTCGATCCAGTAGGCCCGGTCGCCCGCGAACCGCTCGGAGTCCTGGTATCCGCCCTTCTCCTCGAGGAGGAGGGCCAGTGGGGCGAAGGGGGTGTCGGGTACGGCTTCACCCGCCACCAGCGCGGAGTACACCTCGGCCGTCCGCCGGGCCACCATGTTGACGGTGAAGCCGTCGACCAGCAGATGGTGGTAGCGCTGCAGCCACAGGTGGCGGTCCTCGGCGACCTTGAAGAGGGCGAAGAGGAAGAGCTGGTCGTGCTCGGTGTCCAGGGGCTTGGCGAAGTCCTCGGCCATCCAGGCGCGGGCCGCGGCCGTGGGGTCGGGCTCGCCGCTGACGTCCACCACGTTCAGGGACCAGTCGAGGCCTTCCGGCGGGACGATCGTGGCGACAGGGCCGCCGTCCGCCTCGAAGAAGCGCAGCCGCAGGGTCTCGGCCTCGGCGACCACCCGCCGCAGGGCCGCCTCGAAAAGGCCGGCGTCGACCGGTCCCGCGATGTCCAGGAATTCGCCGGTGTTGAAGATCGTGTTCTGCGGATTCAACTGCTGCGCGTACCACACGCCCGACTGGGCAGCGGTCAGCGGAAGAAGGGCGCCCCGAACGTCAGACACAACCACTCACCCTCAATGCAGTGATGAATACGAAACTGCCAAGCATGGCAACCTGGCCATGTCTAACAGTCCGCTTTCGGCCGGGACAACGGCACTTGCAGAAAGCTGCCACCCGACGCCCGAGGCCCGTGCCGGGCACGCGTGCTAGCGTCGCCGGTATGACCGGAGACACGAAATCAGAGGCAACTCTGCTCGATCGTCACATGCCGAAATGGCATTTTCGCGAGCACCATTGGGTGGCGGTTCGGGCACCACGCGAGGAAGTGCTGCGGGCCGCCCGCGAACTGACCTGGCGGCAGGCGCCGGTGGCCCGCTTCCTGCTGGGCTTCACCCGGAACCGGCTGCGTCCCGGTGACCGGGTGCTCGATGATTTCGCCAAGGGCGGGGACACCGTACTCGCCCTGGGCGACGACGAGTTCCTGTACGGCGGGATCGGCTCGCAGGCCGGCCCGGTGACCCCGGACCGGCCGATGCACGAGGTGTTCCTGGACTACGCGGAGCCCGGCTGCACCAAGGTCGGTTTCCATATGCGCTATTCCGACGGGATACTGGCCACGGAGACCCGCATTCTCGCCACGGACGAGAAGACCCGGCGCAGCTTCGGCCGTTACTGGGCACTGATCCGCATTCCGAGCGGGATCATCCGGATCTCATTGCTGGCCGCTGTGAAGCGCCAGGTCGACGGCGGAAGAAAAGGGTCTGCGGGCCGCTCGGCGGAGCGGCCCGCAGACAGTTGCGGTCAGACCTGAGCGTCCCGCACGAGTTCGACGAAACGGCCTGCCGTCGAGTTGCGATAGAAGTCCTGTGTCGCAACCTTCGGCAGGCCTTTTTCGCGCATTTCCCGCAGCACCCGGATGACCAGCAGCGAATTGCCGCCGAGCTCGAAGAAGTTGTCCTTCAGAGTGACTTCGGTGTTGAGTGCGTGTCCCCAGAGCCCCAGAATCTGCTCGGTGAGCCGGTCGTGTTCACCGTCGAGCGTCCCGGCCGGCTCGGCCGCCTCGCCCGTCGCGGCGTCCGGGTCCGTCGAGCGGCCCCCGGCCGGCCGCGCCGCCTCGGGCGCCGGCAGTGCCGCCGTGTCCACCTTGCCGTTGATGGTCAGCGGGATGGCGGGGAGTTCGGTCACCGAGGCCGGGACCATGTACGCGGGGAGCACGCCGCGGGCGTGGGCCAGCACGTCGGTGGTGGAGACCGCCGCGCGCAGTGCCACATAGGCGTCGATACGGGCGGTCGCGGAGTCTCCCGGGGTGTCGTGGTTGAGCACGGCCGCCGCACCCGCGACGGCGGGGTGGCTGAGCAGCACGTTGCGGATCTCGTCGAGTTCGATGCGGTGACCGCGCACCTTGACCTGGCTGTCCAGCCGGCCGAGGTGGTCGAGGCTCCCGTCGGGCCGCAGCCGTCCCCGGTCGCCACTGCGGTAGATCCGGCCGCCGCCGTACGGATCGGTGATGAAGCGCTCCGTCGTGAGCTCGGGCTGCCCGAGGTAACGGTCGGCGACGCCGGAGCCGCCGACGCAGATCTCCCCGGGGACACCGAGCGGCAGGAGCCTGCCACGGGGGTCGCGTACCGAGAGGGTCCAGCCGGGCAGCGCGGCGCCGACCTTGCGGCCCGCGGCAAGGACGTCGGCGGGGGTCACCGTGTGCGCCGTGACGTGGACCGTGGTCTCCGTGATGCCGAACATGTTCACGAGCCGGCAGTCGGTGTGGGAGTGTCGGGCGAACCAGGGGCCGAGCATCCGCACGTCGAGCGGCTCGCCGCCGAAGACGACCAGGCGCAGCGAGAGTTCCTCCGGCCGCTGCCGGTCCGCCTCGACGATCTGGGCGAACGCGGACGGCGTCTGGTTGAGCACGGTCACCCCCTCGCGCACGAGGAGTTCGTGGAAGAGGTCGGTGTCGCGCGTCACCCAGTAGTCGACGATCACCAGGCGGCCACCGGTGAGCAGGCAGCCCCAGATCTCCCAGACGGAGAAGTCGAAGGCGCTGGAGTGGAAGAGCGTCCACACGTCGGAGCCACCGAGCCCGAAGTCCTCGCGGGTGGCCTCCAGGAGGGCGGCGACGTTGCGGTGGGGCACGACGACGCCCTTGGGGCGCCCGGTCGAGCCGGAGGTGTAGATGACGTAGGCGGTGGCGGAGCCGTCCTCGGACTGGGCGGGCACGGTGTGGCCGTCGCCGAGGGTGCGCAGTTCGGCGGGGGTGACCACCCGGACGCCGTCGATGGGGGGGAACGGCTCGTCCGCGCCGCCGACGACCACGGACGCCCCGGCGTTCTCCACGGTGTAGCGCAGCCGCTCCTGCGGGTAGCGCAGGTCCATCGGCACGTAGGCGCAGCCGGCCTTGAGGATGCCGAGCATGGTCACGACCAGGTCGGCGTTGCGCTCCAGGGCCAGGCCGACCAGGCTGCCGGGTTCCACGCCGAGCGCCGCGAGGCCGGCCGCGGTCCGCTCGGCGCGCGCGTCGAGCTCGGCGTAGGTGAGGCTGGTGTCACCGGCGGTGAGGGCCACCGCGTCGGGGCGCTGCCGGGCGACGTCGGCGAAGCGTCCGTGCAGTGTGCGGCCGGCGGCTTCGGGGCTGCCCACGGGCGGGGTGACGCCCAGCCGCAGCACGGCCTCGGCCTCGCCCGCCGTCATCAGTTCCACGGTGTCGAGGGTGCGCCCGCCGTCCTCGGCCAGCTGACCGGCCACATGGGCGACATGGCCGGCGAAGCGTTCTGCGACGACCGGGGCCACGGCACCGAGGTCGTGGCGGAGCACGCCGGTTGCCGTGCCGTCCTCGTGGCGCAGGAAGTGGAGTTCCGCGGGAACGGCCGGGGCGAGATTCGGCAGCCGCCGCTCCCCCGGCCTGGCCGCGTCGATGCGCAGGGCGATACCGGGCAGTGCCTCGCCGTCCGCCTTGCGCAGGGCTGCGAGGAAGTCGGTGGCGCGCTGCGACTCGTCGACCGGCCGGCCCGTTCCGTAGCGGGCGAGGACCAGCAGGGCCGCCCCGGTGAGCAGGGCGTCGTCGGTGCGTACGGCGGCGGGCAGCGGCACCGGCACCTCACCGGTGCGGCCGGCGAGCGCCGGGTCGCCGAGGCCCCACTCCGGCGGCGCGGCGACCTCCTGCCGGGCGGCCGCCCCGCTGGTGCGCCCGAAGGTGAAGCGCGGCTCGTCGAAGGTGACTTCGTGGCGGCCCACCAGGACGAGGTCGGCGTCGCCGTCGGCGTACCGCAGCAGCACCGCGCGCAGCGGCAGCGCCTCGGTGTGCAGCGGCCGTTCGGCCTCCGCGGCGGCCCGGCGCCGGGCGGCCGGGTGGTCGGCGGTGAAGGGCAGCGCCTCCTCCCACAGCCTGAGCCGTGCGGCCGGCTCCGGCCAGGAGGCGGCGGCTCCGGCACGCAGGCGGCGCTCCAGTTCGGCGGCATCGACCGGGCCCGGCACCCGGATCACCAGGCTGTGGCAGGACCTGGCCTGACTTCTCGACATGGCGGGACTCCTGAAGCAGTGCGAGGTGTGTGGTGGCGGGTCAGCGGGCGCTGAAGCCGCCGTCGACGGTGAGCGTGGTCCCGGTGACCTGCCGGGAGTCGTCCCCCGCGAGCCAGACGGCCGCGCCCGCGATGTCCTGGGGCTCGATGAGGGAGTTCATCGGCTGGGACTGGACGAAGATCTCCTCGTGCTCGTCGACGTCGACCTCGAGGGAGCGCGCGATCTCGGCGAGCATCCGGCCCTCGTTGAGCGGGTCGTCGCGTACGGAGCCGGGGCACAGGGCATTGACCCGCACCCGGAACGGCGCGTAGTCGAGGGCGGCGGCCTTGGTCAGGCCGATCAGGCCGTGCTTGGCGGCGACGTAGCCGGCGAAGTGCCGGTAGCCCACGAGACCCGCGGTGGACGCCACGTTGATGACGCTTCCGGACCGTTGTCGCACCATGGCCGGCACCACGGCCTTCGTCATCCGCCAGGCACCGGTGAGGTCGATGCCGACCATCAGGTCCCACTCGTCCTCGGCGATCTCGTGCACGGCCTTGCCGGAAGGGGCGGCGATGCCCGCGTTGTTGAGCAGCACGTCCACCGTTCCGAACCGCTCCAGCGTCTGCCGGGCGGCTTCCTCGACGGCCTCGGGCCGGCGCACGTCGGCGGTGACGGTGACGACGGCCGCGCCGTGTGCCCGGCACAGCTTCGCGGTGTGCTCCAGCTGACTCCCGGAGCCGAGCGGGTACGGGACTCCGGGCAGGTCCCCGCCGACGTCGACGAGGACCAGGTCGGCCCCTTCCTCCGCGAACCGCACCGCGCAGGCCCTGCCGAGGCCGCGGGCGGCCCCGGTGACGACGGCGGTCTTGCCGCCCAGCAGCGCGCGCGGCGTCCGTTCCCGGGTGGCCGTCATGACGCAAGCGCCGCGGCGACCGCGTCGATGAGCGGCAGCGGCGAGTCGATGAGGTACATGTGGCCGCCGTCCGGCTCCACCAGGCGGAAGGCCCCGGTGGTGGCGCTGCGCCACTCCTCGGCCTGCTCGCGCGTGACCAACTGGTCGCCTGTGGCGCGCAGCGACGTGATGCCGGTGCGCAGCGGTTCGTCGGAGACGGGCTTGTAGTTCTCGTGCATCTCCACGTCGGCCCGCAGGATCGGCAGCAGCAGCTCGCGCATGTCCGGGTCGGCCAGTGCGTCGTGCTCGTATCCCGCGAACTCCTGGACACGGGCGAGGAATTCGCTGTCCGGCAGTCCGGTGGCCCGGCGGGTGCGGCCGGTCCAGGGCCCCGGGGAGCCGCTGACGAAGAGGTGGCTCAGCTCGACAGCGGGATCGTGCTCGAGCCTGCGGGCGAGTTCGTAGGCGAGTACGGCGCCGAGACTGTGTCCGAAGAGGGCCACGGGGTCGTCGCCGGCCAGGTCGGCGATCTGCGGGGCGAGCGCGTCGGCGGCCTCGACGACGTCGTGGAACGGCTCGTCGATGAACCGCTCCTCGCGGCCCGGGAGCTGCAGGGGCACGATGCGCGGAGCGTGGTCGGGCAGGTCTTTCCAGGCGCGGTAGAAACCGGCGCCGCCTCCCGCGAAGGGGAGGCACACCAGTGCATGGGTCATGAGCGGCATCGCTTTCTGAAAGGGTGCTGCTTCCCTCGAGGCGGCGTGGGTGCCGCGCTCGCAGCGGCGTCAGTGCCACGGTCACATCGGCGAGGCCCTCGGGCAACGGGCGTTGCAGATTGCTGCCAACGCCCGTTGCCCGGCCGCCCGTGGGGGGTCAGGCGGCGTCCATGGCGACGGCGAGGGACTTCGGCCGCATGTCGGTCCAGTTCTCGTTGATGTGGTCGAGGCAGGCCTGGCGGCTGTCCTCGCCGTGGACGACCGTCCAGCCGGCCGGCACCTCGGCGAAGGCGGGCCAGAGGGAGTGCTGGTTCTCCTCATTGACGAGGACGAAGTAGCGCGCGTCGTCGTTCTCGAAGGGGTTGGTCGCCATGGTCAGTCTTCCTTCACTGTGTGTCGGTCGAAGTGGGCACGGACCGTTCCGACGAAGTCGGGCAGCCGGTCCACACCCCAGAACTTGTCGAATCCGCTGATGAAGAACGGCACCCCGAACACCCCGTCCCGGTGCAGGGAGCCCAGGGCCGCGAGGCCGCGCTCGCGTATCTGCGGATCCTGGTGCGCGCCGGCGAGCACGAGGGGGTCGAGGCCGAGCGTCTTGCCGATCCGGCCCATGGTCTCGGGCTCGGAGATGTCCTCACCGAGCTCCCACCGCGCGCGGTAGGTCTCGTCGATGAACTCCCGCCCGGCGCCCAGTTCGTCGGCCGCCAGATAGGCGAGGTGCGACACCTCCCAGCGCGGCGCCGGGTCCACGGGCCACACCATCTCGAGGCCGCGGGCCCGGGCGAGCCTGCGGACGTCCTGAAGGATGTAGAGGTGCTTCTCCTTGGACATCGCCACGTACGGCAGCGCGATGTCGTTGCGCTCGAGGTGGTCCTGGGCGGACTCGTCCGGCTCCCAGAACGGCAGCCATTCGATCCGCTCGGCCACGTCCGGGTGGCTGCCGGTCAGGTCCCGGTACGCCATCCAGGAGTACGGGCTGCGGAAGGAGAAGTACCAGCGTGGTCCGCGTCGTGCCATCACCGCCTCCAAGGGGGTTCGCGGATGGATCAGATGGTGATGCCGCCGTCGATCTGGAGCACGGCTCCGGTGATGTAGGCGGCCCGGTCGGAGACGAGAAAGGCGACGAGGTCGGCCACCTCTTCCGCCGTGCCCATGCGGCGCAGCGGGATGGAGGAGAGCGCCTCCTTGCGGGCCTTGTCGTTCATCGCCGCGACCATGTCGGTCTCGATGAAGCCGGGGGCGACCGCGTTGACGCGGATACCGGACCGGCCGGTCTCCTTTGCCAGGGCACGGGAGAAGCCGATGATCCCGGCCTTGGAGGCGGAGTAGTTGGTCTGCGTGCCGTGCCCGTACACGCCGGCGACGGAGGAGATGTTGACGATCGCTCCGCTGCGGCGCTTCATCATGCCGAAGACGACGGACCGGCAGACGTGGTAGACGCCGTCCAGATTGGTGTCGATGACCTGGTGCCACTGCTCGTCCTCCATGAGGACCAGTGGGTTGTCACGGGTGATACCGGCGGCCGTGACGGCCGCGTCGATCTGCCCGAACTCCTCCTCGGTGGCGCTGATCCAGGCCCGTACGGACTCGGCGTCGGCGACGTCGACCCGGCTTCCCGTCACGCGTACGCCGAGCTCCGCGGTCTCCTTCTCCAGCGTGCGCGCGGACTCGTCGTCCGAGCGGTAGCAGAAGGCGACGTCGAATCCGTCGCGGGCGAGGGCGTGGACGGTGGCCCTGCCGATGCCGCGCGAGCCTCCGGTGACGAGGGCCACCCGGTTCGTGGTGTCTCCCATGATGTCTCTCCGTGAGTGTGCGAATCAGGTGGTCGCGGCGGCGGGGCGCAGCGCCTCTGCGGGCCGGAAGGCCATGACGATGCGGCCGACGCTCATCACCGTCTCGCCGGCCGAACGGCACTCGCCCTCGAACAGAACGGTGTCGTCGACCCGGCGGTGGAGCCTGACCCTGTGCTCCAGGACCTCGCCGGGCAGCACGGGCCGGTGGAACTCGACCCCGGTCATGGAGCCGAAGAGCATGACCTGCCCGTCGAGGACGTCCGGGTTGGGGTCGTCCCAGGTGGCGAGGACGCCGGCCGACTGGCACCAGGACTCCACGAGCAGGGACTTGGGGTAGGCGAAGTCCTCCTCAAGACTCTGCGGGCCGAGCTTCTCGTACCAGGGCTCGTTGCAGGTGACCGCCTTGAGCGCGGTCAGCCGCTCGCCGGGTACGACGTCGACGACCCGGTCCACGAGCAGCATCGGGAAGCGGTGCGGCAGCCGTGCCCGGATGTCACGCTGTCCGGTCATGCCGCCACCTCCGGGGCCGCGGTGCGGGCGCGGTAGCGCAGCCGTACGGTCGCGGCGTCACCGCGCCGGGTGGCGAGCTTCGCCCGGCACAGCCAGTCCCCGGCGGGGGTCTGCTTCCAGCCCATGGCGATCTCCAGCCGGTCGCCGGGGAAGACGGGCCCGGTGAACCGGGTCGACTCCACTGCGGCCAGCTCGGCCGCCTTCGCACCACCGGGTGCGGTGGCCACGGCCGCGAGATGGGTGCACTCCACCAGGCAGACACCGGGGAAGATCGGAAAGCCCGGGTAGTGGCCGGGCAGCACGGTCTCGCTGTCCTCGACGGTGAAGCGGGCGGCGGTGTGCGACTCGTCCTCGGCGGGCAGCACCTCGACCCGTCCCGCGAGCGGGCTCGCGGCGGACATCAGGCCGCTCGCTGCGCCGCGTCGAGTTTGCCGAGCAGCAGGTCGTAGGCGCTCTGCAGGGTGACGATCTGCTTGAGCTCGGACTCCGGCAGCTTGATGCCGTACTTCTTCTCCAGCACGACGACGATCTCCAGGGCCATGAGCGAGTCGACCTCCAGGTCGTCGACGAACCTGGCGTCGTCGGTGATCTCGGACTCGTCGACGTCCAGCACCTGGGCCACGACGGCACGCAGTTCTTCCTTGTCCAGCACGGTTGGGGTTCCTCTCATCAGCTGGTGGTGGGGCGGGGCCTGATCCGCCGGAGGGGTCTCAGCGCAGGCCGAGCAGGGCGCAGCCGACGGTGCCGGTGCGGTCCACGGAGGTGATCACGCCGATCCGGCCGGCCGCGGCCTCGGGCCGGTCGGCGGCGTACGACAGCAGGGCTGCGGCCTGGAAGGCCGCGGCGGCGGCGCCGGTGTCGCCGATCAGCCCGGTGGGCGTGAGGTCGGCGGGGCCGCCGTCGCCGAACACCTCGGCCACGGCCTCGGCCTCGCCCCGGCCCTCGCGGCCGGGCGCCGCGGACCGGGCGACGGCCACGACCTCGTCCGCTGCGACACCGGCCCGGTGCAGCGCGGAGCGGAGGCAGGACACGAGGGCGGGGCGGGTGTCTGAGTCGAGCACGACGCCGAGTTCGACGGCGACGAGTTCGGCGAGGACGGGCTGGGCGGCGTCGTCGGGGTCGTGCGGTTCGACCAGGAGCATGGCGCAGCCCTCGCCGAGCGGAGCGCCCGGCGAGGCGTCCCCCTCGTCACCGGACCGGCGCTCCAGCCAGGCTCGGGCCTGCGAGAACTCCTCGGCGGCGCCGCACAGCACGGTGCGGGCGCGGCCGGAACCGAGCAGGCGGCGCGAGTAGTTGAGGGCGTGCAGCCCGGCGGTCCGGCCGCCGGCGATGGTGGCGTTGGGGCCCTTGAGCTGGTACCAGATGGCGCTCTGGCCGGCGGCGCAGTTCATCACGGTGTTCGGGAAGCGCGCCGGGTCGACGAAGAAGGGCTGTTCGCCGGTGAGGGAGTCCCGGGTGAAGTCCATCATGGACTGGGCGCTTCCGGTGGTGGTGCCGAGCGCGAAGGCGGCGCCCTCGCCGGTGCCGACCGTCCGGTTGCGGTTGCCGTCGTCGAGGAGAGCGCCGACGGCGGTGACGGTGAGTCCGGTGACCCGGTCCATGGAGCGGGTGCCCTTCTTGCCGAGCACCTTGCGGATGTCGAATCCAGGGACCACGCAGCCGGTGCCGTCGGGGGTCTCGCCGTGCTCGGGGCCGAGGTCGGCCACGGTCCGGCGCTGCTCGCGCAGGCCCTCGGCGAACGCCGCCCTGCCGATGCCGTACGACGACACGGCCGACCAGGCGGTGATCACCGGGCGGCCGGCGCCCGTGGTGAGTGTGGACATGTGCGTCGTACTTCCTTCCGCTCATCGAGCTCGTCGAGCTCGCGAAGTCACTGCGGCGCGTGCGCCGTCGGTGCGGCGGTCACAAGAAACAGACCATCCGGTAGTCGGTCCAGCGGGAGGCCGTCTCGCCCTCCCGGGCGATGCGGATGCCGGCCAGCAGCCGGTCCGGTGAGCCGGCCGCACCCAGGGCGGCCAGGTCCGGCTCCTCCGCCCAGACGCCGACGCCTGCCTCCAGGAGGGTGCGCAGCCCCTGGCGGGGGTCGGTGAGTGTGTCCACCGTGCGGTTGCCGATGCGCAGCGGCGGTACGGGCGGCGCGTCCAGGGCGTACGTCACGGCCTGGCCGCGCAACAGGACGTCGAGACCACCGAGCTGCCGGTGCAGTTCCGTCGCGAGGTAGAGCTCGTCGAAGAACTGCTTCTCCAGCGCGCCCCGGTAGCCGCGTTCGACGATGGCGAGCACCCGCCCGTCCGCCTTCTCCTGATGCCTCATCAGATCACCCCGACCAGTAGGGTCTTGCCGGCGGCGGCCACATTGGCCGCGTATCCGGCGGGCGGGCGCAGCACCACCTGCGGCAGATGCTCCGCGGCGCCCCGGTCGTCACTGCAGAACCGGCAGCCGTACCAGTACAGCCGGCCGGGGAAGGCGGTGAGCAGTTCCTCGGCCAGCGCCGCCGTGGAGGGGTAGTCGCGGTTCCAGTCGGCGAGATTGCGCGGCTTGTCCGGGCCCAGCGCACGCTGGGTGAGCAGCGTGGCGTAGCCGCAGGTCCACACCTGGACACTGGCCCCCCGCTCCAGCAGGGCCTGGGTCAGCCGCAGTGCGCTGGTGACCTGGTCACTGCCGTGCGGGGCGCCCATGAGGGTGATCAGCACATCGGTCTCGGGAATCCTCCTGGCCACTTAGTGCCACACCACCCGGACGGCGGGGTCGAGGATCCAGCCCGCCACTTCGTCCATGCCGACGACCCGCAGCTCGGGCCTGAGCAGATCCGTGTCGAGTCCCCGCTGGGCGAGCGAGAACCCGTCCGCGGCGAGCACCCCGCCGCCCTTCTGGAACCGGTCCAGGTCCTCGTCGCTGCCCGGCACCGCCAGCACGACGCCGTCCTGGACCAGGAAGAGCAGCACCGAGTGCCCGGTGAGGACCTGGGTGACCGCGTCGCGCCGGAAACCGGAGTCCTGCGCGACGCGCCCCTGGCTCTCGATGAGCAGCAGCCTGGGCGGGCCGCCGCTCTCCCAGATCTCCGTCACGCCTGCGGCGCCTTGCCGTTGATGGCGTCGATCACCCGCTGGTCGAAGTTGACCAGGCTCCAGTCGCGGCGGTTCTCGATGACGGCGTAGCCGTGCACGATGCGGCCGGTGGCGGTCTTGACCAGCTTGCCGTCGCGCAGCACGTAGAAGTCCATGCGCGAGGTGTAGGTGAAGTCCTTGAAGACCTCCTCGACGGTGTAGACCGTATAGAGGTCCTCCTCCATCAGCGCCTCGTCGAGGACGCGGATGTCGGAGCGGGGCACGACCGGGATCCAGCGGCGGTCGTCGAGCAGGGTCTTGATGGAGATGCCGCGGTCGGCGACGAAGCGGTCCTTGCCCTCCTCCATCAGCCGCAGATAGCCGGACATCTGGATGCGCTCGGTGAAGTGGCAGTACGGGTACGGGATGTTCCACTTCCAGGCGTACGCGTTCTGTCCGGCGGTGAGCGAGGCGAGGATCTCCTCCTCGGCAGGGGCGGCGGTGGGGGCCTCGCGCTCCAGGTCGTCTCCGAGGGTGGCGACGGCGAACCGGGCCAGCTCGGCCGGGACCTCCCCGGCCGCCTCGAGGTAGGTGTCGATGCGCAGCGAGACGCGGACCTTGGAGGTCACCGCCTTGTGGATCTCGCCGTTCCGCTCGAACTGGATGGTGACCTTGAAGCCGATGGTGGCATCGTCGTCCTTCGTCCACGGCACGACCTCGGCGTCGGCGATGTCGTCCATGTGGAAGGCGTGCAGGATGCGGCTGTCGATGGAAACGATGTCGAGGCCGAGGCCGTGCTCCTCGTACAGCGCGCGGGCGGGCAGCCCGGCCTGCCGGAAGTGGTCCAGGACGGCTTCTTCGACGAGGTAGTTGACGTGCTTGAAGCCGATCCAGGTGCAGATGTTGGAGCCCTCGTAGCGGGGGCGCACCTGCGTGGTCGTGGTGGAGTCGAGGAGCGCCTTGACGGCGGTGTCGGTGACGAGGGTCATCGCTGGGGCTCCAGAGCGTTGAGAGGGGCGGTCCCGCGCTGGGGGGTGACGCCCATGGTCGTGTTGACGAAGTCCCGAACCGTGGCGGCGAATTCCTCGGCCGCCTCGATCATCGGGAAGTGCCCGCAGCCGGGCAGGACGCGGGAGACCGCGTCGGGGAGTGCGCCGGCGAGCGCCAGGCTCTCGTCCGGCCGGGCGGCGAAGTCCCTCTCGCCGCCCAGGACCAGGGTGGGGACGGTGATGCGGCCGGTCTGCAGGGTCGGCGTGCGCAGATAGAGGTCGAAGAACCGGAACCAGCCGTAGGGCCCGACCCGGTCGCGCACCCGCCGGCCCATGGCCTCCTGCAGGTCGGCGGGGAACCGGCCGTCCGAGTGGACCCGGATCCCCTCTTCCATGATCAGGTGGAAGTCGTTGAGGTAGTAGCTGATGGTGTTCCAGTCGAACTCGTCGGCGGAGCGGCGGTAGAACGGCGAGACGAGCACGAGGGCGCGGATGCCGAACTGGCGCAGCGCGTCGACGCCGCCCCGGTTCTTCTGGTCGAGCAGGTCCAGCAGCACGTTGGCCGCCATGGAGTGCGCCACGACCACCGTGGGCCCGCCGGGCACCGCCTCCAGCGCCTTGGCCAGCCGGCCTCGGAGGTTGGGCTGCTCGCCCCACTCGGCGATCGTCTCCGTGCGCCACGGCAGACGCGCGGTCCACAGCTGGTAGTCGTCCGGCAGCAACGGGAGCGTGCGCGCCCAGACGCTGTCGTTGGCGGCCAGGCCGTGCAGCAGCAGCACGCGGGGGCCGGGGCCCTCGGTGCGCTGCTGCACGGACACGGGCCTGAGGTCCACATGGGTGGTCATCACGCTGCCTCGGGAGCCATGAGCAGCAGGCCGGCCCTCGCGTCGTCCGCAGCGGTGCCGGCGACGGCGTGGACCGGGCCTCGCTCCCCTGCGTCGAACCAGCCGACGGCGGCGGCGCACTGGAGGACCCCGTGCGCTCCGGAGGCGCGCCCGAGGTGCTCCGGCAGTTCCCAGCGTCGGGCGCTGCCGGGCACGGGCGTGCCGGCACCCCTGGTGTACGGGCCGAGTACCGCGCGTACAGTCGCCGAGCGCCGCTCGGCCGCCGGCCGGGACTCCAGGACGAGGGCCGCGCCGCCGTCCACCGCGCGGGCGCCGCCGAGCAGCTTGCGCACCACGTCGTTGTCGGGTTCGACGCCGAGCACGAGGACGCGCTCGGCCCGTCCCGCCGCGATCATCGTGGTCGCCCAGTGCATCGCGTCCAAGCCGGACGTCTCGCCGTTGCAGACCATCAAATTGGGACCGCGCAGGCCGTAGCGGATGGCCGCGGACGAGGCGATGACGTTGCTGGACGCGTTGGGGAGGTCCATCGGGCTGGTCGCGGTGACCGTCTCGTCCCGGATCGTGTCCAGGGCCCGGGCGACCGTGTCGAGGTTCCCGAAGTTGGAGCTGGCGACCACGCCCACGCTCTCGGGGGCGCAGGTGAGGCCGTCGTCGCCGAGCAGCCCGGCGTCCTTGAGGGCCGCCGCGGTGAGGCAGTAACCGAGCTGGGTGGCCCGGTCCTTGTAGCGCAGGCCCTTGCGGCCGACGTGCTCGGCCGGTTCGACCGGGGTGCCGCCCTCGGCCGGGCCTTCGGCGAGGGCCCGTACGGTGTCGGCGCCGGGTAGTAGCACGGCGGCGCCGGAGACCACCACGGTGGTGTCGGTGCTCTGCGAGGTCATCGGGGGCCCTCCACTATGGCGACGGCGTTGATGCCGCCGAATCCGAAGGCGTTGAGCTGCGCCACGTTCAGCTGCCGGGAGCCGGCCGCCTCTCCCGTGACGAAGCGGAAGGGGGCGGCCTCCTCGACCGGCTCCTCGAGGCCCACGGTCGGCGGTACCCGTCCCTCTTTCAGGGCGCGCACGCCCACGATCAGGTTGATCAGGCCGGACGCCCCGGAGGTGTGCCCGGTCATGGACTTCACCGCGGTCATCAGCGGCCCGGAGGCGCAGTCGCCGAGTACATCGGCGAGCGCGGTGGCCTCCGCCTCGTCGTTGAGGAGCGTGCCGGTGCCGTGCAGCATCACCAGGTCGACGTCGGAGGGCTTGACGCCGGCGAGCCGGTGGGCGGCACGCATGGCCTCCGCGATGCCCTCCGGGGAGGGCGCGGTGACGTGGTAGGCGTCGCAGTTGACGGCGACGCCGCGCAGCCTGCCGTGCACCTGGGGCGCGTCCTGCTCGGTGCGGCGCAGCACGATCGCCGCGGCGCCGTCGCCCATCAGCACACCGGTGCGGTTGCGGTCGAAGGGCCGCACCCGGTCCGGCGGCTGCGGGTGCACGCGCTCGAGCAGCCCGTACATGGACTCCGTCAGCACGTCGACGCCGGCGACGATCACGGTGTCGGGCGCGTCGTCGCCCTCCTGGTTCAGCAGATCGGAGCCGAGTGCCAGGGCGTACAGCGAGGCGGAGCAGGCGTTGGAGAAGGTGTGGGTGACGTCGGCGTTGAAGCGCTCGCGCAGCCCAGGGCCGAAGTGCAGGCCGGAGTCCGCGAACGGCGAGCCGTCGCGCCACCACAGCTCGAGGGAGCGCAGCTCCCGCAGGCCGGTCCCGACCAGTACGGGGATGCCGCTCAGGTCCTCGCCGAGACCGGCGTCGGCGGCCGCCTGGCCGACGGCGTCGAGCAGCAGCCCCGTCGCACGGCCGGGTACGTCCTCGCCGGCGACCGGTCTGTTGTCGACCTCGTACGCGTGCTGCGCCCGGAACCTGCTGCGGTCGAACCCGCGGAGCTCGGCCCGGCCGCTGCGGCCCTCGCACAGGCTCTCGAAGAGTTCGTCGACCCCGGAGCCGGTGGCGGCGACGGCGCCCATCCCGATGATGGGGCGGATCGTCATGACGCCTCCTTGATCGCGTCGTACCGGCCGAGGAGGACTGCCGCGTTGTTGCCGCCGAACGCGAGACCGTTGTTCTGCACGATCCTCAGGTCGGCCTCGACCGCCTCGTTCGGGACACAGTCGACGTCGCACTCGGGGTCGGTGGTGACGTGGTTGATGGTGGGCGGGATGAAACGGTTCTGGATGGCGAGGGCGCAGCCGATGGCCCCGAGCGCGCTTGCGGCACCCATGGAGTGGCCGAGCATCGACTTCATGGAGACGGTGCGCGGAGGCGTGTCCCCGAAGACCTGGCGGATGGCGCCCGCCTCGGTGATGTCGTTGGCCTTGGTGCCGGTGCCGTGCGCGGAGATGAGGTCCACCTCGTGCGGCTTGACGCCGGCGTTGTCCAGGGCGAGCCGCATCAGTTCGGCGACGCTGTCCCGATCGGGCGCCACCTGGTGGTGGGCGTCGCAGTTGAGGCCGTAGCCGAGGACCTCGGCGTAGATGGTGGCGCCGCGCGCCAGGGCGGAGTCGAGACGCTCCAGAACGAGTACGCCCGCGCCCTCGCCGGTGAGGATGCCCTTGCGGTCCACGTCGAAGGGCTGGCAGCGGTCCGGGGCGATGGTGCCGAGCCGGTAGAAACCGGTGAAGGTCTTGCGGCACATCGCGTCCGCGCCGCCGCAGAAGGCGAACTCGGCCTCGCCGGAGCTGACGGCGTCGAAGCCGTAGCCGATGGCGTAGTTGCCGGCCGAGCAGGCGGTCGGAATGGTGAGCGCCTCCACGTCCGTGAGGCCCAGCTCCTGGGCGATGGCCACCGAGAGCCGGCCGGCCGGCACCCGCCGTGCTGCCATGGGTTCGAACATGCCGGTGCCGTCGGCCAGTTCGTTCTCGACCATCTGGTCGAGGTCATAACTCTCGCCGTCGGTGGTACCGATGGAGATCAGTCCACGACGGGCGCGCAGCTCCGTCAGGTCGAGTCCCGAGTCCTCCAGGGCCATCCGGGCCGCCGCCGCCGAGAACTGCGCGGCCCGGCCGAGCTGTTCCACGTCGAGCGTGCCGATCCAGTCCCGCGGATCGAAATCGGTGATCTCACACCCGTTCGCGTGGGCGAAGCCCTCGGTGTCGAACACCGAGATGGGCCGTGCCCCGCTGCGCCCTTCCCGGAGCCCCCGGAGGAACTCCTTCGCCCCCAGCCCGATGCTGGAGACCACACCGAGTCCGGTGAGGACGACCCGGTGTCGTTCCGGCCCGGCCTGGCCGGTGCCGCGCACTGCCGTCATGCCAACCTCCCAATCCGCCGCGGCCGGACCGACTACCAGCCGGCCGGCTCCGAGACGACCTCGTAGACACCCTTGAGGTTCACCATGCGCGGCAGCTCGGACTGGTTGATGACAACCTTGAACTCCTTCTCGAGCGCGGCCAGAATTTCAATCGCGCGAAGGGAGTCGGCATTGTGGTCCTCCTTGAAAAGGCTGACCTCCGTGACCTCGTCCTCCTCGATCTCGAGAATGTCGCAGACGATTTCCTTGATGGTGACGAGACGCTCGTCGCGCGTTGCAGTGGACACGCCTTTTCCCCTTTTCGAATGTGCCGCCGATCGGTCCGCGGCAGGATTACTCGCAAATGAATACTGTCGCCGTGCCCCATCGGCCACAACGGCGGCTGCAACAAGCTGCCACCGCTGCCCTTTTGTTCACGTTCCTGCGGAGCCGGCAGGCACGAATTCACCCTGGATACGCCGCAGTGCGTCACTCAGCGAGGCGGCGGAATCGATCAGCGCACCGCTGAGCATGCGGCTCGGTGTCGCGGGCACCCGCTCGAGCGGCCCCGACAGCGCCAGGGCGGCCACCACCCGGTGCTCCTTCGTCCGCACGGGCACGGCGTACGCTGCACTGCCCGGCGCCATGGAATCGGGGCCGTGCGCCCAGCCGCGGCGGCGCACCTGGGCGAGCTGAGCGGCGTTGAACCGGGCCCCGCGCAGCCCTTCGTACAGTTCCTCCGGGTCCTCCCAGGCGAGCAGCACCTGGGCGGCAGGCCCGGACTTGGCCGGCCGGGAGGTCCCGACCGGAACAGCGTCGGTCCGGCCCGACGCCGAGGTGGCGACACAGATCTGCAGGGCGCCGCGGCGCCGCAGGAGCCTCGCGTCGAGCCCGGTCAGACTGCACAGATCGGCCAGCACGGGAGGAGCCGCCTGGACCAGCCGGTCCCGCTGCGCCTCCACGGAGAGCAGGCCGAGGCGCGGACCGAGCACGAACCGGCCGTCGAAGTCCCGGGCGAGCAGCCCAAGGCGTTCCAGGGCGACCGCGATCCGATGGGCCGTCGGCCGGGCGAGCCCGCTGCGGGCGACGAGTTCCGCGAGCGTCACCGCCTCGCGTTCGACCACGCTCAGCAGGATCGACGCCTTGTCCAGCACCCCGACCCCGCTCATCGGCAGTGGCTGCGTTGCGGTGTTCATCGCTCCGGCGCCAGCCGTGTGCGGATGTCCGCGACGAGTTCGTCCCGGCGATCCATCAGATAGAAGTGCCCGCCCGGCAGCACCTTGAGGTCGAAGCCCGTGGGAGCCACCACGGCCCAGCCGCGGACGCCCTCGATGTCGACGTCCGGGTCGCTGTCGCCGACGTAGCCGACGACGGGGCAGTCCAGCGGTTCGCCCGGACGCGCGGGGTACGTCGAGACGATGGAGAAGTCGGCGCGGACGGCCGGGAGGATCAGCTCTCTCAGGTCGGGATCGTCGAGGAGCGCGGTGTCGGTGCCGCCCAGCCGTTTCACCTCGGCCACCAGCTCGTCGTCGTCGCCGAGCGGCACCGTGCGGGGCGTGAGCAGATGGGGTGCCTTGCGGCAGGAGACCATGAGTACGGCGGGGGACGTCCCGTGCCGCTGGAGCCGCAGGGCGACCTCGTAGCCCAGCGATGCGCCCATGCTGTGCCCGAAAAGGGCCAGAGGGAGGTCCGAGACGGGCAGCAGCGCTTCGGTGACCGCGTCCGCGAGCGCTTCCATCTCGGTGAAGAGCTCCTCGGCGATGCGTTCCTGGCGGCCGGGGTAGCGGACTGCGAGAACCTCGACGTCGCTGCCGAAGGCGTGACTCCAGCTGTGGAAGAAGCTGGCGGAGCCGCCGGCGTGCGGGAGGCAGACCAGCCGCATCCGGGGCGGGTCCTGGGTGGCGTATCTGCGCAGCCAGATACTGTCCGTGCCGAGTGCCATGGTGCGTCGGTCTCCTCGCTGGCGGGGTGCGTCAGTTCAGGGCGCCGGGTCCGTCCACGGACACGACCTCGATGTCCGGGTCGATCCGGCGGATCAGCCCGGCCAGGGTGCGTCCCGGGCCCAGCTCGACCAGGCGGCCGCAGCCGAGCACCCCGGTGAGGGTCCGCACGCTCTGCTCCCACAGCACCGGGCCGGTGAGCTGGCGGGTGCCGAGCTCGGGCCAGTCGCAGTCGCCCGCGTACGGCTCGGCGTCGACGTTGGCCACCACGGGCAGGTGCGCGGCGGCGAACGCGGTGTTCTTCAGGGCCGTGCGCAGCGACTCGGCGGCGGGAGCCATGTAGGGGCTGTGGAAGGCGCCGCCGACCCGCAGGCGAATCATCTTGGCGCCGATGGAGGGCGCCTCGGCGTCGACCCGGTCGATCCCCTCGGGAGAACCGGACACCACCGTCTGGCCCGGCGCGTTGACGTTGGCGACCCATATGTCGGCCCCGGCGGCGCGCACCTCGCGCACAAGGGCCTCCACCTCGTCCGCCGGCGCTGCGACCAGGACGCCCATGGTGCCCTGCCGGTCCTCGGCCGCCGTGCGCATGGCCCGGCCGCGGGCGGCGACGAGCGCCGCGGCGGCGTCGACGGTGAGGGCGCCGGCCGCGGTCAACGCGGCGTACTCGCCCAGGCTGTGGCCGGCGCAGGCGACGACCTGTCCGCCGAGCACCCCGGTCCGCACCGCCTCGGCGTGCGCGATCAGAGCGACGGTGAACACGGTGAGCTGCGCGAGGTCGGTACGCCGAAGCTGTTCGTCGGGGGCGTGCAGCAGCAGTTCGGGAAGATCCTCTCCGGTGACCTCGGAGATCGTTTCCGTGAGGCGCCACGACGGCGTTTCCCGCCACGGCTCGCCCATTCCCTTTTTCTGAGTGCCCTGTCCGGGAAACACCAGACCGAACGGCAATTGTTTCATGGCCCGCCTTCCACGCGGTGCAAACCGGGGGGAGGCACGGGAGTCCGAACAGCGCGGACCCCGTGCACCGGCGGCGTACACGGGGGATGGACGGCCGCCGGGGACAGGTTTTCCGCAGAGCTGGAATCCCGTGCCTCGAGGCCTATACAACTCCCAGCGAGGAAGGGCGGCAACGATCCTTTCAGGAAGCTGCCAGAAGCTTTCAGGACAGCGAACCCGGGCCGCCGGTGCCGGGTGCGGAGGCAGGCGGAAGGAGCCCCAATTCAGCTGCTCTGACCCCTGCCTGGAAGCGTGAATTCGCGCCGAGCAGGGCCATGATCTCCGCGACGTAGCGGCGGTAGGTCCGCACCGACACGGTGAGTTCGCGGGCGGCGACCTCGTCGGTGACACCGCCTCTGAGGGCGCCGAGGATCTGCCGGGCGAGCATCGCGCGGTCCCGGTCCCCGAAGACGATGCGCTCACCGGCCGGTACCGCGTTGCTCCAGACGCTCTCGAAGAGGACGTGCAGCGTGCGCAGCACTTCGGGGGCCCTGATCAGCGAGGCCCGGCGGCCGACCGCGGATTCGGCCACCACGAGCCCGGTCGTTCCGTCGATCAGCAGCGCCTGGAGCGGAGGTACCCGGGCCACCCGTATCGCCACCGGCCGTTCCCTGCCGAGCTGTTCGCGTACATACGACTCGTCGAGCAGCGCAGGGCTGGCCAGCAGCCGTACGGAGACGGTCTCCTTGGCCCGGTAGATCAGTTCCCGCTCCGAGCGCTGTGCCCGGTCGAGCTGTTCACTGGCGCCCGGCATCCGGGCGTGCACGATGTCGATCGTGCGGTCGGCACCCACGATGAGCTCTTCCGCCGCATCCAGCACCGCTCCGTAGCCGCCCTCGATGGTGGCGATCTGTTGTCTTCGGACGCTGCGGCCTCGATGGATGGCCACGGTCGACTCGATGAGAGCCCGGACCTCCAGCAGAGCGTGCTCCAGGTCGTCGCCCGATTCCCTGGGCACGTCCGATTCTCTGGACACGTCGTCCTTCACCATCCCCCGATTGGCTTTCTGTGGGCGGACCGCCCGTGATTGAACCGCATACACCCGGTGTGCCGGCCGCTGCCGCTACTCCGCCAGCAGACCCAGTTCGACAGCGCGTACCCCCGCCTGGAAGCGGGAGTTGGCGTCGAGTTCCCGCATGATCTCGGCCACGTGGCGGCGGTAGGTGCGCAGCGAGACGCTGAGGTCGCGCGCCGCGACGTCGTCGGTGTGTCCGGCCCGGAGCCGCTCCAGAATCTTGCGGGTGAGCTCGCTGCGCAGGCGCGGGCTCAGGCCCAGATGATCGGCGAGCTTGCGGCCGCGGGACCAGGTGCCGGCGAACAGCAGCTCCAGTGCCCGTACGGCAGCGGCGTCGTTGACGACAGTGGCCTGCTGTCCGTCTCCGCCTGCGGCTGACCTCACCAGTGCGCCCGCTCCGTCGACCACCACGACCTCGCGCAGTTCGCGCTCGGAGACCCGGACCTCCAGGCGGGCCTCGGGGAGCCTGCGTAACGAGGCGAGGGAGGTTTCCGCGGCTTCCGGGGTGCACAGCACCCGCACCGCCACCTCCGGGCCGACCCGGGTCAGCAGCCTGAGCACACGGTCGGAGAAGTCGCCGGGCCCGGTCATGGCCACACTGAGCGAGTGCCTTACACCGCCGATGAGCTGTCTCAGGGCGCTGTCGAGCACCGCGACGTCCGTGGGATCGGCAGCAGGGTGGTCGACCGGCTGCCTGCGGTAGAGAGAGACCGTGGACTCGATCAGGGCATGGGCCTGCAGCAACGTCTGCTCCAGGTGCGCCGCGTGCCCCTCCTGCAGCGACTCCCCGTCCACACCTGGTGGATCAATGACCATATCCATCACTTGCGCCCCCTTGACTACTCAGGATCTTCTTCCGTGTCCGCGCCGATCCTCAGTATTGGTCACGGGCGACTCCCCGGGATCGCCGGCAGAAGATTGCCCGATACAGCTGTTCAACCGGGCACCGCTTTCACGCCAAGAAAGCCTTCGATTGCCCGCCAGGGAACACTAGTTCGCTGGTTACGAACCAGTCAACAAGATCGGCACTCACAGGCTCGTACGGCACAGATGGAACCGTGACACTTCAAGCCACTCGGCAACCGATCCGCCCCGACTGTCAGCAAGCTGCACTCCCGTCCCGGAAGAGAAGTACGCAACTCCCACTTGAGTCACCCGAGGCAGCCGTCCGGTCACGCACCGTCAGAGCAGTGACCCTTTGCTGTCAACGCACCACCACTGTGCGCGGTTTCACACCTACGGTCACGGGGTGACCACACGATGCGCACCGATCGCCCACTCCGTCAGTGCCACCCCGTCCACTCCCTCCGCGACCGATGCCCGGGCGTGGTGGTGGCACGTACCGACGGGGACGTACACCCGGGCCGATCTCGACCTGCTGGACGGCGTGGAGCGCGCACGTGTGGATCAAATGAAATCAGCCGAGGCGGCAGCCGAATACATCTCCTGCCGCGCTGCGGTGAGGCGGATATTGGCCGGCGTCCTCGAGATGCCGGCCACCGAGATTTCATTTGGCCGAAACCCGTGTCCGGGGTGCGGAAGTGAGAAGCACGGACCGCCGGCGGTCGTTCATCCGGAAACCAAATGGCAGATCAGCATCTCCCACTCCTCCGGACTCGGCATGCTGGCCGTCGCCCCTTTCCGAATCGGCGTGGACGCCGAGGCGGTACGGGACATCCCCGTCGACGAGCTCGCGGGCAGCGTGCTGACCTCCCGTGAGCACGACGCGGTCCTCGCCGCCCCGGAGGGCCTCGGCCGCACCAGGGCGTTCCTGCGCTGCTGGACACGCAAGGAAGCGGTCCTCAAGGCCGTCGGCATCGGGATCGTCACCGATCTGACCGAGCTGGAGACCCACGCCCGGACCCCCGGGCCCGCCGAGGTGACCACCGGCGCCCTCGCCACCCCGACCACCTGGCACGTGGCCGACGCCCTGGTGCCCGACGGCTGGACGGCGGCCGTGGCGGTACCCGCGGGCGTCGGCGGCGACATCACCGTGCAGCAACTCGCATTCCACGGCTGAGGCCGGCACCACCCACGCGGCACGACCGCCCGCGCCGCCCTCACCACACGACTTCTCGTCAGGTCCTTCACATCCTTACGACGCCACGCGGGGACACCTCCCCTGCCGTGCCCCGAGGCAACGGAGACAGACCAACGTGAACATCGCACCTTCGCAGAGCATCGCCGGCCTCCTCCTGCGTGCCGCCGAGCAGCACCCCGATTCGGGGATCCGCTACTGCCTGGGCGGAGCGGACGCGCAGTTCCTCGACCAGAGCCACCCCGATCTGCTGGCCGACGCCGCACGTGTGCTGGCCGGACTGCGGGAGCGGGGCCTTCGGCCCCAGGACAAGGTCGTACTGGTACTCGAGCGCCCGCAGGACTTCCTCACCGCGTTCTGGGGCGCTGTGCTCGGCGGATACGTCCCGTGCCCGATGGCCCCCCTCCGCGGCGACCCGGAGCGCTGGGCCGCACAGCTCGAGCACGTCGACACGCTGCTGGACGGCCCACTGATCGTCACGAGCGAGTCCCTGGCCGCCGAACTGCCGCCGGTGCCGGGTCTCTCCGTCACCCCGCTCGACCAGCTGTACGGCACCGAGCCGGCCGCCTTCCACCAGGCCGCGCCCGACGACACCGCCGTCCTGGTGCTGACCTCCGGGTCGACCGGCAGCTCCAAGGCCGTCATGCTCAGCCACGCGAATCTGCTGGCCTCCATGGCCGCGAAGAACGGCCACCACCGGCTCGGCGCAGACGACACCACCCTGAACTGGGTGTCCTTCGACCATGTGGCGGCGCTGCTCGAGTGCCATCTGCTGCCGCTGTCCACCGGCGCCAGGCAGATCCATGTCGAGGCCCCGGTCGTCCTCGGCGAGCCGCTGGAGTTCCTGCGGATCGTCTCGCGGCACGGCGTGACGATGACCTTCACCCCCAACTTCCTTCTCGGGCTGATCAATTCCTCGGCAGACCGGATCGCGGAGACGGACGGGCAGCTGGATCTGACCCGTCTGCGGCACATCATCAGCGGCGGTGAGGCCGTGGTCTGCGCCACCGGCGAGGCGTTCCTCGACCTGCTGGAGCCGTACGGCCTCGCCCGGGACGCGCTCTGGCCGGCCTTCGGGATGACGGAGACCTGCGCGGGCAGCGTCTACTCCCGTGCCTCCTTCCCCGGCATCGACCGCGGCAAGGAGTTCGCCAACCTGGGCACCCCCGTCGAGGGCCTGCGTATCAGGATCGCGGACGCGGACGACCGGCCGCTGCCGGAGGGCGAAGTGGGCGAGCTGCAGCTGACGGGCCCCGTGATCACGCGCGGCTACCACAACAACGCGCAGGCCACCGCGGACGCGTTCACCGCCGACGGCTGGTTCCGCAGCGGTGATCTGGGCCGCCTCGACGAAGGCCGGCTCACCCTCGTGGGCCGCAGCAAGGACAGCGTCATCGTCAACGGTGTCAACTACTTCAGCCACGACATCGAGACCGCTCTGGAGCAGCTCGACTCCGTGGCCGCGTCCTATGTCGCCGCGTTCCCGGTCCGCCCGGCGGGCAGTGACACGGAACAGCTGGTGATCGCCTTCCACCCCGATCTCCCGGAGGACGACGACGCGGCACTGTACCGGTTGATCACCGCCGTACGCAGCAGTGTGGTGATGCACTGGGGCTTCCGCCCGTCCCTCATCCTGCCGCTGCCCAAAGACGCCTTCCCCAAGACCAGCCTCGGCAAGATCCAGCGCGCCCTGATGCGGCGGCGCCTGGAGGCGGGCGCGTACGAGACCCAGCAGCGTCACGTCGCCGACCTCACCCTGCGCATGCTCGGCGGTTACACCGCTCCCGAGGGCAGGGCGGAGCGGATCCTGGCGGAGATCTACGCCGAGATGTTCGACATCGACCCCGGCACGGTCAGCGCCACCGCCAACTTCTTCGATCTGGGCGGCACCTCCCTGGACATCCTGCGGCTACGCAGCAAGGTGACCCAGCGGCTCGGCGTCACCGGCCTGCAGATCATCACCCTGATGACGGCACCGACCGTCCGCGCACTCGCCGCCCGGCTCACCGTGGAACCCGGCGCGCACGGCGCGGACACGGCAGGCGGCGCGGACGCCGCGGAGTACGATCCGATCGTCCCCATGCAGACCGGTGGGACCAGGACCCCGCTGTTCTGTGTGCACCCCGGGGTCGGCGAGGTCCTGGTCTTCGTCAACCTCGCCAAGTACTTCGTGGGCGACCGGCCGTTCTACGCGCTGCGGGCCCGGGGATTCAACGAGGGCGAGAAGCCGTTCGCCACCTTCGAGCAGCTGGTGGACTGCTATGTGGAGGCCATCAGGGCCCGACAGCCCCAGGGTCCCTACGCCGTCGCCGGCTACTCGTACGGCGGTGTGGTGGCCTTCGAGATCGCCAAGGTGCTGCAGTCGCAAGGCGAGCGGGTGGACTTCGTCGGCAGCTTCAACCTGCCGCCGCACATCAAGTACCGCATGGACGAACTGGACTTCGCGGAGACCGCATCGAATCTGGCGTTCTTCCTCTCCCTGATCGACAAGAAGCAGTCCCGGGAACTGCCCGGCCGGCTGCGCGGACTCGCCCCGGAGGAGCAGGTGGCCCGGCTCCTGGCCCTCGCCCCGCAGGAACGTCTCGCCCAGCTCGACCTGGACGCCGACCGGTTCGGCGCATGGGCGGAACTGGCGAACCGGTTGACCGACCTCGGCCGCTCCTACCAACCGAGCGGCACCGTGTCCTCGATGAACGTCTTCTACGCCGTCCCTCTGCGCGGCACCATCGACGACTGGCTCGAGAACGAACTGCGCCGCTGGGACGAGTACACCACCGGAGAGAACCGCTACATCAGGGTCCCCGGCGAGCACTACACACTGATGAGCCCCCAGCATGTGGCGGCCTTCCAGTCGATTCTCCGCCGGGAGCTCGACAGTGCTCTCGTCGACGCCGACCGCACGGCCGCGGCGCGGGCCGCCGCCGCACAGGGAGAGAGCCTTCGATGACCGAGCCGACCGCCCCGCTGAAGGGCAAGAAGATCCTGGTCACCGGCGGCACCGGTCAGGTCGCCCGGCCGGTGGCCGAGTCCCTGGCCGAGCACAACGAGGTCTGGTGCCTCGGCCGCTTCGGCGCACCCGGCGTCGAGCGGGAACTGGCCGCACGCGGGATCACCACCTGGCGCTGGGACATGGACGACCTCTCGGGCGACGGCCTGGGGGGCGTCCCCGAGGACTTCACCCATGTCATCCACTCCGCCGTACGCCGCGGCGAGGACGGCGACTTCAACGCCGCGGTCGAGGTCAACGCCGTCGCCGCCGGCCGGCTGATGACGCACTGCCGCACCGCGGAGGCGTTCCTGTTCGTCTCGACGGGCGCCCTGTACGCACGGCAGACGCTGGATCACCGTTACACGGAGACCGACCCGGTCGACGGCGTGGCCGACTGGCTGCCGGCGTACCCGGTCGGCAAGATCGCGACCGAGGGCGCGGTAAGGGCCTTCGCCCGCGTGCTGGACCTGCCCACCACGATCGCACGGCTCAACATCGCCTACGGTCCGGGCGGTTACGGCGGCGTGCCGATGCTGTACTTCAGGCGCATGCTCGCCGGCGAGCCGATCCCGGTGCCCCTCGACGGCCAGAACTGGTGCTCGCTGCTGCACACCGACGACCTGGTGGCGCAGGTGCCCGCGCTCTGGCGGGCCGCCACCACGCCGGCGAGGCTGGTGAACTGGGGCGGCGACGAACCGGTCGGCATCACCGACTGCATCCGCCACATGGAGGCGCTCACCGGCGTCGAGGCGAAGCTCGTACCGAGCGAAGTGACCCGGGAGACCTACCAGTTCGATCCCACGCTGCGCAGGGAGCTGACCGGACCGTGCACGGTCGGCTGGCGCGACGGCATCCGCCGCACCCTCGAAAGCCTGTACCCCGAGCACGTCAACCGGTGAGGATGAGGAAACTCCATGCAGACCGCGTCACTGCCCCGTACGCCGACCGGTGCACAGCCCGGCCCGGCGGTGTCCGCCGGGACCTCCCCCGAGACGGACAGCGCGCCCCGGCTTCCCGGGCGAAGCGCCCATCTCGATCTGATCCAGCGCGCCTACCGGGCCTTCGGCTCGCGGGACGTGGCGGCGCTGCTGGAGACCCTCGCACCCGACGTGGAGTGGATCCACCCCGACGGAATGGCCGCTTACGGGCTGGGCGGTACGAAGCACGGACACGCCGGTGTCAGGGAATTCCTCTCCCATGTGCCGAACGTGCTGGGCGGCATGCGTCTGCAGCCCGAGGAGTTCGTGCAGTCGGGGGACCGGGTGGTGGTCTTCGGAACGCGGCAGGTGACATCCAGACGCGGCCGTACCGAGACCCTGTCGTTCGTGCACTCCTGGACGCTGAGCGGGGGCAAGGCCGTGCGCATGGAGGACATCTTCGACACAGCTGCCTTCCACCGCCTGATCGAAAGCTGACGACGCCCGCTCCGCCGTGCCCGGGTGCTATCGGGTCCCCGGCTCCGGCCGTGCCGCCGCGGCACCCGGTGCGAGAGCCTCGGCCGCCACCCGCACCGCGTCGAGGACGGCAGCGACCGCGGGCCGGGTCAGGGCTCCGCGCCGGACCACCAGGGACAGCCGCCGGACGAGCTCGGGCTCGGCCACGGGGATGCGGCGCACCGGGTAGCCGGGGCGGGCCGGCACGAGGTCCGGCACCAGGGCAACGCCCCAGCCGAGGGACACCAGTCCGAGAGCGGCCTGCATGTCGCCGGTGTCGGCCACCACATCGGGAGCGAACCCCGCCGCCGCGCAGGCGTGCAGCGCCAGCCTGCCGAGTCCCGAGCCGGGATCGAGGATCCACTGCCGATGAGCGAATCCAACGAGCCCCACCGGGCCGGAACCCGCGGCCGTCGCGTCGTCCGGGGCGACCGCGATCCGCACCGGGTCGTCCGCGATCGGTTCCTCGTGCAGTCCCGGGACGGGCTTCTCCGGGACCTGGTCGTAACGGGCCGCCATGACCACGTCCAGCCGTCCGAGCCGGACCGCCTCGCGGCCCTCGGACGCGGCAACACCGTGCAGGGTGATCCTCAGGTCGGGGTGCTCGGCACGCAGACGGGTCAGGGCGGGCACCAGCAGCGCGGGCCCCTCGTGGAACGGCACACCGACCCGTAGTTCCCCGACGACGTCGCCGGTCACGGCCAGCAGCACGGACTCGGCCGCCTCCAGCCTCTCCAGGATCCGCTCCGTATGTTCTACGAGGGCCCGGCCCGCCACCGTGAGACCGGCCCGCCGGCTCCCCCGGTCGACCAGCGCGACACCTGTCTCGGCCTCCAGCGCGGACAACTGCTGCGAGACGGCCGAGCGTGTGTAGTTCAACGCCTGTGCCGCCGCGGCGATGGAACCGGACGCCTCCACCTCGCGCAGCAGCACCAGTTTCCGTATGTCGAGCACCGTCCGCACCGTCACTTCTTCTAACGCCGGCTGTCGTCGACCGTCACGCCAACATACGGGACTCACAAGCGATTCACCGGTTGAATGACAAGGCCCCCTGCCCGATTCCTCCTAGATGGGGTTCTCGCATGCCAACGCTGCTCCACCTCGACTCCAGCGCCCGTCCGGAGTCCGTGTCACGTCAGGTCTCGGCGGAGTTCGCCGCAGCCTGGCGAACGGCCAACCCGACGGGTACGCACATCCACCGCGACCTCACCGCGGCGCCGGTGCCGCACGTCGACGCCGCACAGATCGAGGTCGTGACCCGGCTGGAGACCGCCGGCATCCGCGATCTCGGCGAGGCGCGGGACGCGGCCCTGACAGCTGAGGAGAAGGGGAGCTGGGCCCTCAGCTGGGAGCTCATCGAGGAGGTACTGGCGGCCGACACGGTGGTGATCGGGCTGCCCATGTACAACTTCTCCGTACCCTCCGCGTTCAAGGCCTGGTTCGACCGCATCGCCATCCCCCCGATGATCGTGGACCCCGCGACCGGACAAGGACCGCTTTCCGGCAAGCGGATCGTCGTGGTGACGGCGAGAGGCGGAGCCTACGGGCCGGGTACGCCCCGCCACGGCTCCGACTTCCAGGAGCCGTATCTGCGTGCCGCCTTCGCCATGGTGGGGCTCTGCGACGACCTGATCTTCCTGCACTCGGAAATGACCAAGTCCGGCCACGTGCCCCGGCTGGCAGCGTTCCGTGAGACCGCCGCCGGCTCACTGAAGCAGGCCGTGGAGAGCGCCCGCGCGGCCGCCCGCCGCTGAGGGCGCCGGCTCACTGGAGCAGGCCGTGGAGGGCGCCGGCGAGGGGCGCCCGCGGCTGAGTCGGCGGCCGAGGGCGGAGCGGCCCTGCCTGGCCATCCTGGGGAGGAAGCTGGCAGGATCGCGCCATGCTCTCGGCGCCCCCGGTCCTTTCCCGCCTCGGCCGCCGCCGCGCCCTGCAGGGTGCCGCGGCGGTCCTGGTGGTCCTCGGACTGCTGCTGTGGTGGCTGCTGCCCTTCGGGCAGACGTCACCGAGCGGGAAGCTGACGCTGAGCACCGGATCACACAGCGGCGTCTACCAGCGCTACGGGGTCCTGCTGAAGGACGCCCTGGCCCGGGACATGCCGGACGTGGAGATAGACCTGCGCACCAGCGAGGGCTCCCAGCAGAACCTGGAGCGGGTGGCGTCCGGGGAGGCCGACTTCACCATCGCCACCGCCGACGCGGTCGCCAAGTACAAGCGGCAGCGGCTCGCGGGAGCCGATCGGCTGCGCGGCTGCGCCCGGCTGTACGACGACTACGTCCAGCTCGTCGTGCCGAAGAACTCGCCGGTCGACTCGGTGCGCGACCTGCGGGGCAAAGTAGTGGGCGTCGGCCAGGACGGGTCCGGCATCCGACTGGTGGCCGACCGGCTGATGAAGGCCGCCGGACTCGACCCCGAGCAGGACATCACCCCGCTCCCCTCCGGCATCAACATGGCGCCGGGGCAGCTGGAGGAGGGCACCGTCGACGCGTTCTTCTGGTCGGGAGGGCTGCCCACCAACACCGTGCAGGAGTTGTCGGAGCGCTTCCCGATCCGGCTGGTCGCGCTGGGACCGGAACTGGTGGCGAAGCTCCACGCGTCGGGCGACCCGACCAGCTACTACCGTTCCGCCGCGATACCGGCCGACGCCTATCCGCAGGCGCAGGGCGGGCAGACCGTCGAGACGATCGCGGTGGCGAACCTGCTGGTCACCACGGACAGGATGAGCCCGGCGCAGACCGAGGGCTTCACCCGTACGGTGATCAGGAGCCGGGATCGCATCGGCAACACGGTGCACCCCGCACAGCTGGTGGATCTGCGGACGGCCGTCTACACGGACCCCCTGCCGCTCCACGAGGGCGCGCGCCGCTACTACCGGTCGGTCAAGCCGTGAGCCCCCTCGAACCGTGGACCCGCCGCAGGCGGTGACCGTCAGGTGTCGTCCGACTGCGTGCGCGGAACGGAGAGCGTCACCTGCAGACCGTGCGGCTCATGGTGCGCGTACGCGATGGACCCGCCGCCCGCTGCGAGCAGCGCCCGCGAGATCGAGAGGCCCAGGCCGGAACCCTTCACGTTCTGGTGGTGCCCGCTGCGCCAGAAACGGTCGCCGATCCGGGACAGCTCCTCGCCGGTCAGGCCCGGCCCACGGTCGGTGACCACGATGGTCGAGGTGCTACCCCGTGACGCGGTCGTCACGGTCACCTCCTCGCCCTGCGGGGTGAACTTCAGCGCGTTGTCGATCACCGCGTCGAGCGCACTGGACAGCGCCACGGGGTCGGCCCACGCGGTGACGGCGACGACCTGCGAGGACAGCAGTACACCCTTCTCGTCGGCCAGTGGCCGCCAGGCGGCCACTCGCCCGGCCGCCAGCTCCCCGATGTCGGTGAGCCGGAGCTCCGCGGAGGCGTGCTCGGCCAGCGCCAGATCGAGCAGGTCGTCCAGGACCTGGGCGAGGCGCTTGCCCTCGGTACGTACGGAGGCGATCTCGGCGTTCCCCTCGGGAAGCTCGAGGGCGAGCAGCTCGATGCGCAGCAGCAGCGCCGCGAGCGGGTTGCGCAGTTGGTGGGAGGCGTCGGCGACGAAGGCCCGCTGTTGTTCGAGGACCTCCTCGACGTTGTCGGCCATCTCGTTGAACGAGCGGGCCAGCCGTCGTAGCTCCGGCGGCCCCCCGGCCGCCGCGACGCGGGAGTTCATCCGCCCGGTCGCGATGTCATGGGTGGCGGCGTCCAGGACGCGTACGGGCCTGAGCACCCAGCCGGTGAGGCGGAAGGCCGCGCCGACCGCGACGAGCATCGCCACACACTCACCTGCCACGATCAGCAGCCAGCCCCGCAGGACCCGCGAGCGCAGTTGGCCGGTGGGCGAATCGGTGAACACGACGGCGACGACGTCCCCGTCCCGTACGACGGGCGAGGCGACGACAAGCCGCTCGCCGCGCTGCCACGGCCACACCTGCGACGGGTCCTCGCTGCGCCGGCCGGTCAGCGCCTCCTGGAACGCCTCGCGGCCCTCACCCTCCGCCGGCATGTACCAGTCGCGCGGCGCACGGGCCATCACGTCGCCGTCACGGTAGAAGACGCCCGCCCTGATCCCGTACGTGTCGTGATAGCGGTCGAGCTGCTCCTGCAGCGTGGAGCGCCGCTCGTCCGGTACGGGTCCCTGGTCGGTGACGAACTGGGCGAGCGCGGCGAAGCGCACGGTGTCGTCGATGCGGTCGACGACGACCCGCTGCTGCTGCGCCGCCGCAAGGCTCACGGCCAGCGGAAAACCGAGCGCGAGCAGCACACCGGCCATGAGGACGATGAGCAGCGGAAGAAGTCGGGTACGCACCGGGGGCGGGGGGCCTTACGCGCCGGCGGGGGCAACGAGCCGGTAACCGACGCCCCGCACGGTCTCGATCAGGGCGGGCATCCGGAGTTTGGAGCGCAGAGAGGCCACGTGCACCTCCAGGGTGCGGCCGGTGCCCTCCCAGTTGGTGCGCCACACCTCGCTGATGATCTGCTCGCGCCGGAAAACCACTCCGGGGCGCTGGGCGAGCAGCGCCAGCAGGTCGAACTCCTTACGGGTGAGCGGTACGGCCTCGCCGTCCACGCTGACCCTGCGGGTGGGCAGCTCGATGGTGACCGGTCCGAGTCGCAGTGCCTCGTCCGCTGCGGGCGCAGCGGTGTCGTCGCCGGTCGTGGTGCGCCGGCTGACCGCGTGGATCCGGGCCAGCAGCTCCCCGGTGTCGTACGGCTTGACCACGTAGTCGTCGGCGCCGAGGTTGAGCCCGTGGATGCGGGAGCGGACGTCGGAGCGGGCGGTCACCATGATCACGGGCGTGGAGGTGAGCTTCCTGATCTTGCCGCACACCTGGTAGCCGTCCTGGTCGGGCAGACCGAGGTCCAGCAGCACGACACCGAAGGGCGGCTTGGCCGGCTCTGTGGTCGGCAGGACGGCCCGCAGGGCCTCCTCGCCGTTTCGGGCGTGCACCACCTGGAAACCGTGCCTGGCGAGCACCGCGGACAGGGCGGCGGCGACATGGTCGTCGTCCTCGACGAGCAGCAGCCTCATGGCCCCCCTCCGGTCGTGTGGTGTTCGTGGTGCGGTCGCGTGGCGTAGTCCGGTCCGTTCCGTGACACACCCCAGGGCATCAAGTCGGATCTACCGGCGCACAGTCAAGAGGCATCGGGGCACCGGATGGTTCCGTTATCCACCCGGTATCGCAGTGCACCATCCCGTTCACGCATAGTGTCCGCATGAGGCCGGATCGTTATGCTCAATTTCCCCTCAGATGTAATGACGCTGGTCGCAGCGCGTGACTAAGGTCCCTCCCAACCGAGGAGGACGGAGCAAGAAGCCGATGAGCGGAGTGTCAGTGACCAAGGACGCCGAGGACACGGTGCCCACGGCCGATCTGGTCGTGCTGAGCAACGTGAACAAGCACTTCGGCGCGTTGCATGTGCTCCAGGACATCGACCTGACCATCGCCCGGGGCGAGGTCGTGGTCGTCATCGGACCCTCCGGGTCCGGAAAGTCCACGCTGTGCCGCACCATCAACCGCCTGGAGACGGTCGACTCCGGCTCGATCTCGATCGACGGCAAGCCGCTGCCGCACGAGGGCAAGGAACTCGCCCGGCTGCGTGCGGATGTCGGCATGGTCTTCCAGTCGTTCAACCTCTTCGCGCACAAGACCGTGCTGGAGAACGTGACGCTGGGGCAGACAAAGGTACGCAAGGCCGACAAGAAGGCCGCGGAGACGAAGGCCCGGGCCCTGCTCGACCGAGTGGGCGTCGGTGCACAGGCCGACAAGTACCCCGCGCAGCTCTCCGGCGGCCAGCAGCAGCGTGTGGCGATCGCCCGGGCGCTGGCGATGGACCCGAAGGTCATGCTCTTCGACGAGCCGACGTCGGCGCTCGACCCCGAGATGATCAACGAGGTCCTCGAGGTCATGCAGCAGCTCGCGCGTGACGGGATGACAATGGTGGTCGTCACACACGAGATGGGCTTCGCCCGGTCCGCCGCCAACCGGGTCGTGTTCATGGCGGACGGCAAGATCGTCGAAGAGGCGTCGCCCGAGGAGTTCTTCAGCAATCCTCGCAGCGACCGTGCCAAGGACTTCCTGTCGAAGATCCTTCACCACTGAGTCCTGGATCAGCTGATCCCACACTTCGCGTCTGATCCAACACTTCGCGTCAACTCTAGGGAAGTCATCATCATGAAGCTTCGTAAGGTCACCGCCGCTTCGGCCACCGTCCTCGCGCTCGCCCTGTCGGCCACGGCCTGCGGCTCCGACAGCGGCAAGGACACCGGCTCGGGCGACGGTGGCGACAAGAAGATCACCGTCGGCATCAAGTACGACCAGCCGGGCCTCGGTCTGAAGACCCCGGACGGATTCACCGGCTTCGACGTCGATGTCGCCAAGTACGTCGCCAAGGAGCTCGGTTACGCCGAGGGCGACATCGAGTTCAAGGAGACGAAGAGCGCCGACCGCGAGACCGCGCTGGCCCGTGGCGACGTGGACTTCATCACCGCCACGTACTCGATCACCGACGAGCGCAAGCAGAAGGTCGACTTCGCCGGCCCGTACCTCCTCGCCCACCAGGACCTGCTGATCCGTGCCGATGACAACGTCACCAAGGGCGAGGACCTCAACGGCAAGAAGCTCTGCTCGGTCGTCGGCTCCACGTCCGCTCAGAACGTGAAGAAGGACTTCGCCCCGAAGGCCCAGCTGCAGGAGGTCGGCACGTACTCGGAGTGCCTCAACGGACTTCAGAGCGGCGCCGTCGACGCGCTGACCACGGACGACTCGATCCTCGCCGGTTACGCCGCCCAGGAGCAGTACAAGGGCAAGTTCAAGCTCGCCGGCCTCAAGCTGAGCAACGAGAACTACGGCATCGGCGTGAAGAAGGGCGACAAGGAGATGGTCGACAAGATCAACGCCGCCCTCGAGAAGATGGTCAAGGACAAGGCTTGGAACAAGGCCGTGACGGACAACTTCGGTCCGGCCAACTACAAGAACGAGCCCGCCCCGGAGATCGGCAACATCGTCAAGTGAAGCAGGGCTGAGACGGCGCGCCGCCCCTG
>NZ_BMWB01000031.1:41604-77673 GCF_014651015.1 Streptomyces xantholiticus
GGGGCGGCGCGCCGGGCCCTCCCACACGCGGAAGCGCGGGAGATCGTGTTCGACTTTCTTGAAGGTTACGACTTGCTCGGGGCGTTCTGGGTGACGGTGCAACTCACCGTCCTCTCCGGAATCGGCTCCCTGGTGCTCGGCACCGTCCTCGCCGCGATGCGAGTGAGCCCGGTGCCCCTGATGCGCTCTTTCGGTACGGTCTACGTGAACGTGGTCCGGAACATCCCGCTCACCGTGATCATCGTCTTCTCCTCGCTCGGTCTCGCCGACGTCTTCGGCATGACGCTGGGCGCGGCCGACGACTTCGAGGCCAAGTACTTCCGGCTCGCTGTCTTCGGGCTCTCTGCCTACACTGCTGCGTTCGTGTGCGAGGCGGTGCGGTCCGGCATCAACACGGTGCCGGTCGGTCAGGCGGAGGCGGCACGGGCCATCGGGCTGAGTTTCACCCAGGTCCTCTCAAACGTGGTTCTCCCGCAGGCATTCCGCTCGGTCGTCGGTCCGCTCACCAATGTGCTGATCGCCCTCACCAAGAACACCACGGTCGCGGCGGCCATCGGTGTGGCGGAAGCGGCCCTGCTGATGAAGGAGATGATCGAGAACGAGGCACAGCTCGTCCTCATCTCGGCGATCTTCGCCTTCGGCTTCGTTGTTCTGACCCTTCCCACCGGTCTCATCCTCGGCTGGGTCGGCAAGCGTGTGGCGGTGAAACGATGACGTCCGTTCTCTACGACGCCCCCGGCCCCCGGGCCAAGCGGCGCAATATCGTCTACACGGCCGTCTTCCTCGTGCTGCTGGCGCTGGGCATCTGGTGGGTCCTCAGCGTCATGGCCGACCACGGACAGCTCGAATGGTCGCTGTGGAAGCCGTTCACCCAGTCCGCGGCATGGACGACCTATCTGCTGCCCGGCCTCGCCAACACGCTGAAGGCCGCGGCGCTCGCCATGGTCATCGCGCTCCCGCTGGGTGCGATCTTCGGCATCGCCCGGCTCTCCGACCACCGCTCGGTCCGCGTTCCGGCGGGCGTGGTCGTGGAGTTCTTCCGCGCCATTCCGGTCCTGCTCCTGATGCTGTTCGCGAACGAGCTCTACTCGCGCTACACCAACATCAGCAGTGATCTGCGTCCGCTGTACGCCGTGGTCACCGGCCTGGTGCTGTACAACGCGTCGGTCCTCGCCGAGGTCGTACGGGCCGGCATCCTGTCGCTGCCCAAGGGCCAGTCGGAGGCCGCCAAGGCCATCGGGCTGCGCAAGGGCCAGACGATGACGAGCATCCTGCTGCCGCAGTCCGTCACCGCAATGCTGCCGGCGCTGGTCAGCCAGCTCGTGGTCATCGTCAAGGACACCGCACTCGGTGGCGCGGTGCTGGCCTTCGCGGAACTGCTCAACGCGCGTTCGACTCTCTCCGCGTTCTACGCGAATGTCATCCCGAGCTTCGTCGTCGTCGCGTTGATCTACATCGTCCTCAACCTGATCCTCACCACCTTCGCCTCCTGGCTGGAGCGCAGGCTGCGGCGGGCCAAGAAGAGCAGCGGCGCCGTCCTTACCGCACCCGGCGGCGCGGAGGAGCCCGTGGCCGAGCCCGGAGTCGGCAAGAACGATGACGGACGCGCCGTCTGACGGTTCATCGGATGTTCGACCGCTGAGGGGCGGTGGCCACGGGCCACCGCCCCTCGCCGCGCTCCCGGTGTCGCTTGACGCGGGCACCGGCAGTGGGTTGCATACGTTCTGTGATCGCGCACCGGGCTCCAACAGCACATCCCCGCACGTCCCTCCGGGCCCGAGGAGTCACGCCGTGGACCCGGTGATCGTGGTCGGCGCCGGCCCGGTCGGACTCGCGCTCTCCCTCGCCCTCGCCGCGCAGGGCGTCCCCTCCGTCGTGCTCGACGAGGGCAACGGCAAGGACGAGCCGCGGCCCGCCCGCACCGTCGTTCTCCGCCCGGACACCGCTGCCCTGATGGAGCGGCTCGGCTGCGACACCGTGCACGACGAGGGAGCCCGGTGGACCGGCTGGCGGTCGATGCTGCGCAAGCAGGACCTGCGGCAGCTGCCCCTCGACGACACCGAGGACGACGGCCGAGGTCCCGCCGCACCGCTGCACATCCCCCAGCACAGTCTTGCCCGCGGGCTGCGCGACGCCGCCAGGGAGCACCGGCTCGTACGGCTGGTCACCGACAGCCGCCTCGACTCGCTCGAACAGGACGCCGGAGGGGTCGGCGTGCACACCAGAGGGCCCTCCCCGACCTGGTGGCGGGGGAGCTACGTCGTGGGGTGCGACGGCGCCAGGTCCACGGTCCGCAAGCTCCTCGGCATCCGCTTCCCCGGCCGTACGGCGGTGGAACGTCACGCCGTGGCCGCCCTGCGCACCGAACTGCCCTGGTCCGGCGAAGCGTTGCTGCACCGCCGGCCGCCGTGGAGCTCCGGCGGTGCGGAGATCACCGCGCGCCCGCTCCCGGACGGCGTCTGGCGGCTGGACTGGCTCCTCCCGCCCCGCGGCGAACTGGTCACGCCCGAGGCCCTGGTGGCGCGGATCCGCGACACACTGACCGGCTGGTGCGGCCAGGCCCCGCCGTACGAACTGCTCGACACCGGCGTCCACACCCTCCACCACCGGCTCGCCCGTCGCTGGCGCGTCGACCGGGCCTTCCTCGCCGGTGACGCGGCCCACCTGATGGGGGCCGTCGGCACCCAGGGTCTCGACGAAGGACTGCGGGACGTGGACAACCTGGCCTGGAAGCTGGCGCAGGCCTGGCACCACGGCGCCTCCGAGACACTCCTGGACAGCTACCAGGCGGAGCGGCGCACCGCTGTCGCCGCGCGGTTGCGCGCCGCCGACCAGTCACTGCCGATACTGCGCAGCGGCGGCGGGCTGCGCATGTACCTCCCCGGGGCCGCCCGGGGGCACGACGCGATGCTCACCGACGCGCATCTCGGGCAGGGCGCACTCGGCGCTCCGCCCGTATACGCGCACTCCCCCCTCACCCCGGTGCCCACCGGCCCGCCGGCCCTCACCGGCGCGGGGCCGGGCTCACCGGTCGCCGACGTACGGGTCACGGCTCCCGACGGCACCTCGGCCCTGCTGTGGGACCGGTTGGGGCAGGGGCGTCTGCTCGTCGTACTGGTGGCTCCGGGCACCGGCGTGTGGGACCGGCGCCACTGGGTCGGCGCAGGCATCATGCCGAGGCTGGCGACCGCCGTGTCCGGATTGCCGGTCGAGGCCGAACTGCTGGTGACGGAGAGCTACCCGGGCGCCGCCGCGCACACCGTGCTGCTGGTGCGTCCCGACGGGCATCTGGTGGCCGCCTTCGCGGGGGTGCGGCCCTCGGAACTCCACGCCGCCGCGGACATCGCACGAGGAGGAGCACGGACCACGGAGGGTCCCAAGGGCTCCGACCGCACTGCGGACAGCGATTGATTCTCGATGTCGGGCATGGTGTACTCCGGAACGTGACCGACACCGATGTGCGCCTGTGGCGGAGGGTCCATATGGACCTCGTCCGCTATGCGGGCTGCGTGTGTCGGCCGTCCTGCTGATTTCGCCTTCCCTCTGCGCTGCGGCCTGCTCTGCCCGCGCGCACTCCAGCGAACCCAGGACGGTTTCCGTGTCCCACCCTGCATCCCTTCCCCCTGCGGTCCTTCCTCCGGCCCCTGCCGTGGGTCCGCCCTCGCCCGTCACGGGCTTCGGGCCACCCGCTCCGAGTGAGCCCGGCGCGCCGACCTCCGCGGAGCTGCTGGACTTCGTGCGCCACGCCGCCACCGACAAGAAGCTGATCGCCTCACTCCCCCTCGACCCCGAGGGCCGCACCTGGCTGCGACTCGAAGGACCGCGCGGCAGCGAGGCGTGGCTGATCGGCTGGCCGCCCGGCACGGGCACCGGCTGGCACGATCACGCCGAGTCCGTCGGCGCGTTCGCGACGGCCGAGGGCAGGCTGACGGAACACTCCCTCGCCGTCCGGCTGCCCGCGAGCGGCTGGAAGACACTCGAGCTCGACGACGGCGTGGACCGCGAACGCCTCCTGGGCACCGGCCAGTCGCGGGCCTTCGGCAGGCATCATGTGCACGAGGTGCTCAACGAGTCACCCGTCGAGCACGCCGTCTCCGTCCATGCCTACTACCCTCCGCTGCCGCTGATGAGGCGCTTCAGCCGGTCGGGAGCGGTCCTGCGTCTGGAGCAGGTCGAGCGTCCGGAGGACTGGCAGTGAGCGAACCGCTGGGTATCGACGAGCACCTGGAGCGCGTACGGCAGGGCCTCCAACGGCTGGGCCCGGAAGAGGCCTTCGAGGCTGCGGCCGCCGGGGCACTGCTGGTGGACATCCGCTACCAGGCGCTGCGCGAGCGCGACGGGCTGATCCCGGGGGCGCTGGTCGTGGAGCGCAACGAACTGGAATGGCGGCTGGATCCCCGGGGCAGTCACCGCCTCCCGCAGGCGGTCGGTCACGACCTGCGGATCGTGGTGATCTGCAACGAGGGCTACGCCTCCTCCCTCGCGGCCGCTTCCCTGCATCAACTGGGCCTGCGCCGCGCGACCGACCTCGTCGGCGGCTTCCAGGCGTGGAAGGCGTCGGGCCTACCGGTCGCCCGGTAGCCCGAGGGACCGATCGCGCCGCCCGGCCACGCCTGTCCTCCGCGGACCTCTGGCGTGCCCCCGGTCCCCGCCAGAGGCGACCGGCCGAACCGGCCGGCGGTCGCTTTCCGGCGCGGCCGACGCGACCGGCGCCCCACGACCGATACGGAGCCGCGCCCGGCGATGCCGGGGCGAAACCGCGTGACCCCGGGTGCGGCCCACGGCCAGAGGCGTCCGGGGCGATGCGACCGGATACGCGATGGTGCCTCGGCGCATCCCCTGCGAGGCGATCCGGCAGCGCCACCTCGGCCGGCGATGCCGGGGCGAAATCGCGTGACCCCGGGTGCGGCCCACGGCCAGAGGCGTCCGGGGCGATGCGACGAGGCGAACGGCGGGGCCGCGCCCCCTTGCGACGCGGTCCATGGCCGGCGCGGGCGGCGCCCCCCACGCCCAGGTGCCCCCATGGCGGGCGGGGCCGCGTGTCCCACGGGGTGCGGCCCGTCCCTAGGTGCCCGCCTCGTCCAAGTCCGTTGTGTCCTCGCCCTCTTCCTCCAGCGCCCGCCTGACCACCCGCAGGGCCATGCCCTCCGAGTAGCCCTTGCGGGCCAGCATCCCGGCCAGCCGGCGCAGGCGCCGGTCCCGGTCGAGGCCTCGGGTGGAGCGCAGCTTGCGCGCCACCAGCTCGCGGGCCGTCTCCTCTTCCTGGTCGGAGTCGAGCCGGCCCACGGCCTCGTCGATCAACTCCGAGTCGACGCCCTTGGTCCGCAGCTCCCGCGCCAGGGCCCGCCGGGCGAGGCCGCGGCCGTGGTGCCGGGACTCCACCCATGCGTCGGCGAAGGCGGCGTCGTTGATCAGTCCCACGTCCTCGAAACGGGAGAGGACCTCCTCGGCCACCTCCGAGGGGATCTCCCGCTTGTGCAGCGCGTCCGCGAGCTGTTTGCGGGTGCGCGGGGTCCCGGTGAGCAGGCGCAGGCAGATTGCCCGCGCCCGCTCAGCCGGGTCTTTGGGCGACAGCTCCTTCTCGGCCCTCGACGAGTCGGGGCTGTCACCCGGCCATTCGGTACGCCGGGCGGCCATGCGCTACCCCTTGGCCGCCGCCGTCTTGGCCGACTTCGCCTTGGAGGCAGCCGCGGGCACCGACTTCGCCGCGTCCTCGGCAGGCGCCGCCGCGACAGCCGCGTCCGCACCGGGCTCCGCCGCCGGGGCCTCCGGCCTGACGCCGACGCCGAGCTTCTCCTTGATCTTCTTCTCGATCTCGTTGGCGAGATCCGGGTTGTCCTTCAGGAAGTTGCGGGCGTTCTCCTTGCCCTGGCCGAGTTGGTCGCCCTCGTACGTGTACCAGGCGCCGGCCTTGCGGACGAAGCCGTGCTCCACGCCCATGTCGATCAGACCACCCTCGCGGCTGATGCCCTGGCCGTAGAGGATGTCGAACTCGGCCTGCTTGAAGGGCGGGGCGACCTTGTTCTTGACGACCTTGACGCGGGTGCGGTTGCCGACCGCCTCCGTACCGTCCTTGAGGGTCTCGATCCGGCGGATGTCGAGACGCACGGAGGCGTAGAACTTCAGCGCCCGGCCACCGGTCGTGGTCTCGGGGGAGCCGAACATCACGCCGATCTTCTCGCGGAGCTGGTTGATGAAGATCGCGGTGGTCTTGGACTGGTTGAGCGCGCTGGTGATCTTGCGGAGCGCCTGGCTCATCAGCCGCGCCTGCAGACCGACGTGCGAGTCGCCCATCTCGCCCTCGATCTCCGCCTTGGGCACAAGGGCGGCGACGGAGTCGATGACGATCAGGTCGAGCGCACCGGAGCGGACGAGCATGTCGACGATCTCCAGCGCCTGCTCGCCGTTGTCCGGCTGGGACAGGATCAGGTTGTCGATGTCGACGCCGAGCTTCTTCGCGTACTCGGGGTCGAGGGCGTGCTCCGCGTCCACGAAGGCCACCGCGCCGCCCGCCTTCTGGGCGTTGGCCACGGCGTGCAGGGTGAGGGTCGTCTTACCGGAGGACTCCGGTCCGTACACCTCCACCACACGTCCGCGCGGCAGGCCGCCGACGCCGAGGGCGACGTCGAGCGCGGTCGACCCGGTGGGGATGACCTCGATGGGCTCGTTCGGCCGCTCGCCCAGTCGCATCACGGCACCCTTGCCGAATTGCCGTTCAATCTGTGCGAGCGCGGCGTCGAGCGCCTTCTCGCGGTCGGTTCCTGCCATGGGTTCCACCCGATTTGCTTGTGTCGATCGCTTCACGTCAAAGACGCTAACCCCTGCCACTGACAATGGGCCCCGACGTCCGGCCGGCCTGTGGATAACTCGCGGGAACGAGGGCCGGGATCCCATAAGAATGGATGTTCGATTTTACTGTCAAGCGGACCACCCGGGCATCCGGACCCGCGCGATCCGGGCCTCCGCTCAGCTCTCTGCGTCGGTCTGCGGGGGCACGGCGCCCGCTGCGCCCTGGGGCGTGGACGGCACACCGCTGCCGCTCCGGAGGGCGCTGCGCACCCGCGCGAGCGCCCGGCCGCCACCATGCCTCCGGTGCCCGTGGACCCGCGGGTCGTCGGTCACGGCGTACCGCTTCACGTACGCGCCGAGGAACGCCTGGAGGGTCGCGACCGCCGGGATCGCGATGAGCGCGCCGACCGCCCCCAGCAGCGCGGTGCCCGCGACGACCGAGCCGAAGGCCACCGCCGGGTGGATGTCGACCGTCCTTGCGGTGAGCTTCGGCTGCAGCACGTAGTTCTCGAACTGCTGGTAGATCACGACGAAGCCGAGCACCCACACCGCGTACCAGGGATCGACGGTGAACGCGATCAGCATCGGCAGCGCACCGGCCAGGTAGGTGCCGATGGTCGGGATGAACTGGGAGAGGAGCCCGACCCAGACCGCGAGCGCCGGGGCGTACGGCACCTCGAGGATCTCCAGCAGGATGTAGTGCGCGATCCCGGAGATCAGCGCCATCAGCCCGCGCGAGTAGAGGTATCCGCCGGTCTTGTCGACCGCGATCTCCCAGGCCCGCAGGACCTCGGTCTGCTTGGCCGGAGGCAGTACGGAGCACAGCGCGCGGCGCAGTCTGGGCCCGTCGGCGGCGAAGTAGAACGAGAACAGGAAGATCGTCAGCAGCTTGAACAGACCGCCGAGCACGGTGGCCGACACGTCCAGCACCCCGCTGGCACTGTTCTGCACGTACTTCCGCAGCCAGTCCGAACGCAACAGGCTGTCCTGGACCTCCACCCGGGACAGCTCCGTGTGGAAGGTGCCGTTGATCCAGCGGATGACCGAGTCGAGGTACTGGGGGAAGTCCTCGACCATCTGCACGATCTGTCCGGCCAGCATCGAGCCCAGCAGCACGACGAACCCGATCCCGGCGCCCAGCACCGCGAAGAAGACCAGGAAGGTGGCGAGGCCCCGGCGCATGCCTCGGGCCGCCATCCGCCCCACCGCGGGCTCGATCGCAAGCGCCAGGAAGAAGGCGATCAGGATGTTCATCAGAAGGCCGATGAGCTGGTGGAAGGCCCAACTCCCGAGCTGGAAGCAGGCGTAGAGCGCCAGCGCCAGGATCAGGGCGCGCGGCAGCCAGCGCGGCATGCGGGCCGCACCGCCGCCGCCGGCCGCCGAGCCGGGAGGCGGAGAGGCCGGCGGAGTGCCCTGCGCCGGGATCCCGACTGCGGCCTCGTCCGACGCGACCGTGTCCTGCACGGTCTTCTCGTCAGCGGTCATGTCGTCAGCGGTTCCCGTCCTGTGGGTCTGTGGTGCGCGGTCGCGGGCGCGGCGGTCGTGCCCTGCGCGGTCGCGCGCGGGGCGGTGGCGTCGTCATGCGGTCCCGTCCGGAGCCGGCGTCCGCGGGCCGTCCCGTCGGGCCGGCCCTCGCCAGTGTGGCTCACAGCGGTGACCGCAGGCCGTCCGTCCGGTGTCCCACCGCTTGTCGGCAGGGTCTCACCGCTTGTCGGCAGGAATGTCCATGGCTGCGCAGACGGCCCGCCACACGTCCTTCGTCTCCCATCCCGCGGCCAGTGCCTCCTGGATCGTACGGCCGCCCAGCTCGGCCATCACATGATCCCGCGCGAAGGAGTCCGCGTACGCCGCACCGAAGTGGTCCGCCATGCGCTCCCAGAAAATCGTCAACCGCATGCCCCCAGTATCCAGCTCCTGAGAGTGCAGCCCTGTCCGTACCCCTTGCCGAAAGCACTTTCCGCTCTACCGTCTGGAACATGGCTGGAAACGGAGCAACCACCGACCCTTCTCCCGCGTCCGCGCTCGCGCGGGCCGAGCGCTTCATCTGGCTGACGGCCCGGGTGCTCGAGCAGCGGCGGTTCGCCCACGACTTCCTCGGCGGCAGCCCTGATGCGGTGGAAACAGCACTGGCCGCCTACCTCAACGAGGACGGTGGCTACGGCCACGCCCTCGAACCGGATCTGCGCGGCCCGGTCAGTCAGCCGCTGCACACCGGTCACGCCCTGCGGGTGCTCGACTCCATCGGCCGCTGCGGCGGCATGCGGGTGGAGCGCATGTGCCGCTACCTCACCGATGTGTCCACGAAGGAGGGCGCGCTGCCGGCCGTTCACCCCTCCCAGCGTGGCTATCCGGCCGCTCCGTTCCTGCGGGTCGTCGACGACCCGCCGAGCGAGCTGCTCGCGACGGGCCCGGTGGTCGGTCTGCTGCACCGCAACCAGGTGTGGCACGCGTGGCTCTTCCGGGCCACCGACTTCTGCTGGTCCGCGGTGGACGGGATCGAGAAGTCGCACCCCTACGAGATCGAGGCGGCCGTGGCGTTCCTCGACGGCGTACCGGACCGCCCCCGCGCGGAGGCCGCGGCGGACCGGCTCGGCCGGATCGTGCGCGAGCAGCGGCTCGTCGCCCTGGAGCCGGGGCGGCTCGACGACCAGCCCGTCGCCCCCGGCTACGCACCGGGCGAGCACCACTTCGCGCACGACTACGCCCGAACACCCGATTCACTGGCCCGCCGCTGGTTCACGGACGAGGAGATGGCCCGTTCCCTGGAGCACCTGGCGGGTGAGCAGCAGCAGGACGGCGGGTGGCCCATCACCTGGCGTGAATGGGCCCCCGGCACCGCTCTGGAGGCACGGCCGATCGTGACGATCGAGGCGCTGCGGACCCTGCGGGCGCACGGCCACCCCATCGGGTGAGGCCATGACCGGCCGACCTTTGTCGGGGCGGGTCAGCCGCCCAGCGCCCGCACCCCCGCCGTCACGGCCACGGCGGCCCCCACGATCACCAGGAACGGCGCACGCAGCAGCAGCGCCAGCGCCGCGGCCCCGAGCCCCGTGGCCCGCGCGTCGACGACGAGCGACTGGCCGGTGCTGAAGGTCTGCTGCGCGGTCAGCGCAGCCAGCAGGGCGACGGGCAGCAGCGCCGCCAGCCGCTGTACGAGAGGCCGCTCGAGCGTGTGGGCCGGTACGAGCAGCCCGACCAGCTTGACGAGGTAGCAGCCGACCGCCGTCGCTGCGATCGCGATCCATATGCTCATCGGTCCTGTTCCTTCCTCTGCGTACGCGTCGTCCGGCCGGCGTGGTCACCGATCGCCCGCCCCTTGAGCCACAGCACCGCGGGGGCGGCCAGGGCCGCGACGAGCACCGGCACCCCGGCGGGCAGCACGGGCAGGAAGCCGAGCCCGAGCAGCACCGCGAGCCCTGCCGCCGCCCTTTCCGTGGCCGTACGCAGCATCGGTGCGAGCAGTGCGAGGAAGACCGCCGGGCCCGCCGCGTCCAGTCCCCACGCCTCGGTGTCACCGAGGGCCTCCGCACCGAGCGCGCCGAGCAGTGTCGTCAGGTTCCACAGCACGTAGAGGGTGAGGCCCGTGAGGGTGAAGCCGATCCGCACGCTGCGCCGTGTGGGCTGCGCCAGGGCGACGGCGGTGGTCTCGTCGATGACCCAGTGCGCGGCGAAGGGCCGTACGAAGCGGGGCAGCGCGAGCAGTTGCGACAGCCGCAGCCCGTAGAAGGCGTTGCGCACACCCAGGAAGAAGGCACCGGCCGCGGCGGCGAGCGGGTTGCCGCCGGCGGCGATCGCGCCGACGAGCGCGAACTGCGACGCCCCGGTGAACACGAACAGGCTGAGCGCGCAGGTCTGCAGGAGGGTCAGGCCGGACCCGGCGGAGGTCACGCCGAAGGCGAAGCCGGAGAGACCTACGGCGATCCCGACGCCGAGTGCGTCCCTGACGACGGCCGAGTCGGGCTTCGGAGCCGGCCCGTCCCCCCGCCCGGGCGTCGTCTCCCCCGGTGCGGACGATCCTTCGCACGGCGCGGAATCCTGCCGGGCCGCGGACGCGTCCCCCGGCTCCGGCGGTGTTCCGGGAACGGACACGGCGAGAGTCACGCACGGCACCGCTTCCCCGGGTCCCTCCCCGGCGGCCATGTCTGGTCGAGCTGTCTGTTCTGCCACGTCGGGGACGTTACGCAGGGCCCCCGCCCGCGGTCTTGTACGTTCTTGCACGCTCTCGCCGGTACGCCCCGGGAGGGACGCCGACGATCCGGGTGAAGTGGCGGTTCAGGTGGGGCTGGTCGGTGAAGCCGACCGCGACGGCCGCCTCGGAAGGAGGTGTGCCGACGTCCAGGAGGAGGCGGGCGCGCCGGACTCGCGCGTCCGTGAGCCAGGTGTGCGGCGGCAACCCGTAGGCCGCCTTGAAGGCCCGCAGCAGCGCGAACGGGCTGACGCCGAGCTGCTGCGCCAGTTCCTCGAGGGACGGCGGGTCCGCCATCCGCTCCTCGAGGAGCTGCTTGGCGGCTGCCGCTGTCCGCGCCCCTGCCGCGAGGGGTGTACGGGCCGGGAGGGAGCGCCCGTGGCGCCGCAGGAGTGTGGCGACGGTGAGGCGCAGGACGCTGTCCGCGGCGAGGGCGTTGCCCGCCTCGGCCGCACGGTGCACCTCGTGCACGAGCCGGGCGGTGTCCGGGTCCTCGACGATCGTCTCGGCGAAGCCGGCCGTCCCGCGCAGCGTCGTCGTCTCCTCCGCGATCGTGGCCACGAGCTTCGAGGACGGGTAGAGGGTGGAGTACACCCAGCCTTCCGGGACACCGGCCTTGGCCGAGTGCGGCACCTCCGGGTTGATCATGACGACGGTGCCGGGCCTTGCCCGCACGGTGCCCTCGGGAAGGAACACGTCCTCGATACCGCGGCGGACGGCGCCGAAGACGAATCCCTCATGGCTGTGCCGGGGGAAGGAGTGGCGCACGTAGCGGGCCTGCAGCAGGTCCAGGCCGGGCACGCCCGGGTACTGCCAGTGCCGTGCCCACTCGCCCTTCGTGTCCGGCGCCGGGTCCTTCTCCATGCGGCCATTCTGCGCCCGGCGACGATCCGGCGGGACGGCCGGTCCAGGTCCTGGACACGAAGGCCGGGTGCGCGTCGATCAGGCTCCGCCGGCCGGCAGAACGACGTGCGGACAACCCGGCAGGGCGTCGGTCGGTGTCGGAGCCGCGACCGCCGGAACCCGCGTACCACTCTCGATGTCAGTGGTCGGGTGCACGATGGTGGGCATGGCCAGGACTGCGCTCGACTCCTTCTCCCCCGCGACCCGTGGCTGGTTCTCGGGGGCGTTCAACGCGCCCACCGCCGCGCAGGAGGGAGCGTGGAAGGCCATCGGCGAGGGCTCGGACGTCCTGGTGGTGGCTCCGACGGGCTCGGGCAAGACGCTGGCCGCCTTCCTGGCCGCCCTGGACCGGCTGGCGTCCACTCCCCCGCCTGCGGAGGCGAAGAAGCGCTGCCGCGTGCTGTACGTGTCACCGCTGAAGGCCCTCGCGGTCGACGTGGAGCGCAATCTCCGCAGCCCGCTCACCGGAATCAGGCAGGAGTCGGTGCGGCTGGGCCTGGCCGAGCCCGATGTGCGGGTCGGCATCCGCTCGGGCGACACCCCTGCGGCGGAGCGCCGGTCGCTGGTCTCCAGGCCTCCGGACATTCTGATCACCACGCCCGAGTCGCTGTTCCTGATGCTCACGTCGTCCGCCAGGGACGCGCTGACGGGTGTCGAGACGGTGATCCTCGACGAGGTCCACGCTGTCGCGGGCACCAAGAGGGGCGCGCATCTCGCCGTGTCCCTGGAGCGCCTCGACGGGCTGCTGCCCCGCCCGGTCCGCAGGATCGGCCTGTCGGCGACGGTCCGTCCGGTGGACGAGGTGGCCCGCTATCTGTCGCCGCAGCGCCGGGTGGAGATCGTCCAGCCGCCTTCCGGCAAGGAGTTCGACCTCTCGGTGGTCGTCCCGGTCGAGGACCTGGGCGAACTCGGGGGTTCCCCCGCCTCCGACGCCGGCGACGGGGTCGCCGAGAAGCCGTCGATCTGGCCGCATGTCGAGGAGCGCATCGCCGATCTCGTCCAGGCCCACCGCTCCACGATCGTCTTCGCCAACTCCCGCCGGCTGGCGGAGCGGCTGTGCAACCGCCTCAACGAGATCGCGTACGAGCGGGCCACCGGCGCCCCCATGCCACAGGACGCGCCGCCGGCGGAGATCATGGCCCAGTCCGGTGCGGCGCAGGGGGCCCCTCCGCTGCTCGCCCGCGCCCACCACGGCTCGGTCTCCAAGGAGCAGCGGGCTCTCGTCGAGGAGGATCTGAAGGCGGGCCGGCTACCGGCGGTCGTCGCCACCTCGAGCCTCGAACTGGGCATCGACATGGGCGCGGTGGACCTGGTCGTGCAGGTCGAGTCCCCGCCGTCCGTCGCCTCCGGCCTGCAGCGGGTGGGCCGCGCGGGCCATCAGGTGGGCGCGGTGTCCACGGGCGTGGTCTTCCCCAAGTACCGGGGCGACCTGGTGCAGGCGGCGGTCGTCACCGAGCGGATGCGCACGGGCTCGATCGAATCGCTGCGCATCCCGTCGAATCCGCTGGACGTGCTGGCCCAGCAGCTGGTCGCCATGGTGGCCCTGGACAGCTGGCAGTACGACGACCTGCTGGCGCTGGTGCGCCGGGCCGCGCCGTTCGCCTCGCTGCCCGAGTCCGCCTTCACGGCGGTCCTCGACATGCTCGCCGGCCGTTATCCGTCCGACGCGTTCGCAGAGCTGCGGCCCCGGGTGGTCTGGGACCGGGTGGCGGGCACGGTCACGGGCCGTCCGGGGGCGCAGCGCCTGGCCGTCACCTCCGGCGGCACGATCCCGGACCGCGGACTGTTCGGCGTCTTCCTTGCCGGTGCCGACCCGAAGAAGGGCGGCGGCCGGGTCGGCGAGCTCGACGAGGAGATGGTCTACGAGTCACGGGTGGGCGATGTGTTCACCCTGGGCACCACCTCCTGGCGGATCGAGGACATCACCCGCGACCGGGTGCTGGTGTCCCCCGCCCCCGGCGTCCCGGGCCGGCTGCCGTTCTGGAAGGGCGACCAGCTGGGCCGCCCGTTGGAGCTCGGTCGCGCGGTCGGCGCCTTCCTGCGCGAGGTCGGCGGCCTGTCGGCCGAGGACGGCCGGCTGCGCCTGCTGGCCGCCGGCCTCGACGCCTGGGCGGCGGACAATGTGCTCGCCTACCTGGACGAGCAGCGCCGGGCCTGTGGCCACGTGCCCGACGACCGCACGATCCTGGTGGAGCGCTTCCGCGACGAGCTGGGCGACTGGCGGGTCGTGATCCACTCCCCGTTCGGCGCCCAGGTGCACGCGCCGTGGGCGCTGGCGCTCGGCGCCCGTCTTGCCGAGCGGTACGGCATGGACGCACAGGTGATGCACGCCGACGACGGCATCGTGCTGCGGCTGCCCGACGCCGACCTGATGGGTCTGGATCTCCTGGACCAGGACCCGGTGCACATCGATTCGTCGTTCGACAGCGAGCAGGCTCCCGTCGGCGCCGCGGACGCCGTCTTCGAAGCGGGCGAGATCGGTCAGATCGTGACCGATCAGGTCGGTGGTTCCGCCCTGTTCGCCTCCCGGTTCCGCGAGTGCGCGGCCCGTGCGCTGCTGCTGCCGCGCCGCAGTCCCGGCAAGCGCACGCCGCTGTGGCAGCAGCGCCAGCGGGCGGCCCAACTGCTGCAGGTGGCGAGCGAGTTCGGTTCTTTCCCCATCGTCCTCGAAGCCGTCCGCGAATGCCTCCAGGACGTCTTCGACGTCCCCGGGCTCACCGAGCTGATGGGAGACATCGAGTCCCGCCGTGTCCGTCTGGTCGAGGTCACGACCCCCGAGCCGTCGCCTTTCGCCCGCTCGCTGCTGTTCGGCTATGTCGCCCAGTTCCTGTACGAGGGCGACTCCCCCCTCGCCGAGCGGCGGGCGGCCGCTCTGTCGCTGGACTCCCGGCTGCTGTCCGAGCTGCTCGGCCAGGCGGAGCTCCGGGAACTGCTGGACGCGGAGGTGCTCACCGACCTGGAGCGGGAGCTGCAGTGGCTCACCGGCGACCGGCGGGCCAAGGACGTGGAGGGCGTGGCAGACCTGCTGCGCGTACTGGGTCCGCTGACCGACGCCGAGCTCGCCGAGCGGGGCAGTGATCCGGCCTGGCCGAAGGAACTCGCCGCGTCCCGCCGCGCCATCCGTGTCCGCATCGCGGGCTCCGACCACTGGGCGGCGGTCGAGGACGCCGGGCGGCTGCGCGACGCGCTGGGCACGGCCCTGCCCGTCGGTGTCCCCGAGGCGTTCACCGAACCGGTCAAGGACCCGTTCGGTGACCTCCTCGCCCGGTTCGCGCGCACGCACGGCCCCTTCACCTCCGCCCAGGCCGCCGCCCGCTTCGGGCTCGGCGTGGCGGTCACCGAGGGCGGCCTGCAGCGCCTCGCCGCGAGCGGCCGGGTCGTGCAGGGCGAGTTCCATCCGGCGGGCATCGGTCAGGAGTGGTGCGACGCAGGGGTGCTGCGCCGCCTGCGCAGGCGTTCACTGGCCGCGCTCCGCCAGGAGCTGGAGCCGGTGCCGCCCGCCGCGCTCGCCTCCTTCCTGCCCCAGTGGCAGCACCTCGGCAGCAACAGCCTTCGCGGCATCGACGGTCTGGCCCGCGCCATCGAGCAGCTCCAAGGCGCCTCGGTGCCGGCCTCCGCCCTCGAGAAACTGATCCTGCCGTCCCGCGTCTCGCACTACAGCGGCGCCCTGCTCGACGAACTGACCACGACCGGTGAGGTGTTGTGGGCCGGCGCGGGTGCCCTGCCCGGCAAGGACGGCTGGATCTCCCTCTATCTGGCCGACGCCGCGCCCCTGCTGCTACCGCAGCCGCACCCGCTGGAGGTGACGGCGCTGCACGAGTCGGTGCTCACGGTCCTCTCCGGCGGCTACGGCCTGTTCTTCCGCCAGATCGCCGACCAGGTGCGAGCGACCACGCACCCGGACGCCACCGATCCGCAACTTGCCGATGCCCTCTGGGATCTCGCGTGGTCCGGTCGGCTCACCAACGACACCCTGGCGCCGCTGCGCGCCCTGCTCGGCTCCGGCCGAACCGCCGGGTCCACCGCCCATCGCGCCAGGCGCACCGTCCCCCGCGGCCGGTACGGCGGCCTCACGGCCGCGGCCCGTCCCGCCTCCCGTACCGGTCCACCTACGGTGAGCGGCCGCTGGTCGCTGCTGCCGGCCCTCGAGCCGGAGCCGACCCACCGGGCGCACGCCCGGGCGCGGACTCTGCTGGACCGCCACGGTGTGGTGACGCGGGGCGCGGTGGCGGCCGAGGGCGTCGAGGGCGGCTTCTCCGCCACGTACCGCGTTCTGTCGGCCTTCGAGGACAGCGGACAAGCGCGCCGGGGTTATGTCGTCGAAGGACTGGGTGCCGCGCAGTTCGCCATGGACGGCGCCGTCGACCGTCTGCGCGCGGCGTCCACGGCGCGAGACCGGTCGGAGGGGCAGGCGGCGCCCCGCGCGATGGTGCTGGCGGCCGCCGACCCGGCCAATGCCTACGGGGCCGCGCTGCCCTGGCCCGAGCCGCCGGAGGGCGCCGGCCACAAGCCCGGCCGCAAGGCGGGGTCCCTGGTGGTCCTGGTCGACGGCGAGCTCACGCTGTACATGGAGCGCGGCGGCAAGACACTGCTGGCGTGGGCCACCGACCCCGATTCGCCCGCACTGCACGCGGCGGCCGGCGCCCTCGCCGCGGCGGCCCGCGAGGGCGCGCTCGGTACGGTCACGGTGGAGCGCGCGAACGGAGCCCCGGCCCTGACCGCACCGCTCGCCCGTGCCCTGGAGACGGCCGGGTTCCACGCCACGCCGAGGGGGCTGCGCCTGCGCCCATGACCCGGCCGTGCCCCGCCCGGCGGCCGCTTCTCGCGCATCATGGATGCCATGCCCGAAGGAGACACCGTCTGGCTGACCGCCCACCGTCTGCATGCGGCGCTGGCGGGCCGGGTCCTGACCCGCTTCGACCTTCGCGTCCCCCGCTTCGCCACGGCGGACCTCACCGGCCGCGCTGTTCTGGACGTGACACCGCGCGGCAAGCATCTCCTCACGCGGTTCGAGGGCGGACTGACCCTGCACTCGCATCTGCGGATGGACGGCTCCTGGCGAGTCTACGACACCGGTGCGCGCTGGGACGGCGGGCCCGCCCACCAGATCCGCGCGATCCTCGGCAACGCCGAGCGCACCGCCGTCGGCTATCGCCTTCCCGTCGTCGAACTGCTCCGCACCGCCGACGAGGAGCAGGCCGTCGGCCACCTGGGGCCCGATCTGCTCGGCCCGGACTGGGACCCGGCCAAAGCGGTGGCGAACCTTCTCGCCGACCCGGCCCGCCCCCTCGGCGAAGCCCTCCTCGACCAGCGGAACCTCGCCGGTATCGGCAATGTCTACAAGTCGGAGCTTGCCTTCCTCGCCCGTGTCACGCCCTGGCTGCCGGTCGGCGAACTGCCCGCCGGCATCCCCGAGCGACTGGTGGCCACCGCGCAACGCCTCCTCGAGGCCAACAAGCAGCGCTTCGACCGGCGCACCATGACCAGCGGCCGCAATCCGTCCCAGAAGCTGTACGTCTACGGCCGCGAGGGCCGCCCCTGCCCCCGCTGCGGCACCCCTGTCCGCAAAGCCGACCAGGGTGACGGCAGCCGCGAACGCCCGACCTACTGGTGCCCGCGCTGCCAGACCGGCCCCGCCGCCTGAACATCGGAACCGCCCAGCCGCATGCAATTGACGACCCGTCAGTTCACGTCTACGGTCCCTCCATGGCCGTCACGGCGTACGACCTCACCGGCCGCACCGCGTTCGTCACCGGCGCGGCCGGCGGCATCGGCCGCGCCTGCGCCGTGCTGCTCGCCGAAGCGGGTGCCGTCGTCCACTGCGCCGACGTGGACGAGAACGGCCTCGACGGGACCCGCTCCCTGATCGGAACCACCGGCGGCAAGGCCCTCACCCACACCGTCGACGTCTCCGATCGCGCCGCCCTCGCCGCCGCGGTCGCCTGCGCGGATCGGCTCGACGTCATGGCCGCCGTGGCCGGGATCATGCACACGAGTCCGATCCTCGAGACCCGGGACGAGGACCTGGACCGCGTGATGGCCGTCAACTTCAAAGGGGTGCTGTACGCCTGCCAGGAGGCGGCCCGCGCCATGCTCGCCAGGGGCGGCGGCGGTTCGATCGTCACCATGGCCTCGGGCGCCGTCGACGCGGCCAACGCCGGCCTGCTCTGCTACAGCGCCTCAAAGGCGGCCGTGATCCAGCTCACCCGGACGCTCTCGACCGAACTCGGCCCGCATGGGATCCGGGTGAACGCCGTCGCCCCGGGCTGGGTCCGCACACCGATGACCGACCGTCATGAGGCCGGCCTGCAGCAGCGGACGGAGGCAGCGATGGTGCGGGCGTCCCCGCTGCGCCGCGTCGGCGAGCCGGAGGACGTCGCCCACACCGTGCTCCATCTCGCCTCTGACGCCTCGTCGTTCACGACAGGTCAGATATTCCGCCCGAACGGGGGCGTCGTGATGCCGTGGTAGTGCGGCGCCGGGCGGCCGTCGCATGCACCGGAAGCAGACTGAGGCCCCAGCCCCCCGCGGCCACCGCCCCTTCGACGACGCCCGAGTGCTCCGGGACCAGGACGAGCCGCAGCACGGCCCACCACCACAATGCGCCCACCACGAACCCGAGCACGACAACGGGCACGAGGACCGCCCCGCGTACCGCCATGGCTGCCTCCTCCGGCCCACGCTAGTGCGACGTGCTGGGCCGCGGGGAGGGCGCACGGTTGGCCGACCCGGCGCGCGCGGACCTCGGTTGCGCGCTCGACGTCATGCGCTCTCGGCCTGGAACATCCAGGCGTGCTTCTCGAGGTCGGCCGTGAGCTGGATCAGGATGTCCTGGCTCACCGGGTCCGGCTTCTCCGTGGCCTCGATGCGCTCCCGCATCCGCCCGATGACGGCTCCGAGGGCGTCGACCATCGTCCGAACGACGTCGACATCCTTGACCCAGCCTTCCGGCACGGAGCCGATCGCGCTCCGTGCCGCCACCGTCGCCGCCCGCCCGTCGGGCGTCACACCGATCGCGGAGGAGCGCTCCGCGACCGTGTCGGAGTGCTGTCGTGCTGTGTCGACGACCTCGTCGAGCTGGAGGTGCACGGACCTGAAGCGGGGGCCCACCACGTTCCAGTGCACCTGCTTGGCCACCAGTGCGAGGTCGACCAGATCGACCAGAGCGCCCTTCAGTGCTTCACCGACCGTCTTGAGGTCCGCATCGGACAGAGTGCTCTTCACGACAGACATCCAGGTCCTCCACTCGGTTTCGCGACTACCGACCACGATTACACAACTACCGAAAAGGGTCATCCGGGGACAGAAGCGCAAGCAAAAGGCCCCGGCCGGTACTCGAGTACCGACCAGGGCCAGGTGCAAACCAAGCCGTGCAGGATCGTGCAGTGCCTGCTGATCAGGCGGCGACGACGTCGACCGCCTCCGCGGGTGCCTTGATCGTCACGCGCTCCGTCGGCACACCTGCCACCGACGTCACGGAGACGGAGCCCAGCATCGGACGTACTGGCGCAGGCACCGGCTCGCTGGCGGCTGCCGACTCGGCCAGTTCGGCCAGTGACAGTTCGTCGCTCACTTCACGCATGAGCTCGGACATCCGTACGTCAAGCGCGTCGCAAATCGCGGAGAGCAGCTCGGAGGATGCCTCCTTCTGCCCCCGCTCCACCTCGGATAGATAGCCGAGCGAGACTCGGGCGGACGAGGAGACTTCGCGCAGAGTACGGCCCTGGCGCTGGCGCTGCCGACGCAGCACGTCACCAAGCAGGCGACGGAGCAGAATCATCGGTGGCTCCCTCCTCGGACCGCGTAGCCGCATCCTTCACGCCCCACCGTACCGCCTTGCGCCGCGGCCGTGCGGGGAGCGATGTCGTGTTCACTCAGGGCTGCAAACATCAATTCCCCCCGTTCTGTTCCGTATCCTGTGCAGGCCTGTTCCCGTGCAGTTCGTCACGGAGCAGGTCGAGCACACTCCGTACACTCTCTCTACGGATTTCCCCGCGGTCGCCGTTCAACCGCAATGCGGCCACATTCCCGACGCCCGCCGGACCCGCGACAGCCACATATACCGTCCCGACGGCCTTCCCGTCCTGCGGTTCCGGACCTGCCACCCCGGTGGTGGCGATGCCCCAGTCCGCGCCCAGTGCGTCCCGTACCCCGGCTGCCATCTGGGCGGCGACCTGTGGATCCACAGCTCCGTGCTCCACAAGCAGACTCCCGTCCACGCCCAGAACATCCCTCTTGAGGGTGGTGGCGTAAGCCGTGACGGACCCCCGGAAGGACTTGGACGCCCCGGGTACCGACGTGAGCTCCGCGGCCACCAGACCGCCCGTGAGGGACTCCGCGACGGCCAGCGTCTCGCCACGCTCGGCAAGCAGTGCCAGCACTCTGGCCGCACCGGTCACCTCGGGGAGCCCGCCGCCGTCCGCTCCGCCGCAAGCCCCTTGCGCCTCAGTACGACCGCCTGCCGCACATAGTCGAGGCCGGTGAGCACCGTCAGGACCACGGCGAGAGCCATCACCCAGAACCGAAGGGTCGCAAGCGGCCCGGTCAGCGCGAGCACGTACATGCCGACCGCGGTGCCCTGGGCGAGGGTCTTCATCTTGCCGCCGCGACTGGCCGGAATCACCCCGTGCCTGATCACCCAGAACCGCATCAGCGTGATGCCGAGCTCACGGAAGAGGATGACGCCGGTGACCCACCACGGAAGGTCGCCGAGCGCCGAGAGGCTGATCAGCCCAGCCGCCATGATCGCCTTGTCGGCGATCGGGTCCGCGATCTTCCCGAAGTCGGTGACCAGGTTGTACGTGCGGGCCAGGTGCCCGTCGAAGATGTCGGTGATCATGGCCACCGCGAACGCCGCCCATGCCCATGCCCGCCAGGCCGGGTCGTAGCCGCCGTCCTGCAGCAGCAGCAGCACGAAGGCGGGCACCAGCACGAGCCGCACCATGGTCAGAAGGTTGGCGATGTTCCACAGGCCGGCCTGGTTCACGGCCGCAGCGCCCAGCTTGCCGCCGGGCGCCGGCCTTCCGGACCCGCCCGCCGCGGATGCCGGCACTCCGGTCATCTGCCCGCCTCCTCGTCAGGGGTCCGGGAGCCGGCCCCCAGGACCTCGCAGTACTCGGCCACCAGGTCGACGCCCTCGGTGCCCACGACCTTCGCCACGACCATACGACCGGGCTCCAGGCCTTCGGCGGAGGTGAAAACGACCTGGCCGTCGGTCTCCGGCGCCTGGTGGGCGGCCCGGCCCACGGCGCCGTCCTCGTCGTCGACGGACTCCACCAGCACCTCCAGCGTCTCGCCCAGACGCTCCTCCGCGCGTTGCGCGGTGAGCTCGTCCGCGATGCGCGACAGATGCTCGAGCCGCTCCGTGATGACGTCGGCGTCCAGTTTGTCCTGGTAGGTGACGGCCTCCGTGCCCTCCTCGTCGCTGTACCCGAAGACGCCGATGGCATCCAGACGCGCCGCGGAGAGAAAGCGCTCCAGCTCGGCGAAGTCCACCTCGCTCTCGCCGGGGAACCCGACGATGAAGTTGGAGCGCACGCCCGCCTGCGGCGCCTTGCCCCGGATGGTCTCCAGCAGCTCGAGGAACCGCTCGGTGTCGCCGAAGCGCCGCATCGCCCTCAGCACACCGGGCGCGGAGTGCTGGAACGACAGATCGAAGTACGGGGCGACCTTCGGCGTGGACGTGAGCACGTCGATCAGGCCGGGGCGCATCTCCGCGGGCTGCAGATAGCTGACCCGCACCCGTTCGATGCCGTCGACGGCTGCCAGGTCGGGCAGCAGCGTCTCCAGCAGACGGATGTCGCCGAGGTCCTTGCCGTACGAGGTGTTGTTCTCGGAGACCAGCATGATCTCCTTGACGCCCTGCTCCGCCAGCCAGCGCGTCTCACCGAGCACATCGGCCGGGCGGCGCGAGACGAAGGAGCCGCGGAAGGACGGGATCGCACAGAAGGTGCAGCGCCGGTCGCAGCCCGAGGCGAGCTTCACGGAGGCGACGGGGCTGGTGCCCAGGCGGCGGCGCAGCGGCGCCCGCGGACCGGACACGGGGGCGACGCCTTCCGGCAGGTCCGCGGGCACGGGCACGGCGTCACCGTGGCCCGGCAGCGCCACGCCGGTGGCCTGCTGCCGCTCCACGGGGCTCAGCGGGAGCAGTTTCCGCCGGTCGCGCGGGGTGTGCGGAGCGTGCACGCCGCCGCTGAGGATGGTCTGCAGACGCTCGGAGATGTCGGCGTAGTCGTCGAAGCCCAGCACACCGTCCGCCTCGGGCAGTGCCTCCGCGAGGTCCTTGCCGTACCGCTCGGCCATGCAGCCCACGGCCACGACGGCCTGGGTTCTCCCATGGTCCTTGAGGTCGTTGGCTTCCAGCAGGGCGTCGACGGAGTCCTTCTTGGCGGCTTCGACGAATCCGCAGGTGTTCACCACGGCGACGTCCGCGTCGGAGGCGTCCTCGACGAGCTCCCAGCCGTCCGCTGCCAAGCGGCCTGCAAGCTCCTCCGAGTCCACCTCGTTACGGGCGCAGCCGAGAGTGACAAGGGCGACGGTACGGCGTTCGGGCATGCGCTCAAGACTACTTTGTCCCGGCCCGGGCCCCGGCCGCGAGGGTCGGGGCCGTCCTCACGCTCCGCAGGCTCAGCCGACCTCCGGGTCACCCTTCGTGTAGGAGAGCCGTTCCACGCCGCCCATCTTGAATTCGTCCTCGACCTTCTTGCCGTTCACGAACAGCTCGATCGCCCCGGCGTTGCCGAGGATCAGGTCGACGCGCTCGTCGTCCTGGAAGGTCTTGCTCTCGCCCTTGAGCAGCAGGCCGTCGAAGAGCAGCTTGCCGTTGTGCGACTTGGCGGAGATCCAGCTCTTGTCGCCGGTGGCGGACAGCTTCACCGTGACCTTGTCCTTGGGGACGGCCGCGATGGCGCTCTCCGACGGTTCGGGCTTGGGGTCGGCGGGCCTGGTCGTCGGAGCCTTGGTCGGCGTGGACCCGGCCTCCGCGGGCCCTTCCGCGAGGTTGCCGCCGCTGCTTTCGCTGTCGCTGAAGAGCGTGAAGCCGGCGAAACCGACCACCACGACGATCGCCGCGACCATGGCCGCGGTCCAGTTGGGGCGACGCCGCTCGGGACGGATGCGCTCTGCTTCGAAAAGCGGCGCGGCAGGGGTCGGCGCGGGGCGGCCGCCGTGCTCGTCGTCGTACTGCGCGACGAGCGGGTCGGGATCGATCCCGACGGCGCGGGCGAGCATGCGGATGTGCCCGCGGGCGTACACGTCACCGCCGCAGCGGGAGAAGTCGTCCTCCTCGATCGCGTGCACTATGGGGATGCGCACCCGGGTGGAGGTACTGACCTCGTCGACGGTGAGGCCTGCGCCGACACGCGCCTGCTGGAGCACGTGGCCGATCGAAGGCCGGTCGTCTTCGGCTGAAGGCCTGTCGTCTTCGGGGGAGTTGCCGATGGACACGGGGGCGCCTTTCGAGCGTGTAACCACCTGCTGGAGGTTCAGTCTATGGGTGGTACGAAAGGGTGGGGCAACCGGGCGGTGGACTTTGTACGCCATAGGAATGGACGGGTGATCCCGGGGTCGGGACATCTGTGGGTCCCTCCCTCCAACTTGACGTACGACCAAGGGAAACGGTTGCTTCCAGGACCCTTACGAGTGAGTCTCTCCCCGGATCACGGCGAGCACTCCATCCAGTTCGTCGGGTTTCACAAGAACGTCACGGGCCTTGGATCCCTCGCTCGGGCCGACGATGTTCCGCGACTCCATGAGGTCCATCAGCCGGCCGGCCTTGGCGAAGCCCACGCGCAACTTGCGCTGCAGCATCGAGGTCGAGCCGAACTGGGTGGAGACGACGAGCTCGGCGGCCTGGCAGAGCAGATCGAGGTCGTCTCCGATGTCCTCGTCGATCTCCTTCTTCTGCTTGGTGCCGACCACCACGTCGTCCCGGAAGACCGGAGCCATCTGGTCCTTGCAGTGCCGGACGACGGCGGCGACCTCGTCCTCCGTCACGAAGGCGCCCTGCATACGGGTGGGCTTGTTGGCGCCCATCGGCAGGAAGAGGCCGTCGCCCTTGCCGATCAGCTTCTCCGCGCCCGGCTGGTCGAGGATGACCCGGCTGTCGGCGAGCGAGGACGTGGCGAACGCGAGACGGGAGGGCACGTTCGCCTTGATCAGGCCGGTGACGACGTCGACCGACGGCCGCTGCGTCGCCAATACCAGATGGATGCCCGCCGCGCGCGCCAGCTGCGTGATGCGCACGATCGCGTCCTCGACGTCACGCGGTGCGACCATCATCAGGTCGGCCAGCTCGTCGACGATGACCAGGAGGTACGGATACGGCTGGAGCTCGCGTTCGCTGCCCTCCGGCGGTTTCACCTTGCCCTGGCGAACGGCCTGATTGAAGTCGTCGATGTGCCGGTAGCCGTACGCGGCGAGGTCGTCGTAGCGCAGGTCCATCTCGCGGACCACCCACTGCAGCGCCTCTGCGGCCCGCTTGGGGTTGGTGATGATCGGGGTGATCAGGTGGGGGATGCCCTCGTACGCGGTGAGCTCGACCCGCTTGGGGTCGACCAGCACCATCCGCACGTCCTCCGGTGTCGCTCTTATCATCACAGAAGTGATCAGGCAGTTGATGCAGGACGACTTGCCGGAGCCGGTGGCGCCGGCGACCAGGACGTGCGGCATCTTCGCCAGGTTGGCCATCACATAGCCGCCCTCGACGTCCTTGCCCAGCGCGACCAGCATCGGGTGGTCGTCCTCCGCGGCGTCCGCGAGACGCAGGACGTCGCCGAGGTTGACCATCTCGCGGTCGGTGTTCGGGATCTCGATGCCGACGGCGGACTTGCCGGGGATCGGCGAGATGATCCGCACGTCCGGGCTGGCGACCGCGTACGCGATGTTCTTGGTCAGGGCCGTGATGCGTTCGACCTTCACGGCGGGGCCGAGCTCGACCTCGTAACGGGTGACCGTGGGGCCGCGGGTGAAGCCGGTGACGGCCGCGTCGACCTTGAACTCGGTGAAGACGTTGGTCAGTGAGGCGACGACCGCGTCGTTGGCGGCGCTGCGGGTCTTGCCGGGGCCGCCTCGCTCGAGCAGGTCGAGCGAGGGCAGCGAGTAGGTGATGTCCCCGGACAGCTGGAGCTGCTCGGCCCTCGGTGGCAGCGGCTGGAGCTCCTCGCGCGCCGGCTTGGTCAGGTCGGGCACGACCCCCTCCGCCGGTGGGGCGGGCCGCTCCTCACGGTCCGCGGGCTCGGGCTCCCGTGCGCTCGGCACGGGCGAGGAGGCGCGCTGACGCTCGGCGGTGACGTCCCGCGTGAGGTCCGCAACCAGCGGCGAGGGCGGCATGCCGTTCAGAACGGCCCCGTCGAGGGCGGCGGCCGCCGCCGCGGCGACGTCCACCGCGTCCATCTCCCGGCCGAGGGCCGGCTGGGCCGATGGACGGCGTGGCCGGCGGCGCCTGGCGAGGGCCTCCGCCTCCGCGGAGTCCGGGTCGGGCCCGGCATGCGACGTGCCGCGGCCTGCCGCGCGACGCGAGCGCGCGGGCAGCGCCTCCCGCCACTGCTCCTCGTACCGCTCGTCGTCGGGCTCCTTCCCGGCGTCGGGGCCGTGCAGCGGCTCGACGATGCCGAGCTTCGAGCCGAGCAGCCGCAACCGCTGCGGGATGGCGTTGACGGGCGTGGCGGTGACGACGAGCAGACCGAAGACGGTCAGCAGCACCAGCAGCGGCACCGCGAGCACCTCACCCATGGCGAAGATCAGCGGTTTGGACACGGCCCAGCCGATCAGACCGCCCGCGTCCTGGACCGCCTCCGTGCCCTCGCCACGGCCGGGCGATCCGCACGCCATGTGGACCTGGCCGAGCACGCCGATGACGAGCGCGGAAAGGCCGATGACCACACGGCCGTTGGCCTCGGGCCGCTCGGGATAGAGGATGAGCCGCACGGCGATCGCGCCCAGCAGTATCGGCGCGAGCAGATCGAGCCGGCCGAACGCGCCGGTGATCAGCATTTCGACGAGATCGCCGACCGGACCGCGCAGATTCGACCAGGTGCCCGCCGCGACGATCAGTGCAAGGCCGAGAAGCAGCAGCGCAAGTCCGTCCTTGCGATGCGCCGGGTCCAGCCCCTTGGCGCCACGCCCTATGCCGCGGAACACCGCGCCGACGGTGTGCGCGAGGCCCAACCAGACGGCACGCACCAGGCGGTACACACCCCCGGTCGGGGACGGTGCGGGCTTCGGGGCGGCCGCCTTCTTGGCCGCTGCCTTCCTCGCAGGAGCCTTCTTGGCGGGCACGGTCTTCTTGGGGGCGGTCCTCTTGGGGGGCGCCGCCTTCTTCGCGGCACCGCTAGTACGGCCGGCGCGCGGCTTCGCAGTGCCCGCCGTGCCCTGGGAACCCTTGCCGGACGTACGTGAGGCCATGGTGGTGAGGTTACCGGTGTCGACGGCAGCGGACACGTGTGCCCACTGCCTCACCCGTTCGTGTCGTTGCTGAAGTGCCGGAAACTGACGCGCCCTCAAGCACCAGGAGACGCCCGGAAAGTACGTACCTAGCTCTGCGAGGGCAGCGTCGGAGAGCCGCCGCCCGTGCCGGGCTCCAGCGCGTCAAGGGCCCTGCGCAGACCGGTGAGTTTGCGCTCGAGGTGGGCGGCCGTCGCCACGGCCGCCGCGTCCGCCGAATCGTCGTCGAGCTGCTTGGAGAGCGCCTCCGCCTGCTCCTCGACGGCGGCGAGGCGCGCGGACAGCTCGGCGAGGAGACCCGCGGGCTCCCGGCCGGCACCCGCTTCGGCCTGGCCGCTGCCCTCGAGCTGGAGCCGCAGCAGCGCTGCCTGCTCGCGCAGTTGGCAGTTCTTCATGTAGAGCTCGACGAAGACCGAGACCTTGGCCCGCAGCACCCAGGGGTCGAACGGCTTCGAGATGTAGTCCACGGCACCGGCCGCGTAGCCGCGGAAGGTGTGGTGGGGGCCGTGGTTGATCGCGGTCAGGAAAATGATCGGGATGTCCCGGGTCCGCTCGCGCCGTTTGATGTGCGCGGCGGTCTCGAATCCATCCATGCCAGGCATCTGGACATCCAGCAGAATGACCGCGAAGTCGTCCGTCAGCAGCGCCTTGAGCGCCTCCTCCCCTGACGATGCCCGCACCAGCGTCTGATCGAGCGCGGAGAGGATGGCCTCCAGCGCAAGCAGATTCTCCGGCCTGTCATCGACCAGGAGGATCTTGGCCTTCTGCACCATGCCCCGTCCTCCTCGCCCCGGCATGGGGTCTCCCCAGCTCGAAGAGCCGGGGGACGCGCCGGGCGCCGCCCCAGGGGACGACTCCCTTGCGCCGCCCGTCCTTGTGCCGGTCATGGTAGCCGCACCCCGCCCGTCGCCACACCCTGTCACCGTGATGTCACTGTGCACATACCGCAAACGTGGGGGGAGATCCGATAGTTCCCCGGAACCTGCGGTCCCACACGCCTTCGGCCATATTCGATCAGCGACTCGCGCACAATCGCACGTCCGACACTCACTCCCCGCGCATCCACTGCTCCATCACCGACAAGAGATGGTCGGGATCGACCGGTTTCGTCACATAATCGGATGCGCCGGACTCGATCGCCTTCTCCCGGTCGCCCTTCATGGCCTTCGCCGTGAGCGCGATGATCGGCAGACCCGCGAACTGCGGCATCCTGCGGATCGCCGTCGTCGTCGCGTAACCGTCCATCTCCGGCATCATGATGTCCATCAGCACGACCGTCACATCGTCGTGCTGCTCCAGGACCTCGATCCCCTCACGGCCGTTCTCCGCATAGAGCACCGACAGGCCGTGCTGCTCCAGCACGCTGGTGAGCGCGAAGACGTTGCGGATGTCGTCGTCGACGATCAGGACCTTCTCACCGTCGAAGGCGAACACCCGTCGCTGCTCCGCGCCCTCCTGCTCGCCCGCGGGCCCGGCCAACCACGGCTCCTGGCCGGGCGCCTCCGCCGGCGGGCCGGCGGGCCGCTGGGCCTCCACGGCCGCCTGTGCCTTCCGGCGCCGCCGAAGCAGAGCCGCGGGACCCGCCGGGGCTGCGGCAACGGTCCGGGACCGCTCCTGTGCGCCGTCTTCCTCCACGGTGGTCTCCTCGCCGTGCCCGCGCCCGACACCGGGTGCGAGCTGCGGGTAGCCCTGCGGCGGCAGTTCACTCGGCTGCAGCGGCAGATACAGCGTGAACGTCGAACCACGCCCCGGCTCGCTCGCCGCATGGATCTCGCCGCCGAGCAGCCGCGCGATCTCACGGCTGATCGACAGACCGAGACCCGTGCCACCGTACTTGCGGCTGGTCGTCCCGTCCGCCTGCTTGAACGCCTCGAAGATCACCCGCATCTTGCCCGCGGCGATCCCGATGCCCGTGTCCGTCACGGAGAAGGCGATCAGATCCGCGTCGGCGTCCTGGAGCGACCCGGCCTCCAGCAGCTGCTCCCGGATCGCCTGCGGCACATCGGCGCCCGCCGGCCTGATCACCAGCTCGACGGCGCCGCTGTCGGTGAACTTCACCGCGTTCGACAGGAGGTTGCGCAGTACCTGGAGCAGCCGCTGCTCGTCGGTGTGCAGCGTCGCGGGCAGCTCCGGCGAGACACGGACGGAGAAGTCGAGCCCCTTCTCCGCCGTCAGCGGCCGGAACGTAGCCTCGACGTAGTCGACCAGCTGCACCAGCGCGATACGGGTCGGGCTGACGTCCATCTTGCCCGCCTCGACCTTCGAGAGGTCCAGGATGTCGTTGATCAGCTGCAGCAGATCGGACCCTGCGCCGTGGATCGTCTCGGCGAACTCCACCTGCTTCGGCGAGAGATTGGCGTCCGCGTTGTCCGCGAGCAGTTTCGCCAGGATGAGCAGGGAGTTGAGCGGCGTCCGCAGCTCGTGCGACATGTTCGCCAGGAACTCGGACTTGTAGCGCATGGAGACCGCGAGCTGTTCCGCCCGCTCCTCCAGCACCTGCCGGGCCTCCTCGATCTCGGTGTTCTTCACCTCGATGTCGCGGTTCTGCTGTGCCAGCAGCTCGGCCTTCTCCTCCAGTTCGGCGTTGGAAGCCTGCAGCGCCTTCTGGCGGTTCTCCAGCTCCGCGGAGCGCTCACGCAGCTGCTCCGTCAGCTCCTGCGACTGCTTGAGCAGCACCTCGGTCTTGGTATTGACGCTGATGGTGTTGACGCTCGTCGCGATCATCTCGGCGATCTGGTTCAGGAAGTCCCGCTGGATCTGAGTGAACGGCTGGAACGACGCCAGCTCGATGACGCCGAGGACCTTCCCCTCGAACAGCACCGGAAGGACGATCACATAAGCCGGTGAGGCCTCTCCGAGCCCCGACGAGATCTTCAGATAACCCGGCGGCACATTGACCTGGATCGTCCGCTTCTCCTCCGCGGCCGTACCGATCAGGGTCTCGCCGGGCCGGAAGGACGTCGGCATCAGACCGGCCGAGTAGCCGTAACTGCCGCGCATGACCAGTTCGTACGACTCGCCGCCCGCCGCTGTGTTCGGGCCGCCGGTCGGCACGGCCAGGAAGAAGGCACCGTGCTGGGCGGAGACCACGGGCGTCAGCTCGCTCATGATCAGCGATGCGACGTCCTCGAGGTCGCGTCGGCCCTGCATCAGACCGGAGATACGGGCCAGATTGCCCTTGAGCCAGTCCTGTTCCTCGTTGGCGAGGGTGGTGTCGCGGAGGTTCGCGATCATGGTGTTGATGTTGTCCTGGAGGACCTGGATCTCACCGGCCGCGTCCACGTCGATCTTGAGGTTCAGATCGCCGCGGGTCACCGCGGTCGCGACGGCCGCGATGGCGCGCACCTGCCGGGTCAGATTCCCGGCCATCTCGTTCACCGACTCGGTCAGGTCGCGCCAGGTGCCGTCGACGTCCCGCACCCTGGCCTGACCGCCCAGCTGCCCGTCGGTGCCCACCTCGCGGGCCACTCGGGTGACCTCCTCGGCGAACGAGGAGAGCTGGTCGACCATGGTGTTGATGGTGGTCTTCAGCTCGAGGATCTCACCCCGCGCATCGATGTCGATCTTCCTGGTGAGATCGCCCTTGGCGATCGCGGTGGTGACGGTGGCGATCTGCCGCACCTGACCGGTCAGGTTGGACGCCATCGAGTTCACCGACTCGGTCAGGTCCTTCCACGTACCGGAGACGCCCGGCACCCGGGCCTGACCGCCGAGGCGGCCGTCCGTGCCCACCTCGCGCGCCACGCGGGTCACTTCGTCGGCGAACGACGACAGCGTCCGCACCATCGTGTTGACGGTGTCGGCAAGCTCCGCGACCTCGCCGCGTGCCTCCACCGTGACCTTCTTCGTCAGGTCTCCGTTGGCGACCGCCGCCGAGACCCGCGAGATGTTGCGCACCTGACTGGTGAGGTTGTTCGCCATCAGGTTGACGTTGTCGCTGAGGTCCTTCCAGATGCCGGTGACTCCGCGCACCCGCGCCTGGCCGCCCAGCACACCCTCCGTACCCACCTCACGGGCGACTCTGGTCACCTCGTCCGCGAAGTCGGACAGCTGGTCGACCATCGTATTGACGGTCGTCACCAGCTCCAGGATCTCGCCCTTGGCGTCCACGGTGATCTTCTTCGAGAGATCGCCCTTGGCGACCGCCGTCGTCACCTCGGCGATGTTGCGCACCTGACTGGTGAGGTTGTTCGCCATGAAGTTGACGGACTGGGTGAGGTCCTTCCAGGTGCCGGAGACGCCCTGCACCTCGGCCTGGCCGCCGAGGATGCCCTCGGTGCCCACCTCGCGCGCCACCCTCGTGACCTGCTCCGCGAAGTTCGACAGCTGGTCGACCATCGTGTTGAGGGTGTTCTTCAGCTCGAGGATCTCGCCCCGCGCGTCCACGTCGATCTTCTGCGACAGGTCACCGCGGGCCACCGCCGTGGCGACCTGCGCGATGTTGCGCACCTGCGCCGTGAGGTTCCCGGCCATGCCGTTCACCGAATCCGTCAGGTCACGCCACACGCCGGCCACACCGGGCACCTGGGCCTGACCGCCGAGGCGGCCGTCCGTACCCACCTCACGGGCCACCCTGGTGACCTGCTCCGCGAAGGCGGACAGCTGGTCGACCATGGTGTTGATCGTGTTCTTCAGCTCGAGGATCTCGCCCCGCGCGTCCACGTCGATCTTCTGCGACAGGTCACCGCGGGCCACCGCCGTCGTCACCTGCGCGATCTGACGCACCTGAGAGGTGAGATTGCCGGCCATGAAGTTGACGGAGTCCGTCAGCTCTTTCCACGTACCGCTGACGCCGTCGACCCTCGCCTGACCGCCGAGGCGGCCCTCCGTACCCACATCCCGCGCCATGCGCGTGACCTGGTCGGCGAACGAGGAGAGCTGCGCCACCATCGTGTTGACGGTGTTCTTCAGCTCCAGCATCTCGCCGGCCACGTCCACCGTGACCTTCTGCGACAGGTCACCGTTCGCCACCGCCGTCGTCACCTGCGCGATGTCACGCACCTGACCGGTGAGGTTGCGGAACGCGGTGTTCACCGAATCGGTGAGATCCTTCCACGTACCCGCCGCACCCGGCACCTCGGCCTGACCACCGAGGCGGCCCTCGACACCGACCTCTCGGGCCACCCGGGTCACCTCGGAACCGAAGGACTGCAGCTGGTCCACCATCGTGTTGACGGTGTTCTTCAGCTCCAGCATCTCGCCGGCCACGTCCACCGTGACCTTCTGCGACAGGTCACCGTTCGCCACCGCCGTCGTCACCTGCGCGATGTCACGCACCTGGGTGGTCAGGTTACGGAAGACGGTGTTCACCGAATCGGTGAGATCCTTCCACGTACCCGCCGCACCCGGGACCTGCGCCTGACCACCGAGCAGACCCTCCGCACCGACCTCGCTGGCCACGCGCGTGACCTCGTCCGCGAACGTCCGCAGCGTCTCGGTCATCTGGTTGATGGTCTCCGCGAGCTGGGCGACCTCGCCCCGCGCGTTGACCGTGACCTTCTGCGAGAGGTCGCCGTTGGCGACGGCCGTCGTCACCTCGGCGATGCCGCGCACCTGGGAAGTCAGGTTGCCGGCCATCGTGTTCACCGAATCGGTGAGGTCCTTCCACACACCGGCCACGCCGGGAACGGTCGCCTGACCGCCCAGCTCACCCTCGGTGCCCACCTCCCGGGCCACCCGCGTCACCTCGGAGGAGAACGACGACAGCTGGTCGACCATCGTGTTGACGGTGTCCTTCAGCTGCAGCATCTCACCGGCCACATGAACGGTGACCTTGCGCGACAGATCGCCCTTCGCGACGGCCGTCGTGACGAGAGCGATGTCACGCACCTGCGCCGTCAGCCGGTACGCCATCGTGTTGACCGAGTCCGTGAGGTCCTTCCACGAACCGGACATGCCGCGCACCTGGGCCTGGCCGCCGAGCTTGCCCTCCGTACCCACCTCGAGCGCGACCCGGGTCACCTCGTCGGTGAACGCCGACAGCTGGTCGACCAGGTTGTTGACCGTACGGGCGACCTTCAGGAACTCGCCGCGCAGCGGGCGGACCGCAGCACCGTCCTGACCGTCCGCGGCATGCGAGCGCAGCTCCATCCGCTGCTCGAGGTCACCCTCCGCGACCGCGGAGAGCACCCGCCCCACCTCGGAGACCGGCCGTGCCAGATCGTCCACCAGGTCGTTCGCGGCGTCCACTGCCGCCGCCCAGGAGCCCTCGCAGGCACCCGTCTCCAGCCGCTCGGTCAGCTTTCCCTCACGGCCGACCATCCTGCGGACCCTGGCGATCTCCCCCGTCAGGTGCAGATTCCGGTCGGCGACCTCGTTGAAGACGGCCGCGATCTCGGCCATCACACCGTCGCCGGACACCGTAAGACGGCGGCGGAAGTTTCCGTCGCGCATCGTCACGAGCGCCGCCAGCAGCCTGTTGAGGGCCGCCGTGTCGACCTCGGTTGTCCCATTGTTCCGGGACCGTCCGCCTTTCGCGCGCGTATCTTTCGCCCGCGCCGTCACGCCAGACTCCACCGTGTCCCTCCCGCAGGGGTTGACCGTACTCCTGGGCCGCCTCAGGAAGCCTGCCCAGTGTTTCACCATGCCGGAACCAGGCGATAACAGTTCGGCAGCTTCGCATAGCGTCCCCGCCCCCGGAGGGCGGAAACAGCGGTAACCGGCATCCGCTCGGACAGCGAAGGTAAGTAACCTGGCATCCGGCTGTCCAACCGCCCCGGTCCGCCCGGCAGGGGCGGTGTGGTGCACATCTACCACCGGGCACCGGGAGGGGCAGGCCGATCATGGCAGAGCCGGGCGTCGAGACGCGTACGAGGAGTTCTGTGATCACCGCGCGGGCGGCCGCCAGCTTCGACCCTGTCGGGCGGTCCGTAGCGACCGCCCGTGCCTTCGTCCGCGACACCCTCCAGGGGTGGGGACACTCCGACGTGGTGGACGACGCAGTGGTCCTCACCAGCGAGCTCGTCACGAACGCGGTGATCCACGCCGGCACGGCCGCCGACGTCCTGTGTCTGCGCTCGGAGGACGGTGTCCGCGTCGAGGTCGCCGACCGCTATCCCGAGCGGGAAGTACCGATACAGGGCGCGGGCCGCACCATCGCGAATCTCGACAGCGAGAACGGGCGCGGACTTCTCCTGTGTGCGGCGCTCGCCTCCCGCTGGGGCGTGGAATACACGCCCACGCACAAGACGGTGTGGTTCCAACTGGACCTGCCGCAGCGGCCGGTGGGCACCCGGTCCGCCGGTCCGGTGCTGCCCACCTCCCTGCTGCCGGTGGCAGAGGAGCGGGTGCGGGTCGCTGTCGCGCAGATCGACCGCACCGGCACGATCGCCGTGTGGAACGAGGACGCCGAGCACCTCTTCGGGTACACGGCGGACCAGGTCGTCGGCAAGCCGCTCACCGACTTCGCCGCCTGGCCGCACACACCGGGCATCGGCACCGGCATCGCGGAGGCGTTCCGGCTCTCCCGGTGGGAAGGCAGCTACGGCATCCGTGGCAGCGACGGCCGCGTGATCCCGGTCTACGCCTCCCACCTGCGGGTACGCGACGTGAACGGCGAGCCGTCCACGGTCTGTCTGCTGGTGCGTGACGACGAGCGCGCCGTACTGCAGTCGCCCCAGCGCGTCTCCGGCAGAGACAGCGGCGCGGAGCACCGCACCACCGACCCGTTCGAGGTCTTCATCGGCTCCCCCGCCCCCGACGACCTCGACGGCCTGCTCCAGCGCACCGTCGAACGGGCCAGGGACATGCTCGACGGGGACGCGGCTTTCCTGCTCCTGGCCACCGATGACGAGACGGAGCTGGAGGTCAGGGCCACGACAGGCCTCCCGTCCGCCCGGCAGCGCTTCGCCCGCGTTCCGGTGGAAGCCGGTTCAGGACGCTACGGCTCCGCACGGATGCCGGCCGTCCACGAGGACCTCACAGCCGTCCCCGGAGCGGTTCCGCTCCTCAACTCCACCGGCATGCGTTCCGTGGTCACCGTGCCGCTGAAGGTCGAGGGCCGGCTCACCGGCTCCCTCGGCGTCGCCGCCGAGTCCGCGGGCCGCTATTCCAACGAGGAGGCGCTGCGCCTGCAGTTCGCCGCGGACCGTATTGCGCTGGCCGTCGAATCGGCGCGGCTCGGCGAACTGGAGCGGCTGCGCCGCGGCTCACTGTCCTTCCTCGTCGAGGCCTCCGACCTGCTTGCCGGAACCCTGGACCGGGACCAGACGCTGGCCCTGATGGCACAGATGACGGTTCCCACGCTCGCCACTTGGTGCGCGGTCTACACGATCGCCGACCAGTCGTCCGAGCCGTACCTGAGCTATGTGCTGCACGAGGACGAGGAACGCATCGACGGCCTCAAGGCCCTCCTTTCGAAGATCGACCCGCCGGACCCGGTACCGACGCCCGGCGCCCGGGTGTGGAACGCACCCGGTGAGGCCGCCCAGCGGGCGGCGCTGCTCACCTCCAAGCGCGAACTGGGACTTGGCTCCAGGCCGCCGGTGTCCTCAGGGATCGGAACCACGCTCGCCACGGCGGCAGCCGTCGGCGGTGAGACCGTCGTACTGCCGCTCGTCGCCCGCAACCGGGTGATCGGCATGCTGACGCTCGGCAAACCGTCCGACGACCACTTCCGTCAAGAGATCCTCGAACTCGCGGAGGACCTCTCCCGGCGTGCGGCCCTCGCGCTGGACAACTCACGGCTCTACTCGGAGCGCATGGCGATCAGCCAGTCCCTGCAGCGCAGCCTGCTGCCGCCGGAGCTGCCGCAGATTCCCGGTGTCGAGGTCGAGGTCATCTACCGTGCGGCCGGCGAGGGAAACGAGGTCGGCGGCGACTTCTACGATCTCTTCCCCATCCGTGACGGCGCGTACGGCTTCGCCATCGGCGACGTCTGCGGCACGGGCCCGGAAGCAGCGGCGGTCACCGGTCTCGCCCGCCACGCGCTGCGACTCCTCGCCCGGGAAGGCTTCGGCGGCCCCGCGGTCCTCGAGCGACTGAACGCGGCGATCCTCGATGAGGGCGCCCGCAGCCGCTTCCTCACACTTCTGTACGGGGAGCTGTGGCCGCAGGAGGACGGCAGCGCCGTCCTCAAGGTCGTCTGCGCCGGACATCCGCTGCCGTTGCGGCTGCGCCAGGACGGCACCGTGGAGCCGGCCGCCGAACCGCAGCCGCTCCTCGGCGTCTTGGACGACCTCGAGCTGTACGAGCAGATGGTGACGCTCGACCCGGGTGATGTGCTCCTGTGCGTGACCGACGGGGTCACCGAGCGCCGGGAAGGCACCCGCATGCTGGGCGACGACGGCCTGAGCGATGTGCTGGCGAACTGCACCGGGCTGACGGCGGGAGCGGTCGCGGCGCGTGTCCTGCGTGCCGTGGAACGCTTCGCGGCTGAGCCTGCCTCGGACGACATGGCCATTCTGACGATGCGCGTCCCGGAGCCCCACCACGGCTGAGGTTCGAAGAGGCTGCCCGGGACAATAAGAAGGCCCCCGCCGCACGGCGGGGGCCTTCTTCTCTACTTCTTGTCCGAGCCCCCAAACGGAATCGAACCGTTGACCTTCTCCTTACCATGGAGACGCTCTGCCGACTGAGCTATAGGGGCCTGTTGCGCTGCGGCAACGACACAAAGCATACCCTGGATCAGGCGGTGCTTCGAACCACCTGCCGAGAAAATCCGGACAGCCGGCCATGACCGGGCCTGAACGCAGGAAAGCCCCGGAACGGTGTTCCGGGGCTTTCCCACAATGATTGTTCGGCGGCGTCCT
>NZ_BMWB01000032.1:0-42753 GCF_014651015.1 Streptomyces xantholiticus
GAACTGACGCACCAGCAGCAGAAGTCACACAAAAACTAACGATCAACTACTGGCGCAGGACACTAGGCGCTGTTTCTTGGATCACGTGCGGAGCCAGATCGTGAGGGCCGCGAGGGTGACGCTGCGTGCTGGCAGACCACCATTGTCGATGAACGTCTGGGGCTGATTGGTCGGCCAGCGGCGGCAGGGCGGAGCGCAGCCTGTCATGCCGCCGGGGGCGGATGGGACCGCTCGCTGTACTCGGCATCGCCGTTCGGGACCCGAGGCGGGCAAGTCGCCGTACTTCCATCCCGTTTCACGGTATATCGCATGGGGGATCTTGCCGCAAGCCCCCTATATCGGGCGAAGATGGCCCTCCGCGTCACGAGGCGCGGCAGAGTATGGGAGTGAATATGCGGGTGTTGTTGTCCACGATCGGCTCGCGCGGAGAGGTCCAGCCGGTGATCGCGCTGGCCGTGCAGCTGAAGGAATTGGGACAGGAGGCCGTGGTGTGCGCTCCTCCTGATTTCCAGGAGTGGGCCAAGTCGCTGGGGATCACCTACGTTCCGGTCGGCCCGGAATTGCACGCCACAGCCAAGCGGCCGGCAGGGGCAGTGCCCACACCCGAGCAGCGGCGACAGATGATTGAGGGCACGGTTGCGGATCAGTTCGCGGCGGTGGGTTCGGCCGCCGAGGGTTGCGAGATGATCGTGGGAGGCGGTGCTCTGGCGGTCGCCGCTCATTCGGTGGCCGAGCAGCGCGGCATCGGCTACGTGTACGCCGCGTTCGCACCGATCACGTTGCCCTCGCCGCACCACGCGCCGCCCGTGTTCGGATTGCCGGGAGAAAAGCCGGCGGACAGCCCCGTCGACAACCAGACCCTGTGGGTCCAGGACGCACAGCGCTGGAATGTCATGTGGAGCGCGGCACTCAACGCACAGCGAGAGGCTGCCGGGCTCGCCCCGGTCAGCGATGTAAGCCGTCATATCTTCACCGACACCCCATGGCTGGCCGCCGATCCGACCCTGGCACCGTGGCCCGAGCCATCGGAGCTGAACGTGTTCCAGACCGGGGCCTGGACGCTGACGGATCACCGGCCGCTCTCGCCCGAGCTGGAAAAGTTCCTCGACGTTGGCGAGCCACCGATCTACTTCGGATTCGGCAGCGTACGCGCCCCCGAAGGCATCGCCCGGAAGATGATCGCAGCCGCTCGCGCACTCGGCCGCCGCGCGATCCTCGCCCGCGGTTGGGCCGAGCTGTCTCTCGACGAAGCCGCGCCCGACTGCCTGGCAATCGGAGACGTGAACCAGCAAGCGCTGTTCCAGCGGGTCGCCGCAGTCGTGCACCATGGTGGGGCGGGCACGACCACGACGGCCGCCGCAGCCGGGGCGCCCCAGGTGATCGTCCCGCAGATGTTCGATCAGTTCTACTTCGCACGCCGCGTCGACCAGCTCGGAATCGGTATCGCCCACGCGGTCAGCGACCCGACGGCCGACTCCCTCACCGCAGCACTGGGCCGAGCCCTCGCCCCCCAGGTGGTCGAGACCGCACACACTCTGGCAGGGCGGGTGCGCACCGACGGTGCACTGACCGCAGCCTGCCGAATGATCGAGAGGCAGTAGCCCCCGCTCGCGCCCGCCTTCTCCGGCCAGCAGCACTCTCACCTCTATCATCACTGTCCGTATTCAACGGCGCGGGGCGGTCGCGCTGGGTCGGGACAACATGCTGTGGCTGACGGGTCAGGGCATGTTCCTGGTGACTCCGAAGTCTTCCGGCACCACCAAGGAACGCGTTCTGAACGCGGCCGAGGTGCCCAGCGGGAAGATCTCCGCCATCGCGTCCGGGGACGCCTCCGGCACTCTCCACGCCGGCATTTACCGCGGCCCGGGGAAAGCGGCCACGATCACCGTGGCCATCGGCAGCAGAACGCTGAACACGCAGGTCATCACGTTGGCCGGCAGCCCTGGATGGGCCGCCTTCTACGCAGATGACACCCAGGCAGGAGCCATCAGCATGCCTGCCCTCACCATCACCGTCCAAGCCGCCGACGGAACGATCCTGGCGTCGCAGCAAGCTAAGGACTACTGACCTTGAATGCGTGTTGTCGTCATTGCTGGCGTCGGAGGCCAGTGCCGGTGAGGCAGCCGTCGAGGACGTCGTGGTGGTACTGGAGCTGGCGTAGGCCGCGTCGGACAGAAGTGATCAAGTCATCGGGGTTGATGACTGCTCAAGCTGAGGTCGTCTGCCAATTCTGGTCCGCCAACAGTCGTGTACGTCAAGTGGTCGGCCTCTGGGCGAAGCCTTCTCCCTGCTGGTCACCCATGACGCCTTTCCGAGGTTTAGGAATGTATCGCTCTTCTCTTAGTGCCTCTTTGGGATTGCCGTGGTCGTTTATGGGTCGTGAGAAGGAGTTGGGCGCCTTCAACGCCGCCGTCCGGACCAGCGGAATGCGCGGCGTGCTCATGCTGGGTCCGGCGGGAGTCGGCAAGTCCCGGCTTGCTCGGGAATGCTGGGATCGGGCGGTGGACGCAGGATGGTCGGGCGCGCGCATGAAAGCGAGCGCGGCCGCCGCTTCCGTTCCTCTGGGGGCATTCGCGCATCTGCTTCCTTCCGGTGTCGACCTGTCTGACCCTCCTGCGGTGTTTCGTGCCGCGACCTCGTCCTTTCGGCCAGGCGGCGGGGGTCGGTTCCTGCTGTTGATCGATGACGTCCATCTACTCGACGCGACCTCGGCGATGCTGGTGTCCCAGCTCTTGGATGCGGCATCCGTCTTCCTCGTGGCGACGGCCGGCGACCACGTCCCGGCACCTGACGCCGTCGCCGCGATCGATCGACCAGACGGTCTTCTCCGTATCAACGTGCCGCCGCTGGACAGCACCGCCACCGAGACGGTGCTGTCGGCGGCCCTGGGCGGGGTGGTCGAAAGGCGCACCGTCATCGCCCTCCAGGAGGCCGGCGAAGGCAATCCGCTGTTCCTCCGCGAGCTGGTCATGGGCGCCGTTGAGCGGGGCGATTTGATCAGCGAGGATCATGTGTGGCGCCTGACGGGCCCGGTCGCGGCGACCGCTTGCCTCACCCAGGGGATCGCGACGCGCATGTCCGCCCTGCCGTCGGCCTGCTTGCGCCTCGTGGAGCTGCTCTCGCTCGTCGGGCCCGTCGGTGTCGGGGAGCTCGAGGCACCGGACGACGAGACGCTCGAGACCCTCGAGCGCACTGGCTTCATCCGGGTGCAGCTGGTGGACCGACGCATCATGGTCGAGCTGGCTCACCCGCTCTACGCCAAGGTCGTGCGGGGGAGGATTCCTGTCCTGCGCCAACGGCGCATCTTGAGCCGTCACATCGAACGTGTTCGGGCGTTCGGTGCTCGCCGCCAGAGCGATGTGCTCCGCATCGCTACCTGGCAGATCTCCGCAGGCCTGTCCGCCGACCCCGGCCTGCTCGTCCATGCGGCCCGCCTGGCGCGTCACGGCCACGACTGCCACCAGGTTCTGGGTTTACTCGACGCCGTCCCCGACAGCCATCAGACGACCGACACGCGCCTGTTGAGGGGGGAGGCACTCTACCAACTCGGTCGGTACGAGCAGGCCGAGAGGACATTCGCCCATGCCTATGCCGTGGCGGTCTCCGACGAGGAACGCACCGCCGTCACCATTGAACGGACCCAGAACCTTTGTTGGGGCACCTGCGATCTCGCCGAGGCACTCGCCGTCAACCTCGAGGCGCGGACGCGAACGGGCGACGTCGCGCTGCGCGCGGCGCTGGGGGTCAACGAGGGCGCGATGCGCGTCCTCGCCGGCATGCCCGACCAGGGACTCCAGCAGCTGGAGAACATCGGCGATGCGACCAATGACCGGCTCCGGTTGTACGGCCTGGGCATGAAGGTGCTTGGGCTTGCCGCGGTCGGCCGAACCGCCGAGGCGGTAGAACTGGGTCAGCGGGTCCATGAGGAGCACCTGCGGGCCAGTGAGCACATCATCGTCCAGCACCATTCGGCCGCCCTGTCGGCCCTGGCTCTCGCCCATGCCGCAGCGGGCGACCTGCAGTCGGCGCGAGCGACCGCCGAGAAAGGCCACCAAGCGGCTGTACGCGCGGGGGCGACACAGCCCGGTATCTGGCTGGCCTGGGGCCTGGCCCGCACCCATTGGCTGGCGGGCCGACCGGCGGATGCCCGGCGTTGGTATGCGGAGAGCCTGGCTCTGGCCAGGAGCGAGCCGGTACCGATCATTCTCAGACTGGCGGCGTCGGGCCTCGCCGCCGCATCCGCCGTCCTGGGGGATGAGGCCGGCGCCCGAACCGCCCTCGACGGGTTCGACAGCTATCCGAGATTCCCCTTCCTCAGCGGTGAGGACCGTCTCGGTCAAGCCTGGATCCTGGCATCACAGGGACTTGTGCAGCCTGCCCAGGAGGTACTGCTGGAGGCTGCCGATCAGGCACGAGCCATGGGATACCTCACGTCCGAGATGCTGCTCCTCACGGAGGCGGCCCGCCTCGGGGCAGCAGACCGAGTCCACGCGCGCCTTCGCGTACTGGCGGCACAGTCGGACGGACGTTTCGCCGCCGTCCGGTCGAGTTTCGCGACCGCGCTGGCCACACAGGACGCCGTCGCACTCGACCGGGTCGTCGAGGAACTACAGGAGACCGGGGCCCTTCTTCTCGCGGCCGAAGCCGCCGCGGCAGCAGCACACGCCCACGCCCGGAAGGGAGACAGCCGCAGCGCCGCCCGAGCGGCGACGGCCTCGGCCTCCCTGCGGGCCATTGCCAAGGGGCCCACAGCCCCGGCTTGGCGGGGGTTGTGGGCGCTGAACCGCTCACCGCGCGCCAGCGTGAGATCGCCCTCATGGCGTCACGCGGCGTACAGAGCCAGGAGATTGCCAAGCACCTCGTGCTGTCCGTCCGAACTGTCGACAATCACCTGCAGCGCATTTACCAGAAACTCGGCATCACGCGCCGCAGCCAACTGCCCTCAGCGCTCGCCCCCATGGCGGCCGATGCCCCCGCCGGAGGCGCCCGAGCGGATGCGGTCGGGTGGGAGCCGGTCCCTGCCCGCCAGCGGTGACATGCCGGGCGTCATCGGTGGTACCGGCTCGAGCGGTCCAGCGCTTGGACCTGGACCCTCAGCCATGGGCGTGTTGATGCGGTCGGTCCGAGACCGAGGAGAAGCCACGTTTGACCAGGCGGATTCGGCTGGGAAGGACGAGCAGTTCTCTGGGCGGCGCGGCACCACCCACTGGTGCATTACCAAGGAACGCGCCCGCCGCCCCCGATCGCGTCAAAGAGGATCCCGTCATCACATGGGCTGGTACCGCCGTCGGCCCACCGTCTGGTCGCACAGCGCCATTGGCCGAATTCCGCGGGCACAGGCGGACGGTGAACGGGTCCTCGACGATCGAGGATCTTCCGCTGAATCCCGCGGGGCACCCGATGGGCTGGGTGGCCAAGATCATCGCGGCGACCGCTGTACCGATGTCCCACGGCCGGTTCCCCACCCGGCCGGTGCGGCAGAAGTACTTCCATCGGTATGTGGAGAGCGAGGAGGGCGCCGCGCTGGTGATGGAACTGATCGACGGCCCGTCCCTGAGAACGCTGCTCTGGCAGGAGGGAGCCACCATCCCGGAAGCCGCTCTGACGGTGCTCAAGGGCTCCCTGCTCGGCTCTGTGCCGCGCACGGGGCCGGCATTGTCCACCGCGACTACAAGCCGGAGAATGTGCTGGTCACGGAGGAAGGCGTCTCAAAGCTCGTTGACTTCGGGATCGCGGCCCGCGACGGGAGCACCCCCAGCGGGGCAGGAACTCCCATGTACATGGCACCTGAGCAGTGGCCGGGAGAGGCAGCCTCCCCTGCCATGGACGTGTATGCCGCCACCGCCGCGTTCTTCGAGTGCCTGCTATGGGGACGAGTGGGAGGAGCGCGGCCTCCACGCACTGGCGCTCCGCGCCGCGGGACTGCTGGTGGGCCTGCTGGAGCCCTTCGACGGTGGGGGCGAGGAAGCGACGACGTCACTTGCCACCACCGACCTTGACGGAACGGACGGCGCCCAGGGCGTACGGCGGCCCGGTCGGCCTCGATCCGGGGGCGACGCCGGCACACGGGCCGCAGGAGCTGTGCGCCAGCCTGGGGTGGCGGCGCAGCCGATCAGCGGCCGCTGCCCGGGCGATGGACGCTGAGGTCGCCGTAGGTAGTGCGGTGCGGGTCGGTCCATGCATCATGCGGGCGCCGACTGCGAAGTGGCCTGACGGCTCGGGGAACACGGGTACGGAAAGGCCCAGGCGGCCGCCGGGCCCGCGGCGATCAGGCCGACGCAGGCCACCGATCCCGGCAACGCCAGCCACCACCGGGCCCGCCTCGCCGGCCTGCCCGTACCTCGTCGTAGAAGAGGAAATACGGCGAACGGCAACGCGAAGGCAGCGCCTGCCAGTACCGGCAGGGCGCGGGGTACGCGCTGCCGCATCGATCCCGGGTCGCAATCGTGTGCAACCGGAGTCGCATCCGACGCATGCCGCCTGTACAACCGGAGTCGCATCCAAAGCTCGGCCTTCGGGGACAGCCGCGTCGAGGACCTTGGTTCAGGTGATGTATGGCCTAAACCTGCCGCGCTGTCGGGGGTGGGTTGTTCTGACCCGGGAGGTTGTGGACGGGTGAGGCAGGTCTCGCCTGAGGGATCTTGAACGGATGAGGGCCTCCCGGGCTTCACCCGGATTGCTGCGACAACCCGGCGGTGAAGGTCCCTCACCTCGGTCGATTCCATGGCGCCTCGTGGCGCACCCACCCGCTACGAGAAACGCGCCTACATCTACCTCGGCACCGTCACCCTCGCGGCCCTCACGATCTGGCTCCGCAGGTGACCGAGAAACAGTGCCTAGTCCTCCAGAGCTACTGCTCGGGTTGGCTCTCCAGTGTGATTCTTTCCGGTCTCGGTTTTTCTACGTTGGCTTCCGCGGCCGTCGCAGAGTTGCGCGGCCACCGAGAAAGAGGTGATGGAAATGTTCCTGCGCAGTCGTGGAGCCGTTGCCGTCCTGCTTGCCGGCGCTGTCGCCGCGGGCGTGACCACCCTGGCCGCTTGCAGTTCTGAGGATTCGGCTCCTGTGTCCTCCTCCTCGTCCTCTCACGCTGCCGCTTCGGAAGACCGAAAGGGCGGCCTCGCGCTTCCTGCCCCGACCGGTGAGTACGCGGTGGGCCGCAACTCGCTGCACCTCGTCGACCAGGACCGCCGTGACCCGTGGGCGCCGAAGGCCGGCGACAGGGAGCTGATGGTGTCGATCTACTACCCGGCGCAGAAGGGAACCGGCAAGCCCGCCCCGTACATGAGCACCGAGGGCGCCAAAGCCTTCCTGAAGCAGATGAAGGTGGAGCTCCCTGCCAAGGTGCTCAGCGGCACCCGCACCCACACATACGCCGACGCGAAGCCCGAATTGGGGAAGTTCCCGCTGGTCGTCTTCTCGCCCGGCTTCAAGACGCCGGGCGCCACCCTCACCAGCCTGGCCGAGGACCTGACCAGCCGGGGCTCCGTCGTCGCGGTCGTGGACCATGCCTATGAGGCTGCGGGCGTCGACTTCCCCGGCACGGGCATCCTGCCTTGCACGGCCTGCGGGAAGGTCGGTCCCACCAGCTTCCAGCCCGCAGCCGAGGGCCGAGCCAAGGACCTCTCCTTCACGCTGGACCAGCTGCTCGGGAGCACGTCGCCCTGGCAGCACGCCGACATGATCGACAAGAACAAGGTCGGGATGGCCGGGCACTCCCTGGGCGGCGCCAGCACCGCCGCCACCATGGCCCAGGACCCGCGCGTGAGGGCTGGGGTGAACCTGGACGGCCCGTTCATCGACTCCGGCAGCAAGTCCAGCCTCTCCGGGCGGTCCTTCCTGATGCTGGGCACCAAGGCCGACCACAGCCCCGGCAGCGAGGACAAGACGTGGGGCACGGCGTGGAATAAGCTGGAGGGCTGGAAGCGCTGGGCCACGGTCACCGGAGCCGACCACTTTGCCTTCACTGACCTGGCCCCGCTCGCCGGGCAATTGGGCGAGGACGACCCGAAGGGCCTGCCCGGCAAGCGGGCTGCGGAGATCACCCGTGACTACGTGGGCGCCTTCTTCGACCAGCAACTGCGTGGCAAGGACGAGCCGCTGCTCAACGGCCCGAGCAAGGCCAACCCCGAGGTCACTTTCCAGCACACCTCCACCCGGGACGCCAAGGACAACTCAGGCACCTCATCCCGACCCTGACCGCGGCTGCCGCCCGCGGCGGAGCAGTCTCGGTCCATCGGATACGCGTGGACGGTCGTGCGCGTGTTGGGGTGCCCGACCGTTCAGCACCTAACACCACCTCTTCGCCGACCGTCGCCCCTGGCAGCGTGGGTGCATCGACGGCCTGCTGTGTGAGGTCGCCGACGACGAGGTGGCGGGCTTCCTTGAAGAGCGTTTTGTCCTGGCGAGGGCGTTTGGTAAGTCGCGGCAGGTCGGGGGTTAGTGGCTGTGCGCGTGAGCGTGTGAGGATGCGCTTGGATTGCGATGTGTGTGGCGGGGCGATGTGACGATGGCGGGCCCTCGACTGCGTGGCAGGAGGAAATCTGGTCCTGCCCTTGGTGCTACGCCGCCACGCATGTGGGTGGTGAGTGGTTCGAGATCGCACAACCGCCGTACCTGCCGATGGAGACGCGCTGGGAGAGGGCCTTTGCGGACGGCCTTCCTGCCGACATCTCCCACGCCTTCGGAGTCTTCGACAGGACCTGTGCGGGATCTAGATGGCCGACATGGCGCCGTCTGACCACTGGTGGTTGCCGGAGCGGGAGCATACCTGCAGCGCCTGCCGTGAAACGGCGGTGGTCATCGATGAGCGCTGGCCGCAGGCGATGCGGGGCGAAGGTGCCCGGGTGAGCGTGGCTCGACCGGCACCCGGATAGGCGGCGGCGCCCGAGTTCTGCCTGCCTTCACCCGAGCCGGAAGAGCTCGCCGTAACGTGGATGTGGCAGCTCGGTGCCCTGGCAAGGCCGGACGAAAGCGTGATGGAGGGGCCTGCACGTGATCGACACCGGCGGCATCGACGTCTTCCTCGGCCTGGACGTCGGCAAGGGCGAACACCATGCCACCGCCGTCACGCCGGCCGGGAAGAAAGTCTTCGACATGCGCCTGCCCGACACTGAGCCGAAGCTCCGCGAGCTGTTCGCGAAATTCCGGGCCCAAGCACGGAACGGTGCTGGTCGTGGTGGACCAGCCGGCCTCGATCGGGGCACTGCCACCGCTGGCGGTCGCGAGGCTGGGCCTGTCAGCCGGGCCTGACGAGGCGGCGGATCGCCGACCTCTACCCGGGTGAGGCCAAGACCGGCACGAAGAACGCGTTCATCATCGCCGACGCCACCCGGGCAATGCCTCACACGCTGCGGACCATCGACGGGAAAGACGAGACGATCGCCGAGCTGGAGATGATCGTCGGGTTCGACGACGACCTGGCCGGCGAAGCAACCAGGGTCGCCAACCGGCTCCGCAGCCCACAGATCCATCCGTTGCTGGAACGAGTGCTGGGGCCGCGGTTGCAACACCCGGCCGTCCTGGCCCTGCTGGAGCGGTTCGGGTCCCCGGCCCAGATCCGCACAGTCGGTCGGCGGCGACTGGTCACCCTGTTACGGCCGAAGGCGCCGAGGATGGCCGAGCGGCTGATCGAGGAGATCTTCGCCGCTCTGGACGAGCAGACCGTCACCGTTCCGGGGACCGAGGCGGCCACGCTGATCGTCCCCAGCCTCGCCGACTCCCTCACCGTCGTGCTCGACCAGCGCAAGCTCCTCGCCGGGCGGATCGAGGAACTCCTGGAGGCCCACCCTCTTTCCAACGTCATGACCGGGAGTCGGCGTCAGGACCGGAGCCCGCATCGTGATCGAGGTTGGCGACGGCAGCACCTTTCCGACCGCCGGCCGCCTCGCCGCATATGCCGGTCTCGCCCCGGCGGCTCGCAGTTCCGGGTCGCCGATCCTCGGCGAACAGCCCTCCATGAGAGGAAACAAGGAGCTCAAACGGGCCTTCTTCCTCTCCGCGTTCGCCGCCCTGGACGACCGGCCTTGCGGGCCTACGACAAGAAGATCGCCCAGGGAAAGCACCACACCCTGGCCCTGCTCTGCCTCGCCAGGCGCCGGGCCGACGTCCTGTTCACCATGCTCCGCGACGGAACCTTCTACGATCCTCAGCCTGTCCGGGCCGTCGCTCGGCAGACCTAGACCATGGTCAGCAGGCGATCCGTGGGGCCGTAGTCGATCTTCCAGTCGGCATAGACCCCAGCGAACCCGTCCTTGGTGCACTGCAGGCCAATGGTCACCCAGCGGACCGATCCGTCGTCCGCGAGCGAGAACGCGACCGCGGCCTCGAACTCCTCACTCCCGCACGGGCAGCCGGCAGCACCAGGCTCGTCGTCCTCCCAGGACTCCTCGTTCCAGTACTCCTCGCTGTCCGCGATGAACGCACGACTGCCGCAGCCAGAGCACTCGCGTTCCGCTCCGGACGCGTTGACCAGCACGAAGAAGGCGCGACCGCCGCACCCCTGGCAGACGGAAGAAGCGATCTTTACCGGGCGGCCCGTCGACAACGCCCCGGAGGAACACCTCGAGCTCCACAGGGACACCCTCGCCAACCTGATCACCGGCATGCACGGACACATCGTTCCAGACGTCCCGAACGACCACCCGACCAGCTTGACCAAAGGCATAGGGGCACCCCCGTCACGCGAAAGACCGTTGCAGCCCCAACTTGCGGGCGTGGGTGATGTCCGCGCAGCTCGCGGGCTCAGCCGGGCTGCAGTACAGCAGGCGGCCGTCCGCGTACGTGAGGACCATGGACTTCACGGCGTTCTGTTTGTTCTTGCCCGAGATGAACTTGTCCCGGTCCTTGCGTCCGGCGGCCGGGCGACGGACGCGGATCTCGGTGCCGTCGATGATTCCGCTCTTCTCGTTCTTGCCGAGGTGGTCGACCACCTCGGCAAGTGTGCGGAGCCGAATGCCGGGCGCGATGGTGCAGCCCTGCTGGGCCAGCAGCGGCCGTACTTCACCGATCGCACGCGTGGTGGTGGAACGGTCCACGTCGAACCAGCAGGCCAGCACGTCATGGGTGGCGCCGTGGCGGAGGCGAACCAGCGTGGCCAGGAGCCGGTCGACAAAGACGAGCTTGTGTTTGGCAGCGGCGCGCAGGCCAAGGTCGACATAGTCCGCGACTGGGGCGGCGGGCTGGTCGCCTCCGCCGACGGCGTGCGGTTCACCGTGCAGTGCAGACGCTCGACGCTGGCCGCAGCCCCGCTACTTCGGGCTGCGCAAGGAGGGCGCCATCTGGCTCAACGTCGTCAACGGTCAGGTCATGGGGCTAGGCGGCGTCATGGTGCGCGGCACCCTGAGCGACTCGCTGTTCATCCTCGATGCCCTGCTGTCCCGGGACGGGCGCCCGACCGGGCTGGGCGACGCCTTCGCCCACTGCGGCCGCATTGCAGTTCATCTCCGACGATGGCTACTGCCGCGCAGCGGCCCAGGCATGAGCATGTAAGATTCAAGATCGCCGAAGTTCGGTCCGGCACCCCGCACACCGACGCTTGTCCCCTGCTCCGACGTGTGCGGACTTGGCTACGTTCGGTCCGGTCCGATCGCCCGCGACCGGTGAGCACAGGGTGCCCCGCACACCGGCGGTGTGCGGGGCAGGCGGCGATTCTGCGATTTCCGTGCTTGCGGCTCAGTACTCCACGATGCGGACCGACTCCACGCCGAAGGCGCAGGAACTCGTCCACTTGGTGACGGTTCCGTCGGTCCAGCCACCGGAACTCACCGAGTAGAGCGGGCTCCAGGCACACTCGGCTCGGACCACCCACCGTCCGGAGCCGGTACACGTCCCCCATCCCTGGTTGCCGGAGATTCCGGTGACGCAGTTCATGTGATAGACGGGAGTGGTGGCAGCCTGGGCCGCCGGCGCGGCGAGAAGTGTTGCACCGGCTGCCACGACCAGCGAGCCGAGGAGGGAGGTCCTGTTCACCAGGGTTGATCTCTTACGCATGGCATGTCCTTTCGTTCGAGTGGAAAACTTGGGAGAAGGCCCCAGGGGCGAAGTCAGACTCGTTTCAGGGCGCAGTGGTGACGACGATCACGCCTTCTAGGCGCGCGGTCACCGTAGTGGAGCCGTAGCCCAGGACTTCTGCTCCGTTTCCGTCGTCCTCCCCGAGGACATACGTGGGGGCGGCGACCGCCGATTGTGTGTAGAGGTCGGAATCGGTCCACGGGTCATGAAAAGTGACGCTCTCCCGACCGTCCCCCGACCCTCTCGCGCCCACAATGGTCACGGCATGGCCGCCGACACGATCCCCGTCGTTGTCGTACTTCCCAATGGACGCTATGAGGAAGTCGCTGCCATTGCGGGTGAGCTCCACAAGGCGCCGGCTGACCGGCTCGACATCATCCAACTCCTCCCAGTCGGCGCCCAGGTCATCCTCGTATCCCTTTTCTTCAATCAGGTCCTCAATGGCGGACACCGTGTCGCTGCGCCCGGTTCCCGAGGACGGGTCGGTCTCCGCCAGCCGGCCGAGTCGGCCGAGCTTCGCCGTCACTTCGTTGTAGTTCCGGGGCGTGTTGGACATCGGATCGAAGTTGCCCGTCAGAAGGTTGGGGTAGCCGCGCTTGTCCAGCCAGAACAGCACGTTCAATGTGGACGTGGGCAGGCAGTACATGTTCCCGTTGTTCGGCAGGCCTGCGCGGCGCTGGTCGATGTCCGGTACCTGGCAGGCCCGGTAGGACCAGGTGCTGCTGGTGATGGACACCGTGTTGGTGGTGCACCCAAGTTCCGTGGTGGCGGCTGCGGCGGACGCCGTGGTGATCGGCCCAACGAGCCAAGTGCCGGCTATGGCTGTGAGCACGAAGACACTTTTCCTTGAGTACGCTAAGAAGCGCACGGTAACTCCCCCTAGCGGTCGTGTTTCGAGGGCCATGTTTCGCCAATGGCGCCCGGAGTCAATGGTGTTGGCTGGTCCTTCCCTGGGCATGAGTAGCTGCTACTCGTCTGGGCGGGGTCTGGCCGGGACAGGCGCAGTGATTACCCGCGGGCCGGGCGGTGTCGCGTCATGTTTCGGTAGTACCGTCGGACGCGGTCCGTCCCCGGGGCGCAAAAGGGGCTGAGCAGGGGCGCCTTGGGATCAGACGGGAGCGTTTCGGCGAAAGCCTGGTCTTGAACAGGCCGATCGTGGACTCCATGAGGGCACTGTCGTAGGCGTCGCCGACGGATCCGATCGACGCGGCGATACCTGCCCGGCCGAGGTGCTCGGCGAGCGCGAACGACGTGTACTGCGAGCCGGCATCGGAGTGATGTATCAACTCGCCTTTATGGTAGGGGCGTTGGTCTCGGTCGCGCTGCCACAAGGCCATCTCGAGGGCGTCCAGGACGAGCCGCGTCTCCTTCGATGTGGCTGCTGACCAGCCGACGATGCGGCGGGAGAAGGTGTCCACGACGAAGGCGACGTAGACGACGCCAGCGAACGTGGTGACGTGGGTGAAGTCGGCGACCCAGCAGCGGTTCGGGGCGGGGGCGACGAAGTCCGCGGTCCACGAGGTCCGGGGCCCGTTCGGCGCTCGCGTCGGGGATGGTGGTGATCACCTTTTTCCCGCGGACCGCCCCGGTGATGCCGAGTTCACGCATGAGGCGCTCGACGGTGCAGCGGGCCACGGTCTGGCCGTGGCGGTTGAGGTGCCTCCAGATCTTCCGGGCGCCGTAGACACGGTAGTTGGCCTCGTACGCCTGTGTGATCAGGGTCTTCAGTTCGGCGTCGCGGACGGTGCGGGCAGCGGGTGCGGCCTGGCATTTGTGGTGGGCGAAGTAGGTGGACGGGGCGATCTTGCAGTCGTGGTCGGTGAGGACCCGGCAGATCGGCTCGACGCCGCCGAAGCGGTCCTTGTGCTCGTCGATGAACGCTACGAGCGTGTGTGTGGCCGGTCGAGCTCGGCCGCGAAGAAAGACGCTGCGGCCTTGAGGATGTCGTTGGCCCGTTTGAGCTCGGCGTTCTCCTTCTTCAGTCGCTTCAGCTCGGCCGACTCCTCGCTCGTTGTGCCGGGACGGGTTCCGGCGTCGATCTGGTCCTGCCGCACCCACTTGCGCAGCGTTTCGGTCGTGCCGATGCCCAGCTTCTGGGCGACCGCTTTCATCGCGGCCCACTTGGTGTCGTACTCCGGTCGCACCTCGGCGACCATACGCACCGCACGACGGCGCAGCTCGAGCGGGTACTGGGAAGGACGTGCCATAACTCGATCCTCTCAAACGATCGAGTCCCTACCGAACCCGGAACGGTTCACGGCGCTGGCCCGGCGTAACTGCGGATGACAGCGCGGACGTGCTTGCTCGCCAGTTAGGCACAACAGCACGCGATGGAAGACGTACCGTGCCAAAATCCAGCCGAGCAGGTCGGACGGCAGGGGGTTGGGACTGTGGCTTGGAGTGACATATGTCGAGGCGACGATCATCGCGGCCATCACGGGCGGAGTCGTCTCCGAGTGATCGCCGGGTCGCCGCGTGGGAGGCGGTTCCTCACAGAGCAAGTCGTAGGTGGGCGTGAGAAGACTTGCGGCACGCTCGTAACCGTGCTGTCGGTGGCGGTAACAACAGGCAGGCGGCGCCAGTACCTGCTGCCTCGATATCTCCGAGTCCTGGGGTGTTGACCGTCCAGGCTGGCGGCCCACGATCGGCGGCCACCGGCGGGCACGTAAACGGGGCTGTCGTGACCGGCGACCACAACGTCACGCACTTGCACCCGCCGTCCACCGCGCCGACAGCGTTGGCTGTCCTCTTAGCTCTAGTGGTTATCGGCGGCCTCATTGCCTGGTACTCAGGCGACGACGATTCCGACATGCCGCCTCTCGCCGCCACGGTGGAGTACACGCCGTCCGAGGACGATTGCGACGGCTGGACGTTCCCTGGCAAGAAACCGGAAGACATTCCCGTACCTCCGGGGAAGCCGACGGCCGAGTGGGCTCACCAGCACGGCGGTATCGATGACAGCATCACGCGACTTAGATTAGTCGTCCAGGGAATGAACAGTCATGACGTCGTGCTGCACAATCTGCGCGTGGTCGAGCAGCGTAAGGCGCCGCTCCCGCCGGCTGGCACCGACGTCGCGCTCGCCCTCGGTTGTGGTGGCGATCTCCCTGAGCGCAATTATCGAGTCATGCTGGGCAGCGACAGCCCGGACTTCGAGGTCGTGACCCGCAAGGACGGCAGGCTATCTGTGATCCAGAAGCCCTTCGGGTACAAGGTTTCGGCCACTGATCCGGAAATCTTCGCCATCGAGGCTAACGCCGCTGTCGATGACGATTTCACCCAATGCGATTGTCTTATCACCTGGAAGTTGGCTCTCGATTGGGCGCATAAGGGTAAGCAGGGAACACTCATTGTCGACGACAAGGGCGCCCCGTTTCAGACCAAATCCACTGAACTCAATTCCCCGTACCCCAGTGTTGTCAAGAGGGATGGGTCTTGGAAATGATGAGTTCTGTGGCATTCGTGGGCCGGACTTGGGTTCGGCGCGCACGCGCAGCGGCCCTGACGCTGCGGAGGAGTGGAATAGTCGAGCCCACTTCGCTTCGGTAAGAGACGGTGGCGCGCGTGGTAGCCGATGATGGCTGACATGACACAACAGCGGAGAGTGCTGGCCCGGGTTGGAGCCGTCGTCGCGGCTTTGCTGGCGGGAGGGCTTCTCGGGCTGGTCGTGGCGCGAGACCTCGATACCGCCGATCAAGTCGCAAGCGTGCTAGGGGCAATGGCCGGTCTGGCAGGTCTGGGGGTGTCGATCTATGCCCTCAAGCGGCCGGCCCCGCAGTCAGCGGCAGGGTCGGTCACGGTCAGCGGGGCTCGAGCGGTCGGTGTCGCCGGGAGCATCACCGGCAATGTCTCTACCGGCGACCACAACACCACAGCTCGAGAAACCAGCCGCCGGCGAACGAGGAGGGTGCCCCAGCCGCCCCAGTCGACTGGGCCGGGCGGAACCGTCCAAGCCACAGGTGAGCGATCCGTCGCCACGGGTGGGAATGTCGCCGGCGGTGTCTCCACCGGGGACGGCAACGCTGGTCCTGACGGTCCTTGATCGGCGGTAGCCGCAGAACCTCACTGAAGCGACCATCAGTCGCGCACTGGCGGCCCCATTGACCTATGTGGGTTGCCTCCCATAACCCAACGGGTCGCCACGTATGGTTATTCTGTGACGCTTCCCAGCGCCCTGGGTGGGCCACCAGCGGGTCGTCCCCGCCTGCGCGGGGGTAGTCCCCCGAACGGCCCCAAGGGCGACCGGGGCACCGCGTCGTCCCCGCCCGTGCGGGGGTAGTACTGGGTTCAGGCAGGACGGCCCCGGTCGGCGCGAGTCGTCCCCGCCCGCCGGCGCGGGCGTAGTCCTTGCCTGTGCAACCCTCAGAAGCCCGGTTTGGTCTCCCGCGCTCGCGAAGAAGGCCACCCGGGGCCCGGCACGCTGCTCGGCCGCGCCCGGGGCTGAGACCCCTGCCGCCCAGTTCTGCCAACCGTCCCTGGCAGGCCGGGGCTTTTCGCGTTGGCGTAAACGGGGACGGGTACATTCGTATGCATGGGCGTGGGGGCATGGGTATCGCTGATCGCTACTGTCATCGTCTTGATTTCCGGCGCGGGGCTCATCTCTTACAGCAAATGGGGGCCAAGCCCGGAGCCGGGCCGACAGCACGACCACGGGCCAGACAACACCAGCGGAGGCGGCGGAGGCGGCTGAGCCCCTCTCGCCGGGTCGACCAGCCACGCCATGGAACCGTGACCACACCTTGCCGCGTTTCGATTCCACCAAAACCGCGGGTCAGATGGGTTGCTCTGGCTGTCTGTAGCCGGATTCGCCGCTGATCAGGCACGACAGGCGGGTCTCGATCAGCGCCCGGGCAGTGCCCCGCCCGGGAGGCCGTTGACTCTCTGTGATGTATACGTGGTATTGTTTTCTCTTTGGTCGGTGGTGGCAGCCGATCACCAACCGGATTCACACCCACCCACCGCCGGGCCTCCAGCCCGACGGCCTTGGCGCGGGAGAGACGACATGGCTGAAGCATCCGGCGGTGAAGACGACCGCTGCGGCTGGCTCCTTGAGGCCCACGACGAGGACGGGCCTACCACCCGTGAGTGCGGAGCAGCCCTGCACTTCACCGAGACCGGATACCACTGCGACCGCGGGCACTCTCACACCTACACGGAAGTACGCCACGCCCAGGGATGGGACTACGCCCACGACGAGATCGAGGCCTCGCGCCTCGGACAGGCGGGCGTCATCGGCGTCCGTATGGACGGTCACCCGTTCTGACACCACTCCTCCTGGGGGCGCGAGGCCGACCGGCCGCGACCCGGCCGCCGCGGCGGCACCATACCCCGGCGACAAGACGGACGCCGCTGCTGACCCTGGACAAGGCGCTGGACGCTGCGGAACACCCGGGTGTCCGGCTGTGCTCTCTGTGTGGCGGCCGTCGAACTCGATCCCGTACTCCGGGGGTTTCGACCGCGGCCTCACCGACGGCGAGTAGGCGCGCCTTCGGACGGCCGTACGGCAAACCGCGCTCATGTACGGGTACAGATGGGGGTTGGTGCTCCTATTGGCAGTCAAGCGGTGTGGTGTGCCTGAACGTCCCCGGTCAGCGGAGGGGCTCGCGGCTTCAGGCGGCGGCGGTCCGCGATACTTCAACGCATGGCACTGACACAGCAACTCGCGCGGGTGTCCACGCAGTATCTGGCTCAGTGTCGTGCAGCTGCGGCAGTGCCACCGGACGGCGACCCCGAGTGGGACCCGCCCGCGGAGGACACCGTGGATCTGGACTGGGCGATCTGGGGCTTGATCTGGTTCTGTCAGCGCATGCGCATAGTGGATCCGTGCATACAGGTCCTTAAGCGGAGTATTTCGGGGGATCCCGGCGGCGACGTCGAGTTTCTTGACCATCCCGGGGTCTGTGACGGCTTCGACTCCCCTCCAGCCCTTCTCGCTCCTGCAGCTGTGACCGAAGTGGCCCGAGAACTGGCCGCTTTGGACGTCGGCGAAGTACTCAGCTGCCTGCCTGCGGACCACTCGGCGGCTGCCGAAGCATGCGGATTCCGAGGGTTCAACGGACACCCACGCGAGTACCTCGTCGAGCATTTTGGGCTGTTGCAGAGCTTCTATCTGATCGCCAGCCGACGTGGGCTGGCCGTTCTGACCTGGACGGACTGAGCACGGTCCCACGCGAGCGGTCAGGCGGCGGTGAGCCAGTCCCGGTAGGCGCCCGCGAGGTCGTCGTCGCGGCGTGTGCCGCGTTCGATTCAGGAGATCACCGCCGGCCAGACGCCGAAGTGCTCGGCGACGGTGGTGAGGGTGATGTTCTTGGCCCGGCGTGCAGGCCGGAGGTCGGCGATGTCGGGGACCGTGACGGGTGTGGTGAGGTAGCGGAAGATCTCCCGGGCGATCGCGCGCTTGAGCAGGCGGATGATCTCTTTCTTCGTCCGTCCGCGGTGGTCTGGCGGGCGACGTATTCGCGGGTGCGGGAGTCGCTTGCCATGCGCACGAGGGCGATTCGGTAGAGGGCAGCGTTGGCGCCGCGGTCGCCGCCGCGGGAGAGGCGGTGGCGGTGGGTTCTGCCACTGGAGGCTGGAACCGGCGCCATGCCGCACAGGGCTGCGAAGGATGCTTCGGTGCGCAGGCGGTCGGGGTTTTGGCCGGCGGTGACCAGGAGCTGGGTCGCGGTGTCGGGCCCGACACCATAAGCGGCGCGCAGGCCGGGGTTGTGATCGGTGGCTGCGGCGTCCAGGGCGGCGGTGAGCGTCTCGTGTTCAGCGGTCAGGGCCTGGACCCGACGGGCGAGGCTCTTCAACGCGGTCAGCACAGCGACGCGCGGTCCGTCACCGCTGGGACGCAGTCGGGCCAGGGTGTCGGTGCGGGCTTTGCCGCGCAGGGCGGTGTATTTGACGCGGATGTCGTCCGGGGCGGTGATGAGGATCTGCGTGATCTGGTTGAGGGCGGCGGTGCGGGCCTTGACGGCGGATCGGGCCGCATTGTGGAGGGCGCGTATGCCGCTGACGGTGTCGTCTTTGGGCACGACCGATGCCCGTCCCGAGAGCGCGGCGCGGGCGGCTGCGTAGGCGCGCCGTGGGCGTTCAGGAAGGCGATTGCCGCTGTGTATCCGGCGGTCGTGGTCGGGAACTCCGCGTCGGCGACATGACCGCCGCGCCACCTCGTCGGCGAGGGCCAGCTGTTCGCGCTCAAACTGGAGCGCCGACGGGTTCGTTCCGATGCTCCGTCCGGGAGTTGCGGCTGTTCATGCAGGTCGAAGCTGCGGGTAGACGCTTCACGATCGTGTGGAGATCTGACAATTCCTCGCAGATTTCAGAAGGTCTTTCCGTAATTTGCTTGCTTGTGACGGATTCCGGGACGCCCCGCTTCTCCCTGATCACGCGTGGCGACGTAGCTGTGAAGGATCGGCCCGGCCGCAGCCGGAGCCGGGCTTGGTTGACGTCCTGACGCCCCAGCGGCAGAGTGCGGCATCCGCTTCCCCGGGCGGCGGGGTGCCGGACGGCACCTCACCGAAACGGTTGTCCCGTGGGGCCACCCCTGTCCTTGGCGGGCATGGCGGTCGACGCGTCGGGTTTACCTGTTTGACGTACAGACGCTGCCTGATCACGCTGCATAGGATGACGAAATGCGCTTCCAGGTCGTAGGCGTTCTTCTGACGGGGCTGGTGCTGACTGCTGGGTGCACCTTCTTGTCGGAACCAGAATCGCGTGCCGACGAGCATTCCGTTCAGAGTGATGTCCGGATGACACTCACATCTTCCAAGGCGGAATACACCCGGGAGGAACAGATCGCTCTTTCCATCGGCCTCACCAATACAGGAAGAACGGACTGCACAGTCGGCCGAGTCTCGGAAGGCACCGTGACGATTGTGTCGTTCCTCCGTGACGGCGTGCCCGTGGCGCCGGCGGTGACGAACGGCAGCTACATCAACGGATTCGCGGACTTCCTGTCCGCCAACCTCGTTCCATTGCGTCCTGGCGCCTCGTTGTCCGTACCGTGGACGAGCGAGGGGGGTACGTCGTTGGAGGACCGCCGGGCGTTGAGGACCTCGAGCCTGGACAACTTCGATGAGGCTGCGCTCGCGTTCTGGGCGGTCGACGTACCGGGGAAGTATGAACTGTCGGCCCGGTACGTCCATCCCCTGCTGCCCGCTGCACCGCCGGCCGGTAATCCCTGCGTTGCCTCGGGTGAAGCGGCCTCGGTCGCGTTCACCGTGACGGGAGGATGACGTTGACGACCGTGTGGCACCGGCTTCGGCGGAGGGTGGTGGTCCCGGTCGCCGCCGCACTGGCTTTCACGCTGGCGGTCTCGGTCGCGACGCCTGCAGCGGCAGTGGTCGCTGTCGGAGACAGCCTGCATGGCGTCTACGACGGATGCATCGCCAAGTTCACCGCCGCGGGCAAGCGTGATCTTGTCGACCAACTCGACCGATCCGCGCACAAGTTCAAGTTTGAGGAGTCAGCCGGCACCGTCTCCAACCCCGATTGGTGGAATTCTGAACGCGCTGCCAACGGGCAAGGCACCGGCGGGACGACCAAGTGGAACCCCAACGACACCACACCACTCCCTGGTGAAGACTCCGACGTACTCCGCGATACCTGCGCCACGCTCTACCACGAAATGAGCCACCTCGCGGATTACGACAAGGGCACCAACCGGCGCGACACCTGCCGCTACATGAGTGCCGGAAACGAAGTCGATACCGGCATCACTGTCGCTGAAGTCAAAGCGACCCGTAAGGAAAACGAGTACCGGGCCACTCAACGGGGTCTCCTTCCACGCACCAAATACGGTTCCGGTACCACCCTCCCGCCCGAGGGCACCGACTGCCTGGACAAGCCAGACCCTCCGCCGTCCCAGGGGGGATGCGGCGCAGGATGCGCGATCGGCACGGGCGACCCGCATCTGACAACGTTCGACGGTCTCTTCTACGACTTCCAATCGGTGGGAGAGTTCGTGCTGACCCGCTTGTCCACCCGAGGGCCGGATGTCCGCCACCTGGAGATTCAGGGCAGATTGAGCCCGCTACCGGGCTTGAGCACGGTGTCGCTCTTTTCGGCGGTGGCCGCCGACGTGGGAGGCGACCGGGTCGGGGTGTACCTGGAGAGTTCCGGTGCTGTACTTCGTGTGGACGGCAAGGCCGTCGTGGCATCGAGCGGCGTACGTACACTGCCGCACGGTGGAGAGATCGAGCAGCGCGGTCCCGATACCGTCGAGATTCGTTGGCCGGACCGGTCGGTGCTGCTGGTGGAGGCGGTGGGGACGTCGTCGCTCACCGTCTCGATCTACCTCGCGGATGCCCACAAGGGAGCAGTGGAGGGGCTGTTCGGCAATGACGACGGTCGGCCAGACAACGACGTGGTGGTGCGTGGCGGCCGCGTGCTCGGTGCGACACCGGCGCCCGAGGCCCTGCATTCCACATACGCGGACGGTTGGCGGGTTACGCAGAGTCAGTCACTGTTCGATTACAAGCCTGGCCAGACCACCGACACGTTCACCGACCGTACGTTCCCGCATGAGACCGTCGTGGCGGCAGATCTTCCCAATCGGGCCGCCGCCGAGGCGACTTGCCGCAAGGCACATGTCACCGCGGCGCGATCTCTGGAAGCGTGCATTCTCGACGTCGGACTCACCGGCGAGATTGCGTTCGCCGCTGCGGCGGCCGCAACGCAGAAGCAACTCGCCGCAGGCACGGCAACCAAGCTGTCCGTCCAGCAGCCCGACGGTAAGGCCGAACTGGCCTTCGACGGGATGTCGGGCCAGAGGGTCTTCATGGACGTGCTGTCGTCGGACCTGCCCGACCAATGTGACGCTCTCCATCTGATGAATCCGTCCGGAACAAAGTTGGCCGGCGGCTGCATCGTGGACGGAAAGGGCTTCGTCGATGCGACCGCCCTGACCGCGACCGGCCGGTACCGGTTGGTTCTGGCACCCGCCGACGGTGCCACCGGTCAGGCAGTCGTGCGAGTGATCACGACTGTCGATCAAGTGGGCGCGATCTCCAAAGGAGATCCGTCCGTGAGCGCGGGCGTCGGCAGGGCTGGCGGGGAGAGTCGCCTCTCGTTCACTGGTACCGCCGGGCAGAAAGTCTTCGTGGACGTGCCCGAATCCACTCTGCCCGACATGTGCAACGTATTCAGACTGCTCGATCCTGCAAACGACGTCATCGCTCATGGCTGCGTGGCCCACGGCAACGGCTGGATCGACGCCGTCACCCTGCCGGAGTCGGGCCCGTACACGATTCTCGTCGACCCCGCAGACCGCACCACCGGCGTCTCACAACTGCGCCTGATTGAGGTCGTCGACCAAGTCGGAACCACCAACGTAGACGGCCCCAAACTCGTTGCGAGCATCGTTCAGGCCGGTGCCGCAAGCCGCTTCCGCTTTTCGGGCAGCGCCGGACAGAGAGTCTTCGTCGACGTACCTGTGTCGACGCTGCCCGACCAGTGCGACGTGCTCAAACTGCTTGGCCCCGGTGATGAGGTCCTCGCCAGCGGGTGCGTGACCAATGGAAAGGGCGGTATCGACGGCACCGTTCTGCCTACCACCGGTGACTACACGCTCCTCGTCGACCCCGCCGACCGCACCACTGGAACGGCACACCTGCGCCTGCACACCTGAAGTATGTGCCAGCCGCTCACCTGTGCCGGGCAGCCAAACCCGACGGGCAAGGTGGGGTGTTCAGGCGCAATTCCCCTTGGGTTCGTCGCGAGAGTGCTCCGGGAATCTGCGAGCCCGTCGGTTTCAAGTCGTCGGTGACAGCATGATCGAGGCCGCCATCTGCGACGGTGACATCGTCACCGTTCGACGCCAGGACTCCGCCGACCACGGGGACGTTGTCGCCGCGCTGCTGGACGGCGAGGCCACCGTCAAGCGCCTGCGCCGCGAGAACGGCGGATGTGGCTGATGCTCCACAACGTGGCGTACGAGCCGATCCCGGGCGACGACGCGGCCATCCTCCGCAAGGTGTCGCCGTCCTGCGCACTCTCTGAGGACCACGAAGAGCGGTCCGCCCGGTCGACGATGGGCTCTACAACCAGCCGGTCAACAAGCTCGCGACGGTGCTGGCGTTCCGCTTCGGCTTCACCTACCAGGACTACCACGGGCCCGTCCTGCTGACCGGCGGCGCGGACGCCGAGGGCGAGACGGTGCCGCTCTCCAAGGACAAGCTCCTGGCGCTGCTGACCAGCCTCGAAGAGGAGCTCTAAGCCCCACCGCCGGAGCAGCCCGAAGGCTGCTCCGGCCCCCCTTGCGGCGGGGGAGTGGCACCCCCGCCGCAACCGAAACACGCAACCCTTCTGAGAGGAACGCAGCATGTCCGACACCCTGCTCCGCACCCTCGACCTCACGAGCCCGGCGACCTCGTCATCTACCACGGCAGCATCACCGACCGGCACGGCCTGTACCTCGCTAAGCCCTGTGACTGCTTCTACTGCGCCCGCGCCGACTACTTGGGCAGCGATGACGTCCGGTACCGGCTGACCGACCCGTACTCGGACGACCCGAACGCCCTCACGCTGCGCTGCGTACGCCGCCAGTCCGTCACCCGGTCCACCGCCAACGCCTGACCCAAGCGGTACCGGCCGGAGCAGCCCGGAGGCTGCTCCGGCCCCCGGCGGTGGGGGAGTGGCACCCCCGCCGCGCCGGAAACGCACCCCGAGAAAGGGCACCCGTGATGAGCGCGCACACCTTCGACATCGTCAGCCAGTTGGTCAGCGTCCTGACCCTGTCGGCCCGTATCGCCGAGTCCGGCAGCATTACGCATCTGCCGGAGACTGTCCGCCCTGTGGGCTGGGCGGCGCACTACGCCGGGGCCGAGCTGTCCTGGGAGCGGGTGGCGGAGGCCCGTGTGAGTCAGGAAGTTGCGCCGCTGCTCGCTGAGATCGCGTCGGCGGAGCTCCCGGCCGACGTGGCCCACCGGTACGCGTCCGTGGAGAGCTGGCGGCGGGCAGCGGTCGCGGAGACGCGCCGGATCGCCGGCAAAGAGGCGTACGAGCGCGTGGTGGGCGAGATGCGCCGGGAGGCTCTGGCCGCGATCGACGCCAAGGGGGCGGCGTTCCAGCCGGTCGAGTGGGAGGAGTCCGCGCGCGTCTTCCGCGTACAGGGCGAGTGGACCGTCACGGTGTCCGTCAGCGGGAGTGACCACACGGCCGTACGGGAGGCGTTCGCGGCCGGCCTGTCCGGCAGGCGCGACGAGATCCTGGCGGGGGAGGCCGGCCAGGTGTGTCTCCATGTGGTTCGGATCGGTTCGAGCGCGCGGAAATGTCCATCCCGTTTTGCCGGGGCGGCCCTTCTCCGTGCTGCGATGCCAGTGAACCCCCTGGTGGGGTGTCTTCTGACCTGCTTCTCGCACCAAGAAGGGCGCTGCTCGCCGTTTGAGGGTTCTTCGGGGAGCCCCGTTCGCTGCCGTGGCCTGCGGCGACGGCTCGGTCCGGTGTGCCTCTCGCCGCATGTGGCGGCTCCTGAAGCTCGCCTCCGGCGGCGGCCGCCTGAGATGGTGGAGCGGAATGTCGTCACGTAGGAAAGAGGGGAGTCTGGGTGACCGGCGAAGGTAGTTTCCCAGAGCTGATCCGCGACGATGACCCATGGCAGGGAAGCCTCGACGTGATGGGCAGTGTGCACATCAGGGTGCGGCAGTGGGAGCCCGGCCGGCTCACAGCGGTGATCAGCGGTCCCGGCGCCTGGAAGTACGAAGAGGTGTTCGCCTGGCTGCGCACGGAGTATCCGCACGACGCCGTGGAGCTCTTCCACCACCATCCCGGCGACTGGATGGACATGGCCTTCTACGCGGCGCTGACGGTGGCCGACGAGGGCAGCGTGACCCGGACGCGGATCTTCGGAGACACACTGGCGCAGCGCCTGGGGCCTTCCCTGTACGCGATGGAGGATCCTGAGGACGAGTCGGGCGGTTATGGCGGACCATGAGTGGTTTAGCTATTTCAGCGCATCCCGCACCAATGAACGACAAAAAGGGGTTGGACAGTTGACGCTCTACGGTATCAAGCCGGTCTACATTGCTGGGGTCTCGTTCCTCTGCCTCGCGGCTGGCGCGGTACAGCTGTTCCGGCATGGTGGCCCCTACTGGTTGATGATCGTCCTCTTCGTGGCCGTGGCCTGGAGCAACGGGCAGTGGCGGGAGGCCGGGCAACGGGACCCGGCCCAGCTCTCCAGCTCCGCCTTCTTCGTGATGCTGCTGGCACCCTTCGTGAGCGCTGGCGCGCTGGTGTGGGGAATCGCTATGGAGCTGTGACCCTGGTCGGGAGTTCAGGCACTGGCTAATGGTCACGTCCGTACGCCTCCCGCCTCCGCTCTCCCCGGGCCCCGGCAGGGGCCCGGACCCAGCCGCCCCTGCCGTTCCCGTCAAGGAGCAGCCCCACCGTCGGCCCGGATCCGGAGACGGCCCGGCTCGTCTTCATACCAGCCTGGTGGGTTCGACGGCTTCACGGGGGCGTCCAGGCCGCGGCGTGACATCACCAGGGAAAATCTCAGGTGCGGTAGCGGGCCAGCTCCCATGGGTCGTGCGCGGAGAAGATCTCGACCTGGTCATCGTGGTCACGGACCAGCTCGCGCAGTCTGGCCTGAGTTCCGAGCCGCAGGTCCCGGTGCGCCTGTGAGTGCGTCTGGACGATGTCCAGCAGCGGATGGGGTTCCTTCAATTCGCCGACTTCCCGGTGGTAGTAGTAGGCGTCGCCGCAGTGGAGGAGCCACCGATCGCCGTTCAGCACGGCAACCCCGGTGTGGCCGACTGTGTGACCCCCGAGGGGGATGAGTTTGATCTCCGGTGACAGTCCCTTCGGCTCCAACGCGGTGAAGCCGAACCACTGCTCGCCAAGCTCGTGATCGTAGGTGACCCATTTGGGTTCGTGTGCCCAGTGGGCCGGGCGGTAGCGGAAGCTGGACGCCTCGGCGCGCGCCACGGCAAGTTCGGCGGCCATCACGTGGACCTGGGCGCCGGGGAAGTCGGGAAGGCCGCCGCTGTGGTCTACATCGAGGTGAGTCACGATGATATGGCGCACGTCGGATGGTGCATAGCCGAGCCTGACGACCTGCCGGATGGCCGTCTCCTCCTCGTCGAGCGCGGGTTGTGCCATCTCGAGCCACTCGGCGCCGAGCGTGCCGCCCGGATCCCGGACGTTGCCGAGGCCCAGTCCGGTCTCGACCAGGACCAAGCCGTCGGCGTCGGTCTCGACCAGCAGGCAGTGATTCACAGCAGGCATGGGTTGTGGGCCGTCGTAGGTGGCTTCGATCGTCCGGACCGATCCGCAGTTCAAGTGATGGATCTTCATGGCGACTAGGCTGCAACTTAAACTGCGATTCAAGTCAAGGGGACGTCGATGGATGAAGCGTTGTTGGATATTGCCGAGGTCGCACGGCGCTCCGGACTGACGCCCTCAGCCCTGCGGTTCTATGAGAAGAAGGGCCTGATTGCCCCCGCGGGCCGCAACGGCCTTCGCCGCACCTACCATCCGGACGTGCTGGAACGCCTGGGGCTGATCACATGCGCGCGCAGCGCCGGTTTTTCGGTTGCTGAGATTGGCCGGTTCCTCGTGGCGCGGCCGTCCGACGCGGACCTGCGCGTCCGCATGGCTGCCAAGGCCCGCGACCTGGACGAGCAGATCGGCCAGCTCAACCGGCTCCGCGACAGCCTCCGCCACGCCGCGGTCTGCGACCACGAGCGAATCGTTGACTGTCCCGGCTTCAAGCAGGCCGTCGGCAACGTGTCCGCACCGGCAGCACCATCTCCTACCTGCTCTCCGACCACCAGGGCACCGCGATGACCGCCATCACCGTCGGAACCTTGGCGATCACCCGCCGCAAGCAACTCCCCTTCGGAGGCCTGCGCACCGAACAGTCAGAAGCCTTCGGCCCCCGCGGCTTCGTCGGCGGCACCAACGACCCCACCGGCCTCACCCACCTCGGCGCCCGCGAATACGACCCCACCCTCGGCCGCTTCCTCTCCGTCGACCCCATCATCGACTACACCGACCCCGCCCAGATGCACGCCTACAGCTACGCCCACAACAACCCACTCACCAAATCCGACCCCGACGGCCCCGTCGGCGGCCACTCACAAAACGACGAAGCCTGGGCGAGAGATCGCGGCATGACCGCCGGCTACACCAAGAAGAGCGGCAAATGGGCCTGGGAGGAGACCCCGAAGAAGGACGCCGAATCCCTGCGCCGCTACGGTGCCTATCGTGAAGACCCTGCCCACTACATGATCGATGATTCGTACGCAGCAGCCCGTGGGAAGCAGGCCTCAGAGGGCAGAGCTAAAGCGTAGGCGGCGGCTCGTGCCAAGGCTAAGGCGGACGCAGAGCGTCGTAAGAAGGGGGCGGTTTGTATGTCGTTTCGTGCAGTGCTCTTTTCCCTGCTTCGCAGGAAATCTTTCTATGGGATGATTCTCGGTTACTCAATCCTCGCGTTGATTGCAGCTCCTATGGTGGAAAGTGATTCACTTGTCCTCACGATTGTCGCATTCGTCACTGGCGTTACATTTGTTCCCTATCTCATGAAGGTTATTTCAGAGAACGAAGCTCCCGAAAAGAATTGTGGAGAGGGTGACGAAGCCAACGGCCAATGAGTCTGAAGAGCCACCCACTCGGAGCGCCGACGTGCCCGAACCGGAACTCATCCACCCGCGGTCATCGGCCCGGTCGGCCATGAACCGTACGGCGGCTTCGACGAGGACCGTCACCAGGCGACGGCCGCCGCCGGCTGCGGTCAGGGTGGCCGCGCCGATCGCCCCGCAGCCGCCCAGCTGGGCGAAGACGGTGTCCAGCGGGGTGCCGACGAGGGACAGGGCGTTGCCCAGCCCCAGGACGGCGATCAGCAGGATGGTGGTTAGTGGGTGTGGCCGATCTGCTCGATGTCGGGCAGCGTCTTCATGATGGTCTTGAGAGCTTTGGCCAGTTGGTGTTCGGCTTCGGCGTCTGCAGCTACCAGGGTGCGGTGGAGTGTCCATGCTTCGTCGTCGTGAGCGGAGGGGGTCCGCACCGCGGCTTCGGCGAATTGGAATCGGAGCTGTGTCGAGAACTCGAGCTTCTCGAGTGTCTTCGCTGATTCGCTGAGGGTGGTGTGGGCTGCGGGAGGCAGCCAGCGGAGGCCGAGTTCTTCCAGCCGCGGCCGGATGTCGTTGTCGAGGCGGGCCCAGTTCTGCAGGATCTGTCTGATCCAGGGGCGGAGGTCATTGCGGGCTTTCGTCAGTGCCTGTCCTCGGGCTGTCGCCCAGTCGTTGAGATCCGTACGCAGATCCTGCCGCAGGGTGTCGAGCGCACTGCCGTCCTCGGGAAGGTGCTCGTTGTGGTCCAAATCCTTCTTGACGGCCCGACTTCCCGCCCTCAGCGCGTCCAGGGTGGCGTCGATCCTTGCTGGATCACTCTCGACCAGGCCTGTCCTGAGGGTCGCGGCGAACGAGGCTGCCGTCTTGCGCGCGTGGGAGGCACAAGCCCGGCGGGCCGCGGCGTCAGCCTGATCCTCGGCCAGCTTGGAGAGCGCCAGCAGCGCAAACGGGACGCCCACCAGCAGGCCGGCGAGGCTGGAGAAAAGGTTCGTCGCGAAGCCGCGGTTGTCCCACCAGCCGTGGCAGTCTCCGTACAAGCCCAACGACATCAGCGCTACGCCCAACGGTACGAACACCCGAACGACCACCCGGACTGACTTCGGCGTGCTCTGCCACCACTCCATGACGCCCCCTTTCAAATCCCCCAATACCAGGGGCGACAGTAGCGCGGGGTGCACTCACCAGGGCGGGCCGTCCCCACAACGAGCACCGGGCCTGCGCCCTGCCGCGGCCCTCTTCAGCTGCAGGAACGCCGAGGGCTGCCGAGCTGGGAACGGCTTCTTCGGTGCGGGTGGGCGGCACGCTTCTGTCCGGTCCCGGGCCCCAGCCGGGGCCCGGCCGTGCTGTCCCTGCTGCCCGGCAGGGGCACCACTGAGCCGGCCTTCGCCCCCGCGGTGACTTCCGGCCCGCTCCGCCCACACGGGCCCCGGTAGGGGTCGGCCGTGCTGCTCCGCTGTTCCCGTCAGGGAGCAGCGCCGTTCGCCGGCCCCGGGAAGCCGAAGAGGACTACGCCCGCGCCGTAGGGGAGGAAGCCCAGGCGGGAAAGCCCCGGCTGTTCCGCCGCCGCTGCTCGGCCTGGGAACGCAAGAACATCGGCCGGGCGTCGATCACGCTGGCCAGCAACTGGGTGTGCCGCAGATGGGCCCGCTTCAGCAACCGCAGAACCCGTGCACAGGTGAGCTGCACGTCGGCGTCCTGCACTTCGCTGCGAGCCTCGCGGGTCCACTCCATCAGTTCGCGCTCCACCTGCTGACGCTCGCCGAGAGGGGAGCGGGCGGAGCTCAGCAGCTGCGGGATCTGCTGCTTCCAGTCCACCGCCCGCACATCGCGCCCGGTCTCCTCCAGCACCGCGCGGACACGCTCGCCGTAGAGCAAGGACAACTTCAGGCTGTCAGCCGCGCTGTCCTCCGCCCGTCCCCACCGCCCCGTACTCACCTGGCGGCGCAACATCGCGTCCTTCGCGGCCTGCTCGTCCTCCACGTCGTACTCCAGCCCCGCCAGCAGCAGGTTGATCGCCGGAGCAGTGGCCTTCAGAACCGCCTGACCGTGCCGCCCGAACCCCTCCTCCAGGAACCGCAACGACACTGTCACCCGCTGGTGGCCGGTCCGCTAGTCGCTGTAGGAGACGTCGAACTCCTCCCCGCCCTGGGCGTCGTTGAGCAGTTCACGCAGCACGAACAGGGCGACCGCCCGATGCTCCGCCTCCTCCCGGTCCGGAGCCGCCGCCCGCGCCAGTGAGGCCAAGAACGCCACCACGTCCTCCGTGTTGGCCTCCACCTCCATTCCCTGCCTGCTCACCACGGCTTCCAATGCCGTCAGCGCCAGGGGTGCGCGGATCGTAGAGATCCGCCGGGAACTGCTGCCATGCCTGCCGGTGATCGATGCGGTGCAACGGAGCGGCACGCGCCATCACGGAGGCGCGTCGTACGAAGCCCGGCTCAGCCACCAGACCAAGCCATGTGTCGTCTCCGTGCGCGGGATCCGGAGCGGCAGCCAGAAGCCGCAGCTCCTCCCGGTCCAGCAGAGACCGCACGATCTCATCGGTGTCGTCATCCTCATCAAGACCGTGACCGGCCTCGGAGAAGCGGGAATCTCGCATGCGCACAGTGCAACAGAGATATGACAAAACATGGCAAAAGATAATTATCGGGCCATTCTGTCGGCGGGCGGCCAACAGGGGGGAACCTCAACCGCAACAAGACCCACTTCACCCGCAGCTTTGCCTCTCCACCCCGACCATCAGAATCGCTACGATCACGGATCAGCGGTTCGGGGATCACCTTGCCGCAGGGGATAATCGCTGCATGTCCGTCACCGACTCCGGCCGCGACGATGCGGCGCTGTACCGAGTGAAGTTTGCCCAGCGGTTGCCGGCCGACCTGGGCGAGCTCACGGGGCCTGAACACGGCCTGGTCGAGCTTCCACTCCACGTGGCCTGGTCCGGTCTGCGCGTCTTCGACCTGGACCGTCCACGCCAGCGCATGGGCCTGTACCGGACCGTGCTCGCCGAGGGCATGACCGAGGACCTGTGCCACTTCCTCAACGGCAACCTGCTCGTGGACCTGTGGCCAGTGCTGCGCACCCTCGTCGGCCGCACCGTGAGGGACGTCTGGGAGGACGCCTTCCCGCAGCTGCGGGAAGCCAGGGCCGCCGCGTGAGGATGCCCGAGCTGCACGCACGGCTGCTCGCCGACGTGCTCGCCCTCGGCTCGTCCTTCCCGCTCGTCCTGACCGGCGGCTACGCCGTCCAGGCCCACCGGCTTGTTGAACGAGTCAGCCAAGACCTGGACCTCGCCACCGAAGCCGCCACACCGATGGACGAGATCACGCAGTCGCTGCGCACCGGCCTCGAGGAATAGGGCTGGCAGGTGTCGGTGATCGAGGTGGCGCCCCTGTCGGCGCGCTTCGAGGTCACCGATCCACTCACCGGCGATGTATGCGAAGTCGACGTCCTCAAAGAAGTCTTCTGGCGCCCCATTGCCCACAGCGACTACGGCCCTGTCCTCGGTGAGGAGGACGTGATCGGCACCAAGGTCAGAGCCCTCGCAGACCGCGGCGCAGCCCGCGACCTGATCGACGTCTTCGCCGCTTCACGCCGCTGGAACTCCTCCGACCTCGAAGAGTTCGGCCGACGTCACGCCCGCGGCCGGTTCAGCCCCGAAGACCTACAAGCGCGCCTGGCCGGCGCCGACTGGATCGACGACGCCGAGTTCGCCGCCTACGGCCTGGACGAGAGCGCCATGGGCGCCCTGCGGACCTGGGCCCAGCTCTGGTCCGACGATCTTGCACGCCGCCTGCACCGTCCCGAAAACGATGACGACTGAGGCCTGTACGCATGCGTGTGGCGAACACCTTCGGCCTCTGCCTGCGGGCGCTGCTCCCGCCCGTCTGACACCAGGGCGGCGAGGAGGGAGACCTTGGCCGTTCAACCCGGCTTCCGCGCACGAGCACGATTTCGCCCGTCGGCGCGCCTCGGCCCGGCGAACCTATCGGTTCACACCCGCGGGACACTCCGGCCAGCGGATCATGTCCGCCATGCCCAACACGCTGTGGACCATCGTCATCGCCACGATCACTGCCCTGGCGGTGACGGCCGCCACGAACCTGCTCCTCACGCCGGGCCAGACGGCGTACCAGCGTGCCTACCGCGACTACCAGGCCCGGATGCTGACCGATGCGGTGGTGACCGCCATCGCGCGCGCCGAACACTTCACGGACGGCTTCCTCAGCGGCCTGTTTCCTGTACCGCGCCACCGCTCGGCGCTCGGGCTGTGGTTTGACCACCGCCGCGACCAGCACCAAACCGGAGAAGAAGCTGCTGAGTGCGGCTGGACGCATCCGGGCGGATATGGCGTGGCTGGCCGAAGCGCCCCAGGACGACGAAGAGGCCGCCGCCGTACGGCACTTGTTGCTCGTCGTGGAGGCCTTGGAGGATGAGGTGGCCTGGCATTCCCAGGCCCGCTTCGAGGAGGCCGTCCGGACCGCTCGCCGCATGCTCGCCGGCCCCGGGGCGCAGGAGAACGAGCAGCTGCTCTACGAGCAAGGCCAGGGGCGACTATGTGAAGCTCCGCGGCGGCAACGGCACCGACTCCGACGCCTACAACGTCGTCTATCGCGACAACTGCAACTTCATCTGGAACAACGACCGCGACACCATCTACCTCTACAAGCCCTCCGGCAGCCGCGCCGACGTCCACTCCTACACCAAGAGCGCAAACGACCCCGACGGCAACGGCTACATCACCTTCCACTGAACATGCGAAGGCCCTGGCCCCATCGCCCGGCGGAGGGGCCAGAGCAGTCCAAGAACCGGTGCCCACATGCCGTCACAGTGCCCGCAGCGGTGGTGCAAGTAATGGGGACATGACCAGCAGGTGCATGACGCGTCCGCGATCCCTCCGCGGACGGTCACGGCTGGCTGGAGCGGATCCAGCCGGCCGCAGACTCTCCGAGATCGACGTCCGGTCGTGGACGAGGCGTCGATGGGCGACGACCGCGCCGCCGCCACGCTCATGACGGCCAGGATCACGACCGCGACGACGGACACCAGTCCGGTCACGATGCGGCCCCTCGCGTGACTGTGGCCGCGTGCCGCAACAAGCTGCCTGAGCCCGGTTGCCCTCGTCACGTCCAACCGGGGGCAACTCGGCGGCGCGGACTCCGTGCGCGGCCGCCCAGCGGGCGAACGCTTTCCAGCCCCGGGTCGTCGGGCTCTGCGCACGGGCGGTGGCCCCCGATGCTCATTGTGAGGAATGCTCGGGCGGGCCGATGAGCGAGCGCAGTACCGGTACGGCTGAGCCGGCCGCGGCCAGACCGGTGAGCACGGCGGCCGCGATGGGCGCGCTGGTGAGCGCGGTCAGGCCGCCCGCCACCAGCCCGATGACAAGCGCGGTGAGCAGGACGACGGTGGTGTGCAGGGACAGGAACGGCGGCTCCGGGGCGGAGCCGCTCGGGCCGGGGTTCGCCGGCGGCGTCGTTTGCGTCATGCCAGCACAGTTGCACCGAACACGACGCTGACCTGCATAGAGCGAACAACTCCGGTGTTGTCCGATCAAGATGGGTGTGGCGCCGTGCAGTCATCGGCGTGTTCAGCCGTGTTCCATCGTGTTCCGACTCGGCCAGTGCTGTCCGGCCCGGTTCGTCTACTCTGCTGTCCACGGGGCGAGTGGGGGGACAGAGTGGCTGATTACCAGGCAGCGCTGCGGGAGCTCGGTGAGGCCCTCACCGAACTGAAGCGGCGGCGCGGGGCCCCCTCCTACGACCGGATCCGTACCCGCGGGGTGTTCTTGTTCGGCGAGTCGTCGGCGTTGTCGAAGGCATCGATGAGTCTCATGTTCGCCGGGCAGAGCGGCCCGATCTCACTGGACCGGCTGCTGTGGCTGGTGCGCACGCTGTTGTCCTACGACGGCGGCGTAGAGATAGACCCGCCCGGGCGGCATGATCAGGAATTGGAGCCGTGGCTGGAGCGGTGGAGCACCCTTGAAGCTTGCCGCACCGCTCGCCGCCGGCAGACGTCCCATCCGAAGACTGAGCGCCCGAAGGCGGCAGCGGCGACCAACCCGCCCTCGCTTCAGGATCTCCCGAAACCGTTCGCGCCCAACTCCACCGACCAAGAGTTACCACAGCAGGATGGACCGGCCGACACGCCGTCGCAGTCCGCCCACGTGGTGATCAATAGAGGCGCCTCGGACAACGACACCACCGAGGATCCGGGGCCCGCTCGCCATCCGGAGCCGACGCCGGAGCCGGAGCAAAAGCCGAGGTGGTGGCGGCGCAAGCGAACGGTGTGTGCCGCCGTCGGCCTGATGGTGCTGGTTGCCGCGGCGGGCATCGTGGGTTTGGACGGCGATGACGATGGCACTCCCGCCCCCGAGCGGCCGGATGCGAAGCTGCCCACCTGCACGGGCCGGGCCACCGAGACACTGCGGATCGCCTCCTCGACGGACAAGTCCGCCGTCCTGAAGGAGCTGGCACGCAGGTACGCAAAGCGCTCGAGCCACGGCCAGTGTGTGCAGATCGCGGTGGACAGCATCGATTCAGGCACGGCCATGCAGACGCTGGCCCGGGGATGGAACAAGACGGACGGCCCGCAGCCCGACGTATGGTCACCGGCCTCAAGGATCTGGTTGCCGATCGCCCGGCAGCGCGCTGAAGACAAGGCGCTCGACCGGCTTCCTGCGACCGCCGGCACCTCCATAGCCACCAGCCCGCTGACGATCGCCATGCCCGAGCCGATGGCCAGGGCGCTGGGCTGGCCCACAAAGAGGATCGGGTGGAAGGATCTCGCGTCGTTCGCGGGCCAGCGGGATTTCTGGAAGAACCACGGCCACCCTGAGTGGGGTGCCTTCAAGCTCGGCAAGACCAACCCCGAATACTCGACCTCGGGACTGAACGCCACCATCGCTGCGTTCTTCACCAAGACCGGCACCTCGGCCGAGATGGCTCCCAAGCACCTGAAAGACACACAAAACCGCAAGCGCGTCCGCGACATCGAGAACGCCACGGTCCACTACGGCGACACCACCCTGACCTTCCTGGCCAACTTGCGCCGCGCCGACGACAGTAACCAGAGCACCTCCTACATCTCTGCCGTCACCGTCGAGGAGACCGCCGTCATCGCCTACAACAAGGGCTACCCCTGCGGCAGTGACTCGGTTGAGCCCGGCTGCGAAAAGAAGAAGCCGCCGCACACCAAGCTCGTCGCCTTCTACCCCGACGACGGCACCCTCTACAGCGATCACCCCTATACCCCGCTGAACGGCCTGCGGGCAGCGCAGGAGGCCGTCGCCGATGACTTTCGCGCCTACCTGGCCGGCAGCCACGCCCAGGAGCGCTTCACCGCACTGGGCTTCCGCATCGACCCGGCCAAGGCCACCGCGCAGATCACCCAGCAAAACGGAGCTCAGCCCAGCGCCACCCCCGAACAGTTGGAGGCGCCCGCACCCGATGTCCTGGACAAGCTGCTGGTCGCCTGGCGTGAGTTACGCAAGCCCGCCAACGTGCTGATCCTGATGGACACCTCCGGCTCCATGAACCAGGGCACCGGCAACCACCCGGACCGGCTCCCCGAAGAACCGAGCAAGCTCGACCTCATCAAGGACGCTCACGGACCGCTCCTCGACGGCTTCACCGACCAGGACAGGGTCGGTCTATGGAGCTTCTCCGACAGCCGTAAGGTCCACCAAGCGCTTTCACCCATGGGCGCCACGACCAGCGCAGGAAAGACCCACCGAGACGACCTCGAGGCCAGCATCCAGAGTCTCAAGCCCGAGGGTGCGACTGCGCTCTACGACGTCATTGACGACGCCGTTAGGGAGCTACGCCGCGACTACGACCCGAGCGCCATCAACGCCGTCGTCGTCCTGACCGACGGTCGCAACGAACCTGCGGACACGCCTCCTCCGCTCGAGACCCTGCTTGGCCGCATCGGTGACCCCGATGAACCGGCTGTCCGGGTCTTCACCATCGCCTACAGCAGCAGCGCCGACGAGAAGGCCACGAAAGGCAAGACCCCACTCCAAGACATCGCCGCAGCTACCCATGCCCGCGCCTATAACGCGCGCGACCCCAAGACCATCAGCAAGGTCCTGACGAATGTGATCTCCAACTTCTGACCTCGTACGGGGACATCCACCCGGGACGACCCGCGACCGGCAGCCCGGCCGCTGACGCGGCGGGCGTACTCGGTGCAGATCAGGCCAGCCAGGTCGAACATGAGCGAGAGGCCCCAGGCCAGCTTCTCGTTCATGCCCCAGGCGGCGAGCTTGCCGCTGATGGACCAGACATCGGCGGCGAGCATCAGCACAAGGACGATGAGCCATGCGGCGCGTACAGGGCGGCCGATACGGCGTGCCCGGGTAAGCTGCTGCTCAGCCATGGAGGTCACTCTCCGGCGGTCAGAGCCCCGTTGGTGTGTCCAGCACCTGCGGGGCTCATTCAGTTGTGGGGCGTCGTCGGAGCCGTCGGGCTCGTCGTGACGCGGTGTCAGGTGGGCGCCACGCGTTGAGGGGTGCCCGACACCGGGCGTCGTGGGCAGACCTACGCTCCGGCGGGGACGTGGTCCGGCATGGCGGACGAGGTGGACGACGCGGCCCGGACAGCGGCGGACGAGACGATCGCCGCGGTGCGCGTTGCGCTGCGCCTGCTGGAGTCGGTGCCGCATGCGACGGTGCGGGCGAAGGCGGTCGGCCTGGTGCTGGCCGAGTGGCCGGAGTTGCACCGGCTGCCGAAGGAGATCAGGCAGCAAGCGGCGCAGACGATGAACGATCAGGGTCTCGTCTTCCCGGAGATCGGCCGGCTGATCGGGACGGATCGGTCACGGGTGTGGCGAATCGCGAAGGGCATATGACGGTATGTGCACGTTCTGCGTCCAGGTAGACGCTCGGCGTGCTGTGAACGACAGCGCGGCGCACGATGGGGGCATGAGCGCACCGATCGTCGTGCACCGGCCGTCCCCGATGGGAGGCCGCCAGGTGACCGTGCGCTTGCACGACCGTGACGAGGTCCTCCTCGGTACCGCGTACTCCGATCACGACCTGGTGGTGTTCCTCGAGGCTGCGGGCTTCGATGATCCAGGCCGGATCATTGACGACTCGAAATGGGTTGAGTGGCGCGGCGTCGATGCTCATCGGTGGGACGCAGGGTGACGATGCGCCAACCGGGGGAGTGGCATCGCAGGGTTGGCAGTGTGGCGCGTGGCGCAGCCGTGGCCTCAGGGTCAGGATGGCTCGAGTGCTGTCTCACGCCCTCGAGGGGCTACAGCGTGGAGGCACTCGCGCCCTCGGACTAGTTTCCGCTCGCCCATCAGGGGCGCGCCCCAGTGCTGATCGATGAGCAGGGAGTGCCAGATGAAAGGGGAACCGCCGGAACCCCAGGAATGGCACCGCACTCACCTTCCGGGCCTGGAGGTGCGCAGGAGCGCGACCGGTCTCGTGGCCATGAGGCTCCTGGGTTGGGAAGAGGTCCTGCCGCTATCCGTGATCAGAATCGCGACCGCTGACCCGCCGCCGCTCCAGCGCGGCGTTGCGCCATGGAGGCCATGGAGCGGTTGACTCCCGCCTGACCCGTCAGCCCTGAGTGCGTATTTCTGATCCTCAGGCGTCTCACGCGAAAGGCGCCCGCATCGACTGGTCGAAGAAGCCCTAACCACGTGCAGCAGCCCGGAGCCCCTGCCGCCGTGCGGTCCAACACAATGGTTGAGGATGGAATCATGGCAGGAGAAGCAGGCGAGATCGCTCTGAGCAAGCAAGACCTTCGTGAGGTCACCGCGTTCGCTGCGGCATGTGCGGAAGTGGTGCTCGAGATATTCGAAGCCGATCAGCCGGACGACTCAAGGCAGCCAAGAGCGCGGACACTGCGGCTGCGCGCGAGGCAGCTCGGGCAGCGATGTCTGCGGCAGGCGCCGCCTACTTGCATCCCCTGGCCAATGCCACCCAGGTCAAACACATTCTCGGAGCAGGCGCTCACGCGGCCAGAGCAGCCGAACTCGCTGGCGACAACCCGACTATCGGTGCCGAACACGTTGAACAAACGGTGCATCGTGCGCCACTGGTCGTCGTTGACGTGCTCAAACGCTTCCCAGCGGCACCAGGTGGCGGTGGACGGGTTGGTGAATTGATCCGCATGTTGGATGCTGACCTTCGTTCCTTCACCCTGACTGAATGACTTTCAGCATCCAGATGACGCGGCCTCCTGAGTGAGTGTGGCGTGCGACGAGGGCCGTGCGAGGAGATCCGCAAGGTGCTGCGGGAGACCGGGTGCAGGGAGTTCGGCGGTGCGGACGGTGGGTTCGCGGTCGAGGGCGGGGAGAGCGGGGCGCCCTTCCTGGTGGCTTGCGGGGTCGACGGGCGGGCGGAAGTAGAGCAGGAGATGCGGCGGTGTCGGCAGGCGCTGGCCGGTGCGGGCATGCGCGTCGAGTCGGCCCCGAGGACGGCAAGGCCCTGCTGGTGTGGGTGCCGGGTACGGCGATGTAGCAGGGCACCGGCGCTCGAGGTGGTCAGGTGAGGGTTTCGGGGACAGCGCGGGCCAGTGGTTCGAGGTCTGCGTACAGGGCGGCGTGCAGCGCGGCGGCCAGTTCGCGGGCCCGCTGCTCGTTGGCGATGTCGTACAGCACGATGTACACCGGTCCGGGGGAGGAGTCGGGGAGGATCTGGCGGGAGCGGATCAGGCGGATGACCGCGGTACGGACGGCGTGGTACACGGTGTCGTCGACGGTGTGCTGCGGGGCGGTGATCGTGTCGGCTTTGACCGTCCAGTGGTGCCCTTGGCGTTCGACGGCGACGAACACGGTCTGCTGTCGCTTGGCGGCCTTGTACGCGGCGTTGAAGGCGTCGATGCCCGTGGCGTCCGGGATGAGGTCGGCGGGGCACGGAGCGGGCAGCGGCTGCATGGGCAGCATCGTGTCAGGCCGGCGCGTAGGGGAACGGTGACAGGGGGCGGGGCGTGTCGGGGTGGCTGCTGAGCCGGCTGGGCGTGAGCGCACAGCAGCAGGTTCGGCCCTCTTGCGGAGCCATCGCGTCGTAGGGGTGAGGCGGCTGCCTGGTCTTGGGGAACACCGGGACGAACGCCTCGGCCACGCGCTCGACGACCTGCGCACCGCCGTAGTGGCCGTCGAGGGTGACAGCACCTGCGTCGATGCCGACGCGAAGGGCTGCTGCTGAGATGACCGCCGAGATATGAACTCGACCGACGAAGGACGTGCCGTGTTGCTCGGGCCTCCGGGGCGCAGTCGTGGCCCTGCCTCTGGTGGAGGTCAGGGCCACGAGTCGCGAGGGAGATGACATGCCCTGGCGGGCATGTGGTCGAGGTGATCAGTCGCCTGGCGGCGGGTGTCGGCGTGGAATGGCCGGGGCTTGGCCGCGCAGGGTCACGTTCATGTCCTGGCGGCCGGCGTCAGTGTCTGGCCGGGGATGACGCTGAGGCCTTCCAGGTGCTCCAGTTCTGAGGGCCAGCCGGACCTGCTGTGTTTCCTGCAGATGGTGGTGGTGGAGGGCTCGTAGGTGTCGTCCCCGGCGAAGGTGGCGGTGTAGCAGGTCTCGTTGTCCTGTTTGCGCGGGACCTTGCAGGTGGCCTTGCCTCTGGTGTCGGTGGTGTCGGTGCACAGCGAGAGGGATTCGGTGGTGAAGTCGATGGGCTTGCCTGCCAGGGGCTGGCCCTCGGCGGTCAGTCTGGCCTGCAGAGTGAGGCCATCCCTGCCCCCGGCGCCCAGGGCGTCCAGGGCGTCCTTCCCCTTCTTCTTCTCCAGCCTCAGCGTCAGCCTGGTCGGGGTCCGCTCCGCGGTGACGGTCCCGATCGCCACCCCAGTGGGGCCCTCTCCGACGGGGATGGGGTCTCCGATGGCGGCGTTGGTGGCGGTGTCGATCAGCGAGACGGTGTTATCACCGGCGTTGGTGACGTAGACGCGGGTGCCGTCCGGGGTGACCGCCACGTCCCTGGGGCCGCTGCCGACGGGGATGGTGGTGGTGACGGTGTTGGTGGCCGTGTCGATCACCGACACGTTGTCATCGATGCTGTTGGCGACGTAGACGCGGGTGCCGTCCGGGGTGACCACCACACCTAGGGGGCCGCTGCCGACGGGGATGGTGGTGGTGACGGTGTTGGTGGCGGTGTCGATCACCGTCACGCTGCCCAAGAAGATGCCGGTGGTGATGTAGACGCGGGTGCCGTCCGGGGTGACTGCCACGCCATCAGGCTCGATGCCGACGGGGATGGTGGTGGTGACGGTGTTGGTGGCGGTGTCGATCACCGACACGTCGTTCGAGAGGCGGTTGGTGACGTAGACGCGGGAGCCATCCGGGGTAACCGCCACACCAACAGGGCGGTTGCCGACGGGGATGGTGGCGGTGACGGTGTTGGTGGCCGTGTCGATCACCGAGACATTGTTCGAGCCGATGTTGGCGACGTAGACGCGGGTACCGTCCGGGGTAACCACCAAGCCTCGAGGGCTGCTGCCGACGGGGATGGTGGTGATGACGGTGTTGGTGGCCGTGTCGATCACCGACACGTCGTCCGAGCCGGTGTTGGTAACGTAGACGCGGGTGCCGTCCGGGGTGATCGCCGCGTCGTCGGGAACGTCGCCGACGGGGATGGTGGTGGTGACGGTGTTGGTGGCCGTGTCGATCACCGACACGTCGTTCGAGTCGCTGTTGACGACGTAGGCGAAGGTTCCGGTCTGCGCGGCCGCGGGCGTGGCCACGGCAATCGGGAGGGCCAGGCCGGCCAAGACCGCAACTCCCGCCACCCAGGCCCGCAGCAGCGCCCTCCACGAACTTCCACCCCCGCGACTTCGCCCGGTACTTGCCTGATCCGGCGGCCCCCATACTGCGATACCCGACATCAAGACCTCCTGCAGTGCACGACACCGAAGTGTGTTCCGGTGTCCCGAATGAACTCGGCGATTGATGCCCCGTTATGGACGTCGGGGGTCGCCGCGGCTGAAGATCGCCGCGGCCGACGCTAAGCGCCGTGATCAGCACGCAGCCGCACACCACCCCGAATGCGGGCCGTATGGACGACTCGGACCCCCCTTCCGGACCCACCGCCTCCGCCGCTCCACCCGCCGCACCTCGCCGGTCAGCCCGGCCGTGAGAAAGTTCCAGCGGACCGAGACGTTCGTCGACCTGCTCGGCGCGTTCCACCGGTTCGTACGCGAGACGTCCAAGGCGGTACCGAAGGCTGCTGCGCGACCGGCCGCCGCGGCGGCACCGTAAGTGCCTGTTTTTAATCCCCAGTTCTGCGTAGCCTTGGGTCCTACGCTGGCGTGGTGTCCAAGGGCACCGGGCGGGCCGGGGAGAGGGACTGTCGGGCTTGTGGCGAACGGCTGAGGCCGGGTGCCCGGCCTGACGCCTTGTTCTGTTCTTCGGCGTGTCGGGCCAGGCAGTGGCGTACGGACCGGCGGCTGCGCAAGCGCCTGGCCGCCGTGCGGGGCGGGGTCGGTGAGGCCGAGTGTCCCGAGTGCGGGGCCCGGTGGGTGGCTGGCGTCGACCGGAGGTCGACGGCCCTGTTCTGTTCGGGCCGGTGCAAGGTGAGGGCTTGGCGGCGCCGGAAGGAAACGTTCGGCGAACGGTCACAGTGACCGCATCGCGAACGCATCCTGAGCCCAACTTCGTTCAGCAACCGGTCATTTGCGGTCGTCCGTTGTGATCAGTGGATTTATGGTCTGACTCTCGGTGGTGAGCGGGTCGTGTTCACGTCACGGACGTCAGCTCCGTGCCCCGGCCCGCCTGGATGGTGAGAGCCGCCATGCCCGAGGAGATCGACAACGTCGGAAAAGTAAGCCAGTCCCGCTACGAGCAGATCGTGGCCGAGCTGCGTGACGTGGTGGAACAGCAGACGCGCGGGCAGTTCACGATCGGGGACCGCGCCCTGGAGATCGAGCCGATGAGGGACTCAGGCGGCCACAACGATGTGGACCCGGAGTGGTCGGTGACCGCAGTGCTCACGCGGCTGGCCGAGGACATCGGCCTGAAGTTCAGCACGGTCAAGGCGGCGAGGTGGACGTCCTCGCGCTGGCCTGTTGACCGGCGCCGGAAAGGCGTCTCACACACCGTTCACCGCGTCCTGGCCCACATCGAGATCGAAGAGGAACGGTTCGCCTCGATCCTCTCGCTGCCCGAGGGCAAGGCCCGGTGGACGGTGGATGATGCCCGCCGGCGGGTCGGCAACCGCGTCGAGACGCCGGTGACCTCGAAGGAGAAGATCACCGCGATCCACACGCTGGCTCAGGACGACCAGGTCGCCGCAGCGGTGACCAGCGATTTCCTGAAGCGGCCGGAGGTGACGGCCAAGGTGACCCAGGTGGACAAGGCCCGGGTGGTGGATGAATTCACCCGCGACGAGCAGGTGGCAACCTCGGCTGCCACGAACCTGCTGCGCAGGCCGGACGTCGCGTTCAAGGCGATGAGCGACGACACCGCCCGCTTCCAGGTCAACCATGCCCAGGCCGAGCGCGGCCGGCAAGCCCGCCACCAGTTCGAGGACACAAGTCCGGTCGCCCCGGCGGTCCGCCATATCGACCGGACGGTGGAGTTCCTGGACCTGGTCACCGCCTGCCACTCGTTCGTGGCCGCGGCCGGCCGCGCGGTTCCGGGCCTGCGCGATCGCACGCTCGGCGAGGACGAGCGCACCATCGTGCACGAGAACGTCGCGAAGGTACGGGCGACGCTGGACTGGATCGAGACCGCAGTCGACACGGGCAAGGTCGACATGGACGACGAGCTGGCTCGCATGCTGAAGGGCGAGTAGGCATGCCCCGCGCCTCACGGCGCGGGGGTGACGCCGCCAAGCGGCATGCGGACACCCTGCGGTTCGTGCTGCTCGAGGCCCGGCCCGCCGGGCTGCTGTTCCACCAGCTGACCCGCGCTTCTGACCTGTCTCCCAGCCAGGTCAGAGCCGGTCTGGCCTGCCTGCGCGACATCATCGCGGAGAGCGGCTGGCCGCCACTGATCTGGACCAGGGCCGACGGCTACCTGCTCGGCGCCGAACCGGTCGCCCTCCAGGCATACGAACGGGCCGTACTCACCGGGAAACTGACCGAGTTCCGCCGGTTCCTCACCGGCACCGTTGCCCCGCACGCCACCGCCCACCCGGGCGACAAGTGGGTCAAGCACATCATCGCCCAGCTCAACTCCATCGAATCCACCCTCGACCTCGTCGTCTCGTCCTGACCACCACGAGCGGTCCGCCCGGCC
>NZ_BMWB01000032.1:42783-63194 GCF_014651015.1 Streptomyces xantholiticus
AGGCCGGGCGGACCGCTCGCCAATGCACGGAGGGAAGGGCCGCCGCCATGCGCCAGCGCCGCTATCCCTCCGACACCACCCATGCCGAATGGGCCCTGATTGAACCGCTGTTGCCCGAGCCGGCCTGCGAGACCCGAACCGGGGGCCGGCCGGAGAAGCACCCCCGCCGCGAGATCGTCGACGCGATCCGATACGTCGTGGACACCGGCTGCAAATGGCGGGCCCTGCCTGCGGATTACCCGCCCTGGCGCACAGTTTGGGGCTTCATGGCCCGCTGGGCCGCCGCCGGCGTGATCGGACAGATCCGCGACCACCTCTCAGGCCGGATCCGCCGCGAGATGGGCAAAGGAACCCGGGCGGTCGCGACCGTGATCGACTCCCAGAGCGTCAGGGCCGCCGAAACCGTCGGCAAGGACTCACGCGGCTACGACGCGGGCAAAAAGATCAACGGCCGTAAACGACACCTCGTGGTCGACACCCGCGGCCTTCCCCTGCTGGTCATGGTCACCCCGGCCTCGCTCACCGACCGCGACGCCGCCAAGGAACTCCTCTTCCGCCTCCGCCTGATGCACCCCGAGATCACCATCGTCTGGGCCGACTCCGCCTACGCCGGAAAGCTCGTGACCTGGGCAAAGAAGTACCTCAGCCTCACGATCAAAACCGTGAGCCGTCCCAAGGACGCCTCCGGATTCATCGTGCTGCCCCGCCGCTGGGTCGTGGAACGAACCTGGGCCTGGATGATGCACGCCCGCCGCCATGCGCGAGACTACGAACGACTCGTCCAGCACTCCGAAACCTTGATCACGTGGGCGGCGATCACCCTCATGACCAGGCGTCTCACCCGGAAAAGAAGAGCCTGATAGGAACAGGTACTCAGTCGCTTTCCTCGTAGTTCATGAACCAGTGCGTGTCGAAATAGCGGGCCATCGTGAATGGGTGGTGCGGGTCGACGAGGATGCGACACACAAACTGGGCGGCCTGGTAGTCGAAGGGGAGATCAACCTCGAGATCGTAGGACCGGACAACGACGGGCCAACGGTCGGGGTCGTTGCCGGCAACCCGCCAGCAGTACAAGTCCTTGTGCTCCGTGCCCGCCCAGATGAGCAGCCCGTCCTCCCTGAGCCCCGTCCACGGCTCCTGGTTCAGATTCAGCCATGCGTCAAAGGCGCCCTCGCCGAATGTTTCGACCATGCGCTTGTAGTCGGTCGGGAGCTCGGTGCCCAGGCGCGACTCCACTTCCGCCCAGTGCATGTCCGGCCGCTGGGCGGGCTGCGTCCAGCCGGTGATCCGTATGAGCCGATCCACCCAGTCGACGTCCTCGCACTCGTCCGGGGCGACCGGCAAAGGTTCGGGCACCTGCCTCTGAGCGACCACCAGCACCGGCCGCACGACGCCCTCGTCGTCTCGCGCCGTACCCGTTCCGACCCACTGATTCCCGTACGCCCACGCCCGTATCTTCACCGCCCGATCCTTAAAAGGGACGAGGAGAGACGCGCCGCTGGAATCATCGACCGTCGGATCGGCGAAGCCGTCAAGGACGAGGGTGCGAGGGGTTCCGTACCTGCTGGCGAGAAGGTCGGTCAGAGCTTGCAGGTCCAGATCGCCGGGCAGGTACATGTAGCCGTCTGCCGAGCCGAGCTGAGCCAGCAAATCGTTGACGGTCGTCTGCGTGAGCTTCATGGCGGACAGTGAAGCGCACTGCTCTGACAACGGACCTGCTCGGACGCATCCTCATGACAGTTGCGGGGGCGGAGTTCCTCCTACGAGACCGCGGCGGCATATGTGTTGCCGACCAAGAAGAACCGACAGCTCAGAGAGCAACGCACCGGCGCGATCTGCGTTCCTTCCATTACCAGGCGAGTGTCCCAGCAATCACACACCGACAGCAGCCTGAGGGCACTTTCCCTCGATTGTCATGGCAGCATCAGAAACAGGTACTAACCGGCGGCAAGACGTGTCGGCGATTCCGCCGCGGCGGCTGGCGGAGCTGTCCCGGTACGGCGTGGACGGCAAGGCGTCGCTGCTGCGCCGTCACGGTGATTCCCGCCGGCTGGCGATGCTGCTGGCCACCACCGTCTACCTGACGACCCGGGCCGTCGACGACGCGCTTGACCTCTCGTAGGAAGACGCCGATCAGGCGGTGGCAAGTCAGTAGGGGCCGGAGTCGTGGTAGCTGGTACTGGCGGTGAGCCCGGAGGTCCGACCGACTGCCCGGACATGGACCGTGCCGCCATTCTTGATGGCGTGCAGGACGCTCCAATCGATCCTGCCGCCGTCATCCGCCCGCCTGGGACCCTGCTTAGCCTCACCGCGGCTGTCGGGCCAGGTGTAGTACAGGTCGACCAGCTCGCCGGGCTCGAACCCGCTGCCATACACGCCGCAGCTCGCCCCGTTGCTGCACGGCAGTCCGTCAGGAACGAGCCGGGCAGGGCCGACCGGGGGCTTGGGGCTGCTGCTGCTCTTGCCCGGCTTGGGGGTGATGCCGCCGCCGGCATAACCGCCCTTCCCGGAACCGCTGTTGCCGCTGTTCCCCGAACTGGCGTTGCCCGATCCGGTAGTGCCGGACCCGGAGGCCGACCCCGAGCCGCCGCCGCTTCCGCCGCGGCCGTCGACGGAGCCCGAACCGGCACCCGAGTCCTGCCACGGCAGGGCGAGGGTGCCGTTTCGCACGGCGGTGAAGGCGAGGATGGCGAGTAGCAAGGCCGCGAGAAAGGCCAGGAAGTTCTTCACGACGGTTCCTTCCGGGTGAGCGGGGAGTCCGGATCCGGGCCCGGACGGGCCAGCACGACTCGCGACGGTGGCGTCCGAAGCTGACGTTGGGCCCGTTGGCCCCAACAGGCCCAACAGCCTTTGTTGCTCAGGGTGACGGAGCGTAGCCCGAGCGCGTCTGGACGCTCCCCGCCTGCATCGGTGCGACACGGTCGCTTCGGCAGACAGGCGCTGGCCCTGACGAACAGAGCCAGCCAACGCGTTGCTCCGCTCCTGCCTCCTGGCCACAGGGTGCCCAACCGGCGTGTGGGAGGACATCCGTGTCAGCACGGGGAGAATGGCCGTGCTTTCCTCGCTGCCGGTGTTGCCCGGTCGTGCAGCAGTCTCGAGTGGGAATCAGCGGACCTCTCGAAAGTGACACCAATGGAACCCTGGCAGATGGCGCAGCAGTCGCAGCAGGACGCCATGAACGCGCAGCGGATGACTCAGCAGGCGCAGCAGTCCGCCATGAGCGGGATGCGAATGGGCAACGAGGCCGGCCGTACGCACCGGAACGCGATGGACGAAACCCTGCGAGGCCGGCAGCCCGGCCCCCACCACGGGGAGTTCTCGGGCGGGGGGTTGCTGTCCGGGCTCGTCGGCGCGGTGGTGTTCGTCGTGTGGCTCGTCATCGCGTACGCCGTGGTCACGGGCGACATGAGCGCCATCCCGGGCTGGTAGGTCGCGTTGTCGGCTGATGCGGAGGGTGGCCCGGCGGGTGCGGTTTCGTCTCGTGCCTGCCAGCACCGGCTCTGCTCGGCAGTGGCGGGGCTGGTTCTGGGTCGGCGCCAGGAGTGACGCTCTTTCAGGGCTCCTGCCGCGCGTGAGCCGTTCAAACGGAAGAGAGACGGCCATGGAGCAGGAGCCCAGGCACACAAGCCTCTGAAACACGTCGGCTGGGCCACGTTCCCGCAGAGGAACGCTGGCCCGGCCGGCGGGACACGTTGGCACGTTTCGACCGCTGCCTTGCGGCCTGAAGCAGACGTTAGAGGCCCTCACCGGGATTGGAAGCACTGCAGGGCGCATCCCGGCGTCAGCTGCCCCGCCCGCGCCCAGTCGCTTGACACCACCCTCCGTGATAGTACGGATACGGAAAGGCCCCATGCGCCCCTACGCTTGGTCCATGCCCTGGCCCCGTCGCATATCCCTGTCGGTCGCGCTGCTCACCGCCGTGACGATCGCGGCGGCCTGTGCCCTCGTCCCTCTCACAGAGGTCCCGGCCGATGAGCTGTTCGCCCTGTTGACGCCCTTAGCCGCCGGCGCGTTCTCGGGCTGGCTCAGCCTGTTCGTCTCGCACAGACGTCCCGCCAACCCGGTCGGCCCACTGCTCGGCCTCGTCGGGCTCGCGCCGCCCCTGCTGGTGCTCTTCGACACCTATTCCTACGCGAACCTGTCGCGGCCGTTGCCGGGCGCCGAGGCGGTCCACCAACTCGCCATGGGTGCGTGGATGCTCTGGTACGTGCCGGTTCTGCTGCTGATGCTGTTCTTTCCCACCGGGCAGCTGCCACCGGGCCGCTTCCCGCGCTTCGTGCTGTACGGGGTGCTGGTGTGCATGGTCGCCTTCATGGCCACGGCCGCCGTGGACCCGAGCCCGTACGAGCCGCCGTTCGAGGAGTACGGGCATCCGCTGCCCACGCTGCCCGCGGCGGTGATCTGGATCTTCATGATCCCGCTCCTGGGGACGTTCATGGCACTGCTCGTCTGTTCGGTGCTGGTGATGCGCCGCCGGTACCGCGCGGGAGACGAAGTCGAGCGGGCGCAGCTGAAGTGGTTCGCGCTCGGCGCCCTCGCGCTGCCCGGCACGCTGCTGCTGTGCTGGGCGGACTACCTGCTGTTCGGCACGGTGGGCATCCTGATCGTGCCGGGCCTTCTCTCACTCTGCGCAGGCGTGCCGGCGCTGACCGCCCTGGCGATCCTGCGCCACGACCTGTACGACGTGGACCGCGCCACCAGCGCGGTCGTGACGTGGGGTCTGGTGACCGCCGGGCTGCTCGCCATCTACAGTGCCGCTTCCTTTGCAGGCGGTCTGGCGCTGGGACAGGGCAGTGCGGTGACGGCGGCCGCGGCGACCGCACTGGTGGCCGCCCTTCTCGTACCGGTGAAGAACCGGGTACGGCGATGGGTCGACCGGCACCTCTACCCGGTGCGGGAGCGGGCCCTGGCGGCCGTGGCGACGCTGGAGCGACAGGTCCACGAAGGACTGGGCCAGCCGGAGCAGCTGGAGGAAGTGCTGCGGGAAGCGCTGGCCGAGCCGGGGGTCCGTGTGGGGTTCCTGCTGCCGGGCGGTACGGAATTCCACGACACCGCCGGCGTCCCTGTCCGACGCGGAACCGAGGTGCGGCTGGCCGGGCGGCCCATCGGGGTGATCGACGGGCCCTGCCCGCGCGAGGTCGCAGCTGCCTGCGTGCTGCTGGTGGAGACCGTGCGGCTGCGGCTCGAACTGCGCCAGGCGCTCACCGAGGTGGAAGCCAGCCGCAGCCGGCTGCTGAAGACGGGTTACCGGGAGCGGCGGCGCCTGGAACGGGACCTGCACGACGGAGCCCAGTCGCGGCTGGTCAGTCTCGGCATGGCGCTGCGGCTCGCGCAGCGGCACCTGGGCGAGGGGGCCGTCGACGTCGACGGCGTCCTGGACCAGGCGGTGGCCGAACTGGGGACGGCCGTCGCCGAACTGCGGGAACTGGCCCACGGGCTGCGGCCCAGCTCGCTCGACGACGGCCTCGGTCCGGCCCTGGAGGCACTCACCCTACGGGGCCCGGTACGGCTCGACTGGCGGCTCAACGGGCACTCACTTCCTGACGACGTAGCCACCACGGCGTATTTCGTGGCCAGCGAAGCCGTGACCAACGCGGTCAAGCATGCCGAGGCCACGAGCATCGGGATCGTTGTCGACGAGGAGGACGAGAGGCTGATCGTCACTGTCCGGGACGACGGGCGTGGTGGCGTGGACCCGGTGAAGGGATCGGGGCTGTCGGGCCTATTAGACCGCGTTGCCGCGCTCGGCGGCCGGTTGCAGGTCACCAGTACGCCCGGCGGAGGTACGACTGTGGAGGCGGTGCTGCCGTGCGTGTCGTGATTGGTGAGGACTCGGTGCTGTTCCGGGAGGGGCTGGCGCGGCTGCTCGCGGACGCCGGGCACGAGGTCGTCGCGCGGGCCGGCGATGCGCCGGCGCTTGAGATGGCCGTGGCCGCGACCGGCCCGGACCTGGCGGTCATCGACATCCGGATGCCGCCGGACCTCACGGACGACGGCGCGCGTGCCGCACGGCGGATCCGGGCGGCGCAGCCGGAACTCGGCATCGTGCTGCTCTCTCAGCACATCGAGACGCGCAACGCCGTGGAACTGGTCTCCCGGGGCGGCTTCGGTTACCTCCTCAAGGACCGGGTCCTGGACGTTGACGACTTCCTGGAGGCGATCGTCCGTGTCGCCGCCGGCGGCTCCGCCCTCGACCCGTACGTGGTATCACGGATGATCAGCACCCACCGCGACCCGCTCGCCAAGCTCAGCGCCCGCGAGCTGGAAGTGCTGGCCCAGGTGGCCGAAGGCCACACGAACGTCGGCATCGCCCGCCGCCTGTGGCTGGCCGAACGCACCGTCGAGAGCCACGTCGCCTCGGTCATGACGAAATTGGATCTCACGACGAGCAAGGAACACAACCGCCGCGTTCTTGCGGTCCTCGCGTACCTCAGAGCACGGGGTCGTCGACGCGACGATCAGGTCGATTGAGCAGTGCAATGTCGTCCCGCGAACGCCCGCACCAACACGCCGACACCAGGGATTGGAAACACACACTCAGCTTGTCTTTTAACCTCTGGGCGTCTGGGGTGGCGTGCTCGATCATGGGTGAATGACTGCCTTCTGTGTTTGTGGTCCCGGACATCGAGCAGGCCATGCAGGATTTTCAACGTGCGGCCGGGGTTGAGTGGAGTGCCCCTGTGTCCGACCGGCTCGGTGAGTGGGACTACCGCATCGTCTTCACCGCAGGCGGGCCGCCCTTCATCGAACTCATTGAAGGGCCGCCAGGCAGTCCCTGGGACGCGTCCAGGGGAGCCAGATTCGATCACATCGGCTTCTGGACCAGCGATGTGCGACAAGGTTCCCAGCGTCTGGAAGAAGGCGGCATGCCCGTGGACTTCTCCGGCTGTCCCTATGGCCGGCCGTTCGCCTATCACCAAATGGACAGCATCGGTGCACGGATAGAACTCGTTGACGGCGGCAGGCAGTCCGGCTTCCTCAACGGGTGGCATCCGGGTGGGAGGCCAATGACCGCCATCGACGAGGCCTCCAGAAGCTGAGCTCTCGTCACGCGGTGCAGCATCGAACGGTGTCTCGAACTTGATCACTCAGACGAGCTTTCGCCGGACAGGCGGACGGCCCCCGCATGAGCATGCGTTCCGTCACAGGACCGCACTCATACGAAGGCCGCAGGGGTGAGTCTGCTGCACCACGATGCCTGGCACGAGGCACTCGACTTCACGTGCCACTTTCGGGAGGACTTCTACGGATGCCTGACCCGGCGCGGTGACGCGTTGTTCGAAGTCACGGACGCGATGCTCTGCGAGAACGGGCCGGTGACCTCGCCGGTCGACCTGACGCTGCTGGCCGAGCACCGGCGTGGGCACGGCGCGTTGTACGACGCGCTCAACCAGGGCTGCATCGACGTGGACAGGCTGCGGAAGGCGCTGGCCGTGCTGCCGCAGCCCAAGGCCGCCGACGGGCGCCTGGTCCTGGCGGTCGATGTCTCGCCGTGGCTGCGTCCGGACGCGCCGACCAGTCCGGACCGTCTGTTCTGCCACGTATACGGACCCTCGGGACGGTCCAGTGACCAGTTCATTCCCGGCTGGCCGTACTCGTTCGTCGCCGCGCTGGAGAGATCGGCCACGGCCAGTGGGAGGACGGCGACCCGGACATCCTGGTCGTCTTCGACGCCGGCTACGACGCTCCGCGCATGGCCTACCTCCTCGACGGACTGCCCGTCGAGGTGCTGGGGCGGATGCGTGCGGACCGTGTCATGCGAGGGCCGGCACCCTCGCTCAAGGAGTACGCCCTGTCCTATCCCCAGGGCGGGCGAACACCGAAGCACGGCCAGGAGTTCCGCTTCACCAGGCCCGATACCTGGGGCGAGCCCGACGCGGAGACGGTGCAGGTCACCGACCGCTACGGCGACGTTCTGCAGCCCTGCGGGGACAAGGCCAAGGCCTCGTCCCGCAGTTCGTTCGACAGCCGCGTGCGTCCCGACACCTGAAGGAGACCCCCAGCAATGAGTCGGGGTTTTGTCTTACTCGGGCCGGACGCTGCCGGGGTGGGGCGCCGGCAGCGTCCGGGGCTGGGAGTGGTGCGGAGGGGTGATGTAACTGCGGCCTGACGGAGCCGGTCTCAGCTGGAGAGGACTTTGATGTCGTCGATGGCCATGTGTGCTGGTGCTCCGACTCCCCAGAAGCCGGCGAAGGCGGTGAGGGTGGTGTGGTCGCCGGAATTGAAGCGGACGCTGATCTGCTCGTAGCACAGGGGTGTGGTCGGCGGGCACGAGGTGGGTGCGGGGCCGAAATGGCGCTCGATGGGCGACCGGACGCCGGGCAGGCGGACTCCGAAGAACGCCGTGTTGACGTTGCTCGAGGTGCTGAAGAACCCGGTGATCATGTAGTCGGTGTGGGGGCGTACGTGGATGGGCTGGGACAGTCCGTTCCACACGCGGGTGCCGGGCGAGCTGAGGATCGCGGATTTGCTGCCGGAGTTGGCCCCGCTGTGGTTGGTGGAGATGACCTTGGCGTCGGGGCCTTCCACGTTCCAGGGCTGGGAGACGGTGGAGGTCCGCTGTCCCTCGAATCCGCCGTCCTGCAAAGGATTGCGGTAGAGCTGGACGTCGACGTTCCAGTGGCCGAAGTTGTCCCAGTCCCAGTCGTCGTTGATCCGCAGGTCCAGTTTCCCGGAGATGCCGATCTCGCGGCAGCCGGGACGGCTGAGGACCTCGAAGGGCCGGGCGCCGGTCAGGCCGGCCACCAGGCTGTACTTGTTCAGGCCGGGCGCGGGATAGCTGGCGCTTGCGGGCTGCCGGGGATCGGCGCCGGCGGGTGTGACCCAGTTGGAGCCGTCGGCGTGCTGCCACCAGAAGCCGCTGGTGGATACCTCCTCATGCAGGCGTGGGACGATGCGGACGACGTCGCCGGGGCGCAGGCCCCGGCTGTTCGTGGGGAAGGTGGTGCCCCGCCCGCCGGACAGGTGCAGGGTGGCGGACTCGTCCGGCATGAAGCCGTTGTGGCAGCGGATCTGCGGGGTGGTGGGCACCCGGATGGGCCCGGCCTGGGCTGGCGCGCTGTGCAGGAGGGTGGCCAGGATCGCCAGGAACAGGGCGACGGCCAGGCCGCGGATCGTGCGGCGGCTCATCACGGCCGGTGCGTTTCGCCGGGAGTGTGGCTGGCCGGATCGGGCTGGAGCGGGAAGGACGACGGCGCACAGGCGCGCCCAGAGCTTGCTCATTGTTCTCCTTGTGGGTGATAGGCCCGCCGGCACCGGTCGACGCGGTGTCTTCCGCGCCTCGCAGCCCCGGCGGGGATGTGCGGGGAAAACGGGGCTTGTTGTGCGTCCGGACCTCTGGCGTGCAGGTCAGCCCCGCTCGGTGGACAGGCGAACCGGAAAATTTCGTGCTGCGTCCGTGCAGGGGCATCGGAACGGTTCACGGAGAGGTTGAGGTGTTGTCGGCTGCATGTGCGGCACATTCCTCAGCGGCGCACAGGGCGGACGTAGGCAGTGACGTTTCCGGCGGCCGGCAGGGGCGCGTAGCGCACCACGGGGCGGGTGGCCTCGAGAATCCGGCCGCCGCCGGCGTAGAGCTGGACATGGCCGAGCCGGTTCGTGAAGACCAGGTCTCCCGGGCGCAGGTCCGCGCGGCGGATGCGGGTACCGGCGTGGACCTGGGCGTAGGTGGTACGGGGCAGCGTCACGCCGGCGGAGCGCCAGGCGGCCTGGACGAGGCCGGAGCAGTCGTAGCCGCCCCGTCCGGTGCCACCCCAGAGGTAGGGGATGCCGAGCCGGTTCCGGGCGAAGGCCACGGCAGCACGGCCCGGGCCCGCGGCGCGGGCGGAAGCTCCGCGGGCGTCGCGGGTGTTCCCGGGGGTGATGTCCCCATGCCCGGGACGACGCGCTGTGTTCTTGGCCGGGAGGTGGAGGCGGTGTCCGGCGTAGATGAGGGTGGAGCGGCCGAGGCGGTTGGTCTTCTGCAGGGCCGCGACGGTGGTTCCGTGGCGCCGGGCCAGTGACCAGAGAGTGTCGCCGCGCCGCAGCACGACCGAACCAGACACTGCTGGGCGAGGGGCGTGTGGCTGCGACTGGTGGGCCGCGCTCGTCGTGGCCGGCCGAGGGGCGGACAGATGATGCACCACGGACGTGCCGAGGAGGGCAGCGAGCAGGCTGAGGAGCAAGACCGCGGCGAGTTTCGCCGTTGCGGCGGTGGCTGTGGCGGCGCGGATTCGGGTGCGCATAGGGATTTCTCCTTGGTGGAAGCAAGGGGCGAGGGTCTGGGCTGGCGGGGCGTGGACGGGGCGTTCGGCTGCAGTGCGCTGCGGCCGGTGGCCGGTTTTGGGCATGACGGGGCCGTGCCGCGGCGTGGTGCGCCGCGCGCCTGGGGCGAAGGGGTGTGGCGAGCTGTTAGGGGGCAGGCCCGGGGATGGGCTGCACGCGGGCCTGCCCTCGATGAGGCGTCAGGAGCAGGTCAGGTGGAATTGGTCGCCGTTGCTCCCGCGGTCGGGCTGGGGGGAGGTGATCTCCAGGCTCATGTGGCCCTGCACCACGTCGCCGGACTTGGTGCCCTGAAGCTGGACCTCGAAGGTCTCGTACTGGGTGTTGGGGGTGGTGAAGGTCATGCTGCCCGTGCGCGGACGGACTCCGCGGTCAGTCAGGAACTCGTCGGGATACCAGGTGTAGTTGATGGTCCCGGTGCGCCGGGCGCTCGCCGAGAAGGTGAACGTGATGGGCCTGGTGCAGTCGGCGGTGTCCGAGCGGGGCTGGACGTAGACAGACCTGCCCATCAGGATCGGTTCCTGCCGAGTGTTGTCCTCGCCCGTGCCGGTCGACACACCCGCCGTGGGTCCCCTGGAGGAACCCTCCGAGGTGCTGGGGGACGGCAGTCCATCGTCCCCGGGCCCCTGTGTGGCGCCAGCAGTTTTACCGGGCGTGGCGCCGCTTGTTGCGCCCTGCGTGGGCACGCTCGACGTACCGCCGGTCGGGCCCTGGGTGGTGCCGCCCGGGGCGCTGTTGCCCGGTCCGCTGGTGACCCTGCCGGTCGGGCCGGGCGTGGATCCCCCTGGGGGGCCAGCAGTCTGGTCGGCGGTCGAACCGCCGGTGGGGGAGCTTGTGATGGACGGGGTTGCGTTCGGTTTCCCAGGGTTCAGATTCACCAGTGCTCCCGCGAGGAGGACCACCGCTGTCACCGCCGCCGTGGCGAGCACCACCGGAGCGATCCGGCGCCGGGGCCGGGACGGGTCCCTGTCCGTCTCCCGGTCGGGCACACGGATCTCGGCGGCCTCCCGGGCGCGCCGCCGGATCATGTCGGTCAGCGGGGCGGGCAGCCAGCCGGGCCCTGGCTGTCCGGCACGCTCGCAGCACCAGTCGATCACCTGACGGGGGCTTGGCCGTTTGTCTGGATTCTTGGCCAGACACCACGCCACCAGTTCTCGCAGCTCTTCCGGCACCGCTTCCAGGTCCGGTTCGCCGTGCACGATCCGGAAGCTGATCTCCGCTGGCTCGTTACCGAACGGCAGGCGGCCCGTCGAAGCGAAGGCCAGCAGCGCGCCGAGGGAGAACACGTCGCACGCCGGCCCGGCCTTGCCCTTGGTGAGTCGTTCCGGCGCCACGTAGCCCGGAGTGCCCACCAGCATCTGCGTACGGGTCAGTGTGGTGGCGTCCCGGGTGCGGGCGATCCCGAAGTCGATGACCTTCGGCCCGTCCGTCGCCAGCAGCACATTGCCCGGCTTCAGGTCTCGGTGCACCACGTCGGCGCCGTGAATGGCCGCCAGGGCCTCGGCGATCCCGGCGGCCAGCCGGATCACCGTGTCCGCCTGCATCGGGCCCTGCTCGCTGACCACTTCCTGGAGCGAAGGCCCGGGAACGTACTCGGTGGCCAGCCACGGGTCCTCAGCGTCCGGATCGGCCGCCACCACCGCTGCGGTGAACATCCCATGCACCCGGCGAGCTGCGGCGATCTCCTGCCGGAACCGGGCCCGGAACTCCGGGTCACCGGCCCGCGCACCGTCGATCACCTTGATCGCAACCTGACGGCCTCCCATGCTCTCCCCCAGGTAGACGCGTCCCATCGCCCCCGCCCCGAGGAAACTCAACAGCCTGAAACCGCCCGCCTGACGGGGGTCATTCGCGCCCAGCGGGGGCAGCGTCTCGTGCCGCGTCCCTTCCCTGCCGGCGTCCGTGCGCTCGCCGGCACGGGCGCGCCTTCCGGCCGCAGGGCGCTCCTCGGCCCCCGACCGCGCCGCCTCCTTTTCCAAGTCCTGCTCGAGCTGCGCCTTCGTGGCCTCCCAGCGCCGCGCCCACTCCCGCATGGCCTGCTGATTGACTCTGCAGGCCTCCACGAACGCCAGCGTCACGTCCTTCGACGGCAGATTGCGGCCAAGGGCCGCAGCGTTCAGAGTCGCCCTGCCGTACCCGACCCGCTTTGACATCGCCTCGTACGAGGGATTGCCCGCGTCCTGCCGTAACTGGCGCAGCGCTGCGGCGAACTCCATGACAGGCCCCCCGCCCGGCTCCAACGGCTGTTCCCGACGCCCCACCATCACTGCCCTCCGATCCCGCGCACGGGCGAATCCCCAGCCGCGGTCGTCCCCACCGCGCCCACCGACAGCGGGGGCACGAACTTGCTGCCATATGAATAGCGGCAAATCCGGACCTGAGGACAGCAATCCGGCTTCCCTGGATGTCCATGGATATCCGGACTGCTCCATCGCAGGTCAGCGACGTCCGGCGAACGGGCTTTGGACAATGAGAAGCCCCAGGTACAACAAGGGAGGTGTCGGCAAGACGACCGTGGGACGGTCCAGCTTGCCGAAGGACTCGCCACGGAAGGCTGACGGGTCATGGTGGTCGACAGCAGTTGCTCGGCACGACGAGGGTGAGGGGCCGTGTCATACCTCGGCGCTACGGTGTCCACCTGTGGGGCGTAAGCGTGTTGTTGACGAGTTCGGTCCAGAAGCCTGGTGCGAGGCGTGTGATGACCTGATCGACTTCGAGGAGCCCGGCAGAGCCAAAGGGCACTGTGCCGAGTGCGGCCCTGCGTACCGGCAGGCCCGCCGGCACGGCATCACGATCCAGAAGGTGAACGCCATCTTGCGCGTCCAGGACGACTCGTGCGCGATCTGCGGTGAATACCCAGGAGACGGCGGAATGGAGGGCATCTCCTACTGGCAGATAGATCACGATCAGGCCTGCTGCAACAGGTCAGGTTTCTGCGGCGGTTGCGTTCGCGGCCTGCTCTGCAAGACGTGCAACATACGAGGCGTCGCTTGGTACGAACGCCTGCCGGACGACCGGCGCGACTGGCCACGCATGAACGCCTACCTGGCCGACCCGCCCGCACAGCGGCCGGAGGCGAAAGTGAGCACCTGGGGCGACCTGTCAGGCGTTCGAGCGCGGGCCGGTAGCTTCTGCTCATGGCGCTCTAGCCGGCCGCTGTAGCCGGGCCGTGCAATATGTCGAACCGCTGAGCACCTCACACGCGTCGCCATCCGCACCGACAACGTCCTGACCACCGGGGAGCGAGGCACCGTCCTCCGTCTCGACCGCACTCCCATCAGCCTTCGCTGTGGTGCGCCTCGCTGGTGGCCACGCTCCCAGACAAACGCCAGCGGACGAACCGGAACCGTGAGTGACCCCCGGCGGCCCGCCCGAGGAAACCTCGCGTCGCCTTATGCGAAGGGGAAGTGGGCGATGACGTCGGGGCGGAGTGTGGGCGCGATGTCGTGGAGGTAGGGGTTGGTCGGCGGCCTCGATCAGGCCCGCCGCCCGCAGTTCGCTGGCGAAGCGGCCCCGGTCGCCTCGGAGTGCTCGTACATCTTGAGGCACCGGATGTATGGCAGGCCTGTCGCAGCCTGGATCCGGCGGGCGAGTTCGCGGCGCGGGTCTGCTTCTTCGGCATAGTCGTCTCGGATTCCGGCGGGCTGTGCCCACGCCGTGTCCGCCCCGGTTGCTCGAGGCGTCGACGTTCCACGGGGCACGCGGCCAGTGAGACCTACACCCGGGATCGCCTGCTGTGTGAGAGTCGACGGCGGGGTCTGTACCCGCCCAGCCGCCCGGCAGGATCGGAGGGGAGGGCGAGCGGCGGCACCCCGCTCTGGGCGCAGGACTTGATCCAGCTCGCCCGGTCCTGACGTAGCCCTTGCGGGTGTTGGCTGGCGGTCATCCGCGACCACCTTGGCAGCCTGGCCGTCGAGGTGCTCCAGGGCGGCCCGGGTGGCGGCGTCGCAGGTCTCCGGACCGGGCCCGCGCCTGGCATTCCTGGAACCCGGACATGGGGAGCCGGACTCCACGCAGAGACCACGGTGAAGGCGCGCTGGGAGCCAGAACGGTCGGCCGGGTCCGCGTCCTGCCGTCGGAGGCAGCGCCACAGAGATTTGATGGGCGGAGGCCAGGGCGCCGAGGTGGGCTCGTAGCCACCCTGACAGGGGGGAGTCCTTGATAGTCGAGGACAAGGCGAGGGGGTACCCACCTGGTGCCGGACTCTTCGAATGCCGAGGATGGAGGGATGCCGTACCCCAATCGCCCCCCGGCAAGCCAAGACGAGACAGCTGCTCGCCCAGCTGCGCACAGTCCCGCTGGCGCAGCGGCCGTCGCCGCGGTGGCAGTGGGCTGCGTGGCCTTCGCGCTGTACGCCGTGTCGCTTTCGGTCGGAAAAGCGCCATGGCCATGGTGGATGCAGGTCCCCATCCAAAGTGCTGGCATGCTCGCGCTAGTGGCCGGATTCGTGACGCTGTTCCGGCGACCGGGCCTCAGCCGTATCGGCGCACTGCTTGTGGCATTCGGCTTGACGTGGTATATCGGCGATCTGCAATTCAGCGAACACCAGGCCGTCTACGCTGTCGGCTTTTGTCTATTCTTTTTTAACGCTGCGGTCATGGCGCAGATCACCTTAAGCTTTCCCTCGGGCCGGTTTCGGGATCCTGTCACGACCGTAATTGTCTTCAGCCTCTACAGTGTTATTCTGGTCAGCCAGAGCGCTCGATATTTCATCGAAGAATCGCCTCCGCCGCAGGTCTGGGGAGACCCCAAAGCGGGCACATATTCACTGTGGGCTACTGTCGGGACACTAGCAGGGATGATCCTCTGTGGTGCCGTTCTCGTGCTACTAATTCGCCGTTGGCGATCAGAGAGTCCACCGATGCGCAGAAGCGCCATTCCGGTCCGGTTCTCCGCCACCCTGGCCGCGGTAATCGTTAGCGGATTCCTGATTGTCGCACTGACCCATGCACCTGCCCGACTGAACCACATGCTGCTCTTCGGATATGCCACGGCTGTACTTCTTGTCCCCCTTGCCAGCCAGGTCGACGCGCTTCGGGAATGGGTGGGCCGGGCTAGTGCTTTCGAAAAGCTTACCGATTTCGAGGAGGTGGCAAGTGAGGGTTACCGAGAGCTCCTCGCCAAGTGGCTCGGGGACCCCAAGATCGAGATTCACCCGTGGCTACCTGACGAACAGCGGTATGCAAATTTGGCTGGCGATACGGTCGAACTTCCTACAGATCCTGGCCGTACCGTGACATTTTTAGAATGGAAGGGTCGAAAAATTGGCGCCCTCTTTCATGATTCCTCGCTGTCTGGTGCTCGGCAGCTAAAGTCGGTAGCAGCTGTGACGAGAATCGTTCTCGAGAAGGAAGCCCTTCAGGCGCGCCTGCGCAGGAGTCGCAACATGCTGATCGACCTTGAGATCGACCACCGCAAAGAACTCCAGAGTGGGCTTCACGACGGCGGGCAAGACGAGGTTATCGGAATTCGGTTCGTTCTCCATGATCTGATAAGTGACATTCAACGCCAGGGAGGGACAAGCGCGGTCGGCCTGATTCAAGAGGGCATAGACAGGTCCGAGCGCTTGCAGGACCAAATCAAGGAGGTTGCGTTTGAGCTGTATCCGCCGGCGCTCGATTACGGTTTGAGAGCTGGCGTGCTTTCACTCTTTGACAAGTTGCGGCTTTCCCCGAAAGATCTGACGATCCCAGAGACACGCTGGCCAAAGCGGGTCGAGCACGTCGCTTACCGGGTCATCAGCGAGGCAATACGCAACGCCAGAACCCACGCACGGGCCAAAACAATTCGAGTCAAGGTCACGCATCAGCCCAATTGGCTCATAGTAGAGGTCATCGATGATGGCATCGGGGGTGCTAACTCAGCTGGACCGCGGGGAGTGGGCAGTCAGCGGGCGCGTCACCTAGTAAACGTACTTGAGGGGAAATTTACCATCGATAGCCCAGACGGCGTGGGCACACACGTGAAGGCGGAACTCCCATGCATATTATGATTTCCGACGACGCTCCCCTTTTTCACGACCTCCTCGCGCCTCGCTTGCGGCAGCGCGACGGGATTCAGGTGAGTCAGGCCAGGTCGATCAGCGAGACCAAGTCACGGCTTGAGCAGGGCTTAGCTCCCGATGTGATCCTGTTGGACATGGACTTTTCGGTTGCTGGGGAGGGATCGTTCGCTGGGCTAACAGCGGCGAAGAGCATCCGTCGGAGGTACCCCAGGATAGCTTTGCTCGCCATGTCGAAACACGACGAATTGCGCATCGCGCTGGAAATGATGAATATCGGCCAACAGGGCGGCCGGGTCGGTTACCTACTCAAGGACAAACTGGAGGGCGTCGACCAGTTGCTGGATTACGTTCGCACGGTGCATGCTGGCGGAATCTGCATCGACGCACAGCTGAAAGGCTTAGCAGCACGTGGCGGGAAGTTGACTGACACGCAAAGAAGAGTTGTGGATCTGATTGCACGGGGGTACACGAACAGAGCAATCGCCGAGCGGCGTCTAATTTCTGAAGGGACAGTCGAAAGGCACATTGCAGCGATCAGGAAAGCTTACGGGCTGCCCTCGCCGGAAGAGGAGCGGGAATTGCAAATGAACATCCGCGTCTTGATCGTGCGCGCTTACCTCGATGACATCATGGGTCACATCGATCAGGGCCCGGAGTGAAACCGGGGGAATTCCCACCCCCAGTCGCCATGTATCAGGGTTCCCCCCATATTCACGTGGGAGGCCGTGAGTCACTCTCGAATCAACCCGCTTCGCCTGTCCGTGGCAGCCGGCGGGTTCGCTTTGCTCGTGAGTCGACATGACCGCTTTGGAGGGTCTGCCATCGATTCACCTCATTGATTCGGGGGGCAAGACATGCGTATATCTGCGACGGGCTCACGTTTCTTCTGTGCCTTGGGGGCATGCCTGGCGCTTCTGGTCGTGGGGGCCTGTACCAAACCCGAACCGCCGGTTCCGGATCCGGTGACCACCGCGCCTACGACCCCGGTTCCGGATCCGGACCCATTGCCCCCGGAGCCGGAACCTTCCGTGCCCGAGAGCGTTGTGGGCTCCTGGTGCGGTGGTCAGAATGACGCACCCGGCGGACACTGGACATACATCTTCTCCGGTGACGGGAGCGTTGCTGCGGAGAACCGAGAGGGTGGCTTCTCTGGGTATGTCGTTACCCAAGGGGATGTCATGATCTTTCATGTGGAGGGCAGTGAGCCGTTCAAATCGACATGGTCAGTGAGTTACGAGGAAGCCCTTGGCATCAATCTGCTTTTCCTCGATGACTACAGTTATGTCCCGGGACCGTGTACGTCGTAGCCATCGGATTGAGGCCCCAGGAGATCCTTCGATCTCCGGGGGCCTCCGTCTTGCGTAACGGGCAAGCGCCAGGAATTCAGCGAGGGGTGACCGGCGGGGTATCGCGCCCGCGCGGCCGTCGGTTCTAGTGATGGTTATGTCAACTGAGTACGTCAGGCAGCTGCCGCGTTGCGCGAGCCAGGCAGTCAACTCAATGGTGTAGTCCCTAGAGTTGGCGCCCATCAAGGTGGACCGTCCGTGCGGGATTTGTGGCCGCGCGCCTCCTGCAACGGGAACCAATGCTGAGAAGTCGGCGATAACCGTGCCGCAAGGCATGCGGCTTCACGGAATCCGCCTGGGGCGGCCGGCTCCCTGAACAGGGGGCATCCAGCTTCCAGGCCGCTATGGCGCAGGCTTCCCCCCATATTCCTGCGGGAGGCATCTGAGCGAGTATCGAATCAGCCCGCTTTATCTTGCGGAACCCGGAGGGACACGATGAGCTACCAGTACACCGGGCAGATGCCCCCCGCGCCGACGCCCCCGCCGACGGTCACCGGCCAGATGGTCAACGACGTTCGTCCAGTTGCACAGACCGCAGTGGTCATGGCAGCCCGCCACTACGGTCCTAAGCTCCTGGATGCGGCCCGGGCCCTGATGCGCTGACGTAAGAGCGCTCCTGCCGAAGAAGGCAGATAGAAGTGATGGCCGGTCACGCTCGGCTTCAAGGAACTGTCAATAAGGAGGACCTCATGACCCAGCCGAACCCGTTCCTCCCTGACGCCAGAGGAATCGCGTCAGGCAACAACTACTCCTTCATGGCGCCAGCCAACTCCTACGCCCCCTCAGCGCCCTCTGCCCCGGCCGCCTTTGTGTACCAGGCGGCAGCAGTGGTCACTCCCGTGGCTGTCCGCCATGTGGCGCCTGTCATCACGAAGGCAGCCAAGGAACACGGTCCCGACATGCTGCGGGTCTGTGGGCGGTTCGGCCTTGAGCTTCTGAAGGCCCTCAGCCGGGTCCGGTAGCGGCTGTCTGGCCGAGGTCCCGCAGGGGGCCTCGGCCGGTCACGGCGCGAAGTGCCCTGACGCGGCGCGATGCCGTCGCAGCCAAGACCACCTGGGCCTACCCGCTCAGCAGCTTGCCACCCCTACCGAGACGTGGGCGGACACGACCGGCTCGGCGCTCGTCCTGCCGTTCGGCGGCCGGTTCCAGGACCCTGTGCTCGCCACGGACTCAAGGTCCGTGTGCCCGGCGCCAGCCCTCACCCGTTCGTCGACGGCATGACCGTGTCATTCTACCTCCCTCGGCAGGGTAGACGGGCCAGCTATCTGGGCCTCACGGCGCTCGGGCAATACAAGTTCCGCACCGCGATCCGCAAGCTCGCCAAGCAGATGAGCGAGGATTCCGGCCGACTCACCCAGGGCGAGGGACTGTAAATCGTTCCGTGTTACTCCCGAGCACGGAAGATGCACTGATGACCGTTGAGAACGTGACCGAGCCCAAGACGGTTGAGGCGCCAGAGGCTGCGCCGGCGAAGTCCGTTGACGATCAGCTGATCGACGAGCTGGTGGGCCGTGCCCAGGCCGAGGGCCTGCAGCTGACCGGCGAGGGCGGGCTGCTCCAGCAGCTGACGAAGCGGCTGCTGGAGTCCGCCCTGGAAGGTGAGATCACCGATCACCTCGGCTATGACGAGCACGATCCAGTGGGCAAGGACGGTGGCAACTCCCGCAACGGCACACGCTACAAGACGGTCCTGACCGACGTCGGCCCGGTGGAGATAACCGTGCCTCGCGACCGCGACGGCTCCTTCGAGCCGAAGATCGTCAAGAAGCGGCAGAAGCGCCTGACCGGTGTCGACGAGATGGTCATCTCGCTGGCCGCGAAGGGCCTGACCACCGGCGAGGTCCAGGCTCACCTGGCCGAGGTCTATGGCGCCGACGTTTCCCGCCAGACCATCTCCACCATTACCGACAAGGTGCTGGAGGGCATGGCCGAATGGCAGAGCCGACCCCTCGACCCGGTCTATCCGGTCGTCTTCATCGACGCAATCCACGTGAAGATCCGCGATGGCGCGGTCGCCAACCGGCCCATATATGTGGCCCTGGCCGTCACAGTCGAGGGCCGGCGGGAGATTTTCGGGCTGTGGGCCGGTGACGGCGGCGAGGGCGCCAAGCACTGGCTCCAGATCCTTACCGAGATCAAGAACCGCGGTGTCAGCGACGTGCTCATGCTGGTCTGCGACGGGCTCAAGGGCCTGCCCGAGGCAGTGGAGACGGTCTGGCCGCGGACCATCGTGCAGACCTGCGTGGTGCATCTGCTGCGGAACTCTTTCCGCTATGCGGCCCGTCAGGACTGGGACAAGATCGCCAAGCTTCTCCAGCCCGTCTACACGGCCCCGACCGAGGAAGCCGCCCTGGAGCGGTTCGCTGAGTTCGCCGATGCCTGGGGCAGGAAGTATCCGGCGATCGTGAAACTGTGGGAGAACGCCTGGGAGGAGTTCACTCCGTTCCTGCGGTTCGACACCGAGATCCGCCGCATCGTCTGCACGACGAACGCGATCGAGTCGGTGAACGCGCGGATCCGCCGGGCGGTCAAGGCCCGCGGACACTTCCCCAACGAGCAGGCCGCCCTGAAGTGCGTCTACATGGCGATCATGTCCCTCGATCCCACAGGCAAGGGGCAGGCCCGCTGGACCATGCGCTGGAAGACCGCACTGAATGCCCTCGACATCACCTTCGACGGCCGCCTGTCGGCAGCCCGCCAGTAACCTCAACTACCTAAGCTACACCGATCGTTCGGCTCTGTTCCGTAGTCGGTGGTGACGGCTGGTGACGGGCGTCGTTGACGTTGTATGCGAGATATCA
>NZ_BMWB01000033.1:0-17305 GCF_014651015.1 Streptomyces xantholiticus
CATCGCACCCCTTGAACTGGGGTGTTGCGACGACCACTAGAACCTAAGGGACGGCTCCGGCCCCTTCGCCGTGGGTCAGGCCGTCGCGGAGCGGTACTTGCGGACCGCGAGCGTACGGAAGGCGGCGATGATCAGTACCGACCAGATGACCGATGCCAGCACGGGGTGCTCCATCGGCCAGGCGTCCGACGCAGAGACGCCCGGGTTGCCGAACAGCTCGCGGCAGGCCTGGACGGTCGCGCTGAACGGGTTCCACTCGGCGATGTGCCGGAGCCAGGGCGTGAGGTTGCTGGAGTCCACGAACGCGTTCGAGATGAACGTGACCGGGAAGAGCCAGATCAGACCGCCGGAGGTGGCCGCTTCCGGCGTACGCACGGACAGGCCGATGAGCGCGCCGATCCACGAGAAGGCATAGCCGAGCAGGAGCAGGAGGGCGAAGGCGCCCAGTGCCTTGGGGATGCCCTCGTGGATCCGCCAGCCCACCAGCAGGGCGACGACGACGAGCACGACGACGGTGAGCGCCGTCTGTACGAGGTCGGCGAGCGTACGGCCGGTGAGTACCGCGCCGCGTGCCATGGGCAGCGAGCGGAACCGGTCGATGAGGCCCTTGTGCATGTCGTCGGCGATGCCCGCGCCGGCGCCCGCCGTGGCGAAGGTCACGGTCTGGGCGAAGATGCCGGCCATCAGGAACTCGCGGTACACCTCCGGGGCGGTGGAGTTCCCGATCTGCATGGAGCCGCCGAAGACATAACTGAAGAGCACCACGAACATGACCGGCTGGATCATGCCGAAGATGATCATCTCGGGGATCCGGGTCATCCGGATCAGGTTGCGCTTGGCGACGACGAGCGAGTCGTTCACCGACTGTCCGATGCCGCCGCGCGGCCTGGGCGCCGCGATCGGGGCTGCTTCCACCTGGGTGCTCACTTCACCGTCTCCTTCCTGGGCGCCCGGTCGGCGCCGTCACCCTCGCCGTTGCCCTCGTCCGCCGCCTCCGCCACGTGGCCGGTCAGCGAGATGAAGACGTCGTCGAGAGTGGGGCGGCGCAGGCCGATGTCGTCGATCTCCACGCCACGGGTGTCGAGGTCGCGGATGACCTCGGCGAGCAGCTTGGCGCCGCCGGTGACCGGGACGGTGAGCTTGCGGGTGTGCTCGGCGACGGCGACCTCGCCCTTGCCGTAGGAGGCGAGCACCTCGCGCGCGGCGGTGATCTGCTCGGGCTCGTGCACGACGACCTCGACGCGCTCGCCGCCGGTGCGGGCCTTGAGCTGGTCGGCGGTGCCGCGGGCGATGACCTTGCCGTGGTCGACGACGCATATGTCGTCGGCCAGGTGGTCGGCCTCCTCCAGATACTGCGTGGTCAGCAGCAGTGTCGTACCGCCGCCGACGAGTTCCTGGATGACCTCCCACAGCTGCTGCCGGTTGCGCGGGTCGAGACCGGTCGTGGGCTCGTCCATGAACATCACGGGCGGCGAGACGACCAGGGCCGCCGCCAGGTCGAGCCTGCGGCGCATACCACCGGAGTACGTCTTGGCGGGGCGGTCGGCGGCCTCGGCCAGATTGAAGCGCTCGAGGAGCTGCAGCGCCCGGGCCTTCGCGTCGCGGGCGCTCAGCTGGTAGAGCTGCCCGACCATCTGGAGGTTCTCCCGGCCGGTCAGATACTCGTCGACGGCGGCGAACTGACCGGACAGGCCGATGGACCTGCGCACCTCGTTGGGGTGCTTGAGGACGTCGATGCCGGCGACGACGGCGGAGCCGCTGTCGGGCTGGAGCAGGGTGGTCAGCACGCGCACGGTGGTGGTCTTGCCGGCGCCGTTGGGGCCGAGAAGTCCCAGGACCGTACCTTCGGGGACGTCGAGATCGACGCCGTCCAGTGCCCTTACATCGCCGAAGGTCTTCACCAGACCTTCGGCGTAGATGGCGCCTGGCATAGGGGTCTCCCAAGTTGAAGAGGATGGGTGTTCGGTGCGGAAGGCGCAGTTCGTCCAGCCCCCCGCGCGCATGGCGGGAACATGGCAGGGCCCCCCACAGTAACGCGATATATCGCGTCACTCAAGATGTGTCGCGTCAGCCGTCACAAAGGGTGTCGCGACATCTGGGCCGGTCCTCCGCACAGCGAAAGCGCGCGGAAACCACCGCGACCGCCCCGCAGGAGCACTCAGCCCATCACCGTGTAACCCTCGGCGCGCAGCGTCGCCGCGACCTCCTCGCAGTGCTCGGGCCCCTTGGTCTCCAGGTGCAGCTCCACCTCCACCTCCGTGAGCCCGAGCCGTGGATCGGTCCGTACATGACTCACATCGAGAACATTGGCATCCGCCACTGACAACAGCCCCAGTAGACCGGCGAGCGCACCCGGCCGGTCCGTCAGACGCAGCCGCAGCGACAGGTACCGCCCCGCTGCGGCCATGCCGTGCCGCAGGATGCGCTGCATCAGCAGCGGGTCCACATTGCCGCCCGACAACAGGGCGACAACCGGGCCCTCGAAAGACCTCGGATCGCTCAACAGCGCCGCCACCGTGCTCGCCCCGGCCGGCTCGACCACCATCTTGGCCCGCTCGAGACAGAGCAGCAGCGCACTGGAGAGCGCGTCCTCGGAGACCGTACGGACCTCCTCCACCAGATCGCCAATGATTTTGAAGGGCACGTCACCGGGACGCCCCACCTTGATGCCGTCCGCCATCGTCGACGGCTGAAGGATCGACACCGGACGCCCGGCGGCCAGCGAGGGCGGATACGCGGCCGCGCCCTCGGCCTGCACACCGATCACCTTCACATCGGGACGCAGCGTCTTCACCGCGACCGCGATGCCCGCCGCCAGACCGCCGCCGCCGATCCCGACGAGGATCGTCCGCACCTGGGGGCACTGCTCGAGGATCTCCAGGCCCACCGTGCCCTGCCCGGCGATGATGTCGGGGTGGTCGAAGGGGTGGATGAGGACCGCGCCCGTCTCGCGCGCGTAGTCCTCCGCAGCGGCCAGCGTCTCGTCCACCACCTGCCCCTGCAGCCGGACATCGGCCCCGTACTCCCTGGTCGCGGCCACCTTCGGCAGCGGGGCGCCGACCGGCATGAAGACCGTGGACCGCACACCCAGCAGCGACGAGGCCAGCGCCACGCCCTGCGCGTGGTTGCCCGCGGACGCGGCGACGACGCCTGCGGCCCGCTCCTCGGGCCGCAGGCCGGCGATCCGCACGTACGCGCCCCTCAGCTTGAACGACCCGGTGCGCTGCAGGTTCTCGCACTTGAGGTGGACCGGCGCCCCCACCAGCTGCGACAGGTGCCTGCTGCCCTCCATCGGCGTGACTCTGGCGACGCCGGACAGCATCTTCTGCGCGCCCCGGATGTCGTCGAGGATCACGGAAGGAAGGATCTCGGGCGTACGGAAACTCATGCTGCCAAGTCTGGCAGTTCGGACGCGCCGGAGCCGTACCGTCCGCATCCCGGGCCCCGGCCCGTGGTACGCCCCCAGGACGCTCCCTCCCGCACACGGCCGGGACAGGGGCCGTACCGGATTGTGCAGCGCAGGTACGCACGGCCCCGGGGCCGCGTACTGTGTCCCCCACCAACCGACCACCGCACAAGAGAGCCCCCGCAGCCATGCCCACTTCTCAGGACATGACGACCACTGCGTCTGCCTCTCGGGGGAACCCCACCTCCGAACCGCCCGGCGGCCCCGGTCTCCTCGATGTCCTCCAGCACCAGGTGGCCCTCTTCGCCCGCCGTGCGGAACAGACCCGGCTCGGTGGAGTCGGCCAGGTCCGCAACTCGATGGACCGCGCCGCGTACCTGCTGCTCAACCGCCTCGACCTCGAAGGCCCGATGGGCGTCAAGGCGCTCGCCGCAGGAATGGGCATCGACTCCTCGACCGTGACCAGGCAGGTCGCGCCGCTCGTCGACACAGGCCTGGTCAAACGCACCTCGCACCCGGAGGACGGCCGCGCCGTCGTGCTCCAGCTGTCCCCGCGCGGCCTCGCCAGGCTCGAAGAGGTCCGGGACTCGCGCCGGGAACTGATGGCACAGGTCACGGACGGCTGGACGGAGAGCGAGCGCGAATCGTTCTGCACTCTGCTCACCCGCTTCAACAACTCCCTCTCCGCCAGGGCCGCGGGCCTTGCGGCCGGTGAGGGCGATACGCCGCAGACCTCTTGACCCACGGCCGTCATCTGGCCCTATATGAGGACGTGAGCGAGCGGAATTCGGCCATGGACCGCCGCCGTGCCCATGAGTTCGAGGCCTTCGTGGCGGGCGCGGCAGGCCGGCTGCTGCACGCCGCGACGCTGCTCACCGCCGAGCCCGCCACCGACAACCCGCACGCCCAGCGGCTGCTGACCGGCGTCCTGGCCCGTACGTACGCGGACTGGGACCGGCGGCGCGACGAAGACCCGTACAACCGCACCCGCGAGGAACTGGCCGCCCGCTTCGCCCGCAGCGCCTGGCGCTACCACCGGGTGCGCGGCGGGGTCCTGGACCGCCTCTCCCCTCAGGAACGCCTGATCCTCGTGCTGCGCCTCCACGAAGGCGTCGCCGAGGAGCAGACGGCGGCGATCATCGGGCTACCGGCGGACCGGGTGCGGGCCATCTGCAGCCGGGCCGTCTCCACCATGCGCAGCGCCCCGCGCACCCACCGCCCGGCCGTGCTTCGGGCGGCGTCGTGAACGGCCCCGAGCGCAAGGAGGACGAGGTCCGGCGGCTGATGGACGGCCCGCACCCGGTCGTCCCCGCCGACCTCGGCCCCCGCGCGGCCGCGATCGGTGCACGGCTGCTGCGCCGCCACCGGATCGCGCGCCGGGCGTGGCTCCTGCTGCTGGTCGCCGCCGTGATCGCGTGCACGGTGTGGGCGACGGTGACCGAGCCCTGGGCAGTGCCCCCGTCGAACACCACACCGCCGCTCGAAGGCTGGTGACCGTCGCGTCGGTCCCACGCATCGGGTCCGTCCCGCCGTCGGGTCCCCGGCTCGCGCCGGGCACCCGACGGGACGTGGGGCAGTTGTCAGCCCAGAGCCTGCTGCAGATCCGCCAGCAGATCGTCGGCCGCCTCGATGCCCACGGACAGCCGGACCAGATCCGCCGGCACCTCCAGCGCGGAACCCACGACCGACGCGTGCGTCATCCGGCCCGGGTGCTCGATCAGCGACTCCACCCCGCCCAGCGACTCACCCAGCGTGAAGAGCTTCGCCCGGTTGCAGACCTCGACCGCCGCCTGCTCGCCGCCCTGGACACGGAACGAGACCATGCCGCCGAACGCCCGCATCTGCTTCGCCGCGACCTCGTGCCCGGGGTGCTCCGGCAGCCCCGGGTACAGGACCTCGACGACCTTCGGATGCCGCGTCAGCATCTCCGCGACCCGCGCCGCGTTCTCGCTGTGCCGGTCCATGCGGACCGGCAGCGTCTTGATGCCCCGCAGCACCAGCCACGCGTCGAACGGCCCGGCGACCGCGCCCATCGCGTTCTGGTGGTACGCCAGCTCCTCACCCAGATCGGCGTCCGCGGCGATCAACCCGCCGCCCACGACGTCCGAGTGGCCGCCCATGTACTTCGTCAGCGAGTGCACGACGACGTCCGCGCCGAGCGAGATCGGCTGCTGCAGATACGGGCTGGCAAAAGTGTTGTCGACGACGAGCTTCGCGCCCGCCGTGCGCGCGATGTCCGCGACCGCGGCGATGTCGGTGATGCCGAGCAGCGGGTTCGACGGCGTCTCGACCCAGATCACCTTCGTACGGTCGGTGACCGATCCACGCACCGCCGCCGGATCGGAGGTGTTCGCCACGGAGAAGTCCACACCCCACCGCTCGACCACCTTGGCGAAGAGCCGGAACGTGCCGCCGTACGCGTCGTTCGGAATCACCACATGGTCGCCGGGACGCAGCAGCGTACGCAGCAGGCAGTCCTCCGCCGCGAGCCCGGACGCGAAGGCAAGGCCCCGCCGGCCGCCCTCGATGGCGGCAAGGTTCTCCTCCAGCGCGGTGCGCGTGGGATTGGCGCTGCGGCTGTACTCGTAACCACCGCGCAGACCGCCCACGCCGTCCTGCTTGTAGGTGGACACCTGGTAGATCGGCGGGACGACCGCGCCCGTCTGCGGATCCGCCGTGTTGCCCGCATGGATGGCGCGGGTCTCGAAGCTGTGCAAGCCATGGTCGCTCATGAGGCCAGAGCGTAGTCCCGGACGAGGACGGTCGTGGCCCCCCACCGCATGCGTCCGGGACAATGGGGGGCATGGAGATTCTCTGGTTCCTGATCGCACTGTGCATGCTGGTCGTGGTCATCGGCCCCTTCATACGAAGCCGCCGCAACCGCGTCCAGCTCGCCCAGCCCGGTGCGCCGGACGCCGCCGACCCGGAAACGTACGGCTTCGTACGCCAGGAAATGCTGGACGTCCGGACACCCGGACCGGACCAGGACCTCGTCGACGTACTGGAAGTCGTCCAGCGCACCCAGGAGTGGAAGGCCGCCGCGCAGCTGCTCGCCGGCACGCCCAAGGAGGGCGAGCAGCGCTGGCAGCGCGTCCAGGCATTCGCCGGCGCCGCCTCCCTCGAACTCGCCCAGCAGCCCGGCGTCGGCGGCGCATGGCTGCGCAACTGGCGCTCCGAGGCACCGAAGGACGCGGGCGCGGCGCAGGTGCACGCCGAGTTCCTCGTCCAGCAGGCGTGGCGCACCTCCACCCCGGGCTCGGACGAGTTCCGGATCATCCTCGAGGAGGCCGGGAAGGTCTGCGGCGAGGCCGCGCTCCTCGCCCCGGGCGACCCCGTCCCGTACATCACGGAGCTGGCCGTCGCCCGCGGACTGGGCCACACCCATGAGCAGTTCGACCAGCTGTGGGCCAAGGTCATCGACCGCGCGCCGAATCACATGGGCGCCCACCTGGCCGCGCTGCACCACCTGTGCGAGAAGTGGCACGGCTCCCGCGAGGAGGCCGACCACTTCGCCACCACCGCCGCGGCCCGCGCCCCGCAGGGATCGCTGCTGGCCGCCCTCCCGCTCTTCGCCGTCTACGAGCACCTGCCCGAAGTGAACCTCGTGAACTCCTTCTGGCAGAGCGCGGTGGTCACCAAGGCCATGGAGGGGGCGCTGTACGCGGTGCACTCCGCCCGCTCCGACGACCCGATGCTCGCGCACGTACGCCACCTGCTCATCGTCTTCCTGGTGAACTCCGAGCGCTGGGCCGAGGCGATGCACCAGCTCGTACGGGTCGACGGCCACGTCGGGGCGCTCCCCTGGACGACCGAGCCCGACCCGGCCGCGGCGTACGCGGTCTACCGTGCCCTGGCGGTCGCCGGCTACGAGGCGAACGGCGGCAGTCCGGCGACGCTGCCGCACTGAACCGGTGCGCGTGCACCGAGCCGGTGCGCGTGCACCGAGCCGGCGCGTGTCGACAGCGCCGCTGTGCGTGCACCGAGCCGATGCACGGCGCCGCCGAGGAATTCCGGACGGCACCGGGACGTTGTTCCCGGTGCCGTCACCGTGAAGGAGATCCAGCCATGCTCTTCGGCCGTACACCCGTGCTGCCCACCCCCGAGCAGGCCCTCAAGGGCCGCCCGGAGCCGACCTTCACGGTCCCCGACCGCCACACCGTCCTCGGCAACCCCCTGCTCGGCCCCTACCCCGAGCACCTGGAGACGGCGGACTTCGCACTGGGCTGCTTCTGGGGCGCGGAGCGCAAGTTCTGGCAGACGCCGGGCGTGTGGACGACCCTTGTCGGCTACCAGGGCGGCTACACCGAGAACCCGACGTACGAAGAGGCCTGCTCGGGCCTGACCGGCCACACGGAAGCGGTCCGCGTCGTCTTCGACCCGTCCATCGTCTCGTACGAATCGCTGCTGAAGCTCTTCTGGGAGTCACACAACCCGACCCAGGGCTTCCGCCAGGGCAACGACGTCGGCACCCAGTACCGCTCCGGCGTCTACAGCCACTCCCCCGCCCAGGCCGCGGCGGCGAAGTCGTCCCGCGACGCCTACCAGAAGGTCCTGACCGGCTCGGGCTACGGCACGATCACCACGGAGATCCTCCCGGCGGACGGCCGCCCCTTCTACCCGGCCGAGGCCTACCACCAGCAGTACCTCGACAAGAACCCGGCAGGTTACTGCGGCATCGGCGGGACGGGCGTGAGCTGCCCGATCGGTGTGGCGAAGGCCCCGCCGGCGGATGCCTGAGGACCTCGCACCCCTCGCACCCACCACGCCGGTCCCGAAGAACTGAGGGGCCGGCAGCGGGTGTTGTGTGATCGTCCGCCGTTGCAAGGTCGGCCGGTCCGTGGGTGTGCCCCGGCGGCCGGCGCCGGGACAATGACGGGACCGAGAACGCGCACCGGGAACAAAAAGGGGACCTCCATGCTGTTCGCCAGAGGCCGGGATCTGCGTCTGCCCACCCCCGACGAGGCGCCTCCGGGTCGCCCCGCGCCCGCGTACGAGATACCGGAGCGGCATGCCGTTCTGGGGACCCCGCTGCAAGGACCCCGGCCCCAGGGGCTCGAGGTCGGCGACTTCGCCCTCGGCTGCTTCTGGGGCGCCGAGCGCAGGTTCTGGCAGACGGCGGGGGTCTGGACCACCGTGACCGGCTTCCAGGGCGGCTTCACCCCGAACCCGGTCGACGACGAGATACGGACCGGGCTGACCGGGCACGCGGAGACCGTACGCGTGGTGTTCGACCCGGCGAAGGTGTCCTACTACGACCTGCTGAAACTCTTCTGGGAGTCGCACGACCCCACCCAGGGCTTCCGCCAGGGCAACGACGTCGGCACCCACGTCAGGTCGGTCCTGTTCACTCACTCCCCCGGCCAGGCCGCCGCGGCGGAGGCGTCCCGCGACACGTACCAGAAGGCCCTGTCCCTCTCGGGACACGGCCGGATCACCACGGAGGTTCTCCCGGCCGACGAGCATCCGTTCTACCCGGCACGGGCGTACCACCAGCAGTATCTGGACCGGAACCCGTCGGGCTACTGCGGGCTCGGCGGGACGGGCGTCAAGCTGAGTGCCCCATCGGAAACGAACGGGGAACGCTCCCGCCCGACCGGGAACGCGCCTGCGGAGGACTGACTCCAAAGCGGCCGTCAGCCCAGGTAGGGCCGTTCCCGGTCTTCCAGGAAGTGCCGGATGGGAAGTCGCTGAGTGTGGTGCATGGGGAGATCAGCGACATCGTCCGGGTCGATGAACCTCAGCTCGGCTCGGTGGACTCGTGCGAGATCTCGAGTTGCCCACCACTCACACGGGCTGTGACGCACACGTTGAACTCTCGGCGCACCTCCCCGTCCGTGCAGGCGATCACGTGTCGGGGATCGGTGTAGGTACCGACCAGCCCGGTGATCTCCACGTCGAGTCCCGTCTCCTCCTTGACCTCCCGCACTGCCGTGCCGGGGAGGGAGTCGGTCATCTCCATGCCGCCGCCCGGCAGTGCCCACAGGTCGTTGTCGCGTCGGCGCTGGAGCAGGATGCGCCCCTGCTCGTCGGTGCGGCGGCGCCCACAGCGATCCGTACGGAGCAGCCTTCGGCAGCGCGCTACCCAGAAGATGGTTGGGACGGGGGTTTTGGGAGCGCGCCGGTACTTGCCTCTCGTGCTGGTCGGCTCTGAGTAAGTGATCACGGCCCCGGACTCCTGATCTCCGACCCCCGCCGCAAAAGGACCGCCAGGGTAGGTCCGGAGCGCCGCAGGCGTAACCCCGCCACCGAAGGCGCTGCCGCGTACCTCGCTGTCCGCCGGCCTCACCACCGAAACCGACTGCCCGAGAGGACCCAACACCTGATGTCCATATGGCCTTCGATCGTTGCCGTACTCGGTACCCTCGCCGGAGCCCTGACCGCCGGACTCCTCCAGCACCGTTCGGCACGCACCGCACGCGCCGAGGAGCGCGTCGACAGCCACCGCCAGGACCAGCTCGGCGCCGTCACCGACTTCGCGGCCGCCCTGGACGCGCACCGCTCGGCGATGTTCCATCGAGAGCGTCTGGCCCTGACCGAGGCAGGCACCAAGCACCAGTTGGAGGCCCAGACGAGGTCCCACGACACCCGGGCGGCAATCACCGCTCCCCACATCCGCCTTCAGATCCTGGTCCCCGAGCTGGCCGGTCCCGCCCAGCAGGCCGCAGATGCCACGTACGCGCTGCGCAAGGCCATCGACCGGGCCGAGCTGGACGCCCGGCGGCATGCGGCCAAGGAAGCATCCGTCGCCTTCATCGCCGCGGCCGCCACGCTGCTGAGCCCCGACAACCGCTGACTGAGTCGACCACTGCCGGCGTTCTGCCGTCCGGTCGTGCCGGTCCCATACGCCCTGCAACACTCGTGCGCCGGGCTTCTCGGGCGTCTCCTGCCCGACCGGTGTCGCCGAGTCCACCGGCGGGTGATCGTCCCGCGACGATCCGCTGCCGGAGCCATCGAGACCGTCATCGACGTCGGGAGCACCCTCGCCGACACCCTTGACCGCATCATGCTCGGACCTGGCTGACCTTCCCGTGCTGGAACGTCCACAGCATGAGCTCTCGGGCGGGGCGGCATGGACGCGCTCCGGCCATCGAGGTGCGCTGGACCCGGTCGCACGTCGGCGCCCGCTTGGTTTCTCCGGGCCAGGCACGGCGGGTGGCGCTTGGCCGGCGGCGGTCAGCCTGCCGTGCGGCCCGTGAGGGGCTCGCCGGGGGTGAGGCACCAGGTCAGGACCGAGGGCCAGGGGCCGTAGCCCGCGTCGAGGTCGAGGTGCGCGCCGCCGGGGATGACGTCGGTGTCCAGGTCCAGGAGGCGGCCGAAGTGCCGGGCCGCGCCGCCCGGGCAGTAGGGGTCGTCGTCGCCTGCCACGAGGCGTGTGACCGCCGCGGCGGCCCGGACCTCTGGGCCGGAGACCTGGAGCGGGGCGAAGCCGGCGACCTCCTCGTGCGCCACGATCACCTCGAGGGACGGGGGTGCGACGAGCAGGACCCGGTCGGCCCGTATGCCTCCTCGTGCGGCTGCGTGCAGCCACAGCAGGACGGCCAGACTGTGGCAGACGACGACCCGTTCCGGCCGTCCCTCCTCCGGTTCCGGTCCGAGGTGGTCGTGGAGGTGCTTCAGCCACACCTCGAGGTCGGGGCTGTCCGGGTCGGGGAGTTGAGGGTAGGTGACGGCGTGGCCGCGGGCCGTCAGTTCGTCTGCCAGCCAGTGCTGCCAGTGGCCCGTCGGCCTGCGGTTCTGCCAGCCGTGGAGGATCAGGAACGACGGCGGAAGGGCCGAGAGGGCGGCCTGGGGCGAGGTCATGGAGTGATCGTCGGGGTTCGCGCCCCTTCAGGTCCAGTACGTTCCGGCCCGTGGACATGGCGTACGGGGTCGCACTAACCGCCCGTCCGAAAGAACCTCCGGCCCCGATCCGGCATGCCCGCAGGTGCAGTGGCGCCCGTACCCGGTGCCCAGGCCTGCGGAAACGGGGTGAGCGGCTGGAGCGTCCGGGGGCCGTGTGGGTGGCGTGAGTGCGGGCCTCTGCCCGTGGCGAATCTGCTGCGGGCAGAGGTTTCTGACAGAGCGGCGGGGGCGGGCGGACAGTGGGTGGACCGCGGCGGCCACCGTCGTGGTCCACCACGAGGAGGCCCCGATGTCACCCCTTGCCCCGTACCCGTACGGACCCCTTCCGCGTGCCGCCGACGGGGACACGCCCCCGTCGCGGTTCGACGACCATCTGGCCGCGCAGCTGCTGGCACAGCGGATCGTGTTCCTGGGAACCCAGGTCGACGAGGTGTCCGCGAACCGGGTGTGTGCGCAGATGCTGCTGCTGTCCGCCGAGGATCCGCAAAGCGACATCAGTCTCTACATCAACAGTCCGGGCGGGTCGGTGACCGCCGGGCTGGCGATCTACGACACGATGCGGCTGATCCCCAACGACGTGTCGACACTCGCGATGGGGTTCGCCGCGAGCATGGGGCAGTTCCTGCTCACCGTCGGGACGGCCGGCAAACGCTTCGCGCTGCCGAACGCGCGGATCATGATGCACCAGCCGTCGGCCGGCATCGGCGGCACGGCGGCGGACATCGCGATCCAGGCGGAGAACCTCGAGTTCACGAAGAAGGCCGTCGAGCTGATCACCGCGGAGCACACCGGCCGGAGCGAGGAGACGATCTCGCGCGACAGCGACCGCGACCGCTGGTTCACGGCCGAGCAGGCCAAGGAGTACGGCATGGTCGACCACGTCGTCGAGTCGCTGGCGGACGTCCGGCCGGCCGGACCGCGGCGGCGCATCGGACTGGGGAGCTGACATGAGCAGGTACACGATCCCGAACGTCGTCGAGCGCACCCCCCAGGGTGAGCGGTCCTACGACGTGTTCAGCCGGCTGCTGTCCGAACGGATCATCTTCCTGGGCACGGAGATCGACGACGATGTGGCGAACGTCGTCATCGCGCAGCTGCTCCATCTGGAGTCGTCCGGCCCGGACACGGAGATCGCGATCTACATCAACTCGCCGGGCGGCTCGTTCACTTCGCTGATGGCCATCTACGACACGATGACGTTCGTGCGTGCGCCGATCTCGACGTTCTGCGTCGGCCAGGCTGCGTCGACGGCGGCGGTGCTGCTGGCGGGCGGGGATCCGGGGCGGCGTTTCGTCCTGGAGCACGCGCGGGTGCTGCTGGGGCAGCCGGTGAGCGGCGGCCGGCAGGGCACGGTCTCCGACCTGAGCCTGCAGGCCAAGGAGATGCTGCGGATCCGGTCCCAGGTGGAGGATGTGCTGTCCCGGCACACGCGTCACGACGTGGCGGCCCTCCGCGCGGACATGGACCGGGACAAGGTGTTCACGGCGCACGAGGCCGTGTCGTACGGCCTCGCGGACGAGGTGCTGAGCCGGCGGGCGATGGTCGTCTGACCGGCCGTCACGCGGCGAGGCGTACGTTGCCGCGGAGTGCGGCCCGCGCGGGCCGGCCGAGCCGGGCCGTGGTGGAGCGGACCGGGCGGACGAGCTCGCGGTGGGACAGGGCGAGCAGGTCCACGAGCCCGAAACCGAGCGCGTGCGCGGCGGCCGCGAGGACCTCGGAGGAGGCCTCCTTGCGGCCGCGCTCAAGCTCGGAGAGGTAGGGCACGGAGATCCTGGCGGCCTCGGCCACGTCCTTGAGGGTGCGCTCCTGCGCCAGCCGTTCGCGCCGCAGGACTCCGCCGACGACGTGCCGCCACAAGGGCTCCTTCGCGGCGGCGTCCGGCGCAGGAGTCGCGGCCGGGCGCAAGGGAACGACACGGGCTCGGTTCGTCTCGTCGCTGCTCACTCCTCCAGACTAGAAGCGTCTCAACGGCCCGTGCAGCAACCGCGGTTGCGCCCGGGGCGAAACCCGGGCGGCGACGCGGAGAAGCGGATCGCCTTCTGCGGCGTGACGCGGACGATCAGCCGCACCTCTTCGTCCTTCTGCGACGGCGGTTCCTGGCCCGTGTGCTTGCGGGAGAGTTCGCGAGGGAGCCGCTTGTCGTCGTCCGGCAGCGGCTCCGCCGTGCCACGGATCTCGGCCGAGCGGTAGGGATTCGCACGGTCGTGGACGGACACGCTGACGCGGGCGTCGCGTTCCGGGTTGCGGACCTTCCGGCGGCGGGCCGTGGTGGACATGAGCAGTGCGTCGCCGTCCCGCATGACCCACATGACCGAGGTCTGGGGTGCGCCGGCGGGACCGACGGTGGCCACGGTGGCGAAGTTCTTGCCGTCCAGCAGTCCGCGGACTCCGTCGTCGAGCACGACGGCAGAAATGTTTGCGCTCCAATCGAGCTGCGGCGATGGTCCGTTGCACTCACAACCCTGCGCTCGGCCCCGCACATTCCCGCCTACGCCTCCTGCACCTCCCGCATCCGGGCCGCCGTGAGCGAGGCGTCGTAGCCGGGCGCGACACCGTCGACGAGGATCACGTCGCCGGCCAGGTGACGGGTGCGCAGCGGGGCGATCTCCTGGTAGGCCTCCGACTCGTACCAGTCACGTGCGTCGCGCAGCGTCGGGAAGCCCAGGACGACGAGCCCGCCGGGCCACTCGCCCTCGAGGACCTCGGGGGTCGTGCCGTGGACGAGGAAGGCACCTCCGTACGGCGCGAAGGTCGACTGGATGCGCTCCATGTACTCGAAGACCTCGTCGTCGAGGCGGGCGGCGGGCCGGAGGTGGGCGACGGCGTACGCGGTCATGGTGTCCTCCCGGACGTCAGCGGTTGCTGCGATGTCCCCGAGGCTGCCCGGAGGGCGGGCACCCGTCGATTACCCGAGAGGTAATCGACGGGTGCCGCTCGGTTCAGATGCTGGCCGCGTCGATCACGAACCGGTAGCGCACATCACTCGCGAGCACCCGCTCGTAGGCCTCGTTGATCTGATCGGCCCTGATCAGCTCGATCTCGGCGCCCAGCCCGTGCTCTGCGCAGAAGTCGAGCATCTCCTGGGTCTCGGCGATCCCACCGATCATGGATCCGGCGAGGGTCTTGCGTCCGCCGATGACCGAGAACAGGTTGAGGGAGATCGGCTCCTCGGGCGCGCCGACGTTGACGAGTGCGCCGTCCGTCTTCAGCAGGGCGAGGTAGGCGCCGAAGTCCAGGGGCGCGGAGACGGTCGAGATGATCAGGTCGAAGGTGCCGGCCAGCTTCTCGAAGGTCTTCGGGTCGCTGGTGGCGTAGTAGTGGTCGGCGCCCAGCTTCAGACCGTCCTCCTGCTTGCGCAGGCTCTGGCTGAGCACGGTGACCTCGGCGCCGAGCGCGTGCGCGATCTTCACGCCCATGTGGCCGAGGCCGCCGAGCCCGACGACGGCGACGTTCTTGCCGGGGCCGGCCTTCCAGTGGCTGAGCGGCGAGTAGAGGGTGATGCCGGCGCACAGCAGCGGAGCGGCTTCGTCGAGGGCGAGAGCGTCGGGGATGCGGACGGTGTAGTTCTCGTCGACGACGATGTGTGTGGAGTAGCCGCCGTAGGTGGGCTCCCCGTTCCTGTCCAGGGCGTTGTAGGTGCCGGTCATGCCCTGGGTGCAGTACTGCTCCAGGCCCTGCCTGCAGTATTCGCACTCCCGGCAGGAGTCGACGAAGCAGCCGACCCCGACCCGGTCACCGGCCGTGAACCTGGTGACGCCCGCGCCCACTTCGGTGACGACACCGGCGATCTCGTGGCCGGGCACCATCGGGAATATGCCCTCTCCCCAGCCGTCACGTGCCTGGTGGATGTCGGAGTGACAGATGCCGGCGAACTTGATCTCGATGAGAACGTCGTGCTCGCCGACGGCGCGGCGCGGGACGGTGGTCCGCTCCAGCGGGGCGTTGGCGGCGGGAGCGGCGTATGCGGAAACGTTCGTGGTCATGGCGTCGAGCCTGCTGGAGCCGTGGCGTGCCACCCAGCCCTCTGTTGTGCATACGTCTGCTGTGCCTACCACTGGCAGGGTCAGGCGGGCGCTCCGACGTCGGCGGAGGGCGATGAATACTTGAGGGTATGGACCAGCGTGCGGAGCTCAGCGAATTCCTCCGGTCCCGGCGGGCCCGGCTCAAGCCGGAGGATGTCGGGCTGCCCGATTTCGGCCGCCCTCGCCGCGTGCCGGGGCTGCGCCGTGAGGAGCTGGCGCAGCTGGCAGGGGTCTCCGTCGCGTATTACACACGTCTCGAGCAGGGCAACGGCCGGAACGTCTCCACGGAGGTGCTGGACTCGATCGCCCGCGCTCTGCGCCTGTCGGACACCGAGCACTCGCATCTGACGCATCTGGCCGGTCCGAAGACGAAGAAGAAGCGGAATTCGCCGGCGCGCCGGCAGAAGGTGCGGCCGGGGCTGCAGCATCTGCTCGACTCCCTGGACACGGTGCCCGCCTACCTCCTGGGCCGCCGCTTGGATGTCCTGGCGTGGAACCGGATGGCCCGCGCGCTGCTCGGCGACTTCGCCGCGATGGCGCCGGAAGAGCGCAACATGGCACGCATGGTCTTTCTCGACCCGGGCGCGCACGATCTCCACCTCGACTGGCAGTTCAAGGCGGTCGAGGTGGTGAGCGTGCTGAGGCTGTGCGCCGGCTGCTACCCGGACGATCCTCAGCTGTCGGCGCTGGTGGGCGAGCTGTCGGTCAAGAGCGAGGAGTTCCGGGCGCTGTGGGCCGCCCACACGGTGCAGGAGAAGGGCCATGGCACCAAGCGGCTGCACCATCCGCTGGTGGGCGAGATGACGCTCGCGTACGAGACGCTGAAGCTGCCCGACGACCATGATCTGGCCCTGGTCACCTACCACGCCGAGCCCGGTTCGCGGTCCGAGGAGTCGTTGCGACTGCTGGCGGGCTGGGGCGTGGACGAGAAGGCCGATGCCGCCGAGGTGTGAGGCTCAGAGCTTGACGTGGAAGTAGCCGATGTCCCGCTCGCGGGCGTAGCCGAGCCGGTCGTTGACGGCGAGCATGGGGCCGTTCTCGTCGGCGACGGTCGTGGCGGTCTCCCGTACGCGGGGGCGCTCGGCGGCCACGACGCCCATCATGTGGCGCTTGACCGCCCGTCCGAGGCCCCGGCCGCGATGGGCGGGCACGACGACCGTGTCGTACTGCACGGCCCGGACGTCCGAGGGGTCGCGCAGCACCAGTTCGGTGTACGCGGCGACGGTGTCGACGTCGTCCGCGGTGTGCAGTACCGCCGAGGAGAGGATGACGCCGCCGCGGTCCTCGATCACCCGGGCCGCCGTCCGCACCCGGGCCGCGTCCCACCGGGGGGCACTGCGGTCCACGTCTCCCATGGGCGCGTCCTCCATGGCGTTGTGGGCCTCGGCGAAGGCGTCGGCGAGTGCGCCGGGTACGACCCCGGTCCAGTGGGTGTAGGAGTACCCGTCGGGCAGGTCGGGCAGCATCGGGTGGGCGGCGAGTGCGTCCTGGATGTTCTGGACGTACCAGGCCAGCGGCAGGGCGCTCTCGAAGCCGTGGCGGGCGGCGAACGGCCGGCCCGGGCCGTCGAGTTCCAGGACGGTGGAGACCGATGTGCGGCCGTCCGCGACGAGTTCCCGGCGCAGGGCGTCCCAGAGCCGGCTGCCGACACCGCGTCGCCTGGCTCCCGGGTGCACGGCCAACTGGTCGAGGAAGGCGGTGTGCCGGTTGCTCTCGTCGGTGAACAGAACCAGCGTGGCCACGCCGTCGTACGAGCCGTCGGCGGCCACGGCCGCACGGTGGACGGCCCGCGAGTTCACCGAGGGGATCCGCAGTTTGCCGTCGGTCTCGACGCGACCCGGCGGGGGCACGTGCGCGGGCAGGTCGTGGGTGTGTGCTGCACGGACCACGGTGTGCCAGGCGTCGACGGCGGAACCGGAAAGCGGCCCGGTGAGGCGGGTGATCGTCATGTCGGGACCGTACGTCCCCCGCCCGCGGGGCTGCTCGGAATTACGCCCGGGAGCGACGGCCCGTGCGGAAACACGGCGGTGGGGGG
>NZ_BMWB01000033.1:17316-58998 GCF_014651015.1 Streptomyces xantholiticus
CCCGCCACCGGGGTGGTCCCGGGAAGGTCAGACGGCGGAGCCGGCCTTCCACTGCGCCCAGTCCAGGTTCCAGCCGTTCAGGCCGTTGTCCGGCTTGATGGTGGTGTCCTTGGAGTTCTTGACGATGACGACGTCACCGATGAGCGAGTTGTTGTAGAACCAGGCGGCCGGCTGGTTCGGGTCGCCGGCGCCCTTGACGTCGTTCAGTCCGACGCAGCCGTGGCTGGTGTTGGCGCTGCCGAAGACCGAGTCGGGGCCCCAGTAGTTGCCGTGGATGAAGGTGCCCGACGTGGACAGCCGCATGGCGTGCGGCACGTCCTTGATGTCGTACTCGCCCTTGCCGTCGTCGTCGGTGAAGCCGACCGTCGCACCGTTCATCCGGGTCTCCTTGAACTTCTCGGAGATCACCATCTGACCGTTGTAGGTCGGGTTCTGCGGGGAGCCGGCGGAGATCGGGATGGTCTTGACCGTCTTGCCGTCCTGAGTGATCGTCATCGTCTTCGCGGCGGCGTCGACGGTGGAGACCTGGTTGCGGCCGATCTTGAAGGTGACCGTCTTCTGCTGGACGCCGTAGACGCCCTCGGCACCCTCGACGCCGTCCAGGGCGAGCTTCAGCGTGACGGTGGAGTCCTCGGCCCAGTACTGGTCGGGGCGGAAGTCCAGCCGCTGGCTGTTGAACCAGTGGCCGACGACCTCCTGTCCGCTGCTGGAGGTCACGGTGATCCCGGACTGGACGGCCTTGCGGTCGGTGATCGCCTTGTTGAAGTTGATCGAGACGGGCATGCCGACGCCGACGGTGGAGCCGTCCTCGGGCGTGAAGTTGCCGATGAAGCTGTTGGCGGGCGAGACGGTGGTGAACGACGCGTTCTCGTGCGCCTCGAGGCCGGCGGCGTCCTTCGCCGTGGCGGAGATCTTGTACGTGGTGGAACGCTCGAGCGGGACGTCCGGCTTCCAGCTCTTGCCGTCGGCGGAGAGCGTGCCCTCGACGGGGGTGCCCTCATTGGTGGTCATGGTGACCTCGGTCAGGGTGCCGTCCGTGACGGTCACCTTGGCCGCGTTGTTGATGCTTGCGTTGGTCGCGCCGTTCTTCGGCGAAATCACTATTCGCGCCTTCGAGACCTCCTTGGCGGCCGCCTCGTCGATCTGCGCCTGTGACGTCTTCGAGCTCCCGGCGGCCGCGTCCTCGTCGTCCCCTCCGCTGCAGGCCGACAGGACCAGCACGCCCCCGAGCACCGCGGATGCGACCTTCAGGCCGCCGCGCCGCTTGCTGTCCGTCATCACACGCTTCTCCATCGCTGCCGAGTCCCCTGATCAACCACTGTGGACAACCCCATTTCAGGCCATCCGGTTCCCCATCGGTAAAAAATGTGGGTAACAACACCCACCGAGCGCACCCGCGGACACCGGTCCGGCCGGGCACCCTCCTCACCGAACTGATCGACGCTGTTTCCGCCTCATCGGTTGCACCGCTCACGGTCCGGTTCGCCATTCGATTGTCGCCTCCGTACTCCCGCACGGAAAAGACCGGGCACCGGTTCGGGTGCCCGGCGGCCGAGGACCGAAGCGTGTCACATGTCACTGCTTGCGCAGTTTCGGCACATGCGACCCTAGGAACGTGGGCCGTCCTCGTCGGTGTCGAGCAACGGGTAACCATCGGGACCGGCTTCGTAACCATCCACTTCGTCGTCCTCGTCGTCGCCCAGTTCCCACTCGTCGGAGTCGGGGTCGTAATCGATCTCCTCGCTGCTCCACGAGGCCTGCGCCAGTTCGATCCCCGGGACTTCGCTGACCAGGTCGAACGGGTCGATGAGATACGCCAGCGCCTCCGCCTCGTCCTCGCTCACCGCGGACTGGGCATGTGCGCGCTCGGCGTCCGGCATCAACTCGTCGTCGGCGATCCGCTCGAGCGCCGCACCGGTCAGCGCCCCGGAGTCGTCGACCTCGATGACCAGTTCCACTCGTAGCCGCACATAGCGTGATGTCTCAGAGGTGCTCATAGGACGGAGCGTATGGGTCGGGGCCCCACGGCTTTCCCACGACCCGCTGCTTTCATTAGCATCTGCCCACCGGCCAATTCGAGGATGCCTCAAGGAGGATCGTCTCCGTGTCCGTCGCACGTCGACCGCTGATCACCGCCACTGCCGCAGGGACGCTGCTGTGTGCGCTGTGGTTCGTTCCCTCGGCCAACGCCACTGCCGAGAGACCGGCCGGGGAGCGGTCCGGAAGCACCACCTCCGGCATGGCGGCGCAGCAGGCCGGCCACGAGCGGCTGCTGCTGGCCGAGACGGGTGGCGTGGACACCACCCCGTACGTCGTCGGCGGCACGGCGTGCCTGGCCGTCGGGGCCGGCTTCGTCGCGTACTCCGTGCGCAGGCGCACCCCGGGCACCGTCTGACGGCTCTCGACGCACGGGGCCGCCCCCGCCGTCCGGGGGCGGCCTTCGTACCGCGCGAGGGCTCAGGCCAGCGGGCCGGTCACCGGTTCGACGGCGGCGACGAGCAGTCCGTCCCGTACGAACGTGTCCGCGGCGTCCAGGTCGGGCGCGAGGAAGCGGTCCGGGCCGGGGCCCTGGACGCCTGCCGCGCGCAGCGCCTCGATGGCCGCCTGCGACGCCGGTGCCGGGGTGAGGTGGCGGCGCAGCTCGATGGCCCGGGTCGCCGCGTAGAGCTCGACTGCGATGATCCTGCCCAGGTTTCGGACGGCGGTGCGCAGTTTGCGGGCTGCGGACCAGCCCATGGAGACGTGGTCCTCCTGCATGGCCGAGGACGGGATGGAGTCGGCGGAGGCGGGGACCGCGAGCCGCTTCATCTCGCTGACCAGCGCGGCCTGCGTGTACTGGGCGATCATCAGCCCGGAGTCGACGCCGGCGTCGTCGGCGAGGAACGGCGGCAGGCCGTGGCTGCGGTTCTTGTCGAGGAGCCGGTCGGTGCGGCGCTCGGAGATGGAGCCGAGATCGGCGGCGGCGATGGCGAGGAAGTCCAGGACGTACGCGACGGGCGCACCGTGGAAGTTGCCGTTGGACTCGACCCGGCCGTCGGGGAGGACCACGGGGTTGTCGACGGCGGAGGCCAGCTCCCGCTCCGCGACCAGGCGGGCGTGCGCCATGGTGTCGCGTCCGGCGCCGGCGACCTGGGGCGCGCAGCGCACCGAGTAGGCGTCCTGGACGCGCGGTGCCGCCTCTTCCTGGAAGTGGCCGGTGAGTCCGGAGCCCTTGAGCACGGCGAGCATGTTCGCGGCGGAGGCGCCCTGGCCGGGGTGGGGGCGGATGGTGTGCAGCTCCGGAGCAAGGACCTTCTCGGTGCCGAGCAGGGCCTCCAGCGTCAGAGCGGCGGTGATGTCGGCCGACTTGTAGAGGCGGTCGAGGTCGGCGAGGGCCATGACCAGCATGCCGAGCATGCCGTCGGTGCCGTTGAGAAGGGCGAGTCCTTCCTTCTCGCGCAGCTCGACGGGCGCGATGCGGTGCTCCGCGAGCAGCTCCCCCGCGGGACGCACCGTACCGTCGGGGCCCTCGGCGTCGCCTTCGCCCATCAGCGCCAGGGCGCAGTGGGACAGCGGCGCGAGGTCGCCGGAGCAGCCGAGGGAGCCGTACTCGTGCACGACGGGCGTGATGCCCGCGTTCAGTACGTCGGCCATGGTCTGCGCGACCTCGGGGCGCACGCCGGTGCGGCCGGAGCAGACCGTCTTGAGACGGAGGAACATCAGCGCGCGGACGACCTCGCGCTCGACGCGCGGTCCCATGCCCGCTGCGTGCGAGCGGACGATGTTGCGCTGCAGCTGGGCACGGAGCTCGGGGCTGATGTGGCGGGTGGCGAGGGCGCCGAATCCGGTGGAGACGCCGTAGACGGGCTCGGGCCTGGCGGCCAGCGCGTCGACGATCGAACGGGCCTCGGTAAGGGCGGCGAGGGCCTCGCCGGAGAGCTCGACACGGGCGCCGTGGCGGGCCACGGCGATGACGTCATCGGCGGTGGTACCGGACGTCCCCACCACGACTGTTTGCATATCCATATTCAGCAGCGTACGGACTGAATCCAAACCTGTCACCACCGGTGAACAGGTTGGCCCCTTACCCGGGCCGCCCGGCCGTCACGGCTCGCTCCACGGCTCTTCCTCGGACTCCTCAGGGCGGGCGTCCCGGAAGCGGCGGCGGTCCTGCGCGGAGCGCGGCGGCGAGTCCGCGAGCCGCATCACCGTGCCGTCCCGCCCGGCCACCACCGGCTTCGGGGAACGCGCCGCCTTGGCCCGGTACTGGGCCGCGTCCGCCAGCCGGAAGAGCCGCCGGGCCGAGTGCACCTCGCCGATCGGGTCGCCCGTCGACGCGACTCCGCAGGCGACGCCCTGACCGAGCTCCAACCCCTTCGCCCTGACACAGAGGTCGTCGGCGACGTCGACCACCTCGTCGGCGGACGGACCCACTGCGACCAGGCAGAACTCGTCCCCGCCGAGACGGGCGACCAGCGCACCCGGCAGCATCGCGCCACAAAGGGACAGCACGGAGCCGAACCGTTCCAGCAGCCGGTCGCCGACCGCGTGCCCCTGGGTGTCGTTCACCTGCTTGAGCCCGTTGACGTCGCACACCACCAGGCTGACCACGGAACCGTCCGCCCGGTGCCGCTCCAGCGCCTCGTCGAGGCGGGTGTCGACCGCACGACGGTTGGCCAGACCGGTGAGCGGATCGGTGAACGCGAGCCTGCGGACCTCCTCCAGCCGCTCGGTCTGGGCGATACCGGCCGCCACGACGGACGCCAGTACGGTCGCGAAATCGGCGTCGTCCCTGTCGAACACCGGCGACGCCTCCGGCCGGGCCACATACAGCTCCCCCCACGCCCGGCCGTGCAGCACGATCGGCGCGACGACGCAGCAGCCCCGGCCGCGCCGGCGCAGCGCGGCCACCCTCTGGTGGCAGTAGCCGTGCCCGGACGTCGCCGGGCCCGTCGCCGTCTCCACCCAGGCCTCCGGCTCACCGCCACCGGCCCAGCGCTCGTGCAGGAACTCGGTGATCTCCGGGAAACGGTTCACCGGATAGGCCTCGGACTCGGGGAACTCCTCCTCGTCCGGCGCGCGTTCGCCCGCGTTCACCAGCACCCTCAGCCGCCCGCGCTCACGCTCCCACACGGACAGCGCCGCGAACGAACCGGCGAGCGCACCGCAGGCACCGAGGGCCGCCGCCCGCCAGGACTCCCGCGACGTCTGGGCCGCGGCCATCGCCTGCGCCAGCGCCACCACGGCTCGCAACCGCCCATCCACAGCCATCTACCCAGCTTAGGGATGTTTCGACCGGTTTGATCTGTTGTGGTGGCCCGGGTCGCGCGACCGGCGCACGGTCACCGGCCGGGCCACACCGGCTTCCGCTTCTCGTTGAACGCGGCGACGCCCTCCGCCCGGTCCCCCGAGAACGCGGTCGCCCACCACGCCGCGTCCTCGACCTCGAGACCCGCGCGCAGGTCGAGCCCGTGCCCGAGCCGCATGGCCTTCTTCGCGTTGCGCAGCCCCACGGGCGAGTTCGCGGCCATCCGGGCGGCCAGCGCGAGCGCCTCGGTGCGGGCGTCCTCCGCGAGGACGTCGACGAGCCCCAACTCCTTTGCCTCCGCGGCCTCCACGCGCCGCGCCGTGAAGACGAGCTCCGCGGCACGGGCGGCTCCGACCCGGCGCGGCAGCAGCTGCGTGCCCCCGCCGCCGGGGATGACTCCGACGGACACCTCGGGCAGACCCACGACCGCGCTGGCGTCGGCCACGATCACGTCGCAGGAGAGCGCCAGCTCGAAGCCCCCGCCGAGCGCGAACCCGTGCACGGCCGCGACGGTCGGCATGGGCAGCTCCAGCACCCCGGTGTACGCGCCACGGGTGGTCGGCCGCTGCCGCGCGAGGTCCGCGTCCGAGAAGGAGTTGCGCTCCTTGAGGTCGGCGCCGACGCAGAAGGCGCGCTCGCTGCTGGAGCTGACCACGCCCACCCGCACCTCGCGGTCCTCCGCCAGCGCGTCGCAGGCGGCCCTGATGGACCGCGCCATCTCCGAGGACACGGCGTTCATGGCCTTGGGCCGGTCGAGGACGAGCTCTGCGACGTGACCGTGCGCGTGCTTGCGGATGACGACGAACTCCCCGAACCGCTGCTCGGACTCCGACATGGGACACCCTCCCGGTTAACGATGGTTCACCGGATCATATGCGCGCGCGGCGGGTCCGGGCGGAAACCGCTGCCTGGGGGCATCGGGTGCGGATCCCAGGGCGCCAGGCCTGGGGGAGGAGCACGGAAGGACCGGGCAGGACCGTACCCGGTCCGGGGACGGAGCCCCGGTTCCGGGAGGGGGTACCCCTCACGCCGCCAGCCGTGAGGGGAGGGCGGGGAGGAAGCCCGGCGCAGGCGCTACCGCACCCGCACGGTCAGGAAGGCCGCCTCGTCAGCAACCACGGCTCCACCACGCCAAGACCCCGCACCGGCCGCTGCCACATCGGCTGGAGCGCGAAGCGGTACGTCGGCACCTCGCGCCCTTCCTTCTCCGCCTTGACCGCTTCCTCCGCCGCCTCCGCCTCGGAGGCCGGCGCCTCGCCCGTCCTGATCAGTTCCTCCGCGAACGCACCGTCCACCAGCAGCGCGTCCTTCGGCGCTATCGACGTCAGCCGGCTGGCCAGGTTCACCGTCGTACCGAAGACGTCGCCCATCCGCGTGGTGACCGTCCCGAACGCGATGCCCACCCGCAGGGCCGGCATCGACTCGTCGTCGGTCATCGTCTCGATGAGCCGGAGCGCGATCTCCGCCGCCGTTCCGGCGTCGTCCGCCGCGTAGAGGACCTCGTCGCCGAGGGTCTTGATCAGGCGGCCGCTGTGCGCGGCGACCAGGTCCGCGCAGGTGGTCTCGAACGACTCGACGAGTTCGCCGAGCTCCTCCTCCTCGAGCCGACGGGTCAGCCGGGTGAAGCCGACCAGGTCGGCGAAACCGACGGCGAGACGGCGGTCGACCATCTCCTCGTCGTCCGCGGCCTGGACGACCCTGCCCGTCGCCGCCGCCAGCTGCCGCCGCCAGACATAGACCAGGAACTCCTCGAGCTCCGGCAGCAGCAGCTCGACCAGCGGATACGTGACCTCGGTGCGGGTCATGCCGGGCTCGGGCGGCTCGGTGAGCCCTTCCAGGAAGGAGTCGATCTGCCAGTCGGCGAGGCGCGCGGTGGTCTGCCCGGTGGAGCGGGCGACCTGGACCGCCATCGGTTCACTCAGCAGACCCGCCTCGACAAGACCGGCGAGCCGCCGCAGGGCGAGGACGTCCGCCTCGGTGAGGGCCTTGGCCTGTCCGATGTCGGCGAAGCCCATGGCCCGCCAGAAGCGGGCGGCGAGTTCCATGGAGACGCCGGCGGTACGGGCCGCCTGGAAGGCGGTGTAGCGCCGCTCGGCGCCGAGGATCAGCTGTTCCAGACGTATGGCCAGCGGATCGTCCGAGGGCTCCGCCGTGTGGTCGACCTCGTGGTGGGGCGTCGGATGCACCGACCCGGAGGACGAGGCGGCCCCCGATGAAGAGGCGGACGCGCCGGAGGAGCCGTCCGACGGCGGCTGCGCGCCCGCGCCGGAAGTGGTGTCGTCGACGGTCACCAGCCGCCTCCTGCCCGTTCCCTGCGCAATGCCCTGCCGATCTGTCGCGCGATCGCCTCAACGATACGGCAGGTGTGCCCCAGCTCACGTCCCGGCGGCAGAGGAGGTTGGTCCGGATCCGTCGGGGTCCGGTCGGTCCGCCGGCCGCAGGTGCACGATGTCGCCCGCGCTCACGGCCTGCCGGTCCCCGCCCCCGGTGGCGAGCACCAGCCTGCCGTCGCCGTCCAGGGCGACCGCTTCGCCGGTCACGGCCGCGCCGCCGGGAAGTTCGGCGCGTACCTGGCGGCCCAGGGTGGCGCAGCCCGCCGCGTACGCCTCCTGGAGCCCGCAGGCGGCAGGATCGCCCACAGCGGCGCGCCAGCGGGTGTACCACTTCTCCAGGGAACGCAGCACGGCCCGCAGCAGCGGGTCACGGTCCGTGGACACGGCGTTGGCGAGGCCGAGGGACCCGGCCCCGGGAACCGGCAGCTCGTCGGCGTGCAGCGAGACGTTGACGCCGATGCCGAGCACCACCGCGTCCTCTCCTGCCCGCTCCAGGAGGATGCCGCCGGTCTTGCGTTCCTCGCCCGCCACGGTGACCAGCAGGTCGTTGGGCCATTTGAGGGACATGTCGACGCCGGCGGCCCGTGCGAGCCCCGTGGCGGCGGCGACGCCGGCGAGCAGCGGCAGCCATCCCCAGCGGGTCACGGGCACGTCCGCGCCGGGGCGCAGGAGTACGGAGAAGAACAGGCCGGAGCGGGCGGGCGCGGTCCAGGTCCGGTCGAGCCGGCCCCGCCCCGCGGTCTGCTCCTCCGCGATCAGCACGGCGCCCTCCGGCAGGGACGGCGCACGTGCCGCCAGATCGGAGTTGGTGGAGCCGGTGGCCGCCACCAGGTCCAGGGAGGTCCACAGACCGCCGGGCACGACGACGCCGCGGCGCAGGGCGGCGACGTTCAGAGGGGGCCGTTCGAGGTCGGACCAGCGGCTCTCGGGCGCATTCGGAGGCGTCATGCAAGCCAGCCTAGGTGTGGCCAACGCCGCACTGCCGAACCGTATCCCCGCCGATACGCTACGAGTCGGTAGCAACCGATCGTTAACCGTTGCCCCGAGCAGTCCCCATAACCCGTCCCCGTAAGCCGTCCCCGTGACCAGCCAGGGAGCCGCATCCCGATGTCCGAGCCGGAAATCGACATCCACACCACCGCGGGAAAGATCGCGGACCTTCAGCGCCGTATCGATGAGGCGACGCATGCCGGCTCCGCTCGTGCGGTGGAGAAGCAGCATGCGAAAGGCAAGTTGACGGCCCGCGAGCGGATCGACCTGCTCCTGGACGAGGACTCGTTCGTGGAGCTCGACGAGTTCGCCCGGCACCGCTCGACCAACTTCGGCCTGGAGAAGACCCGCCCCTACGGTGACGGTGTCGTCACCGGTTACGGCACGGTCGACGGCCGCCCGGTCGCCGTCTTCTCGCAGGACTTCACCGTCTTCGGCGGCGCTCTCGGCGAGGTGTTCGGACAGAAGATCATCAAGGTGATGGACTTCGCGCTGAAGACCGGCTGCCCGGTCATCGGCATCAACGACTCCGGCGGCGCCCGCATCCAGGAAGGCGTCAGCGCGCTGGGCATGTACGGCGAGATCTTCCGCCGCAACACCCATGCCTCCGGCGTCATCCCGCAGATCTCGCTGATCGTCGGCCCCTGCGCGGGCGGCGCGGTGTACTCCCCCGCGATCACCGACTTCACGGTGATGGTCGACCAGACGTCGCACATGTTCATCACCGGCCCCGACGTCATCAAGACGGTCACCGGCGAGGACGTCGGCTTCGAGGAGCTGGGCGGCGCCCGCACGCACAACTCGACTTCCGGTGTCGCGCACCACATGTCGGGCGACGAGAAGGACGCGATCGAGTACGTCAAGTCGCTGCTGTCCTACCTGCCGTCCAACAACCTCTCCGAGCCGCCGTCCTTCCCCGAGGAGTCGGACACGGCGGTCAGCGACGAGGACCGCGAGCTGGACACTCTCATCCCCGACTCCGCGAACCAGCCCTACGACATCCGCACCGTCCTCGAGCACGTCCTCGACGAGGGCGAGTTCCTGGAGACCCAGTCGCTGTTCGCCCCGAACATCGTCACCGGCTTCGGCCGGGTCGAGGGCTATCCCGTCGGCATCGTCGCCAACCAGCCGATGCAGTTCGCCGGTTGTCTGGACATCAACGCCTCCGAGAAGGCCGCGCGCTTCGTGCGCACCTGCGACGCGTTCAACGTCCCGGTGCTGACGTTCGTCGACGTCCCCGGTTTCCTGCCGGGCGTGGACCAGGAGTACGGCGGCATCATCCGCCGCGGCGCCAAGCTGATCTACGCGTACGCGGAGGCCACCGTCCCGCTGATCACGGTCATCACCCGCAAGGCGTTCGGTGGCGCGTACGACGTCATGGGCTCCAAGCACCTGGGCGCCGACCTCAATCTGGCGTGGCCGACCGCACAGATCGCGGTCATGGGCGCGCAGGGCGCGGTGAACATCCTGCACCGCCGCACGATCGCCGCCGTCGAGGACGCGGACGAGCAGGAGGCCACCCGGGCGCGGCTGATCCAGGAGTACGAGGACGCGCTGCTCAATCCGTACACGGCGGCCGAGCGCGGCTACATCGACGCGGTGATCATGCCGTCGGAGACGCGGGCGCAGATCGTGAAGGGCCTGCGGCAGCTGCGGACCAAGCGGGGGAGCCTGCCCCCGAAGAAGCACGGGAACATCCCCCTGTAGGGCTCCGAGGCACGAGGATAGGGACGAGACGATGATCAAGGTCGTACGAGGAAACCCGACCCCGGAGGAGCTGGCCGCCGCCCTGGCGGTGGTCCAGGCCCGCGCCGCGGCGATCGAAGGCGCCGCGGTCGGCGGCCCCAGGCTGCCCGAGGGTTGGTCGGACCCGGCGCGTATCGCCCGCTCCAGCAGGCCCCTGCCGGGGCCGCGGGCGTGGGCACGTAGCTACTGGCCGGTCTGAACGTGACGGAAGGCCGGGCCCTGATCGAAGGGCCCGGCCTTCGCGCTGCTCAGAGAACGTCCGCCAGCGCCTCGGCCATGACCTGGTAGCCCTTGTCGTTGGGGTGCAGCCGGTCGCCGTGGTCGAAGGCCGGATGCAGACGGTCGGGGTCGGCCGGGTCCGCGAGGGCGCGGTCGAGGCCGACGACCGCGTCGAACTCGCCGGAGGTGCGGATCCAGTCGTTGATCTCTTTGCCGACGCGGGCCGAATGGGCGCCCCAGTGGTCGGAGCCGCCCAGCGGCAGCAGCGTCGCACCGACGACCCGCAGCCCCCGGGAGTGCGCCTGCCGTATCAACTGCCGGTACCCGCCGACGACCTGTGCTGCGCTCACGAGGGGCGCCGGCTTGTAGGTCGGCTCCTCGGGGGCCTCGCTGAAGCCGATGTCGTTGAGGCCTTCGAGGACGACGACGGTGGAGACGCCGGGCTGTTCCAGGACGTCACGGTGAAACCGGGCGGTGGCTCTTTCGCCGTACCAGGCCGAGTCGTTGAGGACCAGGTTGCCGCCGATGCCGGCGTTGAGAACGGGCCGGCCGGTGAGTTCGGCGAGCGCGTCGGACCAGCGGCGGTTCGCGCCCGGCGTCGAGCCGAACCCGTCGGTGATGGAGTCGCCGAACAGGACGATCCCGTCGGTGCGGCCGGCGTCGACCTCCACCCCGCAGAGGTAGTACCAGGACTGGGTGACGCCGGTGAAGGCCGCGGCCGACGGGTCGGCCCGATGGTCGCCGTCGGCGCGGTAGGTGTCGGCCCATGCCTGCGCGTGGAAGGTCGCGGGGCCGGTCGTACCGGCGAAGTGGAGGGTGACGGCCACCGATCCGAGCGTTCCGACGGCCATCTCGACCGGGTCGCTGCGCCGCTCCGCGCGGGCGGGGACGGACGCGGAGAGCCGTCCGCCGAACGTGAGGTGCCGTACGGAGGCCTCCATGACGGCCGCTCCCCTGGTCGAGCGGGCGACAGTGGCGCCGGTGAGGTGCAGCGGGGAGGTGCCGTAGGCGTTGGAGAGACGGATCCGGAGGCGGTCGCCGCCCGCGGTGACGCGGACGATCTGGCGGACGGTCTGGTGCGAGAAGCCCTCCTGGGACCAGTTCGGTGTGAAACCGGTGCTGGGCGCCTGGGGGGCGGCGGTCCAGACAGCGGTCCAGACGGGGGTCCGCTGTTGGTCCGTGGTGCTGGTGCTCGTGCTGGTCGGGGGCATGGCTACCTCTTCACCACTAATGGGCGGTGGGTTCCGTTAAGATGGTGGAACGCTAACAGAGGCGACGCCCTAATGGAACTGGAGGCCCGTTTGAACGCCACCCAGCCCGGCTCCGTCCGCCCCGGCGGCCGCACCGCGAAGGTTCGCGCCGCCGTCCTCGAAGCCACCAGGGACGCCCTCGCCGACAGCGGATTCCACGCCCTGAACCTGGACCGGATCGCGGCTGCCGCGGGCGTCGGCAAAACCACCGTCTACCGACGCTGGGGCTCGGCGGTCGGCCTTGTCACGGACCTGCTGCGCGACATGGCCGAACAGTCGCTCCCCGCGTCCGACACCGGATCACTGGAGGGCGACCTGCGCGCCAACGCGCGCGTCGTCCTGGACACCCTCACCGATCCCCGCATGGGCCCCGTCTTCCGCGCCGTGATCGCCGCGGCGGCCTGCGACGAGGAGTGTGCGGACGCGCTGCACGGCTTCTACGCGACGCGCCTTTCGGAATGGGCGCCGGTCGCCGAACGAGGCCTCGTCCGCGGCGAGCTCCCGGCCGGGACGGACCCGCTGGAGGTCGTACGGGCCGTCTCCGCGCCGCTGTACTACCGCTTCGCCGTCAGCCGTGAGCCATTGACGCCCGACACGGCCGAGCGCGCGGCCTCCGCGGCGCTGGCCGCGGCGGGGGCGGGCGCGTTCGTGGTTTGAGTACGCGTACTCAGGCGCGAGGCCGTCGTCGCCCGCACCATCGAAGGCATGCTCTGGTCCGACCCTGAGAACGAGCCGCCCAAGGAACTACGCGACATGCAAGCCATGCTGCGTCGGGCGGGCCTGTTGCTGGCGCTGGCGATGGTGGTGGCGATGTTCGCGGCGGGCCTGCGCTAGCGGCGGGGCGGGCCGCCGCCCGGGGCCGTCCCCCGCCTCTCCCCTACGACCTGGCGGCCGCGGGGGCTCCACTTCCTGAAGCCGGGGCAGACCCCGGGCCCCGTTCCGCGCTCCGCACGGTGCCTCCATCGCCTGACGGGCTGCATTCCGTCCGCGCAATCAGCCCCCACGTCCGGCCCCGCCGGCGCGAGGCGCGGTGGTCCGGGGCGGGGCCCGGACGAAGAGGCAGGTTCCAGATCCGCCGGCGCACGGGGCGCGGTGGTCCTGTGGGGGCCTCTACGCCCCCCGGACGCACGAGTGAGGCGCCCCAGGCCCCTGGGAGATCGGGGCTTCCGCGCGGCCGCCGGGCCGTAGGGAGCGGGGCGGAGGACGCCTACCATGACCCCCATGACCACGCAGCCCCTCCGCCCCCGTCTCGTGCTCGCCTCCGCCTCCCCCGCCCGGCTGAACCTGCTGCGGCAGGCCGGTCTCGTGCCCGAGGTGATCGTCAGCGGCGTCGACGAGGACGCCGTGACCGCGCCGACGCCCGCCGAGCTCGCGCTCGTGCTTGCGGAGGCGAAGGCCGCGGCGGTGGCCGCCCGCCCGGAGGCCGCGGGCGCGTTGCTGATCGCATGCGACTCCGTCCTCGAGCTCGACGGTGAGGCGCTCGGCAAGCCCGCCGACGCCGAGGAGGCGACCGCCCGCTGGAAGGCGATGCGCGGCCGGGCGGGCGTACTGCAGACCGGGCACTGCGTGATCGACACGGCGACCGGCCGCCGCGCGTCGGCGACCGCCTCGACGACGGTGCGGTTCGGCGAGCCGACGGACGCGGAGATCGCCGCGTACGTCGCGAGCGGCGAACCGCTGCATGTCGCGGGCGCGTTCACCCTGGACGGCCGCTCCGCGCCGTTCATCGACGGCATCGACGGCGACGCCGGCAACGTCATCGGGCTCTCGCTGCCCCTGCTCCGCAGGCTCCTGGCAGAGCTGGGACTCTCGATCACCGACCTCTGGGCGGCGCAGGCGGAGACCGCGTAGGGGGCGCCACGCGTCAGGCCGGCGACGCCGCCCCCCCGGCGGTCGGCTCGATGGGCTCGGCCGACTCGTCCGCGACCCGCTCCTTGCCGTACACGATCAGCGCCGCCACCAGCAGGCCCAGCACCACCATCATGAACGCGAAGGCGTTCCAGCCGACCAGACCCACCGTCAGCGCGCCGAGGACGCCGTGCACGACGGCCAGGCCGATGAGCAGGATGCGGGTGAAGCGGCCGGGCGCCCGGTCCCGTACCGCCACGACCAGCAGCAGCACGGCGGCCAGGGCGAGCAGCAGACCGGTCCCTATCCCGAGCCCCCACGTCGCGGTCACCATGACGTCCGGATCCAGGCCGTCGACCGACATCTGCTGGGCATCGACGAAGGTGGCCATGATGCCGTTGAGCACGACGATTCCGACGGCCTCCACCAGCAGGACAAGCGCAGCCACCACGGCCACCGGTCTGCGCACCACGGCGCCCCCAACCCTGTGTGTACCGGAAGTACGTACGACAGCCGCGAGGCTACTGACGGGTAAACGCCGGGGCAAGGGATTCGGCACGCCCGGCTGCACGGCAAAGAATCATTGGGCCATTCGTAGGGACTCCACAAAGAAACGCATCGGCCGGCTGCCCCCGCAGACAGAGACCTTGACCACACCGGAGGACTACTGTGCGAGGGAGGAACCCGTCGTACCGTGGTGCGACAAGGGATTTCGCGGGTCAGCGCGCCTCGAATCACGCTCCGTGTGGGCAAGCTCACCATTGGGGACGGGTCGAAAGGCCGTGTCGGCAGTCCCTAAACTCAGCTTGTTTCAAGGAGGGAGCCATCGTGCGCAAGGTGCTCATCGCCAACCGTGGCGAAATCGCTGTCCGCGTTGCCCGTGCCTGCCGGGACGCCGGGATCGCGAGCGTAGCCGTCTACGCCGACCCGGACCGGGATGCTCTGCATGTCCGCGCGGCCGACGAAGCGTTCGCCCTGGGCGGTGACACCCCGGCCGCCAGTTATCTGGACATGGCCAAGGTGCTTACAGCCGCGGCCGATTCGGGGGCGGACGCGATCCACCCCGGATACGGTTTCCTGTCCGAGAACGCGGACTTCGCCCAGGCGGTCATCGACGCCGGTCTGACCTGGATCGGCCCGCCGCCGCAGGCGATCCGCGACCTCGGCGACAAGGTCGCCGCCCGTCATATCGCCCAGCGCGCCGGCGCGCCGCTGGTCGCCGGCACTGCGGACCCGGTCTCCGGTGCCGAGGAGGTGGTGGCCTTCGCCCAGGAGCACGGGCTGCCGATCGCGATCAAGGCGGCCTTCGGCGGCGGCGGACGCGGTCTGAAGGTCGCCCGCACCCTGGAAGAGGTGCCGGAGCTGTACGACTCCGCCGTCCGCGAGGCGGTGGCCGCCTTCGGTCGCGGCGAGTGCTTCGTCGAGCGCTACCTCGACAAGCCGCGCCATGTCGAGACCCAGTGCCTGGCCGACACCCACGGCAATGTGGTCGTCGTCTCCACCCGTGACTGCTCGCTGCAGCGCCGCCACCAGAAGCTGGTGGAGGAGGCCCCGGCCCCGTTCCTGTCGGATGCTCAGAACGCGGAGCTGTACCGCGCGTCGAAGGCCATCCTCAAGGAAGCCGGCTACGTCGGTGCCGGCACGGTCGAATTCCTCGTGGGCGTGGACGGCACCATCTCGTTCCTCGAGGTCAACACCCGTCTGCAGGTCGAGCACCCGGTGACCGAGGAGGTCACCGGCATCGACCTGGTCCGCGAGATGTTCCGTATCGCCGACGGCGAGGAGCTCGGCTACGACGACCCGGCCGTGCGCGGCCACTCGTTCGAGTTCCGGATCAACGGCGAGGACCCCGGCCGGGGGTTCCTGCCCGCCCCGGGCACGGTCACGACCTTCGCCCCGCCCACCGGGCCCGGCGTCCGCCTCGACGCCGGTGTCGAGTCCGGTTCCGTGATCGGCCCGGCCTGGGACTCGCTGCTCGCCAAGCTGATCGTCACCGGCGCCACCCGCGAGCAGGCACTGCAGCGCGCGGCCCGTGCGCTGGCCGAGTTCACCGTCGAGGGCATGGCCACGGCCATCCCGTTCCACCGCGCGGTCGTCGCCGACCCGGCCTTCACCGCCGACCCGTTCCGGGTCCACACCCGCTGGATCGAGACCGAGTTCGTCAACGAGATCAAGCCCTTCGCCGTCCCCGCGGACGCGGAGGAGGACGAGGCCGGCCGCGAGACCATCGTGGTCGAGGTCGGCGGCAAGCGCCTCGAGGTCTCGCTCCCGTCCTCGCTCGGCATGACCCTGGCACGCACCGGCCTCGCGGCGGGTGCGAAGCCCAAGCGCCGGGCCGCGAAGAAGTCCGCCTCGGCCGCGTCCGGGGACACCCTCACCTCCCCGATGCAGGGCACGATCGTCAAGGTCGCGGTCGAGGAAGGCCAGGAGGTGGAGGAGGGCGACCTCATCGTCGTCCTGGAGGCCATGAAGATGGAACAGCCACTCAACGCACACCGCTCCGGCACCGTCAAGGGCCTCGCGGCGGAGGTCGGCGCATCCCTGACGTCCGGCGCCACCATCTGCGAGATCAAGGACTGACGTCCCTTCCGTACGTCCGACGAAGGGCCTCCGGGCATCCCGGGGGCCCTTCCGGCTGCTTGTGACGCGGATGTCCCGGCGGCCGTGCGGCCCCGCCGCCGACGCGGCCCTGGCGCCCGACCGGGCGGAGCCGGCCCCGCGGGAGTGCTGCCCCGGCGCAGCCGCCTCCCCCGTGACGTCCGGCATCCTTGACCACGTGACCGACTTGAGGCCCAAGCGCGCCGACGCGCGCCGCAACTACGAACGACTGCTGACAGAGGCGCGGGCCGCGTTCGCGGAACGCGGCACCGACGCGTCGCTCGAGGAGATCGCACGCCGCTCGGGCGTGGGCATCGGCACCCTGTACCGCCACTTCCCGAACCGCCAGGCCATGATGAACGCGGTCTTCCAGGAGTCCCTGGCCGACCTGCTGGGTCGCTCACGCGAACTGGCGGGCGCAAAGGAGCCGTGCACGGCGCTGGTCGAGTGGCTGCGCGCGCTCATCGCCCACGCCGGCGAGTACCGCGGTCTCGCGCGTGCGCTGATGTCCGCGTCCCACGACGAGAGCTCCGCGCTGTCGGCGTGCAGCGTCCCGCTGCGCGACGCCGGCGAACGCCTCCTGGGACGGGCGCAGGAGTCCGGTTCGGTCCGAGCGGACGTGTCGATCGGCGACCTGATGCAGCTGACGAACGCGATCGCTCTGGCGGCGGAACAGGACCCGGCCGACACGGCGTTGGCCGACCGCCTGCTGACGCTGACGCTACGGGGCCTACGGTCGTGACACCGGGCCCTTGGACATGCGGCGCACCGGGTTCACGTTCCGGGCGTGGCCGCCCCTGCGCGTGACGCCTCTGGGCCGGCCCGCGCTTTCCGGGCGGGGCCCGGTGCGTATGCCCAGGCGTGGTCCGGGTCCATGTCGTGTGCGTCCGGGGGCATGTCCGGCACTGCGTTCCCATACTTGCCCCGCCCTGTCCGACGACGCCTTACGTCCCGAACAGGCCCACTGCGGGTCCCCCACGACGGTTTCGCTCCGGCCGGCTGCTCAGCGCGGGTGGGGAGACCCCCGCCCTCCCGCTGCGCCTGGCGGCGTGGGTGGTACTCCATCCCGAACCGGACTCCGCCCCGACCCGATCTCGGGCCCCCCTGGCCCGGGCGGGCGTGGGAGGCAACCCCAGGGAGGCTCGGGTGCCGCACGCGGCACAATCAGCCTCCGGCGATTGAGGACAGCGCTCGAAGCGCGGTACCCGGGGGGCCGGGGGCCCGGGGCAGAATCCCCGAAACACCTTGCGGAGCGCGGTGGGCGCAACGCCTCCGGGACCTGGCCACGTCCCGGAGGGGGCGTTCAGCGGCGGCGGAGGTCGGCCACTCGGGCCGGGCGGTCCGGGAGGGGGTCCGGCGCGAGGGGGCCCGCCGCGCTGCGCAGGCCCGTGCGGGTGCGCCGCTGCCCCGGCAGCGGCACCTCGTGCCGCGCCGCAGTCGCGCCTGCCGCCCCCGCCACCGCGATCTGCACACCCTGGTCCGCCAGCGCCTGCAGTTCCGTCGCCGCCCGGTCGTCGTGCGCCGGCGGTTCGTCCGTCACCAGGCGAGTGATCACATCGGTCGGCACCGTCTGGAACATTGTGTCCGTGCCGAGCTTGGTGTGGTCCGCCAGGACCACGACCTCCGCCGCCGCCTGTACCAGCGCCCGGTCCACGCTCGCGGAGAGCATGTTGGACGTGGACAGCCCCCGCTCGGCCGTGAGCCCGCTGCCGGACAGGAAGGCGCGGGAGACCCGCAGCCCCTGCAGGGACTGCTCCGCACCGCTGCCCACCAGCGCGTAGTTGGAGCCGCGCAGCGTCCCGCCGGTCATGACGACTTCGACCCGGTTGGCGTGGGCAAGGGCCTGGGCCACCAGCAGGGAGTTGGTGACCACGGTCAACCCGGGAACGCGCGCGAGCCGGCGGGCCAGCTCCTGCGTCGTCGTCCCGGCGCCGACCACGATGGCCTCGCCCTCCTCGACGAGGGCCGCCGCGAGATCGGCGATGGCCGTCTTCTCGGCGGTCGCGGACAGGGATTTCTGCGGGAAGCCGGACTCACGGGTGAACCCGCCCGGCAGTACCGCACCGCCGTGCCGGCGGTCGAGGAGTCCTTCTGCCTCGAGTGCCCGCACGTCACGCCGTACGGTCACTTCTGAGGTCTGGACGACGCGGGCGAGCTCACGGAGCGACACGGCACCGTTGGCACGCACCATTTCAAGGATCAACTGACGACGTTCTGCAGCGAACACGAAACTGACAGTAACCCCACCGCCGGTCACTTTTCAGCTCTATGCACCGGATAGTAGAAATTGCGCAACCGAGAGGCCGCCAAGTGGTATAGGCGGCCTCTTAGTTGATCGAACCCGGGCGGAGTGCCCGGGGTTCGACGGGTTTACGCCTCGCCGCCCGACTTCCTGGTGTGCAGCTGTCGTGCCACCTCGGCGATCGAGCCCGACAGAGACGGATAGACCGTGAAGGCGTTTGCGATCTGTTCGACCGTCAGGTTGTTGTCGACCGCGATCGAGATGGGGTGGATCAGTTCCGAAGCCCGCGGGGAGACGACGACACCGCCGACGACGATCCCCGTGCCCGGCCGGCAGAAGATCTTGACGAAGCCGTCCCTGATGCCCTGCATCTTGGCGCGCGGGTTGCGCAGCAGCGGGAGTTTGACGACCCGGGCGTCGATCTTGCCCGCGTCGACGTCCGCCTGGCTGTAGCCGACCGTCGCGATCTCGGGGTCGGTGAAGACGTTGGACGAGACGGTCTTGAGGTTCAGCGGGGCGACCGCGTCGCCGAGGAAGTGGTACATCGCGATGCGGCCCTGCATCGCCGCGACCGACGCGAGGGCGAAGATGCCGGTGACGTCACCGGCCGCGTACACACCGGGCGCCGACGTACGGGACACCCTGTCGGTCCAGATGTGGCCGGAGTCCTTGAGCCGGACACCGGCCTCCTCCAGCCCCATGCCCGCGGTGTTCGGGATGGCGCCGACGGCCATCAGGCAGTGCGTGCCGGAGATGACACGGCCGTCGGAGAGCGTGACCTCGACCCGGTCGCCGACCCGCTTCGCGGACTCGGCGCGGGAGCGGGCCATCACGTTCATCCCGCGGCGGCGGAAGACGTCCTCGAGGACCGCGGCCGCGTCCGGGTCCTCGCCGGGGAGCACGCGGTCGCGCGAGGAGACCAGTGTGACCCGCGAACCGAGCGCCTGGTACGCACCCGCGAACTCGGCACCCGTCACACCGGAGCCGACCACGATGAGCTCCTCGGGGAGCACGTCCAGGTCGTACACCTGCGTCCAGTTGAGGATGCGCTCGCCGTCGGGCCTGGCGTCGGGGATCTCGCGCGGGTGGCCGCCGGTCGCGATCAGCACGGAGTCCGCGATGAGCGTCTCCTCCGTGCCGTCGGCCGCGCGCACGATCACCTTGCGGGAGCCGTCCATCGCCTGCCGGCCGTCGAGGCGTGCGCGGCCGCGCATGACACGGGCACCGGCCCGGGTGACGGAGGCGGTGATGTCGTGGGACTGGGCGAGGGCCAGGCGCTTCACACGCCGGTTGACCTTGCCGAGGTCGACGCCGACGACGCGGGCGGCCTGCTCGATGTGCGGGGTGTCGTCGGCCACGATGATGCCGAGCTCCTCGTAGGAGGAGTCGAAGGTCGTCATGACCTCGGCGGTGGCGATCAGGGTCTTCGACGGTACGCAGTCGGTCAGCACCGACGCCCCGCCCAGACCGTCGCAGTCGACGACGGTCACCTCCGCGCCGAGCTGAGCCGCCACCAGGGCCGCCTCATACCCTCCGGGTCCGCCGCCGATGATCACGATCCGGGTCACGAAAAAGTCCGCCTCGTATTGTCGATCCCGGCCCGCCTGCCCGCTCTGCCGGGGGTCCGGGGACGCCCCCGGTGGCATGCAGTACGTACTTCATTGTCCCGCATCGTTCAGGCGTTCTCCCCCCGGGGCCTCCATAGGGTCCCGACCACCGCGGTCGGCATGTCCGGCGCCCCCCGCACCCCGCCGCACCCCGCGGCGCGGGCAGTCCCTCGCCACCCTCCCGTACCCTCGACCCCATGTCGCTCTACGCCGCGTACGCCGGCAACCTCGACGCGCGGCTGATGTCCCGCCGCGCACCGCACTCACCGCTGCGCGGTACCGGCTGGCTGAACGGCTGGCGGCTGACCTTCGGCGGCGAGCAGATGGGCTGGGAAGGAGCGCTGGCCACGATCGTCGAGGCCCCGCGCTCCCAGGTCTTCGTCGCGCTGTACGACATCGCACCGATGGACGAGGACTCCATGGACCGCTGGGAAGGTGTCAGTCTCGACATATACCGGCGGATGCGGGTCCGGGTGGACACACTGGACGGCGAGGAGCCGGCCTGGGTGTACGTGCTGAACGCGTACGAGGGAGGCCTGCCGTCCGCCCGCTACCTGGGGGAACTCGCGGACGCGGCGGAGTCGGCGGGGGCGCCGCACGACTATGTGATGGAGCTGCGCAAGCGGCCCTGCTAGCGGTCGCGCCGGACGGGCACCGGCGGCACCGCGGTTTCTTCGTCGGAAACGACAAGACAACGATCCGAAGACCGTGGGCTGCGTCATCTACGCGCGTAGGAATTTGCGGGTTACCCTCATCCGCGTGAACGCATCTGTGAATCCGGACCTCGTCGGCGCACTCGCCGACCCCCGCGCCGCGGCCGACGCCGCAGCCGCGCGCCTGCGCGAGCTGAGCGGCACCGGGACCCACGACGTCGCACTGGTGATGGGCTCCGGCTGGGCTCCCGCGGCCGACGCGCTCGGCGCCCCCGAGGCCGAGTTCCCCGTCACCGAGCTGCCCGGCTTTCCCCCGCCGGCGGTCGAGGGCCACGGCGGCAGGATCCGCTCGTACCGCATCGGCCAGAAGCGCGCGCTGGTCTTCCTGGGCCGTACGCACTTCTACGAGGGCCGCGGCGTCTCCGCCGTCGCCCACGGCGTGCGCACCGCTGTCGCCGCGGGCTGCAAGACCGTGATCCTCACCAACGGCTGCGGCGGTCTGCGCGAGGGCATGCGCCCGGGACAGCCGGTGCTGATCAGCGACCACATCAATCTGACGGCGGCATCGCCGATCATCGGCGCGAACTTCGTCGATCTGACGGACCTCTACTCGCCGCGCCTGCGGGCCCTGTGCAAGGAGGTGGACGCCACGCTGGAGGAGGGCGTGTACGTCCAGTTCCCCGGCCCCCACTACGAGACCCCCGCCGAGATCAACATGGTGCGCGTCCTCGGCGGTGACCTGGTCGGCATGTCCACGGTCCTCGAGGCGATCGCGGCGCGCGAGGCGGGCGCCGAGGTGCTCGGCATCTCCCTCGTCACCAACCTGGCGGCGGGCCTGTCGGGCGAGCCGCTGAACCACGAGGAAGTGCTGCAGGCGGGGCGCGACTCGGCCGCGCGGATGGGGGCGCTGCTGACGAGGGTGCTGGACCGGATCTGAGGCGGGGGCCGGGCCGGCGGAGGGCCCGTACCCCACCCCCCTCCGCGCTCACCGCACCGCGGTGCGGGGCCGGCCCCGCACCGCGCTCCGCGCGGTGTCCTCGAACTCCCCTACGGCCCGGCGGCCACGGGAGGCGCCCCGAACGGACTGCATCCTCCCCGTCGGCGCGTTCGGGTACTGGCCCGAGGCCCCGTGAGCGGGTCGGGGCTGAGCCCGGTTTCGGGAAGGGGGTACCACCCACGCCGCCAGGCGTGGGTGGAGGACGGGTGGGGGAACTGTTCCGCGCGTGGCCACGCCCCCGTAATGGCTGCGGGCCACACACCCACCGCGCACACTCGACGTACGCAGAGACGAGAGGCGGACCAACCGTGCAGCAGGACCTCATCGCCCGGGCCAGGGCATGGCTCGCGGAGGACCCCGACAGTGAGACCCGGGACGAGCTCGGCAAGCTCATCGACGCGAAGGACCTCGACGCGCTGGCCGACCGGTTCGGCGGCACGCTCCAGTTCGGCACCGCCGGGCTGCGCGGCGAGCTCGGGGCCGGGCCGATGCGGATGAACCGCGCCGTCGTGATCCGGGCCGCCGCCGGGCTCGCGGCCCATCTGAAGGCCAAGGGGCAGACGGGCGGGCTCGTCGTCGTCGGGTACGACGCCCGCTACAAGTCCGCGGACTTCGCCCGCGACACCGCCGCCGTCATGGTCGCCGCCGGCCTGCGCGCCGCGGTGCTGCCGCGGCCGCTGCCCACGCCCGTACTGGCCTTCGCCATAAGGCAGCTGGGCGCAGTCGCCGGTGTCGAGGTGACCGCGAGCCACAACCCGCCGCGCGACAACGGCTACAAGGTGTACCTGGGCGACGGCTCACAGATCGTGCCGCCCGCCGACGCGGAGATCGCCGCCGAGATCGACGCGATCCGCAGCCTCGACGACGTCCCGCGCGCCGACGAAGGCTGGGAGACCTTCGGCGACGAGGTGCTCGACGCGTACCTGGCCCGTACGGACGCCGTACTCACCGCCGGCTCCCCCCGTACCGCCCGCGTCGTCTACACCGCCATGCACGGCGTCGGCAAGGAAGTCCTGACGGCCGCGTTCCACCGGGCGGGCTTCCCCGCGCCCGCGCTGGTGGCGGAGCAGGCCGACCCCGACCCGGCCTTCCCTACCGTGGCCTTCCCCAACCCGGAGGAACCCGGGGCGATGGACCTGGCGTTCGAGGCGGCCCGCGCCGTGGCCCCGGACGTGGTCATCGCCAACGACCCGGACGCCGACCGCTGCGCCGTCGCCGTCCCGGACGAGACGGCCGACGGGGGCTGGCGGATGCTCCGCGGCGACGAGGTCGGCGCGCTGCTCGCCGCGCACCTGGTCGGCAAGGGCGCCACCGGCGTCTTCGCCGAGTCGATCGTGTCCTCCTCCCTCCTCGGCCGGATCGCCCGGGCCGCGGGCGTCGGCCACGAGGAGACCCTGACCGGTTTCAAGTGGATCGCCCGTGTCGAGGACCTGCGCTACGGCTACGAGGAGGCCCTCGGCTACTGCGTCGATCCCGAGGGCGTACGCGACAAGGACGGCATCACGGCCGCGCTGCTCGTCGCGGAACTGGTCTCCGAGCTGAAGGAGCAGGGCCGTACGCTCGTCGACCTCCTCGACGACCTCGCCGTTGCCCACGGCCTGCACGCGACCGACCAGCTGTCGGTACGGGTCGAGGACCTGAGCGTCATCGCGAACGCGATGCGCGCCCTGCGCGAGCAGCCGCCGACGGAGCTGGCCGGACTGCGGGTCACCACCGCGGAGGACCTGACGCTGGGGACGGACACGCTGCCGCCGACGGACGGTCTGCGGTACTACCTCGAGGGCGAGTTCAAGGCCCGCGTCATCGTCCGCCCGAGCGGTACGGAGCCGAAGCTGAAGTGCTACCTGGAGGTCGTCGTCCCGGTCCCCGACGCCGACGCCCTCCGCCAGGCCCGCACCCGCGCGACGGCGCTCCTGACCGCCATCAAGCACGACCTGTCCGCAGCAGCCGGCCTCTGACCAGCCCCGGACCCGGGACCGGGCGGTGCGCCCCCTCGGGACGGCCCGGGTCCCGGGCCCGGTCCGGGGGCGTGCTGTGCGCGCGGCCCGGGCCCCGACCGGAAACACGGCCCGGTACGCCAAGAGCGACGCGGCGTCAGGCCGTGGCCAGGAGGACCGCGAGCAATACCGCTCCCGCGGCCGTCGGGGCCAGGACCTCGTAGGCCCAGCGGATCTGCGGCTCGCCCTGCGCCTCCGGCGCGTGGCCGCGGCGTTCGGCCAGTTCGCGCAGGTCGGCGATGGCCTGGTCGGCGGACGCGACCCGGGACTTCGTGTCGCTGACGTCGGCGTGCACCGAGGTCCTGCCGTGCGGGTCGTCGTGCGCGGCCCGGGCCTGCCTGCGCGCCGCGGTCTTGCGCTTGCGCAGCGATACGGGGATGGCCCACAGCTGGTACTTGGCGCCGCTCTGCGTGAAGATCTCGCTCGAGTAGGAGGCCCGCACGTCGGCGACCGCACCCCAGGGCAGGACGATGCTGCGGAACGGGTTCCTGATCCGGATGCGGTCGTCGCCGACGAACACCGCGGGCCGGAAGGTGAAGGCGATGACGACCGGGGCCGCCAGCAGCGCGGCGGCGAGGGCGAGCCATGGCGTGCGGCCTTCGCCGCGGACGACCGCGTCGATGACGATCCAGGCGATGAGCGCGAGCAGCAGCGCGCCGCCTGCCATTCCGGCCGTCGAGCGGAAGACCCGTTCGCTGTCGGTGGAGGGCGCTGGCTGCTGGGGGCTCGTCATGGTTCCGATTCTGCCGCACGGCCGGGCGCGCCCCGGCACGGGCGGACACCGCATGCCCGGGCGCGCCCCGGCACCGGATGGGCACCGCACGCCCTTCCACGTCCCCGCCGCGGCCAGGCGGCGCACACCTCACACCGCACCCCCTGTACAGGTCGCTACGCGCGTAGATATGCTCATCTGGTGACCATGCCCACCACCGCATCCTCCCCCACAGCCTCCGGCGTGGGCGGGACCCCCATCGCCGACGTGACCGCGTCCGACAGCACTCTGCGCCGCTTCCTGCACGGGCTGCCCGGCGTCGATGCCGTCGGCCTGGAAGGGCGCGCCGCGTCTCTCGGTACGCGTTCCATCAAGACCACGGCCAAGGCGTACGCCATCGATCTGGCCATCTCCATGATCGACCTGACGACGCTCGAAGGCGCGGACACCCCGGGCAAGGTCCGGGCACTGGCCGCCAAGGCCGTCAACCCCGACCCGACCGACCGCAGCACGCCGACGACGGCCGCGGTCTGCGTCTACCCCGACATGGTGGCGACCGCCAAGGAGGCCCTGAAGGGCTCCGAGGTCAAGGTCGCCTCCGTGGCCACCGCCTTCCCGGCCGGCCGCGCCGCGCTCGGCGTGAAGCTCGCGGACGTCCGTGACGCGGTCGCCGCGGGGGCGGACGAGATCGACATGGTGATCGACCGCGGTGCCTTCCTGGCGGGCGACTACATGAAGGTGTACGAGGAGATCCGGGCCGTGAAGGAGGCCTCCGGCAGCGCCCGGCTCAAGGTCATCTTCGAGACCGGAGAACTCTCCACGTACGACAACATCCGCCGCGCCTCGTGGCTCGGCATGATCGCCGGCGCGGACTTCATCAAGACGTCGACCGGAAAGGTCGCGGTGAACGCGACCCCGGCGAACACCCTGCTGATGCTTCAGGCCGTCCGGGACTTCCGGGAGCAGACTGGGGTACAGGTGGGCGTGAAGCCCGCCGGCGGTATCCGCACCAGCAAGGACGCGATCAAGTTCCTGGTCCTGGTCAACGAGACCGCGGGCGAGGACTGGCTGGACAACCACTGGTTCCGCTTCGGCGCATCGAGCCTGCTCAACGACCTGCTGATGCAGCGGCAGAAGCTGGCGACCGGCCGCTACTCCGGCCCCGACTACGTGACGGTGGACTGATCATCATGGCTTCCGCATTCGACTACGCACCCGCACCCGAGTCGCGTTCGATCGTCGACATCGCCCCGTCGTACGGGCTGTTCGTCGACGGCGAGTTCACCGACGCCGCCGACGGCAAGGTCTTCAAGACCGTCTCGCCGTCCAGCGAGGAGGTGCTCGCCGAGGTCGCCCGGGCCGGTGCCGAGGACGTGGACCGCGCGGTGAAGGCTGCCCGCAAGGCGTTCGAGACGTGGTCCGCGCTGCCGGGCGCCGAGCGCGCCAAGTACCTGTTCCGTATCGCCCGGATCATCCAGGAGCGCAGCCGTGAGCTGGCCGTCCTGGAGACGCTGGACAACGGCAAGCCGATCAAGGAGACCCGCGACGCGGACCTCCCGCTGGTCGCCGCGCACTTCTTCTACTACGCGGGCTGGGCGGACAAGCTCGACCACGCCGGCTTCGGCGCGAACCCGCGGCCGCTCGGTGTCGCGGGCCAGGTCATCCCGTGGAACTTCCCGCTGCTGATGCTGGCGTGGAAGATCGCCCCCGCACTGGCCACGGGCAACACCGTCGTGCTCAAGCCCGCGGAGACCACCCCGCTGTCCGCCCTGTTCTTCGCGGACATCTGCCGCCAGGCCGGGCTGCCGAACGGTGTGGTCAACATCCTCCCCGGCTACGGTGACACCGGTTCCGCGCTCGTCGCCCACCCGGACGTGGACAAGGTCGCCTTCACCGGCTCCACCGCGGTCGGCAAGGCCATCGCCCGCCAGATCGCAGGCACGCGGAAGAAGGTCACCCTGGAGCTGGGCGGCAAGGGCGCCAACATCGTCTTCGACGACGCCCCCATCGACCAGGCCGTCGAGGGCATCGTCAACGGCATCTTCTTCAACCAGGGCCAGGTCTGCTGCGCGGGCTCGCGCCTGCTGGTCCAGGAATCGATCCAGGACGAGCTGCTGGACTCCCTCAAGCGCCGGTTGTCCACGCTGCGCCTCGGCGACCCGCTGGACAAGAACACCGACATCGGTGCGATCAACTCCGAGGAGCAGCTGGCCCGGATCACCACGCTGGTCGAGGCGGGCGAGGCGGAGGGCGCGGAGCGCTGGTCCCCGGCGTGCGAGCTGCCGACCTCCGGTTACTGGTTCGCGCCGACGCTCTTCACGGGCGTCACCCAGGCGCACACCATCGCCCGCGACGAGATCTTCGGCCCTGTGCTGTCCGTGCTGACGTTCCGTACGCCGGACGAGGCGGTCGCCAAGGCCAACAACAGCCAGTACGGGCTGTCCGCCGGCATCTGGACGGAGAAGGGCTCCCGCATCCTCGCGGTCGCGAACAAGCTCCGCGCCGGCGTGGTGTGGGCCAACACGTTCAACAAGTTCGACCCGACCTCGCCGTTCGGCGGCTACAAGGAGTCGGGCTTCGGCCGCGAGGGCGGCCGTCACGGTCTGGAGGCCTACCTCGATGTCTGATGCGATGCGTCTGAGCGTCTTCAAGACCTACAAGCTGTACGTCGGGGGCAAGTTCCCCCGCTCCGAGAGCGGCCGGGTGTACGAGGTGACGGACTCGAAGGGCAAGTGGCTGGCCAACGCGCCGCTCTCCTCCCGCAAGGACGCGCGGGACGCGGTCGTCGCCGCGCGCAAGGCGTTCGGCGGCTGGTCGGGCGCGACCGCGTACAACCGCGGGCAGATCCTCTACCGCATCGCCGAGATGCTCGAGGGCCGCAAGGACCAGTTCGTCCGCGAGGTCGCCCAGGCCGAGGGCCTGTCCAAGTCCAAGGCGGCGGAGGTCGTCGAGACGGCGATCGACCGCTGGGTCTGGTACGCGGGCTGGACGGACAAGATCGCCCAGGTCGTGGGCGGGGCCAACCCGGTGGCGGGCCCGTACTTCAACCTGTCCTCCCCCGAACCGACGGGCGTGGTGACGATCGTCGCGCCACAGGAGTCGTCGTTCCTGGGCCTCGTCTCGGTCGTGGCCCCCGTCATCGCGACCGGCAACACCGCGGTCGTGATCGCCTCCGAGAAGGCGCCTCTCCCGGCGCTGTCGCTGGGCGAGGTCCTCGCCACCTCCGACCTGCCGGGCGGCGTCGTGAACGTGCTCTCCGGCCGTACGGCGGAGATCGCGGCGCCGCTCGCCGCGCACCAGGACGTCAACGGCATCGACCTGACCGGCGCGGACGAGGTCCTGGCCAAGGAGCTCGAAGTGGCCGCGGCGGACAACCTCAAGCGGGTCCTGCGTCCACAGGCTGTGGATTTCTCGGCCGATCCGGGCACGCACCGCCTGACGTCGTTCCTGGAGACCAAGACGGTCTGGCACCCGACCGGTTCGCTCGGCGCCTCCGGCTCGGCGTACTGACGTCCATGGACCGAAGCCCCTGCCTCTCCGTCCGGAGGCAGGGGCTTCTTCACGGGCGCTACGGCAGCAGGGCGCCGGTGACCGGGCCGGCCACCGGCAGGTCCTCCAGCGCCTGCCCCTTGGTGATGTTGTCCGTCACCATCGCGGTGGTGACCGGCTTGAAGTCGGCGACCTGGGTGCCCACCGCGTTGTCGAGCGGGTCCATGCCGGTGTTGGCGAGCGGGTGGAGCTGGAGGCTCTTGAGCTCGCTCACGCCGCTCACCGAGTCGGTGACGAGCCCCGTCGCGGCGCCCAGCGGCGCGCCTGCGATGCCGTCCGTCGCGACGGCCGGGGCGGCGTGCGCCGCCGCCCCGCCCGCACCGAGCGCGGCACCTGCCGCCGCGACGGTCAGTCCCGCGCGCAGCAGTGCGCGTCGCTGGTTCCTTGAAGCTGCGTGACGAGCCATGACGTCCAACCAATCGAGTAATCGCGCTTGTACGGAAAGTAGTTGCTGCTGTGACGCTCGTACCAACCGAGGGTCCGGGGGGTTACCGGCGCGGCTTCATGCGTCACACTTGTCTCCCGTGAGTTCCCAACCCATCCCGACCCGCGTCGTGCTGCTCGCGGGCCCCTCAGGCTCCGGCAAGTCCTCTCTCGCCGCCCGCACCGGCCTGCCGGTCCTGCGTCTGGACGACTTCTACAAAGAGGGCAACGACCCGACGCTGCCCCTGGTGACGGGCAGCACGGACATCGACTGGGACTCGCCGTCCTCCTGGGACGCGGATGCCGCGGTCTCCGCGATAGCGGAGCTGTGCCGCAGCGGCCGGACCGCCGTACCGGTGTACGACATCGCCACCAGCTCGCGGACGGGGACCGGGACGCTCGACATCAATCGCACACCGCTCTTCGTGGCCGAGGGCATCTTCGCGGCCGACATCGTGCGACGCTGCGAGGAACTGGGCGTCCTCGCCGACGCGCTGTGCCTGCGCGGCCGCCCCTCCACGACGTTCCGCCGCCGCCTCGCGCGCGATCTGCGCGAGGGGCGCAAGTCGGTGCCCTTCCTGCTGCGCCGCGGCTGGCGCCTGATGCGCGCCGAGCGCGGCATCGTGGCGCGCCAGGCGCGCCTGGGCGCGCACCCCTGCGGCAAGGCGGAGGCGCTCGGCCGCCTCGCGGCCGCGGCGGCGGGCCGCTGCCGTACGCCTTCGGCGGCGTAAGCCCTCGGGCGGGCGGCGGACCGGGTTCACGGCGCCGGGCGGGGTCGGGCAGGGATGCCGGCTCTCGGGCGTGGCCCGGTCCGGGTCATGTGCGTCCGGGCGCCGCTTCGGGGCCCGGGGCTGCTTCCCCGTACTTGCCCCAGCCTCGACCGACGACGCCTCACGTCACCAATATGCCTCCGGCGCGTCCCCCCAAAGAGGGCCGGACATGGGAGTGGGGCCGGACAGAACCCCCCGGCCTGTCCGACCCCACTCCGTACCCCGTTGGATCCCCGTGTCCCCCGTGGATCCTTCCGCCGTCTCCCCCGAAACGACGGCCCCCGTTTTCCCCCGTGATCCCCCGCTGCCTTCAGGCCACCAGCTCGCCGAAGGACTCTTCCTCGTCACGGCCGAAGCTGAGGACCTCGTCCTCGCGCAGCCGGCGGAGCGACCGCCAGATGCTCGACTTCACCGTGCCGACACTGATGTCCAGGATGTCCGCGATCTCCGGGTCGGTGCGGCCCTCGTAGTAGCGCAGGACCAGCATCGTCCGCTGGAGTTCGGGGAGCCTGGCGAGCGCCTGCCACAGGACGGCGCGCAGTTCGGTGCCGCGCATCGCGTCGGTGTCGCCGACCGTCTCCGGCAGCTCCTCCGTGGGGTACTCGTTGAGCTTGCGCCGACGCCAGGCGCTGATGTGCAGGTTGGTCATCGTGCGGCGCAGGTAGCCGCCGACGGCGGCCTTGTCGCTGATCCGGTCCCACGCCCGGTACGTCGAGAACAGCGCGCTCTGCAACAGGTCCTCGGCCTCGTAGCGGTCCCCGGTCAGGTGGTAGGCGGTCGCGTACAGGGAGGCGCGGCGTTCCTGGACGTAGGCCGTGAACTCGGCCTCCGAGCAGGACGCCCGCTCCCCCGTTGCCTCCCCGTACGCGGCGCTGCTTCCCCCGGTCGGTGCGTCAACCACCGTCATGTACGACGGCTTGTGCTGACGCCCGGCGCCGCGAACGCACCCCCGCCCGTTCACGGCGCCGGACTTCTCGGTGCTCCGCGCGACGGCGGCGTCGTGGAGACGCGTCACAACTGCGCTTGAGGTGGTGCTGTGCAGTGCGTTCATCTCGCGCCCCCCGTCGAGTGGAGTCTGCTTCGTTCGGTGTGAGAAGAACTCTGCCGGGGCTCTTTAATGGCGTTGTCCGCCGACTGTCACAGGCGCGTCACAAGGGGAGGAGGTACTGCGGCTGAGGGCCTGCGAAGTCCCGGGAGTCGAACTGGGGCTCCCCATGGGCCAGAATGACCCCGTGCCTTTCCTGTTGCTGATCGAGGACGACGATGCCATCCGCACGGCCCTCGAACTCTCGCTGTCACGCCAGGGCCACCGTGTGGCCACCGCGGCGACGGGCGAGGACGGCCTGAAACTGCTGCGTGAGCAGCGGCCGGACCTGATCGTGCTGGACGTGATGCTGCCCGGGATCGACGGTTTCGAGGTGTGCCGCCGGATCAGGCGCACCGACCAGCTGCCGATCATCCTGCTGACCGCCCGCAGCGACGACATCGACGTCGTCGTGGGGCTGGAGTCGGGTGCCGACGACTATGTCGTCAAGCCGGTGCAGGGACGGGTGCTGGACGCCCGTATCCGTGCCGTACTGCGCCGCGGCGAGCGGGAGTCCACCGACTCCGCGACGTTCGGCTCCCTGGTGATCGACCGTTCCGCGATGACGGTCACCAAGAACGGCGAGGATCTGCAGCTCACGCCGACCGAGCTGCGTCTCCTGCTGGAGTTGAGCCGCCGTCCCGGGCAGGCCCTGTCGCGCCAGCAGCTGCTGCGGCTGGTGTGGGAGCACGACTATCTCGGCGACTCGCGTCTGGTGGACGCGTGTGTGCAGCGGCTGCGGGCGAAGGTGGAGGACGTGCCGTCCTCACCGACCCTGATCCGTACGGTGCGTGGCGTGGGCTACCGGCTGGACGTCCCGCAGTGAGCGACGCGCGCTTTTGGAACGGGACCGCCCGGTGAGCCGTGCCACGAACGAGGCCGGCGCGCCCCGGCGCGGCATACTCGCCGGGATCCGTCTGACCAGTCTGCGGCTGCGTCTGGTGGTGGTCTTCGCGCTCGTCGCGCTCACGGCCGCCGTGTCCGCGTCGGGCATCGCGTACTGGCTCAACCGCGAGGCGGTGCTGACCCGGACGCAGGACGCGGCGCTCGAGGACTTCCGGCAGGACATGCAGAGCCGGGCCGCGGCGCTGCCGCTGCGGCCCACGCAGGACGAGTTGCAGCGGGCCGCCGAGCTGATGGCGGACGGCAACAAGGGATACAGCGTTCTGCTGATCGGGGAACGGGCGGAGGGCAAGCCGATCGTCGGCGTCTCCGACCCGGACGTCTTCACCAAGGAGGACGTGCCGCAGTCACTGCAGGACGCGGTGAACGACCGGCAGGCGATCGCGGCGGGCAACTCGGTGCCGTACCACCTGTTCTGGCAGCGGACCGAGCGCGGCAACAAGCCCTATCTGGTGGGCGGCACGCGGATCATCGGCGGCGGGCCGACCGGTTACATGTTCAAGTCCCTCGACCAGGAGCGGCAGGACCTCAACTCGCTCGCATGGTCGCTCGGCATCGCGACGCTGCTCGCCCTGGTGGGCTCCGCGCTGCTCGCGCAGGCCGCGGCGACGACCGTGCTGCGGCCGGTGCACCGGCTGGGCGAGGCGGCCAGGCAGCTCGGGGAGGGCAAGCTGGACACCCGGCTGCGGGTCTCCGGCACGGACGAACTGGCGGAGCTGTCAAGGACGTTCAACAAGACCGCGGCGGCGCTGGAGAAGAAGGTCGCCGACATGAGCGCGCGGGACGAGTCCAGCCGGCGCTTCGTCGCCGACATGTCGCACGAGCTGCGCACCCCGCTGACCGCGCTGACCGCCGTCACCGAGGTGCTGGAGGACGAGGCGGACAGCCTCGATCCGATGATCGCGCCGGCCGTGAACCTGGTGGTCAGCGAGACCCGGCGGCTGTACGACCTGGTGGAGAACCTGATGGAGGTCACCCGCTTCGACGCGGGCACCGCCCGGCTCGTGCTGGACACGGTGGACGTCGCCGACCAGGTCACCGCCTGCATCGACGCCCGCGCCTGGCTGGACGCGGTGGAGCTGGACGCCGAGCGCGGCATCATGGCGCGGCTCGACCCGCGCCGGCTCGACGTGATCCTGGCCAATCTGATCGGGAACGCGCTCAAGCACGGCGGCTCCCCGGTCCGGGTGTCCGTACGGCCCGTCGACCACGAGCTGGTGATCGAGGTACGGGACCACGGCCCCGGCATCCCCGCAGATGTCCTGCCGCACGTGTTCGACCGGTTCTACAAGGCGAGCGCGTCACGGCCGCGTTCCGAGGGCAGCGGGCTGGGACTTTCGATCGCCGTGGAGAACGCACACATCCACGGCGGTGACATCACCGCGGCGAACTCCCCGGACGGGGACGGCGCGGTGTTCGTACTGCGGTTGCCGCGCGACGCCTCCTCGCTCGCCGACGGCGACGCGGTCGGCACGGGGACGGACAAGAGCGGCGGACCGGGAGAGGAAGACACGCTGTGACAGCGGTTGGGACCCGGGCCGCGGCCCTCACGGACGCCGCGCGCCGTCGCCTGCGCGGTCTGACGGCGGCAGCCGCGGCCGTGGGGATGCTCGCCCTCCCCGGATGCGGGATCAGGACCACGCAGGTGCCCGTGGACGCCGGAGCGGCGCCCTCCCGGATGCCGTGCCAGGTGTCCGGCGGGAGCATCACCCCGCAGGCGCAGCAGCAGGGGGTGCCGGTCCGGGTCTACATGGTGTGCGGCTCGCAGCTGGAGTCGCTCGACCGTACGGCGAAGATCTCCGAGAGCAAGGCCGCGGACAGCCCGCCAAAGTTCGCGCAGGCACTCCTGGACGAATTGCTGCGGGAGCCTGCGTCGTCGGAGCAGGAGGCGGGCTTCACGACGTACGTCCGCGGGCCGCTGCTGGTGAGCGGCGCCAGGGACGGCGATCCCGCCGGGACGCTGAGGCTGAGCCGCCAGCCGGAGGATCTGCCGACACCGGCCCTGGCCCAGGTCGTGTGCACCCTGGCCGAGAGCCGCGCCACGCAGGCGGGCGGCGCCGTGCTGCTCGGCGGGCCGGGGGACTACGAGCCGCACGCGTACGTGTGCTCCGCGCGCACCAAGGAGCGGCCCGGGGGGGCTGTGCCCACGCTGAGGGCGCTGCCCTCGCCGAGCGCGACCGACGGGTAGGAGCGCCCCGGCCGCGCCATGGGAAGTTCCTGCGGAACCGTTCCCCGCCGAGTGTGCGTCTAGGGGGGCGTGCAGCGTCAAGGTTCTGGCGGCAGTGCCGCCATCCGCTTCCGCGTGGCGGGGGTCGTCCTCCTCCTCGCCCATCTGCTGCTCGTCTCTTGGCTGACGCTGCGACCACTCGACGTGATGTGGGTGACGGCGGCGAACCTGGAACCCTTCGCCGGTATCGAGGCCGCCCTGGAGCTGGGGCCCGTCGAGTCCGTCCGGCACATCGGCGGCGGCCTGCTCCTGCTGGCGCCGCTCGGGATCCTGCTGCCGATGGCGAGCGGCCGGCTCGCCGTGTCCCCGTGGGCGTCACTGGCCCGTACGGTGGCGGCCGGTGCGCTGATGTCGCTCGGGATCGAGCTGTTGCAGACCGGGGTGCCCGGTCAGGTCGTCGACGTCGACTCGCTGATGCTGAACACGGCGGGCGTGGCGCTCGCCCACCTCGCGGTCGTGCCCGCGGGCCGTGCGCTGCTGCGCCGCCGGCTGCTGGGTACGCGGGCCGGGTCCGCGCTGCGTGACCACGAGCGCGAGGTACGACGCCGGGCCGTGCTCCAGGACGAGAGCTCCCAGGGGGCGACCCCGACGATTCCCAGGGTCGGGATCGCCCCGTAGAGCGACGCTTCGTCGCCTTCGCGAAGACACCATGGATGCATCGGAAGCCCACGGAGAGGCTCCCGGGAAAACGTCTCGCGAAGGAGCCCACCATGGCCGCAATTGCCCGCCCCCGCGACGGACGCCTGATCGGCGGAGTGTGCGCAGCGCTGGCCCGGCGCTTCGGTATGTCCGCCACCACGATGCGCGTGATCTTCGTGGCCTCTTGTCTGCTGCCGGGCCCGCAGTTCCTGCTCTACCTGGCGCTGTGGATACTGCTGCCGGCTGAGAAGACGGCCGCCGGCGCCTGGTGACCCGGAGCCGGGCGGTCAGCCGGCGAGCTGCCGCGCGACCTTCGCGAGCTGTTTGCCGGCGACGTCCTCAGGGACCCGCGGCGGCTTGCGGCCCGCGAGGTCGAACGCCGTGAAGCGGGCCACGCTCGCGCCCCTGCGGACGACGACCAGGTGAAGGGGCGAGGCGACCCCCTCGTCGCTGGCGACGGCGGTCCAGCTGACCGTCTCGTCGCCGCCGGGGACGGTGAACGGCACCGCCTTCACATCGCGGTAGGTGCCGCTCCGGCCGTCGACCGTGGCTCCGAACCCGGTCCCGCACGCGGCGATCGCCGCTTCGAGGCCGTCGATCAGTTTCTCTGCGTCGGCCTCGCTGTACGAGCTGAGGGACGCGGACACCGCGAGGCCGAGGGCGTCGAGCGAGCCGAGGCCCCGGCTGACGGTGTGCGTGGCCTTCGGGTCCGGTTCCTCACCCATGGCGTCGGCGAGCGGCTGGCACTCCGTCTCGTCGGCCACGGGCCGCCCGGCGGGGGCGAGTGCGTCCTTGCCCGCGGAGACCTGGAAGCCGGGCAGATCACCGGTGGCGAGGGCGGCGCGCTCCAGTTCCGCCGGGGTGAGCGGTAGGGACGCGTCGCCGCCGGCGCCATCGCCGCCCTTGGCCGCGTCGGGGGCCGGGCTCGTTCCCGTGGGTGTACTGCCGTCCTTGCCGGCCACGGAGCCGGCGTCGCTCGTGCAGGCGGCGGCCAGCATCAGTGCACACAGGACACCGATTGCACGAAGTCCGGTGATCTCGACTCGCATGGCGGCGATCCTGGCACAAGGGCGGTGGGCGCACGCCCGCTTCGGGTGTGCGCCCCACGCATGGCCCAGGGCCGTGCCGTCAGACGCCGAGGCCGGGCAGCAGGCCACCGCCGACCGGCAGGCCTGCGTCGAGGGTGTGGAAGGGGCCGGTCAGCGGGAGGCCGCCGAGCAGACCGGAGATCTGCTCGGTCGTGCCGGCCGGGGCGACCTCGCCGACGGTCTTCTGCGCGGCGGCGGGCAGCGTGGAGGCGGTGTCGGTCACAGCACCCCGACCTCCGGCCAGCGACTCGGCAGCGCCCGCCGGGAGCCCACCGGCGACCTCGTCCAGCGGCAGCGTGTGGGAGACGTTGCCGAGCCCACCGGCCAGGTCGGGTACGGCGGGGGCCGCGGAGGCGGTGCCCGCGCCGGCAGCGGCGAAGGCGGCACCGAGAGCGGCGACACCAAGGGTCTTTGCAGCAGATTGCTTCATCAGGAACGAATCCTTGGGGACGGGAACATGAGCGGCTCTGCAAGCTAGTCAGCCTTGCACAGGCGCCGCAAACACCGCGAAGCGGCCGGAAATTGACGGCTCCGGCCGCTTCGTGTAGGTGCCGCGCGAGTGACGGGGGCGCTCAGTTCCCGGTGGTGGCGGTCTGCCTGAACAGCCATTCGGACTTGAGTTCGGCGTAGCCGGGCTTGATGACGTCGTTGATCATCGCCAGTCGTTCATCGAAAGGAATGAACGCGGACTTCATCGCATTGACGGTGAACCACTGCATGTCGTCGAGCGTGTATCCGAACGCCCCGGTCAGCAGCTCGAATTCGCGGCTCATGCTGGTGCCGCTCATGAGCCGGTTGTCGGTGTTGACGGTGGCCCTGAAGTGCAGCTTGCGCAGCAACCCGATGGGATGCTCCGCGATGGAGTCGGCGGCGCCCGTCTGCAGGTTGGAGGTCGGGCACATCTCCAGCGGGATGCGCTTGTCCCGTACGTACGCCGCGAGCCTGCCCAGCGTCACCGTGCCGTCGTCGGCCACCTCGATGTCGTCGATGATCCGCACGCCATGGCCGAGCCGGTCGGCGCCGCACCACTGGAGCGCCTGCCAGATCGACGGCAGCCCGAACGCCTCACCCGCGTGGATGGTGAAGTGGTTGTTCTCGCGCTTGAGGTACTCGAAGGCGTCGAGGTGCCGGGTGGGCGGGAATCCCGCCTCCGCGCCGGCGATGTCGAAGCCGACCACGCCCCTGTCCCGGTAGGCGTTGGCCAGCTCGGCGATCTCCAGGGCGCGGGCGGCGTGCCGCATCGCGGTCAGCATGGCACCGACCCTGATGCGGTGGCCGTCCTGCCTGGCCCGCCGCTCGCCCTCACGGAAGCCGTCGTTGACCGCCTCGACGACCTCCTCCAGGCCCAGTCCGCCCTCGAGGTGCTGCTCGGGGGCGTAGCGGACCTCCGCGTAGACGACGCCGTCCTCCGCCAGGTCCTGTGCACACTCGGCCGCCACACGGAACAGCGCGTCACGGCTCTGCATGACGGCGCAGGTGTGCGCGAAGGTCTCCAGGTAGCGCTCCAGTGATCCGGAGTCGGCGGCCTCCCGGAACCAGATGCCGAGCTTGTCGGGCTCGGTCTCCGGCAGTGCCTCGTATCCGGCGTCATGGGCGAGGTCGATGATCGTGCCGGGCCGCAGACCGCCGTCGAGGTGGTCGTGGAGCAGCACCTTCGGGGCGCGGCGGATCTGGTCCGCGGTGGGCGAATTGAGGGTCTGGCTCGTCATCTGGGCACTCTAGCCCCTACGCGCGTAGAGCGCGCCCCCTCGGAACGCCTGTCGATACGTAACAGTGACCACGCGTACGGGTGGCGTACACCTCGCCTTCTGAGACTGTTCTGCCATGGGACACCACGCACTGCCCCGGTGGTGGGGGCGCCCGGCCGCAGCGGCCGGAGGGCCGAGCGCCCGCGGTGAGACGACGGTCGCGCACATGGCGCGAGGGGGGCGGATACCGCCGCAGGCGAGGCTGGGCCGTCTGCCGGGGCGTTCCGCGGCCCGGGGCGACGGGAACGGCCCGGCGGTGGCCGGGGTGGTACTGCTGCTGCCGGACGGTGAGCCGGAGTCGGCGCGCAGGGCGTCCGCGCTGTCGTACGCCGCCGTGCTGCCGCTGGGCCGCGTACTGGCCAGGGCCGGCCGGGACGACGGACTGACGGTGCACGGCGTCCGCTACAGGGGCCGCGGCTGGAACGGCGCCGACGCGCGGCTCGCCGCGGATGCGGCCTGGGCGGTCGAGGAGGTCGTACGCCGCTACGGCGACGTGCCCGTGTGCCTGGCGGGCCACGGCATGGGCGGGCGGGCCGCGCTGCACGCGGCTGGGCATCCCGCGGTCAACTCGGTACTGGCGCTGGCGCCCTGGCTGCCGGAGGACGACATGGCGGCGGAGCCGGAGCCGGTGCTGCAGTTGGTGGAGCGCCAGGTGCTGATCGTGCACGGCACCAACGACGCGCGCACGGACCCGGAGCTCTCCTACCGGCTCGCCGAGCGCGCCAGGAAGTCCAATCCCGACATCTGCCGCTTCGAGGTGCACTCCGACGGCCACGCGTTGCGTCAGTACCAGGAGGAAGTCCACGCGCTGGCCGTCGACTTCGTGCGCGGTTCGCTCTTCACGGGGAGCTACGCCAGGCCGCTCGCGGACGCGCTGGCCGCGCCGCCGCCGCTGGGGCTGCGGATGCCGCTGGCGGCCGGCTTCGGGCGGTCGCTGCGGGCGTGAGGCGGGGCACGGGCAGGGCTGCCCCTGAAGTGCGCCGACAAGCCGCTGCCGGCGGACTGCGACCTTCCGGGCCCGCCCGGCCGGCGGAGCTGCGCAAGGTCGCCGAGGAGACCGGGGCGATGTGAACCAGGTGGTCCTGACCCGGCAGATCGGCCGGCCCGGCCCCTGGTGATCCTGCCGACGGGGCGCCCCCGCGGCGCAGCCGGAGGAGAACGGTCGGCGGTCCACCTCCGGCTGACGGGGGATCAGCGAAGGCGGTGCGTCGCCGTGCACGGATCCGGCACCCCACGACGACGGGCGGGCCGGCCGCGCCGCCCGGAGACGGTGCGGTCACTCCGGCAGGAGGCGGCCACGCCTGGAGAGCAGGAAGCGTTTGAACTCGGCGACCGGCGGGGTGTCCGGGTGGCCGTCGAGCCAGGCGACGCCGATCTCCCGGACCGCCCTGGGCGCCGTCACCGTCAACTCCACGACACCCGGGCGGGCGACGGCAGGCGGCGGCAGCAGAGCCACGCCCAGGCCCGCCGCCACCAGTCCGCGCAGTGTCTCGGCCTCCTCGCCCTCGAAGGCGACACGCGGGGTGAAACCCGCCTGCGCGCACAGGTCGTCGGTGATGCGCCGGAGCCCGTAGCCGGGTTCGAGGGTCACGAAGGTCTCGTCCGCCGCCTCCGCGAGCCGGACGCGTCTGCGGCCGGCGAGCCGGTGGTCGTCGGGGACGACGAGCCGCAGGCGCTGCTCGTCGAGACGGCGGGCGACCAGGTCGGGGGCGTCGGGCACGGGCGAGGTGAGGCACAGGTCCAGCTCGCCCGCCCGGAGCCGTTCGATCATGGCCTCGCCGTAGTTCTGGACGAGGGTGAAGCGGATGCGCGGATGGTCCGCGCGGAAGGCCCGGATGAGGCCCGGCACGGTCTCCGAGCCCATGGTGTGCAGAAAGCCGAAGGCGACCTTGCCCGAGCGTGGGTCGGTGTCGGCGCGGACGGCCTCGGCTGCCCGCTCCACCTCGGCCAGCGCCCGCTCGACCGAGGCGAGGAAGGTCCGGCCGGCCGGGGTGAGGGAGACCGTACGGCCTTTGCGGGCGAACAGTGCGACGCCCAGATCCGCCTCGAGGCGGACGATCGCCCGTGACAGCGTCGACTGGGGGACGCCCATGTCCTGTGCGGCGCGGGTCACATGCTCGTGGCGGGCGACTCCCGCGAAGTACGCGAGGCGGGGCGCAAGCTCCAGCGCTGTGTCTGCTTCGTATCCTTCGTAACTGCCCGGTGACGGGCGAGGCTCTGAGCTGCGTTCATGCACCATGGGAACGATTATCGCCGTTTCATGCATTGGACGCATGAAAACCGTCGGCCTACCTTCGACATATGCCTTCTGCCAGTACCAAGGCGCCCACCACCGTGGGCGCCGCCCCGTCGTCCCCCGAACTCCTCTCCCCCGGCGCGGCCGGCTACCGCCGCATGAGCTTCGCGCTCTTCGCCGCCGGAATGGCGACCTTCGCCCTCCTCTACTCCACCCAGGCGCTGCTGCCCGCCGTCTCCGCCGACTTCGGCGTCACCGCGGGCACCGCCAGCTGGACGGTCTCCGCCGCGACGGGCGCACTGGCGCTGTGTGTACTGCCGATGAGCGCGCTGTCCGAGCGCTACGGGCGGACCACCGTGATGAACGCGTCCCTCGCGGTCGCGGTCGTGGTCGGCGTACTGGTGCCGCTCGCGCCGAACGTCGAGTCGCTGGTGGCGCTGCGCGCCCTGCAGGGCGCCGCGCTGGCCGGGCTGCCGGCGTCGGCCATGGCGTTCCTCGCGGAGGAGGTCCGGCCGAAGGCCCTGGTCGGTGCGATCGGCCTGTTCGTGGCGGGCAACAGCATCGGGGGCATGAGCGGCCGGATCGTCTCCGGCTGGGTCGCGCAGGCCTTCGGCTGGCGCGCCGGGCTCGCCGCGGTCGGTGTGATGGCGCTGCTCTGCGCGCTGGTCTTCCGCGCGCTGCTGCCGAAGGCCCGGCACTTCACGCCGGGGACGCTGAACCCGCGCACCCTGGCGAGGACGGTCCGCGGTCATCTCGCCGATCCGCTGCTGCTGCGGCTGTACGGGATCGGCGCGCTGTTCATGACCGTCTTCGGCGCCGTCTACACGGTGATCGGCTACCGCCTGGTGGAGGCGCCGTTCAGCCTGCCCCAGGGCGTGATCGGCTCGATCTTCCTGGTGTACCTCGTCGGTACGGCCTCCTCGGCCGCGGCCGGCACGCTCGCCCGGCTCGGCCGCCGCGGGGCGCTGTACCTGGCGGTCACCACCACGGCCGCCGGTCTGCTGCTGTCCCTCGCGGACACGCTGACGGCGGTGCTGCTCGGCCTCGTCCTGATCACCGCCGGTTTCTTCGCGGGCCACGCGGTCGCCTCGTCCGCGGTGAGCCGTACCGCGAAGAGGGGCCGCGCCCAGGCCTCCGCGCTGTACCAGTCCGCGTACTACCTGGGCAGCAGCGCAGGCGGCACGCTCGGCGCGGTCGCCTTCCACGCCGGCGGCTGGGGCGGCACGGTGCTGCTGGGCCTGCTCGCGGTCCTCGGGGTCGTGTCGATCACGCTCTACGGGACGCACGCGGCGCGGACACAGGCACGGCTGGTGCCGGCGGGCGCACGGCACTGAGCGGCGCCGAACGGCAGCGGGCGGTCGCGGAGCCTGCCCGGTTTCCCCGTCGAGGGGTGAGTGTCAGTGCCCTGCGGTAGCTTTCCAAGCGGTGGTACCGATGGGTGACAGGGGTGGACCCGCATGAGTGACCTCGCGACGACGCAGGACCTGGATTCGCGGCTCGAGCAGCACCGAAAAGAGCTGACCGGCTACTGCTACCGGATGCTCGGCTCGTCCTTCGAGGCGGAGGACGCGGTCCAGGACACGATGGTCCGGGCGTGGCGCAGCTTCGAGAAGTTCGAGGGCCGTTCCTCCCTGCGCTCCTGGCTGTACCGGATCGCGACCAACGTGTGCCTGGACATGCTGAACGCGGGCAACCGCCGCGCCCGGCCGATGGATCTGTCCGGTCCGACGCCGGTCGCCCAGGCCCAGCTCAACGCCCGCCCTGAGATCACCTGGCTGGAGCCGGTGCCTGACGGGCGGGTGCTGCCGTCGACGGTGGACCCGGCGGAGACGGCGGTGGAGCGGGAGACGATCAGGCTCGCTTTCGTCGCCGCGCTCCAGCACCTGCCGCCCAAGCAGCGGGCGGTGCTGATCCTTCGGGAGGTGCTGGCCTGGAAGGCGAGCGAGGTCGCCGAACTCCTCGGCACCACGGTCGCCTCGGTGAACAGCGCGCTGCAGCGGGCCAGGGCGACGCTCGCCGAGCAGCAGCCCGCAACGTCGGACGCGGCAGACCCGCTCGACGAGGAGCAGCAGGAACTGCTCAACCGCTATGTCGCGGCCTTCGAGGGGTACGACATGAAGGCGCTGACGGCGCTGCTCCGCGAGGACGCGACGATGTCCATGCCGCCGTACGACCTGTGGTTGCAGGGACACGACAACATCGTCGGCTGGATGCTGGGCGTCGGAGACGTCTGCCGCGGCTCGAAGCTGGTACCCACCGTGGCCAACGGCGTCCCCGCCTTCGCCCACTACCACCCGTCGGCGGACGGCGAGGGGTACGAGCCGTGGGCGCTCATCGTCCTCGAGCTCTCGGACGGCAACGTCGGCGGGATGGACTTCTTCCTGGACACCAAGCGCTGGTTCCCGTTGTTCGACCTGCCTGTGCGCCTGGACAGGGCGGGCGAGCCGGTGGCGGTCGGGACAGGGGCCTCCTAGTGTCCTGCGCCAGTAGTTGATCGTTAGTTTTTGTGTGACTTCTGCTGCTGGTGCGTCAGTTC
>NZ_BMWB01000034.1 GCF_014651015.1 Streptomyces xantholiticus
CGCCTCGGCGGCTTCGGCCGTGTCGGTGGCCTTGGCGGCGCGGGTGCGGCGGGGCTTGGCTTCGGCCACGGCGGCCTCCGCCATGTCGACGGCAGCGCTCTCGGGCGTCTGGAAGCCAGGCTCTGCCACTGCCACGTCCGTCGCCGCGCTGCGCGTGCGGCGGCGGGGCTTGGCCACAGTGGCGGTAACGGTCGCGGTCACGGCCTCGACCTCGGTCGAAACCTCCGCCGTCTCCACGGCGGTCGTCGCCTCGGGCGACGCCTGTGCGCCCACACGGGTGCGACGGCGGCGGCGCGGCGTGCGGGCCTCGGTCGCCGCCGGGGAGTCGCCGGTGGCCTGCTCCGGTACGACCGTCTCTCCGCCGCGCGTGCGGCGGCGCTGGCGCGGCGTCCGCGTACGGGCCTCAGGCTCCTCGCGGGTGGCCGGGGCGGCCGCGGACCGGCGGCCGCGGCCACCCGTCTCGCCCAGGTCCTCGAGCTCCTCCGCAGCGAGACCGGCGCGGGTGCGCTCGGCGCGGGGCAGGACGCCCTTCGTCCCGGCCGGGATGCTGAGCTCCTCGAACAGGTGCGGCGAGGTGGAGTACGTCTCGACCGGGTCGTTGAAGTCCAGTTCCAGCGCCTTGTTGATCAGCTGCCAGCGCGGGATGTCGTCCCAGTCGACCAGCGTGATCGCGGTGCCCTTCGCGCCCGCGCGGCCGGTGCGGCCGATGCGGTGGAGGTAGGTCTTCTCGTCCTCGGGCGTCTGGTAGTTGATGACGTGCGTGACGCCCTCGACGTCGATGCCGCGTGCGGCGACGTCGGTGCACACGAGTACATCCACCTTGCCGTTGCGGAACGCCCGCAGTGCCTGCTCGCGAGCGCCCTGGCCCAGGTCGCCGTGGACGGCGCCGGAGGCGAAGCCGCGCCGGGCGAGCTGGTCGGCGATGTCGGCCGCGGTCCGCTTGGTACGGCAGAAGATCATCGCGAGTCCGCGGCCCTCGGCCTGCAGTATGCGGGAGACCATCTCCGGCTTGTCCATGGAGTGCGCACGGTAGATGCGCTGCGTGGTGTTCGCGACGGTCGCGCCCTCGTCGTCCGGTGCGGTGGCGCGGATGTGCGTGGGCTGCGACATGTAGCGGCGGGCGAGCCCGATGACCGCGCCCGGCATGGTCGCCGAGAACAGCATGGTCTGCCGCTTGGCGGGCAGCTGCTGGATGATCTTCTCGACGTCGGGCAGGAAGCCCAGGTCGAGCATCTCGTCGGCCTCGTCGAGGACGAGCCCGCGCACGTGCGAGAGGTCCAGCTTCTTCTGGCCGGCCAGGTCCAGCAGTCGGCCGGGCGTGCCGACGACGACGTCGACGCCCTTCTTGAGGGCCTCGACCTGCGGCTCGTAGGCACGGCCGCCGTAGATGGCGAGCACCCGGACGTTACGGACCTTGCCGGCGGTCAGCAGGTCGTTGGTGACCTGGGTGCACAGCTCGCGGGTGGGGACGACGACCAGCGCCTGAGGGGCGTCGGTCAGCTGCTCGGGCTTCGCCCGGCCTGCCTCGACGTCCGCGGGGACGGTGACGCGCTCCAGCAGCGGCAGGCCGAAACCGAGGGTCTTGCCGGTGCCGGTCTTGGCCTGGCCGATGACGTCGCTGCCGGAGAGCGCGACGGGGAGCGTCATCTCCTGGATGGGGAAGGGGGAAACGATGCCGACGGCCTCGAGGGCTTCGGCGGTCTCGGGCAGGATCCCGAGATCCCGGAAAGTCTGCGTAGTCAGGGTGTTGCCTCTTCTGTGAGACGCGGCGCGAGGCGAACGCAGGGGGTCGTACCGCGCCCGGTATCTGACCGGCCTTGGGTCGGCCGGACGGCGCGGGACCACTGCCGTCGCTCGAGCGCTCGTACCGCTGAGGGGGCCCCTCGTCTGCGGTCGTGCGCAACTGTGCGCACGATCCGCGGTGAGGGCGGTCGGGTCGGAGCCGATCGTGGCACCGACCGGGCATCCTCATTCATCAGACGGCCTACTGAGGACGCAAAAATACTCTGACGCTCAGCAGGCGCATTACCACTGTACCCCGGATTCGCGCATGTGTGTCGGGCGAATTCACGAGAACTGTGTTCCGGGCGTGGCTGACCAGGCCCTTCCTCCCTGCGGTTGGCGGGCTATTGTGCCGTCCATGGAGACGCCTGACAACGCCACTGAATCCACCGGTCACACCGGAATCGCCGCCCAGGACTGGGCTGCGGCCTCCGCAGAACCGCAGTACCGTGCCGCCGTCGTGGACCTGCTCGGGGCGCTCGCGTACGGCGAGCTGGCGGCATTCGAGCGGCTCGCGGAGGACGCCAAGCTGGCGCCGTCCCTGGCCGACAAGGCGGAGCTGGCGAAGATGGCCTCCGCGGAGTTCCACCACTTCGAGCAGCTGCGGGACCGGCTGACGGCCATCGACGCGGAGCCGACGGCCTCGATGCAGCCCTTCGCGCAGGCCCTGGACGACTTCCACCGGCAGACCGCGCCCTCGGACTGGCTGGAGGGCCTGGTCAAGGCCTACGTCGGCGACTCGATCGCCAGTGACTTCTACCGCGAGGTGGCCGCCCGCCTGGACAGCGACACCCGGGCCCTGGTGCTCGCGGTGCTCGACGACACCGGGCACGGCAACTTCGCTGTGGAGAAGGTCCGCGCCGCGATCGAGGCGGACCCGCGGGTCGGCGGCCGGCTCGCGCTGTGGGCGCGGCGGCTGATGGGCGAGGCGTTGTCGCAGGCGCAGCGGGTGGTGGCCGAGCGCGACGCGCTGTCCACGATGCTCGTGGGCGGTGTGGCGGACGGCTTCGACCTGGCGGCGGTCGGCGAGATGTTCTCCCGGATCACCAAGGCGCACACCAAGCGAATGGCCGCGCTGGGACTGGCGGCGTAGGCACCGCTCAGGAGCGGTCCTCGGGCGGCGGGGTGGCCTGCCGCCGCCGCCCGGTCTTCCTGTGGGTCGCTGCCCCGTGCGGAGCGGGCTTCCCCGGGGGCGGTGTCGTTACGTCGTCGGTAGATCCGGACTGTTGCCCCGCCCGCCGGTGCGGCAGGCGGTCGTCGTGCGGGCTCAGAAAGGGAACGCGCGGCGGAGTCTGCGGGTGGACGGGCGGAGCAGCAGCGACAGCAGGACCGCTCCGATCGCCACGGCACCCAGCAGGGTCGCGAGGGTGTGTCCGGGCCCCAGGGCCACATGCGTCACATACGCGCCGAAGAGCGCGCCCAGCGCGCCGGTGGCGAAGACCGCCCTGCGGGAGGGAAGACGATCGGCGAGGTGCCGGACCGCGGCCCAGGAGAGGGCGAGCCCGAGCAGAACAGAACCGAGCGATTCCAAGAGCACTGCCGATCACCTCACGAACACCGGGCACGGGCAGGGACGGTCGTAGCCCGTATTACCCCCCGTACAGGGAACGCAACCCTCCTTCGAACGGTTGCAAGCGGCGCTGAGCAGCGGAAGAGGGCCCGGCGGTCGTCCCGCCGGGCCCTCTCCCGGATGCTTCACGCGCTCGTCCGGACCGTGTCCGGTGCGCGCCGCCGCGCCTACAGCACGCCGAATCCCACGCGTCGCTCCGTCGCCTCGCCGATCTCGACGTAGGCGAGCCGGTCGGCCGGGACCAGGACCTTGCGGCCCTTCTCGTCCGTGAGACTGAGCAGCTGCGCCTTGCCGGCCAGCGCATCGCCCACCGCGCGCTCGACCTCCTCGGCGGACTGCCCGCTCTCCAGAACGATCTCCCGGGGCGCGTGCTGCACGCCGATCTTGACCTCCACGGCTATGTCCCTCCGAACGGTCAGTGCGTTGCGCGGTCAGCCGCGCCGTACGCACCACACACTAGCCCGGAGTCGGGACGCGTCAGGACCCGCCGGGAAACGCCAGGAGCGAACAGCCGCCGCGTGCCGGAGCCGCCGGAGCGGCGCCGTCTCAGTGCTGCTGTTCGCCGCCCGTCAGCGGGAAGCCCGCGATACCGCGCCAGGCCAGCGAGGTGAGCAACTGCACCGCGGTGTCCCGTGGGATGCCGGAGCTGCTGGACAGCCAGTACCTGGCGACCACCTGGGAGACCCCGCCGAGGCCCACGGCCAGCAGCATCGACTCGTCCTTGGACAGACCCGTGTCCTCCGCGATCACGTCGGAGATGGCTTCCGCGCACTGCAGGGACACCCGGTCCACGCGCTCGCGGACGGCGGGCTCGTTGGTCAGGTCCGACTCGAAGACCAGCCGGAAGGCGCCGCCCTCGTCCTCCACGTACGCGAAATAGGCGTCCATCGTGGCGGCGACGCGGAGTTTGTTGTCCGTCGTCGAGGCCAGGGCGCCGCGGACGGCCTGGAGCAGCGACTCGCAGTGCTGGTCCAGCAGCGCGAGATAGAGCTCGAGCTTTCCCGGGAAGTGCTGGTAGAGCACGGGCTTGCTGACCCCGGCCCGCTCGGCGATGTCGTCCATCGCTGCGGAGTGGTAGCCCTGAGCCACGAAGACTTCCTGGGCGGCGCCCAGGAGCTGGTTTCTGCGGGCTCGGCGTGGTAGGCGCGTGCCCCGCGGGCGCGCCGCCTCTGTCTGCTCGATGGCTGTCACGCCGCCTCCCAATGTAAGAACAAGCACAGTTCGAACAAGCACAGTTTGAACAGGCGCCTGTTTGAACAAGCACTGCCTGGACCGTCGCGGTCTCCCACGTGCGCTGTGCGCCGCGCCCGCCATCGTACTTTTGGGTAACCCGGCTGCGTGTCGCGCGGACGCAGGATTTCACGGACCGGACAGTCTCGGTAGCTGCCGGTTCACGAATCGACCCCGGACAAATCGGGGCAACGGGCGGCAGGTCACCGATAGTCGTCCTCATCGAGCTTGACCACACGGGTCTGCTCGACGACGTCCGCCTCGTTGGCGGTGGCCGGGTCGACGCGGTTCATCGGGTCGTCGCGCTCGGAGCGCACTTCGGCGTGCTGCTCGGCGGCGTCCGCCTCGGGAACCTCTTCGCCACGCGTCTCGGTGTTCTGGTCGTCCTCTTCCTCGAAGGTTTCGGGATCGGTCGGATCGACTGACATGCGGCACCGCTTTCCCTGGAGAGCGCCCTTCATTACGAGCCTAGGAGGTCCTGATTCATGGCGCTACGTGGTGAATCCGTGACCAGCTCCGGGTGCCCCGCACGGGGTCGGCGATGTGTGACGCCGAACACACGGGAAGGTGCGTGATCATCTCGTAACATTGCCGCATGCCTTCGACCGAGCTGCCGGGAGCCCGCGCCCTCAACGCCGCAGCGGCTCCCAAGGTCGCGACCGTGCGCGTCGCCGACGGGGAGGAGCTGCGCTCCGTCGCCCTGCCCGGACTCACCCTGACCGTCCGCTCGCGGCCTCCGGCCCGCACGGGGCTGCCGCCCGCGCTGTACGTACACGGACTGGGCGGCTCGTCGCTGAACTGGTCGGCGCTGATGGCGAAGCTCGAGGACACCGTGCACGGCGAGGCGCTCGACCTGCCCGGCTTCGGGGACTCCCCGCCGCCGGACGACGGCAACTACTCGGTCACCGGTCACGCCAGGGCGGTGATCCGTTTCCTCGACGCCGGCGACCGAGGCCCGGTGCATCTGCTGGGCAACTCCCTGGGCGGTGCCGTCTGCACCCGCGTCGCGGCCGTCAGACCCGACCTGGTGCGCTCGCTGACGCTCGTCTCGCCCGCCCTGCCGGAGCTGCGTGTGCAGCGCTCCGCCGTGCCGACCGGGCTGCTCGCGCTGCCCGGTTTGGCCGGTCTCTTCGCACGGATGACCAGGGGCTGGAGCCCGGAGCAGCGCACCCGCGGGGTGCTGGCGCTCTGTTACGGAGACCCCTCACGGGTGACGGACGAGGCCCTGCGCCATGCCATCGAGGAGATGGAGCGGCGCATGAGCCTGCCGTACTTCTGGGACGTCATGACCAGGTCGGCGCGGGGAATCGTGGACGCGTACACGCTCGGCGGGCAGCACGGGCTGTGGCGTCAGGCGGAACGGGTGCTCGCCCCGACACTCCTCGTCTACGGGCGCAAGGACCAGCTCGTCTCGTACCGTATGGCCCGCAAGGCGGCAGCGGCCTTCCGGGACTCCCGGCTGCTGACGCTCCCGGAGGCCGGGCACGTTGCGATGATGGAGTACCCGGAAACGGTCGCCAAGGCCATCCGGGAACTGCTCGACGACTGCGGTAGGAGCTGATCCGGGGCGTGGGACGACACAGCCGCAAGGGCTCCGCACCCAAGGGGGAGCGCACCGGCACGGACGGCGGACCGGCCTCCGGTGATCGGGAGGCCGTGACGGCCGTACCCGGAAATGGCCGGCGCCGGCGTTCGGCAGGGGCCGACACCGTTCCCTGGCCCGGGACGCCGCAGGCGCGCGGCGGCCACCCGGAGCACCATGAGCCCGGCGGCGGCTGGGGCGACTGGACGCAGCGCGGGCAGCGCCCGCAGATGCCGCAGACGCCTACGATCGCCGGACCTCGTATACCGGGCCCGCGCCGGGAGTACGTCGACGCCTTCGACCAGGCACCTTCTGGGCGCACGCCCGGCCCGGACCCGTACGCCTCCCTCGCCGACTGGGACGCGGGGCACGGGCGCCCTCCCGAAATCGCGGCCGACACCGAGGCGGACGCCCTCCTGGTCGAGGAGGCACCGGAAGGTGAGCCGCCGGCCAAGGGGAGCAAGGGGCGTACGTTCACCGGGATCGCTGCCGCCGCGGTGACCACCGTGCTCGCCGTGGTGGTCACCGGGCAGGTCACGGCCGAGCGGCCGGACGCGAACAGCGCCCAGTCCTCCGGCGAACGCCCGGCGGAGGAACGCCCGGGCCGCTCCGACGGCCGGCCCACCCCGCCGCAGGCGGCGAAACCACCGGCCAACGCCCCGAGCTATCGGCAGCTGATGGCGCAGCAGTTCCCGATCGACGCGAATTTGACGGCCACCGGTGAATTCGAGGCCGTCCGCGGCTTCGACAAGGCGCCCGGCAAGGGGCGCAAGATCCAGTACCGCGTGGACGTCGAGAAGGGGCTCGGCATGGACGCCGGACTCTTCGCCAGGGCGATCCAGGAGACGCTCAACGACGAGCGGAGCTGGGCGCACGGCGGGGCGATGACCTTCGAGCGGATCTCCTCCGGCGAGCCCGAGTTCGTCATCACCCTGGCCAGCCCCGGGACCACCGCCGTCTGGTGCGCCAAGTCCGGGCTCGACACCACCGTCGACAACGTCTCCTGCGACTCCGCCTCGACCGAGCGCGTGATGATCAACGCCTTCCGGTGGGCACAGGGTGCCGCGACGTACGGCGACGACGCGATGCTGGCCTACCGGCAGATGCTCATCAACCACGAGGTCGGGCACCGGCTCGGGTACAACCACGTGAACTGCAGCACGCCCGGGGCGCTCGCACCCGTGATGCAGCAGCAGACCAAGACGCTGGACGTCGGCGGCATCAAGTGCCGCGCCAACCCCTGGGTTCACCCCGGCGATTGAGGGCGCAGCACCACCCGACGACGCCTGCGACCTCGGGACTGGCCCGCGCATGACGCTCCGTGAGTGAATGAAACCGTAGCGCGACAGAACGCTACCTGCGTGCGAAAGTTACGTGCATTCACCCCTTCCGGTGGTGCGACGGACAACCGTCCGTCGTGCCACCGACGTGTCCGCTTAACGTCATTCCGCGTCGAGTCGCCGGAAACCAACGGCGACCGCCCACAAGGGAGATCGGGGGTGCACCCGTGCGGATCGGACTGCTCACGGAGGGTGGCTATCCGTATGCGACCGGTGAATCAAGGCTCTGGTGCGACCGGTTGGTGCGCGGACTGGGGCAGCACGAGTTCGACCTGTATGCCCTCAGCCGCAGCGCCCAGCAGGAGGAGGAAGGGTGCATCCGGCTTCCCCCGCATGTGCGCAGGGTGCGCACCGCCCGGCTGTGGGCCCCGGCGGACGACGGCCGGACCTACGGACGGCGCGAACGCCGGCGCTTCGCGGGCCACTTCAAGGACCTCGCCGCCGCGGTGTGCGCCGACGGCGACGGCTTCGCCGACGGGCTGTACGGACTTGCGGAGCTCACCCGCGAACACGGTGGACTCCATGCCGCACTGCGGTCGGAGACCGCCGTACGGGCCCTCGAATCCGCCTGCCGCGCGCCCGGCACACGCCGCACGGTGCACGGCGCCACCGTGCTCGACCACCTCTCCTTCGCCGACCGCCTCGAACGTGCCCTGCGCCCGCTCCTCCTCGACTGGTACGACGAGGAAGGCCTCGGCGCGGTCGATCTCTGCCACGCGGCGTCCGGCGGACCGGCAGCCCTGCCCGGCCTGTTGGCCAAACGCTTCTGCGGGGTCCCGCTGCTGGTCACCGAGTACGGCGTCCACCTGCGCGCCCACTATCTCGCGGCGACCGACGCCGGCCTGAGCGCGCCGGTGCGGGCCCTTCTCGCCGCCTTCCACCGGCAGTTGGCGGCCGAGGTGTACCGGCAGGCCTCCGTCATCACGCCCGGCAACACCCACGCGCGCCGGTGGCAGGAGAAGTGCGGGGCCGACCGCGAGAAGCTGCGCACCGTCTACCCCGGCATGGAGGCGGACCGTTTCGCGGCCGTCGGGGAGAGCGCCGGCACCGGCGATCCGCACACCCTGGTCTGGGTCGGTCGGATCGAGCCGTCCAAGGACCTCATCGCCCTGCTGCACGCCTTCGGCGAGATCCGCAAGGAGGAGCCGTCGGCCCGGCTGCGGCTGTTCGGCGCCCCTGCGCAGAGCGCGGAGACCGGCACGTATCTCGCGCACTGCAAGGCGCTGGCCGCGCAGCTCTTCCCCGACGAGGCCGAGGGTGCGCACGCCGTCGGCGACAACCCGGTCTCCTTCGAGGAGGTCGGCGGGCCCGAGGCCCCGGAGCTCGTCGACGCGTACGCGGCCGGGGGAGTGGTCGTCCTCTCCAGCGTCGGCGAGGGCTTCCCGGTCAGCCTGGTCGAGGCGATGTTCTGCGGCCGCGCGACGGTGTCCACGGACGTCGGCGCCGTCGTGGAGGTCATCGGAGGCACCGGGCTCGTCGTGCCGCCGCGCAACCCGCGGGCACTCGCCGACGCCTGTGTGGCGCTGCTGCGCGACCCGGCGCGCCGCGAGCGCCTGGGCGCGGCGGCGCGCGCCCGCGCGCTTGAACTCTTCACCGTGGAACAGAACCTGACCGCATTTCGGGACATCTACCTGGAGTTGATCTCGCACTCCCCGGTGCAGCGGGACGCCGTCGACGCCGACGGCGAGCCGCTGCCCTTCGCGCACCCCGCCGAGTCCCATGTGCCGGGCCACTGGACCACGGCCGGGGCGGGCCCCCGCACCCCGAGCTGGGCGGAGGAACCGCGTCTCGTCGCGACCGGAGCACCCCAGGAATCGGCCGAGGAGGCCCACCGATGACCACTCCACGAGCCCCCGGGAGCACCGCGACATGGGCCCTCGAGGACCCCACGCAACTCCACGCGGAACCGGCCGCACCGCCGGAAGCCCGTACGGAGACCGCTCCCGAGGGGCGACCGGGTGCGGTGCCTGGCGGAGGCATGCTGCCGCCCGACGATCCGCGGGCCCGCCACCCGGTGGAAGTAAGCCCGACGGCCCCGGCCGCCGCCGAGCGCGCCTACAGCGCCCTTGGCAAGGGCCGTACCGCGGACGCTCCGGCCGACGGCACGGACGGGCCCCCGGGCCACCGGACAGCGGTATCCCCGGTGGGGCCCGCCGGGGCCGGGCCCGCGTCCCGGTGCCACGAGGCCCGGACGGGCACAGCGGCTTCGGCCGACGACGATTCCGGCGGGGAGCGGGTGGCGCGGCGGGGGACGGTGGATCCCGTGAAGGGACTCATGCATCGGCATCGCGAGTTGTGCGAGCGGGCCGTCGACCCGTTGGAGATCGCCGCGGGGCTCGAGGCGCACGGAGTCACCGACCGCACCGCCGCGCGCTTCCGCCACCGGGACGTGTTCGCCCTCGCCGAGGAGATGTACGCGCGTGTGCCCCGTGCTACGGAGCACACCCCCGCACCTGTCCGACCGGCGCGCGCCGCCGATTCGCGCGCCGGCCGGACCGGACCCGCCTCGTGGATCCTGCGTGCGCTCCTCCCGGGGGCCGTGAGCGTCCTCGCGGTGGCGGGCACGGAGGCCGTCGAGGGCACACTCCGGCTCCTCGTGGGCGTGGCCGGGGCCGTGGGCGTCGCCGTCACCGTGGCGCTCTGCCTGCGCCGGGGGCCGCTCCGGGCGAGGGGGCGCACCGTCCACTCCGTACGGATGTGGACGCTGTGCCTGCTCGCGTTCGCCGCGTGCGGCCAGGGGCTCGTGCAGGAGGTGGCCGGAGGGGGCCCCGACGCCGCATGGCCCATCGACCCCGCACCGCTCGTCGGGCTCGCCCTGGCCGTCGCCCCGGCGGCCTGCTGCGCCCACCTCTTCTCCGTACTCGCGCGGCGCAGGCTCGAACGCTGCCGTGCCCTCGACGAGTTCGCAGCCGGCACCCGGCCGCTGTTCTTCGCGGTCCTCCTGCTCCACCTGGGCGCCCTGATCGTGCTGCTGGCTCTCACCGGGCGCGTGCTGCCGGGCGGCTCGATCGTTCCCACCGCCGCGCTCGGCACGCTGCTGTTCCTCGCCCGTCTGCTCATCGTCCACGGCTTCCCCGAGCCGGCGGCGACCGCCCTGGCGGCCGCCTGTGCCGTGGAGGCCGCCGCACCTGCCCTGCTGCTGGCGGGACGCCTCCCCGGTCTCGGCGTCCTCGCGCGTCCCGTCGAAGCGGTCGTCGGCGCGTGGGACGTGGCGGCCGTGCCGGCGCTCGCCTGCGGCGCCGCCGCCGCCGGACTGCTCGCCCATGCTGCTGCGGCCCTCGCCCGGGCCTCCGCCCACACCCCCTGACCTGCCCTTGAACGCCGCCGGACCATCCGCCGCACTCCGCGGAGCCGACACCTCGGAGTACCGGCCGCCATGACATCGACAGCACACTCCCTAAGGAGAAGGCGACATGACCCCGCAACACCCAGATCCGGCCCGTCGGCCCCGAGGAGCCGCGCGATGAGGGTGCTCCTGCTCGGCGCCAATGGATTCCTCGGCCGTTTCGTCGCCGACCGGCTGCTCGCCGACCCGGCCGTGCATCTCACCGCCCTGGGCCGCGGCGACGACGCCGACGTCCGCTTCGACCTCTCCGGCGGCAGCCCTGGCGCGCTGACCCGCTTCCTGGGCGCCGTCCACCCCGGCGTGGTCATCAACTGCGCGGGTGCCACCCGCGGCGGCGCCCGCGAACTGACCCGGCACAACACAGTGGCCGTCGCGACCGTCTGCGAGGCGCTGCGCCGCAGCGGCTGCGGCGCCCGGCTGGTCCAGATCGGCTGCGCGTCCGAGTACGGGCCCTCGCAGCAGGGTTCGTCGACGGCGGAGGACGCGATCCCGCGCCCCGGCGGCCCGTACGGGGTGAGCAAGCTCGCCGCGACCGAGCTCGTGCTCGGCTCCGGCCTGGACGCCGTCGTCCTGCGCGTCTTCTCGCCCGTCGGTCCCGGCACGCCCGCCGGCTCTCCGCTGGGCCGGCTCGCTGAGGCCATGCGGCGCGCCATGCAGTCCGGCGAAGGGGAGCTCAAGCTCAGCGGCCTCGGTGTACAGCGCGACTTCGTCGACGTGCGCGACGTGGCGCGCGCGGTGCACGCCGCCTCGCTCTCCGCGGCACAGGGCGTCGTCAACATCGGCACCGGCCGGGCCGTGAAGCTCAGGGACGCCGCCGCCACCCTCGCCAGGGTCGCCGGCTACGCGGGAGCGCTGCACGAACTGGACACGCCGCCCGGCCGCGCGGTCATCGGCGGCCCGCGCTCCGAGTCGATCGTGGAGCACCTCGCCGCCACGCCCTCCCCCTACCCGGACGGCTGCGGCGGCTGGCAGCAGGCCGATGTCCGCACCGCCCGTGACCGGCTCGGCTGGCGTCCCCGTATCAACCTCGAGGAATCCCTCGCCGACATCTGGATGGAGGCGGCATGCCGCATCTGACCACCACGGACACGCCGCTCTCCGCCACCGGCGCGGAAAGGCTCGGCTTCGGGGTCCCCGGCTATGCGCATCCGCTGGTCGCGCCCGTCGAGTGGGCGGAGCTGACACGGCCGGGGACGCCGCTGCACTGGGTCGTCCTCAATGTCGCGGAGGGACCGGGTGACCGGCCCGACCCGCACTGCCTGGAGGCCGCCGGCCGGCTGCGCAACGCCGGCGTCCGCGTCCTGGGACACCTCGACATGGCCCACGGGTCGCGCGTCTTCGGCGATCTCGTACGTGATGCTCAGCACTTCGTCGACTGGTACCAGACCGACGGTTTCCTGGTGGACCGCTGCCCCACGGAGCGGGCCGATCTTGCTCAGGTACGGCGGACGACGGCCACCTTGGACGCGGTTCTGGACGGTGGGCACCTGGTGCTCGGGCATGGTTCGCACCCGTACCCGGGCTACGCGGAGGCGGCGGACCAGCTCGTCACCTTCTCCGGCCCATGGGCGGAATACCGCTGGTCGCAGGTCGCGGAGTGGACCGCGGAGTATCCGCCTGAGCGCTTCGTCCACTTCGTCCACGGTGTGCCGCGCACCCACCTGGAGGAGGCCTTCCGCATCGCCCGCTGGCAGGGCGCGGGAACGATCTTCTTCACCGACCGGGGCGGCCGCGGCGGAGGAAGGGGGCAGATCAGACCATTCGAGACACTGCCCGGTTACTGGGACGAAATCGTCTCGCAGATCGGACGTGGTGTCTCGGAATGAGAAGGGGCGTGGCAGTGTTACGGAGAGAACAACCGTACTGACTTACCGACCAACGGAGCCCCCGTGTCGCTGCCACCCCTGGTCGAGCCGGCTGCCGAGCTCACCGTAGACGAGGTCCGCAGGTACTCCCGCCACCTGATCATCCCGGATGTCGGGATGGACGGGCAGAAGCGGCTGAAGAACGCCAAGGTGCTCGCCGTGGGCGCGGGCGGCCTCGGCTCGCCGGCCCTGATGTACCTGGCGGCAGCCGGTGTCGGCACGCTCGGCATCGTGGAGTTCGACGAGGTCGACGAGTCGAACCTGCAGCGTCAGATCATCCACAGCCAGTCCGACATCGGCCGCTCCAAGGCCGAGTCCGCCCGCGACAGCGTCAAGGGCATCAACCCGTACGTGAACGTGATCCTCCACGAAGAGCGGCTCGAGGCCGAGAACGTGATGGAGATCTTCAGCCAGTACGACCTGATCGTCGACGGCACGGACAACTTCGCGACCCGCTACCTCGTCAACGACGCATGCGTGCTGCTGAACAAGCCGTACGTGTGGGGCTCGATCTACCGCTTCGACGGCCAGGCCTCCGTCTTCTGGTCCGAGCACGGCCCCTGCTACCGCTGCCTCTACCCGGAGCCCCCGCCGCCGGGCATGGTCCCGAGCTGCGCCGAGGGCGGCGTGCTGGGCGTGCTCTGCGCGTCCATCGGTTCCATCCAGGTCAACGAGGCCATCAAGCTGCTCGCCGGTATCGGTGAGCCCCTGGTCGGCCGACTGATGATCTACGACGCCCTGGAGATGCAGTACCGCCAGGTCAAGGTCCGCAAGGATCCCAACTGCGCGGTCTGCGGCGAGAACCCGACCGTCACCGAGCTCATCGACTACGAGGCCTTCTGCGGCGTCGTGTCCGAGGAGGCCCAGGAGGCGGCGGCCGGCGCGACGATCACTCCCAAGCAGCTCAAGGAGTGGATCGACGACGGCGAGAACATCGACATCATCGATGTCCGCGAGGTCAACGAGTACGAGATCGTCTCGATCCCGGGCGCCCGGCTGATCCCGAAGAACGAGTTCCTGATGGGCACCGCGCTCCAGGACCTGCCCCAGGACAAGAAGATCGTCCTGCACTGCAAGACGGGTGTCCGCAGTGCGGAAGTCCTTGCCGTGCTGAAGTCGGCGGGCTTCGCCGACGCGGTGCACGTCGGCGGCGGCGTCATCGGCTGGGTCAACCAGATCGAGCCGGAGAAGCCGATCTACTGATCGCGCGCACATCGGAACGGCCCCGGACCGCGGCGAGCGGTCGGGGGCCGTTGCGATGTTCAGGAGGAGCAGGTCGTGCCGTCCTCGGGCACCGTGCCGTCCAGCAGATAGGCGTCCACGACCTTGGTCACGCAGGTGCTGTTGCCGTACGCGCCGTGGCCCTCGCCCTTGTTGGTGACCAGTACCCCGACGCCCTCGCCCAACTCGTCGGCCGTCTTCCGCGCGCCCTCGTACGGTGTCGCCGGGTCGCCCGTCGTGCCGATCACCAGGATCGGTGCCGCGCCCTTCGCCGAGACGTCCGGGGTCGTGGCCGCGCCCTTGACGGGCCAGTCCGCGCACCCGGCGGCCAGCCCCCATGCGAGGGGAGGACCGAACACGGGCGAGACCTCGGTGAAGTCGGCGAGGTGACGGGACCTCTCCTCGGCCGTACTCCTCGCGACCTCGGTGTCCGCGCAGGTGATGGCGGCATGCGACTCGTTCTGACCGGAGTAGTGCCCTTCGCTGTCGCGGTTGTGGTACACGTCCGCGAAGGCCAGCAGCACGCTGCCGTCACCCCGCTCGGCGGCCTCGAGTCCGATGGTCAGGTACTGCCAGTCGCCCTGGGAGTAGAGCGGCTTGATGATCCCGATGATCGCGAGGCCCTCGGTCAGCTTCCTGCCGTCCTGCGTGGGCAGCGGCTGCCGGTCCAGCTTCTCGAGTAGCGCGACGATGCGCGCCGTGCCCTCCTCCGCGCCGATGCCGCGGCTCTTGAAGTAGTTCTCCAGGGCCCGCTGGAAGCCGAGCACCTGGTTGCGCGAGTGGGCCACGTCGTCGGCGGTCGAGTCGACGACGGCGTCCAGGACGAGCCGCCCGACGTTCCTCGGGTACAGGTGGGCGTAGACCCCGCCCAGTTCGGTGCCGTAGGAGAAGCCGACATAGTGGAGCTTCCTGTCGCCGAGGACCTGGCGAATCAGATCCATGTCGCGGGCCGTGTCGAGCGTGCCGACGCGCGGCAGCAGCCGGCCCGACCGCCGGGCGCAGTCCGCGCCGAAGTCCGCCGCGTCGGCCAGGTACGCCTTCTCCTCCGCCGCGTCGTCCGGAGTGGGGTCGATCGCCAGCGACCTCTCCGTCTCCGCGTCGTCGCGGCAGGTCACCGCCGAACTCCGGGCGACACCGCGCGGATCGAAGCCGACCAGGTCGTAGCGCTTGTTGAGATTGCGGTAGTCGTCGGCGGCGTGGGGCAGGGTGGCCACTCCGGAGCCGCCGGGACCGCCGAAGTTGAACAGCAGCGAGCCGATCCGCCGATCCGGCTGTCCGGCCTTCGCGCGGATCAGCGCGATGCCGATGGTCTCGCCGTCCGGGTCCGCGTAGTCGAGGGGCGCCTTGAGCGTGGCGCACTGCCACGGCGTGCCGGGCCTCTCCGCGTTGCTGCCGAGGGCCTCGACCGGCGCCTCGCAACCCGTCCAGTCCAGCTTCTGGCCGGTCAGTGCCGCGGGCAGCGCCCCCTGCGGCTCACCGCCGGCCGTCGGCTGCCCGGCGGAGACGGACGGCGCGTTCCGGCCGTCCGCCGCTGCACCCTTCCCGTCGTCGCACCCGGCGATCGTGCCCGCCGCCAACACGACGGCTGCGGCCAGCGCGCCCGCCCGTACCCGATGTCCCATGACGCCCCCCACGGCTTTTCGAAGACAGTTTCGACATCCTAGGCGGGCACCCGGGCCTACTTGCACACCGTGCCGCCGGTCGGCGGTCTGCCGCTCAGCAGGTACGTGTTCACGGCCTTTTGGACGCACGGACTGCTGTTGTACGAGCCGTGCCCCTCACCCTCGTAGGTGACCTCGACCGCCACGCCCTTGCCCAGCGCCTCTGCCATCGCCCGTGTGCCCTCGTAGGGCGTCGCCGGGTCGCCGGTGTTGCCGACCAGAACAACGGGCGGCGCGCCGGGCGCGGAGACGTCCGGATGGACCCAGGTACCGGGCACCGGCCACTTGCTGCAGCTCGCCTGTGCCCAGGCGAGGTACTCGCCGAAGACCGGGGAGGCCTTGCGGAACTCGGGCACCATGGCCTTGGCCTCGGCCAGGGTGTAGCGGGCCTTGGAGTCGACACAGCCGATGGCCGCGCCCGCCGCCTGAATGTTGCTGTAATTGCCGTCCTCGGAGCGCCCGTTCAACGCGTCGGAGAACGCCATCAGCAGGGCTCCGTTGCCGCCGTCGGCCTCGTCGAGGGCCTGTTCCAGCAGCTCCCAGTACTCCTGCGAGTAGAGGGTCTGGATGATGCCGTTCGCGGCCTGGCCCTCGGTGAGCATCCGCTCCCCGATGCCCCGGATCGGCTTCTTGTCGAGCCGGTCGAGGAAAGCGATGATCCAGGCCTCGATCTCCCGTACGGACGAACCGGGGAGCCGGCAGGCGTCGCCGCGGTCCAGACAGTCCTCGGCGAAGTTGGTGAGGGCCTGCTGGAATCCCCTTACCTGGCCGAGGGCGCCCTGGACGGAGTCCTGCGTCGGGTCGACGACGGCGTCGAAGACGGCCCGCCCGATGTTCTTCGGGTACAGGTGGGCGTAGACCCCGCCCAGCTCGGTGCCGTACGAGATGCCGAAGTAGTGCAGCTTCTCGTCGCCGAGGACCTGGCGCATCAGGTCCATGTCGCGGGCGGCGTTGAGGGTGCCGACGTACGGGAGTTCGCCCGCCGAGTTCTCCTCACAGGCTTCGGAGAACGTCTCGATCCCCTCCAGGAACCTCCTCTCCTCCGCGGCGTCGTCCGGCGTCGGATCCTCCGCGGCCTGCCTGTCGAGCTCCCTGTCGTCGAGACACTCCACGGGCACGCTGCGGCCCACTCCGCGCGGATCGAAGCTCACCAGGTCGTAACGGGCCCGCAGGCCGTCGTAGTCGGAGGCGAGGGACGGCAGCGTATGCACGCCGGAGGCACCCGGTCCGCCGAAGTTGAACAGGAGGGAGCCGATGCGGTTCTCGGTGTCGCGTGCCGGCGCCCGGATCAGGGCCAGCTCGATGGTCTCGCCGTCGGGCTTCGAGTGGTCCAGCGGGACGTCCATGAACGAGCACTCCCACTTCGCGCCACCCGGCAGCGGCGACGGCGGCGGCCCGCCGCCCTCCGCCTCCGACGGGGCGGGGCACGGGCGCCACTCCAGCTGCTGGGCGGCGAGGTCCTTCGGCCGGTCCTCGTCCCCGTTCCCACCGTCGGAACACCCGGCGGCGGCCAGCAGCACGGCTGTCACGGTGGCGGCGGCCGCGGCGCGCGCGGCGGGCGAAGTCATCGGCATACGGCCATCGTGCGCCGCACCCGCGTGCCCCGCATGGGCGAACGTCCATGCGGGTGGAGGTGCCGTGCGCTCCGCCACCCGGGTGAGCCGGGTGGCGGGACGTTCCGTCAGAGAGAGCCCTTGCGGGTGAGATGCGTGAACGCGAACCAGCCCGGCAGGACCGGCAGCCACAACGTCATCGTCCGGTACAGCAGCACGGCGGGCGCAGCGACCTCCTTCGGCACGCCCACCAGCACCAGACCACCCAGCAGCGCGCCCTCGACGGCGCCGACACCGCCGGGAGTCGGCGCGGCGGAACCCAGCGCGTTGCCCGCGAGGAACACCACCGCGATGCTGGCGTAGCTCACCGGCTGGTTGCCGCCGTCGAACGCCCTGACCGACGCGTCCAGGCAGAGCACGAACACGCCCGTCAGCAGCAACATCCCGCCGATGCCGGTGAGCAGCTTCACCGGCCGCTGCAGCACGTCGAGCATGCGCGGCACCACCCCGGCGAACAGGGACCGCAGCCGCGTCGCGACGAACTTCCGCAGGAACGGGATCGCCGTCACCACCAGCACCAGCACGGCGACCGTCAGCAGACCGGCGATCACGGTCCTGGACGGGGTGAGCGACGCGGTCTTCTCCGTGCCGGTGAGGTAACCGAACGAGAGCAGCAGCAGGATGTGCGCACCGAGTCCGAAGAGCTGCGAGGCGCCGACACTGGCCACGGCGAGACCCGGCCGGACACCCGAGCGCTGCAGGAACCGGGTGTTCAGGGCGACGCCACCGACCGCCGCCGGGGCGACGATCTTGACGAACGACCCGGCGACCTGCGCCAGCACGGTCCGCAGGAAACCGACCCGTTCCGGGACGAACCCCAGCAGGCTCATGGCCGCCGCGAAGTAGCTGAGCGCGGAGAACAGCAGGGCCGCCGCCACCCAGCCCCAGTGGGCGTTCGCGAACACCGTGCCGAAGTCGATGCCCGCGATCTGCGACAGCAGGAAGTAGGCGGCGACGGCGCCGGCGATGAAGCTGACGAGCGTGCGGGGTCTGATCCGCTCCAGCCGGACCGGCTCCACCGGCGCCTGTGGCCTGATCAGCAGCACCTGCCGGCGGATCCGGGAGAGCAGGTCCTCCTCGCGCGCTTCGTCCATGGCCTCGTCCATGGCCCGCTTGTCGGCCTGCTTCTCCGCGCGCTCCACCTTGCGGGCCGCTTTGCGGTCGTCGGCCGCGAGCGCCTCGGTCCGGGCCCGCTTCGCGGCCTCGGAGGCCTCCAGCACCGCCTCACGCTCACGCTCCGCCCGCTCGCGTGCCTGCTGGCGCAGGGTCGCCCGGGTCGAGCGGCTCAGCGCGATCGGCTGGAGCAGCGGCAGACAGTCGGCGACCTTGTCGGGGCCGAGCACGTCGACTGCCGCGGTCACCGCGCGGCCGGCGCCCACCCGCAGCCCGAGGGTGGTCAGCAACTGGGCGATGTCCATCCGCAGCACCACGTCGCCGGCGGCGATGTCGCCGCCGCGCAGATCCGTGACGATCACCTGGCCGCCGGGGTCCACCAGGATCGCGTCGCCGGCGAGACGGCGGTGCGCGATGCGGCGCGAATGCAGTGCCTTCACCTGCTGCCAGGCGCCGCGCACCACGTCGTCGGTGATCTCGTCGTCCGACAGCGAGTCCAGGGAACGGCCGCCGGAGTGCTCGTAGACGAGCATCACGGCGTCGGGGCCGAGTTCGGACGTGGCGATCAGCTTGGGGGCGTTGGCGCCGGCGGCGATCGCCGCGTACGCCAGCAGGGCCTCCTGCTCCAGGGCCTGGCGCAGAGACTGGATGGAGCGCCGGGTGGTGATGGAGCGCAGCGTCAGCCGGCGCCACACCCGGTAGAAGAAGCCCTGCGCCTGCTGCTCCCGGTCGACGACGGTGACGTCGAGCGGCGGGCCGTCCTCCAGCGACACCAGATAGCGGCGGCCGCGGTCCTGGTCCGCGTTCTCCGGGACGTCGTCCTCCGCGCGCATGGCGGTAACCGGGCGGAAGCCGACGTGGCGCAGTCCGGTGAGCAGGTTCTGGCCGGTGGGCCGGACGTTCGGCGAGCCAACGGCGTACAGGGTGCCGTACGCGACGGTCCAGCCCAGCAGCACGGTCAGCAGGACGGAGAACGGTGTGGTGTAGCCGGCCACCAGCATCGCGAAGGCGTCGAGCATCAGCACCATCCACAGCACCACGCGCCAGCGTGGCCTGCGGGCCATGCCCACGGCCGTCATGTAGGCGATGACCGGGGCGAGATAGCCGTGCACCGGGTCGGTCAGCTCGCCGCCGGTCTGCTGCTGGGTCAGGGCGTCCTGGAGGGTGCCCGGCGCGCTCTTGGAGACCCAGAGGTCGGTGGCGAGAGTGACCCCGTGGGCGAGGACCGCGGCGAGCACACCGTCCGCGATCCGCAGCCCGTCCCGTTTGATCAGTCGCTCGATGGCGAAGGCGACGGGGACGAGGAGCACGGCGATGCTGGACGCCAGGCCGGCGATCTTGACCAGCAGGTCGGGGGCCTGTCCGGTGCCCTTGTTGATGTCCTGCTCGAGACCGCTCGTGGTGCCCTGGGCGAACGCCGCGACGGCCAGGACGACCGCGATCGCCAGAATGCCGATGAGCAGCCGCATCAGGTCCGACGGGCGGTGCACACGGGCGGCGAGCAGCGGCTCGTCCCCGGAGACGCGGTCCGCGTGGGCCACTTCGGTCACCCCGTCCGGGACCGGCGTTTTCGGTTGCGGCTCGGAATCAGGGGTGCCTGCTGCCTTCGAAGGCTGCACTCCCTGCTCCTTCGCCGTCTCGGTCTCTTCTTGATCTCGTATCACCAGTCACCGCCCGCATGATGGTGGCACGACCGGCCGACAGAGGGGGGCAGCAGGGTGCAGTGCGGGGGCACGAGGCGCGTACGGTACACCTCTTTGCCTCCCATGTGCCCTCCCATGTGCCGATTCTCCCCCCGGTCGCCGGGGAGCTCACGGCCACAGCACTGTCGGTGCCGTACGGCAGGATGGGTCGGATGGACGAGCTGCCTGAGTACGCCGAGCGGGTTCTGCAGGTCGCCGAGCTGATCCCGCCGGGCCGGGTCATGACCTACGGGGACGTCGCGGAGTGGCTCGGCGAGGCGGGCCCCCGCCAGGTCGGCCGGGTCATGGCGCTGTACGGCGGCGGCGTGCCCTGGTGGCGTGTCGTGCGCTCCGACGGGGTCCTGCTCCCGGGCCACGAGCTGCGCGCCCTGGATCGGTACCGCGCGGAAGGAACCCCGCTGCGCGGAGCGTCCCGCGCAGCGGAGGGCCATCTGCCGCGCCTCGACATGAAACGTGCGCGATGGGACGGCGTCGGGGCGCAAAGCGACGAAGCTCACATATGACAGCTTCCGCCAAGCGGCGACCGTAAGGGGAGTGCGAAGACCGTACGGGGTACGGGACGGCACCGCCGTCCGACGCCGACCCCCTGCCGTAGCGTCTTCAGCGCGCGGCGCGCACCTCAGTCTCACCACCAGCAGACCCACCAGGACCGGCGAACCACGTGAGCTCCTCCTCCTCCACCACCGGGCGTATGCCGTACCCGCAGCAGGTACGGCAGGGGATCCCCCCGCGCCCGCAGAGCCGCAGGGAGGGGTCCCCGGGCGCGTACCGGCTGGTGCGGACCCCTCCGGGCCCGGTGGTTCCCCCTCTCCTTGACGCAGCTCAGCGCGCGGTGGTTGACCACGGAGAAGGGCCGCTGTTGGTGCTCGCCGGACCCGGCACCGGCAAGACGACAACGCTCGTGGAGGCCGTCGCCGCGCGGATCGCGAAGGGCGCGGACCCGGCCCGCATCCTCGTCCTCACTTTCAGTCGCAAGGCGGCGGTGGAACTGCGCGACCGGATGGCACTGCGGCTGGGCGACGCCCGGGGGCCGCAGGCGACGACGTTCCACTCGTTCTGCTACGCGCTGGTCCGCGCCCGCCAGGACGCCGACCTGTTCTCCGAGCCGCTGCGGCTGCTGTCCGGCCCCGAGCAGGACGTCGCCGTCCGGGACCTGCTCGCCGGCCAGATCGGCCTCCCCGGCGGCAGGGTGCGCTGGCCCGACGAGCTGCGGGCCTGCCTCACCACCCGCGGCTTCGCCGACGAAGTGCGCGCCGTGCTCGCCCGCAGCCGGGAGCTGGGCCTCGGTCCCGACTCCCTGGCGCGCTTCGCGGCGCGCACCGGGCGGCCGGACTGGGGGGCCGCCGCGTCCTTCCTCGCCGAGTACCTGGACGTCCTCGACCTCCAGGGCGTGCTCGACTACGCGGAACTGGTGCACCGGGCCGTGCTGCTCGCCGAGGACGCGCCCCTCCCCTCCTACGACGCGGTGTTCGTGGACGAGTACCAGGACACCGACCCCGCGCAGGTGAGGCTGCTGAGGGCGCTCGCGGGCGGCGGGCGGACGCTGGTCGCCTTCGGCGACCCGGACCAGTCGATCTACGCCTTCCGCGGCGCGGACGTGAACGGCATCCTCGACTTCACCGACGCCTTTCCGCAGGCCGGCGGCCGGCCGGCCGGGGTCGCGGTACTGACCACCGCCCGGCGCAGCGGAGAGACGCTGCTGGAGGCGACCCGGCTGCTGACCCGACGGATGCCGCTGACGCGGCTGCCGTCCGACAAGGTGCGCGCGCACCGCGAACTCGCGCCGGTACGCGAGGGCGGCCGGGTCGAGGCGTACACCTACCCGACGGCCTCGGCGGAACTCGACAACATCGCGGACATCCTGCGCCGCGCCCACCTCGAGGACGGCGTCCCCTGGCACGAGATGGCGGTCCTCGTCCGCGCGGGCGGCCGAACGATCCCGTCGATCCGCCGTGCCCTGACGTCGGCGGGTGTCCCCCTCGAGATCGACGGCGACGACGTCGCCCTCCGCCACGAACCTGCGGTCGCCCCGCTCCTGACCGCCCTCCGCACGGTCGCGACGGCCGCGGCGGGCCGCGGGGCGGGTGCCGGGCACGGCGATGGCGCGCCGGAAGGGCCGACCTCCCCGCCGGACGCGGAGGTGGGCGCTGCCCCGCCCGGTGCGGCGGCGGACGGCGGCGTGACCGAAGCGACGGCTGCCCCGGCGGGCACCGGGGCCGGCGGCGACACCGGACATGTGGCGGCGTCCGTGTCCGAGGCGCTGCCCGGCAGGGCGGCGGTGGGTGCCGCGTCAGGCAATGGGGCGCACCCATCCGGTCATACAGCCGGGGCGGAGGTTCCGGCGGCGCCGCGGCCGGCCGGTGCGGCCGAGGGGCACGAGGAGGCCGACGGCGAGCGCCACGGGGCCGCCCCGCTCGACGGCACGCCCGGCGGCCCAGAGGCTGACACCGCCGGGGGCCCCGACCTCCCCGGGCGGGAGGGGGCAGCGGGCTGGATCGACACCGAGACCGCCATCAGCCTCCTCACCTCCCCCCTCGGCGGCATGGACACCGCCGACCTCCGTCGTCTGGGCCGGGCCCTGCGGGACGAGGAGCGGGCCGGCGGCAACCTGCTGCCGCCGCCCTCCGACCAACTGCTCGCCCGCGCCCTTGCCGAGCCGGAGCGACTCGTCGCTCACGACCCCGCGTACGCCCGCGGTGCCCAGCGGCTCGGCGTGCTGCTGCGCAAGGCGCGCGAGCTCCTCGAGGGCGGCGGCACCGCCGAAGAGGCTTTGTGGCAGCTGTGGGACGGCACTCCGTGGCCCGGCCGCCTGGAGCGCGCCGCCTTCCGCGGTGGCGCGGCCGGCCGTAACGCGGACCGCGACCTTGACGCCGTCTGCGCTCTCTTCGAGACCGCCGCCCGCGCCGAGGAGCGCACCGGCGGCCGCGGCGCCCTGAACTTCATCGAGGAGATCGAGGCACAGGACATCGCCGCCGACACCCTCTCCGGGCGCGAGGCCCGCCCGGGCGCCGTCCGGCTGATGACGGCCCACCGTTCCAAGGGTCTGGAGTGGAGCCTGGTCGTCGTCGCAGGGGTGCAGGAGGGCCTGTGGCCCGACCTCCGCCGCCGGGGCTCCCTCCTGGAGGCGGACCGCATCGGACGCGACGGTCTCGCGGAGCCGCTCACCCCCGGCGCCCTGCTGGCGGAGGAGCGCCGGCTCTTCTACGTTGCGGCCACCCGCGCCCGGGACCGTCTCGTCGTCACCGCGGTCAAGGCCGCCGCGGACGACGGCGACCAGCCCTCCCGTTTCCTGACCGAGCTCGGCGTGGAGCCGTGCGACGTCACGGGCCGTCCGCGCCGCCCTCTCGCCGTCGCCCCGCTCGTCGCCGAGCTCCGTGCCACCACCGTGGACCCGGACGCCTCCCCGGAGCTGCGGGACACCGCCGCCCGTCGGCTCGCCCGCCTCGCCGCCCTGACGGACGACGAGGGCCGGCCGCTCGTGCCCGCCGCACACCCCTACCGCTGGTGGGGCCTGTACGACACCACCCAGAGCGCGAAACCGCTGCGCGACCGGGACCGGCCGGTCACGCTCTCCGGCAGCGCACTGGACCAGCTGGCCAACAGCTGTGCGCTCCAGTGGTTCCTCGGCCGTGAGGTGAAGGCGGACGTCCCCGCGACCGCTGCCCAGGGCTTCGGCAACGTGGTGCACGTGCTCGCCGACGAGGTCGCCTCCGGCCGTACCCCCGCCGATCTCGCCGTCCTGATGGAGCGGCTCGACTCGGTGTGGGACGCGCTGGTCTTCGACGCCCCGTGGAAGTCGCAGCAGGAAAAGCAGCACGCGCGGGTCGCACTCGAACGATTCCTGCGCTGGCACGTCATGGACCGTGGCGGACGCACCCCCGCCGCGACCGAACACGACTTCGACGTGACCCTGGCCGCAGGCGAGTTCGAGGTACGCATCCGGGGCTCCATGGACCGTGTCGAGCAGGACGAGCAGGGCCGTGCGTACGTCGTCGACTTCAAGACGGGCAAGCAGACGCCCACGAAGGAAGAGGTCGCCCGCCATCCGCAGCTGGCCGTGTACCAGCTCGCCGTCCGCGAAGGCGCACTCGACGAGGTCTTCGACGGTCACCGGCCCGAGCCGGGCGGCGCCGAACTCGTACAGCTGCGTCAGCCGGCCGCCAAGAAGGAGGGTGGCGAGGCCCTGCCCAAGATCCAGGCGCAGGAGGCGCTCGCGGGTGAGTGGGTGGGCGATCTGCTCGCCACCGCGGCCGGCCGTGTGCTCGATGAGCGCTTCACGCCCTCCACCGGCCAGCACTGTGCGCACTGCACCTTCCGCGCCTCGTGCAGCGCGCAGCCGGAGGGCCGCCAAATAGTCGAATGAGTCGGATGACCGGTGTGTTTGTCATGCGACGTCACATTCGCGTGGATCCAATGGAGATCGCGGCCGCCGCAACCGGCCGATGGCGGGGGCCCACCCGGATCTGCGAGGAGAGACGACATGACGGCCAAGCGGAAGTCCCTGGCGACGGTGGTGGCCTGCGCGAGCGCCATCGTCGCGCTGGCAGGTTGTTCCCAGGACGGTGACATCAAGGCCAAGGGGGCCTCCGGGGAGCGAAAGGGGCCGGTGGCCGCGACGAGCGGCGATTCCGGTGACTCGCTGGCCGGCCTGAATGCGGGTCAGATCGCCGACAAGGCGGTCGAGGCCACCAAGACCGCCAAGTCGCTGGCCATGGCGGGCCGGATCGAGAAGGACGGCGAGCCGGTCTCCATCGACCTCGCCCTGGCCTCCGCGCAGAACTGCTCCGGACGGCTCGGCATCAAGGGCGGCAGGGCCGAGCTTCGCCAGGTGGACGAGACGATGTACCTGAAAGGCGATGCCCAGTTCTGGCTGGCCTCGCTTCAGGAGGGTTCCTCCGCCTCTCCCGACGGGCCCGACAGCGGGGCCGTGACGGAGCTGATGACGGGCCGCTGGATCAAGATGCCCGCTGGGGCCATCAAGGACACGGACCGCGTCTGCGACCTGGACGCGATCTTCGCCCGGATGGACGTGGACGAGGCGGACCGGAAGCAGATGACCAAGGGACCGGACTCGGAGGTCGACGGCGAACCGACGGTGACCCTGGTGAAGCGGCAGCAGGGCGAGACGACGAGGGTCCATGTCGCCAAGAAGGGCAAGCCTCGAATCCTCAAGATCGTCAGGACGGGTGGTGACGAGACCGGCACGGTCCTCCTCTCCGGCTACGACAAGCCGGTCGATGTCGAGGCCCCACCGTCCGACGAGGTCGTCGACCTGGACAATCTGACCGGGGGTGCGGGCCTCGGGTTCGAGGCGGGCGAGGAGGCGGGCGAGGAGACGGGCGAGGAGACGGGCGAGGAGACGGGCGAGGAGACGGGGGAGGACGGCGGCATGGACGAGGAGTCCGGCACGCGGCCGGACGTCGGCCTCGGGGCGGGTACGGACGAGCCGGCGGACGCCGCGACGGAAGCCGAGGCGGACTCCGGGACCGGGACCGGGAGGGGCGCCGATGCCGAGTCCGACGGCGACACCGACTCGGGCGCCGGCTCCCGTGCCGACTCCGATTCCGGTACCGACTCCGATTCCGGTACCGACTCCGATTCCGGTACCGACTCCGACTCCGGTCCCGGTACCGACACCGGATCCGGCGCCGGCTCCGCCGCGGACGGCGAGACGCCGTCCTAGACCTCTCCCTGGGCATATCGGGAGACATATGGGGACCACTGCTGTCAGTGGTCCCCACTAGCCTCTACGGGGTGACCGCACGCATCACCGACCCCGAGCAGCTCAAGGAGCTCCTCGGCATCCCCTTCACGCAGGAGCAGACGGCCTGCATCACCGCGCCGCCCGTCCCTCAGGTCGTCGTGGCCGGAGCCGGTTCGGGGAAGACGACGGTCATGGCGGCCCGGGTGGTCTGGCTCGTCGGTACCGGGCAGGTGGCCCCGGAGCAGGTCCTCGGCCTCACCTTCACCAACAAGGCCGCGGGCGAGCTCGCCGAGCGCGTCCGCACCGCCCTCGTCCGGGCGGGGGTGACGGACCCCGACGTCATCGATCCGGACAATTTGCCGGGCGAGCCGCGCATCTCCACGTACCACGCCTTCGCGGGCCGGCTCCTCACGGACCACGGCCTGCGCATCGGACTCGAACCGACCGCCCGCCTGCTCGCCGACGCCACCCGCTACCAGCTCGCCGCCCGTGTGCTGCGTGAGGCCCCAGGGCCGTATCCGGCGCTCACCCGATCCTTCCCGTCCCTCGTCAGCGATCTGCTCGCGCTCGACGGGGAGCTCGCCGAACACCTGGTGGCCCCCGACCGGCTGGAGGCGTACGACTCCGAGCTGCTGCGCACCCTGGAGGGCGCGCGACTGAGCAACGCCGACCTCCGCAAGATCCCGGAGGCCGCAGAGGCCCGCCGTGAACTGCTCGACCTGACGGTCCGGTACCGCGCGGCCAAGCAGGAGCGGGAACTCCTCGACTTCGGCGACCAGATCGCCCTGTCCGCGGAACTGGCGCTCACCCGCCCGGAGGTGGGCGCCCTCCTGCGCGACGAATTCCGGGTCGTCCTGCTCGACGAGTACCAGGACACGTCGGTGGCGCAACGGCTGCTGCTGTCGGGCCTGTTCGGACAGGGCACGGGCCACGCGGTCACCGCGGTCGGCGACCCCTGCCAGGCGATCTACGGCTGGCGCGGAGCCTCCGTCGCCAACCTCGACGACTTCCCGCTGCATTTTCCGTACGCCGACGGCAGCCCCGCCACCCGCTACTCGCTCAGCGAGAACCGCCGCAGCGGCGGACGGCTGCTGCACCTCGCCAACCGCCTCGCCACCCCGCTGCGCGCCATGCACGAAGGCGTCGAGGCGCTGCGGCCCGCCCCCGGGGCGGAGCGGGACGGCATGGTGCGATGTGCCCTGCTGCCGACGCACGCCGAGGAGATCGAGTGGCTCGCCGACTCCATCGCCCACCTGGTGCGCACCGGCAAGGAGCCCGGCGAGATCGCGGTCCTGTGCCGTACCGCGGGCGACTTCCCCGAGATCCAGGGCGCCCTGGTCGCCCGCGACGTCCCTGTCGAGGTCGTCGGCCTGTCCGGGCTCCTGCATCTGCCGGAGGTCGCCGATCTGGTCGCCGTGTGCGAGGTCCTCCAGGACCCGGGCGCCAACGCCTCGCTCGTGCGTCTCCTGACCGGCCCCCGGTGGCGCATCGGGCCGCGCGACCTGGCGCTCCTCGGCCGCAGGGCTCGGCTGCTCGTGCACCGCGCCACCGCGGACGACGACCCCGACCAGCGCCTCGCCGCAGCGGTGGAGGGTACCGACCCCGCCGAGATCGTCTCCCTCGCCGACGCGCTCGACACGTTCCTCGAGTCGGCCGGCGGCGAGGACGACGGACTGCCCTTCTCCCCGGAGGCACGGGTCCGCTTCGCACGACTCGCCGCCGAACTGCGGGACCTCCGGCGCTCGCTGGCCGACCCGCTGATGGACGTCCTGCACCGGGTGCTCTCGACCACCGGCCTCGAGGTCGAACTGTCCGCCTCGCCCCACGCCCTGGCCGCGCGCCGCCGCGAGACCCTCGCCAACTTCCTCGACACGGCCGCCGGTTTCGCCGCGCTGGACGGGGAAGCGACCCTGCTGGCCTTCCTCGGCTTCCTGCGCACCGCCGCACAGTACGAGAAGGGCCTCGACAACGCCCTCCCCGGCGGCGAGAACACGGTCAAGGTGCTCACCGCGCACAAGTCCAAGGGCCTGGAGTGGGACGTCGTCGCCGTCCCCGGGCTCGTCGCCAAACACTTCCCGAACGACCAGGCGCGGGAGGCGTGGACGTCCCAGTCCAAGGTCCTTCCGCATGCCCTGCGGGGAGACGCGGACACGCTGCCCGACGTCGGGTCGTGGGACGCCTGGGGGCTGAAGGCCTTCAAGGAGGCGATGAAGGACCATCAGCACACGGAGGAACTCCGCCTCGGATACGTGACCTTCACCCGTCCCCGCTCGCTGCTCCTCGGCTCCGCGCACTGGTGGGGGCCCAGCCAGAAGCGGCGGCGCGGTCCGTCGGAGTTCCTGCAGGCGCTGTACGACCACTGTGAGCAGGGGTACGGCGAGATCGAGGTCTGGGCGGAGGAACCGGAGGAGGACGCGGAGAACCCGGCGCTCGGCGCTGCCACCGCTGACCACGCCTGGCCGCTGCCGCTGGACCCCGTCTCCCTCTCCCGCCGCCGCGCCGCGGCCGACACGGTCCTGGCCCACCTCGAGACACTGACGACGCCACCGCCCGCCTCGGAGGAGTCCGAGGAATGGGACTGGCCCCCGGAGCCCCCTGCCGAGGACGACGTCCCACCCCCCTTCGACGACCTCGCCATCCCCCACCAGTCCACTCCGCCCGACGCCCCGCCACCGCCGTCTCCTCGGCCCGGTGCCGACACCCCGGGACGGTCCGCCGCGCCGGACGCGCCCGGGCCGGGCGACGCCGCCGCGCCGGGCCGCCCGGTCGGCGTGGGCGCGCCCCGGGAGGCCGGCGCCGGGACCGGCGAGTCGGCGCGTCCGCGTCGGGGCCCCGACGCGGACGCGCCGGGTGCGCTGAGCGACGCCGCCGCGTCGCCGCTTCCGCGCGGCGACGCGGTGGCGTCCTCCGGTTCCGGCGCGTCCCCGCAGGGGGACGGCTTCGGCCCCGGCAGTGCCGGAGCGACCGCTGCTTCGGGGGCGGGGCCGTCAGACTCCGAGGACCGGGGGGCCGGGGGCTTGGCCCCCCTTCCGGGAAGCGGCGGGGCGGTGGCGAACCTCACCCCGGAGGACGCCCGCACCATTGCCTCCTGGGACCGCGACCTCGACGCCCTCGTCGGCGAACTCCGCCGCAACCGTGCCACCGTCCGCGACGTCCTCGTGCCGCCCTCCCTCTCCGCGTCCCAACTGCTCCGTCTCGCCGCCGACCCCGACGGCTTCGCCCGGGAGCTGGCCCGCCCCATGCCCCGTCCGCCGCAGCCCGCAGCCCGCAGGGGCACCCGGTTCCACGCCTGGGTGGAGTCGCGTTTCGAGGAGCTCCCGCTGCCCATGCTCGGCCCCGACGAGCTTCCGGGCGGCGCCGGGGACATCGGCGGCGCCGACGAGCACGACATCGCCGACGAGCAGGACCTGGCCGCACTCAAGGAGGCCTTCGAGCGCACGCCGTACGCCCGCCGCACCCCGCACCGCGTCGAGGTGCCGTTCCAGTTCACGCTCGCCGGCCGCGTCGTCCGGGGCCGTATCGACGCCGTGTACCGGACCGGGGAGGACACGTACGAGATCGTCGACTGGAAGACCGCGCGGGGCGGCACCGCGGACCCCCTCCAACTCGCCGTCTACCGCCTCGCGTGGGCCGAGCAGCACGGCATACCGCTCGACGCCGTGACTGCCACATTCGTGTTCGTCCGCACCGGCGAGGTCGTGCATCCGAGCGGTCTGCCAGACCGTGCCGGACTGGAGCGCATCCTGCTGGGTGGGACGGCCGACGAGGCCGACGCCGTCGCCCGTTAGGCTCAGGAGCATGAGCGAGACCCCGGACAATGCCGTCCGTACGTACATAGAGCAGCACCGCGCCGCCTTCCTCGACGACCTCGCCGAGTGGCTGCGCATCCCGTCGGTGTCGGCACAGCCCGAGCACGACGGGGACGTACGGCGCAGCGCCGAGTGGCTCGCGGTCAAGCTCGCCCGGACCGGCTTCCCGGTCGCCGAGATCTGGCCCACGCCCGGCGCCCCCGCGGTGTTCGCCGAGTGGCCGTCCGGCGAACCGGACGCGCCGACCGTGCTGGTCTACGGCCACCACGACGTGCAGCCCGCCGCCCGCGAGGACGGCTGGCACTCGGACCCCTTCGAGCCGCGGATCGCGGACGGCCGGATGTACGGCCGCGGCGCCGCCGACGACAAGGGCCAGGTGTTCTTCCACACCCTGGGCGTGCGCGCCCACCTCGCGGCCACCGGCCGCACCGCCCCGGCCGTCAACCTCAAACTGCTGATCGAGGGTGAGGAGGAATCGGGCTCCACGCACTTCCGTGCCCTCGTCGAACGGCAGGCCGGGCGCCTCGCCGCCGACGTCGTGATCGTCTCCGACACGGGCATGTGGTCGAAGACCACGCCCACGGTCTGCACCGGCATGCGCGGCCTCGCCGACTGCGAGATCACGCTGTACGGCCCCGACCAGGACATCCACTCCGGATCCTTCGGCGGCGCCGTCCCCAACCCGGCTACCGTCGCGGCCCGGCTCGTCGCCGCGCTGCACGACGAGAACGAGCAGGTCACCATCCCCGGCTTCTACGAGGGAGTCGCGCCGCTCACAGACGCCGAGCGGGAGCTCTTCGCCGAGCTCCCCTTCGACGAGGAGACGTGGCTGGGCACCGCCAAGTCCCACGGGACGCTCGGCGAGGCGGGCTACTCCACGCTCGAGCGCATCTGGGCCCGCCCGACGGCCGAGCTGAACGGCATCGGCGGTGGATACCAGGGCCCCGGCGGCAAGACGATCATCCCGTCGACCGCGCAGCTCAAGCTGTCGTTCCGGCTGGTCGCCGGGCAGGAACCGGACAAGATCGAGCGGGCCGTCGCCGACTGGGTGGCCGGACAGGTCCCCGACGGTATCCGCCACAAGATCGTCTTCGGGGCCGCCACCCGGCCGTGTCTGACCCCGCTCGACCACCCGGCCCTCCAGTCGGTCGTACGGGCGATGGGCCGGGCCTTCGACGGCCACAAGATCCGTTTCACCCGCGAGGGCGGATCAGGACCCGCGGCCGACCTGCAGGACGTGCTCGGCGCGCCCGTGCTCTTCCTGGGCATCTCCGTACCGTCCGACGGCTGGCACGCACCGAACGAGAAGGTCGAGCTGGACCTGCTCCTCAAGGGTGTGGAGACGACCGCCCATCTGTGGGGCGACATGGCCGAATCCCTTCGCTGAACACATTCACCGATCCGTCCGGGGGAGTTGGAAGAACCGTGAGCACCAACAGCTACGCCGACGCCGCAGGCCGCCCGATCAGCCTCACCGCGCCCAGCGGTATCGACCGCGAGGCGCACAACCGCCTCGACGAGGCATGGCTCGCGGCCGCGTGGAGCCACCCCACGACACGCGTCTTCGTCGTCTCCGGCGGCCAGGCGCTGATCGACGACACCCCCGACGGGCGGACCGAACTGGTCATGACCCCGGCCTTCGAGGCCCCGGTCACGGAGACCCATCGCTACTTCCTCGGCACCGACGAGGACGGGGTGCGCTACTTCGCGCTCCAGAAGGACGCCCTGCCGGGCCGTATGGACCAGTCGGCCAGACCCGCCGGGCTGCGCGAGGCCGGGCTGCTGTTGTCCCCGCGGGACGCGGGTCTGCTGGTGCACGCGGTCGCTCTGGAGAACTGGCAGCGGTTGCACCGCTTCTGCTCCCGCTGCGGCGAGCGCACCGTCATCGCCGCCGCGGGCCACATCCGCCGCTGCCAGGCGTGCGGGGCCGAGCACTACCCCCGTACCGACCCTGCGGTGATCATGCTCGTCACCGACGACGAGGACCGGGCGCTCCTCGGCCGCCAGGTGCACTGGCCGGAGGGCCGCTTCTCGACGCTCGCGGGCTTCGTGGAGCCGGGGGAGTCGATCGAGCAGTCGGTGCGCCGCGAGGTCCGCGAAGAGGTGGGCGTCGACGTCGGCGACGTCGAGTACGTCGCCAGCCAACCGTGGCCCTTCCCTTCCAGCCTCATGCTCGGCTTCATGGCCCGCGCCACCTCGTCGCAGATCGATGTGGACGGCGAGGAGATCCACGAGGCGCGCTGGTTCTCCCGCGAAGAACTGCGGGCCGCGTTCGAGTCCGGGGAGGTGTTGCCTCCCTTCGGGATCTCGATCGCGGCCCGGCTCATGGAGCTCTGGTACGGCAAGCCGCTGCCCAAGCCCGGAGACGTCGTCTGAGTGCTTGCAGCGGCCCGCCGGCCGTCAGACGGCCACCTTCTGCTTGACCTGGGCGAGCGACGGGTTGGTCAGGGTCGATCCGTCCGGGAAGAGCACGGTCGGCACCGTCTGGTTGCCTCCGTTGGCCTTCTCGACGAAGGCGGCCGAGTCAGGGTCCTGCTCGATGTTGATCTCGGTGTATGCGATGCCCTCGCGGTCCATCTGGCTCTTCAGCCGACGGCAGTATCCGCACCACGTGGTGCTGTACATCGTCACAGTGCCCTGCATCGTCTTCTGCTCCTGGGTCTCGGATCGGGGGTGTGTCATCACCTCCGCCTAGAACGTACGTGACGCGGTGACGATTCCCGACCCTGCTGTGACCCTGCTGTGACCGCCGGCACGGGCCTCGGCCGGATCGGTACGACGAATGACCCACCCCTGTGGACAACCGCCGCATCCGCCCCGGGCGACCTGGCAGCATGGCGGGGTGACAGCAGCAACGCACTCCTCCCTTTTCCCGCAGGTTCCCGAGTCCGCGGACGCCGTGCTCGAGGGGCTCGATCCCGAGCAGCGCCAAGTGGCGACCGCCCTGCACGGACCGGTGTGCGTGCTGGCAGGAGCCGGCACGGGCAAGACGCGCGCGATCACCCACCGCATCGCGTACGGCGTCCGTGCGGGCATACTCCAGCCCGCCAGTGTGCTGGCCGTCACTTTCACCAACCGCGCCGCCGGTGAGATGAGGGGCCGGCTGCGCCAGCTCGGCGCGGCCGGCGTCCAGGCGCGTACGTTCCACTCCGCCGCGCTGCGCCAGCTGCAGTACTTCTGGCCGAAGGCGGTCGGCGGCGAGCTGCCCCGGCTGCTGGAGCGCAAGATCCAGCTGGTCGCGGAGGCCGCGGCCCGCTGCCGCATCCGCCTCGACCGCAACGAGCTGCGGGACGTCACGGGTGAGATCGAGTGGGCCAAGGTCACCCAGACCGTTCCCGCCGACTACCCGGCGGCGGTCGCCAAGTCGCTGCGTGACGCCCCCCGGGATCCCGCCGAGATCAGCCAGGTCTACGGGATGTACGAGCAGCTCAAGCGCGACCGCTCGGTGATCGACTTCGAGGACGTGCTGCTGCTCACCGTCGGCATCCTGCAGGACCGGCACGACATCGCCGAACACGTCCGCCGCCAGTACCAGCACTTCGTCGTCGACGAGTACCAGGACGTCAGCCCTCTCCAGCAGCGCCTGCTGGACCTGTGGCTGGGGGACCGGGAAAACCTCTGCGTCGTCGGGGACGCCAGCCAGACCATCTACTCCTTCACCGGCGCCACCCCCGACCACCTGCTGAACTTCCGCACCCGCCACCCCGGCGCGACCGTGGTCAAGCTGGTCCGTGACTACCGCTCCACCCCTCAGGTCGTCCATCTGGCCAATGGTCTGCTCGGCCAGGCCCGCGGCCGCGCGGCGGAGCACCGCCTGGAGCTGATCTCCCAGCGCGACCCCGGGCCAGAGCCCGCCCATGTGGAATACGCGGACGAGCCGGCAGAGGCCGAGGGCACCGCTCGCCGGATCCGCGAGCTGATCGCCGCCGGTGTCCCGGCCGGCGAGATCGCCGTGCTGTATCGGATCAATGCCCAGTCCGAGGTCTACGAGCAGGCGCTGGCCGACGCGGGCGTCCCGTACCAACTGCGCGGGGCCGAGCGGTTCTTCGAGCGGCAGGAGGTGCGCGAGGCGGGGATCGCCCTGCGGGGCGCCGCCCGCGCCGGCGGCAACGACGCGCTGCTCGACGACGTGGAGGATCTGCCCGCCCAGGTGCGGGCCGTGCTGTCCACCAAGGGGTGGACCACCGAGCCGCCCGCCGGATCCGGCGCGGTACGCGACCGTTGGGAGTCGCTGGCCGCTCTGGTCCGCCTTGCCGAGGACTTCGTACGGGCCAGGCCGCAGGCGACCCTTGCCGATCTCGTGGCCGAGCTGGACGAGCGGGCCGCCGCCCAGCACGCGCCCACCGTCCAGGGCGTCACACTCGCCTCCCTGCACTCGGCGAAGGGCCTGGAGTGGGACGCCGTGTTCCTCGTCGGTCTCACCGAAGGCATGATGCCGATCACCTACGCCAAGACGGACGAGCAGGTGGAGGAGGAACGTCGGCTCCTCTATGTGGGGGTCACCCGAGCACGGTTGCATCTGTCCCTCTCCTGGGCTCTCTCACGCGCCCCCGGCGGCCGCGCCTCACGCCGTCCGACCCGCTTCCTGAACGGCATCCGTCCCGGCTCCGCCGCTGCCGGACCGCGAGCGGCGGGCGGCGGGGGCGGTGTCGAGCGCGGCGCCGGTCGCCGCAAGCGGCGCGGACCGGTTCTCTGCCGGGTCTGCGGCAAGTCGCTCACGGACGCGGGCGAGATGAAGCTGATGCGCTGCGAGGACTGCCCCTCGGACATGGACGAGGCGCTGTACGAGCGGCTGCGCGAATGGCGGTCCGTCCAGGCGAAGGAGCTGGGCCAGCCCGCGTACTGCGTCTTCACCGACAAGACGCTGATGGCGATCGCGGAGGCCGTGCCGGGCGACGAGACCGAGCTGGCCGGGATCTCGGGGGTCGGGGGACGCAAGCTGGATCGCTTCGGAGCCGATGTTCTTGCCATTTGCGCAGGTGAGGAGCCTGACGAGGGTGACGAGGACGACTGATACAAACTCGTCGAAAAAATAGTTTGCGCACGCCCCGGCCAGCCCCATAGGTTCTTAACCACGAGAACAGCGGCTTCTCTGAAGCCCTGTCTTCGTGCTGTACTTATCCGAATAGCGCGACCGGTTCGTCCGGTCCCCGAGACGCCGAGAGGAGGCGAATCCAGTGATCAGCATCAAGACCAGCTTCGTCAGCACCGTCAAAATGACCGATCGCTCGGTCGTCTCCGCCTGCTCGCTCGGCTTCTCGTCCGCGTTCCACGGCACCGGTATGTCCGGCATTCCCGCCGCTCTGCCCGTGTCCGGCCTGGGCGGCATGCCCGTCCGTGAGCGCAATGAGCGACCGACCAAGGCACTGGAAGCGGGAGTAGCAGCGGCAGAGGCTCAGGCCTATGCCTTTGCGGCGGCCAGTGCCGAGACCGAGCAGCAGACGACGCAGCACCACACGAAGTGGGCCTTCCGCGGGCTCGAACCCTGGAGTGATCCAGCCTGATACGACATCAGGCCGGCGCCTTCAGGGCCGCGGAACCCCACCCGGGATCCGCGGCCCTTCTGTTTTCCCCGGCGGGAAGACGACGCGAAGGGGCCTCGGGACCAGAAGCACCCGGTACCAACTGCCACCCGGCCGACCGGCCGGAACGACCAGACGAGGAAATACACACCGTGCAACTCGAAGCGCACGCCCCGTCCGTACCGCCTTCCGAGACCATCTCCCCGCCCGCTCCTATCGAGGACTCGAACTTGACTCCCCTCACCGCGCTGACCGCGCTCGACGACGCCATCGAGAACCTGGGCGTACCCGTCCCGTGCCGCTCCTACGACCCGGAGGTCTTCTTCGCCGAGTCGCCGGCCGACGTCGAGTACGCCAAGTCCCTCTGCCGCACCTGCCCGCTGATGGAGGCCTGCCTCGCCGGCGCCAAGGAACGGCGTGAGCCGTGGGGCGTCTGGGGCGGAGAGCTCTTTGTCCAGGGTGTGGTCGTCGCCCGCAAGCGGCCGCGTGGTCGCCCGCGCAAGAACCCGGTTGCGGCATGAACGCCATCGGAACCATCGATCGACCCTTCACGCACGACCCCAAGAAGCAGGCCCCGATGACCTCTTCCCCGAGCGAGCCGCAGGGCTCCGCCAGCCGAGCTGTCACCACCATCGGCGCGAACGCCTCGCGTCAGAACAGGACCCGCGAAATGCAACTCATCCCAGAAGCCCTGGCGCGTGCGCATATGGACGAGCGCCTGCGTGAAGCCGACGCGGAACGCCAGGCCGTGCGCCTGGTCGCCGCTCGACGCATGCAGCGCCGCGCCGAGCGGGCGTCGATGCGCGCGCGTCGCGCCCTGGCCATGGCCGTCATGCACTGACGGCAACTCAGTCACCGCGGGGGCCGGTCCTTTCGGACCGGCCCCCGCGGTGCGTTGCGCCCAGGACGGGCCGACCGGCGGCGGTATCGTCGCGAGGTGGAACACGACACGAACCCCCAACCCGAGCAGCCGGGTGGCGACGCCGGCATCGTGTGCGCCGGTTGCGGAAAAGTCGCCGAGGAGAAGCCGGTGACCTGGGCCTTCTCCGTGGAGGGCGGGGTCCGGCACCACCTCTGCGACGACTGCGCCCGGGCCAATATCAGGGCGATCGAGGGCAGGCTCGATTCGCAGTGGTGGTGACCGCGCGTCAGGCGCCCTCTGCCTCTTCTGCCTCCTCCGCCAGGAACCCCGGCAGCCACTCCTCGAGTTCGGCCCGGAGCCGTACCGTCGCGTTGAGCTGACAGAGCACCCCGATCGTGCTCAGCGTCACGCGGTGTATGAGCAGGTACGCCGGCGGCAGATTGAGCTGCTTGCCCAGCTGGTGGGCGGGGGACCGGACGTCGGCGATCCGGGCGGCCTGGGTACGTATCCAGCTGCGGGTGAAGGTGAACTCATCCACCTCGGCCGGTTCGATGATCGGCAGCAGATACTCCAGCACCGCGTCCGGGTCGAGATCGATGGTCTTCTTGACGAAGCCCTCCTCGCACAACAGCCCGTAGACCCCGTCCGCATCGCCCTCCAGGGTCATCCGCAGACATTCGCCGATGGTGTCGGGCAGCCCGCCCTGCAGCCGGTCCACAGTGCCGAAGTCCAGCACGCCCAGGCGCCAGCCGGCGCCGTCGTCGTCGGGAAGCAGCCGGAAGTTGCCGGGGTGCGGGTCGGCATGGAGAAGCCCGGTGCGCGCCGGACCGGAGAAGAGGAAGTGGGCCAGCAACTGGCCCGCGCGGTCCCGCTCCTCGGCCGTGCCGCCGGAGATGACGTCGGCCAGCGGTATGCCGTCGATCCACTCCGTCACCAGGACCTGGTCGCTCTGGTGCACCACGTCGGGGACGAGCACGCTGGGGTCGCCGGCGAATTCCGCGGCGTGCTCGCGCTGAGCCTGTGCCTCCAATTCGTAGTCCAGCTCCTCGGAGACGCGGTCGCGCAGCTCGGAGATGAGGGGCTTGATGTCCATGCCCGGTACCAGCGGCCCCAACAGCCGGGAGAACCTGCTCAGTTGCGCCAGGTCGGACAGCAGTGCCTCGCCCGCGCCCGGGTACTGCACCTTCACGGCGACGTCACGCCCGTCGTGCCATACGGCACGGTGCACCTGCCCGATCGACGCGGCGGCCGACGGTTTGTCCTCGAAGCTGAGGAACAGCTCGCGCCAGTCCTCACCCAGGCGCTCCGCCAGCGCCGCGTGGACCGTCCGGGTCGGCATCGGAGGGGCCGCCTCCTGAAGCCTGGTCAGGGCTGCGCGATACGGACCGGCGATCTCCTCGGGCAGCGCCGATTCGAACACGGACAGCGCCTGCCCGAACTTCATCGCACCGCCTTTCAGCTCACCGAGAACGCGGAACAGTTGTTCCGCCGTGCGCTGTTGCAGCTCGCGGGCCACGATCTCGGCCGACTTGCCGCCGATCCGTTTCCCCAGCCCCCAGGTGACCCGGCCCGCGAAGCCCAGTGGCAGCGCTGCCAACTTGGCGGTCCGGGTGACCGCCTTCCGGGGAAGATCAGACATGCGCCCCTCCAAATCCCAGACAGCCTGCCGCGTCTGCCGGCGGCATTGCTCCGCCGACCGCGGTTACCCGTTCATTGTCGCGTGCGTCGGGGCGATCGCCGAGGTGTGCTCCCTCTCAGTTTTCCCCGTAGCACCGCAGACACAGTCGAAATGGGGTCTGATCCGCTGGGCGCGCCATGACAGTTGGGGCAGCGAGACCTCCCATCTGGTTCCGGCGCTCGCCGGTGCTCCGCCGTCGAGGAAGGAAAGTGCATGACAGGCCGCCAGGCCTGCCACGGCTGTAGCCAGCGCGACGTCACAGGCGGCCACGGTCCTTCGGCGGCCGGAGCGCCACTGGGCGAGCAACCGTGGCCTCCCCGGGTCGAGATCGGCGTGCTCCCGCTCCATGCAGCCTGCGCATGCCGTGCATCCTGGCAGCACCAGGGGGCCGACGACTCCGGTGGCTTCCACAACGCCTGTGTAGAGATGGGGAATGCCTCCGGCGATCCAGTCCTCGGTCTGCTGGAGCGAGGGAGCATAGGCGGCCAGCCCGTCACGTGGAGCCAGGACGACCAGGCTGAGCCCCGGCTCCCTGCCGACCGGGTCCTGCGTCTCGGCGGCACGCGGCGGACGGTCGGGGGCGGCCCGCCGGACCAGCCGACGGGCTGCCGCGTCCCTGCGGTCCCCGACCGCCTCCGCGGACAGGCCACCGGGTGCCACGTCACCGGGCTCCGTGTATCCGCCGTCCAGCACCTCGACCCGACCCACCCCGGCGGCCGAGAGCGTCGCGGCGATCGACGCCCCCACCCGCCCCGCTCCGCGCACCTGGACCCGTATGGCCCGCCGGGCCGCGACGCGGCCTGCCGCGCCGCCCGGTTCGGGGTGGATCACGGACAACGAGGCGATGTCCGGCCGTAGCCGGTCATGGGCCGCCGCCCGTTTGCGCAGAGCGGCGACCGCCGGGCCTCCGGCCGTGGGGTCGTCGAGGAGGCCCGCCGCGGTCAGACGGTTCACCAGAGCTTCCGCTCTGCCGTCAGGCAGCCCCATGGCCCGCGCCTCCTCGCGCAGCAGCGGGAGGCCGCGTGTTCCGTCCAGCAACTCCATCAGGGCACCGGTCGCCGTGTCCACAGGTCCAAGAGTCACCGCATGCGCGGGCGTCACCCCGAACTGCACGGACTGGCGGTCCCGCCATGCCCGCCGCAAAGCAGGCTTCATCATCGGATGCATATCCGCTTCCCCCGTCGATCTTTGGCACGGTTCATCTGCGAGCCGTGGCGAACCGTTGTCAGAATGCAGGGCCGCGGCGAGGGGTGTGAAAAGTTGTCCACAGGTGCGGGGTATTAGTCGTTCAAATGGTGCAGCCATGGGGTGGATCAAGCGGGAGGCGTTCCCGGGACGGGACTTCTCCCAGGGACAGCGGGTAACGTCGGGGCGTGCCCGTCGACCCTCCCTCTCGCCTCGCTGGGGAGACCTCACCGCGCAGCGCGGCAGGTCAGCAGCGCAGTGCGCCACGCCACCCGTCCCGCGGATCGGTGACGAGCGCGGTCGAGGTCCGCCGCAGCGCCCGGCGCAGCAGGACGGTCTCCGCGTACCGGGAGGGTGACCGCACCATCGTGCTGATCCCGGCCCGGATGTCGGAGGCGGAGGAGCGGCGCTGGGTCGGCGTCATGCTCGAAAAGCTCGCCGCTCAGGAGAACAGGCGTGTTCTCGGTGACGCCGAACTCACGGAGCGTGCGGAGCGTTTGTCCGCCCAGTACTTCGACGGGCGCGCCAGGCCCGCTTCCGTACGGTGGGTGACGAACCAGAACACCCGTTGGGGTTCCTGCACTCCGGCGGAGGGCAGCATCCGGCTGTCGCACCGGCTGCAGGGCATGCCGGAGTACGTGGTGGACTACGTACTCGTCCACGAGCTGGCTCATCTGCTCGTTCCCGGCCACGGACCTGGGTTCTGGCGGCTGCTGGAGGCGTATCCGCGCACCGAGCGGGCCCGCGGTTATCTGGAGGGCGTCGTCTCGGCCGACCGGCTGCCCCATCTGCCCGCCGCCCGGGGAGAGTGACGGGGCGACGGTCCTGTACCGAATGTGTACCGGCTTGCCTCGATGTCGGACTCAGCGGATAGCCTGGCGCGACGCAATCAATTCGGGATGGGGGACGGTCGTAACGTATGGCCAGGGAATTCCAACGCGGCCACAAGGCCAAGATCAGTGATCTCACTCCGGGAACGGATCTGTACGTAGGTGTGCAGATCGCCGCCCCCGGTCTGACCTTCGACATCAGCTGCTTCGGACTCGATGCCAACGAGCAGCTCTCTGACGACCGGTACTTCATCTTCTTCAATCAGCCGAAGTCGCCCGAGGAGTCCATTCAGCTGCTCGGTGCGCAGTCCGGCGACACCGAGTCGTTCCGCGTCACACTCGACCGCATCCCGGCGAACATCCACAAACTCTCCTTCACCGCCACGATCGACGGTGCCGGCCAGATGTCGCAGATCGGCCCCGGGTACATCCGGGTCGTCGCCGGTGGCGAGGAGGTCGTCCGGTACGCCTTCACCGGCTCCGAGTTCACGACCGAGCGCGCTGTGATGCTGGGCGACTTCTACCTCAAGGACGTGTGGCGTTTCGCTGCCGTCGGCCAGGGTTTCGACGGCGGCCTCGAGGCGCTGCTGAAGAACTTCGGCGGCGAGGTCGCGGAGGAGCAGCCGGCCGCGCAGCAACCGCAGGGAGCGGCTCCGTCGTTCGCGCCGCCTGCGCAGGCGTCCGCGCCGGCCCCGGCGTTCGGCGCACCGGCCGCCCCCCAGGCTCCGCAGCCCGCGCCCTCCTTCGGCGCGCCCGTCGCCCAGACTCCCGCCGCCCCGCAGAACCCGCAGATGCACGCCGCGCCGACCATGGCCGCACCGATGAGCCCGCCGGCCGGGACGGTGCCGCCGCCCGCCCCGTCCCTCTACGGACAGCCGCCTCAGCAGCCCCAGTTCGGCCAGGTCCCCGCCCAGGCCCCCGGACAGATGCCGGGTCAGGCCCCCGGACAGATGCCGGGCCAGGTCCCCGGCCAGATGCCGCAGCCCGGCATGCCGTCGCCGTACGGCCAGCAGGCCCCCGCCGCGTACGGCCAGCAGCCTCCCGGTATGCCCCAGGGCGGTGTGCCCCAGGGCGCCCCACAGGGCGGTGCCGGTCTGCAGGCTGCCCTGCAGCCGTACCGCGAGACGGCCACCGGCCAGCGGTGGACCCCGCAGAACCAGCAGCTCATGCGTGTCGACCTGACCATGGGCGGCACGCCCGTGCTGGCCCGCCAGGGCAGCATGGTCATGTACCAGGGCAAGGTCGAGTTCAGTTACAAGGGCGCCGGTTTCGCCGGCCGTGTTGTCGGCAATGCGACCGGCCAGGAAATGCAGTTGATGCGCTGCTCGGGACGCGGCCAGGTCTTCCTCGCCGAGGACGGAGCGCATCTGCACTCCATCGAGTTGCAGGGCGACGGCATCTGCGTCTCCGCGGAGAACGTCCTCGCCTTCGACGAGTCCCTGCAGCACGAGGTCCGCCGCATCGAGGGTCACGGCATCCCCGGCGGCGCCCTGTTCACGATGATGTTCCAGGGCACGGGCACGGTCGTCGTCAAGACCCACGGCATTCCGGTCGTCCTGCCGGTCACTCCCACCACGTTCGCCGACTGCAACGCGGTCGTCGCCTGGTCGGCGGCCTCGCAGGTCATCCTCTCCAGCCAGGTCCGGCTGCGCCGCAACGCGTACCCCGGGCACAGCGGGGAGACCGTGAACCTCCAGTTCCGGGGAGCCCCCGGCAACTTCATCGTCGTTCAGCCGTACGAGGTCTGAGGGAGCCCGGATCATGAACCAGCAACTCGCGGGCTTCGCCCCGACCCCCGTGACGGCCCGGATGGAGAACCACGGCCGCACCATGCTCAAGGTCGCCATGGCCGCCGGCCAGGACCTGTACGCGCGCACCGGCTCGATGGTCGCCTACGAGGGCTTCGTCCAGTACGAGCCCAACCCGCCCGCCGTCCGTCAGATCGCCGCCCAGTGGGTGACCGGCGAGGGCGCGCCCATCATGAAGTGTTCCGGTGACGGACTGCTCTACCTCGCCGACTACGGCGCGGACGTAGTCGTCATCAACCTCAACAACGACTCCATCTCGGTCAACGGCACCAATGTGCTCGCCTTCGACGCACACCTCCAGTGGGGCGTGGAGAAGGTCAAGGGGCTGGCGAAGTTCGCCGGCCAGGGCCTGTGGAACGTGGAGATCGCGGGCACCGGCTGGGTCGCCCTGACCTCCCGCGGCACCCCGATCGTGGTCGACTGCGGCCGAGGCGAGGACGAGACGTACGTCGACCCGGACGCGCTCGTCGCCTGGTCCCCGAACCTGAAGGTGAAGGGCAAGCGCAGCTTCAAGGCGTCCTCGCTGATAGGGCGGGGCAGCGGAGAGGCGTACCAGATGGCCTTCTCGGGCCAGGGCATCGTCGTCGTACAGCCGAGCGAGGACAGTACCGACCGCCTGCGGATCCGGCACTGAGGGGGAGCGAGAACACATCATGCAGAGCCCGCTTTTCAGCTACGCAGAACAGCAGAGCCAGGACCGGTACGTCGTGCAGAACCCGCAGCTGCTGCGGGTCGCCCTGACCGGACACGACGACGTCCTCGCCCGCAAGGGCGCCATGGTGGCGTACCAGGGACTGGTCGACTTCGACGGCGAGTACCAGACGAGCACCCAGCGCCGCGCCCGCGCCAACACCGGTGAGGGCCTCGACCTGATGCGCTGCTCAGGACAGGGCACGGTCTACTTCGCCAACCTCGCGCAGTACATCCATGTGGTGGACGTCGACCAGGAGGGCATGACCGTCGACAGCGCCTACGTCCTGGCGCTCGACTCCACGCTGCACACCGAGGTGATCGCGGTGGACAGCCAGTACGGCATCTCCGGGTCCGGCAAGTACCAGCTCAACATCTCGGGCCGGGGCAAGGTCGCGCTGATGACCTCCGGCCAGCCGCTGATGATGCAGGTCACCCCGGACAAGTACGTCAACGCCGACGCCGACGCCATCGTCGCCTGGTCCTCCGGGCTGCGGGTGCAGATGCAGGCGCAGACGCACTCCTCCGGTGTGCGCCGCCGCCGCGGCAACACCGGCGAAGGCTGGGAACTGAGCTTCCTCGGCCAGGGCTTCGCGCTGGTCCAGCCCAGCGAGGTCATGCCCCCGCAGAACGCGGACCTCGGGCAGGGCGTCCGCGCCCAGTTCGGAGTCGGCCAGCACGGGTCCCGCTCCCAGAACCAGAACAACGCCTGGAACTGATCCACACACGACAGGCACGGACAAGGGGCGGTCGCCCGGGCAACCGCCCCTTACCCGTGCCGTCCGACGCGCTAGAGGAGCGCGCGGGTGCGCTCCATCAGCCGTACGACAGAGGCGTCGGCGACACCCGCCACCTCGTCGTACGGGAACCAGCGCAGATCGAGTGACTCGTCACTGATCGCGGGGGCCGCCCCTGCCGGGGCGAGCGCCGCGTACTGCACGTCGAAATGCCAGTGACACGGTGCCGGGATGGGGTGCCGGTCCAGGGTGACCGGCCCGCCGGGCAGCAGCGAGAGCCCGGGCATCCCGGACTCCTCCCTCGCCTCGCGCAGCGCCGCCGCGGCCAGGCTGGTGTCGTCCGGCTCGCAGTGGCCGCCCATCTGCAGCCACATGCCGAGCTTCTTGTGCAGTGTCAGCAGCACCCGCCCGCGCTCGGGGTCGATCACCAGGGCGCTGGCCGTCAGATGCCCGGCATGACAGGACTTCCACGTCCCGTCCGGGTGCGCCGCCAGATGATCGAGGTAGGTCTGCCGCAGCTCTGCCTGGTCCTCCTGGGCGTCGTAGCCCTTCAGCACGAGGACCGCGTCGTCGTGGAGGCTCACTTGTCGGCGTCGCCCTCGTCGGTCCCGCGGGCTTCGTCAGTCCCGGAGGCTCCCGGGGCACCGGAGGACCCTGAGTCTTCGGGGAGATCCTTGTCGAGCTTCGTGCCCTTGCCTCCGGCGGCCTCGCCGAGCATCTTGTCCAGCTCGGAGAAGTCCAGCTGCTCGCGGTGGACGAAGCCGTCCGGGTCGTCGAGGTCGGTGGCCGTCGGCAGCATGTCCGGGTGCTCCCACAGCGCGTCACGCCCGTCCATGCCCCGGGCGTCCGTGAGGGAGGCCCACAGCCGTGAGGCGTCCCGCAGCCGGCGCGGACGAAGCTGGAGGCCGATCAGGGTCGCGAACGTCTGCTCCGCGGGACCACCGGAGGCCCGGCGCCTGCGCAGCGTCTCGCGCAGCGCGCTCGCCGACGTCAGCCGGGACGAGGCCGCTTCGTGCACCACCGCGTCCACCCAGCCCTCGACCAGCGCGAGCGCGGTCTCCAGACGGGCCAGCGCCGCCTTCTGCTCAGCGGTGTCCTCCGGCTGGAACATGCCCTGCTGGAGCGCTTCCTGCAGCTGTTCGGGATGCGTCGGGTCGAACTGGCCGACGACGTCCTCGAGCTTGGTGGTGTCGACCTTGATCCCGCGGGCGTACCCCTCGACCGCGCCGAACAGGTGCGAGCGCAGCCACGGCACATGGGCGAAGAGCCGCTGGTGGGCGGCCTCCCGCAGGGCCAGGTAGAGCCGGACCTCTTCCTTGGGGACGCCGAGGTCCTTGCCCAGCGCGTCGACGTTGAGCGGAAGGAGGGCGGCCTTGCCGGCGGGGCCGAGCGGCAGTCCGATGTCGGTCGAGCCGACCACTTCACCGGCCAGCACACCGACGGCCTGCCCGATCTGCTGACCGAACATCGCACCGCCCATGGACCGCATCATCCCGATCAGCGGCCCGGCCATGGCCTGCATCTCCTCGGGCAGCACATCGCCCATGGCGAGGCCGACGCGCTCGGCCACCGGGTCGACGAGCTGCTGCCAGGCCGGAAGGGTCGCCTCGACCCACTCGGCACGGCTCCAGGCCACGGCGGTGCTCGCTCCCGAAGGAAGCGACGTCGCGCCGTCCAGCCACAGGTCCGCCAGCCGCACCGCCTCCTCGACCGCGGTCCGCTCGACGGGGCCGACGCTGGAGTCCTTGGTGCCGTCCGGCGTGCCCTGGGAGACGGTCTGGCGGGCGATCTGCTTCGCCATGTCCCAGTTGACCGGGCCGCCCTCGTAGCTCAGCATCTGGCCGAGCTGCTGGAAGGCCGCACCCAGGTCGTTCGGGTTCAGGGAGCCGAACATGGCCGCGAAGGGGTTGTCCCCGCCGCCGCTGCCGAAACCGAACCCGAAGGGGTCGGCCGGGGTCCCGCCGGAGCCCTGGCCACCTCCGCCGGGATTCTTCTTCTTGCCCTCGTCGCCGTCTTCCGGCTCCTCCGGCGGAAGGCCGAATCCGAATGGGGTGTCACTCACGGGTTTCCTCGGCTCGTAGGGCCGCCGGCTGCCTGCCGGCGGCGATTGCCCGACAACACCACCAGCGTAGACATCCGAACCGCTTACGGGCTCGGTGCTCCGCCGACACTTCGCCTGCGGCAGGATGGACGCCACCTGGTGCGTATGCGTCATTCGCTTACGTACTGAAGACAACCGCTGGAGACGCCTGGTGAGTTCCCCAGATCCGCAGGTTCGCGCAGCGCGAAACCACTCAACCCCGGCCGCCGGCCGCGGGCCGTCCGGCCGTGGCCCCGTCGTCGCGGTCACCGGTGCCGCCACCGGCGTCGGCGACCTGCTCACCCGGCGCCTCGCCGTGTCCGAGGAGGTCAAGCAGGTCGTTGCCCTCGACGAGCGCCGCGGCGAGGTGTCCGAGGCGCAGTGGCACATTCTCGACGTACGGGATCCGGCCATCGCCGAGAAGCTCCGCGGCGTCGACGTCGTGGTGCATCTGGCGCTCGACCTCGGCCTGGAGTCCGACCCCGCCGCGCGGACCGCGTACAACGTCCGCGGCACCCAGACTGTGCTGACCGCGGCTGCCGCCGCCGGGGTCCACCGGGTCGTCCTGTGTACCTCGGCCATGGTCTACGGGGCACTGCCGGAGAACGACATCCCGCTCTCCGAGGACGCCGAGCTGCGCGCGACGGCGGAGGCCACCGGCGTCGGCGACCTCCTGGAGATCGAGCGGCTGGCCCGCCGTGCGCCCCGTGCGCACCCGGGCCTCAATGTGACGGTGGTCCGGCCCGCCGTCCTGGTGGGCGGCACGGACACGGCGCTCACCCGCTACTTCGAGTCGCCCCGCCTGCTCGTGGTCGCCGGATCGCGCCCCACCTGGCAGTTCTGCCATGTCGAGGACCTGGTGAGCGCCTTGGAGTACGCCGCTCTGGAGAAGGTCGAGGGGGAGCTCGTCGTTGGCTGCGACGGGTGGCTCGAGCAGGAGGAGGTCGAGGAGCTCAGCGGTATCCGGCGCATGGAGTTGCCGTCGGCGGTCGCCCTCGGCGCGGCGGCACGCCTCCACCGGATCGGGCTCACGCCTTCGCCGGCCGGGGACCTCGCGTACACGATGCACCCCTGGGTGGTGAGCGTCAGCAGGCTGCACGACGCCGGCTGGCGTCCGCAATGGACCAATGAGGAGGTGCTGGCCGCACTCCTGGAGGAGGTCGAGGGCCGCCACACGGTGGCAGGCCGCCGCCTCGGCCGCAAGGACGCCACGGCCGCGGGCGCCGCGGGCGCGACCGTCGCGCTGCTGGGCACGGCCGCTCTGGTCCGCCGGGCGCGCAAGGCACGGCGGAGGATCTGAGGAGACGGGCCGGCTCACAGGCCGGGGCGCCCGGCTTGTACGAGGCTCCAGGCGGGATCGCCCCCGAACGGTCGAATGGGCTATTCCGCGTTGTCGGTGCGGTACGGCACGATGGACGCCATGGCACGCACGTACGACCACCCAGGTGAGCAGGCGGCGAAGGACCCGATCCGACTGCTGGCGATCCGGGACACACCGCTGTCCCTCGACGAGGTTTTCACGGCGGTCGGCGATGACGCCGCGGGAGGCACGGCGCTGTTCGTCGGCACCGTGCGCAACCACGACAGCGGCGCCGATGTCGACCACCTCGGTTACTCCTGCCATCCCACGGCGGAGGCGGAGATGCGACGCATCGCGGAGAAGGTCGCCGCGGAGTACCCCGTCCGGGCACTGGCCGCGGTCCACCGTGTGGGTGATCTGGCGGTCGGTGATCTCGCGGTGGTCGTCGCCGTGTCGTGCCCGCACCGGGGTGAGGCGTTCGAGGCCTGCCGGAAGCTGATCGACGACCTCAAGCACGAAGTGCCGATCTGGAAGCACCAGCGTTTCTCGGACGGCTCGGAAGAGTGGGTCGGCGCATAGCGCCGTCCATGAGGGGGCGATCGGGCTACGGGCGGGCCGGCGATCAGCGCCGTCGTCGAGGGGTGGTGGTCGGCGCCTGCTGAGAGTTGTTGACGGCACGTGCTGATCCGGCGGGCCTGAAACCCGGTCGGTACCCATCCGCCCGATTTGCGTAACCGCACCCCTGCCGTGAGCGTTGAAGCGGCAGACGGCTAATCTGCTGATCACTTGGTTGCGTTCGCTCATGGGGTAGGGAGGTCGCGATGGCAGTTCTGGCCTGGTTGCTGATTCCGCTTTTCGCCGCTGTCGGTGCGGCGATATGGGCGGGCTGGGCGTCCAGAAACCGTACGACCGGCGATGTCGCCGAGCTCGCCGGCTACGAGCGCTTTCGTGACGCGATGGAGAAGGCCGCCTCCGGTACCGACGCCGTACGTCCCTGACCCGCCCGTTCCGCAGCCGCCGAGCGGCCCCGGACGGACCGGCCCCGACGGTGCGCCCACAGGCCCGTCCCGTACTGTCGTTCCATGCCACGCCGCACCGCGACGATGCTCGCCTCCACGCTCATCTTCATTGCGCTGCTCTGTGCCGGTGTGTTCCTCAAAGTGCCCTACGCGGAGATGTCGCCCGGACCGACGGTGAACACCCTCGGGTCCGCCGACGGCGAGCCGGTGCTCGACATCTCCGGCCGCAAGACCTATCCGACGACCGGTCATCTCAACATGACCACGGTCAGGGTCACGGGCGCCGACTATCAGATGAACCTCCTGGAGGCGGTCTACGGCTGGCTGGCACACGACAACGTCGTCGTGCCGCACGACACCCTCTACCCCAACGGGAAGACGGAGGAGCAGTCGACGCAGGAGAACGCCGAGGAGTTCAGCCAGTCGCAGGAGAGCGCCAAGGTCGCCGCGCTCCGTGAGCTGAAGATCCCTGTCAAGGAGCGCGTCGTCGTCTCCTCCGTGGTCAGGGGCTCGCCGTCGCAGAACAGGCTGCATGCCGGGGACGTGATCCGTGCCGTCGACGGCACCGCCGTCGAACAGCCCGAGGACGTCGCGAAGGCCGTCGTGAAGCACAAGCCCGGCGAGGACGTCGTCTTCACCGTGGTACCGGCCGACGAGGCCGCCGCCGCGGAGAAGGCCGGCAAGGAGCCGGGGGGCACCGACAAGGTCACGGTCAGGACGGTGAAGGCGGAGGACGACGGCCGGGCCATCGTCGGGATCCAGGCCGGGATCGACCACACGTTCCCGTTCGAGGTCGACATCAATCTGGCGGACGTCGGGGGGCCGAGCGCCGGTCTGATGTTCGCGCTCGGCATCGTCGACAAGCTCACGACGGGGGACCTGACGGGCGGCAACTTCGTCGCCGGCACGGGCACCATCGACGAGTCCGGAAAGGTCGGACCGATCGGTGGCATCGAGATGAAGCTCGTCGGCGCCCGCGACGCCGGTGCCGAGTACTTCCTCACGCCCAGCGACAACTGCGCAGCCGCGGCCTCCGACATCCCGGACGGGCTGACCCTGGTGAAGGTGGACACCATCAAGGACGCGCGGGCGTCCCTGGCCAAGATCGACGCGGGCGACGCCGCCGCCCTGCCGAGCTGCACGGCCGGCTGACCCCTCGACCCGCGAGCCAGGTCCACGAGCCGCGACCGGCGGGACCACGAAGGACGAACAGCGACGCCGCGCCCCCGAACCGGGTGGCGCGGCGTCGGCCGTTGCGCGGGTTACGCCTCGAAGGTCGCGGTCAGGGCCTCGGCCAGCCCGGGGACCAGGCCTGCTCCGGTGAGCACCTCGTTCGGGGAGTCCTTGGCGCGCAGCCGCAGCGCGGACTCGCGCGTGCCGTCCCGCAGGACGGCCACCGTCATCCGGACCTCCTGGCGGTCGGGGTGCTCGGCCACCCACTTCGTGAGGGCGGTGTCGTCGAGACCGACCGGAACGTCGGCCTCCGCCGAGGGCGGCAGCATGAGCCGCTCCACGGTCAGGGCGCAGCCGGCGACCGCGTCGGGCCACGCGATGGTGCCGAGGAACTCGTCCAGCGGGGTGCCGGCCGGGATCTCGTCCTGCTCGACGGGGGTGAGCGGGGCGGCCGCCTCACCGCTGTCGAGACCGAGCTGGGAGGCCAGCCCCGGCTCCTGGGAGCGCAGGCGGACGGTGTCGACGAGAGCGAAGAGGCGGGCCGGCTGGTCCCAGCCGAGACCGGCTGCGTACTCGTCGATCTCGAGCACGGCGCGGGTGAGCGGGCTTGCGGCCATCGGGGGGCCGGAAGAGGAAACGTTGGGCATGGCCAATATCCTGCCTCCTTCCTGCCCCGCGACGGGAACTAGGTAAAGCCTCAGTAAGTTGCATGAGTGGGGCTCTACGATCGCGGGGCCCGATTCACACAACCGCGAACTTCGAGGTGCGCACGTTGGCTTTCCAGATGCCGGACCGCGGCGGAGGCCCGACAGGGCCACGGATCAGAGTGGGCCGGCCGTCCCGGCGTGTCCGCACCCTGCTCATGACACTGGGTGTCCTGGCCGTCCTGGCCATGGTGTTCGTCATGTTCTCCGGGTTCTGGACCGACTGGCTCTGGTACCGCTCGGTCGACTACTCGTCCGTGTTCACCACCACCCTGTGGACCAAGATCGGCCTGTTCGCCGTGTTCGGTCTGCTGATGGCCGTGGCCGTCGGTGTGAACATCTGGCTGGCCCACCGGCTGCGGCCGCCGCTCAGCGCGATGTCGCTCGAGCAGCAGAGCCTCGACCGGTACCGCATGGGCATCGCCCCGTACAAGAAGTGGGTGCTCCTCGGGATCATCGCACTCGTCGGGCTGATCGCCGGAGCGTCCGCCACGAGCCAGTGGCGGACCTGGCTCATGTGGGTGAACGGGGTGTCCTTCGGCGAGAAGGACCCGCAGTTCAAGATGGACGTGGCGTTCTACGCGTTCGACCTGCCCTGGTACCGGTTCCTGCTCGGCTTCGGTTTCGCGGCCATCGTGCTGTCGCTGATCGCCGCCGCGCTGACCCACTACCTGTACGGCGGGCTGCGCATCACCAGTCCAGGAGCCCGCGCGACCGCCGCGGCCACCGGCCATCTGTCGGTGCTGCTGGGTCTCTTCGTCACGCTGAAGGCCGTGGCGTACTGGCTGGACCGGTACGGGCTCGCGGTGAAGTCCAGCGACTTCAAGGCGACCGACAACTGGACGGGCCTTCGTTACGTCGACGCCAACGCCTATCTGCCGGCGAAGACGATCCTGTTCTGCATCGCCGTCATCTGCGCCCTGCTGTTCTTCGCGACGCTCTGGCGCCGCACCTGGCAGCTGCCGGTGATCGGCTTCGGTCTGATGGTCCTGTCGGCGATCCTGATCGGCGGCCTGTACCCGGCGATCGTGCAGAAGTTCCAGGTCCAGCCGAACGAGCAGGCCAAGGAAGCGCCGTACATCGAGAAGAACATCGAGGCGACGCGCAAGGCCTACGGCATCGACGGGGTGAAGCCCGGGGACTACACCGGCAGGGGTGAGGTCAAGAACCCGGAGCAGCAGCGGAAGAACGCGGATACCGCCGCCAGCTATCGCATCAACGACCCGAACATCGTCTCGCCGACGTTCCAGCAGCTGGAACAGGAGCGGAAGTACTACCAGTTCCCCTCGACCCTGGACATCGACCGGTACAAGGGCCAGGACACGATCATCGGTCTGCGTGAGCTCAACCTCGCCGGGGTCGACAAGCGCAACTGGATCAACGACCACTTCACCTACACCCACGGTTTCGGCGCCGTCACGGCCAAGGGCACCGCGACCGCCGAAGGCACCAGCGGTGCCCCGGCCTTCACGGAGTCCGGCCTGCCGACCAAGGGCATGCTCGGCGACTACGAGCAGCGGATCTACTACGGCGAGAAGACCACGCAGTACTCGATCGTCGGCGGCCCGCAGAAGGAGCTCGACTACGAGCAGGACGGCGGCAGCCAGGTCACCACGAGCTACAAGGGCAAGGGCGGCATCGACGTCTCCGGCCCGCTCAACCGTGCCGCGTACGCCGTCGCCTTCAGCGAGCCGCAGATCATGTACTCGGGAGCCATCGGCGACGGGTCCAAGATCCTCTACAACCGCACGCCCAAGCAGCGCGTCGAGGCGGTCGCTCCCTGGCTGACCATCGACGGCGACGCGTACCCGGCCGTGATCGGCAAGCGGGTCCAGTGGGTCGTCGACGCCTACACCACTACCAACGGCTACCCCTACGCCTCGCGGACCACGTTGGGCGACACCACCGCCGACTCGCTGACCGACCGGCAGCGTGCCGTGGTGGCACAGCAGAACCAGGTCAACTACATCCGTAACTCGGTGAAGGCCACCGTCGACGCCTACGACGGCACCGTGACGCTGTACGAGTGGGACGAGAAGGACCCGGTCCTGAAGACCTGGAAGAAGGCCTTCCCGGGCACGGTGAAGGACAGGGCCGAGATCCCGGACGAGTTGGAGGACCACCTGCGGTACCCGCAGGACATGTTCAAGGTGCAGCGTGAACTGCTCGCTCTCTACCACGTCACGGACGCCGACCAGTTCTACAACGCGAGTGACGCCTGGCAGGTGCCCAACGACCCGACCAAGTCGGACAGCAACGCGGTTCCGCCGTACTACCTGTCGATGAAACTGCCGGGTGACAAGGCGCAGCAGTTCTCGCTGACGACGACGTTCACCCCCAGTGGACGGCCCAACCTCCGGGCCTTCATGGCGGTCGACGCGGACGCCAACAGCGCGGACTACGGCAAGATCGAGCTGCTGCGGGTGACGGACGACAACGTGGACGGCCCCGAGCAGGTGCAGAGCCGGCTCAACAGACACGGGCCGATCGCCACTTACGTCCGCGACCTCAAGGGAGCGGACTCGACGATCAAGTACGGCAATCTGCTGACCGTTCCCCTCGACAGCGGATTCCTGTACGTCGAGCCCATCTACGCACAGGGACGCGGCTCCGAGTTCCCGCTGCTGAGCAAGGTGGCCGTCGTCTACGGACAGAAGATCGGCTTCGCCGACGACCTCGCCGGAGCGCTGAGCCAGGTCTTCGGAGCGGCGGGCGCACCGGACGAGGAGACCCCGCCGACGGAACCGGACGAGCCGCCGGCCGAGCCCACCGAGCCCCCCGCCACCGGCGACGCGGCGCTCAGGGACGCCATCGCGGACGCCCAGAAGGCGTACGACGACGCCAGGGCGGCTCTCGAGAAGGAGCCGACGGACTGGGCGGCCTACGGCAAGGCGCAGGCCGATCTGGAGGCGGCCCTGAAGCGGGCGGCCGAGGCGCAGAAGGCCCAGCCGGACTCCGCGCCGGGCGCCGAGTCCGATGCGAAGCCCGACGCGAAACCGGAGTCCACACCGGACGAAGGGGCTCCAGGGGACTGAGCAGGCACCGTCCCGCGCCGTGATACGGTTGCATCACAACGGCGCGGGGTGGAGCAGCTCGGTAGCTCGCTGGGCTCATAACCCAGAGGTCGCAGGTTCAAATCCTGTCCCCGCTACTGAAGAAGAGGGCCCGGATCCTTCCAGGATCCGGGCCCTCTTCGTGCTGTCCGGCATGCTGCCCGCTTCTTTGTGGCGCGGAAGTGCGTGCCGCGCGCCGTGAGTTGGGGCCGAACGTGTTTGACTTGTCTCTCTGTGGGCATGTCGACAAAACGCTGAAGTGACCTCCCTGGCTGCGGTATACCAGGTTTACGCGGGTTGCAGGTGGTGCGACGATGGATTTTATGGGGGACAGGGCAACTCTGTTGGAGACAGGGCGGTTTGTGCAGCCGCATGCCGGGAAGGTGGCGGACGCGATCGACGCGGTAGTCGGCGCCGACCGCCACGGCAACAACGACACCGACGACAGCAACACCGACGCGCTGGAGACCGCCGGCGCGGAGGCGCGCCACCGGAGCGCCGCCGACGCCGGGGACACCGCGGCCATGAGCGTCCTCGGTGCGCTGCTGCTGCGCCGCGGAGACCTCGACGGCGCAGAGCCCTATCTGCGGGGCGCGACCGCCGACGGTGACCGAGCCGCGGCCAACAACCTCGGCGTGCTCCTGCACCAGCGCGGCTATGCGGACGAGGCTGCCGGCTGGTGGCGGATCGCGGCCGTGGCCGGCTCGGCCGCCGCGGCCCACGCCCTGGGACGCCACTTCCGCGAGCGGGGCGACGAGCCCGCCGCCGAGTACTGGCTGCGGCAGTCCGCCGAGCAGGGCCACGCGCTGGGCGCGTACGCGCTCGCCGACCTGCTGGAGCATCGAGGCGACACGGGGGCTGAGCGCTGGCTGCGCACTGCGGCCGAGCAGGGCCACCGTGAGGCGGAGTACCGGCTCGCCCGCGCCCTGGAGCGGCGTGCGGCGGAGGAGTGCCGCAAGAGCGACGAGATCGGCCGGCTGGTCAACCGAGCTCCGGCCGACCAGGGAGCGACCACGGACGCCGCGCGGACCGGCGGTGTCCAGGGTGGGCGAGCCGGCGCCGCGCTGCCGCGATCGATCGACGGGGGCCCGGCCGGCAAGGCTGCCCCCGCGCGGCGTGCACGGACCGCCGAGGCCGCCCAGCCGGCTGCGGGCGGTTGGGGGCAGGGCGACGCGGCGCACCCCGGCGCCGTCTGGCAGACGGACGCCGCGCTGCGCAGGCTCGCGGACGCGGAGGCCGCCGCCGGCCGGGTCGACACCGATCCGGCTGCCGACACCGAAGCGCACGGTACGGGCCGGGCCGGACGCCGGGCACGGAGCGCCGTGAACGGGACCGGCGCCGACCGTCGGCCTGTGACCGACCGGAGCGGCGAGAGCCCCGCTGCGGACCGCCGGCCATCGGGCCCGGGCGAGGCCCTGCTCGACGAGGCCGCCCAGTGGTACCGGCAGGCCGCCGCGCGCGGCCACCGGCGGGCCGCGCTGCACCTGGGCGCGATCCTCGAGAAGCGCGGGGAGCTCAGGGAGGCGGGCCGCTGGTACCTCACGTCCGCCAAGGACGGCGAGGCCCGTGCCGCGTGCGCGCTCGGTTTCCTGCTGCGCGACGCCGGCGACGAGGAGAGTGCCGCCGTGTGGTGGCTGCGTGCCGCCCAGGACGGAGACGGCAACGCGGCCAATGCCCTCGGTGCCCTGCACGCCGCACGCGGCGAGCAGCAGACGGCTGAGCGCTGGTACCGCGCGGCCATGGACGCGGGCGACGTCAACGGCGCGTACAACCTCGGGCTGCTCTGTGCCGCCCAGGACCGCACGCCCCAGGCGGAGCAGTGGTACCGCCGTGCCGCCTACGCCGGTCACCGTGAGGCCGCCAACGCGCTTGCCGTCCTTCTGCTGCAGGCCGGCGACCCGGTGGGCGCCGAGCCGTGGTTCTCCAAGGCGGCCGAGGCCGGAAGCGTCGACGCGGCCTTCAACCTCGGCATCCTGCACGCGGGCCGGGACGACGACCGTACGGCTCTCACGTGGTACGAGCGGGCCGCCGAGGCCGGCCACACGGAGGCGGCGCTCCAGGTGGGCATCGCCCTGCTCAGGGACGGCGACGACCAGGGAGCGGAGCGTCATCTGCGCTGCGCCGCGGGCAGCGGCAGCGCAGAGGCGGCGTTCCGGCTCGCCACCGTGCTGGACTCCCGCCGCCCGCTGCCGGGCCCGCCGGCGCTCGGCGAGCCGGTGGCGGAGAAGAGCGAGTGCGAGGAGTGGTACGAGCGGGCCGCCGAGCAGGGGCACCGCCGCGCCCAGGTGCGGGTCGGCATGCTGGCCGCCGGCCGCGGTGACATGACGGAAGCCGCCCGCTGGTACCGGGAGGCGGCCGAGGCGGGCAGCCGCAGCGGCGCGTTCAACCTCGGGCTGCTCCTCGCCCGCGAGGGCAGCGAGCGTGAGGCGTCGCTGTGGTGGACCCGCGCCGCACGGGCCGGCCACGGCAGGGCCGCACTGCGTCTCGCGCTGCTGGCCGCCCGCAGGGGAGAGCTGGCCGAGGGGCAGCGGTGGTGCGCGACGGCCGTCGAACTCGGCCCGGCGGAGGTGTCGGAGCGGGCCGCGCGGCTGCGCGAGGCGCTGCTCCAGGAGCTCACGGCATAGGGATTTGCGCTGGTCGGCGGGGTACCGTAAGGTTGTGTTCACCGACGCGGGGTGGAGCAGCTCGGTAGCTCGCTGGGCTCATAACCCAGAGGTCGCAGGTTCAAATCCTGTCCCCGCTACTGAAATCCAAGGGCCCGGATCTTTCAAGGATCCGGGCCCTTGGGCGTTTCCCGCAGACCTTTGTGGCGTTTCGGTCGCGAACCACGAGAAGGCCCCGACGCTCGCGTCGGGGCCTTCTCGTCGTCGGTAAGGGCTAGCCGGCCGCACAGTTGGGGCAGGTGCCGCGGTACGTCACCTCGACGTCGGAGATCGTGAAGCCGAAACGCTCGGTGTCGGGCAGGTCCGCCAGGGGATTGCCCACCGGGTGAACATCGCGGATGGCGCCGCAACGGGCACAGACCAGGTGCTGGTGCGGCCGGTGCGCGTTCGGGTCGTACCGCTTGGCGCGGCGGTCGGTGGACACCTCGAGGACCTCGCCGAGGCTCACCAGCTCGCCCAGGGTGTTGTAGACGGTCGCCCGGGAGATCTCCGGCAGCTTCTCGACCGCGCGAGCGTGGACCTCGTCGGCGGTCAGATGAACGTGGTCGCCGTCGAGGACCTCGGCCACGACACGCCGCTGTGCGGTCATGCGCCAGCCGCGTCCGCGCAGTCGCTCCAAAAGGTCACTCATGGGGTCAGCCTAACAGTGGGGGACGGTGTTCCGAATGGGTATGACTTTGGATGCCTCCTTGACTTGGACAAAGTCCATTGTAGGATCGACAGCGGCACAGGCCAAGGGCAGGAAGTGCCGGAAGCAATGACTGGGCAGTACATGACGCAGGAGGCGCACGTGACGCAGGGACCGCTCACCACGGAGGCCGGGGCGCCGGTCGCCGACAACCAGAACAGCGAGACCGCGGGCGTCGGTGGGCCGGTGCTTGTCCAGGACCAGCTGCTCCTCGAGAAGCTCGCGCACTTCAACCGCGAGCGCATCCCGGAGCGCGTCGTCCACGCGCGCGGCGCCGGGGCCTACGGCACCTTCACGGTGACCGCGGACGTGACCGAGTACACCCGCGCCAAGTTCCTCTCCGAGGTCGGCAAACAGACCGAGACGTTCCTGCGCTTCTCGACCGTCGCGGGCAGCCTCGGTGCGGCCGACGCGGTCCGCGACCCACGCGGCTTCGCGCTGAAGTTCTACACCGAAGAGGGCAACTACGACCTCGTCGGCAACAACACCCCGGTGTTCTTCATCCGGGACGCCATCAAGTTCCCCGACTTCATCCACACCCAGAAGCGCGACCCGTACACCGGCTCGCAGGAGGCGGACAACGTCTTCGACTTCTGGGGGCTGAGCCCGGAGTCCACCCACCAGGTGACCTGGCTGTTCGGTGACCGGGGTATCCCGGCCTCCTACCGCCACATGGACGGTTTCGGCTCCCACACCTACCAGTGGAACAACGAGGCGGGCGAGGCCTTCTGGGTCAAGTACCACTTCAAGACCGACCAGGGCATCAAGAACCTCACCGCCGCCGAGGCCGAGGAACTGGCCGGCAAGGACCCCGACTCGCACCAGCGTGACCTGCGCGAGGCGATCGAGCGCGGCGACTTCCCGTCCTGGACCGTCGGCGTCCAGATCATGCCGGTCGCGGAGGCGGCGACGTACCGCTTCAACCCGTTCGACCTCACCAAGGTGTGGCCCCACGCGGACTACCCGGTCATCGAGATCGGCAAGCTGGAGCTCAACCGCAACCCGGAGAACATCTTCGCCGAGGTCGAGCAGTCCATCTTCAGCCCCGCCCACTTCGTGCCCGGCATCGGCCCCTCCCCGGACAAGATGCTGCAGGGCCGGCTCTTCGCCTACGGCGACGCCCACCGCTACCGCGTCGGCATCAACGCCGACCACCTCCCGGTGAACCGCCCGCACGCCACCGAGGCACGCACCAACTCCCGTGACGGCTTCCTGTACGACGGCCGCCACAAGGGTGCGAAGAACTACGAGCCGAACAGCTTCGGCGGCCCGCACCAGACGGACCGTGCGCTGTGGCAGCCGATCGCCGTCACCGGCGAGACCGGCGAGCAGCCCACGCCGCGGCATGCAGAGGACGACGACTTCGTCCAGGCGGGCAATCTCTACCGTCTGATGTCCGAGGGTGAGAAGCAGCGCCTCGTCGACAACCTCGCGGGCGCCATCTCCGGCGTCGCCCGCGACGACATCGCCGAGCGTGCGATCAACAACTTCCGTCAGGCGGACGGCGACTTCGGCAAGCGGCTCGAGGCCGCGGTCCAGGCCCTGCGCGGCTGATCGGCAGCGCTTGTCGTAGAAGAAGGGGCCGGAGCCGTCCCTTAGGTTCTAGTGGTCGTCGCAACACCCCAGTTCAAGGGGTGCGATG
>NZ_BMWB01000035.1 GCF_014651015.1 Streptomyces xantholiticus
GGAACTGACGCACCAGCAGCAGAAGTCACACAAAAACTAACGATCAACTACTGGCGCAGGACACTAGTAGTGCTTTGTTAGCTGCTCTTGTCACGGCTTGTGTTCGGTAGTTCGCTGGCTGTATGAGGGCTGGGGAACTTGCTGCGGTGCGCTTCCAGTTGGAGGGGTTCGCCTCTGAGGTGTTCGCCCCGTTGGTCCGGCGGGATCAGCGTGCCAAGGGCTCGCTCTACTTGCGGGGGCTGTTGCTGGACGGGCGGCGGAAGTCGATGCAGCCGATGGCCGAACGCCTCGGTATCGATCACCAGCAGTTGCAGCAGTTCATGACGTCCTCGACCTGGCCCGTTCAAGAGGTACGGGCCAGGTTGGCCTGGCGGGCCGCGAAGGTGGTCCGGCCGCAGGCGTGGGTGGTGGACGACACGGGCCTTCCCGAGGACGGCATTGCCTCGCCCGGGGTGACCCGCCCCTACTCGGGCACTCTGGGCAAGGTCGGCAACTGCCGGATCGGCGTCAGTGTTCATGCTGTCTCCGACACCGCCTCGTGCCCGCTGTCCTGGCGCCTTTTCCTGCCTGCCGGCTGGGACACGCCCGAGGCGGCCGACCGCCAGGAACGCAAGCCACACCAGCGGTTCAGCGGTTCAGGTAGGTGACCCAGGCCCTGCCGGCATCGACCGCCCGGGCTCGGTACGCGCGCAGCTGCGGGGACCCCTGGTCTGCTCGGCGGGCCCATCATGTGGTCAGCGCGGAAGCGAAGGCGCTGACCGCTTGGCTGCTCACTTGCTCGTAGGCGGGGATGAGAGTGGCCCACTTCTCGGCTTCTGGGGCCGTGTGTCCGGCGAGGATGAGCTGTGGCACGAGGAACGCGGTGTCGATCCAGGCTGGACCACGGTGTGGCCAGGCCCAGTCGATGACCCGGATCCGGTTGTCCTCTGCGATCAGGAGGTTGTCGGCGTGTAGGTCGCAGTGGAGCAGCGTGCCGCCGGTCAGCAGTTCGCAATGCTCGGCCGCGTCTTCAAGGACCGGGTTGGTGGCGATCTCGGGGGCGTCGGGGAGCGGGCACGGGATCAGCGAGTCGTGGAGCCGGCCGATCGCGTCGATGACGGGCTGCAGATTTGGGGAACGGGCGTCAGGTCGGGGTGGCGGCCGGTGATGAAGCCCAAGGCCAACCCCATCCGTCCGTCGCTTTCGAATGAGGTGAGCAGCCGGGACCGATCCCGGTCGGCAGTGCTTGGTTGGCGGCGGCTTCCGCCCGGTACATGTCTGTCACCCAGTCCCCCAGCTTGACCAGCTCGTCGTAGCGTTCCCGGGTCACACGGCCGATCATCTCGGGCAATCGGACACCACCCCCACAGGCCGACCCGGGGGCGGCACCCTATCCAGGCCGCCAACTTGCCCTGGCAACCGGTTACTTCGCACCGTCCGAACGCCCTCCGGCCGCCTGAAAGGGCGTGTGTCCCCGGCGCGTGGAGCAGCCTCGTGGCCGCCGGATCCACGGTCTCACATCCCGCGCTGCCCAGTGCGCCGCCTGTGCCAGGCCCGTTTGCGGCAGCGGGGAGAGCAGGAGATTGCCGAGACGGGATGCTCGACGCCTACGGTCCAGGACACCCTGCACTCCAGGCAGCTGGACATCAACCCGGCCTGGACCGCCTCGGTCCTCGCCCGTGTCCGCCGCATCCGCCGCCAATGCCGCGACCGGCAGGCGGACGAGCAGAACACCGCCGCCGCCTTCGCCGTCGGCATCAGCGGACCTCCGCACCCGCGGCACAGCCGCGGCCCGGTGTCGTCGTCCGTGACCACGACCAGCCTCAGCCGGGGCAGCCCCTCCTTGCCCATTCAGTCACCAAGTGGGCCGGACGCCCGCCCAGGCGGTGGGAGCAAAGGGAATTGCAGGTCAATCATGCCGCTGGCCCGCTGACCTGAGGTCTGGGCGAGTGCCCAGGGCCTGCCGGGCAGCCGCCAAGAATCGCTCGCGGTGGGCTGTCTGTGACCGCACTTCGTCCCAAGCCACGCCCTGCTGAGAGGGCGCATCCGAGCGTTGCTCCCGCTGGGCGGCATACCGCTGGTGCTCGAGTCCCGCGGCTCTCGTCAACTCCGCCGCGCACTCCTCTACAGACGAGGGACCAAGGACCGAGATGCGCGCGGATCGCTCGACCATGACACGCACCTGCTCCCCCAACGCCTCCACCTCGCTCGCCGACGGCAGGCACTCCGCGAGCTGGACATCACGACCGGACCGTTCACTTCGCGACCCGCGCTCTTCGGCAGCGCGGAGGGCATCGGTGGCCACACGCGCGAAGCTGTCGTACGCACGCATGAAGCCTTCATAGGCTTCGAGACGTTGTTGCCGCAGCCAATGAGCGTGCTCAGCGGTGGCTTGGTCGCGGACCTGCTGTTGTGCGGCCCGCGCAGTTCGCTCTGCCCCCGTCCGTGCGCCCCAGGCCGCCGCAGCACCCCCAATCGCGGCTCCGATCACACCAAAAACACCCGCAGCCATCGCCGCTATCCCCTGATCCACACGGAGATTGTGGCGTGCCTCCCCCTCGCTTGCGTACCTATTGCCGACGACGGCAAGGCCACCGACTCGCATGCAACCCTCTCAACGCTCTCGGTCAACGATCACCGCTGAGACAGGGAAAGGCCTTCAACGCGCGTCGGCCCCACAGGTCGAGCCCACTCGTGAACACCCTGCCCTTTGTCATGCAGGGCTCAGACACAGCTTCTGAGCGTCACACGGGGCTGAGCCGTCACAGGGGGCTAGCCGGACGGAAAGGCAACCGGCGGCCGGCCGGCGGCAGGGTTCCGGCGCCTCAGGCCGCGGTCCGGGCTTGCAACGCCTTTGAAGAGTCGACACGGCCAGCACACCGCTCGCGCTGCCTGCTTCGCCGACCACTTGGACGGGGTGGGCCACGTTCGTCGACGCCCTGCCGGCGCCCGTCCGTGCGGCGGACGACCCCGCCTGGTCACAAGCAGAGCGCGAGGACTACCACTCGGAGTTCGCCGTCATGCTCACCCCGCGATGGACGCGGTGTTCACCACGGTCAGGAGGCTGCTGCTGGTCAACCGGCGCCAGCAGGCCGGCGCCCGGCGAGGGCTGATCATCTCCGGCCCGGTCACCAGGGGGAAGACCATCGTCCGGCGATGGCTTCGATGGTGTCGGTCATGTGCTCGCGGCGGCCGTGGTGGAGGGCGAGGGCTCGCCAGTTCTTCGGGTGTGCAATGCCGTGCTCGACCCTGACGCGGCGGGAGGAGTGAGCCTTGCGCCGGCGTTCGTCGATCTCCTCGTACCAGTCCAGGGCGTTCTTCTTGACCTTGCGGTGCGGCGGTGTCGCCACTCGACCGCCCGTCTGGGCACCGAGCCCCTGGTAGCCGGCGTCGGCGAGGATCTCCACGGCAGGCCCGTCCGCAAGCAGCTTGGGCCTGACTTTCGGGCATGAGTGATGTCGGCACAACTGGCCGGCTGGGCGGCGCTGCAGAACAGCAGCTTCCCGTGCGCGTCGGTGACGGCCATGGACGTGACGGCGTTCTGCTTGTTCTTGCCGGAGACGCACTTCTCCCGGTCCTCGCGTCCCGCGGCCGGGCGGCGCACCCGGGTCTCGGTGCCGTCGATGATCTGGTCTGTCCGCTCGCGCCGAGATCGTCGATGACCTCGGCGAGGGTATACGCAGCCCGGTGCCCGGCGCGACGGTGCAACCGCGCGCCGCCGGCCACGGCCGGACGTCGCCGATTGCGCGCGTGACGGTGGAGCGGTCGACACCGAACCAGCAGGCGGCACATCGTGCGTGACGCCGTGCCGCAGGTGGACGAGGGCGGCCAGCAGCCGGTCGACGAAGACCGGCTTGTGCTTCGCCGCGGCCCCGACCGCCCGGGGCCCGCGACGCGAGCGCGGCCTGGTGCCGCTCGTGCCGCAACAGGCCGATTTGGGCCATGAGTTCAGCCATCACATCCGGCGACTGATTTGCCGGCTTCGGATGATTGCTGCACGCGCCCGAGCCCCCACCACGCAAACCATGATCAACGATCGCGGTTTCACCCCGCCGGCGCCCACCATGCACGCGCTCGTCAGGCGGGCGTACGAAGAGTCCCGCCCGCCCTCCGCCTGTACAGGACCGCCCCTCCCGTCACCCCGGCCGCCAGCAGCCCCAGGGCGAGCAGTGCGGGGATCAGGACGACCACCACGCCCGCGCACAAGCAGCCCACCCCTCCGATCGCCAGGACCGCGGACCTGCGGCCGTCGGTGCGCAGCAGGATCGCCGCCGCCGCCAGCAGGAACACGCCCACTCCCCCGGCCAGCGCCCAGGCCACCAGCCCGTGCAGCGGCTCGGACAGGTCGTAGTGCTTGCTGTCGGCGACCTGGTGGAGCGCCTTCTTCATGCCCAGCGCAGTGAGTACGACTCCCGCGACGAGCGGCAGGTGCAGGAAGGTGTAGACGTCGCGTGCCAGCCGCGTGCGGGCGTCGCCGTCCAGCGTGGTCAGCCGGTGCTCGGCCCTCTCGCTGATCTGCCGGAAGTACAGTCGCCACAGTCCGGCGACGACCATCACCCCGGCGGCAGCCGCAGCCAGCACCGGCACGGAGATGGGGAGGCCGGACACGCCCACTCCGATCGCGACGATCGACTCCCCCAGGGCGATGATCACGATCAGGCCGTGCCGCTCGGCAAAGTGCGCGGGCGACGCCACCCGCCAACCCGACGCCCCCGTGACGTAGATGCCGCAGTAGTCGATCAGGACCGCGCCGAGCCAGACCAGGGTCTGCGCGATGCCGGTCAGGGTGCTGCCGACCAGAAGCAGCACGAAGGGCGGTGCAACGGACAGCAATGCGGTCCGGCGCAGTGTGGCATGGAGTGCGTCGTCACCGGGGCTGGAGATCCAGTAGGAGACCAGGTGGAGGACCCGGACCGCGCCGTAGCAGAGTACGAACACCAGCGGCGCGTACAAGCCGCCGGACAAGTCCGCGTACACCTCCGGCACGGTCAGTGAGACGACCAGCACGACCACCATCACCGCGACCAGCACGGTAAACATCGCGCCGGAGTCGGCTCGCACCACATTGCCCAGCCAGGCGAAGCAACACCAGCACCACCACAGCAGGGCAAGCACCACGGTCGCGCCGAGCAGCCGCAGTGGCGTCGGATCGGCCGCCATCAGTGCGGTGACCTGTGTAATCGCGTACACGAACACCAAGTCGAAGAACAACTCGGCCGGCGTCACCCGGTGACTGTCATCGGTGGCAATCATCCGGGAACGCTCTCTACCTATAGCCACAGACTCTCCCCCTCCGCATACGGCGCCCAGTGCGGCCGAACACGCGCCGAACGATACCTATCGGATCCGCGCGTTCACCGTCGCTCAAGGCCACGCCGCCGACGCGTGCAGCAGCGGGCTCTTGTACCGCACGGCCACTGCCGGTACGCCACCTGGCGCAGCGCCGCCTCGCGGTACGCCGCCTCCAGCGCCGCGTAAACCGTCTCGCGCGGGCCGAGACGGACCGGCACCGGCCCCAAGAGCGCCCGCAACGACCACCGGGCCATGCTCGAAGTCATTGCGGACGACATTCTCGACGGTCAGCACGACACCGGGTCTCGGCCCTGCTCGCCCGCCGACACCGCCACACCGGTACCGTCTCCTTCTTCCGCTGCTGGTCACCGGCCCGGTCCCGCTGTCGAAGCCCGCCCGGTGGTGTGCTGCAGATGGAGCGTTGTTCGGCGAGCCAGGCGCCGACGGGGGTGGTGGCGGGTGCCGAGGTGGCCGTGGGTGTTGTGGAAGGCCTGGGTTGAGGCGAGGGCGGCGCGGCGGGAGCGCGAGGTGTGTCGCGGGGGTCGAAGGAGACCAGGCCCATGGCGCGGGCGACGTCAAACCGCGCCGCTCAGGCGCCCTGTTTGACAGTAGGAACGCCGACGGGGCGGCATGCTCCAGGTGCCGAGGGATGCCGCCCCGAGTGGGACGAGGCGCGGTATCAGTCGTCTTCCACCGCAGACGGCGCTGTGCGAGCAAGGTCGAGAACGTACCGCTCAGGGGTGGGGCAGTTGGCCCAGGCTTGCGTGATGCGCTCCGGCTCCCAGTGTTCGTCGATCTGTTGAAGGGTTTCGGTGTAGTAGTCGGCGCAGGCTTGCCGACCGCTCCACCAGGCGGTGCCTTCGTAGACGCCAGGCTGGGGCAGGGTCATCTCTCCGGCGGGGCCGAGGGTGAACTGGTTGATGACGAGGATGCCGGTCTTGGAGTCGAGCGTGACGGTGGTGTGGCCGTCGGCGTCAGCGGGGGGTGGGGGCGGGGTGTCCCACAGGCGAATGGTGACGTGGACCCGGATGTCAGGCTGCAGGGAGTGCAGGTAGAGGTGGTAGCCGTGGCCGGCAACGACGTGGTCGCGGGCTGCTTGAAGGGCCAGCTCGTCGCCGAGGTAGTCGTCTGCGTCATAGACCTGGACGATGCCGCGGTCGGGGCGGGCGGTGACGCTGTACTCGGCGACAAGCTGCATCGGATGGGCTCCTTGGTCAGGGGGGATCTTCATGTAGAAGGGGTCGCCGTCGAGTATGCGGTTGGCGGCGTACATGCTGTTGAGCAACCGGCAGCCTTCCCGCCCGAATCCCTGGCCGGGGCTCTGGCGCCCAGTTTCTGACCTCACGCGGTCCCTGGGTCGGGATAACCCGGCACAGCGACCCGGAAGACCGATTGACCGATTGCCGGCGAACTCCGACGACCGGGCAGTTCGTGTCGCCGAAGCTTGAACAGAATTTGCGCAGCCCACACCGGAACAGAGCGGCTAGCGTGGCGTGGTGTCGTCCGCCCTGAACGGGCCGCCGTGGCCGGGCACGATCAGGTCCGCGGCGGTCATCACCCGGAGCCGGGAGGCGCGCAACATCTCACGGTCGGGGGCTACTGGGTCGTCCGCCGGGCCGTCCGCGTGCCACCACAGGTCACCGGCGAAGGCGACCACGCCCGAGTCCGTGCCCGCCAGCAGTGTGATGTCCTCGGCACTGTGGCCCGGAGTGCGGATCAGCCGTAGCGACGGGGTGAGTTCGTAACCCTCCGCATCCCGGTTCCTCCACTGATCGCCGAGGTACTCCACGTGGTGGTCGTGCACCCGGGCCCGTCCGAACAGGCCCACGTTCATGGTGTTGTCCGGGTGGTGGTGGCTGAGCACCACGTCGGTGATGTCGTCGGGACCGAGCCCCAACTCGTCGAGCGGGGCGAGGATGCGGTCGCGACTCGCCACCATGCCCGGGTCGAAGATCACATGCCGGCCGGCGTCGGATACGTAGGAGACGGTGGCGGCGACTCCGGGGCCGGTGGAGCCCACATATCCGGTGGTCAGGATCGTGTACACGGCGCTGCGGCCGAGCGGTGCGTCTGTCATGGCCTCAATCCTTGTGGGTAGGCGGATCGTTCACGAGTGGCACAGCTGCCGCTGATCGCAGGATTGGTGCCACACTGCACGTGTGCCTCCCTTCATGACCGTCGCCGCGTACACCCCGCCCGGAGTCGGCATGCTCGCCGTCGGCATCGTTACCGAGGTCTTCGGCCCGCACGGCGAGACACTGCCCGGCTTCGACTTCGCCCTGTGCACCGACCGGCCCGGACCGGTCCCCACTGACCTCGGCGTGCCGCTCACCATCACGCACGGCCTGGATCGGCTCGCCTTGGCCGATCTGGTGATCGCCCTGCCATGTGCCGGCTTCCGCACACCACCCGCTCCCGCCGTGCTCGATGCTCTGTCGGCCGCACACGAACGCGGCTCACTGGTCGCGGCCCACTGCGTCGGCGCTTTCGCGCTCGCCGCCGCCGGACTGCTCGACGGCCGGCGGGCCACCACCCACTGGCGGTTCGCCGAACTGCTCGCCCGCCGCCACCCCAACGTCATCGTTGAACCCGACGCCCTCTACATCGACGAAGGACGCATCATCACGGGCGCGGGAGCCGCCGCGGGCTTCGATCTCTGCCTGCACCTGCTGAGGCGGGAGTACGGAGCCGCGATGGCCAACGCTGTTGCCCGGGACGTGGTGCTGCCCTCCCACCGCGACGGCGGGCAGGCTCAGTACCTGGCCGCCCCTGTCCCCGAAGACTGCCGCGACGAGCGTCTCGCCGAGGTACTCGCGTGGGCCCGCGAGAACCTCCATGAGCCGCTTCCCGTCGCGGAACTGGCCCGGCGTGCCGTGATGAGCAAACGCTCCTTCGCCCGCCGCTTCACCGCCGCGACCGGCACCACCCCCCACGCCTGGCTGCGGAGCCTGCGCCTGAGCAGCGCCGAGGAGCTCCTGGAGACCACGGACCTGCCGGTCGAGGAGATCGCCCACCGCGTCGGATACGGAAGTGCGGCCGTCCTGCGCGAACAGTTCGTGCGCCGCCGGGGAGTGCCGCCCCGCTCCTACCGCCGTTCCTTCACGAACACGCCGTGACGAACAAGGCGAGCAAGCGCCGCTCCGAGCAGGGCCGCCTCCCACTCCCGCAGAAACCTGGCTGCGGCCCGGCGGGTGCTGGGGGTCTGGCGGACAGCGGAGCGTGAGGTCAGCTCGTTCGGGACCGGGCGTGCGCGAGGAACGCGGCGAGGGCGCCGCCTGCGCGGCGGGTGAGTTCGGGCCGGACGACGTCGTCGGCGTCCGGGTCGTAGACAGTGCCCGGCGTCGGCGGCGAGCATGCCGGAAGGCCGCTGGTGGTGTGGCGGGCACCTCCTCGAAGTCGGCGACCGCTGTCGTGCCGGCCAGGGCCTCCGTCGTGAGCCATGTCGCCCGGTCCTCCCATGAGCAGTTCTCGGCCTGAAGGACGCGCCCGCTTCCTTCGGACACGAACAGTGATGCAGGCCGGAGGAGTTCGTAGTTGTTCAGGTCCAGACTCACTGCGTCGTCATCACCTGTCGGCGGGCTGCCCCGTTCCTGGCTCGTTGAACATGGCATCGCGTGCGTTGAGGGTGGGCCATCAGGTCGACCACCTGCCCGCCCTTCACCGGGCCCTGCGGGGCGGGGCCGGCTGTGTCGCGAGGCATCAACAGGTTCGTCCGACACGCTGCAATCGGGTGGCCGTTCTCCATCTCCCATGTGATGACGCATTCAATAGGACCACGACTGACAGGAGAGGCGATCCCCATGACCACGCAACCACCAGCCGGTTACGCGTACGGCTCCACTCCACCCGGTCCCGTCTCGAGGGACGAGCTGGCCAAGCTGGAAGCGACTGTTCTGTTCACCGCCGATGACGTGCAGGACCTGCGCATGGCGGGAGACGTGCTGGAGGACCAGGTTGAGGACATCCTGGACGTCTGGTACGGATTCGTGGCCTCACATCCGCACCTCGTAGCCTATTTCGCCACCCCTGATGGAAGGGTCCTGGACGATTACCTGGCGCGTGTACGGCAGCGATTCGGCCAGTGGATCATGGACACCTGCCGTCGTCCCCACGACGAGGAGTGGCTCTCCTACGCGCACGAGATCGGACTCCGCCACACACAGGACAAGAAGAACCAAACCGACCAAGCCGCATCCGTACGTCATATCCCCCTGCGCTACATGGTGGCGTTCATCTACCCCATCACTGCCACGATCCGCCCGTTCCTGGCGAACAAGGGCCACGACGAGGGGACTGTGGAGCGCATGTACCAAGCCTGGTTCAAATCGGTGACGCTGCAGACCGCCCTTTGGCTCCAGCCGTACGCCGCCGACACATGGTGATCGAACCGTCCTGCCAAGAACCGAAGCCTGTGCGCCATGGTGCGGGCGGCAGCCAGGACCGGCAACACGATGACATCGAGAGCGCCTTCCGCGTCAACCCCGATCGCGCCCCGAATGTGTGGGAACGAGGCAACGGAACGAACCGACGGGTGCGGCCGGTGACCGACACAGCCAAGGCGCGGCACGCACACCCGACAGCATTGAACAGGCCCCTCCCCCTCGGCGCCCCGACCTGGGAGGACGTAGAGAGAAGGCTGTGGGTCATGGGTCCGACTCGCTTTCCGGCGGGCGTTCCCGGCTGCGCGCAGGTGCCACTCCCCCGCCGCCGCCGGGGCGCAGCGCATCGGCTGCGCCCCAGGGGCCGGGTCGGTCCTGGACGAGTCGCAGCGGGCGGGCCTGGCAGCCCTGTCGAGCACCACTGGAGCCGTCCATGACGAGCAGGTCAGGCGAACCGCCCGCGCGCCATGGCCTCTTCCAGCGTCGCGGGGTCCAGGCCGGCAACGTCACCTAGCTCCTTGGTGCGGGCCAGGTACGCACGCTGGGCTTCCAGCGACTCCGTTGTCGTTGTGGTCGCCAGCCACTCGGCGCCCTCGAACCGCAGCCCTTCCTCAAGCGGAAGGCAGCCTCCCTCACGGACGGCTCGCTTCACGGCCCCGATGGCCGCTTTCGGCCGTCGGCCCAGCTGGGCGGCGTGCTCGATGGCCGCATCGAGCAGCGCGTCGGGCGGTACGACTCTGTCCACCAGGCCCATCTCACGGGCGTCGGTCGGGCTGATGGGCGTGCCCTCCAAAGAGATCTGCAGTGCCCGGCGTCCGCCCAGTAGGCGCGCCAGCCGCTGGGTGCCGCCGGAACCGGGCGGGAACCCGAGGAATATCTCCGGTTGGGAGATGCGATAGGGGCCGTCAGCCATGAAGCGGTAGTCGCAGGCCAGAGCCAGCTCGCAGCCCCCACCACCCGTGTCCCCGTTCAGGGCCGCAACCCAGACGGCCGACGAGGTCTCGATCGCATGGAAGACGTCCTTCATCTGCTCCCAGGCCATGAGCCCCACCAGCGGGGAGCGGGCAAGCAGTGCACTGCCACCCGGCGCCTTGAGAACCGCGCCGGTGGCCCGGAGCCCGACGCGGATGACCGAGGCCCGGAACTTGGGAGATCGCTTGGCGCCTCCGTGGATCAGCCGTACATCGAAGTGGGCGAGGAACCGCGACGAGTGGGTGCCCGTGAGCACAACGGCGCCCACGCTCGGATCACCGTCCGCACGGCGTACCAGCGCCCCGAGTTCCAGGACCATCTCGCGGGTCATCAGCGCGGACGGCGGGCTGTCGAGCCGTGCCACCAGGACGTTGTCATGTTGTTCGACGAGGACGGTCTTCTTCGTCATCTTGCCTCTCCGGGTCAGACACCCCATGTCGTTCGGTGTCAAGCGGCATGGAAGCGGGCATGGTGCGACGAGGCGGTCGCTTCGTCGTAGGCGGTGCAGGTTTCGAGGCAGCCGTGGAGGATGCCGACGAGACGGTTGCCGACCTGGCGGAAGGCGGCGTTGTGGCCGACCTCGCGGGCGCGTTCCTGTCGTCGTACGGGCGCACCCGGGGCGAGGCACCGAGGGCTGCGAACGCTTGGATCCGGAATGCGTCGGCGAGCCAGCTATTCGGACGCAGCGTGCGGCCCTGGAAGCGGTGCGGTCACAGACCGAGGTCGCGGCCGATGATTTCCTTCATGATCTCGTTGGAGCCGGCCCAGATCTTGGTGACCCGGGCGTCGCGCCAGGCCCGTGCCACCCGGTACTCGTTCATGAAGCCGTAGCCGCCGTGCAGTTGGACGCAGGCGTCGAGCACGTCGTTCTGCACCTGCGCGGACCACCACTTGGCCTTCGCCGCGTCCACGGCGGTGAGTTCGCCGTCGTTGTGTGCCATGACCGCCTGGTCGACGAACGCCTGGGCCACCTCCAGCTGCGTCACCAGTTCGGCGAGCAGGAACTTGTTGTACTGGAAGGAGCCTATCGCCTGGCCGAACGCCTTGCGCTGCTTGGTGTATTCGATGGTCTCCGTGAGGATCTGCGCGGCGTGCGCGAGGTTGGAGACCGCCGCTCCGAGGCGTTCCTGGGGCAGTCGCTCCATCATGTGGGCGAAGCCCTGATCGACTTCGCCGATCACATGGGCGTGCGGTACCCGGACGTTGTCGAAGAACAGCTCCGCCGTGTCGGACTCGGTCTGCCCCACCTTGTCGAGCTTGCGCCCCCGGGTGAACCCCTCCATCCCCGTCTCCACGCCGAACAGGGTGATGCCACGGGCCTTCTTCTCGGGACTGGTCCGTGCGGCGACCACGACCAGGTCGGCCGAGTAGCCGTTGGTGATGAAGGTCTTCGACCCGTTGAGCACCCAGGTGTCACCGTCCCGCACCGCGGTGGTGCGCAGGGCCGCGAGATCGGAGCCGCCGCCGGGCTCGGTCATCCCGATCGCCGTCACGATCTCCCCGGAGCAGAAGCCGGGCAGCCAGCGGCGCTTCTGCCACTCGGTGGTCAGATCCACCAGGTACGGGGCGACGATGTCGGTGTGGATGCCCAGGCAGGAGGAGAGTGCCGCGGTCACCTTGGCGAGCTCCTCCGCCAGCACGGTGTTGTACCGATAGTCGCGCGCCTCACCGCCCCCGTACTCCTCGGGGATTTCAAGCCCCAGGAAACCCTGCTTGCCGGCCTCGATCCACATGTCGCGCGGGATCGCGGCCGCCTCGATGAACTCCTCGGTACGCGGGTGGACATGGCGGTGCAGGAACTCCCGTACAGAAGCCCGGAAGGCTTCGTGATCCGCTTCGAACATGCGGCGCTTCATGGTCGGCCACCTCTCAGTTGACTAAGCGCTTGCTCACCCTGCTGGCGGTCAACCTTGCGGGTGCGCGGCGCCGCCGTCAACCACCGGCCGTGACGCCCCGCTATGAGTCGGATCACAGGGCGCGCCGGTGCCGGGCTCAGTCCCGCGGCATGCACAGCGCGTTCGTCCAGAGCTTGGTGACGGTCTCGACGAGCGTGTCGAAGGGAACCGCTTCGCCCAGGGCGAAGGTCGCGTACGCCAGGCGGCTGACCATCGCGCTCAAGGCCCGGGCGGTGACGTCCGGGTCGAGCTCCGGGTCGGCGAGGCCCGACTGCTGGAGGCGGGCTATGGCGGCGGCGCTGCGGTCGATGAACACGCGCGACCGTTCCAGCCGCATTCGCACGAACTGCGGGTCGACGGCGGCGGCCTGTTCCATGGCGGCCATGAGGCCGGCGTTGCGGCGATAGGACTCCAGGTAGGCGCGGTTGGCGTCCTCGACCCCTCGCCACAGGTCCTTTCGCTCGCCGTCGCCGCCGTCGCTGACTCCCGCGTGCAGCATCTCGTCCCGCAGCCGCTCGAGGACGGCGGCGAACACGTCCTCCTTGGATGAGAAGTGTGTGTAGAAGCTGCCGGTGGCCACCTTCGCCTCGGCTGCGATGTCGACGATGCGGGCGTCCAGATAGCCGTCCCGCTCGAAGATCCGCCGGGCCGCGGCCACCAGGGCGTCATGGGTGCGCTTGCCGCGCCGGGTACGGGTCCCGGCCGGCCGGGGCTGCGCGGGCTGTCCGGTTCCGGAGTCAGGGGAAGGCATGGGTGCATCCTAAACCATGGTTGAATCCGAATCCGGATTCACGTAGTTTGCGGGCCATGGACAACACCACCGCTACCACCGCCTGGAATCTGCTCGTCCGCCGCGACGACCTGTCCACCGCGGAGCTCGCCGACGCCCCCGTCCCGCACGTGCGGGACGGCGAGGCGCTGCTGCGCGTCGACCGGGTCGGCCTGACCGCCAACAACGTCACCTACGCCGCACTCGGCGACTCGTTCCGCTACTGGGAGTTCTTCCCCGCGCCCCGCGCTGGCTGGGGCATCGTCCCCCTTTGGGGCTTCGCCGACGTCGTCGCCTCCCGGGTCGAGGGCATCGAGACCGGCAGCCGCTACTACGGCTACTTCCCGTCCGCGAGCCACCTGCTGGTGCGCCCCGACCGAGTCGACGAGCGCGGCTTCCGCGAGGCCAGCCCCCATCGCCGACCACTGCCCCGGCCCTACAACGCCTACGCCCTCACCACCGGCGACCTCGCCTACGAGGTGGGCCGGGAGGACCTTCACGTTCTGTACCGCCCGCTGTTCTGGACCTCCTTCATGCTGGCCGACTGGCTCCTCGACAACGCCTGGCTGGGCGCGAAGACCATCGTCCTGTCGTCCGCCTCGAGCAAGACGGCCTACGGCGCCGCCCACCTGCTCCAGGGACAGGGGTGCGAGGTGGTCGGCCTGACCTCCCCGCGCAACCTCGCCTTCACCGAGGGCCTCGGCTGCTACGACCGGGTGCTGACCTACGAGGACGTCTCCCGGCTCCCGCGCACACAGACGCTGTACGCCGACTTCGCGGGCGACGAACAGCTGTCCGCCCGGCTCGGCGCCCACCTCGGCGACTCGCTCGTGCACCAGGTCGTCGTCGGCATCACCAACCAGGAACCCGCACCCGCCGGCACCCTTGCAGAGACCGGGCCGGGCATGTTCTTCGCCCCCGACCAGATGCGCAAGCGGATCGGCGACTGGGGGCGAGAAGGACTGGACCACCGCTTCGCCCAGTCGTGGAAGGAGTTCCTGCCCGTGGCCGAGGGGTGGGTCGACATCGTGCACAGCGACGGCCCGCAGAATCTCGAGCGGGTCTGGCACGAGGTCCAATCAGGGCAGACCTCGCCGCGCACCGGGCACATCATCACCCCGTAGCGATCGCCGTTGCGCTCGACGTGTGGAGCAGCGCCCCGCCGGATGCCGACTGGGCGACGCCGTCGCTCCAGAGGTGTCTCCAACGCCAGGCCATCGATGCTCTCAGCACCGCGCTCGACGGCCCGACGAACGCCAAGACACTCAATGCCGACGGCGACGAACCGTCACCCTGCGCTGCCCTTGTCCGCTGACGTTGCCGTCAACTACTGCCGTCACGACGCACAGAAGCTCCGCCAGAGACAATCTGGCGGAGCTTCATATTTGCGCTTGCATGCTTTCACAAACCCCAGGAAGACTCACGGAACTGCCGCACTTGGGACGCGCTCGTAATCCATTCGGAGATGCGATTCCCGTCCTCGTCGACTTCGCAGCGAGGCTCTACGTGCCGCCACGGTTCTTGCGGGTCGAACGGTTCATCGAGCTCATCCAGAAAGATGAGCGAATTCTTGACATGGATCACGTCTCCGTCGCGATACATTGGCCAGCAAGAAATGAAGTTACTGGCTGCCGGATCAGTGATCGAAGCAATCAGGCAAGAGGTCGCTTTCTCGGAGCGTTCGAGTTCCCTCAGGGCACGCTCCCAGCTTCTACGGTATTCATCCGCCGACCAGAAGCTCAGATCCATCAGGAACGTCTCCATGAAGCTGCCGACCCTGATCCTGGCGACAGCATCGGAGGATGACGGGGCCGCACCCTCCGCAACCGGATCGTCGATCACCTCGATTGAGAATTCACTATTCCTTGAGGTAGTTGAGATCTGGGTCATAAGTTCCGATCCGTTGTCCTCTGCGGTTGAACATCTTCCAGCCGTCCGTCACGTTATGGCCATCGACACCGAGACGCATGAGCGGATCGACGTCCTGGCCGACCGCACGGCCGACACCCTGGAAGCCTGGCGAGCATCAGGGCATCGAGGTCGTACGCCGCGACGGCTCAACCACCTACGCCGAGGCCATCCGCCGGGCCTGCCCGACGCGGTGCAGGTCGCCCACCGGTGGCATCTGTGGCACAACCTGTGCGCAGCCGCCCTGAGCGAGGTCAAGGCGCACAGCACCTGCTGGGCCACCGTGCTGGACGCGCCCCTCTACGACGGGCCCCGCGCACAGACCACCCTGGAACGCCGGCATCAGGTCCACGACCTGCTCGACCGGGGCGTGGGCCTGCTCGAATGCGCCCGCCGCCTGCAACTGGCCCTGAACACCGTCAAACGCTACGCCCGCGCCGACCAGCCCGAGCGCATGTTCCGCGTCCCCAAGTACCGTGCCGGCCTCGTCGACCCCTACCGCGAACACCTGCGCAAACGCCGGGCCGATGACCCCGCCGTCCCCGTCCAGCACCTCTTCGACGAGATCAAAGCCCTCGGCTTCACCGGCTGCCTCAACCTCCTGCACAGGTACATCAACCAAGGCCGCGTGGACGCCGACCGCAGCCACATCACCGCCCGCAGGCTCGCCCGGATGCTGCTCACCAGGCCCGACAACCTCAAGGCCGAGCATCACGACCTCCTGGCCCGGCTCACCGCCGCCTGCCCCGAAATGACCCAACTGGCCGCCCGTATCGGGAGCTTCGCCCAGCTCTTGAAGCCCGCCCGGGAAATGCCGACACGCTCGGACTCTGGATCGCCCAGGTCCGCGCAGCCGCTCTGCCGCATCTGCACGCCTTCACCCGGGGCTTGGAGCGCGACCGTGACGCTGTGATCGCCGCATTCACACTCTCGTACCACAACGGCGGAACCGAAAGCCTCAAGACCAAGACCAAGCTGATCGCGCGCCAGATGTAGGGTCGGGCATGCTTCAGCCTTCTCCGCCACCGCATCCTACTCGGTTAGCGTCGCTCTCCGTCACAACCGAATGTGAGACAGGGCCTAACGATTTACAGTCCCTGTACCGGCATAGCCGAGGCACCCCCCGGTCGGTGGATGGGCGTTTACCCGGGCTGACAAGCGCGTTCCCGTCCCTGCCAGCAGCACCTCCCTGATCGAGACGTGGAACCCGGCGGCCACCCGACGCGACAGCCGGGCCATCATCCTGACCACGACCAGCCTGAACAACCGAAACGGCCCGCCGAAGAAACCGACGGACCGTCACGAAAGATCGAAGCTAGCGTGGGTTTGCGCCTACCCAAACATTACCGATGCAGGATTCCTCGTAATCCCACCAGTCGGCTTCAGAGCCTTGAATGAGGAGCCCCTTTACACCGGGAATATCTGCCGAAGGCGGCACGCTGAGAGCAATCATGCCGAATTTCTCAATCGCTTCAGCATGTACTCCCAGCGGCGAGAAGATATCTACAACCCCCTGGGGGTCTCCTGCAAACCGGCCCGACCCGTAGGGAATGATGCGCACTGTGCAGTTCCCCGACCAGGAAACTTTCCCAACCGCCGCAAAAGCCCCACGGGCGTCCGTGCGGGTCCTTACGATGTCATTTAGCGCGAGGTCTCGCACGAACCACGGCACGTTATCAATTCGAACTAGATCGACATCCACCGGAATGGCCCACAGTCTCTCACTGGCCACGGGGGGCCATCCATCGTTCTGTTCGAGCTGGAATACAACTCGGACCCGATCGTTCACTTCACCCTCAGGCATCGTCACTCCACCAGTATGCACCCAAGGCGGCAGGTGGTAGGCGGGGCGGGTGGGCGTCACGCCAAGCGACTACCACCCGCACCACCACCAGGGCGCCCTCACAGCCAGCGGGAGCAATCAGCTCGCCCTCAAACCCTGGTTAGGCGGAGTTGAGCCCGCCGCCCGCCGCTCTCGAAACGATGCTTGATTACATGGATCGCCCAGTTACCTAAGTGGGCCTTTTGGCGTATCGAGCCAAAATTCGTTACACGAGTAACAGGTAACGCGTCCATTCCACAGAGACCCCGGGCCACCCAAACTCTGCGGCCAGATATGGTCAACGCGGGTTTCCTGACGATTCACAGGAACTCCACTTCGCGATTGAGTGGCCGGAACGGTCTCTATCTGGCAGTCATCGCAGACCGTCTTCCCGCCATTGACGCCCCTATTTTTCGCGAGCACCTCCCTTTTACCCTTGGGCGTGAAAGCCTTGCCAGCCCGCGACATGTCAGCTTGGAGATCAGTTACTACGCCATTCGAGTTGACCTCGAAACGGGCGGCAGAGCAGGGGCCGCTGTTATGCACAAGGACCGGTGTCTCGCCAGCGAGTACATAGTACGTGTGCAGGTCGTCGACCGTCAGGTTGTAGGTGCGAGCTCGCTGGGTGTAGGCACGGTTCTGCACCACGGTTATGGGGCTGGCGTCGACTGACAGCAGTGTCATGCCCGGGCGAAGCCGTCCCGCTTCGATCCATTGGTCTTCGGATGGTGACCAGAAGGGGTGTTCGTGTGTTGCCGTGAGCTTTTGCGAGCCTTGTTTCGTGGCAAGGGTCAGCTCGTTGAAGTGCTTGTCGTGCTCAGTGACGATGAGCTGGGTTACTTCTCGGGCCCCGGATTCTCCACTTCGGGGGTCTGTGGCCAGGACCTTGTCTCCAAGTTCCACGTCCTCGATGTTCTTGGTGCCCCCATCGGCCATGAGGATGTCGGTGCCGGCCAGGAAGCATTTGAAGCAGTCTGAAGCGCGCTTTCCATTCTTTACAGCCTTTGCGCCCTTGGCCACATTAATGATCCGTGGGACATTCTTGGCGGCGCTTCCGGGGACGATGACGGATTCGATGATCATCAGGGCGATCGCTTGCCAGGGTTCGAGGGGATCCCTGCCCGGCAGTGAACCGTTGTAGTTGTAGCAGCCCCCGGCCTTTCCGAGGCAGAGCATCCATTGCCCGGACGGCAGGCTGGTCAGATAGTTTCCGTAGCGGTCGCCGTAGTAGAGCGCGTCGGACCAGTCGATGACGATTTCCTCAGGGGGCGGGCCCGCTTCGGTGTGATCGCCGAAGATGATGTCTTCACCCAGTTCGGTGCTTGGGGCGGCTGGTTTGGGCTGGCTTCCGGGTCGGCCAAGTCCTCCGTTGGAATGCCGGGGTGCGTCCGGCTTACTTTCGTCGTGAGGCTTCTTGTTGCTTCCGTCGGATGCGTATTCGCATGCTCCGCCTCCGCAGCCGTAGTCCAAGCCGGTCGGGTCTGCGAGGGTCGTCGGGTTGTTTCCTGCGTAGCTGTAGCCGTTGACGGACTGGGCTTCGGCGGTGTTCAGGATGGGGTCGACGCTGATGAACTGCCCAAGGCTCGGGTCGTATTGCCGGGCGCCGATGTGTGTGAGGCCGGTGGTGTCGTCCTCGGTCTTGCCGAGGAAGCCCTTGTCGTCGGGCCAGGTCCCGGTCGGGGTGCCGCGTTCAGCGCCGAAGGGGGTCGTGTACCGCTTGCTGATGGTTTGAGCGTCGTCGGCGGTGAGGGCGAGGGTTTGCGTGCCGTGGTGGTCGCCGGCCAGCCAGGACAGTTTTGATGTCCCGTCTTCGTTGCTGCGTAGGGCGATTGTGGTGCCGGCGACGGTGTAGTAGCGGTTCGCCCAGTGCTTGGTGCCGGTGGCGTGCACCTCGGTGGAGCCCAGGTAGAGGATGGTCTCGCCGCCGACGGTGCGGCGGATGAGAAGTTCGCCGTCCGCGTCGTAGAGGTAGTCCGTGCTGGATGTGCCCTCCGTGAGTCGGCTGAGTTGGCCCTCACTGTTCCAGTCGAGGTCCTGGCTGGTCGTGCTACCGGTCTTCTCGACGCGGCGGGTCGTGTTGCCTCCCGCGTCGTAGGTGTACTGGGCGGCTGCTCCGGTGCAGCTGCCGGTGGTGGTTGCGGTCAGAGCGTGGGTGCGGGTGTCGCTGTAGCAGTAGGTGCGGGTGGTGTTCCCGCTGGTGGTGTGCTGGGTTTCTGTGGTGCGCTGTCCGGCGGTGTTGTAGGTGTAGCTGGTCCAGTAGGGCGCTGGGCCGTCGAGGTTGGCGGTGGTGCGTCCGGTGGTCGAGCAGTCGTTGGTCTTGGGGGTCCAGGCTTCGGTGAGGCGGCGATGACCGTCGTAGGTGAAGCACTGGTGGTCGGCTTCGGATGTGCCGCCGAGTGTGGAGGGGTCGGAGATGGAGGTGACGTTTCCGGCTGGTGCGTACGTGTAGTTGAGGTCTTGCAGTGTCCAGGGGTGGGTCTGGTCCGTGACCATGGACTGCAGGAGCCGGCCGGTGCCTTCCTCGAACCTGTTGGTGAGATAGGCCTTCTTGATGCCGAAGGCATCAGAGGTGCCCAGGGTCATCTGCTGGACCTGGCCGAGTGCGGTGTAGCTGACGCCCAGAAGGTAGCTCGAGGTGCCGGAGAGCTCTATGGGCAGGCCGTAGCTGTTGTACTTAGGCGAGACGATCTCGGCCGGGAGGCCTGCGGCGGCGGGCTCCTTGACGTTGCTTATCGTGCCGTCGACCCGGTAGGCGGTGCCGAAGGTGGTGGTTGCGGATATGGCGCCGGACACGACCAGCGGATGATCGGCGGGCAGGCTCAGCTCTGTACTGGTTGCACGGCCGAGGGAATCGTAGGCGGTGACCTTCTTGGTGTAGGCCTCGCCGGTGACTCCGCCGACATAGCGGGTGGATGCGGCCGGTTGTCCCTTGAGAAGGGTGTCGTAGGTCCAGGCAGCGAGTTTGTTCTCGTCCGTCTTCGCTGTCTGCCACAGGCCGGTCTTGCGGCCGAGTTCGTCGTAGCTGTAATGCAGTGACTTACCGCGGGCGTCGGTGGTCGTCGCCGTCTGGTCGAGGGCGGTGTAGGTGGTGGTACGGGTGCCGCTGTCCGGGTCGGTTGCGCGGATTTGCCGTCCGAACAGGTCGTAGACGTAGGTCCACTTGGCGTTGTCCGGGCCCGTGATCTGAGCCGGCTTGCCGTCTCTGTTGTAGGCGTAGGCGATGCTGGCGTACGAGGTGCCGGTGGCCGCGCCGTACTGCGTGTCTGCTGGACTGGTGCCGGAGTAGGTACGGGTTTCGGTCGTGCGGCCCAACGCGTCGGTGACGGCGCGGGTCGCGGTGCCGCCCTGGACGGCTGTGCTGGCGACCGAGTCGCCGGTGTAGCTGGTGGTGGTTTCCCACTTTTTGACGCCGAGCACGAGCAGGCTGGAGGTGGTTGGCCTGGCTGCGGCGTCGAAGGTGGTCTGGTTCAGGACTGGGGTGTGGGCGTAGGAGGCGCGGGTGTAGGTGCCGTTGGGGGCGTTGGCGTTGTCGTAGATGTCGCCGTACGTCTCATAGGCGAGGCCGCGGGAGTCGTAGCGGGTGTCGGTGAGGATGCGTCCGCCCAGAGGGGAGGGGATCTGGGTCTGCAGGGGGCGGAGCAGTGAGTCGGAGATGGCGTAGCTGGTCTGGTAGGTGGTGCCGTCCGCCTTGAGGGTGGAGGTGGATGTCCAGGGTTCGGCGTTGCGGGCGAGGTGGTAGGCGTAGGTGACGGAGGCGCTGTAGCCGGCCGACTTGTCGCGGTTGGGCAGCCAGGTTGCGGTGAGGCGCCCGAGGGCGTCGTATGTGCGCTCTGTCCTCTTCAGATTGGCGTCGAGGCTGCGGGTGATGGTTCCGCGGGCGGGGTCGAAGTAGGTGTAGGCCTTATGGGTCTGTCCGTTGGAGGCGAGTGCGGGGCCGGTGATGATGGCCCCGGTCAGCGGACCGGTTGCTGCCGGGTAGTAGGCGGTGGTGGACGTTTTGCCGTCGGCGTTGGTGATGGAGATCGGTCGGCCGAGCTTGCTGGTGGCGGTGTCGTAGGTGGTGTGGGAGATGGTTTGCCAGCCGCCGTTGACGGCGGGGTGCCGGTCTGCGGTGCCGATTGGTGCCGGGTAGGCCTTGGCGCGACCGGTCCAGGTGGGCAGGCCGAGGCTGGGCGTCTGGTCGGCGATCCAGCCGGTGGCGTTCGGGGTGTCGTAGACGAGGGCGGTGTCGGACAGGATGTCGCCCGGCGTGTCGGAGTTTGCGGGCAGGTTCAGTTGGTCGTCGGTGATCAGTGCACCGGAGGCGAGGCAGGCGCTGCCGACCGTTCGGGTGCGGGAGACGAGGCTGGTCAGGCCGGCGTCGGGGTTGCGGGCGTACCAGGTGCGGGTGCAGGTCTCGTCGCCGGCTTTGGACCAGTCGCCGTGGTTCTCCGTGCGGGTGAGCATGCCGTAGGTGTCGTCGTAGGTGTACGACGTCACGGCGGTGCGCCACTTCTTTGCGGCGGTGAGGTAGGTGTCTGAGTAGGTGCGGCTGGTGCGGACGAAGTAGGCCTTGGTGTGGGCGTAGGACTTCTGCTGGCTTGCTGTCTGCTTGAACCAGATGCTGTTGAACGTGTTTGCGATAGCGGTGGCGCCGTTGTAGGTGATCTGCTGGCGCAGTTGGCCGGCGTAGACGTCGAGATCGTTGGCGTCGCCGAGGTCGCGGTTGTCTGTGGTGATCGACGGGTCGTTGTCGAGGTCGATGCCCTTGACCACGGCCGTGCGGGTGGTACCGTCCTTCCGCTTGTCGCCGTGCATGCCTTGCATGAAGAGCTTCACGGTCTTGGAGCGGGGGTGGGCGCTATCGCCGGTGTAGGTGGTGACCTTCTGGTAGCCGCGCCAGGTTGACCAGGTGCGTTCGTTCTCTTTGGTCAGCGGGTCGTCGTTGTAGTGCCAGCCCGGGGTCTCGTAGGTGTAGGAGTATTCGAGGGCTTCGTTGTTGCCGGCGGGGTCGGAGACGGTGACGGCTGTGACGTTGTATTTGTGGAACCAGTCGAGGGCCGGGTCGCCGGCGTTGATGGGCCAGTAGACGGGGAAGCAGGAGAGGTTGTTGTTGTCCTCCGCGGCGGGCATCTTGCTGCCGATGACGCATTCGGGGGCGGACATGGTGATCGTGGTGATCGCGCCGGTCTCGGAGACGATTTGGTTGAGGCGCGGCATGGACACGGGCGCGATGTTGTCCGACGGGCTGTCGACCCGGTTGGGCCGCATGTGGTAGGTGAAGTCGACCGCGGGCAGAGTGATCGCGGTGCCGTTCTTCCCGGTTCTCTGCAGTGACTTGAGCGTCAGGGACTGGTCGGAGCTGTTGCCGATGTCCTGGCCGTCGAGGAATTCCTGGGTGAGCTTGTAGCTGTCGACCGGCTTGAACGCGTCCGGTTCGAGGGCGGTGGACCAGACGCTGGTGTCGATGCCGGTCAGGCGCTTGCGCGTGAAGAACGCCGGGGCGTGGGCGATGCAGTCGGTCTCGCTGGCGGAGCAGATCGCGTCGAAGGGGACGTCGGGCCAGTTGTCGGCGGTGTCCGCGTTCAGCGAGCTGCAGTCGGCGGCGGTGCAGCGCTCGGCGTACGTGAAGTCGATCTTGCTGGCGGTGACGCCGGTGAACAGGGTGTCGGCGCGCTGGCCGTACTGGATCTGCTTGAGGTAACCGCCGCGGGTGTAGGCGGCAAGGTTGGTCTTGTCGCCGTTCTTGGCGTAGTGGTTGGCCTCGGCCGTGTACCAGTAGGTGGAGGCGTTGGCGTGGACATCTTCGACGACGTCGAGGTTCCAGCGCCAGGCCTGGGTCTTGGCCCGGCCGGCGAAGGTGGTGCCGGAGCTGTATCCGGGTTCGCCGGAGTCGTCGCCGAAGACGGGGACGGTCCAGACGGAGTTGGTGCGCTCGGTACCGGCGCCCGGCAGCTTGTTCAGGCCGAAGGTGTAGGTGGTGCCGTCACCCTTGGTGAGAACCCAGTGCTCCCCCTTGCCGTCACCCGTGCCGTTGACGATGTCGTCACCGTCATCCCCGTTGTCGGCGCCCGTCTTGTGGGTCACCTTGGAGGCATCGTCGTTCTTGAGCCTCCACGCTCCCGTGGTGTCGTCCTTGACCAGTTCGGTGGCCTGGCCGTTGAGGACGAGCGTGGCGTTCTCGTATTTCCAGCACAGGTCGCTCTTGCCTTCATGGCCGTCGTCCTGGCATGGGCCGTACTTGCGTTCGATGTAGGACGAGGTCAGGTCGAAGCCCGCGCCGACTTGGGATCCCTGGTTGTTGGTGTTCGCGGTCCGGCCGTCGATGGCGCCCGAGTCGTAGGAGAGCGCGAGTGAAGGGCCTGGCCCGGCGACGGCGGGCGGCACGACGATCGGATACGACCAGGTATAGCCTCCCGACGACGTGCCGGCTTCCCAGGTGGAGGAAGACGCCAGTGGGGTGGCTTCGTGATCCCCCCGTTCCGAGGATGCTGAGGTGGCCGTCAGTGCCATCACGGTCTGGGACGTGCCCAGCATGGTGGCCGGTCCTGCGTCGGCGGATGCGGCCGACTGGTCGCTGCCGAGTGATGCCGCCGTGACGGTGGTGCGGGCGGTGACTGTCTGGGCAGCGGTGTCGTTGGTGGACTGCAGGGGTGTCTGCTTGCGACAGGCAGGCCTCTGCGGAGTGGTCAGGGCACATGCGGGCAGGCTGACCAGGCCCAGACGACCGGCCCAGTTGCCGCCCACCGCGGACGCGAAGGACTGGTAGTCGATGGTCACCTGCGCGCTGCCGGGGACCTCGGCGGCAGCGGTGAACAGGATTCCGGTGACGCGCGCCTTGCGTGCGGCCTTCTGGTCGAGGATCTCGACCGTCGCTGTCCCCTGGGCCGCCGTAGTTGCCTGCGCCGCAGCGCCGCGCTTCGCCTTGGCGGGAGCGGCGGGACGCAGCTGGACGAGGTCCGTGGGGGCGGGCTTGGCCCCTAGGTCTCGAGTGTGGCTGGTGGGTTTGGGCCAGGTCACGGCGCGTTCGGCGCGGGCGGTTTGTGCGCGCTTGGCGTTGTCGGCCTTGGCCTTGGCGACGCGTTCGCGGGCTTCCTTGGCGCCGGTCGGCGCGGGTACGACCTTGCTGACCCGCGGCCCCGGCACGTCGGGGCGTCCCAGTGGCTCAGCCGCCGCCGCGATCGGTGTCAGGCCCGCCGGTACGGACAGGGCGAGCACCAGGGCGCCGATGACCGGGACGTGCAGGCGTGCTGTGCTGCGTGCGGCTCGTGGCGCACGCGCCGATGGGGGCTTCCTTGGGACGCGGAAGGGGAGGGACACGGGGATGTCTACTCTCGGCTTGGGCCGGCCAGGCGGCGGCGCTGGGGGAGGTGTCGGTGGGGCGGCCGGGACCCGTTGCAGAGGGTCCCGGCCACCAGGGAGGAGGGGGTGTCAGGTGGTGCTGTTGGTCCCGACGACGTCAGCTACGTGCTGTCCGTCCGCCAGGGCTCCCGACCAGAGGCGGATGTCGCTGATCCGGCCGGGCAGGTAGTTGCCCCAGACGCTGTTCAGGTAGCCCTTGCCCGCTGCGAACTCGCCGGATCCGACTGCGGCGGTGTAGGCCAGGGCGTCATCCTGTTGTTCGGCTGTGAGGTAGAGGCTGATGGTTCCGGCCTGTGCATCGAAGACGCCGGTGAGCCGTACTTCGTCGTCGGCCAGCGGATCCTCGATGCTGGAGACGGAGACGCCGCTGCCATCGGCGGCCAGCCGCCCGAAGTGCCACCTGCCGACGGGGACCTTGCGGTACTGGACTTGGCCGTTCTCGTCGACGACCGGCTCGCCGTTCTCGTCCCGGACCTCTTCGTCCCTGGTGCCGGTCTTCTCGAACCACAGGCTCCACGAGGATCCGGTGGCAGTGCGCTGGCCGAGGATCTGTGCCTTGTACCCGACGGGTTTGGTCAGCATCTTGGCCGAGTCGACCAGTGCCTCTGTAGTGACGGTGAAGGAGCCGGAGTCGTCGACCAGCGGCCCCGCTGCGGTGCCGGCGCCGCTGGTGCCGTCCAGGACCAGTTCTACGCCGTTCAGCGAGGCACCCGGGCTCAGGGTGAGGGGCCGGCTGTAGCCGGAGCTGTCCGCCAGTGAGGTGCCCTGGGCTCCCGCGGGACGGTAGGAGGCGACCAACTCGGCGTGCGGCTTGCCGTTCGCGTCCTTCAGCCCGGCGTGCTTGACGAACTGATCGCCCGCGGTGGTCGCCGCCTGCTGCCAGATGGCGACTTCGTCGATGGAGCCGGGGAAGTAGGTGACGTAGGAGCCCGACCATTTGACCCGGCCGATCTGCAGGGGGCCGGTGGCGTTCCACGCGGTGGTGTAGGCAGTGGTGCCCTGCAGCTGGCCGTTGACGTACAGGCTCAGCGTCTTGGTGGCCGCGTCGTACACGCCGACCAGGTGCGTCCATACGCCGGAGACCGCATTGTTTTGCGATGCGACACGCTGATAGGACCAGGTGCCTTCGGCGGGAGCGTCGGAGTCGACGGCACGGAAGGTCCACTTCTTCAGCGAGTGCTCGTAGCCGAGCAGGAACGGGCTGCGGTTGACACCATCCTGGCCGAGCACCGTGTGGTTACCCGTCGGCTGGTCCATGCGGACCCAGGCCCCCACGGCGTAGGAGGCGCGGGTGTCGATCACCGGGCCTGAGGTGGCGGCGTAGGCCGTGGTGCCGTTCAGGCTCAGGCCGCTGTCAGTGTCTGTGCCGGTCAGCTGCCCGCGACGCCCCCGGTCGGTCAGCGTGGCCCCGCCGTACAAGGTGGCGTCGTCGCGGAGGTCAGGTGTCGGCGCGGAGGTGTCGATGACGGCGCCCGTTGTGGCGTCCGTGGTGTCGAAGTCCCAGGAGCCGAGTGGTCCGTCGCCTTCCTTGACGTTGAACTGCACGCTCGTCTCGGCACCGTCGCCAGCGGTGTCCTTCGCTTCCGCCGACAGAATGATGGTGCCGGATGTCGAGGGAACGACCGAGATCTGCACCGTCGCTCCGGGAATCCAGCCGGACCAGGTGTTGTTCGTCGAGAGCTTGTAGCGGTAGGCGGTGTTCACATCCCCGGCCGCGGGACCCAGGGTGAACTTTCCTTCGATGCCCACACCGCCCTGCGGGTCGCAGCTGGTGGCGCATTGGGTGTAGGGGCCGTTGAACGTGATGGTCGGCGCCTTGGGTGCCGTGGAGTCGACCTTGAAGTAGCACCAGCCGGTCGTGGAGGCGTTCGAAGGGCCGGACAGGTAGCCGCCGCCGTAGTAGGAGCGGGTCCAGGCCCGGTACCGGTAGAGGGCGTTCTCCTCGAGCGTGGGTGTGGAGACGGTGACCCGGACGTTGTCACCGATGTAGCCGCTGGTGGGGCGCTCGATGTCGGCGAGGTTGGTCCAGGAGGTGCCGCTCTTCTTCTCGGTGTCCATCACGGCCCGCAGTTGTGCGCCCGCTTCGCCTCCGGCGACGGTCTGTGGTGTGGCCGTCAGCGCAGGGTTGGGGGTGGTGACGGTCAGCGCGGTGGCTTCTGTGTTGCGGCACGTCTGGGTGTTCGTGCCGGTGACGGGACCGATGTTGCTGGGGAGGGCCGGTTTGCCGACGTAGTCGACGCTCAGCACAGCGTCGTCGTCGAACCGCTTCCAGGCGACCGTGTCGGTCTCGTCCTTGGCCATCAGCATCAACGTCAGGCGGGCGAACTTGCCGTCGGCGAAGGCCCGGACGGTGGGCGTCAGGTTCTCGTCGGGCTCCGCCGGATAGTCGTTGAACTCGATCGGCGCCCGCGGCTGGGTGGGGTTGCAGAGGCTGCCGCGGCCGGCGGAGACGTTCCGGTCCCCCATCTGGTCCAGCTTCGTCGGCCCCGGCCACTTCGACGCCGAGGAGATGTTGTTCGTCCGCTCGAGATCGACCCACCGGGCCTCGCAGGCGAACGACCAGGTCTCCGTCACCCGGAGGGTCGCGTCGAGAACGTGCTTGCCCTTCAAGTTGCCCGGGGCGAACTCGAAGTACATGCGGTTCACGTAGCCACTGCCGCAGTAGTACGCGACACCGTTGACCACGCCGGTGCCGCACTTGCCGACGCTCATCCCGGTGTCTCCGCCGGAGAAGTTGTAGAACACGTCGCCGTCCGAGGACAGTACCGTGCGCTCGGACTCGTTCAGCTCGACAGACGGGTCGATGTACAGGGGGAACGCATCCGATGCGGTGCCGGTCAGCATCTCGGCGTCGGGCGTGACCGTCACCGTGTCCTTGCTGACCTCGAGGTCCAGGACGGCTGACTCGTCGCCGGCCCCCGGCCCGGCCAGCGGGTCACCCTCCTCCACCGGGCCGGCCGGAATCGGAGTCGACTCGGCGGCAGATTCTCCGAGGGGACGCACGCCGGCCACCTGAGTGTTCACACCGTCGGCAGGCTGCGCCGTGTCACCCGCGGAGTCCCACATGCGTGCGGCCGGTGAGCGGAAGACGACCTGGCCGTTGCCGTCGAGGGCGTCCACTCCCCCACCGGCACCCGGCTCCATCCGCAGGTTGTCGGTCCCCAGAGCGAAATCGAGGGTGCGCAGTGCGGGATTGGCAGCCGCCTCGGGTGTCTTCACCTCGAGGACCTGTCGAAACCCCTCGACCGTTGCCGTCATGATCAGGTCGACGTCCGGAAGGACGTTCGGGTAGATCGCCCGATCCCCCTCGAGGCGAGGCGGCGGCAGCTCGCCAGGCCAGCCCAGCGCCACCGCCTGTCCGTCGTCGGCAATCCTCACCAGGTCCTTGCCATAGCCCCCGGCCGAGAACGTCAGGTCGACAGTGGCCGCCTTCGGCCCCACCGACCCGTCCGAGCGCCGCACCAACGTCGCGTCCGGGGCGACCCAGCCGCCCTCCGGGGCAGCCACACGCACCGGGGTGATCGACTTCTCCAGCGTGAACGTCACACCATCGGGGTTGGCAAACACGGTCTCCCGCTCGGTGCGCTCCCCGACAACCTCGACCCGCTCGCCCGTCTCAGCGGCCTGGGCCAGAGCCTTCTGATCGTCAGAAACCTCGGATGCGACGGCCGACGATGCTGGAGTCACGACCGGGGCAGCCACTGCCCCAGGAAGAGCCGGCACACTCAGAACGGTCGCCAGCGAGGTCACCGCCGCCCACCGTCCCAGACCACCCGGCGCACGCTCACGCCTCCACCTCAGTCGCACAGTCCCCACCCCACGGTCACATGATCTACAAAAGTTCCCAGAGTGAACGCTGTAACCCAGCGGTACGTCAAGATCCCCTGCCGCAACGCCAAGGGCCGCCCGTGTCGTTGAAGTGCGGGAATGCGTGTACATGCCCGAACCACGGCACATCAGATGCAAACCGTAGAGGTGACTGCGCACCGTGAGCGTGAAAGAACTACTCAGCCGCCATCGGAGCCACCTCCTGAAGCGCTTCCCTCAACGCACCTTCCAGGAAGCCGAGTTCGACGGACCAAGCAGCCGGGTCGCTACGTCAGCGATCAGACCGAATCCACTTCAGTTGCACAGAGCAACCATCGCGACCAACTTCGAGCGTGAGGCACATCACCTCCCGCCACTCGTGCCACGGATAGCCAGCATCTACCAGGCACTTGCCAACACGCCAAGCGCGAGACGTACCCCGCGTCGAGGCGGCGCACGCAAGCCTCGCCGCCATCAAGACCGCCACGAGGCGGCTGACGTAGGGACCATCCCCCCGCGGGGGGATGGTGCGGTAGTGAACGGAATGCCGTTCGCGGGGTGACGAAAGCCTCTTCTGTGGGCTGAGCGCTGCGGCATATGACCAGGCATTCATGAGCGGCTGTGGGGGCAATCCGGTGGGCTTTGGACGTGGATGGCGGTCGGCTGCGACCGGAGCGGCTGCGACCGGAGCGGCTGCGACCGGAGCGGCTGCGACGGTGCTCCTCGCGGCGTGCGCCGCAACCGGCGGCCACGAGGCCGCACAAGGGCCGGCCGCGGAGAAGGAGCCCATTCCGGCCGCGTCTGGTCAGCCCGGCGGTGCGAGCGGGGTCCTCAATGCGCGTCAGGTGGCCGACGTGCTGCCGCGGCAGGGGGCGGTGCCCGGAGCGGTCGCCGTCGGCAAGCGGATGGTCTTCGGGCCCACGCATTCGGCCATGGGATGCGCCCCCGGCAAGCCCAACGCCGACCTCTGCGCAGACGCCCTGGCGATCGGTCACTCCCTGTTCTCCAAGAAGGTCCAGGGCACCGTCACCTTTTCCGTCACGTCCTACAAGAACACCAGCGCCTCCGCTGCCTACGACACACTGCACGCGATGTGGCAGGCCGACCGCGATCTGACCACTCTCGCCATCGGCCCGGTCGGTTGAGGCCGAACGCAGGATGAGGTGAACGTCCCAACCGCCGTCACAAAGCTTGAGGTTGATTCACTCGATGAAGACGACCGCGGATCACAGACGCGGTGACATGATCTGCTGGAACACCTCGGCCCGCAGACCTCGGCCAGGTTGAAACGGCTTCCGGCGTACGACACCGTGCGGGTTGGTAGGGCGATGCCGAAACAATGCTGGAGATCCGCGACGGCTCGGTCGCTGGTGACGAGGGTATGCAACCGTCGCGTCAAACAGAGTGGGTCAGCGGCTTCGCCCTCAACGGGCCCGGTCTTGACATTGCACGGGTGGTTGCCCAGGGGGAGACAACTGGCTGGTCTCTGCCTCGTCTTGCGCTGGACTGCAGTGGGTCTACCGCCGCGGTGCAGGGGGAGCCTGAAGCGCCGGCCCGAGCCGTGCTCAAACGGCGCGAGTGATGAGCAGCTGCAGCTCCACCACCGGTCAGGCGGTGCGGTGAGGCTGCCGTCCGGACGCGGGTTTCAGTGGAAGGTGACGTAGCGGTTGCCGTCGCGGTCGCTGCCGCGACGGCGAACCGGTTACCGGCAACATCCTTGACGACGTAGCCGTGCAGGTTGACGGTCCCCGTGCGCGAGTAGTTCTTGATGAGTCAGGTACTCGTCACGGGTGTTGCCGGTGCTGCAGTTGCTGGAATCACGGCACGTATTGGGTGGCCTGGGCCGGACCGGCGGTCAGCGCGGCGAATGCGCCGGCCGTGGGAACGGCGGCGATGGCGGCATGGGTGTGTAAAATGGAGGTCGCCCCTCAGGAGTGCTGATGAGCGGCGGAAGGCTACAGACAACGTCGACACCGAACAGCAGCCCCAGCACCGCGTGCGGGGGCGTGCCGCAAATGAATCAGCGTGGCCGCAGCCGGTCCACAAAGACCAGTTGATGCCGGGCACCTGCCCCCCGCAGCCCGCTTCCTCGCTCCGTCTCGTGCCTCATGACGGCGGCCTTCGACCCGTGCCACAGGGGCAACTCCTCGGCCAGAGGGCCAGATGTCGTCGTGGCACCGCCCTGTGACAGGCTGATGCGCAATAACCGCCCGACTCACCGTGATCGCCACGGTCGGATCATGCCACCCACCAGCGATGACGCCCTCACCCGCTATGACACACCAACTCGTCAGTGAACCGGCGCTCCAGCCACTGCTTCGGGGGCCGCCAAAGGGGTTGCTGTGACGCCCTGCATGGCGTCGTGTTGAAGCCTGGTGAGGCGGTGAACGAAGAGTGCGGCCATAACGGCTGCGACGACGTCCAGGATGACAGAGACGTTCATCAGGGCGAGGGCGTTCTGAATGGCTCCCGGCCCCTCGGCGCGCTCATACATGCGGCCCGCGACGTTGGCCAGGACCTGATCGGCCAGCCAGGCCGCCCACCACAGCTCGACGATCGCCGTTGAGGACCGGCGCTGATCACCCTCCGTACGCGGCAGGCTGGCCTGCCAGCTGTCGAGCGCGATCCGGCGCGGGAACCACCAGAACACCACGGGCACGAACCACCCCCACACGGCCCAGGCCCGCGCCTTGCTGTGCGCATCCGGCGCCAGCAGCTCTGCGTTGCGCCGTACCCGGTAGAACCACACGATGAAGGGCACAGCACAGGCGACCAGCGCGGAGAACTCCAGCACTCCCAACCAGCTGTAACGGGACTCGACCCGTTCGAAGTTCGACAGGGAATCCGGAGATAGCGCGTCCCACCCCTGCGCGGCGACATCCCCCCACAGCCCGTGCAGTCGTACGCCTGTCGCCAGCGAGCAGAGGTCGGCGGCGACCACGAGGGCCAGCGCGGCGTACACAGCCCATGACCACGCCTGAAGCGGCTGAAACCCTGGTCTCTCGCTGTCGGAAGTACTTGAGGACATGATGAACAACCCCCCACGGATCGAATAGGCGCGGCCAGCGGGGCCGCCGCGTGAACATACGTGATCAGAGCCGAACGGTCCATCGACAACCTCGACGAGGCTGCAAGATTCGTATTCACGACCCCATCTCCTTGCTACTCCCAGCACAGAGATCGCCGCTGGCTCGTGACCTCTCGGACCTCGAACGGGGAGTCGTTCAGGACGTGGCTCAAGGGTCCATGGAAGCCTTTCCTCTCCCCTCTACTTCCCCTCTGCTTCTGGAGTCCTCATGCCGACTTCTCTGCGGCGCAGGCCCGTGGAGCCTGACGGGCCGGTGTTCCGCCTACGTCCGGCGGCGACGCGGCGTACCCGCCGCCCGGCCCGTCGCTCTGGGTGGTTGTTACTGCGGCGCCGATCCCCCTCGTCCTCATGCCATGGCGGTGCAGCACGGATCGCGGAAGTGGGATGCCATGGTCACTGTGCCTGGGGCTGAGCTTTGCGGTGGCAGTTGAGGTACCTGTCACACTCGTTGGGGCACCGTAGCGGGATGACCTGATCTCCGTCACGCTCGACAACGGGCTGCTGTGTGACGCCGGCACCGTCCCGGGGTGGCTTGGGCAGCGCCTTGTCCAGGTTGCACTGCTCCTTCACGGCGGGGCTGACCGAGGGGCCTTGATTGTATTTGCCTCGGGCCTGCGCCGTACGCTCGTTGGCCTGTGTGGCGGCTTCGGGACCCTGACGGACGGCCTCCGCCCGTCGAAGGTGCCCGGCGCAGTTGCTGTCCCGGTCGGCGTGCACAGAGATCGCGGGTGCTCTTGGGCCCACGGATCGTGAGCGTCAGCCGCATCGAGTTCGCTTTCCGCAGCAGGTCGAACGCCTTCTCCGCTATCCGTTCGCCTGGCGGTCGTTCCCCAGCCGGTCGCGCGTCCGTGCTCGCACCATTCTGCGGGAACGCGTCCGTGTGCCCTGTCCCTCCGGCGCAGCCCGCCGCAGCGCCAGCAGGAGAGCCCTGACCGTCGGACCCAGCGGCAGGGGTGTTCTCTCTGCGTACTTCGTTCCCTTCTCCTGTGTCACGCGGCCGTCAGCTCAAGGTCGTTCGTACGCAAGCCACAGGGGGCCTCAGCCCACGGGTAGTGACGGCGGCCACCAGCCAGGAACACCGCTCGAACCGGGTCACCGGACCACGAGGTCGTACACGGGCGTGCATGACATGCGTGGTCACGGCTGGGATCGGATGACCGCGACGCAGCACAGCGCCACGAGGGCCACAGCCGCCACCGCCGAACCCGCGAGGGCCTCCGCGGCGGTGGCAGGCAGGATGCGGTCGGTCGGCAGGACGGAGTCCTTGGGATCGAAGACCATCGTGAGGTGCTGGCCCGCGCGCGCGGTGGCGCCGCAAGTGCGCCAGGCTTCGGTCGGGACCGGGGTGCCGTCAAGGAGGCGTACCGAGCAGGAGTTCTTGACGTAGTTCCGTCCCTCGTAGCGGTGGACATGGACCTCGGTCACCACCACCGTACGGCTCTCTCCGCGCGCCGCGTGGACGGCCTGCGCGGTCTGGCCTGGTATCCACCAGGCGAGGGCCCCACCGATCAGGGCGACTGCGCCAACCAGGACACGTCCCGCGTTCGTCGAGAAGAGATACCAGGCGGCGGCCAGACCCACGATGACACCGACCACCGAGCCCACGGTGTCGAAACCGGTCAGCACACCCGTCACCGCGGAACCCGCGACCAGGCCGGCGGTGACGAGGCCCACAGCGACACCCTCCACCACCAGCCGGATGGGCGGCCGTCCGGAGAAGTTCGCAGGACCCCACAGGAACGCGCTGTCGTAGGACATGCTGCTCCGTTCGTCGTTCGGAATCTTGCGGGTGGGAAGCCTCCTGGGGTGCGGGTGCCGGGCAAGCCCGCACCCCGCACCCGCGCCCCAGGAGGCTGGAATCATGTCCCCATCCGCTCTCCCCGTAGACGGTCGTAAAGCTGGTGCCGCACTCCCGTCGACGACGGTCACCAAGGTGACGCCGCCACCGACGGTGTACACGGGATCTCCGTCGCTGTTGGCCACCCACGGATCTACTCCAGTCCGTCGGGAACAACAGTTCATCCTGTGCGTTCACCGCCCGGCCGTAGAGCTGCACTTCGCAGAACGGGCTGCCGACGAGTTGGCAGGTGGCCGCGTCCCACAGCCGGACCATGCCCTCATCGCCCACGCTGGCCAGGAGAGTGCCGTCCGGCGAGAACGCCACCGCGAAGACCGAACTTTCATGCCGGTGAGGGCCTGCAGTGCTGCGAATTTAACGAATCGCTGGACGAGCCGCGGGGAAGCGGACGCCTCGATACCCAAAGGTTCCAGGATGGAAGGAGCCGGTACGGCTTCGTTCTCGGCACCTTGGTCTTCCTGACTTGCCGCAGCGCAATACGGGAGACGGCGAAAATGGTAGAGCATGGCGCAGCGCACGGACTTGAGGCGGGGCTCGCTGCCGAACTTCTCTCGCCGCGCCACTTGATGGAGGCGACGGACAGCTCCACCCAACTACGTCGACGTCTGCCGAGTTGCTGGCGGACGCCGAAGGCAGTAGCGGTCTCGTGCTCCTGGACGCGGTGGTCGACACGTGCGGCGTGGTCGCTGTGACCAAAATCGGCAAAACGGTCTGGTTCGAGTGCGCGTCGCGCTAGGGTCCCGATCCTGCTTCGTACGGACTGGGGGGATGGGCGATGCTCACCGAGGCGGTGGTGGCGGCTGCTGCGGCAGGGGGCACAGCGGTGGTGGAGGCCGCCGGCTCGGATCTTTGGGCTTGGTTCCGGAAACGGTGCGCCCGGCTGGTCGGCCGGGGTGATCCGGGCCGCGAGGACGAGGCGCTGGAGCGGCTGGACCGTACCGCCGCCGTTCTGGACGCCGCGGACGAGGATGAGCGGGAGCAAGTGCGTGATAGGCACGTTCGGTTGTGGCAGGAGGAGTTTTCGTCGCTGCTGGAGAGCCTGGAAGAGGCCGACCGGGCGCGGTCCCACGGCCGAACTGCGGTCGCTGAAGGAGGAGTTCGGCGACGGTGTCGCCGGAGTGGCCGTCTCGGGCAACACCTTCCACGGGCCCGTGGCCTTCCAGACCGGCAGCCACAGCCGTCAGGACAACCGCTTCGGGACGGCGGGGTGAGCGGTCACGGGCCCGGTGAGGTGACCGGCAACTCCTTCCACGGTCCCGTCGCCTTCCAGACCGGTGCGCACAGCACCCTGAACGTGAACCACTATGCCGTGCCCCCTCACCGCTCGACGCCTCGGCCGACGAGCTGGCCAGGGTGGTGTGCGCCCAGTGGGACGAGGAGGCGCAGTGGCGGCGGCTATTGGTGCCCGCTCCGCTGCCGGTCCGCTGGCGGGTGACCAACCGGAAGGTCACGGACCGGGTCGCCGGTGCGACCGCCGAGGGGAGAAGGGCCCGGTTCGCCCAGCTGCCGGGTCTGGCGGCGGTCACCCGCGAGCAGCTGCGCCGGGGCGGCGGCCTCGACGAGCTGCATGCGGTGTACGTCGGGCTGGCCTCGGGCCGGATATTCCTCGTGGGGTCGCCTGCGGGCAAGACGGCTGCCGCGGCGCTGTTGCTCCTTGACGCGCTGCGGCACCGCGCTGATGCCGCCCCGCAGGACAAGGCGCGCATTCCGGTTCCGGTACTGCTGACCTTAGACGGCTGGGATCCGGCCCGGCAGAGCCCGACGGAGTGGGCGGCGGCCTGGCTCTCCCGCCAATACACCCTGTTCCAGGGTCGGGGCGGGCGCGAGCGGGCCCGGCGACTGCTCGAGTCGGGCCGAATCGCGCTGTTCCTGGACGGGCTGGACGAGGTCGGCGGCAAGCTGCGGAATGCCATGGTGAGCGCGCTGGAGCTGGCGCCGTTCCGGCTGATCCTGATCTCCCGGGGCAAGGAGGCCTTGCTGACGGCCAAGTGGGCCGGCTTGGGCGGTGCGGTGGCTCTGGAGATCCTGCCCCTCGTTCCGTCCGACGCAGCCGAGTATCTGCTCGACGAGTTTCGCGAGCAGCCACCACCCGCGTGGCGAGCACCACTGAGCGCCTTCTGCACGAACCCGAGAGTGCCGTGGCCAAGGCACTGGCCAGTCCGCTGGCAGTCACCTTGGTGCGCGACGTCTACGCCGACGGCAGCCCGGTCGACGAACTGCTCGACGACAGCCGGTTCGCCACCAGCGAGGCGATCGAGCACCACCTGCTGGACAGCGCCGTCGTCGCCGCCTACACCCCACGGCCGGGAGACCGCCCCCGGTGGTCCCCCGAGACCGCCGAGCGGACCCTGCGGTACATCGCCCGGCGGCTCAGCGAGGACAACAGCTACGACCTGCCGTGGTGGCACATCCCCGGCTGGACGCACCCCCGTCCGCGGGCGCTCGCCGTATGGGCGGCGGTCACAGTGGTGTGCGGGGTGCCCGGCATCGTACTGGTCTGGATGCTGACGCACTCCGTGTACACCTGGCTGATCGGCATCCCCTCCGCACTCGTTGGCGGGTGGGCGGCCGGTGACCGCTTCACGGAGCTCAGCGATCCACAGCGGCTGGAAAGCGCGGGATGGCGGGACACGCTGGAGAGCGCCGGCTGGCGGGACATCTTCACTCGCGGAGCGGTGGTGTCGGGAGTGGTGGAATGGCTGGCGACGGGCACCTTGGCGACCCTGACCAGTCCACTGCTCCCGGGCAACAACACGCCTCCCGCCTGGCTCTGCTACCTCACCACACTGCCGCTGGGGTTCATTGGGGCGCTGGTGACGGGCCGCGGGTACCGGATCGTGGCCGGGACACCGTTCCTGTCCGCCCGGGCGGGCTCCTGGTACGACGATGTGCGGGAGTTCTACAGCCGCCCTCCCGTGGCGGAGACCCGCTCGATCGGTCCGCGCGAGGCCTGGCGGCACCACATCGGACTGCGTCTGGTCCTCGGCCTGCTCACCGGACTCGCGGCGGCACTGCTCACCGCCCCTCTCCTCGCCTGGTCGGTCGGGCTCGGGACCGGTTTGGTGAGTGGGGTCTCGGCGGCGCTGGTGGTCGGCGTCATGACCGGACCGGTCGGCAACCTCGCCGTCGCCACCGCCCTCACCGCCGTACAGCTCTCGACAGAGGAAGGCACCCCGGTACGTCTGATGGGCTTCCTCGAAGACGCGCGCCGCCGCAACCTCCTCCGTGCCACCGGGCCCGTCTACCAGTTCCGCCACGCCCGTCTCCAGAAGCGCCTGGCTGCGCGGGGAATGAATCCCCGTTGACGACTTCGTGTTCAAGCGCGGCCTTCGTCCGGCTCGTGCCCGCCCCAGCGGCCAGACGGGGGCGAGCGGCCGGCCCGGGGAGGCCCTGGCGCCGACGGATGGCCGGACGGGGTGGACCTCGCCGCGCACGAGCGGTTGCGACACTTCGTGGCAGTGCGCATCGGCTGCTGGGAGGAAGAAGTGGTCATCACTCTGTTCTTCCGTGTTTTCGTCCAGGGCGGCCAACTGTAAGTGGAGAGCCTCGGTTTTGTGCTGCCGCCGATCGCCGAGCGCTTCCATGTCGTGGACATCCTGGTACCGCCGAACCGCCCGGAAGAGCAACTGGCTGCCGCTTGGTACGCCCTCACCCACGTGAACCGCACGCTGATGCAGACCTTGTCAGAACCCGTGCGGATCGCATACACCGCCTGGTGTCCTCGGCGCAGCCTTCGACCGTGACGCCTACAAGCAACGCAATACGGTCGAGCGCTGCATCAAAAACTCAGGCAGTGGCGCGGCCTGGCCGCCCGATACGACAAGACCGCCACCATCTACCTCGCAGGCCTCCACATCGCCGCCATCTTCATCTGGTCAGCGAGGTGAAATCGGCCGTTTCCTGAGGATCACGTTGTCGACGAAATGGAGATGGCGGCCGGGTCGGCGGGCTGCGGGGTCACTGCGCGGATGCCGCGAGGCCACGGGTGCCACCGATCAGAAGCTCCGCAGGAGACGGCCTAGAAAATACCGGCCTGCATGTTGCGCGTGAGGTTGTCGAGGATCTCGCGGAGCCATGGGGTGCGGACGGCGGGCAGGCGGACGAGGGTGGCCCGGAAGATTTCCGGGTCGGCCTGGAACGGGTGGTGGTAGCGCGGTGGGGGGAGCGGGTAGTCGTCGCGGAGGACGCCGGCGGGCATCCGGCCCGACGTCGGGACGGGCAGGTACGGCTCGGGAAAGGCCATCGACTGCCACACTCCGAACGGCAGCGGGACCCGGTATGCGGAGGCGGCCGAGTCGGCGGGGGTCCAGGTCTGCCCGGTCTGCGGATGGGCGGGTACGAGAAGGATGTCGGCGTCCGCGTCGAGGGCGGGCAGGCCGGGTCCGGCAAGGACGGCGTGCCGGGACGGTGGGCCCGCGGGCAGCAGGGAGTCCAGGGCGCGTTGGAACACCTCGGCGGCCAGGCCGTCCGGGACGGTTACCGGCCGCCTGTCGGAAGCCACGAGGAGGTGAGCGAGGGCCCGGCCCGCCGCTGCTTCCCATTGGGGGCTCCACAACGACCACCTTTTCTCCTCCCCCGGCCGGCACCCCCAACGGGTGATCGGCTCGAAGGGGGGTGTGCCCTCCCCCGACTTCACCAGCTCCGCCCAGGAGAGCAGTGGCGCTTCGGGACCGTCGAAGGGGAGGCGGCGTACGGCGGTCGGGTCGAGCCACACGGCCTGCCAGAGCGAGCAGTCGTCGATCCGGGTCGCGACGGGCTGGCCGCAGGCCGCGCACGCCATGTTCGGGCCGCCCGCCCCGTCAAGACCGCAACAGTAGCCGCTGCCACGGTTCTCCGGGTTCAGGACGGTGCCGTGCGCCTCGCCCGGTGCGATGACGACCGCACCGGGCGCGTTGTCGGAGAGTCCGTGGACGGGCGCGAAGATGCCGCGCGCCTCCGCTTCGTCCGGATCGATCTCCGCCCATCTCCGCCAGGGCGGTCCCCAGGGCTCCGGTTCCACGGCGAACGTGCCGGGTTCCATGAGCACGGGGAGCTGGGTCCCGTTGCCGTACTTCTGGTGAGCGTGGACCGGCAGGGCAACTTGGGACAAGGGGCCGGTCAGATCGGCGCCGCACCCTGCACACACAAAAACGAACAAACGTCCTCCGTCTGGGAAACGGGGGCATCATCGCATGTCGGGGCGGGGCCGGGCCACGCACCGGGCCTTTGGTCCGCCGGCACAACGACCCCTCCCTCGCCGCCGATGACCCGGTCCTCGACAATCCCCTGCACGCCGACCCCGCTGGGGGTGACCGCTACGAGGCTCCCTCGGGTCGCAGGAGATCGACGAACTCGAACACTCCGTCGAGGTGTTCGACCCGGTTACGCCGCCGGTGTCGGTCACGTCACGGGCTCCATGCGGCGGCCTCCCGGGCGATGACGGCGGCGTAGCGGTCGAGTGCCGCTTCGGAGTCGGCGTCCGCGACCCGCATCGTGGCTTCGTTGATCTCTACGAACAGCGTTTGGCGACCGGTTCCGGAGGCAGTTGGTGCTCGCCTGGCTCACGGATCTCGATGAGAAACGACGGCACTGTCGTGTCCACGAACGTGGGACGGCCAGCCTCTCGTCAGAGCGGCTGGCCGTCGAAGGGGTCGCCGGAGCCGGTCTTGAACGTCGTGCCGAGGGCGTACTGCGCGATCCCGAGGGGTTGAAAATCGGCATCGGCAAGGACGCGGTAGAGAACTCAGAGGTGGACCTATCGCACCGGTCCCATGCGCCGCCGTCATCGGACCGCCCAAGGACCGGGTAATCGCCCGGCCTCTCGGCATCGATCAGCCAGAAGTACTCGTCGGCCCATTCAGTGGAGCCCCACCGACCGGCACACGCAACAAGCAGGACTGCGCCCTGACCGACGTCCACGACGTCGAAGCCTTCCTGGCGACCATGCCCATGCCGTCCGCAGCGTTCCGGTCGGCGACGGCTCCGTGAACGACGCAACGGCCCAGCGCTCCTTCGGCAACACGGCTTTCGCGCCGATCGCTCCGCTCGCCTCCGAGCCGCCCCTTGCAGCCGGGTGCCCGCACCGTCAGCGCAGCAGCATGGGCACCCTCAGGGGCGCCCGCTCATGACGCTGCGCAGCAGGTCGACGATGGGCTGCACGGGTACGGTCGGGTCGAAGGCGCGCTGGACGCCGAGCCCGATGCCGAGGCTGAGCAGGGTCAGGGCGGCGGTGTCGGCGGGCAGGGCGATTGTGATGCCGAGTTCGTCCGCCTGCGCCCGGATCAGGTCCGCGAGCGCGTCGGTGACGATGCGCCGGCGCTGGGCGAGTTGCTCGCACACCTGCTTGTCGCGGCGGTTGGCGGTGGCGAACTCGACTTCCAGCGAGGTCCACGAGCTGTCGCCGATGGTCTCGTCGGCCCAGCGGGCGAATCCCGCGATCCGGTCCTCGAAGAGGGGCGCGTCGCCCATCGCGGCGGCCAGCTGTGTCACCTGTTCCGCGGCGATGCGGTCGAGCACGGCCAGGCACAGCTCGTTCTTGGTGGCGAAGTTGGAGTACACCGCCCCCTTCGAGTAGCCCGCCGCCTCGGCGACACGCTCCATTGACGTCGCCGTGAAGCCTTCGCCCAGGAAGAGCGCGTACGCGGTGTCGAGGACGTGTTCGCGGGTGCGGGCCTGGCTCTCGGCCCGGGTCAGTCTTGCCACCCTCGCAGGATACCGCTAGCTTTCGGATTCCCTTGGAATTCAAATACCGGGAGAATCTATGGCGGGGTGTCAACGACGCGGGCTGGTCGTCGGGTGCGGCGGCACCCTCGGCTTCGCATGGGCGGTTGCGGCGCTGGCCGCGGTCGAGGAGCAGCTCGACTGGGATGCCCGCACGGCACAGGTGCTGGTGGGGACGTCGGCGGGGGCGGAGGTCGTGTCCGTGCTCGGGTCCGGCCGGTCGGTCTCCGACCTGCTCGCGGCACTGCAGGGCCGGTCCGACGCGGACCCGTTGCTCCTGCGGCACGTCGGCGCGCACCCGGGCGCCCTGCCACCGGTTCCGTGGCCGGGGTTGCCGGGCGCCGGGCTGACGGCGGCGGCAATCCGGGGCCGTGTCCCGCTGGGGTCGGGGCTGCTCGGCCTCCTGCCGCGCGGCCGCGGGGATGCGGGGTGGCTGCGGGGCTTCGGCGCCGCGCTGGCGGACGGCCACACGTGGTTCGCCTCGTCACGTACGTGGCTGGTGGCGACCGAGACGCGCTCCGGCAGACGGGTCGCGTTCGGTTCGCCCGACGCCCCGGTCGCCGACATCGGCAGCGCGTTGGCCGCGTCGTCGGCGATCCCGGGCTGGTTCCCTCCCGTACGGATCGACGGGCGCGCCTACCTCGACGGCGGGGTGGTGTCGCCGACGTCGGCCGACCTCATTGCCCCGCTCGGCTTGGACGAGGTGGTGATCGTCGCCCCGATGGCGACGTCCGGGGGCGCGCCCGCCACCGGGCTGAGCCGCCTCGAACGCGTCGCCAGGCGCTGGATGACCCGGAACCTCGACGCGGAGGAACACCTGCTTCGGGCAGCGGGGACCCGCGTCGTCCGGATCGAGCCCGGCGCCGAGGAACTGGCCGTCATGGGCTTCAACTTCATGGAAGTCGCCCGCCGACCGGCCACCCTCGACGTCTCCCTGCGTACCGCACCCGACCGTGTCAAGCGAGCCATCGACAGGAGCACCACGGCATGAGCGCCCATTTCGAGGTCATCGTCATCGGCGCCGGTATCTCCGGGGTCGGCGCGGGAGTCCGGTTGCGCGAGGCCGGAATCCGGGACTTCCTGATCATCGAGGCCGCCGACGACTTCGGCGGCACGTGGCGGGCCAACACCTATCCGGGCTGCCAGTGCGATGTGCCGTCCCGGCTCTACAGCTACTCGTTCGCGCCGAACCCGGACTGGACGAGGGTGTACGCGCATCAGCCGGAGATCCTCGCCTACGTGAAAGGTGTCGCCGACCGGCACCGGCTGCGCGAGCACACCCGGTTCGGCGTGCGCATGACCGAGGCACACTGGCATGCCGAGGCGGCACGGTGGCGGATCAGCACCAATGCCGGCGAGTTCACCGCCCGGTTCCTGATCGCCGGTGCCGGGCCGTGGAACGAGCCTCTCATCCCCGATATCCCGGGCCTTGCGGAGTTTCCCGGCAGGGTGTTCCACTCCGCGCGCTGGAACCACGACTACGACCTGCGCGGCAAGCGGGTCGCGGTGCTCGGCACCGGGGCATCGGCCGTGCAGTTCGTCCCGGCCATCGCCCCCCAGGTCGACCGGCTCCACTTGTTCCAGCGCACCGCCCAGTGGGTGCTGCCCAAGCCGGACCACCGCATACCGAAGGCCGAACGGTGGGTGATGCGGCATGTGCCCGGCGCCCGCGCCGCGGTGGCCGCGGTGGAGTACCGGGCCATGGAGTTGCTGGGCCGCGGATTTCGCAGGCCCTCGCTGCTGCGCGGCGTACAGGCCGTGGCACGCGCACAGTTGCGCGCCACCGTGCGGGATCGTGAACTGCGCCGCAAGCTGACCCCCGACTACACCATCGGCTGCAAGCGCATCCTGTTCTCCAACCACTACTACCCTGCCCTGACCCGCCCGAATGTGGACGTGCACGCCTGCGCCGTCCGCACGGTCGACCGCACCACCGTGCTCGGCGCCGACGGCAGCAGCGCCGAAGTGGACGCGATCATCCTCGGCACGGGCTTTCACATCCTCGACATGCCCCTGTCGAACCTCATTCACGACGGCGCCGGACGTTCCCTCGCCGACCACTGGCAGGGCTCCCCCGAGGCGTACCTCGGCACCGTCACCGCCGGGTTCCCCAACGCTTTTCTGCTCCTCGGTCCCGGCCTGGGCACCGGACACAGCTCCGCTTTCACCATCCTCGAGGCCCAGCTCGATCTCGTCTTCGGCGCGATCCGCTCAGCACGCGCCGAGGGGTGGGCGTCGGTGGAGGTACGCCGCGACGTGCAGAGCGCCTACAACACCGAACTGCAGGCCGCCCTCGCGGGCACCGTCTACAACACCGGCGGATGCCGGAGCTACTACCTCGACGCCAACGGCCGCAACAGCTTCAGCTGGCCCTGGTCGACCGGCCGGCTCCGCACACAGGTGGCACGCTTCGACGCCCGCGACTTCACCGTCATGTGAAACGAGCTGGGGGGGTTGGGAGCTGCACAGGTCGGCCGGACGTCGGGGCTCAGTCGCGCGCCAGTTCACCCTCGCCCATGCCGATGGCGAAGACCGGGTGGTCGGACTCGTCGAAGTAGTACCGTGCGGTGTCGGTGTCCAGTCCGGTCAGGGAGATCTCCACGTCGTCCACGCAGCTTCCGGCGCCATAGGTGAGATGCTCCACGACGTTCACGCGGTCGGACGTACGGTTCTGCAGCGTCCAGTACCCGCCGCAGCCCAGCGTGGGGTAGTCGACCTTGGCGACCCGCTCGCCCCGGGCTCCTCCGGTGTACTGGATCTCGACGTCGTAGATGCTGGCCCCGTCCCCCTGGTTCACGATCCCCCGCCACCTCCCGGTGAAGTCGAACTGCCGGGGCGAGGACGGGGGCGACGTGCTCCGTCCGGTCTCCTTGGAGGGGGACGGCGAGGGCGATTGGGTCGGCTGAGCCGTCGGGCCGGTCGCGGCGCTGGACCGTGCCGGTCCCGCCGTCCCGCCCGGGCTGCCCGCCTCGTTGGTGCCGTCGTCGCGCATCATCAGCACGAGCGACAGGATGATCCCTCCGACGAGGACGACACCCAGGGCGGCCAGCACTGGCGCCATGGGTCGGCGCGGTGGCGTGGGCGGGAGGAGAGGCGTCACAGGTGGGAGTGCCGGTGCCGGTGGAGTGGGGGCACCTGCTGGGGGCGTCCGGGCAGCGAGTCCGGGCACGCGGGCGGACGTCGCGGTGGGCGCGTGGTGCAGGGAACGCGCGGCCGTATCGACTTGGGTGGGCACGGCGCCTTCCAGCGCGAGCAGCCGCACTGCCTCCTGGCCCAGCCGGGTGGTGAGCTGCGGCGGAAGCCAGCCGCTGTCGGGGAGTTCGGCCCCGACGGCGCGGATCGCCTCGGCCTCGATCTCCGCCGCCGAGGGCCGGTCCGCAGGATCCGCGGTCATGCAGCGCCCCACCAGGGTGCGCAGCGTGCCGTCGATGCCGTCGAGCCGGGGCGGCTGGGAGATCACCCGTATGAGGACCGCGTGCGGCGCGTCGTCCTCACCGTCGAAGGGGCCGCGGCCGGTCGCGGCGTAGGCCAGCAGCGCGCCCAGGCCGAAGACGTCGCTCGCTTCGCCGAGTCGCTCTCCGCGCACCTGTTCGGGAGACATGAATCCGGGCGATCCGATGACGGCACCGGTGCGGGTGGCCACGCTGGAGTCGACGGCCCGGGCGATGCCGAAGTCGATGACGCGGGGCCCGTCCAGGGTGATGAGCACATTGGACGGCTTGACGTCCCGGTGCAGGACGCCGGCGCCGTGGATGGCGCCCAGGGTCGCCGCGAGCCCCCGCGCCAGGTGCCACACCGACGTGGGCGGCAGGGGGCGCTGCCACTCCTCCACCACCCGCTGGAGTGACGGGCCGGGCACGAACTCCGTTGCGAACCAAGGGGTGTCGGCCTCGGTGTCGGAGGCGACCACGGATGCCGTCCCGGCTCCGGAGACGCGGCGTGCGGCGGCGACCTCGCGCCGGAACCGGCGCCGGAACTCCGGCTCTTCGGCGAGGTGAGGGTGAATCAGCTTGACGGCGACGAATCGGCCGTCCTGGGCACGGGCCAGGAACACCTGGCCCATCCCTCCGAGCCCCAGCCGACCCAGGAGCCGGTACGGCCCCAGTGCCCGAGGATCACTGTCCCGCAGCGGCTTCATCGCACCGTCCGTTCCAGGCAGGCACCTCGACCCCCTCCGCCGCCTGTTCCCCTGCGGTGACGGCCCCGTCATTGTGACAGCTCACACGGCAAGCGGCGCCGGATTCTCCAGGCTCCTCACCCGCGGGCGCGGCAGGCACGCCGGCGGCCACCCAGGTGCATCAGGCTTCCACCCTGCACCGGTTCAACATCGTGCGGGATCACTTCTCGCAGATTGGATCTCACCGCTCCCCCCTCCTGCTGGCTCACCAACGGCAGCCGTCGCGCACTGTGACAGCAGCATCGGCCGTACCCTGCATCGCAAGAACAGCATCCCTCGCCACTCAGCTCAGCCAGGGAGTGATCTGCCAGGCCGCGAGTGCCGGGAGTGGCCCGCGATGTTGACGTCGGGCGGGAAGCTCAGCCGTCGAAGCGCGTCCATGTGACGTCGACCGCGGCCAGAGGCGCCAGGACGCTGCGGTGAAGGGCCCGGCCCAGGCGCTGAATCCGTGGTCGTCGCCCTCTGCGACGTACATGACGAGGCCGGGTGCCACGTAGAAGCGGGCGTTCATCCCGGGCCAGAAGGGACGCGGGCACCAGGTGCATCCCGTGGGTGAGTCGGTCGATCTGGTGGCCTGTCAGCGAGTCGCTGCCGGGCATGGCCCGGTGGTCGGCGTTCATGATGGCCTCGAAGAGGGAGCCTCACTGTTGGAGCACGGAGAAGTAAATCGGTGGGGTGATGCAGGTGAATCTGCCACGATCATCGGATGGGTGCCTTGGATGCAGTGGCAGGCAGGGTTGCTGGCGGGGCCACCGTGGCGTTCCGGCCCAGCGGTTCCTCGATGGTCCCGCTGATACGCAGTCGGCAGCAGGTGGTCGTTGCTCCGGTCGACCCGTCCAAGTTGGACTTGGGGGACATCGTCCTGGCCCGTGTCGCCGGGACGGTCTACTTGCACTTGGTGTCGTCCGTGGACCTCGCCAGGAAGCGGGTGCAGATCAGCAACAACCGTGGTCACGTCAATGGCTGGACAAGCTACGACCGTGTCTTCGGTATCTGTGTGGCAGTCGACGGCGTCACCCGGTCAGGAGTCGCAGGCAAGACGCTCGAGGCTGACTCCAACGACTCCTCCTGAACCTGACGCTCCAGCAGCATTGGGCCGTCAAGCCATACGGGTGGCAGAACGAGTGCGCGTTCGCGAGATCGATGACGACGAGGGCCGGCGGTTACTTCTGACGGCCCGCAGAGGCACGGGCTCCGTGGTGACCTGGCGGCGCGCGCAGATGGTGCTGCTGTCCGCTCAGGGCATGCCGGTCGCAAAAATCGCTGAGGTGTCGTTCACCAGTGACGACCGGGTCCGCGACGTGATCCGCAACTCCAACGCCGACGGCTTCGACTCGCTCTCCCCCAAGTACTCCCGCGGCCGGCCGAAGACCTTCACACTGCCCGAGCGCCGCGAGATCAAGAAGCTACCTCAGACTCAACCACCGCTACGAACGACCCATCCTACCTGCCCTTTCTCGGCCTCGCCGCAGCCCTGCGCTGCTACAAGCAACGCGTCCGCCTCACCACACAGAACACCGTCCAAGCCGTCACGCCGCTTGATGACTTGGGTAGCCTGAGGTCGGTGGAAATGGGACTGAACGCAGATGACTGGCTGGCAGATACCCGGACGTCTTATGACACCGTCGCTGCAAGTTACGCAGAGCTGACACGTCACCTCTTGGACGAAACACCCGAAGAGGGCGCGGTCTTGGCCCTGTTTGCCGACCTGGTGCGCGCCCAAGGCGGCGGGCTGGTCGCGGACGTGGGGTGTGGGACGGGCAGGATCACAGCCCACCTGCGCAAGCTGGACCTGGACGCGTTCGGCATCGATCTGTCACCTGGAATGATCGGTGCGGCCCGTCGTGATCACCCCGATGTGCGGTTCGATCTCGGTTCCATGACGGACCTCCCCTTGGCCGACGCCTCGGTGACTGGCCTGGTCGCCTGGTACTCACTGATCCACGTTCCTGACGACGAGATCAGCTCGGTTCTTGCGCATTTCCGTCGAGTGCTTCGGCCCGGTGGGCCGTTGCTACTCAGCTTCCATGTCGGCGACGGATCGCAGTTGAAGACCGAGGGCTACGGCGGGCACCCGATGAAGGTCTATGTCCATCGCCGGCAGCATGACCAGACGATTGAGTGGCTTAACGAAGCTGGCTTCACCGTCGAGACGCACAAGACTCTCACCTCGGCCGAGAGCAAGCTGGGAGGGATCATACTCGCGCGTCGTCAACCTTGAGCGGCTCAGCCAGTCGCCTGGCGGAGTCGGGATCAGGAGGCTCCTGCGGCGATCTCGCCGAAAGTGGCCAGGCCCAGGTGGATGACTGAGGGCTTGAGAGAGGCAGAGCGGGCGCGTCCCGTCGATCAGTTCGCGCCTGAGTTCAGCTGTGATCTCGTGGACGGCCCGCAGGCCGGGCAGCCGCTCGTAGGCGCCGCGGGCCCGGGCGCGGGCCACCGTCAGGGCGCGCGTGCCATCCGGTAGCCCTCGACGCGCTGGAGCGCCTGGTGGCCGACGTAGAAGGTGTAGGCCCACCTTTGGCTCTGTACACGGGAATGGGTTCTGGCTCACCTTCTGTGGAGCAATAACCCTGCGCACCCGACCCGGCCTCGATGGCGTCCCACCCCGTCTCGGGGCCACTGCAGGCGTATTCCGCCCCACGCCTCTCAGCTGCGTGCTCGTCGCGAGAGGATGGGGTGGTGATCCGCTACGACACCGAGATACAGGCCCTGTACCGCCGCTATTGCCTCCCCGCGCGCCGGTACCTGAAGCTCGGCGGAGCGGTACTTCGCATGTCGCGCGAGGAGTATGAGCCGTTCGTTCAGCACCTGGCCGCTGATGCGAGGGTTGTTACCGACGCCGAGCTCACCATCCTCTTCGAAGGCAGCTGGCGCGAGCGGCGAACCGCGGCATGGCTCGCCGCCGTCTCGCGCCGTGACCACTTCCGTGAGCGACTGGGTGCGCTGCTGCTGGAGAGTGAGGTCTGCTGCGCGGGTGGGGCCTACTGTGTGGCTCTGGCGAGCTTCGGCACCGCACGGGACGCCGACTTGCTTGCCGCTTACCTGGATCGCTACCTGCGTCGGCCCGATCTCGCCTACGACCAGCCGACAGCCATGGGCGCCCTGGCCTACACGGAGTCCGTCGTGCACGGCGACCGGGCCAGCCACCTCCTCCAGGAGGGCGGCCTGTGGCGGCAGTGGTTCCAGGACGCGCCCCACATGCACGGCGATGATGGCATCTCCAGCTACCTGGGCGGCATCCGCCTCGCCTGCGCCGTTGTAGACGAGTGTGCCGGCATCTGACCCCCTCGGCTTCGTTCACTGCGAAGACTCTGGCTCAACGCCCGGGACGCGGCCACCCTCCGTCACGCCAGTAGGACACGCTTGCGAAGAAGTTGGAACCCTGCACGGCCGAACATCTGGCGCTTGAGCATCTTGATCCTGTTGACATGGCCTTCGACCGCGCCCGAGCTCCAGGGCAGGGTCAATCCAGCGGTGACGGCGTCGATGTCGCGGTCGATGCCGGCGGCGAGGGTGTGGAGGCTGGGCAGATCGTCCTGTCGGACGGCGTCGAGCCAGGCCGGGAGGCGCTCGCCCTGGCGGTCGGTGAGCATGGTCGCGAAGGACCGGACGTGGAGAGTGAGGGCGTCGAGTTCGGGGCACTGGGTGCGGACGGTCTTGAGCTGGAGTTGTTCGTGCTCGGTGAGGGTTTCCGGGCGTCTGAGGATCCATCTGGAGACTGTTCGGGGTGACGGCGGCCGGGCGGTCACCGGTCGCGGTGAGGTGCGCTTCTTGTGCAGGTAGGCGCGGACGCGCTGGTAGCTGCCCTCGTAGCCGAGCGGCACGATCTCCTCCCACAGCTTCCAGGCGTTGGTGATGCCGTCGTTCCAGCGGTCGTCCAGGTAGGGCTTGTAGTCGTCGAGGACCGAGGTCCGGTTCTGCCACTGGCCGGTGAACAGGTCCTCCGGCTTCACGGCGTCGGAGAACCGTTTGACGGTGTGCCAGGCCATGCCGAGCTGCCGCTGGACCGAACGCAGGCTGTGTCCTGCCTCCAGGAGTGCGTGAACGGCGGCGTGCCGGGACCTGGTGCGGTCGGCGAACCGGTGTCCCGTCGGCCAGGGTGAACCGGACGGCTCGTCTTCCGGGGCGGGCTCAGATTCGGGTTCGGGGGCGGCCGGGACAAGGGCTCGCAGGCAGCGGCGGTGCTGGGCGACTGCCCGTTCGGCGGCCTCGCTCAGGTTGTGCCAGAGGTGCCACCGGTCCGCGACCTGGACGGCCTGCGGGGCGCCGGCGGAGGCGCCTTCGGCAAAGAACGGCGCCCGGTCGCGGCAAACGACCTGGACGCCCGGCCGTTCGGCGAGCCAGGCAGCCAGGCTGGACGCCTCCCGGTCCGGCAGCAGATCGACGGGGCGCCGGGTCTCGATGTCGATGAGGACCGTGCCGTAGTGGCGGCCCTTGCGGGTGGCGTACTCGTCGACGCCGACGACCCGCGGCGCGGGGATCTCGGGTTCGGGAAGATCGTCCACCAGCCGGAGCACCGTGCTGCGGCTGACGGACACCCCGAGAACGTGGGCGATGCGCGCCCCGGCGCGGCCCGCGAGGGCCAGGCCGACTGCGGCCAGGGTGGAACGCAACCGCTCAGTCCGCTGACCGTACCGACGTGTCAGGCCGGGCACCTGCTCGACGACGGTACGGCGTGCGCATCCCGAGTTCCCGCACGTGAACCGCCGGACCCTCAACTGGAGAACAACACTTCGGCCACCACTCGGCACATCAGCGGGAAACCGCACGTAGGAACCATGAACCCGGTTCGACCAGACTCCGCAGACCGGGCACACGTCACCGTCCGCCACAGATTGCGCATCAACGCGCACTATCTCGAAATTCACGTCCACCGACAGCACCGCGACGTCCGCGATCGACGGGAACAACAACTCTTTGAGCCGGAGCGCAACCTCTTCCACGGCCCCGAACTGTCAGCCCAACCGCCGAGCCGACGGGCCATTTCCGGGCGACTTTTCGTACGGCTCGAAGAGGTCCGGCCGTCACTCAGAGTGGCCGCGTCACAGAAGTTGAGCCAGAGCCATAAGTCGCGTACACAGCCACACCGTCCGAACGCGTGACGCTCCCTGGTGCCCGACCCCGTGGGGGCCGGGCACCGCTTGGTGGGTCAGTGGCGGGTGGCGGCACTGCGGCGCCGCCACCAGATCCCGCCGCCGACCGCGGCAAGCGCGAGCGCGCCGAGGGCCACGGGCATGAGCGGGGAGGTGGCGTCGTCCTGCTGGGCTGCGGTGTCCTTTCGGTCAGAGTCCGGGCCGGCGGTGTTGCCGGGTGCCTGCGTTGTCGCGCTGCTGCTGGGTGAGGGTGTGCCCTTGGCGGTGGCGCTGGGGCTGGCTCCTGCGGCGGCGGGCTTCAGGTCGAGCCGGGGGGCGGCGGCGTTGCCGTGCCCGTGGCCGGTTGATTCCTCCCGTTCGATCCAGCGGTCGATGCGGCCGTCGCTGTAGGTCTGCAGGGTCTTGAGCACCAGCGACTTGGTGTTGGGCAGTTGGCGGATGGTGACGGCGAATTCGGCGTCCTTGCCGGTGGCCACGGCTGGGCCGGAGACGGTGAAGGTCTTCTCCTCGCGGGTGAGCTTCCAGTCCTTCGGGCCGTCGGCGTAGGTGACGTCGGCCGGTTTCATGCCGTCAGGCAGGAACACCTGGAGTTTGGTGATGCCGGCCGAGGTGGACTCCGATTCGGCCATGAACTCCAGGCGGACGTCGGTGGCCAGTGCGCGAGCATCCTTGGCGGTGACCTCCACATGTGCGAACGCAGGGGCAGCGGCGGCCAGTACGGCCGCCGTGGCGGTGGCGGTCAGGGCGGTGTATCGGCGCGCGGTACACACCCGAGCGGGACGATCTGTCAAGGGTGACTCCTGAAGAGGTGGGTACGGTCGGCTACCTGGTCGATGCGTCGATGCTGCTGCGGCCATGGCGATAGTGGTGGATGAGGCCGAGGGTGATGTCCACGGCCAGGAAGCCGATGAGGGTGATGCCGAGGACCGGCAAGGCCCAGCCGATGGCCACCACGACCGGGATGCCGAGGAGAAGCACCGGCAGGGGCAGCTGACGCCAGGCTCCGCGCACGGGGGGCTTGCCGAGGGGGGCGTTGCGGTCTGCCCGGGTGGGTCGACGCTGCCACCACATGCGGTAGCCCCAGGCGGTGAGGAACAGCAATCCGATGGCGGTGGCGGCGAGGAGGAGCTGGTTGGCCAGGCCGAAGAGCCGCCCCATGTGGGCCTGGATGCCGAGCTTGGTGAGCTTGGCCAGCAGCGGGTAGTCAGACCACCGATTGTGGGCGGTGACCTGGTGGGTCTCGGCGTCGACGGCGACCTGGTCCAGGTGGACCGGCCACACCTTGTCGTCCTGGGCGACGGACCAGGCGCTGTGCTCGTCCGCCGGGGGTGTCAGATTGAGGGGGCCGGTGAGCCCGGAGTCCCTGGCGGTGGCCAGCACCGGGCCGATGTCGTCGATGGGATCGGTTGCCTGCTTGGACGAGGCCGTCCCGCCATGGTTCCCGTGCTTGCCGTGGGAGTCGCCGGAGCCGCCAGGGGCGGAGGACAGGGAGGTGTTGAGCTCGGGGGTGTGGGCCTGGGCCTTGTCCAGCAGGGTCTCGAAGCGGGCGCCTGCGTAGTTCGACCAGGTCAGGCCGGTGGTGCTGAGGAAGAACAGGCCCACGGCCAGCCACAGGCCGGTGGTGGCGTGCCAGCTGCGGGTGCGGCGCACGCCGCGGGCGCTGCGGTCGGGCAGGAGCGCCCGCCGGACCGGCTTGCCCTGCCTGGAGCGGCTGCGGGCCAGCCACAGCACCAGTCCGGCGGCGACGATGACCCACAGCCAGCTGGCGGCCGTCTCCGAGTACAGCCGGCCCACCTCTCCCAGATGCAGGCTGCGGTGCAGTTCGCCGAGCCAGGTGGCCAAGGGTGTGGTGTTGAACGAGGTGGTCAGTGCGCCCTTGACCTCGTTCGTGTAGGGGTCGACGAACACGGTGCGCTGCTTCTCACCCAGCTCGGGGACGGCCAGCACCACCCGGGTGGTCTCCTCCGGGGTGGCGGGAGTGAGGACCGAGGCCAGTGCCCCCTCCGGGTGAGCGGCGCGGGCGGCGGCGACCTGGTCCGCCAACGGGTGCGGCCTGCCCTCGACTTTCTCGACGGTCAACTGGTCGCCGTAGACCAGCTGGTCGAGTTGCGGGGCGAAGACGTAGGCGAGGCCGGTCAGGGCGGCAACGATCAGGAACGGCGCGACGAACACGCCCGCGTAGAAGTGCAGGCGCATCAGCAGCGCCCGTACTCCCTGCCGGGAACGGTTCTTCGGCCGGGGGGTGTCGTCGGCGGCTGAGGGGGGCGGTGCGGTGGCGGTCGTCGCAGAACTGCGTGTTTCCGATGGCTGGTTGGTGGGTCCAGCGGACGTTGCCATGGATGGATCTTCGGGCGAAGTGGACATGCGGAACTCCAGGTACGCGCCCGTCGGGCAGGCCGCAGGCGCTCAGCGCGAAGTCGAATCGAGGACCGCCGCTGCATGGGCGGCGTGGCGCACGTCGCGGCAGAAGCCGCGCAACCGGCCTGACGCCGCGCTCAAGGAAGGACAGCATGCCGCGCCCGCCCCGCAGGCAACCGTGGCCGTGTGGGGATGGTGAAAGCGCGTGGAGCGAGGTGTCGTCAGGCCGGTACCGGCAGCGGAGGCCCTCGGCGGGGCAGGCCACGCGCGAGCAGCACCGAGTACCTGACGCACAGCACCCGCGGGCCGCGCGGCAGCAACCACGGCGCGGGCTCCGGTAGCGGCGACAGCCGCAAGCAGCCCAATCTGGGAACCACCATCGCGGCCAGCCGCCGCACCAGCCGGTCCCCGTAGGCCAGGCAGACCGCCGCCCCCAGGGCCGCCGCGCCATGCGCCACCGTCATGTCCACCGACATCGCGTGGTGACCACCACCACTGACCGGAGCTGCGCTGGACCCCATCGCGCCGTGAAGGTGCGCATGTCCCGGCGACATGCCCGCCACCTCAGCGGCCGCCTTCCCGGCCAGGTGGAAGACGATGTGCACCACCAACTGGGCGGCACCCAGCACCAGCACCTGGACGTCGAAGCCTCGACGCCTACGGCACAGCACCACGCCCACCAGAGCGAGCACCGTGAACAGGGCGGTGAGCCATCCCCATCCGGGAAGCCGCCCACCCGCCGAGACGTGGCTCACACAGCCGAGCAGCAGACACAGCAGCGCGGCTGTCAGGCCACGTATGACCCGCTTGGCGCTGCTTCCCGATATCTGCACGGGGGTCAACCTACACAAGTCCCCCAGCAGCAATACGGCGTTGCGCCGCGACTTACGCGTTCTATGCATCTTTGCGCCCCGCGCAGGACGCGGCGGGTTGCCGCCAACGGGGGTGTGCTGCGTGGTTGTCGGCGTACGGGACGCTCTGGGCGGGCGCCGGCGCCGGAGCGGTGGCCGGTTCAACCACGCCGGTGGGCTGGGCAACGATGGCCTGCACGGTGCTGGCCATGGGCGCGGGCGGCTGCGTCCGGGGCGGCGACACCTTATCCGCCCTCCGTGATCGCGGTTCGCACCGAGGGGTCGTCAAGGTCGGTACCGCATACGGTGACCGCTTGCGCCGTGAGGTCGGCGACGACCTCGCCGACGCCGGGCACCTGCGATACCTCTCCGGTGATGCTCGCCACGCAGTGCCCGCAGCTCATCCCGGTGACGGTGTAGCGCTTCTCGGTCATGGCAATCCGCTCCGTGGGGCCGGTCCTACCTCCCCGCAATGTGAGGTACGGGGGCGGAGGCCAGTGCGTTCAGGTAGGAAGCGCCTTCCACGGTGATGCTTGTAGGCACGCAGCAGAGGGTATGCACCAGGCAGCCCCGGGAGGTCACTCTCCGCTTCGACTGCCGTTAATCCATGAGAGGTTGAAGACGATGAGCGACGTCAGCGGTCTGGAGCCAGTGGCCACCTTCTGCGGCAACTGCAACTGCGGCTGTCCGCAGCTGTTCGTCGACCCTGCCGCACCCGCAGAGCGCCGTGTGGTCCTGACGGACGACTTCGGCCAGCGGGTGCAGATGAGCACCGACCAGTTCGCCTCCCTCATCGAGCAGGCCAAGGCCGGGAAGCTGGACGGCACAGCCTGACGGCCGACCGCCCGGCGTCTCCAGCCGACTGGGGCGGGTACGCCCACAGCCCGGCCGCGGTGCGCGCCGGAGCCGCTGAGCTGCGGCTCCCGGGCCGGAGCGCCGCCCTGGAAAATGGCGGGTGCTCGAGCCCCGGGTCCCGCCAACGTATGTTCAGCTTGCCCGCCTACTCGGGTGACCTGGACGGAGACCTTCGCATCCTTCCGACCCTTGTGCTCGCGGATGCTCTGCCACACCAGCCAGGCGCCGCCGATCTCGAAGAGGGCGGCGACGACGAACAGGGCAACGGAACGAGCGACGGTCATACCCGGGACACTAACGGCGGCCCGCGCCGCTGATCTGCAGCGGGTCGGCCGACTTCTGGCAACCGCACCCGCTCTCACCTGCGGTCTTCGACGCGCAGGAGCAGGAGCGGCGGCGCCGGCCGAGCCACCAGGTGCCGACGGTGAGCACGGCCAGGACGACGGCCAGGGCGGGCAGCCAGGCCACCACCGCCCCGACCCCGGCCCCGGCCCCGACGACCCCAGCTGTGATCAGGAGGGGCAGCGCGCAGCACGCCACGCAGGCCAGCGCGGCCATGCCCCCGAGCGCCTTCGGGGCACGCCCTGGGCGGGGCTCAGCAGCAGGGTCCGGCATGACGGTTCTCCTCGGCGAGGTCGGTGAAAGGGATCGGGCAGCAGGCGCTCGAGGCGCAGACGGTCAGGTCGTCGCAGCCCGCCTCCACGGCGGCGGCCAGGGCGGTGCGGATGGTGGTGAGGTCAGCGATCTTCGCGTCGACCTCGGCGAGCTTGGCCGTGGCTCGGTCCTGGAGCCCCGCCACGGGGCGCCCGTGCCGGTGACGGCCGGCCTCCAGGAGCTCGGCGACCTCCTCCAGCGTGAACCCGAGCCGCTGGGCGGCCTTGATCACCCGAAGCGCGGTCACCGCGTCCTCGCCGTAGAGGCGGTGACCGCCGTTGCTGCGTTCCGGCTCGGCCAGCAGGCCGCGCCGCTCGTAGTAGCGCAGGGTCTGAATGTTCACCCCGGCCACCTCGGCGACCTGCCCGCTGCGCAGGCCCGTACTCACCGCTGCTCCCCGGCGGCAGCGGTTCGGGCCGCGATGGCGTCCAGAACGGCCTCGTGCTCCTGGTCGACCGAGATGTCCAGACGGATCAGGTCCTCGCCGGGGGTGGTGGTGAAGGTGAAGAACGAGCAGCAGCCGCTTTCACGCTCCACCAGGCCACGGACCCGGTCCTCGACGCCCGACCCGCCCGCCAGGTCCAGACGCAGGTGGAACGGCTGGGGTCTCGACAGCGCCGTCAGCCGCTCGCAGAACAGCCCATCCCACTCGGCGACCCTCAAAGGCCGCTCCTCGGCGGGCAGCGTGCAGGACTGCGGCACCCATGCAAGATCACTCATCGCGCTCACTCCCGTCATCAGTCCCCGTGGTGGGGCCATCTCCGACGGTAAACCTGTACCTGGGTACCGGTTGCAAGTCCGGCTCGGGGCGATGATCCGCAGGGCGGTCTTCTCCCTGGCCTCGCGCAGCGCGTGACCTCGGCGCGGCCCTCGCGGCCGCCACCGCCCGCCGCACCGTCATGCCTCTGCAGCGCGATGGCGGCCAGGCACGCGATCGCCCTGCACCTCGGAGGGCATCGCCTCCCGCAAGGGCCCAGAAATCGCACTGGCTCACGCAGGCATCTCCGTAGACGTTCTGGGGCATGACAAGGAGCTCCTGCCTGAGGGGTTCGCCGACCGCGTGCACGCCGCATTCCCCCGCGCGGATCTCGCCTACGAGATGACCGACCTGATCGTCCGGCAGACGCTGGCCAATCCCGCCAAGGCCGGCCCGCTCCGCTTCCCCTGTCAGCTCCTGCGCCGCCACCTGCCGCCCGGCACGCTGCCCGACTGGTACGACCTGATCGCCCAGGCCGGCTGGGGCGACCGGCCCACCACCGCTCACCCGGACACTCCGGCCACCTGAAACCCCGCCAACTACCGGCCATCTGTGCGCAGGGTCATGCAGACCTCGGCCATCGGGACCGGCCCGGCCTGCCTGCGGAGATCACTCAGCCGGTCGGCGGGACCGGCAGCTGCCGGAGTGCCTGCGCACCACGAGGAAGGGGTGCGTCAGGCCGAAGGTGAGGGCCGCACGCCATGGATGACGATCCGTCCTGCGGCGGCGGGGAATCCGCAACACGATCCCGGAGAAGAGTGACAGCCAGGCCGCCCGCCTGCGCAAGGGCTCACGCGGCGGACGGCCACCCGGTTTTGATGAGGCGAGGTACAAGAAGCGCAACACCGTTGAGCGGGCGATCAACCGCCTGAAGCAGTCCCGGGCGGTCGCCACTCGCTACGACAAGCGCGGCTACGTCTTCCTCGGCACCACCACAGCGGCAGCCCTTGCTGTCTGGCTCCGAACGTGATCAGTGGCTTCTTAGTGACCGTCGAGCCAGCGGCGTGCCGCCAGGCTCAGCGGTGGCTCGTCCGGCTCGTCCATCGTTCCCTCCGCCACCGCCTCGGCCCACCGCCGGAGGACCTTTGAACGATGCGGCGCTGTCAGCACAGAGGTGCTGATGTCGTGCTCCCATGTCGTCGCGAAGCACAGGACGTTCCCGTCGAGCGAGAGCATGCGGAACTCTGGACGGCAGGGGGCGCTGCCGAGCAGGCCGGCAGCACCTTTGCCCATGATGTCCCACTCACTCTGCAGCTCGACACAGAACCACCGAGAGGGGCTGCTCTCTTCAGGCTGGAGCGCGAGCAGGAACCTGCGGTCGGTCTCGGTGAACAGCTCTCCTTCGACCGACAGCCGGTACCAGTCGGCGTTGGCCTTCTCGCGTAGGTGCGGTTCGAGGACGTCGAGCATGGCCTCGACGCGCCCTTCCTCGGGAGGGCAGCTCGGTGCCTGGCCGGTGACGATGGGCGGGATGAGCCCTTCGGGCTCGGTCCACCCGTCCACGATTCGCAGGCCCGCCACGGCGAGAGACTTCATAACCCCCATCATGCGGTCTCCGCCGATCAGCACACGGGGCAGGGCCGTGCTTGGCCCCGCGCCCGGGCCGTCGCTGCCCGCTTCGGCAGACGCGGCCTGCGTTCCGCGCCACCGCAGCAATCGTTATCTCGGGTACTGGAACGGCCTCAGGCACGTAAGGCACGTGCGCGAAACGGTACGTGCCTCACAGATATCCCAGGGTTGCCAGGCATGTTGGTCATGTGGGACGGGCCGAGGCTTTGTACGTGGAACTGGACAACAGTGTCGATGACGGCCGGCAACACCCCGCTTGTGGCAGGAAGCGTGTCGACGAGATTGGGCAGCGCCTGGCCTCAGAACCACGGCACCCTAGGACCGTAGCTCGGCGAGTCGCGCCAAAGCCTCGGGAGACGACGCCCTTTCCTCCTCGGTGAGCTGGAGCTCAGCGGCCTGCGTCAGCAGCCGCGCGGCCAGGGCCTCGTCGCCAAGCCGCTGCGCGATGTCCCCCCGCAGCACCAGCAGGCGCAGATGCTGTGCAGGGGTGGGGCGCTCGTCCTCCGATCGCAGTGCGTAGTCGATGATCTTCGCGGCGCCCGGCAGATCCTCCTTGGAGTCGACGAACAGATCGGCCATGTGCACTGCCCGTGCGAAAGTTTCCTTGGGTACCGGCCGGAGTCTCTGGTCCTCGCTGATCTGCTGGCCGACGCGGATGCTGTTGC
>NZ_BMWB01000036.1 GCF_014651015.1 Streptomyces xantholiticus
GCCTGCATAAACTACTCGCGGCCTGATCAACACGACCACGTGTTGCGACGATCCCTAGAAACCGCCGGACGGCTCCGGCCCCTTCCGTGTTTCGGGCACGTCAGCCGTCCAGGATGCCGGGCAACTCCTGCACGAGGGTGGCGATCTCCTGTTCCATGACCGTCAGGGCGCGAGCCGGTCGCACGGTCGACGCGCCGACGGCGTTCCAGGTCCCGTCGGCCCTCATGCGCCGGCTCCCTCGCCCACCGGCAGAGTGTCCGGCACGACGGTCGTGCCGGGGCTCTTCTCGCTGAACACCCCACGCAGCACCGCGTGCGGGACGCGGCCGTCGAGGACGTGCGCCCGTCCGACGCCGGCGCGGACCGCCCGCAGGCAGCCCTCCATCTTGGGCAGCATCCCGCTTGCCAGCTCGGGCAGCAACCCGTCCAGCTCCGCGGCGGTGAGGCGTTCGACGACCTGGGTGCTGTGCGGCCAGTCCGCGTACAGCCCCTCCACGTCCGTGAGCACCACCAGGCGCTCGGCGCCCAGAGCCACGGCCAGCGCGGACGCGGCGAGGTCCGCGTTCACGTTGTAGACCTCCCGGTCCGCACCGCGGGCGATCGGTGAGACCACGGGAATCCGGCCCTGCTCCAGCAGCGTCCGTACGGTCGCCGCGTCCACGGACACGATGTCGCCGACCAGACCGATGTCAACGGGCTGTCCGTCCACCCAGGCCGGGCGCCGTTCGGCCGTCATGGTGTGCGCGTCCTCACCGGACAGGCCCACGGCGAACGGTCCGTGTGCGTTGATGGCGCCGACCAGCTCGCGCTGCACCTGACCCGTCAGCACCATCCGGACCACGTCCATCGTCTCCGGGGTGGTCACCCGGAGGCCCGCCTCGAAGCGGACCTCCAGGTCCAGCCGGTCGAGCATCGCGCTGATCTGAGGGCCGCCGCCGTGCACGACGACGGGGCGCAGCCCGGCGTGCCACAGCTCCACCACGTCCTGGGCGAACGTCCGGTGGAGCGAGGGGTCCACCATGGCGTTGCCGCCGAACTTCACGACGACCGTCCGCCCCTGGAGCTCCTCCAGCCACGGCAGGTCCCCGACGGTCGGATCCGCCCCGGCCACATCCTGATCGACGGGTGTCCCCATCCTTGTTTCCACTCCGCTCATGAGCTGTAGGTGCTGTTCTCGTGGACGTACTCGGCGGTGAGGTCGTCGGTCCGGACGACCGCCGGGTCCTCGCCGGCGCGGAGGCCGACGGTGACGGTGATCCGGCGTTGTGACATGTTCGGCTTGTCGCGGGACGGGCCGGCAGCTCCGTCGCGGCAGCCCCGGACGTCGTTGATGGCCACGTCCAGGTCGAGGCACACGGCGGGGGCGGCGTCAGCGAACTCGGCCTCGCCGGATTCCTTGATGCCGGCGGCGACACCGCTCGCAAGGAACCCCTGGGCAGCGGTCACGGTCACGGAGCCACTCCATTCGTGGGCAGGCCCAGGGGCTCAGGCAGGCCGAGAGCGACGTTCATGCACTGCACCGCGCCACCGGCGGTGCCCTTCACCAGGTTGTCGATGGCGCTCACACAGACGAGACGGCCGGCGTCCTGGTCCACGGCCACCTGTACCAGGGCGGTGTTGGAGCCGACGACCGAGCCGGTGGACGGCCATCGGCCGACCGGTAGCAGCCGGACGAACGGTTCGTCCGCGTACGCCTCCTCGAACGCGGCGCGTACCCGGTCGGGAGCGTCCTTGCCGGAGACCGCGGGACGCAGCCGGGCCGAACAGGTGGCGAGGATGCCGCGGGACATGGGCGCCAGGGTCGGCGTGAACGACACGGTGACCCGCTCGCCCGCCAACCGCGACAGGTTCTGCGTCAGTTCGGGCGTGTGCCGGTGGCCTCCGCCGACGCCGTACGGGCTCATGGAACCCATCACCTCGGAAGCGAGCGACTGCGGCTTCACCGCGCGGCCGGCCCCGGACGTGCCGCCGGCCGCGACGATCACGGCTTCCGGCTCGACCAGGCGGGCGGCGTAGGCGGGCATCAGGGCCAGGGTGACCGCCGTCGGGTAACAGCCGGGCACGGCGATCCGGCGGGCACCCGGCAACTCGGCTCGCGCGCCGGGTAGTTCCGGCAGCCCGTACAGCCATGTCCCGGCGTGCGGCGAGCCGTAGAAGCGCGTCCATGCGGCGGCGTCGCGCAGCCGAAAGTCCGCGCCGCAGTCCAGGACGAGCGAGTCCTCCTCCAGACCGCGCGCGAGCGGCGCCGACTCGCCGTGGGGCAGGGCGAGGAACACCACGTCGTGTCCGCGCAGCACGTCGGCCGAGGTGGACTCCAGCATCCGGTCCGCGAGCGCCGGCAGGTGCGGTTGCAGCTCACCGAGCCGGTGCCCCGCGCTGCTGTGGGCCGTCACGGCGCCGATCTCCACCTCCGGATGGGAAGACAGGAGGCGCAGGAGTTCGCCCCCCGCGTAGCCACTGGCACCGGCCACAGCGACCCGTACGGTCATCTTCGTTCCGTCTCTTCTTGATACTTGGGGATGTTTCGGTGCTCGAAGGGTTCGGCAGGGGCGTCACGCGTCTTTCGGCACCCTGTGCAGCAGCAGGTCGTGCAGCAGCGCGTCGGTCGTGCGGACCACGCCGCTGCGTGCCGCCCAGCGCAGTGCCGTGGCGTGCTCCTCGGCGGAGAAGTCGGCCACGGCGTCCGCCACGACGAACGGCTGAATGTCGTTCATGAAGGCGTCCGCGGCGGTCAGAAGGACGCCGAGGTGCGCGTGCACCCCGCAGATGATCAGTTGATCCCGGTTCTCCTGACGCAGCAGCCTGCCGAGATGGCTCCGGAGGAAGGCGTTGTGGCGCACGTTCGCCAGCACGTGCTCGCCCGGGCGGGGAAGCAGAGGGCCGACGATGGCGGCTGCGTCGGCCTCGTCCCCGATGCCGGGCCCCCAGACGTCGGCGACGAGCCCCCGCTGGCCGGGCTGCTGGGCGGCGGGCTCGGCGCTGAAGAACACCGGTATGCCGAGTGCCCCGGCGAGTTCGCGCAGAGCAGCGATGTTGCGGACCAGTTCCACGACGGGCGGGAGGCCGGGAGGGAAGGCCCGTACGAAATGGTTCTGCATGTCGTGCACAAGGAGCGCGCACCGATCCGGATCGACGGTCCATGACGCGCACGATGCGGGGAGTGCCGAGCGTTCGGGCATCGGATACGACTCGATGGTCGGCAAGGCCATGACCGTCCCTCCCCGGGAGAATCCCACGCGCCACACCATGGCACTTAGCTAAGCCTAACCTAACCCTGTTTCGGTCAGGTCGCCCGCCAGTAACCGAGAGCGTGCAGCCGCTCCGTCGGTACGCCGAGTTGTTTGCGCGCGAAGGAGGCGAGGGCCCGGGTGGTCGCCGTGTCGCAGGCGATCCAGAGATAGGAGGCATCGTCCACGCGTTCCGGGAGGGCGGCACGGACCGTCTCGATCAGGTGGGCGCCCTTGTCTCGGCGTGGCACATGGACGACCTCGCGGGACGCGGTGCCGACCCGCGGAGCGTGGTCGCTGTCGCAGACGTGCGACGTCTCGTACCAGACCGTGGCCGGCGTGAGTGGCATCGAGCCGAGCAGTGAGTCGATCGCCGGCCGGGATGCGGCGTCGCCGACGACGAGAAGCCGGGAAGGCGGGGGATCCGGCGGGGCGAACTCCGAACCCTGCACCGTCGCCTCGATGGTGGCGCCGGGATGTGCTGCGCGGGCCCAGTCGCTGGCGCGGCCGGAGTGCAGCGCGAAGTCCATGCTGAACGTCCCCTCGGCGGGGTCGGGATCCACAAGGGTGTAGGCGCGCTGGTGGGGTCGGCCGCCGTTGTCGAACCAGAGACGCACCCACATCGTCGGGTGAACCCCGGTCGCCCGCAGCATCCCGCCGTCGGAGAAGGAGAGTCGGTGGAGTCTGTCGGAGAGTCGTTCGTTCGATCTGACGGTGAGTGTGAAGTCCTTGCCTCGCATGAGCTTGAGGACCGCACCCTGCCAGCCGTGTCCCACGGCATCCCCTTGAAGTCGCGATGATTAGGTAAGCCTAACCCAATTCGATCTGTGGGGTGAGACGCTGCCGTTGGAAGTGCTCGCCGCCGCACTGGCCGAACGTGGGATCCCGGTGCGCACGTTCGGTGGCGCGCTGCCCGTCGAGTCGCTCGTCGCGGCGGTGCACAGGACCGGGCCGGCCGCGGTGGGGTCGTGGGCGCAGTCCCGTACCACCGCCAGCCGGCCACTGGCACAGCACGTGGCCGCGATGGAGTGGGGGTGCGCGGTGCCCGCCGGAAGCCGGTCGTCCTGACGCTCGGACCCGGCTGGGCCGGGCAGGCGGTGGCCGGCCTGCCGCGTCCGTCGGGGGCCGTCGCGGTCGTGGAGTCGGTCGCGTCGGGGTGACGGGACGTCGCCCGTGCCGCACTCGGCCGCTGTGGCGCCTGGCATCGGCCGGCCCGACGTGATCCGCTGGGCGGATGTCCGCACCCTCGGCCTCGACACTCGGTGAGTGCCGGTACCTGTGCGCGGATCACCGGGCGACCGGATCGGTGCACGGCGCGCCGGTGTCGGGTACGCACGCCGGAGTCGGTTCCTGGCGCGTGGGTGACGTCGGGCCGACCTCGATCGGCCGCATCCACGACCGGCCGGCGCCCGAAGAGGCGCTGACGGAAGAGACGTGTCGACCCTTTGGCCGGGAGTGAGGCGTGAACATCTACGGTGCGCGTGTTCCGGTGGCCGGTGCCACCGGCGTCCTCGGCGGTGAGCGCACCGCCGAGGTGGCCGGCCGGGGTGCACGCACGGCCCTCGCCGGACGCGATTCGCGTCGCCTGCCCCGGGCCGCCCAGGCGCCCTCCAGGGCTGCGCCGAGTGCCGGGCTCCACGCCGTGCGCCGCGAGGCGCGGGGCGACGGCGTCGGGGTGCCGGACGTCCGGCCCGGGCACCTGAACACCTGTTCCGCCGATCGGCCCATGGTCGGCACGGCCCTGCCACTGCTTCCGGGAGGCGACCCGCGCCAGGTGGCCGCAACCGTCGCCGATGCGCCGGCGACGGACGCCGATGCGCCGGCGACGGACGCCGAGGTCCTGCGCACCGCCCCCAACGGAACGCCCGTCGTCGAACGGCGGGCCCGGTGAGCCGAGGTCCCGCACCCTCCGCCCGTACCTCCGAGGTGGTCGTCGTCGGCGGCGGCGCGGCCGGCCTCAGCCTCGCGCACCGGCTGACGGAGACAGGCGCCGCCACCGTGACCGTCGTCGAACCGCCGGACGGCCCGCTGCGCCCGCCCGAGCGGACCTGGTGCTACTGGGACCACGGCACCGGAGACTTCGACGAAGCGGTCACCGCCTCCTGGTCCCGGCTGCGCATCCACGGCGCCGACGGCGGCGAGTTCACCGTCGACCCCGCCCCGCTCCTCTACCGCATGCTGCGCTCCGCACCGTTCGAACGGCTGGTGCACTCCCGGCTGGCCCGTTCCCCCGGTGGGCACGTCCTGCGCGCCACGGCGGAGGCGGTGCGCAACGTGTCCGGCGGGGCGGAAGTCCTTTGCACGGAACCCGACGGCCGGACGCTGACGCTGCGTGCCCGCCACGTGTTCGACTCCCGCCCCCTGCCCGCCCTGCCTCCGGCCCGTACGCAGCTGCTGCAGCACTTCCGCGGCTGGTTCGTACGCACGGCCGCGGGCCGGTTCGATCCCGCGGTCGCCGATCTGATGGACTTCCGGGTACCGCAGCCGCGCCACGGACTCGCGTTCGGATACGTCCTTCCGCTGGCGCCGGACCGGGCGCTCGTCGAGTACACCGAGTTCTCCCGGACGGCGCTGACCACAGCGGCCTACGAGTCGGCACTCGGCCACTACAGCCGCGACATCCTTGACCTCGGCGCGTTCACCGTGGAGGCGGCGGAGCAGGGCGTCATCCCCATGACCGACGCGCGCTTCCCCCGGCGGCTCGGGGCAGCCGTCTTCCGTATCGGGACCGCGGGCGGTGCCACCCGTCCGGCCACCGGCTACACCTTCGCCGCGGTGCAGCGGCAGAGCAAGGCCATCGCCGCTGCCCTGCGCGACGGGCGCGGGACCGTGCCACCACCCCACGGGCGGCGGGCGCTCGCAATGGACGCGGTGCTGCTGCGGGCCCTGGACACCGGGCGGATCGACGGCCCCGCGTTCTTCACCGACCTGTTCCGCCGTACTCCCGCGGAGCGCCTGCTGCGTTTCCTCGACGGTGCCACCTCACCGTGGGAGGAGTGGGGCATCGGACTGCGCACCCCCGTCGGCCCGATGCTCCGGACCGCCGTCGAACTCCCCTTCCTGCCCCGCAGGTCCCGTACCGCCCCACGAATCGGAGAGAGCACCCGATGACACTGCTGCGCGACCACGATCTGGCACGCGCCTTCGACCACGCGTCGCACACCTACGACCGCCTCACGGCCCTCAACCCCGGCTACCGCACCGACCTGCTCCGCTCGGCGCGCCGCCTGCGGCTGCCCGGCGAGGGAGCCGGGCTCCACGTACTCGATCTCGGCTGCGGCACGGGCACCTCCACCCGGGCCCTGCTGCGAGCCGCGCCCCGCGCCCGGATCACGGCGGTCGACGCCTCGTCGGGCATGCTTCGGCGCGCACTGGACAAACCGTGGCCCGCCGGCGTGCGCTTCCTGCACCTGACCGCCGAGGCAGTGGCGACGGCCGGGGAGGGCCCCTTCGACGCGGTGTTCGCCGCCTACCTCTTCCGCAACGTCACCGACCCGGACCGGGTCCTCGCGGCGGTCCGGACCCAGCTGCGACCGGGCGGACGCCTCGCCGTCCACGAGTACTGTCTCAGCGGCTCGCCCGTGCATCGCGCCCTGTGGACGGCAGTGTGCCAAGGAGTCGTCATCCCGGCGGGCACGCTCAGCGGCGACCGCGGCCTGTACCGCCACCTGTGGCACAGCGTCCTCGACTTCGACACCGCACCCGCCTTCACCGACCGACTCACGCGGGCCGGCTTCACCGGTGTGCGCGCCGTGCCCGTCGCCGGGTGGCAGACCGGCATCGTGCACACCTTCCTCGCCCGCAACGCCTGCGCCGACGCAGCCGGGTGCGCCCGATGAGCGCCCGCCCGAGCGGTACCGCCCGACGGGGCCGCGACCGCAAGGCCGAGGTACTGATGCCCGCACCCGGCCGGAACCGGTTCGAGTACGGGGACGCGCCGTCCGTCGCCGTCGTCGGCGGTGGAATCGCCGGTCTCGCCGCGGCCACTCTGCTGGCCGAACGCGGCGCCCGCGTGACCCTCTACGAACAGGAGGAATCACTCGGCGGCCGTCTCGCCGGCCGCCGGACCCGCCTGGCCGACGGCTCCGTGGCGACCATGAGCCGCGGCTTCCACGCCTTCTTCCGGCAGTACTACAACCTGCGCGGCCTGCTGCGACGCACCGACCCCGCCCTCACGCGGCTCACCCCACTGCCCGACTACCCTCTGCGGCACAGCGGCGGGCTGACCGACAGCTTCGCCCGCGTCCCGCGGACCCCGCCGTTCAGCGCGCTCGGATTCGTCGCCCTGAGCCCCACCTTCGGCTGGCGGGACCTCGCCACCATGGACGCCCGGGCGGCACTGCCGCTCCTCGACGTCCGCGTGCCCGAGGTCTACGAACGCTTCGACGGCATCACCGCGACTTCGTTCCTGGAGGCGGTCCGCTTCCCCGAGGCCGCCCACCACCTCGCGTTCGAGGTGTTCTCCCGAAGTTTCTTCGCCGATCCGCGTGAACTGTCCGCCGCTGAACTGCTGCTGATGTTCCACATCTACTTCCTCGGCTCGGCGGAGGGCCTGCTCTTCGACGTGCCGAACGACCCCTTCCCGCAGGCGCTCTGGGAGCCGCTCGGCGACTACCTCCAGCGCCTCGGGACGGCCGTGCGCACCGGCTCACCCGTGCACGGCGTCCATCCGCGCGACGCCGGGGGAGCCGAGGTGCGGACCGACACCGGCGTGGACCGTCACGAAGCGGTGGTGCTCGCCCTCGACACCGAGGGACTGCGCCGGCTCGTCGCCGCGTCACCCGGCCTGGGCACCGCCGCCTGGCGCGACGACGTCGCCGCGGTGCGCACCGCCCCGCCGTTCCTCGTCTCCCGGCTCTGGCTCGATCGGCCGGTGTGCGCCACTCGTGCGGGATTCCTCGGCACCAGCGGGTACGGCGGCCTGGACAACATCAGCGTCCTGGAACGGTACGAGGGCGAGGCCGCGCGCTGGGCCGCCCGGAACCGTGGCTCGGTGGTGGAACTGCACGCCTACGCCGTCGCCGCCGACGCGGAATCGGAGAAGGTGCAGAACAGGCTCGTCGAGCAACTGCAGCAGGTGTACCCGGAGACGCGTCAGGCGCGCATCGTCGACGTCCGGCACGAGTGGCGCTCGGACTGCCCGCTCTTCGCCGTCGGCTCCCACCACCGGCGACCAACCGTGCGGACGCCCCACCCATGGCTGACGCTTGCCGGTGACGCGATCCGCTGCGATCTTCCGGTCGCGCTCATGGAACGCGCCGCCACCACCGGCTTCCTGGCGGCGGGGGCCCTGCTCGCCGCCTGGGGCATCCGGGGCCAGGTGCTGTGGACGGTTCCCCGGGCGGGCCGTTCCCCGGCGCTGCGGGCACTCGGCGCACTCGTGGCACGCCGTGCGCGCGCCTAGCCGGTGCTCCCCGGCGCCCCCGGCCGCCGAGCGTCCCGGCCCGGACGACCACGACCCGGCCTCGTCCGCCCGGCGCCGTCAGCCCGGGAACCGTCCGGTGCTGCGCAGCGCCCAGCGTCGTTCGGCGTAGGCCAGGTCGTCGCGCCACAGGCGCCCGGCCGTACAGCGCATCAACGGGCGCAGCGCGGGGGCTGCTGCCCGGGCCAGCGCGAAGCCGCGCCGGTCCGAGGTGGCGACGACCGCCTCGACCACGGCGGTCCGTGGCCGCTCGTCGGCCGCACCGGTCAGCGGCGTGGCATGGGTCTCCACCACGGACGTGGCTCCCTCGCCCTGAGTGATGCGCATGACCACCGTGCGCGGCTCCGGCGCGGTGAACTCGGCGCGGACCGGGACCACCAGACGCCCCGCCACCAGGAAGGAGACGTCGACGACAAAAGCGTCGTCATCGTCACCCTGCGGCTCACGCACCACCGTCAGGTCGACGAAGGACTGCGGATGGAACCAGGAGCCGTGCCAGGGGTCCAGCCGGTTGGCCACCACGTCCTGCGGTTCACACCGCCCCACCGTCGTGAACACGGCGTCCACCCGGCTGCCTGTCGTGGGCCGCACCGGCACGACGGGGCGCTGCGAAGGCTCCTCGCCGCCCACCGTGTCCAGCCGTACCCACACCAGCACCCCGTCGTCGTGCACGGGGTACGGCGTCCAGCCGGCGAACGGAGAACCGTCCAGGGCCAGTCCGTGCCAGTGGCACACCAGCCTGCCGCACACCACGCGGCTGTCGCGCAGAGGGGCACCCAGATGTGGGCAGGCGCCCGGACCCGCGCGCAGTTCACCCGTGTCCGAGCGCCACAGCACGACCTCGACGCCGCCCACCGTCCTGCCGCACGGGCGCCCGCCGGCGCGCACGTCCCGGGAGGCACCGACGACGAACCAGTTGCCGGAGCGACGTGCACACGCCCGTTTGAGCGCGTCGGAGATCAGCGCCGGCCGCGCCTCCCGCCAGGTCGGCGACTGCGCCGCCCATTCCGGGCCACGGCGCCGCCGCAGCGGCGATGTCCAGCGAGTCCTGTCCGCTCGGTCACTCACTGCCCGTGTCCCTCCCACTCGAGTGCCGTGCCGTGCCGCTTGCCACGGGCGCCGGACGCGGGGCACGGGCGCGCCACCGGGCGCCGAGCACGTGTACGGCACCGGCCGCGGCGGTGGCCGCACGCCGGCCGCGCGAGACCACCGCACGGTGATGCAGCACGGTGTAGTCATGGCCCGCGATCGCGTCGAGAATGCCGCCGTACAGGGTGAACGCGGTGTGGATACAGGGGCGCACCCGCGGGTCGAGCATGGCGATGCCGGGTTCCGCCGCCCGGTACACGTCCCTGGTCATGGCCTCCGCGGCGACGAGCGCCGCGCGGATCCGCGGGTCGCGGCGGCCCGTGCGGCGGCTCCACTCCAGCAGCGGCCTGTCCACACCGTGGGCGGCGAGCAGGTCCGCGGGCAGGTAGACACGGCCGCGGTCCAGGTCCTCGCCCACGTCCCGCAGGAAGTTGGTGAGCTGGAAGGCCACCCCGAGGGCCGCCGCATGCGGCGCCGCCTCGTCGCGGGGAACGACCGTACCGAGCACCGGCAGCATCTGCAGGCCGATCACCGCGGCCGAGCCGTGCATGTAGCTCTGCAGGTCGGCGTAGGTCGGATAGTCCGTGACGGTCAGGTCGGCGCGCATCGAGGCCAGGAAGTCGGCGAACAGCGTGGGCTCGATGTCGTACCGGTCGGCCGTGTCCGCCACGGCCCGGACCACGGGTTCGTCCCCGCGGCCGGTACGCAGCCCGTGCGCGAGGTCGCTCTCCAGACAGTGCAGCAGCCGGTCACGCTCCTCGGGTGCCCGGCGCCGGTCGAGAGCGTCCACGATGTCGTCCGCCCAGCGGGCGAAGCCGTACAGCGCGTGCACGGCCGAGCGGCGTTCCAGGGGCAGCAGACGGGTGGCCAGGAAGTAGGTCCGGCCGTGACGGGCGTTGAGCCCCCGGCATCGGCTGTATGCGGCGCGCAGGGACGGATCGGTGATCCCGGCGGCGTCCAGTTCACGACGGGTCATCGGCACCTGCCGCGGTTGGGGTGGGCGGGGCGGCGGCCGGGGCCGGCCGGGTTCGAGCGGGGTGGCGCTCCGAGGAGCCGGTGACGCGGGCGGCGGCGAGTTTGCCGCTGATGAGCACCGTCGGGACGCCGACGCCGGGGGTGGTCCCGCAGCCGGCCAGCACCACGTTGTCCAGTCCGCGTACCAGGTTGCGCGGGCGGAAGGGCCCGGTCTGGGCGAACGTGTGGGAGACCGAGAAGGGGCTGCCCGCCGCATGGCCCTGTGCCGTCCAGTCCAGCGGGGTCACCAGGAGCTCCTCCTCGATGCTGCCCGCGAACCCGTCCAGGCCCCGGCGCTCCAACTCGTCGACCAGGCTGTCGCGGTAGCGCGGGCCCAGGTCCCGCCAGGTTGCGGCGGCGGGGCCGACGGTGGTGTTCGGACAGGGGGCCAGGACGTAGTGGAGGTGGCGGCCCGGCGGCGCGAGGGTGGCATCGTGTGCCGTCGGGCGGGTGATCAGCAGGGACGGGTCGCTCATCAGCGCTCCCGAGCGGGTCAGTTCGTCGAACGTGCGCTCCCATGCCGCCCCGAAGGAGAGCGTGTGATGGGCGAGGCCGGGCCAGGTGCGGTCCGTCCCGGCGTGCAGGATCACTGCCGAGGGTGCGTGCCGCAGCCGGACCGGGCGTCGGGGAGCTCGCCCCAGGAGCCGGTGAGCGGCCGACAGTTCGCAGCTCAGCACCACCGCGTCACAAGGGATCCGCTCACCTGAGGCCAGGTGTACGGCCCTCACCCGGTCCGCCGAGCGTTCCAGCGTGCTCACCTCGGCCGACCATCGCAGGTGGGCACCGGCGTCGGCAGCCGCCGCGGCCATGGCGCGGGGGAGCGCGTGCATGCCGCCCTTGGGGAACCAGACGCCGGCCACGGTGTCCATGTAGGCGATCACCGCGTAGGCCGCGAGGGCTCGGGCGGGGGCCACCCCGGCGTACAGGGCCTGGAAGGAGAAGACACGGCGCAGCCGGGCGTCGGAGAGGAAGCGGCCGATTTGGTGGTCCAGCCGCCCGAAGCCGCCGAGCGCCGCCAGACGTGCCAGATCCGGGTGCAGGAGTGGGAGGGGCGAGTCGAAGTTGGTGTCGATGAAGCGTCGTATCTGCGCCCGGTACAGCCGCTGAAGCCAGTCCCGCAGCCTGCGGTAGCCCGCCGCCTCCGTCGGTCCGGCGAAACGCCGCACTTCCGCCTCCATCGCCTCGCCGCCGGTGTGTACGTCGAGCGAGGTCCCGTCCGCGAAGGCCGCCCGATAGGCAGGGTGCAGGGCCACCAGTTCGACATGGTGGTCGAGGCTGTCGCCGACGGCCGCGAAGGCCTCGTCGGCCAGGTGCGGCATGGTCAGCACCGTGGGACCGGTGTCCACCTGGTATCCGCCGAGCCGTACGCGGCCGGCCCGGCCGCCCGGACCGGCGTCCCGTTCGACGACCGTGACCCGGCGGCCGGCGCCCAGCAGGTGGAGGGCACAGGCCAGGCCGGACAGTCCGGCACCCACCACGACGACGTGGTCGGTCGGTCCCGTCACCGTCCTCACATGTCCCCCTGGGTGCGGAGCGGGGTGACGCACGATGCCCGTTCGACCAGCGCGGCGAACTCCCGTCGGACGGCGGGCTCGGCGCCGGTGGCCTCGAAGTGCCCGAGGCTCGTGGTCGCCAACTCCACGATCTTCGACTCCACCACGGCCCGGGAGCCGGTCCGCTCCAACGCCCTTCGCATGTGCTCGACGGTGTGCTCCGGCCGGGGGCCCGCTGACGGGGCGAGTACGGCTGCGGCCTCCTTGTCCCCGGAGGCGTCGGCGAGTTCGAGGGCGACGGCGAGGAGGTAGGTGAGCTTGCGTGACCCCAGGTCGTCGCCTACCGGCTTGCCCGTCGACGCCGGGTCACCGAAGGCGCCGAGGAGGTCGTCGCGGAGCTGGAAGGCCAACCCCGCGCACCGGCCGGCGGCACGCAACGCGTCCAGGGACGGGCCGGCGGCGGCCAGCGACGCGCCCAGCGCCAAGGGCCGCTCGACGGTGTACAGGGCGCTCTTGAGGGTGGCGATGGTCAGCGCCTCGTCGACGCCGGACGAGCCGCTTGCCTGCGCGTGGAGGTCGCGGTACTGCCCGGCGACCATTTCCCCGCGCATCGCCTGCCACTCGCGGTAGAGCCGCGGGCCGTGCGGCGAACCGAGTGCCGTCTCCGTCAGCAGATCGTCCGCCCAGGCCAGCGCCAGGTCGCCGGCGAGCACGGCGGCGGAGGTCCCGAACGACTCCGCCGAGCCGGTCATCCGTGCTGCCCAGTGCATGCGGGCGAGGTCGACGTGCATCGCCGGTGCTCCCCGGCGCAGCAGCGATCCGTCCATCACATCGTCGTGTATGAGGGCGCATGCCTGGAGGAGTTCGAGGGCCGCTCCCGTGTGCACGACCGCCGTGGCGTCGCCCGAGCCACCCACGGCCCGCCATCCGCACCACGCGAACGCGGAACGCAGCCGCTTCCCACCGCGCCGGACGAACGCTGCGACGCGGCCGGCGACGTCCAGGGCGAACACGGGGTCCACGCCGCGGGCCCGGTCCAGACCCGCGTCGAGGACGTGTCCCAGGACCGTCTCGACGGCCCTGCAGGCGTCGAGGGCCGTGAGCGGCTCGTCGACGAGTCCCGCCGGTTCCGCCACGGTCGGCCGCAGTCCAAGCATGCTCGGCCCCTCTTCACCATCGGTCACCTGTACACCTGTGCTTCTGTACCCCACCGGGGTGCGGATGCGCCGATTTGCCGCCCCGTCGGGGGCCTGTCCGGGGAACCGCTCACTCCACCGGCCCAGCGGCGCAGGTCTCCTGGCGATGGCTCAGCCCGGCGGTCTCCGGGCCGACGCGATGCCGGTCGGCGAAGCTCCAGGAGCACCGCGGGCAGGGGGCGGCGCCTGGAGAGCCAGGGGGACCGCAACGGGGGCAGGTACGCCGACGCCTGCGTACGGCGCGTGGCTCCCCAGACGCGGCCGCGGGCGTGCCGGAAGCGTGCCGCCCCGTCGGCTAGGCCGATCAACGGGGCGGGATGGCGGAGCCCCGCGCGTCGGTCCTCCGGGAGCCGCCAGGGCTCGTGCACGGCCCGGTCGTCCATGTCCTGAAGCTCGGGCACCCAGCGGCGTACGTAGGCGCCGCTCGGGTCGTAGCGCCTGCCCTGGAGCACGGGGTTGAGGACGCGGTGGGGGCGGGTGTCGGTGCCGGTTCCGGCGGCCCACTGCCAGTTGAGCTGGTTGTTGACGATGTCGCCGTCCACGAGCAGGTCCGGGAAGTGCCGGGCTCCGATCCGCCAGTCCACGTACAGGGTCCTGGTCAGGAAGCCGGCCACCAGCAGGCGCCCCCGGTTGTGCATCCAGCCCTCGTGGCGCAGTTGGCGCATCGCAGCATCGACGACCGGATAGCCCGTACGGCCCTCTCGCCAGGCGGCGATGTCCTCGGCCGCCTCGTCCTCGGTCCGCCACCGGTCGTGCCGGGTGCGGTAGTCCCGGACGGACGATTCGGGCCTGGCCGCCAGGACCTGATGGTGGAAGTCGCGCCAGCACAGCCGGCGGACGGACGCCTCCACCCCGGGTCCCCCCTGCGCGCGGGCCTGCCGGGCGAGTTCCACCGGCGAGAGGGCGCCGAAATGCAGATAGGGCGACACCCGTGAGGTCGCGTCAGCCGCCAGGTCGTCGTGCTGCTCGTCGTACCTGGACAACCCCGACCGGACCCACCGCGAGAACCGTTCACGGCCCGCCGTCTCGCCTCCTGAGGGAAGGCCCGGCGAGACTCCGGACGGCTCGCCGGGAGAGGGAGCGGCTCGCCGCGCACCGTGTCGGGGACGCGCACAATGCGCGCGCCGGACAGGTCTCCCGCAGCCGCTCGCGCGACCAGCGGCGGAAGTAGGGGGTGAACACGGCGTAGTGGTCGCTGCCGGCGGGCGTCACGGTGCCCGGCGCGACGGCGGTGATCACCGCGTCGTGCACGCGCAGCGCCACGCCGCGTTCGCCGAGGGCCTGGCGCAGCAGCTCCTCCCGCCGGTGTGCGTACCGGGTGACGCCCGCGGCCATGTGCACCGCCGCGGCGCCGCACTCGGCGACGACCGCGCCGACCTCACGGACGACCGGCCCCGAGCGCACCACGAGCCGGCCACCGCGCCGGCGCAGGGAGCCGTCGAGATCGGTCAGCAGTCCGCGAGGAAGGCACGCCGGTTGGGTGCGTCGAAGCCCGCCGCCCGGACACCGGGGTCGCGGACGAACAGCGGTACCACCTCGTCGCCCGCCGCGAGGGCGGCGCGCAGCGGCGGATGATCGTGCAGACGCAGGTCCGAGGTGAACAGGACGACCGCGACGGTCATGGCATGACTCCCGGTGGGGTGCTGCGGTGCTGTTGCGCTAATGACGGACTCTTCGCGCGCGGCGGGGCCGCCGGGCGCGGCCGGCCTGCGCCGGGGTCCCACGCGCTCTCATGCCCTTGGCGGCGGCCTGGGTGATGTTGCGGGCCATGCCGCCGAAGACGACGGCGTGGAACGGGGAGACGGACCACCAGTAGGCGTGGCCCAGCAGGCCCCGGGGGTGGAACAGGGCGCGCTGCCGATAACGGGTGCGGCCCTCCTCGTCCGTCTCGGAGCACATCTCGAGCCATGCCAGACCCGGCAGCCGCATCTCCGCACGCAAACGCAGCAGCCGTCCGGGCTCGATCTCCTCGACCCGCCAGAAGTCCAGCGAGTCACCGACCCGCAGGTGCTCGGCGTCACGTCGTCCGCGGCGCAGGCCGACACCGCCGACGAACCGGTCCAGCCGGCCCCGGACCGCCCAGGCCAGGGGGAACGAGTACCAGCCGGTGTCGCCGCCGATTCCCTCGATCACTCGCCACAGGGACTCCCTGGACGCGTCGACCGACAACTGCCTCTTGTCCTGGTAGAGGCTGCCGCCGGCCCAGTCCGGGTCGGTGGGCAGCGGATCGCTGGGCGCCCCTGGTGCGGCGGCGGACGACCAGCGGGTGGCGACCTGCGCCTCCCGTACCCTGCGCAGCGCCAGGGTCAGCGCCTCGTCGAACGGCAGCGGCCTGCCCGGGGTGTCGGGTACGTACCGGGCGATGTCGTGCTCGTGGCAGACGACCTCGTGACGCAGCGACTCCGTCAGGGGCCGGGCCAGGTTGGCGGGCACCGGGGTGACCAGGCCGACCCAGTGACTGGACAGTCCCGGGGTGAGAACCGGTACCGGCACGATGACCCGCCGCCGCAGTCCGGCGACGACGGCGTACCGGCGCATCATGTCCCGGTAGGTCAGGACGTCCGGGCCGCCGATGTCGAACGCCCGGTCGACATCGGCCGGCATGGTGGCCGAGCCGACGAGATAGCGCAGCACGTCCCGTACCCCGATGGGCTGCGTGCGGGTGTGCACCCACCTGGGCGTGACCATGACCGGCAGGCGCTCGGTCAGATAGCGCAGCATCTCGAACGACGCCGACCCCGAGCCGATGACCACCGCGGCGCGCAGCACGGTGGCCGGCACCGGCCCGTCCAGGAAGATCCGCCCGACCTCGGTGCGGGACCGCAGGTGCGGGGACAGCTGCGCTTCCGGGACGCCCCGGGGCGTGAGCCCGCCGAGGTAGACGATCCGCCGTACCCCTGCGGCATGCGCCTGTTCGGTGAAGAGCCGGGCCGCTTGCCGGTCGGTCTCCTCGAACCCGGAGCCGCTTGCGAGGGCGTGCACGAGGTAGTACGCGACGTCGATCCCGCGCATGGCCGCGCAGACCGAATCGGCGTCCGTGACGTCCCCCTGAACCGTCTCGACGTCTGCGGCCCAGGGATGGTCGCGGAGTTTGCCGGGGGAGCGGGCCAGGCACCGTACCCGGTGGCCCACCCCCAGCAGTTCCGGTACCAGACGCCCGCCGATGTATCCGGACGCTCCGGTGACCAGACAGTGCAGCCGCTCCGTGTGCCGCTGTCCGTCCGTGCCCACGTGTCTCCTCCTGGCTCGCGCCGACGATGGTGCCCCGTGGCACCGATCATGTCCGCAACGGCCGGGGACGTCGCGGCGCTGCGGCCGGTCGCCGCATCCGCCAGGGCCCACGGGACGGCCCGGGCGCACGGGACGGCGCGGCGTCCCGGCCCGCCCGCCGTACGGGCCCCGTCCATCGCCACGCCGTGCACGTGCTCTCCTGTCGCAGAGGCCGGGCGCCGACCGCCCACACAACCTTTCGTACGAGAAGGCACGGACGGATGCACGAAGGTGTCCGTGACCGCCCGCCCACTCGCGCGCAGGGCGGGAGCCGGCGGTGGTCCGCCCGGCCGCCGGCGCCGTGTCCGTCCGCCCACCGCAGGAACGGAAGACGGCCCCGGCGCGTCGGCCCCCTCCCGCCGGGTGGTCACGGTCCGCTCGCGGATCCGGTGCCGCCGTTGCGGGCCAGGGCGCTGGGCCACCACGCGCGGGGACCGATGTCGATCACCAGCGCGGGCACCAGGAGTGAGCGGACCACGAGAGTGTCGAGCAGGACGCCGAAGGCCACGATGAACGCGATCTGGACCAGGAAGGCGAGCGGGATCACCATCAGGGCGGAGAACGTCGCGGCGAGTACGACACCGGCCGAGGTGATCACTCCTCCGGTCGTCGACAACCCGCGCAGTACCCCCTGCCGGGTGCCGTGCGCGAGCGCTTCCTCCCGTACCCGGGACATCAGGAAGATGTTGTAGTCGACCCCGAGCGCCACCAGGAACACGAACCCGTACAGCGGCACGGAGGCGTCGGTGCCGCTGAATCCGAGCAGCTGCTCGAAGACGAGCGCCGAGACCCCGAGCGTCGCCAGGAAGTTGACCGCGACGGTCGCCACCAGCAGCACCGGAACGAGCAGTGAGCGCAGCAGCAGCACCAGGATCAGCAGGATGATGGCGAGGACCAGGGGCACGATGACGGTTCGGTCGGCGGCGGCGGTCCGCTGGGTGTCGAACTGTTGCGCGCTGTACCCGCCGACCAGCGCCTCGGCACCGGAAACCGCGTGTACGTCCTCGCGCAGCCGCTGGATCGTCTCCTTGGCGGCGTCGCTGTCGGCCGCGGCCTCCAGCGTGGCGTCGATACGGACGCGGCCGTCGACGACGAGCGGCTCGTCGGCAGTCGGACGGCCCGAAGCGGACACCGGCCCTGCCGACGCCACGCCGTCGGTGCTCCTCGCCGCGGCCGTCACCTGAGCGGCACGGTCGGCGTCCGCGATGATGACGGCGGGGTTGCCGGAGCCACCGGGGAAGTGTTCGCCGAGCGTCTCCTGGGCGGCGACCGAGGAGGCGTCGTTCACGAAGATCTCGTCCAGCGGTACGCCCTTGGCGGACAGTGACGGGGAGAAGGCCGCGAAGACAGTCAGGGCGAGCGCGGTCACCACCCATGTCCGGCGTGGTCGGGCGTCCACCGTCGCGGCGACACGGCGCCACACGCCGTGCCCCTCGCCGGACGCGTCCGATGCCTTCGGCCGGGACGGCCAGTAGGCGCTGCGGCCCAGCAGTGCGAGAACGGCCGGAAGGAAGGTGAGCGTGGACAGCACGGCGCACACGATGCCGATGGCGCCGACCGGCCCGAGGGCGCGGTTGTTGGTGAGGTCACTGGCGAGCAACGCCAGCAGGCCGAGTGCCACGGTGGCCGCGCTGGCGGTGATGGCACCGAACGAGCGGCGCACCGCCGCCACCGCGGCCGCGGCCCGGTCGCCGCGCACGGCGAACTCCTCGCGGAAGCGTGCGGACAGCAGCAGCGCGTAATCGGTGGCGGCGCCGATCACGAGGATGGAGAGGATGCCCTGCACCTGGCCGTCCACCCGTACGAGGTCCCGGTCCGCCAGCGCGTAGACGACGGCGCACGCGAGGCCCAGGGCGAAGACGGAGCCCAGGATGATCAGGAACGGCAGCAGGACGCTCCGTTGGACCAGCAGCAGGATCAGCAGCACCGCTGCCAGTGCCACGCCCAGCAAGAGCCCGTCCACGCCCGCGAACGCGTCGGAAAGCTCGCTCCGGCTCGCCGCCGGGCCGGCGATCTGCGGCGTGGCGTCCGGCACGCCCTGCGCCGTCCGGCGAACCTCGGCGAGGACGTCCGGCAGGGCCTCTCCCAGGTCGGGTTCGAGCTGGACGACGGCCTGCATCGCCTCCTTGTCGTGGGAAAGGAGGGCGGGCGAAGGGCGGCCGACGACCCCGGGCCGTCCGGCGAGTTCGTCGACCGCGCGGGTGGCCGCGGCCTGCTGCCGTTCGGAGACCTGGCCGCCGTCCGCCGTCCAGACCACGACGGCGGGCAGGGTTTCGGACTGGTCGAACGCCTCACGCGCCGTGAGCACCTTCGTGGACTCGGCGCTCTGCGGCAGGAACGCGGCCTGGTCGTTGGTGGCCACCTCGCCCAGCTTGCTGGCGTAGGGCCCGAGCGTGCCTCCCACCCCCAGCCAGACGAGCAGCAGGACGAGCGGTACGAGCCATCGCGCCCACGGCGGCGTCGTTCTCATGAGCATCCCCAAGCTGTCGAAACAAGTCAGCCATCAAGTATCTCGATGATTGAGAGAATCTATACTGGACACATGGACGGCAAAGACGACCGCGCGTCATCTCCTCCCGAGGACGACTCGACGGGGTTGCAATCGTTCGTGGTCCTGTTGCGCGGGATGAACGGCGAGTTCAACCGCATCGCTCACGAGTTCGCCCACGCACAGGGGCTGCATCTCACCGATGTGCAGGCCCTGATCGCGATCCTGGACACCGACCCCGCCGAGGGGCCCATGACGCCCGGTCAACTGCGCAAACAGCTCAATCTCACCTCCGGCGCGGTGACCGCGTGCATCGACCGGCTGGAGAAGGCGGGTCACGTCCGCCGTGTCCGGGCTGTCGACGACCGCCGCGTGGTGCACCTGCACTACGCGGAGACGGCCAGAAGCGTCGCCGGGGAGTACTTCCGGCCCCTGGCCCGCTGCGCCGGGATCGCACGCGAACGCTTCACCGACGAGGAACTGGCCGTAGTCGTCCGCTTTCTGACCGAGATGAACCGGGAGCTCGTCGTCCTGCGCCGCCAGGCCGCTCCCGGCGCGTAGGTGCCGGGTGGGCCGCTTCCCGGTGGTCGGCTGAACCGTAACCGTTCGCCGTTCGTGCGGAGAAATGCCGATAGGAGGCACGGTCCCTTTCGGGCGAACGGCACCCACCGATTCCCATCACGCCGAGAAGTCCGGTCGGGCACCGCCGTGCGCTCAAATGCTCATTGATGGCCGAAATCTGTACATTTGTCGCCAGGGCGTGAAGTTGTCGGGCGGGCCGGCATCCGCACCCCGGATCGCGAACCGCGCGGGCGAGGACAATATGTTCAACTTGAGTGCGCCGATCGTCACCACGTTCGTCGTGTACGCGCTCGCCATGATCGGAACAGGTGTCTGGGCCTACACCCGTACTCGCAGTTTCGCCGACTTCGCCCTGGGCGGGCGCCGGCTCAGTCCGTTGGTCGCCGCCCTGTCCGCAGGGGCGAGCGACATGTCCGGCTGGCTGTTCCTGGCGCTTCCCGGGGCCGTCTACGCGGCAGGCATCGGTTACGCCTGGATCGCGGTCGGCCTGGCGATCGGCACCTATCTGAACTGGCTGTTCGTCGCGCCGAGGCTGCGCACCTATACCGAGCGCGCCGAGAACGCCGTAAGCCTCTCCGCCTACCTGGAGGAGCGGTTCGAGGACCGTACCCGGATGCTCAGGATGGTCTCGGCAGCGGTCACCCTGGTGTTCTTCACCGTCTACGTGGGCAGTGGTCTGGTGGCGGGCGGGCTGCTGTTCGAAACCGTCTTCGGCATCCGCTACGGGCTCGGGGTCACTCTGACCGCATTGGTGATCGTCATCTACTCGTGCCTGGGCGGCTTCCTGGCGGTGAGCCTGACGCACGTGCTGCAGGGCCTGCTCATGTTCTCCGCCCTGATCGTGGTGCCCGTGGCCGCCATCACGGCTCTCGGGGGCTTCGGCTCTCTGGGCGACGCCCTCAACAGCAGGGAGCCGGGCCTGCACGACCTGGACGCCCAGGTCGACTATCAGGCCGGCCAGTGGTCGGCCGACGGGTCGCTCAGTGCCGTTGCGATCATCTCGTTGCTCGCCTGGGGCCTCGGATACTTCGGCCAACCGCACATCCTGGCCCGTTTCATGGGCATCCGGAGCACCCGCGACGTCCCCGCGGCCCGTCGTATCGGAACGGCGTGGGTCGTCGTCGTGCTCGTCGGCGCCACGCTCGTGGGCCTCGCGGGAATCGGGGAGGTCGACCCCCCGCTGTCCGCCCCCGAGACGGTGTACATCTCCCTGTGCCAGACGCTGCTCAACCCCTGGGTCGCGGGGGTGATGCTGATCGCCGTGCTGGCCGCCATCATCTCGACCGCGGACAGCCAGTTGCTGGTGTCGTCGGTCGCTCTGACGGAGGATTTCTACCACGCGTTCCTCAACCGGCGCGCCTCGGACAAGTCGCTGGTGCGGATCGGGCGCGGTGCCGTCGTCGTGGTGATCGTGGTGGCCTTCGTGATCGCGCTCAAGGGCGACGGGGTACTGGGCATCGTCGCGCACGCCTGGGCGGGCTTCGGCGCCGCCTTCGGGCCGGTCGTGCTGCTGTCGCTGTACTGGCCGCGGATGACCTGGGCGGGGGCCATGGCGGGCATCGTGTCGGGTGCGCTCACGGTGCTGCTGTGGGAGGACATCAACCCGCTGCTCGGGCCGTTCGAGTCGGGCATCTACGAGATGGTTCCCGGTGTCCTGGTGGCCACGGCCGGCGCCCTCCTCTTCGGTCGGTACGTCGGCCGGCCGCCGAAGCGGGCCTTCTGGCGGATGCCGGGAGGAGGGGTGAGTCAGCTGGTGCTCACCCCGTTCCTCACCCACGCACCGGTCGGCATGGCGGTCCTGGACACGGATCTGCGCTACGTCTGGGTGAACGAACCCCTGGACCGCCTGATCCCCCTCGAACAGCGGCTGGGGAAGCAGGTGGGCGACGTGCTGCCAGGAGCGGAGGCCGAACTCCTGGAGAAACAGATGCGCACGGTCCTGCGGACCGGGGATCCGGTGATGGACTCCGAGTTCCGCGTCGAGAGCGATCCCGACCGTGGCCGCGCGGACTCGGTCTCCTTCTTCGGAATGAAAGACCGCCACGGCCGTACCGTGGGCATCCTCTACATGGTCATCGACGTCACCGAACGCTGGCGTGCCCAGAAACGCCTCGCCCTGCTGAACGACGCCGGTGCCCGGATCGGCAGCACACTGGACATCACCCGGACCGCACAGGAACTGGCCGAGGAGGCCGTGCCGTCCATCGCCGAATTCGTCGCCGTCGACCTGCTGGACTCCGTCATGAGAGGCGAGGAACCGGCCCCTGGACCCGTCGGCATGGCACCCGTGATCCGTCGCGCGGGACAGGCGTCGGTGCGCGAGGGCTGCCCGGAGGGCAGCCTCGCCGTGGGGGAGGCGGTCCGGCGGGCCCCCTCCTCACCCGTGACCCGTTCCCTGCTGGAGAGCAGGACCTTGCTGGAACGGACGCTGGACCGCGCCGCCAGCCCATGGGTGACCGAGGACCCGTCGCTCGGCACATCCATCCTGAAGTACGACTTCCGCTCGCTGATGGTGGTTCCGGTACGGGCGCGCGGCGTCACCCTGGGCGTGGCCACCTTCGCCCGGTCCCGGCGCCGTCCCTTCGAGGACGACGACGTGCGTCTCGCCGAGGAGATCGTCTCGCGCGCGGCGGTGTGCGTCGACAACGCACGCCGGTTCACGCGGGAGCGCACCGCGGCCCGTTCCATGCAGCGTTCCCTGCTGCCGCAGGCACTGACGGGGGGATCCGCTCTGGAGGTGGCCTCGTGGTACCACCCGGCCGACGCCCCGAGCGGCGTGGGCGGCGACTGGTTCGACGTGATCCCGCTGTCCGGCGCCCGGGTCGCCCTGGTCGTCGGCGACGTGGTCGGACACGGTATGAACGCGGCGGCCACCATGGGACGCCTGCGCACGGCGGTACGCACGCTCGCCAACCTGGACTATGCCCCGGACGAACTGCTCGCCCACCTCGACGACCTGGTCATCGGTCTCATGGGGCCGTACGACGACAAGGAGCCGGCGGCGCACGAGGACGAGGCCGTGGGCGCGGCGTTCCTGGGGGCCACGTGCCTGTACGCCGTGTACGACCCGGTCAGCATGCGGTGCACCCTGGCTCGGGCGGGGCACCTCCCGCCTTTGCTCATCCGCCCCGGCGGCGGCGTCGAGATCCTGGACCTGCCCGCGGGTCCGCCGCTCGGCCTCGGCTACCTTCCCTTCGAGTCCGTCGAACTGGAGCTGGCCGAGGGCAGTCTCATGGCGTTCTACACCGACGGCCTCGTCGAGACCTTCGACCGCGACATCGACGTGGGGATTTCCCAGCTGGGCGCTGCCCTCGCCGTGCCGAGAGCGACGCTGGAGGAGATCGGGCGGGGAGGGGTCGACGCGCTGCTGACCGGCCCCCCGCCGGACGACGCCGCCCTGCTCCTCGCCCGGACCCGGTCCCTCGCGCCGCACCAGGTCGCTTCCTGGCCCCTGCCCAGCGACCCGGCCGCCGTCGCGCACGCCCGAAGCCTCGCCGTCGGCCAACTGGCGGAGTGGAATCTCGACAATCTGGCGTTCACCACGGAGCTCATCGTCAGCGAACTGGTCACCAACGCCATCCGCCACGCGGCCGGACCGGTCCACCTGCGCCTGATCCGCGATCGCGAGCTCATCTGCGAGGTGTCCGACGGCAGCAGCACCGCACCACGTCCTCGCCATGCCCGCACCACGGACGAGGGCGGGCGGGGCCTGCTGATCGTGGCCCAGCTCGCCCACCGGTGGGGCACCCGCTACACATCGGCCGGAAAGATCATTTGGACGGAGCAGGCCCTTGCCACCGAGTAGCCGACGTGGCCCCGCGGCACGCTGAGAACTCCAAGGCGGCAGCGCCGTGTTCGGGACTCGGCCCCCCTCGCCGTGCGTCCCGCAGCCAGGCATTCCGGGAGGCGGCGTCCCCCGTCACGGCGGAGACCGATGCGGCCGACGCTGCGTACCCCACCGGGGACACACCGCTCACCCGACCGGGGACGCACCGCTCAGCCGCCAGGGACCTTCGGCTCCTGCCGGGGCCGCCCCCGAGGTAAAGCGTTGATGCACCGGCGCTCCTCGGGCGCTCGCGTCACCCGGAGCTCGAGTGCACCGCCAAGCTGTCGAAGGACCCGCCCACAACGTCCTGGTGGACGGCTCCAGGCCGGGCTCTGGTGGCGGGTGCGCTGAGGCGCCACTGGCGTCCGGCGGTCGGCGTGGCTGCCGCCCGTCCCGGCACTCGCGGACCAGGAGGCATCGGCGCCGCGGTGGCATGCCTGTTCGGGGCCGAGGGATGTGCGGTGCAGGGACGCCGGCCGACAGGGCGGCGGGTGCGGAGACGCGACTGCCGACGGCTGCGGCGTCACCGATGTCGCCCCACCGCCCGAGCACGACCGGCGTACGCCCGGCCGCACGCTCGCCAGGGGATCGGGGGTGGTCAGCTCGGCCGCGTCGTCGCAGGGACCGCCTCCAGTCCTCCCATGTCGAGCCGGAACGGCGGGTACTGGTCGGTCATCAATGCGGCATAGGCGGTGACCCGGGCGACCCAGCGGGCCAGACCGATCAGGAGGTCGAAGAGATGGCCGGGATACTTGGCTCTGACCGCCAGAATGATCACCGCGACGAGCGACAGAAAGGGAATCAGCCCGCTGTAACGCCAGCTGTCGTCATTGCCCCAGCCGCCGACGAAAATCCCGACGACGATGTACTGCGGAATCGCCAGCAGCCACCACTTCACCAGGACGAGACCACGCGAGAGATGCTCGGGATGGGCGATGTCGAAGTGCGCCGGATAGTCCTTCACGTCGGCGAGGGTGAACGGCGGGTACCGGTCTGTGCCAAGTGCCGTGTGGGCGTAATAACTGACACGCCAGTTCCAGCGCATCACACCGACATTGAAGTCGAAGAGGGCCCGAGGATACCGGCCGGTGAAAAGAATGGCGAAGAACGCGATGACGGTCACCAGCATGAAGGCGATCCACAGGAAGAACAGCACGACGTAGTGCGGAATGGCGAGAAGCCATTTCACCAGCCACATCCATCGGGACAGCCGAGGATCGACAGAAGCCTCGATACGCACGGCTGAGGCGGCGGCAGGAATCATGGGAGGCACAACTCCTTTTGAGTGTCCCGGTCGGCAGGTGCCCCTGCCGATGTGATCGCCGACGAACTCAGACTCGCATGCGTGGTGGAAGGTCGCGACCCGTCACTTCTGCTCGGGTTTGCCACAGCCGTCCCAACGCGCCTGAGGGGCAGCAGGACGAGCACGTCGACAGCCGGACCGAGTCCAACAGCCGGTCCGCGGGATACCGGGGCGATGTCGCGGCGGCCACAGGACCCAGGAGGGCGGCCACGGCGGCGATGCGGCGGGCCAGCTGCGGCGGCGCTCTCCCTGCGGGGGCTGAGGAAAGGCCGCACACCTGCCGCCCCTAGTGTGGGGGACCTCTTGGTGAGGATCTGGGGGATCGACGAACGTCGGAGGACTAGTGGGCAAGAGAGGGCGCGCCAGGCGCAGGAGGGCGCATCCTGCGCTGATCGGCGGCGTGGTCGCGGTGGTCGTGGGGGGCGCGGGGTGCGCCGTATACAGCATGTACGGCGCCGCGGGGGACGAGGATTCGACGGCCGGAGGCACTGCGAAGACGTTGAAAGCAGGCCCGGTGACGGCCGCCGAGGTCCGGGCCACGGCCGATGGGTTCCTCACCGCGTGGCAGAAAGGCAACGCCGCGAAGGCCGCCGCGTACACCGACGACACGGCGGCGGCGCAGACCGCGCTGACCGGGTTCCGCAAGAACGCGCACATCGACGATGTGACGCTGACCCGTGGCGAGGCGTCCGGCGCCACGATGACGTTCAAGGTCTCCGGCACGGTCTCGTACAAGGGCAGGAGCAAGCCCCTGGCCTACGACTCCCGCCTCACGGTCGTCCGCCGGGCGACGGACGGCAAGCCACTCGTCGGGTGGCAGCCGTCCGTCGTGCACCCGGACCTGAAGCAGGGCGACACCTTGGTCACCGGTGAGGCAGGGGACCCGCCCGTCAAGGCGGTGGACCGTGACGGGGCGGAGCTCACCGAGGCGGACTACCCCTCGCTCGGCACCGTCCTGGACGGGCTGCGGGAGAAGTACGGCAAGAAGGCCGGGGGCACGGCGGGGATCGAACTGCGGGTGGTCCGCGGGGGCAGCGCGGAGGTCCCGCGGAAGGACGACGGCTCGGGAAAGAGCGAGGAGCGTGACGACGAGACCCCCGACAAGACATTGCTGACACTGTCCGCCGGCACGCCGGGGACAGTGAGGACCACGCTCAGCGCGACTGTGCAGGCTGCCGCCGAGCGGGAAGTGGGTGAGCGCAAGCGGGCGTCCATAGTCGTCATGAAGCCGTCGACCGGGGAGATCCTCGCCGCCGCCAATTCGAGCCATGGCTTCAACACGGCTCTCCAGGGGTCCCTGGCGCCCGGCTCCACGATGAAGATCGTGACGTCGTCGATGCTGCTGGAGAAGGGCCTCGCGTCGATCGACAAGCCGCATCCGTGCCCCAAGTACGCGTCGCACGGCGGCTGGAAGTTCCAGAACGTCGAGAAGTTCGAGATCAAGAACGGCACGTTCCGATCGAGCTTCGCCGCCTCCTGCAACACCGCCTTCATCACGCAGGCCGAAAAGCTCGACGACGACGATCTGACCAAGCAGGCCCAGCAGGTCTTCGGGCTCGGGCTCAACAACTGGTCGATCGGGGTTTCCAGCTTCGACGGGGCCGTGCCGGTGCAGAGCAATGCGCAGATGGCGGCGTCGCTCCTCGGGCAGGGCGGGGTACGGATGAACCCGCTGAACGTCGCATCCATCATCTCCACGGCCAAGACGGGCGTCTTCCGGCAGCCGTACCTGGTCCCGCCCGAGGTCGACGGCCGCACGTTCGCGACGGCCGCGCGCAAGCTGGATGCGACCGCGCAGACGCAGCTGCACGCACTCCTCAACTACACCGCGACATCGGGCTCCGCGGCGGAGGCCATGGCGGGCGTCGGCTCGGACATAGGGGGCAAGACGGGCTCCGCGGAGGTCGACGGCCAGGCCGAACCCAACGGCTGGTTCACCGCATGGCGCGGCGACCTCGCCGCGGCGGCGGTGGTGCAACAGGGCGGCCGGGGCGGCAAGTCGGCGGGGCCGCTGGTGGCGGCGGTGCTGAAGGCGGGCAGCTGACGGCCGCCCCCAGCGGGGAAGGAATCCCACGGGCATGCCGGTGCGCACCTTCGGTCGTGTCTCGTCGTCGCGGTCGGCGGAGGACGCCGACTCCCACCGTTGCTCGCCGGTTGTTCGGTGAAGACGGCGCTCCAGGAGGGCGCTCCTCCCGTGGTGCCGGAGAGTGAGGCGACGAACTGCTCACCCGTACATGGCGAAATTTCGGCAACCCGCTGAGGGCCATATCGCCAGTGCCGGGCCGTCCGCACCGTCGTGCGAAGCTCGGCCTCCCCCGCCGGAGTGGTCGCGGCAGCGGAAGGCGACCGATGACAACCGTGCGCGGCGCCGGATGCCTCGGTAGGCGTACCGGTTGGTCCGACGCGGCCTCCGGTTCGCAACACTTTCCGCTGCCAATACCACGTGATTGATCACTGCGGCAAGCCCTCTCTTTCTCGGCGTGGCTGGTTATGATCGGCACCCCTGTGTCCCACCGAAACCGGAACCAGTCGTTCCCTCAGTCCCCTCCCCAGGACTGCGCCTGACCGGTTGTTGGTCAGCCGCCCGCTTTCCCCCGCTCCCGAGGATTGATGTCTCCCATAGAACCCGAAGGGTCACGAGGCCGGTCGAAGTCTCGTCGGCGGCGTACCGTGCGCCTGCGTACGCTGCTCATCTGGCTGGCGGTGGTGCCCACCATGGCGATGGGTGTCCAAGCCTCCATCACCGCGGACCGGTTGATGGACCGTGCGCATCACCTGCGCGCCGACGTGGCGGCCGGTGAGCGGATCGGCGTACCCCTGTATGAGCTCATGGTCGAGATGCAGGCCGAGCGGACGCTGACTGCCGCGAGGTGGGCGGGCGCCTCCGTTTCCGGGGAGGACCTGCGGAAACGGCGCGCCGCCACGGACCGGGCGGCCGCCGAGTTCCGCCGGTCGTCGTCCACCGGCGGGGCACGGTCCGAGCAGGCGGACCGTCGCCTCCTGGAGGTGACGGAAGGCCTGGACGACCTGGATGCCTACCGCGAACGCGCGGACGCCCGCAGCGGCAGCGCCGACAGTACGCTCGCCTACTACACCGGCGTCATCAGCCAGATGGTGCGCTTCTACCAGGACGAGTTCAGCCACACGGAAGACGGCGGGCTCACCCAGGAAGGCCGCGTGGTCGTCGCCCTGTTCTCGGCCGCCGAGATGTTGGCGCAGCAGGACACGATCCTCGCGCAGGCCGGGCCGGCCAGGGAGCTGAGCACCTCGAGGTTCGCCGACATCGTGAACGCCGTCGGCGCCCACAGGTACCTGTACGACATGTGGATCGTGCCGTATCTGCCTGCCGAGGAGAACGAGCTCTACGCTCAGATGGCCCACTCGGACGCCTGGCAGACCAAGACGCGCATCGAGAACGAGGTCGTGTCCGAGCACACGGACACCCGATTCGGCGTGAAACTGCCCCAGGCGGTCAGCGATTGGCCGGCCGCGCACGAGAAGTGGGCGCCGCAGTTGGAGAAGCTGAACGCCAGCCGGGCACGGGGGCTGCTCGCCCAGGCCGACACCGAGGCGGCGGAGCTCGAGACGGAGGTCGCCTGGCTGATCACGGGAAGCGGCGGCGCGCTGCTCCTCGTCACAGCCGTCGTCGTGTTCACCACGCGCTCGGTGCTGCGCCGCCTGCGCCGACTGCACGAACGCACGGTGACCATCGCCGAGGACACGCTGCCGGACGTCGTCGACCGCCTGCAGCGAGGGCAAGTCGTCACAGCCGACACGCTGCCCACGGTCCGCGGAGAACAGGACGAAGTCGGACGTATCAGCGACGCGTTCGCCCGGGTCGTCGCCGTATCCGTCGACGGGCACAGGACACTCGCGAACGAGCGACAGGGCTTCGGCATGTTCGCCGCGGGCATCGCCTCACGCACCGGGAATCTGGTCAGCCGCCAGTTGAGCCTCACCGAAGACCTCCAGGACACCTTCGGGCACGACGAAGCGCTCCTCGCCCAGTTGATGCGGTCCGACCAGTTGACGGTGGGCATGCGGCGGCAGATCGAGAACCTGCTCATCCTGGCCGGCGGTGAGATCCCCGACCCGCACACCGAACCCATGCGCGTCGCCGACCTGCTGCGCGAGGCCGCCGCCGAGGTCGAGGACTTCCGGCGGATCGAGCGACAGGCCCTGGACGAGATCAGCGTGGAACCGCAGGCGATCAGCCAGATCAGCCACCTCCTGGCAGAGCTGCTCGACAACGCCACCCGATTCTCCCCACCGAAGTCGAAGGTCGTCATCCGGGCGGACCTGGTGGCCGACGGTCTGTCGGTCGAGATCGAGGACCGCGGTCCGCGAGTGACACCCGCGGCCTACGAGGAGATGAACGGGCGGCTCCACTCGGCCCCGCCGTACGCCGTCCTGGCGGAGAACGCACACCGGCTGGGTCTCTTCGTCGTCGGCCACCTCGCCGAGCAACTCCGGGCCAGGGTCACGCTGCGCAGGTCGGTGTACGGCGGGACGTCGGCCGTAGTGATCATTCCCAAGGAACTGCTCGTGCCGACCGAGCGGGAACAGACGCGCACGTCGGTACGGTCCGCCCCCCCTCAGCCCGTCCCCCCACCGCGCCGCCTCGAAGAACGCAAGCCCGAACTGGTCCTGCATTCGCGGTCCGGTCTGCCGAGCCGTCGGACGCACGAGCGGTCGCGGGAGAGCACGCTCCCGGTTCGGCCCGTGCCGCCGGACGGCGACTCGCGGCCCGCCCTGCCCGAGCGTGTCCCGCAGACCCATATCGCCGAGCAGCTGCGTGAGCCACGCGCACCGGAACCTGCGGTCGGTCGGAGCGCGGCGACACCCGAAGAGGTGGCCGACGCCTGGGCGGACTACGAGCACGGAACCCAGACAGCAGAAGAAGAGCTCCGACAGGATCAGCCATGACGACGACATCGAACGACATGATCTACAGCATCCTGGACAACAACCTGAGCAGGATCGCCGGTGTCCAGGGAGCCGTGCTCCTCTCCAACGACGGGATCAAACTCAGCGCCTACCTGCTGGAACGGCCCCAGGCGGAGCGCATAGCCGCGGCATCCTCCGGGATCGCGGCCACGATGAAGGCCATCTCCAGGGAGGTCGACGGGGGCCGGGTGATCCGCCAGCTGGTCGAGATGGACGACCGGTATCTCTGCATCGTCGGGTGTGGAGAGGGCAGCACGCTCATCGTCGTGACCTCCCGCAAGGCGAGGCTCGGGGAACTGGGCGGCGAGGCGGTGCGCACCGCGCAGGCGCTCGGTGAGTGGCTGGGCACACCTGAGCGCACCCAGGCGCCCACGTCGTAATGCCGGACGACCCGCAGCACGGAGGCCGCCGCAGGACTCGGCTGTACGCATTGACCGATGGCCGTACAGCCGCTCCGCACACCGTCCTGACCATGGACACCACGATCACGGCGGCGGTCGCCGCGGACGCCGGCGGTGGCCTGCCCACCGAGTGGCAGGCCATCCTCTCCATGTGCCCGGCTCCGGACGGGCGGGCGGTCGCCGAGATCGCGGCCCGGATGCACATGCGCCTCACTCCGATGACGGTCCTTCTCGGCGAACTCGCGGACCGCGGCCTGATCCACCACCGGCCGCCCCTGGCGGAGGCCGAGACCACCAATGTCCACCTGCTCATGAGAATCAGGGACAGCCTTGCCGGAATATGACTCCCCTGCCCGTGAAGCGGCCCCCGTCAAGATCCTGATCGCCGGGGGATTCGGCGTCGGCAAGACGACGCTGGTCGAGACGGTCTCCGAGATCGAGCCGCTGCGTACGGAGGAGCGGCTGACGGCCGCGGGTGTCGGCGTGGACGACCTCGACGGAATCGAGTCCAAGACGGTGACCACCGTCGCCATGGACTTCGGCCGTATCACCCTCGCCGACGCCGGGGTCGTCCTCTACCTGTTCGGTACTCCGGGCCAGGAGCGCTTCTGGTTCATGTGGGACGACCTGCTGAACGGGGCTCTCGGAGCGATCGTGCTGGTCGACACCCGGCGCCTGGACCGCAGCTTCCCGGCCGTCGACTTCTTCGAGAACCGCGGCCTTCCGTTCGTGGTCGGCGCGAACTGCTTCGACGGCGAGCAGCTGTACACCGCGGAGGAGATCGGGGCGGCGCTGCACCTGCGTGACCCGAGCACTCCCGTCCTCATGCTGGACGCCCGCTCCCGTCAGGACGGCCGTGACGTCCTGCTCTCGCTCCTCGACATGCTCATCGCCGAGGCAAGGACCGCTGCGTCCGTCTGAAGGAGCGTGCTCCTCGCGGGCGTCGACCGTGGCGCCTTCGTCGAGGGTGCGTACGGCGTCGGCGTCGCCGCGTGCGGCAGCCTCCAGGAGGGCGCGAGCGAGAGCGTTCATGGCGGTACTCCCAGAGCTGCCCACGATTGCTGCGCCGCGTACGGTCCTGGCCGGGCGGGCGTGCACCGGCGAGCACGTCCGCCGGGTGGTCCGTGGTGGGCCGCTTCTCGCGACCCTGCGTCGTCGTGGCGGACGGACCGGCGCGCCGGGCGGTGGACGCCCGGGTCACCCGATCGGTAGACCCCCGCCGCCGCATCAGGTGCGTGGCCGTGTGATCCGCGGCCGATCCGTCCCAGCGAGCGAGGATGTCAGTCGATGTTCCTAAGATTGGGATCGTTCATCCGGTCCCTGATCCGGGAAGGTGTGGCTCCCGCATGTTCGAACCCGCAGGGCTCGTGGACCTGCTGGCGCAGGTGCTGCGTTGCCGTGAGCCCCGCGCTCTTCTGGAGGCCCTGACGATCGACGAAGAGGGCGCCTGCGGTTTCCCGGCCGGCCGGACCTTCCTGTACATGCGGGGCGACGCGGGCCTGCACCGCTGTCCGGCGGAGTCGGACGACGACAGCGACCGCCTGCTCGACGCTGTCCACGATGCACTGCGCACCGGACGGCGCACGCTGCTGAACGCCGCCGGGCGGCAGACGCATGTACTGCCCCTGTCCTCCGAAGGCCCTCCGTGGGGCGCGCTGGCCGTCGCCCTCGACGGCGGCAGCTCGGACGGCGCATGGCGGGACCGCCCGGAGGCACTGGACGTGCTCGCGGAATGCTGCGCCCGTGCGCTGTCCGCACACGCCGGTGGCGGAGAGCGAGCGGACGGCGCAGCCCACGCGGACGGCACAGCACGTGCAGGCGGCACAGCACGCGCCGACGCCACACCGCTCGCCGAGGCTGCGCAAGCGGCGCACGCCGGTGTCTTCGCATGGGACTTCACAGCCGACAACGTGTACTGGGACGAGCGGACATGCTCCATCTACGGGGTCGATCCGGCGACGTTCGACGGCAAGGGGGAGACGTTCTTCGCCCTGCTGTATCCGGACGACGTGCCCGTCCTTCAGGCGGCGATCGCCCGGGTGACGGAAGAGGTGGTCACCGCCCGGGCGCACGGGGCAGCGGAAGAAGCCGGTCGCTACCACCTCGGCTACCGCGTCCGGCACGCCGACGGGAGTGTGCACTCGGTCGCCGAATTCGGCCGCGTGATCCTGGACGACCAGGGACGTCCCGCCCGTGCGCTCGGCCTGGTGATGGAGACCGGCGCCGAGCACGACCGGTCCCCGCGCGGCTCGGTGTCGGCGGACAGCTCCCGGGACTCGTTCCTCTTCACGCTCACGCGGGCGCTGTCCCAGGCGGTCACGGTGCAGGACGTCACCCGGGTCATGACCCAACTCGCACGGCCGGCCCTGGGCGCCGAGAACCTCATCCTCGGCATCGAGGAGGCCGGCCGGCTGACCATCGTCGGCGAGACAGCGATCGCCCCCGCGCTGTCGCACCTGCGCGGACCCGCCCACACCGTCATGGCCATGGCTGCCATGCAGGAGCAGGCCCTGTTCATCGAGGACCTCAGCAGGCACACGGGACCGGAACTCGCCGAACTCGCTGCCACAGGCAACGTACCGCCACGGTCGTGGGTGGTCCTGTCCCTGGGATCCACGGACCACATCACCGGTGCCTGCCTCATCGCCTTCGCCGGACCACGGAAGTTCGACTCCGGTGAGCGGACGTTCTACACGGCCGTGGCCGTCATCCTGACGCAGAGCCTGGAGCGCGCGCTGCTGTTCGACACGGAGCATCAGCGCGCCACCGACCTGCAAGAAGCGATGCTCCCGCGTCATCTGCCGACGCTGGACTCGCTCGAAGTGCACTCCCGCTACCTGCCCGGGACGCAGGGCATGCACATCGGAGGCGACTGGTACGACCTTCTTCCCCTCAGGGACGGGACCGCGGCCCTCGTCATCGGCGACGTCCAGGGTCACGACGCCCACGCGTCCGCCGTCATGGGGCAGTTGCGTGTGGCGCTGCGGGCCTGCGCGGAGGCGGGCCTGCCACCCGGAGCCCTCCTGGGCCAGGTCAACCGGGTTCTCTGCGATCTCGACACCGACCGCTTCGCCACCTGCACCTACCTCGTCCTCGACCCGAAGGCCGGTACCCTGCTGGGCGCCAGGGCGGGACACCTCCATCCTCTGCGTATTCAGCGAGGGGTGGTGAGCGAAGTAGTCCTGACGGGCGGCCCGCCCCTCGGGGTCGATACCGCCGCCGTGTTCCCGACGACAAGGACGGCCATGGCCGGCGACGAAGCGCTCGTGCTGTTCACCGACGGGCTGGTGGAGCGCCGGGACGCCGACATCGACGTGTGCGTGCGCAACATGATCGACGACATCCACCGCTGGGGGAACCTGAGCGAGCAGGAAGTGGATCTCGGCGAGCTGGTGGAGTTCCTGGCCGGACGCGACGCCCCGGAGCGTATCGACGACGTCGCCCTGCTCGCCGTCCAGCGCGTCGTCGCCGCGCAGGCCTGAGCATCGGGCGCCGACTCCCCTCTGTGTGCGCTCACGCTGCGACCCGCCCGCTCGCCCGTCGAGGGCAGCCGCGCTGGGCATGCGGGCGTCCGTCGGCGCCTTCGTCGGCCTGACCGCGGGACTGGCGCTCGGTGTGACGCTGCGACGCCGACGCCGGCCGAGGGACCGCGGTGCGGCTGATGAGATCACGGCCCCGGAGTCGGCCCGTCGGCGGGCCCCGGACATGCGTCGCCACCGGTTGACTTCATACCCCCTGGGGGTATCCTGGTACGTGTGGTCGCATCCGGAGCGGCCTTGACGAAGGAGCAGGTCATGAACACCGGTCTCAAGATCACGGCTTTTGCGGCGGCGCTCGCGGCGACGTTCGGGACGGCTTACGGAGTGGGCAGCGCCGTGGACCCGGTCGTCGCCGAGACGGAGCCGGCGGAGCACGCCGGACACGCCACGAAGGAGAAGGACGGTGTCGGTGCGCACGAAGGCCACGACCAGTCGGGAGGCGGTGAGACATCACTGCCGGGCGGGCTCCAGATCGCCGACCAGGGCTTCGCCCTCGATCTGAAGACCCCGCGCGTCGAGGCGGGCAAGGCGAGCGAGCTGCGCTTCGCGATCGTGGACCAGGACGCCGGCCGCAATGTGACCGACTTCCGCCGTGAGCACGGCAAGGAGCTTCATCTGATCGTGGCCTCCCGCGACCTGACGACGTATCGCCATCTGCATCCGGTGCGCGCCGAGGACGGCACCTGGTCCACCCGCGTCGAACTGCCGAAGGCCGGCGGGTACCGGGTCTTCGCCGACTTCGCGCCCGCGGCGAAGGACTCGGGTCTCACGCTGGGCGCGGACCTGGCCGTCGCCGGCGCCTCGAACCCGCAGCCCCTGCCGCGCTCGGAGCGGAAGGCGACCGTGGACGGCTACGAGGTGACGCTCAAGGGCGACCTTCGGCCCGGGACGGGCAGTGAACTGAAGCTCAGCGTCGCCAAGGACGGCCGGGCCGTCACCGACCTGCAGCCCTACCTGGGCGCCTACGGTCACCTCGTCGCGCTGCGATCCGGGGACCTCGCCTATCTGCACGTCCACCCGAACGGCGAACCCGGTGACGGAAGGACGAAGCCGGGACCGGAGATCTCCTTCACTGCGACGGCCCCCAGCAAGGGCTCATACCGCCTCTTCCTCGACTTCCAGCACGAAGGCAAGGTCCGCACCGCGGCGTTCACCGTGCAGACCGGCGTAGCTGCAGCACAGCAGCCCGAGCCGGAGGGGCACGAGTCGTCCGGACATCAGCACTGACACGCCGGGACGGTATGCGCTGTCGACGACGAAGGGGCGGCCCGCAACGGCCCGCCCCTCGCTCGGGTAAGGCGGGAAGGCCGGCGTGCACCGTGCGACTCGGCAAAGGGCTGAACGTCGGTCCGTCAGCGGCCGACGGGGCCCGGCGCGTGGTGCCGTCCGGCCCGTCGAAGGAACCGACGGGGCCATGATGCCGGATCTCCGCCCGGAGCCGGACCCGCCGGCGGAGCAGCGGAAGACCGACTGACCGGCGCGCCGGGACCTCCGTTCCGGACGCGCTGCGCAACTCGCCCGGTACGGGGGCTCATCGGCACCGACCTGCGCTCGAGCAGCACACGCCGGTGCCCGTGGTTGCCGCCCACATCTGGGGTTCCAGGCCGGTCAGGGCTGGTCACGGGCCTGGTCGGCGGCCTGGCTCGCGGCGGCGGTCTCGGTCGTGGCGCCGTGGGTGCTGAGCTTGCCGCCGCTGGACTCGAGATGGGCGCGGACGAACCACTGGAACAGCTCCAGACCGCGGAGTTGCTCGATGAGCATGTCCTGGGTGACCGGGTCGGAGGTCTCGGTGGCCTGCATGGCCTCGCGGTGGTCCTCGATGACGGACGTGTAGACGAGGTCCAGCGCACCCAGGTGCTCGATGGCTTCGGCACGGCCGATCGAGTAGTCGTTCCAGGTGCGTTCGTCGACCAGCGCACCGGGGGTGCCGTTGGGTTCGCCGCCGAGGGTGGAGATCCGCTCGGCGAGGTCGTCCGTCATGGCGCGGACCTGGTCGACCTGTGGGTCGATCATCTCGTGCACGGCGATGAAGTGCGGTCCGACGACATTCCAATGAACGTGCTTCAACGTGAGCGCGAGATCGTTGAGGGAGTGCAGCCGCATCTGCAGCAGCGAGATGATCTGCCCGCTTTCCTGCGTGCTCATCCCCGGCACGGTGTAGGAGATGTCCGGACGCTGTGACGACACGATGGCGCTCCTCGGTGTCCTGATGCTGAGGTGTCCAGGAAAACAGCCGGAGCGGTCACCGCCGTCGTGGCCGCGTGCGGCGCGAGCGATCTTTCACCGGTGCGGACGCAGGTGACGAGCCGCGCACGCCGGGACACCCGCGGCCGGCCGGCGACCCGGCCGATGGGCTCATGGCGCGCGGTCTCCTCATGTGCTGGGCTCGCGGTCCGACTTCGGCCAGACGTACGGCAGGTCGTCCGGGACCCCGGGGAACCGGTCACCGTAGAACTCGCGGTCCTTGCGCAGCAGTGACGACTGGTGGCTGCGGTGAAAAGCCGGGTCGCCCAACCACGGCGGAAGATCGCCGTCGGCAGCCAGCCGGTCCTGCGACCGCACGGTGTCGCCGGGCCGCTGCCGGGACCCGGCCAGGTCGTTCACCAGCGTGACGGCGCAGGTGTCCGCGCGTCCCTGGGCCGTCCATGCGCCGCAGACCTCCAGGCCGTACCGGACCAGCGCCTCCTCGTATCCCGCCCACATGCGGACCGCCGGGTGCCTTCGCCAGCCGTATCCGGGCACGATCAGCCCGCGGAGCACCTGCAGCGCCTCGACCCGCTGCTTGCCGAGCCGCCTCGGATCGAGCGCCGCTGCGGACTCCGCGAAGTCGGGACAGGGGAGAAAAGTCTGCACATGTTGTGTCTACCGGCTCGGGCGTCCTCCGTCGACCGGCACCTGACCGAGGCAGATCATTTGCCAGAACGGCAACAATGTTTGCGATTCCGGTGTCAGGTGCGCATGGTCGTCGTGGAGGTGGTCAAGGTGACCGATCAGCTGAGGGACGGCTATGACGTAGTGGTGCTCGGCGGTGGCGCAGCCGGGCTGAGCGGGGCGCTGGTGCTGGCGCGGGCGCGGCGCTCCGTGGTGGTGATCGATGCGGGCGCTCCGCGCAACGCCCCGGCGGCGGGTGTGCACGGGCTGCTCGCCCGGGAGGGGATGCGGCCGGCCGAGTTGCTGCGGCGCGGCCGGGCCGAGGTCCGCGGTTACGGCGGCCAAATCGTCTCCGCCGAGGTCGCTGCCGTGGCGCCTGACGACGCCGGTTTCGCCGTGGCGCTGGCCGACGGCAGGTCCGCACGGGCACGCCGGCTGCTGGTGGCCACCGGACTGGGAGACGAACTGCCCGACGTGCCGGGTCTGCGGGCACGGTGGGGGCGGGACGTCCTGCACTGCCCGTACTGCCACGGATGGGAGGTCCGTGACCAGGCGATCGGCGTGCTGGCCGGCGGGCCGCTCTCCGTCCACCAGGCGCTGCTGTTTCGCCAGTGGAGCGACGACGTCACATACTTCTCCCACACCATGCCCCCGCCGGCCGGCGAGGAGGCGGAAAAGCTGGCGGCCCGCGGCATCCGCGTGGTGGACGGCGAAGTGGTGTCGCTGGAGATCATCGAGGACCGTCTCACGGGCGTACGACTGAGCGACGGCACGCTGGTCGGCCGAGACGCGCTGGCGGTCTCGCCGAGGATGACGGCGCGCGCCGGTTTCCTCACCGGCCTCGGGCTGCTGCCGGTGGAACACCCCTCCGGGGCCGGTGAACACATTCCCGCCGACGCGGCCGCCCGCACCGAAGTTCCCGGGGTGTGGGCCGCGGGCAACGTCACCGACGTGTCCGCCCAGGTGGGTGCCGCGGCGGCGGCGGGGGCAACCGCGGCGGCGCAGATCAACGCCGACCTGATCGCGGAGGAGACCCGAGCGGCGGTGGCCGCCCACCGGCACCCGTTCTCGGCCGAGGTCGAGGCCCGCGTGTGCGAACTGACGACGGGCGCCCGCCGCCGCGGCCTGTGAGCGGCGGATCGGCAAGCACGTGAGGCACGCGCGGCGTGCGGCCTCGAGGCCGCACGCCGCGCGTGCCGTCCGTCGGGCGGCCCGCGGGCAGCCGGTTCCTCGGCCTGACCGTCAGGAGGAGGCGATGCGGCGCAGATCCTCCGCGAGGCCGTTCAGCCACTGCTCGAGGTCGACGAGGGTGGGGCGCGCCGGGGCGTCGACCGGAATCCGTACCGGGGGCGGGCCGTCCCACGGAGCCGTGGCCCCGCCGTTGCAGCGGTCGGCGGTCCGGTCGGTTGCGTCGGCCAGGCGGGCGGCCGTCGTGCGCGCCCAGTCGGCGGCGGCGGGCGGGATGCCGGTGGCCGAGCGGTCGAGACGGGGGAGCCATTGCGCGCCGATCAGGACGTGCTGCGCGGTGAGGAGAACCGCGTGCCAGTCGGTCGGCGCGCGGGAGTCGTCGTGCGGCTCGCTCCGGTACTGGGCGTACGCCGCCTCCGCCAGCCGCAGACTGTGGAGGGCGTGCCAGGTGGCTTCGGCGGGTACGGTGGCCGGCCGGTCGGACAGTACGGCGGAGACTGTGGCCGGGGTGAGGGGAGCCGTGGCCCGCAGCAGACCGGCCATGCTCCGGCGCACCTCCCGCCGGGCACCGGCCGGCCAGGCGACCAGCCCGCACAGCAGTCCGACGGCACTGCCGGCCAGTACGTCCACGATCCGGGCCTCGGCCAGCTGCCAGGAGGCGGGGGCGAGTTGGGAGAAGGCGGAGGCCACCACCAGGGTGAACAGGCCCTGGGCCCATGCCACGCCGAACAGCGGCCCCAGCGTGAACGCGGCCAGCATCGCAGGTGCAAGGACCGCCGCGTAGGCCTCCGGGTCACGGCCCACGGCGTACAGCAGCAGGCCCGCGGCCAGCGCACCGACGAGGGTGCCGGCCAGCGCCGACCGTACGGTGGTCCAGGTCTCGCCCGCGGTGGTGCGGCCCAGGGTCAGCACGGCGAGCAGCACCCAGAATCCGTGGGTCAGTTCCAGCGAGCCGGCGACCAGGCGGGCGGCACCGAGGCCGATCGCGGTGCGCACGGCGTTCTGGAACAGTACGGACCGCAGCGTGGTGTTGCCGGCCAGCCGTCGCGCCCACAGTGCCGCGGTGGAGGAGTGCGCGTACCAGAACAGTTCACGGGGCTCGATCGGCGCCGTGCGCCGGCCGTCGGTGCCGACCGCGACGGCGGTCCGCAGGATGTCCGCCGACGCCGCCAGGGCGAGCACCGCCGACTGGCAGCGCAGGACGGACGCTCGGGGAGCCGTTCCGGCCGCCGTGCGGCCCACGCGGGCCTCCTGGAAGTCCTGGATCGCCCGCGGCAGGGCGGCCGGTTCGCCGTCGGCGCGCCCGGAATGCAGGGACGCCGCTGTCGTGGCGCAGACCGAGGCGACCAGGCGCAGCAGCACCGCCGACGACGGGTCGGGACGCGGGTCCCGCTCCGGGGCTTCGGCCAGCCGCGCCAGCTGTTCCAGCAGCCGACGCGTAGTGGCACCGGCCTGGGAAAGGGCGCGGGCGGAGCGCCACGGCCCTGCGGGCCGTTCGGCGGGCGGCAGACGGGACAGGCGCAGCCCGTTGCTGGATGCGCGCAACCGGGCGGCCGCATCGGGCGGCGCAGCCCCGTCGGCCGCGTCCGCCGCGGCGCGGGCGGCCTCCTGCACGGCAAGGGCGAGTCGGGACCGGTAGGAGGGACTCCCGGTGACGGGCAGTACCAGCAGTTCGCACAGCGCCAACAGCACTGTGCCGGTCGCCAGCCCGACCAGCCGCTGCCACAGCGTCTCGGGGGCGTACGGCGGGAAGCACGCCAGGATGTAGAAGAGCTGCAGCCCGGGAGCGGCCCCGGCCGCCCGCGGTCCCGCAACCGCGGCAAAGACGAGGACGAAACCGACGACCACCATCCCGGCCACTGCCGCCGCGGTGCTCGCGGCCAGCGCGGTCCCGAGCGCCACCAGGCACAGACCCGCCGGGAGGGAGCCAACGACGACGGCGGCCCGCTGCCTCCCGGAGCCGGGGATCGGCGACAGGATGCCCAGCGCGACGGGCGCGAACAGGGCGTAGAGCGACATCTGGGGCTGGTGGAGCCCGTACACGAGGGGGTAGAAACCCGCGGACGCCGCGAGCGTGACGCGCACGGCGCGGCGCACGGCCTCCGCCCGCGCGGGTGCGGTACGCCGGTCTGCCGCCATGGCGGGCTCCTCTCCGCCGGTGTCCGCGCGGACGATGACACGGGGCGTGCCCGCGTTCTCATTGTGGGCTCGGGTGACCCGGTGCCGCCCGCCGCCGCACTGAGGCGGCGCCCTGACCGGCCGGCATCGACCTGCGGAGGAGGTATTGCGGTCACGTCGAGGCCGGCGGTCTGCGCGCGGCGTACGTGCCCGCACAGGCAGCCAGCAGCATCACGAAAGCCGTGAAGATCAGCCCGGCCGGGCGCAGCCCGAGCCATGTCGCCAGGGCGCCGACGCCGACCACCGGCAGCGAGATGCCCGCATAGGCGACGACGAAGAACGCCGAGATGGTGCCACCGCGGTGCGGCGCCGGGGCCGCTCCGCCGATCAGGGTGAGTGCGGCGCGGAAGGCCAGTCCCTGGCCACCGCCGCCGCACAGGGCGCCCAGGACGAGCAGCAGCATGGACTCGGAGATCAGCGACGAGGCCACCAGCAGCAGGCCCGCGACGAGGACGGCGCACCCCGCGGGCAGTGCTCGTCGCGCGCCCACCCTGCGGGTCAAGGACTGCCCGAGCGTCGACGCGAGGAAAACGCAGAAGACCACCGCGCCCGACACCGCGAGGTTGTCCACCCCGAGCGTCCTCGAGGTGAAGCTCGGCGCGACCGCCGTGAACAGCCCGAGCAGCGCGAAGCCGGCGAACGCGGCCAGCGAGGCGGGCGCGAACACACCCTTCACCTCGGGCGGCACCCTGACCCCCTGCGGCGCCAACGGGGGCCACCGCTTCGTCTCCGTCACGGTCTCGGGCAGGAACCAGGTGACCCCCGAGGCCACGGCGACCAGCCCGAGGTGGATCCAGAACGGCAGAGTCAGCGGCCAGGGTGTGTACTGCGCGACGATGCCGGACAGCAGGGGGCCGCAGCCCAGACCACCCATGTTCGCCGCGGTGGCGGCGAACCCGGCCCGCGCCTTCTGCCCGGGACCGGCCAGCTCGATGACGGCCGCCGTCGCCGCGCCGCTCAGCAGACCGGCCGCCCCGCCGGACAGCAGCCGCCCCGTGAAGAGCAGCGGCAGACCGTTCTGCAGGAGGAAGCACCCCGCGCTCGCGGCGGACAGGGCCATGGCGCACAGCAGGACAGGTCTGCGGCCGACCTCGTCCGAGTAGTTGCCCGCCACCAGCAGCACGGTGATGACCGCGACGGCGTACACGGCGAAGACGACGGTCACCATCAGCTCGGAGAACCCGATCTCTTCCTGATAGAGCCCGTACAACGGCGTGGGAAGGGTGGTCCCGGCCATCCCGACGGCGAACACGGCGGCAGCGGCCGGATAGCCCGGTCGCCGGCAACGGATCACGTCACACCCCGTCGTGCTCGGCGTCGGCCTCCCGGCGCCGTGGCTGGGCTTTGGTGTGGATGTACGGGTCCTGCCGGTGCGGGGCCGTGGCACGAGGTGTGGGCAGGGGCAGTTCGTACTGGACGGGGCGGCGGTGGTCGGCGATCTGGCGGTCGGCGTTGTGGACGCGGCTGAACTGCCCCGCCGCGGCGGCCTCCGGCGAGGCCTGGAGACGTGCTGCAACAGGCCGAGGGGGTCGTCGACGCGATCGTGCCCGGTGAGGGCGAGCCGGCGGGCGCGGGGCGGGGCCGCGCCCGTCCGCGTACATCGGAGCGCTCGGGTGGACGAGCATGACGAGCATGGGGACCCCCACCGGGTGAACGAGCAGGGCCGAAGCCGGCGCGACCTCGCCTGCGGGCCTCAGTCAGGAATACCGCACGGCTGCCGGGTCGCGGAGCCAGCGCGCCTCGGCGCGCGCTCCCGGCCCGCCATACGGGTGGGCGACGGTCGCTGATTCACTGCTGCGCCGGTGTGCGGCGAGCCGGCGGCCCGCGACGCCTTTCGGGCGACCGCCCTGTGTCCTGCACGGTTCCTGTGACCCGGCCCGTGAGACTGGCCTCATGGAACCGGTCACCCTAGGGGTGGAAGAGGAATATCTGCTGCTCGACCCGGAGACATGGGTGCCGGTATCGCTGGCGGAGCAGGTGCGCGCGGCCGCGGGCCTGGCACCGATCATCGGCGAGGGCGAACTGCACTCGGAGCTGCTGCAGGTGCAGGTGGAAGTGGCCACGCCCGTGTGCACCGACCTCGAGGAGGTCGGCGGGCACCTGCTGCGCATGCGGCACGCGGTCGGCGCCGCCGCCGAGGCCAACGGCTGCCGGCTCGCTGCCTGCGCGACGCCGCCGCTCAGGGGGGCCGTGTCGGCGCTGGTGACCGAGAAGCCCCGTTATCGCGCCATGCGTGTGCAGGCCCCGCAACTGGTGGCGGAGCAGTTGGTCAACGGGATGCACGTACATGTGGCGGTGCCGTCGCGCGAGATCGGGGTGGCTGTCCTGAACCGCATCCGCGGCTGGCTGCCCGTGCTGGTCGCCATGTCCGCGAATTCGCCGCTGTGGGACGGGCAGGACACCGGATTCGCCAGCTGGCGCACCGTGATCTACGGGCGCTGGCCGGTCAGCGGGCCGCCGCCGGCCTTCCGGGACCTCTACGACCACAGGGAGCGTATCGAAACGCTGCTGGCCAGCGGCATCATCTCCGACACCGGGCAGCTGTACTGGCAGGCCCGGCTGTCCGACCGCTTCCCGACCGTGGAAGTCCGCTGCCCCGACGTTCAGTTGCGTGCCGACGAAGCGGTCATGCTCGCCGGCATCGTACGCGCGCTGGTCACCGTCGCGATCCACGAGGCCCAAGCCGGTACGCCGGTGATCACCGGCCCTCCCGAGATCGTGCAGGCAGCGAACTGGCAGGCCGCCCGGCATGGACTGAACGGCCATCTGATCACCGCGACGGGGGAGCGGCGGAGCGCGGGCGACGTCGTCGCGCTGCTGATGGAGCACATCGCGCCCGCGTTGGAGGCCGCGGGCGACAGCCGGGAGGTGGTGGCGCTGGTGCACCGGCTGCTGCAGGACGGCACACCGGCCGACCGGCAGCGGCGGGCACTGGCGGAGGGCGGCGTGAAAGCGGTGACCGAGATGGTGGTCGCGGAGACCACGGCCCCTTGATCACGCCGAGAGGGTTGATCACGCCGAGACGGCCTCGGCCTCAGGTCACCGGCGACCGGACCGGGCGCACCGGTCGCGAGCCGCCGGCGTCGTCGTCGGGCGCAGCCTGCGCCCGACGACGTAATCGGCCAGCGAGATGACCAGAGCAGCCACGACGAAGGCGACCGACACGATCAGTCCGGCGTCGAAGGCGGAGGACCAGTCACCCGGACCGAGATTGGCGAAGAACACCGAACCGACGGCGGCGATGCCCACGGCGGAGCCGACCCGCTGCGCGGTCTGCAGCGTGCCGGCCGCGCTGCCAGCCGAACCCACCGGCACCTGGCCCAGGGTCAGCGTCTGATTGGGCGCGATCACCAGGCCGCCGCCCAGCCCGGCGAACAGCAGCGGGGCCGCCATGGCCCATCCGGCCCCCCGGCCGGGAACCAGCCCGACGGCGATCGCGGTTCCGGTGAGCCCCAGGGCGACCATCGTCAGACCGACGGTGATCAGGGGTCTGCCGAACCGGCTCACCAGCCGGCCACCCACGTTCGCGGCGACCCCCGAGCCGACTGCGAACGGCGTGATGGCGGCCCCGGCCAGCAGCGCGCTGTACTGGAGGCCGCTCTGCAGATAGAGCGTCGAGACGAAGAAGATCGACGTGAAACCGGCGAAGTAGAAGAGGATGAGCAGGCATCCGAGCCAGTAGCTGCGGACCCGGAACAGCGACAGGTCCAGTACGGGCTCCTCGCCGCGCTCCCGCCAACGGCGCTCCCAGCCCACGAAGCACGCGAGCAGCACCGCGGAGGGGACGAGCAGCAGCCACTTCCACGGCCCCTCCCACTGGTGCGTCTGGACGAACGGCAGGAGCAGTGTCAGTACTCCGGCCCCGAGCAGCACGACACCGACGGGGTCGAGCCGGCGCACGGTGATCCGGCCCGCCGAAGGGGTGTCGGGCAGGAGCCGCCTGGCCAGGACCAGGCAGACCGCACCGAGCGGGAGGTTCACGTAGAACACCCAGCGCCACCCCTCCTGTGCCCCGGCGAGCTGGATGATCAGTCCGCCGAGCAGGGGGCCGACGGCGGTGGAGACAGCGACGACGGTGCTGAAGACGCCGAAGGCGCGACCGCGTTCGTGGTCGGGGAACATCTGCTGGATCAGCGCCGAGATCTGGGGCGTGATCAGGCCTCCCGCGAATCCTTGCGCCACCCGGGCGACGACCAGCCAGGTGCCCGACTGGGCAGCACCGCAGGCGGCCGAGGCCAGGGTGAACAGGGCCAGCCCCAGCATGAACACCGCACGACGCCCGCGCGCGTCGCCGAGGCGCCCGCCCGGGACCAGCACGAGTCCGAAGGCCAGCGCGTACCCGGACAGCACCCATTGCAGGACGGACTCCTGCGCGTCGAGCCCTTCACGGATGGACGGCAGGGCCACATTCACGATCGAGACGTCCAGCAGTGTCATGAAACCCGCCATGAGACAGACGGCGAGTGCCTGCCACCGCTGCCGGCCGGAGAGGTCGCCTGCTGCGAGCGGTCGGACACCGCTCGGCGGGGTCCCGCCGGACGCATCCGATGTCACAAGACCACCTCATCTGCACCGTAGTCCGCGCGCGGTTCCATCGAGGCGCACCGACTTCTCCACCGCCACTGTGGCAGCTCCGGGGCCGACCGGCTCGCGAACGGCGCGAGGACACACCGACGGCCGGTGCGCAGTCCGGGCCGCGGCCGGACGAACGGCCGCGGCGCCGGGCCCCGCTGCAGCGGTCATGCGGCCCTGCCCGGACCGGGCGGCAGGCGGAAGACGGGCACGGCCGGTCCGCGAGATCGTCGCCCCGGCCCGCGGCCGGCCCTGGAGGGCCGGGCGGTGCATTGACAGTCAGGCTCATGGGCGGCCGGACACCCGCTTCGGTCCTGCGTGGCGATCAACCGGCAGGACAAGTGACCATGGAAGCGTCGGGCCGCACAGGCAGAGAGGCGCCGATTCCGGGGGCGGAGAGGAGAGGTCCCAGATGTGCCGATGGCTGGCCTACACGGGCACGTCCGTGCTCCTCGACTCCGTGCTCTACCGCCCCGCACACTCCCTCATCGACCAGAGCCTGCATGCCAGGATGGGGGTCGAGACGACCAACGGAGACGGGTTCGGCATCGGCTGGTACAGCCCCGGGATGGGCACCCCGGCCGTCGTGAGGGAAACGGGGCCCGCGTGGAACAACCGCAATCTCCGCGAGATCTCGGCGCACATCCGCTCCCACATGTTCTTCGCCCACATCCGGGCGTCGACCGGCTCTGCCATCCAGCAGACGAACTGCCACCCGTTCCGCCACGGGCGCTGGCTGTGGATGCACAACGGCGCGATCGCCGACTTCCACCGGCTGCGCCGGGACCTCTGCCTGGTCATCGACCCGTCCCTGTTCGCCGACATCGAGGGCTCGACCGACTCCGAGGTGATGTTCTACCTGGCGCTCACCTTCGGCCTGGACCAGGACCCGCTGACGGCCGTCGCCCGCATGGCGGGGCATGTGGAGACCCTGGGCCGCCGGCACGGCGTGGAGCATCCACTGCAGATGACCGTCGCGGTGACGGACGGGAAGGGGCTGTGGGCGTTCCGCTACTCCAGCGAGCGGCGCTCGCGGTCGCTCTACTACAGCGCCGAGGTCGACACTCTGCGCGAGCTGCACCCCGACCTGCAGTTCCTGGAGGGGCTGTCCGTCGAGACACGGCTCGTCGTGTCGGAGCCGCTCAGCGGGCTGCCGGGAGCCTGGAACGAGTTCCCCGAGAGCAGTTGCGGTCTCGTCGGGGCCGGCGACGACTTCGTCCAGGAGTTCGTCCCGCTGACGACGGACGGTGAACTGTCGCACCATCCGGTGCGTTGACCTCCGGCCCGGCTTCCACGGAACCGGTCGTCGTTCACCGGTTCGGCCTGCCCGCGCGCCGGCGCTGCCCACTCGCCCCCGTCCTCGCTTCCGCACGCTGCCCGGCCCGGGAACCTCACGGGGAGCGGCCGCCCGCCCCGCACGCCGACCGTCACCAAACCTCCCGGTGGGAGTTCCGGGGAAAGAGGCGACCGCGCACGAATGTCACTTACGGCACGGGGCATACGGAATTTCGGAGGCGATGAAGATGATTCCCCTGCTTCTGGTCCTATTGCTCGTGCTCATTCTCTTCGGGGCCGGTTTTGCCCTGGAGGCGCTCTGGTGGATCGCCGCCGTGATCCTCGTGCTGTGGCTGCTGGGATTCGTGATCCGGCCGGCCGCTTCGGGCGGGCGGCGAAGCCGCTGGTACCGCTGGTAGAAATTCCCGCGCCCGAAAAGGGGGCGGTGTGCACGCCGCCGTCGATGCAGTATCTCGCCGGCAGGTCGAGGCGCTCGAGAACTCCGGGGCGAGACGGTTGGGCCGGCTGGTCGCTCATACGCCGGGCAGTGCCTGCGCCAGGCCGCACTTGCCAAATTTCAGAAGGCCGGTGCGGCGGGCAGGCACGGCGTGGAGCGCCGCGGCCAACTTCCCTGCCGTTCCTCTCACAGCTCGCACGGATACGCCCCTTCCGCGGTCGGTGAGGCGCAGTTCCGGCTGGAGCACCACACCGACGACGACCCGCCCCTCATCGCATTGAGGTGTCGGTGGGCGTGGGCGTGCCGGGACGCCATCCGTAACTGGTTCAGCAGGACGGCTCTCAGCCGCCGACGTTGCGGAGTGCCGTGCGGCGGCGGCCGTGAGCCGACTCGGCTCACTCAGCAGCGGCCCTACCCACAGGGCGGCGGGAGTCTCGAGTCCCGGCGGGTTCTCGGTCGCGGGCAGTCCCCGGTGTGCAGCTCGAGTCGGCAGTACGCACGGTGCGCGTGCACGGTCGAGGTGCCAACCGTGATCGCGCGGAGGCAGCGGGCCGGTGCCCATGTCCGCCGCGCTGCGCGTTCCGGCCACCCCCGCTACTGTCGGTGATTGACTCATCGGACGCCCGTCCGATCCTTGGAGGTCGCCATGCCGGAGCTCTTCATCGGTGGCGTCTGGACCGCCGCTGCCGAGGGCGGAACGCGGGAGATCCGCTGCCCGGCCGACGGTTCGCTCGTCGCGACGGTCGACGAGGCCGGGCCGAAGGACGCCGCCGCGGCGATCGCCGCAGCACGCGAGGCCTACGACCACGGCCCTTGGCCCCGCACCCCGGCCGCCGAGCGCGGAGCCCTGCTCCTGCGCACGGCCGAGCTGCTGGAGCGCGACAAGGACGCCCTCGCCCGGGCCGAATCCCTCGACACGGGCAAGCGGCTCGTCGAGAGCGCCTACGACATGGACGACATCGCCAACTGCTTCCGGTACTTCGGCAACCTGGTCGCGGCGGGCGGCGGCGACCGTGTCGTCGACACGGGGGACCCGGGCGTCGACAGCAGAGTCGTCCACGAGCCGGTGGGTGTGTGCGCACTGATCACTCCCTGGAACTATCCACTGCTGCAGACCGCGTGGAAGGTGGCGCCCGCACTGGGCGCCGGGAACACGTTCGTGCTGAAACCCAGTGAACTGACCCCGCACACCGCCGTCATGCTGATGCGGCTGCTCACCGAGGCCGGTCTGCCCGAGGGAACTGCCAACCTGTTGCTCGGCGCGGGCCCCGCCGCCGGGGCTCCGCTCACCGAGGACCCGCGGGTCGATCTCGTCTCGTTCACCGGCGGCCTGGTCACCGGCCGGCGCATCATGGCGGCAGCCGCGCCGACGGTGAAGAAGGTGGCCCTGGAGCTGGGCGGCAAGAACCCCAACATCGTCTTCGCCGACGCGGACTTCGCAGCCGCCGTCGACCACGCCCTGATGGCGGTCTTCCTGCACTCGGGTCAGGTCTGCTCGGCCGGCGCACGGCTGCTGGTCCAGGACGAGCTGCACGACTCGTTCGTCGACGCGATCGTCGAGCAGACCCAGCGCATTCCACTCGGCGGCCCCTTCGACGAGAACGCCCGCACCGGGCCGCTGATCTCCGCCGCCCACCGCGACAAGATCGAGGCCTACGTGGCCGCGGGGCTGGCCGAGGGAGCCGTGCTGCGCTGCGGTGGACAGCGCCCGGAGCAGGCCGAACTCAAGGACGGCTTCTACTACCTGCCGACCGTCCTGGACGAATGCGACGCCAGGATGTCCGTCATCCGCGACGAATCCTTCGGTCCGGTATTGACCGTGGAGCGGTTCCACGACGAGGACGAGGCCGTGGCACTGGCCAACAGCACCGTCTACGGGCTGGCGGGCGCGGTGTGGACCGAGGACACCGACCGCGGGCACCGGGTCGCCTCGCGCGTCCGGGCCGGCACCATGTGGATCAACGACTTCCACCCTTACGTCCCCCAGGCCGAGTGGGGCGGCATGAAGCAGTCCGGCTTCGGCCGCGAACTGGGGCCCGCCGGGCTGGCTGAGTACCAGGAGGCCAAACACGTCTGGCGGAGACTCTCGCCCGCTCCGCAGAGGTGGTTCTCGTGACCACGAGGGCGGAGGGCCCCGGCGGACGCGAAACGGTGCACGGCGACGACTCGCTCGCCGAACTGGGATACCGGCCGGAACTGAAGCGCACACTCGGCAACTTCCACACCTTCGCCGCCGGGATCAGCTACATCTCGATCCTCACCGGCACGTTCCAGCTGTTCTACTTCGGCGTCAGCTTCGGCGGGCCGGCCTACTGGTGGTCCTGGCCCATGGTGTTCGCCGGCCAGCTCATGGTGGCGCTCTGCTTCTGCGAGCTGGCGGGCCGCTATCCCGTCGCCGGCTCGGTCTACAACTGGGCCAAGAAGATGGGCGGTCCGCACGTGGGCTGGCTCGGCGGCTGGATGATGACGACGGCCACCATGGTCACCCTGTCCGCCGTCGCGCTCGCCTACCAGATCACACTCCCGCAGATCGACGACTGGTTCCAGTTCGTCGGCGACGGCAGCAGGCCGGGTGACGCCGCTGCCAATGCGGTCCTGCTGGGCACGGTGCTGATCCTCTTCTCGACGGTGGTCAACGCGTTCGGCGTACAGCTGATGGCCCGGATCAACTCGGCCGGTGTTTTCATCGAGCTGATCGCGGCCGTCGCCCTGATCGTCTTCCTCGCGGCCCACATCACCCGCGGGCCGAGCAGCGTGCTCACCGAGACGTACGGGCTGGGAAGCGGCGGGAGCCTCGGCTACTTCGGTGCGTTCCTCACCGCGTCCTTGGCGTCGGCGTACGTGATGTACGGCTTCGACACCGCCTCCTCGCTCGGCGAGGAGTCCCATGACCCGGGGCGCAACGCCCCGCGGGCGATTCTGCGGGCACTGATCGCCTCCTTCCTGATCGGCGGGTTCATCCTGCTGTTCGCCCTGATGGCCGTGCCCGATCTGCATGCGAAGGAGCTGTCCACCGGCGGACTGCAGTACGTGGTGCTCGAGACGCTCGGCTCGACGATCGGCGAGATCTTCCTGTGGTGCGTCGTCGTCGCCATCACGGTGTGCGTACTGGCCGTCCACGCCGCCGGAATCCGGCTGATGTTCGCGATGGCCAGGGACAACAACCTGCCGGCCGGCTCGGCTCTCGCGAAGGTCAGCCCCCGGTTCCGGACGCCGGTGATTCCCGCGGTGCTGATCGGCGCCGTCGGCGTGATCATCCTTGTCATCAACGTCAACCAGCCGCAGATCTTCTCGGTGATCACCAGTATCGCGATCATCATGATCTACGTGGCGTACCTGATGGTGACGGGGCCGATGCTCGTCCAGCGGCTGCGTGGCAGGTGGCGGCCGCAGGAGGGCCGTTTCTCGCTCGGCCGGTTCGGTCTGCCCGTCAACATCCTTGCGGTGCTGTGGGGGGCGGCGATGTCGCTGAACCTGGCGTGGCCGAGGGCCGAGGTCTACAACGCGACGGGTCCGCAGCACTGGTATCTGCGCTGGGGGGCGTTCTTGTTCATCGGCATCGTGGCCGTCGGCGGCTTCGCCTACTACTGGTTCGTGCAACGGCACCGTACGGGCGTACTGGCGGAGCACCGGGCGGACACCGCCCCCTGACCCGGTACCGCCGGCCCCCGTGATGGGAGAGACCATGCCCGCACAGACATCGCCGCCCGTCTTCGACTACGTCGTCGTCGGCGGCGGCACCGCCGGGGCCGTCGTCGCGGCGCGGCTGACGGAGGACCCTGACGTCTCCGTCTGCGTGGTGGAGGCGGGTCCCTCGGACGTCGGCGACGACAACATCCTCAGGCTCGACCGCTGGATGGCGCTCCTGGAGTCCGGCTACGACTGGGACTACCTCGTCGAGCCCCAGGAGAACGGCAACAGCTTCATGCGCCACGCCCGGGCGAAAGTGCTGGGCGGCTGCTCGTCCCACAACTCCTGCATCGCCTTCTGGGCGCCGGCGGAGGACCTCGACGAGTGGGCCGCGCTGGGCTGCACCGGATGGAGCGCGGCCGACTGCTTCCCGCTCTACCGGCGGCTGGAGACGAACGACGCCCCCGGCGACCACCACGGCCGGTCCGGGCCGGTGCAGTTGCGTACCGTTCCTCCGAACGACCCATGCGGCAGAGCCCTGCTGCAGGCGTGCGCGGCGGCCGGGATCCCGACCACGCCCTTCAACATCGGCACCACGGTCGTCCGGGGTGCCCACTGGTTCCAGATCAACGCCCATGAGGACGGCACCCGTTCGTCGGCCTCCGTGTCGTACCTGCACCCGGTCATGGGCAAGCGGCCCAATCTGGAGGTCATGACCGGGTTGCAGGCCAGGCGGCTGCTGTTCGCCGAGGACGGGCGCTGCTCCGGTGTGGAGTTCCTGCTGCCCGACACGGTGCACACCGGTGCGGTCGCCGCCCGGCGCGAGGTGATCCTCTGCTGCGGGGCCATCGACTCGCCGAAGCTGCTCATGCTGTCGGGGATCGGTCCCGCCGCGCATCTGCGCGAGGTGGGCGTCGACGTCAGGGTCGATGCCCGTGGTGTCGGGTCCCATCTCCAGGACCACCCGGAGGGCGTGATCATGTGGGAGGCCCGACAGCCCATGGTCACCAGCTCCACCCAGTGGTGGGAGATCGGGATCTTCGCGGAGACCGAGCCGGGGCTGGACCGGCCGGACCTGATGTTCCACTACGGCCAGGTGCCCTTCGACCTGAACACCTACCGGCGCGGCTACCCCACCTCCGACAACGCCTTCTGCCTCACCCCCAACGTCACCCGGGCCCGTTCCGTCGGCACCGTGCGGCTGCGCACCCGCGACTTCCGGGACAAGCCGAAGGTCGACCCGCGCTACTTCACGCACGAGCACGACATCCGGGTGATGACCCACGGCCTGCGGCTGGCCCGCGAAATCGTCGCGCAGGCACCCATGGACGAATGGGCCGGTACGGAGCTCGCCCCCGGCGCCGCCGCCGTCAGTGACGAGGAGCTCTTCGCCTACATCCGCGAGACGCACAACACCGTCTACCACCCGGCGGGAACGGTGCGCATGGGCGCCGACAGCGACCCGGACTCCCCGCTCGACGCCCGGCTGCGGGTCAAGGGCGTCCGCGGTCTGCGGGTGGCCGACGCGTCGGTGATGCCGTTCCTCACCACCGTCAATCCCTGCATCACCACGATGATGATCGGCGAGAAGTGCGCCGACATGATCAAAGAGGGATGACGAAGGGCGGTCCCACCAGGGCGCCGCGGTCAGGGCGCCGGGTGGCCCGGGCGCAGATCGGTGACGTCGCCCAGGGTGAGCAGCGATCCGCGCGGCAGGGACTCGGCCGCAGCGTCGACCGGTGTCAGGCAGAACCCCACATGGTCCCCCCAGTCGGCATGCTCCTCGACCCGGCCGATGAACCAGGCGCAGGCGTCGTCGAGCACCGGAACGCCCTCACCCCTCGGCTCCCAGCGTGCCCGCGCGAACTTGTCGACCCGGTCGCCGGTCTCGCCACCGAACAGCCTGGCGAGCTCGTGCTGGTCGCTGCGGAGCAGATGCACGCCCAGGAACGGGGCCCGGCGCGCCACGCGGTACGTGCGGTTCACCTTGGACAGCCACACCACGAACCGCACCGGACTCAGCGACGATTGTGAGGCGAACCCGACGAGACAGCCGGCCCGTTGCCCGTGCGCAGCCGCCGTCACGACGTACACCGGCGGATCCAGCAGTCCGGTGAACCTGTCCACTGCCACCATGACGCGTCCTTCCGTACGAGGCCCGGGGCAGGCCGACTCCCGGCGCACCAACTCCGTCGGCAGTGACCATCGCGGGGTCCTCCCTGCCGATCCGGGCCAGGGGCATTCGTACCATTTCCTCGCTGATCAGGTCCCACGGCTGACGGATCGTGGTGGGCCGGGGGCGGGTCGACAGCGCGGCGGGCGAGTCGTCGAAGCCGCCGACGGGCACCTCCTCGGGTACCTTGCGCCCGGCACGGCTCAGTGCGTCGAGGACGCCCTGGGCCATCGGGAGCGGAGCCGGCCGCACGGCCGCGTTCACCGGCCCTCCGGCTGGCACCGGGGGCAGAACACCGTGCCGCGCCCGCCGACACGCTCATGCTTCAGCGGCCCGCCGCAGCGCGGGCACCTCGGGTCGGAGTCGTCACGGCGGCCGGTGAGCCAAGTCCTCCTCGGCGGAACGCGCCCGGCGCGTACCGACGAGCGCAGGGTCCGGCGCATCTCGGTGTGCAGCCGACGGCGCTCGTCCGCGTCCAGCCGGTCGGCCCGGCGCGTGGGATGCAGGCGGGCGCGCCACAGGATCTCGTCGGCCAGCAGATTGCCCAGCCCGGCGAGCACCGACTGGTCGGTCAGGGCGGGTTTGACGCGGCCGTGCCGGCGGGAGAGCAGCCTGTCGAACTCGGCCCGGTCCACCGACATCGCGTCCGGCCCCTGGTCGTGGAGGATCCGCGCGACGTCCGCGTCGGGGTCGTCGGCGAGCCACAGGCCGCGCAGCTTGCGCTGGTCGCGGTAGCGGAGTTGTCGGCGGCCGACGGTGAAGACGACGCGGTCGTGCGGATGCGGCGGGTCCGTCGCGCGACAGCAGACCAGCTGTCCGGTCATTCCGAAGTGCAGCAGTACGGTCGGCCCGTCCGTGCGGGCGAGCAGCCATTTCCCGTGCCGTTCCGGCTCCGTGAACCGACGCCCCTCCAGATCTCGGCGCAGCCGCTCCGGGCTCACCCCGTGCAGCACGCCCGTGTCGCCGACCTCGACCCGCTCGATCCGTTTGCCCTGCGCGCAGGAGGCCAGGACCTCCCGGAATCCCTCGACATCGGGCAGCTCGGGCACGACATCCTCCACCGATTCTCATCGCGGCCCGGTGGGGCAACGGGACGCGTCAGCAGCCGGGCTCGAGCCGCCCGAAGCGCAGCAACCCATGATCTCGACGAGGAACCGGTGAATATCAGAAGCGGCACCGCGTCACTCATGCCGCGAGCCTACGCTGCCGCCGGCCGGGTTCACGGCCGAGCCGGCCGCCCGGACCTCGGGAAATCGCGCCCTGCGGTGCCGCCGCAGGACGATGGCCGCCGCCACGCAGGACGCGCCCACGAAGGCTCCCACCCAGACGTATGCGATACCCGTCCCCGCATCCGGAGAGACGGCCGGCGGGGCGTGCGCCGGCGGCGTGGCGGCCCGCGTGACGGGCCCGGGCCCTGGCGCCGGAGCCTTCTGTACGTCGGGAGGCTCCAGCGACCCCACCGGCTCGATGTCATCCGCCGCCGCGAACCCCCAGTCCAGCAGCGACCGGGCCTCCTCGTACACCGCGTGCCCGCCTCCCGCCTGAGGGTTCATCACCGTCACCAGCAGGGTCCGGCCGTCACGGCGGGCGGCGGCGATCAGCGTGTTGCCGGCCTGGGAGGTGTAGCCGTTCTTGATGCCGATGATCCCCTGGTACTTCTCCACCCCGTCCGCGCCGGTGAGCAGCCGGTTGGTGTTCTGGATGCCGTACGTCCAGGTGGGGCTGCCGTCGTCGTCGGTGCCGCCGGGGAACTGCGCGTCGACGGTCGACGCGTACGACGTGAACCGGGGGTCCTCGAGTCCGGCCCGTCCGAACACCGCCAGGTCGTACGCGGAGGACACCTGGCCGGGTTCGTCGTAGCCGTCGGGTGAGACGACGTAGGTGTCGAAGGCGCCCAGCGCGCGGGCCTTGGCCTGCATCTGCTCGGCCGTTTCGGTCCAGCCTCCGTTCATCGAGGCCAGTACGTGCACGGCGTCGTTGCCGGAGCTGAGGAAGACGCCCCGCCACAGGTCCTCGACCGTGTAGGTGCGGCCGGCGGCGATGCCGACGCGGCTGCTTCCCTCGCCCACGGCCTCGAGTTCCTCCTCGGTGACCGTGTGCGGGGCGGCGTCCACCAGGTTCGGCAGCGCGGTGACGGCGAAGAGGGTCTTGATGGTGCTGGCGGGCGGAAGCCTGCGGTGTGCGTCATGGGCGGCGAGCACATCGCCGGTGTCGGCGTCGGAGACCAGCCACGACAGGGCGGAGACGTCTTCGGGGAGTTCGGGCGCGCCGTTGAGGGAACCGACATGCGTTCCCTCCTGCTGCAACAGCGACGCGTCGGCGGCGGTGGGAGGGGGTGTGGTGTCGGTCCGCGGTACGGCGGAGGCCGGCAGAAGTCCGAGGGCGCTCGCGGCGACGGCCGCCACGCAACAACAGGCCAACCGTGCAGTAAATCTGATGATCATTCGGCCAGCGTAGGAACGGGTGGGGGGACGCGCAGGTCCGCTGAGCCGACCGGTGGAAGCCGCAGCCGTCTCGGCGTCCTGCTCCCGTTATGTTTTCCGCGGTCCTGCAAGAGGGCCGCTGGCCTCCGGGCCCGGCATGACTTTTGCCCC
>NZ_BMWB01000037.1:0-18432 GCF_014651015.1 Streptomyces xantholiticus
ACCGCCGAAGAAATCCTCGAATCCCTCGCCCGCTTCTGCCGACGGATCTCCGGCGCAGGACACTAGCACCCGGGCGCTTCCACCACCGCGTCGCTGGCGTCAGAAATTACCTGCCGAGCAGTCTCACTTCTCACCTGTAGAGCCGTGCGGCGACTCAGAGACTGAACAGTCTGCGGCTTCAGGGAAGTTCGTGGGAAAGTAGGCTCCCGGCCGGGAGGACGGGCCGGTCCTGGTGGCGTTGCCGACCGTGAACTTGAGAACGATTAGTCGCGGTTGGCCTCATACGAGGCGGGCTGTGTGCTCCTGCGGGAGGACCGGCGGGTGATGCGCCTGGTCATCAGTGTGATCGCGGCCCAGGTGATCAAAGATTCCGAGTGCTGGATGAGCCGTTCGTAGTCCCGGGCGTGACGGCGGGCGTGCGTGATCCAGGCCAGGCTCCGCTCCACAACCCAGCGACGGGGCAGGATTGTCCGCGTACGCGTCTGAGTGGCCCTGGCAAGATTTCCGTGAAGTTGGGGTGTGCCACCGTGCGCCGGTGACACTCCGTCACGGGAAGCGGCGTCGGAGCAGGGCCATGAGGATGACGCGGTGGCGGAGCAGCGGGACCCCTGCGTGTCCGGCCATGATCCGCTTCTGGAGCTTCAGATCGGTGATGCGGCCTTCGTTGACGCCGGAGTTGAACGGGGTGGTGATGCCTTGCACGACCGCGGGCTGGTCCTCGCGGATGGCGTGGGCCAGGCTGACCAGGGCGGGGAGGCGGGAGGTCGCGCGTTGCTCGAGCCAGTGCGCCAGCAAGGTGGCGTCGCGGGAGTCGAGCATGGCGGCGAACTGACGTACCAGTTCGTGGGTTTGGTCCCGTTCCGGGCAGTGCTCGAGTAGCCGCCTGAGTGCCTCGGTGGCGTGCAGGCCACGCCGGGATGGCGCGGTGGTGATCCAGCGGGCGACCTGCCGGGGCGAGGGCGGCCGCTCGCGCGGTGTATCGATCGGCAGGCCCCGGCGCAGCGGCGCGATGGCCATCTTGACGCGCTGGTAGTGGCCCCGGTAGCCCTTGGCGACGATCTCCTGGTGCAGCACTGTCGCGGTGTGCTCGCCCTCCTCCCACCGCTGCCGCAGGTACTCCAGGTACGGATCGAGGCTGGTGGGCCGGCGGGAAGGGGTGCGGCGTACGCATTCCTGCCAGGTGGCGGCTCGCGCGTATTTGCGCACGGTGCGCCTGTTCAAGCCCAGCTGGTGGGCTGCGGCGTGGAGTGAGATGCCGGTGTCGGTCACCGCGTGCACCGCCTCGAAGAGGTTCTTCGCGTGGCGGCGGGCACGGGTGTCGGCCTGGTCGGACGGTGCCGTTGGGCTCGGTGGTGGCGGTGCCGCTTCAGGATCGGGAACTGCTGCGGGCAGGCAGCTGCGGTGTGCGGCGGCAATGTCCCCGACCCGCTTCGACAGGCCCTGCCACAGGTGGAAGCGGTCGCTGACCTGCACCGCGTCCGGGGCGCCGTCTGTGATGCCCTGCCGGTAGACCAGCGAGCCGTCCCGGCAGACGACCTCAACACCGGGATGCGTCCGCAGCCAGGCGGCCAGCTGCTCGGCGTCGCGCCCGGCCCACAGCTCGATCGGCAGCCGGGACTCGGCAACCACCAGCAGGGTTCCGTAGGCGTCCGCGTACAGCGCGAAGTCGTCCACGCCCAGCACCCGTGGAGTCGCTGCCGCCGGAAGCGGCAAGCGCATCAAGTGGAACAGAACGCTCGTCCGCGACAACGGCACCTTCAGAATCTGCAGGAGCCGGGCGCCACCGCGGCCGGCGATCAGCACCCCGGCCATCTGCACCAGGTGCTGCAGCAGCGGGCTGCGGCGCTGATAGCGCACCGTCAGCCCCTCCACCTGCTCAACGAACGTACGCCGACCACAGCCCGGGCCGTCGCAGAACAAACGCCGCACCGACAGCCCGATCACGACCGGGCGGCCGCCGACAGCGGCATCGGCCAGCGTGCGGCTATAGCGACTGTGCGCCCGCGCGGAACCGCGACCACAGTCCGGACACGCCACCGTCAACTCCCGGGTGCAGGCCGCGATACGGACCACGCCGCCCGCCACCCACACCCGTTCCACCCGCACCGCATCGAGGTGCGGAGACACGATCCGTACGAGGTCATCACACTCGTCGACAATGCCGCTTCCCGTGACGGAGTGTCACCGGCGCACGGTGGCACACCCCAACTTCACGGAAATCTTGCCAGGGCCACGTTCACTTGTACGCCGACAAGGATGACGAATCCGGTGGCGTCCTTCGGACGGCTGATGGTCTTGAGCGTCAGGTTTAGGTGGGCCTTCACCCAGGTCACGAGCTGTCCGGCATAGCCGGAGTCGGCCCAGACGATGGTGATCTCAGGGTGCATCAGCCGCAGCCTGAACAGGACTTCCTTCGCGGCGTCGCGGTCGGTCGTGTCGGCCGGGGTGACCATCACGAACAGTGGCAGGCCCTTGGTGTCGACGACCAGGTGTCGCTTGCGTCCGTTGATTTTCTTGGCGCCGTCGTAGCCGCGCGAGTCGCGCCCGACGGTCTCGGCGGCCTTGACGGACTGGGAGTCGATGACGGTGGCGACCGCGCCGGGGGCTCGGCCCATCTCGCGGCGGATGCGTTTGCGCAGCTGGTCGCGGATCTGTCCGACGACTCCGGCGGCTGCCCAGCGGGCCATGAAGTTGTAGCAGGTCCGCCAGGGCGGGAAGTCCCTGGGCAGGGCTCTCCATTTGCATCCGGTGTCCACGACGTAGCGGATGGCGTCGACGACCTCGCGGCGTGGGTGTTTCTCGGGGCGTCCCCTCTTGGGGGACTCGCAGGCCGGTGGCGGGAGGAGGGTTCGATGAGGGCCCATTCGTCGTCGTAGGTGTCGGAGGGGTAGCAGCGGTGCCGGGGCAACTCGGCCTCCCTTCCGAATTCGAGGGTGAGGGACGGCGCAGCCGTCCCCCAACCCGGTCAGGTGTCGATGTACTCGGTGATGACGTCGAGCGTGGACTCGACCGAGCTGAGCTGGGTGTTGAGGTGTTTGATCCACCGTCCTTTCGGCTGGAGAGCGGCGTGCGGGCCGACGACGGCGGTGATGAACCGGCGGATCTCGGTGAGCTTCTCCCTCACGATCGAGAGTTCGTATGCCTGGAGTTCGGCGGTGTCGGTGCAGAACCGGTAGCCGTCCTGCTTCGTCCAGATCAGGGGCGGCCAGCCCCGTTCGGCGATGATGTCGCGCAGGCAGGCCAGGCCCGCGCGAGTCTGGCTGGGCGTTAGCTCGCCGGAACGGACGAGCTGGGGGAAGGTCAGCCCGGCCGGGCGGGCCTCGAAGAGAACGAACCGGACGGTGTCGGCGTGCCGCTGGGAGGCCGCCGATCTGCGCTCGGAAGCGCGTGGCACCGGCTACTCGCCTTGCAGGAGCCGGGCCAGTTCGCCGTCGACGTCGACCTTCCCGGTGTCGACGGCCGTCTCGATCCAGTCGAGGGTGGCCCGCACCCGGGCGACGTTCTCGTGGACCAGGACGCGTTCGTCGTCACCGAGCTGCCGATCGCGCAGGCCCGGGACCACGCGGCCGACCGCCGCGACAAACGCGTGGCAGGCGGTGACGAGGTCGAGGAACTCCACCGACCGGTCGATCGCACGGATCGCCGGGGCGAGAGGGTTGTTCTCCTCGAAGTCCTCGCGGGCCTGCTGGCCGCGTTCGACCTGGGCGCGGTTGACCTGGTGGCGGGCGGTGTCGTCGCCCATCGCCTTGAACGCGACGCCCGGACGACGCAGCAGCCCTGTGGTCACCTCCGCGGCGACGGTCTCGTCCCGGGTCAGCTCCTCGACGACCTTCACCTTGTCGACCGCCTTGACCTTCGCGACGACCGCGGGGCGCCGCAGGATGTCCGGAGCGATCGCGGCAGCGACCTCGTCCTCGCGGGACAGCTCCTCCACCGCCCTCACCTTGTTGGCCGGCTTGACTTGCGCGACCACGGCCGGACGGCGCAGCAGGTCCCCGGTCACCGTCGCTGCGACCTCCTCGTCCTTGGCGAGCGTGTGGATCGCGCTGACCTTCTCCTGCGGGGTGACCGGCTTGACGACCTGACGCCCGGCCCGCCGGTTCGCCTCATCCGGCGTCCACCGCGACTTCCCCGCCGGCGGGGTGCCGATCGCCTCGAACCGCTCCTCCTCGTCCGCGATCCCCGCCAGAATCCGGTGGACCGTGTAGGAGACGCCCGCGACCCGGCGATCCTGCGGCCACCTGGACGCCGTCCACCTCGTCTGGTTCACCATCGAGTACGACACCCCGATGTCCTCGGCCAGCCGGAACAGCGACTCCTTCACCGTGAACGGCGCCTCGCTCCGCTCCTGGCCGCCGTACTCGCGCATCGGCTCGACTTCCAGCGCGTAGTCGCCGATCGCGAACTGGATACGGCTGGCCGTCTCCACCAGCTTCCGCAGCTCCGCGACCGCTCGGTCGTTAAGGCAACTGCATTGGCAGTCGATGCCCCCTGGCCTTCGGCGCCGAACACGGGGGACCCATCCCCGCGCGGGCGGGGAGCAGGGGGCGAATATCGGGTCGTTGACCAGCTCGTCGGGACCATCCCCGCGCGCGCGGGGATGGTCCCATGCTTCACCGCGACACCTGACTCAACCGCTGGCGAGACGGGCTCGCGCGGGGGCACCTCTGAGCTTGCTCAAATGGGCAGTAACACGGTGGTACGCGGGGGACGCTGACCCCGTGAACCAGGATATGAGTTTGCGGTTGGCCGCGGACCCCTGGGAGCTGAGGCGAGGTGGCACCAGTGGAGATGTGGGTGGTGATCGGCGGTTTCGCGGCGGTCGTCGTACTCTACGGAGCGGTCCAGTGGGCCATCGACGTGCGGCGCGAGCGTCAGCATGGCAGTGACAGCTACTGGAAGACTCCTGTCGACCCGGCCGACCACGGCGGTGGCGCATCGGGTCAGACATTCTCCATGGGGGACGGAGGCGGAGGGAGCTCGTCATGAGACGGGGCAGCAACAGCCTGGCCTGCCTCGCCGCCCCGCCCTGCGCGAGGGCGGAGCGGGCCAAGCCCCAGAATGCCCGGCACCCCGACGTCCTGGCCGCCCAGCGACGCGAACGCGCCCGCGTCCGCAGCGAGAAGCGCATCCGCTGGGGAGGACGACCACTCCAAGCAGCAGCCCGATCAAACCCGCCGAAATCTACGAGGTCACAGCACTAGCCTCGACCGCGGATCATCGACAACAGCAGCCCGTGAGTCTCAGCGTCCGCGGCCACTACGAGCCCACGGCCCGCCTGCCCGATCGAAGCGCCGTCGATTCCGGTGACGACACAACCAGCGGCCTGGCACAGAGCAATGCCGGCCGCGAAGTGCACGCTCCCGGCCAGGTCACCACCATCGGTGACGTATGCGGCGCAGCGAAGTCCCCGGCCCCCTTATCGATGCGAGTAAGCCGCCGCCCGTACCTGGCGCGGACAGCCTCCGCACCGGCACGTGCCGCAGCTATCGCAACATCAGCACCGTCAAGGCTCGCATTTGCGTTGATCACGGCGTGCAGAGTATCGGGGCGCACCCCAGCCGTACGCGGAGCAAGCCGACTGATGCCGTACTTATCGACCCGGTGAACCTATGTGGTCACAGCACTAGCGTGTGCGGCTATGGCTGACATCTTTGAACTCATGCTCACGCTGGACCTGCGCGACGAATTGTCGGAGGAGGAACTCGCCGAGGTCCAGTGGCACCTCGGGCTGGGCCCCCAGCCGAAGGTCCTCCAAATCGTGACCGATTTTCCGTTTGTGGTGGAGGATCATCACGGCGAGCTCATCGTTGAGGACCATCCTGAGCCTCTTCTGGGCCACCACGGCGAGGCGTCCAAGGTGGACGGTGCCCTTGTCTCGGTCCTGTTGCGCAAGCAGGACACCCGGCGTAATGCCTGGGCTCTGACCAGCCGGCAGGAGATCCATCCCGAAGACTTCGAGCGCACTGGCGAACTGCTCGCTTGGCTTGCGAACAAGGCTGGCGATTTTCACCGACGCCCCGATGGCAGCGTCCACCTGGGATGGACCCGGTTCTATGAAGAGCGTCAGCCCGAGCCGCTGGTGGTGCGTGACGGCATAGTCATCTGGCCGTCGTAGCTGGGGCTTTCCTTTGCCAGCTGGGGGTGGCGCGTTGCCGGGCAAGGCCCCTGGTCATGAGGGTGATGGCGGCCCAGGTGATCAGCGTCTCGAAGTGCTGGATGGCCGTTCGTAGTCCCTCGCGTGGCGGCGCGCGTGCATGATCCACGCGAGCGACCTGTCGACGACCCAGCCGGGGGCAGCACTCCTAGACCCAACGCCGTTCAGTTGGGGCGGGGCTGGGGGTGTCAAGGGTCGCTTGTGAGTATGGCGATGCTGATGGTGGCTTTGTAGGTGGTGCGGTCGATGGCGGGTCCGCGTGCGTTGTATTTGGAGATCGCGCGGGCCCGGTCCGGGTCGGTGCCCGGGACGCTGTCGGTGGCGTCGGTCATCGCCGTGCGTAATGCCTGGTAGGCGGTCAGCAGGGCCCAGACTTCCTGCTCGATGCCGTCCGGGGTGCGGGCACGCAGGACGCGCCCGCCCAGGACTGTCGACTTCAGCTCCGCATACGCCGTCTCGATCTCCCAGCGCTCGTGGTGGAGCCGGACGAGTTCACCGGCCGGGTGGGTAGCGGGGTCGGTGAGGGTGGTCAGCAGCCGGCAGGTCAGCGTCGAGCCGTCGCGGCAGCGGGCCACCGTCGGCAGCTTCCGGTTGGCCTTGCAGCGCACCAGCAGATCGGCGCCGGTGGCGGCCATCTGGTTCAGCAGTGCGGCGGCGGCGAAGTTCCGGTCGCCCAGCGGCAGCATCCCGGGCCGCAGGTCCGCCGCCAAGCGACGGGCGTACTCCAGCTCACCGGTTGCGGCCGGACCGAACACGGCCCCGATCACCGACCGGGTCCCGCAGGCCACCAGCGCGGCCAGACGCAGCTACGGATAACCCGAGATCCCGTTGCCGAGCCGCTGCCGGGTGAACACCGCGAGGTTGGCCGGACAATCCGGAACCGACAGCAGGGTGCCGTCGACCGCGACGACTCTCAAACCCCGCCACCGCCCGGCGGCAGCGGTCGTGGCCGCAGGTCCGCTCACCAGGCGGAACAGTGCTTTCATCGGTGCCGGCCCCAGCCGCTGGCGGGCCTGGCGAAGAGCGCTACCGCCGGGCCGGACCGTTGCCAGGCCCGACAGCCCGGCGCACAGCCGGTCGAAGACCTGCCGGTATCCCAGCCCGTTGAAGAGCGCTCCGGCCAGCAGCAGGTACACCGTGACCCGCGCCGGCACCAAACGGATCCTGCGCTGCACCGCCCCGGTCTCCGCCAGCACCTCGTCGACCATCTCGAACGGGACGATCCGGGTCAGCTCACCGATATACCCCGGCGCGAACACCCCGTCCGCTACCCCGACCGTCCTGGTTATGGCAACCTGTTCCAACAGCGGAGCTCCTGTAGCGAGGATGTCTTGGAGGACAAACCTCTTCTACAGCAGCTCCGCTGCCTCGTTCACCAACCTTGACGAACAGCCCCCACGCCTAACTGGCTGTTCTCCTTCCGCTCGCATGGTCGGTGGGGTTCGAACGGGGGCCTGGTACGGGTGAGTCTGCCGGTGCGGAGGCATGGAAGAAGGGCCTCTTGGTAGCTCGCGGATGTCGAGTCCAGCGAGAACCAAGAGGCCCTGTTGTCGAAGTGTCGCGTGGTCGCGGTTGCGGGGTCCAGTCCGTCCACTCCTGGGTGTGACTGCCTCGCCCACAGGTTCGGGAACGCAGCCGACCAGCCGGAGCGCCGGACCCGGTACAGCTCGGACATGAGCGATGCCGAGTGGGCCGTGGTGCGTGACTTGCTACCGGTTCCGGGATGGCTGGCCGGCCGGGGCGGGCGGCTGGAAGGCTACTGCCACCGGCAGATGATCGACGCGATCCGCTACCTCGTCGACAACGGCATCAAGGGGCGGGCGATGCCCTGTGACTTCCCGCCCTGGCCACGGGTCTACGCCTTCTTCGCCCGATGGCGGGATGCGGGGCTGGTCGCCGAACTGCATGACCGGCTACGTGGTGCCGTCCGCGATGCGGAAGGTCGTGACCAGGATCCGAGTGCGGCGGTCGTGGACTCGCAGTCGGTGAAGGCGGACGCCACCGTCGCCCTGATCTCGCGGGGCTTCGACGCCGGGAAGAAGATCAACGGACGCAAGCGGCACCTGCTCACCGACACCCTCGGTCTGCTGCTGGCCGTGCTGGTCACGCCGGCGTCGACCACCGACCGGGACGCCGCCCGCATCCTGCTGCTGGCAGCCAAGGACCGCTTCGAGCGGCTGGCACGGGTCTGGGCCGACGGCGGATACACCGGCCGCCTCATCGACTGGAGTGCAACGCAGCTCGGAGTTCGCACCGACACGAGCGAAGCCGTCATTCTGTGGTCGATGGCCATGCTCATGAGCCGCCGCCTGGCCGCCCGGCACCAGGTTCCTGCTCCGACAGAGGCAGCGTGAACCTGCCTGGCTTCTTCTCTACCAGCCAGCCTCGTTCCACCAGCCGCTTCAGCCGTGCCCTGGCTCCTTCGACGGGGGAGGCGGACGCACTGTCCCAGCCCAGTACCACCGCTGCCCGCCGGGCACCGAGCCCGTCGCCTCCCGCATCGGCCGCGGCGGCCATCAACGCCTGGTAGTCCGGCGACAGCTCCTGCACGTCGGTCGCGTGTCGGCGGTGAGGCACCGCCCGTCGCGGTCCGACCGGCTTCCTCCGCGACACCTCGCCGGTCACGTGGACGGGTGCCTCCTCCTCGGCCAGCGCCTCCAAGTACTGCTCGAGGCCGATCACCCGGCGCCGGTGCACCTCTTCCGCGTCCGCCAGAGCGGCACGCACGCGTTCCAACTCATCTTCGAGTTGCTTCACCTGCACAGCTGCGGCCTTCTGCCGCGTTTCCAGAACCGCCCACATCGACGGCATTCGCCACCTCCACGACCTCTCGCCAGCAACAAGCCGAGGCTCCCGCAGCAGCAGCTACTTCATGCCTGACCAGCGAAGACATCACACGAGGTTCGGAAAGAGAACGGCCTCTCAACTGTCTCATTTGGCTTGACAGGTTCCGTATCGCCGGCGGTGAGGAAACGGCGCCCGCCGCGTTCAGCGCCACGCTCCCGACAGGCGCCGGGTGACGACGGCACTGAGCGTGCGCACACCCCGTGTGGAGCCAGGGGCGATACTCGTGAGCTCGCGGACCCGGCGCAGGCGGTAGTCCAGGGTGCGGGTGTGGACGTTGAGCGCGGTCGCCGTGGCACCGCGGTGCATGTCGTGGCGGTAGTACGCGTCGAGAGTGGCGAGGAGGTCGGGGCCGGTCTCCAGGCGACGGGCCACCGTGCGGAGCCAGTCGTCGACGAACGGCACATCCGCGACGGCGAGTTCGATGAACACATCTGCCATGGTGTGCGGCCGCAGCCGAGCGGACGCCCGGCGCAGCGGGGCTGCCCGGCTGATCCGCCGGGCGCGGTCCAGAGCGTCGGCCAGCTCCGGCAGCGGTGCGGTGGCCGTGCCGACGGCGCAGGGGCGGCCGAGGGCGCGGGCGAAGTCCCGTACGAGATCCGGCAGGTGGTCGGGGGTGAGGTCGGGTAAGAGGTCGGGTAAGAGGTCGGGAACAACATGCGGCGGTGCATTTTCCGCTGCCGTGGCGCCGGAGAACAGGGGAAGCAGGGCGATCAGCTCACCGCTCCCGTCGCCGCCCTCCGGTCCCCACATGACCGGCGCCCGGTGGCTCTTCACCAGCGCCCCGATCTCGTTTTCCAGGAAACGATCGATGGTGGGCCGGTCCGGAAGCCGGAACACCGTCACCGTGCAGTGATCCGGCAGTTCCATGTCGACGGCCGCGGCGAGTTCCGCCGAAAACGGATCTTCTTTCAGCAATGACCGGGCCAGCAGGGCGACCTGCTCGGTATACGGAATTCGGCGGCGCAGTACGCGCACGAATCCCTGGCGGTAGGCACCGATGCCGCGTTCGCCCTGCGGGGCGAACCAGGTCATCATGCGCATGAGTTCGTCGACACCTCCGCCGCGCTGGGCCTCGGTCGCCTCGTTGATCTCACGCAGCATGAGCGCGGTGTGCACGCGCAGCACCTGCTGCCGCGCGTCGAGCGACACCCCGGCACTTGCCCGCAGCTCCCCCATCGACGCGATGTAGCCGAGATCGTCTCCGTTCAACTCGCTGTTGTCCGGTGACAGTTCGACGGTACGACGCCGGAACCACATCGAGTGTTCCAGCGTCTCGGCCCGTGCCCGGGGGTCCTTGTCCAGGAACCCGAACTCCGGGATCTCACGTGTGTATGTCTCGACCTCACGGCGGGCGTTGGTCGACGCCTGCCGGGTCAGCTCGGCGAAGAGGCTCCCCATGACCGCGAGCATGTCATTCAGGACGAACGGCCGACAGACGAGATCCGGACGGCGTTCATCACTCCGCACAAGACGGCGGCAAGTATATCGACTGGGCTTTTGTCACAGTGCGCAAAATTCCCGGATCGGGACGTTCTCGTCAACCCTTCTGCTTGTGGAGGAGCTATGAATCGACCTTAATGGGAACCGTGTACAACGCCCGTGGGAGGAACACCGCCGGAATCATTCCGGCGCTACTCCGGCATGACTGCGGTAATCAGTACGGGCGGGAGTAGGGAATTCTCAGCCAGGCGCCTCGCATGGCGCTCGCCCAAAAGGGAGGGAAACTCCGATGAAAGCAGGCACGAGAAGGAGAATCATGGCGGCGGTCGCGGTCGTGGTCACGTCGACGGCGTTCATGCTCGGCACACCGGGCACCGGCTCGGCCGCCCCCGCCGCCACGCCCAGCCTGCGCGCGTTCGGGATCAGCGGTGATGGCACCCTGATGGCCACGTTCACGACCGACCGGCCGCAGGTCCTCGACTGGGTCAGGGTCGTCACCGGCCTCAGCGGCGACACGGGCCTGATCGGGATCGACTTCCGGGTGCAGGACGGCCTGATGTACGGCGTCGGCAACAAGGGCGGCATCTACACGATCAAGACCCCACCGACCACCACGGACGTCGTGGTCACCAAGGTGTCCCAGCTCCAGTACGCGCTGAACGGCGCGAACTTCGGTGTCGACTTCAACCCGGCGGCCGACCGCCTGCGCGTGATCAGCGACAACGGCCAGAACCTGCGGCACAACCTCAGCGACCACAAGACCATCCAGGACCTTAACCTCACCACCCCGCCGATCGAGGGCACGACCAAAGGTGTCTCGGCCGCCGCCTACACGAACAACGACCTCAACGCGGCCACCGTGACCACGCTGGTCGACATCAACACGACCAGCGACCAGGTCGTCCTCCAGTCTCCGGCGAACAACGGCACGCTCGCCCCGACCGGCAGCCTCGGCATCGACGCCGGGATCAACGCCGGCATGGACATCTGCAGCACCCTGTCCGGCGGGAAGGCGGTCGACAACGCCGCCTTCGCCTCCCTCACCCCGTACGGCGCCAGTACCCCCTCGCTGTACAGCATCAACGTCTTCACCGGCCAGGCCACATCCATCGGCCAGTTCCCACTGAACATCACGGACGTGGCCATCTCCCTCACCGGATCCTGATCCCCGGCCGTCGGCCAGCCCTCGCCGCGGCCCGGCCACCGCCGGACCGCGGCGAACCGGCGCCACCGTCGACGGCTCTTTTCGGACTTCCCCAGGACAGTGAGGCTTTGCAGCGCGGTCGCTGATCGGGTGATGCTGGCGGTGTGCGCAACGCACGAGGCTCCCATGCCGTTGGGAGAGGTTCGAAGTCTCAACCCCACAAGCACAGGAGCCGCGTTGATTCCGTATTCTGCCGCACTCGACCTGCCCCACGCCCTGGTCGAGTGGGTCACGATGCTCATCGTCACCCGCGAGGGTGACCGCCGCTGCAAACTCGCGCCGCACCAGCGTGCGCTGGTCGCCCTGGTGTACCTGCGCAAGCACGACACGCTCGCCCAGATCGCCGTTGGCTTCGGTATCTCGGTGGGCACTGCCCACGCCTACAGCACCGCGGTGATCGGCCTGCTCGCAGAGCGTGCACCGGGCCTGCTCAAGGTGCTGTGAGAGACCGAACCTGACTACGTCCTGCTCGACGGCACTCTCGCGGAGTGCGACCGGGCCAGCGAGGGCCGGACCGACTACTCCGCCAAGCACCGCCGCCATGGTGGGAACGTGCAGCAGGTGACAGACCCGGACGGCCGGCTGCTGTGGATCTCACCCGCACTGCCGGGCCGCGCGCACGACCTACCGCAACGCGGGCCCACCGGATCATCCGGATCTGCGAGCGCCAGGGCGTCCCCGTCCTTGCCGACATCGCCTACGTGGGAGCCGGCCCGTGGGTGACCACTAAGCCCGTCACGCCTCCGCGGCCTGCCGCTCCCGCCGCTTGGCGCGGGTCCCGTTGCCGGGCGTGTTCTGTGCCTCCCAGTCGGGTTCGGGCCCGGGATCCTTCGTCGGCACCTTGGTCACCTTCAGGCCGGCGGCCCGGCCTCGGGTGTGCTGACTCGTGTCGCACGTCAACAGCCGTACGTCGCGTGCGGCGAGTCCTTGGATGGCCACCGCCCGGTCAACGATCTCATCGTCGGCAAGCGGCAGGCGCACGTGCCCGGGGGGATCCAGGACCATCTCCACGACGACCTTGCCGTGGGTCTCGCCCGACTGCGGGTCGTACTCCCCGGCGTGCAGCATCCCGTCCGTGTCGCCGTTCAGAACGCCGTCAAGGAGACCGAGCGTGTGCGCGGCACGCCACCGGGCCTGATAAGAACCCGACTCGGGAGTTCGACCGTGTACGTCAGTGGCTTTCCGTAGCCAAGCGGGGCCAAATGGAGCCCCTTTGAGTTACTCGGAGCTCTCGTACTTTGCCTACTCCGTTGCAGCTGGTCACGCCCGGTTTGTGGAGCTCCCTGACGTTGCGGACCTCGATCGCGGCCGCACCGGCACCGATGGCTTGGCGGACACGCTCTACGAAGCCGTGAGTGACACGCTGGACAGCATCTCGGCTGTCGGCCGCCTCCAGGTACTGGCTGCGCCACCGTGAACCGCCGCAGGCGGCGTCCATGGCGCTCAGGGTTGCCGGCTTGCCGGGACTCTCCTTGTCGCTCGTCAGGAGGCCACCGATGCGGCCCAGGAAGAGATACGAAGCTTGCCAGCTACCTCCTGCCCTACGCTGGCGTGATGGGTGTGGGGATAGAGGTGCTGATCGTGGACTGGCTGCGAGTGGAGGCAGCCGCGGCCGGCGACCGGGAAGACTTGCTCATCGATGCCGCCTTCGGGACGGCGGATAGAGACCACCTCTTCGAGCATGGCTGGTCGTGGCCTGCGCAGCCGGGTGAGGACTGGTACGGCAGGTATGCCTTGCGGAACACGTTCGGCTCGTACAAGCCGCACTTTTGGGCCGGTCACCGCTGGGACCACATGCGCGACTTCGTCGAGTCGAAGGTGCGCGACGTACTGGACCGATTCAACGACGCGCTGTTCTGGCATCGCCTGGAGGACACCACCGGGGCTGGCACGGGCCGGATCGGCCAGGCACCTGGAACGACCCGGACCTGATGCTGTGGTGTCCCCCCGATCACGTGCCGCTGATCGCAGGATGGTGGCGGCAGGCGGCACCCCAACTGGAATCTCTGCGTGAGCCGTTCGACCGCCACGCCGCGGAGCCCCGCGGATGGATCACGACCTTCGAGGCGTTTGCCGACCTCCTCACCGACTGGGGCGAGGTGGTCACGGAGGCAGAGCGCCGCGGCTGGGGCATCGTCGGCCTGCGCTGCTGACCGCCACCACGGTTCTCACCAGATCGACTGCTAACTCGCCGGCTGAATACTCAGTCACAGTCTCCTTTGCCTGTGACCGCGGTCGAGCCGCGGGGCGTCATCGCCCGGTCCGCGTAGGTGACCAGCAGGTCGCGAGGTCGGCCGCCGGGAGTTACGACGCGTGGCCCCAGAACCGGGCATCGAGTGCTCCCAGCCGACAATGCAGGTGCTGGGAGGTGCGGTCGGAGTCGGTGGCCGGGAGGGGCAACCCGCCGACGCAGGTCCGGGTCGGTGGACGGGCCGGCCGCGCTGATCACGCCGTCGGGGCGGACCAGGACCGCGCCGGGGGAACGCAGTCCTGGTCCGCGCAGGTCCGCCGGGGGCGGACCGAGAGCCGGACGACGAGGGGCCCGCCGTCCGGAGCCGTGGGTTCGAGGCCACCGCCGGTGGCCGTCGCCGTAGCTTCGGGCGCGCGGTCACGCGACGCTCGAGCCGCGCGACCTGGTGGCGAAAGAGAAGGATCTCCGCGTCTTTCCAGGCCGCCGAACGTCGTGAGAGCCGCAGCCACACGGGTAGCCGCAGCGTCAGAAGAAACACGAATCGTAGACACACAGCCGGCGATCATCGCCGAACCGGCATGAAGATCGGAACCTTTGCCCTGCGGGTGACCTGCACGGATGGCATTGTCGGCAAGCACAGGAGGAGTTGGTTCGGCCGCCGCCCGTAGGGTTTCAAGACTGCTTCACCGAGCCTGAGTCGAGTTTCCTTCGCTGAACTTCCGTCGAGTTCAGCGAAGGAAGCGGCGGTGACATGCAGGAACGCGCGGCCTGGGGCTGGGCCCCGGAGTAAACATCGTGATTGATCGTGAAACTCTAAGAATTCACGAATAATCGAGGTCAGCCGACCGGCGTCTCACTGGTCGCGATGAGCCTGCGGTATTCCTTGGCGTTCAGGACGAGGTCCTCGTCCAGCGGGTCGAAAATCATGCCGTAGACGGAGTGAAAACCCTGATAGTCAAGCTGGCAGAACTCCAGCGTTTGAGCGACCGGGGCGAGGTACTCCTCGAGGGTCCGTCGGGCGAGGCCTTCCGCGGCGTAGGTCTCCAGGGTGCTGCCGACCGTGACGGCCAGCCAAGCCTTCTTGCCCTGCAGCGCGGAGGCGGAACCGTCGAAGGTGAAGGCGAAACCGTGAACCAGCACCGCGTCGAACCAGGCCTTGAGCAGCGGGGTTACGCTGTACCAGTAGACCGGGAACTGGAGAACGACGGTGTCGTGCTCGCGCAGCAGCTGCTGCTCGCGTGCGGCATCGATCTTGAAATCGGGGTAAGTCTGGTAGAGGTCGTGGACGGTGACGTTGTCCAAGTCCTTGATCCCGGCGAGCCAGGTGGCGTTGCCACGGGATTCCGCGAGGTTCGGGTGGGCGACAATGACGAGGGTGCGATTGGTGGTCACTGACTGTTCCATTTCTCGTGTATGACGCGAACCCGTGTGCGTCCTCACTGTCAATGTTGGCGAGCGGGTCGGCCGTGTCCGCGGTCATGCGTTCTTCTCGAGCGCTTCGAAGGGCGATCGCTTCGGAACGAGCGGCTATGTCTCTGCAAGTAAAGGCGGCCGGTGATCCGAGCGGCCTTTATCACGCAATATTGACGGACTCGTTCCATCGGCGACCGTCCGGGTGGTGGATATTCACGCACCCTCAACGCCCCCAGGGCTTCAGCGTAGTCGGGATGCGTCCGGTTTGTGATCATCCGAGGCCGAGGAGTGCGAGGGGTCGGTGTGGGTTGCGGGCGTTGCGGCGGAGGCCGGCGGCGATGTTGACGGCCCCGGCGAGCTTGAGCGCGCCGATGGAGAGGTTGCGGCAGCTGGCCATGGCACGGGGCGCATTGCCGGTCCGCAGCTGGGAGGCGTCCTCGGCGAAGGTGGTGCCGCGGACGTGGTGCAGGGCTTGGACCTGCCAGTGCCCCTTGATCAGTTTGGCGAGCTGGGCGGGGGTGGCCTGTTCGGCCGTCAGGCTGGTGACCGCGTAGACGGTGGTGATCGTGGTCTTGCCGGTCCTGCGGTCGGTGCGCCGCCGCTTGATCTGGATGGCCTGCCGGGCCCCGGGGAACAGCAGGTTGTTCACGGTGGCCACCTTGATCCGGCGGATCTCCGCGCGGCCGTGGCCTGAGCCCCGGACCCGGCCCTGGAGCGGGATGTCCTTCCAGGGAAGGGACTTGAGGCGCCTGCGGAGCTTCTTCTTGTTGCCCTTGACGATGACGATGTAGTGGGCCTGGCGTCCCAGCAGGTAGGCGGCGTGCTCGCGCTGGGTGTGCAGGGCGTCGGCGCTCACCACGACCCCGGCGAGGTCGGCGACCGTGTCCAGCAGCGGCTGGAAGCGGGGGATCTCGCTGGTCTTTGTCGCCGACGTCGAGCTGGGCCAGGACCAGGCCGGTGGCGTGGTCCCGGGCGGTGAGCAGGTGGATCTTCCGGCCGCCGGCCTTCGCGGCGCTCCGCAGGCTCTTGCCGTCCACGGCCGGCGCGCGCGGCCCGGCCGTATGGGGGCGGCGGTCCGTGAGCCAGCGCCCGACCGCCGCGTCGAGGGCGTCGCCGTCGATCCGGGCCGGCAGCCGCCGCACCGCGGACTCGGAGGGCCGTTGCCGGGCGGGAGCACCGGATCGGGGCGGACGCCGAGCTGGGCGAGCACGTGGGCGGGCGCGTCGGCGATCCACTCGCCTACCGCCAGCAGGGAGGTGGCCCCGGCCAGGACCGCGCACGCGGCCAGGGCGACGGCCAGCGGGTGGCGCACCCCGCGCGGATCACGCGGGTCCGGTACCTCGGCGAGACGTTCCAGCAGGCCCGGAGCCTCGCCGGGCAGCATCGGCGCTGCCTCGCGGAGCTGGTCAAGAGCGGGCGATATCGGCGATGATGCGCAGGCACGGTCTTCCACTCGGATCACGGGGCGTAGAGAAGTCCATGATCCGGGAGACCGTGCCTGTCACGCTTCCCGGCCCACCCTGCCCGACAGACCGTCATGAACCGGACAGCCGACTTTTGCCGAAGCCCTGCCAGGCGAAACAGTGCATGCCGCGCAGGCTAAAGATCAAGCTTGGATTGACCTCACGTGTGCCGGTCGTTTACCGCTCTGGGAAATGACCCGCAGGGACTCATGGGGTGAGGAGTTCGCACTGCTTGATGACCAGCACTGTTCCGTCCTCGCTGAAGACCCGACATTCTCCCTTGACGGTGACGGTGACGCCCAGGGGGACGCTTCGCACAAGCCGGAATGATTCCTTAATTCGGTGGTCAAACGGCAGCACGAAGATGGCGAGGTGGGGGCCTCCGGGGACATCTGACACATCCACCACCGGCGTACCATATTGGCTTTCGCCCGTTCGGATTGAGATTCCCTCGAGAGTGAGGAATTTCCCATAGTAGGCACGCTCGGCGGCGGCGCGGTCCGCGGTGAATTCGTTGTGGAGGTCTCGAATTTTCATTGGTTGCCGCCTTCTCTAGTGTCGCGTGATCCTGCTGGTCTTATTCGAGTTGTCGTCGACTAGCGCTCCGCGCTTGAGATCTTCTTACGGTTGGCCTTCTTGAGGATGTCGTCTGCTGTCTTGGTCCAGGTGAATGGTGGGCGCGGTCGTTCCAGCCGTCGATGTAGGCGCGGAGCTTGGCGTTGAGGTCTTTGACCACAAGGGCCCACAGGGTCACTGCCCGATGGCGTTGAGTTCGGCGATCGCCTCGTCGGGCAGTTGCAGGTCAGCCGCGGCGATGTTCTCCCGCAGGTGAGCGACGCAGGAGGTTCCGGGGATCAGCACCGTCGACGGCGAGCGCTGCAGCAGCCAGGCGAGCGCCACCTGCTGCTCGGAGGCGCCAAGGCGGCGGGCGACGTCGCGCAGGGTCCGTGACCGCAGTGGGTGGAATCCGCCGCCAAGGGGGAAAAACGCGGCGTAGGCGATGTGCTCCTTGGCGCAGCGATCGACGAGGTCGTCGTCGGCGCGGTCGACCAGGTTGTACCGGTTCTGCACAGTGACCACGGGGGCGATGGCCTGGGCCTGGGTGAGCTGCGCGTCGGTGATCCCGCTGAGGCCGAGGTGACGGATCAGGCCCTGCTCACGCAGGCCGGCCAAGGTGCCGAACGACTCGGCGATGGAGGACCCGTCACCGTCGAATGCGGCCGTGCGCAGGTTGACCACGTCCAGGGTCTCCAGGCCGAGGTGCCGGAGATTCTCGTAGACCTGGGCCTTGAGGTCGGCGGGGTCCAGGGAGGTGATCCAGCCGCCGGTGGCGCTGCGGCGGACGCCGACCTTGGTGACGATGTGTAGACCGGCCGGGTAGGGGTGCAGGGCCTCCTTGATCAGTTTGTTGACGATAGTCGGCCCGTAGAAGTCGCTGGTGTCGATGTGGGTGATGCCGAGCTCGACCGCTGCGCGCAGCACGGCGATCGCCCGAGTGCGATCCTTGGGCGGTCCGAAGACACCGGGACCGGTCAGCTGCATCGCGCCGTATCCCATCCGAGTGATGCTCAGGTCGTCGGCGAGGGTTAACGTCTGCAGGGCGGGGATACTCATCCGAAGGCCTCTCGGGTCTGTTCGCGGCATCGTTGCGGACCGCTCGGCGCGTCCATTGGGTAAGTTTCCATATTTGCGGTGGAGGCAGGGACGCGGTCGGGTG
>NZ_BMWB01000037.1:18483-53520 GCF_014651015.1 Streptomyces xantholiticus
CCACCCGACCGGTAGAAGACGAGCGGGCCTTGATTATTCAGTGAATCTTCGAGTTTTTCACAAATAGTCAAGTTATCTACTCTGAGGCCGAGCTCCGACCCCTCGTTCCTGCACCTCACCGCCGCTTCCTTGGCTGAACTCGACGGGAGTTCAGCCAAAGAAGCTCGCCGTGAGGTACGGCGAGCGTCGCGCCTGATGCATTCACGGCCGCGCCCAAACCTCCTGAAGCAGCATGCAGATACTACTCAGGTTGAATCCTTGATGTCCGGTGTCTCGATCAGGCCGTGGAGGTCCAGGCCGGTGGGTGGCAGGCAGCCCGTGATCAAGTGCGGCCGGTACTGGACCTTCTTCAGCTTCCGTTTTATGACGCGGGTCAGGTGCCCGAGGTCGGCGGCAGCGAAGTCGGCCAGGGCCCGTTTGAGCAGGCTCCAGATACCTTCCTGCGGGTTGATCTCCGGTGCGTACGGCGGCAGGTGGAAGATGACCAGCCAGTCCTTGTGCTCCTCGGCGAAGTCGAAGAGCTCCTGCTGCAGGTGCACGCTCAGGTTGTCCCAGACCCACACCACGGGAGTGCCGAGCTGCAGGTGCACCATGCGGATGAAGTCCCGGTAGTCGCGCCAGGCGAAGGTCTTCGGCTCACCCCTGCGTCCGCGGTGGACGTGCAGCTTGAAGAACATCCGTGGCCGGTGACCGGACTTGAAACACACGGCGCCGGCGATGTTGACCCGGCCGCCGCGCCGGCCGGCCACCCGCACCACAGGTCTGGCCCCGCGTGGCGCTCAGGTCCGGCCCTTCGGCGGGATCAGCGACTGGCCGCTTTCGTCCGCGAAGCAGATGTGGCCGCCCAGGTCGTGCGCGGTACTTTTACCCGCGGCCACACCTCGGCCTTCCACACCTCGATCGCCGCCTCGTCCCTTCCAGCGCCCGCCGGACCGGCACCTGACGGCCCCAGCCGTGCCGCTTGAGCAGCCGCCACACGCCCTGGACCGTGTAGCCGACGTGGAACAACCGGCCGATCAGCAGCTTCACCCGCTTCAGCGTCCAGCCCTGCTCCTCGTCGTCGAAGCCGTGCGCCAGCGGCCCCCGCTTCAGCTCAGCCTTCAACCGCTGCCACTGCTGCGGGGACAGCTTCTCCACCGCCATCGGCCCCGCCGATGCCAACGCTCCGGCACCGCCCTGCCGCCAGGCCGCCCACCACCGGCGCACCGACCGCTCCGTCACCCGCAATTCCGCCGCGATCTGCGCCGTGCCCGCCCCGGCCTCGAACCGCTTCGCGGCCTCCAGCCGCACGGCCTCCCGCTTCACCTGCTCGAGGAGGCATCAGCCCGCCCCCTTGCGCGTACCGCATGAAGACGTCGTACCGCAGGGATCACGACCCGTCACCACAGCCTGGACATCACGGATTCAACCTGAGTAGCGGCACACCGGCGGTTCATGCGACGGCCGCTGCCGGATTGCTTCCGGTACCCGCCTTGACGGTGTCATCCTGCGGGGAAGTTCGGACCGTCGCAAAGTTGAACGCCTTGTCGCGAATGGTGATCGTCCACGAGAGTCCAGACCTCTCGCCCACGGTAAGCCCCAACACGATGAGCGGCATATGCCACTCGTACTTCACGAGCGTGCCTTGGTCCGCATGGGCGTCCGAGCCGTCGTGCGCCGATACATTGCCGTAGTTGTTGACGGCAAAGACGTCGGGCGTGGCAATCATCTTCCCGATTCTGGCCTGGCCGGCTTCAATGAAGTCTTCTCGCCGCTCGACGCGAGACAGCAGGTCCATCTGCCGCTGCTCCTCGGCGCGATAGTAGTCACGGATCTGGATTCCCGTGCTTTGCGCGATTACGCTTCGCGGCACCGTCAGAAACTGAAGCGAGTTGCCAAGGGGCAGCTTCGGCGAGTAAAGACTGTTCTTGAGGACGAACATGTTTGCGCTGTCGCGGTCAAGGAAATCCGCCCTCATTTTTTCCAAAAAGGGGCCGATCTTGACCGGCGAGTCAGAGCCTTCGGTGAACGTGACGGGGAGTTCTTTGCTCGCATCGGAGGGCGAAGTCTCAGCGGCCGGCAAGAAGTCTGCCAGCTCATCAGCCCGGATCCCCAGCTCTGCGAGGCCTTGGGCGATCTGGAAGCCGTCCTGCCGAGTCTTCAGGGTCCTCATCAGCGCCTGGTGGAATCGGAAAGTCTTGTATCCGTCTTGCAGCGGAAACGGCACGCACGTAAAGATGCCCTGCAGGTGCGGGTCGGAGCGGTACGTGACGGAAGCGAGCAGAAAGCCGTCGTAGTAGCTTTCGTACTTTTCCGCAAGGAGTCCTTGGAAGGACGAGAGGGGGAAATCTTCAGGAGTGTCGAAGGTCAGCTCCACCAGATGGCACTTGGAGAAGAGCGGATTCCCCCGAAAGAAGTGCGTCATGGCCTCCTCGAACTCGGTGAGATCGAAGGCCCTGTCAACCTTGTACGTTGAGAGCGCCGGAAAGAACTGTGACGCATCAATGAACGGGAACGTGGTCAGGGAGAGCCGAAGGACTTTGTCGGCGATGGAGAGGGGCATTTGGTTACCTCCATTAACTGGTGCGTGCCGGATTAACTGGTGTGTGCCGGGAAGCGCCTCCGGCGATTTCCCGTCAAAACGCGCCACATGATGCCCGGGGTGCACAATGTTGTCGGCGGTTCAAGCAAGTACTGGACTTTCAGGAATTTCTCGGTCACGACCATGTCCGTTTCGGCTGCGGCGAGCACCTTGTCCATGTAGGAGTTGATGAGCCGCACGGGAAGTGGCCTCGGGCCTTCGATCTGAGGTAGGGCCAGGTCACTGCCGGTCGCCATCTTCCAGGCGACGCCGATGGGTTTGGCGGCCTTGCGGAAGAATCGTTGGCCGACCTGATCCAGGTCACCGCTCAGCGAGCCACGCAGCGCCATCGCCTGGAGCGAGGCCACCGTCATCCCCTGGGCGTAGATGGGGTTGAAGCTGGATATCGCATCGCCCACCACCAGCAGCCTGCGCGGGAATCGGGTCAGCTTCTCATAGCGACGGCGCACGCTTGCCGGGAACCGGTGCGCGGAAATCTCGCTGAGCGGCTCAGCGTCGCGGATCGCCGCGAAGACGTGTTCGGGAACCAACGGCCTGGCGAACTCCACCCACCCGGCCGGGTCGGTCGGCGGATGGTGGTGGCGGTAACCGATCAGCGTCAGAACCCAGCGCCCGTCCTCTTCCTCCAGGAATTCCGCGCCCTTGGGGCTCCCCGGTGCGTGCCCGATGATCACGACCTTCTCACGACCCATCGAACCAGGGGCCGGCCGCAGATACCGGCTGGTGTACATGATGTCGACGTCGATACGCTCCTCGAGCGGCGGCTCGTATCCCATCTCGACCAGCCACTTGGTGGTCCGTCCAGACCGGCCGGTCGCGTCCACCACCAGATCGGCGGGGATCACATCCTCAGAGCCGCTGCCCACGTACCTGACACGCGCACCGGTGACAGCACCATTGTCCGAGGTGGTCTCGAGGCCGGTGACCTGGCACTCGTCGATGAGCTTGATCTTCGCAAGATCCCCGATCCGGGCGCGGAGCCGACTCTCCAAATGCGGCCGGCTCGGCTGGTAGGTGCGGGACAGATCGGCGTACTCGCCGTCCATGCACAACAAGTGCCCGCCCAAGCTCATCCGCAGCTCGGCAGGTCCGTCGATGACGGGCGCGCCACCGGCAACGAAGTCGTCGAGTATCCCGGGGAACAGCTCCTCGAAGATCTTCGCACCCTTGGAGAGCAGGCCATGAGCGTGGCGGCCCTGCGGCACCCCTCGCCGCTGAGTCCGCTGCCCCTCCGGCAGCTGGTCACGCTCTACCACCGTTACCCGGTCGAATGCCTCGGAGAGCACCCGGGCGGCAAGTAGACCCGAGATACTCGCTCCCAGCACCACCGCATGTTCACCGATACGCTTCACTGGAATTCCTTCTGGTTGGGCAAGTGTCTTGTGTGCGGTATGTCATGCAAGATATGGGTGATCGCGGCCGATGCTCGGGCGATAGTTTCCCGAATCCTTCGATATGGAAATCATCGAGGTGTGCGGTGCGCAGCGCACCGCGAACATAAGTGCCCCATAGGTTTGGCCACCGCACGTGGCGCCGTATTGGCTTGTTCGTTCCATCGAGCGCGGCTCGCGTGGCCGAAATTCACGTCGGATGCGAGGCTTCAGCGCGCGCCGACGGCCAGGCCGGCGGCACGGGTCCGGGCACCGGTGCCGGTCCGGAGCTCCGGGCTGCCGGTAGTAGTAGTAGTAGTAGTCGTAGTCGCGGGCGTCCCTCATACAGGGGATAGGAGTGCAGGCCGGCGGGCGGGCCGACTCCCGGACGGTCGACTGGCCGCCGCCCTGAGCCCCGATCGGTGGATCGGGGCTCAGGCCTCGTGACACGATCATGGTGTCGGCTTGTTGATCCTTCGCCAGTAGATGAGGGCGCATGCGAGTGAGGCGTGGAGGTCGAGGCGTCGTTCCCAGCGGGTGGCGAGGCGCTTGAACTGGTGGAGCGGGGCGAAGGTCCGCTCGATGACGTAGCGGAGCTTGCCGAGGCCGCGGATGTAGGGCTCGCCTCGACGGAAGATGACAGGCAGGACCCGACGCCGGGTCAGCTCGCGTCGGACGTGCCGACTGTCGTCAGCCTTATCACCGGGAAGGGACTCGGGCCGCTTGCGTGGCCGACCCGGTCGGCCAGCCGCGGACGGGACGCCGTCGACCAGGGCGAGTGCCTGGGTGATGTCGGGGCGTTGCCGCCGGTCGTGATCACTTTCAGCGGCGTGCCGCTGCCGTCGCGGATCAGGTGGTGTTCGCTGCCCGACTTGCCGCGATCGACCGGCGACGGATCAACCCCGGCACCCCCGTTACCTTCTTCGTGGCCTCGCAATGAGGCTCCCGGCCTTCGGCCCTGGTATGACTTGAGCCCCCAGTCGAGATGATCGAAAAGGTGGTGTCGCCGGTGCCGGAGGCATTGGCAGACCGCTGATTAGAGGCACGAGCCAGGCCCTAACCGGGTGAGGCAGTCTCTTCTTAACGTGGATGCCGGCACGCTGATGCCGCAGGTGAGGCCGGGAACAGGCGAGGGCGGGAGCAACGGTCGTGACGGACGAAACTGACATCGGCGTCTATCTGGGGCTGGATGTTGGCAAGGGTGAACATCACGCCACCGCCGTCAATCGCGCTGGGAAGAAGGTCTTAGACAAGCCGCTGCCCAACAGCGAGCCGACGCTGCGGGAGCTGTTCGACAAGCTCCGGGCCAAGCACGGGACTGTGCTGATGGTCGTCGACCAGCCGGCTTCCATCGGAGCTCTGCCCCTGGCAGTTGCCCGGGATGCAGGCTGCCAGGTCGCCTACCTGCCCGGGCTGACTATGCGGCGGATCGCCGATCTTTACCCTGGTGAGGCCAAGACCGACGCTCGTGACGCGTTCGTCATCGCGGACGCCGCCAGAGCGATGCCCCACACCCTGCGGACGATCGATCCCGCCGATGAGACGGTCGCCGAGCTCGCGATGATCGCGGGCTTCGACGACGACCTGGCGGGCGAGTCCACCCGGATCGCCAACCGGCTCCGGAGCCTGCTCACCCAGATCCATCCGTCGCTCGAGCGTGCCCTGGGCCCGCGCATCCAGCACCCGGCCGTGCTCAGATTGCTGGAGCAGTTCGGCTCACCAGCCCAGATCCGCAAAGCCGGAAGACGGCGGCTGGTCACCCTGATACGTCCGAAGGCACCGCGGATGGCCGAGCGGCTGGTCGAGGACATCTTCACCGCACTCGACGAACAGACCGTCGTCGTTCCGGGCACCGACGCGGCCGCGCTGATCGTCCCCAGCCTCGCCAGCTCTCTCCAGTCCGTTCTTGACCAGCGAAAACTCCTCGCCGCAAAGATCGAAGAACTTCTGGAGGCCCACCCTCTTTCCCAGGTCCTGATCTCGATGCCCGGCATCGGGATCAGGACCGCGGCTCGCATCCTCATCGATGTCGGCGACGGCAGCGGCTTCGCCACCGCCGGGCACCTCGCTGCTTACGCCGGCCTGGCACCCGTGACCCGAAACTCCGGATCGTCCATCCGCGGCGAACACCCGTCCAGACGCGGCAACAAACAACTCAAACGGGCCTTCTACCTCGCCGCGTTCGCCTCACTCTCCCAGCCCGAGTCACGCGCCTACTACGACCGCAAACGCCGCGAGGGGAAACACCACATCGCCGCCCTCATCGCACTGGCACGACACCGCATCGACGTCCTCTTCGCCATGCTCCGAGACGGCACCTTCTACCAACCACCCACACCGGCTACGGCTTGACGAAAGCCATAGAGGCACGTTTTCGCCCGCACGTGGGAGGAGTCCACGCAGGCGCGCGTCCAGTCGATCCGCCGGGCCGCGTTCAACTCCGCGAGCAGTACCCGGTGGACCTGGTCGAACACTCCCGCTTCCGTCCAGCGGCACAGCCGGCGCCAGCAGGTCTGCCCCGAGCCGAAGCCCAGTTCAGGCGGCAACTGCCACGTGATGCCCGTGAACAGCACGAACAGGATCCCCTGCAGGCACAGCCGGTCGTCCACCGGCCGCAGTCCCGGGAGCGCTCCGGCCACGGCAGGACCGGCTCGATCAGCGCCCACAGCTGGTCATCGACCATCCACGGTGCACTCACACCACCACAACGGACGAATCGTCACACCGGACACGGCCCACCAGCCCACAGCCACAAGATCGTGTTACGAGTGCTCAGGCAGAGTCGCGCCCGCCATGGAGCAGATCCTTCAGACGGTGATACCGGCTGGAATTTTTCGGCCAGACAGCGGTGAGCGGCTTCCCGAACCAGCCAGGGTATGAACAAGATTCCGCCTACCCGCCGTGCGCGGGAGGGGGATTCAAAAGAAATCTCATGAACCAATTCATGATTGTGCTCTTTCGGCGTCGTCATGACTCGTTGGGTCTACCCTTGTGCGCGCGGTGATCCCGCTTTACTTCGGCACTACAGGAAGAGCCAATGGTCGACATCACCGGCACCGCTGAAACCACCGATACGTTGTCGAGGTCCCGCGGCGACGCGGAACTGCGAGCGAGCAACCGTGCGATCGTGGAGCAGTACATGAATACCCGCGGGGAGGATCGCCTGCGTCGGCACCTTCTGTTCACCGAAGACGGCACCGGTGGTCTCTGGACGACCGAAACTGGGCAGCCGATCGTCATCACGGGCAGAGACCGACTGGGTGACCACGGCCAATGGTCGCTCAAGTGCTTCCCCGACTGGGCCTGGACGAACATCGAGATCTTCGACACGCAGGACCCCAACCAGTTTTGGGTCGAATGCGACGGCGAGGGAACGATCCGCTTCCCCGACTATCCCGACGGCCACTACCGCAATCACTTCCTGCACTCCTTCCTGTTCGAGAACGGGAAGATCAAGTGCCAGCGCGAGTTCATGAACCCCTGCCAGCAGTTCAGGGCTCTGGGCATCGCCGTCCCTCAGGTCAAGCGGGCCGACATACCGACCTGAACGCCGTTCGCCGGGCGTCTTCTTATCAATCAATGGAGAAGGTCGTTATGGGAAACATCCTTGCCGACATCGATAGGGCCCAGGCGCGCCATCAGCCCGAATGGGACAATCCCTCACAGGTCGAGCTCGTACGAGCGATGCTGTCATCCGTCACACCGCTGGTGACCGCGGCGCAGGTAGAGAACCTCCGCTCCCACCTGGCCCGCGTCGCCACCGGCGAGATGCAGGTGCTACAGGCCGGGGATTGTGCGGAAGACCCAGCCGAGTGCACCGCTGGGCACATTCAAGGCAAGACCGGGCTCATCGATCTGCTCGCCCAGAACCTGGAGAGCGCCACCGGCAAGCAGACGCTGCGGGTCGGGCGGATCGCAGGGCAGTTCTCCAAGCCCCGCTCCAGCCAGGTCGAAAATCTCGGCGATGACGAACTGCCGTCCTTCTTCGGGCACATGATCAACGGGCCGGCGCCCACCCACGAGAGCAGGCGTCCCGATCCACTGCGCATGCTCACGGCCTACATGGCGGCGCGGGAGATCACGACGCAGCTCGGGTGGGTCGGGTCAGCACCTCGGCTTGACGGGCCTGTTGTCTGGACCAGCCATGAAGCGCTGCTTCTGGACTATGAGATATCGATGCTCCGAGAGCTCGACGTCGGTCGGCACTTGCTCGGCTCCACCCACTGGCCGTGGATCGGCGAGCGGACCCGGCAGATCGACGGCCCGCACGTCGCACTGCTCGCCCAGGTGTCCAACCCGGTCGCCTGCAAGGTCGGCCCGTCAATGACCGCCGACGAGATCGTCGAGCTGTGCGACCGGTTGGACTCGGAGCGGGAGCCGGGCCGGCTTTCACTCATCGTGCGCATGGGCGCCGACCTCGTCGCTGACAGGCTGCCCCGGCTCGTCGAGGCTGTGCAGTCGGCCGGGCACCCGGTGGTCTGGCTCAGCGACCCGATGCACGGGAACACCGATTGCGCGGCTGACGGCACCAAATACCGGCTCGTGGAAACCGTCGCCCGCGAAGTCCGCGGCTTCCGGCGGGTCCTGGACCTGGCGGGGGTTCCGGCCGGGGGGCTTCACCTCGAGGCGACCCCCGACGACGTGACCGAGTGCGTGCTGGACACGGCCGAGCTGGGGTCGGGCCCCGTCACCAGCTTGTGTGATCCGCGACTCAACACCCCCCAGGCCATCAAGGTGGTCTCGGCGTGGTCCGAGTACTGAGATTCCTAGAGAGGGAGCCTTGTGATGACGGGAATACCGCCGATCGCGCCTTACAGACTGCCGCCGAGGCATGCGCTGCCGGAAAACACCGTGCGCTGGACCGTCGACCCGGATCGGGCGGTGCTCCTCATCCACGACATGCAGAGCTATTTCCTCAAGCCCTTTGAGGACGGCATGCGCAGCGAATTGGTGAGTAACATCGCCGACCTCAAGAAGCGCTGCGGAGCGCTGGGGGTGCCGGTGGCCTACACCGCCCAGCCCGGCGGGATGACGGACCGGCAGCGTGGGCTCCTGAAGGACTTCTGGGGCCCCGGCATGCGCACTGACGAGACCGAACGCGCGGTCGTTCCCGAAATCGAACCCGACGCGGACGACTGGGTGAGCACGAAATGGCGCTACAGTGCGTTCTTCGGGTCGGAGCTGCTGCAGCGCATGCGCGCGCTACAGCGTGACCAGTTGATCATTTGCGGCGTCTACGCGCACATCGGTGTGCTGTCGACCGCTTTGGAGGCGTTCTCCAACGACATCCAGCCCTTCCTGGTCGCCGACGCGCTCGGCGACTTCTCCGAAGACCGCCACAAGATGACCCTCGAATACGCGGCACGGTGCTGCGCCATGGTGGTCCGAACCGAGGACGTGCTCGCATGAGCGTCTTGCTTGAGCAAGTTCTCGCGCTGGAACTACCCGCCTTCGCGATCATCCACCGTCCCGAAAGCGGCTCCCTGGGCACGCTGGACATCCTGACCGGCCAGGTGACCGAGTACAAGTCGCTGGACGACATCCCGTTGGCCGACGACTCCGGGCCGGGTCCCGCGCTCGACACGCTGGTGCTGGTCCCCTACCGGCAACTGGCCGATCGCGGCTTCGCCGCGCGGGACGACGCCACGCCCCTGCTCGCGATGAGCCTCACCGCTCGCGACACGGTGCCGGTCGCCGAAGCGCTCGCCGGCTTCCCGCAGGTCCCGACGGAATTGGCCGACGGACACTTCGACGTGGACGACGACGCCTATGCGCAGATGGTGCGCCAGATCGTCACCGAGGAGATCGGCACCGGCCAGGGCGCCAACTTCGTGATGAAGCGCTCGTTCGTCGCCGACATCGGCGACTACTCGCTGACCAGCGCCCTGTCGTTCTTCCGGCGGCTGTTGGAGCGCGAGGAGAAGGCCTACTGGACCTTCATCATCCACACCGGCCGCAACACTCTCGTCGGTGCGACACCGGAGCGCCACGTCTCGCTCGCCGGCGGCACGGCCGTCATGAACCCGATCAGCGGCACGTACCGGTATCCGTCCGGCGGCCCAACCTTGCAGGGTGTCATGGAGTTCCTCGCCGACACCAAGGAGACGGACGAGCTCTACATGGTCCTCGACGAGGAACTGAAGATGATGGCCCGGCTGTGCGATGACGGCGGGCGCGTCCACGGGCCGTACCTGAAGGAAATGGCGCGGCTGGCGCACACCGAATACCTGATCGAGGGCAGGACCAACCGCGATGTGCGCGAGGTCCTGCACGAGACGATGTTCGCCCCGACCGTCACCGGGAGCCCGCTGGAGAGCGCCGCCAAGGTCATCTCGCGCTACGAACCGAAAGGACGCGGCTACTACAGCGGGGTCGCCGCGCTGATCGGACGGGACGCGGCCGGAAAGCAGACACTTGACTCGGCGATCTTGATCCGGACGGCCGACATCGATCCCGGCGGCCGGATGAACATTTCCGTGGGGGCCACACTGGTGCGCCACTCCGACCCGATGGCTGAGGCCGCCGAGACCCACATCAAGCAGGCGACCCTGCTCAACGCGCTCAAGTCCGACCGCTCATCCGGCTACGCGGCCAACCCGGAGGTCCGCGCCGCCCTGGAGCGCCGCAACGAGGGGATCGCGGACTTCTGGCTCCGGGACAAGGATGACCGCCCGTCGGCCGGGGCCTCGCTGGACGGCATGACGGCACTGGTCGTGGACGCGGAGGACACCTTCACCGCGATGCTCGACCAGCAGTTGCGGTCACTGGGGTTGTCCGTGGAGGTCCGCCGCTTCGACGAGCCGTACGACGTGGCGGCCTACGACCTGACGGTCTTCGGTCCCGGTCCGGGAGATCCGCGGATGACCTCCCACCCCAAGATCGCCAAGCTGCGGCAGTCGATCGACACCGCGCTGGCCAGTCGCCGGCCGATGCTGGCCGTGTGCCTGAGCCATCAGGTGCTCAGCACGAAGCTCGGCTTCGAGCTGCACCGCCGCGAGGTACCCAACCAGGGCGTACAGCGTGAGATCGAACTGTTCGGCGTGCCCGAACGAGTGGGCTTCTACAACACGTTCGCCGCGCACAGCGCGGTGAGCGAGCGAACCGTCGAAGGGATCGGCGTGGTCGAGGTGAGCCGAGACCAGGAGACCGGCGAGGTGAACGCGCTACGCGGGCCGGGCTTCGCCTCGATGCAGTTCCACGCCGAGTCGGTGCTCACCGTCGACGGCCCGCGCATCATCAGAGAGGCGATACAGGGGGTGCTCGGCCGATGAGAGTGGATGTCGTCTGGTGGGACCTGGCCAGGTCCCACCAGACCGTCGAATCCCTGGAGAAGGATCTTCGTGACGGCTCCGTCGAGCCGTGGCACGAGGTCAAGGGACTGCAGCTGAAGCTGTGGATCGCCGACCGTGAACGCGGCCGTTGGGGCGCGGTCATGTGGTGGGACTCGGACGTTCCGGCAGATCAGCAGCTGCCCCCCAACCGGGCGGCCGAGCTGATCGGGTACGCACCCGACCACCGCGCCAGCTTCGACGTCGCAGCGGTGGCCGAGGGGATCGACTCGCGCGGCCTCGCCTTCTCCGCCGGGCCCTCGGTACCGGCACAAGCCCTGGAGCGCCGGTAATGCACCGATACATGGTCGTAGACGCTTTTGCCAGCGAGCCCCTGCTGGGCAACCCCGTCGCCGTCTTCTTCGACAGCGAGGATCTGACCGGTGAGACGATGCAACGCATCGCGAAGGAGATGAACCTCTCCGAGGTCACCTTCGTGCTGCCGGCCGAGCAGGACGGCGACGCGCGGATCAGGATCTTCACCCCTGTGAACGAACTGCCGTTCGCCGGGCACCCGATGCTCGGTACAGCCTTCGCGCTCGGTCGGACCTGGGGACGCGACAGGCTGCTGCTGGAGACCGCGATGGGTGCCATCCCGTTCGAGCTGGGCACCCGCGACGGCGCCGCGTGGGTCCAGATGGAGCAGCCGGTTCCCAGTTCGAAGCCCTACGCTCTCGCCACGGAGCTCCTGGCCGCACTCGGGGTCGGGTCATCGACGGCCCCGGTCGAGATCTACCACAACGGGCCGCGTCACGTTTTCGTGGGGTTGAGCGACGTCGAGGCGCTTTCCGCTCTCCACCCGGATCACCGCGCCCTCTCGCGCTTCCCCGACATGGCCGCCAACTGCTTCGCCAAGGCGGACGGGGGTTGGCGGACGCGGATGTTCTCCCCCGCCTACGGCGTGGTCGAGGACGCGGCGACCGGTTCCGCTGCCGGGCCTCTCGCGATTCACCTGGCCAGACACGGGTTCGCCGAGTACGGGCAGGAGATCAAAATTACCCAGGGCGTGGAAATGGGACGCCCGTCGGTCATGAGGGCGACCGCCGAGGGGGTCGGCGAGTCAGTCAGCTCGGTCCACGTCGGCGGGCACGCGGTCATGGTTGCCGAGGGAACAATCAATGTCTAGTGGGGGGCCTTTCATGGACGCAAGTGGATACGAGTCCCTCAGCGGGAAGGTCGACCTCCCCTTCCCCGAGTACGACAAGCCGCCGGCGGAGCCTCTCCAGCTGGTGCGCAGCTGGCTTTCCCAGGCACGGGAAATCGGAGTCCGCGAGCCCACTGCGCTGGCGCTGGCCACTGCGGACTCCCGCGGCCGCGCCTCCAACCGGGTGGTCGCCATCATCGATGTCACTGACCTCGGTCTGGTGTTCAGCAGCCACAGCTGCAGCCAGAAAGGACGTGAAATCGCTGCTACGGAGTGGGCGTCGGGATTGCTGTACTGGAGAGAGACCGGTCAGCAGATCATCGTCTCCGGTCCGGTCGAGCTGCTGCCCGACGCCGAGTCGGACGCCCTGTGGTCCGCCCGGCCGATTCCTTTGCACGCCATGTCGACGGTCACCGAGCAGAGCGAGCCGCTGGAGGACGTCGAGGCTCTGCGCGCCAGGGCACGCAGCCTGGAACTGACCGGGGAGCCCCAGCCACGGCCGGAGTTCTTCGTCGGCTACCGGCTGCAGCCCGACGTCGTCGAATTCTGGTCCGCGAGCTCGGACCGGCTGCACCGCAGGCTGCGCTATGACCGCGACTCGCTCGAGTGGCGTACGAGCCGGCTGCAACCGTAGTTCCCGCTCCTTCGACAAACCCTCCTGGCGCTCACCGCCTTTCACGGCTTCGGCGGCATCGTCGTCGTGCCCGGACACACCCGCCCCTTTCCATGAGGAAGAGACAATGCCGCTTACCGCAGACCAGATCCTGGATCTTCCGTTCGACGTCCAGCCCGATCCGGACGAGTTCATCCGCGCCGCCATGGAGTGGCACTTCAATCCCGAGACCGGCTGCAAGTTCTGGCTGGACCGAGCCGCTACTCTCGGCTTCGATCCGCGAGCCGATGTCAAGACGCACGAGGACCTCCGGCTCTTCCCGAACGTGGCCGCGGAGCTTCGTGACGTCCGTGGCGAGGACCTGATTCCCAGGGGATACGGAAATCAGCCCGACGTGGTCGGGTTCTTCGAAAGCGGCGGCACCACCGGCGCTCCGAAGCGGGTCGTTCTGATGCGGGACTGGCTTGACCGCATGGTGAGCTGGAGCAACGCGAACCTGGACCGCCACGGTGTGCCGCGCGCAGAGAACTGGCTGGGAGTCATCCCGACCGGGCCGCACGTCGTGGGCACCCTGTTCCGGCATCACGCCGTGACGCACGGCCGCCACGGCTTCACGATCGACCTCGATCCGCGCTGGGTGAAGCGGCTCGTCGCCGACGGTCAGTTCGGGCAGGTCGACGCCTACGCCCAGCACCTCATCGACCAGGCCGCCGACGTCCTGCGGACGCAGGACATCGGCCTGCTCACCATCACACCCCCGCTGCTGGAACGGCTGGCCAGGGACGAGAAGCTGGTCGCCCTGGTGAACGAGCGGGTGAAGTGCATCAGGTGGGGAGGCACTCAGATGGACGCCGACTCCCGGCACCTTTTCAAGACCGAGGTGTTCCCCGAGGTCGCGCTGTGCGGCGAGTACGGAAGCACGATGATCATCGGGGTCGCGGGCGAGCGCGCCGGGATCTCCGTCGACGATCCGTGTGTCTTCGACTCGTTCTCCCCCTACGTGACCTTCACGGTCGTCGCTCCGAAGAGCCTCGAGCCGGTGTCCTACGGAGAGCGGGGCCGGGTGCTGGTCAACCACGTCAGCAAGTCCTTCCTGCTGCCCAGCAACCTGGAACGTGACGTCGCCACTCGGATTCCTCAGGTGAACGGCTTGGTCGGGGACTCGGTCGCCGACATCTCCACGGTCGCGGTCTTCGAGGACGAGGACGTCATCGAGGGGGTTTACTGATGATCGACCTGCCCGCGCTCGGTGCAACGGGTGCCTACCGCTCCAGGAACATACAGACGGTCACCGATGTGGCAGGCACTGCCCTCGCGGAACTGAGCCTCGTGCCGCCGTTGTATGTCAACCGCACCATGGCGGCGCTGCGCCGGAGCAGCATCATGCCGGCCGACGAACGGGCCGACGCGATGATCCGTGCGGCCAAGCTCTTCGCGACCGCGACGATCGACGGCCTGACCGTTGAGGAGTACCAACACGCTGTCAGCAGGGTCGGTGGCGTCCCGATCTCCTCCGTCGTCACGGCGACCACGACGGTCGCCGAGCGGGTGGCGAAGGCTCATGCGAGCGTCCAGTACGCGCGCCCGCGGGGGGCGGTCGACAACTGGCGTGATCCGCTGACGCGGACCGGGCGTTCGGTGTGGACACGGCGCGGAAACGTGTTCGCCGTGCACGCCGCGGGCAACCACCCCGGCACCCACAGCATCTGGCCGGAGGCACTGGCGCTGGGCTACCGCGTCGCGGTCCGCCCGTCGAGCCGCGATCCCTTCACCCCGCACCGGCTCGTGGCGGCACTGCGGAGCGCGGGATTCGCCGACGACCAGGTGGTGCTCCTGCCCACCGACCACGCCGGTGCCGACGCCATCCTGCACGGCGCCGACCTGGGGATGGTGTACGGCGGCGAAGAGGTGACCCGCAAGTACTGCGAGGCCGCGACGGTGCTGCCGCAGGGGCCGGGTCGGTCGAAGATCCTCATCACGGCCGACGTGGACTGGCGCGACCACCTGGACGTGATCGTCTCCTCCGTGAGCGGCCACGGCGGGACCGGATGCGTGAACACGACAGCCATCTTCGTGGAGGGCGACCCGACTCCGCTCGCCGAGGCGGTCGCGGCGCGGTTGTCCGCCGCGACCCCCTTGCCGCCCGAGGATGACAAGGCCGTACTCCCCGTACAGCCGGTCGCGGTCGCCAAGGCGATCGAAAGGCACCTGCTCAAGAAGGCGGCCGGCGCCCGGCTCTGGCTCGGCGGCGACGGCGTCGTGGGCGAACTCGGGGACGGAAGCGCCGCGCTGCTGCCCGCCGTCTTCCAACTCGACGATCCGGCCGCTCCGCAGGCAGGGGTGGAACTGCCGTTCCCGTGCGTGTGGTTCGCGCCGTGGACACCCGAGGCCGGCACGGAACCGCTGAAGAACACGCTCGTACTCAACGCGATGACCCACGACACCCAGCTCATCGACCGCCTGCTCGGCGAGCCGACCATCAGCAACCTGTACCTGGGAAGCCAGCACACCCACTGGATGGATCCCTCGGTACCGCACGATGGCTACCTGGCCGACTTCCTCATGCGGAACAAGGGTGTCATCCGGAACTGAGAGTGGTTCTGGCAACGCTCACGTTCGCACCGTGAGCGCGGTTCCGATGTCGCGCGCGGCGGCTCGCCACCGGGACGCTCCCTCCAACTCCAACGAGATCGAAAGGGTCCTACCTTGTCCCACTCCGTCGAACCGGCCGACGTCCTGATCGTCGGCGGCGGATCGGCCGGCGCAGTGCTCGCCGCGCGCCTGAGCGAGAACCCCGCCCGGCGCGTCGTGCTGCTCGAGGCCGGGCCGGACTACGGCCCCACCCAGTTCCCCGACGCGCTGCTCGACGCCAACCGGATCGCCGATCTCGATCACGACTGGGGATACACCTCGCGGGGCGGGCGACTGAGCCCCTCGATGGTCGCCCTGCGCGGCAAGGTGATGGGCGGGAGTTCCGCCGTCAACGCCGGCGCCGCCCTCCGCGCCCGCGCCCGCGACTTCGCCCGCTGGGCCGAGAACGGGCTCGACGACTGGAGCTTCGCCGACGTCCTGCCGTACTTCCGCGCCCTGGAAAACACCCCCACCGGCGAGGACGAGTTTCACGGGCGAAGCGGGCCGATGCCCGTGCGCCAACTGACCGACTCCGAGCTGACCTGCGCGCATCGTGGCTTCATCGACGCCGCAGTCGCCCTTGGCCACAAGCGGATCACCGACTTCAACGGTGCCGAGCAGGACGGCGTCGGAGCCTTCGCGGTCAACGTCCTCGATGGGATCCGACAGAACACCGCACTGGTCTACCTCACCGCTGAGGTGCGCGCTCGCCCGAATCTCACGGTGCACGGTGCCGTCACCGTCGACCGGGTGCTGTTCCGCGGTGGCAGTGCGACCGGAGTGGTCACCGCCGACGGGACCGTGCTCAATGCCGACGAGGTGATCCTCTCTGCCGGGACCTACGGAAGCGCGGCGATCCTGCTGCGCTCCGGCGTCGGCCCCGCCGGCGAAGTGGCGTCGCTCGGCATCGAGCCCCTCGCCGACCTACCCGTCGGACAACACCTGCAAGACCACCCTTTCTGCCCCGCGGTCTATGCACTCGCCCCGGGGCGAGGGGAGATGGCTCCGGCCCTCGGCGCACTGCTGTGGACCGCCTCCAGCGAGGCCGCGGACGGTGAACTCGACCTGAACGTCGTCGCCGTGCATCCCAACGGGGCTCCGTTCATGCCCGCCGGCGGCGTCATCGCCCTGTCCACGGCTCTCGTGCTCCCCGAGGCGCAGGGCACGGTGCGCCTCGCCAGCCGCGATCCGCTTGCCCAACCCTTGATCGACCACAACTACCTCGGCACCGAGCGCGACCGCCGACGCATGCTCGAAGGCGTACGAATCGCCCGTGATCTGGCCCGTGACCCGGCACTCGCGCCGTCGCTCGCCGGGCTTCTGATGCCGCGCGAACTGCCCGACGGCGCCGAGGAACTGACGCGGGTGATCGAATCCAGCCTCTCCATCTACGGTCACCCCTCCTCCACCGCCCCCATGGGTGCCGCCGACTCGCCTCAGGCCGTCGTCGACTCCCGCGGAGCCGTGCACGGAATCGCCGCCCTGCGTGTCGTGGACGCCTCGATCATCCCGTACGTGCCCTCCAGCGTCACCAACCTCACCACGATCATGATCGCCGAACGCATCGCCCACCTCGTCTACAACCACTGATGACCCTAGTACTCCAGCCGTAGATCGTGATCTTCATGCCTGAGTGGCTTGTCGACGGTAGTGGCTGGCCTGGGATCGGGCCTGGTGGCGGCGCCGCCAGTCGGACCAACCGAGCCGGTGGGCGGCATCGTGGACAGGTCGGACAACGAGTGTGATGAACAGGCGCTGGATCTCGTTGCAGGTGAGCGGAATGAGGGCATCGGGTGCGGGGCGGGTGTGCTCGTCTGCGCGTACGACGGCGAGGAAGGCGTGCGCGAGCATGGCGAGGGTGACCCAGCGGGACCAGGAGGCATAGCGGCGGACCTGATGCTCGTCGAGTGCGGCCAGGCCCTTGACCGACTGGAAGAACTCCTCCACCCGCCATCTTGATCCAGCGACTCTGACCAGCACGGTCAGCGGCACGGGTGCGCGCGAGTAGCAGCGGTAGTAGGCGAGTTCGCCGGTGCTGCGGTTACGGCGGATCAGCAGCTGACGACTCCCGGGTCGGGGGTCGGCGAGGTCGATAACTGCCCAGTCGTAGAAACGGCGGCCCTTGGCCCCGACCCCTGCGGAGAGCTTCTGCCAGGCCCGCTTGCGCACCTTCTTGGCCAGGGTGTCCGCACGGAACCTCCCCGCCCCGGTGGTGACTTCGTGCGAGCAGGCCACCGCGAGGACGTAGCCGGTGCCGCGTTCCTCCAGTGCGGTTCGCAGCCTGGGGTTGCCGCCGTAGACCTCGTCGCCGGCGACCCATGCGGCCTGGTGGCCGGCGTCCAGGAACCGGGCAACCATACGAGTGGCCAGTTCCGGCTTGGTGGCGAAGGCGGTGTCCTGGTCGAGTCCGGCATCCCGGCAGCGGTCAGGGTCGGAGGTCCATGAACGCGGGACGTACAGTTCCCGGTCCACTGCCGCGTGCCCGCGCCGGCCGGCGTAGACCAGGTAGAGGGCGACCTGGGCATTTTCGATCCTGCCCGCGGTGCCGGTGTACTGGCGCTGGACGCCGACCGTGTCGGTGCCCTTCTTCACGTCCCCGGTCTCGTCGACCACCAGTACCGCCTGGTCGTCGTGCAGGTGGTCCACCACGTAGTCACACACATCGTCGCGGACCCGGTCGGCGTCCCACTTGGCCCGCCCCAACAGGTGCTGCATGCCGTCCGGAGTGGTCTCGCCAGCCCATTCGGCGATGGTCCAGCAGTTCTTGCGCGGCAGGTCCGACAGCAGTCCGAGCACCAACTTCCGGACCCGGCACCGGGGTTCGACCCGTGTGAACCGTCCCGCTATCCGGCTCATCAGGCCCTCGAACGCCTCCTGCCAGCGGGCAGGGTCTACGCTGTGACCTGCGGCCACCGCGTGATCGTTTGTCTTCACACACCGATGATCAACGGGTGGCCGCACCCGTCTCCACAGCGCGTCGGGGTCGCGCAGCGTCCGCCCGCCGTCCTGTGTCAGGAGGACATGTGCAACGTGGCGAAGTCTGGTGGGTGGAGTTCGACGAGCGGCGGCCGGTCGTGCTGCTGTCGGGAGACGACGCGTCCGGGATCCGGGTGATGCAGGTCGTCGCTCGGGCGGGTGTCGACATCACCGGTCTGGGCGTCGAAGTGGCAGTAGGCGCCGTGGAAGGACTGCCCTTTGAAGGCGTGCTTCGGTTCGCGTTGCCGCGTCCGGGCTTTACCCCTTGCACGTGGCTGACCACCGTGTCCCGGGACGACCTGATCGAGCGAGCGGACGTTCTGTCCTCCACGAAACTCAGCGAGATTGAGAACGCCCTCCGTCTCGGTGAGCAGGCGAAGGAGTGGACCCCGGCGACGACCGAGAAGCTCAGCGAGATAAGGAACGCCCTCCGTCTCGGTGGACTCGAGTAGTCGGGTAGGCGGAGAAGGAACGGACGCCCGCGACGGCGTGGTCGGTCTCGTCCAGATGATCGACGCTGCCAGCTGCCTCCTCGGCGCCCCTCACGATCGAGATCACGAACTACGGCTGGAGTACTAGGCTGCCGAGAGACCGGCCACTCACCTTGATGATTCCGGGGCCGAGCCCCGGGCCCCGCGTTCATGCACGTCACCGCCGCTTCCCCTGGCTGAACTCGGCGGGAGTTCAGCCAGGGGAAGCTCGGCTCGGGGCGCGGCGAGCGCCGCATCCGACGGGTGCGGTGGTTCGGCGCACTTCACGCAGGCCAGGCCACGTCATCAGACCTCCGGTCGAGGAAACGAGGCTCACGCTACGGATCTGCGGGAGCCGGGGGTGTGATTCCCCCGGGCCACCCGACATTTCGCACGCTGGTGAAACCCTGGACTGATCGACTGATGGAGGTTCCGAACCCGCGTCAGGCCGAATTGCTACGTCTGGGGCTGCTATGCAGGAACGGACTGCAGGTTTTCAGAGTCCTCTGGACAGGACTTGTTTCGAGCATGCGGATGGAGTCCAGCGCGCTGAGCCTATCGGCCAGGTAGTCATGCAGCTCACTGGGACTCTTGCACAAGACGAGGGCCACCAGGTTGGTTGGGCCGGTGGTAGAGGCCAGGAAAGCTAGTTCCCTGTGTTGGATCAGGGTGCGCGCTACCTGGTTCAGGTGCGCGGGGGCGACAGACATCCACAGCAGGGCTTGCGTGGTGATGCCGTATACCTCCGCACTGATCTCGACGTCGAAGGTGAGCATGCCGCTGGCCTGCAAAGCAGCGAGTCGGCGCGTAATGGTCGAGGAAGACTGGCCGGTCTCGGCGGCGAGGTCTGTGTAGCTGATGCGGCCGTTATTCTGCAACGCGGCCAGCAGGTGCCAGTCCGCCTGGGTCAGGGATGAGCGGAGCTTGGGCTCGTCAGCGTCATCTGACGAGTCGAGTGCTCGGCGTAGTTGTTCCTGCTGCTCGTTGGTGAGAGCGGTGGTGTGCCCCTGCCATGCGGTGGGACCGCCTAAATAGGTATGCAGCAGGCGGTGAGCCGACACCTCGGCGATGTTGGCCACACGAGGGATCTCGCGGAACAGCAGCGTATGGTGCGCCGCGGAGTTCATGACGAAGCATATTTCGGTTCCCCCGGACACGAGCCGCACCCAGGTGGTGTCGTCCCGCCGAGCCAGGCTGTACGCGACACTCTGAGCGGTGTTCGGGCTGGCCGTGAGCCTCAGAATCCACTTCCCATCTGACGGTTGCCGCGGGTTCACCACCCCGACAACGCGAAGCGACAGCTCGCTGCTCAGCCGCCCGTAGCGACGGGCGACTGTTTGCGTGGAGACGCCCAGAACCTCGGCGATCCGGCTGAACGGCGCCCGACCGTCGATACGCAGGGCATGAATGATACAGTGGTCTAATCCATCGACTGCGGGGACCGTTGGCTCAGAACACTCGCCCACTGGCCGTCTAGGGCCATGGACGCTCAGCAAGGCTTGCTCAGCAAGGTGTGCGGCACTACTTTCCCCCGGATAGCCTAGGACAGGACCTCGTCAATGGACTTGGCTGTCGGCGACGGCTTTTTCATCACCAGGGCCCCGGCGAGTTCCGTTCCATGGTGATGGTCAGCCAGTTCTCGTGATCGGTCATGCTTTGCCGGACTTGGCGCGGGCATGGGGTCACAATCGTGGTTTAAGGAATACGTGTTCGGTATCGCCGGCCTCGGACGCGAGACCCAGCGACCTGGCGGCCCGTCAACAGCTGCACGGGTCCGCCGAATACCGGCATCACGTCCTGGATGACACCTTCGAGGAGGAGCGCCGCCAGGCCCGCACTGTACGCCTGCCTGAGAACCTCTTCACCCTGCACGACCTGGCATTCCAGGCGGTCAAGGCCGACCGATTCGGCAATATCGCATGCAGCCGCTGCCACTACACCAGCCCCCCGACCAGCTCCTGAACCACTACGGACCATGACCATCACCACGAAGTGGTGATGAATAGGTCAAGAGGAACCACTAGGTCCAATCTTCGGACAAGTATACATGTTCTCGCTCTTCGTGGATACGGCGGTCCGCCACAGGGCCCCCGTGGCAGGGCCCCAGGGAGTGAGCCAAAGATCCATGTCAGCGATTACACAATCAACTGCGGTGAGGCGGTCATGACCACCTGTCGGCACTAACAGACCGGTCCGCTCGGTGATCAAGTGGATCTTCGAGCCGTACTTGCCCCGGTCGACAGGATTCGGACCTGTCGGGTCCCCCTTTTGAGGGCCAGTTGGGGTGAGGCGATATTGCCGGACGAGGCGAACATTCAGATCGGTGATGCCGTACGGGTCGCGGGCGGTCCGTACGCCGACTTCATGGGAGCGGTCCGAGGCATCGACCTCGGCCGGCGTCGCGTGCAGTTGACCGTGGACATTCTCGGCGATGCGAGCACCATCGACGTTCCGTTGTCAGATGTCGTGAGGGCTGTCTGAAATCCGACTGATCCGCCGGTCTGGCCTGGTGGTTGCGATGACGCCAGCCCAGTCCCGCCGCTGCCCGTGCCGTTGGACGCCATCAGGCAGGGCGGCTTCGGTTGGCACCTGGTGCAGGACCTGTCGAAAGAGGTGCACGTCCACGTACACCCTGCCGGGAAGACAGCGACAGCAGTCGCTCCGCCTCGGACAGCACGATCTCCACGGCAGAAGGACCCGGATGCGACATGGCAACAAGGTACTGACCAACACTCAGAATTTCAGGCGCATGACACTACAAACCGCCAAACGGGCGGGCGGCCTCCGGCCCGAAGGCCGGGGGCGACCCGTTCCTCCAGGCCGCGCACGCGGATCCTGATCAGCGTGGTGTCGTCGACTTCGATCAGCCCCGCGTTGCGCAACGCGGCGACGAGGCGCGCGAACGCGGTCGCATCCAGACGCCTCATGACCTGCCACCACACCGACGCATCGGGCGAGTCCTTCCTTCCGTACGTCAGAAGACACTGGGGCCAGGGCATCCGAGACCAGCAGGACGACGTCCCCCTCCTTGAGGCGACCGCGTGTCCGCCGGATCTGCCGGCTGAGGACGGGTGAGCCACCGGAGTGATTCGTGACGAGGTCCGGGCGGCTGCCGAAGAGCGAGGGGTTTTCCAGGGGAAATGCGGAGAGCAACTCGTCGTGGCGCAGATGGAACAGGCAGGTGTCACCGATGGCCACCGCGCCGTAGCTCAACTCCTCAGTGGCACGATGCAGCGTAAGTCCGAGAAGCGTCGCGGCAGCCGGTCTCTGCTGCGCCTCTGCGTCCTGCACCCACCACGGTGCCGGTTGGCTGCCTGTGCTTCTTGCGGAGCTCCTCCTCCCCGTGCCACTGGGCGCAGCGCTGCACCACCCAGCTGCGTACCGCCTCGGGCTCGGGCCGTGGCGGTACGCCGATGTAGGCACCGGCAAGCAGGCGCGCCCAGCTGCCGGCCCGGTAGGCGGCACTCGCTCCGTCGCACAGTGCGAAGACCCAGCCGTCACCGCTGACCGCCGCGATGTCCTGGCACTCGGACGGGTAGCGCCGACCTGGCCGAGCTCCTGTACGACCGCATGGAGCGGGACAAGCTCGATGAGCTACGCGCGTGCCTGTTCCACGAACTGCTCCTGCGGGGCGTAGACACGGAGGACTTTCGGCCGCTTCGCAGCTGGCCATTGGTACGGCCCAGCGGGCACACGCTGTCGTGGCTCCCGGTGGACCTCCGCCCGTTCGAGACCGGCTCCCCCTTCCCCAGCCGGTCGATCAACGGCGGCGCGGGCGGAGCGTGGACGGGACTCACCGCCGAGGGCCGCCTGGACCCGCCGACGCCCCCACCGAACGCTCGCCGCTCCACGACATCGCGACCGTCGAGGTGCACGAGACCATCGTCGCGGCGCCCAGCGCCGGCGACTTCGGTCACTTCGGGGCATGGGTCTTCGCCCTGGACTCGCCAGTGGATCCGGCCCTCGTCCCCACCCTGGTGCCCACCTTGCCCATGGCGTGCGTGGAGGGACTCGGCCCCTCCACCCGCTTCGAGATCGCACGCCGCCCGCTGACGGACATCTGGCAGATCCTCTTCAGCACCGCGTCGATGGGCGGCACGTACGGCCGGGGGCCCAGGGCGCGTTCGGCCGACGGGCGACCTGGTGGTCGCTGGCGGGGCTCGGCGGCGCCCCTCTCGGCGCGAGCGCCGAACTCGGCGGTGGCCCAGTTGTCGAGGACCCAGCCCTGGTGGATGGAGCAGCGGCGCTGGCCGTTCGCGAGCTGCGGCACGGTGCCGGCCGCGCGCAGCTCGTCGGACAGGCGCCAGGGGCCGGCGGCGTCGATGCGGCGCGGCGTGCGGGAGTCGTCGAGGACCAGGACGCCGTCGGTGTCGCTCTTGCCGCCCCGGCAGACCTGGACCAGGCGCACCGAGCCGGTGCGCAGCAGCGGCAGGACGAGGCGGAAGCCTCAGCTATTTGCGCTTTTCTGACCTGCAGTGATGTGGTCCGGCTGACGTGCTGAGCATGAACAAGACTGTTTCTTCAGGAATCTTTGCCGCACTCTTGGCAGGCCTCAGAACAGCAACAAAAAGGGCAGGCATCGGTGACACCACAAGACCGGGCGCTCCGTAGCGAGATCAAGCGCGAGCAGGAATACGTGTCGGTGCTCTACCGGCGCGTCGACGGGCTGCGGGAGGAAACGACGGTGCGGCTGGCCGAGGTGCTACGAGGGAGCGGGGGGACGCCGCAGGCCCGTACCGAGCGGGACGCCGCATACGGTCGGTTGTCCGATCAGCTGGCCCGTTTGGATGCGGCGGAGAACGGGCTGTGTTTCGGGCGTCTGGATCTGCGCGGCGGCGGGCTGCATTACATCGGCCGGGTCGGGCTGCCGGCGGAGTCGGCCGAGGGCGATCCGTTGCTGGTGGACTGGCGTGCCCCGGCCGCCCGGCCCTTCTATGTGGCGACCGCCGCCGCCCCTTTGGGCGTACACCGGCGGCGCCACATCGTGACCCGCGGGAGACGGGTGGTGGAGCTGGATGATGAGGTTCTCGATGGGGAAGCGGACGTCGGCGGGGAAGGTCTGGCTGGTGAGGCTGCACTGCTGGCGGCGGTGAACGCCGGGCGCAGCGGACGGATGCACGACATCGTCGCGACCCTCCAGGCCGAGCAAGACGCCATCATCCGCTCCGACCACCGAGGGGTGCTGGTGGTGCAGGGCGGGCCCGGCACCGGCAAGACCGCTGTCGCTCTGCACCGCGCCGCCTACCTGCTCTACAACCGACCGCGCCTTGCGGCACAGGGTGTGCTGGTCGTCGGCCCGACCGCCACCTTCCTCACCTACATCGGGCAGGTGCTGCCCGGACTGGGCGAGAGCAGCGTGCTGCTTTCGACGGTCGCTGAGCTGTTCCCCGGCGTTACCGCGGAACGTGCGGAGTCGGCAGCCGCGGCTGAGGTCAAGGGCAGGGCGGTGATGGCCGAGGTGATCGCCGAGGCCGTGCGAGCCAAACAGGTGCCGCACGGCACCGACCTCCTCATCGGATTCGACACCGGCACCCTGCGCCTGGGCCGGGACACCTGCGTGCGGGCGGCCGAGCGAGCCCGCGCCACCGGCCTGCCGCACAACCAGGCGCGGCAGGTCTTTGCCCGCGAGATCACCGGCCATCTCGCCCGAAGCCTCGCCGAACAGACCCGGCAGCTCGCCGACCGCCTGGAGGACGAGATCGCCGACGTACTGGCCGAAGCGGATGTCGACCGCGCCGTCCAGAGCGACCTGGCGAGCCTGGAGGTCGCACTGGAGAACACCACTGCGACGGGAGTACGAGACGTCCTGGACGGGGCAGACATCAAGGACCTGCACCGCGAGCTGAGCACCGACCCGGGTGTGCGGGTGGCGCTCGACGCGCTGTGGCCCCAACTGACACCGCAGCGGCTGCTGGAGGAGTTGTTCGCCGACCCTGCCCGGCTCGCCCGAACCGCCCCCCGGCTGAGCGACGCCGAACGGTCCTTGCTGGTGCGAGCGCCCGGTGGCTGGAGCCCGGCCGATGTGCCGCTGCTGGATGAGGCCGCAGAGTTGTTAGGCATCGACGAACATGGCACCCGGGCGCAGTCAGCGCGGTGGCGCGCCCAGGAGGTTGCCTACGCCCAGGGAGTTCTGGATATCGCCGCCGGCTCCCAGTCCGCCGCGGATGGCGCAACGGGTGAGGTGCTGACGGCTGGTGACCTCCTCGATGCGGACCGACTCGCGGAACGTCACCGGCAGGTGGACCACGCCACGGTTGCCGAACGGGCTGCCGCCGACCGCGCCTGGACCTTCGGGCACGTGATCGTGGACGAGGCCCAGGAACTGTCGCAGATGGCCTGGCGCCTGCTGATGCGCCGCTGTCCCAGCCGCTCGATGACCGTCGTCGGTGACGTGGCACAGACCAGCGACGCGGCCGGCACCACTTCCTGGGACCGGGTACTCCACCCCTACGTCGGTACCCGGTGGCGCCTGACCCGGCTGTCCGTCAACTACCGGACACCCGCCGAGATCATGGACGCCACCACTGACCTCCTTACCGAACTCGACCCCGGCACAGAACCACCCACCTCCGTACGCAAGACCGGCATGCCCCCCTGGCGTTTGGGCACCCCAGCACAGGCACTGCCCACTGTGCTGGCCGAACACGCCCGGCGGGAAGTCTCAGTGCTGGGCGACGGACGACTCGCGGTGATCGTCCCCGATGCCCGGACCGCCGAACTGGCCGCCGCGGTCGCCTCCGCTCTCCCCGAAGCGACATCCGGCCCACACCCCGACCTGACCGCCCGAGCAGTGGTGCTGGGCGTCGGACAGACCAAGGGCCTGGAATTCGACTCGGTAATCATCGCCGACCCCGCGGGGATCCTGACCGCCTCACCGCGCGGGCGAAACGACCTGTATGTGGCGATGACCCGCGCCACCCAGCGACTCGGCATCCTGCACACCGGCATGCCGCCCACCGAAATCGTCCGCACCACGCACGAACTGGCGCCTGAGTCACGCACCATGACCAGACCTGCCAGTCTGTAGATCGTCCACAACCTCAGCGAAGCGGCATCATTCCGCAACATCCGATAGCCGCACTTACCAATATTGAGGTAGTCGAGTGAGTCGACGAATCAGGTTGGCGAGGGTGTCCCTGCGGAGCTCGCGGTGTTCCTCCGGGGTGCTGTCGACGGCCGCCCGGTGAAGATCGCTCCTTCAGTCTGCGGAGGTTGCAGTGGCCGGGTGTTCTTCGTGCTGGTCAACGCGTCCGGGGCGGAGCGGGAGTGTTCTGGCTGCGGCAGCCGTGCGTTCGGAGCCAGCTCCGTTCGTGGCAGGATGACGTCATGTTGATCAGAAAGGGCGATGCCGCGTAGGCGCCCGAAGGTCGTCCGCGCTGAGCGATGGCGGCCTCGCAGACCTGTTGTAGTTCGGCAGATCCGTGGCGTTTCGGCGAGGACGCGTGCGGCTGTCCGCCGTGTCGAAGATGAGCGGATGTGGGCTGACGCAGTTGCGGACGCACTCGCCCGTTTCGAGTGGGCGTTCAAGCAACCCGGCCGTTATCTGAACGCGTCCCAGGTCTGGCAGCCCGGACTGGAGGTGGAGTATGCCCGCGACGATCTGGAGGAGGCCATGCTTCACCTCCCTCGCGGTGCCCGGCGTGATATCGGCCGACAGATTGCCCGCATCGACGACGAGTTCGAGCGTCGCACTCTGCCGCCGGACCCTGGTCCAGTGAGCGAACGGACGGTGGGCGGCTGGTGGTGGTCAAGGATCCGCGAGCGCTGAACCGAAGAGCATGACCGGGCGGCGTGCCGCACGTTGATGCTTCGAGTGCGCGCGTCCGTCCTCGACTCGGCCGACGCACCACAGCGGCTGACCGGCGAATGCCTCACCATGCCGACTTCACTACCCGAGCTGATCCCTGCGGAACAACGGGTTGAGCTTCGACGCTGCGTTGGGTGATCCGCCGGCTTGTCAGTCAAGCCAAACGATGTAGTGACGTACAGGCGCCGTCCGGACCGATTGATCCAGTAGACGGTGCTGAGCTGGCCGACGGACGCGACGTCTTCGCCTTCGGGGTCCCGGCTGTCCCAGGCCGGGAAGGACCACAACGCCGAGGACCGCCGACACTCCGAGCAGGCGATCGTGGCGTTCGCCAAGACCTATGGCGCAAAGTTCCCCAAGGCCGTTGCGAAGATCACCGACGACCGCGAGGAGCTGCTGGTCTTCTACGACTTCCCCGCCGAACACTGGATCCATCTGCGAACGACAAACCCCATCGAATCAAGCTTCTGGAGGGTCAGGCTCCGGACGAAGGTCACCCGCGGCGCCGGCAGCCCGGCCGCCGCCCTCACTGTTCAAGCTCGTCGAGTCCGCTCAGGAACGCTGGCGGGCCATCAAAGGGGCGCACCTCGTGGCGCTGTTCCGTTCCGGCGCGCCCCGTTCGAAGAGGGCGCCCTGATCGAGCGGAAGGAGGTCACTGCAGCCTGATCAAGCATGCAATCGTCATCCGACAAGACTCCCCCGATTCCCAACCGGCTTGATGTATTCCGATATAGGAATATGATGGCTGCCATGGCACGAGCAGCAACGACGTCGGACGCGTTCAACGCGATCGCCGAGCCGCAGCGCCGGGACATCCTGGCGCTGCTGCGGGCGGGTGAGCGGCCGGTGACCGACCTGGCCCAGGAGCTGGGGATGAGCCAGCCGCGGGCGTCCAAACACCTGCGGGTGCTTCGGGAGGTGGGGCTGGTGCGGGTCCGCGGGGCGGGCAAGCAGCGCCTCTACGGCCTGGACGCCCGCGGGCTGCGGCCGGTCCACGAGTGGGTCGGCGGATTCGAGCGGTTCTGGAACGAGAGTTTCGACCGGCTGGACACCTACGTGCAGGACCTCAAGCAGACACAGCAGGAGGAATGACCGATGGCAGGAGCAAGGCAACAAGCGCGGGCGGAGCCGGCGACGGCCGACCGGGAGATCGTGATCTCCCGGGTCATCGACGCCCCGCGGGAGCTGGTGTTCGAGGCGTTCACCGAAGTCCCGCACCTGTCGCGGTGGTGGGGTCCGGAGGGGTTCACCACCACCACGCGGTCCTTCGAGTTCCGCGAGGGCGGGGAGTGGGACTTCGTGCTGCACGGGCCGGACGGGACCGACTACTCGGAGTGGATCCGCTGGCTGCGGATCGCCCCGCCGGAGCGGATCGCGCTGCTGCACGGTGAGTCCCGCGACGACCCGAACGCCTTCGAGTCGGTCCTGACCTTCGCGCCGGACGGCGCGGCGACCCGGATCGTGATGCGCACGGTGTTCCCCACCAAGGAACTGCGCGACGAGGCGGTCGAGAAGTACCACGCGATCGAGGGCGGCCAGCAGACCCTGAGCAGTCTGGCGGCCTACGTCACCGACCCCACGCGGAAGGGGGCGGAGGGCTGATGGCCGGGAAGGTGTTCTTCAACGTGACGATGTCGCTGGACGGCTTCATCGCGCCCGAGTCCGTGCCCGTTGACGACTTCTTCGCGCCCGATAAGCGGGACGACCCGGCCGTTCAGCGCTGGATGGCGCAGTGGACGGAACTGCAGCAGTGGGCCTTCCCGCTGCGGTTCTTCCGGGAGAACCTGAAGCTCGGCGAGGGCGGCGAGGAGGGCCGCGACAACGACATCGCGCGGGAGACGTTCGAGCGCACCGGCGCGAGCGTCATGGGCAAGCGCATGTTCGACCTCGGCGAGCAGGCATGGCCGGAGGAGGCGCCCTTCCACACCCCGGTCTTCGTCGTGACGCACACCAAGCGTGACCCGTGGGAGCGGCCCGGCGGCACCACGTTCCACTTCGTCAACAACGGCATCGAGCACGCCCTCGACCAGGCCCGCGAGGCCGCCGGCGACCACGACGTCCGCATCGCCGGCGGCGGCGCCACGATCCTGGAGCACCTGAACGCCGGCCTGGTCGACGAGTTCTCGATCACGCTGTCACCGGTGCTTTTCGGCGCCGGCACCCGCCTGTTCGACGGCGTGGACGCGTCCAAAATCGCGCTGGAGCCGGTCCGTTCGGAGCCGTCGTCGCGGGTGACGCACCTGACCTACGCCGTGCACCCACGGTAGCCGCGCAGGCAGCCGGTGAAGCCGAGGGCCTTGATCTCTTCGAAGAGATGCGGCGACGGGGACGGCGGGGTCCTCTGCCCGACGTTTGCGCAGGTGCTCGCCGTAGGGATCGACAAGACTGCCGCGATACTTGGGCACGCGGAGCATGCGCTGGCAGGTCGGCGCGGGCGTAGCGTTTGACGGTGTTCAGGGCGACTTGCAGTCGGCGGGCGCCACTGGAGCAGGCCGACGGCCATGGTCGGCGCATTGCCGAGGATGCGCAGCAGCCCGAGGACGACCCGCAGAAGCTGATCACCGCGGCGTGCCTGCACGGGCTGTACGCCCAAGCTGTGCGACGACGTCGACGCCCTGGACAACGACCGACCCGCATCACGGAGATGGCGCGCAAGGTTGCCGCAGAGCCTCCAAGCCCTCATCAACATGGTCGCCGAGCTCCGCGAACGCCAGATCGGCTTCACCTCGCTGCACGAAAACCTCGACACCACCCCAGGCGGCCGGCTGGTCTTCCATGTCATCGCCGCCCTGGCCGAGTTCATCCGCGAACTCAGCGTCCTCGGCAAGCACAAGGGCCTGGCCGCCGCCCCCGCCCGCGTCGGCGGGCGCCCCACCGTCGCCACCCCCGAGTCATCCGGGCAGCATGCGGAGACGGGCTCAGATTCCGTGCGTCGACAGGCAGAAGGGATGACCCGCCGGGTCCAGGAGCACCCGCCACACGTCCGGCCGCGGCTGGAAGGAAGGCAGAACGGCGCCCAGGGCGAGCATCCGCTCCTGCGCGGCGTCCAGGTCCTCGACGCCCAGTTCGAGGTGGGCCTGCTTGCTGTGGGCGGGGTCAGGCCAGGCCGGCGGCCGGAAGCCGGCCTGGCGGACGAAGCCGAGCCCCGGGGCTCCCTCCCGCCCCAGCAGGACGAAGTCGTCGCTGTGGTACAGCACGGGCAGGTCCAGGGCATCGCCGTAGAAGCGGGCCAGCTCGGCCGGGTCAGGACAGTCGAGGTCGAAGGAAAGCAGACGGATCTCTGGGTTGCTCATGGGACCGGACCGTAGGCCATGACCCTGACAGGACGCGTCCTGGTCATAGGGAACACTGGGGGATTGTGATCAGGACCTCCGCCCGTCTGCTGCGCTTGGTGTCGCTGTTGTCCGTGCGCCCCGAATGGACCTGCCGTGAACTGGCCGAGCGCATGGCGGTCACCGACCGCACAGTCCGCCGGGACATCGCCCGGCTGCGGGACCTGGGCTACGGAGTCGAATCCGCGCCCGGCCCCTGGGGCGGCTACCGGCTCAGCCCCGGTGCCCGGATGCCACCGCTGGTACTGGACGACGAAGAGGCCCTGGCCGTCGCCGTCGCACTGCGCGAGGCCGCGCTCAGCGGAGTCCTCGGCACCGGGCAAGCCGCCCTCTCCGCGCTGCTCAAGCTCCGCCAGAGCCTGCCCACACACCTCGCAGACCAGCTGAACACACTGGACGGCACACTCGAACACACCCCCCGCTCCGGCGAACCGCAGATCGACACACCTCTGCTGCTGGAACTGGCGCGAGCCTGCCACAGCACACTGCGCACCACCCTCTCCTACCGGGACCACACCGGCCGGGCCTCCGTGCGAGCCGTAGACCCATACCGCCTGGTCCACACCGGCCTGCGCTGGTACCTGGTCGCCCGGGACGTCACCAAACAGGAATGGCGCACATTCCGCGCCGACCGGGTGGTGAGCGTACGCCCCACCACCGAACCAGCCGACCTGACCGATCCGCCCGACGCCGCAGCACTGGTCTCCCGGGGGATCGCGAGCGTCGTCTACCCCGTATACACGACGATCCGCCTTCCGCTCCCCCTCCACCGCGCCCTGCAAGAGATTCCACCCACCATCGGCACACACAACCCTGACGGCCCCGAAGCCACCGTGGTCGAGATCGGCGGCAACAGCACCGACGGCCTCGCCGCCTACCTCCTCAGCCTGGCCACACCGCTCACCGTGCTGTCCCCGGACGAGGTACGCCAGGCGCTCATCCGCCACGCCCACGCTCTCCTGACAGCCAACCGCTGACAGCGACGAACATCAAGGCGAAAGAGACGGAGAGACTTCACCGCGAGTCACCTTGAAACGCTGCAGTCAGTAACAGCTGTACCGGTGTTCCCCAAGACCAGGCAGCCGCCTCACCCATACGACGCGAGGGCTCCGCAAGAGGGCCCAACCTGCTGCTGTGCGCTCGCGCCGGCCAGCGCCTGCCGATACCGCCGCATCTCCTGCTCTGCTTCCGCCCGCCCGTCGACCGCGCACGCCACCAGGAAGGGAGCTCCGCTCTCCCCGCCCTCGACCGCGAACCCACCGTCGGCACCGCCGAACTCCCTGCGCCCGGTCTTCCACAGCACGTTGCGGATCTCCTCGGCGTTCCGGTCCCGAACCGTCCACAACGGGCAGGAACCCCGCCCGTACCCGAACTACGGCCCGCTGCCTTCACGTTCAGCGATTCCCATACCCGCCGGCGCAGGTACCGGAGCGGACAGCCGTCCGGCCGTCGCTGCACCCAAGACCGCTCCGACCACCGAGAGCGGCAGGACGCCCTCCCACCCAAGGAGACGCATCCCAGCGGCGCCCTCAGTACGTACCTGCAACCCGGTGATGGTGGTCTCAGACCATCCACGGCCCTCGTCGCACGCCATGCCTCATCATCTACGCGGCCTGGTCGGATTCGCCCCGGACACTCCGAGAGCGCCCTTCGCGCTCATGGCTGATTGGCTCGGTCCGCAAGAACGAGCAGCACTTCGACAGGGGTTCGGGAGGCAGCCGGGCGCCGTCTGATGACCCGCGACGACGCCCTCAAGCAGCTCAGCGACATCGCGCGCCAGAGGGCATTCGGCAGGCACGTCGGGTCTGACCGGCTCATCCAGGCAGGGCTGGACGCGCTGGTTGCTGGGGTCGAAAGCCCCTCCCTCGCCATGCTGGCCGGCCTCCTCCGGAGCGAAGAGCCCGAAGCGCCAGAGCTCTTCGATCAAGTACTGGAGGAACTGGGACTGCTCTTCCACCCGCCCGCTGACCCCCGGGCCGCGAAGTGGGCGGCGGCCTACTGGACCGCCAGCCAGATCGCCGACGGCTCCCTCGATCCCGCCACCGGCACCCACCACATCTGGTCAGACATCGCCTATGACCTCGGCTACCCCGAAGAGCTGGAACCGCTTGTCCACTGCGCCCACAACCTGGCCGGCTGGGAGGAGAGCTGGGGAGTCGCCTTGGAGGAACTTGACCGGGAAGCGGTCGAGGCAGCGAAGCAGTTCCTGAGCAAGCAATCGGCCGCAGAGGCGGGGAACTGACCACCCGTTCGTTCGCGCCACCGGATCGCTCCACCCCCAACCGAGCCGCTCCCTCAGCGTGCCCGCACCACAGGCGGTGAGCCAGAACCTGAGAAGCGACAGCACCAGCTCACGGGCACTGCCGCATGGCGGCGTCTTCGGCTGTGGAGAGGCGGCCGCTCGGATCGCGGGGAAGTCGCGGAGGACCCGACCAGACCGCGATGTCGCTCGCCGGCATCAGGACGCGTGAGGTCGCTGGAGTCCCTGGAGGAGGAGAGCGATCAGGCGTCGGGGGTCGTAGCGGGGGTCGTTGTCGCGTCCGATGCAGAGGTTGCCGATGCCGCGCATCAGCTCGTACGGCTGCATGCCGGGCCTGATGTCGCCGGCCTCGACCGCAGCGTCGAGCAGGTGTGCGCAGACGGGCAGCAGGCGGTCGAGGAAGTAGGCGTGCAGCGCGGCGAAGCGGTCGCTGTCGGACTGCAGGGCGTCTGCGAGGCCGTGCTTGGTGACCAGAAAGTCGACGAAGAGGTCGACCCACTGGCGCAGCGCCTCGAACGGGGAGTCGGCACTGGCGAGCAGGTTCGGGCCGGCCTCGGCGCATGCCTCGATCTGGTGGCGGTAGACGGCGGTGACGAGATCCGCCCGGGTCGGGAAGTGGCGGTAGATCGTGGCCATCCCGACGCCCGCCCGGGCCGCGATCTGGCGGATCGGCGCGTCGACGCCGGAGGTGGCGAACACGTCGGCGGCGGCAGCGAGCACCGTCTGCCGGTTGCGCTGCGCGTCGGCCCGCTTGCCTCGGGCCGGCGACGCCCCTGCAGGGCTCTCGGTGGCCATCACGAAGTCCTTCCACACCGATTGACAAAACGGAGCGGCGCTCCGGATACTAAATGGAGCAGCGTTCCGCTTCAGCTTATCCGAAGCGGGACGCTCCTGACCGCCTTGTCCGTCGCCGGCCGCACGAGACCGGCGGACGCAGGTGCCACTGAAAGGGAATCCACATCGTGAGCACGTCCACTTGCCCCAGCGCCAACACCTTGGGCACGCCCGTCCCGGTCCTGTCCTTCAGCCCCGTAGTCCTCTCCGTGCCCGGACGTCCCGTGGACCTCCACGTGCGCGTCTCCGCACCCGCGACCGGAACCGGCCTCCCCGTCCTCCTCCTCTCCCACGGTCACGGCCGCTCGAACCACCTCTCCTCGCTCAACGGCTACGCGCCGCTCGCCAACTTCTGGGCCGCCCACGGATTCGCCGTCGTCCAGCCCACCCACCTCACCTCCCGGACACTGAGCCACCTGGTCGCCGACGCACCCGGCGCGCCCGACTTCTGGCGCTCCCGCGCCGAGGACATGACTCACATCCTCGACCGGCTCGACGTGATCGAGCGCACCGTGCCGCAACTCGCCGGACGGGTCGACCCCAGCAAGGTCGCCCTCGCCGGACACTCGCTCGGCGGCTTCACCGCCGCCCTCCTGCTGGGCGCCGGGATCACCGATCCCGACACCGGGAACGTGGTGCACCTCGTCGAGCCCCGGATCAAGGCGGGCGTGCTGCTTGCCGCGCCCGGCAGAGGTGGCGAAGTCCTCAACGGGCCCATGGCCGAGCAGTGGCCGATCATCGGGGCCGTCGACTTCTCCAGCATGACCGCACCCGCCCTGGTCGTCGCCGGCGACAAGGACGACTCCCGGCACTTCACCGACATGGGGCCGCACTGGCACGCCGACCCCTACACCCTGGCCCCCGGCCCCAAGACCCTGCTCACCCTGTTCGACGCGGAGCACGGACTTGGCGGGATCGCCGGATACGACGCCGCCGAGACCACGGACGAGAACCCCGAGCGAGTCGCCGCCCTCGCCCGGCTCACCGCGGCCTACCTCCACACCCAGCTTCACCCCGGCGCCGCCGCTGCGTGGCAGACCGCGTGCGAGGCGCTGACCACCGGCCCCGACCCGGTAGGACGAGTCGAATCGAAGTAGGCCCCCACTCTCTGGCCGTGGACCATCGTGCAGACCTGCGTGGTGCATCTGCTGCGGAACTCTTTCCCTATGCGGCCCGTCAGGACTGGGACAAGATCGCCAAGCTTCTCAAGCCCGTCTACACGGCCCCGACCGAGGAAGCCGCCCTGGAGCGGTTCGCGGAGTTCGCCGATGCCTGGGGCAGGAAGTATCCGGCGATCGTGAAACTGTGGGAGAACGCCTGGGAGGAGTTCACTCCGTTCCTGCGGTTCGACACCGAGATCCGCCGCATCGTCTGCACGACGAACGCGATCGAGTCGGTGAACGCGCGGATCCGCCGGGCGGTCAAGGCCCGCGGACACTTCCCCAACGAGCAGGCCGCCCTGAAGTGCTCTACATGGCGATCATGTCCCTCGATCCCGCAGGCAAGGGGCAGGCCCGCTGGACCATGCGCTGGAAGACCGCACTGAATGCCTTCGACATCACCTTCGACGGCCGCCTGTCGGCAGCCCGCCAGTAACCTCAACTGCCTCAGTTACACCGATCGTTTGGCTCTGTTCCGTAGTCGGTGGTGACGGCTGGTGACGGGCGTCGTTGACGTTGTATGCGAGATAT
>NZ_BMWB01000038.1 GCF_014651015.1 Streptomyces xantholiticus
ACCGCCGAAGAAATCCTCGAATCCCTCGCCCGCTTCTGCCGACGGATCTCCGGCGCAGGACACTAGCCGCGGGCGCCCCAATCGGTGAAGGTGGCTGGATAGTTGGTTCAGAGAAGAAGTGCGTAAAGGGCCGGTCACCTCGTAGGTGATGGATCCTGGAGCAGGCCGGGCGGCGAGGGCCGACGGTCTGTGCCTCGGCCAGCGCGTCGGCTTCCCCAGTCTCGGCGAGCGCCCGGTACACGAGGCGGCCGACGGGGCCCTGCCGTTCCTCTCCGTCTTGATGGTCAGCTTCGGGTGATCATCCGAGCGCGGAGGGGGAGTGGGCGTCGCGCAGCAGCCGCCGTGGTTCGCCGGAACCGTCGGCGGGCACGGTCCAGAGGTCTTTGATGCCGTCGTCGTGTTGCTGGGCGTAGGCGAGGGTGGAGTTGTCCAGCCAGGCCGCTTGGTCGTCCACGCTGCGGGTTTCGGCCGTGGGGGTGACTCGGTCGGTGGCGAGGTCGAGCACGGTGAGCCGCCAGCCCCGTGTCGAGTCGCCGTTGATCGGTGCTTTGAACGCGATCCTGGTCCCGTCGGGCGAGAGCGAGGGACATTCGACGTGGTCGCGCAGGGTACGGACGGTTCGTGCGGCGAAGTCGCCTTGGACCAGGTGACGGTGCCCCTTGGTGTACATGGTTGCGTAAAAGGTGTTGTCGTCGTCGGTGAAGGTCACTCCCCAGTAATTGACGTCGACCGACTGATATGGCTTGCCGTCCTTGATGACGGCGAAGGTTTCCAGTGTCTTGAACAGGGTTCCCGTCTTGGTGTCGTAGATTCCGGTGCGGGTGGAGAAGTCCAGTGTGGCGTAGCTGTCGCCGCCGACGAAGGCGGTCCAGGAGACCATCCGGCCGCTGGTCGAGACGCGGACCCGGTTGGGGATGCCGCTGACCGGGATCGCTTTGCGTTCCTTGAGGTCCGCGTCGAGGATGCGCATCGTGACCGTGCCGAGTATCCCGTCGGCGTAGAGGCAGGCGACCGTTCCCGCGGCGGCGTAGATGCGATCGCACTTGGTCTTCGACACCGTGCGAGCGCCGCCCTGGGTGTCCTTGTCGACCGTGGTCACCTGCCCGGTGCTCATCAGGGTCAACAGCCGCGGGCCCGGCGCCAGCGACACCGTTTCGGCCGTGGTGGGCGCGTCGGGGGCCTTGGCCGATGAGCTGAGCTGGACGTAGCCGATCGCGACGCCGGCGAGTGCGATGGCGGCGGCCACCGTGGTGGCGATGCGAGCTGCGCGCCCGAACCGGGGCCATGAGGGCGGTGGGCTCAGCTGCTGCGTCTCGGTGTCGATCGTGGACTGCTCGCTCATGCGACCACCTCGGTGTTGGTAGTGGTGTCGGTTGATGGGTTGATCAGCAGGGATGCCGTGGCCACCACGGCCAGCACGGCAACGGCAGCGGCACACCGGCTGGCGGTGGCCGGGCCCCACAGCTGCCATGCGAGTCCGAACAGGACTGAGGAGGCGAGGTAGGCGAGAGCCTGGCCGGTCTGGATCAGCGCGATGCCTGTGGTGCGCAGATGCTCGGGCAGCACCGGGCCCGCCAACGCCATGAACACGCCGTCGGTCGCGGCATAGAAGAAGCCGTAGAGCAGCAGCACCACGGCCGGCAGTGGCCAGCCGTGCAGCGGGCCGAACAGCAACAGGTAGACCGCGACCAGCGCGGTGTAGCCGCCGAGCAGGATGGGCACCCGGCCAACCCGGTCGGCCAGCGCCCCCATGGGTATGGCCAGCAGCAGATAGGCCAGGCTGGCGCCGACCGCGAGCAGGGGGAACCAGCCGAGTGAGATCTCCTCGCGGCGTTGCAGGAGCAGAAAGACGAAGCCGTCGCCGATGACGGCGAAACCGAGCAGGCATGCCGTGATGAGCAGCCTGCGCACTGGCGCGGCCCGCAATAGCTCCAGGGCCTCCCGCGGGGAGACCACGACGGTGGGTGGGCGTTCGTCGTGCCGGTCCCGGACGAAGAGCACGAGAATCAGCACGCCGAGCGCGGCGATGCAGAAGCTGGTCACCAGGACGGCGTCGAAGGCCTGGCCCGCGGCCGCCAGCACGGCCAGCGCGACCAGCGGCCCCAGGAACGCGCCGAAGCTGTCCATCGCCCGGTGCACGCCGAACGCGCGACCCAACGCGTGCGTCGGGGCCGACAGCGTGATCAGCGCGTCCCGGGGTGCGGTACGCAGACCTTTGCCCGCCCGGTCGACGGCTATGACCAGCCCGATCGCGCTGGCCGAGCGGCCGACCGCGAGCAGCCCGAGCTTGGCCAGCGCCGACATGGCGTATCCGATGCCCGCCACCGCTTTGGGCTTGCGGACCCGGTCCGCAAGGTATCCGCCGATGAGCCGGAGCACAGCGGTCGCGCCGGTGTAGATCCCGTCGATCATGCCGTAGGCCAGCGGGCTCATCGAGAGCCCGAAGACCAGGTACACCGGCAGGATCGCGGTGACCATCTCGGCCGAGATGTCGGTGACCAAGCTGACCGTACCGAGCGCGAAGACGTTGCCGCCGACGACCGTGAGACCGCGTCGGCGCGAGCGGTCTGCGGTTTCTGTGGAGTCGGCCACGGGCCGATCGATTGAGGACAGGTACATGCGAGCGGGCCTTCCGGGGCGAGAACGGAACGGGGTGCTGTGACGACTCGGCAGCGGGCGGGTGCCCTCCCTGGCTGGGAGGGCACCCATCACCCGGCGCCGGTCAGTGACAGTTGTTGGTGCCGCTGTCGGTGAAGGTCTTGCCCGCCTCAGGGACGAACTGCCAGTCGTAGCTGTTGGCGTGCAGGGTCAGCTTCAGCACGCCCCAGGTGCTGCTGTTGCGGACTTCGCTGTTGGGCTGGATGGTGCCGAAGCCGCCCAGGCCGGTGCCGCCCATGCCGGCCACGAACTGCCGGATGCCGCGGGTGGTGTCCAGGGTGCCGTTGGCGTCCATCGGCTTGAACCGCTCGTAGTTGTGGTTGTGCCCGGTCACGATGACCTCGGCGTTGTGGTCGTACAACGCCTGGTACAGAGGCTTCACCGCGGTGTTCGGGCCGTGGCTGGAGCCGGAGGTGTAGCGCGGGTGGTGCCAGTAGGCCACCGTGCACGGCTTGGTGTTCGCGGCCAGGTCGTTGCGCAGCCACTGCTCCTGGGTCGAGCCGGCCGAGCAGGACACGATCGAGCAGTTGGAGTTGAGCGCGACGACGTGCCAGTTGCCCAGGTCGAAGGAGTAGTAGCCCTTGGTCGGGTCTCCTGCCGAAGCGCCGTAGTAGTTGAAGTACCCGGCCGCGCCTGTGGTGTGGTACTCGTGGTTGCCGGTGGCCGGCCGGGTGCGGGCCTTGTGCCGGCCCCATGACTGCTGGTAGCAGTTGGTGTAGTCGGAGGCCTTGCCGTCCGGGTAGGCGGTGTCACCGATGGCCATGACGGTGCCGGTGATGCCGTCCAGCAGGTTGGCGGTGGCCTCGTCGCCCGCAGTGCCGCAGTTGGCGATGTCACCGGCGCCGACCAGCACCGGGTCACCCGACGGCTGCGGTGACGATGTCGTGGGCGTGGGCGTGGGTGACGGGGCGGTGCCGGTGGTGATCACCATCTGCGGCGCGTCGGCGCCGGACTCGCGGGAGTCGTAGTACGCGCCGTTGGTGCTGGTGGAGGTGCCGCCGAAGCTGTACGTGCCGTTACCGGTCACCACCGAGGTCACGTCGATCTCGACCCACTGGTCGTTGGCCACCGATCCGAGCGATGCGACAGTGGCGCCGTCGATGATCGGCTTGTTGTTCCAGGTGACGCCGGTCTCCGACCAGGTGGTGTCGGTCATCGACTTCCAGGTGCCGCCGTTGCTGCTGTTGCCGCTGCTGGTGACGCGGATGCGCAACTTGGCGCCGGCGACGGCCTCGGTGAGGCCGCTGACGTTGAACTTCAGGAACGAGTGGCGCACCGGCGAGTTGTCCACCGTGAAATTCGCCGCAGTGCCGTAGTTCGTCGACGGGGTGGTGTCCTGTACGTAGGTGTCCCCGACCGGGTTGAGGGTCGTGGTGGCTGCCGAAGCCGTCGGGGTGAACGAGGACAAGGAGAAGACCGTGAGGATCATTGCGCTGACGGCGGTGACCGCCGCCCCCGCTTTGACCGCTCGGTGTCTGAACATGCAAAAGCCCTCCGCTTCCTGTTGTCGTGGGGGGCTTCACGGAAGATAGGGACACAGGCAGACCACCCGGTGATGAGACATAGGTCACACGATGGCTAACAGTTGAACGATCGACGGTGGTCGCGATCGGTGCGTTTGAACTCACTGGAACAGCGGGTTCCGTGCTGGCACACGAGTGCCGCAACGACACTCGCAGCGCAGGAGGGGACGCTCAGGCGGCCGATAGGCAGGCGTGGATACACATCCCGGAGGTCTTCCTGGCTTCGTGGTTCGAGGACGGCTTGCCCCTTCTTACTGAGGCGCAGCTCGCCGAGGCGCCGGCGTTCATCACCGAGCGCAAGGCCCGCGGAGAGTTCGCCGACGTGATCGGCCACCGGGCGGCTGGACGCCGATCCCGGCGGGGACGGCCAAGAATTCAACTAGGCGTCGTACCTACGAAACGAGCAAGCTACGCGGTCCCTCTCTCGGGCGGCTTTGGTTCCTCAACATGACGCTCTTGGCTCCGCGGCAAGGCTTTCAAGGCTCCCCCGGCCGAATGAGCCGCGCGCTTCTGGTCGCGCTGGGGGTCACGGTTCTCACGGGGCTCCTGATGTCGCTGGCAAGTTCGGTGGCCTCGGCGCATGTCCCGACGACAGACGGCACGTCCACCATCCGCCAGGACGGCTCGCTGGTCCGCTACCAGCTGGAGCTGGACTACGACATGCTCACCAAGGCCGCCGGCCTCGGCAAGCTCCCGCCCGGAGCGAAGGACGCGGAGCGCGAAGCGTTTCTTGAGGCTCGCCGCGACGAGCTGGCGTCATACCTGGCCGACCGCGTGACCGTCGCACTCGACGGCGTCCGCTGCGACGCCGAGCTCGAGGACACAGGAATCACGAAGCGCCAGAAGTTTCTGTACGCCCGCGTGCTTCTGATCCATAGTTGTCCGGGCGCGGCAAGCGGCGAGTTCACCGTGCGCTACGGGGTCTTTTCCCAGGCGGACGCCATCGGCGCCGATCACACCAACATCGTCGAATACCAGCTCGGCGGTGCCAGCGGGAGCGACGTCTTCGACGCCGGTCATCACGAATTGCGGGTCGGCGATACCGGTTCCCTCACGTCGATCGGCCGGTTCGTGACCCTGGGTGTGGAACACATCCTGCTCGGCATCGACCACGTGCTCTTCCTGGTGCTCCTGCTGCTCGGCGCGCGGGGATGGCGCAGCGTCGTCCGACTCGCGACCAGCTTCACCGTGGCGCACAGCGTTACTCTCGCCCTGGCCGTGCTCGGGTGGGTCCACGTTCCGGCCCAGATCGTCGAACCGCTGATCGCACTGTCCATTCTGTACGTCGCGGTGGAGAACATCGCGCGCGGCGAGTCGCGGCACCGCACCCTCGTCGTGTTCGGCTTCGGCCTGCTGCACGGGCTGGGCTTCGCCGGGGCGCTGAGCTTCACCGACGACCTCGGTGCCCGGTTGCTCGGCTCGCTGGTCAGCTTCAACATCGGCATCGAAATAGGCCAGCTCACGGTCGTTCTCCTGGTGTTCCCGCTGCTCTTGCTGGCACGCCGGTACTCCTGGTCGTCCGTGGCCCAGGTCGGCGCGTCCACCTTGTTCGGTGTCATCGGTCTGGTCTGGTTCGTCGAGCGCCTCCTGGCGCCGAGCGCCGCGTAGTCCGCTCGCCTCCGTTGGACCCGTCGACTCCCGTAACGCCCGCCGCTACGACTGCTCAGCCAAGGCTGCGTTCGACGAGCACCGTCCCGTTCTTGATCAGGTGGCCCGCACGGCCGTCCGGCTCCGCGGAGCGGAACCGCACGACGTTTTGGCCGAGGCTCTGAACACCTTGGGTGGCCTCGGCCTCGATGACACCCATGCGCGGCGCAGGCCCGGGCGTCTGTCCGGGGCGAGCTCCAGCGCGCCGCACTGAGCTGAACCGGATTTTCTGACGGCCCTTGGGCGTTGGTGCTCGTCACCTGTTGGGTGTCTGATGCGTTTTCGTTCAGCGGGCATGCAATGGTCCCGACGCGGTAGGCCCGTACATGCAGCTGGGACCCGTGGATGGAGGACGGAATGGCACTACATACCGGGAGAGGCGCGGATAGCGACGCGCGGCTGCGGCCGGTCGCGGCGCACGGGAAAGCCCGCAGCCGGGGTGATGTGTCCTGACGGGCTCAGCGGTCGAGGAGCCATGTGGTGAGGGCGCGTACCGCGCCGCTGACGGCTCCGGCGACGATGCTGCCGATGAGGGCGAGGATCTCCTTGCGGCGGGTGCGGTCGGCGTTGTGCGTGGTGCGGGTCATGGTGCGGCTCCCCGGGTAGAGGCTCGGCTGCTTGGTAGCGCCATGGAGCGGGTTCCGGGGAGTTTCCGGCGAACCGATACGACACCGGCGGGAAGTAACTAATTGGACTCCGTTAGGTCTGTCTCGATCTTGATGTTCTGTATGTCCTGCTGGGCAGGGGCTGTTGGCAGGTGTTCTTCGACTGCTCGGCGATGGTGTGGTCGCGGGTGGGGACCAGGGTGCCGATCAGCACGGTGTCCTTGCGGAACCGCTCCCGGGGCTGGAGCGCGAGGGATGGCCCGAGGTGGTCGACGATGCGGTCGGCGGCGGACTTGGACACCCCGAACAGCGGCGCCAGTTGGCGCAGGGTCAGGTTCGTCCGCCAGTAGGCGGCGACCAAGAGCACGCGGCCTCCAGCGGCAGGCTCCACGGCCGGCCCTTGCGCACACCGGATCTGCACCCTCGCGCCGGAGCGCGGTGACCAGCTTGCCGAACTGACGCGGACTCAGCCCGCTGAACGGGGCTATCCAGGAGGGCTCCGACGCCGGATCACACCAGACACGGCAAGATCATCTCACCCAGGACCAGTAGTTACGGGGCAGCGCTTAGTACTCCAGCCGTAGATCGCAATCTCGCTGGTCAGGGGCGGTGTGAAGACAGGTACGGCCGGCGGCAGGGCCCCTCCCACCGGCAAAGATCTCAGGTCGACGCAACCGACGACATCAGCTCCTCCAGCTTGTTGAGGCTCTGAGTCCAGCCTTCCTCGTGAAGAGCTTGGCGCCGCTCAGTGGCGAAGTCGCCCTGGGTGAAGACCAGCTCGGCCGAGGTACCGCCGATATCGCGAAGGGACAGCGTCACCACTGTCTCCCGATCCTCGGGATCGGGATCCTCCCACCGGAAGGTGTAGGACAGGCGTTCCGGAGGGTCGACCACAAGGAATTCCCCCACCAGGTGGAACCGATCGCCTTCCGGAGGCTGCATCGCGATCCGGTAACCACCTCCTGGCCGAAGGTCGCTTTCCACACTCGGGGTGGTGAACCCGTCGGGGCCCCACCACTTGGCCACTTCCTGCGGTTCGGTCAACGCTCGGAATACGACCGTACGCGGTGCGCGGAGGACACGTTGCATGTGCAGCCTCAGCCCGCCATCGTGCGTCATCACGAACCTCCTCCGGCCGAAGGCGTCGGGATTGACCACCGCACTTATCCTATGTATCCCCGCCGTAGGCTGCGATCTCACAGGTCAGGGGCGGTGTGGGGGGCAGGTGCGGCCACCGGTGATCATCGCGTGTTGTGTGGACAAACGAAGATCAAGCGGTGGCCGCAGGCCATAGCGTAGACCCCGCTCGCTGGCGGGACCTGTTCGATGCCCTGATGGGCCGGATCGCGGGCCGCTTCGCGCGGGTCGAACCGCGACGTCGCGCACGGGCCCTCGTCCTGGGACTGCTGTCGGACCTGCCACGGAAGAATTGCTGGACGATCGCCGAGCATGCCGGACACGCCACACCGGACGGCCTGCAGCACCTGCTGGCCCGGGCCAAGTGGGACGCCGAGGCAGTCCGCGACGACCTGCGCGGATACGTCGTCGAGCACCTCGGCGGCCAGGACGCCGTACTGGTCGTCGACGAGACCGGCGATCTGAAGAAGGGCACCCACACGGTCGGCGTGCAGCGCCAGTACACCGGCACCGCGGGCCGCATCGAAAACTCCCAGGTTGCCGTCTACCTCGTCTACTCAACTCCGGCCGGACACGCCGCGATCGACCGGGAGCTGTACGTCCCGCGCTCGTGGACCGATGACCCGGACCGCTGCCAGGCAGCCGGGATCCCCGCCGAGATCGGCTTCGCCACCAAACCGGCCCTGGCCACTACGCTGATCACGCGCACCCTGGACGCCGGCATCCACGCCGCCTGGGTCACCGGTGACGAGGTCTACGGCGCCAACCCACACCTGCGCGCCGCACTCGAAGCCCGGCAGACCGGCTACGTGCTCGCTGTCGCTTGCGACCACCAGATCCCCACCCACGCCGGGAAGCTCCGGGCCGACGCCCTGGCCAAGAAGCTGCCCAAACGGGCCTGGCAGCAACGCTCCGCAGGCACCGGAGCCAAGGGACTGCGCTTCTACGACTGGGCCGTGGCCGACATCACCGATGTCCGCCCCGGCCACCACCAACTGCTGATCCGGCGCAACCGCCGCACGGGCGAACTCGCCTTCTACCGCTGCTACTCGCCCGCTGCCGTTCCACTGGCCACCCTTGTGCGCGTCGCCGGACGCCGATGGACGATCGAGGAAACCTTCCAGTCCGGAAAGGGCCTGGCCGCACTCGACGAACACCAGGTCAGACGGTGGACGTCCTGGCGCCGGTGGGTCACCCTCGTGATGCTCGCGCACGCCTTCCTCGCCCTGACCGCCGCACAGGAACAGGCCCGCCATCCGTCCCCGGACGGGCTGATCCCGTTGACCTGCAACGAGATCCAGCATTTGTTCACCACGCTGATGGTCCAGCCCGCCCACGGCCCAGCTCACCGGCTTCGATGGTCCGACTGGCGACGACGACACCAAGCCCGCGCCCGCAACGGCCACTACCTGCAACAAACAGCCCAGACCCCATGAAGATCAAGATCTACGGCTGGAGTATTAGGCAACGCAAACTGCCCAAGCCTTCAGAATCCACGACTGTCCCCGCGGATATTTCTCGGCACTCACCCACCAACGCGTCTCGCTCTGGGGTCTACTCGAGGTCATTTGAGCGGGATAGGGTGCCGTCCACACCAGTTCGCCTGTGGTCGGCGAATACTCGCGGTGTATGGCCTCCCCGCCGCCGCCGCTTACTCGGTACCCTTCGGGACAAGTGACTGCGATTCCCTTGCCAGGCGAGCCGTCATTGGCTGATTCGCGATTGACGAGGATATAGTGGTCCACTGCGGCCGATGCGGATCCTCCGGCCAGCAAGGACACCGCCAGGGTTCCTGCCGCGACGGAGCCGGCGAGGAACGAGGGGATCCCTATTCGATATTTTCGCTGATTATCTGGCATTGATTCACTTTCGGACCTAGCATATGTCGAGCCTCACCTACCGAGTGTATTTGAGCCCTCGATTTCGCTCATGAGTAGTTGCTACTCAATTCCCCTTGCTGTTCGGCACAGCGTGAGCGGAACGCCCGATTATGCCGAATCGGCCCCTCGGTATTGGCGTTCCGGGCGATAGGTTCGCGGTGTCCTCTCCCGGCCGACCATCTCAGTTCGCGGGCGGCGGGAGTCGCGGTCCGCTCGTGGGTGGTGCAAGGGGTGTCCGGGTCGTTCGTCACCGGGGCCGGCTCCGGACGCCCTCGCGCTGTCACGGGGCCCGTTCTCAACTGGGCGCCACGGGCTGCTCGAGGAGCCCTCCGGCGCGGCGGAAGCCGCAGCGCCGGTACTGCGGCGCGCTGAGCGGGAAGGCCAGACGACCAGTGTGTCCAGGCCGTCACTGCAGGCGTAGCGGTTGACCTCTTTGGGAGGGCTTGGCCGATACCGCGATTGCGGCGTTCGGGGATGACGTAGAAGGCAAATCAACTCAGTTCAGCCGCGTGAGGTTTCATGGGGCTTGGGTTGTGCGGGCGAACGTGACAGGGCGATCGGACCGCGCATGGAATCCCGTGGATACGCTCTCGTTGAGTGATCGGCCGAGCCCGCCGCAAGAGCAGCGTTCGTTCAGGCTTGCGGGTGGGGCGCAGGTGGCCACCTTGTACCTCGGCGGGCAGGGCGAAGCTGTAGCGGCCGTGGAAGTTGATGTGCGCGAACAACTGCGGGGAGCGGCGGGAGATGTCCTCGTCGCGGACGTGTCGGCCCTCAGCGCGGACGGTGTCTGGCGTCGGTGGCGGACGACGAGATCGGCGAGGCCCTCGAACTGCTCTGGGGCACCTCGGCGGTCAACACCTGGAACTCCCGCCGGGCGGGGGTGCCGTCCTGGCTCGGCTGGTGCCGTGAGCGCGGCTATGAGGGCCGATGGTTCCGGCCTGGGCGAAGCGGCTGGCGGTGCCGGACTCCGAGACCCCGGCGCGCTCCAAGATGGCGATCGACCGGCTGATCGCGCAACGCGAGGTCCACCTGCGGGAGAGGACGCTGTGGCGGATGCTCTACGAGACCGCCGGGCGGGCCGAGGAGATCCTGGGCGTCAATATCGAGGAGGTGGACTTCGCCGGGCGTCGTTGCCTGGTCAAGGCCAAGGGCGCCCGGACCAAGGGCCGCCGCCGCGGCCAGGCGCGCGAGGACTACGTGCTGGAGACCGTGTACTGGGACGCCGGCACCGCCCGGCTCCTGCCCCGGCTGCTCAAGGGCCGCACCCGCGGACCGGTGTTCGTCACCCATCGCCGCCCAGGGCCGGGCAAGGTCGTCAGCCCCCGCGACGTCTGCTCGGACACCGGGCTGGCCAGGCTGTCGTACGAGCAGGCCCGAGCACTGCTGGACAAGCACACTCCGCCGCGGTCCCGGTACGGGCTGGGACCTGCACGAATACCGCCACTCCTCTCTGACCCACCTCGGCGAGCAGCACTCGTCACTCCTGATGCTCATGGCGAAGTCCCGGCACAAGAAACCGGAGAACGTCCGCCGCTACTTCAAGCCGTCCCCGGAGGCGATCGCCGAGCTCACGACCCTGCTCGCTCCCGGCGACAGCAGCCGATGAGCCTCGTTCCTTGATCGTTCTCACCGCTAACTGTGTGCCCCGCTCTCGTATGGCTACGGCGAACGGACACGTGGGGCTGGGCGTCTCGGACGGCGCGCACCTTCGACCCGCGGCTGCAGGGCATGAGCTGATCGCCGCCGCCAGCGCGGAGATAGCCCCCATCACCGCCCGCATCTGGGGGCGGGATACCCGCCAAGGACCTGGCCGCCGCCGGCCGCGTCCTCGCTCTGGTCACTGAGCGCGCCAGCGCGGAGCTTGCAGCGCTGACCGCCTGACCGCCCGGCCACCTGATCGAGCCGATCGAGGACCGGCCGGGACACCGGCAGGGGCGGGTGAGGTAGCTGAGGAGGAGCGCGGATGGCCCGCTTCCCGTCCCTCCTCGCGGGGCTGGCTCCTTGACACCGCGGCGCCTTTTTGGCCTTCTCGGCCCTCGGTCATAGTCGGCGCCATGGACTATGACGTAGTGGTGGCCGGAGGCGGCCCGGTCGGACTGATGCTGGCCTGCGAGCTCCGGCTCGGAGGCGCGCGGGTGGCCGTCCTGGAGCGCCTCACCGAAGTGGACCCGACGATCAAGGGCGGTGCGATCACCACGCCCAGCGCAGAGGCGCTCTACCGCCGGGGCATGCTGCCCGCGCTGGCCGAGGTGCAGCGGCAGGCGATGGACCGCTTCCAGGCATTCATGCGCGAACGGAACGGCGGGGACGGAGGCGGGGCCGCGGGCCAAGGGCTCGGGTTCGTCGGGCACTTCGCCGGAATCATGCTGCGCGCCGACCTGGTCGACCGTACGGAGCCGGGCCTCGGCGACGCCGGACCCGCCGCCGAGATCGCTTTCGTGGCGCAGCAGGACATCGAGCGGCTGCTCGGCGGGCGGGCGGACGAGCTCGGCGTCGACGTGCGCCGGGGAGTGGAGCTGACCGGCTTCGACGCGGACGACGGGGCCGTTACGGTGCGGACCAGCCACGGGGCCATACGCGCCGGCTGGCTCGTGGGCTGCGACGGCGGCCGCAGCACGGTCCGCAAGCTCGCGGGGTTCGAATTTCCCGGTACAGAACCGGAGATCACCTGTCACCAGGCGGTCGTGGAGATGAGCGGCGCCGAGGACCTGAAGGTCGGCTGGACCGCCACGGACACCGGGGTCTACGCCCACGGGCCGATGCCGGGACGCGTCGTCACCGTGGAGTTTGACGGCCCGCCGGCCGACCGGGACGCGCCGGTCACCACCGAGGACCTCCAGGCGCGGCTGCGCCGCGTATCCGGCGTGGACGTCACGATCACCGGGGTGCGGACCGCGACCCGCTTCACCGACCACGCCCGCCAGGTCACCGAGTACCGCAAGGGCCGGGTGTTGCTGGCGGGTGACGCGGCGCACGTGCACTCCGCGTTCGGGAGCCAGGGGCTGAGCCTGGGTATCGGGGACGCGATGAACCTCGGCTGGAAGCTCGCCGCGGTGATCGGCGGCCGGGCGCCGGAAGGGCTGCTGGACACCTACACCTCCGAGCGGCACCCGGTCGGTGCGTGGGTCCTGGACTGGACCCGGTCCCAGGTCGCGGCCATGCGCCCGGACCCGCAGTCCCGGGCCCTGCGCGAGATCGTCAGCGACTTGGCGGGGACGGTCGTGGGCACCACGTACCTCACCGCGCGGCTCAACGGTGCCGGGGGTCGGTACGAGCTGCCGGGCGAGCACCCGCTGACCGGCCGCAGCGCCCCGGACCTCGAACTCACCGACGGCGGCCGCCTCGCGGACCACCTCCACGGGGGCCGGGCGCTCCTGCTCGACCTCACCGACGACCCGGAGCTCCGGGCCCTCGCTGCGGGGTATGCCGGCCGCGTCGACACCCTGACGGCCGGCTGCCCGTCCCGCCCGGAACTGGCGGCGGTCCTCGTCCGTCCGGACGGCTTCACGGCCTGGGCGGCCGACGCGGGGGTGCAGGCGCCGACGTCGACGGCCGAGCTGGCGGAGGCGCTGGAGGAGTGGTTCGGAGTGCCAGAGGGTGCGGTGACGCCGGGCTGATCCGCCGCTCTGCTGACTGACTCGAACCACGAGCCGATCCCACTCACGGCCGCCGCACCCACCCGGTGTGGCGGCCGCCCGCACCCCAGTCCCGGCCCAGCAGCAGCCCGCACCGACCGCCTGCGTTTCGCGCCCGTGGCCGTCGCCTCCTACATCGGTGCCGCATACTGGTTCACCTCCTCCACCTCCTTCGCCAACCCGGCCGTGACCATCGGCCGGGCCTTCACCGACACCTTCGCGGGCATCGCCCCCGCCTCGGTCCCCGGCTTCATCGGCGCCCAACTCGCGGGTGTCGTGGTGGGTCTGGCCCTGGTGGCGGTCATCTTCATGGGCGGCCGGACCGGATCCGAGCAGCCCGCTGCATGACCCAGCGGGCAGACGTGGTGGTGATCGGCGGCGGCCAGGCGGGATTGGCCGCCGGTTACCACCTGCGCCGCCTCGGCGTGGACTTCACCGTGCTCGATGCGCAGTCCGCGCCGGGGGGCGCCTGGCAGTACATGTGGGACTCGCTGCACCTGTTCTCCCCGGCCGCCTACTCCTCGTTGCCCGGGCGCCTCATGCCGCCCCAGCCCGGCCAGACGTATCCGGACGGGAAACGCGTCGTCGACTACCTCGCCGACTATGAGAAGCGGTACGAACTGCCCATCCAACGCGGCATCCAGGTCGACGCCGTCCAACGCGACGGTCAGTTCCTGCGCGTGGAGAGCGGCTCCGGCTCCTGGCGAGCGCGTGCGGTCTTCAGCGCCATTGGCAGCTGGTCGCGCCCGTTCCTGCCCGCTGTCCCCGGCCGCGACGTCTTCACCGGCCGCCAGCTCCACACCGCGCAGTACCGCCGCCCGGCCGACTTCGCCGGACAGCGCGTCATCGTGGTGGGTGGTGGTAACTCCGGTGCACAGATCGCCGCCGACCTCGCCCACGAGACGGAACTGACGTGGGTGACCCGGCGTGAACCGCGCTTCCTCGCTGACGACATCGACGGCCGCATCCTTTTCGATGTCGCCACCGCCCGCCGCCGCGCCCTCGACGAAGAACGCACCGACACCGGCGGTGTCGCCTCGCTCGGCGAAATCGTCGCCGTGCCGCCCGTACGGGAAGCCGGGACGCAGGACTACTCAAGGCCCAGCCGATGTTCATCCGCCTCACCCCGGACGGCGTCGAGTGGGCCGACGGCAGCCGCGCAGAGGCCGACGCGATCATCTGGTGCACGGGCTTCCGCCCGGCCCTCTCTCACCTCGCGCCACTCGGGCTTCGCGGCCCGCGCGGGCACATAGCTACCATCGGCACCCGGGCCGTGGACGAACACCGCCTGCACGTGGTCGGCTACGGCGACTGGACCGGCGCGGCATCGGCCACCCTGATCGGCGTAGGCCGACCCGCTCGCGATGCGGCACATCAGATTTGCCGAACTGCTCCGCTGAGGCCCGTTCTTCGCGCCGCTCAGAAGGCGATGGTGGCGGTGTCCACCCAGCGAGCCAGCACGCTGAAAGCAGCCAGCTGCTCCAGCGCCTCATGCTCGGGCAGCTCGGGAAGACCGTCCTCGTGGCTGTTGGGGTTACGGATGCCCGCAACGCAGCCCTCGGCGAAGGCGGCCGCGCCGCGATGGACGGTCCGGAGGCGGTGCCGCGCCCGCGGGCGTAGGGGTGGACGTAGACCGAGTGCTCGACGACGCCGGCGTAGGCGCAGCGGCCGGAACCTTGGTGGCCGCGACCCAGCCCAGCACGGTGCCGTCGTCGTCCAGGGCGGCGAAGCGGTGTTCGGGCAGCTTGGTCGCGTCGAATGCCTGCCACGTGGGGGCGGTTGTTTCGAAGGTGGCGTTGCCTTCGTTGATGCCGAGTTGGTGGATGCGCAGCACTCGCTCGGCGTGCGCGGTGGTCAGCGGCGTGATGTTCATGAGCGAACCATGATCGCTCGGACGGCGGCCGGGGAAGCGTTCCAGTCCGGCGCCGTTGACCTGGTACCGGGTCGAGGCGCCGATCCGTTCGGCCGGCACGAAGCGGACATCGGCCAGGACTTTCAGGTGATGGGAGACCGTCGGCCGGCCGATCGGCAGGTGCTCGACGATCTCCCCGACAGCCATCGGGCGCCGCTCGGTTGGCAAGCAGGTTGAGCACCCGGACCCGCATGGGGTCGGCCAGACTTTGAACCACCCGGCGTACAGGGTGGCGTCTTCGGTGCTGAGCGCGGCCAAGACGCGCTTCGTCTGTGACCGTTCCATTGATGATCGGCGATAATCGATTGAGCAGCCGCCCCGGAAGAGTCCCGGGGGTTGCGGCTTCGTCAGGGGGTCGCGGCGGTGGCGAGGAGCTTGCCCATGGCGGCGAGGACGGACGGCTCGACGCGGTAGTAGACCCAGGTGCCCCGCCGCTCGGAGGTCAGCAGGCCGGCCTCTTTGAGCTTCTTCAAGTGGTGGGAGACAGTGGGCTGGGAGACGCCGACGTCGGAGATGTCGCAGACGCACGCCTCGCCGCCCTCGTGGGAGGCGACGGCGGAGAACAGGCGCAGCCGGACCGGGTCGCCGAGGGCCTTGAACATCTTCGCAGCCGTCTCGGCTTCCTCGGCGTTCATGGGGCGCTCGGTCAGCGGCGGGCAGCACGGCGCCGCGGCCTCGGCCGGTTCCATCAGCGGCAGCACCTGCACGTTCGACATGCGTCTATCTTGACATACGTCGAACTAGCGCGCCCAGGGATCGGTCAGCTATGGCCGGTGGGCCAGGCGGCGGGCGGCTCGAGCAGCGTCCCGGCCGACGCCCCGCAGCGAGTTCGACGACAGTGAGCGCTGCCATTCCAGCCCGACGAAGGCCGGCCCGGGGTGCGTCAGGGAGGCGCCGTCGCGGTGGCGGGGCCGCCCTGTGGCGTCGAGGGCGCCGAGCCCGGTGAGGTAGGGCAGGTCGGGGCGGTACCCGGTGGCCAGCAGGATCACGTCGATCTCCTCTGCGGTGCCGTCCGTCCATGTCGCCTTGCGGTCCTCCAGGGCGGTGAACAGCTCCCGGCGGTCCGGCATGCCCGCCGCCAGTGCGGCGCGGTAGCGGCCTTCGTCGATGACGGGCTGGCCCGGCGGAGTGCGCAGCAAGTCGCCGAGTGGGGCGGTGTCCAGGCCGGTTGCCTTGAGCCAGAAGTGCAGGTCCCGGCCGAGGACGTGCTGGCGGGCGAACTTAACCGGGTGGCGGCTGGCGAGCGTCACCTGCGCCACGGTGGCGAGCTCGGCCGCGATCTGCACGGCGGAGTTCCCGGCTTCCACGACGATGATCCGCTGTCCGGCGAAAGAGGCGGGGCCGCGGTAGTCGGCGGCGTGCAGCACCGTGCCAGGGAACTGCTCAAGGCCCGGCAATGCCGGCAGGTGCGGGCGTCCGAAGGTGCCGGACGCCGCGACCACCGCGCGCGCGGACAGCCGGCCGCCACCGGCCAGACTGAGGATGAAACCGGCCGCGTCCGGATGGACTTCGGTGACGCTGCTGCCGGTGCGGATGTCAGCGTCCAGGTGTGCGGCGTAGGAGGTGAGGTAGGCGACGACCTCGTCGCGGTGCGGGTAGCGGTCCGGGTCCCCGCCGTCGAACGGCATCCCCGGCAGAGAGCTGTACCGGGCGGGGGAGAACAAAGTGAGGCTGTCGTAGTAGCACGGCCACGAGCCGGCTGCCCGGTCGGACGCCTCCAGCACCACAGGCTTGAGCCCGCGCCGGATCAGCTCATACGCCGTGGCCAGCCCGGACTGGCCGCCCCCGATCACTGCGACGTCAACGTGCTCCATGAAACAACTCCAGATTCGACGTATGTCTATGTTGACGTTCATCGAAGCAGGTGTCATGCTTGCAGCGCAAGACATCGACAGGCATCGAAGCACCGAGGAGTCGTCATGAACGAGCCCGTCGCCCCCGCCACCGGCACCACCCCCAACTCCACCGAGACCGCGCCCTCGTGCTGCGGACCGGCCCCCGCACCGCCCGCCGATGCGACCGCTCCGGCCGAGTCCTCCCCGTGCTGCGGCAGCAGCGAGGGCGCGAAGGCGGCCGGAGCCTGCTGCGACCCGGCGGCCCAGCGCGAAGCCGTCGCCACCGGCACCGGCTGCTGCTGACAAGCCGACCCCCACCCACGCCCCTTTGTACGAGTCCGGAGACATGTGATGAGTGAGAGCCCCACCGTCCACCTGCCCGTCGTCGTGATCGGAGCCGGTCCCGCCGGCCTGGCCGCTGCCGCCCGCCTGATCGAGTACGGCCTCGAGCCGCTGGTGCTGGAGGCCGGAACGGCCGCTGGCGCCGCGGTGCGCGAGTGGAGCCACGTACGCCTGTTCTCCATGTGGGGCGAGCTCACCGACCCGGCCGCGGAGAAGCTGCTGGCCCCGACCGGCTGGGTGAAGCCGGACGCATCCACCTACCCGTCCGGCGGGGACTGGGCCGAGCAGTACCTCCAGCCCCTGGCCGAGGTCCTTGGCGAGCGCGTCCGCTTTGGCGCCACCGTCACCGGGGTCTCCCGCACCGGCCGCGACCGGATCGTGGACGCCGACCGCGAAGCACAGCCCTTCGTCGTGCACTTCGCCACTGCGGACGGCGGTGAGGAGAGGGTCTTCGCCCGCGCTGTCATCGACGCCTCCGGCACTTGGACCACGCCCAGCCCCGCCGGCGCCAGCGGCTTGCCCGCCCTCGGGGAGAAGGCAGCCGCCGACCGCATCACCTACCGCGTCCCCGACCTGAAGAACCCGGCCGTCCGCGCCCGCTACGCCGGCAAGCGCACGGCCGTCATCGGGTCCGGCGCCTCCGCCTTCACCGCATTGGCCACGCTCGCCGACCTCGCCGAGGCCGAGCCGGGCACGCGCGCGGTGTGGATCCTGCGACGCGGCATCAGCGGCTCCACGTTCGGCGGCGGCGATGCCGACCAGCTGCCCGCCCGCGGCGCCCTCGGGCTCGCCGCGAAGGCCGCCGTCGACAACGGGCACGCGGACGCAGTCACCGGCTTTCGCACCGAGGCGATCGAGCGGACGGCCGACGGCCGCCTGGTCCTGGTCGGTGAGGACGGCCGGCGCCTGGACCCGGTGGACGAGGTCATCGTGCTGACCGGCCTGCGCCCGGACCTGTCGTTCCTGTCCGAGATCCGCCTCGGTCTCGACGAGCGCCTCCAGGCCCCGGTCGAGCTGGCGCCGCTGATCGACCCCAACCAGCACTCGTGCGGCACCGTCTACCCGCACGGCCACCGCGAGCTGTCCCACCCCGAACCGGGCGTCTATCTGGTCGGCATGAAGTCCTACGGCCGCGCGCCCACGTTCCTGGCCATGACCGGATACGAGCAGGTCCGCTCCGTCGCCGCGGCCATCGCCGGCGACCTGGAAGCCGCCGAGCGCGTCGAACTCACCCTTCCCGAGACCGGCGTCTGCGGCGGCGCCGGCCTGTTCGACCAGCCCGCTGCTGAGGAGACCAGCGGCGGAGGCTGCTGCGCTGCCCCGGCCACCCTCACCATTGGTGCCGCCGCCTCTTCCGGCGGCTGCTGACCACCGTGCCGACAACCCAGGCCACCGCGGCCGCGACCGGGACGGGACTCCGATCGCGGCCGCGCGCCGTACTGCCCGCACTGTGCGCCACCCAGATCACCAGCTGGGGCATCGTCTACTACGCCTTCCCCGTCCTCAACCCCGCCATCACCGCGGCCACCGGCTGGCCGGCCGGAGCGACGACAGCCGCGTTCTCCGCCGCCCTCCTGGTCTCCGCCCTCGCCGGGATCCACGTCGGCCGGATCCTCGACCGCCGAGGCCCGCGCACGGTCATGACCACCGGCTCGATCCTGGGCGTACTGAGCCTCCTCCTCGTGGCCGCCGCCCCCAACCTCCTCGTATTCACCGCCGGGTGGCTGCTCGCAGGGCTCGCGATGGCATCCACCTTCTACCCGCCCGCCTTCGCCGCCCTCACCCGCTGGTGGGCGCCCGACCACGTCCGCGCCCTGACGATCGTCACCCTGGCCGGCGGCCTCGCCTCCACCGTCTTCGCACCCCTGACCGCCGCCCTGGAAAGCCACATGTCCTGGCGCGCGACCTACACGGTGCTCGCCGGGATCCTCGCCCTCCTGACGATCCCCGCCCACGCCCTTGCACTGAAGGCACCGTGGCCCCCGGCCGCAGACGGCCCCGCCCACCCCGCCCAGGGAACAAAAGACGTCGTGCGCAGCCGGCCGTTCTGGATGCTGGCCGCCACGCTCACACTCTCGGCGTTCGCGATGTACGCCGTCGTCATCGCGCTCGTTCCGCTCCTGCTCGAACGCGGCTACTCCACTGCGCAGGCTGCCTGGGCCCTCGGCTTGGGCGGCGTAGGACAGACCCTCGGGCGCACCATGTACGCAACGCTCGCCCGCCACACCGGGGCGACCTTGCGCACCAGCATCCTGGTCGCGCTCGGCGGCCTCACCACCGTGGCCCTCGCAGCCATTTCCGGCCCGTACATCCTGCTGGTCATCCTCTCCGTACTGGCGGGAACGGTCCGCGGCAACCTCACCCTTCTCCAGGCCACAGCGGTCACCGACCGATGGGGCACCTCCCACTACGGACGGCTGTCCGGACTCCTCGGCGCTCCCTCTCACACCGCGGCCGCGCTCGCTCCCTTTGCCGGAGCCGCCCTGGCCGGCCCACTCGGCGGCTACCCGCAACTGCTCGTACTGCTGGCCGCGCTGTCCGGCCTTGCAGCCACGACGGCCCTTGCCACCAGTACTCCACGCAACGCCCCAAGTTCACCCATGGGCACAGGCAGGGTCAGCGACGGCTGAGATCGGCGGCATACTCCGGGCCGAAGCCCTGGGCGTCGCGCTGCCAGTTGTCGGCGGTGCTCTGATGGAAGCCCGGAAGCCGGCTGACGACGAACGCCGGAAGCTCGGAGGCGAGCTCGATCAAAGCCGACCGGTGAACGACCTGGCACCGGATGCCGACTGCCTTAAGCCCCACCGCCAGGGCATGGGGAGTGAGGGGCATCCCGTGTGGGAACCGGGGAACAGCCACGTGGACTCGTGCACAGGAACGGTGACGGCCTTCCCCCGGCGTCTGCGGACCAGGGCACGGACGAGTTCGTCGAGAGGTTCAGGGAGAGTGACCGGTTCGCTGCCGAGCTGCAGGGTGACGGTGTGCCCGTCGTCGGTGACGTGGTGAGTGGTGAGCTGGACAATCCGGCAGAGCTGCCCGCGCCGCGAGCAGCGCGTCTGGTCCAAGCTGCGGCACACCGAGACATCCGACGCGGCTGTGGTTGGCTTCACCGGCCGCCCGGACCGCCCCGCCGCCCTCGTGCTTCAGCTCGCCGAACGCACCCCCGACCCGCCCTCACGGCGCCACTGTCCACCGCGCTGCGCCTGCAGGCCGCCAGGTCGCCAACCACTCAGCCGCCCGCCCCGAGGCCTCCCACCCGATCACCAACTGGAGAGAACAAGTGGCCACCGTCTCCAGCACGGACACCATCGTCACCTTCGCCGCCGCCTTCGCGACCCTGTGGACCGCCCACACCGTCGGGGACCAACTGGGTACAGACCTCGGTCCAAAGCGCCGACGGGGGCCAGCACGACCGCAACCCGGGCCAGTCCAGCCGCATCGGCCGACTCGCCTGCACCCGACACGTCATCGGCCTGACCCTCACCAAGGCGCTGCTCCTGGCGCTCGCCGCCGTCGTCCTCGACCTGCCGCTGGGCCTCGCCGGAGTCACCGCCGGCCTCGGTCTGGACGCCGCCTCGCACTGGTGGGCGGACCGACGCTCCAGCCTCACCTGGCTCGCCGAGGTCACGGGAAAGAGCGAGTTCTACAGCCTCGGCACCGGCGCCCACCCGGCGCACCCCATCACCGCAGAAGGCAAGCCCGCCGGTCACCTTGGGACGGGGGCCTATGCGCTCGACCTCCTCTGCACCAACCAGGCCGCACTCCGATGAACTCCTCGCAACAGGATTCGCGAGACATCCTCGGAGCTGGAAAGCCCAGATCAATTCGATAGCGTCCACTCGCGAGTCGACCACCTAATGGGTGCAGTCGACTGACCCGATCCTGGTCCCTCCTCGGCTGATGACGCAGAAGGCCACCCACCTCGACGACGTCGGTGACGACATCAGCGCCGGCGAGGCCGTGAGGGCTGTCGGCCAAGCCGTCCACACCTCGAGCCAAGGGTCTCAACCGCGCGTTCGGCCTCGCCCGGCTGATCACGGCGACCCGGTGGCCCGGATGGCCCCGGTCAGCCGGGAGATGACCTGACCTACATGTCTATCCACACCCTGGGGCCGCCCAAGTCGTACTGAACCTTCTCGCGATCATCGACAGCCTTCTCGGGCAGGACGGCGACCTCGTCGATCCACTGCCGGACTCGCGCCTCGAAGTCCACGTGGCCGACCTCGTGGTGGGCGGCCACGTAGCGCAGGACGGGCGGCTTCTTCCACCAGTCCTTCTGGTGCAGGGCGGCCTTGCGGACGTAGATCTCGGAACCGACCGCGTTGGTATGGAAGTTCACCTCCAGGTGCTGCGGGCGGTCCGGCCCGGTCACGGCCAGCGTGTCGACGAGGCGCAAGCTCTGTCGCATGTAACGGATGTGGCGCTCGGTACGCGGAATGCCCTCATCGTCGATCTTCGCGCTCCCGCAGGAGTACCCCGCGGCCTCGAAGGCGTCGAGGACCACCTCGTGCAGCGGCGTCGCGCCGATGCGCAGGGGGTCGCTGTCCGTCCGGTCCTCGATGCCATCGGCCTCTACCTCGGTGTAAAGAGCCAGGCGCACCCCTTGGAGCTGCCTCCCCTGCACCTCGGACACCGGGCTCTCCCACTGGAGCCGGTACCGCAGGGGCACCCGTGTCTCCTGGCCCTTCTCTACGTGAAGTGGCTGCTCACGGGGAAGTGCGCGAACGTGTCGCCCGACTCCGTGTCGACCACGTCGCTCTTGCCGACGGCGGGTGACGCGCTGGCGACGAGCTTCACGTTGACGGTCCGCACCCTCACGTCCCGGTCGGGTGCGCGCAGCACGATCTCCCCGCGCAGCAGCCCTCCCGGCTGCAGCGCCTCGTCCGGTATGACGGTATCGATCTCCAGCGGAATCCGGGTCCCGCCGCTCCCCTTGCTGCCCAGCAGCCGTTTGAACACCATGCGCGCAGGCTAGCCGTTCACGCATCGTCAATGATCCGCGACAGCGGGTCAGCTGGGCCCGCCGTCCCTCAGAACCTCGATCGAGAAACCATCGAAGCCGGTCCCAGCGCAGCATGTAGTACGCGTAGCTGCGGCCGGTGAACGGCCGATTGTCGTCCGTACGCGCCGAGGACGGACGGCGTACCCGGGTACCTGATCTCCAGCCCGACGGCGGAGCCGACTCGAAAAACGGTTGCTCGACCCATGCTCAGGGCACTGGGTAGGCCCTGCACACCTCTCCTTGGGACTCGTGATCGCCATGTCCCACGAGCCCGAGAAGGTGCAGTTAACACACCAGAGCTTCCACGTCTTCTTCCTCTTCCTGGCAGCCCTTCTCATTGCCGCACTGTGACCCTGCCTCCCACTGCTCGCCGTTTCGAGAAAGGCCCCACCGTGACCAGCAGGCTGACGTTGCAGCAGGAGATCGACGCGGCAATCGCCATCGTCCGAGTCGGACTCGACCGACTCCGCGACGCCGCAACCCGCAGCGAAGACATCGCCCCGCACGCCGCCGTCCTGGGCGCCCTGTACGACTCCCAGGCCCCGGACAACGGAGTCCTGGCGGCCGTCGGTGACATCATCGGCACCTTCACCGTCTCCATCACCGAAGTCGACGACGAACGGATCGACCAGGTTGTGGAACTCCTGGACGAGGCCCAGGCCCACGCCCAGGACAGCACCGGCGACCGCATCCGCCGCGCACTGGAGACTATGGCACCGCTGCTGCCGCGCTGCGGCGGCTGCGGCCAACAGAAGCCGGACGTCAAGGCGATAAAGGACCCGTTCACCGAAGCCCTGTACCCGGAGGCCACCGACCACGAGACCGTCCACCTGTGCCCGCCCTGCGCCACCGCCCGGTTCGAGGAGAGCTGACCGCGGTCCCATCGCTCCCACGGTTCCCGGCCTCCGGATCGGCGGATCGGAGGCCAAGCAAGGGCGTGCGTCCCCTCAGCGTTGGCCCCCGCCCGCGTCCATCCATGACTGTCGGTCGTCGGCGAAAGGCGTGGCTGCGAGCCGCAGGCGCGATCGCCCTGCAAGAACTCGGCTTCGCGGAATCCATCGACGATTGCGGCACTTCCAAGGCAGCGACGACCTCCGCGGTACTTCTTCCACGTCACCTCTGACGGGCGCCAGGAGTCGCCGACCGAGTGCGGATCGCCTCTGATCGCGTTCCCGGGATCGCGATCGAGGAAATTCGGCACCGACACCTACCGCAGCAACTGACGGGGGCGCATGCTGTGCGCACCTGCCAGCAGATCTGTCCCCCGCCGGCAGGGAGCCGTCCCTCCCGGCCCTCCCCACGGGAGGGCCGACGCCTGCCCGAATTCGGGTTCTAGTAGTGCTTTGTTAGGTTGTGTCGTAGGGCTGCCAGGGGGTGGGGTGTCGGCAGGTGGGGCAGGTGCCGGTCCAGGTGGCGAGTAGGTGTTGGAGGAGGTCCAGGGCCTGGTAGAGGGGCAGGCCCTGGCAGGGGCTTTTGGGCAGGTCCGTTGTTCGGTGAGGAACAGGTGGGCGGCGGTGACGAGTGTGACGTGGCGGTGCCAGTCGGTGAACGAGCGGCCCTCGAAGTGGTCGAGGCCGAGGCTGGTCTTGAGTTCGCGGTAGTCGTGCTCGATCCGAAGTGCGAGCAGCCGGCGCGGTCGACGGTCTCGTACAGGGCGCTGTCGGCGCCGCTGACGGCCTCGAGTTGTCGCACTGGCACACACCACGTGATCATTCCGGGGCCCTCGCCATGCCCAGAGGGCAGAACCCAACCGTCACGCCTCGCGCCTGATCAGCCACCCGACAGGCTCTCAGCCGAGGGCCGTGGCAACACCCCTGAGCAGCAGGCCGCATCCCAGCGTCAGGACGACGACGGCCGAGGCCATCGGTGCGGTTCGGCCGACCAGCGAGAAGAGCGGGCCATGCGGTCGCAGCGCCAGCCTGCGCGTGGTGGTCTCACGCAGGCGGACCACCGCGAATCCGGCTGCCGCGAGCGTGAGCGCGAGTCCGGCACCGTAGGCGACGATCAGCAGGAACCCGAACCAGGCCTGGCCGAGAGCCGCCGCCCCCACGAGGACGACGACGGCCGAGGGACTCGGCACCAGTCCGCCGGCGAGACCCATCAGGACCACCCCACGCAGGCCGGGAGCGGGAGGGACATGCGAGTGCCCGTGCGCGTGGTGGTGACCGTGACCATGGTGGTCGTGACCATGGCGGTGACCGTGCGTGTCGCTGCTCCGGTGCCGTTGGTGCCCCTGCTGCTCGTCGTGCTCGTGACGGCGGGGCTCCCCCTGCCCACGGTCGCCGTCGTGGTGGTGGACGGTGCCTGTGGGTACGGGCGCTGCGGCGGACGGAGTCACCGCAGCGGCGTGTCCGGCGCCGGCCGCGGCCAGTGCCGGCACCCGCTCCGCGGCGGGCGCATCCGTACATCCGGCGGCCTGCGCAGGAGCATCAAGCTGCTTGCGGTCATGGCCGAGCTCGTGGCGGTGCCCGTGCCCGTGCCCGTGGTCGTGTGGTTCGCGGCGCCGTCGCCATGCCCTGCGGACGAGCAGCAGCCCCGCGACGGCCACCAGCCCGCCGCTCACCGCCGTCAGCCAGGAGACCACCGTGGGCGCGGCCGCGGAGCCCGCGGTGATCAGCGCCCCCAGGGCGAAGACGCCCAACGTGTGCGTCAGAGTCACCGACGCACCGAGCGTGAGCACATCACGCAGCGAGGTCCGGCCGCCGGCCGTGGCGGCGGCAGCCATCATCGTCTTGCCGTGGCCCGGTGCCAGCGCGTGCAGGGCGCCGAGGCACAGGGCCACGACGAGTGCGAACGCGGCGAAGCCGACAGTCAGCTCGTGACGGGCCACCAGCCCGGTCAGGGCCTCGGCCCAGCGGTCCGCGCCACGCGGCAGCACACCCGCCGCCGGTGATCCGTTCCTCGTCGCCTCGCTGCCGCCGTCCGCGAGGGCCGGCCCACCGAACCGGACCGTGAAGGCAGCGGCCGTGTGCTCGGGCGGAGAGGAGAGGAGGTCGTTGGGGTACGTGCTCAGCCGACGCGACACGGACCGCTGCGGCACGTCCGAGCCATGCAGGGTCATTGCGTCACCGCGCCCAGTGATTTCCCGCCAGCCTCCCACGGTCGAGGCATCCGCGGGCCGGTACCCGATACGGATGTCCTCGCCACCTGCCAGCGGTGCCGTCAGCTCACAGGTCACACGCAGTGTCTTCAGTCCGGCCTGCCCGGGACGCTCCTCGGCGCGCGCCCGGCCGGCCGTGACGGTGGTCCGCTCTCCTCCACCGACGACGAGCCGTGCTCCGCGCGCCGCCACGTCGCACCGCGTGCGTGCCCACGCCGACAGTTCGGCCTCGGCCGGACGGCCGTCCCCGTCGGTGTCGATGCGGGACAGTTCCTGCGCGGCGGGGATCTCCGCCAGATCCTCCACATGGTCCACGCGCAACCGGCCCGGTGAGACGACGATGCCGTCGTACTGGTTCACCGTGAAGTTCCCCAGGGGATGCGCCCCGGCTGCCCCGGCGGGCACCAACGCGAGCGCGGTGCCCGTCATGAGCACAGCCAGGGCGCCGACGGCGCTGCGGCACCTCATGACGCGCTCCGCCCGCTCGGGCCCGCCGGGTCCGGCAGGGCCTTCAGCGCGGATTCGGCCCGGCGCGCACCGACGGGCGAGAAACCGGGGTTCAGATCGAGCGCTGCACGCAGGTGGCGCGCGGCCTGTGTGTGGTCACCGAGGGCACGTTCGATCATGCCCAGGTGGTAGAGGAACGACGCGTTGCGGTATCCGGGCGAGGGTGCCGTCGCCTTCCTCGCGTAGACGAGGGCCTCCCGGTCCCGGCCATTGACATGGAGTGTCCATCCGAGCGCGTCCGCGGTGTGCACGGTCTCGCGGCGTTTCCACTCGGCGCGCGCCGAGGACAGTGCCTCGGCGGCATCTCCGTGGTCGGCGGCGACGAGGGCCGACTCCAGGTCAGTGGCAACACCGTTGGCGTCTGCCAGCCGCATCCATGTGCCGGCCAGCTCGTACTGCTGAGCGGCCTCGGTCCGGTCCCCGGCCACCTCGTGCAGCTCCCCGAGCGCTGCCACCCGCCCCGGCAGCGGCTGGCGCCTGGCGACCTCCTCGAGGGCTCTCAGCGCCTTGCGCTCCTCCCCTTGTGCGGCATATGTGCGCCCGCGCCCCTCCTGGGCCGGCAAGTGCTGCGGATCGGCGCGCAGTGCCTCGGCGAAGTGGTCGAGGGCCGGCTGGTAACGGCCCTGGCTCCAGTCCAGTTGGCCGAGCGCGGTGGCGACGTACGCCCGGTCCGCCGAAGCCGTCGCGGACCTCAGGGCCCGCGTCAGCACACGTCTGGCTCCTTCCGTGTCGCCGCGCAGCTCGAGCACATACGCGTAGCGGGTGAAGATCGGGATGCCGGGGCGGCGGCGGTCGGCGAGTTGCACGGCCTGGTACGCCTCGTCATACCGCCCGAGTTCGACGAGCGCGTCGACCCGGCCGGCGAGTGCCCGCTCGCTGTACCCGTTCACCCGCAGAGCACGGTCCGCGAGGTCCAGCGCGGACGCGAAGTCGTGCCGGGCTGCGGCCAGCACGGCCTGCCCCGCGAGCGCGGCATCGTTCTCGGCGGCCGGACGCAGCTTCAGTGAACGCGCGAACGCCTTCTCAGCCTTCGGATACCGCGTCGGATCACCACTGATCCTTGCCTGTTCGACGTACGCGACGCCGAGCGTCGCCCACCCGGCGGCGTCCTTGGGCTGCGCGTCGAGGTGCTTCTGCAGGGCAGCTGTTCCCCGCGCGAGATCGTCCGCCGGCAGCCGCTCCACGGGGACTCCCGCGGCGAGCACGGGCGCGCTCCGGGCCGGGCGAGCGGAGTCGGCGTCCGCACCGAGCGCCACCGAGACGGCGGTGAGTCCCAGGGCCACGGCCGCAACGGCGGCGATCCGCAGGTGCGGGCCGATTCCCCGCTCACGCACTTGCGCGAGAAGCGGCTTCCGTACGGGCATGTGTGTCAACTTCCTCGGTCCGGTCGAAACAAAGGTGGCCCGGCGCCGCCGCGGGGAACGGACGGCGCCGCCGGGCCGTTCGGGGTGGCCTGTGTCCCGTCGGGTCAGCCGAGCCAGGAGCGGCTCGCGGTGCGGCGGCGCGATCGCAGCCAGAAGGCTCCGAGCCCGGCCACCAGCAGGGCTCCGGCGCCTCCAGCGGCCAGCACGGTGCTGTCGCTCAACGATCCGGTGAGGCCGGAGGCTCCACCCGTCAGGCCGGTGGCGCTCTTCGTGTCGGCGCCGGCAGCTGCCCGGGTGTCCGACCCGGAGGCAGGCAGGGCGACGTAGGGGAAGGAGTGACCGAACTCCTTGTCGTTGGCGTCCACTGCATCGCCCAAGTCGTTCTTCGAACCGACGAGTTCGCCCTCGACGACCTGGAGCGCGATGTCGAGTACGTCGTCCGTCAGACGTCGCCCGTTGGGGAAGCCCGCGTTGTCGCTGTCCAGCACGCCCAAGCGCTTCGGCTCACCCGTCGGCTTGACTGCCGTGTTCAGCCGCAGCATCTCGGACGGTGTACCGCCGGGCGGCTGGTTGACGTCCTTGATGCCGGTGAGGAACACCGAGACGAGGTCCTGGCGCGGCTCGGCCGGAGCCTTGATCTTGTAGATCGCCTCGATGAGCTTCGGCAGCTCGGGCTCGGTGACATTCTTCAGGAAGTCACCGTCGTTCTCGGGCGACGAGGCGTTGAACTTGTCCTTGTCCTTGACCGGGTTGACCACCTCGTTGACCAGCGGCATGCCGAGCCGCGACACCTGGGTCCAGTGCCCTTCGGCGTTCTGGCGCTCCGTCGTCGAGTAGATGCCGATGACCGGCTGAGCCTCGGACTCCCGCAGAAAGGCGTTCGGAACCTGCAGGGCGATCGTGTTGACGTTGTAACCCCGAAGCGTGTCGTTGCCGACCTCCGACAGGTCGCCGCCATACAGCAGGTCGAAGACGCGCAGGTCGAGGAAGAACGGGTCGTCGGCCTGGCCTGCGAAGGTCTTCAGCCCGCCCGGGATCTCGTGGACGGCCTGGTCGCGCAGCTTCTGGTAGTCGGGCATGGACGCCTTGCCGACGTTCGCGGGAGCCGTCGGCAAGTGCTTGGCGAGTTGGTGCGAGGAGATCGCCTTGCCGTGCTCCAGCCGCAGGAGCTCGATGTCGTAGGTCTGGGTGAAGTTGAGGTCGGGGTCGTCCAGGCTCTCCACGACACCCGTGTTGTGCAGGAAGGTGTTCTCGTTCTTTCGGTGGTCCTTGAACGTGTACCGGTACAGCAGATCGTCCTGCGCGTCACCGTCGCTGTCGACGTGGATGCTGTAGCGGGCGTCTCCTGCGAACGGGAAGAAGTTCGGGCCGCCCGCAGGCTCCTGGAACGGCAGCCAGTTCGCCACGATCGTCGTCGTGTCGGGATGGTCCGGGCTGACGAAGGCGTACACGTCCGTGTTGTCAAACTGCGGCTGCCCCGATATCAACGGGGCCTCCCGGTGGCTCGATGCCGTGGCGCTCTGTGGCTGGAGCATCGCCGCACCAGCGGCCGATAGCCCGGCCGCGGCCAGCGCCCCGCAGGTGACCAGGGCAACGCTCCTGCGTGTCGGTCGGGGCCACCGGCCCCAGCTGATTGGCGTCATTGCCTTCGTCCTTCGTCCGACTTCCGGTCCGACCCGGTTGTACGTCCAGTACGTGCGCGACCGCCGTCTTGCTCGGTCTTGATCGCCACTACTTCCGCGCGTTGCGTCTCCGGACGGGTGTGGGCGGCATCACCCCGGTGACAGTCAGGGCGGGCATCCGCGCAGGTCGGGCCCTGTGCGACAAGGGTGGGGCGGCAGGCTGTGGGGAGACGGTGTGTCGGATTGCTCACACACGCAAGAAAGTTCGCCACGGCGGCCGAGGGCGACGGAAGGCCCCCGCGGTCGCCTTGGCGTGGGCCGCCCAGCATCATCGCCGGCCGTGATCTTCGCCTATGAGAGCGACTTGTCGAAGCCGGCGACCACGACGTCGGTCATTGAAAGGGGGCTCCCCTCGAAGATCTCCTCTGTGCGCCGGGCTTCTGCGACGTTGTAGCCAGGTAGACGACTTGTCCCGGCTCGACACAGGCCGGCCGCATCGTGCCGGCTCCCGGGTCGGGGGTGCCGGATAGGCCACTGCCCACATGCCGACGCGGTCATCGTCGGGGTCGGCATCACCCCCAACACCCAACTCGCCGACGCCGCCGGCCTGGAAGTCGACAACGGCGTCCTCGTCGACGCCCGGTTGCGTACCTCGCACCCGGACATCCACGCCGCCGGCGACGTCGCCAACGCCTTTCATCCGTTGCTCGGGAAACACATCCGTGTCGAGCACCGGGCCAACGCCGTCAATCAGCCGCACGTCGCAGCCAAAGCGATGCTCGGCCAGGACGTGGCCTACGACCGCGTTCCGTACTTCTTCACCGACCAGTACGACCTGGGCATGGAGTACACCGGCTACGTCGAACCCGGCGGCTACGACCAGGTCGTCTTCCGTGGGCGGAGGGACACCCGCGAGTTCATCGCCTTCTGGCTCGCCGAGGGGCGGGTGCTGGCCGGGATGAACGTCAACGTCTGGGACGTCACCGACCCGATCCGCGACCTCGTGACCTCCCGGCGCCCGGTCGACGCGAAGAGGCTCGCCGACTCCGACGTTCCCCTGGCACACCTTCTCGGACGCCCAGACACGACCGCATGATTCGGAGAAGTGCTGTTTGGAGGCCCTCCCACCGGCCCGGACCATCGCCGCTGAGGCACCTGTCGGCGACTCAGCGGTCGCGTGTCATGTCACTTCTTCAAGCTGTCCTGTAGCGACGTCGAGGACGAACCCGCGTACGGATTCGCGGTGAGGAAGGTAGGGACTCGCCTTGATGCGGCTGATGGACCGACGTACGTCGACCTCCACGTCATGGAAGGATTCGGGGTAGGTCAGCATTCGGCAGTCGGTGTGATGGATGAGGATGATCTCGTTCGTTCCCAGCAATTGCTGGCTCACCGCCAGCGATCGGATGACATCGTCCGTGACCACGCCCCCTGCGTTGCGAATCACGCTGGCCTCGCCATCTTTCAGGCCGAGGAGGGCGTAGATGTTCAGCCTCGCATCCATGCAGGCCACTACGGCTACTTGCTGGGAGAGTTCCATCGGGAGGGGGCCGGTGAAGCGAGAGGCATACGCCCGATTGTTCGCGAGGTACTGCTCGGTGACCGACATCTTCGCTGCCTTTCCCGCAAGGGTCTTGGCACGAATGGGCGCTGACGCAGGCTTCTTCGGCTTTGCGCAGCCACGCGCCCGGCGTGAAGAGCTGTGCCAGCGGCCTGCCGGCCGGGCCACAGCCTGGGCGAGCACTGTGTTCCTCACTTCGATGGTCGCCCCGAATACGCCCGCATACGACCTGCGCCACTTTTAAGGTCGCGGGACCAGGTGCGGGACCGCGTGTTCCAGGCGGGCTGCACACACGGCACCAACCAGGGTTGTGCTGTCCCCACGGAGCCCGTCGCTTTGCGGCGGCGGGGGGGCCGGGGGAGCCTGGAGAGGTGATACGTCGGCGGCGTGTGGGGGCCCGTACGCCCGACGCTCCGCTGCCGTTGCGCGCCGAGAGCGCCGGGCCGTCTCCCAGAGGTGGCATCAAGGCCCCGCTGGCCTACGTGGTGGCAGCGACCGTACCGGTCGTGCTGCTGGAGTTGACGATTGACGACCGCACGGTGCGGCTCATCCCCCTGCTGATCCTGCTTCCCGCCTTTCCGGCGATGGTCGGCACAGTGCGCCAGACCGCCTGCGCGGTGGGCTGGGTTTTGATCGTCATCACCGCAGTTCTGATGTACCGGCCGCTCCCTTCATCGTACGACTACGGGATCATCATGGTGCTGGCCTGCGTGCTCGGCGTGCTGTGCGTGGTGACCTGCCACTGGCGGATCAGGCGGGAACGCGAACTGCTGCGCGTCCGGTCCACGGCTGTCGCTCTCCAACGGCAGATGCTGCGGCCCCTGCCGATCCTCACCGACCGGGTGATCGTCGACGGCCTGTACCTGCCGGTGGAGGCGGACAGGCTGGTGGGTGGAGACGTCTACGAGGTGGTGGCATCGCCGTACGGCACGCGGCTGCTCTTCGGCGATGTCCAGGGCAAGGGACTGCCGGCGATCGGAACCGCCTTCGCGGTCCTCAGCGCTTTCCGCGAGGCCGCTCTGCGTGAGCCGACCCTTACCGCGCTCGTCGACGACCTGGAACAAGCTGTCGTCCGGCACAACGCCTTTGCCCAGCAGGCCGGCGAACCCGAGCGATTCGTCACCGCTCTCGTCCTGGGCATCGACACCTCGGCCGAGACGCAGGCCGTCAACTGCGGCCCTCTTCCGCCCTACCTGTTGAAAGCCGGCCCGGTCGCCCCCGTTCCACTCGGCGACCCGGGCGTTCCGCTGGGTGTTGCCGACCTCTCTGCCGAACCCAGGACCGTCGCATGGTTCCCCTTCCCTCCGGGTGCCACCCTCATCAGCTGCAGCGATGGTGTCACCGAGGCCCGCGACGCCACCGGCGCCTTCTATCCCCTCGCAGAGCGCTTGGGGGGCCTGGGCGAACATCTCCCCCTGGGAAGTCGCCGATCACCTGAGCGAAGACCTCAGCCGCCACACCGCCGGAGAACACCGGGACGACATCACCGCGCTCGTGGTCCGCAGGACGGACTGAACGGCCGCTCACCGCAAGCACCCGACACTCGGCTTGGAGGCACCCACTATGACGAACGTCGCCCGTCCTGCACCTGTCGTGGTCGGCACCGACGGCTCTCCCGCCTCCGGGCCGGCCCTGCGCTTCGCCCTTCAGGAGGCACAGTTGCGCCAGACCGGTCTCCGCGCCGTCTGCGCCTACGACTTCACCAGCAGGTACAGCGCACTCCCGTGGCCTGATGCCGCCGGTTTCCATGATCTGGACACACAGCTGCGCGACACCACGTGGGAGGCGGTCAACAAGGCGCTGGACGAGGCTCGGAAGCAGGTCGGCGGCGCGTCGGTGGAGATCGAGATCAGAGCGGAGAAGGGCCGTCCGTCGCAGGTCCTGCTGGACGCGAGCGAAGACGCCTGCATCGTGGTGGTCGGCAGCCGCGGCTCCGGTGCGTGGGGGCGCCTCACCCTGGGCTCCACCAGCACCGAGGTCGTGCACAACGCCCAGCTCCCGGTTGTCGTCGTGCCCGGCGCCCCGTCGTGAGTGACTCCGCCGTCGCCGCACCGGTACGGACGGACGGCTACGCGGCGTTGCGGGACTACGCGGTGATCGGGGACGGCCGCTCTGTCGCGCTCATCGCCTGTGACGGAGCGGTGGACTGGCTGAGCTGGCCGGACCTGGACTCTCCGACCCTGTTCGCCGCCGTCCTCGACCAGGCCCGCGGCGGCAGATTCACCCTGCGGCCCGAGGTGCCGTACACCGCGGCCCGACGCTATCTGCCCGGTACCAACGTGCTGGAGACGACCTTCACCACCGCAGGCGGCACGGTCCGGGTCACCGACGCGCTGACTCTGTCCGACACCGCATCCCTGACGCCCGGACGCGAGCTGGTCCGACGCATCGAGGGCCTTGCGGGCAGCGTGCCGATGGGCTGGAGCGTCCAGCCCCGCTTCGCCTACGGCGCCCGCGCACCGCATCTGGCGCGCCGTGCGGGCGTACCGGTGGCCACCTGCGGCGCCGAAGCGGTCGCGATCTGCGCCTGGCACGCCGGCCAACCGCAGTACACGGCCGACTCCGTCACCGGCCACTTCCGGACCGAATCCGGTACCCGGGCGCTGATCGCATTGCCGTACGCATACCAAGAACCACTGGTTCTGCCCCCACGCGCCGAGTGCGAGGCCCGCCTGGACCACACCGCTGCCACCTGGCGGCAGTGGTCGGACGACCGCACCTACACCGGACCGTGGCGTGAAGCGGTACTGCGCAGCGCCCTCGCGCTCAAGCTTCTGGTCTTTGCCCCTTCCGGCGCGGTCGCCGCCGCCGCAACCTGTTCGCTGCCCGAGGAGCTGGGCGGGGAACGCAACTGGGACTACCGCTTCAGCTGGATCCGCGACTCCGCCTTCACCCTGGACGCCTTCCTCAAGCTGGGCTGCGCACCGGAAGCCACCAGCTACCTCTGGTGGCTCATGCATGCCTCCCAGCTCACCCACCCCCGCCTGCACGTCCTGTACCGCCTCAGCGGCGGCACCCGAGCCCCCGAACGAACCCTGCCCCTCTCGGGCTACCGCGGCTCGTCACCCGTACGCGTGGGTAATGCGGCTGCCGGACAGCTCCAGCTGGACACCTACGGGGAACTGCTGCAGACCGCCTGGCTCTACACCACCGCAGGCCATCGTCTCGACGCCGACGTCGCGCGCCGGCTGGCGGAGATCGCCGACTTCATCTGCACCACCTGGCGACAGCCCGACGCCGGCATCTGGGAGGTCCGCAGCGCCCCGGAACACTTCACCCAATCCAAGATGATGTGCTGGATCGCCCTCGACCGCGCCCTCGACCTGGCCGGCCGGCAGCTGATTCCGGCCCGGCACGCCGCCCGCTGGCACGAAGAGCGTCAGGCCGTCGCCGACTTCGTCGAGACCCGCTGCTTCAGCGAGCGGATGAACAGCCATACGCGCTCGGCCGGCAGCGACGATGTGGACGCAAGCCTCCTGCTCGGCCTGCTGCACGGCTACCGCCCGAGCGACGACCGACGCATGAGCGGCACCGTGTCCGCCGTCCAGGAAACCCTCCGAGCAGGCCCATACGTCAACCGCTACCTCGGCCCCGACGGCCTGTCCGGCAGTGAAGGCGCCTTCCTCGCCTGCTCCTTCTGGCTCGCCGAGGCCCTCGCACGATGCGGCCGCACCGAGGAAGCCGTTTCCCTCATGGACCAGCTCGTGGCCCTCGGCAACGACGTCGGCCTCTACAGCGAAGAAATCGACCCCGCTTCGGGTGCCTTCCTCGGCAACCTGCCCCAGGGTCTGACCCATCTGGCACTGATCAGCGCCGCCTGCGCCATCGGAGAGGCCACACGATGAGCATCTGGGCCGCGCTGGCAGGCGGATTCGTCGGCACCCTCATCCTCACCACCGGCCTGCGGGCCGCCAACACCTTCAACCTCACCCGCATCGATCTGCCATTCCTGCTCGGCACCGCCTTCACCGGCGACCGCACCCGCGCCAAAGCCATCGGCTACAGCGCACACTTCATCAACGGCCTGATCTTCGCCCTGCTCTACTACGCGGTCTTCGCCGCCATCGACTACAGCAGCTGGTGGCTCGGCACCGTCTTCGGCCTCGTCCACGGCCTCTTCGCCGCCACCGCCCTGGTCAACATCCTGCTTCCCCTCGTCCACCCCCGCATGGGCACCTCCCAGACCAGCGCCCCCGACGTCGCACTGCTCGAACCACCCGGCTTCCTCATGCTCAACTACGGACGCGGCACACCCACCGTCACCCTCGCCGCGCACCTCGCCTACGGCACCATCGTGGGAGGGTTCCTCACCTGGCCGAGCTGACCACTCGGCCAGCGCCGTTCAGGGGCCCCGAGGCTGACTCCAGCGGGCCCAACGCGGGGCGGGTAGCGTGGAATCAGGACGACCAACCCGCACAGACAAGCCCCGTTCGCGGTCGAAGGCGGAAGGCCCATGGCACATGCACATGAAGCGGCGCCCAGCGGCCCGGATTCCGCACCGCTTCCGGCGGATTCCCAGCCGACCGGTAACCGACCGGATGCGCACGGTCCGCGGCTTTCGTCAGTCGTGGTGTTCGTCCACGACCACGACGCATCGGCGGACTTCTACCGGGAGCTGCTGAACATGGAAGTCACCGTTCGCACCGCCACTGCCGCGCTGCTCGTGGGCCTGGGCGGTTTCCAGGTGTACCTGCGCACAGTGGGCCCCGGCGCCGCCCATCCGGTGGGGCACGTCGGGGCGCAGTACGTCATCTGGACGGCGGACAGCCTCGAGGACTTCGAGCGGTGCGAGCGCGTGCTCAGAGCCCGGTCCGACCGTGTCGACACCAGGGAAGGTGAGGGATTCACCCTCATCGAGGGCCGCGATCCCAGCGGCCTGCCGGTGCTGGTGGCCTATCCGGGGCCGGACGAGGTGGAGCGGCTCGAGATCATTTCTCGTTACTACGTATGAACCGCGGAAGGAAGCCCGAGTACCTAGCTCACGAGAGAGGGTGAGGAGGTCCTTCCATGGCTCATAGCAGGACGGTACACGTGCGCCGCATCTACGAGGCTCCTACACAGGCTGACGGCGTGAGAGTACTGGTCGACCGGATCTGGCCCCGAGGGATGACCAAGGACAAAGCCCACCTCGACGAGTGGTGCAAACAAGTCGCCCCATCCACGGAGCTGCGCAAGTGGTACAACCACGACCCCGAGCGCTTCGCGGAATTCAGCCGCCGCTACCGAACCGAACTCAAAGATCCCGAACACGCAGACGCTCTGACGCACCTGCGCAACCTCGCCGAGGACCGCCCCCTGACCCTCCTCACCGCGACCAAGCATCCCGAGATCAGCGAAGCCGAAGTGCTCGCCTAGATGCTCCGGAGCTGACAGCCGGAGTCAAACGGCACCGCGAGGCGCGCGCCGTCTCGCTGCGCCGGCGCATGGGCACCGCATCTCGGGCAGCACTCACACAAGAATCGGCCGATAATGGCTATGAACGACTGCAGTGGCGTCGTCACATCTTGAGGCTGCCCATGAATGATCATCTGCCGCAGATGAACGGTCCCCCACCCGTCGCAGGGCTGGTCGGGGAAAGCCTCGTACCCGCCACGGACGAGATCGAGTGGGCCGCCGTGTCTCCGCGGCAGATCACTCCCGAGGAGTGGCAGCGGTTCGAAGGCCACCTCAAGGAGATCTTTGAAGCGCTGGGCCTGGCCGCAGGGTCAGCAGCCACGGCAGACACACCCCGCCGCTTCCTGCGCGCCCTTTTCGACGCCACGAGCGGGTACGAAGGCGACGAAAAGTTGGTCACCGCCTTCGAGACCGAATGCCATGGCGGCTCCGACTGCCGGATCAGCCAGATCGTCGAAGGACCGATCCCCTTCTTCGCTCTCTGTGAGCACCACGCTCTGCCCTTCTTCGGCAAGGCGTACATCGGGTACATCGCGCACGAGCACATCCTCGGGCTTTCCAAACTGACCAGGCTGGTACGACTGTTCGCCCGCCGCTTCTCGGTACAGGAGCGCATCGGCCGCCAGCTTGCCGAATCGTTGCAGCAGATCCTGCTGCCGCACGGCGTCGCGGTCCATTTGGAGGCGGTGCATCTGTGCACGCAGATGCGCGGAGTACGGGAGATCGAGTCCAGCACCCGCACCACCCACTGGCGGGGCACGTACGACGAGGACCCACAACTGCGTGGAGAGTTCTTCACGTTGTGCGGCCAACGCGGCCTGGCCGGATATGGCTGAAGACAGCACGGCACACCCCACCGGCGGAACACAGACAAGTTCCGTGGCGCCCATGGAACTGCTGTACGAGGAGGCAGGGCAACCGGGCTTCGGTCTGCCTTCGGCGCTCGCCACGGCCTACGGCGGCGACCTCGGCTTCACGACGCCGTGCCTGTACGCGAACTTCGTCACCTCCATCGACGGAGTGGTCGCCCTCGGCCCCGAATACCCCTCATCCGGCTCCGCGATCAGCGGGCGTGAACCCGCGGACCGCTTCGTCATGGGACTGCTACGCGCATGCGCCGACGCGGTACTCATCGGGGCCGGCACGCTCCGAGCCACCCCCCGCCACCTGTGGACCCCCGAGCACGTCTGTCCACAGGCCGCCCCCGACTTCACCAAGCTACGGCGCAGCCTGCGCCGCACCACCCAACCGCACCTGACTGTGGTCACCGCGAGCGGCGATGTGCCCACCGACCACCCAGCGCTGCAATCGGGCGCGCTCGTAGCCACCACCGCGGACGGCGCCCGCCGCTTGGAGGGACGCCTGCCTCCAACGTGCGCGATGCTCACCGTCGTCGAAGGATCCACCCTCCGTATGGCCGACGTCCTCGCGGCACTCCAAGCCCAGGGAGACACCGCGGTGCTCACCGAAGGCGGGCCGCACCTCATCGGCAGCCTGCTCCAGGAGGGCCTGCTGGATGAACTGTTCCTCACGACATCCCCCGTGCTCGCCGGGCGTGCCGACACCCCCCGCCCCGGGCTGATCTCCGGACTCGAACTGCTGCCGAACCAACCGGCATGGACGGACCTGATCAGCGCCCGGCGACGGAACTCACATCTGTTCCTCCGCTACCGACTTCGGACGCCACGCGGCCGTCCCTCACCGGCCAATTGACGCATGCCGAATCAGCAGGTGGCGCCGTCGAGACGACCGCTGGCCCTCACGTGATCAACCATCGCCGTCGGCCCATCATGGCCACGAAAGTCGGCCAGGAACCCAGCGTCGGAGCACCGCGGCGTCCGAACTGCTCGGCGCACCACGAGAAGGGCATCATGCTGCTTGGGCAGGTACGACATCCCACCATCAACGTCCAACCCGGCCATGTCGTCGGCACAGGGACCGGCGGCCTCCAGGGCCGGCGGTGCGGCGAGCCAGCCGAAGCCTCAGAGGACGACGATGGAACGCGCGGTGGGCTGCAGCAGGCGCAGTTCCCGTTCCAGCCACGGTCGGCACGTGGTGACTGGGAGTACTGGTGGCGGCCCGTACCGGGGTTAGGGCCTTCCGACGCCGCCTTGGCCATCATCGGACTGGCGCCGGCGGCAACCGCACCGGTCGAATGACCGTACGCTCCGCTCGCGCAAGACTGGGCGAAATCTGCCTCCGCACGGCAAACGACCCCACCCGCACCGGGAGAGATGCCGCGCGCATCCGGCACGTCAAAGGACATCCACCCGCACGACGTCCGCCCGCAGATCACATACTTCCCTTTCACGCTCGGCCCGCACCATCGCCGACCAGCAGGTGGCATTCCGGACGACCTGCAGAAAGCAAACACGGTGTGCGCCCAGCCACGCCCCCACTGGAACGCCGGCGGCCTGCGCTAGCCGCGATCCGCAGGCGCGCAGCCGGGTTCCGGCTGGCGCGCACGGTTCTCACGCCTGCGAGTAGAGTGCCGATATGTCCGACAACTCTGCAGATTATGGGGTCCAGCCGCTGGGTGACCACGAATACCTGCTCCGGGTCCCAGGCGACGCGAGGGAGGCTGAGTTCCGGTTCCGGGTCAGCCCCAACGTCTTGAAGGACTTGGGCGTCGACAGCACCGCCGAGCAATTTGTCGTCCGAGAGACGGCCGCGTTCCTGCTCGAGCATCAGCCGGTCATGGACCTTCCTCCGATGATCGATCTGGAGGATGTCGCTGCGGCCTATGACGGCTACCTCAATGAACTGCGGGAACGCCTGGCACCTTCCTGAGCGGCACGGGCGCATAGGGAGACTGCACCTCGCTCGCAACCGGCTGCGCACCCTGCCGCGCTGTGCCCCGCGGGCTCAAGGCTCGGCACCCATCGATACTCCGCCCCCTGCCGGACCGCGGCAGGGGTTCATTTCAAGCCGCTTCGGCCACTGCTGCCAGCACCACGCTCCGTCACCACCGAATGTGAAACAGAGCCGAACGATTTGCAGTCCCCTCGTTTCCAGCATCCGGGTGACAGCGGCCGTTCTCTGCGCACAGCCATCGGGCGTCGGGATAGGGATGCCTTTGCGCACTTCGGCGTCCTGCCTGACCCGGCACTCCGCTCGGGGCCAACCCTGCCCACTGGCAGAGCGCGGACGCGACGGCGTCCTACGCCTCTCAGACCGGAAGGCAGCACCAGTGAGAATCAATCTTGTGGGCCCCGGCAAAATGGGCCGTGCCATCGCCACCCGTGCCCTTACTGGCGGCCATGGAGTAAGCGTGACCCATCCCAGAGACGATCGTGCTCAGGCACTGGCCGAAGAGCTCAAGCAGCGGTTCCCGGACGCCGAGAGCCACTGGGCCGCTTCGCCGGGACCAGCCGATGTCACCGTCCTCGCACTGCCGTACGACGCGGCGCTGCAGGTCGCGAGATCCGCCGGAGCCGCTTTGGCCGGGCAGGTCCTGGTAGACATCTGTAACCCCATCAACTTCTCGACCATGGATGGGCGGGTGACACCCCTCGACAGTTCAGCGGCCGAGGAGATCCAGCAGGTCGTCGGCACCGACGTGAAGGTCGTCAAAGCGTTCAACACCACCTTCGCCGGCCTGCTGACGACTGGCGAGGGCCATGACGTCCCGCTCGACGTCCTGATCGCCGGCGACGACTCCGCAGCAAAGGACAAGATCGCCGAACTTGTCCGCTCTGGCGCGATGCGCCCGTTGGACGTGGGCCCCCTGCGCAGAGCCCGGGAGCTGGAGGCGATGGGATTCCTGCACATCGCCATCCAGGAGCCTCTCCAGCTGAACTGGCACAGCTCAATCAAAATCCTTCCCTGACCGGAAGCCGCGGGGACTGTGCGAACCGAGAGCAGCGCGTCGAGGGCTTCCCTGACCCTTAACTATTCGCCTCATCCGTGCCTGCCTGCCGTCGCGGGACGGCCGCCGCCCCCGGGGAGAGTTTCAACTGCCCCGCAGCGTAGCGACAGGGTGATCCCTCGCCTCTTTGCGGTAGACGTCGACGAAAGCGATCGTGCATCCTTGCCTGACCGCCAGCCAAGGAGCGGCAACGCCCCGGCCGGCGAGTTCCCACAGGGCCAGCAGGGCGAGTCCGGTCTTGAGATCCTGCGAGATCTTCACGTGCGCCGTGACTTGCGGTTGAACCGCCCGCCACTCGCCGAGACGGTCACCTGCTCGAAGCCGACCTCGTCTGCACCACCGCGCTCGTCCGGACCAAGCGTTCCCTGGTCAGTCATACACCCACCCTGCGCCTACCTGAAGTAGCCGCAGCATTACCTAACACTTTAGGGATCTATATCCGCTGTCGAGCGTCACCCCGCCCCGCCACCTAAGCTGAAACTGAGGTGCGCGTCGGGCCGGGGAGGCTGCGATGGAGGAAACACGACAGGTCTCCGGGGCCACGCGCTATCTGCCGATCGCTGAGCACGGCCTGATCGGCGACCTGCGCAGCGTGGCTCTGGTGGGGACCGACGGCACGATCGACTGGTACTGCTGCCCTTCCTTCGACGCCCCGAGCGTCTTCGCCGCGATCCTGGACGCGGACAAGGGCGGCCGCTTCGAGCTGGCCGCGAGTATTCCGGCGCGCACCAAGCAGTTCTACTTCCCCGACACCAACGTCCTGATCACCCGGTTCTTCACCGAGGACGGTGTCGGCGAAGTGCAGGACTTCATGCCGGTCGACGGCAATGCGGTAGAGACCGAACGCCACCGGTTGATCCGGCGGGTGCTGTGCGTGCGCGGCTCCATCCCCTTCCGTACCCGCGTGGCGCCGCGCTTCGACTACGGCGCCGAGCCGCACACCGTGCGCATGGCCGACCAAGTCGCGCTGTTCGAGTCAGCCAAGCTGTCGCTCGGGCTGACCTCGACCGTCCCGCTGGAAATCGACGGCCAAGACGCGCGCGCCGACTTCAAGCTGACCGAGGGCGAGTCGGTGGTACTCGCCCTGGACCAGGTGGGCGGCAAGGTGGCGCTCCGCGGGTGCGCGCGGACGGAGGCCGAGGAGCAGTTCACCACCACGGTGCTCTACTGGCGGAAGTGGCTGTCCTCGTCCAAATACCGTGGCCGCTGGCGCGAGAGGGTGCACCGCTCGGCCCTCACCCTGAAGCTGCTCACCTACGAGCCGACCGGCGCGATCGTGGCTGCCCCGACGACGAGTCTGCCCGAAGAGCTCGGCGGCGAACGCAACTGGGACTACCGGTACGTGTGGGTACGCGACGCAGCCTTCTGCGTGTACGCGCTGCTGCGGCTGGGCTTCACCGGCGAGGCCGAAGCGTTCATGAACTTCGTGTCCCGGCACATCACCCCGGGCGGCGCCAAGCCGTCGGGCCCACTGCAGATCATGTACCGCATCGACGGCCGCACCGACCTGCCCGAGCGTGAACTCGCCCACCTGGAAGGGCATCGGGGCTCCGCGCCGGTACGGATCGGCAACGGCGCGGCCGAGCAGCTCCAACTCGACATCTACGGCGCGCTGATCGACTCGGTCTACCTCTACGACAAGTGGGCCGAGCCGATCCCCAGCGACCAGTGGGACGACCTGTGCGCGCTCGTGGATTGGGTCTGCGAGCACTGGGACCAGCCCGACGAGGGCATCTGGGAGACCCGCGGCGGCCGCAAGAACTTCCTGTACTCGCGACTGATGTGCTGGGTGGCGATCGAGCGGGCGATCCGCATGGCCAACCGGCGCGGTCTGCCCGCCGACCTGTCCCGCTGGCAGGCGAGCCGCGACACGATCTACCGACGGATCATGAAGCGCGGCTGGTCCGAGGCCAGGCAGGCCTTCGTGCAGCACGAGGACGGCGACGTCCTCGACGCCGCCGTCCTGATGATGCCGCTGACGAAGTTCATCGCCCCGACCGACCCCAAGTGGCTGTCCACCCTTGACGCGCTCACCCACGACCTGGTGTCCGACTCTCTGGTCTACCGCTACGACCCGCAGGCGAGCCCCGACGGACTACGCGGCGACGAGGGCACCTTCTCCATCTGCTCGTTCTGGTACGTCGAGGCGCTGACCCGAGCCGGACGCCTCGACGAGGCGTCCCTGGCCTTCGAGAAAATGCTCACCTACGCCAACCACCTCGGCCTGTACGCCGAGGAGATCAGCAACACCGGCGAGCAACAGGGCAACTTCCCCCAGTCATTCACTCACTTCGCCCTGATCAGCGCCGCGTTCAACCTGGACCGCGCGCTCGGCTGAGGAACCAGCATCCAGCCTCTGCCCGCCCTGCACCCCGATGCCGAGATGGCCTGACCGCCCACGAGAACGGACGGACCGTGCTGGTGCGACCGGACACCGTGACCGGCAGCGGCCCGTCGCGGACCGAGCTCATCGCGGGAGCTTCGCGGTGCGCTCGGGGTGGGCCGCGGTGATGTACCGCATCGCGGTGTGCGAGGAATGCCGAACAGGCGCATCAGGTGAAGTGGGTCGTCGACCTCGAATGCCTCGTCGCGGATCCGGTCCTGCCGCAGGGTGGGCATCGTGAGTCCGGGGGCCGGAAGATGGCGGTGAACGTGGTGCCGATGGGCGAGTGCGTAGTGTCCACCGCGGTCCATCGGTTGATCAACAGATGAGGGTTGGTCGTCACCGGCCAGCGGCGGTGACGTTCACGGAGCCACGCGGAGGCGCAGCGGTAGGTAAGTTCGTCCAGGTAGATGATGTGCCGTTTGCCGGGACGCCGGACGATGAGCCGTTCACGGGACAGGTCGAGGTCGGTGAGCAGCAGCCGACGGATGTCGGTGCCGTTGAGTGCATGGACGCAGACCAGCACCATCACGAAGCGCTGGAAGTCGTTCTTTGCATGGTTGAGGACGCCGGCCAGCCGGTCCGAGGGCACAGAGGGCGGGGTTTTGTTGATCGCGGCGAAGACGAGGTCACGGGTGGGATCGCGGAAGATCACGCCCTCTTGCCGAAGGGCCCGGAAGACATTCCGCAGGACGATGTGGATCGAGCGGGCTGGCGTCCCCTTGCGGGTGGCGATGGCCCTCTTGACGTCGTCGCGGGTGATCTCGCGCACGCTCTCGATGCCGTCCGCGAGCCACCCCTTGAGGATCGGGTCGAGGACATGCCAGTAGCGGACGATGCTCCGGTAGGTGCGGCCGGTGTGCTCCCACCTGCCCTCTCCGCGCACGACCTTGATCCAGACTGAGAGTTCCTGTGCGATCGTCTCGGGCAGTGCGGCGAGTTCGGCCTCCAATCGCTTCTGATGCGCGTCCCGGCGGAACTCGGCATCCGGGCTCAGCAGCCCTCGAGTTTCAAGGAACTGTGTGACCCGCCGTCCGCTGAACTTCAGGGGACGGTTGTCGACGAGCGCCCGGATGTCGGTCTCCAGCAGCGGGGCATCGGCGCCGAGCCAGGACACCAAGACGGTCAACGTGTGTCGGGTCTTGGTGGCGGGGACCTTGGACCACATCTCCTGCTTCATCACGCTGTCGAGGTCGGCGAGCAGCCGCTTGGCCGAGTCCGTGAGAGTCGGCAGATCCTGCCGCGCCAGCTCGGCCACCGGGCGCCAGTCTCACCGGACCTCAAACAACCTCTCCTGCCCAGGGGCCGCCAATTGCTCGGAGACAGGACGGCGCAGGGTAGGCGGGGCCACCTCCGAGCCACGCAAGCTTGTGGGTGCCGGGACCGGCGAACCAAACCACAGCTGGGTTCCAAACCGGGCGATGTCCCCTTGGCCGTAGTTGGCCACGTGCCAGCGGCATCCGCGGCAGCGTCCATCAGCCAGCGGCAGGTCGACACGGTGGCAGCGGTCGCACACTCCCGTGGATACCGGGCGGTTCCCTCTCTTCCGGAAGGCGAAGGCCGAGCAGGGCTCGCACGTGACCCTCGTCTTCGCAGTGAACCAGCAGCCGCACTGCTGGCAGGACCTCGGTGTCATCGTCCGGGGCGGCCAGAGACGGCGCGTAGTCCGCGATGTCCGTGGCCGCTGAGGGCGGTGAGGTTCGCGGGGCTCTGGCAGAAGCCTGAGCATCTCCGCCCGCAGAAGGACCGCCCGGACGGACCGGCTGTAGTTGGGGATGTCGTCGAGGACCAGTTCATCGACGAGGTCGTCGCCGTCTGCGTCGCGCACGGCGAGCGCGAGGCGCAGCATCTCGTGCAGCTTGCGCTGCATGGGCTTGCTGATGCCGGTCTCAGTCGCGAACGCCGCGGTGTGCTCGACGACGTCGCTATAGCCGGCGAGCGGCCTTTGCAGAATGCGCCGGCAGACGTCGATGGACAGCATCCGGCGGACCGGGAAGAGCGGCAGCTGCCCGTGGACAGTGGGTGGGAGGACCGCGGGGTCGTCTCTGGTCGGGGCCGCGACCGCGCGCAGATGCGTCGCCCGAATGAGGAGACCGTGGCTGCGTGAAGATGTCGGCCCGTCCCTTCCCTCACCTCACCCGTACGGCCAGTTGGCCGATCAGACAGTTCGTCGGCTGGCTGCCGGTCAGTCGGCGGGCAGGCCGAACCAGCGGAGGAGTACGGGTCGTGCGTCGTCGGGGGCGTCCTCGGGCCCGCGGGCATAGCGCGCGAGCAGGGCCAGATAGTCGTCATGGAGCGCGTCCAGCTCACCCTTCGTGAGGTGGATGAGGCTGCGTGAACCCCGCATCCAGCCTTCGGACTCCGCCTGTCCGGCGGTGAACTGCCGGGCGAGCTCGACGTCCTCCTCCATCCTCATCCGGTCCAGCTCGGCCGACATGGCGCGCTCGGCCTCCGTCAGCTCACCCTGCGGCGGTCTGCGGATGTCGAGGCCGCGCACCCCGCGCCACCAGCGCTCACGCCCGGTGGAGCGCTCGGGGATGTCTTCGATGAGGCCACTGCGCTCCAGCATGCGCAGGTGGTAGCTCAGCGTCCCTGTGTTCTCGCCGAGGGCGGCGGCCAGCGTGGTTGAGGTGGCCGGGCCCGCCGCGCCGAGGTGGCGCAAGATACGCAGGCGCAGGGGGTGCGAAAGGGCCTTGAGTACCTCGGGGCTGTCGACCGTGCGCCGCCCTGCGGCGTCCGCTCTCCGCTCTTTCGTCATGGCGGCAGTCTATCCCAGATAGCAGCGATTTCTCTGCAGACCTTCCTCTGCAGAGAAACCTCTGCAATGCTGTGACGTATGACGCCGAACCGAGTGACCTTGAATCGCACAGTCCGCCGCTTCACAAGTGCTGCTGCGGGGGCCCTACTTGCCGGACTCGCCCTGGGCGCCGCACCCGCGTATGGAGCTGAACGGGCCGCGGATCTGCCCGAGTTCGACTTCTCCGCCTGCCCGACCGTCGATGAGCTGCCCACGGGTGCGGACCCCGGGACCTGGCGCTGCGAGGTCATGCACGCCACGGGGCATCTGCGCATGGGCGCCGTCGACGAGCCTCTCACCGAACCTATGAAGATCACCTTTGCGGAAGGCCGTGTGGACGGTGAATTCCGCCAGGTCTTCGGGGAGATGACCGCTGCGCCAATCCGGGTGGGAGGCACCCTGTTGACTTTGACTCCGCAGTACGGCGGCTACTCGGACTTCCTGTCCGACGACACCCGGCGCGGCGAGTTCGACATCAAGTTCGTCATAGGCTCGGCGCACGGGCTGCTGTCCCTGCCCTGGTCGGGCTGCTCGGTGGGCAGCGATGAGGACGCGGTCCACCTAGTGCTCAAGGACACCGATCCCACCAGGGTGATATCCAAGGACCCCCTAATCGCCGCCTTCGGTGCCCAGGACGCGGAGTTCGCCGCCCCGGGCACTAGTGGCTGCGGCCCCCTTGGCCGCGCGCTCGACCGGGCCCTGGGCCTGCCATCCACGGCGGGAGCGAACGCCTTCGACATGGATGTCACGGTATCCATCCGGTCCTACATGTGAACCGGTTTCGGTTGAGTAATTGTCAATACCTCTGAGCCAGTTGAGGTGGTTCAGGCCGCGTGAGCCTCGGAGCGTTCGACGAGGTGGCCGCGCTCGAAGCGCGCTCCGGCCCGGACGAGCGCGACGAGGTGGGGTGCGTTGACCGCTCGCCACCGCTGCTGGGCGGACTCGACGAGCTTGAAGACCATCGCGAGGGCGGCGGCCGCACTGCCGGCGCCCTTGGTGACCTTGGTCCTGAGCCGGACCGTCGCGAAGGTCGATTCGATAGGGTTCGTCGTGCGCAGGTGAACCCAGTGCTCGGCGGGGAAGTCGTAGAACGCCAGCAGTTCGTCGACGTCGTCGGTGATCTTCCGAGCCGCCTTGGGCCACTTCACGCCGTACGTTTTGTCGAATGCGGCGACCGCCTTGACGGCGTGCTCGCGATCCTCGGCGTTGTAGATGTCCTGCAATGCCTTGCGTGCACCGGGCTGGGCTGACTTCGGCAGGGCGTTGAGCACGTTGGCCGTTTTGTGAACCCAGCACCGCTGATGGCGGGTTTCGGGGAATACCTGCGCCAGGGCCTTCCAGAAGCCGAGTGCACCGTCGCCGACCGCGAGGACGGGGGCCCGCATCCCGCGCCGGGCGGCATCGCGCAGCAGATCGGCCCAGGACTCGGCGGACTCGCGGTAGCCGTCGGCCATCGCGATCAGCTCCTTGGTGCCGTCCGCACGCACACCCATGACGACCAGGACGCAGGACTTGGCCTCCGTGAGGCGGATGCGCAGGTGGATGCCGTCGGCCCAGACGTAGACATAGTCGGACCCGGTCAGGTCGCGCTCGCCGAAGGCTTTGCAGTCGGCCTGCCACTGCGCGGTCAGCCGGGTGACCGTGGCAGGCGAGAGCCCGACGGAGGAGCCGAGGAACTGCTCGAGCGCGGGCACGAAGTCGCCCGAGGACAGGCCGTGCAGGTAGAGCAGCGGCAGCACCTCGCTGATCTTCGGGGACTTCCGGCACCACGGCGGCCAGCATCCGCCTCGCACCCTCCCGGACGACCTCAACCAGCAGCGAGCTGCCGCTTGGCGTGGTGCCGTCCTCGTTGACTACCGTAAGTACAGGCGTGTCTTCCCGACCGGCGGTGCAACGTCGGCCTTGCTCGATGACCTATCGATCGATCCATCGGGAAGGTAAGCCTCCTTCCGCCAGGGCTGATCCACAATTCCTGAGCATTGCTCTGCCCCGGGCACAGGTGGGCGACCCAGCCGCGCAGCACGGCCAAGTCGTCGCGGTCCCAGGCACGCAGTCGCCAGCCGGGGAGCGCCGTGTCGCCCTGCATTTCCACGAGACCGGCGAGGCGCGCGCGGTCCCAGCCGGCCCGTACCTGCTCCGAGGTCAGGCCCAGGGCGACCGCTCCTCGTTGCTGTCAGAACTCGACGATGGGTCGCCGAGGTGGTCGAGGCGGTGCCCCAGATGCTCTCCCTCCTCCAACTGTCGGCCGGCCCCGTGCTCGCCGGCCCTGCTCGACCTGCTCCAGCAGCGTGTCGCCGAACTCCGCGAGGAACGCGGCGAGGTGCCCTACGGCACCCAGCCGGAACCGCAGGCCGGGCCCGCCGTCGGCGAGGCGCCCGTCGGCGTGCTCCTCGACTGGGCGCTCGAAGGTCTGTCCGCCGTAGGCGCTCTGACCCTCGAGCGCGGCCAGGCCACCCTCACCCCGCTCGGCAATTGGGCGGTCTGGGTCAAGCTGGAGCAGATCTGCGTCGCCACCCAGAGCCCCGCCGGCAACCCTTTCGGGCGCCGTACGACGACCTGGGCCTCTACGGCCCCGTATGCCGGGCACCTCCCACGGATCGGGGCACGGCCGCGGCGGTGTCGGCCAAAGTGCGCAGAACGGTCGTGCTGGCGAGCACCAGCGCTGAGACCGGCAGACTGGCCCATCGCGTCAGGTCTCGCTGCAGGTCCGGGTCCACTTCGAGGGTCATCCGGACGTATCTGCTGTTCAGCGTGATGATCTTGGAGGACCTGGCAGCGATGTCCCCTCCGCGCTGCAACGCCGCGCGGTACCTGTCCTTGCGCTCCTTCATGCCTCTTCCTGACGCTTGATGAGTTCATCGGCGAGGTCCATGAACGCCGATCCTTTGGCCCGCACCGGACTTCCAAACGACTGGGCGTACAACTCGAGCCGCGCGATCTGGGTGTCCAGTACCACGAACCCCCACTCGGTGAGCGCCTCACGGGCGTCGGCATCGGGGCCGGTGCGTGTGGCGTCGGGGCGATTGGTCCGGTTCAGGAGGACTGCGGTGCGGGCCGGCTCGGCACGCAGGGATTGGACGTCGTCCATCTCGGAGAGGATGGGGGCCATCCGGTCCAGTTCGATGGGAGCGGGGGTCACCGGGACGATCCACTCACCCGCGTACCTCATGATGCTGCGGGCGATGCGAGGATGGTCCTCCATCTGCGGCGCATCGAGCACCACAGCCTGCCGATTGCCCAGGAAGTCGTTCACGCGCCGGTGCACGTCGCCCACCGGTAAGGCGATGACGGGAAACGGAAAGCCGTCGGCCAATTCGCTCCAGCGCAGTGCGGAGGAGGCTGGGTCGCCGTCGACCAGAAGCGGCGAGTAGCCCGACTCGTGAAGCGCGTGGGCCAGCCATACGGCACTGGTCGTCTTGCCGACTCCAGGCTTGAGATTCACAAAGGCAAAGCTAAGTGGCATGGGAGCCAACCATATCGGACGTGATCGACCGAATGGATTCGACGCGAGCGCGGAGCTCCATCGTTCACTCGCAAGCAGCCAGGAACTACTCTTCGGCCGGTGGACGAGCCGAAGGTGGAGTGCCGCCCAGCAGGCCGAGGCGTCGGCCGTCCGGAGAGTCAGCGTCCGCGAGATGTGTCTGCGTAAGGGGGTACAGCTCAACATCCGTTCCCTCGTACGCCGCGGCCGCTGGGCCCGGATCGTGCTGGGACGGGCGGCGTTGACCACGCTCTGCGCACTGCTGACCTCCCAGATCCCGTGGACCGGCCGGAGTGTGCCCGAGTTCCTCTTCTGGACCGGCGTGGTGGTGCCGCTGTCGACCATGGTGTACGACCCCAGGAAGACCCGGTGACCGGTGCCCGCGTGAAAGTCGAACCTGTGCACAGGGAACTGCGCCACTGCGATCCCGCCGCACGTCGCTGGTCGCGCCCGAAGCCGGGGCCCTCAGCGCGCGGCTGACGAACGGCAGGCCACACAGCACCACGCCGGACCCGGCCCGGGCCACGTCCGGTCAGGCGTACGGCGGAGAGGTCGGCTAGGCCATGGACGGCAGCATCCCGACCACCTGCCCGCCGCCGCCCACCCGCGCAGTCCCGATGCCCTGCTCCTGGCCGCGCACCTGCTCACCCGCCCAGCCCCCGGCCCCTTGTACGACGCTGACGTCCGCCGGCACGCCCGGGCCCTGCACCAGGCCGCCGCAGCGCTGCCCGCGGCCGAGCGCCCCGCCGAGGCAGAACAGCTGCGCCGGGCTCTGGTCGAAGCCGACGAGGTGGACTGTGAGTTCCTGGTGTAACGCTGAGGGCGCAAGTGCTTACCCAACTGCGATCTTCGTGGATGGGCTGAGACCTTAAGGACGTTGTCATTGAGAGTCGCTGGTCTGTGGCTACTTCATAGAGTGCTTTCTTGGTCAACGGTTTGAGGGTGCCCTGGGCTGTAGTCCCGTCGAATGATGAGATTCCCGTATATGTCGCGGGAATTCCAAGGTGTCGGCATCTCGAGCGGGCCGGACGATCCTCGTTCCTGCTGTTCTGGTGCTTGTGCAGGGTCGTCGCTTGCCCCGCATGCCCGGACCTGTTGACTCAGCCTGGCTTAGCGTGAGATGGCAGCATGGCGTAACGGAGGCGAATCTCTCACCTGCTGAACGAACCCAATGTGGCACTGTCCGCGCGGGCCGAGCAGGACAGTGCGGTACTGGCGGTGACCAGCCGCATGCTCGTGGAGATGATGCGCACCCCCGGAAGGCAGCATGCTAGCTACGCCGACGCTGACAACTGGTGCCAGCGATGACCACGGGCCGGTTCCCGAGCCCGGGACTGCTGCATGAGCCTCGAGCCATTTTTCGGGCTGCCGAAGCAAGCGCCGATAGCCGGAAGCTGCCGCATCAGGCTGGTCTGATGATTGGCTGTTAGGCACATGGTCGTTCTTACCGCGGCGCGTCGAGACCAGGCGTCACACCAGGCGGGCTGGTATCTGATGCTGCTCGAGTAGGCGGGTGAGGGCTTCGGTCGCCTCATCGGGGACGGCCAGAGCCACCAGGCGGCGGGCGCGGGTGACGGCGACATACCAAATGCGCAGCACTTCGTCGGTGGCCGGGTCGCCGGTGGCCCAGCGCTGGATGCTCCCGCTGTCGGGCAGCATCAGCAGCACGGCGTCCGCCTCGTCGCCCTTGACCTGATAGACGCTGTCGGTCCACAGGCCGGTGGTCATTGAGGGGTTGGTGATGGCAGGCTTGCCGGCCGGGCGGCCCTTGGTGCCCTGCGGGGCTGCGCCCACCGGAGCTGGCCAGGCCTTCAGCGCCTGCCACACGTCCTGTGCCCAACCCTTGTGCGGGGCAGGGAGGCTGCACAAGAAGGCGAACGCCATGCGGTTGGCCTGGGTGGCCGACAGGCCGTGCGCGGCGCAGATCCGGTCCGTGCCTCCTGTCTCGTCCGGAAACCAGTAGCTGAGCAGGGTACGTACAGCGACCGCGCAGGCGCGTATAAGGTCGCCGCTGGTCGCCGTGGCAGTGTGGGCCACAGTGCGGGCCCAGGCCAGGCTGGTGATGAGGGAAGGATTGCTCTTCTCGCGGGTGATCCCAGGCAGAGTGGCATATTTGTGGGCGGTGACCAGGCAGTCAGTGGAGCCGATCCCGTACTCGTGGGTTAGGTTGTGGAAGGCGTCGACCACCGGCTCGTCGGTGGGGACATGGCGGTGGTTGCTGCCCCGAGCGGCAAAGCGGGTGGGCAGAATGCCCACTGGAATCTCTTCTGCGGACGCGACCGGGGTATCCGGCGTCCGCTTTCCCGTGCGCAGGGCCGCTGCGAGGCGGCAGATGACCGGGGAACTGCACCAGTTTCCGGTCAACGGCACGGGAATATCGGTCAATTGGGTGGCAAGCCGATGCAGCGCTTGGGGCTCGGCGCCGCGCCACGCATAGATGGCCTGGTCGGGGTCTCCGACTAAGACAAGCGGCAGGCCGGCCTGGTGCAGCAGTTCCAGGATCGCCAGGTCTGCGGCGGAGCAGTCCTGCGCCTCGTCGACGATGACCTCCGCGAAGCGGGACAGCAGCGGCGGCAGAATCCGGGAGGAGCGGCTGCTGCGCAGGCACCACAGGACGAGCATCCGCGTCTCGTGACCGGTGAAGTAGCCCTGCTTCAGCCACGGTTCACGCGTTGCAATGATCTTGTCCAGCCAGTCGATGCGGCTAAACGGGCTGTCGTCGAGGATCCGGGCCGTGCTGTAGTCGACACGATCTCAGGCCACTGCCTCCATCTGCTTGATGGGCAGGCTGGGATCGGGATCCAGCGTCAGGGGGAACTGGTGCAGCGGAATCGCCCGATCCAGCTGCACCGTTGCTTTGACGCTTGCCCAGGACTCCAGTAGCCGACAGACGGGCTCGGCCTTTCTCAGCGGCTTGACCAGGAACTCCCACAGGAAGGAATCGAGCGTGCCGATGAAGTGGGGGGCCTGCACCAGGTCGCCGCGGCCCGCCTGGCGGCAGCGGCTTGCCATCTGATCCCGTGCTACCCGGGTGAAGGAGATCAGAGCCCGCCCTTTGCGCAGCGACCGGGCAGGGGACTGCAGATGCCGCATGGTGATCACATGAGTCTTGCCCGCACCGGGGCATGCCGGGATGAAGGCGGGCGCCGGTGCTGTGATCGCCGCTGGCTGCTGCGCCTCGGCAGCAGCCCGTACTTCCGTCGCTTGGCTGAGGTCGCTCACGCGACACTCACCTCGTCCGCTGCGTCGTCGCCATCGTCGGCAGCAGTAATGAAGCGGATCGCCTCGGCAAGGTAGGGCGGCACGGTGAACGGGATGGCCGCCTTCCCCTCGGAGGCCGCCGCCCTCAAGTGCGTCTACATGGCGCTGATGAGCCTGGACCCAACCGGCAAGGGCCGCAAGCGGTGGACCATGCGCTGGAAAGCACCCTGAACGCCTTCCAGATCTCCTTCGAAGGCCGGCTCACCCCGGCCAACAACTGAACGACCAAGATCAGCCGTTAAATTGGCTCTGTTCCGTAGTCGGTGGTGACGGCTGGTGACGGGCGTCGTTGACGTTGTATGCGAGATAT
>NZ_BMWB01000039.1:0-37918 GCF_014651015.1 Streptomyces xantholiticus
TGAGCCGCAGGCGCTGGACGAGGTGCTGGCCGCATGCGAACGCGACGGGATCCGGGCCCGCCGGGTCGCCGTCGACTACGCATCGCACACCGCGCACGTCGAGGCACTGGAAGCGGAGCTTCTGGACGCTTTGGCATCGGTGGCACCGACGACGGGCAAGGTCCGGCTCTACTCCACGGCGGTCGGTGACTTCATCGACACCGCCACGATGGACGCCGGCTACTGGTACCGGAACCTGCGCGGCCAGGTCGGTTTCGAACCCGCCATCCGCGCGTTGGTCGAGGGCGGCGCAGGCTGCTTCCTGGAGATGTCCCCCCACCCCGTGCTGACGATGGCGGTCGAGGAGACCGTCGAGGCGTGCGGCGCGACGGGCCGCGTGGCAATGGTCGGGTCGCTGCGTCGGAACGAGGGCGGCCTGACACGGTTCTGGCTGTCGCTGGGGCAGGCGGACGTCGCCGGTGTCGGTGTGGACTGGGACGCGGTCTACGCCGGCACGGGTGCACGGCGCGTGGATCTGCCGACGTATGCCTTCCAGCGTGAGAACTTCTGGTTGATGCCCTCGGCGCAGACCGGTGATGTCGGGGCGGCCGGTCTGGATCGGGTGGAGCACGCGGTTCTGGCGGCTGCGGTGCAGTTCGGTGAGCGGGACGAGTGGGTGTTCACCGGGCGGTTGTCCGCCGAGTCGCAGCCGTGGGTGAGTGATCACGTGGTGCTGGGTGTGGTGATCGTGCCCGGGACGGCGTGGGTGGAGCTTGCGTTGGCCGCCGGTCGTCGTGTGGGTGCGCCGGTGGTGGACGAGCTGGTGATGGAGTCGCCTCTTCTGTTGGAGGAGGGTTCTGCCGCCCAGCTGCGGGTCACTGTGGGTGCTGCGGGTGAGGACGGTCGCCGTGAGGTGGTGATCTTCGCCCGCCCGGAGGCCGGTGACGGTGAGCCGGGTGAGATGACCTGCCACGCCCGCGGCTGGCTGGCCGCGGAGGACACCACACCGGTGTCGCCGTGGGTTCCGGAAGAGTGGCCGCCCGCCGGTGGTGTGGAGATGTCCGGGGACGCGTTGTATGCGGGGATGGCGGAGCTCGGGTTCGATTACGGGCCGGTGTTCCAGGGCGTGCGCACGGCGTGGCGTGTCGGTGATGTGGTGTTCGCTGAGGTGGGGCTGCCGGGTGATACCGGCGGTGAAGGGTTCGGTGTTCATCCGGCGTTGTTCGATGCGTCGTTGCATGGTGCGTTCGCGGAGAAGGGGTCGGGTGGTGGTGCGACGATCCTGCCGTTCTCGTGGTCGAAGGTGAGCGGGGGCCGTTCGGGTCTTTCCCGGGTTCGGGTGCGGATCTCGTCTGCGGGTGATTCGGCTCTGCGGGTGGATGTGGTGTCCGAGCAGGGTGAGCCGGTGCTGAGTCTGGGCCGGTTGGACATGCGTCCGGTCGACCCGGCCCAGTTGGAGCGGTTGCGGCGTGGTGCCGGTCAGCCGGTGTACCAGCTCGACTGGGCGCCGGTGACCCTCGGCGCGGGCCGGTCCCCGCAGGTCGCGGTGCTCGGTGATGATCTGGGCGAGCTGGAGAGGGCCGTGGCTGATGGTGGCCCGGTGCCGGAGGTGGTGCTCGCGAAGGTCGGCACCCCGGACGGAGACGTGGCCGGGGCCGCCCGGGAGGCCACCGCCGAGGCACTGGCGTTGGTGCAGCGGTGGCTGGCCAGTGAGTGGCTGGGCGAGGCCCGGCTGGTCGTGGCCACCCGCGGGGCGGTCGCCGTCGACGGCGAGACGCCCGACATCGCCCAGGCTGCGGTCTGGGGTCTGCTGCGCAGTGCGCAGTCCGAGCATCCGGGCCGGTTCGTGCTGGTCGACCTGGACGGCGAGGAGCCGGACTGGGGGGCGGTGCTCGACGCGGACGAACCGCAGCTCGCGGTGCGTAGCGGTCGGGTGCTGGCGCCCAGGCTGACCCGCGCCTCCACCGGTGAGTCGGTGACCGCGTTCGACTCCGCGGGCACGGTGGTGATCACCGGTGGTACGGGTGGTCTGGGTGCGATGTTCGCCCGTCACCTCGCCACCGCCCGCGGCGTGCGCCATCTGCTGCTGCTCAGCCGGCGCGGCCTGGAAGCGGACGGGGCCGCCGAGTTGGTCGCCGAGCTGGAGGACCTGGGTTGCGAGGCCCGCGTCGTCGCGTGCGACGTGTCCGACCGCGATCAGCTCGCGGCGGTGCTGGGCACTCTCGAACACCCCCTGACCGCGGTGGTACACACGGCGGGCGTGCTCGACGACGGCGTGGTCGAGTCGCTGACGCCCGAGCACATCGACCGGGTCATGCGGCCCAAGCTGGACGCGGCCTGGCACCTGCACGAACTGACGGCCGACGCGGACCTGTCCGCCTTTGTGGTGTTCTCGTCGGTGGCGGCCCTGATGGGCAGCCCCGGTCAGGCGAACTACGCGGCTGCGAACGCCGCTCTCGACGCGCTGGCCGCGTCGCGCCGGGCCGCGGGGCTGCCCGCCACCTCCCTGGCCTGGGGTGTGTGGTCGGACGGCGCAGGCATGGCGGCGCAGCTGGGCCAGGCCGAGTTGGCCCGTCTCGAGCGGATGGGCATGAGCGCACTGACCGCAGAGACCGGTCTCGGCCTCTTCGACCAGTCCCTCGACGTGGACGCGGCCGTGGTGGCTCCGGTCCTGCTGGAGACGGCCGCCCTGCGGGCCCAGGCCCGGGCGGGGATGCTCCCGCCGCTGCTGCGCGGGCTGGTCCGCACCACGGCGCGGTTGGTCGACGCGAGTGCGGGTGCGCTGGTTCAGCGGCTCGCCGGGGTGCCGGAGGCGGACCGGGAGCGGATCGTGCTCGAGCTGGTGCAGGCCCAGGTGGCCGCGGTGCTCGGTCACGCGTCGGCTGCGGCCGTCGAGCCTGAGCGGGCGTTCAAGGAGCTCGGCTTCGACTCCTTGAGCGCCGTCGAGCTGCGCAACCGGCTCGCCCAAGCCACGGGCGTGCGCCTGCCCGCCACGCTCGTGTTCGACCACCCGACCCCGGCCGCGGTCGGCGAGCTGCTGCTGTCGGAGATCGGCGGTGGGGAGCAGGCCGAGCCCCTCATCGACCAAGAGGTGAGGAAGCTCGAGGACATGCTTGCCGCGACGTCCGCGGAGGAGCAGCAGCGGGTGGCCAAGCGCCTGCGCACCTTGCTGTCCGGCCTCAGCGCCGGCGCGGGCGACAGCGCCCAGGGCGACAAGAAGCAGAGCGCCAGGGAGCGGATCGAAGCGGCCACCACCGCTGAGGAGATCTTCCAGATGATCGATGTCGATCTGGGCGACGAGTGACACGGGGGACACAGAAATGACGGACAACATCGATCAGCAGGACAAGCTCGTCCGCTACCTCAAGAAGGTCGCGGTCGAACTCAACGAGACCAGGGCACAGCTCGAAGAGGTCGAGTCCCGGGCGACCGAACCGCTGGCGATCGTCGGCATGAGCTGCCGGTACCCGGGCGGGGTGACGTCGGCGGAGGAACTGTGGGAGCTGGTGGCCTCGGGGCGTGACGCCATCACCGGGCTGCCCACCGACCGCGGTTGGGACCTGGAGCGGCTCTACGACCCGGACCCCGACCAGAGCGGCAAGATCTACGCCCGGGGTGGCGGCTTCCTGGAGGGCATCGGGGAGTTCGACGCGGACTTCTTCGGGATCAGCCCACGTGAGGCGCTGGCGATGGACCCGCAGCAGCGCCTGCTGCTGGAGGCGTCGTGGGAGGCGTTCGAGGACGCCGGCATGGACCCGACGTCGTTGCGCGGCAGCGACACCGGCGTCTACTGCGGCCTCGGCGTCACCGATTACAGCGTGGCGCCGGAAGGCAGCCTGCCCCAGGTGGAGGGCTTCCAGCTCACCGGCGGCTCGGCCAGCGTCTCCTCCGGCCGCATCTCCTACCTGTTCGGCCTGGAAGGCCCTGCGGTGTCCGTCGACACCGCGTGCTCCTCCTCCGCCGTCGCACTGCACCTGGCCGCACAGGCGCTGCGAGCAGGTGAGTGCTCGATGGCTCTCGCCGGTGGTGTGGCCCTCATGCCTGGCCCGTTCATGCTGCGGGAGTTCAGCAGGCAGCGTGGTCTGTCGACGGACGGCCGGTGCAAGGCGTACGCGGCGTCCGCCGACGGGACCGGGTTCTCCGACGGTCTCGGCCTGGTGGTGCTGGAGCGGTTGTCCGACGCCAAGCGCAACGGGCGGCGCATCCTCGGCCTGATCCGCGGGACGGCCATCAACCAGGACGGTGCCAGCAACGGCCTGACCGCGCCGAACGGTCCGTCGCAGGAGCGGGTGATCCGGCAGGCTCTGGCCGGCGCCGGACTGCGGCTGCCCGATGTGGACGCGGTGGAGGGTCACGGGACGGGTACGAAGCTGGGTGACCCGATCGAGGCTCAGGCGTTGCTGGCGACGTACGGCCGTGAGCGTGACGGGGATCCGTTGTGGCTCGGGTCGATCAAGTCGAACATCGGTCACACGTCGGCTGCGGCGGGTGTCGCGGGTGTGATCAAGATGGTGATGGCGATGCGGCACGGTGTGCTGCCGCCGACGCTGCATGTGGATGAGCCGTCCCCGCACGTGGACTGGGAGTCCGGTGAGGTAAGGCTGCTGACCGAGGCGCGGGAGTGGCAGGTCGAGGGTCGTCCGCGTCGGGCGGGCATCTCGTCGTTCGGTGTGAGCGGTACGAACGCGCACATCATCGTGGAGGAGGCGCCGGCCGAGGAGCCTTCCGAGGAAGCGCCGGTCGAGGTGCTTCGGCCGGCCGGTGCGGTGCCGGTGGTGGTGTCCGCGCGGACGGATGCCGCGTTGCGGGCACAGGTGGAGCGGTTGCGCGCGCGTCTGGTGTCGCGACCGGAGCTGTCTGTTGTGGATACGGCGTATTCGCTGGTGAGGTCGCGGGCGTTGCTGGACCGCCGGGCGGTCGTGGTGGCCGGTGATCGGGATGAGTTGCTGGCGCGGTTGGCCGAGGTGTCGGCGGTGTCGGCGGGGTCGGGTGTTGCGGGTAAGTCGGCGTTTCTGTTCACGGGGCAGGGTTCGCAGCGCGCTCGTATGGGTGTGGAGTTGGCCGGCGCGTTCCCGGTGTTCGAGCAGGCGCTGGCCGAGGTGTGTGCGGAGGTTGATCCGCGGCTGGGTCGGTCGCTGCGGGAGCTTCTTGCCGCTGACGGTGATGTGTTGAACTCGACGGAGTTCACGCAGGTGGCGTTGTTCGCGGTCGAGGTGGCGCTGTTCCGGCTGGCGGAGTCGTTGGGGATTCGTCCGGACTTCCTGATCGGGCATTCGGTCGGTGAGATCGCTGCCGCGCATGTGGCGGGTGTTTTGTCGCTGGCGGATGCGGCGGAGTTGGTGGTGGCGCGCGGCCGGTTGATGGGTGCACTGCCGTCCGGTGGTGCGATGGTTGCGGTGCAGGCCGGCGAGGCGGAGGTGGCCGAGTCGCTGACGGGGTTCGCCGGCCGCCTGGAGATCGCTGCCGTGAATGGGCCGCTGTCCGTGGTGGTGTCCGGTGACGGGGATGCGGTGGAGGAGTGGCTGCCGCGGTGGGAGGGGCGTAAGACGTCCCGTCTTCGGGTGTCGCATGCGTTCCATTCGCCGCGGATGGAGCCGATGCTCGACGATTTCCGTGCGGTTGCGGAGCGGTTGACGTATGCGGAGCCGCGTATCCCGGTCGTGTCGAATGTGTCCGGTGAGCTCATGTCCGGGTTCGACGCGGAGTACTGGGTCCGGCATGTGCGGCAGGCGGTGCGGTTCGCCGACGGTGTGACGACGCTGTGGGATCTGGGTGTGCGCCGGTTCCTGGAGCTGGGTCCGGATGCGGTGCTTTCGGCGATGGCGCGGCAGTGCGTCGAGGACGACACCGAGGCGGTGTTCATTCCCGCTCTGCGGGCCAAGCACGGTGAGAGTGAGACGTTCGCGGCCTTCCTCGGCCGGGCTCACACCGCGGGCGTGGGGGTGGACTGGGACGCGTTCTACGCGGGCACCGGCGCCCGGCGCGTCGAGTTGCCCACCTACGCCTTCCAGCGCGAGAACTACTGGTTGACGCCCTCGGCGCAGACCGGTGATGTCACCGCTGCGGGTCTGGACCGGGTCGAGCACCCGGTGCTGGCGGCGGCCGTGCAGGTCGGTGACCGCGACGAGTGGGTGTTCACCGGTCGCTTCTCCGCCGAGTCGCAGCCGTGGGTGAGTGATCACCTGGTGCTGGGTGTGGTGATCGTGCCCGGGACGGCCTGGGTGGAGATGGCTTTGACCGCCGGTCGTCGTGTGGGTGCGCCGGTGGTGGACGAGCTGGTGATGGAGTCACCTCTCCTGCTGGAGGAGGACTCGGCTGTGCAGTTGCGGGTCACTGTGGGTGCCGCGGGTGAGGACGGTCGCCGTGAGGTGGCGATCTTCGCCCGCCCGGAGGCCGGTGACGGTGAGCCGGGTGAGATGACCTGCCACGCCCGCGGCTGGCTGGCCGCGGAGGACACCACACCGGTGTCGCCGTGGGTTCCCGAAGAGTGGCCGCCCGCCGGTGCTGTGGAGATGTCCGGGGACGCGCTGTATGCGGGGATGGCGGAGCTCGGGTTCGATTACGGGCCGATGTTCCAGGGCGTGCGCACGGCGTGGAAGGTCGACGGCGACTCGTACGCCGAAGTCGCCCTCCCCGGCGACACCGGCGGCGAGAACTTCGGCATCCATCCGGCGCTCTTCGACGCCTCCCTGCACGCGGGCCTGCCTCAGGACGGGCCGAGGGACACGGCCGTCCTGCCCTTCTCCTGGTCCGGGGTGCGCACCGGGCGGCCACGCGGCCTGTCAAGGGTGCGCGTCCGTATGCGCCGGGTCGACGACACCGCCTTCGGCCTCGACGTCGCCGGCGAGCAGGGCGAGCCGGTGTTGAGCCTGGCGCGGCTGGACCTGCGCCCGGTCGACCCGGCCCAGCTGGAAAGGCTGCGGCGCAGCGGTCGGCAGTCGGTCTACCAGCTCGACTGGGTCCCGATGGAGGTCGGTACGGGACAACCCGTCCGATGCGCGGTGCTGGGCGCGCCGGCCGCCGCGGGCGAGCGGTTCCCGGACCTCGCCGCCCTGGAGAAGTCCCTGGCCGACGGTGCGACTGCGCCCGAGGCGGTACTGGCCTCCATCGACACCCCGGACGGAGAAGTGGCCGGGACGGCCCGGACCGCTGCCGCCGACGCGCTGGCCTTGGTGCAGCGGTGGCTGGCCAGTGAGTGGCTGGGCGAAGCCCGGATGGTCGTGGTGACCCGGCGTGCGGTCGCCGTCGACGGCGAGACGCCCGACATTGCCCAGGCCGCCGTCTGGGGCCTGCTGCGCAGCGCCCAGTCCGAGCACCCCGGCCGGTTCGTCCTGGTCGACCTCGACACCGACCTCGTCGCCGGCACCGGCCCCGAGGGCACCGACCCCGACGGCGACGAGCCGGACTGGGGTGCGCTGCTCGACGCGGACGAACCGCAGCTCGCCGTGCGCCGGGGGCAGGTGTTCGCGCCGCGCCTGAGCGCGGCCGCCGCACCCACCGACGACGCGTGGCACCTGTCCATCACGCGCAAGGGCTCCCTCGAGGACGTGGAGATCGCCCCCTCCGGCGCCCGTCGTCCGCTCGCCGCCGACGAGGTGCGCATCGGGGTCCGCGCGGCGGGGGTGAACTTCCGCGACGTACTGATCGCACTCGGCCTGTACCCCGATGACGTGCCCCTGGGCGCCGAGGCGGCCGGTGTGGTGCTGGAGACCGGCTCCGACGTCACCGAATTCGCCCCCGGCGACCGGGTCTTCGGAATCGTGATGGAGTCCTTCGGTCCGGTGGCCGTCGCCCACCGTGGTCTGGTCGCCCGGATGCCGGAGGAGTGGTCGTTCACCCAGGCGGCGTCCGTACCGGTGGCCTACGCGACCGCCTACTACGGCCTGGTGGACCTGGCCGGGCTGCGCGCGGGGGAGCGGGTGCTGGTGCATGCCGCCGCCGGTGGCGTGGGCACGGCGGCCGTGCAGATCGCGCGGCACCTCGGCGCGGAGGTGTTCGCCACGGCCGGTCCGTCCAAATGGGACGTCGTGCGGACCTCGGGTGTCGCGGGGGACCACATCGCCTCCTCTCGGGAACCCGGATTCCGGGACGCTTTTCTGGACGTCACCGGCGGCGCCGGGGTGGACGTGGTGCTGAACTCCCTGGCGGGCGAGTTCGTCGACGCCTCGCTGGACCTGCTGCCGCGCGGCGGCCGGTTCGTGGAAATGGGCAAGGCCGACATCCGGGACGCGGAGACGATCGCGGCGGAGCGGCCGGGCGTTGCGTACGACGCGTTCGACCTGTGGCAGGCCGGACCGCAGCGGCTCGGAGAGCTGCTGCAGGAGATCCTGGCCCTGTTCCGGCAGGGCGTGCTCCAGTTCGCGCCGATCCGGACCTGGGACGTGCGACAGGGCCGCGAGGCGCTGCGACACCTGCGGGAGGGCCTCAACGTCGGCAAGGTCGTGCTGACCGTTCCGGCGCCCCTGGGCCCGGAGGGCACGGTGGTGGTCACCGGTGGCACGGGTGGTCTGGGCGCGCTGTTCGCCCGCCATCTCGCGACCGCACACGGGGTGCGCGACCTGTTGCTGCTCAGCCGGCGTGGCCTGGAGGCCGAAGGCGCCGCAGAGTTGGTCGCCGAGCTGGAGGCTCAGGGGTGTGAGGCCCGGGTCGTCGCGTGCGACGTCTCGGACCGGGAGCAGCTGGCCGCCGCGCTCGGCTCCCTCGATCGTCCGGTCACCGCGGTGGTGCACACGGCCGGTGTTCTCGACGACGGCGTGATCGAATCATTGACGCCCGGGCACGTCGAGCGGGTCATGCGGCCCAAGCTTGACGCGGCGTGGCACCTGCACGAGCTGACCGCAGACGCCGACCTGTCGGCCTTCGTGTTGTTCTCGTCCGTGGCGTCGCTGATGGGCAGCCCCGGTCAGGCGAACTACGCCGCGGCGAACGCGGCTCTCGACGCGCTGGCCGTGTCCCGCCGGGCCGCGGGGCTGCCGGCGACCTCGCTGGCCTGGGGTCTGTGGTCCGAAGCAGCCGGTATGGCGGCGCAGTTGGGTGAGGCCGAGCTGGCCCGCCTGGAGCGGATGGGCATGAGCGCGCTCACTGCGGACACCGGCCTGGACCTCTTCGACCGATCCCTGGACGTGGACGCGGCCGTGGTGGCTCCGGTCCTGCTGGAGACGGCCGCCCTGCGTGCCCAGGCCAGGGCAGGGATGCTCCCGCCGCTGCTGCGCGGGCTGGTCCGCACCCCGGCCCGAGCGGTCGACGCGGGCGCGGCGGCGCTGGCTCAGCGGCTGGCCGGGGTGCCGGAGGCGGACCGGGAGCGGATCGTGCTCGACCTGGTGCAGGCTCAGGTGGCGTCCGTGCTCGGCCATGCCTCGGCGGCCTCCGTCGACCCCGAGCGGGCGTTCAAGGAACTCGGCTTCGACTCCCTGAGCGCCGTCGAACTGCGCAACCGGCTCACCCAGGCAACCGGCGTACGCCTGCCCGCCACCGTCGTCTTCGACCACCCCAGCCCGGCGGCCATCGCCCGCCATCTGCTGCCGGAGATCGTTCCCGACTCCGCAGCCCGACCGCGGTCCGAACAGGACGAGATCCGCGCCCTGCTGACATCGATCCCCCTCGACCGGCTGCGCAGGGCCGGGCTGCTCGACACCCTGCGCGAACTCGCCGACAACGACCTGCCGGAGGCGGCACCCGAGGACGGGGACAGCGCGTCGATCGACGACATGGACGCCGAAACCCTGATCCGGATGGCTCAGGAGGACCTGGCATGACGCCGGCCCAGAACGCCGCTGCCGCAATGAGCTCGGAGACGAAGGAATAGACATGGCCACCGATCAGAAGCAGCTCATCGAGGCGCTCCGGAAATCCCTGAAAGAGACCGACAGGCTCCGCCAGCTCAACAAGCGGCTGCTCGCGCAGGCCGGCGAGCCGTTGGCGATCGTCGGCATGAGCTGCCGCTACCCCGGCGGCGTCACCTCCCCCGAGGAGCTGTGGGAACTCGTCGCGTCGGGGCGCGACGCCATCGGCGGGCTGCCCGCCGACCGGGGCTGGGACCCGGAACGCATCTACGACCCGAGCATGACGCGGCCCGGCGCCGTGTCCACCAGCGGCGGCGGCTTCCTCGACAAGATCGCCGAGTTCGACGCCGAGTTCTTCGGCATCAGCCCCCGCGAGGCCCTTGCCATGGACCCGCAGCAGCGTCTGCTGCTGGAGGCGTCGTGGGAGGCGTTCGAGCACGCGGGCATCGACCCGACCTCGCTGCGCGGCAGCGACACCGGCGTCTTCTGCGGCGTCGGCACCAGCGACTACTGCACGGTGCCGGCAGGCAGCCTGCCGCACATCGAGGGTTTCCAGCTGACCGGCGGGGCGGCCAGTGTGTCCTCCGGCCGCATCTCCTACGTGCTCGGCCTGGAGGGCCCCGCGGTGTCCGTCGACACCGCGTGCTCCTCGTCCGCGGTCGCCCTGCACATGGCCACGCAGGCCCTGCGCGCGGGCGAGTGCTCCATGGCGCTCGTCGGTGGAGTGACCGTCATGTCCGGTCCGTTCCTCCTGGCGGAGTTCAGCCGCCAGCAGGCGGTGTCCCCGGACGGCCGCTGCCGTGCCTACGCGGCGTCCGCCGACGGGACGGGCTTCTCCGACGGTCTCGGCCTCGTGGTGCTGGAGCGGTTGTCCGACGCCAAGCGCAACGGACGCCGGATCCTCGGACTCATCCGGGGTACGGCGGTCAACCAGGACGGTGCCAGCAACGGAATGACCGCGCCCAACGGCCCCTCCCAGGAGCGGGTGATCCGGCAGGCGCTGGCCAACGCCGGGCTGACACCGTCGGACGTGGACGCGGTCGAGGGCCACGGGACGGGTACGAAGCTGGGTGACCCGATCGAGGCCCACGCGCTGCTGGCCACGTACGGCCGTGAGCGTGATGGCGACCCGCTGTGGCTGGGGTCGATCAAGTCGAACATCGGCCACACCTCGCTCGCCGCAGGCGTCGCGGGTGTGATCAAGATGGTGATGGCGATGCGGCACGGGGTGCTGCCGCAGACCCTGCACGTGGACGAGCCGTCGCCGCACATCGACTGGGACGCCGGCGACGTCAAGCTGCTCACGGACGCACGGAGTTGGCCTGCCGGGGAGAGGCCCCGTCGCGCCGCAGTGTCGTCGTTCGGCGTGAGCGGCACCAACGCGCACATCATCCTGGAGGAGGCCCCCGCCGAGGAGCCCGCCGACAGCGCCTCCGCGCCGCGTGCGATGCCCGCCGTCCCGGTGACGGTGTCCGGCAGGACCGCTGCCGCGATGCGTGCCCAGGCCGACCGGCTCCGCACGTACGCGCTGGCGCGAGGCGACCTGTCCCTGGTCGACCTCGGCTTCTCCGCGGCCACCACCCGGGCCCACCTGGAGCACCGTGCTGTCGTGGCCGCTGTCGACCGCGACCAGTTGCTGTCCGGGCTGGCCGCCCTGTCCGCCGGTGAGCCGTCGCCCGTCGTCGTCGAGGGCCGCGCCGCGCCCGGCGCCAAGCCGGTGTTCGTGTTCCCGGGTCAGGGTGCGCAGTGGGTGGGCATGGCGGTGGAGTTGCTGGATGCTTCGCCGGTGTTCGCTGCGGAGATCGCCGCGTGTGGTGAGGCGTTGGCGGAGTTCGTGGACTGGAGTTTGGAGGACGTGCTGCGGGGCGCGTCGGGTGCGCCGTCGCTGGAGCGGGTCGATGTGGTGCAGCCCGCGCTGTTCGCGATGATGGTGAGCCTGGCGGCGCTGTGGCGCTCCTACGGTGTCGAGCCGTCCGCGGTCGTGGGCCACTCGCAGGGTGAGATCGCCGCGGCGTATGTGGCCGGTGGGTTGTCGTTGCGGGATGCCGCCCGGATCGTGGCGCTGCGCAGCCAGTTGGTCCGCGACCGCCTCGCGGGTCTGGGCGGCATGATGTCGGTGGCGCTGCCGGTCGAGCGGGTGGAGGAGTTGCTCGCTCCGTACGCGGGCCGGGTGTCGGTGGCGGCGGTGAACGGTCCGGCGGCGGTCGTGGTCGCCGGTGAGCCGCAGGCGCTGGACGAGGTGCTGGCCGCATGCGAACGCGACGGGATCCGGGCCCGCCGGGTCAACGTGGACTACGCATCGCACTCGACGCAGGTGGAGGCCATCGAGGCCGATCTGCTGGAGGCCCTTGCCCCCGTGAAGCCCGCGAGCGGGCGGGTCCGGTTCTACTCCACGGTCACGGGCGGTTTCATCGACACCGCCACGATGGACGCCGGCTACTGGTACCGGAACCTGCGCGCCCAGGTCGGTTTCGAACCCGCCGTCCGCGCCCTCATCGACAACGGTGCCGGGTGCTTCCTGGAGATGTCCCCCCACCCGGTGCTCGCCATGGCCGTGGAGGAGATCACCGCCGCCCATGGCCCGGGCAACCGGATCGGAGTGGTCGGCTCCCTGCGCCGCGACGAGGGCGGACCGGCCCGCTTCATGCTCTCGCTCGGCCAGGCACACGCCGCCGGTGTGAAGGTCGACTGGGCCGCCTGTTTCGCGGACTCCGGCGCCCAGCAGGTCGCCCTGCCCGTCTACGCCTTCCAGCACAAGCGCTACTGGCTGGACGCCACCGGTCTTGCCGACGCCTCCGCGGTCGGCCTCGGCCGGGTCGAGCATCCCGTCCTCGCCGCCGCCGTGCAGGTCGGCGACCGTGACGAGTGGGTCTTGACCGGCCGCGTGTCCCACCAGGGGCAGCCGTGGACCCGCGACCACGCGCTGTTCGGCACGGTCGCCCTCCCCGGCTCCGCGCTGGTGGAGCTGGTCCTGTCCGCGGGCCGCCACGTGGGCTGCGATCTGATCGAGGAGCTGAATCTCGACGCCCCGCTGGTCCTGGCCGAAGACGCCGGCGCACGGGTCCAGGTCACGCTCGGCCAGGCCGACGCCGAAGGCCGCCGTGAGGTGGCGGTCTACTCGCGGCCGGACACCGGCGAGGAGCAGTCCGCAGAGGCCGTCTGCCACGCACGCGGCCGGATCGCCCCCGGTGCGGAGCCGCTGTCCGCCCGGCCACTCGAGTGGCCGCCCGCCGGCGCCGAGCCGGTGTCGGTGGACGCCCTGTACGCCTCACTGGCCGAACTCGGCCTCGACTGCGGCCCGATGCTGCAGTGTGCGCAGTCGGCGTGGACCCTCGGTGGCGAGGTGTACGCCGAACTCGCCCTGCCCGAGGGAACCGAGCCCGGCGGTTTCGCGATCCACCCGGCTCTGCTGGAAACTGCTCTGCACACCGCCCACCGATCCGCCGCCGACGCGGCACCGTCGGCGGAGTCCTGGGCGGGTGTGCGGCTGGCGGGTGACAAGGTCTCCCGGGCGCGGGCGCGTATCGCCGCAGTCGGCGAGGGCGTACTGAGGCTCGACGTCTTCGACGCCGAAGGCACGCCCGTGGCGCACGTCGACCGGGTCGCGGTGCGGGCCGCCGACCCCGCCCGGTTCGGGCAGATGCGCCGCGGGCAGAACTCGCTGTTCCGCCTGGACTGGGTTCCCGTCAAGGTCGGCGCGGCCAAGCCGGTGCGGACGGCCGCGCTGGGCGAGGTCGCCGGTGTGGCCGATCGCCACCCCGATCCGGCCGCGCTCGAGCTGGCGGTCGCGGAGGGCGCGGCTGTCCCGCAGGCGGTTGTGGCCGTGATCGACACTCCCGCCGGGGAGACGCCCTCGGCGGTGCGTGACGCCGCCGGGCAGGCCGTGTCGCTGGTGCGGCGATGGCTTGCCGGCGGGTCGCTGGACGGGGCCACGCTGATCGTGGTCACGCGCGGAGCGGTGGCGGTCGGGGACGAGGTTCCCGACGCGGCGCAGGCCGCGGTGTGGGGCGTCGTGCGGGCCGCGCAGTCCGAGCACCCCGGCCGCTTCCTGATCGTGGACGCGGACGGGGACGAGGAGCGGGAGTGGGGTGCGCTGATCGGTCTCGACGAGCCACAGCTCGCCGTGCGCGACGGCAGGGTTCTCGCTCCCCGGCTGGCCCGGGTGCCGGGCGGTTCGGCGGACCGGCACAAGCCCGTTGACCTTGACGGCACCGTGCTGATCACCGGTGGCTTCGGAGCCCGGTTCGCCGAGCACCTCGTCAAGCGCCACGGCGCCCGCCACCTGGTGCTGGCCGCCCCGGGAGGCCAGGCCGACGAGCTTTCCGCCGAGCTGGAGTCCCTCGGCGCGCAGGTGCGCGTCGCGCCGTGCGACGTCACGGACCGGGACCAACTGGCCGCGCTGCTCGGCTCCCTGGAGCACCCCCTGACCGCGGTCGTCCACGCTGCGGGCGTGCCGGACGCGGGTCTGATCGAGACCCTTTCCGACGAGCGGCTGGACACGGTGCTGCGGGCCACGGTGGACGCGGCCTGGCATCTGCACGAGCTGACCGCGGGTGCGGACCTCTCCGCGTTCGTGCTGTTCTCCTCCTTCGGGGGGCTGGTCGGCATCCCGGGCCAGGCGGCCACCTCCGCGGCGGACGCGGCCCTGGCGGCGCTGGCGAGCAGCCGCCGCTCGGCCGGGCTCCCCGGCACCGCGCTCGCCTGGGGCTTCTGGGCCGACGGCCGCGGCACCACCGAACTCGGCTCGGCCGACCTCGCCCTCGTCGCCCAGGCCGGAATCCTTCCGCTGCCCACCGAGCTCGGACTCGATCTCTTCGACCGCGGGGTCGCCGCCGACGAGCCGCTGCTGGCCCCGGTCGAGCTGGATCCGGCGGTCCTGCGGGAGCAGGCCCGGGCCGGACTGCTGCCCGCCGTGCTGCGCGGACTCGTGCGGGTGCCCGCCCGGCGCGCGGCGTCCGGCGGCACCCTGGCGCGGCGCCTGGCCGAGGTGCCGGAGGCCGAGCGGGAGCACGTGGTGCTGGAACTGGTGCGAGCGCAGGTCGCGTCCGTGCTCGGCCACGCCTCCGCCGACGAGGTGGACAGCGAGCGCGCCTTCAAGGAGCTCGGCTTCGACTCCGTCAGCGCGGTCGAACTGCGCAACCGGCTCTCGCAGGGCACCGGCGTGCCGCTGCCCGCCACCGTCGTGTTCGACCACCCCACTCCGATGGCCGTCGCGCGGCTGCTGCTCTCGCAGGTCGACGGCACGGCGGACGCCGCCGTCCCGTCCGCGCAGAAGAGGCGCGGGGCGGTGGACGAGCCGCTGGCGATCGTCGGCATCGGGTGCCGCTACCCCGGCGGCATCACATCCGCGGAAGACCTGTGGAAGCTCGTGGCCGACGGCGGCGACGTGATCGGCCCCATGCCCGCCGACCGCGGCTGGGACCTGGAGCGGCTCTACAGCCCGGACCGCGAGCAGGTCGGCACGACCTACGCGCGGGGCGGCGGCTTCATCACAGGCATGGGCGACTTCGACGCCGAGTTCTTCGGCATCAGCCCGCGCGAGGCCGTGGCCATGGACCCCCAGCAGCGCCTGCTGCTCGAGACCTCCTGGGAGACCCTGGAGCACGCCGGGATCGACCCGACGTCCCTGCGGGGCAGCGACGCCGGCGTCTTCGTCGGCATCACCGGCTCCGACTACGGGATCCTCGTGCCCAGCGAGTACGAGGGCTACCGCGTCACCGGCACCATGTCCAGCGTCGCCTCCGGCCGTATCGCCTACACCCTGGGCCTGGAGGGCCCTGCCGTGTCGGTGGAGACGGCCTGCTCGTCCTCCGGGGTCGCGCTGCACCTCGCGGCGCAGGCGCTGCGAAGCGGCGAGTGCTCGCTCGCCCTGGCAGGCGGCGTGACGTTCATGACGACGCCGATCACGATGACCGAGTTCAGCCGACAAGGGGCGAACTCACCGGACGGCCGCTGCCGCGCCTACGCGGCGTCCGCCGACGGGACGGGCTTCTCCGACGGTCTGGGCCTGGTGGTGCTTGAGCGGTTGTCCGACGCCAAGCGCAACGGGCGGCGCATCCTGGGCCTGATCCGGGGCACGGCGATCAACCAGGACGGCGCGAGCAACGGCCTGACGGCGCCCAGCGGTCCGGCGCAGGAGCGGGTGATCCGGCAGGCGCTGGCCAATGCCGGACTGTCGCCGGCCGATGTGGACGCGGTCGAGGGCCACGGCACCGGCACCGTCCTCGGTGACCCGATCGAGGCGCAGGCCGTGCTCGCGACGTACGGCCGTGAGCGTGACGGCGACCCGCTGTGGCTGGGATCGATCAAGTCGAACATCGGCCACACCTCGGGTGCCGCCGGCGTCGCCGGCGTCATCAAGATGGTGATGGCGATGCGGCACGGGGTGCTGCCGAAGACCCTCCACGTGGACACGCCGTCCCCGCACATCGACTGGCAGTCGGGCGAGGTCGAGCTGCTCACCGAGGCCAGGGAGTGGCCGGTCGACGGACGTCCCCGCCGGGCGGGCGTGTCGTCGTTCGGGGTGAGCGGCACCAACGCGCACATCATCGTCGAGGAGGCGCCGGCCGAGACCCCGGCCGACGGCTCCGGGACCGTGGCTCCGGCTCCCGCGACGCCGGTGCTGCTCTCCGCGCGCACCGAGGTGGCGGTGCGCGCCCAGGCCGAGCGCCTGCGGCGGCACCTGCTGGAAAACCCCGGGCTCTCGGTGCTCGACCTCGGGTACTCCCAGCTGACCACGCGGGCGTCGCTGGACCACCACGCGGTGCTTGTGGCCGCCGACCGGGACGAGCTGGCCGCAGAGCTGGCCGCGTTCGCCGTCGGCGACGTGACCGAGCAGACGGCCTCCGGCCGTCTTTCCACCACCGTCAGGCCGGTGTTCGTGTTCCCGGGTCAGGGTGCGCAGTGGGAGGGCATGGCGGTGGAGTTGCTGGATGCGTCGCCGGTGTTCGCTGCGGAGATCGCCGCCTGTGGTGAGGCGTTGGCGGAGTTCGTGGACTGGAGTTTGGAGGACGTGCTGCGCGGTGCTCCGGGTGCGCCGTCGCTGGAGCGGGTCGATGTGGTGCAGCCCGCGCTGTTCGCGATGATGGTGAGCCTGGCGGCGCTGTGGCGCTCCTACGGTGTCGAGCCGTCCGCGGTCGTGGGCCACTCGCAGGGCGAGATCGCCGCGGCGTACGTGGCCGGTGGGTTGTCGTTGCGGGATGCCGCCCGGATCATCGCGGTGCGCAGCCGGATCGCCCGCGACCGACTCATGGGCAGCGGCTGCCTGGCGTCGCTCGCCCTGCCGGCCGAGCAGGTCGAGCAGCTGATCGCGCCGTACGGGGACCATGTGTCCGTGGCGGCCGTGAACGGCCCGGCGGCGGTTGTCGTCGCCGGCGACCAGGACTCGATCGATGCGCTGGTGGAGCACTGCGAACGCGAGGAGATCCGGGCCAAGCGGATTCCGGCCACCTTCGCCTCCCACTCGCCGCACGTGGAGGTGGCCCGCGCCGAGATGCTGGAGGCGATCGCCCCGGTCGAGCCGCGCAGCGGGAACGTCCCGCTGTACTCCACGGCGCTCGGCGCGTTCGTCGACACAGCGACCATGGACGCCGGGTACTGGTACGCCAACCTGCGCAACCCGGTCGGCTTCGAGCCCGCGATCCGCGCGCTGGTCGAGGGCGGCGCAGGCTGCTTCCTGGAAATGTCCCCGCACCCGGTGCTGGGCGTGGCGATGGAGGAGACCGCCGCCGCCGGCGCGGGACGGGTCGGCGTGGTCGGCTCGCTGCAGCGACAGCAGGGCGGCATGAAGCGGTTCCTGCTGTCCCTCGCCGAGGCGCACGTGGCCGGGGTGAAGGTCGACTGGGCCGCCTGCTTCGCCGACTCCGGCGCCCAGCAGGTCCCACTGCCCACCTACGCCTTCCAGCGCAAGCGGTACTGGCCGAGCGCACGCCCGGTCGCGGGCGACCCGACCGTCTCCGGACTCGGCCGCGTCGAGCACCCGGTCCTGACGGCGGGCATGCAGCTCGCCGACCGGGACGAGTGGGTGCTCACCGGCCGCCTGTCCCATGAGTCGCAGCCCTGGCTCCGCGACCACGCCGCCTTCGGCCTCCCGGTCGCGCCCAACACGACGCTGGTCGAGCTGGCGCTGGCCGCCGGCCGCGGTGTCGGGACGCCGCTGCTCGACGAGATGATGTTCGAGGCGCCGCTGCTGCTGCCCGACGGCGCGGCGCTGCAGATCCAGGCGATCGTGGGCGCTCCCGGAGAGGACGGCCGCCGCCCGGTGGCGGTCCACTCCCGCCCGGACGGTGACCAGCACGCCGAAGCGACCCGCCACTGCACCGGCTGGCTGACGCCGGACGCCGAGCCCGCCGCGGGCTGGGCGGGTGAGTGGCCGCCCGCCGGCGCCGAGCCGGTGCCGGTGGACGGGCTGTACGCCGCGCTGGCCGACCTCGGCCTCGACTGCGGCCCGGCGCTGCACGGTGTGCGGGCAGCATGGCGCTCCGGAAGCGAGGTGTACGCCGAGCTCGCGCTGCCCGAGGACATCGGCGCCGCGGACTTCGGCATCCACCCGGCCCTGTTCGAGTCCGCGCTGCACTGCGGGCAGTTGGGCTTCGCCGAGCAGGGCTCGCCGAAGCTGCCGGTCTCCTGGTCCGGGGTGCGGCTGGCCGCGACCGGCGCCGCCCGGGGCCGCGCGCGTGTCACCTGCGACGGCGACACGCTGCGGTTGGACGTCTTCGGCGAGGACGGCGCCCTCGTGCTCGGCGTGGACCGCGTCGCCTTCCACGAGGTCGATCCCGCCCACCTCGAGGAGCTGCGCCGCGGCCAGAGCTCGCTGTACCGCGTGGACTGGGTTCCGGTTCCGGTCGGCGCTGCCACGCCGGTGCGGCTGGCCGCGCTGGGTGGGGCCGTCGGGGGAGGGGCTGACAGGTACGCCGACCTGGCCGACCTCGAACGGGCCGTGGACGGTGGGGCGGCAGCCCCGCAGGCCGTGCTCACGGTGATCGACACCCCCGCCGGGGACGACCTCTCGGCGGTGCGTGGCGCGGCCGGCGAGGCCTCGGCCCTGGTGCGGCGCTGGATGGACCACGGGTGGTCCGGTGAGGCCGTGCTGGTCGTGGCGACGCGACGTGCGGTGGCGGTCCGGGACGAGGAGGTCCCCGACCCGGCGCAGGCGGCGGTGTGGGGCGTGCTGCGGTCCGCGCAGTCCGAGCACCCGGGCCGGTTCCTCGTCGTGGACGTGGAAGGGGACAGCGAGCTGGAGTGGGGCGCGCTGCTCGGTCTCGACGAGCCGCAGCTCGCCGTGCGCCCCGGGCAGGTCCTGGCGCCGCGGCTGGCTCTCGTCCCGGTCGGGTCCGCCGATCGGCCGATGATCTCGGACCCGGACGGGACCGTGCTGATCACCGGTGGTGTGACCCCTCCGGGTGCATCGCTGGCCAAGCACCTGGCCGCCCACCACGGCGTCCGGAACCTGCTGCTGCTCGGCAAGCCCGGCGCCGCCGCGGACGGACTGGTCGCGGAGCTGGAGGGGCTCGGTGCCCGAGCGCGCGTCGAGGCGCCCGCCCCCGACCGGCTGGCCGCAGTGGTCGAGTCCCTGGAGCGGCCGCTCACCGCGGTCGTCCACACCGGAGGTGAGCCCGGCGGAATGGAGCTGGCCTGGCGGCTGCACACGCTGACCGAGCGGGCCGGCCTCTCCGCCTTCGTGGTGTTCTCCTCGTTCGCCTCCCTCGGTGGCGGCCGGGCGGAGGACCCGGCGGGCGACGCGGCCGGGGAAGCACTGGTACGGCGGCGCCGCGCGGCCGGGCTCGCGGGCACCGCGCTGGCATGGGGTCCGTGGGCAGGCGCCGATGCCTCCCCGGGGACCGCCGAGCTGTCGATCGAGCGCCAACTGGCGCTGTTCGACCAGGCCCTCACCGTGGACACCGCGCTGCTGGCGCCGGTGCAGCTGGACCTGGTGGCCCTGCGGTCGCAGGCCCGGGAGCGGACCCTCCCGGCGCTGCTGCGCGGCCTGGTCCGCCTGCCCGCCAAGCGTGAGGCGGACGGAGGGTCGCTGGCGCAGCGGCTGACAGGAGTCCCCGACGCGGACCGCGAGCGGGTCGTGCTCGACCTGGTCAAGGCGCACGTCGCGGCCGTGCTCGGCCACAACGCCGACGACCGGATCGAAGTCGAACGCAGGCTCAAGGAACTCGGCATGGACTCGATGAGCGCGGTGGGGCTGCGCAACCGGCTCTCGCAGGCCACCGGCCTGCGCCTGCCCGTCTCGTTCGTCTTCGAGCACCCCACCCCGGCGGAGATCGCCCGGCAACTGCTCAAGCAGGTCGGCTCGGGAACGCCGGACGCCGGGGCGCCGGAGCCTGCCGGGGAGACGATCAGCCCGCGGCTTCGGCGCGCAGCCGAGAGGGGGACCATGCCGGAGGCGTTGCGGCAGCTGGTGGACGCCGCAGGCGACAGGCCGGTGTTCTCGTCGGCCGCCGAGCTGCCCGACACCGACGGGCGCCTCGCACAACTCGCCTCCGGGCCGGGCCGGGTGAAGATCGTCTGCGTGCCGTCCTACGTATACGTGGTCGGCTCCGGCCAGGAACAGTTCATGCGCCTGGCCGACCGCTTCGAAGGAGTTCGGGACGTGCACGTCTGCTCCCTGCCGGGATTCGGGACCGAACTCTCCCCGCAGTCCCGGGAGGTGGCCGCGGAGGTCCTGGACGGTGCGATCCGCGCGGCCGTCGGCGACGCCCCGTTCATCCTGGTCGGCTACTCCATGGGCGGTGTCGTGGCGCACTCGCTGGCCGAACGCCTCGAGTCCTCCGGCGCCGCGCTCGCCGGCGTCGTCATGATCGACACGTTGGCGCTCGACGGCGACGAGGACGAGGTCGGCCGCGCGTTCGCCGCCCTGCTGGCGGCGATCCTCACGCAGGAGCGGCGCGCGGTCTCCATCGACGACGTGAGCTGGCTGTCCATGGGCGCCTACCTGCGCCTGTTCACCGGTCTGCGGCCGGAACCGATCTCCGCCAGGACCCTGATGATCCGGGCGGCCGAGCCGCTCGGCGGTGAAGCGGTGCCGGACGGCCCGCGATGGGAGGCCACGGACGACCACGTCGAGGTCGCCGCGGACCACTTCGGCCTGATCGAGACCGCCGCCGCGGCCACTGCCGACGCGATCGAAGGGTGGATAGGGGAATGAGTGACGGTGGCAGGCTTCTCGGACGCCATCGAAGGGTGGAGCGAGAAGAGACCAGCAGCGGGCTTCGCCGGGGCATGTCCATCACGGTCATCCTCATCGGGGTGTTCATATCCGCGGTGGACATGCTGATCGTGAACATCGCCTTCCCGAGCATGCTGGAGTCCTTCCCCACGGCGAGCCTGACCGGCCTGTCCTGGGTGATGAGCGCCTACGCGATCACCTTCGCCGCGCTCCTGCTGCCCAGCGGCCGCTGGGCCGACCGGTCCGGGCGCAAGCGGATCTTCCTGCTCGGCCTGGGGCTGTTCACCGCTGTGTCGGCCGTGTGCGCGGCGGCGCCGTCCCTGGAGGTGCTCGTGGCCTTCCGGGCGCTTCAGGGCGTAGGCGCCGCGTTGATGGCGCCCAGTTCCCTGGGCCTGCTGCTCGGGCTCTTCGCCCCGGAGCGGCGCGGAATCGCCGTCGGGCTGTGGACCGCGGTCGGCGGTGTCGGCTCCGCCGCCGCGCTGCCGCTGGGCGGCCTGCTCGCTGAGATCGACTGGCGCTGGGTCTTCGTGGTCAACCTGCCCCTCGGGGCAGCGGCGCTGCTGATCGGCGGGTGGTCGTTGCACAGGTCCGCCACCGAGGACGGTCCGGTACCGGACCTGCTCGGCATCGCGGTGCTCGCTGCGTCCGTCGCCGCGATCGTCGCGACGATCTCCCAGGGGCAGGCCTGGGGATGGGGCAGCGCCCAGGTCATCGGCCTGTCGGTGGTCGGCGTGATCGGCCTCGTCTACTCCGTGCGCCGTGCTCGGCGACACCCCGCGCCGGTCATCGAACCCGCCCTTCTCAGGGTCAGGACCGTGGCCCTCGGCAACGTCGCGACCGGTTTCTTCTTCATGGGCGTCGGCGCGATGGCCATGTCCACGATCCTGTTCCTGACCCAGGTCTGGAAGCACTCGACCTTGCGGGGCGCCCTGGAGATCGCGCCGGGCCCGGTGGCGGCCGCCCTGTTCGCCGTGCCCAGCGGCATCCTGGCCGTCCGCTACGGTGTGCACCTGGTCGGGCTGGCCGGCGGCGCCGCCTTCGCGGCGGGCGGCATCTGGTGGATGTTCGCGCTGGACGGCACGCCGGACTTCGGCGCCCACTTCCTGCCCGGATCGATCATCGGCGGCATCGGCTTCGGCGTCATCCTGCCCGCCCTGGCCGCGGCGGCGACGTTGTCCCTGCCACCGGAGCGCGCCGCCACCGGCACCGCCATGGCGTCCATGTCCCGCCAGATCGGCATGGCGCTCGGCGTCGCCGTGGTCGCGGCCGTGCTCTCCGGCGCCCCGGACCTCTCCTCCTACCGCACCGCGTTCATGATCATGGCCGGCGCCGGCCTCGCCAGCGGGCTCGCCCTGTTCGCGGTCGGCCCGGTGAGACGGCAGGACCCGTCAGGTACGGGCGGACACAGCAAGCCACAGCACGTGACCCAAGCGGCAACGAGATAAGGAAGCAAGAAAAATGGACCACTCCAGCAACTCTCACGACGCGTCGGTCGCGTCCGGGGGCAAGTGCCCGATCGACCACTCCGCGCCCGCCCCGCAGACGGTCGTTCCGTCCTCCTCGCTGCCCGTGGTCGAGATGGCGCGGCTGCGGCAGGTGCTGAGCATATGGGCCCGCCCGGAGCCCTTCCTGAAGAGCTGCCGCGCCAAGTACGGCAGCCGGTTCCGCGTGACGATCATCCCCGGTATCCGCATCCACGTGATCTCGGCGCCGGATGACGTGAAGCAGATGTTCCTCGCGCCCCGGGATGTCCTGCACACCGGTTCCAGCAACGGCCCGATCGAGAAGTGGACCGGCCAGAACGGCCTCGCCTGGCTGGACGAGGACGCGCACACCGCCCGGCGGCGCAGCGTCATGCCGAGCTTCCGGGGCGACGCGCTGAAGCGCATCGAGCAGGCGGTTGTCCAGCTGGCCAAGGAGACCGTCGCGTCCTTGCCGCGCAACCAGGTCGTGTCGGTCCACCCCTACGCGCACCGCTACACCACCAAGGTGATCCTCGAGGTCCTCTTCGGCGAGCACCGTCCGTCCTGCGAGGACGAGATGTTGGAGGAGGTGATGAAGATGCTGGACTTCAACTCCCGCCCCGCGTCGATGACGATGTTCCACCGGATGCCGTCCTGGAGGGTGAAGCTGCTGCGGCTGCTCCGGCCCAACGGTGTCAACGAGTTCCTGACCCGCCGCGAGCGGGTCTACCGGATGCTGGACGCGGCCATCGAGGAGCGCGCACGGTCCGGCAAGTCCGGTGACGACCTGCTGGGCGTGATGCTGGGCATCACCAACGCGGACGGCTCCACTCCGAGCCGGATCGAGATGCGCGACGAGATCATGACCCAGTTCCTGGCAGGCACGGAGACCACCGCCGCCGCCATCTGCTGGGCGCTCGAGTTCCTCACCCGGCACCCCGACGTGGTCGAGCGCCTGCGTGCGGAGATCGAGGAGGGGACAGGCGACGAGTACCTGACGGCGGTGGTGCACGAAGTGCTGCGGCTCGGCCCGCCGATCCAGCAGATCGTCCCCCGCGAGGTGGTCAAGCCGATCGAGATAGGCGGCGTGCGCTACGAGTCCGGCGACCGCCTGTGGGCCAGCGCCTACCTGCTCAACCGGGACGAGCACAACTACCCGCAGCCCGACGAGTTCCGGCCGGAGCGCTTCCTCGGCGTCAAGGCTGCCTCGCACACCTGGATCCCGTTCGGCGGTGGCCACACCCGGTGCCTCGGCGACCGGATCGCGTTCGTGGAGTTGAAGGCCACGTTGACCGAGATACTGACCAGCTGCGACGTCGAGCGCGCCGACCCGAAACCGGAGTACGCGCACAGCCGCACGGTCGTCAACATTCCGAAGAACGGTGCCCGCATGGTGTTTCGCCCGCGCAAGGTGAAGGCCGAGCTCATGAGTTGAGGCGCGGCCGTCGCGCCGGGGCGCCGGCCGCGGGGAGTCAAGGGTGCGTCCCCGCAGTGGAGAGACCCCCGGGTAGGTTGGTTCTGCCGCGCGTGGCCAGGCACCCTGGCGGCGTCGTCGGGCTGTCCCCGCACGAATCAGCGGGGACGGTCCTGCGACCCGCCGGGAACAAGGCCCCGGCGCCCCGGCTCCGGGGCAGCCCGGGTGGGACGCAGGTCCGCTCGCGACGCACGTACCGGCGGGCACTTATGACGTGTGCTTCTGCGCGTCCGTTCCACGAGAAATGGAGGTTTGGATGAGGCTCCCGAACACCGCGTTCACCGAGCGGCCATGGAGGGTCCACGAGTTCATCAAGGATTTCGAGGTCGAGGACGTGTGGGACCTGGACACCCCTGGGGGACCCGACGGACTGGCGCTCCTGGTCCGGCAGTTCGACAGCGACGGGGCCGACTTCAAGCCGTCGCCGATGTACAAGCTGCTGTTCGCGATCCGCTGGAGACTCGGAGCCGTCCTCAAGTGGGACGAGGAGAAGCACGGCCTCGGCCCGCGCAACCCCTCCCTGCGGGACCGGCTGCCGGACGACCTGCGCGACGGGCCGCGCGGCCCGGACATGAAGGTGGTGCCGTTGAAGTCGGTCTACCAGACCTCCGACGAGTGGGTGACCGAGGTCGTCAACAAGACCGTGCACGCGGCGATGCACATCGGTTGGGTGGACGACGGGGACGGCCGGCATCACGCGCAGATGGCCGTGCTCGTCAAGAAGAAGGGACTGCTGGGGAAGGTGTACATGCCCTTCATCCTTCCCTTCCGGCGCGTCTTCGTGACGCCGTCCTTGGTCAAGGCGATCGGCCGCTCCTGGAAGACGCGGACGGCCGCATGAGGGCCGGGGTCCGGCGTGGCAACGCCGGACCCCGGCGCGGATACGCGCTCGTCCCACAGCTCGTTCAAGGACGGCTGCTGCGCTCCTCCGGTCAGTCGCACGGGCTCATGCCCGCGCAGCGGCGAGGCACTGTTGACGACGGGTTGAGGGCGGAGGCCGCCCCCTTGTGGCCCGCAGGTCCGCGCGGGCTGTAAGGGCTGCCCGGGCGGCGGCCGTGCGCGGGCCTCGTCGACGGGCGTCGTGCTCGTCCTCGAGCCGGCTGGCCTGCGCGGTTCCCCCTTGGCCGGGCCGAGGCCGGGGTGCAGGACACCGCGTGCACCGGGCAGTCAGCTCCGCTCCCCGGTCCGCAGCGTGGTCGCGTTGACGATCCCGCTGTCGTTCTTGCCGCAGCGGCCCAGTCACTGGCCCACGTGCGCAAAGGTGCGACGATCCCCGCTTCTGGCTGCTCCGGCCGGCCTGCGCACGATCTGCACCGCATCCTCGAAGCCACCCTGGAACGAGTCGCCGACGGCGGCAGTACGCCGAACGAAGCTCTTGCGCTGGTCGGAAATTCGCCGGATTCGGGGCCGCGAACGTGTATCTGCGGGAGCCGTTCGCGGATCGTGCAGGCGGAAGCGGTAGAAAGGGCTGGAGCTCTATGGGCGTGAACGAGTGCGGGCAAGGGCTCACCGGTGTGGGTCAGAATGCCGTCGCCGTCATCGGAATGTCGTGCCGGGTACCGGGCGCCGAGGACGTGCGTTCCTTCTGGAAGCTGCTGGGGGAGGGCGAGCACGCGATAGCGGACGCGCCTGCCGACCGGTGGCCCACGGACATCGTCGAACTGGCGCGCCACCCGCAGGGCGGCTTCGTCGACGGCGTCGGTGACTTCGACGCGGGCTTCTTCGGCATCTCCCCGCGAGAGGCCGCGGTGATGGACCCGCGCCAGCGCATGGTGCTCGAGTTGAGCTGGGCGGCCCTGGAAGACGCCTTCCTCCCTCCGGAGAGCCTGCGCGGCAGCGCCACCGCGGTGTTCCTGGGAGCCACCGGTGACGACTACGCCTCCCTGGTGCACCGGCACGGCGCCGACGCGCTGTCCCACCACTCCATAGCCGGGCTGAGCCGGGGCCTGATCGCCAACCGGATTTCGCACCAACTGGGCCTGCACGGGCCGAGCCTGACCGTGGACACCGTGCAGTCCTCCTCCCTCGTCGCCGTGCACATGGCCTGTGAGAGCCTGCGCTCGGGAGCCGCGCGCCTGGCGCTGGCCGGCGGGGTCCATCTGAATCTGGTGCCGGAGAGCACGATCGCCTTCGCCCGCTCCGGGGCACTGTCGCCGGACTGCCGCAGCCACACCTTCGACGCCCGCGCCAACGGTTTCGTCCGCGGCGAGGGTGCGGGCGTGGTCGTGCTCAAGCGCCTGGCCGACGCGGTCGCCGACGGCGATCACGTGTACTGCGTGCTGCTCGGTGGCGCCGTCAACCACGACGGGCCGGGCGCGCTGACCGTGCCCAACGCCGAGGCACAGAGCGCGCTGCTGCGCGAGGCGTACCGCGACGCCGGGGTGGCCCCCGCGCAGGTGCGGTACGTGGAGCTGCACGGCACCGGCACCCGGGCGGGCGACCCGGTCGAGGCGAGCGCCCTGGGCGCGGTCTTCGGCGAGGGCCGCGACGCCGCGCAGCCGCTGCTGGTCGGATCGGTGAAGACCAACATCGGCCATCTCGACGCGGCCGCAGGCGTCCTGGGCCTGATCAAGGTCGCCCTGTCGCTGCGGCACGGTCTGCTGCCCGCCAGCCTCAACTACGAGACCCCGAACCCGGACATCCCCCTGGAGCAGTGGAAGCTGAGGGTCAACGCCGCCGCCGCGCCGTGGCCCGACGGCCCCCGGCTGGCCGGTGTCAGCTCCTTCGGGATCGGCGGTACCAACTGCCACCTCGTCGTCGCCGCCCCCGAGCCCCGGCCGGAGCCGCGGCCGAGCGCGGGGCCCGCGCCCGGCAAGCCGGTCCCGGTGATGGTGTCCGCGCGCAGCCCCCAAGCGCTGCGGGCCCAGGCCGGGCGGCTGCACGACTGGGTGCGCGACGACGCCGGTCTGAACCCGCTGGACGTAGGCCTCTCCACGACGACCACCCGCTCCGCGCTGAAGAACCGGGGCGTCGTGCTCGCCGCCGACCGGGAGGAACTGCTGGACGGCCTGACCGCGCTGGCCGAGGGCAGGCCGTCGGCGCGGGTCGTCACCGGCACCGCGGCCGAGGGCGGCGGCGTCGTGTGGGTGTTCTCCGGCCAGGGCGCGCACTGGGTCGGCATGGCCCAGGGCCTGTGGGAGACGAACGAGGTGTTCGCCGCCCGCATGGACGAGTGCGAGCGCCTGCTCCGGGAGTTCGCCGGCTGGACGCTGCGGGACGTGCTCGGCGACGAGACCGCCCTGAAGAGGATGGACGTCGTCCAGCCCGCGCTGTTCGCGGTCATGGTCTCGCTCGCCGAGGTGTGGCGCTCCGCGGGCCTGGCGCCGGACGCGGTCATCGGCCACTCCCAGGGCGAGATCGCCGCCGCGACCGCGGCCGGCATCCTCTCCCTCACCGACGGCGTGCGGCTGATCGTCGCCCGCGCGCGGGTCATCACCGAGAAGCTGTCCGGACGGGGCCTGATGGCCGTGCTGGACCTGCCCGCCGACCAGGTCGACCAGTCCCGCGTCTCGATCGCGGCGGTCAACTCGCCCGGCACCGTGGTGATCTCCGGCGACCCCGAGGCCGTCCGCGCGGCCGTCGCCGACTGCCAGGCCAGGGACCTTCGCGCCCGGATCGTCCCCGTCGACTACGCCTCCCACAGCCACCACGTGGAATCGATCCGGGACGAGGTGCTCAGCGGCGTCGCGGGAGCAGCGACCACCGACACCGGTGTGGCGTTCTACTCCACCGTCGCCGCCGGACGCGTCGACCCGGCCACGCTGGACGCCGAGTACTGGTACCGGAACCTGCGCGAGCCCGTGCGCTTCGCCGACACCGTCCAGGCACTTCAGGCCGACGGATACGGCGTGTTCGTCGAGGTCAGCCCGCACCCGGTGCTGACGATGCACATCGCGGCCACGGCCGGCTCCGCCGTCGTGCAGCCCACGCTGCGCCGCAACCAGGACGAGACGCAGCGCCTGCTGCTGTCCATGGCCGAGTTGCACAGCCGGGGCGTCGACCTGGACTGGCGGGGCATGTTCACGGGCGCGCGGCGCGTGCCGCTGCCGACCTACGCATTCCAGCGAGAGACCTACTGGGTCGACGGCGCCGCCGTCGAGCCGCCCGCCGCGCGACCGGCCCTCGCCGCCGCTGCGCCTGCCGCCGCTTCGCCCGAGGCCGCTCCCGCCGCCGACGGGATGTCCGAGCAGGACCTGTGGACGCTGGTACGCGGAGAGGCGGCGGTGCTGCTCGGGCACGCCGACACCGCGCGGATCGGGACGGACAACACCTTCAAGGAACTCGGCTTCGACTCGGTGACCGCGGTGCAGTTGCGCGACCGGCTCAACACCGCGACCGGTCTGCAGATGCCCGCCTCGCTCGCCTACGACCACCCGACCCCCGCCGCGGTGGTGCGGCACATGCGCGAGCAGCTCTCCGGGCAGGGCGAGGACCGGGCCGCTGCGGAGGCCGTCACCGTCCCCGCCGCGGACGAGCCGATCGCGATCGTCGGCATGAGCTGCCGGCTGCCCGGCGGCGTGGCCACCCCCGACGACCTGTGGCGACTGGTCGCCGACGGGGTCGACGCGATCACCGGCTTCCCCGAGGACCGGGGCTGGCAGGTCGACGCGGGCGCCGACTTCGTTCCCGCCGGCGGCTTCCTGGACGACGCGGCGGACTTCGACGCGGGCTTCTTCCGGATCAGCCCGCGCGAGGCCCTCGCCATGGACCCGCAGCAGCGGCTCGCCCTGGAGGCCGTGTGGGAGGCGCTGGAGAACGCGGGCCAGGACCCGGCAGAGCTGCGCCGCAGCAGCACCGCGGTGTTCATGGGCGCCATGGCCCAGGACTACCTGCCGCGGCTCCAGGACGTGTCCGGCAACCTGGCAGGTCACGCGCTGACCGGCGGCTCCGGCAGTGTGGTGTCCGGCCGGATCGCCTACTCCCTCGGGCTGGAGGGACCGGCCGTCACCGTCGACACAGCCTGCTCCTCCTCCCTGGTCGCCCTGCACCTGGCCGCCCAGTCGCTGCGGTCCGGTGACTGCACCCTCGCCCTGGCGGGCGGCGTCACCGTGATGTCCACCCCGGGCATGTTCGTCGAGTTCGCCCGCCAGGGCGGGCTGGCCGCCGACGGCCGCTGCAAGGCGTTCTCCGACGCCGCCGACGGCACCGGCTGGTCCGAGGGTGTCGGCGTGCTGGTGCTGGAGCGGCTGTCCGACGCGCGCCGGGCCGGCCGCCGCGTCCTGGCCGTGCTGCGCGGCAGCGCGATCAACCAGGACGGCGAGAGCAACGGCCTCACCGCGCCCAACGGCCCCTCGCAGGAACGGGTGATCCGCCAGGCCCTCGCCTCGGCCGGCTTGTCCCCGTCCGAGGTCGACGCCGTGGAGGCGCACGGCACCGGCACCGGCCTCGGCGACCCCATCGAGGCTCAGGCGCTGCTGTCCGTCTACGGCCAGGACCGCGAGGACCCGCTGTGGCTGGGGTCGCTGAAGTCCAACATCGGACACACCCAGGCCGCCGCGGGCGTCGCGGGCGTGATCAAGATGATCACGTCGATGCACGAGGGCGTGCTGCCCAGGACGCTGCACGCCGAGCAGCCCTCTCGCCGGGTCGACTGGTCCTCCGGCGCCGTACGGCTGCTGGCCGAGCAGCGCGACTGGCCGGGCGCGGACCGCCCCCGGCGCGCAGGCGTCTCCTCGTTCGGGATCAGCGGCACCAACGCCCATGTGATCATCGAGCAGGGTGACACCACCGAGTCCGCCGCGCCGTCAGCCGCGCCGTCCCGGGGCGAGTCGGTCTGGCCGGTGTCGGCGCACAGCGCCAAGGCGCTGGCCGGACAGGCGCGCAAGCTGGCCGACGCGCTGGCCGCCGACGCCGCCGCGCACCCGGCCGATGTGGCCGTGTCCCTGGCCACCCGGCGCTCGTCCTTCGACCACCGCGCTGTGATCATCGGGGCGGGCCGGGAGGAACTGCTCGCCGGACTGGAAGCCCTGGCCCGGGGGCAGCGCGAGTCCGGTGTGGTCACCGGACACGCATCGGCGCCGCCCGGCATCGGCGTCCTCTTCTCCGGGCAGGGCAGCCAGCGCCTGGGCATGAGCCGTGAGCTGATCGAGGCCTTCCCGGCGTTCGCCGACGCCTGGCGCGAGGTCTGCGAAGAACTCGACCCCCTGCTGGAGCTCCGCATCGACGAGGTCGTCTCGGCCGAGCCCGGGTCAGAGGCGGCCGGGCTGCTCGACGAGACCGCGACGACGCAGCCCGCGCTGTTCGCCTTCGAGGTGGCCGCCTACCGGCTGGTGACCTCCCTCGGGGTCGAGCCCACGGTGCTCGTCGGGCACTCCATCGGCGAGCTGGCCGCCGCGCACGTGGCAGGCGTGTTCTCACTGGCCGACGCGGCCCGTCTGGTCGCCGCGCGCGGGCGCCTGATGGGGGCACTGCCCCGCGGCGGGGCCATGGTGGCCGTGCAGGCGAGCGAGGACGAGGTCCGGGCCGCCCTGGCCGGGCACGAGCAGGCTGTCTCCATCGCCGCCGTGAACGGCCCCGCGGCCGTCGTGATCTCCGGCGTGGAGGAGGTCGTCACCGCGGTCGCCGCGGCCCTGGCCGCCGAAGGACGCAAGACGACCCGGTTGCGCGTCTCGCACGCCTTCCACTCGCCGCTGATGGAGCCCATGCTGGACGAGTTCCGACGCGTCGCCGAGTCGGTCACCTACACGCCCGCGCGCGTCGCGGTCGTGTCCAACGTGAGCGGCGCCATCGCCGAACCGGGCGAGCTGGAGCAGCCCGGGTACTGGGTGCGCCACGTGCGCGACGCCGTGCGCTTCGCCGACGGGGTCGCCGCCGCCGTGAAGGCCGGGGCCGAGGCGCTGGTCGAGGTCGGCCCCGACGGCGTCCTCTCCGCCATGGCCGCCGACACCCTCACCGACGGGAACCTGACGGCGATTCCCCTCGTCCGCAAGGGTCGTTCCGAGAAGCGTTCGGCGGCGGAGGCCCTGGCCCGCCTGCACGTCGCCGGTGTCCCGGTCGACTGGCGGGCCTATCTGGACGCCGTCGGCGTCGCGGGCAGGCCCGTCGACCTGCCCACCTATGCCTTCGACCACCAGCGTTACTGGGCGCAGCCGAGCAAGCCGCACGGCGATGTCGCAAGTGCCGGGCTGGAGCCGGTCGGGCATCCCTTCCTCTCCGCCGCCACCGAGCTCGCCGTCGGCGACCAGGTGGCGTTCAGCGGACGGATCGACCTCGTCGGCGAGCCCTGGCTGGCCGACCACGCCATCTTCGGCAACGCCGTGTTCCCCGGCGCGGCCGTCGTGGAGATGGCGCTGCGCGCGATCGAGAACACCGGCTGCCGTGTCATCGAGGAACTGACCCTCCACGCGCCGCTCACCTTCGCCGACGGCGCCGTACAGGTGCAGGTCGTCGTCGGCGAGGCGGAGCAGTCGGGCAGGCGCCCCCTCGGGGTCTACTCGCGGCCCGCCGCCGGCGGCTCCGGCGGCTGGACCCGGCACGCCGCCGGGCACGTGGTCCCGCAGGCTCCCGCTCGCGCCGCCACGGTGGACGTGTGGCCCCCGCAGGACGCCGTCCCGGTGGACGTGTCCGGCTTCTATCCGGAGCTGGTCGACCGGGGCTACGGTTACGGCCCGGCCTTCCAGGGGCTGCGCTCGCTGTGGCGGCTCGGCGACGACGAGGTCTACGGCGAGGTCCAGCTGCCCGAGCACGTGCCGCACGCCAAGGACGGATTCGCCGTGCATCCGGCCCTCTTCGACGCCGCCCTGCACCCGATCCTGTCGCTGGTGGTGTCGAACGATCCGACGCAGACGGTGCTGCCCTACTCCTGGGCCGGGGTTGCCTGCCACGCGCACGGCGCAGGCCGTCTGCGGGTCCGCATGACCCGGATCAGCGAGACCGAGGTGTCGCTGTCGATCACCGGCCTTGACGGTGTGCCCGTACTCACCGTCGAGTCCCTGGCCCTGATGCCGGCCTCGGCGGACCAGCTGTCCAGAGGCTCCGTCGCCGACTCCCTGTTCGCCGTGCGCTGGTCGCCGGCGGAGCGGAGCCCACAGCGGCCGGCCGAGTCGGCCGAGATCGTGCACATCGAGGCGGGCGGGCACGGCGACGCTCCCGCGTCGGCCAGGGCGAGCGCCCGTGAGGCGCTCGAGCTGGTGCAGCGACGGCTGGACGACCACCACGACCGCCCCCTGGTCATCGTGACCAGGAACGCCGTGGCGGCCCTCCCCGGGGAGACGCCCGATCTGGCCCTCGCACCGGTGTGGGGCCTGGTGCGCTCCGCGCAGGCCGAGCACGGCGATCAGTTCGTGCTCGTGGACACCGACGGCAGCGAGCAGTCGCTGCGCGCGCTGGAGGACCTGGACGCGCGCGTGCCCCAGCTCGCGATCCGCCAGGGCAAGGCCTATGCACCGCGACTGGTCCCGGCGCACGCCTCGTCCGCCGCGCGGCAGGCCTGGGATCCGAACGGAACGGTGTTGCTCACCGGCGCGACCGGTGGTCTGGGCGCCCTGCTCGCCCGGCATCTGGTCGTCGAGCACGGAGTGCGCAACCTCCTTCTTCTCAGCCGCTCCGGTGCGGCCGGGCCGGCTGCGGAGCTGGCCGAGCTGGGCGCCAACGTCACCCACGCGGCCTGCGACGTCTCCGACGTCGGGGCGCTGGAGCAGCAGCTCGCGCGGATTCCGCAGGAGGCACCGCTCACTGCGGTCGTGCACATGGCAGGCGTGCTCGACGACACCACCGTGGAGTTGATGACGCCCGAGCGGATCGACCGCGTGTTCGCGCCCAAGGTCGACGCCGCATGGCATCTGCACGAGCTCACCAAGGACATGGAGCTGTCGGCCTTCGTGCTGTACTCCTCGGTCGTGGGCGTGATCGGCAACGCGGGTCAGGCGAACTACGCGGCGGCCAACGCCTTCCTCGACGCACTGGCCGAGCACCGCGCCGAGGCGGGGCTGCCCGCACTCTCGCTGGCCTGGGGTCCGTGGGAGATCGGCATGGCGAGCACGCTCGGCCAGGCCGATCTGGCGCGCTTCCGGCGCCATGGCATGGCGCCCCTGACGGCGGAGCGGGGCACCGCCCTGTTCGACGCCGCTCTCGCCACGGACGAGAGGCTGCAGCTCCCCGTGCAGGTCGATCGGGGCGCTCTGTGGCAGGACACCGTGCCCGAGCTGCTGCGCACCCTGGTCCAGCCCGCGCCCGCGCCTTCCGAGCGGCCCGTCGCCGCCGAGGAGAGCGGGGAGTCTGCCATGGCGCGCAGGCTGGCGGTCCTCTCGCCGGAGGAGCAGCGCGAGGAACTGGTGACCCTGCTGCTGGAGACCGCCGCCGTGGTGCTGGGCTACCCGTCCGCCGAGGACATCGACGCCGACATGTCGTTCCAGGAGATCGGGTTCGACTCCCTCAGCGGCGTGGAGTTCCGCAACCAGGTCAAGCAGGACACGGGAGTGCACGTCCCGGCAACGGTGATCTACAACTACCCGACGCCTGCCGCGCTGGCGGAGCGCCTGCGGGAACTCATGTTCCCCGAGCCGGACCAGGTCGAAGGCGAGATGGCCGACGTGCCGGACGACGGGATCGACGGACTCGACGAGATCGATGAACTCGACATCGAGGCACTCGTGCAGCGGGCGATCTCCGAATGAGTACTCCGTGCCCCCGTGTGCCCGATCTGGAAATGATGGTGGAGAGATGAATCCGGAAGACCTGAAGGCCGTTCGCTCGTTCGTCAAGGAGCATCTCGGCGACCGACATGCGGAGATGGACGCGATCGAGGACAAGCCCTCGGACGTCTATGAGAGGTTCCGGGAGACGGGACTGGCCAACTGGTGGCTGCCGGAGGAGCTCGGCGGCCGCGGACTCAGCCTCGAGGACAGCGTCGAGATCGTCAACGAGATCGCCTACGGCGACGCCGGGGTGGCCTTCACGCTCTTCATCTCGGTTCTCGGCACCAGCATCGTGCAGCTGTACGGCTCCGAGGAGCTCAAGGCCCGTCATCTCGAGCCCATGGCCGCCCGGGGCTCGTTCTGCGCGACGCTGGGCAGCGAACAGGCCGCGGGCAGCGAACTCGGCAAGATCGAGACCGTGGTCGCGACCGAGGGGGACGAACTCGTCGTCACCGGTGAGAAGTTCTTCTCCACCAACACCGACTTCGCCGACTTCCTCGTCGTCGTGGCCCGCTCGGCCGAGGATCCCGAGGCCTACCATGCCGTGCTGATCCCGCGCGACACCCCCGGCGTCGAGGTCGTGAAGCGCTGGGACGTCATCGGTCTGCGCGCCTCGTACACCTACCAGGTCAGCCTGAAGGGCTGCCGCGTCCCAGCCGCGAACCGGCTCGAGGGCTCGGGCCTGCGGCTGCTGGAGATCGGCCTCAACGCCAGCCGCATCCTGATCGCCACCACCGCGATCGGGATCGCCCGCCGCATTCGCGACCACTGCATGACCTACGCCAAGAGCAAGCCGTTCCGCGACGGTGTCCTCATGGAGAGCCCGGTGTTCGCGCAGCGGCTCGCGCAGATGGAGATGCAGATCGACGTCATGAAGAGCCACTGTCTGCGCGCCGCCCGCGACTATGACGCGATCATGACGGATCCTCGCGCCGCCGCCCTCTTCCACCGACAGGGCACCCTCAAGTCCGCCTTGACCGCCAAGATGTTCTGCGGCCAGGCCGGCTGGGAGGTGGCCGGCGTGGGCTCCGAGATGTTCGGCGGACTCGGCTACACCGATGAACTGCCCATCGGCAAGCTGATGCGCGACATGAGGTACGTCTCCATCGTCGAAGGCGGCGACGACGTCCTGCGCGACCTGCTCTTCAGCCGCTACGTGGTCCCCGTGCCCCGCCGCTCCTAGCGCCCGGACAGGGCACGCCAACGCGCCGTGAGGCCGTGGACCCCTGACGAACGGCCGGTGGGCCGGAGTCGAACCGTCGCTGCCGCACGGTGTCGAGCCCGGCCCGCCGCCGGCCGTGACCGGCACGGTCGCATCGGACCCCGGGCGATCAGGGGACCTCGGCCTCGAACAGGGCGGTGCAGCCGTGGACGGAGACCTTGTGGGACGGGAAGCGGGCGGCCAGCTCCGTGCGCAGGTCGCCGAGGCTGTCTTCGGAGTTGTTCATCATGCCGCGCCAGTTCCACACCGGCACGACGGCCCGGGCGGCCGCCCCGACCGGTACGCCCTTGCTGAGCACGGTGGCGCCGAAGATGCGCCCACCCGGCCGTACGCAGGCCGCGACGTGGTCCAGCACCTTGGCCTTCTGACGAATGCTGCCGGGCACACAGTGCAGGAGGAAGTTCATCGACGCCGAGCCGAAGGCGGCCTTGGGAAGCGGTAGCGGTTCCAGCGCGTTGGCCCGCACCGTCCTGACCTCGAAGCGGGCCAGGCGGCGGGCGGCGTGGCGCAGCGAGTGCTCGTTCAGGTCGACGAGGGTGATGGCCTGCTCCGGAGCGGTGCGGCAGTTGTCCAGGAAGTAACCGGTGCCCACACCGACGTCCAGGTGTTCCGGGGACACGTTGCGGTCGAACATGGCGACCACCTCGGACACCGGGACGCGGAAGAGGAACCGACAGTTGATCTTGAAGGCCACCAGGTCGTACAGGGGCAGCGTCCACGGCAGGTAGACGGCCTGGCCGGCGTGCACCTGCTTCGAGTGGGGCGAGGTGGTCACGTGCAACCTCCGGCCGGCGGGACGAATATGTCTGGCCATGACTATACGTGGGCCGTAGTGCCGTGATCCGCAGGGCAGTTGGGCTTTTCGGGCGAGGCCGCGCCGCCGGTGCCGGCCGCGCACGTCCATCGTCGCCGGGCCGTACCGGCGGGAGGGCCTCGATGGCCCGGTCGGCCGGGACGCGACTATTCTGGGGCGCGGCGACACGGGTCGCCACGGGGGAAGGGGTTCCATGTCCGGGGGAAGGCTGTACGCGGTCAGTGACCTGCATGTGGTGCATGCGGAGAACCGGGCCCTCACCGAGTCCTTGCGTCCCTTCTCGGACGAGGACTGGCTGATCGTCGCGGGTGACGTGGGCGAACGGTACGCCGACGTGGAGTGGGCCCTGACCCTGCTCGCCGACCGGTTCCGGAGAGTGGTCTGGTCGCCGGGCAACCACGAGCTGTGGACCCCGCCCGGGGACCCCTGCGACCTTCGCGGTGAGAAGCGGTATTCGGCGCTGGTGGAGACATGCCGGGGTCTGGGCATCGCCACCCCGGAGGATCCCTATCCGGTGTGGGACGGGGAGGGCGGCCCTGCAGTGGTGGCGCCGCTGTTCGCCCTCTACGACTACTCGTTCCGGGCACCCGGCTCCCGTACCAAGGAGGAGTCCCTGCGCCGCGCCCACGAGGCCGGGGTGGTCTGCACGGACGAGTACCTGCTGCACCCCGACCCGTACGCGGGGCGCGACGCATGGTGCCGGGCGCGGGTCGCCTACACGGAGGGGCGGCTGGCTGCCGTGGATCCGGGACTGCCCACCGTTCTGGTCAATCACTGGCCGCTGCTCCGCGATCCCACCCGGATCCTGCGGTATCCGGAGTTCGCTCAGTGGTGCGGCACCGAACTCACCGCTGACTGGCACGTGCGGTTCCGGGCCTCGGCCGTGGTGTACGGCCACCTCCACATCCCGCGCGTCACCTGGCACGACGGCGTGCGCTTCGAGGAGGTGTCGGTCGGCTATCCCCGCGAGTGGCGCCCACGGCCGCCGCGCGAACCGCTGCGGCAGATCCTGCCTCTGCCTGAGGGCCGGCCCGGCGAGTCGTCGGGAGCGGGCCGGTGATCGGGGACCTGCTGCCGACCTGGGCCGTCGCCGAGTACGCACGAACCGACGCCACCGATGACGCCACCGGAGTGCTGTTCCCGGAGGAGGAGGACTGTGTGGCCCGAGCGGTGCCGAAGCGGCGGCGGGAGTTCACCACCGTGCGCCTGTGCGCCCGCGCGGCGTTGCGGCGCCTGGGCCACCCGCCCGCGCCGCTGCTGCCCGGCCGGCGGGGCGCGCCGCGCTGGCCTGACGGTGTGATCGGCAGCATGACGCACTGCGACGGCTACCGGGCCGCCGTCGTGGCCCGCGCGGAGGACGGACTGTCGCTCGGCATCGACGTGGAGCCCGACGGGCCGCTGCCCGAAGGGGTGCTGGACGTGGTCGCCCTGCCCGCCGAGCAGGACCAGTTGGCCCTGCTCGGCGCGCGCCGCCCCACGGTGCACTGGGAGCGGCTGCTGTTCAGCGCCAAGGAGAGCGTCTTCAAGACCTGGTATCCGCTCACCGGCCGGGAACTCGACTTCCATGAGGCCCACGTGACGGTGGACCTGGCGTCCGGTACGTTCTCGGCCCGGCTCCTCGTCCCCGGCCCTGTGATCGGCGGACGCCGCCTGAGCAGTTTCACCGGCCGGTGGGCGGCGGACGGCGGGCTGGTGATGACGGCCATCGCCCTGCCGGCCGCCACCCCGGACTGACCGGAGACCATCGGGAACGTGCCCGGGCCGCGGGCACAACGTCGTTGCGCCGAGCGTCGCGGCCGTGCACCGGCGTCGCGCACCCTCTGCTCGGGATCCCGGGGACGCATGCCGCAGTCGAGCGCCCCGTGGCCGTTCCGGCACGGGGCCTTGCCCGGAGTCGGCAGGACGGCAGACCGTCGCCCGCGGAGTCGGCGCCACTCTCGCACTCGTTGCTGCCCGGCGCGGCGGTCCCTGCCGAACAGGACCTGCCGCGCCGGCCGTTGATGCCCGACCGGATCGGGCCGGCGACGACGGCCGTGCTGCGTCCAGAACTTCACCAGCGCCGGTGCGGCTCCGTTACCGCGCGCCCAAGGGGGCGCTGACCGCTGCGAGGCTGGAGGCCCTGCGGACGCACAAGCATGCCGTCACCCCACGCTGCGCGCCGTGTCTCCCCGGAGGGGCACCAGCACGTGCTGCCGGAGGTCCCGCACTACCGCGTACGCCACGACGACCTGCGTGGCGCGGTCCCCGAGGCCGAGGCGCGCGCCCTGGACGCGACGCGCGGTGACATGTCGCCACCAGGTGCGGGAGACCGACCAGTGGCCGCTGTTCGAGCTCCGACGCTGGTGCGGGCCCGGCTCACCGGCATGAGACATG
>NZ_BMWB01000039.1:37946-50449 GCF_014651015.1 Streptomyces xantholiticus
ATGCCGGTGAGCCGGGCCCGTCATGCCCGCTCGCCAGGAGTCCCGGCCCGGGCGAGCAGGCCGTCGACGATCGCCAACAGACCCTGGCGGTGGGTGTCCCTGGCGGTGATCTCGTCCCACTGTCCGGCGAGGGAGGCGAGCCGGGGGAAGTCCTCCGGCGTCAGGGCGGCGAACGCCTTGTCGCGGTGCGGCGGGCGCTCGAGCCCGGCGTGGTGCTGCTCGCGATTGACCCGGATGGTCAGTTCACCGGCGGTGTAGTACCAGATGACGCGGTAGGCGTAGACGGCCTCCTCGGGGCTGAGCCCGCACTCGATCGCGGCGTCGATCATGTTCTCCACGATCCACAGCGCGGAGACGGCCATCAGGTCGTCGGAGGCGAGGACCTCCACGATCCACGGGCACTCGGCGAGGATGTCGTGCAGCACCTGGCTCGCGGCGATCAGACGCTCCCGTGGCTCGGTGGGAAGCTCCGGGCGCGGGAACTGCTCGGCGTGGCGCTCCAGGAGAAGGAGCAGGAGCTCGTCCTTGTCGAGCACGTGGTGGTAGAGCGCCATCGCCGTGCTGGACAGCTCCTGGGCCAGCCGGCGCATCGACAGTTTCTCCGGTCCGTCCTCGTTCAGGATCCGTTCCGCTGCCGTGAGGATGGCCTCCTGGGACAGGCGGGGCGGACGACCGGTTCTGCCGGTGCGTCGGGTTCGAGGCGTCATCCCTGTCTTCCTGTTGCTGTGGTCGTGTCCTGCGGGGTGCGTCCTGGAGAGCGGACGCGGCGGCCCGCGCAGGAGGTCGGCTGCTGATGACCGCCGCGCTCGCACGAACTCACCCCCGATGCCGGGCGGCCTGCGGCGCCGACGTCATCATGCCCGGTCCGTCGAGCGGGGCTTCCGTCATCCTCAGTATCGTCTGCGGCAGGTGACGGCGATACGGTCCGCGGTGCCTTTGGGCGGCAGCGTGGCCGCCATGGTGGGGACACGGGACGGCACACGGCCCCGGGTGACGTCGTGCACGGCGACCGAGGCCATCGTCCCCAACAGCCCCTCGACATCCACGCAGTGCATCGAAACGCTCCGCCGCCCGGCACGACCGTCGGTCCTTCGAACACCTCGTGCCCCTCGGCCCCTCCAGACGCAGACAGTAGGCCTGCTGCCACAACTCCTCGGGGACGATGCGGTGGACGGCCGCGGGACGTGCCGGGAGCGGCCAGGGCGGCCGCGATGGGAACGCGGAGCATTCCTGCGGACGTCCGGCCGCCCCTGGGATCAGCCCCGCCGGCCCCTCTCCGCGGGTGATCCCTCGCCGCTCACGATGTCGGGGCGGTCGTGGTCGAGGGGCACGCGGTCCGCGTCGACACCGCGCGGCCGTTGGGCCCCGGCTTCCTGGCGTGCCGCGGGGCCCTGCCCCACCCCCTGCTCCGGGCTCCGGCGGGGCAGCACGAACACCGCGACGAGAACGGCGAACAACAGCAGCGCGCCGTTGGCGGCGAACACCATGCCGTAACCGGCGGTCAGCCGCTCGTCGAGGGAGTCGGAGACGGGAGCGCTGTCCGTGCTCGCCGGCGCGATCGCGCTCATCGCGGCGAGACCGATGCTGCCGCCGATCTGCCGCGCGCTGTTGAGCAGGCCGGACGCCATGCCGGCCTCGCTGGGTGCGACCCCGGCCGTCGCCGCGCCCGCGATCGGGACCAGGAGCGGTCCGATGCCGAAGCTGGTCACCAGCGACGGCCCCAGGACATCGGCCCAGAAGTTGCCGCTCCCGCTGATCCGGCTGAACCAGAACATGCCCCAGGGCACCCATGATCCCACCCACGATCAGCAGTTGGCGGGCCTTGAACAGGGCGAGCAGCCTGACCGCGTACAGGGAGCCCACGACCAGGCCCAGGCAGAACGGCAGGAACGCCAGGCCGGCACTGAGCGCGCCCATTCCGAGGACGTTCTGGAGGTAGAGCGAGACGAAGTAGAACGAGGTGAAGATCGTGATGGAGACCATCATCATGTAGATGTTCGACCCGGACACCCACCGGTTGCCGAGCAGCTTGAGCCGCAGGAGCGGTTCGCGTGCGTAGGTGCCCTCGTAGACGAAGAAGCCGACCAGCAGGACCGCCGCGACGGCGAAGGAACCCGAAAGAAGCGCTCTACCTGGCCAGGATGGCGAACGACAGCGCCACGGAGATGCGCGTGGAACTCGCTGGCCATGCTCGCCCACCAGCGCAAGGAACACGGCCAGGCCGTCGATGCCGCCTACGCCGCACAGGCCACAGGCATTACTCGCCGGGACCGGCTGTTCGCCTCCCTCGCCCACGCCCGAACAGCCGTCGGACATGCAAACCGAGGAGATCGGCAGGCCGCCTTGCGTTCCCTCGGATTCGCCGAAGACCTCATGGGCAAGGCGGACCCGGAGATGCCCCGGCCACCATGGATCGCGTTCTACGGCTACGCCGAGCTGTATGCACTGGGCACGATCGTGCGCCATCGGCTCGGGGACGCCGCAGAGGCGGAGGCCGTCTCCCACCGCGCCCTGGCCGTCCTTCCGGATCAGTTCCGCCGCAACAGGGCACTGGCCACCGCACGACTCGCGCTCGCGCAGTTGCACCAGGGCGACTCAGAGCAAGCGTGCGACACAGCAGCCAAGGTGTTCGACATGATGGCCGGCGCTCCGCTGCCTGGCCGAATGAGGTCGCTGATCGGCGACTTCTACCGCGACCTGCTCACTCTCGCGCCGGATGCTGCAGTAGCGCGAGAGCCCGCGCCCTCGTCGGCCGTCTGCTACCGGGCTGGCGCGGCGGGGCTGCTATCGGCAGAGGCGGGGGAGGAGCCCCGCCTCTCCGATGGACCGGAATGACCGCAGCTGTGTCACTTCATGAGGAAGTGCAGCACGCTGATGACGGCCACTCCGACGAGGAGAGCGACGCCAACCGCGGGGTGGAGGAAGGCGATGTACGTGGCGCCAGCGCCGGCCAGCAGCATCACCGTAGTGCGGGTGTCCAGCTCGTTCATCAGCGGCTCCTTGTCCCTCTTCTTGGTGGTCCGTGGTGCGGTGAGGAGACTGTGCTGCTCGGTTGGGTAGTTCAGGCCCGTCCTGGCCGTTGCCGCAGGTAAGGTCCGGAAAACAGCGGTGTTGTCCCGGGACGGATGGACAACCGGCAGGGGCGGCGCAGGGGGAGATGTGACGGCGCGCAGGCAGGGCGGCAGGCCCTGGGGGCCGATCAGGGCCGAGACTGCGGAGGCAGCGGAACTTGCGCGCTTCTTACGTGCGCAGGTCGACGCAAGCGGCAAGACCTTGGCGACGCTTGCCGGCCAGGTCCATGTCTCCAAGTCCCAGATAAGCGAGCGGCTGGCTGGGAAGGTCCCGGACCGGCAGTTCGTGACCGCCCTGATTCGCGTGACAGTGCCCGAGCCACGACTACGCGTGCACCGACTCCAACAAGCCGAGAAGCTACTGCAGGCAGCGGCTGACCCCTCGCCTCGCAAACGGCCCGCTCCGATGCCTGTCTCAGCTCTGGAACTCGCTGAAGTACGAGCCCAGCAGGTCGAGATCTACGACCGGCTCACCCGCTCTCTGGAACAGCAGAACCAGCTTCGAGAGGCCGCCGGAAACTCCGCCAAGCTCGTCATGGTCCTCCTCACGATGATCAACAAGCTGGAGCAGCGGATCAGCAACCTGACCGACGAACGCAACAACCTCCGCTCCACCCACGTAGACCCCGCGGCTCTTCGGCGCACCCAGCGACAACTCGCCCGGGCCCAGGAGCAGGAACAGCGCGCCGGACTGGAACTCCAGCGCGCCCAGGAAAAGCAGCGCCAGGCCGAAGACCTTGCCGCCCGAGTCCAGGCGCGGGTCGACGAGCTCACGGACGAACTTGACCGACTCCGCGCGAACGACGGCACCACGGATACCAGCGGCGGCACTGCGCGCTGCACAGACGAGGCAGCCACCGAGCCAGCGTCACCGGCCGTCATGGACCCGGTAGGTGACGACATCGACTTGGCTCTGGCTCGGGCCTCCGTGGTCAACGATCAGGACGACCAGGTGCTGCAGAGCATCACGGATGATCTCACCCAAGGCTCCGGCACCGCGTCGGAGGTTGTCCCGGACAACCGGGCGGACAACCCCGCACCCACCATCGTCACCATGGACAACCTTCGCGACCTGTGGGCCACCGCCCACGTTGCAGCAGAAGGAGGCGACTACCGGGAAGCCCTGCGGCTGTACACAACTCTCCACACCACCTCGACTCAGGTGCTGGGTCCGGAGCACCCCGACACCCTCTCCGCCCGGCTCAACCTGGCTCACTGGCGGGGGAAGGCGGGGGATGCGGCCGGTACCGCGGCCGCGCTTGCAGAACTGCTTCCCGTCTGTGAGCGGGTGCTGGGCTCCGAGCACACCAACACCCTCACCAACCGGCACAACCTGGCCCGCTGGCGGGGGGAGGCGGGGGATGCGGCCGGTGCCGCGGCCGCGTTTACGGAGCTGCTTCCCGTCTATGAGCGGGTGCTGGGTCCGGAGCACCCCCACACCCTCATCACCCGGCTCAGCCTGGCCCGCTGGCGGGGGGAGGCGGGGGATGCGGCCGGTACCGCGGCCGCCCTTTCAGAGCTGCTTCCCGTCTGTGAGCGGGTTCTGGGCCGGGAGCACCCCGACACGCTCTCCGCCCGGCTCAGCCTGGCCCACTGGCGGGGGGAGGCGGGGGATGCGGCCGGTGCCGCGGCCGCGCTTGCGGAGCTGCTTCCGGTGCGTGAGCGGGTGCTGGGTCCGGAGCACCCCCACACCCTCATCACCCGGCACAGCCTGGCCGACTGGCAGGGTAGGGCAGGAGATGCTGCCGGTGCCGCCGCCGCGCTTGCGGAGCTGCTTCCCCTCTGTGAGCGGGTGCTGGGTCCGGAGCACCCCGACACCCTCACCGCCCGGCACAACGCGGCCCGCTGGAAAATGGCTGCGCGTGGACAGCAGCTCCCGAGGGACAACCCCCTTCGACCTCCGACCTCCGCCGAGGTCGGAGGTCAAATAGCCGACCAACCGGTGCGAGGTGAGTTCACCGTCGTGCAGGATGCCTTCGGGGAGACGCAGGCGCTGGCACCCGAGCGTCCAAAGGGGCCGTGGGACAGCCGTGAGCTGCTGGCTCCCCAGAGAGCACTGGCGCATCTGGACCTGGGTGGACTGCTGGTTCCCAATCGTGCCGGCATGAGGCTGACTGTGGCGATGACAGGAGACGCCATTGATGCGGTGAACGTCCTGCTGTCGCAGGGAACCATTGGTTTAGCCGCCATGGCGACGATTCAGCCGGTGTGGGATGCCATCCGCACGGAACTCGCCGACGGCATCGTCCAAGCGGGCGGTTCAGCGGCCGAGGTGGAGGGAACGCTGGGCTGGGAGTTGCGCGTGCACCTGACCGCCGGTGCCAGAGTGGCCACCCGCTTCGTCGGAGCCGATGGCCCCGGTTGGTTCCTGCGAGGAGCGATCACGGGGGAAGAGCCGGACATCTACAGTGCGGTGTTCGACCGATTCTTCCGGGACACGGTTGTAGTGCGGGGCGACCGAGGACTGGCCGACCGAGCAGCTATCTCTCTGACCCTCCCGTCCGACACGGTTCTGGAGAATGGGGTCCTGAATGTGTCCGCGAACAGCGCGGACAGCTCTGTGGCCAGCTGACTTCCCCCGCCACCGGCAGCTCGGACGCTGCGGCCTCTGACCGGGCTCCCAGCGCCTTCGCCTTCGTCACCGTGTGGAGCCCGGATAAGCTCCCCATATCCGGAGCCCAAAGCCAGCTCGTCTCCGGCGACCGCGTTGGGTCATACCAGACAGTCGGGTGACAGTCGTACCGGTCGTCACGGTGGAAGTGTCGTTCTTGGCAACTCGAACCTGGGCGGAGGCCCATGGTGACGTGTCGGCCCAGCCATCGACCGGCGATCGATATCCAGGGTGTCAACCCGATGATGCAGGTCAGCACCGGGCAAGCAGTAAAGGCAAGTTAGGCAAGTTGTTCGCGCACAGCTCGACGGGCCTTGGTACTGGTGGGCTCGCGTATTCAACTGTCACCAGTTCTCCGAGGGGTCCAGCCTGGTGGTGACCGCCAGTGGTCCCCAGAGGCGTATCGGCTCCAGGTGCCTCCGGCTTCGGAGGCCAGCTTGGCCGTGGTGACCCGGTGATAGCTCAGAGCCTCCGCGACGACCGGGGCGGGCATCTCCAGCACGTGCTGCCGGATCGCGGCGGTGCGACCGGCGGTGGTGGGGATGCCAATGTCGTTGAGGAGCGCTGCCAGAACGTCGGGGTGGATCGGTTGCCCGGCTCGGCGGCCCGGGAACAGCCACCGACAGGCGTGGTTGGCCGCGGTGTTCATGTTGTCCCGGCTGTCGATCCAGCGGAACAGGAGTTCCGCGAGCGGTTCGGGAACGGGGGACGGCGGCTCGCCGAGCCGGAGGAGGGTCTGCTGATCGGTGCGCGTGACGTCGTCCAGAGTGAGGCGGACGACGCGGCTGAGCGGCTGGGCGTAAAGCAGGACAATGCTCCCAGCAACCCGGACTCGCAGAGACAGGCTCGGATCGTTGAGAAGGCGGCCGATCAGCTCCAGGCGCTCGGCCTGCGGCATCGGTGCCGCCCGGCTGATCTGCACTGGAGGCAGTCGGAAGGGCCGGGTGAGCTTGCTGGCCGAACACCACAGCAGCCAGGTGCCGGGGACCAGTTCGGATATCTGGACCTCCGTCTTCGGGCATCAGAGGCCTGGTCTCCGGCACCACGAGCCAGTACGGCGCGAACGAATCGTCTTTCACTTCGGCGCCTTCGGCGCTCCGTGGCCGCCTCCTTCTCATGAGAACGGCGATTGGCTCTGTCCACTTCAAGCAACAGCGCTTGTCGGCTGGTGAAGGCAGCAGCTGGTTCCCGGTGCGTGCGGATGTCCACGAGATATTCGACGGCACGGTGCTCGCGCAGTCGGTCCGGTGCGATGATCAATAAGCGGCTTCGCATTCCGGCGCCATCCGGCGGCCACGGGCCGCACCGCGGGAGCGGACCGACGGAAGGAACCCGGCGTGCGCAGACTCGTCCACTACATCGCCACCACTCTCGATGGCTTCATCGCGGGCCCGGACGGCGCGGACCCCACCGGTCCGAACGGCTTCTGGACCATACCGGAGGACTACATCCAGCACCTCGTGGCCGAGTACCCGGAGACCCTGCCCGTCCAGGCCCGACAGGCACTGTCCGTCACAGCGACAGGCACGCACTTCGACACCGTGCTCGAAGGCCGACGCAGCTACGAGATCGGTCTGGCGGCCGGGATCACCGACGCCTATCCCCACCTGCGTCACCTGGTATTTTCCCGGACCCTGACCGAGAGGCCGGACCCGCCCGTCGAACTCGTCGCCGACGACCCGGTGGCGACCGTGCGGGAGCTCAAGCAGCAGGACGGCAAAGACATCTGGCTGCTCGGCGGCGCCGAGCTGGCCGGCTCCCTGTATGCCGAAATCGACACGCTGATCCTCAAGGTCGCCCCGCTCACCATCGGCGACGGGATCCCTCTGTTCTCCCGCAAGGCTGCCTTCGACCCGCGCACCTGGACACTCACCGACCACACCGTCCTCAAGAGCGGCGCGGTAATCCTCACCTACACACGCGACCACAGCTGACGCTCCAGGCAGCGGCGCAGCATGAGGCCGGGCGCGGGCGCGCTCGTGGGGTCGCGCTCACGCGGCCTGACCGCCCGCGATGCCGCCGATCCGAACCGCGTCCATCACCCACCACATGACAAGCCGCTAGCCGGTTTCTTCAGCGAGCGCCTTGAGGCCGCCCAAGGTGGCTTCCATGTTGGCGGGGAGCTCGGCAAGCCGGAAACCCGTGCCCTGGGGTTGGCTCCCATCCATGGCTGGCAGGACGCGGTAGAGGAACCTCCTCTCCGCGCCTCGTATTCATGGGTCGCACGTTCGCACCCGCATCCGACACCTGAAAGAGGATATGCCAATGGCACCGTCCACCATGACCCGTACCCGAGCTCTGCGTCTCGCCGGCACCGTACTTACGTGTGCCGTGACCGCCGGAACGCTGGCCAGCTGCGGCTCCAGCAGCACGCAGAACGCCCCGTCGTCCTCTGCTCCCGCACCGGCGCCCAAGTCGCCGTCCAGCGACCCGGACCAGGCCGTCAAGGACAAGGTCTTGTCCGCCTACACCAATATGCGCGAGATCCAGATCAAGATGGCCAGCGACGGAGACCTGCACACCCAGGACCTGGCTAGATACGCCGGGGGGGACGCAGCGACCGACCTGAAGAAGTCCGTCCTGCGCAACCGGTCCGCGAACATCAAGTTCACCGGCCGGCCCGGGATGAGCCCCACGGTCACCGCCGTCGACACCAAGAGCAAGACCGCCACGGTCTCCGACTGTTTCGACGCGACCAACTGGAAGCCCGTCTACAAGGACTCCGGAAAGACCGTCGAGCTGCCTGAGCAGCGCCTGAAGTACCCGGTCACGTCCCAAGCCACGCTGGAGGGCGACACATGGCTCATCACGAAGGTCACCGCAGACCGAACGAAGGGCTGCTGACCCGCGCTGCCCGCGACTGGGCGTCGTCGCCGTCCTGGTCGCCCTGCTGCCCGCCGACCTGGCCTACGCCGATGGTCATGACGGAGATTGCTCCGACGTGGACGTCTGCATCGACGCGGGTAGGGACGGCAAGCCGGGGCGCCCTCGGCCAGGCACGGAATACCAGCTCGGTCCGGCCCTCGCCCCGATCCGGGTGAGCACGTCGCCGACGATGTACCGCCCGGCGACTATCAGGGTGAGCAGGGACGTCACGACCGAGATCAGAGCGGTCGTGCCCCATGAGGGCATCCAGTCAGGCATGGACGCGATTGTGCTGGGTGCACGCCGAGGTCACCGAACAGATGGGGCGCACGCAACAGCTGCACGCCCCTGCCTGTAGTCCGTCGCCCGGAGTCGTGACAACGGGCTGCGTCCAAGAACCGATCGGTTGTTGGACAACGCTGGTAGGGGCAGTAAGCAGGGGGCCGAGTACCGCCGCGGGCCGCTCACATCATGGGGTAGTAGCCGTACGTATCCTCGTCGCCGGACTCGCTGAGATCGATGCCGTCTGCGGTCGCAGCGCGCGCAATCAAGGGAGGGAAGACGAAGAGCAACATGAGGAGGCCGCTCACCACGAGCGATACGCCGGTGAAGGTCGCGCGGCGGGCATCCTCCAGTTGGAACATGCCGGCGCCGAAAAGCCCGTAAGCGGCCAGGAGGCTGCCGAGGGCTGCCAGGTGTAAGAGCGTGCTGTTGCCCGAGGGCTCGGGGGCCGGCTTCAGGGGGGCGGGTGGTGCAGCCGCCTGGTTCTCGCTGGGACGGGATCGGGATGTTGCGCCCTGGGCAACATGGGGGTGGCCTTCAGCTTGGAGGGCAGTCGCAGCGCCGACTGAGGTGAGCGCCTGTTCGGGGCTGTCATCGGGCTGCTGGTCCAGGACGCTCTCAATGGCCTGGCGGGCCTGGGCGAGCAGCGCGTCTTCGTCGTCTCGGCGTTGCTGCTCTGCCTCGGCCGCCGCGAGTTCCACCTGCAGGCCCACCAGCTCCTCGCGCAGTTGGGCCAGTTCCAGGCGTGCCCGGTCGCGCTCCTGCCGCACGGCCGTCACGTCCTGGGCCGATCGCTCAAGTTCGAGCTGCAGGGCCTGAAGCTCGGCCTCCTGCCGGCGCAGCTCTTCCCGGATACCTGCTTCCTCCTGCCGGCTGCGCCGCAGTTGTTCCTCGTGCTCACTGCGCGCCTGCCGCAGCAGCTCCTGGAACTCCGCGCGGTCGGCCTGGCGGGCCTGCTGCTCTTCTCGGAGACGGGCCGTGAGGCGATCAACGGCTTCCTGGTGTCGCCGCTCCTGGTCGCGCAGCGCCTCCTCGGTGGCGGCGTGGGCTCCCTTGGTCGACTCGTGTTCGCACTCGAGTGCCTCGTACGCGGTCTGTAGCTGCCGGCGCTCGGCGGTCAGGCTCTCGCAGCGGGTCTGGAGCTGCTGGCAGTGGAGGGCGGTCTCCTCGTAGGCGTCGGCCTTCTCCAGGCGGTCCGCGAACTGGGGATGGGCCTCTGCGAGCGCGGCGGTGTGCAGACGCAGTAACTGGGCCCGGACCTCGTCGGTCACCTCACACACCTGGACGAGCGTCTCCACCGTGGAGCGGTCCATGATCCGTTCCCCCGACAGGAACTTCGACAGCAGGGAGGGGCTGACGTTCAGCTGCGCGGCGATGGCCTTGCTGGTCCGACCGCTGGTGGTGACGAGGGCTCTGAGCTGCCGTACGAGCGCCAGTTTCCGGGGTCGTCCCTCGAACGGCTTCGATTTCAGCTGCCCCAGCCCTCTGCGTGCCGGCACTGCCTGGCCGTCGCCGCCGGTTCCCTCGTCGGCAACGTTCGCCATGGTCATCCCTCCAATTGACAGTCAAGGAAAGAAGATCGTTCCCCTTGGCGCACCCACCTGCCGGGCCGTCACTCTCAAGACGTCACGCCCCCCCCGGGACCCCCTGGGCCCAGCGCTAGAAGCGGCGTGGCGTCCACAAGTCCTCTATGTGCCAAGGAGCACCATCATGCCGAGCCGTCCCGCCCCCCGTGGCCCGTTTCCTGTTGATCTGGTCGTCTTTCTGGCGACCCTGGTCACCGGCTGCATCCTCGTCCTCGTCGGCCACGTGACCCCTCAGGCATTGGCCGGCTACACCACCGCTCTGGCCGGCCTCTACGCCGCCTGGCACCACCGCCCCACACGCCAGCCCTCACAGCCGACCCCACCCGAGACAGACGAGACTCCCGCCACGCGCAGCCGGTGATCTGCGCTCCGGGAGCCAGGAGGCGAATTGGTTGATGGACAAGCCCCGCGGCATCACTACGCGCCGTCCGGAGCAGGGAGCTTGACCCCCCTGGCCCGCGAGACCCAGTGGATGCGCTGGCGCGGCGGCAGCAGGCTGTAGTCCAGGGTGCGTAGCCCTGATCCCTCGGTCAGGTGCCACGGGGCAATCATCCACAGACCGTCACGGCCGGGGACCGGTTCGACCGGGCAGCCGGTCAGCGACAGGCTCCTGCTGGCCGATCGCGCCCTGTTGCGGTGGTGCTGGCCCGGCGTCGGCCGGTACCTCGGCGAGTGGGTCGGCAGCGAAGCTCCGCTGGGGCCTGTCGGTCGACGAGGCGGAGCGAAGACGTGGAGGCCTTCGGGGAGGTCTGCGAGACCACGGTCGTGATCTCCACGCCCGCTCCAGGACCGGGCGCCCGGACAGCCGCTACAGCGGAGTCATCGCGCCCGCCGGGTCCTATCCGACGCCGCAGCCCGCAAGGGCAAACACGGCGGCCGACCTCCGGTCATCACCGAGGACATGCTCGACACCGTGCTGCGGCGCCGGGCGAAAGGCAAGTCCGTCGAGCAGATCCAGCCCGACCTGATCATCCGCACCGGCAAACGCAAGGGACAGAATCCCTCCGTCGCCAGCATCTACCGCGCCCTCGCCGAGCACGCCCACCGCGAGTCCTACCCCGAAGCCGTCGAACAGGCCCACGCCGACTTCGCCGCCCTGAACAGCGGAGAGGTTCCCGAGCCCTGCACCGAAGCAGAGGCCCTGAAGTCACGCTGAGCTACCTGTCCTCTCGCCGCGCTATACGAGAACAGGGCCGGTACATGTCGCTGGCGGCGCACGGGTTGCCCTGTCGGGGCAACCCGTGCGCCCGGGTTCCTCACGGTTAGAGCCACGCTCCGCCGCGGGCAGGTCCTTCCGGACCGGTGATCTTCGGCGCAGGCGGTCGTATCTGCGGAGCCTGCGCCTGTTGGGCCGCGCCCCGATGCCGCGCGGCTTCTTCGGCCTGTTGCCGTTGTGGAGTCAGCCCGGCGCGGCGCTCGACTTCCTGGGCCGCCTGCTGGATAACAGCCGCCGGCGGAACGACTGCTCGAACCGTTCCCGCGGGGCGACGTCGCCACGCCGTTCGGTTCGGCAGATACTGGTGCGGAGCCTTCACCGCTGGCCGACGCCGATCAGCAGGGCGAGCGCCATGGTTACGCCCCCGGCGGCGCCGATGGCGCCGACCAGGTCTCCCTTGGAAGGGGCGCCGGCGTGGTTGCGCGCGGTGTACTTGAAGACACAGACCCCAAGCCTTATCTAGGGCTCTAACGCACTTCACACAGGTCAGACAGGACGATCTGACTTCAGGCAAGTTAGGCAAGTAGGACTCGGGAAGTGTTTCGACCGAAACACTTCCGGGACTCCCGCTCGAGGGCGTATCTACGAAGTGGTTCGGCCGAACCACTTCCTGGATGCCCGTTCGACCCTGACGGACAGCGCCTCTGTCGCGGCTGCACGGCTGCGTGGGGGCTGGGGCTGGAGGCCAGCAGCCAAGGAGAGACGAAAAGCCACTGCGCTGACTGAGTGAGCGACTGCGCGCCGAGGCCGTTTCTTTTGGATCGATGCTCGTATCCCGGCGACACCCTAGTCAACTTTGACTAGAGTGTCGGCATGACTGAGAAGACCATCCCGCTCCTGCCCTGCCATGCGATCCAGCCGGTGGTCGACTT
>NZ_BMWB01000040.1 GCF_014651015.1 Streptomyces xantholiticus
GAACTGACGCACCAGCAGCAGAAGTCACACAAAAACTAACGATCAACTACTGGCGCAGGACACTAGCCGTGAGACGGGGTTGGCGTACGGCGCCCGTTTTTGTATCGTGTAGGAACAAAGTGGTTCCGCCCGTAAATCCCTGACCGGCGGGCGGAGCCGCTTGTTTCCCCTTCCCGAGTTTCGGAGCCCGTATGACGACCGCCCTGACCGCTCGCGCCCTCCTGCTGGACATGGACGGCACCATCGTCAACTCCGACGCCGTGGTGGAGCGTGTCTGGCGGACCTGGGCGACCGAGCACGGGCTGGACGCCGACGAGGCCCTCAAGGTCGTCCACGGCCGGCAGGGTCACGCCACTATGGCGGCGCTGCTCCCGGACCGCCCCATGGAGCAGAACCACGCCGACAACCGCGTACTGCTCGCCCAGGAGACGGCCGACACCGACGGGGTGGTCCCCGTCGCCGGCGCCCCCGCCTTCATGGCCGCCGTCGCCAGGTTGCCGCACGCCCTGGTGACCTCGGCCGACCTCGCACTGGCCACCGCGCGCATGAACGCGGCCGGGCTGCCGATGCCGGGGGTCCGGGTGACGGCCGAGTGCGTCGGTGCGAGCAAGCCGGACCCCGAGGGCTTCCTCAAGGGCGCGGCCGAGCTGGGCTTCGCCCCTGAGGACTGCGTGGCGTTCGAGGACTCGGAGGCCGGCATCACGGCCGCCCGCGCGGCCGGCATGCGCGTGGTCGGCGTGGGACGCCGCGCCCTGGCGATGGCGCCGGACCTTCACGTACCGGACCTCACCCACCTCGCCGTGACGGCACATGCGGACGGCACGATCGGGCTGAGCGTCACCGCCTGAGACGTGCCGCCCGGTCAGCAGCCCTGACTGTCGACCGCCGTGACCCGGGCCGGTTCGGGCCCGTCCATCGAGATCAGCCGGTGATCGCTTCGAAGAGGCTGAAGCCGGCCAGTGCCAGCATCAGGCACGCCGCGACCTTGGTGATCAGCTTGAGCGGCACGTACTTCATCAGTGTCCGCCCGCCCAGGATCCCGATGCCCGCGACCGTCCAGAGCGCCAGCACCGCGCCGACGCCGACCGAGACGGGGTTGTCGTACCGGGCAGCAAGGTTGGCGGTCATGATCTGGGTCAGGTCGCCGAACTCGGCGACGAGGATGAGCATGAAGCCCGCCCCGGAGACCTTCCAGAAGGACTGGTCGGCCGGGGCCTTGACGATCTCCTCCTCGTCGTCGCCCTTCTTCAGCAGCAGCATCAGGGCGCCTGCGAGGAACAGGACGCCCACCACGGCCTGCACGAGGCGGTGCGGCAGCAGGGTCAGCACGCTGCCCGCCGCGATGGCGAGCGCGACATGGACGGCGAAGGCGGCCGCGACGCCGGCGAGGACGTAGGAGGCGCGGTAACGGGTTCCCAGCATCAGACCGGCGAGCGCGGTCTTGTCGGGCAGTTCGGCGAGGAAGACGACGCCGAAGGTGATCGCCATGACGGTGAAGCTGATCACGGGTGAAACCTCAATCGGTCGGGCGCGGCCCTGCCGAGAGTCCTGAGCGTTTCAGGGGTCGCTTCGGCACGACAGCGCCATGAACACATGCATGGGCACTGCTGCCGAAGGTCTCGCCGACGGGCCTCTGTCCTTCCTGACGAGGACCTCGGTGGACGAGGACCTCTGTGACGAGGCCGCCTCCGGGCGCCGGCCGGGCACGAGGCCCAGCAGTATGTCGACGGTCCGGCGAAGAGCTACTCCCCTTCTGCGCGGCCCAGCGTACGCGATGCGCCCTGACGGCCGTCAGGGCCCTTGGTCCGGGAGCGTGCGGTGCAGCCGTCCCCTCGCCACCAGTTCCAGCACCAGCGACACCGCGACCGCCTGCACCGCCATCAGCGCCACCAGCACGAACAGCTGGACCGCCCCCGCCTCCACCGGTGACGCGCCGCCCAGCAGCATGCCGACGAACGCGCCCGGAAGGGTGACGAGGCCCACGGTCCTGGTCTGGTCGAGGCCCGGGAGCAGCGCGTCGGAGGCCGGGGTCCTGGCCACCTCGAGGCGGGCGTCACGGTCGCCAAGACCGAGGGCCAGGCCGGCCTCCACCTCGCCGCGGCGCTGCTCCAGCTCGTCCAGCGCCCGCCGGCCGCCGACCGCCGTCACGGTCAGGGCACCGCCGATGAGGATGCCGGTCACGGGGATGAGGGTGATGCCCTTCACCGGGACCAGTCCGGTGAGCAGCAGCGCCGTCACGGCGGGCAGCACCCCCGCGGCGATCGGCAGACCGGCCCACCACCAGGTGCCGTTGGCGGTGATGCGCCGGCCCGCGGTGCGGACGGCGACCGCGTACATGAGGACGAGGAAGGCGAGCAGCAGCGGAACGGAGCGGACGACCCAGCCGATCGCGGCGGACACGGCGGCGAGTTGGACGGCGGCGCGTACGCCCGCGACGGCGATCTCGCGCGAACGCCCCAGGTGGGCAAGGGCCGCGACACTCGCCGCGGCAACCAGGAGGACGGCCAGTACGGCCCCGAGGGTGAGGTTGACCGGCAGGAGCACGCGCCAACCCTACGACGCCTCAGGGATCGTGCCGGTGCGTCAGAACCCTTGATGTGACGTGCCCATGTCGCCACTCTGTTACCTGGCGCCCATCCCCAGTCAACTTGGCGCCACCAGCATGGCCACGTCAGGAAGGCCAAGCTCCCCCCACTTCAGAGGAGTTCACATGTCAGGTGTCTACGCGCGTCGAAGCCGCGGTGCCGGCGCCGCTGCCCGCCGAACAGCCGTGCTCGCCGCCGCCTCGGCGCTCGCCACGACCGGACTGCTGGCCACCGCCCCCACCGCGCAGGCCGCACCGCCCACCCCCGTCAGCGCCTCCACCGCCCGCAGCTACCTCAGCCAGCTGACGGTCTCCGCGGAGGGCTCCTCCTCCGGCTACAGCCGCGACCTCTTCCCGCACTGGATCACCCAGTCGGGCACCTGCAACACCCGCGAGGTCGTCCTGAGCCGCGACGGCTCGAACGTCCAGCAGGACTCCAGCTGCGCGGCGGTCAGCGGAAGTTGGTACTCCCCCTACGACGGCGCCACCTGGTACGCGGCCTCCGACGTCGACATAGACCACATCGTCCCGCTCGCGGAGGCGTGGCGCTCCGGCGCGAGCAGTTGGACCACCTCCACGCGCCAGCAGTTCGCCAACGACCTGACCCGCCCGCAGCTGATCGCCGTCACGGACAACGTCAACCAGTCCAAGGGCGACCAGGATCCGGCGGAGTGGATGCCGCCGCGGAGCTCGTACCACTGCTACTACGCGCGGATGTGGGTGCACACGAAGTACTACTGGAACCTGAAGGTCGACCCCGCGGAGAAGAGCGCGCTGCAGTCGGTCCTGAACGGCTGCTGACACCTCCCCCACGAGGGGCCCTTCGCGAACCGGGCTCCTCCCCGGACGCCGGCGGGGCCGACACATCAGCCCCGCCGCCCTTCGAGGGGGAGGAGCAGGGAAGGCGCACCGCGCCCACCGCAAGGACACGCAGATCGGCGGAACCCCTCCGGCCCCCTCCCTCGTTCCGTACCGTACGGGGGCGACAGGCCACTGGAAGGGGCACACATGACCGGGCTGCGCCTCGGACCGCTGCTGCGGCACGTCGACTGGGAGAGCGGCACCGCCGCGACCGTCTGGGTCGAGACGGACCGCGCGTGCACCGCAGAGGTCCGCTGCGACCAGGGCGGATCCGGGTCCGCGCGTACGTTCGTGATCGCCGGGCACCATTACGCCCTGGTTCCGGTGACCGGCCTGACCCCGGGCTCCTCGACCGCGTACGAGGTGCTGCTGGACGGCGAGCGTGTCTGGCCCCCCGAGGACTCCACGCTCCCGCCGAGCACGATCCACACCCCTTCCGCGGGCTCCGACGCCGTACGGGTCACCTTCGGCTCCTGCCGCTGGGCGGCACGGCCCGCCCACGGTCACGACCCGGTGGGCCCGGACGCCCTCTACACGCTCGCCGCGCGCCTCGCGTCCGCACCGGACCGGGACCGCCCGGACGTGCTGCTGCTGCTCGGTGACCAGGTGTACGCGGACGAGACCTCCGAAGCGACCGGCGACCGGCTGGCTGCCCGGCGCGACCCGGGCGTGCCGCCCGGCAGCGGCGTGGCTGACTACGAGGAGTACACCTGGCTGTACGACGAGTCCTGGCGCGACCCCGACGTCCGCTGGCTGCTCTCGACCGTGCCCACTTGCATGATCTTCGACGACCACGACGTCATCGACGACTGGAACACCAGCACCGCGTGGCTCGCCGACATGCGGGCGACACCGTGGTGGCACGAGCGGATCGTCAGCGCCCTGATGTCGTACTGGGTGTACCAGCACCTGGGCAACCTCTCCCCGGCCGAGCTCGCCGCCGACCCGCTCTACGAAGCGGTGCGATCGGTGCCCGACGGCACCGCCACGCTGCGGGCCTTCGCGGAGAAGGCCGACAGCGACCCGTCCTCCGTGCGCTGGAGCTACCGCCGCGACTTCGGCCGCACCCGGCTGCTGATGGTCGACACCCGTGCCGCCCGGGTCCTGGAAGAGCAGAGCCGGTCGATCCTCGACCCGGGCGAGGCCCAGTGGCTGCGCGAACAGGCCACGGACGGCCCGGGCTCGTTCGACCACCTCCTCATCGGCACCTCGCTGCCCTGGCTGCTGCCGCCCCTGATCCACCACGCGGAGAGCTGGAACGCGGCGCTGTGCCGGGGCGAGCGCGGCGAGCGATGGTCGCGGTTCGGGGAGAAGCTCCGCCGCCATGCGGATCTGGAGCACTGGTCGGCCTTCCCGTCCTCGTTCGAGGAGCTGACGCGGCTGATCACGAAGGCGGGCAGCGGGCCGGACGCACCGGCGACGGTGTGCGTGCTCTCGGGTGACGTCCATCACGCGTACGTGGCCGAGCCGGACCGGTCGAGGGGGCGGGAAGGCGCCGAGGCCGTGGCGCGGCCGGAGGCGCGGGTGCTTCAGCTGACCTGTTCGCCCGTGCACAACTCGATCCCGCGCCCGATAAGGATCGGCTTCCGGTTCGGCTGGAGCAGCGCGGGGCGGCGCCTGGGCCGCGCCTTCGCCCGGCACGGGCGCACCGGCATGCCGCCCGTCCGCTGGCACCGGACGGGCGGGCCGTGGTTCGGCAATCAGCTGATGACCCTGACCCTGTGCGGGCGCTCGGCGTCGCTGCGGCTGGAGCAGGCGCGGGCGGAACGCGGGGGCGGCCGCGGGCGGCTCACGGCCGTCTTCGAGCGCCGGCTGACGGAGGACGGCGGGCCGGGCGGAGGCTGACGGGACAGCTCCCGGGCCTCCTGCATCCCGTACGCGACCGGCCCGGGCGGCCCCGACGGGATCGAGCACCGATTTCCGGCCAAACCGCGGTGCGCCTGGCCGGCAGGACCACCCCGGGCCGGGCGCCCGCTATTCCGTGTGCCGTGTCACGAAACCGGGTGGACGCCGCAACACTCCACGTCGGGGGATGTACCGGCGCCCGGTTCCGCGCTTTCGCGCAGGCGGACACCGGACGTCGAAAAGTGGAACCCTCGGCCAAAACCAGCCGCCCGCCGAATGTTGAACTTGCAAGTACTGATTAGGTCTGCCTAACCTGTGACCCCTCATCGGTTCTGTCCCCGAAACCGAAGGAGCCACAACGTGGCCACCCCCGCACTTCCCGCCCGCCTGAACCAGGCCCAGCCGTATGCGCTCGGTCTCTTCCGCGCCGTCGTGGGCCTGCTGTTCCTCTGCCATGGAGCCGCGTCGCTGTTCGGCGTCCTCGGCGGCGCCATGGGCGGTGGCACCATCCCGGCCGGCACCTGGCCCGGCTGGTACGCCGCGGTGATCCAGCTGGTCGGCGGCGCCCTGGTGATGCTCGGCCTCGGCACCCGCAGTGCGGCGTTCGTCGCCTCCGGTTCGATGGCGTACGCGTACTTCAAGGTGCACCAGCCCGAATCGCTGTTCCCGCTTCAGAACGGCGGCGAGGCCTCGGCGATGTTCTGCTGGGCGTTCCTGCTGCTGGTCTTCACCGGCCCCGGCGCCCTGGCGCTGGACCGGCTGTTCGCGCCGCGCGGTACCGCCCGCCCGGCGGAGCAGCCGGAGGAGCGGGCGACGGCGGCCGCCTGACCCTCCGACAGTCCCTGGCGCCCGGCCCCTTCGTCATGGAGACGAGGGGCCGGGCGCCCTCGTGTCTCGTCACGCTCCCGTCCGTACGGGCGGTTTCCGCCCGGTGACGGACCGGGGAACGCCCCCTGTCGATCTCCGAGAGCGCCCGGGCGTACGCTGTACAGCTGTCCGGCCGCCCTGCCTCTCCCTCCCGCGAGAGCCGTGGCCTTGCGACGAACGGGGAGAGTCAAGGTGCTCGAGAGCATTGGGTCGCTGACGGGCAGCCCATGGATCTACGCCGTCGTGGCGGTGTCCGTACTTCTCGACGTGTTCCTGCCTGTACTGCCCAGCGGAGTGCTGGTGATCACGGCCGCCACGGCGGCCGCCGCGGGATCCACCGCAGGCGCGGCCGGCACCGCCGCGGTCGCGGCCGGCCAAGTTCCGCGCGAGGTGCCCTCGCTGCTGGTCCTCGTGCTGTGCGCGGCGACCGCCTCCGTGCTCGGCGACCTGGTCGCCTACCGCCTCGCCTGGCGCGGCGGGGACCGGCTCGACCGGGCCATCGCCCGCTCGCGCCGGCTGACCAGAGCACAGGAACGTCTCGGCACCGCGCTCAGCCGTGGCGGCGGCGCGCTCGTCGTCATCGCGAGGTTCGCGCCGGCCGGCCGCTCGGTCGTCTCTTTGGGTGCGGGGGCCGCGCACCGCAAGGTGAAGGAGTTCCTGCCGTGGTCCGCCCTGGCCGGTGTGGCCTGGGCCGGATACGCCGTCGGGCTCGGCTGGTTCGGCGGCCAGTGGCTCGGCGCGAGCTGGATCGGCGCGGCCGTGTCCGTACTCGCGCTGTTCGGCGCAGGGTCCCTCGCGGCCTACGTCATGCGGCGTCCGGCTGCGGCGCCGGCCCCTGAGCCGGTTGCCTAGCGCCCCTCGCCCCGCGCTTCGCGTCGGCCGTACGGGCGGCCTGACCGGCGCGCCCGCCCGAGCCGCGTACCTCGAGGCCGTCGAGGAGTCTGCGGGTCGCCGCCGCCATCTCCTCGACGGCCTGCTCGAAGACCTCGCGGTTGTGCGCGGCGGGGGCCCGGAAGCCCGAGACCTTGCGCACGTACTGCAGGGCGGCGGCCCGGATGTCCTCCTCGGTGGCCTCTTCGAGGAGGACGGGCGGACGGAGAGTCTTGATGCTGCGGCACATGCCTCCAGTGTGCCGCGCGCCACTGACAGGCGGCGGGAAGCGGCCGCGAGGGCCCTGTGACACCGCGGGTAACCAGGGGGCCCGCGAGGGCCCTCCCCGATGGCCAGTAGAGTGCGGATCCGTCCCCTGCCGTCCGTCGACGAGGTACCGCTCCGTGATCCCCGCACCACGCTCACCGGCAGTATTGGTCATCGGGATCGGCGCGGACGGCCGGCCCGGACTGTCTCAGGCCGCGCAGGAGGCGCTGCGCGACGCGGAGGTCGTCATCGGCGGGGCACGGCAGTTGGAGCTGCTGCCCGCGGAGTGCCCCGCGGAGCGCGTGACCTGGCCGAGCCCGCTGCGGCCCGCCGTCGCCGGGCTGCTCGCCGCGTACGAGGGCCGCAGGCTCGCGGTGCTGGCCAGTGGCGACCCGATGTTCTACGGCATCGGCCGCGCGCTGGCCGAGGAGCTCGGCCCGGACGCCCTGCACGTCCTCCCGCATCCCTCCTCCGTCTCGTACGCCTGCGCCCGGCTCGGCTGGCCCGTCGAGGACACCCAGGCCGTCACGCTCGTCGGCCGTCCCCTCGGGCAGCTGGCCGCCGCACTCCACGACGGGCGCCGGCTGCTGGTGCTCAGCGCCGGAGCGGACACACCCGCCGACGTGGCGGCGCTGCTGCGGGACCGGGGCTTCGGCCGGACCCGGATGCGGGTCCTCGAACAACTCGGCGCGACCGCCGAGCGTGTCGTGGACGGCCACGCAGCGGACTGGAGCACGGCGCCCGGCGACCCGCTCAACGTCGTCGCGCTCGAATGCCGCCGCGACGAGGGCGCGTTGCGGCTCTCAGCCGTACCCGGCCTGCCCGACGAGGCGTACGAGCACGACGGGCAGCTCACCAAACGCCACATCCGCGCGGCGACGCTCGCCGCGCTCGCGCCCGCGCCCGGCGAACTGCTGTGGGACATCGGCGGCGGCTCAGGCTCCATCGCGATCGAGTGGATGCGCACGCACCCCTCCTGTCGCGCCGTCACCGTCGAACGCGACCCGGTGCGGGCCGCGCGCATCGCCCGTAACGCCGACACGCTGGGCGTGCCCGCGCTGCGTGTCGTCACCGGGGCGGCTCCGAACTCGCTGACCGGACTGCCGGTACCCGACGCGGTGTTCATCGGCGGCGGGCTCACCGCTCCCGGGCTCCTGGACGCCTGCTGGGCCGCACTGCCGCCCGGCGGGCGCCTCGTCGCCAACACCGTGACCCTCGAGTCGGAGGCAGTGCTGGCCGGGCGCCACGCACGCCACGGCGGCGAACTCGTCCGGCTGGCCGTCTCGCACGCCGTCCCCGTCGGCGGCTTCACCGGCTGGCGCCAGGCCATGCCCGTCACCCAATGGTCCGTCACCAGAGCAGGAGATCCGACATGACCGTGTACTTCATCGGTGCGGGCCCCGGCGCCGCCGACCTGATCACCGTCCGCGGCGCGCGTACGCTCGCGTCGTGCGGCGTCTGCCTCTACGCCGGGTCCCTCGTCCCGCGCGAACTCCTCGCGGAGTGCCCGCCGGACGCCCGCCTGATCGACACCGCACGGCTCGACCTGGACGCCATCACCGCGGAGGTCGTCCGCGCCCACGAGGAGGGCCACGACGTGGCCCGGCTGCACTCGGGCGACCCGTCGGTCTTCAGCGCCGTCGCCGAGCAGATGCGGCGCCTGGACTCGGCAGGCGTGCCGTACGAGATCGTCCCGGGCGTCCCCGCGTTCGCGGCGGCGGCCGCGGCGCTGAAGCGCGAGCTCACGGTCCCGACCGTCGGCCAGACGGTGATCCTCACGCGCATCGCCCAGCAGGCGACGCCCATGCCGGACGGCGAGGACCTGGCCACCCTCGGCCGCAGCGGCGCACTCCTCGTACTCCACCTCGGCGCGCGCTACGCCGACCGGATCGTGTCCGAGCTCCTCCCCCACTACGGCGCCGACTGCCCGGCCGCGGTGGTGGCGATGGCCAGCCGCCCGGAAGAACTCGTGCTGCGCGGAACGCTGGAGGACATCGCGTCCCAGGTGAAGGCGGCGGGCGTGACGCGCACGGCAGTCATCCTGGTCGGCCGCGTTCTGGCGGCGACCGGATTCCGCGACAGCCATCTGTACTCGCCGGAGCGCGACCGCCACGTCTGCTGAGCCGGCCGAGCACACAGGACAGGGCCGCGCGCCGCGCCGCAGGACACGAACCGGGCCGCGCCCCGAAACGCGCCCGCGCCCACGGGACGTCACGCGCACGGTCCCGGCGGGGCCCGACCGCCGCCCGCCCAAGGGCCACGCCCTCGAAGCGTGAACCCGGTGCGCCGCCCTCCCCCATGGCTCTTCGGGCATGGGAGGTGCCCCCATCGGGCTACGCGCGGCCCACGACCGTGCCCGCGCGGTCGATGCACACCACGTCCACCGCCACCGGTGCCCCCCGCAGCACCGCGAGGGCCTGGTCGCGGGCCTCGGCAGCGACCAGATCGCCGAGAGGGACACCCTGGGCCGCGCACATCTGGAGCGCTGCGAGGCCCGTGTTGGCTGCCGCGACCTGTGCCGCCAGGGTTTCGTCCGCGCCGCCGCGTCTCGCCAGGTCCGCGAGGAACGACTTGTCGACCTGGGAGCGGCCGGAGTGCAGGTCCAGATGGCCGGCGGCCAGCTTGGAGAGCTTGGCGAAACCGCCGCAGATGGTGAGGCGGTCCACGGGGTGACGGCGTACGTACTTCAGTACGGCCCCGGCGAAGTCGCCCATGTCGAGCAGTGCGTCCTCCGGCAGCCCGTACAGGGAGACGACGGTCTTCTCCGACGTGGAGCCCGTGCAGCCGGCGACATGGGTACGGCCCGCAGCGCGCGCCACGTCCACACCGCGCCGGATCGAGTCGATCCACGCCGAGCACGAGTAGGGGACGACGATCCCCGTCGTACCGAGGATGGACAGTCCGCCCAGGATCCCGAGCCGCGGGTTCCAGGTGGAGCGGGCGATGTCCTCGCCGCGGTCGACGGAGACGGTGATCTCGACGTCCCCGCTGCCGCCGTGCCGCGCGGCGACGACGGCCACGTGGTCGCGCATCATCTGCCGCGGCACGGGGTTGATCGCGGGCTCGCCGACGTCGAGCGGCAGTCCTGGCCGGGTGACCGTGCCGACGCCCGGGCCCGCCCGGAAGACGACGCCGGACCCGGCCGGCAGCGGACGCACCGTCGCGCGGACCAGCGCACCGTGGGTGACGTCCGGGTCGTCGCCCGCGTCCTTGACGATCCCGGCCATCGCGGACGGCCGGCCGGCGACGGTCAGGGCCTCGGCGGCCAGGGCGAAGGACGGCGTCTGCCCCCTGGGCAGCGTGATCGTCACCGGGTCGGGAAACTCCCCGGTCAGCAGCGCCGTGTACGCCGCGGTCGTCGCCGCCGTCGCGCAGGCGCCGGTCGTCCAGCCGGGCCTGAGACCGGTGTGCTTGAGTTGGGCGTCACGCCCTCCGCTGACCTCAGCGCTCGACTCAGTCATGGATGGATCCGATGCACGTACTGGTACTCGGCGGTACGACCGAGGCCCGGCGTCTCGCGGAGAGACTGCACGCCACCCGTGGCGTACGCGTCACGAGCAGCCTCGCCGGCCGGGTCGCCACTCCCAGGATGCCTCCTGGCGAGGTCCGTGTCGGCGGGTTCGGCGGAGCCGAGGGCCTGGCGCGATGGCTGTGCGAGCACGAGGTCGGCGCGGTCATCGACGCCACCCATCCTTTCGCCGGAACGATCAGTTTCAACGCGGCCCGGGCCGCCGCGGACGCCCATGTTCCCCTGCTGGCGCTGCGCCGCCCCGGCTGGGCTCCCGCCGAAGGCGACGACTGGCATCCGGTCGGCTCCCTGGAGGAGGCCGCGGAGGCGGCCCGCGCGCTCGGCAGCAGGGTGTTCCTGACCACCGGCCGCATGGGGCTCGCCTCCTTCGCACACATCGAGGACGTCTGGTTCCTGGTGAGGTCCGTCGATGCTCCCGACGGCCCCCGCCCGCCCCGGACGGACGTGCTGCTGGACCGGGGACCGTTCACCCTCGACGGCGAGCGTGAACTGCTGCGCCGTCACCGCATCGACGTGCTCGTCACCAAGGACAGCGGCGGCGCGGCGACCGCGCCGAAGCTGACGGCCGCGCGGGAGGCGGGCGTGCCCGTGGTGATCGTGCGCCGCCCGCCGGTCCCGGACGGGGTTCCGGTCGCGGCCGGCCCCGAGGAGGCCGCTGCCTGGCTGGCGGCCTACTCCGGGTAGCGCCGAGGGGTCCAGACGATCTCCTCGCCGTCACCCCTGCGCACGACCTCCGTCTGCGACGACCCGATCAGCAGGATCGTGCGCATGTCGACCTGCGCGGGGTCGAGTTCTGCGAGCCGTACGATCCGTACGCTCTCCTCCGGCCCGCCGATGTCCCGGCCGAGCACGACGGGCGTGTCGGGCACCCGGTGTCCGAGGAGCAGTTCCCGGGCCTTTCCGACCTGCCAGGTGCGGCTGCGCGAACCCGGGTTGTAGAGCGCGAGCACCAGGTCGGCGGCGGCCGCGGCGGCGAGTCGCTCCGCGATGACCTCCCAGGGCTTGAGCCGGTCGGAGAGCGAGATCACGGCGTAGTCGTGGCCGAGCGGCGCACCGGCCTTCGCGGCGGCGGCGTTCGCGGCGGTGACTCCCGGGAGCACCCGTACGGGCACGTCCTTGTACGCGTCCTGGGACGCCACCTCCAGTACGGCCGTGGCCATGGCGAAGACGCCCGGGTCGCCGCCGGAGACGACCGCGACGCGCCGCCCGCGCCGGGCGAGGTCGAGTGCGAACTCGGCGCGCTCGGACTCGACCTTGTTGTCGGAGCCGTGCCGGATCTGTCCGGGACGCTGCGGCACCCGGTCCAAGTAGGTCGTGTACCCGACGAGTTCGTCCGCGTCGGCAAGTGCCCGCTTCGTCTGGGGCGTGAGCCACAGCGGCCCGGCCGGCCCGGTGCCGACGACCACGACCTCGCCGGTCCCGTGCGCCGGTCGCGGGTTCGCGATACGGCTCGGCACGACCGCGACGGAGAAGTACGGCACCGACTCGGGGTCGATGTCGGCCAGCTGCCCGGTGCGTTCGCCGCTCATCGTGGCGCGCTCGACGTAACGGGCCTCGTCCAGCCGCCCGGAGGTCTCCATCGCCCCGCGCACGGCGGGGAAGGTGCGGCCGAGCTTCATCACGACGGCGGAGTCGGTCGCGGCGAGGCGTGCGGTCAGCTCCTCCTCCGGCAGCGTGCCGGGGATGATCGTCAGTACCTCCTCGGCCTCGCACAGCGGTGTTCCGAGGCGGGCCGCGGCGGCGCTGACGGACGTGACGCCGGGGATGACCTCGGTCGGGTAGCGATGCGCGAGCCGCTTGTGCATGTGCTGGTACGAGCCGTAGAAGAACGGGTCGCCCTCCGCGAGGACGGCGACCGTGCGCCCGGCGTCGAGGTGCGCGGCGAGCCGGGCCGCGGCCTGTTCGTAGAAGTCGTCGAGCGCGCCGCGGTAGCCGCCGGGGTGGTCGGTGGTCTCGACGGTGATCGGGTACATCAGGCGCTCCTCGATGTGCTCGGGGCGCAGATGCGGTGCGGCGATCGACCGTGCGATGGACCGGCCGTGGCGGGCGCAGTGGTACGCGATCACGTCGGCCTCCGCGATGACGCGCGCGGCGCGCAGGGTCATCAGCTCCGGGTCGCCGGGGCCGAGTCCGACGCCGTACAGCCGGCCGGTGTTCTGGTTGTCGCCCACTACTCCGCCTCGCTCGCGATCGCGTTGACTGCGGCTGCGGCCATCGCACTGCCGCCCCGGCGCCCGCGCACCACGAGGTGCTCGAGGCCCAGCGGGTGCGCGGCGAGCGCGTCCTTCGACTCGGCGGCGCCGATGAAGCCGACGGGCACGCCGATGACTGCGGCCGGGCGCGGCGCGCCCTCCTCGATCATCTCCAGCAGCCGGAAGAGCGCGGTGGGCGCGTTGCCGACGGCGACCACGGAGCCTTCGAGCCGGTCGCGCCACAGTTCGAGCGCGGCGGCGGACCGGGTGGTGCCCATCTCGGCGGCCAGGTCGGGCACGGACGGGTCGGAGAGCGTGCAGATCACGTCGTTGTCGGCGGGCAGCCGCTTACGGGTGACGCCGCTGGCGACCATCTGCGCGTCGCACAGGATCGGCGCGCCGGCGCGCAGCGCGGCGCGGGCGCGGACGACGACGTCCGGGCTGTGGACGAGGTCGGTGACGAGATCGACCATCCCGCAGGCGTGGATCATGCGGACCGCCACCTGCGAGACGTCGGCCGGCAGTCCGGCGAGGTCCGCCTCCGCGCGGATCGTGGCAAAGGACTGGCGGTAGATGGCCGCGCCGTCCTTCTCGTACTCGAACACGGTGCTCTCGCTCACTTCGTCGGGGTGGTGATGGTGCGCGCCGCCGCGAGGGCGCCGGCGAGTTCGGTAAGGGGGACGGTACGGGGCGGCCCGCCGGGCGCGGACACCTCGTAGTGGCCGTCCGCGGTCGCGACGACGTCGACCCAGGCGCCGCGGGGATGGCCGCAGCGGCGTTCGCAGCCGGACCAGTGCACGGGCAGGCCGCCCGCGCCCGCGGGGAGCAGGGCGGTGGCGTCGGCGCGTACGTCCGCGAGGGACTTGGCGCAGCCGGGCCGCCCGGTGCAGGCGCCGACCCCGAGCCACGGCGAGGCCGGGTCGGTGACCAGCCCGGCGCCGGCGAGCACGCCGAGCTGCTCCTCGCCCGCGCCGACCACGACGACGCCCCGCCAGGGTGTGACGCGCAACTCCCCGGGCCCGTACCGCTCTGCGACACCGGCGATCAGCCGCCACGCGGAGGCGGTGACCCGCCCGAGGGGTGCGACGACGTAGGCCGCGCCGTCCCCCGCCCCGGGCACCGGCGGTCCCTCTCCGCCTGCGGCCCGGTCGGGGCACGACGGCGGGACGGCGGCGACCGCGTCGAGGCCGGCGGCAGCGGCCCGGGCCGCCAGGTCCGCGGCGGACACCGCATGCGCCGCCGGGAGTTCACGGACCCGCCAGGCTCGCGTGGCCGACGCGTCGAGGAAGGCCTCGGCCGCGAGCATCATGGCGCGGGGGCCGTCCTCGGCCTTGACGCGTACGGCCGCGTCCCCGACGGTGACGCGCACCGACCCGCCGCCCGGCTCTGCGAGCAACATCACATCCGCGGCGAGCTCCGCCATGTCCCCGCGGCCGTCGTCCAGCGCGAACAGGAAGCGCCCGGAGAGCTCCGGCGCACGCTCGCTCGCGCACAGCAGGGCGTCCAGCTCCCGGACCAGTGGCTGCACATCCGCGTACCCCCGGCCGTCGAGTCCGGACAGCGGGGAGGCGACCACGTTGCGGACGCGTTCGTGGCGGGGCGCGGGCAGCAGGCCGGCCGCGTCGAGCAGCTGCGCCAACTCCCCTCCGCAGCCCGCCTCGAGGCCACGCAGCTGGAGGTTGCCGCGGGAGGTGATGTCCAGCGCGCCGTCGCCGAGCTGCTCGGCCGCGTCGGCGAGTGCGTACGCCTGAGCCGCGCTCAGGACGCCCGCCGGGACGCGGACGCGCGCCAGCGCACCGTCGTCCGCGGTGTGCAGTCGCAGTGCGCCGGGGCAGGCATCACCGCGGTCCCGGACGGAAGTCAGGGGAGGTTCGTCCCTGTCCGGGCGGTTCGAGGGGGCCGGAGGCATGGCGGCGAGCATACCGACCATCACACAAGCCCCCCGCGCTGCACCCGGCCGACTCCGGGCGCCCTACCCGGCAGGGGAGCGGCCCTACTATGCTGCTCGGCGGGCCGAACGGCCCGCCACCGCCGAAGACGGCGTCAGGGGAGGAAGCCCGGTGAAATTCCGGCGCGGTCCCGCCACTGTGAGCCCGGCACCTGTCGGGTGAGTCAGGAACTCCCGCCGTCCTTCACCAGCCCGGGGCGCGGAAACCCCGAGGAAGGCCAGACGCCGCATGCCGCACTCGTCCGAGGGACGCCCCACACCCAGCGTCCTGCTCCTGTCGACGTCCGACACCGACCTGCTGAGCGCACGCGCCGCGACCGGCCCGGTCCCGTACCGCTTCGCGAACCCCACCCGCCTCGCGCTCGAAGAGCTGCCCGGCCTGCTGGAGGGCACGGACCTCGTCGTCGTACGCCTCCTCGGCGGGCTGCGTGCCTGGCAGGACGGCATCGACCTGCTGCTCGCCCAGGACCGCCCCGTGGTCGTGCTCACCGGCGAACAGGCGCCCGACGCCCAGCTGATGGAGGCCTCCACGGTCCCGATCGGTATCGCGGCGGAGGCCCACGCCTACCTCGCGCACGGCGGCCCGGCGAACCTGGAGCAGCTGGCCCGCTTCCTGTCGGACACGGTCCTGCTCACCGGTCACGGCTTCGAGCCGCCGGCCGCCGCCCCCACCTGGGGCCGTCTTGCCCGAACATCCCGCGTGCGGAGCGACGGCCCACTGATCGCGGTGCTCTACTACCGGGCCCACCACATGAGCGGCAACACCGCCTTCGTGGACGCCCTGTGCGGGGCGATCGAGGACGCGGGCGGCCGCGCCCTGCCGCTGTACGTGGCGTCCCTGCGGGCCCCCGAGCCGGAGCTGCTGGAGCAACTGCGCGAGGCGGACGCCCTGGTGACGACCGTTCTCGCCGCGGGCGGCACCCGCCCGGCCGACGCGGGAGCCGGCGGCGACGACGAGTCGTGGGACGCCGGCGCCCTCGCCGCCCTCGACGTACCGATCCTGCAGGCACTGTGCCTGACCGGTTCGCGCTCCGCGTGGGAGGAGAACGACGAGGGCCTGTCGCCGCTGGACGCGGCGAGCCAGGTCGCCGTGCCCGAGTTCGACGGCAGGCTCATCACCGTCCCGTTCTCCTTCAAGGAGATCGACGAGGACGGTCTCCCGGCGTACGTCGCCGATGCCGAGCGCGCCGCCCGCGTCGCCGGGATCGCGGTCCGCCACGCCCGGCTGCGCCACATCCCGAACGCCGAGAAGCGCCTCGCGCTGGTGCTTTCCGCGTACCCGACCAAGCACTCCCGCATCGGCAACGCGGTCGGCCTCGACACCCCCGCCTCCGCCGTGTCGCTGCTGCGCCGGCTGCGTGAGGAGGGCTACGACTTCGGGGACGAGGCGGTCCCCGGCCTCGAGTCCGGTGACGGCGACGAACTCATCTACGCGCTCATCGAGGCCGGCGGCCACGACCAGGAGTGGCTGACGGAAGAGCAGCTGGCCCGCAACCCGGTGCGCATCCCGGCCGCGGACTACAAGCGCTGGTACCGGACGCTGCCCGCCGAGCTGCGCGAGTCCGTCGAGGAGCACTGGGGGCCCGCGCCGGGCGAGATGTTCCTCGACCGTTCCCGCAATCCCGAGGGCGACATCGTGCTCGCCGCGCTGCGCCGCGGGAACCTGCTGATCCTGATCCAGCCGCCGCGCGGCTTCGGCGAGAACCCGATCGCGATCTACCACGACCCCGATCTGCCGCCCTCGCACCACTACCTGGCCGCCTACCGCTGGATCGCGGCCGCCGCGGCCGACGGAGGTTTCGGCGCGGACGCGATGATCCACCTGGGCAAGCACGGCAACCTGGAGTGGCTGCCGGGCAAGAACGCGGGCCTGTCCGCCGCCTGTGGTCCCGACGCCGCCCTCGGCGACCTGCCGCTGATCTACCCGTTCCTCGTGAACGACCCGGGCGAGGGCACCCAGGCCAAGCGCCGTGCGCACGCAACGCTCGTCGACCATCTGGTGCCGCCGATGGCGCGTGCCGAGTCGTACGGCGACATCGCGCGCCTGGAGCAGCTGCTGGACGAATACGCGCAGATCTCGTCCATGGACCCGTCCAAGCTGCCGGCGATCCGCGCCCAGATCTGGACCCTGATCCAGGCCGCAAAGCTCGACCACGACCTGGGGCTGGAGGACCGCCCGGACGACGACGGCTTCGACGACTTCCTGCTGCACGTCGACGGCTGGCTGTGCGAGGTCAAGGACGCGCAGATCCGTGACGGGCTGCATGTGCTGGGCGGCGCCCCGACCGGGCCCGAGCGGGTCAACCTGGTGCTGTCCATCCTGCGCGCCCGCCAGATCTGGGGCGGCTCGCAGGCCTTGCTCGGGCTGCGGGAGGCGCTCGGCCTGGACGAGTCCGCGGCGACGCGTACGACCGCCGACGAGGCGGAGGCCACGGCCCGGGAGCTGGTCGAGGCGATGGAGGCGGCCGGGTGGGACCCGGCCGCGGTACCCACCTCGCACGGCGAGCAGGTCACGGCGATCCTGCGTTTCGCCGCCCTGGAGGTCGTGCCGCGTCTCGCTCGTACCACCGACGAGATCGACCACGCGGTGCACGCCCTGAACGGCGGTTTCGTCCCCGCCGGGCCGTCGGGCTCGCCACTGCGCGGCCTGGTCAACGTCCTGCCGACCGGCCGCAACTTCTACTCCGTCGACCCCAAGGCCGTCCCTTCGCGTCTCGCGTGGGAGACCGGCCAGGCCCTCGCGGACTCGCTCCTCGAGCGTTACCGCGCCGACAACGGCGAATGGCCCACCTCCGTGGGCCTGTCCCTGTGGGGCACCAGCGCCATGCGCACGGCGGGCGACGACGTGGCGGAGGCGCTGGCGCTGCTCGGTGTCCGCCCCGTGTGGGACGACGCCTCCCGCCGGGTGACCGGCCTGGAGCCCGTGCCGCTCGCTGAGCTGGGCCGCCCCCGGATCGACGTCACGCTGCGCATCTCGGGCTTCTTCCGTGACGCGTTCCCGCACACGATCGGTCTCCTGGACGACGCCGTCCGTCTCGCGGCCTCCCTCGACGAGCCGGCCGCCGAGAACCACGTCCGCGCCCACGCCCAGGCCGACCTCGCCGAGCACGGTGACGAGCGCCGGGCCACGACCCGTATCTTCGGCTCCCGGCCGGGGACCTACGGCGCCGGCCTGCTCCAGCTGATCGACAGCCGCGACTGGCGGACGGACGCGGACCTGGCCGAGGTCTACACGGTGTGGGGCGGCTATGCCTACGGCCGCGGGCTGGAGGGCAGGCCGGCGCGGGCCGAGATGGAGACCGCGTACAAGCGCATCGCCGTCGCCGCGAAGAACACGGACACCCGCGAGCACGACATCGCCGACTCGGACGACTACTTCCAGTACCACGGCGGCATGGTCGCCACCGTCCGGGCGCTGCGCGGCACGGCGCCGGAGGCGTACATCGGCGACTCCACCCGCCCGGAGACGGTCCGCACCCGCACCCTCGTCGAGGAGACCTCCCGGGTGTTCCGCGCCCGCGTGATCAACCCGCGCTGGATCGAGGCGATGCGCCGCCACGGCTACAAGGGCGCATTCGAGCTGGCGGCCACCGTCGACTACCTCTTCGGGTACGACGCGACGACGGGCGTCGTCGCGGACTGGATGTACGACAAGCTCACCGAGACGTATGTCCTGGACCCCGAGAACCGCGCCTTCCTCCAGCAGGCCAACCCGTGGGCGCTGCACGGCATCGCGGAACGGCTGCTGGAGGCGGAGTCCCGCGGCATGTGGGCGAAGCCGGACCCGGCGGTGCTGGAGCAGCTGCGGCAGGTCTTCCTGGAGACCGAGGGCGACCTGGAGGACGACGAGGCGTAGCCCGGAGCGCCGCCGCCCGCGTCAGCGTGCGGCGGCGGCGCGGGCCGGCCGCTGCGCGGCGAAGATCAGGCCGGGCGCCACCAGCATGACGGCGAGGCCGGCGAACCGTACATACCCCTGGGCCTGCTCCTGCGCGACCAGGACCGCGGCGATCACCTGCATCGCCAGCCCGGCGGCGACGAGGAGCTGCGCGTAACCGAAGAGCCGGGGCCGCACGATGTGCTTCCGTTGCGCCGGCAGCAACCACCCGGTGCGTACGGCGGCGGTCCCGAGCACGGCCACGAACACGGCGAGCGCGCCCACCGCGACTCCCACGTACATGTTCATCCGCCCTGCCCTCGCTGCCGGCCGGCCCGCTGCGGGCCGAAGTCAGCAGATCATGCCACATCGCCGTCGCAACGGTCCCGGGGTCCTTCTTCGGATCATGCCGGGCTCGCGAGCTCGGCATGATCCGGACGAGAGGCCCTACGGCGCGCTGAGGGCCAGGGTCCACTCGCCTTCCGAGGTCACGTTGACGTAGTACGGGCCTTCGCTCGTCATCCTGGCGACGGCCGAGCCCGCGAAGTTCCCGCTCTCGTTGAAGACCAGGTCCTGGGACCTGCCGTCGGCATCGACGACCGTGACGACGAAGTTGCCGTCCCCCGTGTTGGCCGCCGCCACGGTGACCACCCGGTCCGCCTCGAAGGGCCCTTGCATGCGGTCGCCGCTGCCCGCCCAGGTCTGCGGCAGCGCGGCCGCCGGCTGGTCGCCGGGTTGGGTGATCTCGACGGTCCAGGGCGCGTCCGCGTTCACCTGGAGCACATGGTCCCCCGCGCTCGCCGCCACGCCCTTGGTGCCCTCGTACGAGCCGATCCGGTTGACGACGAGGTCCTGCACCTGGCGGCGGTCGTCGAGCAGTTCGACGATGAAGTCGTCCGTGCACGAGGGGCACTCCGAGCGCACCACGGCCAGCCCGCCGGTCAGTGCGAACGGCTCGGTCACCTCCTGCCCCGTACCGCTCAGCGTGATCGGCTCAGCGGACGGCGTCGGCTGCCGCACGCTCGCGTCGGCCCCGCCCTGCGCGCCCGTCAACGCCAGGACCAGCAGAACGATCACGGCGACCACGCCCCCGACCCGTACATCCCCGCGGCGGCCACCCATGCCCGACTCCTTCGGCTCCCCGCACCGGCCCCGAACCACCGGCACCATCTCCACGATCCGCCCGCCGGCAGCCTCCGCAACTCGGCCCCTTTGCCCGGCACGCTGCGCTTTCGACCGCAGCGTTCGGTCACGACCGCGCCGTCGTTTCTTCGTCTGCGCCCAGGGCACCCGTCTCGCACCCCAGCCCCGGCCGGGCGGACGAGCGTTGCGACAAGGAGAACCGGGAGACCCTCATGAAGATCGGCATCATCGGCGCCGGCCACATCGGCTCCACCCTGGCCCGTCACTTCGTGCGCATCGGCCATGAGGTGGTCATCAGCAACTCCCGCGGGCCGGACACGCTGGCCGGGCTCGTGGAGGAGATCGGTGGCGGGCTCCGGGCGGTCACCGTGCGGGAGGCGGCCGAGTACGGGCAGGTCGTCGTGGTGGCCATTCCGTACGGGCGTCACAAGGAGCTGCCGACGGACGCCCTGAAGGACAAGGTCGTGATCGACACCTGCAACTACTACCCCGCGCGCGACGGGCACGACCCCGAGCTGGACGACGACAGCACAACGTCCAGCGAGAAGATCAGGGCCCACACGGATGCCAACCTCGTGAAGGCGTTCAACGCGATCCACTGGCAGAACCTTCGCGACCGGGGCCGGAACAAGGGCGAGGCAGGCCGGCTGGCCATCCCCGTCTCCGGGACCGACACGGAGGCCAAGGCCGTGGTCGCGGGGCTGATCCGGGACATCGGCTTCGACCCGGTGGACGCCGGCGACATCGGCCACGGCGGCCGCAGCCATCAGCCGGGTTCCCGGCTGTACGGGGCCGAGCTGTCCGCGGAGGAGACGAACGACCTGATCCGGGCCGGCGCCACGGCGTGAACCGGGGCGCCGTTGCCCCGGGCAGCCGGCGACGAAAAGACGACGAGTAGATCACCATGGCCACGACCCCGTCCGTGAAGGACATGCTGAACACCTATCCCGCCGACCTCGGCGGCGTCGACCGGGAAGCCCTCACCCGGTGCATCGAGGAGTGCGTCGCCTGCGCCCAGGCGTGCACCGCCTGCGCGGACGCCTGTCTGTCGGAGGGCATGGTGGGCGATCTGACGAAGTGCATCCGCAGCGACATGGACTGCGCCGACATCTGCGGCGCCACCGCCGCGGTGCTGTCACGCCACACCGGTTACGACGCGAACATCACCCGCGCGATCGTGCGGGCGTGCGCCACCGCCTGCAAGGCGTGCGCGGACGAGTGCGAGAGCCACGCGGACATGCACGAGCACTGCCGCCTGTGCGCCGAGGCCTGCCGGAGCTGCGAGCAGGCGTGCAACGATCTCCTCGCGTCGCTCGGCTGAGAGGGTGCGGACACCACCACGGCGGGTCGGCGATCCCGAAAAGAAACCGGTCCGCGCACCGCCCGGAAAGCCCTCGTGACGGCCTTCTGCGGTGCGGTGCGTGCCGGTGCGCACCCACCTCCGGGTGATGCCTCCGCTCTGCCGCCGAAGCTTCGCAGGCGGTCGCCCGCACCCTTGCCGCACCCCATCTGAGCTGGGCTTTAACCCCTTCGGGCCGTACCGTTTCAGCTACGCGGAAGGGGGCCGGATGCACCGGAACATACGCACGGTCGACGACGTACTGAAGCTCATGGACGAGCTGTTCGCACCGGAGGCGGATCGCTGGACGACCGAGGGATCCACCTGGTGGAACGACTTCTACACCGATCGCACGAAGCCCGTGCCGTTCTTCGTGGACAAGGCGGACGAGAGCCTGGCCGCATACCTCGATCGAGGGCTCATCAGCCCCGGCCGAGCTCTCGACCTGGGGTGCGGTCCTGGGCGAAACGCCCTGCACCTGGCGGCAGCCGGTTTCGACGTGGACGCGGTCGATCTCTCACCGACGGCCCTCGACTGGGCCGGCGAGCGCGCCCGTGAGGCCGGAGCCGAGGTCCGGTTCCACTGCGGCGACGCCTTCGACCTCCCGGCCGGGGCGGACGAACTCGGCGGCCCCTACGACCTGATCCACGACTCGGGCTGCTTCCACCACCTGCCGCCCCACCGCCGGGTCAGCTATCTCGCGCTGCTCGACCGGGCCCTCGCACCCGGCGGCCACTTCGCGCTCACCTGCTTCGCTGCGGGCGAGATGGGCAGCGAGCTCCCCGACGCGGACCTCTACCGTGGGTCCGGCCTCCACGGCGGGCTCGCCTACACGCCGGAGTCCCTGCGCTGGATCTTCTCCGATCTGACGGAGGTGGAATTGCGCCGCATGCGCGACGAGGCGCCCGAGTCCGAGTACTTCGGGGAGCCGTTCCTCTGGACGGCCTTGTTCCGCCGCGACACGCCGGCTTCCGGCTGACGGCCGGCGAGGACCGGGACGTCCGCCTCCCGCGGGCGTCCCGGTGGCCGCGGGCGGCTACCGCGCCACGAACTGCGTCAGGATGGCCTGCACCTCGTAGATGTCGACGCCCTTCGTGAACGTCTTCTGGATCGGCGCGGGACTGCCGGAGATCCAGATCTTCAGCTCCGCGTCGAGGTCGAACGTACCGGCGGTCTCGACGGCGAAGTGCGTGATGCTGCGGTAGGGGACCGAGTGGTACTCCACCTTCCGGCCGGTGATGCCCTGCTTGTCCACGAGGATGAGCCGCCGGTCGGTGAACAGGATCGTGTCGCGTATGAGCATGTACGCGGCCTGCACCTGCTCACCCTGGCCCAGGAGCCGCGCGTACTCCCCCTGAGCCTGGCCGGGATCGACCGTGTGCGCGTTTCCGAAAAGTGCCATGAGAGCCCCCCACCGGTTGAAGTTGCAAGATTTTCACACTGTATAGCCGGGTATTCGAGCCCGTGGCTCCGTTTGCGGCACTCGCATGCAGTCCCGGAACTGCACCCGACCGATGCAGCCGGCGACAGGCCGGTGCGCAGGGCTGGTCCCGGGCAGGGCGGCGCATCGCGGCAGGTGCATGCCGACAGTTCCGTCACGGGGCCGGATTCCACTCCCCGAGCCGCCTCGCGGCGCCCTGTTGCTGCGTTACCCCGGCCGGCCGCGCACCGGATGCCCCCACCCGGGCGAAGCGGCAAGGTGGCCTTGGCCAGGACCTTCCCGACCGGACGAGGAGTGCCCATGTCCGTGACCCCCTACCGGCATGCCGCCGTCGCTGCGGGGACCGTCCTCCTCGCCCTCACCGCTGCGGGCTGCTCGGGCCTCGACCGGACCGCCGTGGGGACCTTGGTCTACGAGAGCGGGCACGAGCACCACACGACGGTGACGAGCCCCCGGATCACGGGCTGCCACCACTTCGAGCCCCCGGGCGCGGTCGCGGTCGAGAACAACACCGGAGCCGACGCCGTGGTCTATCCGACGGACGACTGCTCAGGCAACGAGTCGATCTACGTGCCGTCGATGACGTCCGACGTTCCGGGCCCGGACGGGGGCCCCTGGCTCAGCTACAGCTTCGTCCACTGAGACCGCCGCCGGCACCCGCCTCGCGCCACGGCGAGGCTCAGAACATGACCCGGGACGTGACGAGCGCCGCCACCCCGTCCTCGTCGCCCTCGTAATGCAGTTCGCCGCGCGGCTGCCGCCCGGACACGTGCCGGGCGAAGACCACCGCGTCCGCCCTCAGCGTGGCGACCGGTGGGCCGGTCCCCAGCCGGTGACTCCCGCCCGCCGGACCCGACAGCTCCAGCAGACAGGGCGGACCGGTCCAGTCGAGCGCCAGGTCGAGCACGACCTGGTTCACGATCTCCCGGTCGTGCTCGTCGAGCACCAGCGGTACCCCGGTCGCGTCGCTGATGTCCACCCGGTGCATCCAGGTGTCGCGGGTGACGAGGACGCTGTTCAAGTACTCCATGGTGTCCTCGGGCAGCTCCTTCCCCTCGGGGAAGATCATGCTGAGCCTCATCCGCCGCCGCACCGGCGCGGGTATCCGCCGCAGGGACCGGGTGCCCCGCGGAGCCAGCCGGGCGAACTCACGGACCAGTTCGGGCCCGGGCACATCACTCCGGTCCTCGATCTGGCTCTCGTTGTGCCCGTCGAGCGCCCCGAGGCCCGGATGCGTCTGCCGCGCATGGCGGATCCGGCTGATCATGAGCCACGGCTTGGGCAATTCCTCGTACTGCCCGACCTCGTGGGCGACCATGTCCCTCACGGTCCAGCCCGTACAAGCCGTCGGCCGCGACCATGCGTCGGTTCCCAGCGATCCCATCATGGCGAGCGTGGCGCGGATCTCCGCCTCGTTGACCTCGTGCGCCCGCGCCGCGGAGGTCCGGGGACGCCGACGACGACATGCGACGCGCCTGCGGCGAGGGCGGCCTGCGGCGTACCGGGCCGGGCGTGCTCGACCGGTGATTCGCCGGGCAGCGTGACGCCCGGCGTGACGACGAGGCTGCCGGGCCCCAGCAGTCGCCGCAGCGGCGCGGCCTCCTGCGGGGACGCGATCACCCCGTGACAGCCGGCCCGCTCCGCGAGCCGCGCCAACCGCAGCACCTGCTCCTCGGGCGCCGCGCCGATGCCGATGTCGGCGAGGTCGGAGCCGGTCATGCTGGTGACCACGGTCAGAGCCAGGACCCGCAGCCGTGGGAAGTCCCGGGCAGCCGCCTGGACGGCGGCCGCCATGATGTCCGTACCGCCCATGCCGTGCACGGTCACCATGGACACTCCGAGCCGGCCCGCGGCACGGACCGCTGCCGCAACGGAGTTGGGGATCTCGAACAGCTTCAGGTCCAGGAACACATCCTTGCCGTCGCCGACGAGCTTCTCGACGAGAGCGGGCCCTGCGGCGGTGAGCAGCTCCAGCCCGACCTTGTAGAAGCGACATTCGTCGCCGAGCCGTTCGACCAGTTCCTCGGCGGCTCGCCGGCTGTCGAAGTCCAACGCCACGATGACACGGTCGGTTTGCTCCACGGCAGCATTCTCGCGCACGACGGGCAAGGGTCCGCGGACCCGTGGTTTCGTCTCCGGGCCCTGGGACGCGGGGCAGCCGCGGACGACCGCCGCTCGAAGCGCGACGGCGCCCCACCGGCCTCGGACGGCCCGGTCGTGCACAGTCCCGTGAACAGCCCCGAGGTCACAACCGTGGTCGCTCACCGCGCTGCCGGCCGCGTCCCAACGGGAACCGGGCCAAAGGTACTTGCCGAGGGCGCCCTCCTGGAGATAGATCTACTTCACGACCCTGGGGAGGGGCGCCACCATCTGGGGGTTTCCGGTTCAGTCGTGCCGCGCCCTGCGGGCATATCGCCGCATGCACGTCGCCGACGCCACATGTCCGTGGTTCCGCGCGGCATGCACCGCTCTCCTCGAGGTCTCTCTTTTCTTCCTAGTGGAGGCAGCATGCCCAACCCTGCGAGACCCGAGCCCCGGTGGCGCCGACGGATTGCCGTATCGGCGGTGCTCGGATGCGCCGGGCTGCTGGTCAGCAGCTCGATGACGATCACCGCACACGCCGCCGGGACAGACGGCGGCACTCCGGGGACGATCGCGCCCCGTGCGACCACCGTGGAGCAGCCTGTCTTCTCCATACCCGGCCGCTCGACGAGCGCGAACAAGGAGGACCGGGGCCCGGCCCTGGCCGCCGCCGTAACGCCCGCTCAGCGGGCCGACTTCGACAACGACGGAGTGGGCGATCTCGCGTACCGCATGATCTCCGGCGAGGTGTGGACCAACTGGGGACCCGACGGAGCGGCCGCCATCGCGAGGGCCGACTCCCAGGTCAAGGACCTGATGCTGCCGGGCGACCTCACCGGGGACGGCAGGGCCGATCTGCTGACTCTGACGGCCACCGGCTCGCTCCGGCTGCACAACGGTGAATTCGCCACATACGAGGGCGGCCTCACCGGGTACACCACGCTCAGCAGCGGCTGGCAGGCCTACGACAAGCTCGTCGTTCCCGGGGACCTGTCCGGTGACGGCAAGCCCGACCTGCTCGCGCGCAGCACCACGGGTCTCTTCCTCTTCCCCGGCACCGGCACCGGCTTCGGCCAGGGCCTCAAGATCGGCGGGGCGGGCTGGAGCCAGTTCGACCAGCTGGTCGGCGCGGACGATCTCACCGGAGACGGCCTCGCCGATCTGGTGACCCGCAACTCCTCCGGTCTGTACGTCTACCCCGGGAACGGAAGCAGCACCGGCTATCCGTTCAAGGAGCGGATCCAGATCGGCGGCGCGGGCTGGCTGCAGTACAACCACCTCGTCGGCGGCACCGACTACAACGGCAACGGCACGGCGGACCTCGCTGCCCGCTCTTACGACGGCACGCTGTACTTCTACGACGGCAAGGGCACCGGCACCTTCCAGGACCGGGCAGCCGTCGGCACGGGCTGGGGCGTGGTGACCCAGATGGCAGGCGCGGGCAACCGGCCCGCCTTCGGCAAGCAGGGCGTCTTCGCCCGCACGAGCGACGGCACCCTGTACTACTACGACGGCACCGGCACCGGCCGGCTGACGGCGAAGTACCTGATCGGCACCGGTTGGACCCGCTCCGAGGTCCGGCTCACCCACGCGGCGTCGCTCCGGGCCGACGGTCTGTCGGATCTGATCGCACACAGCACGTACGACGGTCGCCTGTACAACACCGCGAACTATGCCTCGTCCGACGATTTCCTCGCTGGTGGCTCGAAGCTGTACAACCTGATCGTCGGACCCGGCGACCTGAACGGCGACGGCAAGGGCGACCTGATCGCCCGCAGCTCGACCGCGCTGTACTTCTACGCGGGCAACGGCGACGGGCTCTCCATGAGGGGCCGCCTCCAGGTCGGGGGCAGCGGCTGGAGCCAGTACAACAAACTGGTGGGCGCCGGTGACTACAACCTCGACGGGCGAGCCGACCTGATCGCCCGCAGCTCCGCCGGCCTCTTCTTCTACCCCGGCACCGGAAAGGCGGGCAGCCCGTTCGGTGCACGGATCCAGGTAGGGGGCGCGGGCTGGAGCCAGTACACCAACCTCGCGGCGCCGGGCGACATCAACGGTGACGGCATCGCCGACCTGCTGACGTCCAACTCGGCGGGCCAGCTGTTCTTCTACGCCGGCACCGGCAAGGCATCGGCGCCGTTCAAGGCGCGGGTACAGATCGGCACCGGCGGCTGGAATCAGTACCCCGACCTGCTCTGATCGGCACGGTGCGACCGAACGCCGCACCACCGGGTGATCCGGGCGTCCCGTCCCGCCGACCAGGCGGGGCGGGGCGCCCGGGCCGGACACAGGCAGCCGGAAACATGCAGAAGAAGGCGGGCGACAGCGCTGCCGCGGCCCTGCAACGCGGCCTGCCGGAGCCGTGGAACCCGCCGCCCACTCGACGCGACAGCCGGGCCACCGGCCTGCCCGGACGCCGACAACTTCCGCCACCTGCGACCACGAAGGGCCCGTCAGCAAACTGACGGGCCCTCATGAGCGATCGGGGCTAGCCTCCGAAGCGGAGCTTGTACTGCGCCTTGCCCTTCGGGAAGTCGTCCATCGTCCCGCCGCCCCAGTCGTGGTTGAAATACGCCTGATACTTCGAGTCCTGGACCAGCTCGGCCATCCGGTCGATGAAGTAGGGCGAGTCGCCGCCCCCCGCATAGTCGTCACCCTTCAGGTACAGGCCCCATTCCGGGTAGGACTTGGGCTTGTTGTGGGCGGCGGCAAATGCCTTGAACTCGTTCACCCCCATGGTGGTGGTGAGAGTGTGGTTCCACCGCTGAGCCGGCGTAGCGCCCGGGTGCTGCCACCACACGTCGTAGATGTTCAATCCAACGATGTCGACGTAGGAGTCGCCGGGGTACAGCGTCTCGAATGACGTGACCTTGCCCGAGGGACCGACGGCCATGTTGTAGTCGAACTGGAAAGCCGCTCCGGTACGAGCACGCATGAGAGTGACCACGCGTCGGAACATCGCCCGGTAGGCCGCCGGGTCGTCAGTACCCTGCCACGGTCCGATGATCTTGTTATTGCCCTCGTACCCAAGGCGTACGACCGAGTTGCCCAAGCCGTTCTTGACCATCAGGTCGGCGAGGCCTTGGAACTGGCTGTCGTACTTACCGGCGAGCCCGTCCGCGAAGTTGCCGCCCTTGGGCAACATGTGCAGACCGAGCACGAACTGCCGATCGGCCGCGGCCTTCTTCCAGTCACCCCAGTACTTGAACGCGTACTGATTCCATTTGGTGTTCTCGGACGGGTCGGCATAGTCGGTCGCGTGAACCGGCGACCGGCTGAGCCAGGTCTGGAAGTTGTTCAGCTCAGCGGTTTTCCCGGGGCCGACATAGACACCCAGGCGGGACGAGGTGACGACACCCTCGGACGGCACGGCCATGAGCGACAGGGTAACCGCCGCCATCGCCAATATGGTCGCCAGTTTTCGCTTCATCCTCGCCCTTCCTCACCGACTTGCCGATTTACCGCATTGCCGCATTGCCGTGCATTGCCGCATTGCCGTGCGTTGCCGCATTGCCGACCAGGCTTCCGGGACCGGACTGTGCCTGAGTCACCCCCGGTCGCCCCGCGGCCCCGTCATTCTTAGGAGGGCTGCGCGCACAGGGCAACAAAAGATCGCTACTAGGTGACTTCGTAGAGGAAAGGGACCTTGCTCCGGGCTCGCAGGCATGCTGTCCGGCCCCAGAAGTTCCCGGAAGGAACCCGTGTCACCGCCGGAGCATCCTCGTCGCTTGCGGGGCGGCGGAAACGCCGAGCGGGCCGAATGCCGCGTCGGCCACACACAAGGCATGTCCGTTATGACCTCTTTGTGCCGATACGCCCTCGGGGCCTGCTGCTAACAGGCATCGTTGTAGCGGCAGGCGGCATGGCGCATGTCACATCACCCAAGACCCCGGAGCCGCGCGTGACCGGCAGGACCGTGAAGACTCCGGAGAACCGTCCGTCGACTGATCGCTGCCTCCGGGCTGCCCACCCCCGGCCCACCGAGGCAGGCGCAGCAGTCGCGTCAACCGCGTCGCACGGGGCAGCACCACGGCGCTGGTCAGCGGCGAGAGCCGCTGCGCGATCCGGTGCGGGGCACTCCTGCAGGCGGCGGCCGAGACCGCGACGGCGAATGCCCTCAGTTCACAGCGCGCAACTGATCCAGCTCGCCGCTGATCGCCTCGCGCAGCGGGTCGTGCCGCGGACCGAGGACGAACTGCTTGTCGCTCCATCTGTCGCGCGGATAGAGCCACACCGGCACGCGCACAAGGTCGGCGGGCTCCCATGCGTATCGCGGCCATACATGCGCATGCAGGAAGCCGTCGGCATTGCCGAGGATCTCGAGATTGACCCGCCGGAAGGCCGCGTCCCGCTTTCGGCAGGCACGCTCTACCGCCTCCGCGAGTTGCTCCATGTCGGACAGGAACGCCAGCCGCTTGGTCCTCGGGAGGTCCGACAGCCTCTCCACGTCCGGATCATCCACCAGCAGCACGGAATAGCCCGGAAGGAACTGCACGTCACCGATCACCGCGAACCCGGCGTCCAAACGGCGCAGTACGGTCGGGTTCTCACCCCTGCGAGCGCTGCCTATCCGGTCCGCCCGCCAGTCGTCAACCATCGCCGCAAATTACCGGGCCGCGATCATCCGCGTCTCAGCCGGCGCCTCGACCACGTGGCAGCTCGGGTGTCGCAGCCGGCGGAGAGTGGGGACGGGGTCAGCGGCGCACTGCTTTGTTCAGTCGGGCCCGGCTTCCCTCCGCACCCGAGCCCGGTTGACGAGCCACGTGCCGAGACCGACCAGCACGGCCGCCCCGAATCCATACACAGGCAGCCACATGGTCGTGGTGGCAGCCAGGCATTCGGAAACGGCGTCGTGGCTCTGGAGTTCCTGGGCGTATGCCAAGGCGGTACGGTCGCGACCGGCCAGATCTGCCAGCGCGGCCTCCACACGTACGCTCTCGTACTTGCCCAGCTCGCGACACTCGCTGCGGGTGCCTGGCATCGGAAACAACCACGCCCAGCGCTGCAGCATCGGAGCCAGCGTGATCGCGATGCACAGGCCCACAACCACCGAATATGCCAGCAGGTTCAGAAGGTAGGCGGAGCGGAAGCCTGGCATCAGCGCCGGAAGACGATAGAAGCAGAAGATCAACGCAAGAAGCGTCACTCCGATGTACGTGGCGAACCACTGCCAGGAACCCTGTGCGAGTGCGGCCGTCAGAACGGCGGCGAACGCGATGCCGATGACCCCCGGCTGTGGGGGTGCACTGTTGCCGCCCTTACCGACGGTTTTCCGAGCTCCCTGGGGGCTGACGTCGTCCACCGGTCTCTCCCGCCTGCTTCAGAGGCCCACCAGTGTGCGCAAGGAACACGCGACGGGCAGCGGTCGGCCGGTCGAGCCGCGGAAGCTCTGCCGCTCATTCACCCGTGTCGCCGACTCGGCCGGTCTGCGCGTCATCCGCACGGCGCCCGGCGCGGCTGTGCAACGCTCACCCGCCCGGGCGGGCGCGGTCGTGGCACGGCCTCGTTCGTCAACCGCGACCCAGCCTGGGGCGCGCACCCACGCGCCCCGGCATGGCCAGTTCGGCCCGCAGCGCGTCCTCCAGCACCGAAAGGCCGTCCTCCACTCCCTTGAGCGGCCATTCGTCCGTCGCTGAGGTGCCCTCGAAGATCACGGGCTGAACACTCAGGAGGGCACGGTGCACATCACTCACAGCGGAGCGAACCTCGTCGCCGGCTATCAGGGACGCCTCGACGATCCACTTGTAGGCGGCCGACCGATTGTCGAACAGCTTGCCGTCATCCTCGCCCTTCAAGACGAAGGCAAGAGAGTCGTGCCAGCCGTACAGAGTGATCAAGAGGTCCCTGTACAGGCCCTTCTTGTCATCCAGGGGAAGATCCAGGTTGGTGGAATCTCATGACTCAAGTGAACCGGCAGGCCGGACGGTTGCCGACTGCCTCGACCGATCGGGGCGCCCTGTGATTGCCGACGGTCAGCTCCGCGGCCGTACGGGGCGCCCGGATCTCCGTACCCCTTCCTCGTTCACTCCGTGTCACCTCTTCCGGCTGTCGGCCGACGAACGCGGCAAACCTTCGATCGGCACGGCTGGGCCTCGCCCGGAACCGCCGGGGCGTCCAGTGTCGGGACGACCGCTCAGATCCGGCCATGCAGACCTCTTGACGGCTGACCAAAACCCGCCAGTAACATGCGGTCACCCACAGGGCACCGGTGCCCTTCAGCCAGCGGCACACGCTCGTACGCTGCACAGTCGCTCCCGTGATCCGGGAGTCCGATTCCCGTTCGTCGACGGACCTCTCTCCCTTTTCAGTCATGCCGTCCCCTGCGGCAGACACCCCCATTCGTTCGTCCCCACCCGCCGTGAGGTCCCATGAACAAGAACCTGTGCGTCGCCGTGCCGGCCGCCGCTCTGCTCCTGGTGCTCGGCCAGGCGCCGGCCGACGCGGCCGCTCCGGCCGGCTACCGCCCGACGAGCAATCCGATCATCTTCGTCCACGGCTACAACTCCAGCGGCTCCATCTGGAACACCATGGCCGGCCGATTCCGGAACGACGGGTGGCCCGCCAGTCACCTGAAGCAGTGGAGCTACGACTGGCGGCAGTCCAACGCCACCACGGCGCACCAGCTCGCCGCCGAGATCGACAGCCTTCTCGCCGCCACCGGCGCATCCCAGGTGGACGTCATCACGCACTCCATGGGTGGGCTTTCCTCCCGCTACTACGCCAAGAACCTCGGCGGCAGCTCGAAGATCGACGCCTGGGTGTCCCTCGCGGGCCCCAACCACGGCACCGACTGGGCCAACTCGTGCAACGACGCGTCCTGTTACGAGATGCGCATCGGTTCCACTTTCCTGGCCGACCTCAACTCGGCGGACGAGACGCCCGGCACAGCCCGCTACGCCACCTGGTGGTCCCCGTGCGACACGGTCATCAACCCTGACAGCAGTGTGTCCCTGTCCGGAGCGACCAACACCAGGACCGCATGCCTGGGCCACAACGCTGTCACCACGGACAGCACCGTCTACGCCCAGACGCGGGACATGGCCGACAGCTAGCAGGACAGGTCGGCAGAGGTCCTGCACTGCTCAACCCTGCTCTCCCTTCGGGGAGCAGGGGGCCGTTCGTGCGAGCACGAAGCCACCGGCCTTCATGGGCTGATTGCACTCGGGCAGGCCGGGGCGTCGTTGGTCAAGCGGCGCACCCTGATGGAGACCGGTTCGTCCCGAAGCAACTCGGATGAGGGCTCTGCCTTGGGATGGTGTGCCTCTCACGTGGGGGGGGTGGTCCGCAGCCGTCCACGCTTGTTCGCGGGTGTGCATCGGCGTTGTCACGCAGTTGGAAGCTCAGCGAGGGCAACCGTTCACCGCCCTGGCCTTGACGGTCAACTCCGCTTGGGGGGCTGGGCTTTCCAAGCGAAGGCGTCCGCTGTTCGGGTAGCCAGCGATCCGGTCCGCCAAGAGTCAGTGATCTCGGTCCAGCCGTGGAGGTAGGCGCTGCGCGCGCCGTGCTCGGCTGCTTGATCGTAGAAGAGGCTGAACCTGTAGACCTTGCCGTCATCGGAGATGACTTGGCCATCCTCGTGATCGGGGCCCTCCTGCAAGAGGTCGACGACAATCGTCCGGTCTGGATCCAGCCCCTGGCCTTTCAGAAGCTCCCGCAACCGGCTCCACAGGTCGTAGTCGCTGGTCCGCAGGAGGTCGGTGTACTGAACGACGATGCTTGACACCATGAACGTCATGATCGGACTTGCAACCGGTATTGGGAAGCAACGGGCCTCGTCGTAGCTGTACGGCGCTGCTGTACACCTGCGGTGCCCCGGTGTTCTTGCCGCTCCGGCGAGGCATCCCGCGACAGATCACCCAGCCGTTTCTTCCAGATCCTGCCGGATCCGCGTGGCGCTGGCCTGCCGTGACTGTGTGGCACGGCACTACGCTCTCGGGCGTGAACAGCCTGAGTTGGAGAGTGCTGATAGGCGTGGCGGCTGCCAGTGCGTTGTGCTGGGGGGTGGCTGGGGCCGTACATCTGGGTTTCGTGCGCCACCTCAATGGGCGGCGGACGGACTCTTGGAGCCTTCCCGAGGGAGGAGGGTGGTACGAGCTCGCGTGCGTGGCTGGTGGGATCGTGACGATGTACTCCGTTCCTGGACTGCTGCGCCGCAAGGAGTGGTGGCCGTCGCTGAGTCTGAGCTTCGGAACCGCGGTGGGCGTGGTTTCGGTGCTGACGCTGGGGCATGGGCAGAGGTACTGGGTCGCCGGCGTCGTCATGGTCCTCGTAGGCATCGCGGCGCCCGTGGTGAACCTGCGGTGGGGACGTCACCGCCCGATCCAGGCGATCAGGCCGAAGCGAGGGCGTCAAGGCCGGCGCCGCGCTCTGAGCTTGGGAAGCTGCGGACATCGAGGGCTCGTCGTAGGCGCTGACCCTGCTCGAACGGCCGGTTCGCGACTGTTCGCTCCATGAGGCGCTGGACGTCTTTGCTGCCCGATACGAGGTGCTGCGCGTCGAGCGTCCTGATGACTTCGTGTGCAGTCGTGACGAGTACGGGGTCGGTTTCTACTCGTGAGGATCGGCCACCGATGGGGCGTTGCCGCTGACCGCCTCGATGCGAACTATCGGCAGTTCGGCCGCTGAGGTCTTTCCGGTGTGGTTACGCAGCCTAGTGCGGTCGACCAGGATCATCCGGGAGCGGCACGGTTGCTGTACTTCGCTGCTGTACGCCTTATGCCTGGGTCGCCAGTCGGGACGGTGGACACCGTCGGCCGCTCTCTGGCCAGTCGATCCACTGCCGTCAGAGGTTCCGTGCAAGATGGCCTGTCACTGGCAAGCCCTATCGTCGGCGCCATGGGTGATCACTTCCAGACCATCGTTGACCTCGATGCCACGCCTGCCGAGGCTTCGGCGCTCGCAGTCCGCGCCCTCGATTGGCTCGTTCGAGAGGGGATCGTGCTCGCCAAACGGACTGACTGCGTGCTTGGAGCACGGTTGGGAAACCCACCCGGCGAGCACTGGGCGAAGGCAGTCAGCGAGCCGGACTGGGAGCCGACGGACGGCCTCAAGATTGAGACTGGACGCGCGGTTTTCCATGGTGGACAGGGCGATGCGCAGTACGCGACCTGCCCGCGGTGCGCCAGCCGGACCTACTTCTACACCGAAACCTGGGACAGCATAGAGGGGGCCAGCGAAGCGTTCGATGGTGCCTTCAACGCCTGGCGCAAGACCGGAGAGGCGACCGTCACGTGCCAGCACTGCGGGTCGGCCTCTGACCTCCGCGCCTGGACGTGGGCTGACGACTACTTCGCGTTCGCCTACCTTGGCTTCGAGTTCTGGAACTGGCCCGAGTTCGCCCCTCAGTTTCTGGCTGACTTCGCCCAAGTGCTCGACGGACACCGAGTAGTGCGCGTCTGGGGAAAGCTATGAGGACCGGAGTTCACGCCAGAAGCCGAAGAAGTGAAGGGCCGGGTCCCTGACCTGCGGCCGTGTAGTTTCGATCAACGCTGCAACCTACGACTTAGCTGTCGGTGGTTGTCAGCGTTGGTCGTCGTTGAGCACCCTTCGACGGCCCCGAGACGGCCCGAGGTGCTTCTAGAACTGATCTCGCCACCATGGGTCGTCGAGAGAATCAGAGCGGATGACCTTGGCTCGTCGGAGAATCTTGGAATCGAGAGACCGCACAAGCTCGCGCAGCTCTCTTGCCGACTTCTTGGGGAGGGCATGCATGATCTTTTCGAGGTGATCGCGAAAGTAGCTCGGATGGTCACAGCACCCAGGGATCCCATCACCCGGCCGGAGCGAGGGGGTCGGTGATCCTCTTCAGTGGGCCGTGAGCCAAAGCTGCCCAGTGCCAGAAGGCTTCAGCCGTGTCGCCTGGCCAGGAGCGAGTGCGTTCGAGCTTGCGGATGTGAGCTTGACACGCCCCGGAGAGCCTGTTGATCGGCGGATACGGATGGCGGAGGTAGTGCCTGCGAAGGCGGACGGGGAGGTCCTTCCGCACGGCGGATGGGCGCCTACGCGGCGTTGCCCCTTCGGTTGTAAGTCATGGTGACAAAGGTACCGTCGGCTACGCGGATGATCTAGAGCCGGTGCACGGGCACGCGGTCGGTGGAGTCTCAATGGTCGAGTCAAGCGCGGCCGGCCTGCTCTGGAGCACGAGTTCGGAAGACGCCGGATGCGGATGGCTGTTGACCTGCGAAGTTCTTGACCTGGCGCTGGAGCGCGCTCGGCGCCGTCGTTCCCCGTGAGTCCCCTCTGAGTCCCGCAGGACCGGGCACGCAGCGGGCACAGCTCCGGAGCGATTGCGTCTGCTGACTACGTCGGTGGGCTCAACCGCTGTCACCACTGACTGGTATCAATGGGCCGCATGAATCCTGAGCAGGCAGATCCTAATGACCTCGCGGCGCTCCGTGCGGCCTTCACTGTCGACGACGGCGGTCAGTCCGCGCTGAGCTGGGAAGCAGTGCGCGCCTTCGAAGCAGAGCACGGCATAGTTCTACCGGAGCCATATCGGACCTGCGTTGCGGAGATCACCGACGGGTCGTACTCCGGTCCGCCGGACTACGGGTTGGTGGGCCTGGCAGAGCTGCCCAATGACTGGGGGGTCGACCGGCCGGAACGTGACCTGAGCCAGCCCTTCCCCCTCACCTCGCAGTGGCTGTGGGAAGAGGACGACTCAGAGCCGTCGGAGGAAACCGATCTGATCCTGAACCGAGTATCCGATCACGGGTCAATCGTCCTCGGAACGGACGGATGCGGCATGTACTGGCACCTCATCGTCACCGGCCCGCATCGTGGACACGTCTGGGTGATCACCGGGGAAGGTGCCACTCCGTTCGGAGCCGAGTTCGGGTACACCACGGCTGAGCCGGGATTCGCTGGGTGGGTTAAGCACTGGGCCGCCAACAAGCCCTGGTTTGACGCTGCGTGACAGGCGCACGAGCGGTCGGGGTAGCGACTTTGGTCTTGAGCTGCTTTGGCGCGAGTGATCCTGGCCCCCCGTAAGCTTCCGGCGCGTCGGGCAGTCTGTGGACCTGCCCGTTAAAGCACGACCTTGGGGCCATGATCTTCGAGGCTCGCGCCAAAGTGGCTGACCAAAGTCGTGGAGCCGACCGCCCCAGCCACGACGTGTTCTGACCTCATGCTCTGTGTGCCTGCCTCTTGGGCGGGAGCGGGCGGCCGGCGGTGCCGAGCGGGGCGGAGACATGAGCGCGGGCGCCGACGGACGCCCGCGCCCGCCCGGAGGAGCGAAGCGACGACGGGCGACAAGGTCCTCTTCGGGGTATACGCCGACGCCTGGTTCAAGGAGCGCGACTACGCGGCGACCACCCGCGAACGCAACGGCAGTGCGCTGCGCCTCCACATCCTGCCGACCTCGGCGAACGTAGTCCTGAGTGAGATCACGACGCCCCAGATCCGCCGCTGGCGTGCCGGCCTTCTGGAGTCCGGTGTCGGGGAGCCGACGGTCGCCAAGGCATCCTCCGGGCCGTCATGAACACCGCGGTCGATGACGAGTTGATCCAGCGCAACCCCTGCCGGATCAAGGGCGCGGGTGCGGCAAGGACTGCGGAACGGCCGTTCCTCGACGTCTCCGAGGTCTTCCAGCTCGCCGACGCCGTGCCGTCCCGCTTCCGGGTGTTCATCCTCCTCGCCGCCTTCACCGGGCTCTGCTTCGGGGAACTGGCCGCGCTCCAGCATCATGACATCAACCTCGAACGGCGAACCGTCGCCGTGCGGCGTGTCCTGGCAGAGACGCGGACGGACGGCATCCTGTTGAAGACGCCCAAGAGCGCGGCCGGTCTGCGCACCGTTGCCTTCCCGGCTTCGCTGACGGAGGACCTGGCGGCTCATCTCGACCTGTACGCCGAGCCGGGCCGCACCGGGCTGGTGTTCACAGGGGCGCGGGGCGGGCGGCTTCGTCGGAACAACTTCCGCCGACTGTGGCTGCGGGCCCTGGAGACGACCGGCCTCGGAGACGTGCACTTCCACGATCTGCGCCACACCGGGAACACCCTCGCCGCGACCAGCGGCGCCACGACGCGTGAGCTGATGCAGCGGATGGGCCACTCCTCTGTGCGGGCCGCGCTGATCTATCAGCACCTGGTGAACGGCCGTGACCACGCCATCGCCGCACACGTCGACGAGCAGATCAGGAAGGTCCGGCCGGCAGAGTCCGACGAGGCATCTGGCACGTAACTGGTACGACGCCTCTCCCCCGCCTCCACGGCTGAGAAACGAACAAGGCCCAGGCTTCCGGTTCAGTACCGGTGACCTGGGCCTTCGTCGTGCTTCCTGCTGGTGGGCGCGGACGGTTTCGAACCGCCGACATCTGCTTTGTAAGTTCGCCTGAAGGCGGCTGAGCACCCTGGCGGCCTCGGCGACGGCTGCCGCCTATAGCCCTCCGAGACTGCCTCTGTGCGCCGACGTTGATGTCAGCAATGGATGTCAGATCACGGGTCCGGCATCTGCTCGTCAGCCGCCCTGCGTGGTCGTGCGATGGCTTCCGCGGCACGCCTGTCAGCCGCATGCTTTCGCTCGATGGAGGCCCGCAGCTCCGCAGGGGTCGGCCATGGTGCACGCCGGTGGATCATTCGATGGCAGTTGGCACATATGAGGGCGAGATCGCTGAGCATGGTCCGCCCCTCCCCCGCTACATGGAGCGGAAGGACGTGATGGCACTCGATGTACCCGGCGCCACGGTCCCCGTAGACCGCCTCGAAGTCGAAACCGCACGCCTCGCAAGCGAGCCGTCCGCCGCGCTGAAGAACAGAAGTGATCTTCTTTTTGCGCAGGCCCTTGTTCCGTTCACGCGCCCTGTGCCGGCGCATGAGCAACCGCCCTTCGGGCGCGCTGTAGTCGTCGAACTCCTCGTCCTCAGTCGGCGCGAGGGACTGCAGTTCGCCCGTCGCGATGCCCTGGCGGATGAGTCGCGCGGCCTCGGTCATCTCCTCCGGCCGGGCAAGGAACTCGTGCAGCACCGCGACATCAAGCGCGCCGCCGTTGGTGGGCTTCCCCTGGTACTCCGGATGCCGGGTAGCGATGTCGAACGTCTTGCGAGCGACACCGTTGGGGTTGCGGAACTTCTCGTTGCGCTCCGCTTCAGCATGGATCGGAAGCAGCTGGAGCAGGGCAGACAGCTCCACCACTCGACTGTCCTGGGCGTCCAACCCCTTCCAGCCGTTCTCCATCACCAGCTGGCAGGCGAGGATGATCTCGTCGCGCGCCCAATCCGGGTTCTTGATGGCCTTGACTTGGAAGCCCGCTCGCTTGAGCCATGCCGCGGCGTGGTCCTTGCCCCCGCTGAACTCGTCCGGCGCGAGGGCCCGCCCCTGGGCCCACTTGTGCGCCACCCCGGCGACCGCCTTGGAGTCGTACTCCTTCCCTTCGTGCACCAGAACGTACGACCGTGCCTCCCCGAAGCCGTAGTTCGCTAGAAAGGCATCGCGCCCCAACTCATCATGCTCCGCAACTGCCTTGAGCACGGACTCACGTGTGATCGCGCCTCTACGCATGTCAGAAGCGTACGGCCAAGCACCGTCATCGCCATAAGCATCCGCCATGTGGAGAACAGACATACATTGTCGCGTATGACCGCTAAATCCCGACGCGATCAGGCGGGTGAGTCCCCTTTGGGCAATGCGCCTCCCACCAGCCGCGATGGCACGCTGCTGCATATGTAACGTGGTCAGGCGGCCCAGAGTGGGTGTCGTTGGGCTCCGAGCGGTGGGGGCCTTAAGGCTGCAAACCGTGCGCTTGCTTACGGAAAGAGGCCCTGCGCTCCAGGTGAGCCTGTCATCATGACTGCACCATCCATGAAGGGGCGTCCCTGTGGCCGATTCATCGCCACCCTGGTACGTGAAGAGTGTTCGCGTAGAGGGCCTAGCCGGGCGAAAAGAGACGTACGAGCAGGAGCTAAACACTGACGTTAACATCTTCTTCGGCCTGAACGGTAGCGGGAAGACCACGCTACTGCGCATCATTCACTGCGCGCTGAACGAGGAAGTGGTTCCTTTGATTGGCGCACCTTTTCGTAGCGCCACGGTGGAGATAGCGCTACCTGAGCGCGAAATGATCGCCGTCCGCAGTTTCGTAATGCCAGGTGACATAGATATCGAGAATGCTGTAAAAAGAGCTCTTCCTCCGAGCATGCGCAACCGTCCTGCGGCCCGCCTGAATCCCCGTGTCGAGCGATACGTGCAAGAGATGTTCTCATGGGACACCAGCCTCGTGTACATGGGAAGTGAGCCAAGCGACACCGAGAATTTTGCCTTGCTGGGTGATTTTCCGCACCGCTACCTGCCGACCTCTCGCATCTTTGACGCGCGAGACATTTCAAACGAAATGGGGGACAGGAATCTGGACGACTATTTCGCCGACTCAATTCAGCGACTGTGGTCCAGTTACTCCACCGAGGTTCTGGCAGCGGTGCGCCAAGCCCAAGAGGACGGTTTGGGGCGAATCCTGACGGGAGTCATCTCCGCCGAACAATCTACAGTCGACGAATGGGAATTGGATTACGACAAGGCTTTCGCTCGCGTAACGAACTTTCTGAAGAGGCGTGGAGCTCATCACCAGGTGCTCGACAGACAAGGGTTTCTTAACCGGTTCGATACAGACCTGGCATTTAAGCGAGTAGTTCTAGACATCAACGAAGTCGAAGAGCGAATCGAAAATGCACTAGAACCGCGCACGAAGCTTCAAAAGCTCGTTTCCCGCCTAATCTCTGGGCCTAAGCAGATCGACTTCCTCGACACACAAATCCGGGCCGTCGCGTCGGACAAGAAGGAGATCTCCCTGGAGAAGCTTTCATCTGGAGAGCGTCAGCTGATCCGAATCCTCGTAGAGGCACTCTCTGCGGGCGGCCGCCCCCTCATCATCGATGAGCCGGAACTCTCCATGCATATTGATTGGCAGCAAGTCCTTATCGAGTCAGTCCAAACAATCGATGAGAACGCGCAGGTCATCACCGCAACGCACTCCCCTGAGATCATGGCCGACATCGCTGACGAAAAGATCTTTCGACTTTGAGACTTCAGCACTCGCTGGGCGGGAAGCTCAGGCAAATGCAAATGTCAAAGATACCGTTCTTTGCCTTTGTGGAGGGGATGAACGTTGACGGATACGTCCATGGAACTAACTGCGACCGGGCCCTGACCCCTCTAGACGTCGACTACAAGCTCTCGCCGGCCGATGAGCTGCCGGGTACCGGTGGTGGAAAAACCCGACTGAGGTCCTACTACTCGCATCTCGCGGAGAACGGTTCCCTTGCCACGAATTTCAAAGGCAAGGTCACCATTGTCCTTTTCTTTATGGACAAGGATATCGACGATCAAGTAGGACTGCTCATAAACTCGCCACACGTTCTATATACTTGGTTCTACGATGTAGAAAATCATGTATTCCACGAGGGGGATGTTGCAGAGGCGGTTAGTTCGAGTTGCAGCCTAGCTCCCAACTGGTGCCGACGGGAGTTCTCAGGTCGTGGCTCTTGGCAGCAGGCTGCGGCTCAATTGTGGTTGGAGTGGGTGCGGCTGTGTTTCGCAGCCAAGTCACTCAAGATAACTGGTGCAGCGAATTACGGGAGGTACTCTGCGGTGAATCCGACGCCTCACCTCTCGGCAGACTCTGCGCAAGTGGCAGCATTTTCGGCTAAGTTGAAGTCCGACGCCCTGCAGGCCGGAATCTCGGAAAGGCAATGGAACGAGACTCGCGCCTTCGTCGATGCGGAATACTTGTCGGGACATTGGGATCGTGTTTTCAAGGGAAAGTGGTACGCCCACATCCTCTCGTCTCAAGTGCTCGCAAACTCCCCCAATAAAATTGACTCGAAGCACCTAGCCGCATCGTTGGTCAAGCATGTTGCAGCTACGATGAAGTTCGATAGCAAATGGTCACTGGCCATGCAGCAGAAGATTCGCGAACTTGCCATCTTGCACGGGTTGTCCGCCACACCTATGACGAAGTCATAGGTCGGTGGAGCGGCTTTGGGCGGGAGCTGCCATGGGGTGAGAGATCGGGGCCCGTAAGCTTGCCGCGACTCGGGCAGTCTATGGACCTGCCCGCTAAAGCCCGATGTGGGCCCCGATCTTCGAGGCTCGCCCCATGGTGGCTGCCTAAAGCCGTGGAGCCGACCGCCCCAGCCCCGTCCCGGCCTCGTTCTCACCTCGGGCAAGACGTCTCGCTCTAGCCGCGCGGCCGGCGGAGCCGGGGCCCGGAGCGGGGCGGAGACAGGAGCGTCGGGGCCCGGCGCTGGAGCCGGGGCCGCGCGCGGCGAGCGGAGCGAGCCGCCTTGATCGAGTAGAGAAACTCTTACCGCGCTGCTCCCATGGCCTGCCGTCGGTCTGTCGGCCTGTCCGTCTGCTGCGTTACGGTGCTGGTCATGCCTTCTGCGCTGGATACGCCCCAGGGAGCGGCCGAGCTGGCCGAGTCGTTGTTGCCACCGCTCGGGAACCGTTGGCTGCATACTCAGGCGGTCGCAGCTCGGGCTGTCGAAGCCTCGGAGGCTCTGCCCGAGAACGAACGGGACCTCCTCGTCGCCGCGGCCTGGCTCCATGACATCGGGTATGCACCCAAGCTGCGTGACACCGGATTCCACCCGCTCGACGGTGCCCGGCATCTGGCCTCGCTCGATGCGCCTGATCGTCTGGTGCGGCTCGTCGCCCATCACTCCGGCGCGGTGTACGAAGCAGAGCAACGCGGGCTCTCGGCTGAGCTGGCCGTGTACGAGCGGGAAGACTCCCCGGTCCTGGACGCGCTGATCTTCGCCGACATGACCACTGGTCCCGCCGGGCAGCGCTTCGACTTCGATAGGCGCATTGACGAGATCCTGGTTCGCTACGAGCCCGGCAGCGAAGTGCACAACGCGATCAGCAAAGCCCGGCCGTACCTCGGGGCCGCTGTCGAGCGGACTCTCGCACGGCTCGGCGCTCAGCCGATGTAGGGCGTCGTTTCGCCGGAGAGTCCGCGATCGATCCGCATCCGCATCGACGGATGGATGTTCAGCTCGTCGAGCCGGTCCGGCCGGACGAAGGCGACTTCCTTGCTCTCGCTGCTGGTGCGCAATTCTCCGCCGATGATCTTCGCGGTGAAGCAGATCGAGAACTGTTGCCGTACCTCGCCGTCGTCGTACGCCATGACGTGCGCCGGGTTGGTGTACAGGCCGACCAGACCGGTCACCTCGACCTCGAACCCGGTCTCTTCCTTCGTCTCACGTACCGCGGCGTCTGCGGCAGACTCGCCAACATCGACGCCGCCGCCGGGCAGGGCCCACAGATCGTTGTCGGTCTTGTGGATCAGTAGCACTTCGCCGGCCTCATTGAGGGCAACGGCGGTGACGGACGGGACGATGCTGTTCGCCTTCGGAGCGTTCGGATCGTTGAAGTAGTCGATGCGGGCCATGACTCCAGCGTCGCATGCCCGTCACCGACTGCGGTTACGACGGGGTGCCCTGCTCCCAGGCGTAGTCGAAGCTCTTCATGTAGTGGCGGAACGTCCGGGCCCCGGGGATGTACCGGAAGTGCAGGACCGGGTTCTGTCCGGCCGGTGCACCGAGAACGTGTGGGTTCACCAGGACGTCGTCGTCGAACCGGTAGATGGAGTTGTAGAGGATCGTGTCGTGGAGCCGGACCTCGACGCCCGGTGTCCTGGTTGCTGGTTCGAGGTAGCGGCGGGTGATCCGTGCTCGGGCGGCAAGGTCGCTCCCGATGCCCTCTTCCTCGCCACGCTGCCGAACCATGTCCGATTCGGGGTCACCGAGGAGTACCCGGACCTGGGCCCCTGCCTTGGCCTTGTCGGCGAGCTGGTCCGGCAGATCGGGGTGGCTGTCGAAGAGGAACAGGCCCGCGTACACGAGGATCTCGACCTGGCTGGACGCCTGCTCGATCAGCGACGACCAGAGGGCGGCCGGCACTGCCCCGCGATGCGGGTAGTACGTCACCAGTTCCGAAGTGCTGGCCGTCTCCGCCTGCTTCGTCACCGCGGGCCAAAGGTATACCTCGTCCACGCCGAGGAAGCTGGACGCCTTCCACCGGTGACCTCGGTGTGGCGTGCGGTCCGTCGTGATCCAACGCTCGACGCTCTTGGGGTCCACTCCGACGTGCTGCGCGACCGACTGAACGGTCTCGCCCTTCGCCGAAATCGTCGCGCGCAGACGCTCGTTCGCCATCTCGGTATCGCCCTCACCTGGGGGACGCTAGGGACGTTTTGACGATAGCTCAGACGTCCCCAAACGTCCATACGGGCCGTGATGTGTCCATCACTTGCTGCGGTCTCCTGATTTCACCGCCCGATACGGCGGCCCGAATCACCCTCAACTACAGGAGACAAGACGATGCGTCAGATTCCCGTCGACACCACCGGCGCCGTCGTGATGGTGGCCCAGCCCCCGCAGCCGAAGATTGCCAACCGTCAGACCGGAGAGGTCGCCACTGACCGGGACACCGGTGCACCGCTGATGACGGTCGACGTCATGTTCGTCATGAACGGCAACGCCGAGATCCTGAGCCTGACCGTTCCGGAGACCGGGTTCACCGGCGAACTCATCACCGGCACCCCGGTCGGCCTCACTGGCGTGGTGGCCCGGCCATGGGAGAACGAGTTCAACGGCCAGAAGCGCCACGGCATCAGCTTCCGCGCGATCGCCGTCACCTCCCTGGCCGCGGACGCCGGCAAGCCGAAGGCGGCCTGATCGTGACCGGGACAGCGATCGGCCTGCTGGTCGTCGTCGGGCTGGCGCTGCTGCTCAAGTGGCGCCGCCCCGCCTGGTACTGGCTCGCCTTCGGCATCGCCCTCGCTGCCGTTCGGGTCCTGATCCGGTACTCCTTGGTCATGGACGCCTGCGGGCTCACGGTCCCGCCGTCCCGGCTGCGGTTGGCCTGGGCCCGCATCGCCCACCGGCCCATCCCTGCCCCCCGGCCGCCGCGCATCCTGAGCCTGCGCCCGACCCGCACCGGACTGGTGCTGCGGCTGGGACTCCGGCCCGGTCAGGACGCCTTCGACTTCGCCGCCTCCACCGACCGGCTGCGACACTCGTTCACCATGCAGGGCGTCACCTCCCGCGAGATCAAGTCGGGTGTCGTCGAGCTGCGGATGACCGGATACGACGTGCTCAAGCGGGTGCAGATGCCCGCGAGGGTCATCCGTGAAGGCCTACGCATCCCCGTCGCCCTGCGGGAGGACGGGGAGGTCCACTACCGCGACTACCGCCAGGTCCCACACGCCCTCAACCTCGGTGCCACCGAGTCAGGAAAGTCCGTCTATCAGCGGCAGTTGGTCAAGGAACTCGCCGCACTCGACGTCGCCCTGGTCGGCATCGACTGCAAGGAAGGAGTAGAGCTCTACCCGCTCGCCCGACGCTTCTCCGCGCTCGCCGACAACGCCGACGACGCTGCCGACCTGCTTGACGTTCTCGTGGACAGAATGGCCACGACGTACCGGATCGTCCGTCGCGAGCAGCGCATCAGCTCGGACGTCCCGGACGCAGAGATCACCGCCGACATCTGGGGCCTGCCGGATCACCTGCGCCCGACTCCGATCGTGCTCCTGGTCGACGAGGTGGCCGAACTGTCGCTGTTCGCCAACGCGGCAGAGAAGAAGCGGCGCGAACGGATCGTCACCGCACTGGTCCGGCTCGTCCAGCTCGGCCGGGCTGCCGGCATCTACGTCGAAATCTGCGGGCAGCGCTTCGGCTCCGAACTCGGCGACGGAATCACCATGCTCCGCGCCCAGCTCACCGGCCGTACGGCACACCGGGTCAACGATGAAGCCTCCGCCAAGATGGCGTTCGGTGACATCTCCCCGGACGCCGTGGTTGCCGCCACCCAGATTCCCGCGAACCGCCCCGGCACCGCCGTCGCCGGTGACTCGACCGGCGGCTGGGTCCGCATCCGCACCCCATTCACCTCGCTGCGCCAGGCCGTGAACGTCTGCAACGCCAACGCCCACCGCACGCCGGACCTGCCGGAGCTGACTCCGTTCCGGCCGCTGCCCCCCACGGTCTCGCTGGTGAAGATCCCGGCCCCGACCGAGGCGCCCGCCTCCGTCTGACTCGCCCCGTACGCCGGTCGGCGCGACCGTCTCGCGCCAGCTCCCTACCCCCGCCATGCCCAAAACGCCCTGCAAAGGAGGTGAAGACATGACCCGCTCACTGCGCATCGATGCCGTCCTGGTGCAAGCCGTGATCGCCGGGGCCCTGTCCTTCGCCCACCTGCACGACCTCGCCGCCGCCGCCGGACAGACCGGATGGAAGGCATGGGCCTACCCGGTCTCCGTCGACCTGCTCCTGGTCGCCGCCTGGCGACGGCTGCGCAACGACGGCCCATCCCGGCTCGCCTGGTGCTGGTTCCTCATCGCCCTGGTCGCCTCGCTCGGCGCGAACGTCGCCACCGCCGGATTCCTCGACCTCCAGCACCCGCCCGCCTGGCTGCGCTTCGGCATCGCCGGATGGCCCGCCCTCGCCTTCCTCGGCGGCACCCTCCTCGCCCACTCACCCGCCGCGACCAACAACGACCCCGAATCGGAGCCCGCGCCCGAGCCGGTCGAGGTTGGGCCGGCCGAACCCGCCCCCACCTCTGAGCCCGAACCGGTCGAACCTTCGGAGCCTGCTCCGGCCCTGACCGCCGCTGAGCCTGCTGCCGCTCCGGCTCCGCCGGTCCCGGCCGCGCTGGTCGACCACGCCCGCAAGGTCGCCGACGACCACCACGCCCGTACCGGCACACCGATCGACACCGAGACCTTGCGCACCCGCCTCGGCGTCCCGGCCCCGATGGCCGACGCCATCGCCGCCCAACTCGCCTGATCAGAAGGGACAACCCGCCATGTCTGCCCGCGACTTCTTCCACTCCGTGATGCGGATCGGCCCGGTTCAGGTCGGCACCCACCGCGACCGGCGCGGCCGTACCAAGCACGCCGCCGTCTGCACTGCCGACCGCTGCGGCTGGTCCTCGGACTACACCAGCCGCTCGGCCGCCACTCTCGCCGCGCGCACCCACCGCTGCCGCATCGCCTGACAGGAGACCAACCGATGAACGTCGAACTCCCGCTGATCCTCGTCATCGCCGTCTTCGGCTACTTCGGCATCCGGCTCTTCCGCCCGCCGACCTGGCTGATCGTCGTGCTCCTCCTCGGCGGCTTCCTCCTCGCCGACACCTTCCTGGCACCCGCCATCGAGTCCGGCACCCGCACGGGCGTCGACGTCGTCAACGAAACCCAGAAGTAAGCGAAGGGAGACCGTCATGCTCCGCCCGCGCATCCCCACCATGCCGACCCCGACCGGCATCCTCACACCGCTCGCCGTCCAGCCGACCCGCATCGAGCAGCAGCATTCCGCTCCGGCCTGCACCTGCCGGCACACCCCGCCCGCTGCTCACGTGCCTGCGCCCGCCCCGGCTCGGCCCGCCGTCCAGATGACTCCGGGCACCCTCCTCGCCCTGGTCGCCGGTGGTGCCGGAGTCGTGCTCGTCGTCGGCGCGGTCCTGGTCTCGATGCTCCTGGCGGTCGCCGTCACCGCGGCTTCGGTCGCGGTCTGCGCGCTCGTCGTCCGCTCACTGCTCAACAACCCGCGCAAGCGCTTCTGACCGGCCCCGGGGCGGTCGTCAACGGCCAAGTCACCGCCGCCCCGGAGCCGCATCCCAACCCATCCCGAAGGACAGGAAGGAACACCCATCATGGCCCAGCCCACCACCACCGTGCGGGTCTGCTCGAACTGCGACGGCTTCCCCACCGTCCGCGTCACCCTCGGCGGCCGCGACCGGCACGGCAACCTGCGCACCATCACCGTCCACTGCCCGGCCTGCCACGGCACCGGCACCCGCCCCGTCCGCACCGCCCAGCTGGTCGGAGGCCGAGCATGAACGACATCACCGTCACCGCGCATCTGACCACCGACACCCGCACGCGCGTCGTCGTCTTCGCGGACCACGACTTCGTCAGCCTCCGCATCGGCGGCGGGACCGTCGACGTCGCGCTCATCGCCCCCGCCGGCACCGCCGACATCCTGCGCGCCATCTCCGCCGCCGCCGACCAGGCCGCCCGCGAACTCGACACCCTGCCGGACCTCGACGAGGAGCGCGCGTGACCCACACCGCCACCGCGGCGGGCCTGGACCCGGCCACCCTCGAGGATGTCCTCCGGGTGGCCGGGTCCCCCGGCTTCGACCGCTGGAAAGACCAGGTGCACCGCACCGGCG
>NZ_BMWB01000041.1 GCF_014651015.1 Streptomyces xantholiticus
CCTCCGTCCCCCGGTGACACGGCGCTACGCGAGCCGAGGCCACCTGTCGAGACCGCACGGCGAGCGCGGCCCGTGATGACCTCGCCAACCTCCCCGAGCAGCGGGTCCAGTACCGCACGGCAAGCGCCGGCCGGTACCACCCCGCCACCCCTGCAAGTGGTCGCGAGGCAGTGTCTGGTCCTGTACGGAGACGACCCGGCGGTCGTTTCCGAGGCCGTCCGGAGTGGAGTCGACGAAGAACTCGGTCTCGCTGGACCTCAGCGTGGTACGCGTCTCCACCCGCACGTCCCAGTCGTCCCGACAGAATCGCATGGCCCAGGTCGCTTCTCCGCTGACCGAAGTGAAGTCGTCGGCGACCGCGCTGTACTTCTCGTAAGCCCGTCGCAGGCCGACGTCGAGGCCGATGTCGTCGTAGGGCACCATGCCGCGATCCTTGACGATCCGGAGGCCGGAGTTGTAGCCGACTCGTTTGACCTCCCAGCGTTGTTCCGGAGGGGTCGACCGGGTGGTGGCTGGAGACTCAGGCGCCCGCTGCGCAGGCGGTCGGGGGCGCCTGCCCGTGCCCGTCCCGGCACGTCTGACGTGCGCGGAAGCGGGTATGCGAGCGGGCGACCACCCCAGCGAATCGAGGAGCCGATATGTCGTCAGCGACCACCGATGTCGTCGAGCTCATTCTGCGGGACCACCGCAGGATGGAGGAGCTCTTCCGCACCCTGCGCAGCACCGAAGCCGATCGCGCCGCCGCTCTGCGCGAGTTCTCCGCCCTTCTCGTGGCCCACTCGCAGGCCGAGGAGGACGAGGTCTATCCCGCACTGCGGCGCTACAAGAACGTGGACGGCGACGAAGTCGAACACGGCCTCCATGAGCACGCGGAGGCCAACGAGGCGTTGCTCGCACTGCTCGAGGTGAAGGACACCATGTCCGAGGAGTGGGAGGAGAAGCTCGAAGCGCTCGTCGCGGCGGTCAACCACCACGTGGACGAGGAGGAGCGGACGCTGCTCAACGACACGCGCGAGAACGTCGCCGAGGACCGCCGAGCCGAGCTCGGCAGGGCCTTCCGCGAGGCCCGTGCCAAGCACCTCGACGCCGGCTGCGGCCGCGTCGACCACGTACGCGAACTGGTTGCCTGACGCGCGGACCCCGGTGGCTCGTACCACCGGGCCCCGTCCGGTGAAAGCCGGCAGGCGGGGCATACGGCCTGCATGAGTGATCTTGTTGCAGCCGCCGAGGGCGGTGACCGCCGCATATGACCGTTCATTTCAGGAACCCCGGACGCGAGAAGCGGAAAGCGGCCTTCAGTATCCGGCAGTTGGTGCTCTTCTTCGGACTCGTCGCCATCATTCTGTGCGCCGTCGGGCTCACGCTGAAGCTCATCGTCAGGGCGGCCGAGGAGCGGCCCGCGGCGGCGGTCGCCGTCGGGGCCGTACTCGTCGTGGCAACGGCCGGGCTGGGCAGCGCCCGCCGTCGCCGCGCGGCCGGCCGGCTCGCCGACGGCCTCTCGGATCTCACGCACCACGCCGCCGGCACGAGCGCGGCGGAACAGGTGCGGACACCTGCCTCGGGGTCCGAAGGCGAGGAAGCGCCGGGGACGTTCGAGGCGGACGACCTTGCGGCCATGGACCCCGCCGGCTTCGAACAGGCCGTCGCCGCTCTGTGCGAACGCGACGGCTGCCGGGACGTCCAAGTCGTCGGAGGTGGGGGCGATCTCGGCGCCGACGTGATCGCCACCACACCCGACGGCAGGCGTGTCGTCATGCAGTGCAAGCGCTACGGCCCGATGAACAAGGTCGGATCCCAGGAAGTGCAGCGATTCGGCGGCACATGTTTCGCCGTGCATGAGGCGAGTGTGGCGGCCGTCGTGACCACTGGCGAGTTCACACAGCCGGCGGCCGAGTACGCCGAACAGTGCGGGATCCGATGCTTCGACCACCAGAGCCTCGTCGCCTGGACCGACGGCAGTGGGCCGGCCCCGTGGGAGGCAGAACCGCCTTCGACGTCCCCCGTCCCCGGCCCAGGACAAGGGGCCGAGGACGGTCCATGCGCCGTGGAGTAGCTCATCTGTTCGGCAGCGGCCGTCACACTCCGTTTGCGCGTCACGGAAGGTGAGCCGGACCCGGTCATGGGTTCTGGCTCACCTTCCGCCGGTTCTGCTTCACGGAGACCGGGATTCCGTACTCACCGGGTCCGGTACCGGAGCCGGCCCCGTGGCCGCCTCGCTGACGACTCCCATGCCGAGGAGAAGCGCGAGGACGGTGATCACGCCCACCGCCGCCCCGATCGAGCCCACCAGGTCCCCCCGGGTCGGCGTACCGGTATGAGTCCGCGCGGTGTGCTTGAAGACGGCGAACCCGACGACACAGCCGATGATGAGGATCAATGCTGCTTCAGGGGCAATCTGTAGGGTCATGGCGGGCCTTCTGGCTCGGGGGGACCCGCCCCGTCTCGACCCTGGCAAGTTCTGGCGGGCAGGTCCCTGTCTCGGGCCCTCGCGAAGGCTGAGGGCCTCCACCTTTCGCTGATGCGCCGAAAAGGGGGAGAGGCCAGCCTGCGTGATGCTCTGATTGTCCGTCTGAGACGTCACCCGTTATCCCAGGGCAAGTCGCACAAGGTCGAGGACAGGGCGCGGACATGAGGGACGAGATGTCGGAACGGAGGCCGGGCAGACGGCCGGGACCGCTGGATGGAGGCACTCCGGAAGCGGAGGAGCTGGCCGAGTGGATACGCAAGATCACTGCTGGGCTTACCGTCCGGGACCTGGCCGATCGATTCAGCTATGGCCGTAACCAGTGGAGCGAGTTCCGCAAAGGGCGCAAGCTGATCCCCAGCTGGCTGGTGAAGGACCTGGTCACGGCCCTGGTGTCGGGTCCGTCGGCACAGAAGCTTGCGTTGCTGCAGGGAAACGAGTTACTCGAGGCGGCCGAGAAGGCTGGCCTGCGCAGGCAGCTCGTCGATCAGCAGGCGCCCACTGGTGGCGCGGTGGAGCTGCAGATCCGGCTTGACGAGGCCCGCCAAGGACAGCTGCAAGCCCAGCAGACTCTGCTCGGCACCACCCAGCTGGTCTACCTGCTGCTGGACATGGTCAGGTCCCTGAGGCAGCGGTGCGCGCTCCTCGAAGAGGAGCGTGACGAGGCACGATCCCTCACTCAAACGACGGAGGTTTCGAGCATCCAACGAGAGCTCGACGACTCCAAGAGGATGCTGGTGGAGGCAGACCTCCGGCTGGCGCGGGCCCGCAGGGAACGCGAGGAGGCCGAAGAACTCCGCATAACGGCACAGCAGATCGCCGAGGAGCATCGCCGTGCGCTGGAGCAGCTGCAACGGCAACAAGAGGAAAGAGATGCTGATTTCCGGACCTCGGCTCCGGCCGAGGAAGCTGATGGAGCTGTGTCGAGGGACGAACCGGCAGCCGGCATGCCGAGACTGTGGGAGTACGACCAAGTGCTGGATGCTGCCGACAGGCAGCTTGATACGCACAGTGCGGACATGACCGCCTTGCGCGAGCAGATGGGTCTCGACACGGACCAGTCCGCCCTGCAGGCCCCTTCCGATGTGGTGGTGGGGGAGGTCGTTGTCCGCACCGAGAACGCGGACAACGCGACCACCCCCGCCAATGATGTCCAGCCTTCGCACGACAGCCGTCTGGTCATCGACAGTTCAGGACTGTCAGCCCGGCTCCTTCCCCGAAGGGGAGTAACCGGGGCTGATCGTCCAGAGGGGCCGTGGGACAGCGGTGAGCTATTGCCCGCCCAGGTGGCACAGGCGCATCTGGACCTCGGCGGGCTGCTGCTACCCAAGCTTGCCGGCATGAGGCTGACCGTGGCGAAGAGAGGAGATGCCATTGAGGCGGTGAACGTACTGCTGGCGCAGGCAACCATTGGACTGGCCGCCATGGCGGCAATTCAGCCCGTATGGGATGCCGTCCGAACGGAACTCACCGAAGGCATCGTGCAGGCGGGCGGTTCGGCGGCTGAGGTGGAGGGACCGCTGGGCTGGGAGTTGCGCGTGCGCGTGTCGGGCGATGCGCAGGACCCCGTGGCCACCCGGTTTGTCGGGGCCGACGGCCCGGGCTGGTTCCTGCGAGGAGCAATCACGGGAGAAGAACCGGACATCTACAGCCCGGTGATCGACCGATTCTTCCGGGACACCGTTGTAGTACGCGGCGACCGAGGACTGACCGACCGAGCCGCTATCCCTCTGACCCTCCCGTCCGACACGATTCTGGAGACTGCGTTCCTGGACAACGTTCTGTCCGCGGACAGCGCGGACAGCTCCGTGGCCGGCCCGACGTCCGCCGGCACCGGCGGTTCGGACGCTCCGGCGTCCGACCAACGGGTGCCCGCACTGGTGCCGGCACCCGAGACACACCGGACACCCACCCAAGCCGGGGCCGACGACGGACCGGTCCCGCCCGCCCCCGCCCCCGCCCCCGACACCAACAAAGCCGACTCCGCAGAACAGCCGACGGCCTCCGCATCCCCCTCGCACGGCCATCCCGCCGGGCCCCACGAGCAGGCGGCAACGCATGCCCAACCTGGTGCGTCATCTGTCGTCCCGGCCGGAGTTCCCATGCCGGATTGGCAGCCTGTCCCGGTCGGGCGATGGCGGCCCGAGACTGAACTCCCCTACCGGGGGCCTTGGACTCACGACGACCCGCTCCTCGCCCCACAGCGGGACCGCCTCGCCTTGCTGTGTACCACCTGGGGAGAATTCAGGAAGGAGCTCAAGGCAATCCGGCGCCGCCTGCGGGTGCCGTTCCACGTGCGGGCCGCCCAGCGCACCGTGGACTGGCTGCACCGCTCCACCGGCGACTCACGATGGCTGCTCATCGGCGAATCCGTCGAGACACTGCAGCACTACGACATTGGATACGCACCGTATGGGCTGGCCGACCCCCACACAGCCCTCGCCTATCCGCCTGAGTACGAACTGACATCGGACACCGTGATCGCCTACCGCCGGTCCGTTGCCCAGCTCCGCATCAACCTCAACAAGCTGGCCGCCCTGCACGCTGAGCGACAGAGGTAGGGCGTGCCGGCAAGAACCGTCGCCCACAGCATGCGGAGGCTGGGCGAGGCCCACCCCGACACCCTGGACTCCCGCCCACCTCACGCGACCACACCGCGGCTGCTTCTGCCGGCTGCTTCGAGTGTCAGCGCGGCTGCCAGGTACGGATCTCCAGATGGGTGATGTGGGCTCCTCATGGATGCGGCCGGCCTCCATGAGCCACTGATGCACCACCGCGGTGACGTCGCCGGCCGCGGCGTCGACGCGGCGTGCGAAGTCGGCGGCTTCGAAACCGTCGGTGATCGCGGAGCCGTAGGAGCGTTCCTCGGAGTGATCGGCGCGCCGCCGGCATGGCATCGGACACCGCTGCCAAGGAGAGCGGGCGTGGCCACTTCCACATAGCTCGGTGGGGAGCACCGGCGGGGAGCTCACCGTCCGGCTGTAACGCGCCGAAAGAATCAGTGCACCGCTGCGGGTCTCTCCAGCAGGGCTCAGAGCCGAGGCATGCCCGGACCGCCGTGGGCGGAAGCCCGTCGTCCCAGTCTCTTGGCCGGAGCAGGACGACGGGTCTCCCTCAGACGCAAAAGCGGCCCGCACCCGTCTGCGCCGCAAGGCCGGTTGTTCCGTGCCTGGCCTCGCGAAGTGTTCAACGATCCTGCCTCGGGAAGCGTTTAGGCGGATGTGTGTGAGCTTCTCCACGCAGGTGCGGATCTGGACGGCGAGTGTGACGGGCCGCACACTCCGAAGAGTCAGCATCAGCGGGGCTTTCCGCCACAGTCCTTGGCCGGAGCACGGTGAAAGGCCCTCTCAGACCGAGGAGTTGACCTTATGCACCGTGTCCTGTCCTTACTTGCTCGCCGTCCCGTGGTCTGGAGCCGGCAGCACCCCGGCCGTCCGCACCCCCAGCCCGCACCCGTGCGCGTGGTCGTCGTCATCCTCATCCTGACGGCGTCCTGCGTGTGCGCGGCCGTTGGAGGCCCCGCGCTCGCCAGTGGCCTCGCCGCCCTGGTCCAAGCGGGCGTAGCACTCTGGATGGTCCTGCGCACACCGGTTGCTGTCCCGGCGTCCGCACGCACGTGATGTCTCCGTCGTTCCAGCCGGCCCCCTCGTCGGGCGGGGGGCCGGCTGTCCAGGGAACGGAAGACGTCCGCCTGTGGCTGGAGCGCGCTCAGGCCGGCGACAGCGACGCCTTTGGACTGCTTTACGACACCTACTGCGACGCGGTCTACCGCTACGTCCACTACCGGGTCGGCGGCAGGGCCACGGCCGAGGATCTCACCAGTGACACCTTCGTCCGCGCCCTGCTGCGCCTGGACACTTTCACCTGGCAGGGCCGGGACTTCGGAGCATGGCTGGTGACCATCGCCCGCAACCTGATCGCAGATCACTTCGCCTCAAGCCGTTTCCGGCTGGAAGTGACCACCGGCGCCCTGGTGGATGCCAACGAGGTCGAGCGCAGCCCCGAGGACGCTGTGATCGAGGACCTCGGCAACAGCGCGCTGGCCGAAGCGCTCAAGCGGCTCCCCCACCGTATGCGCCATGCGACTTGGCTGTGGGCGCTCGGCACCCCTACTACCGACATCGCCCTCCATCTACGCATCGCGCCGAGCACCGTCCGCGTCCACCTCCACCAGGCACGGCAACGCCTCGCAGCCGACCCGGGTCTCCGTGACCTGATACCACGGCGCGCAAGCGGGAAGTCGGTCAAGCGAAAGGTATAACCGGGGTAGTTGGAGTTACTGCCGGGCTGCGGAGAGCCGGCCGTCGAAGGTGATGTCGAACGCGTTCGCGCTCTTCCGGCGGCTGGTCCAGAGGGCTTGTCCCTGGCCGGTGGGGTCGAGCAACATGGTTGCCATCGAGATGCACTTCAGGGCGACTGCTCGTACGGGAAGTGGCCTCGCGACCGCGCGGCGGATGCGTCGTGACGGCCAGTGCCACCTAGGGCGTGTATCGAAAATGCTCGTCGTACGGTGGACAATCCTCACCAGTCGCCGTCATCCACCTGGGGAAACGACGTCTTCCAGTGTCTGGGGCATTGGGTAGGTGCGCTCCGCAGGAAACAGCCGCTGAGCCTTGGTTGCACGCCCGGTCTGTATCAGTGTCGAGGCTTTGCGGACTTGGGGGGTGAGGTCGGTGAGACTGACGATCCAGTCGTCGGTGAACGTGCGGATCAGGTGCCGACCGATGCCGACCTGGATGCTGTAATGGTTTAGTGCCGCTCCGCGCGGCGAGCGCTCCGGGTCCCACTGGACATGTACGGCTGCCTGGGCCACCGCCGCCGGGTCGGCGGTCGTCAGCACGGCCTGGGAGAGGGCCTCCTCCCAGCCCTCCCGAGTAATCCGCACCGCGAGAACACGTTCCTGGCCGGGCTTGCGGGCCCAGTTGCTGCGGTGCATCAGCCACATGAACGACGGCTTGATCCACGTCATTCGGTGGAACGAGAACGGCGCAACGAAGCGGCCCGCCCTCAGTGCCGCGTCAGCGATGGCAGGCGAGTACGCCTGATAGACCACGATCGTGCGAGCGTCGTAGTCGGCACGAATCTGATACTGGGGCGTCATGCGCCGCACCCTGCCATCTGGCCCGCTGGCGCGGCGAGCCGATTTTGCCGTACCGCCCCCCGGGGCCGGTTCGAATGAGCTGCTCAAAGCCACTCGTTGATGGCCGCGACGAGGACGGTCGCCTCGTAGCGAACCGCGGGCTTGTCGTAGCGCGTGGCCACGGCCCGGTGCCTCTTGAGGCGGTTGATGCCGCACTCGACCGCGTGCCGAGCCTTGTAATCCTGCGGGTCGAACTTCGGCGGTCGGCCGCCGCGCGAGCCGCATTTCTTGCGGTTTCCGGCCTGGTCGGCCTTGTCCGGGATGGTGCAGTGGATCCCGCGCCGCCGCAGGTAGGCGCGGTCGCGACGGGATGCGTACGCCTTGTCGGCCCGCACCCGGTCTGGTCCGGTGCGTGGCCTGCCCGGCCCAAGACGCGGAACACGAACCTTGTTCAGGACAGCCTCGAACTGCGGAGAATCGCCCCGCTGCCCGGCCGTGATCACGATGGACATGGGCTTCTGGCCCTGTTCGACGGCCAAGTGCAGCTTGGTGGTCAGGCCCCCGCGCGAGCGGCCGAGTCCGTGGTCGTCCGGCTCGACGGTGACGCCGCCCGGCGGTTCCTTCTGCAGCTCCCCCTTTTCCTTGCCCCGGCGGCGTGCTGGTGGGCCCGGCACACCGAGGAGTCGACGTTGAGGTCCCAGGTGATCAGTTCTTTCGCGTCGGCCTGGGCCTGGAGCGCGGTGAAGATCTGATGCCAGGTGCCGTCCCGCTGCCACCGGCGGAACAGGTCGTACACCCGGCCCACGGCCCGTACTCGCAGGGAGGTCCCGCCATGGGATGCCGGTGCGGACCCGGAACCGTATGCCGTCGACCAGTTGCCGCCTGGCCCACGTCGGCGGCCGTCCGGGGCTTCTTGCCCTTCGGCAACAACGGCTCCAGCACCGCCCACTGCGTGCCCGTCAGGTCTCCACGTGCCACGAATCAAGATCATCTCACGCTCAAGATCCACCTTCGATACACGCTCTGGATGGGCGGTTGGCCACAGCGCCGTCGCGGAGCTTCACGTGGACGGCGTCGACGACGATCACGGGGTAGACGGTCTCGCCTGCCGCATCGTGATTGTCATGGCCGAGGTCGTCGGTGAGCTTGCTCTCAAGGGCGGGACTGCAGCGGCCGCTTGGTCAGCTGCTGCAGCAGCCCGCCTCCGCCGGTCAGTTGCAGACCTCGGCCTGAGACCTGCCCACCAGCTCGTCGATCAGCTGGTCATCCACGGACTTGGTGGACTGCAGGTCAGTCGGCTCGACGCTCTCGGGATCGGTCACGTTGTTGCTGGCCATCGGTGCATCTTCCCAGTCAGGGAGCCACGATCGATTGTCAGTGGTGGGTGAGACGCTGGGAGCATCGAGTCGGAAAGAGGGGGAGCTGTCATGTCCGGAAACCAGAACTACATCAATCACGTTGCTCTTGTGCTGGATGCCAGTTCGTCCATGTCGCGCCTGAGCGGCAAGGTCGTCGAAGTCGCCGACCAGCAGATTGCATATCTTGCCCGCCGATCGAGGGAACTGGACCAGGAAACCCGCGTCACGGTGTACGTCTTCGCAGACAAGGTGGAGTGCGTCATCTACGACAAGGACGTGCTGCGGATGCCGTCGCTGAAGCAGCTGTATCGGGTCGGTGGAATGACGGCTCTGCTGGCGGCCGCACTGAAGTCGCAGCGGGAGCTGGCGCAGACAGCCCAACTGTACGGCGACCACAGCTTCCTGACGTTCGTACTCACCGACGGGCAGGAGAACGCAAGTCATCGCTGCCCCGATGCCCCTACCAGGGATCCGCGTGAACTGGTTGAGGCTGTGGCCGAGATGATCGAGGCACAGGAGGACAACTGGACGCTGGCCGTCCTTGTGCCGGACCAGATGGGCAAGCGCGAGGCCATGCAGTGCGGTTTCCCGAAGGACAACATCGCCATCTGGGACGCAACGAGCACACAGGGTCTGGAGGAGGCCGGACAGGTCATCCAGCAGGCCACCGAGAAGTTCATGGTGGGCCGCGCCCAGGGCATCCGGGGGTCGCGGGCGGTGTTCTCCACGGGCGCGGAGGCGGTCAACAAGGACACCATCAAGGCAGCCGGCCTCACCCCGGTGAATCCGTCCGAGTACCAGCTGATCCCGGTGGCTCGCGCAGCGGCGATCCGGGACTGGATCATCGAATGCGGACACACCTACCGAACCGGTGGTGCGTTCTACCAGCTGAGTAAGTCGGAGAAGATCCAGGCGCGGAAGCAGATTGCGGTGCTGGAGAAGAAGACGGACCGCGTGTACACGGGGCCGGAGGCCCGAGCCCTGCTCGGCCTGCCGGACGTGGAAGTCCGCATCAAGCCGGACCACAACGACGACTTCACGATCTTCGTGCAGAGCACCAGCGTGAACCGGAAGCTCGTACCGAACACGCGGCTGCTACTCATGAACTGACGCCTTGGAGCCCCGCCGGCTCCCGGAGGCTTCGCCATCCCGGCACCCCACCAGCAACAGAATCGGCGGCTACGCGTGCTGGGGGATGACGGTGGCCGGCGGGACGGCATACGTTATCGCGGACGGCGAATCTTCAGTTCGTCCGTCGATGCATGCGCTGGATGCCGCCATCGGGACCGAGCCCTGCCCGACGCGTAGCGTGCCCGACGCCCATACGCCGCGCTCGGCGCCCGCCGGGTAGCCGAATGCCCGAAACGTGTGCCCCCACACGCCGGTCCCGTCGACCAGCGGCGCCGGCCGGGCGCCCTCGACTGCCGCGTCGAGCCGCAGCAGTGCGACGTCCGCCCCGCCGCGCCGCCAGGACACCGCTGTCGCCCGTGCGCGGGGGCGGCCGTCCAGCAAGCAGCTGCTTGCTGGACGGCCGAGGTCCTCACGCTCTGTCGTCCACCACGGCCGCGGACGGTTCTTCGCTGCAGCCGTGTGCGCGTCGGGCCTTGTCCCGCCGTGTGCCGGCCTCAGGTGCCGGCTGGCGCGGGTGGGTGGCGTACCCGACCCGCCCACTGCAGAGATCGCACTGCGGCCCCTCCGTGCCTGCAGCGAACGCACCCGAACATCCTGGACATCTGCCCATGTATTCTGGACGCCTGTCGATAAAGTCGAAATGGAGACACCGATGGAGACGACTGCGAATGTGCTGGTCGGCCTGGTGGCCGCGTTGCACGCCTACATCCTGGTTCTGGAGATGTTCCTCTGGGAGAAGAAGCCGGGCCGCAAGCTCTCCGGCTTTGATGAGGCCACGGCCCGCGCCACCGCGCCGCTGGCCGCGAACCAGGGCCTCTACAACGGATTCCTGGCGGCCGGGCTGGTCTGGGGTCTGATCGCCGGGAATCCGACCGGGTTCCGGGTCCAGGTCTTCTTCCTCGCCTGTGTGCTCGTTGCCGGGCTGTACGGCGGCCTCACCACCAACCGGCGCATCCTCGTGGCCCAGGCGCTGCCCGCGGCTCTGGCGCTCGCTGCCGTCCTGGGGACCCGGTGACCGCCGGGCAGGGAGATCCCCGTACGGCCCGGACCCGGGCCAAGCTCCGCCAGGCCCTGCTGGAGGAGTGCGCACTGCGCCCGCTGGCAGAGGTCAGCGTCGCTGCCCTGGTACGCCGGGCCGGGGTCGGCCGCGCCACCTTCTACCTCCACTACACCGACCTGGAGGCGCTCGCCGTCGACGCCTGCGCCGACATCGTCCGTGACGCCGTGGACGCCCTGCACGCCTGGCGCGGCACACCTGACCCTGCCACCCCGCCACCCGCCCTGCTCACCTTCTTCGATGGGCTCGCCCCGCACGTCGGCCTCTACCGGGAACTCCTGCGTCCGGGCGGCGGCGGCCCGCTCGGCCTGGTACTCCACCAGGATCTGCGCGCCCGCAGCCACACCGAACGCACGCTGGCCGGCGCGCCGGAGCCCGACCTGGTCGCCTCGGCCGTGGCCGCGACCTTCGCCGGGGTGCTCGCCGACTGGCTGCACGGCCTCATCCAGGCCACCCCTGCCGACATTGCGCAGCAGGTCTGGTACCTGCTCGTCACCCTGCACCGCACCCCGCTGCCCTACTGACTTCGGCTCGTCAAGGGGAACCTTCGCGGAGTCCCTGATGAGCTTGGGGCTGTGGCTGTATCCCGTGCTGTGTGAGGTATGCGGATAGGGTCGCTTGACCGGGTGCAGGCGGCTGCTCGCCCCCGGGGGATCCGTGCGGCTCGGGTTCAGGCAGGGATCCGTACGGCGAGGAGCGCGACGTCGTCCTCGTTCCGCGGAGGGCGGGCCCTCTCGAGCAGATGGTCGGTGAACGGCTCCAGAGGGCGGTGGGCCAGGGATGCGGCGTGCCGGCGGAGCCGGTCCAGGCCCTCGTCCAGGGAACGGCCTGGCGCCTCGATCAGACCGTCGGTGTACAGCACGAGCGTCGAACCGGGCGGCAGCGTCACGGTCGCGTCGACACGGCCCTTCGGGGCTTCATGGGCCTCGATTCCCAGGAGGATGCCGTGGCCGTCGGTGAGGAAGCGGGCCACGCCGTCGTGCGAGACCAGCAGGGGCGGCGGGTGGCCGGCGTTGGTCCAGGTCATCTCGTACCGCCCGTCCTCGGCCATGGTCGTCCTGGCGTAGATCAGGGTGGCCATGGAGGCCTCCGCGATGTGCAGGGACGCGTGGTCGAGCCACTCGACGATCTTGCTCGGTGGTTCGTGCTGCGCCCAGGCGTAGGCGCGGAGCATGTTGCGCAGCTGCGCCATGCCGGCGGCGGCGTCCAGGTCGTGGCCGACGACGTCACCGATGGCCAGGGCCGTCGCGCCGTCGCTCAGGGCGAAGGCGTCGTACCAGTCGCCGCCGACCTGCGAGGCGTTGGGTGCGGGCAGGTAGCGGGCGGTCATCTCCAGCCCCGGCACGCTCGGCAGCTGGGGCAGCAGATGACGCTGCATCGTCTCGGCGACCTTCCGCTGCCGCTGGTAGAGGCGGGCGTTGGCCAGGGCCAGGCCGGCTCGGCGCGCGATGTCCTCGAGCAGCGCGATGTCGGCCGCGGTGAACGGCTCCGGCCGCTCGGATCGGCCCAGGGTGATGGCTCCCACGATCTCCCGTACGCCGCGGATCGGGGCGATGGCCGCAGAGTGCATGCCGGTCACGCTGAACAGGCGGCGCTGCTCCACCGCGATGCCCGAGTCCGGCGGGCCCTGGTACGTCTCCGGCCCGGCCAGCGCGGACGACACGCCCCGCAGGGCCCGGGAGAGAGGCATCGGGGAATCCTCCGGTACCGGCGGCATCGGCCCCTGGAGGTCCTCCCTGTTCACCAGGGTCCCGTTCTGCGCGTGCACGACTGCGGGGCGCCACACTTCGTCGCGCTCGGTGATCAGGTCGATGACGGCCCAGTCCGCGAGGCGGGGCAGCACCAGGTTCACCAGTCTGCGCAGAGCCTCGTCGACGTCCAGGGTGGAGGTCAGTGTCGTGGTCGTCTCCGCCAGCAGGGCCAGCCGCTCGAGTTCCGAGAGCGACGCGGCGGGCCGGTCGGGAAGTTCGGCGGGCGGACAGGGAGCATCGCGAGGATGGAAGATCACGAGGGTGACCGTGTTCCGGTCGACGATGTCGCAGGGTGTGACCAGCCACGACACCGGCAGGACCGAGCCGTCACCACGCTCGACCCACTCGTCCGCCCCTTGTGCCGTGCGCCCGGCGAAGATGGCATGCCGCACCGGGCACTGGGCTCTCGCAATGGGCTCTCCGTGGCGGTTGCGGTGCAGTACGTCGTGCGCGTCCCGGCCGACGAGCTCTGCCACGGGCCGGGCCAGGAGCTCTTCGGCGCGGGCATTGACCGCGATGATGCACCCCTCGTCGTCCGTCAGGTAGGCGCCGGCATGCAGGGCACCCAACGCCCCGGTGAGCGCCTCCACAGATATGTCCGGAGATCGTTCGCCGACCGTTTCCGCGGTCTTGGGGTCCGTCATGTGGTTGCCTCCCCTGGCCGAAGTGCCCATTTTGCCGTCCACCGTCCGTCCCTGCCATCTCTCCACATGCCCCGACGGGAGCATGCGATGCTCACAAGCTCCCCCGGGCCGCAGGCCTCGCCCCCGTGTTCGACGCGGGAGCCCGGACAAGGCGTACGTCCGGACTCGTCTGCCAGGCGGCCCGCTCGTGGTCCGCCCCGCTCCGATACGCAGGAGGCAGCCAGCCCCTATGCCGACCCGTGCGGCGATGCGCTGTCCGCCGCGGCAGCACACGGGACAACAGAAAGCACCGCGTGTTGCAGGCGCCGTGGCAACTGACGCCCGCCACCGACGACCGGGCCCCGGCGGAGCAGTGGCTGACCGAGTGGGGCGGCCGTGGTGTGGAAGGCGTCGCGCCCAAGGGTCGGACCGGCCGCATCGGCCGGGCCGTCGCGGTCGGCGGAAGATCCGCTCCCCCGATACGGCCGAAACGATCGTCGCCGCGGTCACCGGACCGGTCCCCCACCCCCAACACGCTTCTGCTCGGCCGCTGCACCACCGCGGGCCGGCTGCGGCCGTCGCCGGGCACCACGCCGCTCCGGCTCGCCCACCGTCGCGAGTCGGCGCACTCCTTGCCCCGGCGGCGCCGGGACATCCGTGGTGGAGCATTCGGCACGCTGACGCGCCAACCCGGTCCCGGGGGACACAGGTCAGGTGGGGCTGCCTCGATGCTCACTTGGCCAGGTGCGGGTGGTGCGGGCCTGTGTGAGGCTGGCCGCGGAATCACGTCGTCAGTGGCGAGGGAGTGGGTCGTGAACCAGCTGGGAGACAAGCCGGAAGAGGTCCGCAAGCGGCTCGAGGAGGAGAGAAGCCAGAAGGGGCCGAGCCGGCCCGGCGGGGAGGAAACCGGAGACGCCGCGCAACGGACCAAGGAGTCCGGTGAGCCGGACGTCTCCGACGAGGAACCACCGGAGAACGAGGACCAGAACCCCTTGTGACCAGGGTCCAGCCCATGCCAGGCGATACGCCGCAGGCAGGAAGCAGGAACAGCCCGGCCGACATTCGGAGCGCCGTCACCGGCGCGCCGCGGGCCTCGAGTACACGGCGCGGCCCACCCGTCGGAGGTGTTCATCAGGGCTCGCTTCTGATGTGGAAGGAGAACACGGCCCGCCCCCGTGAGTGCGTGGCGGCGGGCTGGGCACCAAGCGTGATGCCCGGCATGCCCATATATGTCGCGCGGCAGCCCTGTGCGGACCACACTGGTCAGCAGCGCCCGTGGCTGGGCGAACCCTCACGCCGGAAGGACATCGCCCATGCGCGCGGACGCCCACCCCGGCCCCCTGCGTGTGCTCGTCTTCGGCGCCGCTCTGCGGGCTGAGTCCACCAACGCCCGCCTCGCCTCACTCGTGGCCCGCATGATCGCCGACACCGGCGTCACCGCCGACCTCGCCGCCATGCGCGACTTCGACATGCCCCCGTACGACGGCGATGCAGAGGCCTCCGAGGGGCTGCCGGAGGGCGCTCTCGCGCTGCGCGACCGGCTCGAGCATTGCGACGCTTTCGTGATCTCCTCCCCCGAGTACAACGCCTCCATGCCCGGGGTCCTGAAGAACATGATCGACTGGGTCTCCCGCGTCCAACCCCAGCCGTTCAAGACCAAGCACGCGCTGCTCGTCTCCGCATCCCCGTCCATGGTCGGCGGCAACCGCGGGCTATGGGCACTGAGGGTTCCCCTGGAACACCTCGGCACCCGCGTCTATCCGGACATGTTCAGCCTTGCCAAGGCTCACCAGGGTTTCACCGAGGACGGCATGCTCACCGACTCCGGCCTGCAGGAGCGCCTCGCCGAGACGGTCGCGGCCTTCCTCCGCCTGGTCGAAGCCGATGTTCGGTACGTCTGCCTACAGCGCCGGTGGTACGAGTTCCGAGGAGACCGCACCGAGGCACCGGTCACCCAACGGGCGGAGGACTAGCGCCCGGTGGCGCGGCGCCGGGCGACAGTCTCGAATTCCGTGCTGCTTGAACGAGATGTCGAGACACTTTACGTCCGCGAATTCCACTCAGCTCACGGGTTTCGACAGCACCGACGCTCGGCGGCACCTGATCGGTCTTCAGGCAGACCGAAGCGCGTTCCCGTCGGCTGCGGTGAGCCGGTCAGCCAGTGCCGCGGGAACGGGCCAGAGCCAGCCCACCGAGGGCCGTGCCGATAAGCCCCACCAGCTCCCGCCCAGTAGGGCTTTGTCAGGTTGTGTCGTAGGGCTGGGTCTCGGCAGGTTCCTTGTACCAGAGTCTGTTCCCAGGGCGGTCGCCGGCGCGCAGCCGGTCGATGCGCCCTCCAGGGGCTCGAGCAGCTGGGGCAGTTCATGCGCGCTGCGTGTGAGGCCGCTGAAGATCCGATACGCCTCCAGCGGCTCATCGACCATCCGCTGTCCACCTGGACCATACGTGTGCGGCACGCCAGTGCTGCGTGAGGTGGTGTTGGGTGATAGGAGGGTGTGCTGCCAACTTCTTTGTGTCATCTGCCAGTACGGCGGCCGGACAGGGCGGAGGAGACTTTCTGCCACGACCGCGACCCGCCGAGCCTCTGAATCCGCAGGGCCGGCGGGGCCACGTACAGGACGAAGCACAGGAGGGGCGGCACGTGAGCGTGCAGCAGCGATCAGGCAGCGGCGGTGGCGCGGTCACGTCGCCGAGTGGGTACATCACGCGCGCGCAAGCGCCAGCCCTGACGACGCGGCGCGAAACCGGTCTGGCGCCTCCCGACCTGGCTGCGCCACATGAACGCCCGCCCCGGCCGTCCACCGAAGCAGGCCTGACACCCCTCAAGTACCAGCCGGGGCTATGTGCCCAACCTGCAGTCCCTGTTCGGCCGAACCGAGATCGCGCCGCGTGTGACGCACTTGCCTGAAGAACCAGCGGCAGGTGACTCCCGAAGCCGTCGACGACGGCTTCCGTCTCGCGTGCACAGCCAACCGGGCCCGGGTCGGGCAGCCGGCGCAGACCGGCCGGGCGGCCGTCGTCCAATGGCGCCGCCGCCACGACGACTTCCCCTCCCCCGTCGGCGGCAGCACCGAGAGCCCGGTGTTCTCCGCGCGGCCGTCGGAACTGGCTCCGCGCCCGCGGCCGGCTCCTCCACTTCACCGTCCCCAAGGCTCCGTCCAGTTGCTGTGGAGAACGCTGCTGAACACAGCAGCCCCTTCCGAAGTGCCGGAAGGTGCCCGCGAGGCCATGGCGGCAGCCATAGGGGGGTGACCCGGATACTTCGTCGTATCCGGGTCACGCCCCCACTACGTTGCTCAGGCGCCCGGCGACGGCCATGCCACCGTCGTCTCCGCGGGCCGCCCGTAGTCCACACCGTCGACATCCCACCCGTACAGCTCGCGGATCTGCCCCATGAACCAGTCCGCGCCGCCCTGCGCCTGCTCCAGTCCGGCCTCCGGATCCGCCCAAAGCGCCCGCACCCGGTCCTGGACCTCGTCGTCGAGCTCCCAGCCGTCCAGCCGGATCCGGCCCTGCTCGTCGAGGACCAGCGGTGCTGCACCGGTCAGCTGCTCCCACAGCTCACCGGCCTGCTCGGCCGTCGTACGGAACCGGTCTCCGAGGACGGTCCGCAGGAACGCCGTGTACAGCGCGATCGACGGGATCGCGCTCGACGCCTGCGTGACGGCCGCGCCCGCGACCGCGGTGAACGCCCGGCCCGTATCTCCCAGCTCGGCGTCCAGGTGCCCGGCGGTCCGCTCCAGGTGCTCCTTCGCCGCACCGATGGTGCCCTGCCGGTAGATCGGCGCCGTCAGCTCCGAGCCGATGTACGTGAGCGCCACGGTCGTGAACCCTTCGGCCAGCAGGCCGCGCCCGGCCAGAGCCTTGACCCACAGGCTCCAGTCCGCGCCGCCCATCACCTGCTCCGTCGCGTGCCGCTCCTCGTCGCCGGCCGGCTCGAGGAACACCTGTCCGACCTTCGGGGCGTCACCGGAGAAGTCCAGCGCCGGAGCCTCGTACGGGGCGCCGAGCGGCTTGATCACCGAGTGGTGGACCGTGCCGGTCGCCGGGTCGGTGCGGCGTGGAGCCGCCAGGCTGTAGATCAGGTAGTCGACCTTGCCGTACCGCTCCTCCACCAGGGCCAGCACCTGCTCCTTGCCCGCCTCGGAGAACGCGTCGGTGTTGACGAACACGAAGTCGCGGCCGGCGTGCCGGGCCAGGGCGTCGGCGGCCGCGGTGCGGTACCAGCCCGCCGTGGCCGTGCGCCGCTCGGTCTCCGCGCCCTCGTAGGCGACACCCACACCCCGGATGCCGTGCCGGCGCAGCCCGGTCAGCAGCGTGGCCAGTCCGTACCCGGCGCTGTGGCCGAGGAGCAGCACCACCGGGCTGCTGCCGTCGGTGCGGGCCGGGATCTGTTCCCACATCCGGTGCACGGTCTCAGCGGCGCCGTCCGGATGGGAGTTGACGATCAGGAATCCGCGCTGCTTCGGGTCGATCTGGCGAAGGCTCACCGTGTGTCCATTCCGCTCGGTACGAGCCGGGCGAGGAGTGTGCGCAAGTCCGCGACTGCCTTCAGGCGGCCGGTGTCCTCGTCCGGGATGACGACGGTCAGGCGCTGTTCCAGATCGGTCACCAGCTCGGCCAGGGCCAGGCTGTCGATATTGAGGTCCTGCTCCGAATGCCCGTCTTGGCGGATCTTATCCACCCCGCGGACCGCGGCACGCGTCAGCGCTGCACGCAGAAGATGTTCGGTCGTTGTCACCTTCGGCATTGACGAACTCCCGTCTCAGTGGGCGGTCGGCTCGGCGGGACGCAGACGTGACATGAGTGCGCCCGGCCCGGTGATCGGCAGCGGCCGGGTCGCCGGCAGGGCGTCGACTTCGCGGCACTTGTCGCTCGGCAGGACGCATGAGGTGCAGAACCGGCCGCACGTCCTCTCCATGGTGAACTTCTCAGGGACCGAGCCGTGCAGGCCCTTGAGGTCGCCGCTCTCCGCGATGCGCCTCGGGTACGAGTCGTCGTTCGCACGCTCCACGAGCGTGCGCATCCCGTCGACGAAGACGTTCCCGAAGCCGAGCGAGGCGACAGGCCGCCTTGCGTTCCCTCGGATGTGCCGAGGACCTGCTGGGCAAGGCGGACCCGGAGATGCCCCGACCACCGTGGATCGCGTTCCACGGACCCGCCGAGCTGTATGTGCTGGGTGCCATCGTGCGCCATCGGCTCGGGAACGCCGCAGAGGCGGAAGCCGCCTCCCACCGCGCCCTGGCCGTCCTACCGGATCAGTTCCGCTGCAACAGGGCACCGGCCACCGCACCACTCGCACTCGCACTCGCACTCGCACAGTTGCACCAAGGCGACTCGGGATCAAGCGTGCGACACAGCAGCCAAGGTGTTCGACATGATGACCTGCGCTCCGCTGCCCGGCCGAATGAGGTCGCTGATCGGCGACTTCCACCGCGACCTGCCCACTCGCGCGCCGGATGCTGCCGCAGCGCGAGAGTGGGGTGACCTGCCGCCGTGAAGGGGTCCGCAGGACCGTGCCCGGCCGGCTTGGCCGTGGGGGACGGGGAGGGCAGTGAGAGACGGGGGCGGCAGCGCGGGCAGTAGCCTATTGATCATGTCCACGCCTCCTCCCTTTCCTCCGCAGCAGCCGTATCCGCCTGGTCCCCCGCCGTCGCCGTACGGGCCGCAGCAGGGCCCGCACCTGCCAGGGCAAGCGCCCTATCCGGTCATGACAGGTGTGTGGGTGCCGCCCCGGCCTGCGCCGGGGAGAAAGCGGGCCGGACTCATCGCCGGCATCGTTGCCGGGTCGCTCGTGGCCGTCGGGGCTGTGGGGTACGGGCTGGTCCAGTTCATCGGCCCGGTCAAGCTTCCGGACGGCAACTGGCCGCAGGCGACACATCAGCTCGCCTCGCCGGACACCGTACTGGAGGGTTCCTACCACCTCGCCGAGGACGCCTCGGACACGGAGGGGAAGCAGATCCGCCAGGGCATCAACGACCGCCGGGTCCGCGACAAGGGCATGACGATCGCCTCCTACACCAGCGAGGACGGCGAGAAGGCGCTGCAGTTCAACGGGTTGTACGGGAAGATCCTGGAACCCGACTCGGTGCGCGCCGAGGTCCTCACGGCACTGGAGGAGCCGTCGGAAGGCGACACGTTCTACCTTCCGCCGGTCGACTTCCATCCGGCCGGACACGATGTGACGGTGCGGTGCGCGGTCCGGGACATGGCACAGAACAAGCCGGTCACCCAGGTCGGTTGTGCGTGGGCGGATCCGAACACCACCGCCGTGGTGCTGTTCACCAGCACCACGCTCGACGGGCAGAAGCCTGAGCGGGTCGCCCTGGCCCCTTACGCCGACCTGACCGCCCAGCTCCGCGAGGACGTGCGTCAGCCTCTCGACTGACGCAGCTCCGGGCGTGGGGCTGGAGCCGGCGCTGTACGAGCGCGCCCTCCACCTCGCCCGTGACATCGCCTCGGACGGTGAGGGCGCCTCCAAGCTCCTCCAGGTCCGCGTGACCGGGGCTCGGGACGACGCCCAGGCGAAGCGTCCCGGCAGGAGTGTCGTCAATTCCCCCTCGTCAGGGCGGCGGTCCACGGCGCCGACCCGACAGTCGGCGAGCCGTTCGATGCTCGGTGGCGGTCGTCGGATGCGCGCCGACGAACGGCCTTCGGCGGCACGGTGCCGGCTCGGCCGCGTCAAGGTGGCGGCAGAGCTGCGGCACGAACCTCCGGACGGATGGGGGGACCTCACACGTCTCCTGTCCGCCGTCTCCCCACCAGCATGCGCGCCGAGAGGTCATGATGGCCGGATGGGAGAAGGGAACGCGATGCCGACCCTCGTGGGAGCGCTCGTCGGCGTTCTGACCACCGGGCTCGTAGGGTGGTTCGGGCCCTTACGGCTCCAGCGGCGACAGGCCGAGAGCACTGCCGGACTGCAGGAACAGCTGCGCCTGCACGAGCTGCGACTGGAGGAGACACGAACACGCAACGCCCTGGAGCTGCAACGCCTGCAGAACGCGCATGAACGGGAGTTGGAGGCGGTGCGGGCCGCACAGGCACGGGTCGATCGGATCGTGTGCCTGCGCCTGGTGGGCAGCGCCTGGATGCAGGCGATCCTGACCACGCTGGACCGCCTGGAGGCGGGGGAGCAGAAGGAACCGGGAGCGTTCGACGAAGAGTTCGTCACGTTGCGGCGGGAGGCGGACGAGGCTGCGGCGCGACTGATGCTGGACGGGGTGTGGGTGTCGTCGGCCGATGACGAGCACGGGATGACGGCCCCGCTGTTCGCGGCGATGGCCCGCGCGACCGAGGCGCTGCGCGCGGTGGTGGTCGCGGCGGCCCGCACCGGTGTTGTGGCCGATCCGGTCCCGGCTGAGGTGCGGGAGGCGGTACGCGGGGCCGAAGTCGCCAGGGAACGCTTTCGCACGACACTGTTCGAACTGCTGGCGGCCGAGGGGGCGCTGCGCAGGGTGTGATGCGCGGCGGCTGCCCCGGATCAGGGGCAGATCTTCCGGTAGCGAACGTTCGGGATGTGCGTGTCCCACTCCTGCGGGCTCAACGAACGGCCCGCCTCTGCGCACACGGCCGTTGCGATGGCCTCCGGTGCGAAGGCGTAGCTCTCCAGCAGCGGCGTCGAATCGTCGCCAGTGATTCCGCTGTCGGAGGCAGTCATGAGTCGTCCCGTGCGGGCGGCGAAGGCGAGGCCGGACACCCGGGTGCTCTGGAGGATCGCATCGCCGGTTCTGCGCAGGGTGGAGGTGTCCCAGAGTTCCGCCGGTCCGCCCTGCACGGAGGCTGTGACCAGCGTGCGACCGTCTGCCGACAGGGCGATCTCCCTCGGCGCGGCCGGGCCATGGCGTCCGAGCGGGACCTCGGGGTCAGGTGTGACGGCGCCGATCGACCGGCCCCGCTCGAGGTCCCACAGATACACTGTCCCGCCCGCTTCCGCGGCCGCCAGGACGCGCCCGTTGTTGCTGACGGCGGCCCGTTCGATGGTCTCGCCGAAGGGTTTGCGCACGGCGCCCGTCCGTGTGTCGACGATCTCGCCCGCGTTGGTGACGACGATGACGCCCTCGGGTGTGAACGCGAGGGGCACGCCGTGGACCTTCGGGATCGAGCGGCTCACGCGGCCGTCGGACACGGTCCACAGCAGCAGGGATTCACGCTCATGGGTGGCGACGCGCTTGCCGTCGGGTGCGAGTACGACACCTGAGGTGACGGCGTGCCAGCCATTGCGGTTCGACCCGATGTCGACGGGGCGCAATTCCGCCACGATTCGGTGCCGTTCGGTGTCCCAGACGGTGGCTGTGCCCTCGCCGGCCACGATCAGGGTACGGCCGTCACGGCTCAGCGATACCCCTGATGGCAAGGTGCCCTTGTTTGTGGGGAAAGGCTTTCCCACGACTCGGCCGTTGGCGGTGTCACGTAGTTCCACGAAAGGGTGCGGCCTGCTGTTTCCGGTCTCCCGGATCACCGCCAGCCGGGTCCCGTCCCCGCTGAACACCGCGCCCCGGTGCGGTCCGCCGCCGTACTGCTCGGCCGGTGGGCGCCATGCGACGGTGCGGATCACCATCTGGCCGCTGGTGAGAGGACCCCTGGTGAGATAGCGCAGGGTGCGTGAGTCCGGTCCGAAATTGAGAACCGGGACGCTGTCGACCTTCGGCAGCGCGTACTGGGCCACGGTGGCATCGCCGGCGATGTGATGGACCGTGATGGTGCTCCGTTCGGCGATGCCGAGCAGTCGACTGTCCGGGCTGAAGGCGAATGACGCCCGCCCGGCGGCCCGCGGGCTCAGATCCGTGTGGTACGAGAGAGCAATGGGGGGTCCCGCCGCGCCCGTACGTGCATCCCAGAGCCGGATGTTCCCGGTGCCGTTGGCGACGCCTCGTTCGTCCTGTGTCACCTCGACGGCCGTGGCCAGCACTCGACTGTCGGGGCTGAACCCCATGCGGCAATCTTCCACGATCGCGCCACGCAGCAACGGCTGTGCGACGCGTCGTCCGGTCCGGGCGTCCCACAGTTTCACCGCCTCACGCCACACGCAGACCGCGAGCCGGCTGCCGTCGGGGCTGAGGGCCATTCCCGGTGCCTGGCCGGTGACGGGCACCGTGGCGGTCCTGCGTCCCGTCGCAGTGTCCCAGACATGCAGTTCGTCGCCCTCCTGAACGACAAGCGTGCCGCTGTCGGAGGTCACCGCCACGGGATGGCTCGCCGGCGTGCCGTACGTCCGTTTGGCGAACGACGGTGACGGTGGCCGCCAGAGCCTTACTCCGGAGGCGGTCGGCACGGCGAGCACTGATCCGTCCGCACTCATGACAGGAGACGCTGTTTCGAGGCGCCCCCCTGTGAACGAGAGCGTGCCCCTGGAGCGACCGGTGGCGGCGTCCCGTACTGTGATGCGGGCTCTGCCCACCTCCACATCGGCGATCGTGCCCCCGTCGTGCGACCACATCAAACCCGCGGCGGAGGACACGAGAAGCTCGTCCCGCTCCTGCTGGGTGGCCGCCGCCAGGAGACCGGACCGGGCCTCATCGAGGGGCGCGATCCGCCAAGCCGCCACGTTGAGCAACATCGCGGTCATGGGGTCGAAGCGGCGCAGGGCATCGGCACGTGACGCGGCACGGCGGGCCGCTGACTCGGTCCGTTCCCGTTCCAAACGTGTCCGGCGTTCCTCGCTCAGGGCGTTGAGGTTCCAGGCGACGGTGGCGCTGACCACGGCGAGGAAGGCCAGCACCAGAGCGGTGGCGGTGAGCCGTCGGCGCTGGGCCCGCCGTCGACGACGTACCCGCTGAGCCGTCGCCAGATACGCCTGTTCCAAGGAGCTGAGGCGCAGATGGGCAGGGGCCGTCGTCGACCACTCGACGGTCCGGTCGAGCTCCGTGCCCTGCGCGAGCGCATCGTCCTTGCGCGCATGAGCCTGCCAGTATCGGGCGCCTTCACCCAAGCGGCGGTGGATGCGCAGCCCTTCGCGGTCATCTGCGATCCAGGACCGCAGCCTCGGCCAGGCTACGACCAGTGCGGAGCTACGGGCGCCCACTGTGCTCACCTCGCCGTCGGCGCCGGTGAGCAGTCCCGCTGCCGTGAACGCGGTGAGCGCACCGCGTACCGATGCCGCGCGGCCCGGTGCGTCGTCGTCCGACAACTCCTCGAGAGCGACACTGCGGACGGTGTCGCGCGCGCCGGCGGGGTCGTCCCCGGGGACGACCATACGGAGGAACACCTCCCGCGCGGCGTCCTGTTCAGCGGCGCTCAGGCCGGTGAAGGCGTGCTCGGCGACGTCGCCGAGGGGCAGCAGCGGGCCGGGCAGGCCGGGTGGTGGACGTAAGAGCCGGGCCTGTCGCGTGCCCTCCGCCACGGCCCACTCCCCGTCCTGGCCCGAAGGTTGTCCCGGACGGGACGTCAGCGCGTACAGCAGGCCCATCGCGCCCGGCCTGCGTGCCGGGTCCTCGTCCAGGGCGGAACCCACCAGGGAACGCAGCGGCTCGCTGAGCATCGACCGGTCGTGCCGACCGCCGCGTACGCGGGAGGCGATCTGCCCCAGGTGTTCCCCGCCGAACGGGTCACGGCCAGTGGCGGCGAACAGCACGACGGCGCCCCAGGCGAAAACGTCCGCGGCGGGACCGGCGGGGCGGCCGTCGAACACCTCGGGAGCCGTGTAGGCGGGGGTCCCCGCAATCCCGGCCGGCTGCGTTGCGGTGAGGTCCATCAGCCGTGCGACACCGAAGTCGATGACGACGGGCCCGCTGCAGCCCAGCAGGACGTTGTCCGGTTTCAGGTCCCTGTGCACCACCTGTGCGTCGTGTATCCCGCACAGTGCGACGGCAATGGCGAGAGCCAGCCGGTGCAGGTCGTCGCCCCGGTACGAGCCGTGCTCGCGCACTGCTTCCCGGACGTTGGGGCCGTCGATGAACTCGCTCACCACATGAGGGAGGGGCCCGTCGACCACGGCCTCGATCAACCGTGCGGTGCAGGCGGTGGAGACCCTCCGGGCCGCCGCGACCTCGTTGGACAACCGCCGCGCCACCTCTGAGTCCTCCGCTCCCGTGGCGTGCAGGAGCTTCAACGCGACACGGCTGCCTTCGGGATCGTACGCCTCGTACACCGTGCCCTGGCCCCCGGTGCCCACCGGGCGATCCAGCCGATAACGTCCTACGCACCTCGGTCGTAGGGACGCCGCGTCCTCAGTGTGCACCCCCGCTGCTGCCGACATCAGTGCAGCGGGCTGTGATCTCGGCCGAGGGGCCGACCGGTCCGTGCCCGGTGTCCTACTTCCGCTGCCTGCGGCTGGTCCCGGCTCATCGTGTTGCATCGCCCCATCATCCACGCGTCGGATCCACCGATTTTCATCAACTGAACAAACGACGTGAGGCAGTTCTGCCTTCATCGACAACGCGTCGGGGGCTCGGCGCCCACCGGCACGACGCGGGCGGCACGTGGACAGTCCTGCAACGTGCCGACCAAGGTCCTGGCTATCGCGCTCGCGTTCCTGTTCGGCTATTCCTTCACCCTGTTCGCGGTCCGACGGGCCGGCCTGGACCTCAAGACGCGATCAAGGTCGCACTCGCCACCGACACCGGCTCCATCGCGCTGATGGAGCCGGACGACAACGTCATGTCACCGCGGCGGCTGCACTAGGAGGCGCGGGGCTTGCGCCGGGCGGTGGTCTTCTTGGCAGCCGTTTTCTTGGCAGCCGTCTTCTTGGCCACGGTCTTCTTCGCGGGCGTCTTCTTGGCGGTCTTCTTCGGCTTGGGCATCTCGTGCACGGTGGCGTGCTCGTCCTCGCCGCGGGACTCACGCGCCTGCGCGACAGAGGCGTTGAGGGCGGCCATCAGGTCGACGATCTGCCCGCCCTTCTCCGGGGCTTCCGGGGCGGGGGCCGGCTGCTTGCCTTCCGCCTTGGCGGCGATGACCTCCTCGAGGGCCTCCCGGTAGTGGTCGGTGTAGTGGGAGATGTCCTCCTCCCCCATGGCATCCATCAGCGCGAGGGCACCATCGACCTCCGAATCGTCGATCTCCACCGGCGGTGGCGCCAGCGACTGCGGGGACCTGATCTCGTCCGGCCAGTGCATCGAGTGAAGGACCAGGGCGTCCTCCTTGACGCGCAGGAGCCCGAGACGCTCGCGGCCGCGGAGCGCGAACTTCGCCACAGCGACCTTCGACGACCGCTGCAGGGCCTGCCTCAGCAGTTTGTAGGGCTTGACCGCGACCTGGCCGTCGCCCTCCAGGTAATAGGAATCGCCGATCCGTACCGGGTCGATCGACTCCGCCGGCACGAACGCGACGATCTCGATCGCCTTCGCCGTCGGCAGCGGCATGTCCGCAAGGTCCTCGTCCGTGATCGCGACCAGCGTGTCCTTGGCGACCTCGTACCCCTTGACGATCTCGTCGTCGGTCAGCTGCTTCCCGTCCAACTCGCACACCTTGCGGTACCGGATCCGGCCGCCGTCCTCCAGGTGCACCTGCCGGAAGGAGATGCTGTGGTTCTCCGTGGCGGGAACGACCTTGATCGGGATCGTGACCAGCCCGAACGAGATGGCGCCGCTCCAGATGGGACGGGGCATGACGAGACCTCCGTGAAAGCCCCGAGCAAGGCCAGCGTACGGCGGCGCGCGCGGCAAGGCGCGTCTGAGCGAGAAGGGTCAGATGCGCCAGGAGCGGATGCGGTCGGCCGCGTCGTACGCATCGCAGCGGCCGGTGTCGATGTCGCGAGCGAGGTCGACGAGCGCGCCGTAGGGGGCGTCGATGCCCTCGTCGGCGGAAGCCATGTAGGCGACGACCAGTCCCGCGCCGAACAGGGCGTTGCGGGCGGGCAGCGGCCGCAGGCGGATCACGGTGTGCATCAGGGTGGCCGCGCGCCAGGCGTTGTCGACGACTGCGCCGATCTGTGGGGTGTTGACTCGGTGCCGGCCGACGGCGGCGACCAGGCCGGAGAAGTCGTGGATGGAGGGGTGCTTGGGCAGCAGCTCCGCCTGGCGCTCGAGGAGCCAGCGGATGTCGACGTAGAACTCCACGTCAGGCGGCCCGTCCAGGTACGTCGAGCCGGGAGGGTGCATCTTCGGGGAAGGCGGCGTCGAACGCGTCGGCGTGGTCGTTGACGAAGCTCCGGAAGACTTCGGCGGCACCGTTGAGGCGGGGATCGCGGACGGCGTCATGCGCGGCGCGGGTGATCAGCGCGGTGACCGTGGTGCCTTCGGCTTCGGCGCGCTCCTTGAGCAGTGCGTGCAGCTGGTCATCGACCCGGATCGTCACTGGCTTCGACATACGTCGACCGTACAGCAAGGCGTACAGCACAGGTGCTGGTCGAGCGGTAATTTCCGTCGACATCGAAGTGCAGGAGCAGATGTCGCCGAGCGGGACGTGCTGTCCATCGATGTCACCCGCCACCTCATGGACCACCATCACCGACTGCTGCGCGAGCTCGTCGCGACGGACGCCGCTCACCTGCCGGCCATGCACGCGGGTGAGAAACTCCTGGTCGCCGACGTTCGCGGCGATGCCGCCCCGGTGCGAGGGCTGTCGAGGGTGGGAGAAGGGTGCCTCTCGCGTTGACTCTTCGCCAGGCGGTTGGCGTGCGCGCGCGGGTGGCGAAGGGGACGATGGGTGTGGGCCGGACCCATGGAACGTCGGCACATGGGCCCCGGTCCCGGCAGGCGGCGGCCCGCTCGGGGGCCGGAAGGGAGCCTGGGCAATGGGTGCGACCGAACCCTTCCGGGGCGATCCCGACAGGCCGGGTGTGGTTACGTCCAGGCCGGGTGGCCTGCTGGATGTGCTGAATGTGGCCGCTGTCCTCCTCGATGCCCAGGGCAGGATCGATCTCTGGAGCCCGCAGGCCGAGGATCTGTTCGGCTACAGCGCCGAGGAGGCCCTGGGCCAGTACGCGGGTCACCTGCTGATCGACAAGGAGCACCTCGACACCGTGCTGGCGCTGTTCGCCCAGGTCATGCAGGACGGAGAGAGCTGGGCAGGAGTCTTCCCGGTCCGGCACAAGGACGGCAGCACGCGACTGGTGGAGTTCCGCAACATGCGACTCCAGGACGACCGGCGCGACTACTGGGCGCTGGGTTTGGCCACGGACCAGGCGACGCTGCGGCAGATGGAGCGGAACCTGGCCCTGTCCGCCCAGCTGGTGTCCCAGTCACCGATCGGTCTGGCCATGCTGGACACCGATCTCCGGTACATCTCCGTCAACCCCGCCGAGGAACGGATGAACGGCGTGCCGGCCGCCGAGCACGTCGGCCACCACGTCCACGAGGTGCTGCCCTTCCTGGACCAGTCCTTCGCAGCGGCGATGCGCGACGTGCTCGCCTCCGGGGAGCCGATCCTGGACCAGTACACCGTCGGCCGCACGGCGGCCGACCCGGACAACGATCACGCCTGGTCGATCTCGTTCTACCGGCTCGAAGCCCCCAACGGGAAAGTGCTGGGAGTGGCCACCTCCAGCGTGGACGTCACCGACCGGCACCGCGCCATGGAAGAACAACGCCGTACCGCCCTCACCCTCCAGCGCAGTCTGCTTCCCGATCCTCCCCCACAGCGACCTGGTCTCGACATCGCCTTCCGCTACCGCCCCGCACAGGCCACCATCGAAATCGGCGGCGACTGGTTCGACGTCATCCCCCTGACCGGCGACAAGACCGCCCTCGTCGTCGGCGATGTCATGGGCAGCGGCGTCGCGGCCGCAGCCAGCATGGGACAGCTGCGCACCGCCACCAGGACGCTGGCCGAAGTCGACCTGGCCCCCGCCCAGGTCCTGCACCACCTCGACCACATCACGGACGGTCTCGAGACCATCGCAACCTGCGTGTACGCCGTTTTCGACCCCCGCACCGCGCAATGTCACATCTCCCTGGCCGGACACCTCCCGCCCGTCCTCCTCCGCCCGGACGGCACCCGCGAACTGCTCGAGCTGCCCACCGGCGCACCCCTGGGCGGCTGCGGCATCTCCTTCGACACGACCCGCCTCGACATCGGGCCGGGCGACCAGCTCGTCCTCTACACCGACGGCCTCGTCGAGACCCGGGACCAGCCCATCGACGAGCGCCTGGACGCTCTCCTCGACGTCCTCGACGACCCCGGCCGCTCGCTGGACGACACCTGCGACCTGCTGCTGCGGACCCTGCGTGCCGAGGGTGACCGCGACGACGTAGCCCTGCTCATCGCCCGGGCCGCTCCTCACCCTGCTGGGTGAGGCGATCAGTAGGCATGAGGGTCAAGCATGGCTGAACAGCACCGGCTGCCAGGCCCGCGGACGCCTTCCCTCATGGGCACCTGCGGCGTCGCTACGCGAGGGACTTCGCCGGACTTGGACGGCTCGTCCCGGTCCAAGTGCGGGCTGAGTGTCGGGCGAACCGTCCTCGTGAGGGACTGGCCCCCGCCGGGCTGCGCCGGACGGGTGCGCACAGCGTGAACCCGATCAATCAACCAAGAAGGCCCTGGCCGGGAACTCGCGAACACCCCGCTTCCAGGGGCGTCGAAGGGCAGCCAGCCGTGGGACTGCCGGCTTTCGGGGCCGCTGTCGATGCTCCAGTCACCGCTGGGTGGGTGAATGCTTGCTGTGGAGCGGCGCGGTGACCGCCGCTGTCCGGTGCGACTGGATAGGCCTATTGCATGACTGCTTCGCGCGCGTGCTGCTGTGCCGCCGCCATGACGCTGCCTGCCGCGACGCCGGTGCCCGCATCCCTGGCAGCGGCGACGCCGCCACCAGCTGCGCCCCAGGCCGGCAGCGCCTGCCTGCAAGCCGGAGATACCGGAGATGGGGACTGTGAGCGGCGGTGCCGCCCACAGCGCCGAACCTGCACACGTGCTCGTGTCGCAGCACGACTCCGTACGGCGAGCGGAGACGGAGTGATCAGGCGGCCTGAGAAGTCGTCCGCCGCGACCCGGCCACCGAGGCATTCGTCGTCCAGCGCCGCCGCTGGGTCGTCGGACGAACCATCGGCCGGCTTCACCGATCCACGGGCTGCCCGGCCGCGAGTGGCGCAAGGAGGGCCGGTGCGGGAGCACGAGGTGCGGACGGTCATCCCCTTGCCCCCGGCGAAGCGCGATTGGCGTCTGCCGGGTGTTGAGGACTTCTATGCTTGACGGCCCCATCGTGCAGCCCGCGGCCGTGAGATCGGCGGCTGGGCCGGAGCCGTATCACCGGCGGAGCTCAACCGGCGTCCGCCCCATCACCGTCGACGCGGGTGGCATCATCCTGTCCGGCCTGCTCAGTGAACCCGCGCAGGAGGCCCCGCGCGCAGTGATCGTCGCCTTGCACGGTGGCGGTATGAACGGGGGGTACTTCGACGGACAGGCGCATCCGGACGTGTCCTTACTGGCTCTTGGCGCACGCCTGGGGTACACGGTGCTGGCGCTGGACCGGCCCGGCTACGGTGCCTCGGCCGCACGCCTGCCCGCAGGGCAACGGCTGACCGTCCAAGCGGCCGCCGTGCGCTCCGCCGTCCAGGCGTTCACGGCACGCCATGCACCCGGTTCCGACACGTTCCTGCTGGCGCATTCCTTCGGTGCCAAGGTGGCCTTCGCGGCCGCCGCCGACTGGGACACGCCGGACCTGCTGGGCATGGATGTCTCCGGGTGCGGGCGCCGCCTGGCTGTGAGCACCAACCTCGTCGGGTGCGACCGTGAGGGCAGCCTGCGGCTGCTGAACTGGGGGCCGCTGAGCCTGTACCCGACGCAGACGTTCAGGGCGAGCCAGCAGGTGGTGGCGCCCATGCCCGCACAAGAGATCAGCACGGTGGCCGGCTGGACAAGACTGTCGGCGGCGATCCTGCCGCGTGTCCGCGTCCCCGTCAGGCTCACCTTCGCCGAACACGAGGCCTGGTGGAGCCACGGCGAGGACGACCTCACCGACCTGACCGCGTTGCTGTCCGCCGCCCCGCGGATCGTCCTCGACCGCCTGCCGCAGGCCGGCCACAACATCAGCCTCGGCTGGGCCGCCCGCGCGTACCACCTCAAGGCCCTCGCCTTCTTTGAGGAGTGCCTGAGCCTCAAGGACAGACGGCACGACAGCATGCCGGGCTGGGACACATCGACTGAGGACCAGCTGCGGTCGTGACCTCGCGGAGACCGGTGCCGACCCGAAACAGTCGACCTCTCCGCCGCGGCGACGGTGCCCGACATCTTCCGCGCAGCAGCGTGTCCTGGCCGAGCTTGTGGCTCACCTACCCCCACCCGTATCGGTCTTTCCCGGACTCCCCGGCGGGTCCAACATTCCCAGACTCGGAGCCGGCCGCAGCGCGACCTCGACAGACGCGGACCTGCTGGCGAGCTTGCCGGCGCGGATCACTACTCGAACGGCCGAGCGGCTTGCGCCAGGACGCAGGTGGTCAGAGGGGCTGGAGCCGGGCGTGCAGGAGGCAGAACTCGTTGCCTTCCGGGTCGGCCAGGACGTGCCAGCTCTCGGTGCCGGTCTGGCCGACGTCGACGGGCCTGGCGCCGAGAGCGAGCAGCCGCTCCAACTCGGCGTCCTGGTCGCGGTCGGTGGCGTTGACGTCGATGTGCAGTCGGAGCTTCCCGGTCCGCGGTTCGCTGCTGGGGCTGAGGACGAGGGTGGGCTGCGGGCCGCCGAAGCCGGCGTCGGGCGGCCCGATCTCGATGCTTCCGTCGTCCTCCCGGCCGAGTTCGACGTAGCCGAGGACCTCGCTCCAGAATGCGGCGAGCCGGTCGGGGTCGGCGGCGTCGATGACGAGCTCACTGATGCGGCATGCCATGCCCGTCAGTGTACGTAGACGACCCGAGTATCGAGGAGCACAGGCAAGGCTGACAGCCCGCTGAGCGTGGTTTGCTGTCGTTCGGCCGGCTGGCTCAACCAGCTGCTGCGCTGCCGCTCCGGCTTTCGCAGATAGCGGTCTCGACCCCGTGCCGGAGTGCTGCCTGCAGGGAGAGCAGGCGGGCCAGGACCGCGTCCCCGCCGGGGTGTTCGAGCAGGTGGATAACGGTGCTGAACAGCACGGGTTCCACGAGCGGATCGGCGGGCGGAGCGTCGAAGGACCGGGCGACCCAGCTGTCCGCACCCGCGCCGGGTGCGCCGCCGTGCTCCCGACCTTCGGCCGGCACCCTCGCGCTCATGCAACCTGCTGCCGCAGCGACGTTCGCGCGTCGCCGGGGAATCGGGCAGGGAGCAGCGTGGGGCCCGGTTCGCAGGTACTCCACGTACGGAACAATGAGCCTTCCGCTCGACACCGCCGCGCAGACCCGTGCCCTGCGACTCGGCCAGGCCTGACCGTCCGAACATCGGTGGCCCGGCCGGCTGGGCCCCGTCGCCGCCTCATCAGATGCGGGCGAAGACGTTGACCACTATTCCGATGTAGAGGATGACGAGAAGGGTCCAGAAGGTGTAGACGATGCCGGGGTGCCGGATGTAAAGGGGTATCCGGATGGTCGGGTAACGCCCGCGCAACTCACGTGGAGTTGGTATGCCTCCGGGCTGCTGCTGAAGAGCCGCATTACGCCACACCCGATTGAGTTCGGCTTCACGCCACTGCCGGGGATTGAGCATCACGGCGGCGTGGTCGTCACCCACGATGAGCACCTCGCCGGCGATGCCGCTGGAGTCGATATGGGTGCGGACCAGGAAGCCGGGCCCTTCGACGGTGGTCAGCCGACGCGCCCAGTTGCGCACCACAATGGCGCCGTCCACGACTGCCACGTACGAGTTAACGGTGTGCAGGACTGCGTAGGTCACGTACCACAGGAACGGGAGCGCGACGAGAACGACGGCTGCCGGTACGGCCGTCGGCCCGAGTCCCTCGCTGGTGCCGCGTCCGCCCGCGAGCATGAGCGTCAAGCTGATGCCCGGCAAAATGGCGGCCGGTACGATCGCCCATGCCACGCGTCCGAACCGGCTCGTGTCCGGTGATACGACAAAGTCTCTGTAACGGTCACTCACGGCTGCTTCCCCCCGTGTCTCGACAGTCCGCGGGAAAACGCCTGTTGTCGCTGACACCTTCCGCCCCCCGAGTCCGCCGGACTCCTCTTCACTCCTGATCCCCCTTCATTGGATCCCGGTGACGTACCCACCCCTCGTCGGCCACAACCTCCTTGCCGCTCGACGACGCTGACGGCGCTGCACCAGGCAGGGCGCACTGCCCGTCTGTTCCCGTTGCTCGTGGTCTCTGCACGACCTCACATCGGTCCCGACGCCGGCGCCGTGCTGGAAGACGCTGGTGAGGAATTGCCAAGGCTTGTGGATGAGGAGTGGTTGGCTGTCGGCAGGCGGAGGGGCTTGAGTCTCCAGTAGGGGGAGACGCAAAGGTGGGGGCATGGACGGCGACACGCTCTACTCGATCGGCGAACTGGCCCGGCGGACCGGTCTCACGGTCAAGACGATCCGGTTCTACTCCGATCGCGGAATCGTGGTGCCGACGGACCGCGGCCCGACGGGCTACCGCCTTTACGACACCGGCGCTGTCGCTCGCCTGGAGCTCGTGCGTACCCTGCGCGAGCTGGGACTGGACCTGCCCACGATCCGCAAGGTCGTGGACCGGGAACTCTCGCTTCCCGAGGTCGCCGCGGCGCACGCCGAAGCACTGGCAGTGCAGATCCGCGTCCTGCGCCTGCGGCGCGCGGTGCTGACGGCGGTGGCCGAGCGCGGGTCCACGCCTGAGGAGACAAAACTCATGCACCAGCTGGCCCAGCTCTCCGAGGACGAGCGCCGACGTCTGATCGGCGTTTTCCTCGACGCCGTCTTCGGCGGTCTTGGCGCCGCCCCCGCATTCGCGGGGGTCATGCGCTCGATGACCCCCGAGCTGCCCGACAACCCCGAGGCGGAGCAGGTCCAGGCATGGGTGGAGTTGGCGGAGCTGTCCCTTGACCCGGATTTCCGCGCCGACGTGCGGCGGATGGCCGAGGACCAGGCAGCCGAGCAGGCCCAAAGCGCCGTCCCGCGCCGCGACTTTGCCGCAACCGTCCGTGACCAGGTCGGCCCGGCCCTGGTGGCCGGCATCGACCCGGCCTCCCCCCAAGCCGATCCGATCGTCGCGATGCTCACGGCGCACTACGCGCGCCTCCTCGGCCGCCCCGACGACGTCGAGCTTCGCCGCCGACTGTCGACTCGGCTGGAGAGTGTGAACGACCCCCGCAGGGAGCGCTACTTTCAGCTGCTCGCGGTGGTCAACGGCTGGCCGATCCCGGAGAGTCTGGCGCCGGTGTTCGACTGGTCCGTCCGGGCTCTGCGCGTCCGGATACAGCGATGAAAGGGTGGTCGCACAGCGGCATGGGGCGGACACGGTTGGCGTCGGGTGAGAATGCCGCCGCATATGATCGGTTGGTGCATGTCCCCGTCGTACTTCAGGTGGCCGCGACGCCGAACTCTCCCGCTCTCGTTCTTCGCCCCTGGTGCATGGAGGACGTTGCCGCACTGGTCGAGGTGTGTCGGGATCCCGCATTGCGCCACCGGACGAGCTCTCCCGTCGAGAACGATGCTGACGGGGCGCGGTGGGTGCAGGCTCAGCAGCGGGGCTGGGCAACGGGAGACCGGTTCGGCTTCGCGGTCCTTGAGGAACAACCCGGCCCAGCTGGCGCTCAGTTGGTGGGCAACGTGGTCCTCAAGGATGTCACCTCCGGCAAACCGGCGGCCGAAGTGGGCTACTGGACCGCGGCGCACGCTCGTGGGAAGGGAGTTGCCCCCCGCGCTCTGGAGGCGCTCACCGGCTGGGCCTTCGACACCTTCGCAGCCGACGGGCTGAAGCGTCTCGGACTCCTGCACCAGGTGGACAACCCGGCCTCGTGCCGGGTCGCGCAGAAGAGCCGTTACGACTTCGACAGAGTCCTGCCCGCGGCGCCGCCCTCCTTTCCCCGCGATGGCCACCTGCACATACGGCGCACCGATGCCTGAGATCCGCCCGTCTTCTGCGGATCGGCTGGGGCTGCTCACGCCGCGAGGTCTCGGGGCGTTCGACGAGGTGGCCGGGTTCGAAGCGGGCGCCGGCACGGACCAGAGCGACGAGGTGGGGTGCGTTCACGGCCCGCCAGCGGGCCTGGCCGGACTCGACCAGCTTGAAGACCATGGCCGGCCCGGCGGCCCGGCGGCCGGTTCCCTTGGTCACCTTCGTCCGCAGCCTCACGGGTCGCGAACGTCGACTCGATCGGATTCGTCGCCCTCGGATGCGGCCAGTGCTCGGCCGGAAAGTCGAAGAACGCCAGCAGCTCGTCCTCGTCATCGGTGATCTTCTTGCGGCCTTGGGGCACTTCGCGTCGTACTGCCGGCGAACGCGGCGACGGCCTGCACCGGGGCGCGCATGCCCCGGCGGGCGCGGTCGCGCAGCAGTCGGCTACCTCCTGGAAGGCATCAGGCGCAGCGCCGCCGTGCATGACGACGGCCGACATGACATGCATCTGCATGCCTGCGTCCGAGGCGACTGAGTGGCTCCTGCCCCGGCCGTGGGGCGGCTCGGTGCGTGAACCGTCTGCGGGAGCGTTGGGTCCAGTGGGAGAGTGTGCTCCGACCAGGTCTTCGGGCCGGTCTGAGCCGGGGGGTGACGCCGACTCACGTTCGCCGGCCGTCGCCCCGCGCAGCACCGGGCCGACCGCGCCTTCGGTCGCGCAGTCGGGCTGCTCGCCCGATCGGCACAACCATTTGCGGATCCCACCCGTCGCACAAGTCACCGGAGAGCCAACTCCGGTTGACGGAAAGGTATCCGCGAGATGTCACCACGTACCCGACGCAGATGGTCCGCATCCCTGGCCGCCATCACGGTTCCACTCCTCGGCGCCGTACTCGTCGGCACTCCCGCGCACGCGGCCCCGACAGGCACCCTCGACGCTCAGGACGGCCCCGTCCTGAGCCTCACCGTCGTCAGGGACGAGATCGGCCTGCCGCAGCCCGCCGACAGGACCGACCCGCCGCAGATCAGCTGGGGTCTGGAAGGTGACCCGGACGGCGGGACCGCCGAGGACGTGGTGGTGAGCATCGACGTGTCCGGCATCTCCTCCTTCACCGACGTCGGAGGCATGGACTGCCCGGACGACGTGTGCTCCTGGCCCGCCAAGGACATCGCGCCGGACGGATTCGCCGGCGGGATCCTCGACGTGAATGCCAAGCCGAGCGCCCCGCTCGGTACGACGGGCACAGCGCGGCTCTACGCCACGTCCTCCAATGCCAGTGTCGGCGGCATCACCGTGAAGGTCACCGTCGGCGCGGTCGGGCTGATCCTCAACAGAATTCCCGGAACGGACACCGCCGAGCCCGGCACTTCTCTCGACGCGCCCATCACGATCGCCAACACCGGTTCGCTGACGGCTCAGGGCGTGGACCTGCGACTCGCCGCCACCCCGGGTCTCGGCTTCGCGCAGCGGTTCTCCAACTGCACGTACGGCACGACCGACGACATCCCCGCCGCGTCCGGCCAGACGCTGGACCAAGCGGTGTGCCACATCAGCACAGCCGTCGAGCCGGGCAAGCGGTACCGGCTTTCCACGCCGGTGGGCCTCGACGTCAAGAAGACGGCGCTCTTCGAATTCCTGGACTACGGGGTGAAACCCATGGCCGCCACCGTGCCGACGACCGCGAGCAGCGGCAGCGTGCTCGCGCTCGTGCCGGACGGCAGCGCGCCGCCGGCCACGTCCGGGACGGACCACGCGCTGTGGGCGATCAACGCGGCCAACACCGCCGATATCGCGGTCACCGGCGACAACGCCACCGCCGAGCCCGGCGACGCCGTCACACTGACGGCGAAGGTCCGCAACAACGGCCCCGCGTCCTTCAACCTCCTCACCTCCGACGACCAACTCGGGCTGCTGGTCGACATCCCCAAGGACACGACGGCGGTGAAGGTACCGGAGCGCTGCCGTCCCTGGACGGGCGGAGGCATGGGCGAACCGGGTCTCGGCGCCCCGCAGTACATCTGCGCCATCGGCTCGCCGTTCACCGTCGGCCAAGTCGCGACGCTGCCGTTCACGGTGAAGATCGACAAGGACGCGCCCACCGGGACCACCGGGACCACCGGCGAGGTTCGCGCCATGTCTGTGAACGGCGGGGAGCTGGCGTACGACAGCAACAAGGCCAACAACACGGCTCGCTTCACGGTGCATGTGAAGGGCGCTGCGGGAACCGGTGGTTCAGCGGGCTCGGGCGGCAACCAGCCGCAGCCCCAGACCACGGGCCTGCCCCAGGACACCACGGACACCACGGACACCACGGACACCACGGGCGCCCTTGCCAAGACCGGCAGCAGCGGCACACTGGCGTTCGCCTGTGCAAGCGTGGCGGCCCTCATCGCGGGCGCCTTGCTGATGGCCACGGTCCGCCGGCGCAGGGCCCGGGCCACGGCAGGGCCTCTGACGTGAAGGAGCCGAAGCGAGTGGTGGCGAAGTCGTCGACCGCTGGCGCGCCCTGCCTGCGCACCGCCGCGATATTGGCGGTCGTGGCCACCGTAGTCATGGGTGCGGAGGTGCGCATGCCCACAATGGGGCCGCTGCCGTAGCCTCCGGGAGGTGGCCTCGATGGCCCCGGACGACGCTTCGTCCGGGGCCTCGTCACGCGTCGGCGTCCGTGCGGCCGGGCGGGCGCACCGAGCAGGCCGACGAGACGTGCGTGGCCGACGGACGAGTGCCGTGCCCGTGCTGCCGGCCCTCGCCCTGTCGCGTCATCGCGCCCCCAGTGGCGGACGCCGTTCAGCACCCAATGTCGGGGCCGACCGCACCGCCGTGGACGATGGCGCCCTCACCGACGACGGCGCCATCGCCGCCGTGGTCATCGGCTCCGGCAGCCAGGTCGTATGGGCCTGCTACGTCGACGACGCACCTGGGCGCCGGAAGAGGCCTTCCGGCAAGCTGAGCGAGGGGACCGTTGTGTGGGAGCGGGGGGCCAGGTACTGGCGTCTGCGCACCCAGCACGACCCCGAGGGCAAGCGGCAGGCCGACTGACCCGGCCGCACAGAAGCGAGGAGGGCGGTCACCCCGACGCAGGTGACCGCCCTCCTCGTGCGTTCCGGAGGTATCGCCCCACGCGCCGACCGGCAGTCTTTTGCTGCTCCTTGATCATTTCGGCTAGGTTCCCGAGAGTTCAACTGATCTGCAGAACCTCACGTAAGGGTCCCTCGATGCGTACCAAGCAGGCCGTTGCGGCCGTCGCCGCCCTCCTGGCTCTCACGGCCACTTCCTGCGATGACGACGGCGGTCAGTCCGAAAGTCAGAGCGGTCAGGCGTCCACGGGCAAGAACGGAGGTCAGGCCGGTAGCGGTGCGGACGGCAACGGCACCGCCGGCACGGACGGGGTGGAGGCCCAACTCGCCACGGTTGCCGGCGCGGACGAACTGATACGGCTGATCAGCAACGTGACGACGTGCGAATACGCGTCGACGGAGCCCAAGGACACGGTTTTCGGCGACATCGACGGCTCCTCGTCGGACAGCGCGGTGGCCGAGATGTCGAAGACGAACGCCGCGTGGGGCATCAAGGAACGCGCGACGTGTGACGGAGTCGACGGCAGCGCCAGTAATGGCCACGTGTTGTTGGTCGTCAGCGACATGGCCCGGTTCGAAGCCGAGTTCAAGGCCCGCCAGGAAGCCGATCTCGCCGCCGGCGAGGGGGACCCCCGAACGCGCTGGTTCGTCGGCCAGAACTTCGCCGTGCGTATTTACGCCACCGACAGCGACGAGAGGGACATGCTGTCTCTCGGCACGCTCGGCCTGAACTGCGCGCCCAACTATGCGGCTCCGCCCAACTCCACGACCCAGGAAGCACTCGTCGACGGCTGCATCCTGACCAACTTCGTCGACGCCTGACGAACGGCTGCCGGACTGAAGTCCGGGACCCGGTTTGCCAACCCCGGCCAGGCGGCCCGGGGGCGGCAATGAACGGAGACGACTGCCCGCCCCGGTCGGCTCCATGTGCCGATCGGCCCCGAGCATCCCGGCCCGCGTTGATTAAGGCGCGCTTCGTCATGCCGGCACCCCGGCCTCGTCCATGACCACGGCCATCTCACCCGGGGGAAGGGCGGGGTTGGCACCCGCGCTGCGGGCCAGCTCGGGCACGGCGAGGGCCTCGAGGAGCCGGTGGAGCGGCAGGCGCGGGTCGCCGGCTGCCGCCTGGCGCGTCCGGACATCCGGGTCGTGGCTGAGCCGTTCGATCAGATCGGGGCCGGCGGCGGGGTCGCGGACTGCACAGCGCGCTCCGTACGGACGGTTCGGGGTCTTCGAGGAGACGCCCGCACACGGCGTCCGGCAGAGGACGGACCTTCGTCCGGGGATCGTGGGTCCACTCGGGCCCGTATGCGACGGCGGCGCGCACCTTGGGCGAGGGGTCGCCCGCGAGCCGGGCGCGCTGCTCGGGCTCCGCCTGGCCGCTCGTCGCGAACTGGACTCGCGTGTCCAGGACCGGGTGGGTGAGGACAGCCGCCACGGCCGACTCGGGCAGCCCCGGCCGGTGGAGGGCTTGGAAGGGCGGGCCGTGGCCCCCGCCGTCGAAGGCGATCAGCCGCAGCAGCAGCGGTGTGGGGAGGGCGGGGTTGGCGGCGACTCCGTCCAGCGCGGAGGAGTAGAAGGCGACCACGTCTCAGCTCCCCAACCCGTCGCTTTGCGCGCAGCCCTTCGGACGCCTATGCCGGCATCGGCCTTTCGGGGCAATTTGCCGTCATCCTGCCACGAGCCGGGCTGCCTCCGCACGTGATCACCGAGAGCCCGCACTACGTCAGGTGTCCGCTACCACGTCGACAACGGCGTGAAGTGGGCGAACCTGACCGTGACTTTCCGCCGTACCGGCGCGTGCAGGCCTTCGTCCGCCGCTGGCAGCTCACGGGTCTGCTCACCGAGCTCCACGACCGGCTGCGTGACAAGGTCCGCGAGAAGGAAGGCCGCACGCCGGTTGCGACCGCGGCGATCGTGGACTCGCAGTCGGTGCGGGCGGCAGGCCCGTCCGGTCACCGACGCGATGCCTTCATGCCCCGGCGGCCAGCGTCCCCATGACGTGGTGAACACGTTCGGCCGGACCTCTGCGGCCCAGCACCGCGCGACAGCCCAGAGATGCACCAGGCACCCAAGGTGACAAGACAGGTGACAAAGCACTACCAGGAGTGTGTCTCAGTAACCGGCAACTGGCGGGCGACGTGCAGCATTGGGTCTGGTCAACCGGCCCGGCGGCCGACACGTCGGGCGCCGGGCCGGCTACGCGGGCATCAGCGCGCCGGGCACTTCTTCCAAGCGAAGTGGTACTTGGTCGTGAAGCTGCCGTCTGTCGAGTCCATCGCCATGAAGCTGGTGGTGTTGGTCGTGTCGGAGCGTCCTCCGTCCACGAGCAGCTCGGTGTTGATGTTGAAGTTCCGCTCCTCACCGCAGGGCTTGTGGACGAGGGCGTGGATGGCAGTTGTGTCGGAGACCTGCCAGTTGTTCTGGAGCGGGCCGTGGAACCGGTGGCTGCGGTACGACGTCCGGGACATGCCCTGGAAGTAGTAGCTGGCCCGCTGCGTGGCGCTCGCACCGTTCTGCAGGCTGGCGAAGCCGCGATAGTCGGCCTTGGCGATGGCATAGGTGAAGCCCTGCGGGGCGTACACGTTCAAGCCGAGCTGGCAGTTCTTGCGGAAGTCGGTCGGCTTGGCGCCCTTGCCGACCTGAGCGAGGTACTCGCTGTAGGTGATGGTGAAGGCCGTGTTGTCCGGCGCGACGGCCACGGTTGCGCTGCCGGGTCGGCAGCCCGAGCCGTTGACGGAGACGAGGTCGATGGGGACCTTGTCGGGCGGGGCGGGGGATTTCATGACCGCCGTGGTCCCCGAGGACGGGGTGAAGGCGGCAACAAGTGCCGCCGTGGCGCCACCGATGAACATTGTTCTGAACATGGGGTCCCTTCCGATCGCTCAGTGCGCCCGCTCGAACCACTTCGATGGGGCCGTCACCCATAGCGACACAAAGTCGACCATGATGTGACTCGCAGTCGCGGGACCCACGCCGAACACTTGCCACGTGGGCCAGTAGTGCTTTGTCAGGTGGTGTCGTGGGGCTGCCATGACAGGGTCTGTTGGCAGGTGGGGCAGGTGCCGGTCCAGGTGGCGACGAGGTGTTGGAGGAGACCCAGGGCCTGATAGACGGTCAGGCCAAGGCAGGGGCTCTTGGGCTCCTCCGCTGTTCGGTCAGGCACAGGTGGGCGGCGGTGACGAGTGACATGGCGGTGCCGGCCGATGAACGAGCGGCCCTCGAAGGGCCTCATCTCGCGCCCCGGTGCTGCCCCGGTGGTGACGGTCCCGCACGGGCCTGCTCCTACGATGGGCCCATGACCCACAGCACGGGATCGAGCCGCCGCCCCGCCGGGCGGCTGTTTGTGCTGCTGGTGATGGCGGTGCTGACCGGCGTGCTCAGCATGCACGCTCTCGGCCCCACCGAGACGCCGACAGGCCCATCGGATGCCGGGCACGAGATGGTGATGGCCATGGCCGCCGACACTCCACACGCGAGCGCGAGATGCTCGCACATGGACGGCAGTTCGGATCACCTTGATCACGCGGACGGAACGTGTGCGGCGGCCGGGATCGGCTCCGCGTACGCGCCGCCCGCGCTGACCAGCGCCCCGATGCACGCCCCTTCCGCTTCCGCCTCGGCGGCGAGCTCTGCCGCGCCGGCCGAGGGCGGCCGGGCACCGCCTGACCTTTCTGAGCTGCAACTCCTGCGGATATAGAGCGGCCCGCACGGCACCCCCTGCCCGGATGTTCCGGTGACGGGTGCCGCGCTTTCCTACGCCCTCATCCCAAAATCACTCGCGCGCCGCTGTGTCGTGGCTGCGCGCACAAGGAGTTGCACCGTGAACAGCAAGCGATCCCTCGTCCGCCGTACCGCCGCCGTGGCTGCCGCAGCGGCGGCTGTCCTCGTCGTTGCCGCCTGTGGCGGGAACGGTGACAGTTCGGCCGGCCACGACGGCCACACCACGAAGTCCCCGTCCGCCTCGGCGCCGGCCTCGAAAGGTCAGCGCAACGGGGCCGATGTCGCGTTCGCCAAGGGGATGATCCCGCACCACCGACAGGCGGTGGAGATGGCCGACCTTGCGCCGTCCCGGGCCGAGTCGGCTGAGGTGAAGAAGCTCGCCGGGCAGATCAAGAAGGCCCAGGACCCGGAGATCAAGACACTGTCCGGGTGGCTGACCTCCTGGCGCGAGGAGGTGCCCGCGGAGGGCGCCATGGATCACTCCGCGCACGGCACGGGCGGCATGATGACGGCCGAGGAGATGGACGAACTCGAGAGCTCCTCCGGCAAGGCGTTCGACACCGCCTTCATGGAGATGATGATCAAGCACCACGAAGGCGCTGTGGCGATGGCGAAGACCGAGCAGGCCGATGGTGCCTACGCGCCGGCCAAGAAGATGGCCGGCGCGATCATCACTTCCCAGACGGCCGAGATCACCCAGATGAACAATCTGCTCGGCAAGAACTGACCGGACCGCCGGACAGGGGGCGGGCGCCGCCGGCGCCCGCCCCGGGCAACTTCATCCGTCGTTGTCCTTTCGAGAACTGGACCGGGACCCCTGCTCGCCTACTACGGGCCGACCGTCACAGACGACGGAACACCGCTGGATTAATACCCCCAGGGGGTATATAGTGTGGTGTGAGCCCGGTGAACGGACCACACTGGACGGGAATGGGGATGAAGGTCATGGACCGCAGCACTCACCACACCGGCACCGCGCAGGACCCGGCCACCCACACCGGTCACCACGCTCACGCCGACCACGCGCACGGGGCGTCCTGGTCAACGGCCGCCAAGGCGACGCTGCACTGCCTGACCGGCTGCGCCATCGGCGAGATTCTCGGCATGGTCATCGGCACCGCCCTGCTGTGGGGCAACGTCGAGACCATGGTCCTGGCGATCTCGCTGGCGTTCCTCTTCGGCTACTCGTTCACGCTGTTCGCGGTCCGCCGGGCCGGCCTGGACTTCAAGAGCGCGGTCAAGGTGGCGCTGGCCGCCGACACCGTCTCGATCGCCGTGATGGAGCTGGTCGACAACGGCATCATCGCCCTCACCCCCGGCGCGATGGACGCCCACCTCTCCGACGGGCTGTTCTGGTCGGCGCTCCTGGGCGGATTCGCCGTCGCATTCGTGATCACCACGCCCGTGAACAAGTGGATGATCGGCCGCGGCAAGGGGCACGCCGTCGTCCACGCCTACCACTGACCCCGAACGCCTCGGGCGGCCCCGCACCGACGGGGGCGCCCGAGACGCGTTTGCGCCGGTCGTCGGTGGCCAGCTGCCACGGGCCGGGGCGATTAGGTGCGGCCGTCCCGGCCCCGGCCTCCGGCAGCACGAGGAGGCGATCCGCGATGGCTACGGTCAAGGACATGCTCGCCACCTACCCGGCCGACGTCGGCGACGTCGACCGCGAGAGGCCCGCCCACTGCACCGAGGAATGCATCGCCTGCGCCCAGGCGTGTACCGCCTGGGCGGACGCCTGCCTGCCGGAGCGCTCGGTCGGCGATCTCACCAGATGCATCCGCACCGACATGGACCGCGCCGGCACCGGCAACGCCACTGCGGTCGCAAGCTTTGCAGGCGGTCGCGCACGCGGGGAGAAACGCGCGGGTGATGTTGGCGTCCGGCCGGTGTGGCGGGACACGAGTGCTCCTCGCACGCCGGCGTGCACGAGCACTGCCGCCTGTGCGCCGAAGCCTGCCGCTCCTGCGAACAGGCATGCAACGTCCTCCTCCGGACCCTCGCCCGACCGGCTCCGTGGCGCCGCCTTCCCCTCCGGCGGCCCAGGTCAGCGTCAGGACACCGTCTGACGCCGACCGCGCTGCCTGCGCATGCCGTAGCCGGTCATCCCCCGGGGCTTGAACACCGACAGCGCCGCCGCGGTGAGCAGAGCCACGACGGCCGCTCCCGCGTCCGCGATCAGCTGGATCCGCATGCCCTCGAGTTCACCCCTCGCCAGTGCGGCCCGGGCCGCGGCATCGGCCAGGTGCCCGACCGGCTGCATGTGAACGAGCAGCAGCACGGTGGCGAGCACCGTGATCAGCAGCTTCGCCATCACCCAGTAATGCCGCAGCAGCCCCCACACCGTCCCCAGCGACTGCACAACGCCGGTCACCAGCGAGGCGCCGGCCAACGGCACGATCACTCCCCAGCCCACCAACTCCATCGCCACGTACGACGACCGGACCGTCTGGGGAGCATCACTGATGAGACCGGCGACGGCCAGGGCGAGGAAGGCCGCGACCGCGCCCAGCCAGCCGAGGGACGCGGTGATGTGCGCGGTCAGCGTCGCCTTGCGCAGCCGCGCGGGAAACGGACTCACGGCGTGTGCCCGACCATGCCGCCCCCGGTCAGGTGCACGATCACGAACACCACGGCCAGGGCGACCACCACTGCCGCAGAGATCTTCACCCAGCGCGGCGTCCGGTGATCATCAGGCACCTCCAGGTGGGTGGGCGAGTCAGCCATGGCGTCCTCCAGGAGTCGGGCGCAGACCGACTGCGCCAACCTTTTTCGATACACAGTGTCTCTCTCCCGGCGGAGTGTATCCAGGGGGACGTCCGTATCCTTGAGGGGTGCCGAAGCTGTGGAACGAGACCATCGACGCTCACCGCCATGCCGTACGCGAGGCCATTTTGAACACCACCACCGAGCTGGTGCAGGCCGGCGGGCTGCGGTCGGTGACCATGTCGCAGATCGCCGAGAAGACCGGCATTGGCCGCGCCACCCTCTACAAGTACTTCTCCGACGTCGAGGCCGTCCTCCTGGCCTGGCACGAGCGCCAAGCCGCAGCCCACCTGCACCAGCTGGCCGCGGCTGCCGAGCAACCCGGCACCGCCGCCGAGCGCCTCCGGACCGTCCTCGAGGCGTACGCGGACATCGCCCGCCGCCGCCACGGCGGGGAACTCGCAGCCCTCCTCCACCAGGGCGGGCACCTCACCCACGCCGAACGCCATCTCGCGCACATGGTCCAGGCCCTGATCGCCGAAGGCGCCGACAGCGGCGACTTGCGCGGCGACATCCCGCCTGCCGAGCTCGCCCAGTACTGCCTCCACGCTCTGGCCGCCGCAGCGGGCGTTCCTTCCAAGACCGCCGCCCGCCGACTCGTCGGCGTCACATTGGACGGGCTGCGCCCGGTTCCGTAGGCGCCGGGATCAGGCGAGTCCACTCAGAGGCCGAGACGCAGCACGCACACATCACCCCGATCCATGGCGCGGAAGCGTCCCATCCTGTACCGCAATCACACTTCGAGGCGGTACAGGTACGCGTGCAGGTGCCGCGCACGCCCGCGAGCATGAGCGTCAAGCCGATGCCCGGCACGAAGCGGGCTCCGGTCAGTGCCGGCGGGGAAGTCATGAATGCCGGCAGCTCGTCCATGTCATCGGTGATCTTCCAGCGTGGCGACCGGCATTCGCTTCGCGCCAGCCAGGAGCCGCCGGCAGTGGTGCCGTCGGTGCTCACCGAGCCGAGCAGGCGCGTGCCTCCGCCTGCGCCGCAACGGGGCACGCACGACGCAGGCCGATCGATCACTCGGGAATGCGGCTCCTCCCGAGCCCGAGCCTCAGGATCAGAGGACTGCTCGTTTGATCAGTCCGGTTTGCGCGTAGTAAATTCCGCTCGGAGGCGCGTGAGCGACTGCCCCGGACGAGATGTGCGCCGTACCCGGCCTGCCAAGACGACGCACTCTGGAGACGTCATGGGCAGAGACGTACAGCAGGTCGAATTCGTGACCGAGGCGCCCGAGCCCCGTGCGCTGGACGTCGACTGGATCCACGGATCGCCGTCGGCGAAGCACAACACCGATCCCGACATCCAGGTCCACGCGTACGACGAGCACACGTTCATCCTGCGTCAGAACATGGCGATCAACTATGAGGCGCCGTTTCTGTTCCTGCTCTTCGGCAACGCCCGAGCCGTGCTCATCGACACGGGAGCCACCGAGTCCGCCGAGTTCTTTCCGCTGCGGCGGGTGGTCGATGACCTGGTGGGGCGCTGGTTGGCCGAAAATCCGCGGAACGGCTACTGCCTCCTCGTCCTGCACACCCACGCCCACCACGACCACATCGCGGGCGATGCCCAGTTCACCGACCGTCCTCAGACCATGGTGGTGCCGGCGGATCTGAACGGTGCCTGGGAGTACTTCGGGTTTGCCGACGACCCCGACCATGTGGCCCAGGTCGATCTCGGCGGCCGGTTGCTGGAGTGCCTGGCCACCCCCGGCCACCACGAGGCGGCGGTCACGTACTACGACGCACACACCGGATTCCTGCTCACCGGCGACACGGTGTACCCCGGGCGGCTGTATGTGGAGGACTGGGCCGCCTTCGGCAGAACTGTCGACCGCTTGATCGCGTTCGCCGACACCCGACCGGTCACCCACATCCTCGGCTGTCACATCGAGATGACCGACGAGCCCGGAGTGGACTACCCGGTCCTGACCACTTACCAGCCGGATGAGCCCCCGTTGCAGATGACCGTCAGCCAACTTCGCGAGATCCGTGAAGCAATCGATGAGATCGACGACCGGCCCGGACGGCATCCTTTCCCCAGCTTCGTCATCTGCCGCAAGGACGAGTGAGCAGTCGCAGACTTCGAGCGTTCCACGCCAATCGACTTCCGTGACCCTTTCTGTGGAGACCAGCGCCGGGTACGGGCGTCGCCGTCCTTACAGCCGCTCTTCCTCGGCCAGGTCCGGGCTGGCGGCTGGGCAGACCCACAGGTCTTTGCGGCCGGCCGTCCTGCAGCACTGTCCGCACATGACGCACGCGGCGGTGGACGGCGCCGGCCACAACGTCCACCTCGACCAACTGCCTCGCGACCACTCGCAGGGGTGGCGGGGTGGTACCGGCCGGCGCTCGCCGTGCGGTCTCGACAGGTGGCCTCGGCTCGCGTAGCGCCGTGTCACCGGGGGACGGAGG
>NZ_BMWB01000042.1 GCF_014651015.1 Streptomyces xantholiticus
CCCCGCGACGTCCTGACCAACCCACAGCACGACCGCACCAAATCCTTCCTGTCCAAGGTGCTGTAGCACGACACGAGTGAGGGGGCGGTACGGACCAGGTCCGTACCGCCCCCTCGTGCATGCCTACTTCAACGCGAGCACCAGTGCGTCCGACGGCGACGCCCACACCGGGCGGGCCTCGGCGAAGCCGGCCGTGCGCAGGGTCTCGGCGTGCCGGTGGGCGGAGGGGGTGTCGCCGTCGGCGTGCTCGCCGTAGATGCGGAACCGCTCGGCGGTCGGTTCCGCGAGGACCGGGTCCTTGGCGGCGAGCGCCCACCAGTCGGTCCAGTCGAGAGCGCCGGCCGTCCTGGCACGCTCCATGCCGTCGTGGCGGTGCGCGCGTTCCGCCGCGTTGATGCGGGGTGTGGACTCGTCCTTCATGTGGTCGGCGTTCATGAAGACGCCGCCGTCGCGCACCAGTGCGGCGATGCACCGCGTCGTACGAGGTGTGCGGCAGAGCCGCCGTCCAGGCCGGGGCCTTGAGGTCGGCGGTGACGAAGGTGACACGCTCGTTGCCGGCGAAGCAGCCCCGGGCAATGGTCAACAGCGCGGGGTCGAGGTCCACCCCGGTGCTCGTCGCCTTCGGGAACCGCTGGAGGAGCCGTGCCGTGATACTTCCCGTACCGCACGCGAGATCCAGCACCCTCGGCTCGGGGCCGACCGTGGCCTCGAGCATGTCCAGCATCACCCTGAACCGCTCCTCGCGGTCGGGCATGTACCACTCCTGCTGCCGGTCCCAGCTCTGCTGCCAGGCCGTCCAGTCGGCACCCGCACCCGTAACAGCACCGGTACCCGTGTCTGTGCGGCTCACGGAATCCTCTTGCCCGTAATACCCTCGAAGCATAAGCAGCCGTTACCTTCACCCTAGAACGCCGCGGTAAGGACTACAAGTGGAACTGGCCTATTACTCGGACTACGCCGTGCGCCTGGTCAACACCGAGGAGCCGGCTCGCAACAAGGACTCCCTCACCTCGGTCGAGGCGGTCCGCGAGCTCTTCGGCGAGTCGGCCCAGGCCGCACGCCGCGTGAGCGACTCCGACGTCACCCGTTTCCGGTCCGTACGGGGCCGGCTGCGCGCGGTTTTCGCCGCGGCGGACGCGGGCGAGGAGACGCAGGCCGTCGACCTGCTCAACTCGCTCCTGCTGGAGTTCCCCGTCAACCCGCAGATCTCCGGGCACGACTACCGGGACGAGGACGGCCGCCCCAAGTGGCACATGCACCTGGCGGACCACCCGTCCAACGCGACGGCGGGATACGCCGCGATCGCCGCGATGGGACTCGCCTTCCACCTCACGCAGTACGGCGTCGACCGCCTCGGCCTGTGCGAGGCCACCCCCTGCCGCAACGCCTACCTCGACACGTCCACCAACCGCTCACGCCGCTACTGCTCCGACCGCTGCGCCACCCGCGCCAATGTGGCCGCCTACCGGGCGCGCAAACGCCTGGAGACCGAGCGGTCGGCGAGCACGGGCCGCACGGCCGAAGCCAGCCAGGAGACGACGCCGAGCACGGACCGCTGATCCTCGCCGAGCGGACGGAACCGGCTGCGTACCCGCCCGAGCAGCAGTTCGGGCGGCACCACACCGAACACCCGGCTGTCGCCGTCCGCGCCGGGATTGTCTCCGAGCACCCACCAGCCCTCACCGCGCCGCTCGGCCAGCCGTTTGACGATGAGGAGATCCTGCTGCAGCGGGTGGCGCAGCACCGCCACGTCGCCGGTGCGGAACGTGGCCCGGTAGTCGACCAGCAACTGGTCCCCGTGCACCAGCGTCGGCACCATCGAGGGCCCTGTCACTTCGGCGAACCCGAATCGCGCCCTCGGCTCGTGCCACCACTCAGTCATCAGCCACCTCCGGCTCCCCACTGTATGTTCGGCCACCGGCCCGACCCGCACGCCGGACTTTTGACCTAAGCCCAAGGGGGCACCCGCCGAAACGGGTCCCTCACGGAGTAATGTCCCACCTGAGAAGACGATCACGAGGAAGGACAGCTCAATGCTCTCCCGCCTGTTTGCCCCCAAGGTGAAGGTCAGCGCCCACTGCGACCTGCCTTGCGGTGTGTACGACCCGGCCCAGGCCCGCATCGAGGCGGAGTCGGTCAAGGCCGTCCAGGAGAAGTACCAGGCCAACGAGGACCCGCACTTCCGCGCCCGCGCCACGGTCATCAAGGAGCAGCGCGCGGAGCTCGCCAAGCACCACGTCTCGGTGCTGTGGAGCGACTACTTCAAGCCCCCGCACTTCGAGAAGTACCCGGAGCTGCACCAGCTCATCAACGACACGCTCAAGGCACTCTCGGCCGCCAAGGCCTCGACGGACCCGGCGACCGGCCAGAAGGCCCTGGACTACATCGCCCAGATCGACAAGATCTTCTGGGAGACCAAGAAGGCCTGACCTCGCGTCGGCTTCCCGCACCCGGCCCGCAGGACTCCTCGAGTCCGCAGGCCGGGTGCGGCCGTATGAGGCAGCAACTGGACGCACATGCTCCGGTTGTGGCCTGGTGGTGTTGGAGGAGGAGCCATCGAGCTTCGGGAACAGGCCCCGGTCGCGGACCGCCCGCCCGACGCCCGGGCGCCCCTTCCGGTGGCCGAGCGGCTGTCGAACGGTGCGGCCGGCCGTCCGCTCTCCTTCGTCGCCCCGGCCTCCCTCGCCCTGGCCCTCGGGCTGTGGGGCATCACCCGGCAGAGCACGATGTGGCGCGACGAGTCCGTCACCTACCAGGTCGCGCACCGCACCCCCTCCGAGATATGGGCGCTGCTGGACAACGCCGATGCCGTGCACGGCCTCTACTACTTCCTCATGCACGCCCTCTACTCCCTTTGGGAGGGCGGGCTCGTCACCCTCCGGCTGCCGTCCGTACTGGCCGTGGCCGCTGCCGCCGGGCTGGTCGGCCTCACGGCGTCCCGGATCGCCGGACACCGCGCGGGAGTGTTGAGCGGTCTGGTGTTCGCGCTCACGCCGGAAGTGCAGATGTACGCGCAGGAAGGGCGCTCCTACGCGATGGTCTGCACCCTGGTCGCGCTCGCCACCTGGCTGCTGGCCCGCGCGCTGACCGGACCGTCCGCACCGCGCAGCTGGGCCCTCTACTCGCTCGCCGTCCTTGCCGCGAGCTGGCTCCACGAGTTCGCCGTCCTCACCCTGATGGCGCACGGAGTGACCGTGCTGCTTGCCCGTACGACCCTGCGGGTGCGGCGCTGTTGGGCGGTGGCGGCCGGGGTCGCGGTGATCGGGCTGGCCCCGCTGGTCCTGTTCAGCGTCGGGCAGGCCGGCCAGGTGTCCTGGATCGGCGGGCCCAAGCCGAGGGAGTGGCTGGAGATCACGGGCGTCGCGCTCGTCGCCGTCGTGTGTGCCAGGTACCCGGCCGCCACCGGTGCGGGACCGGTGCTCGTCGTCCGGCTGGCCCTGCCGCTGGCGCTCCTGCCCACGGCGGTGCTCCTGCTGGCCGCGGTCCATGAGCCGATGTACGTGGACCGGTACGTCCTCTTCACCAACGTCGGTTTCGCACTCCTGGTCGGCACCTCGCTGAGCCGGCTGTACACCTGGGCGTCCACCCTGGCGCCGCTGCGCCCCCGGTCCGCGCGCTTCGCGGCGGTCGGGGCGTCGGCGACCGCGGTTGTCCTCGCGCTGACTCCGGTGACGCTGCAGATGCGGACGCCGGACAGCCGGAAGGACGACGTGACGGCCATCGCCCAAGAGGTGCAGCGGGTCTCCGCCCCGGGCGACGGGGTCCTCTTCACTCCCTCACGCCGGCGCGAGTGGAGGCTGTCGTACCCCGCCGAGTTCGGCGGACTCCTCGATCTCGCTCTCGAGAGGAGTCCGAAGGCGTCGGCGTCGCTTCAGGGCGAGGAGCTCCCGGCTGCCGAGATCCGCAGCCGCATGCTGGCCCTGGACCGGATCGTGGTGCTGAGCGACCCGCCTGACCAGCCGCAGGACGCCGTGGAGCAGGAGGCGGTCAAACGCGAGGTGCTGCGCACCCGCTTCCACGAGTGCTCGCGGACGCAGCTGAAAGGGGCTCAGGTCACCGTCTACGCCCGCTCGAAGCGCTGCACGGCGGAGTAGGGAGGCCCCGAGCGCGCGGCTTGCGCGGGTCACGCCGCCGGCAGAGGGCGGATGCCGCGTATCTGGCCGGTGTGGGGCAGCAGCCACTGCCGGTACCCGGTCGCCCGCAGCGCCGCCTCACGGTATGCGGCCATCCGAATGCGCAGAGAGCGCGCCCGGGTGAACCGGTTGCGGGCCGACGAGCTCGCGGCCGCGGTCGCCAAGGTCTCCTGACGGGACCCGGTCCGCCAGGCAGGGGCGCGCCGCAGTGCAGGTGGGGCGCCCCTTCGCCCCCGGTGCCTCCTGGGTCCCGCTCAGGCCTGTGCCGGCTCCCGCTGCCCGAGTCCGGCGCCCGGCGGCAGTTGGCGGCTGATACGGCCGAGCGCGTTGTCGAAGTCGCCGTCCGCGACCCCCGCCTCGTACGCGGTACCGCCGTAGTGCAGTGTCAGGTTGAGGTCCGCCCGGTCGAGGAGCGGACCGCTCCGGGAAGGTTCGCCGAGCGTCAGCAGACAGCTGAGCGTGGCCTGCTGGACCGCGCCGTCCGCGTGGACGGGCAGCGGCATGTCCCACTCCAGGACGCACGAGGCCAGGACAGGGGACCCGCCCGCTGCCCTGAGAGCGGCGAAGGTCTCCCCTTCGTACTCGACCCCCCTTATACATGTGCGCAGTTGGCCGCCGCTCGCCGATATGGTGACCGATTCCGCGCCCTGCCGGTCGCGGTACCAGCCCGCCCAGGCTTCCGTTGACTCCGATGACATGCGCGGACTGTAGCGGTAGGGCCGTTCGGGCCGCGCCCCAGGTGCCACTCGGTTCTTTCGCGGACGAACCTCAGGATGTGCCGACCTCCCGGCCGGACGTGTCGTCCGGGTCCTCCGGGGACTCGGCGGCGGCCTCCGCGGGGACATGATCCGCGGAGACATGGAGAGGGCAGTCCGGGTTGCGGCAGGGTCCCGGTGCCCACAGCGGGACGTACGCGCCCAGCGTCTTGTGCCGCTTCACGATGGCAGCCACCGGGTGCCCGCATCCGGGGCACTTGTACGGGTGCTGCGGGTCATGACTGGTCCGGGACGATTCAGGTCCGTTGCTGGCCATAAGGAAAGAATATGCCGGTCCCCTCGACCGTGGCAGTACGGCCCGCCCGTCAGTCCTACCGGCTGTACTGCTGCACGACCACGCCGTTGTCGAAGGACCGCACCGACTCCAGCGAGAAGTCGGAGACCTGGAACGGCGCCGCGAACATGGGCATGCCTGACCCGAGCACGGCCGGGTAGGTCTTGATGACGAGCTCGTCGACCTCACCGATCAGCTGCCCCGCGAGATTCGCGCCGCCGCAGAGATAGATGTCCAGACCGTCCTGCTTCTTGAGCTCCTGGACCGCGGCGACCACATCACCGGAGACGATGCGCACATTGGCATCGGGCGACTCCTTGAGGCTGGTCGACACCACATACTCGCGCAGGTGGGCGTAGGGGCTGGTGATGCCCGCCTTCAGCGCCAGGTCATAGCTGGCGCGTCCCTGTATGACCGTGTCGTACCGGCTGTTCTGCACGTCCTCGACACCGAAGGCGCGACGGGCCGCAGTCGGCAGGGTGTCCGGGCACTCGTCCCTGAGGTACTCCAGAAAGTCTCCTGTCACCAGCTTGCTGAAGAAGTCCGCCTCACCGTCCGGGGCTCCGATGAAGCCGTCGATGGAGGCTGCGATGAAGTAGCTGAGCTTTCGCACGCTGATCCCCTGATCGTTGGAAGCCGAAGGGGTCGGCGAAAAGGGCGCTGACCACTTCATCCATAGTGCTTCGATTGCAGTTCTCACCGCAAGCACTTTCCGTGCGCCGCTCGTACGGATCAGCGGATGCGGCGGGTGACGAACTCGGCCAGCGCCAGCAGATCCCCGGCCGGCGTCAGGTCCGGGACCGCACGTGCCAGTTCGCCGACGGCGCGTGACATCCGGTCGGCGGCGTGCAGCTGGGCCCAGTCCCGCCCGCCTGCCCGTTCCACCGCGTCCGTGGCGCGGCGGACCGCGGAGGCGCTCATCGGCCCGCGGTACAGCTCGGCCAGCTCGGCACCGGCCGGAGTGCCCGAGGACAGGGCGGCCACCACCGGGAGGGACTTCTTGTGCGCGGCGAGATCCGCGCCTGCCGGCTTGCCGGTCTGCTCCGGGTCCCCCCAGATCCCGATGAGATCGTCGACGAGCTGGAAGGCCAGCCCGGCCTCCCGCCCGAAGGCGTCCATGGCCGCGACCTCCTCCTCTCCCGCGCCCGCGTACAGCGCGCCGAGCGCGCAGGCGCAGCCCAGCAGGGCCCCGGTCTTGGCCGTCGCCATGGCGATGCACTCGTCCAGGGTGACCTCGCCCGGTGGTCGTTCCTCGAAGGCGCAGTCGGCCTGCTGCCCGGCGCACAGTTCGATGACGCACGCCGTCAGCCGCACCGACGCCGCCGCCGCAGCCGCATGCCGGTCCTTGGCGAGCAGTCCGAGCGCGAGCGCCGACATCGCGTCCCCGGCGATGATGGCGTCGGGGACACCGAACACGTTCCACGCCGTGGGGCGGTGCCTGCGGGTGGGGTCCTCGTCGATCACGTCGTCGTGCAGCAGGGTGAAGTTGTGCACGAGTTCCACCGCGGCGGCCGCCCGCACCGCCTGAAAGGGGTCACCGCCGAGCGCTCGGCAGGCGGCGAGCACCAGCGCCGGCCGGACGGCCTTGCCTGCGGACCTGGGGGCCGGGATGCCGTCGGCCCGCTCCCAGCCGAAGTGGTACATGGCGACCCGGCGCAGGGAGCCGGGCAGCGACGCGACAGCGGAACGGAGTTCGGGGTCGACGGCACTGCGGGTGCGCTCGAGGAGGTCGGAGGCGTCACGGCCTTCGACGGTGTCCGGCATGGTCAACTGGGCGGTCCTTTCCTGTGATGGCTTCGCTCCCCGCGGACGGGGACGCGGCGGGGTCGCCGCGCCCCCTTGAGGTCACGTCGTCGAGGAGCGTCACCGCCAACGGCTCACTTCCACGTTCTCCAGGACGCCGAGCGCGTCGGGGACCAGCACCGCTGCCGAGTAGTAGGCCGTGACCAGGTACGAGATGATCGCCTGCTCGTCGATGCCCATGAAGCGCACCGAAAGACTGGGCTCGATCTCGTCCGGGATGCCGCTCTGCTGCAGCCCGATGACGCCCTGCTCCTCCTCGCCCGTACGCATACAGATGATCGATGTCGTCCGGGCCTCGGAGATCGGGATCTTGTTGCACGGGAAGATCGGCACACCGCGCCAGGCGGGCACATGGTGTCCCGCGACGTCCACGCTGTCGGGCACCAGGCCCCGGCGGTTGCACTCGCGTCCGAAGGCGGCGATGGCGCGCGGGTGGGCGAGGAAGAGCTTCGAGCCGCGCCGCCGCGAGAGCAGTTCGTCCATGTCGTCGGGGCTCGGCACACCGTCGTGCGGCTGCAGCCGCTGCCCGTAGTCACAGTTGTTGAGCAGGCCGAACTCGCGGTTGTTGACGAGCTCGTGCTCCTGCCGCTCGCGCAGCGCCTCGACGGTCAGCCGCAGCTGCTGCTCCGTCTGGTTCATCGGCTGGTTGTAGAGATCCGCCACCCGGCTGTGCACCTTCAGCACCGTTTGGGCGACGCTCAGTTCGTACTCCCTCGGCGCCGCCTCGTAGTCCACAAAGGTGTGCGGCACGACGGCCTCGCCGACGTGCCCGGCCGACAGGTCGATCGCCGCTTCGCCGTACTTGTTCGTCCGTTGGCGGGGCAGCGAGGCCAGGTTCGCCAGATGGGTGCGCAGCGGCTCCGCCCGCTCCGCCAGGTTGAGCACGTCGGCCCTGGTCAGGACCAGGACCGTGCAGGCGGTCGCGGCACGTGCCGTGTACTGCCAGACGGCGTCGCCGTCCACCAGTGACTGGTCGCCGAAGTAGGCACCGTCGGCGAGGACTTCGACCACCGCCTCGTCCCCGTACGGGCCCTCGCCGATCTTCTCCACCCTGCCGTGCGCCAGTAGGAAGATCCGGTCGGCCGCCTCCCCGCCGGCCGCCAGCACCTGCCCCGGCGCGAACTCCTGCTGCTCGCACCGCTGCGCCAGCTCCGCGAGCGCCGCCTCGTCGCCGAAGTTCCGCAGCGCCGGCAGCTCCCCGAGCTCGGCCGGGATCACCGCGACACGGTCCGCGGTCTGCACGAACGTGACCCGCCCGTCGCCGACCGAATAGCTGAGGCGGCGGTTCACCCGGTAGGTGCCGCCCTGTACCTGCACCCACGGCAGCATCCGCAGCAGCCACCGTGAGGTGATCTCCTGCATCTGCGGGACGGACTTGGTGGTGGTTGCGAGATTCCGTGCGGCGGCGGTGCCGAGACTCTGCTGGGGCGACGGGTCGCGAACGTCCTCGCCCACGGAACCGACCGAACCAACCGTCATGAGACTCCCTCTCGATCATGTGCTGACCTGCAAGGAAAAGCCTTCCATCGCATCCTGTAAGCGGTCCATTACACAAATGAGTGTGACTGGATCCCCACGGAGCAGGGCAGTAGCCGGATCCGCTCGCACATGCGACCAGAATGAGTGCATGCCGCCGAGACCGTCCGAGCCCGCTGCCGCACTGCGGCCCCTGCTGCCGTCACCGCTGCAGCCACTCGAGGACGATCGTTTCTCCCGGTACGGGGTGCGGCTGCTCCTCAAGCGCGACGACCTGATCCACCCGGATCTGCCGGGCAACAAATGGCGCAAGCTGGCCCCGAACCTGCGGGCCGCGGCAGGCCGGCCGGTGCTGACGTTCGGCGGCGCGTACTCCAACCATCTGCGCGCGACGGCCGCAGCGGGCCGGCTGCTCGGCTTCCGCACGATCGGCGTCGTACGGGGCGACGAGCTCGCCACGCGCCCCCTGAACCCCTCCCTGGCCCGGTGTGCGGCGGACGGCATGCGCCTGCTGTTCGTCGACCGCACGACGTACCGCGCCAAGAACGACCCCGAGGTGCTGTCCCGGATACTCGAACAGGCGGCGACGGACGACGTCTACGTGGTTCCCGAAGGCGGCAGCAACGCGCTCGCCGCCACGGGCTGCGCCGAACTCGGCCGCGAGCTGCGCGGCCTCACCGACGTGGCGGCCGTCGCCTGCGGGACCGGCGGCACGCTCGCCGGACTGGCCGCCGGACTCGACGACGGGCAGTGTGCCGTCGGCTTCCCGGTCCTGAGGGGCGGATTCCTCGCCGGTGCCGTGCGCACCCTCCAGGACGAGGCCTTCGGGGGCCCCGTCGGCGACTGGTCCCTGGACGGGCGGTTCCACTTCGGCGGGTACGCCCGTACGACCCCGGAGCTCGACCGGTTCGCCGCCGACTTCCGGGCTCGCCATGGGCTGCCCGTGGAGGGCGTCTATGTCGCCAAGTTGCTCTACGGACTTGTGGAGCTCACGGCCGAGGGGTCCTTCGCCCCCGGCACGACCGTCGCCGCGGTCGTCACCGGTCACGAGGACGGATCGCACCCTGCCGGCGCCGACTGACGGCTCAGGCCGTCTCCTCGCGGTATGCGGCCGCCTCCTCCAGGTCGAGCCGGCGCAGCAGCGTACGCATCATCTCGTCGTCGATCTCCCGCCGGTTGCGCAGCTCGACGAAGACCGCGCGCTCCGTGGAGATCATTTCCGTGGCGAGCCGCCGGTACGTGTCGTCCGCCGACTCCCCCGTCACGGCGTTGACCGCGCCGAGCCGTTCCCAGACCGCGTTCCTTCGGCGTTCCAGTACCGCCCGCAGCCGGTCCGCCAGCGGCTCCGGCAGCCTGTTGCGTTCGTCCTCAAGCAGCTCCCGCAGCCGCTGTTCGGCCGCCGCGGAGGCCTTGCTCTGGGCCTGCGCCTCGGCCAGCGTCTCCGCCTGGACGTCGCGTCCCGGGACCTTGAGCACACGGATCAGCGACGGCAGGGTCAGTCCCTGCACCACCAGCGTCCCGATCACCGTCGTGAAGGTGAGGAACAGGACCAGGTTGCGGGCGGGGAAGTCGTCGCCGCCCGACGTCGTCAGCGGGATCGAGAAGGCGATGGCGAGCGATACCACCCCGCGCATACCGGCCCAGCCGACGATCAGCGGAGCCCTCCAGTTGGTGTCCGGCTCGCGTTCCCTGATCCGCCGGGACAGCACACGCGGCAGGAACGTCGCCGGGTACACCCAGACGAACCGCACCACGACCACGGCGACGAAGACCCCGGCCGCGTACCAGAGCGCTTCGCCCACGCCGTACTCGCCCAGCTCCTCGACCACGATCGCCAGCTGCAGGCCGATGAGCGCGAAGACGGCCGACTCCAGGACGAAGGCGACCATCCTCCAGACGGCGTCCTCCTGCAGCCGGGTCGCGAAGTCGACCTGCCAGGAGTGGTGGCCCAGGTACAGCGCGACGACGACGACCGCGAGCACACCCGACGCATGGACCTGCTCCGCGGCGGCGTAGGCGATGAACGGGATGAGCAGCGACAGCGTGTTCTGCAGCAGCGCTTCCTTCAGATGTCTGCGCAGCCAGTGGATGGGAAGCATCAGCGCCAGGCCGACCCCCACACCGCCGAGCGAGGCCACGGCGAACTCCCCGAGGCCGCCGCCCCAGCTCGCGCCGACGCCGAGGGCCGCGGCCAGCGCCACCTTGAAGGCGGTGATCGCGGTGGCGTCGTTCACCAAGGATTCACCTTGGAGGATCGTGGTGATACGGGACGGCAGTCCCAGCCGGCGCGCGATGGCCGTGGCGGCGACGGCGTCGGGCGGTGCGATCACGGCACCGAGCACCAGGGCGGCCGGCAACGGCAGATCCGGCACCAGCAGATAGGCCAGGTAGCCGACGACGACCGTCGCGAACAGGACATAGCCGACCGAGAGCAGCGCGATGGGACGGAGGTTGGCCCGCAGGTCGAGGTAGGAACTGTCCAGGGCGGCGATGTGCAGCAGCGGTGGCAGGACCAGCGGCAGCACGATGTGCGGGTCGAGGTGGTAGTCGGGGACGCCCGGGACGTACGAGGCGATCAGCCCGGCCGTCACCAGCAGCAGCGGCGCCGGCACCGGCGTCCTGCGGGCCGCCCCGGCCACTGCGGCGCTCACGGCGATCAGCCCGACCAGCGACAATACTTCCATCACACCGACCTCACTCGACTGCGTCGTAATCTGGCAATCATGAGCGAGTGTCCGCACGTAGCCGAACTGCCGCGCCCCGAGCCACTGCCGCTGACCGACACCTGCGCGGAGTGCGCGGCGGCCGGCAGCCACCCCGTCCAGCTGCGGCTGTGCCTGTCGTGCGGGCACGTCGGCTGCTGCGACTCGTCGCCGATGCGACACGCGAGCGCCCACTTCCAAGAGACCGCGCATTCGGTGATGCGCAGTTTCGAGCCGGGACAGGTGTGGCGATGGTGTTTCGTGGACGGTTCGATCGTCTGACGCCTGGGTACGTCAACCATCCCCCGGATCCGCTCAATTGGCAGGCGCAGACCCCTAGCCACTGTGCGTGTTCATCGTTTTACATTGAGTGACAGCCATCACCATGGGGGCGCTGGCGACACGGCACCATGGATCGCGATAGCGTCGCCAGGCCAGACATGGCTGCGTGACCGACCACGTAACGCACGGCCGCGGGCCAACGCCGCGGCCCGGAATGAGCTTGTGCCACCTTGGAGGTGAGGGTGTCCCAGATCGCAGGCGAGCCCGGGACCCAGGACTTCGTGGAAGTCCGGCTGCCCGCTGCGGGTGCCTACCTGTCCGTGCTGCGAACGGCCACCGCCGGCCTCGCAGCGCGTTTGGACTTCACCCTCGACGAGATCGAGGACCTGCGGATCGCGGTGGACGAGGCGTGCGCGATCCTGCTGCAGCAGGCCGTCCCAGGATCCGTTCTGAGCTGCGTGTTCCGGCTCGTCGACGACTCACTGGAGGTGACGGTCTCCGCACCCACCACCGACGGCCGGGCGCCGGAGCGCGACACGTTCGCCTGGACGGTGCTCTCCGCACTGGCCGGCAAGGTCGACTCGTCGGTCGCCGACGACCGTACTGTGGCCATCAGCCTGTACAAACAGCGCGGCGCGGGACCCGGGCCGGCGTGAGCAGCGGAAACGGGGACGGTTCGATGCGGGAGGACGAGGAGCGGAGCCCGAGGCCGCTGAGCACGTCGGCCGGCATCCCTGAGCAGCAGGCGCGGCCGCACCCGGTGGTGGACGAACCTGAGGGCCGTACGGCCTCGGCAGAGCGGGCGGACCGTATGAGCGAACACCGGCAGAACCGGCACCCGGACCCCCATGACCGCAGCGGCGCACGGGCGATGTTCATCGCACTGCGCGAGCTGCCCGACGGGTCGCCCGAGCGGGCGGAGCTGCGCAACCAGCTCGTCCGGATGCATCTGCCGCTGGTCGAGCACCTGGCGCGGCGCTTCCGCAACCGCGGCGAACCGCTGGACGACCTGACGCAGGTCGCCACGATCGGGCTGATCAAATCGGTGGACCGGTTCGATCCGGACCGCGGCGTCGAGTTCTCGACGTACGCCACACCGACGGTGGTCGGCGAGATCAAACGCCACTTCCGTGACAAGGGGTGGGCGGTGCGGGTGCCGCGCCGTCTGCAGGAGCTGCGACTCGCGCTCACGACCGCGACCGCGGAGCTCTCCCAGCAGCACGGCCGGTCACCGACCGTGCACGAGCTGGCGGAGCGGCTCGGCATCTCGGAGGAGGAGGTCCTGGAAGGCCTGGAGTCCGCGAACGCGTACTCCACGCTCTCCCTCGACGTCCCCGACACGGACGACGAGTCCCCCGCGGTGGCGGACACGCTGGGCGCGGAGGACGAGGCACTGGAGGGCGTCGAGTACCGAGAGTCCCTGAAGCCGCTGCTGGAGGATCTGCCACCGCGCGAGAAGCGGATTCTGCTGCTGCGGTTCTTCGGGAACATGACCCAGTCCCAGATCGCACAGGAGGTCGGCATCTCGCAGATGCACGTCTCCCGGCTCCTGGCGCGGACACTGGCACAACTCCGCGAACGCCTGCTGGTCGAGGAGTAGCCCTCGGGGCGGCCCACCTGGATGAAGCCGGTGGGCCGGCGCGGGGTGCGGAGAAGTCCGTCACCCCGCCCCTTCCCGAAACCCCACTCCCGGACCGCTACCGCGCTCCGCCCCGGACGGCTCTTTTGGAGCCCGCCGGCGTTCGAGGCGCGGGGGCGCGGGGCCGGAGCCCCTGGGTTCGCAATGAGGGCACCGCGCACGCCGCCAGGAGTAGGAGGAGGGCGGGGCGGGGGAAACGGGCCGCGCAGCCGCCCGCTCGAGGGCTACGCCCGCGGGCGGATGCCGAGGGCCTCGGCCGTTGTCGGGTTCACCAGCAGCACCAGGCCCGTCACCGCGACCGCCGCCAGCACCACGCCCAGCGGGATCAGCGCGCCCGAGGCGCGCAGCAGGGTCCACGCCGGGATCAGTGCGATCAGCTGAGTGATGATCGCCGGCCCGCGGCTCCAGCTGCGCTGCCGCAGCAGCCCGCGCGCCGCCGCCAGCGGGATGACGCCGAGCGCCATCAGCGTCAGACCGCCCATTTCTGCCTGGGAGGGACTGTCGGGCCGGCCCAGCAGCCCCATCACGAGCATGTACACGCCACCCATGACCAGGGCCAGACCCTCGGCGGCGCACACCGCGGCCGCCGCGGACAAACGGGAGGGGCGGGCGGGGCTGGAGGTCCGGTCGTCGCTGCTCACCCATGCAGGGTAGCCGTCACGCCGGTCCGCCCGGGAAACCCGGGCTGGGCCAGATACCCCCCAGTAGGTACGCTGCATCGCATGCGCGCACTTCTCGTGGTCAATCCGGCAGCAACCACCACCAGTGCCCGCACCCGCGACGTACTGATCCACGCACTCGCGAGCGAGATGAAGCTCGAGGCGGTCACCACCGAGTACCGCGGCCACGCCCGCGACCTCGGGCGCCGGGCCGCGGAGTCGGACGACATCGACCTCGTCGTCGCCCTCGGCGGTGACGGCACCGTCAACGAGGTCGTCAACGGACTCCTCCACAACGGCCCCGATCCGGACCGTCTCCCCCGCCTCGCCGTCGTCCCCGGCGGCTCGACGAACGTGTTCGCCCGCGCCCTCGGCCTGCCGAACGACGCCGTCGAGGCGACCGGCGCGATCCTGGACGCGCTGCGCGACCGGACCGAGCAGACGGTGGGCCTCGGCCTCGCGGCCGGCGCTCCCGGCACCGACGACGAGGGTGTCCCGCCGCGCTGGTTCACCTTCTGCGCAGGGCTGGGCTTCGACGCCGGCGTAGTCGGCCGGGTCGAACAGCACCGCGAACAGGGCAAGCGGTCGACGCACTCGCTCTATGTCCGGCAGGCGTTGCGGCAGTTCCTCGACGACCCGCATCGCCGCCAAGGCACGATCACGCTGGAGCGGCCGGGCGCGGAGCCCGTGGCGGGTCTGGTGCTGTCCATAGTCTGTAACACCTCCCCCTGGACCTACCTGGGCAATCGCCCGGTGTACGCGTCCCCCAAGGCCTCCTTCGACACCGCCCTCGACGTGCTCGGGCTGTCGAAACTGTCGACCCCTGCCGTGGCCCGTTACGCGACCCAGTTGCTCGCTTCGAGCCCGGAGCGCGGCCCCCACGGAAAGCACGCGCTCACACTCCACGACCAGACCGACTTCACCTTGCATTCAAAGGTGCCGCTGCCCTTCCAGATGGACGGTGACCACCTCGGGCTGCGTACCAGCGTGGCGTTCACAGGCGTACGCCGTGCACTGCGTGTGATTGTGTGACCAGAAGGACCGAAAGTCCTTTATCTCGAACGTATGGGCTGCGGTCCACCCCATAGAAGTACGGCTGTGACCTAGTCGACACCGAGGAATCAAAAAAAACTTTCCGGAAGGGGTTGTATCCGCCGCCGAGGTTTGCGAATCTCTACATGGCGATCGGGACGGCCCGCAACATCGGCCCCACAGACCGCCGGAACCCCTTACACGAATCCAGGACCCAACGCCGGGCAACTGGCGGTCGGCCCTTCCCTCACGGGGGGACTCGTGAAAGCGTTCACATTCACAAGCAACCCGAACGTAATACCAAGGAGAGGTAGCAGCCATGGACTGGCGTCACAACGCCGTTTGCCGCGAGGAAGACCCCGAGCTGTTCTTCCCCATCGGCAACACCGGTCCTGCGCTGCTGCAGATCGAGGAAGCCAAGGCCGTCTGCCGTCGCTGCCCCGTCATGGAGCAGTGTCTGCAGTGGGCGCTCGAGTCCGGCCAGGACTCCGGCGTCTGGGGTGGCCTCAGCGAGGACGAGCGCCGCGCGATGAAGCGCCGTGCCGCCCGCAACCGGGCGCGTAACGCCAGCGCCTGACGCCCCCTGCTACCGGCCTCCGCCGGCGGCGCGTACAGCGAGTACGCACTCACCGCCTTCGAGCCGCAGCGCGCAGTACCCCCGATGCGCATCGCACATGCGAGCACGTGAGCTTCGAGCCCCGGACCGTTTCACACGGTCCGGGGCTCTTCGCTGTCCCGGCGTGGAACCGGGGCGCTCAGCGCTTGTCGGGCACGGGGATGTCCAGAACAACCCGGGTGCCGCGCCCCGGCTCGGGGACCGGAAGCATGTCGAAGGTCCCGCCCAGTTCTCCTTCGACGAGCGTCCGCACGATCTGCAGCCCCAGATTCCCGGTCCGCTGCGGGTCGAAGCCCTCCGGCAGACCGCGGCCGTCGTCCTGGACGGTGATCAGCAGCCGGGAGCTCTGGGCGTGAGCCTCGCCGCGCACCGCGGCGACCTCCACCGAACCGTGCTCGCCCGGCGCGAAGGCGTGCTCGAGGGCGTTCTGCAGCACCTCGGTGAGCACCATGGACAGCGGCGTGGCGACTTCGGCGTCCAGGATGCCGAAGCGGCCCGTGCGCCGGCAGGCGACTTTACCCGGTGAGATCTCCGCGACCATCGCGATCACCCGGTCCGCGATGTCGTCGAACTCCACCCGCTCGTCGAGGTTCTGGGACAGCGTCTCGTGCACGATCGCGATGGAACCCACCCGTCGCACCGCCTCGTTGAGGGCCTCACGGCCGCGTGCGGAGTCCATCCGGCGCGACTGGAGGCGCAACAGCGCGGCAACCGTCTGGAGGTTGTTCTTCACCCGGTGGTGGATCTCCCGGATGGTCGCGTCCTTGGTGATCAACTCGCGCTCGCGGCGGCGCAGTTCGGTCACGTCCCGCAGCAGCACCAGCGATCCGATCCGTACGCCCTTCGGCTTGAGCGGGATCGCCCGCAGCTGGATGACGCCGCCGTTGCCCTCCACCTCGGTCTCGCGTGGCGCGTAGCCGCTGGCGATCTTGACCAGGGCCTCGTCGACAGGGCCGCGGGAGGGGGCGAGTTCGGCGGTGAGCTGGCCGAGATGCTGGCCGACGAGGTCGGAGGCGAGCCCGAGGCGGTGGTACGCGGAGAGGCCGTTGGGGCTGGCGTACTGGACGATGCCGTCCGCGTCGAGCCGGATGAGCCCGTCACCGGCACGCGGTGAGGAGTCCATCTCGACCTGTTCCTCGGGGAAGGGGAACGTTCCGGCAGCGATCATCTGCGCCAGGTCGGAGGCGGACTGGAGGTAGGTCAGCTCGAGCCGCGACGGGGTGCGCACGGTGAGCAGATTGGTGTTGCGCGCGATGACGCCGAGGACGCGGCCCTCACGGCGTACGGGGATGGACTCGACCCGTACCGGCACCTCCTCGCGCCACTCGGGGTCGCCCTCGCGCACGATCCGGCCCTCGTCGAGCGCGGCGTCCAGGAGAGGACGCCGGCCGCGGGGGACGAGGTGGCCGACCATGTCGTCCTGGTACGAGGTGGGGCCGGTGTTGGGCCGCATCTGGGCGACGGAGACGTACCGGGTGCCGTCGCGGGTGGGGACCCACAGCACGAGGTCGGCGAAGGAGAGGTCGGAGAGCAGCTGCCACTCCGAGACCAGCAGATGGAGCCACTCGAGGTCGGATTCGCTCAGAGCGGTGTGCTGGCGGACGAGGTCGTTCATGGAGGGCACGTCTGCGAGGGTACCCGCGGGCCGCGGCGCCGTGACGGGACCCTCAACCCGTCCGGCACCGCAGCCCGGAGTTTCCCGGCCGAAGGGTGTGCGGTCCCCGTCGGCCGTGTGGAGGTCTCGGCGCAGTCAGGGCAGAGAGCGCCGGTGACCTCGTTCCACCCTCCTGTGCGGGGAGGGCGGAGGCTTGTACAAGCCGAATTGTGGACTAGACCATTCAGTTGTGTCCATGCTTCGGCAGAGTTTAGTTCCGCCACCATACTTATGAATCCGTGAAGTATGAAAGCCACCCCCTGCAACGGTCCGTGAACGACGGGCGGGCCCCTCATCACACCCGCCCGTCGCGATCACGGCCCCGGGGCACCTCAGCACGTCTCCGTCACCTCCGCCGGCGCGCCCTCGGGGCGTCCGGGTCCTGGCCCCTGGCGAGAGTCACCTCGTACGCCGGCAGCCGGAGCGGAAGGATCTCCAGGATCGGCTGGAGATCCTCGGGCGCACCGTCCGTGGGCAGCACGAAGCCCGCGGACGCCCCCTCGGGCTGAGCGGCCGGGCCGACCACGAACAGGTCCGCGCCGCGGCCCCGCAGCCGGTCGAGCACCGGCTGGAGCGCCTCGCCGCCCTTGCCGTCCGGGACACCGCGATCACCGGGGAGACGTTGTCCACCATGGCCGGCGGCCCGTGCGGCAGATCGGCGCCGGAGTACGCGAGGACGGGGAGGCGGCTGGTCTCCATGAGCTCGAGCGTCGCTTCCCCTGCCGTCGGGCACCCGTAGCCGCGCGAGGTGATGACCACGCGCTCCGCGAAGCGGTGGCGCGCGGCCCGGGCGCGCACCTCGTCCTGTCGCCCGAGCATCTGCGCGGCGAGCTCCGGCAGCATCCCGGCCGCCGCCTCTTCGCCCCCGCGCAGGCCCTCCACCAGCAGGTGGAGGGCCATCAGGGAGGCGGTGTACGTCTTGGTGACCGGCAGGGCCTTCTCCGAGCGGGCCATGACGTCGATGTGGTACTCGAAGACCGCGGCCGGCAGCCAGTCCGGGTCGTTGGTCGCCGCCAGGCGGACCGCCCCGGCCTCGCGCGCCGCCTCGGTGGAGGCCACCAGGTCGCGTGAACCGCCGGACTGGCTGACGGTTCCCGTCGATGCGCCGCAGGACCGCCGGCCGCTGCGCCATCTCACCGGACATGATCCGGCCCGGGCACCCCTCGTGCTCGTCGCGGGTGGCCGAACTCGTCGCGGACATGCCCGCTGCCTCCCAGGTGGGCTCCAGGGTGCCGGGCGCCCGGGGCCTTGCGGCCACGCCCGGCACGGCACGGTCCGCGTCGGCCGGGTCCGGCTCACCTGCCGGTGACGACCTCCGCGGCGGCACGCCCGCAGACGCGGGCCGCGCCATGGGTCGCGATGTGCAGGGCCCCGCTGGGCGCCGCCCGGTTCAGGCCCATCTCGACGACGACCGTGTCGGGACGGGCCGCGATGAGCGCCTCCAAGACGTTCGCCATCCACGGATGGCGGTGGACGTCGCGTACTACCGCGACGATCCTGTGGTCCGCCGCCGCCTCCAGCACATTTGCCACCATCTCGGGCGTATCGCCGCCTTCGGCGTAGGTGTCGGTCCTCGTGCCGGGCAGCAGGGCGGCCAGTTCCGCGGCCACGCCCCACGGTGTCTCGTCGCCGACGGCGATGTTGGCGACCGGGGTGAAGGCGGCGACGTACGGGGCCTTAGTCACCGGCTCGTAAGGCAGTTCACCCGGGGTCACCCGGACCGCGCGGCGCGCCGCGACCAGTCCGATCTCCGTCCCGGAGCCGGGCGCGGTCCCCTCCTGTGAAGCCGCGCCCGGCTCTGCTGCAGCCCCCCTCGCCCGGCGCGTCCAGTCCGCGAGGGCGCGCACCCGCGCCGCCGCGTCGGCCAGCCGCTCCTCGGGCAGGTCGCCACTGCGCACCGCATCGACCAGCGCGTCGCGCAGCCGCAGTACGGTCTCCTCGTCGGCCAGGCCGCCACCCACGCAGATCGCGTCGGCTCCGGCGGCGATCGCGAGGACCGAGCCGCGCTCGATGCCGTACGCGGACGAGATGGCCTGCATCTCCATGCCGTCCGTGACGATCAGACCCTGGTGGCCCAGCTCTTCGCGCAGCAGACCGGTGAGGATCTGCGGGCTCAGCGTCGCGGGACGGTCGGGATCGAGCGCGGGCAGAAGGATATGCGCACTCATCACCGCTTTGGAACCCGCCGTGATGGCCGCGCGGAAAGGCACCAGTTCACGGGCGTGCAGTGTGTCCAGGTCCACATCGATGCGGGGCAGCGCGTGGTGCGAGTCCACATTGGTGTCGCCGTGTCCGGGGAAGTGCTTGGTGCAGGCGGCGACGCCGGCGGCCTGCAGCCCCTCGACATAGGCGACGGTGTGCCGGGCGGCGAGTGCGGTGTCGGCCCCGAAGGACCGCACGCCGATGACCGGATTGTCCGGGTTGGAGTTGACGTCGGCGGACGGCGCCCAGTTGAGGTCGACCCCGCACTCGGCGAGCCGGCGCCCCAGTTCGTTCGCCACGGCGCGGGTCAGCTCAACGTCGTCCACCCGGCCGAGCGCGTAGTTGCCGGGGAACGAGGAGCCGCGCGTCACCTCGAGCCGGGTGACGTCACCGCCCTCCTCGTCGATGGCGACGAGGACGTCGTCCCGCTCCGCGCGCAACTGCGCGGTCAGAGCGGCCAGCTGCCGGGGTGAGGTGATGTTGCGGCCGAACAGGCCGACGGACGAGAGCCCTTCACCGATCCGCCGAAGCAGCCAGTCGGGGGCGGTGGTGCCGACGAAACCGGGCTGGAGGACGGTGAGCGCGTCGCGGGTCAGGGTGCCCGACGCGCCGCGTACCAGAGTCGTCATGAGGTGGTGTTATCCCTTCACGGCGCCGGAGGTGAGGCCCGCGGCCATCTTCTTCTGGATGAACATGAAGAAGACGACGACGGGCAGGGCGATGAGGGTGGAGGCGGCCATCAGCGCGCCGTAGTCCGTACCGCGCTCGGTGGTGAAGGTCATCAGCCACACGTTGAGCGTGTACTTGGAGTTGTCGTTGATCAGGATGTACGCGAAGAGGTACTCGTTCCACGCGTTGACCAGCGCGAAGATCGACGCCGCGGCCAGGCCGGGGGCGAGCAGCGGGAAGATCACCCGGCGGAAGGCCCCCATCCGTGTGCAGCCGTCGACCATCGCCGACTCCTCGAGCTCCACCGGGATGTTGACGACGAAGCCTCGGATCATGACGATCGCGAAGGGCAGGGTGGACACCAGATAGACGACGATCAGGCCCCAGTACTCGTCGAGGCCGCCGATGGCGTTGAGCTGGGCGTAGATGGGGATGAGCATCGCGGTGGGCGGCAGCATCTGCACCAGGATCAGCACCATCAGCAGCGCCTTGCGGCCGAAGAAGCGGAACCGGCCGATGGCGAGGGCCGCCAGCGTCGCGATGACCATGCCGCCGACGACGGCGGTGACCGAGACGATGAGGCTCGACTGCACCGCGGTGGCGAAGTTCTCCTGCTTCACCGCGCGGGCGAAGTTGTCGAAGGTGAGCGACGAGGGCCACAGCGTCTGGTCGTACGAGCGGATCTCGTGGTTGGGGCGCAGGGAACTGACGACCAGCCAGTAAACCGGAAAGGCCATCACCACGGCGGTGACCAGGCCGATGACGTCGTAGTGCCGGCGGGTCCTCCTGCGGTCCGGCCGCAGCTCCTGCTTCGGAGCCTGCCTCAGATCCTGTCGGCCGCCTGCCGGGGAGGGGGCGGTGGAGGTGCTCATTCGACCTCTCCTGTCTTCATCAGCTGACGCAGGTAGTACACGGCCACACCGGACAGCAGCAGAACGGTGATCAGGGCGATCGCGGTGCCTTGGCTGAACGACGTCGACTCGAAGGCCTTGGAGAAGGAGTAGAGCCCGAGGGTCTCGTACTCCGGCTCAGGCTTGTTGCCGCGCAGCAGCCAGATCTGGCCGAAGACGTTGAAGTCCCAGATCACGGAGAGGGTGGCGACCATGGTGAAGACCGGGCGTATGACGGGCCAGGTGACGAAGCGGAACACGGCGGGCGCGTTGGCCCCGTCGAGGGACGCGGCCTCCTCCAGTTCCCTGGGCACCTGGGTGAGGGCCGCGTACAGCGTGATCACGACGAACGGGACGGCACCCCAGATGACCAGCAGGGAGATGATGGCGAAGCCCTGCTTGGGGTCCAGGAACCAGTTGTGGCCCAGGAAGTCCTCGCCGGCGACCTTGGCGATCAGTGTGTTGATGAGGCCGTAGTCGGAGTCGGAGAGCCAGCGGAAGATCGACGCGGCGACCATCAACGGCATCGACCAGGCGGCGACCAGAGCGGCCGTCAGGACCAGCCGCACCCAGGTGGTCAGCCGGGTCATCAGCAGGGCGAGCAGCAGACCGACGGCCATGGTCAGAGTCACGCAGGCGGCCATGAAGACGACCGTGCGGCCGGTGACCGACCAGAACTCGCCGTCGCCGAGGATGTTGGTGAACTGTTCGAAGCCGACCCAGGGCGGCGACTCACCGGTCCACAGCTCTTTGCGTCCCATGTCCTGGAAGGACATGATCACGGTCTTGGCCAGCGGGAAGGCGTAGACGGCGGCGATCGCGACCAGCGCGGGGAGTATCAGCAGATACGGAAGGAGCTCGCCCTTCTTCCGCTTCTTGGGACGGGAGTCGGGGATCCCCGTGGCGGGAACGGGCGCTGCACCCGTCCCTTCCGGGGCACGTGGTACGGGTACCGGCGGGCCGGCGGCCCGGGTGTCGGCGGCAGTCACGTGGCTGACCTTCCGTTTGTTCTTCTGCACCGAAAAGGGCGGGGGCGGGCCGCGTGGTGCGGGGCCCCGCCACCGCCGGGAACGCCTGACGGGCCTCGGGGGCAGCACGGCACCCCCGAGGCCCCGCGGCTCAGGACTCCTTGTTGATCAGCTCGTTGATCTTGTCGTCGGCCGCCTTGGCGGCCTTCTCGACGGAGTCACCCTTGAGGATGGCGAGGAGCATGTTCTCCAGGACCTCCTCCTTCTCGATCGAGGTCCAGCCCGGGGCGATCGGGGTGAACCACGCGTCCGGCACCGCGTTGGCGATCGGAGCGGTCTCCGGCTTCGCCTTCAGCGGCTCCAGCTGCTTGTTGTTGTTCGGAAGGATGTTCTTGGAGGCGAGCACCTCCATGGACTTCTCGCTGGTGAAGAGGGAGATCCACTCCTGCGCGAGGTCCGTCACCTTGGACTTGCTGACCACGCCGAGGTCGGAGCCGCCGATGAAGGACGGGAGCGCCTTGCCGTTCGGGCCCGGCATACCGGCGGTCGCGATCTTGCCCTCGAGCTTGGGGTTGCCGTTGTTCTTGCCGTCGACGACGGAGCCGGACTCCCAGCCGTTGCCGTAGATCAGGGCCGCCTTCTCGTTGGCCATCACATTGGCGTGGTCCTGCTCGTCCTTGGTCCGGTCGGCCTTGTTGTACTTCTTGACCAGGTCGATGAAGTGCGTGATGCCCTTCTGCGCCTCGGGCGAGGACAGCGAGGCCTTCCATTCCTTCGAGCCCTCGTCGTACTCGGCGATCCTGCCGTCGTAGGCGGCGACGTACGACATGGCCGCGTACCAGTAACGGCCCGGCAGGTAGAGGGAGGAGAAGCGCTTGTCCTTCTTGCCGTACTCGGCGGAGACCTTCTCCATCGCCGCGAAGAGCTCGTCCTCGGTCGCGGGCAGCTTGTCGGTGCCCGCGCCCTTCCCCAGCATCTCCGTGTTGTAGATGGCGACTCGGGCGCCGGCGTAGTAAGGCACGCAGAACTGCTTGCCCTCGAAGGTGCAGGTGTCCTTCAGGCCCTGGATCCAGGTGTCGGAGTTGTCGTACTTCTTCGGGTCGATCTCGGCGAGCGCCCCGTTGAGGATGTACTGCATCGTCTCGGTGTTGCCGAGTTCGACGACGTCCGGGAACTTGTCGCCGCCGAGGGCCGTGTCCAGCTTCTTGGCCTTGTCCGCCCACTGCTGGTACTGCACGTCGACCTTGACGCCCGGGTACTTCTTGTTGAACTGGGCGTTGACGTCCTTGACCAGCTCGGGCCAGGTGCTCTGGGCGTCCACCATCAGCCAGACGGTGAGCGTCTCCTTGCGGTCCTCGGGGTCCTTGGAGGCGTTGTCACCCCCGTCGGAACCACACGCCGCCAGCGAAGCCATCATGGCCGCCGCACCAACCGCTGCTACGAGCTTGCGCTTCACGCCACCCTCCTCAAAGGGATGCAAGAGTTCCCCCCCACCACCCGGGAGTCGCGCTGCACTTGACGGACACGCGCCGGTTTCTGCCCTGGGGCCGGGACCTGGTCTTTAATGGTTTAGACCAGTACCCGGAGCTTGGCCTAGACCTTTAGGGGTGTCAAGGGTGTATAAGAAGGGCTGTCGTGTCCGTTATCGGACCGACACCTGAGGGAGGGCGACGACCCGTGACCGGTCCGTGCCACCATGTGAGCCGCCAGGTCCTGTCGCCGACAGGACGCCCGGGGTGTCCCGTCGGCGACAGGACCAGAGACGGAGGAGCCGGTGACGGCAGGAGCACAGCAGTCGGGAAGGCGGGCCATGACCACGGACGGGGGCGGCACCGAGGCCGAGGGCGGGGCACAGACCCGTACCGCACGCGTGCCCAAGTACTACCGGCTCAAGCGCCACTTGCTGGACATGACGGAGACAATGCCGCCGGGCACCCCTGTGCCGCCGGAGCGGACGCTGGCCACCGAGTTCGACACTTCGCGCACCACGGTCCGCCAGGCGCTCCAGGAACTGGTCGTGGAGGGCCGACTCGAACGCATCCAGGGCAAGGGCACGTTCGTCGCCAAGCCCAAGGTCTCGCAGGCGCTGCAGCTCACCTCGTACACCGAGGACATGCGCGCACAGGGCCTCGAGCCCACGTCCCAGCTGCTGGACATCGGGTACGTCACGGCCGACGACACCCTGGCCGGGCTGCTGGACATCGCGGCGGGCGGCCGGGTGCTGCGCATCGAGCGTCTGCGGCTGGCCAGCGGCGAGCCCATGGCCATCGAGACCACGCACCTGTCCGCCAAGCGCTTCCCGGCGCTGCGCCGCAGCCTGGTCAAGTACACCTCCCTCTACACGGCCTTGGCCGAGGTGTACGACGTCCGCCTCGCGGAGGCCGAGGAGACGATCGAGACCTCACTCGCCACGCCGCGTGAGGCCGGACTGCTCGGCACGGACGTGGGCCTGCCGATGCTGATGCTCTCGCGCCACTCGCTGGACGCCCAGGGCGAGCCGGTCGAGTGGGTCCGCTCGGTCTACCGGGGCGACCGGTACAAGTTCGTGGCGAGGCTCCAGCGCCCGAACGACTGACCTCACACCGCCCCGAACGCGCATGGCGCCGCTACCTGTTGCGGCGCCATGTCACGTTTTGCACTGCCCGGCAGGAAGTCGTTGCCGTACCGATATACGGACGGGGGGTGACTCCGCTCGAACGGCTCGCCTAGATTTCGTGCGCATTACACGTGACAGTGAGGGGACGGAGCCGCATGTCAGCAGTGCCCGATGCGCCCGACGCGCCACAAGCGCCCGAGGCCGAACAGCCGGTCGTCACACCGATGCGCCTGATCATCGCCCTCTGCCTCTTCGCGCCTTTTGTGGCGATGCTCTGGGTCGGTTCCTATGCGAAGGTCGACCCGACCTTCATCGGGATGCCGTTCTTCTACTGGTACCAGATGGCCTGGGTGCTGATCTCGACGGCCCTGACGGTGATCGCCTACAAGTTGTGGCAGCGTGACCAGCGCGCCCGCAAGGGGGGTGCGTCCAAGTGAACGACGGCGTGAACGGCGTCGCACTCGGCGTCTTCATCTTCTTCTTCGTGGCCGTCACGGCCATGGGCTTCCTCGCCGCGCGCTGGCGCAAGGCCGAGAACGAGAACAGCCTGGACGAATGGGGCCTCGGCGGCAGATCGTTCGGCACCTGGGTCACATGGTTCCTGCTCGGCGGCGACCTGTACACCGCTTACACGTTCGTCGCGGTTCCGGCGGCCATCTACGCTGCGGGTGCGGCGGGCTTCTTCGCCGTCCCGTACACGATCCTCGTCTACCCGCTGATCTTCACCTTCCTGCCGCGGCTGTGGTCGGTGTCGCACAAGCACGGGTACGTGACGACCGCCGACTTCGTCCGCGGGCGTTTCGGTTCCAAGGGGCTGTCCCTGGCGGTCGCCTTCACCGGCCTCCTCGCCACGATGCCGTACATCGCGCTCCAGCTGGTCGGCATCCAGGCCGTGCTCGACGTCATGGGCGTCGGCGGCGGCGAGAACACCAACTGGTTCATCAAGGACCTGCCGCTGCTGATCGCCTTCGGTGTGCTCGCGGCCTACACGTACTCCTCCGGACTGCGCGCGCCGGCGCTGATCGCCTTCGTCAAGGACACCCTGATCTACATCGTCATCGCGGTGGCGATCGTCTACATCCCGATCAAGCTCGGTGGCTTCGACGAGATCTTCGCCGCCGCCGGCGAGAAGTTCTCGCAGATCAACCCGGCCACGGACAAGCCCGTCGGCGCCCTGGTGCCCGGCGAGATGGGCCAGTGGGGCTATGCCACGCTGGCACTGGGCTCGGCCCTGGCGCTCTTCATGTACCCGCACTCCATCACGGCCACGCTCTCCTCACGCAGCCGTGAGGTGATCCGCCGCAACACCACGATCCTGCCGCTCTACTCGCTGATGCTGGGCCTGCTGGCACTGCTCGGCTTCATGGCGATCGCGGCCGGCGTCAAGGTGAGCAACGGTCAGCTGGCCATCCCACAGCTGTTCGAGAACATGTTCCCGGACTGGTTCGCGGGCGTCGCCTTCGCCGCCATCGGCATCGGCGCACTGGTCCCGGCGGCCATCATGTCGATCGCCGCGGCGAACCTGTTCACCCGCAACATCTACAAGGACTTCCTCAAGCCCGACGCGACGCCGGCGCAGGAGACCAAGGTCTCCAAGCTGGTCTCGCTGCTGGTGAAGGTCGGCGCGCTGGTCTTCGTCCTCACCATGGACAAGACCGTCGCGATCAACTTCCAGCTGCTCGGCGGCATCTGGATTCTGCAGACCTTCCCGGCGCTGGTAGGAGGCCTGTTCACCCGCTGGTTCCACCGATGGGCGCTCATCGCCGGCTGGGCGGTCGGCATGATCTACGGCACCGCCGCCGCGTACGGCGTCGCCAGCCCGACCCAGAAGCACTTCGGCGGCTCGTCCGCGGAGATCCCGGGGATCGGCGAGATCGGCTACATCGGTCTCACCGCGTTCGTGCTGAACGTCGTGGTGACCGTCGTCCTCACCTTCGTCCTGCGGGCGGCCAAGGCCCCCGACGGCATCGACGAGACCAGCCCGTCCGACTACACCGCGGACGCGGGCGACCCCGGCGTCAAGGTCGAACTCCCGCCCGTCACGGCGGGCGCGCCCGGCGGTCACTGACCGATCGCCTCGCAAGGGCCGTCGCATCTCCCGTACGGGGCACCTCCCGTCGAGGAAAATGCGGCGGCCCTTCGCCGTGGGCTGATGCAGACTGCGGGGCATGGACGTCACGATCCGGAGAATCGAACCCGAGGAGCACACGGCACTCGGCGAGCTGACCGCGCGCGCGTATCTCGACGGCGGGGTGCTGGACTTCGGCGAGGAGGACCCGTACCTCGAGGTGCTCCGCGACGTCGCGAGCCGGGACGCGCGGGCCGAGGTGTACGTCGCCGTCGACGAACAGGGCACGCTGCTCGGCGGGGTGGCGTTCGTCCCGGACGGCGGGCCGTTCGCCGACATCGCGGAACCCGGCGAGGCCGAGTTCCGGATGCTCGCCGTGGACGCCGAGGCGCGCGGCCGCGGCGCCGGCGAGGCGCTGGTGCGCACCTGCGTGGAACGGGCGCGGGCCACCGAGGGGTGCGTACGGCTGGTGCTGTCGACGCAGACCATGATGTACGCGGCGCACCGCATCTACGGCCGGCTGGGCTTCGTACGCACCCCGGACCGGGACTGGTCACCGATCCCGGCCGTCCCGCTGCTGACGTACGCGCTGGAGCTGCAGTAGACCTCCCGACACAACATGTGGTGGGTGGCGCACCCAACCGCCCCCACATGTATGCTCATCTCGCTGTCGACGCAGGGGAATCCGGTGCGAATCCGGAACTGTCCCGCAACGGTGTGATTCGGTGCGCTTCGCCGTACCCGTTTCAAGTCCGAGGACCTGCCGACGGTGCATCCGGTTCGACCGATCCGGGTGCCCAGACGTCCGGGCCTCGCGGTTGGGCCGGTGGACGCCGTGCACCGTGCTGCTCAGGTACGCGTCGCACGGCCCTCCCCTCCTCCCGCCGGACCCGCGCCGAGCGAGGGAGAGCACCACATGACCATCGCGCCAGCCGATCCCGTTTCAGCAACGGAGAACGACGGCCCCGGGACCGCGTTGCTGCGGCTCCTGACTGACCTCACGGCCGATCTGGCCGACACCGACCCGGGCCGGGTCGCCGCCGCCGCCCTGCGCGGCCGGCACGCCGGGTCCGACGAGGCCGAACTGCGCTCCCTCGCCACCGACGCCGCCGCGGGACTCATCTCCGAGGACCCCGCCTACTCCAGGCTCGCGGCACGTCTGCTGACCCGCACGATCGCGGAAGAGGCCGCGGGGCAGGGCGCGGTGTCCTTCTCCGCCTCGGTCGCCGTCGGCCACCGCGAGGGCCTGATCGCCGACCGCACGGCCTCGTTCGTCGCGCTGCACAGGCAGCGGCTCGACGGGCTGATCGACCTCGGGGCGGACGACCGCTTCGGCTACTTCGGTCTGCGCACCCTCTACAGCCGCTATCTGCTGCGCCACCCGATCACCCGCCAGGTGACCGAGACGCCCCAGCACTTCATGCTGCGCGTCGCGTCCGGTCTCGCCCACGACGACACCACCCGGTCGGTCGACGAGGTCGCGGCACTGTACGCGCTGATGAGCCGGCTCGACTACCTGCCCTCCTCCCCCACCCTGTTCAACTCCGGCACCCGCCACCCGCAGATGTCGTCCTGCTATCTGCTGGACTCGCCACTGGACGAACTCGACTCGATCTACGACCGCTACCACCAGGTCGCGCGCCTGTCCAAGCACGCCGGCGGCATCGGCCTCTCGTACTCCCGCATCCGCGCCCGCGGTTCACTGATCCGCGGCACCAACGGGCACTCCAACGGAATCGTCCCGTTCCTGAAGACCCTCGATGCCTCGGTCGCCGCGGTGAACCAGGGCGGCCGGCGCAAGGGCGCCGCCGCGATCTACCTGGAGACCTGGCACGCGGACATCGAGGAGTTCCTGGAGCTGCGCGACAACACCGGCGAGGACGCCCGCCGGACGCACAACCTGAACCTGGCGCACTGGATCCCCGACGAGTTCATGCGCCGCGTCGAGGCGGACAGCGAGTGGTCGCTGTTCTCCCCGGTCGACGTGCCCGAACTGGTCGACCTGTGGGGCGAGGAGTTCGACGCCGCCTACCGCCGGGCCGAGGCGGCGGGTCTCGCCCGCAAGACCGTCCCGGCTCGCGAGCTGTACGGCCGGATGATGCGCACCCTCGCGCAGACCGGCAACGGCTGGATGACGTTCAAGGACGCCGCCAACCGCACCGCCAACCAGACCGCGGAGCCGGGCCGGGTCGTGCACTCGTCGAATCTGTGCACCGAGATCCTGGAGGTCACCAACGACGGCGAGACCGCCGTGTGCAACCTCGGCTCGGTCAATCTGGGTGCCTTCGTCACCGGCGGTGACGTCGACTGGGACCGTCTGGACGAGACCGTCCGCACGGCGGTGACGTTCCTCGACCGGGTCGTCGACATCAACTTCTACCCGACCGAGCAGGCCGGCCGGTCCAACGCCAGGTGGCGCCCCGTGGGCCTGGGCGCGATGGGCCTGCAGGACGTGTTCTTCAAACTTCGGCTCCCCTTCGACTCGACGGAGGCGAAGGCCCTGTCGACCCGGATCGCCGAGCGGATCATGCTGGCGGCCTACGAGGCTTCCTGCGACCTCGCCGAGCGCAGCGGCCCCCTGCCGGCCTGGTCCGAGACCCGCGCTGCCCGCGGTGTGCTGCACCCGGACCACTACGGCGTCGCACTCACCTGGCCCGAGCGCTGGGAGGCGCTGCGCGCCCGGATCGCCTCCGTCGGCATGCGCAACTCCCTGCTGCTCGCCATCGCACCGACCGCGACGATCGCCTCGATCGCCGGCGTGTACGAGTGCATCGAGCCGCAGGTCTCCAACCTCTTCAAGCGCGAGACCCTCAGCGGTGAGTTCCTCCAGGTCAACTCCTACCTGGTGGACGAGCTGAAGCGGCTCGGCGTGTGGGACGCGCAGACCCGCGAGGCACTGCGCGAGGCGAACGGCTCCGTGCAGGGCTTCGGCTGGGTCCCGGCCGAGGTGCGGGCGCTGTACCGCACGGCCTGGGAGATCCCGCAGCGCGGTCTGATCGACATGGCGGCGGCCCGTACGCCGTTCCTGGACCAGAGCCAGTCACTGAACCTCTTCCTCGAGACGCCCACCATCGGCAAGCTCAGCTCGATGTACGCCTACGCCTGGAAGCGGGGTCTGAAGACGACGTACTACCTGCGCTCGCGCCCGGCGACCCGCATCGCGCGCGCCGCGTCCGCGACCGTTCCCGTCCCCGTACAGGCGAGCACCGAAGAGGCCGTCGCCTGCTCCCTGGAGAACCCCGAGTCCTGCGAGGCCTGCCAGTAATGAGCTCCACCGACCCCACCGCATCCGAGAAGAACCTGCTCGATGCGGGCTTCGAACTGACCCTCCGGCCCATGCGCTACCCGGCCTTCTACGAGCGCTACCGGGACGCCATCAAGAACACCTGGCACGTCGAGGAGGTCGACCTCCACTCCGACGTCGCCGACCTGGCCAAGCTCTCGCCCGGCGAGCAGCATCTGATCGGCCGGCTGGTCGCGTTCTTCGCGACGGGCGACTCGATCGTGGCGAACAACCTGGTGCTCACCCTCTACAAGCACATCAACTCCCCCGAGGCGCGGCTGTATCTGTCGCGTCAGCTGTTCGAGGAAGCCGTGCACGTCCAGTTCTATCTGACGCTGCTGGACACCTATCTGCCCGACCCGGACGACCGCGCGGCGGCGTTCGCGGCCGTCGAGAACATCCCGTCGATCCGCGAGAAGGCGCAGTTCTGCTTCCGCTGGATGGATTCGGTGGAGAAGATCGACCGGCTGGAGACCAAGGCCGACCGCCGCCGCTTCCTGCTCAATCTGGTCTGCTTCGCGGCCTGCATCGAGGGCCTGTTCTTCTACGGGGCCTTCGCCTACGTCTACTGGTTCCGCTCCCGCGGCCTGCTGCACGGCCTGGCCACCGGAACCAACTGGGTCTTCCGGGACGAGACGATGCACATGAACTTCGCCTTCGAGGTCGTGGACACCGTCCGCAAGGAGGAGCCGGACCTCTTCGACGACGAACTGCGCCGACAGGTCACCGACATGCTGGAGGAGGCCGTCGAGGCCGAGCTGCAGTTCGGCCGGGACCTGTGCGGTGCCGGCCTGCCCGGCATGAACACCGAGTCGATGCGCGAGTACCTCCAGTGCGTCGCCGACCAGCGGCTCACCCGACTCGGCTTCGCCCCGGTGTACGGCTCGCAGAACCCCTTCTCGTATCTGGAACTCCAGGGCGTCCAGGAGCTGACGAACTTCTTCGAGCGCCGTCCGTCCGCCTACCAGGTGGCCGTGGAGGGATCGGTGGCCTTCGACGACGACTTCTGAGCCGTGGCCCCGGCACGATGCGGCCCGCACCTCTCCGGGGAGGTGCGGGCCGCGTCGGTTCAGATGCCGCAGCTCGGTGCCGACCAGTAACGGCTGCTGCGGTGGTCGACGTGGGTGTGGTCGTTGTGGCCCGGGTAGCCGGGGCCGAGGATGCCGTTGAACCCGTGGTTGCGCGCCTGCTGGGCCAGCTTGCACAGCGAGTGGGGTCCGGCGCCGAGGTCGGCGGCGTCGCCGTACAGATGGCGGCTGTTGGAGGCGCCCCCCACCGCGCTGTTGCAGGAGTAGGAACGGAAGCCGCTGGTGACGGTGATGGGCTGGTCGCCGAGCGCGTGGCGCATCGCCTCCAGCTTCCACATGGTGCGCAGGGCGTTTGCCCTGGCGGTCTCCGCGCTCACCGCGCCGCCCGACCATGTGGAGTTGCAGTCGTTGAGTTCGGCGTAGCTGAAGTGAGCGGGCGTGCAGTCGCTGTCCTGGAGGGCGTAGATCCTGCTGAACGTGGCGGAGCCGGCCACACCGTCCGCGGTCAGACCGTAGGCGGCCTGGAAGCGCTTGACCGCGGCCGCGGTGGCGGGGCCGTACTGTCCGTCGACGGCGAGGACGCCGCCGTAGCCGGGATATCCGCCGACGCGGATCTGGAGCTGGGTGACATCGGATCCCGAGGAGCCCTGGGACAGCGTGCGGGACCAGGTGTAGCAGTCGTCGGCCTGGGCGGTTCCGGCGGTCGCCACGACCCCGACCAGCCCTGGCAACCATGAGCATGACAAGAGAGAGCAGTAGTCGTGCGGTGCGTCCGAACATCGGGCCTCCATACCCATGGGGACGGTGCAACCACGAGACTGGCGGGCCGGTCAACGCGCGTCAACCACGCCCGGGCGGGCACCATTTGTCGGCCCAATGACGCCACGGCGAACAACAGCGGCCCCGCTCGCGGCGAGCGGGGCCGTGCGCATGGATCGCGGACGTCAGTCGTTGGCGACGACCGGATAGCGCGGAGTGCCCTCTGCCATCTGCTTCAGCGCGTCCTTGCGTTCGCGCTTGGAGAGCCGGTCGATGTACAGGTACCCGTACAGGTGGTCCGTCTCGTGCTGCAGGCAGCGGGCGAAGTAGCCGGTGCCGCGCACCTTGATCGGGTTGCCCTGCGCGTCCTGGCCGCGCACCACCGCGTAGTCCGGGCGGGCAAGCGACGCATACGCCGTCGGGACCGACAGGCAGCCCTCGTTGGAGTCGTCGAGGACGCGCTGCTCGGGCGCCAGCTCCTCGAGGACGGGGTTGCAGACGACGCCGACATGACGCACACCGTCGTCGTCCGGGCAGTCGTAGACGAAGACCTTCAGGTCCACACCGATCTGGTTGGCGGCCAGGCCCACGCCCTCGGCCGTCCGCTGGCTCGCGAACATGTCGTCGATCAGCGCCGCGAGCTTGTCGTCGAACTCCGTGACGTCCTTGCACTCCTTGTGGAGCACCGGGTTCCCGACGACCGTGATCGGACGCGAGGTGCCGCGCTCGCGGTATGCCCGCTCGCGCTCCTCGCAGTTCGCCGTGTCCACGACGAAACCGTCGTTCACCTGCTCGTCCGTCTCGTGCTGCGACTGCTGCGACGCCATGTCAGCCTCTGCGCCCTTCTCAGTACCCGATCCCCGGCCCGATGCCTGGTCACTTGAGTGTCCGTACAGCCTACGCGGCAGACGTCAGCAGACTTCCTCGAGATCCCGCCACTCACGGGAGTCCGGGCTGTCCGCCACCCAACCGTCCAGCAGGCCCCGAACCAGACCGGCGGGCGCAGCTATGCCGCACTCGCGCTCCGGCGACCAGAGGTCCCCGCCCGTCCGGTGCCCCAGCGGTCCGGGGTGACCCGGCTCACTGTGGTCGTGCGGATCGAGGTGCTCGCCCTCGCCCTCCGCGCTGGGCATGCTCCCCTCAGAACAGGACCGGCACAGCAGCCGCACGGAGGACGACCAGTCCTCCGCGGCGAACCCGGCGTCCGCCGCCAGCCGCTCCAGGGCGTCCCGGTCGGCCTCCGTCGCCGCCTCCAGCAGGACCACCCAGGTCGGGACGGGAGAGGGGGCCCAGAGCTCGATCTCGTCGAAGACCGGGAAGGCCGGACCCGCCGTGGTGGTGCGCTCGCCGTTCGGGACGCCGTCGTGCAGCACGACCTCGCCCCAGCGGCGCCCGGACGACGGCAGTGGAATGGACAGCACCTCCATCCGCGCCGGGTCGAGCCTGCGGCCCCACACCACCTCGGCCTCACCCTCCGGCGAGAGCCGCACGGCGGCGCTGCCCAGATCCATGCCGACCGGCTCGCCGTTCGACACGGCCGCCCCCGGGACCTTCAGGCCGTACGCCTGCCAGGCGCGGCGGGCCAGCGGCCAGTCCTGGAGGGCGGTGGCGGCGATGCCGACGTTCCACCAGTCGGGCGCGCCGCTCTCCTTGTCCAGCAGGGCGACCGCCCGCAGCCCGGCGGCGCGCGCCTGCTCCCAGTCGTGCCGGAACTTGTGCAGCAGCGCCAGGTTGAACCACGACTCCGAGAGCCACGGCTCCATGTCGGCCGCTCTGGTCAGCAGTGCGCCCGCGTCCTCGTACCGGCCGTCGCCGATCAGCGTGAACGCGCGGTCCGTGGCCTGCCGCCACGAGGCGGAGGGCCGATGCCGTACCTTCCCGAAGATCCTCACGATTCCCGCCTGCCGGTCGCTCGGGTCACTGCCCGGACGCATGACTGTGTTACTGCTTCTGCCTTCTTTCGCATCCAACCATGCCCGGTCGCAGGCTCGCTCATTACCCATGGGTTACCCCGCTAGGACAAGGGTCAGACCGCCTCAGACAAGCACTCTTTTGAGGACTCTGGCCAAGGCTTCGACCACCTCGGGCTGGTAGTCGCACCCCGTGCCCAGCCGTAGCCTCTCCAGCGCGGTCAGAGCTCCGCCCGCTCCTGCTCCGCTTCCCCCGGCCAGGTCGTCGTATGCGTTGGCGACGCGGACGATCCTGGCCGCGAGCGGCTGGTCCCGGTACGGGTCGGCCTGCTGCTCCACGACGACGGCGACGGCCGCGGGCACCCCGGTCTGCCGGACCACCGCCCCGCCGAGCAGCGCGATCCGGCGCTGCTCGGCGGCCGGGAGCGAGGAGGTGGCGCCCTCCGGTACCGGGTCGACGAGGGACAGCTGCCCGATGTCGTGCATCAGCGCCGCGTGCTCCAGCAAGGTCAGATCGGGGCCGCACAGTCCCATCTCGCGCCCGACGGCCATGCTGAGCGCCGCCACCCGGTGGGCGTGGCCGGGCCGGGTGTAGCCGGCGACCTCGGTGGCGCGCGCCAGGGAGGCGATCGTCTGGCGGTAGGTGGCCCGCACGGCCGCGTACCGCCGGAACGACAACTGGGTCAGCAGCAGCGGTATGCAGAACACCGGCAGCGCCCACAGCCCGGCGACGGCCACGGCGAGGGCCATGACCGCACCCGTGGCGCAGACGGCGGAGCCGATGCCCAGCAGTGCCCGCAGCTCGTCGCGCAGCAGCGGCCGGAAGGGGTGGCCGGTGCGGGCGCGCAGCAGGGCGGCGGCCAGCACGGCGTCGCAGAGGGCGGTCAGCACCAGCAGCACCAGCAGGAAGAGGGCGTAGCCGGGGCCCTGGCCGAGGCGCAGGTCCAACTCACCGGAGACGTGGAGCGGTTGGAAGCACACCGCGGCGAATCCGACGGTCAGCACCCGCCGCGCCACATGGTCGAGCGCGGGACCCTGGCCCCGCGCGACGTGCGGCACGGCTCCGACGAGGGCGCCGGCGACGACCACGGCCACGACCTGGAACGCGCCGTGCCCGGTCGGCTCCCCGGCACACTCGCCGAGCAGGGCGTACGCCAGCGCGCCCGCGGCCCCCAGCGGCGCGGGCTCCCTCTCCCCCGGCACTGCCCACCACCGGGCGAGCTCCCCGACCGCGATGAACACACCGAAGGCGAGGGCGTTCCCGGGCTGTGCCACACCGTGGGCCACCACCCACGTCAGGGCGGCCACGGTCACGGCGACTGCGGCCACGTGGACGGCACGGACGACGCCCGAGGGCCGGCGCGCCCGGGCGCCGTGCGACTCCACCGGCGCGGAGCGGTCACCCTGTCCGTAACTGATGGGAAGCCCCACTCCCCGGTGCCTCGGTCGGCCGTGGCGGGCCCAGCGGCACCGCCGTCTCGTCCGAGGTCACCGCTGTCTGCCAGCCGTGCCGTTCCAGCGCGCGCACCAGGGCCCGCACCATCCGCGGATCGAACTGTGTGCCCGCGCACCGCTCCAGCTCCTCGAGGGCGACCCGCACCGGCCGGGCACGCCGGTAGGAGCGGGTGGACGTCATCGCGTCGAACGCGTCCGCCACCGCCACGACCCGGGCGAACTCGGGGATCTGGGTGCCCGCCAGCCCGTACGGGTATCCGCTGCCGTCCATGCGTTCGTGGTGGTGCAGGATCGCGGCCCGGGCCTCCCCCAGGAACCCGATGCCGCGCACCATCTCGTGGCCGTACTCGGGATGCAGCTCGATCACCCGCCGCTCCTCGGGTGTCAGCGGCCCCTCCTTGCGCAGCACCCTCGTCGGCACCCCGAGCTTGCCCACGTCGTGCAGGATCCCGGCGAACCGGACGATCTCCAGGCGCTCCTCCGCCATGCTCAGCTCCCGGGCGATCAGCACCGAGGCCCGGCCGACGCGTTCGCTGTGCCCGCGTGTGTACCGGTCCTTGATGTCGACGGCCTGCACCAGTGCCCGGATCGTCGCCTGGTGCGCTGCCCGCTCGCGGTGGTACTGGGCGAAGACCCAGCAGGAGAGGTACATCGGCAGCAGCACGAACAGCGCGGACAGCGGCCCGTACGGGCTGCCCCACAGCACCGCCGTCATCAGCCCGGCCAGCCCGTGCACACAGTGGGGAGCCGGTGAGGCGGAGCCCGGCGTGGGTGTCGACGCCCCCGGCCCGGCCAGGGGGAGCACCCCCTCCGCGGTGGCGCGGACACCGGCGTCGAGGACGGTCAGCACCAGAAAGAAGGCGAGCGCCCCGGCCAGCGCCGGCACCAGCGCGTACGGGAAGTCCGGTGCGACGGGCGTCCGTTCACCGTCCAGCAGCAGATACGTGTGGGCGGCCGCCCAGGTGGCGAGGGCCAGCCGGGCCGCTCGCCAGATCCGCCGGACCCCGGCCGGCGGACCGTCCACCCGCCCGAGCAGCGCCCCGGGCACCGCCACCAGCGCGGCAGCGGTGGGCGGCAGCAGAAAGGCGGCGGCCAGCAGCACCGGGAGGAACGTTCCCGCCCCGACCCGGACCGGCTCACCGGCACGGCGGTACCGCGCGGGAAGCTCGCACCCGGCGTACAGGACCGCGAGCAGCAGCATGCTCGGCCAGGGCACGGCGCCGGTGATCGCAGCGAGAGGCGTGACGGCGACGACAGGGCCGGCTGCTGCGGCGGCGCACAGGACCACGGCGAGGATGTAGACGCGCGCCGCCGTCGGTATGGCCGTCACTTCCCCGCACCCTCCTCGTAACCCGCCTGAAGCAGCGCCACGCTAGCGAGTCATGAAGGGCGAGGAAGGAGTACGCCGACTATTCGCACGTACGGGTGACACCCCGACCGAACGCGGAAGGTGCGCCGCGATGTCGCGGCGCACCTTTGATGCGCGGACCGGTGGTCACCCGCAGGGACGGCCGGCGACCCTACTCCTGGGCGGTCGCCACGTCCTTGTCGGGAATGGCCTGCCCGGAGCGGATCAGATCGATCCGCCCCATGACCTTGGCCCGCAGGTCGCTGGGCACGTCGTCCTGCCCGCAGCACCGCTTGACCAGCTTCTTCACCGCTTGCTCCAGGCCGTACTTCTCCAGGCACGGGGAGCACTCCTCGAAGTGCACCTCGAACTTGGTGCAGTCACTGTCGGGCATCTCGTGATCGAGGAACTCGTAGAGATGGTCCAGGACCTCTGAGCAGTCCGTCTCGTGCGGCTCTCCGCAGCTCATGAGCCCGAGCCTTTCGCGTCGTTCGACTCCCCCGCACCGGCCGGGACGAGCCCGCGCTCGCGGGCATAGTCCTCGAGCATGCCGCGCAGCTGGCGGCGGCCGCGGTGCAGGCGGGACATCACCGTACCGATGGGTGTTCCCATGATGTCCGCGATCTCCTTGTACGCAAAGCCCTCTACGTCCGCGAGATAGACCGCGATCCGGAACTCCTCGGGGATCGCCTGCAGGGCCTCCTTGACGTCCGAGTCAGGCAGATGGTCGAGGGCCTGCGACTCCGCGGAGCGCAGTCCGGTCGACATGTGCGACTCGGCGCGCGCGAGCTGCCAGTCCTCGATCTCCTCCGCCGCGCTGCGCTGGGGCTCGCGCTGCTTCTTGCGGTAGGAGTTGATGAAGGTGTTCGTGAGGATCCGGTACATCCACGCCTTGAGGTTGGTGCCCTCACGGAACTGGTGGAAGGACCCGTACGCCTTCGCGTACGTCTCCTGCACAAGATCCTCGGCATCGGCGGGATTGCGCGTCATGCGCAGCGCGGCCGAGTACATCTGGTCCAGGTAGCCGAGGGCGTCCCGCTCGAAGCGGGCATTGCGCTCGGCAGCCGTCTCCTCGGACTTCTGCGCCTGACCGTCGTCGGTCCCAGTGACCGGACCCACCTCCTCCAACGCTGTGGCGGGGCCGAATGCCGACCCGCTCGAATCGGAGAATAGTCGACCATGATGCGCCGGGCCCTGCCGATTCCCGTCACCCGCCGCGGGAACCGGGCCGCTCTTGCCCTGCGACAGCACCGTCCAGTCCAGCCCGTCGGTGCGGTCGGCTGTCGGGCAGAAGGTCGTACCCATGCGGCGGACTCCCTACTCCATGCTCTGTACTGACACCCGCCACAACAGCCCGGCCCGCGGTCTCATTCCCGCAGCGAGGCCATCCACTTCGTCACGGCGTCCGTGATGGTGAGGAGGGTCTCCTCCTCCGCGATCCCGGCACGCTTCGGCACGGCGAAGCCGTGGTCGCCGTGCGCCACTTGCACCAGCTCGTACGACCCCTCGGGGAACTCCTCCGGCCTGCCGAACGGGTCGCTGCCGCCCTGCACGACGAGAGTCGGCACGCCGGATCCGAGGAGCTCGTTGGCCCGTGACCTCTCCGGCCGGCCCGGCGGGTGCAGCGGGAAGCTCAGCGCGAGCACGCCGGCCGCGCCGAGCTCGGCAGCGGTCCGGCAGGCCACGCGCGCGCCGGCGCTACGGCCGCCCGCGACGACCGGGAGCCCCCTCTTCGTGAGCGCCGGCCAGAGGTCACGCCAGGCGGCGTCCAGGGTCCGGGGTGCGGGGGCGACCTTCTTGCCCGCGACGCGCCAGGGCTGCTCGACGAGGGCGACCGTGACGCCGTGCGCGGGCAGGGCGCGGGCGATCGCCTGCAGATCCCGCGCCTCGATGCCGCCCCCGGCGCCGTGGCCGAGGACGAGCGTGTGGTGCGGACGCCCGGCGTCGAACCAGGTGACGCGGGCGTCGCCGCCGGCTCCGACCGGAACGATCTCTTTCGAATCCATCCCCCCATCCTCCTCCGCCCACCGCCCCGCTGCGCGAAGCCTCCCCGATACGCCGCGCAAGCCGGATACGCAGCCTTGTCGGCGTTCGAGGCGGGGGTACGGGTGGTGGGTTCCCAGGGACCCCGGAAGGGGGCCCGGGCCGGTGCCCCGGTTCCGGGAAGGGACGAGGGGAGGGGAACCGGCCCGCCGCAGGCGCCGGACGCACCCCCGTCAGAACAGCGTCGCCTCCTCCGGCCCCGCCAGTTCCTCCAGAAGCTCCGCCCCGTTGTTCCGCACATTGCTCACCGCAGTCGTCACCGCGTACGCCCGCATGAGCCCTCCCGGCGGCGGCTCCAGCAACGGCCGCAGGTCGTCGGGGGCGGTGCGGGACGGGTCCAGCCACGTGTCCCACCGGTCCGGGGTCAGCATCAGCGGCATCCGGGGGTGGATGTCCGACAGGGTCCGCGGCCCTTGTGCCGGTGCCACGCCCAGCGGCCCCGTCTCCGCCTCCGTCGTGATCACGGAGCAGGTGACCCACCACGCCTGCGGATGGTCGTCCGGCAGCGTGCGGTCGCGCCAGAACTCGTACAGGCCGGCCATCGCGAACACCGACCCGTCCGCGGGCGTCACGAAGTACGGCTGCTTCCGCGGCCGCTTCTTCTTCCCCTCCACCTCGAGTTCGCGCTCGCCGGGGCCGGTCACCCACTCGTAATAGCCGTCGGCGGGAAGGATGCAGCGGCGGGCGAGGAAGGGCCGGCGGAAGGAGGGCTTCTCGTGCACCGTCTCCGCCCGTGCGTTGATCATCCGGGCGCCGCCCTCCGGCGTCTTCGCCCAGGACGGCACGAGCCCCCACTTCAGCTTGCGCATCTGGCGAACCGGAGCGCCGTCGCGGGCGTCCTTCACAGGACGCTCGAGAACCGCGTAGACCTCCTTGGTGGGCGCCACGTTCCAGTCGGGCGCCAAGCTCTCCTCCGGCTCCCACTTCTCGACCTCGAAGAGCCTCACGAGGTCCTCGGGCCTCCGACTCGCTGCATACCGTCCGCACATAAGTGCCACACTGCCACTTCCGTACGCCGTCCGAGGGAGCCGCCCGCGAAATGGTCATCACACACGCCAGCGCAGCGAGCGCATCGCTCACCGACCTGTGGGACCGCGTCTTCGGCACCCAGACCGCTCCCGAGCCGTGGCTCGTCGCCGTCACCGGTCTGGTGTCGCTCGCCGCCGTCATGCCGAACTTCCTCTGGCAGCTGACCCGTAACGCCGTCACGATCGCCCACGAGGGCGGCCACGGTCTCGTCGCCCTGCTCACGGGCCGCCAACTGCACAGCATCCGGCTCCACTCGGACACCAGCGGGCTGACCGTCAGCCGCGGCAAGCCGACCGGCCTCGGGATGATCCTCACGGCCGCCGCGGGCTACACCGCCGCCCCACTGCTCGGTCTGGGCGGTGCCTGGCTGCTCGCGGCGCACCACATCACGCTGCTGCTGTGGCTGGCGACGGCGCTGCTGCTGGCGCTGCTGGTCATGGTGCGCAACGCGTACGGGGTACTCACGGTGACGGTCACCGGCGCGGCCTTCCTCCTGGTCTCGTGGCTGACGGAACCCGGTGTGCAGGCCGTCTTCGCGTACACGGCCGTCTGGTTCATGCTGCTGGGCGGAGTACGGCCGGTCTTCGAGCTGCAGTCCAAGCGGCGCTACGGCGGAGCTCCGGACTCGGACGCCGACCAACTGGCCAGACTCACCCATGTGCCCCCGGCGATCTGGCTGTTCTTCTTCCACGCGGTGTCGCTCTGCTCGCTGATCGGCGGCGGCCGCTGGCTGCTGGGTCTCTGAGACCGGGCGCCGCCGGCCCCGACTCCGTTTCCCGCCCGGGTCGCGCGGCTCGATCAAGATCTGGTCCCGGGCGGAGCCACTAAAGTGTTGGCCATGACCGAAAGCTCCGTGCATCCCGCCCTTTGGCCCGCCCCGCTCGCGACCGGAGCCGTCGAAGCGACGGTCACCGTGCCCGGTTCGAAATCCGTCACGAACCGCGCGCTGGTCCTGGCGGCGCTCGCCTCCGAGCCCGGCTGGCTGCGCCGCCCGCTGCGCTCGCGCGACACCCTGCTGATGTCCGCCGCACTGCAGGCCATGGGCGTGGGCATCGAGGAGACCGTCTCCTCCAGCACCGCCGGCGGCTCGGCCGACAAGGCCGCCGCGGGCGCGGGCGAGGCCTGGCGCGTCATTCCCTCCGGCCTGCACGGCCCGGCGACCGTCGACGTCGGAAACGCCGGCACGGTGATGCGCTTCCTGCCGCCGGTCGCCACGCTCGCCGACGGCCCGATCCGCTTCGACGGCGATCCGCGGTCGTACGAGCGCCCCCTGAACGGCGTCATCGACGCGCTGCGCGCCCTCGGTGCCCGGATCGACGACGACGGCCGCGGCTCCCTGCCGATGACCGTGCACGGCGGTGGCGCCCTGGAAGGCGGCCCGGTGCGGATCGACGCCTCCTCGTCGTCCCAGTTCGTCTCCGCGCTGCTGCTGTCCGCCCCGCGTTTCAACCAGGGCGTCGAGGTCCGGCACGTCGGGGGCCGGCTGCCGTCCATGCCGCACATCCGGATGACGGTGGACATGCTGCGTGCCGTCGGCGCACAGGTCGACGAGCCGGAGACCGGCGGCGAGCCCGATGTCTGGCGGGTGTCGCACAGTGCGCTGCTGGGCCGCGACCTCACCATCGAGCCCGACCTGTCGAACGCCCAGCCGTTCCTGGCCGCGGCACTGGTGACCGGCGGCCGGGTGACGATCCCCGACTGGCCCGAGCGCACCACCCAACCCGGTGACGCGCTGCGTGAGATCTTCACCGAGATGGGCGGTTCCTGCGAGCTGACGACGACGACGAACGGTACGGCGCTGGTCTTCACCGGCAGCGGACGCATCCACGGCATCGACGTGGACCTCGGCGAGGTCGGTGAGCTGACCCCGGGCATCGCGGCGGTCGCGGCGCTCGCCGACTCCCCCTCGACGCTGCGCGGTGTGGCACATCTGCGGCTGCACGAGACGGACCGGCTGGCGGCCCTCACCAAGGAGATCAACGAGCTCGGCGGTGACGTAACCGAGACGGAGGACGGCCTCCACATCCGCCCCCGCCCGCTGCACGGCGGCGTCTTCCGCACGTACGACGACCACCGGATGGCGACGGCGGGCTCGGTGATCGGCCTCGCGGTGAAGGACGTGCAGATCGAGAACGTGGCCACGACGGCCAAGACGCTGCCCGACTTCCCGCGGATGTGGGCCGAAATGCTCGGGGCCTGACACCATGCGCCGCTACGGCAAGCACACCGACGAGGACGACATCCGGTCCCGGCCGAACCGCAAGGGCAACCGGCCGAGGACCAACATCCGCCCCAAGCACGAGGACGCCTCAGAGGGGATGGTCCTCACCGTCGACCGCGGCCGGCTGACGTGTCTGGTCCAGGACCGGGTGATCATGGCGATGAAGGCCCGTGAGCTGGGCCGCAAGGCGGCAGTCGTCGGTGACCGCGTCGGCATCGTGGGCGATCTCTCCGGGGCCAAGGACACCCTGGCGAGGATCGTCCGCATCGAGGGCCGGTCGTCGGTGCTGCGCCGTACGGCCGACGACGACGATCCGTTCGAGCGGGTCGTCGTCGCCAACGCCGACCAGCTCGCCATCGTCACCGCCCTCGCCGACCCCGAGCCGCGCCCGCGACTGATCGACCGCTGTCTGGTCGCCGCCTACGACGGCGGTCTCGAGCCGCTTCTGGTGCTGACCAAGTCGGATCTGGCGGCGCCGGACGAACTGCTGGAGATGTACGGGTCACTCGGCGTCCCGTACGTGGTCACCACGCGCGAGGAGTTCGTCGACGGTCTGGCCGCGGACCGGGTCCGGGAGTATCTGGTCGGCCGGACCACCGCGTTCGTCGGGCACTCCGGCGTCGGCAAGACGACGCTGGTGAACGCCCTGGTCCCGGAGGAGAAGCGGCGCATCACCGGCCATGTCAACGCGGTCACCGGCCGCGGTCGGCACACCACGACCTCGGCCCTCGCCCTGCCGCTCGCGGACAAGCAGGGCGGCTGGGTGATCGACACTCCGGGGGTGCGCTCCTTCGGGCTGCACCACGTGGACCCGTCCCGGGTCATCCACGCCTTCCAGGATCTGGAACCCGGCACGGAAGGCTGTCCGAGGGCCTGCAGTCACGACGAGCCGGACTGCGCCCTGGACACCTGGGTGGCCGAGGGCCACGCCGATCCTGCACGGCTCTACTCGCTGCGGCGGCTGTTGGCCACCCGCGAGCGACGCGAAGGCGACTGAGTCATCCGTGTTTGCCGCCCGCGACGCCTGGTAAGTGCATAATCGCACCAAGTCGAACCAGTTCCGGACCAGGCAGTCGTCGTCACTACGCGGGAGGCCCAGGACCAATGGCGTGGCTGCTGGTGGTGGTTGCGGGACTTCTCGAAACGGGCTTCGCCGTCTGCCTCAAGTTGTCGCACGGCTTCACCCGGCTGTGGCCGACGCTCGCCTTCGCCGCGTTCGCGCTGGGCAGCTTCGGGCTGCTGACCCTCTCGCTGAAGAAGCTCGACGTGGGCCCTGCGTATGCGGTCTGGACGGGGATCGGCGCCGCCGGCACCGCCATCTACGGCATGGTCTTCCTCGACGACCTGGTATCCGCCCTGAAGATCGTCTCGATCACGCTGGTGATCGTCGGAATCATCGGCCTGCAGCTCTCGGGCTCGTCGCAGTGACGTCGTCGCCCACCGCCGCCCGTACCAGCTGGGCGACGCTTCCGCCGGCCGGCGCGACGACACAGGAGAGCGCGAGCCGCACCGCGAGCTCGCAGCGCTGCGAAAGGTCGGCCGTCTCGTCGGCCCTCGCACCGTCCGCCGGGCGCCCGCCTCTCGGCCGCCGCCCGCGCAGAGCCACCAGCGAGCGGTCCCGCACGGCGGCGACGAGGTCGGCAGGAACGGGCAGCCTCGCGTCGGCACGGCGCTGCGCCGGCGCCTTGGAGTGGACGGCCCCGCTCCGGGGCTGTCTCGGCACCGGCATCCGCTCTCCCCAGCAGCCGGTGAGCAGGGCACGCAGCACGGGCCTCGTCCGCGCCTCACCGACCGTCCACTCGGCGACGGACACGAGCCGGTCGGCCGTTCCCTCGTTCTGCCCCATCAGCCGTTCCACCCCGCGCAGATACGCGTCGGCCTCGCGGCGCACCAGGGCCCGGGCCAAGCCGTCCTTGCTGCCGAACTCGTTGTAGAGGGTCTGCCGGGAGACGCCCGCGGCAGCGGCGACGTCGACCATCCGCACTGCGGACCAGGGCAGGTCGCCAAGTGCCGCGAGCGCGGCGTTCAGCAGTGACTCGCGCGCTGCAGGCATGGCGGTCGCCTCCCCGGCCGGTCAACTCCCGTCACAGAGTTGACGGGCCGCGTTCCACTGTCAAGAGACCCGGCAGGCGCGCCCGGCCGGCCCGCACCGGGCCCGCGGCGGCCGCACGGGAAGGAGCGGGCCTGCACCGATAGAGTGGCGGCCATGCCCGACTACCACGATGATCTGCGCCTCGCCCACGTCCTCGCGGACGCCGCCGACGCCACCACCATGGAGAGGTTCAAGGCTCTTGACCTGAAGGTCGAGACGAAGCCCGACATGACTCCGGTGAGCGAGGCGGACAAGGCTGCGGAGGAGCTGATCCGTGGGCAGTTGCAACGGGCACGGCCGCGCGACGCGATCATCGGCGAGGAGTACGGCATCGAGGGCACGGGCCCGCGCCGCTGGGTCGTCGACCCGATCGACGGCACCAAGAACTACGTGCGCGGCGTGCCGGTGTGGGCGACGCTGATCTCGCTGATGGAGGCGGGCGAGGGCGGCTACCAGCCGGTGGTGGGCGTGGTCTCCGCCCCGGCGCTGGGCCGGCGCTGGTGGGCGGCGAAGGGGGCGGGCGCGTACACGGGCCGCAGCCTCACCTCGGCGACCCGGCTGCACGTCTCGAGGGTCGAGCGCATCCAGGACGCCTCGTTCGCCTACTCGTCACTGACCGGCTGGGAGGCCCAGGGCCGGCTCGACGGGTTCATGGACCTGACGCGGGCGGTCTGGCGCACCCGGGGGTACGGCGACTTCTGGCCGTACATGATGGTCGCCGAAGGGTCCGTGGACATCTGCGCCGAGCCCGAGCTGTCGTTGTGGGACATGGCGGCTCCGGCGATCGTGGTCCAGGAGGCGGGCGGCTCGTTCACCGGCCTCGACGGGCAGGACGGTCCGCACAGCGGCAACGCCGCAGCCTCGAACGGGCTTCTCCACCGCGAGCTGCTGGGGTATCTCAACCAGCGGTACTGACCGGGCCGAGCGGATCCATCCGGGGCGGCGCCGGAGCGTGCGACGGTGTGCGTGCTGATGCAGTTGTCCGCGCACGCCCTCTTGCTGACGCACCGCAGGACTGCAACTCTGAGAGTCCCCACACTTGTGAACTTGTGAATCGGTTCTCGAGAGGCCGATCACCAAGGAGGTGGCTCCATTTATGCTCGTCCGTGACGCCATGAGCACGGTGGTCCTCACCATCGGACCCGCACACACACTCCGCCAGGCGGCCCGGCTGATGGCCGCGCGCCGCGTAGGCGCGGCAGTGGTCCTCGACTCCGACGCGAGCCTCGGCATCCTCACCGAACGGGACATCCTGAACTCGGTCGGCCTGGGACAGGACCCCGACCTGGAGACCGCCGGCACCCACACCACCACCGACGTCGTCTTCGCCGCGCCTTCCTGGACCCTGGAGGAGGCGGCCGCTGCAATGGCGCACGGCGGTTTCCGCCACCTGATCGTGATGGACGACGGCGGACCGGTCGGCGTCGTCTCCGTACGTGACATCATCCGCTGCTGGGCCCCGGCCAGGCGTCAGGCGGCAACGGCCGCCTGAGCGGCACTACCGCCCGAGCCCTTCGGGCACACGGAAGGGGCCGGCCTCCTGGAGGCGGTTTCTAGGGATCGTCGCAACACGTGGTCGTGTTGATCAGGCCGCGAGTAGTTTATGCAGGCG
>NZ_BMWB01000043.1:0-21081 GCF_014651015.1 Streptomyces xantholiticus
CCTCCGTCACCGCATCCTCCTCCAATAAGGAGAACGCACCGTCACCACCGACTACGGAACAGAGCCGTTAAATTGACACACCCCCGCAGATCATCAGCTGTGATCACGAGTCTGCGAAGAAGGTTCGGAGGTGGCGGCTGACCGGGTCGGGGCAGTCCAGTTGGGGGGCGTGGCCGCAGCCGTCCAGGATCTGAAGTTGCTCGTTGGGCAGCAGTTCGGCGAAGCGGTGGGCGCGGTCGACGGGCTGGACGGTGTCCTGCCTGCCCCACACCACCAGGGTCGGGGTCGTGGTGGTGGGGAGGGCGCGTTCGGTCTGTGCCCAGTCGAGGCGGCGTTCCAGCAGGTAGGTGGCGCGGATGTTGTCGTGGAAGGTCATCGGTGCCCACCACTCGTCCAGCAGCTGGTCGGTGACGCGTGACTTGTTGACCATCATGCCCTCGGCCAGGCGGCGGACGGTGGACTTGCCGGCGGACAGCTTGACGGCCAGCTCGCCGACGACGGGGATCTTCAGGGCTTCCCACATCCAGGTGCCCGGCAGGTCCAGGCCGGTGGCGTCCAGCAGCGCCAGTTTGGTGACGCGGCCGGGGTGGCGCTGGGCGAACGCGAGGGCCCAGCCGCCGCTCCAGGAGTTGCCCGCCATGGCGGCCTGCCGGACGCCCACAGTGTCCATGAACGTGCCGACGGCGGAGACCATGGCGTCCAGGTCGTAGTCGAAGCCGGAGTCCTTGACCTGGGTGTAGCCCTGGCCGGGGAGGTCGACGACGTACACGGTGTGGTCGCGGGCCAGGGCGTCGAGCTGGTCCTTCCAGCCGATGACCGAGGTGCCGCCGGGCGAGAGCAGGATCACCGGTGAGCCCGTTCCGGCCTTGACGTAGTGGAAGCGGGCGACCGGGGTGTCGGCGTAGCGGGAGCCGACCTGGGCGAGGTAGGGCGAGCGGAAGGTCCGGCCGTCCTCGCCCGGCTGCCAGACGTACGCGCCGACCAGCATCGCGGTCACCAGCAGTGCCGTCGCGGCCGCCAGCCAGTGGAACCAGCGGAGCCTGCGCCGCCGGCGCTTGCGCACCGGTTCGGCGGCCTCGGTCTGCGATGTGTCGTCGAGGGAAACCATGGTGATCCTCCTGCAGGGAAGCATGTCGACGTCTAGACGGGGACAGCCCGGGGCGGCGTGACAGTCCTGGCAGGTGATCCGGCCCACACGCCCCGCGAGGAAGGGGGCGTCGGCCCGGCCGCCGCCACGCCCGCTACGTGAGTGCGGCGGCGAGGTCCGCCGCCGTTCGAAAAAGGGCACGCCGGTCATGCCGAACGACCGCGTGGCCTGGACGTCCTCCAGCCTGTCGTCCACGAACAGGCACCGGTCCGGCGCGGCACCGGCGACCTGCGCGGCGATCTCGTAGATGTGCCGGTCCGGCTTGGCCACGCCGACGCGGGCGCTGCTGACCACGGCGTCGCGAAGCCGGTGAGCCCGGCCCGTTCGAGATGCTCGTCCAGGGGGTGTCAGTGGCGTTGGTCACCAGCACCACCGGTCCGCCCTGCCCGACGAGGCGTCAGGCAGGTTGAGTGCTCCCGGTTCTGGGTGTCACGAGTCGATGGTCGGGCGGGTTGTGAGGAGTTGCAGGGTGGCATCGGTCGGGCTGCCAGGCTCTGCGGTGAACGCGACCAGACGCTGGCGGGGATCGCCGGGAGCGTCAAAATTCTCGTAGCTGAGCGTCAGCACGCCCGCTGACGGATGGCGTAGGCGCTTGGTGCCCGAGGAACGGATCTCGACGTCCCCGCTGGCCCAGTAGGTGTCGAACGCGTCGCTGGAGCGCTTGAGTTCCTCGATCAGAGCCGTCAGTTCACGGTCCGCGGGGTAGCGAGCGGCGGTGAGCCGGAGCTGAGCCGCCGTCGCCGCTGCGACGTCGGACCATTCGAGGTAGAGCGAACGGGCGGCGGAATCCAGGAAGAGATGCCGGGCCAGGTTCGCCACGTCAGGGAACAGTTCGCTCGCCAGCCGGTTGGCGGCCAGCAGGTCGAAGCGGTCGTTGATGACCAGGGCTGGGATCCGCTCCATCAGGTCGAGCATGCGTCGAAGCTCGCTTCGGACCTCAGCGGCAGCCCGCGCGTCCCGGCCGCGCACCGGATGCGCGAGAGTTCCCAGGTGCGCGCGTTCCGCCTCGTCCAGTGAAAGCGCCGTGGCGATGGCGTCCAGTACCTCCGTCGAGGGGTTGGCGGCCCGGCCCTGTTCCAGGCGCTGGTAGTACTCCACGCTGATTCCGGCGAGCTGGGCCAGTTCCTCACGGCGCAGACCGGGCACCCGGCGGCGTGCTCCGCCGCGCAGACCCAGGCTTTGAGGGCTCACGCGCGCCCTGCGGCTCCGCAGGAACTCCCCAAGCTGGTCCATACGGGCCAGTATGCCCTTGAGGGTGGTACTGGCAGTACCCGTACAACCCGGGCCTGGGAGAACACCACAGTCGGGCCGCAGGCTCTTCCTCGTGAACGAACGCTACCTGCGAGGCGCCGCGCGCCAGGCCGAGCTCGGCGGGCCGGGCGAAACCCGGCGCCAGGTGTATGACGAGCTCGCCGACATCGCACCCGATCTGTCGCGATTGGCGGTGGAGTTCGCCTACGGCGACATCCACGCCCGGCCGGGCCTGGATCCCGGCCGGCGCGAGCTGGTCATCCTCGGCGTTCTGATCGCGCTGGGGGACGCCGGGCCGCAGATCAGGGCGCACCTGAACTCGGCCCTTGCCGTCGGGATCACACCGGCCGAGCTCGTCGAAGCCGTCATCCAGGCAGCTCCCTACGCCGGCTTCCCCCGGGTGCTGGCCGCCATGTCCATCGCCCGCAAGGTCTTCGACCAACACGGGCTGCTGCCCATCGACCCCATCGCCCCCATCGGCCAAGGAGTACGAGCATGAACCTGCAAGACCGCGCCGACATCATCGACCTGTGCACCCGGATGATGTGGTCAGTCGACACCCACGACTGGGAGACCTTCGAGACCGTCTTCGCCCCCAAGGTCACCCTCGACTTCACCAGCTTCTGGGGCGGTGAACCAGACGTGGTCACCCCACCCGACGTCACCAAGGCATGGGCGCCCCTCTTCGCCGAATTCGAGGCGACCCAGCACCTGCTGGGCAACCACCTCGTCGAGACCGACGGCGACCGTGGAACGCTGACCGCGGCCTTCCACTCCACCCACCGCCGATCCGACCCCTACGGCGACCCGCTGTGGACCATCGGCGGCAACTACCGCTTCGAAGTCCTCCGCATCGACGGCACCTGGAAGATCGAGAAGGTCGTCATGACCGCCACCTGGGGCCAAGGCAACACCGACGTGGTCAAGGCCGCACGCGGCGCCTAGTAGCTGTACTTGGCCCCCGACCACCGCCAGCATTCGCCTGTCAGACGCATGGAAGGCGGCACTACTTGACACTCGGGGGCAAGTACTTGCTGTCTTCCGTCAAGTGACGACCACGGATGACCATGTCGAGCTGGTGACCGAGCTGGTCCGGATACTGGAGACGCGGATTCTCGGCCCGCTGGAGATTCTGCTGGCTTCTGATGAGCTCCTCGGCCCGATCAGGGCACGGCTGCGGGTGGAGGCCGAGGTCTGGGCGGCCCAACTGGTCGGCGCCGACCCGGAGCGGGCCACCTTGACCGCCGCTCGGCTCGTCGGGGTGCTGTTCCCAGGCGACGCGCCCTTCCACCCGCCCGCATCGTGGTGGCGTACCGCGCTGGGACGGGCCGTGGTCCGTACGACCGGCCACCCCGTGGCGGTGGCCGTGCCGTACTCCACGGCGGGGGCGATGCTCGGCATCACCGGGCAAGGTGTCCAAGACCTGATCAAACGGGCAAGCTCGACAAGCATCCCGACGGCGGCGCCACCACCTCTTCCATCCGCGACCGGCTTGATCGCCCCCTGGAGAGCACTCGTGCCATCACAAGATCTGACCATCGATAACAGTCCGGTCCAGCTCGCCGTCCGCGACCACGGGGCCACGGAACTCCCGTATTGCTGCTGCACGGCTGGGCGGCACCCTGCTGCACCGGGACGCGGTCGCACCGCTGCTGACCGGCGCGCGCCCTCCTCACCGCCGACCGGCCGCACCTGCGCGTGCTCGAACTGGCCGCCAGTCACACTACGGTCGCCGAACAGCCCGAACAGCCCGAACAGCCCGAACAGCCCGAACAGCCCGAACAGATCGCCCAGGCCGTGCCGGCGTCCTGTGCACAGGCCACCGAGCAACCGCGGCGTTCATAACGGAGCTTGCGGGTGCTGCCGCCGGCCATTGCTCGTGCCGGGTCGACCTGTTCGAACTGCGCGCGGGTGACCGGCATCGCCACATCGAGGGTGAACTCATCCTTCAAGCCGATGTCGACAGGTCGTAGCCGGTCAGATGCTGAGAACGGCGGACGGTATCGATAATGCGAGCGGCGCCTGTCTTCGCACGTCATGACGGATACGCGTAGGAGTGCCATGTTGTACGGGCGTCAGGTGGAGCAGTCCGTCGTCGATGAGCTGCTGGAGAGCCGGTATGGCGTTCTGGTCGTGTGCGGTGCGGCGGGGATCGGCAAGTCGGCGCTCCTGGAGTACGCCGCCACGAACGCACGCGCCCGCGTGCTGCGGGTGACCGGTGTCGAGTCCGAGGCCGACCTGCCGTTCGCCGCTCTGCATCTGCTGCTGCGTCCCGTTCTCGATCACATCGAGGTGCTGCCGCCGCAGCAGGCGGAGGCGTTGCGAGGAGCGCTGGGCCTCGGCGGCGATACCCGGGGAGACCGTTTCCTCGTCGGGCTCGCGACGCTGAGCCTGCTGGTGGAGCTGTCGGCGGAGGGCCCGGTGGTGTGCCTGGTGGACGACGCTCAATGGCTGGACGGTGAGTCGGCCGACGCGCTGCTGTTCGCCGCGCGCCGCCTGCACGCCGAGCCCGTCGCCGTCCTGTTCGCCGCCCGGGAGGGCGAGTTTCCCGCGCGAGGATTGCCCGAGTTGCGGCTGGGTGAACTGGACGCCGACGCCTCCCGGAAACTCCTCGCCGAACGGGCGGCGGACCTGCCGTCCGCAGTATGCGCCCAGCTCGTCACCGAGGCCCGAGGCAACCCTCTCGCGCTGATCGAACTGCCCCGCATGCTCACTCCCGAGCAGCGCAAGGGCGTCCTCCTGCCGCTGTTCTTCTCCCTCGGTACGGCGCAGCCGGTGACGGATCGGGTGCTGGTCGGTTTCCGTGATCGGGTCGCGGCGCTCTCCCGCGCCGCCCGTTCCTGCCTGCTGGTGGCGGCGCTCGATCACCACGACGGGCTGGACGTGCTCGCGCGGGCGGTCGGTCTGCTCGGCGCCTCGCTGGCCGACGTCGCCGACGCCGAACGCGCGGGTCTGGCCCGGGTGGGTCCGGGCGGCGTCGCGTTCCACCACCCGCTGGTGCGTACCGCGGTGCTGGTGTCCTGCGACATCGCCGACCGGATGGCCGCGCATCGGGCGCTGGCCGAGGCGTCCGACGACGACCGCCGCGCCTGGCACCTGGCCGCCGTCACCCTGCGGCCGGACGAGGACGTCGCGGCTGAGCTGGAGAGCATGGCGGTTCGCGCGCGGTGCCGGGGCGGACAGACGGCGGTGTCGGCGGCCTTCGCGCGTGCTGCCGAGCTGTCCGTCGATCCCGCCGAGGCCGTACGCCGGTGGACGGCCGCCGCGTTGGCCGCGGCCGAGGCCGGTCTGTGGCGACGCGCGGGTGAGCTGGTGGACAAGGCGCGGCAACGGGCCAAGGCGTTGACGTTGCCGGGAGCGGTGGTGGCCGAGCTCGCCTACGTACGCGCGAAGCTGGAGGTGGAGGCGGGCCGCCCGCTGCAAGCCGTGCGGTTGCTGCACGAAGGGGCCGTGGTGGCCGATGGCCTACCCATCAAGTTGTCGTTGCTGGGTCTCGCGGGCTACTACACCTGGGCCAGTGCCACACACCCCGACCAGCCCGCGCTGGCCCGCCGTACCGAGGAGCTCTGCCCGGACGGCGAGGGGCTGGCGTCGGTCATACGCACGATCAACCGCGCCTTCCGCCTGATCCTGGAAGGCGACGACGTGACTACGATCGCCTACCCCATTGCTGAGCAGGCCGAGCGCATGCCGGGTGAGCTGCGGTTCCTTATGACCTTCCAGGCTCTCGCCCGCGCCGACCACAAAGGCATGCACGACGAGGCAGCCAGGCTCACCGAGGACTGCCGGGCAGAGGGACGACCGGGACGTATGCCCGAGGCTTTGACGCTCCTCTCCATCGCCCAGCTCCTCGATGGCCGGCACCAGTCCGCGCGAGCCACGGTGACCACGGGCATGACCCTCGCCTCCGATGTCGGCCAGCCGATGTGGCGCGACTACGCGGCGGGCGTGCACGCCTGGCTGTCGGCGGTCGCCGGCAACGAGGAGGAGTGCGAGGCCATGGCGGAGCAGGCGATCCAGGACGCCGATCACCACCGGTGGATGCCGGCGGCCTGCTGGGCGGCGTGCGCACTGGCGACCCTCGACTTCGGGCTGGGCCGCTACGACGCGGTGCTCGACCGGATGGAAAGGGCGATTTCCGGCCCTACACGGCATGCCTTCCTGTGGCGGTATGCCTGGCCGGACTACATCGAGGCGGCCGTCCGGTTGGGGCATCCGCAGCGTGCGCGAAATCGGCTGAGATGTTACACCGAGTGGGCGCAAGCCACCGGCCAGCCCACACCGCTCGCCATCCTCCACCGGGTCCGCGCGCTCCTGGCCAAGGAGAGCGCCGCCGGGGACCTCTACGTGCGGGCGCTGGCCGTGCACGCCGAGGGGCGGCAGCCCTTCGAGGAGGCACGGACCCGGCTGGCCTACGGGGAGTGGCTGCGCCGCCACAGACGGCGCGCGGAGGCACGGGCCCAGCTCCAGGCCGCCATGGAGGCGTTCGACCGGCTCGGCGCGGCCCCCTGGTCTGCCCGCGCGGCCGCCGAGCTGCGCGCCACCGGCCAGTCGTTGTCCGACCGCTCGGCCACCGGAGATCCGCTGTCCGTGCTGACACCCCAAGAGCTCCAGGTGGTACGGCTGGCCGTGACCGGCGCATCCAACCGCGAGATCGGCACGCAGTTGTTCCTGAGCCCGCGCACGGTCGCGTCGCACCTGTACAAGGCGTTCCCCAAGCTGGGCGTCTCCTCCCGCGCCGAGCTGATCAGGCTGCCGGGGGTGACCTAAGAGCCGGTGTGACCTGAGAGCGGGCATGAACGAACGGCGGGTCACACCCGGCGGTAGATGATGGGCTGGGCGGCGATGCCATTGGCCTTGAAATTGGCCAGCACGAACCGGCGGAAGGTGGGCCGGAAGATCAGGCTGGGCAGGAAGGCCCGCCAGTTCGGCCAGCTCGCGTGGTTGACGAGCCCGTAATCGGCGGGCTCGCCCTCCAGCGGCCGCATCAACGCGGAGTTGGGCAGCGCGGTCTTGACCTGGAACCACCCGGCGGTGTACTCCCACACCTTCAGCAGGGTCTCGCGATCGTCGGCGTAGAAGTAGTTGAACAGGAAGCAATGGTCCTGACCATGGTCCACGTCGCCGAGCCGTCCGGCGTTGCCTGCGGCGAACTGGTGGGTCCTGCGCGCCGCCGCGCTCATGGTGTCGGCCAGCTCTTTGTACGCGGCTCTCTCGCGCAGTGCCCGCGAGGCGTCCACGGACTCGGTGCGGATCAGCACGACGACGTCATAACGCGCCGGGCGGATGCCTCGGGCGGCCAGCAGTTCGTCGCCCTCACCGGGCGTGCGCAGGACGGCGCGGAACACATGCGCCTCGCGCGCCTCGACATGCGCGGTCAGGGCCTTGAGCTGGGCGGGCAGCCGCGCGGGAGGGGAGGCGAGGTGGCCGCGCCAGGCGCCGACCTCGCCAGCCAGCACGAGAAAGCCGTCGTCGGTTGTGGGCAGCACCCGCGCCTTGACCGCCAGGTGATCGTTGATCAGCTCCATGCCGCCAACGCTAGCCAGGGGGAGTTCTCGCCGCTTCCGTCACCTGACTGATGTCCGTGCGCCACACACCAGCACGCAGAGACGTCCGCTGTCCGATCATTGATCAGCCGATGGTGGAGGCGCCAGGCCAGAGCCCTTGCGGACCGTCTGCGTCGGATGACTGATGCGCGCAGGACACTCATCAGTCACGTGACGGACGCGCACACCATGGCGATCTTCCTAGGGTTCCGGCCATGACCGAACGATCGAAGACAGTGCTGGTCACCGGCGCGTCCACCGGAATCGGCCGGGCCACCGCACTGATGCTGGCGCGCGAGGGCTTCACCGTCTTCGCGGGAGTACGCAAGGAATCCGACGGCGTCGCCCTGGGCGCGACCGTCACGCCGATCACGCTGGACGTCACGGACCCGGGTCAGATCGCGGCGGCGGCGGACGCGATCGGCCGCCTGTACGCGCTGGTCAACAACGCGGGCGTCGGGGTCACGGGCCCCTTGGAGTTCGTCTCCCTGGACACGCTGCGCCGGCAGTACGAGGTCAACGTGTTCGGCCAGATCGCGGTCACCCAGGCGATGCTGCCCAAGCTGCGCGAGTCCCAAGGCCGCGTCGTCACCGTCGGCTCCGTCGGCAGCTGGATCACCCTCCCGTTCGGGGGTCCGCTCTGCTCGTCCAAGCACGCCATCCGTTCGCTGAACGACGCGCTGCGCATGGAGGTCAGACCTTGGGGCATCCGCGCGGTCCTCATCGAGCCCGGCTCCATCCACACCTCCGCCGTCGACAAGCTCGAAGGCGAGGTCGAGCCACGACTGGAGGCCATCGGCGACGAGGGCAGACGCTTGTACGGCACCGCCTACCGGACCATGGTCACCAGCGGTCTGAAGGAGGAACGCTCCGGCTCCAGTCCCGACGTGGTCGCTCGCGCCGTCCTGCACGCCCTGACCGCGCGCAAGCCGCGTTCCCGCTATCCGGTCGGCAAGAAGTCGCGGTTGATGAGCACGCTCGGCCGCGTCGTCCCCCAGTACGCCCTCGACCGCCTGCGCCTGCGCGTGCTGGGCCTGTCCTGAACGGAGCACACGATGACCCAGTTCGCCGGAGCCGACGCCCTGACCGCGCTCGACCCCGTCTTCGCCCAGCTCGCCGTGGGCGCGGGCCACAACCTGTGGGGCCTGGCCAACCTGACGATGCGGGAGAAGGCCTTCGTCTGCCTCACCGCCGACCTGTGCCACCCCCACCTTGACCTGCCCCTGGCCATGCACGTTCAGATGGCCCTGGCCAACGGGGTCGAACCCGAGGCCGTCAGGGAGCTCTACCGCCACCTGGCGCCCTACGTCGGCTACCCCATCCTCGTCTCCGCGTTCCAGCGCCTGACCGAGCTCGGCCTCCCCGAAGCAAAGGACACCACGCCAGTCGAACCCGAACCCCTCACCGGGCCATTGGCCCACCTGGTCCGCGATCTGGAAGGGGTGGACCCCGGCCTGGCCGCCTTCACCGAAGACCAACTCGCCCAACGCTGGACCCGCCCGCACCTGACCACCCGCGAACGGGCCATCGCCTGCCTGACCGTGGACGTCCTCTATCAAACCCTGGGCGAATCCCTGCGCCTGCACGCCGTTCTCGCACGCACGAACGGCGCTACCGACGAGACCCTTCGCGACCTGATCCGCGGCCTGGCCGAGTTCGGACTTCCTCGCGCGTGGAACGCCGCAAACTCCCTCTTCACCAAAGGGTGCGGCTCTTCTGTAGGGCCAGGCACAAGGCACGCACCATGAGCGGCTCCCGCCCGACCTGGCATGGCGCACCGGCGCGTGGCACCGCGAGACTTCCTACGGTGCACAGGTGGCGGGAGTTCACATAGCGGCCTGAAGGCGGTGAGGTCGCGGCTGGTGATTTCGGTCCACCGGTGGTGCCGCCCGCCGCCAGGTTCGGCGCCGAAGCATGCAACCCCGCAGCAGCCAATCCAGCAGGGCCAGCGACAACGGCAGGATGACCAAGCAGATCGTGCGCCGCAGCACCAGCCCCGTGCGCTACCGGCGCGCGATGATGCTGTTGGCCTCCGCCGGCGGGAACCGGGTGCCGGTGATCGCAAGCTGGTGCAGGCCGCCGAGGACACCGTGCACGATGTGATCCACCGGTTCAACGAGCTCGGCCTGGCCTGCCTGGACCCTAGGTGGGCGGGAGGCAGTCCCCGCCTGCTCAGTCGTGACGACGAGGACTTCGTCGTCCAGACGGCCACCACCCGCCCCACCAAGCTCGGCCAGCCCTTCACCCGGTGGTCGCTGCGCAAACTCGTCGCCTACCTGCGCAAAGTCCACGGCCGGGTGATCCTCATCGGCCGCGAGACGTTACGCGGCCTGCTCGCCCGCTGCGGCGTCACCTTCCAGCGCACCAAGACGCGGAAGGAGTCCCCCGACCCGGACCGCGAGACGAAGCTGGACCGGATCGAGGAGGTCCGTCACCGCTTCCCGGACCGGGGGTTGTCGGCGTACACGTGAACGGGCCCTGGCAAGATTTCCGTGAGACTGGGGTGTGCCACCGTGCGCCGGTGACGCTCCGTCACGAGTAGCGGCGTCGGAGTCCGGCCATGAGGATGACACGGTGGCGGAGGAGCGGAACTCCGGCACGGCCGGCCATGATCCTCTTCTGGAGCTTCAGATCCGTGATCCGGCCTTCGTTGACGCCGGAGTTGAACGGAGTGGTGATCCCCTGCACGACTGCGTGCTGATCCTCGCGGATAGCCTTGGCCAGGCTGGCCAAGGCAGGGAGGCGGGAGGCCGCGAGGTGCTCAAGCCAGTCCGGCAACACGGCGGCGTCGCGGGCGTCGAGCATGGCCGCGAACTGCCGAACCAGGTCGTGGGTTCGGCCCAGCTCCGGGCAGTGCTCAAGCAGCCGCCGGAGTGCCTCGGTGGCGTGTAGGCCACGCCGGGACGGTGTGGTGGTGATCCACCGGGCGACCTGGCGGGGCGAGGGTGGTCGCTCGCGTGGTGTGTCGATCGGCAGACCGCGACACAGCGGCGCGATGGCCATTTTGACTCTCTGGTAGTGGCCGCAGTAGCCCTTGGCGACGATCTCCTGGTGCAGCACTGTCGCAGTGTGCTCGCCTTCCTCCCAGCGTTGACGCAAGTACTCCAGGTACGGGTCGAGGCTCGTGGATCGGCGGGGCGGAGTGCGTCGTACGCACTCCTGCCAGGAGGCAGCGCGTGCGTACTTGGCCACGGTGCGTCGGTTCAGGCCGAGCTCTCGGGCTATGGCGCTGAGCGAGCGGCCGGTGCCGGAGACAGCGTGCACCGCCTCGAACACCCGCTTGGCGTGGCGGCGGGCGGGAGTACCAGCCGCCTCGGACAGTTCTGCCGACGGTGGTGATGCGGCCGGTTCGGATTCAGGTACTGCGGCGGACAGGCAGCCGCGGTGGGCCGCGGCGACGTCCGAGACCCGTTTCGACAGCCCCTGCCAGAGGTGAAAATGGTCGCTGACCTGCACTGCGTCTGGGGCTCCGTCGGTGATGCCCTGCCGATAGACCAGCGAGCCGTCCCGGCACGCCACCTTGACGCCGGGGTGCGTGCGCAGCCAGGCGGCCAGCTGCTCGGCATCGCGCCCGGCCCACAACTCGATCGGCAGCCGCGTATCGGCATCCACCAGCAGCGTGCCGTAGACGCCCGCGAACAGCGCGAAGTCGTCCACGCCCAGCACCCGCGGTGTCGCGACCGAGGGCAGTGGCAAGCGCATCAGCTGGAACAGCACACTCGTCCGCGACAGCGGGACCTTCAAGATGTGCAGGAGCCGGGCCCCGCCACGGCCGGCGATCAAAACCCCGGCCATCTCCACCAGATGCTGCAGCAACGGGCTTCTCCGCTGGTAGCGCTCCGTCAGCCCCTCTACCTGCTCGGCGAACGTCCGCCGACCGCAGTCCGGGCCGTCACAGAACAACCGCCGCACCGTCAGACTGATCAGCACCGGGCGGCCACCGACAGCAACGTCGGCCAGTGTGCGGGGATACCGGCTGTGCACCCGCGACGACTCGCGACCGCAGTCCGGACACGCCACCATCAACTCGCGGGTACGGGCAGCGATGCGAACCACGCCGCCCGCCGACCACACCCGCTCCACCCGCACCGCATCCAGCTGCGGAGACATGATCCGTACGAGGTCATCACACTCGACGACACTGCCGCTACTCGTGACGGAGCGTCACCGGCGCACGGTGGCACACCCCAGTCTCACGGAAATCTTGCCAGGGCCGCCTATGTGCAGAGCCGCGTACGGACGAACGTGCAGAGCAAGGAGACCGGTGAAGCGCGAGTGTCGTTGTTCGAGATGATGAGGCGGTGTCTCTTCGCTACTTCAATCAGACCGGCTGGACCGCGATCTTCAACGGCACCGACACCGAGATCGGCCGCATGGTGCGTGTAGAGGGCTGGGACCAGGCGACCGGGACGGCTCTGGTCGTCGATCCCAAGCGCGGTGCCCTGCGTCCGGTGACGGACTACGAGGACTTCTCCCATCTGGAGCGAGCCGACCAGGTCGTGGCCGCAGTGCCTGGTGGAGGGTGGCAGGTGCACTGGAAGGACGAGGGCCCAGGGGGAACGCCGCTGACGGAACAGGTGCTGGCCTGGCTCATCACGTCGCAGGGGCGGGCGACGGCCATCACGGTCGATGCCCAGGGGCATGTCGAGGATGCTGATGGCGCCGACGCGTTCATCCCGCCGGGCGAGGACCCGGCGGGATGAACGCGGCCGGTCAGGCCACGTCGTTCTCTCGCTCGATGGCCTTGAGGCGGTTCTTCAGCCGGTAGCTGGGGCCGTTGATGGAGATGACCTCGCAGTGGTGGAGAAGGCGGTCGAGGATGGCGGTGGCGAGGACCTCGTCGCCGAAGACCTGGCCCCATTCGCTGAAGGTCTTGTTCGAGGTCAGGATGATCGAGCCCTTCTCGTAGCGCTTGGAGATGACCTGGAAGACCAGGTTCGCTTCGGCTCGTTCGAGGGGCTGGTAGCCGACCTCGTCGACCACGAGAACGCTGGGCCGCAGGTAGGTGCCGGAGTAGCCAGCCCGGCAGGCCGCGACCGCCAGGGCGACAGCGATGTGTGTCTTGCCGACGCCGGGCGGCCCGAGCAGGGCGGCATTGGCCTTGGCTTCGACGAAGGACAAGGTGGCGAGGTCCTTGACCTTGCGCGGGTCCAGGTCGGGCTGGAAGGAGAAGTCGTACTCGTCCATCGTCTTGTGGTGCGGCAGCCGGGACAGCCGCAGGCCCTGGCGGAACCGGCGGTCGTCACGGACGGCGAGTTCCTCCGATAGCACCAGGTCGAGGAAGTCGAGATAGCCCATCTTTCCTTCGTCAGCCCGCCGGATGTACTCGTTGATGGTCTCGGTCAGGTGGGGCAGGCCGAGTTTGCCGGCCGTGTTGCGGATGCGGGTGGAGACCAGCTCGCTCAAGACGTTTCCCTCGTGCTCGGACGGGTGGTGAAGGGACGAGTGCCAGTCAGCTCGTCATAGACCGACAGCGGACGGCGGCCAACCTGGATGCGGGTGGCGGCAGCCCGGTTCAGTAGGGCCTGCAGCGGTCCGGCCTCCTCGCCCAGAGGACGTTCGCGCCGGGGCTGGGGGACGTCGCCGGTGGTGGTGCGGCGGCCCTTGCCGGTAGGCAATCCGTCCCAGTGGGTCTCCTCGACGACCCGGACGCCGCGGCCGATCGCCCGAGGGTGTGTGGCCAGCAGCGTCTCGCCATTGGCGTCCGCGGCGGTCGAGTGCAGCATGATCTGTGACTTCGTGGCCCGGATCTCGACCAGTTGGCGGGGGCGGACTCGGCGTGCGGGCACCGAGTAGAGGTTGCCGCCGAAGGCGACCAGGCAGTCCTTGCCGACGGGCCGCAGATGTCGTTCGGCCACCAGATAGGGGGTGGGCGGTAGTGGCTTGAGGGCCGCGTGGTCGCGGGCCGCCCGTTCGCCGATGACCTCCCAGTGTGTCTTGTGGATCTGGGCCCGCCGTTGCAGCACCCATGCGGCGAAGGCCGCGTCCATCTCTTCGATGGAAGTGAAGGCCCGGCCTGACAGGACGTGGTCGCGGACGATGAGCACCTGGCGTTCGACGCGTCCTTTCCCGGTGGGCCGGTAGGCAGCCAGGACGTCGATGTCGAAGTCGTAGTGGCCGGCGAATCCGACCGCTTCCGGGTGCAGCGGGACCGCCTCACCTGGGGCGACGTGGCGTCGGACGACGGTCTTGGTGCGGTCGTAGACGATCGTCATCGGGACCCCGCCGAAGTGAGCGAACGCGCGGCGGTGGCAGTCGAAGAAGGTCTGCAGGTCCTGGCTGGTGGTGAAGCAGCAGAACGGGTCGCGTGAGTACGACAGTCATGTGGAAGGAGTAGACCTTCGAGATGCCCATGTGGGCGAGAATCTTCCCTTCGTCGCCCCAGTCGACCTGGGCCTGGGCGCCGGGGATGACCTCGAAGCGGCGGTGCATGCCCGCCAGCTCTTTCGGCGTGATGCCGAGTTCCTCGGCGATCCGGGGCCGGGCTCCTGGACGTAGAACTTGGTCGCTGGTAGTTGCCGGTGAACCCGTACTCCTGGGCGAGCCGCTCGTGGATCACGGCGGCCTTCATCAGGATCTCCGCCCGCAGCATGGAGTCGACCAGCGGCGCGAACTCGTCGATCACTCTGGCCCGGGACCGGCCGTTCGGCGACCGGCGCGGAGGCGAGGCGGGTCCGTCGGCTGACAGATACTTGCTGACCGTACGCCAGTTCAGGCCGGTCTCCTTGGCGACCTCGGTCAGGCTCATGGCTCCGGACTCGACCAGGCCACGAAAACGCCGTAGTTCCAGCCAGCGCTGCGGATCCAGGACCACGGCCACCCCATCTCTGCGACCTCGACCAACAGGCAGCAGAGTGCCGAATCCCGAACCTCAGCACCTCAGGAACCCTGCACGTTCATCCGTACGCGGCCACATAGGCGAGTACGCCGACAGGTGTTCACCTTCGACGAGTTCGGCCCGCTCGGAATCCGGCCCACCGCAGGCTCGCACTGGGCCGAGCGGAAACATCCCGACCGGATGCCGGCCACCTACCACCGCACCCACGGGGTGCGCTACTTCCACGGCTGCTACTCGGTCGGCGACGACCGCCTGTGGGGCGTCAACCGCTGCAAGAAGGGTGCCGCGAACACGCTGGCCGCGCTGAAGTCGATCCGCGCCGCCCGGCCCGACGGCGCACCGATCTACGTGATCATGGACAACCTGTCCGCCCACAAGGGCACCGACATCCGTCGCTGGGCGAAGAAGCACAAGGTCGAGTTGTGCTTCACCCCGACCTACGCCTCGTGGGCGAACCCGATCGAGGCCCACTTCGGCCCGCTGCGACAGTTCATCATCGCCAACTCCCACCACCCCAACCACACCGTGCAGATCCGGGCCCTGCACGCCTACCTGCGCTGGCGCAACGCCAACACCCGCCACCGTGACGTCCTGGCCGCCGAACGCCGCGAGCGGGCCGTATCCGAAGCGAGAAAGACATTCGCTGGGGCGGACATCCTCTCAAGGCTGCAGCGTGACCACACCTCCTGCCCAGTGCGTTGCTTCTCGTGAAAGGCTGGAAGCATGATGGGCGGACCGTCTGAGAACCCAGAACTCCGGGCGTTCCTGGAATCACTGCACTACGGCGAGCTCCTTTCCGGCACCGTCACAGCGATCGAAAGGTTCGGCGTGTGTCGTGGTGCTGGACGATGGCCCCGGCCACCCAGTCTTCCCCGGCGCGGGTTCATCACGATCCCCGAACTGTCCTGGCGGCGCATCGAAGCAGCCTCCGACGTCGTGCAAGTCGGACAGCGCCTCTCCTGTGAGTTCCTCCAGTTCGACACATGGAACCTGGAGGCCAGGCTGTCCTTGCGAGCGACGCAGCCGGACCCCTTCCAAGCATTCGCCGACGGCATCGCGGTGGGGCAGAAACTGCACGGACAGATCACCAAACTGGTCCCGTTCGGCGTCTTCGTCCAGGTCGCCGACGGAATCGGGGGACTGGTCCACCTACGAGAACTCACGTGGACGCGCGGGAAAGCTCCGTCAGATGTCGTCCAGGTCGGCGACGAGGTCACGGTCGTCGTGACCGAGATCGACCGAGAACGACGCAGCTTGGCCCTTTCCCGACGACAAGGCTCATCCGACCACCGGTAACTCTTCTGCGTTTTTGACGGTGCCCTTGCGCGAGCGTTCCTGAGCGTCTGAACGCTGCTTAGCGAAGGGAAGGCACGCACATGCGAACAGCATCGGTGGAGATCCCTTCTGGATCCGGGGTCTTCGTCGTCCTTCCTGAAGAAGGCCACGACTTCGCCCGTCGCGGCTCCTTGGCACCGACCTCATGAGACGGAACCCTTAGGGGTCCTAACAAAGGCGTTGGACGTGCCGATGAGTGATGAGGCAAGTGGCGAGGCCGAGGAAGGCTTCGTGGATGTCGTCCCGCCATTCCCAGCGGACGCGAAGTCGTCGGAAGCCGTGCAGCCAGGCGATCGTGCGCTCGACGACCCACCGGTGGACTCCGAGTCCGGATCCGTGCGGGAACGCCGCGGCGGGCGATCACCGGTTTGATGCCCTGGGCCCGGACGAGGCGGCGGTACGTGTCGTGGTCGTAGCCCCGGTCGCCGAGCAGGGTGTCGGGGCGCCGTCGCGGTCGTCCGACGAGGCCCGGGACGGACGGGACCTTCGCGAGGAGGGGCATCAGCTGCGTGACGTCGTTGCGGTTCCCGCCGGTCAGCGACACGGCGAGCGGGATGCCCTGCCCGTCGACGAGGACGTGGTGCTTGCTGCCCGGACGTGCGCGGTCGACCGGGCTCGGCCAGTTGGGATTCCCCACGGGCGGCCATTTGTCGCTGACGGTAATCGAGGTGCCGCGAGCTCAGGTGGCTGGGTAGCGTGAATCGGGTGGCCGGTGGGGAAGTGATGCAGGACGGTGTCCATCGTCGGGTGGTGCGGATCGGTGACACCGTCCGCAGGCCCGCCCAGCCGTGGATACCCAGCGTTCACGCGCTGCTGCGGCACCTGGAGGAGGTCGGCTTCGCCTATGCGCCCCGGCCCTTGGGATTCGACGAGGAAGGGCGTGAAGTCCTGTCCTTCATCGAGGGTGACTCCGGGGCCGCGGGCTGGGCCAAGGTGGTGGATGACCAGGGCCTGCGGAACTTCGCCCGGCTGCTGCGTGATTACCACGACGCCTGCGCCGGCTTCTCGCCCCCGCGGGGCGCGACCTGGTCCGTAGACGTGGGCGGCTCCGGCGACGACGAGGCCGTCTGCCATGGGGACTTCGGCCCCTGGAACGTCGTGTGGCGGGGCGACCAGCCGGTGGGAATCATCGACTGGGACTTCGCCCGCCCAGCACCGCGGCTGGACGACGTGGCCTACGCACTGGAGTACGTCGCTCCGTTCCGCGACGACGCCGAGTGCCTGCGCTGGCTGCGCTATCCGGCGCCGCCCGACCGCCGTCGGCGGCTGGAGGTTTTCTGTACCGCGTACGGTCTTGACTCGATCGCCGGGATCGTCAGCGCCGTAATTGGAAGACAGCAGGACAACGCCGACCTCGTGCGTCGGCTGGCCGACCAGGGTCATGAGCCCCAAGCCACCTGGGTAGCCGACGGGCTCCTGACTGAACTCGACGACAGGATCGCCTGGAGCAGAGCACACCGGCATCTGTTCGAGTAGCCGGTTCGCTCGTCACCGACTGTACTTCTGGCCGTCTGCGGGGAGCCATACCCGGCCGTCCCTGGGGAATTCCTGTTGGCCGCTATCAGATGCCCAGCGGCGTGGTGGTCAACTCGCGGTCTGCTGCTGCTCAGCGCGGGCTCGGGTGTGAGCGAGCCGGTAGGAGTCACTGCCGGTCTCAAATGATGTTGCCACCGAAGGTGAGGCGGTCGACGATGGCCGCGCAGAGCCGGGGGTCGGTGAAGGTCTTGGGTTCTTTTCCTCGCGCTTGGTCAGAACCTGGAACAGCAGTTCGACCCCGCGCCGGTCCAGCTCCATATAGCCCAGCTCATCAATACAGAGGAGATCGACCCGTCCGTAGCGGGCGATCGTCTAGGTCAGTACCTTCTCGTCGGCGGCCTCCACACGTTCGTTGACCAGCTTGGTCGCCAGCACGTACTTGACCCGGAACCCGGCCATCGCGGCTTCGGTGCCCAACGCGATCAGCAGGTGCGCTTCCCCGCGGCCCGGGCCTGGTCCAGCGCGGTGGCCCCGGGCAGTGCGCCGGGCTTGCGCAGGAGTCCTTCCAGGTAGTGGTCCAGGTCCAGGCGCTCGTGGCGGGCGACTTCGGTGCGGCCGTCGTAGACCACCACCTCGGAGGCGTGCAGCAGGACGCGGACCAGGCGGCCGATCAGCTGCCCAGCCCGCTCTCCGGCCTGCAGATCTCGCAGGGCTTGATATCGGGGAGTTCCAGAGCGATCAGTGCCTCCTCGAGGTTCAGCCAGCCCATCGGGTGCCGGTACATGTGGCAGCCGCCGCGGTGCAGGATCGCGAAGTCGTCCGCTTTGGCCCGGGACGGCTCGACCTTCCACGAGGACCCTTGGCGGGCGGCACGCTCCCGCTTCAGCGCCGTTGCCTCGTCGGCCTCCAGCTGCCGGATCGTCTCGCGGGTCCGACCGAGCTGGTACGCCTGGTATGCCTCCACGATGCGCAGCTTCTGGAGGGGCGACAGCTCGGGTACGGACTCGGACATCACGGTGCCAGCCCGGTCAAGCGGCGGTGCCGACGTCGACGACGGGCGCGGCGGCCGGCCGTGTGGCCTGCTTCAGCCGCATCCGCTCCGCCACGCGCTTCTCCCCGTCCACGGTCTTGCAGTACGGGTGCGCAGCGACACGGATCGACAGGTCGGCGCCCTCCTCCGCAGCCGTTTTACCGCGGTCTTCTGGTCTTCGGTCCACCCGGGACTGACCTCGCGGCCGCCGGTCACGACACCGGTGTGCGGGTGCTCGGTCCCGGGCCAGCCCGGCATGGGTGCCACGCTCCACGGCAGGCTTCGGCACAGGGCGGCCAGCTCGGAGGTCGCCTGGTGAAGGCGGGTCTGCGCGGCGCTCGAAGGCGATCCGCATCTGGCTGCGGCGCCGCAACATCCCCGACTGCCCCGAGGACGACGACGTCGATCTCGTCGCGGTCAGCTACGTGTTCGACCACTGTCCGAAAGACGACCTTGTCGGATTGGAGCAGTCGGGCAGGGAGCGCGGCCTGCTCTACGTCTACGATCCGCCCCGACTTGCGGCGCGTCTCGGCATCGCTCAGGACGTGTTCGCCTCCGATCCACGCGCTCGCGTCGACGCTGACGGCACCGTGGTCCTCGCCGGCCAGGTCCACGACTTCGCATCCCACTTCGCCTCGGACCACCTGGCCAGCCGGCCGTCCTCCACGGCCTCGAACCGCCGCTTCCCACCTATGAGTCATGGCAGGAGCGGCTCACCGAATTCGCCCCCGCGTGCTGTTCGTACACGACTGCTCCGTCTGGCATCCACCCCAGCACAGCGATGGATGCCAGCCACCCAATTATCGCCTGATCAGTCGGAACAGCCCTTGAAATGGATCACCAGGGTGGGCGCTCTGTGCCCGGGTTCGGGAGCACTGAGCGCCTTTGGCTCTGGGCGCGTGTCCGGGATCACAGGGCGGCTCGACGGACGGGCGGAATGCCGCGACGGCCGCGACGGTTGACGGCTGCACTGCATTCAATGCATGTGCACATACCGTCTGGTACCTACGAGGAGCCCCCGTGACCGTCACTGCGTCCTCCGCCTCCCGCGCGGCCGAGATCCTGTCCCGGCCCGTCGCGCTGAACGGCCTGACCGTCCCGAACCGCATCGCGATGGCGCCGATGACGCGCATGTTCTCCCCGGGCGGCGTCCCCGATGAGGACGTGCGGTCGTACTACGCCCGTCGCGCCGCCGCGGGTGTGGGCCTGATCGTCACCGAGGGGACCTACGTCGGCCACGAGTCGGCCGGGCAGAGTAACCGTGTGCCGCGGTTCCACGGTGAGGAGCAGCTGGCGGGGTGGGCGAAGGTCGCCGAGGCCGTTCACGCGGCGGGCGGCACAATCGTGCCGCAGCTGTGGCACATCGGCATGGTGCGCAAGCAGGGGGACCCGCCCTACGCCGAGGCCCCCGCCGTCGGCCCCTCCGGCATCCGTCTCGACGGCACCGAGAGTTCCGGCAAGGCGATGACCCAGGGCGACCTGGACGACGTCATCGGCGCCTTCGCCGAGGCCGCCGCGGCCGCCGAGCGCATCGGCTTCGACGGCGTCGAACTGCACGGAGCCCACGGCTACCTCCTCGACCAGTTCCTGTGGGCGGGGACGAACCGCCGTACCGACGCCTACGGCGGCGACCCCGTGGCCCGTACGAAGTTCGCGGCCGAGATCGTGGCCGCGGTCCGCGAGGTCGTCTCGCCCGACTTCCCGGTGATCTTCCGCTACTCGCAGTGGAAGCAGGAGGCCTATGACGCGAGGCTCGCCGAGACCCCGGAGGAGCTGGAGGCGATCCTGGCCCCGCTCGCCGCGGCCGGCGTGGACGTCTTCCACGCCTCCACCCGCCGCTACTGGCTCCCGGAGTTCGAGGGCTCGGACCTGAACCTGGCGGGCTGGACCAAGAAGCTCACCGGCAGGCCCACCATCACCGTGGGCTCGGTCGGCCTCGACGGCGACTTCATCCGCGCCTTCGTGGGCGAGGGCGCCCCGGTCCAGGGCATCGACGAACTTCTCGACCGCCTGGAGCGCGACGAGTTCGACCTGGTCGCCGTCGGTCGCGCGCTGCTCCAGGACCCGGAGTGGGCGGCGAAGGTCCTGGGGGGCCGGTTGGAGGAGCTGAAGCCGTACGACGCGGCGGCGCTGAAGACGCTGAGCTAGTGTCCTGCGCCAGTAGTTGATCGTTAGTTTTTGTGTGACTTCTGCTGCTGGTGCGTCAGTTCCACGTCGGGGCCCGAAACTGGAGCCGTTGCTGCTCTCTGATGAGGAGCGGGCGGTGTTGGAGCGGTGGACGCGTCGGGCGACGTCGGCGCAGGCGCTGGCGCTGCGCGCACGGATTGTGCTGGCGTGCTCGGGGCCGGAGGTGCCGTCGATCGTCGCGGTCGCCCGGGATCTGCGGGTGGCCGCGGACACGGTCCGCAAGTGGCGGCGGCGGTTCCTGGCCGAACGGCTGGACGGGCTTGTTGACGAG
>NZ_BMWB01000043.1:21143-30322 GCF_014651015.1 Streptomyces xantholiticus
GGAAGTCCCGAAGAACGCCACCCACTGGTCCCGCAAGTCGATGGCCGAGCACAGTGGTCTGTCGAAGTCCACCGTCGGCCGGATCTGGCGGAAGTTCCAGCGCGGTCTTCTCGTAGCGGGTGGCGATGCCGCGCCACTGCTGGAGCCGGTTGGTCAGGTGGGCCGCGCGGTGAGGTGCCTGCTCCGGGGCAGTTCCTTTCCGCACGCCCCCCTCGACTCCGGCGGCACCCGCAGCAGGGGAAGTGCGCCGTCTCAGAAGGCGGAGTTGGCGAACCAGTGGGCCAGCAGGTCCTCGTCCCCCTCGTGGGCGAGGACCTCTGCGGTGTAGGGCAGGCGGCCGTAAACGAGCAGGAGCAAGTCGGCCGCGGTTCCCCGGACGGTCGCGTCAGCGGTATCCGCGGTCGGGTGGGTCGTCTTGAGCCCGAAGCCGTCGGATCGCAGGCGGACGAGCCAGTCGTCGTCCCCATCGGTGGAGCTGAAGCGGATGGTCTTGTCGGGGCCGCGCAAATTGGCCACCTTGGGGGCGAAGGAGGTGGCGAAGGGCAGATTCACGAGGAACTCATCGATCCCGTCGACCGCGACCAGGCGATCGATTGTGGGCCGGGAGCCGAGCGCCAGCTCGGCGTCGGCCCGGTGCAGCAGGGTCTCGAAGAGCATCCGGCGTGCCCAGAAGCGGGCGTGCTGGTCGACGCCCCACGCCCACATCGGCAGGTTCGGGTCGGTGGATGCGAAGGCGTCCGCGGCGACGGTCGCGCTCTCGGCCAGCCAGTCGGCGTATCCGTCATCCTGGTCCGGGAGCCGCAGGTCCACCTCTCGCTTCCGCGGTGGTTCCTGGATGCGCTCCAGCAACAGGACCGAGAACCAGCGCTGGACGCTGCCTGTGTGCTTGACCAGGTCGGCCAGTGTCCAGCCTGGGCAGCTGGGCACCGCTGTCGCCAGGTCGGCGTCCTTGACCACTGCGACGAACCGGGCGGTCTCCGCCGCGACTGCCGTGCGGTGGTCGACCGGGGCGAAAACGGATCCGCCGTCGGGGTGCTTCGGGGTCTTCATTTGACATGCCTATCGGATAAGGGTGCGGGTTCAGCCAAGTACCCGGACGAGGAGGGCTTTTGGCCTGTCGATGGAGATATGCGCTGGGCCACCGGCAATGAAGCCTGATTACAGAGCTCGGCGCCGCGTGCCGCCTCTGCAAGCTCCACCCGACAAGGTTATGGCAATAATGGTGAAAATCAAAGGTTGAGCAACTCAAGCTTTTTGGTAACGCTGGACCCGCCTGGCGCGCCGCGAGATCAGCCCCGCATCCGGACATCGGACCGGATGCCGCCTGCCCAACGGAGAACGTGACCTCGGTTGTGGGAGACAGATTGGGTTCTGCACGGTCGCGGTCGCGGGCGTTCATGTCACCGCAGGCCAGGCGAGTGACGCGCCAGCCATCGAGGCTCATGGCCAGGATTCTGCGTCCGCGAAGCGGAATGGGGCGGCCGAGAAGCCGACCGGCGGTCGCACTTGAGGAGGTGCCCAGTCATACCGGTGTGACCGACCGCAACCCGTGGACCTCGGAACCGTTCGACACAGGCATCAAGACGGGGATGGACCGGCAGGAGAGGTTCACGGAGCTTGTCAGCCGTGCTGTCGAGCTTCGGCACGCGGCCGCGCCACGACCGTACTGGCCGCAGCGCCGCGGTAACGGCCTCTCCCACGACGGCAGCACACCACGAGACACCCGGCGCCTGCCCGCCCGAGCGCGCCGCGCAGCTGGAAGCGGACGTCCGCACCGCGCTCGGCACCCCGCCGCCGCTCGCCCTGCTGGAGGAGGTGCTTCCCGCCGACGCCGAGCAGTCCGACGGGAGGGCCGAGCCGCTCGTCGGCTGGCTGCGGGTGTGGGACTGGTCGCCCGTCCTGCCCGCGCGACTGCTGGCCGGCTGGGAGCCGGTGCTGGACGCAGTACGCCGCCTGAAGCCCGCCGGCCCGCCCGACCCGCGCACCGCGCCCGTGCTGGAGCCGGTCAAGGCGACCACGGTGCTGGACGCCGAGGACCTGGCCGAGGTGGCCGCCGCCCGCGGGCCGGCGGCGGCCACCGCCGAGGACGTCGGCGCCGACGGCTACGCAATGGTCCTGCACCGCCTCGTCGCTGTCGCCCCGGCCGCCTGGACAGCCAACGTGCCCGATGTCACGCCCGCGCCCTGCTGGACGCCGCAACGGCCTTGCCGCAGGATGAACGCCCCTCCGAGGTACAGAAGCTGAGGAGGGCGCTGGTCAACGCAGGCGACGTTGATGCCGCCACCCGCGGGTGAGTCACCCGACCCTCACACCCGGCCCAGTACGGCTGCAGCCGTACAGCACCTGGACGGCCTCACAGGCGCCGTGGCGGTGCGGCTGCATGGGCGCGGACCGTAGGCACGGCCGGGGCTAGCGTCGCGGGCTACTCGGCGCCTACCGCGCCCGCGCACCTCGCGGACGCGGCCACCCCCGAACAACTCGATGCCCTGCGCACAGTCCGTGCGGAGCGTGCCCGACGTCTGCGCGCCGAGGTGAAAGCCGCCGAGAAGCTGCGCCGACAGCGCTTCGCCCCGGCCACCACGGCCGGGCCGGCCCAACGGCTGGGAGCCCTCACCTCCGCTCAAGCCGGGGACGAACTGGCCGCCGTCGAGCACACCGACGCCTCGAAGTGGCGCTGCCGGACCTCATCCCGCCCGCCGCGCCACCGGCTGACTGGCGCACCCCGCCCTCCCTCGCCACCCGGACCGCGCCTGGCCGGCCTGCTCCCGTCCCGTCCGAACCTGCCTCCGACGGCCCACCCGAACCCACTGCACAGACCGCAGACGGAGACGCCTCGTGACCGCGGCCACCTACCAGTACGTCGACCTGCCCGATGCGTCCGTGGTCACCACCCGCGCCCTGCTCACCGCCCGGGAGAACATCACCGACACGGTCGCCGCCCGCGCCATGATGTGCATCCACGGCGGCGCCGGCTTCGGTAAGACCCTCGCCGTCAACACCTGCCTGCGCGGACTCGAACCGCACGAGGACGTCCGCAAGATCACCTTCCGGGCCCGTCCCACCGCCCGTGCGGTGCGCTACGAGCTGTTCACCGCGCTCGACCTGGCCGGTGAACCACCGCGCCACCCCAGCGAGTTCGACCGTCTGCTGAAGACAGCCCTGGCTGAACGCTCCCGCACCTTCCTGGTCGACGAGGCCCAGTGGCTGAACGGGGAGGCGTTCGAATACTTCCGCTATCTGTGGGACGAACCCTCAACCCAGCTCGCGATCATCTTCGTCGGTGGCGAGGGATGCCACACCGTGCTGCGCCGCGAACCGATGCTCTCTTCCCGCATCTTCATCTGGCAGCACTTCACCCGCCTCACCCCCAGCGAAGTACTCGAGGCCATTCCCTTGTTCCACCCGGTCTGGGCGGACGCCGACCCCGATGACATCGCCTTCGCCGACAGCCACGCCGCTCACGGCAACTTCCGTGCCTGGGCCCAGCTGACCGCCCACGCTCGCACTGCCCTGGCACGCACCGGCCGTCCCCGCGTGGACCAGGAGCTACTGCGCTGGGCCTTCAGTCGCCTTGGCTGACCCCCCCTGCCTGCGACTGCTGCTCCTGGCCGCCGACACCAACTCCGCCACCTTCGACCTCGCCCGCCTGCTCCCCGCCACGCCGCTCACCGCTTTCCGGCAGCCGCGCCCGAGCGGCCCCGATGAGGGAGCCTGGACTACCCTGGTGACCACTCAAACCGCACGTTTGCCGTACGGACGCCGCTCAATTTCCCTGACGGAGCGCATGCACAGCGCGGAGCACCGGTTGGACGAAGTGACCGGGGCCTAGCGCCCGAGCCCCCCGCCTCGGGTGCACGACGCGGGGTCGCCGCTCGCTCAGTTGGGGAGAGGGCCTCCAAGGTCTCGTTCCAGCGCTTCAGCGCGGATCATCGAAGCCCTCCCCGCTGTCGGAGTCGCGCCGTCCGGGGACCAGTTGTAGGCCGGTGCCGTCAGGGAAACCCAGTGTCCGGCCGAGTCTCCGCCGCCTATCCATAGGGAGACGGCAACTCCGCCCCGGCCGGCCGCCGGGCCAGCCCGCACCGCGCGGGCCCTCACAGAACAGCGAGCAGCTGGTGCAGAGCCTCGAAGAACGCATTGCCCGTGTCTGGCACCAGGAGGTCCGACCGCTGGTCGACGACGCCTTTCGCTGCCACAGCACCGGTACCCCCCCGGGCCGCCATCGTGGCGACCTGGACAGCCGTCTGCACCGACATTATCCACAAGCTCTACCAGCTCGCCGAGGACGGCGACGGCAAGGCCGCCGAGATCGTCGCGAAGCTTAACGAGGCCCGGGGAAAGCTCGACGGCGCAGCAATCAAGATCGTGGAGGATGTGGAGAAGAAGCTCCTGGAGGACGCGCTTGATCTGGAACTGATCGACGGGATCGAGCACCGACAACTGCTGCGCCTGAAGGAGGACCGCAACCTCTGCGCACACCCCTCCCTCCGTTCGCTCGGTGACGTCTTCGCCCCGACCGGCGACTACGCGCGGGCCCACCTCGTGGCCGCGCTGGATGCCCTGCTGGTGCACCCGCCCACCCAGGGGCGCAAGGCGTTCGACCGGTACATCGCCCACGTGGACGACCTCTCCTTCGTCGGCCACGCCGACTACCTGGTGCAGATGTTCGCCAAGCGGGTGAAGTCCAGCGCCTGGAAGCAGATCGTTGGCATCGCGGCCAAGCATGCGATGCTCGAACTGCCGGTGCCCGAGACCAGCAGCATCCCCGCGAGCATGGCCGCAGACCGGCACGCTCTCTGCCTGATTGCGTTCGCCCGGCACGACCGCGACGCCGTGCGGGAGGCTGTCACCAAAACCATGGCCAAGTTCAACGAGCTTCCCATCGACCGGCAGCTGAAGGGTCTTGCGCGCCTGGGCGAGTTCGACGTCTTCACCGACGCGCTCGACGCGGCGGTGTGCCAGCAGATCGGCACCTACGTCGACCAGGTTCAGTACCCGTCCGCCGGCACGGAGGCCCGCTGGGTGATCGACGTGATCGCGTTGGCCGGGAGCGACGCCATCCGGGCTCGCATCCCTGCCCTGGCCAGCAAGTTCGCCGAAGTCGGGCCGTACCAGCAGGCCGACGTCATCGCGACGAATCCCTCCGCCTACTTCACCGACGTCGTGGCGGAGATCCTGGCCGCGGCCGGCAGCTACCGCACCGCTGAACACTTCGCCGAGAGCGTGGTGATCCCGCTCGCCGGCTTCATCCAGCCGGAGCAACTGGAGGGCATCCTGACTGCCTGGGCTGAGAACCAGGAGTGCCGGGCCGCAGCGAAGATGCCCGAGTTCGCGGCGCTCTTCTGGACGAAGGCCCCCCAGCTTCACGGTCTCGCGGCGTGGGCGGAGTTCGTCAAGCGGGTGCAGGGGCTCGCGGAGACGGACTGGTACCTGTACGACGAGCTGGCCGCCCACATCCGCTCCCCGGAAGCCGCCGCCTCGTAGGGGTCTTTAGATGGGTCAAGGCCCCCGTCGTCGCAGGTTCGAAAGGCCCGGCAACGCCGGGCCCCTCCTCCCGTTCCTCCGCGTCGAAGGCTGCACCCAACTCGTTCCCGTGCCCCCGGGCACCCCTGTCGGACGGGAACGCGTCCCGCCCCGGGGGAAGAGACCTCGCCATGTCACGCCTGCTCGACCGGCAGCTGCTCCAGCCGGAGCACCCTCGCTCCACGACTTTCTGCAGACCACCGCTTCAGGGCGGGACTCGGCGGCGCAGTAGCTACGCTTGGGCGGCCTCGAGCTTGTTCGCCGGTCAGGTCCAACGCATCCCGATGGCGGAGAGCTGCTCCACCCGCTCGGGCGTCAGCGTCGCGGCCCTGCTCCGCTGATTCCCGATCCATGCCCCGAGGCGGAGCTGCCGCTCCTCCTGGTCCTGGCCGTCCTCGCGGCCGCCTGCCTCCCCGTCCCCGCTGCCGACGATGATCCGTTCGATGTGTTTGCGGGGTACGCGAAGGTGTCCTTCGCGTTGGTAGTACTGGCGGGCGGCGGCGTAGTTGAGGGCCCATTTGTCGGCCTGGCTGGTCCGTGGCTTGGGTTTTTCGTTCTCGGTGGCGGGTTGGATGCCGAGGATGTGTTCGCACATCCATTGCTGGACGGTGGTGAGCTTGTCGAAGCCGAGCCGCTGCGCCCTCACCCACCGCCCCAGATCCTCGCCCTGGCGCACGACCACGCCCGGCTTCATCGGCAGCGCGCCGCCTTCTTCCAGATGTTGCCGGGTGAGGTGGAAGGCTCGCTGCCATTCCACGGGCCAGGCCGGGCACCACGACGGGTCGATTTCCTCCAACTGCTCCCTGCGGTCTTCCGACAGCGCCCCGACCGCCGACTTCACGGGCAGCCCTTCAGCACGCCGCTGCTCGTTTTCGGCGGCCCGGCGGGCGGCGGCTCGCGCGTTCTTCAGAAAGATGCCCACGCGGTAGCCCTGGTAAGTGGCGTCCAGCGGGGCCAAGAGATGGCCTGCTTCGGCTGCCCATCCGCGCGCCGCGGCGAGGCCTTCTTCCCAGGCGACGTCGTAGTGCGACCACACCATGCCCAGCTTCTCCAACTGCTCCACACGGTCGACGTCCATGTCCCCGCGGGCGTAGAAGCGCCTTGCATCGGCGATCCATTGCCCAAGTGGAAACCCGGCGAGCGCGGCCGGCCACCCCTCCGCCTCTGCCTCCTGGCCGTCGCGGCCCGGCACGCGGAACGTGAACGGCACCTTGAGGTCGCCGTGCTCGCGGGCGTAGATGGCGGCGGCTTCGATGCCGCGTCGCCAGTGCTGGTGTTCGGGGTTGAGGACGCGCAGGTTGATGAAGGCGGCCAGTTGGGCGGGGTCGCGGGGGGTGCTGAATTTCAGCAGCTCTCTGGCCGGTACTGACAGACCACGGTCGCTTCGGTCGCTCGCGGCTTCGTCACCTTCCTGGGGCCCGCTGCGGCTCTGTACGCCCCTGACGCGGCTTGGCGCCTGCTGCTGCGCCAGAGCCTCCACGACCCGGGCGTCGTGTGCCCTGAGCGCCTCCAGCAGCTTCGCCAGGCCGCCGAACGCCCGTGAGGTGAGCATGTTTTCCGCCGTCTCACCCGGCCCGAGCAGGACCGGCACCACGAGCGAGGCGACCTTCCCCTCGCCGGGCTGCATCCGGAGCGCCCGGCCGACGGCCTGGACGAGGTCGGGCATGGAGCCGCGTACGTCGGCGAAGTACACGGAGTCACAGTTGCGGGTGTCTACGCCTTCGCCCAGGACTTTCACGGATCCCAGGTAGCCCTTCTCGACGGCCGTGCCATCCGTGGCGATCCCGTCGGCGAACTCCGTCAGAACTCGGCGCCGGTGCCCCGGCTTGTGATCGCCGCACAGCCAGTTGGCCCAGATTGTCCTGGGGTACAGCTCCGGATCAGAAGCGTGCAGCTGCGCGGCGACGTCGGCAAGGCCGGCCGCGAAAGCCTCGGCCTCCTTCACCATGTGGTGGAAGACCAGCGTCCTGCGGAAGCCTTCCTCCGCTGACGCCTTCACCAGCGCGGTCTGCAGGGCGGCGAGCCGCGCCCCGCGCACCTGCTCGGAGCGCGCGTCTTCGCCCAGCAGCTGCACGGCTTGAAGCTGGGTGTCGGTGATGTCCACGCACACCACCTGGTAGGGGGCGCAGATCCCGCGGTCGATCGCCTCGGACAGCGTCAGCGTGTAGCAGCGGCTGCCGAAGGGGGAGCCGGGGGAGTCTTCCATGCTCGCCACCAGCTCACCCGGTGCGCCCTGCTGCTCCTGGTCTTCGTCGAACTGCCACAGCCGGGGCGTGGCCGTCATGTACAGGCGCCGCAGGGACGGGATGCGGGTGTTGTCGTGGACCACCGCCCACGGCTTTCCGATCCGTCCCGACGTCCGGTGCGCTTCGTCGACCACGATCAGGTCCCACCCCGGTAGGCCGGCCTGGTGTGCGCGTTCCAGGGTGCCGAGCCCGAGCGAGGCGTAGGTGGCGAACACCGTGATCTTGTCGAACGGCCGCACCCAGTCGACCAGCTCCTCCACGTCCGTGGTGTTCGGGAAGGCAGCCTCCTCGCCGCGCAGGGACGAGACCCCGATCATCGGGCCGGCGCGGCCGCCCTCGCGCCATGCGGTCTCGGTCTGGGCAAGCAGGTCCAGCGAGGGCACGAGGACCAGCACACGACCCGCCCGGAGCTCCTCGGCACTCCGGGCGGCGACGAGGGTCTTGCCGGTTCCGGTTGTCATGATCACCTGAGCGCGCAGACCCCGCTCTGGCACGGTAGACCGTGCAGGAAATTCGAGCGCACGGCGTACTGCGTCCACGGCTTCTCGCTGATGAGGACGGAGTTCCTTCACAGCCATTCCGATCTACATCTCTTCTGCGGAGCCAGACGACCGTTCTCAGACGCCCCACGTCAACAACCAGCCTGCGAACAACAAGCATTGGCCCTCGAGACGGGCTCCACCGAGACGGCGATACACGCCCCTGATCCGAGACACGCACAGCCACCCTGCAACAGCACAGATCTCACAGAGCTGGAGTCCCATCAATCCAGAGTCTATAGCAGCTTAAAAATGAAGCAGTCACCATGAGCGAATCAACTTCGATGCCACGGGTACTCCGCACCCAAATCCAACACTTTCATTCTGTTCCCGGAGAGTCATGACGCAGGAGACTGAAAACGAGAAGGGCAACCGGTTCTGCAAGGCATGTGGCACGCCGGCTGAAGACGGGAAGCTGTGCAGCCACTGCGGCACGGTTCTGGACTTCCCTGAAGAGGGTGGGCTCATCGAAGACCAAGGTGCAGCGGTACGACGCGACTTCGAGGGACGCACCGAGCAGCAAGAGCAAGGGTGATTGAAACAGCAGGACGAACCCAGCCTGCTGGACCGTGAGCACTGCGGCACGTCACGCGCATACTTGATGGGATGTCACTCCGAGAGCTGAGGTGGCCATCAGAGTCAAGCCACGTGCCCCTTTTGCAGCCAGCCAGCCCGGCCCGCGGCAGCGGGCCGAGGGGACTGGAGGCGCAGCCGGAAGGACCGTCCGGCGGGGGAGCGCAGCGGACCCGCCCTGCCAGGCTGGAGCGAAGCGGAGGCCTGGCAGCGGGACGAAGTCCCGCAGCTCCGGGAGCGCAGCGGACGGAGCGTCACCCGGCTTGCGCAGCGCCCCGCGCGGAGCGCGGGGCGCAACACC
>NZ_BMWB01000044.1 GCF_014651015.1 Streptomyces xantholiticus
GTTCCGACTCTATCAGACTCTTTCGGGCCTGATTCCCAGTCAGCGGGAGTTGCCTTCCCGGCCGTTGAGCCGTTGCGACGCCCAAACTCTAGCGGATTTCCCGGGCGGCTCATAATCGAGCTTTCGAAATGAATTTCGGCATGCCGAAATTCTTCCCGACTGGGAGATCGTGCTGAGTTTGGTTGCCGCGTTCGCGGCGGGGATGGTTGCCGAAGAACCGTTCCGGCTCCGTGACAACTCGAAGAACCTTACGGATCAGGAGGGGCGGTGTCAACCTCCCCCCGGCAACCGCTGCTAGTCCAGGTCGGTGAGGCGTCCGCCGGCGTCCGGCTGGTCGTGTTCGACGCGGCGCAGTACGCGAATGAGCAGCTCGCCGAGGAGTGACCGTTCGGCGCCCGAGAGGTCCTGGAGCAGGTCCTCCTCGAAGTTCGTCGCCATGCGCATCGCCTCGAGCCACTTGCTGCGGCCCTCGTCCGTGAGCTCCACGATCACCCGCACCCGGTTGCTCTCGTCCCGGTCGCGGGTGACGAGGCCTTCGCCGGCCATGCGATCGATGCGGTGGGTCATGGCGGCCGGGGTCAGACCGAGGCGCTTGGCGAGTTCGCCGGGACCCATCCGATAGGGGGAGCCGGAGAGCACCAGGGTCTTGAGGACCTCCCACTCGGCGTTGCTGATGCCGAGGTCGGCGACCTGGCGTCCGTACGCGACGTTCATTCGGCGGTTGAGTCGGCCGAGAGCCGAGACCACCTTCTCGACCTGGGGGTCCAGGTCGCCGAATTCACGCTGGTAGGCGGCGATCTGCTCGTCGAGGCTCGGCTCCTGCGGGCCGGGCGTCGCGGAGGCCTCGGGGGTCTCGGTAGGCATGCCCGGAAGTATGGCACGGCACTCATTGGCCTTGAAGTCCTTCGATGTGTACTCTTCAATGTCGAACTTTAGTTTTGAAGTCTTCAGGCTTCAGTCCTTCGGTCCTGCCAAGGCTCCGACGGCTGCCGCCTCCGATCTCGAAGTGGGTGAGTGTGACCAAGGCCAAGGGTGCAGCGATGCGCCGGATCCAGGCGGGGAACGTGCTGAGCGCGTTCGGGCTCGGCTTCACCGTTCCGTATCTCTACGTCTACGTAGCGCAGGTGCGGGAGCTGGGCGCGAGCACGGCGGGCGCCGTGCTCGCCGTCTTCGCGATGGCCGCGCTCGTCGCCCTGCCCTTCACCGGCCGGATCATCGACCGGCGCGGCCCGCTGCCGGTCCTCGTCGGCGCCGCTGGGCTCGCCTCGGCCGGCGCGGCCGGGATGGGGCTCTCCGGCAGCGTCCCGGCAGTCGTCCTCTCCGCCGCGGTCCTGGGTGCCGGTACGGCGGTGATGCAGCCGGCGCTGGCGACCATGATCGTCTGGTGCTCGGAGACGGCTACCCGTACCCGCGCCTTCGCCACGCAGTTCTTCCTGCAGAACCTGGGGCTGGGCGTCGGCGGCCTGATCGGCGGGCACATCGTGGACGAGAGCCGGCCGTCCAGCTTCACCCTGCTGTTCGGCATCGAGGCCGTCATGTTCCTGGTGCTCGCCGGAATCGCCCTCACCGTGCGTCTCCCCCATTCCCCGGCGCTCCCCGGCCGGCGTCCCGCAGACACGGAGGCCGCCGCGAAGGGCGGGCTGCGGGTCCTGCTCGGGCACCGGGCCATGGTGCAGCTGCTGGTCCTGGGTTTCGTCGTCTTCTTCGCCTGCTACGGCCAGTTCGAGTCGGGTCTCGCCGCCTACGGCACGGAGGCCGCCGGTATCGAGCCCGCGACCCTCGGCACGGCGCTCGCCGCCAACACCGCGGTCATCGTGCTCGCCCAGTTCCTGGTGCTGAGGTTCGTCGAGCACCGCAGGCGCAGCCGCGTCATCGCCTCGGTCGGGCTGATCTGGGCCGTGGCATGGCTGGCGGCGGGCTACGCGGGGCTCGGGCACGGCAGCCAGGCCATGGCGACGGCCGCGTTCATCTCCACGTACGCGCTCTTCGGCCTCGGTGAGGCAATGCTGTCGCCGACCGTGGCGCCCCTGGTCGCGGATCTGGCACCCAAGGCCATGGTCGGGCAGTACAACTCCGCCTTCGCCCTGGTGAAGCAGCTCGCGCTGGCGGTCGGCCCGGCGGTGGGCGGGCCGATGGGCGCCGCACTGCACGGCCCGTACATCGTGACCTTCGTGCTGTTCTCGCTCTCGATCACGGTGCTGGCGCTGCGCCTCGGCAAGCGGCTGAGCCCCGCGCAGGATCGCCCGTCGCTCGCCGCGAAGGCCCGGGTGGTGGCCGTGCACAAGCCGGAGGGCGCCGTCGCCCCCGCCCGCTGATGCCAAGGCTCAGCAGGGCAGGGTCGAACGAGAACTCAACGGGGCAGGGCGAACTCGCACCAGACCGCTTTGCCGCCGCCCGGCGTGCGGCGGCTTCCCCAGGACGAGGCGATCGTCGCGATGATGGAGATCCCGCGACCCGCCTCGTCCTCCGTCTCGGCGCGGCGGCGGCGCGGCAGGTGGTCGTCGCCGTCCGTCACCTCGACGATCAGCCGCCGGTCGGTGCGGCGGAGTCGGAGGCGCATCGGCGGGGTCCCGTGCTGAAGGGAGTTGGCGACCAGCTCGCTCACGGCGAGAACACCGAGGTCGTGCAGCTCGGGGGAGAAACGCCAGGAGGCGAGCACCCCTGACGCGAACGCCCGGGCCCGCGGCGCGGCCTCGATCCCTCCCAGCAGGTCGAGGGCGGCATTGTGGAACAGCTCGGCGTCCGCGCCCTGGCGCGTCGGATGCTGCAGCACCAGCACGGCGACGTCGTCGTCGTGCTCCGCGGTCACACCGAGTGAACGGATCAGCCGGTCGCAGACGACCTGCGGACTGCCGGTCGCCCCGGCCAGCGCACGCTCCAGCGCGGCGACCCCTTCGTCGATGTCCTCGCCACGGCGTTCCACCAGGCCGTCCGTGTAGAGAACGGCGGTGGAGCCGGGCGGCAGGTCGATGGCGCCGGAGGTGTGCAGCCAGCCACCGGTGCCGAGCGGGGGGCCGGTCGGCTCCGCCGCCTTGCGAACCGTGCCGTCCGCGTCGCGCACCAGGATCGGCAGATGGCCGGCCGAGGCGTAGACGAGCCTGCCCTCGTTCGGGTCGTGGACCGCGTACACGCAGGTGGCGATCTGGCTGGCGTCGATCTCGGCGGCGAGCCCGTCGAGCAGTTGCAGGACCTCGTGCGGGGGGAGGTCGAGGCGGGCGTAGGCACGGACCGCGGTGCGCAGCTGCCCCATGACGGCGGCGGCCCGCACCCCGCGGCCCATCACGTCACCGATGACCAGCGCCGTACGGCCGGCGCCGAGCGTGATCACGTCGTACCAGTCGCCGCCGACCGCGGCGTCGGTGCCGCCGGGCTGGTAGGTGGCGGCGAAACGCAAGTCGTCGGGCTGCTCCAGCTCTTGGGGCAGCAGCGAACGCTGCAGGGTCACGGCGGTCTCGCGGTGCCGGCGCTCGCTGGCCCGCAGCCGCTCGGCTGCATCCGCGTGGTCGGTGACGTCGGCGGCGAAGACCAGGACGCCCGCGGTCTCCCCGTCGCCGTCGACCCGCTCGGCCGGCAGGCAGGTGACCGTGTACGAACCCTCCCCGCGCCGGTCCGTCGCCTCACCGCTCCGGATCCGGCGGGACTTGACCGTGCGGGGCTTGCCGCTGCGCAGCACCTGGTCCATCAGCGGCAGCAGGCCGAGCTCGATGAGCTCGGGGCACACGTCGGCGGCCGTGGCTCCTGCCTGACGCGTGCCGAAAGCGGCGGCGTAGGCGTCGTTGACATACGCGAGGCGGTGCTCCGGGCCGTGGACGAGGGCGACCAGTGCGGGCACCCGGCCGAGGATCTCCGGTACGGAGAAGTCTTCCAGCGTCGGGACGTCGGACGGGGGCTCCGGCTGGCCGTACTCGCCGCGAGCCGCGGGCACGGAGCCCTCTGACCGCTGCGCCGGGGAGAGCCCTTGGTCGGCCCCCCGCGCTGCGGCGCGACGCTGCGTACCGGGGAGCCTGGCGCTCCAACGCGTGAAGTTCACTGACTTTCTAGCCTCAATGGTTTGTCGCGAAGGGTCACTCTGTGCAGGTGTGAGCCCACCTATGGTCACACGTCCAGTGTGGCCGACCGGACTGACAGTCTTCTTTCCGCAAGGTGCCGAACGGCCGTCATGTCCCCTTGGGACCGTCGGGTGATCCGTCGGCCGACTGCTCCTCCGGTCCTTCCTTCGGGCCTGCGGCCGACTGGTCCCTGGAACCGTTCGCCGGTCGTCCGCCTCCCGCGGCGAGTTCGAACTCGGCACGCGGGTGTTCCAGCGAGCCGAGGGAGACGATCTCACGCTTGAAGAGACCTGAGAGGGTCCATTCGGCCAACACCCGTGCCTTGCGGTTCAAGGTGGGGACCCGGCTGAGGTGGTACACGCGGTGCATCAGCCACGCCGGATACCCCTTCAGCTTGCGGCCGTAGACGTCTGCGACACCCTTGTGCAGACCGAGGGACGCGACCGAACCGGCGTATTTGTGCGCGTACTCCTGCATCGGCGCGCCGCGCAACGAGGCGACGATGTTCTCGGCGAGCACCTTCGTCTGGCGTACGGCGTGCTGCGCGTTGGGCGCGCACTCCGCGCCCGGCTCGTCGGAGGTCAGGTCCGGCACCGCGGCCGCGTCCCCGGCGGCCCAGGCGTGTTCGACACCCTCGACGGCGAGCCGGGCGTCGCACTTGAGCCGTCCGCGCCCGTTGAGGGGCAGGTCGGTGGTGGCGAGGACCGGCGCCGGTTTGACGCCCGCCGTCCACACCAGGGTTCGAGTGGGGAAGCGGGAGCCGTCACTCAGGACGGCGACGCGGTCCTCGCAGGAGTCGAGGCGCGTCTCGAGACGTACGTCGATGTTGCGGGCGCGCAGCTCACGTACCGCGTACCTGCCCATCTGCTCGCCGACCTCGGGGAGGATGCGGCCCTGCGCCTCGACCAGGATCCACCTCAGGTCCTCCGGCTTGAGGTTGTGGTAATAGCGCGAGGTGTAGCGGGCCATGTCCTCGAGCTCGGCGAGTGCTTCCACGCCCGCGTAGCCGCCGCCGACGAAGACGAAGGTGAGCGCCGCATCGCGGATGGCCGGGTCGCGGGTGGACGAGGCGATGTCCATCTGCTCGATGACGTGGTTGCGCAGGCCGATCGCCTCCTCGACCGTCTTGAAACCGATGCCGAAGTCGGCGAGGCCGGGGACGGGAAGGGTGCGGGAGATGGAGCCGGGCGCGATGACGAGTTCGTCGTAGGTGATCTCGACGGCGCCGGCGCCCTCCTCCTCGGTCGCGAGCGTGGTGACGGTCGCGGTGCGCTTGGCGTGGTCCACGGCCTTGGCCTCACCGATGACGATCCTGCATCTGCCGAGGACGCGGCGGAGGGGGACCACCACATGGCGCGGGGAGATGGAGCCGGCCGCGGCCTCCGGGAGGAAGGGCTGATACGTCATATAGGGGTCGGGGGCGACCACGACGATTTCGACTTCCCCGCGCTCGAGCTCGGGCTTCAGCTTCCGCTGGAGGCGCAGCGCGGTGTACATCCCGACGTAACCACCGCCCACGACGAGAATGCGCGTGCGCGGCGGGGTGCCGGGGGTCGTGCCCCGGGTGTTTGCAGCCTTCACCATCCCATGAGGCAACGACCTCAGGAGTTTGTCCACAGGCCCGGCAGATTGTGTGACCGGAAGTCGGCTGCCGCCCGGTCTGCGCCCAGCTCCGGGCAAAAAGGAAGCGACGCAGGTCAGACATGGCGGGTGGGCTGGGGGACGGTGGCGTAATAGGGAGCCTTCCGGCCCTTGCTCCGATCGGGGGGCGCTCTGTGCGGAAGTACCCTCTTCTGAATTGACTCGGGCTCAACTATGTTCGTACCTGGTCGGGGTGTCGGGTACGGCACGCCCGGCGGACCAGGCGGGGAGGTCTCCGGGGGGAGACGACATGACCGGGGGAACGCTCATGCATATTCAGGATTCGCATTGGCAGACTGCTGTCGCACCGACTTCGACGGCGGACGGCCAGGGGAACGGACGTACCGGTTCGGGCGGCATCGGCCGCTCCGCTCCGCTGCGGGTGGACGCGCAGCGCAATCTCGAGCATGTGCTGCGAGCGGCGCGCGAAGTGTTCGGCGAGTTGGGTTACGGCGCGCCGATGGAGGACGTGGCCCGGCGGGCCAGGGTCGGCGTCGGCACGGTGTACCGCCGCTTTCCCAGCAAGGACGTGCTGGTGCGCCGCATAGCCGAGGAGGAGACCTCCCGGCTGACCGAGCAGGCGCGTACGGCTCTCGGGCAGGAGGAGGAGCCGTGGTCCGCGCTCGCCCGTTTCCTGCGCACCTCGGTGGCTTCCGGCGCGGGACGGCTGCTGCCCCCGCAGGTGCTGCGGGTGGGCGTGGACGGCGAGGAGTCGACGGTCGTCGCGGGCGATGTGGGCGACGTGGGCGACGCGGAGGCACTGGACGACGCACGCGTGCCCGAGCAGCGGGTGGCGGCACAGCCCGGCCTGCGGGTGGTGGCTCCTCGTCCGGTTCCGGCTGCGGAGAAGGACGACGGGGGTGCGGCGGATCTGCTGGAGGTCGTGGGCCGGCTGGTGGATCGGGCCAGGGCGGCGGGTGAGCTGCGGGGCGATGTGACCGTGGCCGACGTTCTGCTGGTGATAGCCACGGCCGCTCCCTCCCTGCCGGACGCAGCGCAGCAGGAAGCGGCCTCCGCACGGCTGCTCGACATTCTGCTGGAGGGTCTGCGGCCGCGTTCGGCGTGAGGCCACACACGCCCGTGACGTCGACTGACCGGGTCGGCAGGGCCGCTCAAGCCTCCCCTCGCGGTGGCGCGAAGGGAGCCGTTCCGTGGAACCTTCCCCGGACGAGTGGGTTGGCGTACGGAACGGTTCGGCGCGCAACCGCTCTGTGGCACGCTTTCCCGGTGTCCGGGTCTGTAGGTGCTTACGGGGGCTTCCGCGATGAGCGGTGACGGGCGGAGCGAGTCACTCGGTGGTGCGGCCGGGCGGCCGGAGTCGGCCGACGTGTCCGCCCCCCAGGTGCCGGGCCAGGGCGGCCGCGGCGGATCGGACGCATCAGGGGCGGCGTCCGCGGAGTCCGCGGGCTCTGCCGAGTCCGCGGGCTCCCGGGACCCGTACGCGGTGCCGCAGCAGCGGGAGCACGGCCGCCGCGACTCTGTGCTGCCATCGGCCCGGGTACTTCCGCCGGCCGACGCCGACTTGATCCAGCGCATGCGGGACGGCGACGACAGCGCCTATGCGGAGCTGTTCCACCGCCACTCGGACGCCGTCCGGCGGTACGCCCGCACCTGCTGCCGGGACGCCGACACCGCCGACGACCTGACCGCGGAGGTGTTCGCCCGGACGCTCCAGGCGGTCCGCGGAGGTGCCGGGCCCGAGCAGGCCGTAAGGGCCTATCTGCTCACCACGGTCCGCCGCGTCGCCGCGACCTGGATGAGATCCGCGAAACGCGAGCAACTGGTCGAGGACTTCGTGGCATTCGCCGCGGAGGCGGCCCGCACCACGGACGCGTCGAACGAAAACACTCTCGACCTCGGCGCGGACGTGCGGGCCATGCACGAGGCGGAACAGTCACTCGCCATGCAGGCGTTCCGGTCACTCCCGGAGCGCTGGCAGGCGGTGCTGTGGCACACCACGGTCGAGGAAGAGTCCCCGAGCGAGGTCGCACCGCTCTTCGGGCTGACCGCCAACGCGACGGCGGTCCTGGCGAACCGGGCCCGCGAGGGCCTCAAGCAGGCCTATCTCCAGGCCCATGTGAGCACCGCCCTCACCGCGGGTGGCGACTGCGCACGCTACGCCGACCGGCTGGGAGCCCACGCCCGCGGCGGCCTGCGAATGCGGGCGGAGCGCGGGCTGCGCAAGCACCTGGACGAGTGCGTCAGGTGCCGGCTCGCCGCCGGTGAACTGGCGCACGTCAACGCCGGAATCCCGGCGCTGCTGCCGGTAGCGGTGATCGGCTGGTTCGCCGCCGGGTACTCCGTCAAGGCGGCGGGAATGGTGGCCGGCGGCGCTGCGGGAGCGGGGGCTGCGGCGGCCGCCACCGGGGGCACGTTCGGAGGCGCTGCCGCCCAGGGGCTGGGGGCACCGGCGAAGGCGGGCATCGCGGCGACCGCCGCCGTCGCGGCGGCCGCCGGTCTCGTCTGGGCCCTGTCCGGTGAGCCCGCGCCGTTTACGCAGCCGGTGGCCAAGCCGCCGGTCGCCGAGCCCGCCGCGACGGCGAAGCCGTCAGCTCCGGCGCCTGAGCCGCCCGGGCGGCCCGTACCGCCTGCGCCGGAGCCGCCCGGGGCTCGGGCGGCGAAGCCGACGTCGACGACTCCGAGGACCCCGACTCCGAGGCCCACGCCGCCGAAGCCGAAACCGGCCCCGCCGCGGGAGCCGTCGACTCCGCCGCCCGTCCCCGGATCGACGCCTTCGCCCACGCCGCCTCCGCCCCCACCGGCGCCCGAGGTCTACCAGGTGAACCGCCTGCCGTACGGCAGATTCGGCGACCACACCGGCCCGGAGGTGCGCCTGGGCCAAAGCAGCTGGTTCTGGCGGCGCTCGGGCATGTCGATCGCCGGCAGGCAGTACGCCCACGGGGTGACCACCCACGCCGAGTCATCCATCACGATCGACCTCAACCGCCGGTGCACGACCTATGCCGCCCTCGTCGGTGTGGACGACCTGACCCGCGGTCTGCGGCTGGGTGCGGTGCGCTTCTCGGTGTACGGCGACGGGACACGGCTGTGGCACTCGCCCTTGGTCCGCGGTGGGGAGCCCGCAGTGCCCGTGAACGTGCCGCTCCTGGGCGTCCGCACCATCCGCCTGGTGGTGGAGCCGCAGACGCCGCTGGACCAGGCGGCGCCGGCTGACTGGGCGGAGTCGCGCATCAGCTGCGTATAAGTGGGTCGGGCGGCCGGCCCGTGCACCCCGCGCCCGCTACGACTGGAGCGTCGGCCGGCGTGGCACTCCGCCCGCGACCGCGCGTTGCCTCGGCGCCGCCGTGCCCGTCCAGCACGTGCCGCGGCGCGACAGGAGCCGTCGCAGCCACAGCTCCGTGGAGATCAGGTCCGCCAATCCGTCCAGCGGCACGGACTCGCCCTCCGACGCCGCGCGCAGCGCCTTGCGGACGACGCGTGCCTCGACCAGGCCCGCGTCCGCGAGCAGCGGCGCCTCGAACAGGGCCAGCAGGTTCGGCAGCGCGGCCCGCAGCCCGGCGCGGGCCGCCGCGGCGGTCGATGCGTGCGTCGGGGAGCCCCAGCCGGGCGGCAGTTCGTGGATGCCCGTGCCTGCCAGGACCGTGCGCAGGACGGCCGCCCGCGCGCCGGGCTGGACGCGCAGGGACTCAGGCAGGTCGCGGCAGGCCCGTACGACCTGGTTGTCCAGAAAGGGCGCGTGCAGGCGCTGGCTGCGGATCTCCGCGGCCTGTTCCAGGATTCTGTGGTCGAAGGCGTGCCGGGAGAGGGCCGCCCGGGCCCGAGCCTCGCCGGGCCGTTGGACGGAGGTCGGTCTGGCCGCCGCCTCCGTCAGCCGAACCGATACTTCAGCGAGCGCCTCCCCGGTCAGCCAGCGCGCCGCCGGCCCTGGCCGGGACCAGGCCAGCGCGGCCAGGGAGGCGCCCACGGCGCCGTTGCGCAGGGCGGGTCCGGGCCGGTTGGCGAGGAGCAGATGGTCGGCGGCCGTCTCGAGGCCGGTGCGGTAGGGCGTACGGGCGAGTTTGCGCGCCGCGCGGTACACCGTCAGCGGGACGAACAGGGCCTGCGGCGAGGGCCGTTCCGACCGGGCCAGTGCGGTGACCGGCCGCAGCAGGTGCCGTCTGCGCCGGTCCAGCAGCAGGTCCGCCAGCCGCGCCGGATGCGCGTCCAGCACCTGCCGGGCGCCCGCGCCGGTGAAGTGGTCGGCGCTGCCGGCGGCCAGTCGGCCCCGGTGGCGTTCGGCGGTGACGAGCGACGGCGCCGGCTCGTCCGTCAACGGCCCTGATTCGAGGTTCGCGTACGGCAGGCCTTCCTCGCCGGCGGCGACCACGACATGGTGCAGCCGTGGGTCGGCGGCGATGGCGCGGGCCCGTTCCAGTTCCGGTTCACGCAGCTCGCGGCCGCTGGTGGCGAGGTCGTTGAAGGTGACCGCGAGCAGCCGTTCGCCGGCGCCGGTGCCGTGCCCGAGAACGGTGCCGGGCACGCCGGGCAGACCGGCCGCCAGCAGCGCGAGGGTGCTGGAGGCACTGCCTCCCGAGAGGTCTGCGCCGATTCCCGGCGCGGGCGCGCCCCGTGCGGCGCGGCGTTCGGCGGGCCCCATGCCGGGGACGGGCCCCGGATCGGGCGGCAGGGTCTCCGGCGCGTGCCGGGGCGCGGTCAGCCTGGCACGTACGGCCTCCACCAGTGCGTCCCGTACGCCGTCGATGGCGCGGGCGGCCTCGACCTGAGGGGCGGCGACCGCCAGCGAGGCGACCGGCTCGTAGCCGGTGATCTCCCGCGAGCCCTCCCGAAGGATCAGCGCATGGCCGGGCGGGATGCGTCTGACCCCGGCATAGGGGGTCGAGTCGCGCAGCGCCTCCGGTGTCTCGGGGCAGGCGAGCAGCGCGGCCAGGTGGCCGATGTCGAGCTGGGCCTCGATGAGGTCGGCGAGCGGGAGGGCGGCGGTGGCGTAGGCCGTACCGTTTGCCCACGGGGTGTAGAAGACGGGCCGGGCGCCCGCGAGGTCACCGACGACGGTGATACGGCGTCCGACCTGGACGACGACGGTGTAGCTGCCGGCCCATGCCGTCAGATGCCTCAGTGCGCCGCCGCGGGCCGCGAACAGGCCGACGCGCAGTTGTTCGTCGCTGGCCGCACAGCAGCCGAGAACGGCGAGCCGGGTCACGGCGGCGGCACCGGTGGGGCCGTACGCACCGGCGGGGCCATGGGCACCCGCGGCGGAGTAGGGCCGCTGGTGCGGTGCCGCGGTGATGACGCGCACCTCGTCGGGGCGCCAGTCGCCGACCGCCCACAGCGGATCGGGGTCACCCCACAGGAGTTGGGCTCCGACGGGGTGGACGGTGCGGCCTTCCTCGGACGCTCCGACGGCTCCCGCCGTGCCGAAGTTCGCGGCGATACTGCTCCACCCCACCAGCCACCGCATCGCCGCCTCCCCAACATTGCCGAAGCCGTTCGGGAACATGCTGCCACGAAGGAGGCGCGTGCGAGGGGGTCCGGGTAGCGCGCGCAAAAAGTGAACGCGCCCCTGGCATTGGCGATTTGCCGACGGTGTTGAAGCCGGCCGGGAGAGCCCCGACGGTCCGGCCAGGCCTCGGGAACGGCGGGTCGGACAGTCGAGATTCGGCCATTCTCGGGGCGCCGACCGCCCGCCCGTTTGGCGTCAACACACGGACCGGGAGGCGTAGTTCACCTCCCGGACCCTGTCCACCGCCCGCGGGGATTGAGGCGGTAGTGTCCCCCAGCCCGCTGGTTCCAGTGCGCAGCGGGCCGACCCACGCAGGTCTCATGGAAGCGCTCCCGCCTCTGACCGGCCAGAGCGCACATGCGGGCGCACGGCCACACGGCGGGAGCACGAGGGCAGTGCGGCGACCGCCCCCGCGGACCACAATCCCGCCATAGGGAAGTTGGCCCCTTAACGGTCGGGATGCGGCGAACTACGCTGGGTTTACTGATGTTCTCCACAGGCGCGCATATTCCGCAGGGCTCGGCCACACGCTTTTGCAGCCGGGACCGGTCGGAACGAGGGGGCTGCGAACCGGGAGAACCCAGCACGAATGCCGTGCGCGGGCCGCGCACGGCAGCCGTCTGCGTGTCGAGGGGTGGCGCATGTCCAGGGAGCAACGCGGGCCGAACGAAAAGCTCGGCACGGTTCTCGCCCTCGCGGGAATCAGCAACGCGGGCCTCGCGCGGCGGGTCAACGACCTCGGTGCCCAGCGTGGTCTGACCCTCCGGTACGACAAAACGTCGGTGGCCCGGTGGGTGTCGAAGGGCATGGTGCCGCAGGGCGCCGCGCCCCATCTCATCGCGGCTGCCATCGGGGCCAAGCTGGGCCGCCCGGTGCCGCTGCACGAGATCGGGCTTGCGGATGCCGACCCGGCCCCGGAGGTGGGGCTGGCCTTCCCGCGCGATGTCGGCGAGGCGGTGAAATCGGCCACCGAGCTGTACCGGCTGGATCTTGCGGGCCGCCGGGCCGGCAGTGGGGGGATCTGGCAGTCGCTGGCCGGATCGTTCGCCGTGAGCGCCTACGCGACGCCCGCGTCGCGCTGGCTGATAACCCCGGCCGACCCGTCGGTGGAGCGGCTGCTCGACACCACGAACGGCTCACCGGTCACCTCCGACCCCTCCGCAGCCGCGCTCTCCCCTTCCGACGCGCCGGACACCCCTGACACGGCCGACACGCCCGCACGCGTGGGCCACAGCGACGTCGCGAAACTGCGGGAGGCGGCGGAGGACGCCCGCCGCTGGGACTCCAAGTACGGGGGCGGCGACTGGCGTTCGTCGATGGTCCCCGAGTGCCTCCGCGTCGACGCGGCCCCGCTGCTCCTCGGCTCGTATTCGGACGAGGTGGGCCGGGCGCTGTTCGGAGCGACGGCCGAACTGACCAGGCTGGCCGGCTGGATGGCCTTCGACACGGGGCAGCAGGAGGCCGCGCAGCGCTACTACATCCAGGCGCTGCGGCTCGCCCGCGCCGCCGCGGACGTCCCGCTCGGCGGTTACGTCCTCGCGTCGATGTCGCTGCAGGCGACGTACCGGGGCTTCGCCGACGAGGGCGTCGACCTCGCCCAGGCGGCGCTGGAACGCAATCGCGGGCTCGCCACCGCCCGCACCATGAGCTTCTTCCGGCTGGTGGAGGCGCGCGCCCACGCCAAGGCGAACGACGCGGCGGCCGCGGGTGCGGCGCTCAAGGCGGCGGAGGGCTGGCTGGAGCGTTCCCGGGAGGGCGACGGCGACCCGACGTGGCTGGGGTTCTACTCGTACGACCGGTTCGCGGCGGACGCGGCCGAGTGCTACCGCGACCTGAAGGCGCCGCGGCAGGTGCGGCGCTTCACCGAGCAGGCGCTGTCCCGGCCCACCGAGGAGTACGTGCGCTCGCACGGCCTGCGCCTCGTGGTCTCCGCGGTGGCGGAGCTGGAGTCGGGCAACCTGGACGCGGCGTGCGCGGCGGGCACCCGCGCGGTGGAGGTCGCCGGGCGGATCTCGTCGGCGCGGACCACCGAGTACGTACGGGACCTGCTGCACCGGCTGGAGCCGTACGGCGACGAGCCGAGGGTCATGGAACTGCGGGAGAGAGCCCGCCCGCTCCTGATGACGCCGGCCTGACGTCCGAGGCCCGACCGGTGTCCGGACCCCGGGGGTGTGTGTCCCGCGTGTCGGCTGGTTTAAGCGCATTGTCGGCGGGCCAGTGCACTATCGGGGTGGGAGGTGACGCGGTGAGGGCGTCCGGGCATGACTTCGACTGCGACGTGCTGGTGGTCGGCGGTGGCATCGTCGGCCTCTCCACGGCGTACGCGCTCACGCGTTCGGCTCCGGGGACACGGGTGACCGTCCTGGAGAAGGAGCGCGGCCCTGCCAGACACCAGACGGGGCGCAACAGCGGAGTGATCCACAGCGGGATCTACTACCGGCCCGGTTCGCTGAAGGCGCGGTTCGCGGTGCGGGGCGCCGCCGAGATGGTCAAGTTCTGCGCCGAGTACGGCATCGATCACGAGGTCACGGGCAAGCTGATCGTCGCGACGGACCGGGACGAGCTCCCTCGGCTCCACGCCCTGGTCCAGCGCGGCCGGGAGAACGGCATCCCGGTGCGCGAACTGGGCCCGGCGCAGATCACGGAGTACGAGCCGGAGGTCCGCGGCCTGGCCGCGATCCACGTGGGCACGACCGGGATCTGCGACTACGGGGCGGTGGCCGCGCAGCTCGCGACCGCGTCCGGCGCGGAGGTGCGGTACGACGAGGAGGTCACCGTCGTCGACCGCCGGCCGTGGGGCGTCGCGGTGCGGACGCGCACGGGCACGGTCGTACGGGCCCGGGTGCTGGTCAACTGCGCCGGACTGTACTGCGACCGGGTGGCGCTGCTGGCGGGCGACGACCCCGGAATGCGGATCGTCCCCTTCCGCGGGGAGTACTACGACCTGGCCCGCCCCGGCCTCGTACGCGGCCTGGTCTACCCGGTGCCCGACCCCGCCTTCCCCTTCCTGGGCGTCCATCTCACCCGCGGCATCGACGGCGGCGTCCACGTCGGGCCCAACGCGGTCCCGGCGCTGGCCCGCGAGGGCTACGACTGGTCGACCGTCCGGCCCCTGGAGCTCGCCGGCACGCTCGGCTGGCCCGGCTCGTGGCACATCGCCCTGCGGCACTGGCGGTACGGGGTGGGTGAAGTGCGCCGGTCGCTGTCGAAGCGCGCCTTCACGACGTCCGCCCGCCGGCTGCTCCCCGCTCTGACCGAGGACGACCTGAGGCCGGCCCCGGCAGGCGTGCGGGCGCAGGCGGTGCTGCGGGACGGGACACTGGCGGACGACTTCCTCATCCGCGAGGCCCCGCGGACGGTCCACGTCCTGAACGCCCCCTCCCCGGCGGCGACGGCCTCCCTCCCCATCGGCCGCGAAATCGCCCACCGCGCCCTCATCGCCCTCTCCGCCTGATCCGACGGCCCCCACGCGTTCCGGCGCGCTCCCGCCCCCGGCGCGGGAGCCCACCGAGGAACACGCTTCACAGGACCAGCCCGCCGCGCGAGCGGTAGCCGGCCCGCGGTGCGCCAGAGGGCTCGGCCCCGTTGCGGCGCGACTGCGCCGCCGGCACGGGAGCCCCGAGATCCGACCGCTTCACCGGACCCGTCCACTGTCAGGGCGGGGCCGGCCCGCCACGCGCGAAGCGCTCGGCGTGCCCTTGTTCGCACGGGCGGGCCATTCCCCCGCCGAGGGGACCCCTGCGACGCCCCGCCGTCCGTGCCCTGACCCGCGGGCGCGCTGGAGTCGTTCGGGCGCAGCCCCACACCGCGGCGGGTCCTCGGCCCTTTGCCCTTGAGCCCAGCAGGGTTTCGGGAAAGGGCGGGGCGGGGGCCTCGCGCCCGGACGCCTCTGCGGCCACGGCCGCCGGCCGCGCACCCGGCCCGCGAGCGGTCGCCGCCGCTCCCGCACTCGTAGAATCGGGAGCACTGTGTCTGAGCCCCGTAACTCCACTCCCGACGCCCCTCGCCACTTCATCCGCGCCAAGGGCGAGCCGCGCTTTCCCGGTGGGCCCGCCGCCGATCCGGCCGGGTCGCATCATGAGCGGCGAATCCGCAGCTTCCAGCCGCGGCGCAGCCGCGTCACCGCCGGGCAGGGGGACGCGCTGCAGCGGCTGTGGCCGGTGTGGGGCATGGACATCGACGGGCACCGGGTGCTGGACCTCGACGAGATGTTCGGCGGGCTTCCGGTCGTCCTGGAGATCGGCTTCGGGATGGGCGAGGCCACCGCGCAGATGGCCGCCGACGACCCGGGGACCGGGATCCTCGCGGTCGACGTGCACACCCCCGGCCAGGGCAATCTCCTCGGTCTCGCGGAACGGTACGGCCTGTACAACATCCGGGTGGCCAACGGCGACGCGATCATCCTGCTGCGGGAGATGCTACCGCCCGGCTCCCTCGACGGTATGCGCGTCTTCTTCCCGGACCCCTGGCCGAAGAAGCGGCACCACAAGCGCCGGCTGATCCAGCCGGACTTCCTCAGCCTCGCCGCCCAGCGGCTCAGGCCGGGCGCGATCCTGCACTGTGCGACCGACTGGGAGCCGTATGCCGAGCAGATGCTCGAAGTGCTCTCCGCACACCCCGACTTCGAGAACACCCAGGACGACGGCGGTTTCGCGCCACGTCCCGCGTTCCGGCCGCTGACCCGCTTCGAGGGGCAGGGCCTGGACAAGGGCCACAAGGTGCACGACCTGCTGTTCCGCAGGGTCCGGCCGCAGGCCTGAAACGGGCGCCGGCGCCCGCAATGTGCTTCGTACCATCGCCAGTTGTCAGTGCGCCTGGTTAGGGTCGACGGATGTCCGACTCGTCCGCGCAGCAGCCACCGCGGCACCGTCCGCCGAGCGCCGCGGTGCCGCCGCACCCGGTGCTGCCGGCGTGCGAGCAGGAGCATGTGGACGCGCTGCTCACCGAAGTGCCCGAACCCGCGCGCCGACGCTACCGGCCCCTCGCGGGCTCGAAGTTCTGGCGCAGCAAGGCGGTTCGTGCCGGTGTGGTGATCACGCTGCTCGCCCTGTGCGGCCTGGTGATCCTGGTGCTCGTGAGGGAACAGACCGGAACCCGCGGGTTCCTGGTCGGCCTCGCTCTGGCGACGCTGCCTGTCCCGCTGCTGCTGGCCGCGTTCCGCTGGCTGGACCGGGTCGAGCCGGGCCCCTGGCGGAATCTGCTGTTCGCCTTCGCATGGGGTGCCTGCGCCGCCGCTCTGATCGCGATCATCGCGAACACGTTCGCTACCCGCTGGATAGCGACGGCGACCGCCGATCCGGCGTCCGCGGACACTATTGGGGCGACGGTCATAGCGCCCGTCGTCGAGGAGAGCGCGAAGGCCGCCGCGATTCTGCTGATCTTCGTCTTCCGCAGACGGGACTTCACCGGGATCGTGGACGGCGTGGTGGTCGCCGGCTTCACCGCCACGGGCTTCGCCTTCACGGAGAACATCCTCTATCTGGGCAGCGCTTTCGGCGAGGACCAGGCGATCGGCACCTCCGGCTTCGCCTCGGTGACCGCCGCGACGTTCTTCGTACGTGTCGTGATGTCACCGTTCGCCCACCCGCTCTTCACGGTGCTGACGGGGATCGGGTTCGGTGTCGCGGCGCTCGGCGCGCGCCGCCACCGGCGGTTGCGGAGCATCGCGCTGCCGCTGCTGGGCCTGGCGCTCGCGATGGGCATGCACGCCCTGTGGAACGGTTCGGCGTCGATGCTCGGCCCATGGGGCTTCTACGTCGTGTACGGGGCGTTCATGGTGCCGGTCTTCGGACTGCTCACCTGGCTGACGATATGGACCCGACAGCGCGAGTTGCGCACGATATCCGACGAGCTGCCCGCCTATGCCGCGGCGGGCTGGATGTCGGCGGCCGAGCCCCGCGCGCTGTCGTCGATGCGGGCCCGCACGGTGGCACGCGACTTCGCTCGGCGCATGTACGGTCCGGCGGCCGGGCACGCGGTGTCGGAGTACGAGGCGTTCGCGACGTCGCTGGCCTTCCTGCGCCGCCGGGCCCACCGGGGCGCGGCGGGGCCGGACTTCGTGGAGCGCGAGCAGGAGCTGCTGCACCATCTGTGGCAGCGAAGGCAGGTGGCGGGCCCGTCCCTGGCGTACGCGGCTCAGGCGACGAGCCGGCTGCCGGTGCAGCCGCCGTACCGCGACTACGGCGGCTACAACCCGTACCGCTACTGATCCCGCCCCACCCCCGCAGACCACCCGACGGACCCGCGGCGGGTGTTCCGACAGCCGTGGCGTCGGGGGGGGTGGGCGCCAGGGCTGTCGGAGACATGGGAATGCCCGGCACGGGATGAACGCATGGGAGAGCATGCGCAGCCCCGTACCGGGCAGGGTTCAGATCGTGAGGCCTTTGTCGCGCAGCCAGGCCATCGGATCGATGCCGGAGCCGCCCGCGGTGTGCACCTCGAGGTGCAGGTGCGGGCCGGTGACGTTGCCGGTGGCGCCGACGCGACCGATCGTCTCGCCGGTGGTGACCTGCTGGCCCGCGCTCGCCGTCATCGACGACAGGTGGGCGTACAGAACCTCGGTGCCGTCCTCCAGCTCGAGGACGATGCGGTAGCCGTAGGAGCCGGACCAGCCGGCGGACTTCACCGTGCCGCCGTGCACGGCCTTGACCGGGGTGCCGGTCGGGGCGGCGAAGTCCAGGCCGGTGTGCTGACCGGAGGACCACATCGAGCCGGACTCGCCGAACGTGGAGGTGATCGTGTACGAGGAGGTGGGCAGGGCGAAACTCTTCGCGAGTTCGGCGAGACGCTCGGCCTCCGCCTTGGCCCTGGCGGCCTCTTCCGCCAGGCGCTTCTCCTCCGCGGCCTTGGCCTCGGCCTCGCTCTGCTGCTTCGTCGCCGCGGCCGCGGCCTGCTCGGCGGCGAGCTTCTCCGCAGCGGCCCTGGCCTCGGCGTCCGCCGCTGCCTGCTGCTGCTCGGCCTGCTGGAGGATGCGGGCGCGCAGCGCCTCGCCCGCGCCCGTCGCCTGCGCGGAGCTCTCGCCGCTGTCGGCGACGGGGGTCGTGGCGGTGAGCGGTGCGGTGCTCACGTCCGCCGCGGTGTCGGAGTCGTCCGAGACCAACGAAGCGACGCCCGGGATGGACTCGGCGTCGGGAAGATTGTCCGTGATGGCGTCGGGCAGGGAGATGGAGACCGCCGGCTTGTCCTGCGCGGTGGCTATGCCACCCGCGCCGACCGCGGCGATCACGCCGACGCCGAGCACTGTGGAACTGCGGGCGAGTCCGCCGCGCTGCTTGATGACACGGTGCCGACCACGCACCGGGCGGATGGACTCCTCTGTGGGATTCCATTCCTCCCAGGTCCGCTCGGGTGCGTCGTCACCGAAACGTTCGGACGCGAAGCGGGCCTCGGGGGCAGGCATGTTGGACGCCACGAAGGCGTTCTCCTTCCTTCCTTCTCGCCTACCGGGTTAGCTGACGGGTTCGGAGCAGGAAGGTCTCCTACGGGCGCCTCGACCGCGGACTGAGCGGCAAGAGGTGCCCGATTCACCCCAATTGGTGGTTCCCCGGTTCCCTTGCGGGATTCGGCGCGTGCGCACGGTGCCGCCACTTACGACGGCTGGGACGACCGCGCTGCGTTATCGAACGTTAATAGACGGCGGGGCGGGATTCCAAGCTGTTCCGAGTGATCATTAACGTTTCCGGCGGGGACTTACCTGGACAGAAGCGTCCGGACCCGGGCGACTTGATCAAACGTCCGGCCCGGACCATTTTCTGACGTTGCATCAAATGTTATGCGGAGGGGTGCGCCTCGACTACGGACCGTACAGGCCGTCGGCCCGTCCCGCCCCTCGATGCGGCGCCGCGGCCGCCCCGCGGACCGACGTCATCCGCTTCTGCTCTCGGCCCCCGGCTCCGGCGGGACCACCGGCACCGTCCTGCGCCGCTCCGGCTGGCCCCGTGTCGGGCGGCCGACGGCCAGCAGCGCCATGTCGTCGTTCGACCCGCCGCCGGTGTACCGGCGTACGTCGTCGACGAGCGCGTCCAGCAAGTCCCCCGGCCCCGGGAAGAGCCGCCCGCCGAGCCGTTCGACCGGGTCGTAGAAGACGCCGCGGGCGTCGCGCGCCTCCGTCACCCCGTCCGTGTAGAGCAGCAGCGTCGCACCGTCGGGCAGCGGATACTCCTCCGCCCGGTCCGGCCAATCCCCCAGATCGGCCATCCCGAGCGGCAGCGCCGCCTGCTGCGGCTCGAGCACATCCAGCCCACCGTCGGCGTGCAGCACCAGCGGCTCCGGATGCCCCCGGTTCACCAGCCGCACCAGCGGCCGGCCGCGGGGGATCTCGCCCAACACGGCGGTGGTGAACCCCTCCACGGCGTCCAGGCCCTCCCGCCGGGTGCCCTCACGCTTGAGGGCACGCTCGAGCCGTCGCCCCACGCCCTCCAGCGAGCGCTCCTGCTCCGCGGCCTCGCGGAACGCGCCGATCAGGACCGCCACGGTCCCCACCGCCCCCAGCCCCTTGCCCCGGACGTCACCGACCATGAGGCGCACACCGAACGGGGTGTCCTGCACCGCGAACAGGTCACCGCCGATGAACGCGCCCTCCTGCGCCGCCTCGTACCGGGCGGCGATGTGCAGACCGCCGATCCGCTCTGCCGGCGCGGGCAGGACTGCCCGCTGCGCGGTCTCGGCGATCACCCGGGCCGAGGCGAGACGCTGACCGCTGCGCCACACGACCCTGTTGATGAGCAGCGCGAGGGCGGCAACGGTGATCACTGTGCTCGTCTCGGTGAAGGCCGTGATCTGCGCGAAGGTCAGGTTGATCACATGGAGGCCGGTGACCCCCAGGATCGCCGCGATCCCCGTCAGCAGGGTCATCACGAACGAGACGACGGGAGCGGCGATGAGCGGGGCCGCCGCGAAGAGAGGCACCGCGGTGAAACGGGGCGGAGTCAGCAGGTCGAAGATCACCCCGCCGACGATCATCGCGGCGGGCAGTGTGCGCACGAACCACGGGGCCCGCCGGGCGCCGCCCTGATCTCGCCACTCCTGTCCCAAAGGTGGTCTCCTGCCGGGTCCACTGACGGCCGCGGACGACTGCCGCGCCCTCCTCAGGCTGAGCGCCGACACTCCGCGCTGCGACTTCCCGTCGTCCAACCGGGCGAACGCCGGGGCCGGAAAAGCCACCGGCCCGGTGGTCGATCTCCTCGATCGACCACCGGGCCGGTGTCATCAGTAGCGGGGACAGGATTTGAACCTGCGACCTCTGGGTTATGAGCCCAGCGAGCTACCGAGCTGCTCCACCCCGCGTCGGTGAACACAACCTTACGCCATCCAGAGCAAGATCCACTCCAATTTCCCGGCGCGGCCGTCTCGAGCCGGTCACATCGGCCCGCTCCCGTTCGTCGGAACCAGGAAAGAAGCCGTGCACGACGAGGGGACACAACGACGATGGACGAGAACGACTTCCTGGCCGAGCGCTTCGAGACGCACCGCAGGCAGCTGCGGGCGGTCGCGTACCGGATGCTCGGCTCGCTGAGCGAGGCGGACGACGCCGTCCAGGAGGCGTGGCTCCGCCTGAGCCGTACCGACTCCGAGCGCGTCGAGAACCTGGGCGGCTGGCTGACGACGGTGGTGGGCCGGGTCTGTCTGGACATGCTGCGCTCCCGCAGGTCCCGGCGCGAGGAGCCGATGGCCGTGCACCTGCCGGAGCCGATCGTGAGCGGCGCCGGCACCGTCGACCCGGAGCACCAGGCGCTGCTCGCCGACTCGGTGGGTCTCGCGCTCCTCGTCGTACTGGAGACGCTGGCGCCCGCGGAGCGGCTCGCGTTCGTGCTGCACGACATGTTCGCGGTGCCCTTCGACGAGATCGCGCCCATCGTCGGGCGCACGCCGACGGCCACCCGGCAGCTGGCCAGCCGCGCCCGCCGCCGGGTCCAGGGCTCGGCCACGGTGCCGGACGCCGATCTCGAGCGCCAGCGCGAGGTCGTCGACGCCTTCCTCACCGCATCGCGCGGCGGCGACTTCGAGGCCCTCGTCGCTGTCCTCGACCCCGACGTGGTCGTCCGTTCCGACGGCGGTGCGCTGCGTCCGGGTTCGGTCGTACGGGGCGCAGCGGCCGTCGCCGCCCAGGCGATCACCTACGCGCGGTTCGCGGAGGTGGCCCGGCCGGCCCTGGTCAACGGGGCCGCCGGGGTCGTCGAGGTGGCGGGCGGGCGGACCCTGGCGGTCCTGGCCTTCACGGTCACGGACGGAAGGATCGTGGAGATCAACATCCTCACCGACCCGGAACGGCTGGACCGCCTGGATCTGACCGTCCTCGGCGCATGAAGCCCCACGGCCTTTTCGGCCTTACCCATACACCTGACACCAGGAGCCGGCGACGCGAAGATAGGGGCCCTCAGGGTGAGCGACGAAAGGTAGGTCCGTGACCACAGGGAACGGAGGCGCCGACTACGAGTGCCTGCGCAGCGAGCGCAGGGAACAGGCAGAGGCCTTCGACGCCATCGGGGACCGCTACGACGAGGCCTTCCCCCACAAGGAGGGACAGCTTTCCGCCGGTGAGTGGCTGATCCGCTCCCTGCCTGCCGGCTCGCGGGTGCTGGATCTGGGCTGCGGTACGGGCGAGCCGACCGCGCGCCGGCTGACCGATGCCGGGCTCGAGGTCGTGGGCGTCGACTTGTCGAGCGGGATGGTGAAACTCGCCCGGGAGAAGGTCCCCGAAGCGACGTTCCACCAGCTGGATCTCGCCGACCTCCGCCCCGGCGGCCCCACCGACCTCGGCCGCTTCGACGCGGTCGCGGCCTTCTTCTCCCTGCTCATGCTCCCGCGTGCCGAGATTCCGGTGGCGCTGCGGACCGTCCACCATCTGCTGGTCCCCGAGGGCTTGTTCGCGCTCTCGATGGTGGAGGCCGACGTCGACAACCGCGCGATCCCGTTCCTCGGAAACACCATCCGGGTGTCCGGCTACCTCCGCGAAGAGCTGCACAACATCGTCGAGGCGGGGGGCTTCGAGATCCTCGAGGAGTCCTCCTACAACTACGCCCCCGCGGTCAGCGACGTGCCGCCGGAGGAACAGGTGTTCCTCTGCTGCCGACGACGCGGTTGAGCCACCGGTCCGAACCGGGCCCCTCACGCCAATAGGCCGGACGCTGCCAGTACCCGTGAACGCCCGCGCCTTCTCCGCCTGCATGGCAGGAAGGGGCGCCTTCGTGCGTCCGGGGTCAGGCCAGGGCTTCGATGGCTTTCACGATCAACGCCCGAGCCTGGGCGCCGTACACAGCCATGGACCGCAGCTCCTCGAACGCCTTCAGGTACAAGGGGCGGACGGGGCCGTGCGGGCGTTCGCCGCGCCGGCCGGCAGAGCGCCGAACACGGCGAGTGCGTTGCCGCGCCAAGGCCGGTTCGGCTCCAATGACTTGTGCCGTCTCATGCAGTCGCCCCCGTCACGGTAGTCGCCAGGTACGGGAGCAGGGCGACGACCACGGTGATGACGACGCCGACCATCCATCGCCGGGTGGCGGTGGATGGTCGGCGTCCTTCTCCCGTTGCGTCTCCAGTGCGGTGACCCGTTCGGTCAGGGTCGTCTTCTCGATGGTGTAGACGTCCATCGGGACGACCGTGTCGAGGCGCTGGTTGGGGCCCTGCATGTCCTCGCGCCAGTCTCGCGCAGCGACTGGATGAGCCGCGAGAGCTCACCGTTCGTCGGCTCATCCATCACAGGGGTGGCTCCGTTCAGACGCGCGGGGTGTGCTTGGTCTTCCACCCGGCGGCGAACGTGATCGCGGCCGGGATCAGCGCGAGCGCGAACGGCTCGGCCGACTCCGGCAGCGGGGCGACCAGGCCCGCGTCGCCCCGGACAGCGGTGAGGATGGCCAGGAGCCCGGTGCTACCGAGCCAGGCGCCCAGCGCGGCCCACGTGACCTTCTTCTCTACAGGTGCAGCCATGACGGTGTCCTTTCAGTCGCGAACGTCGAAGCCGTACCGCTGGCCGAGCTTGGCCAGGGACGTTTTGCCGGGGATGCCGTCGGCATCGCGGCCGCGGTAGCCGAGGCGGCGCTGCCAGTCGGCGTAGGCGGCGATCGTGGCGGTGCCGTAGTGGCCGTCGGACTGGCCTTGGGCGAGGAGGCCGGCATCGACGAGCGCCGTCTCGACCGTTCGCGCGCCGCTGTATGAGACGGGGGTGCCCTTCTTCGCCGGGTCGCGGCGGGCGGCGGCGACCAGCTGCGAGAGGTCGACGACCGGCTTCTTCGGCGGAGGGAGTGGTGCGGCGGGCTTCGTCGCCCCGCCGATCCGGTCGCCGATCCGCGCGCGCATCCAGTCCATGCCGAAACCACGCGGGTCGACCTTGCCCGGCTGCCACTCGGCATGCCCGAGCACGCTGCGCTGCGTCCAGCCGTGCGCCCTGCAGATGGCGGCCGCCGCCTTCTCGATCGCCTCGAGCTGCGCCGCCGGCCACGGGTCCTTGCCGTCGCCGAGGTTGATGCACTCGAAGCCGTAGAAGGCGCGGTTCCCGTCGGTGTTGGCTTCGTTGTCCGCCGGCAGGGTGCGCTCGTCGATGATGGCGCGCAGCACGTCGTCGTCCCCGAGCCCGGCATGGTTCGCCCTGCCGTCGCCGACCAGGTAGACCGTGCCGTCCTTCGCGATCACGCCGTGGCACAGGGGGCCGGGCAGCGTGGAGTGCCCGTTGTAGCAGAGCTCTACGGACGATTGGGTGCCCTCGGTGACCGTGTGGTGGATCATCACGCCGTTCACTGGTCCCCACGCGCCCTTGGCGTTGCGGTTGTGCGTCCGCCACGAACGGTGCTCGACGACGCGCAGGCCCTCGTTACGAAGCGCACTGAGCAGCTTGTCCGCGGATAGTGGTGTGGCCATCGGGTCTCCAGATGTGAAGAAGGCCCCTGGCGGGGCCGGCGTTGCGGGCGGACGGCCGTGTCAGGACGCGGACTCGTAGGTGCCGAAGACGGACAGCGTGTCGTTGGCGGCCCGTGATGCGAGCGGGGCGCCGGCGTCCTGGTCCCAGAACGCGGCGGACACGTTGTTGTCGTCGCGGAAGCCCTGGCAGATGCCGCCGCTGCTGGTGCTGATCGCGGCGGCTCCGCCGAACATGTTGCCGCCGCTCTCGCCAGCGAGTACGCGAATGCATCCGCGGTGGTTCAGCTTCCACGAGGTGGACGACGGGGCGGCGGGCAGAGTGAAAGCCCAGTTGGCGTTCGCCACTGCCGGTGGTGGTGCTGCCCCAGGTGAGGTGGATGCGGAAGTGCACCGTGCAGTCGTTCCGCCGGATCGTTGCCGAGGCGGACCTGCCGCCGATCAACTTGCGTGACCTACGTCACGGGGCGGCCGCGCTCATCAAGGCGGCGGGCGGCGATCTTCACGACGCGAAGGTGAAGCTGCGGCACTCGACGATCACTCTCACGTCGGACACCTACATGACCCTCTTCAAGGAGGCCGAGGAGCAGTTGACCGAGCGCGCGGCGGCCGTCGTCCCGCGGGCTCGGAAGGCGCCCGATGACACCTCCGCTCACGAAGGGGCCCGAAAACGAGGTCAGCCCCCGGCCGGAACGTCTCTGACCTGGGCCTGAGTGGTAGGCCGTGTGGGACTCGAACCCACAACCAACGGATTAAAAGTTCGAATTCAGACCTGCCGCTCGGTGATGCCGAGTGATCACCTCTCTGTCGTTTTGGCTGGTCACAGCGGGCGCGCACCCCCGCCCGCGTTGATCTCTGCTGCCCCTGATTTGGGCGTCCGTTCCCACTGTGTTCCCAACGTGAGCCCAGCGCGGACGCTCCCCCAGCAGGACCAACGCGACGCCGCCGAGGTGGAGCAACACCGCGGCGGCGCCTTGAGCCGAGCCCCCTCGCATCAAGGAGTCCGAACCCGTGACCGCCCCGATCGGCGACCTTCTCCCGGCTGTTCTCAAAGCTTTCGACATACCGCGCCCCGCAACCATGGGTGACGCTGAGCGGCACGGCAGCACCAGCCATCGGTACCGTTCTGGTGGGTGAGCCTGAACGGATGGATGGAGCTGTGATGCCCTGCCGAACGTATGAGCACAGCAGGCCCGCGACCGTGCGGGGGGTGCGCTGATGTTGGAGGAAGCCGAGGAGATCGGCCGCCGCGCACGCCGAGCCCGTCTCCGGCTGGGCATGCCTCAGGCCGACCTCGCCACCGCGCTGGGCAAGACTCAGGGCTGGGTGTCGAAGATGGAACGCGGTCTCATCGAGATTGACCGCGTCGGTCTGCTCAACCTGCTCGCCGCCGAACTGCACGTTCACCCCAACGACCTGATCGGGCGCCCGTACACCAGCAGCCCGGCCGAGAATCAATGGCAGGTCGCCGCCGCTTCGATCCTGCGCGAGCTGCGCCGCTATGACCTCACTCCAGTCTTCGAGGGCACTCCTCGCCCTTCTCACGAGCTGTGGCGAGAGCTGACCCGCCTGCACCGCCTGCGCGACACAGCAGCCAATGTCGCGATCCTCCGTGTCCTGCCCGACCTGCTGCGCGAGGCCCGCGCTCTGGCAGAGGTCGCAACCGGTCACGAGCGTGAGGAGGCGTACGCGATTTACGCCGTCGCCTGCAAGTTCGCCCACACCGCAGCGCACGCTCTCGGACACCCCGAACTCGTCGCCATGGCCGCCGAGCGCGCCGCCTGGTCCGGTCGGCTGTCCGGTGACCCCGTGATGCCCGCGCTCGCCGACTGGATGCGCGTGTGGGACATGTGGGCCACAGCCGATTGGGCCGACGCGCTCTCCCTGTCCGACAAGGCCCTCGCCGGCATCCAAGACGACTACGACCGCGGCGAACCGCTCTCGCTGCGCATGTGGGGCTCGCTCCAACTCCGCGCCGCTGTCTCAGCTGCGCGCGGCAATCGGACCTCGGAAGCCGAGGACCGCATCGGGTATGCGCGCGACGCCGCCAGCCGGATGACCGACTACCAGGGCCCACCGGTCTATGACCGTCACTCGGTGACCTTCTCCCCCGGCAACGTGCAGATTCACGCGATCAGCGTCGCTCTGGAGATGGGCGACCAGACCAAGGCCCTGGCCATAAACCGCCGCACGAGTCCCGAGGTGGTCGCCGGCCTGCCCAACTCGCGCCAAGGGCACCACCACATGGACCTCGCCCGGGCTTGGCTGTGGGACGGCGACCGCGGTCGCGCCCTCGTCGAACTGGAGACGGCTGAGCGGATCGCCCCCCAGCTCGTACGCAATCACCCCATCGCCCGATCCACGCTGCGGAGCATCGTCTACGCCGAGCGCGCCGTGACGCGCGAGAAGCTGCGGCGCATGTCCGACCGCTTCCACCTGGACGGATGAGGGTCGCATTCCTCCGATTCATATTCGGCCCCTGACGCGCTCCTAGCTTCAAGGGCATGACAGGACGAGCAACCCCTCACCTCCCGTCCCGGGGTGCCGAGTTAGGCACAGCAGCCCCTTTCTACCCGCGGCTCGGCGACCTCGCCCGCGACACCGCCCGTGGCGGGCGGATCGGGGTCGTGGTCGCCCTGCCCGGCACCGGCGCGGCGACCTACCACCTGCGTCCGCCTGGCGGCGGCGACGAGTGGTCCGCGCCGGCTGACGCCACGACCCTGCGGCCAGTCCCAGCACAGGTCACCCACGTCACTCCCGCAAAACTCGATGTGGTCTACGACCACCGCGCCCAGCAGGGCGCCATGCCCCTCGTCGTGCACTGCGAAGACGGCGGAACGAGTGAGGCACTGCTCGTCCTCACCCTCGGCGAACTGGAGCTCTACTCCTACCAGGTCGGGCGCATCATCGAACTGCGCGAGAAGGCTCGCGAGGGCACAACGTGAGCACCCGGCACGCCGATCAACGCGCTACATCAAGCGACCCTCTCGGACTGTTCCTGAGCTGGTTATGGGCCCTTGGCACGGCCGCCGGCCCTGTCTGTGTGGCCGCCGCTGCCGACAGCGACCTCGGCGACCAGAGGGCCGCCGGGCCCACGCTCACCACCCCCGACGCCGGTTCTGCGGCGGTCTGGAACTCCCCGCCTGTCCGGATGACCGGACACGCCCCAGGCGGGGGGAACACCACCCACATCCGACGCACCGCGATCAAGGAGGCAAGGACCGTGACCGTATTACAGGAACGTCCCGCGACCGACGCACGGACGCTGATCACCCCGGAGCTGCGGGCAACCCTCGCAGCCAACATGCGCGCCAAGTTCACCGACATGACCGAGGACCAGGCCCACCGCGGCATCGGGCAGATGCTCGCCTTCCTCGTCGCCGGCGCGCACAGTCCCACGCCGCTCAGCCCGTCCCCCCTCGTGGATGACTTCTGGCGCGCCTTCCTGCTGCACACCAAGGCGTATCAGGAGTTCTGTGAGGGCACGCTCGGGAAGTTCGTCCACCATCAGCCCGGGTTCCTCGACAAGGAGGAGCACGGCGGCGGCAAGGCCTTGCGCGCTCGTACGGTGGACGCCATCCTCTCGGCCGGGTTCGTGGCCGACATGGAGTTCTGGCCCGAGCTGGACATCGCCGACTGCTCGCAGTGCCACGCCAACTGCCACAACAGCCCCAAGCACGCCTGACAGTTCCCTGCGCCGGTCCCCGACTTGTGCCACGCTGTGGCCGAGCCGGGGGCCGGCTTCCGTTCTGCACGAGGAGAGACGCGGGTGGATCGCACCGCATGGCATGAGCTCCCGCCCGCAGCCCGACAAGCCGTAGAGCGTCACAGCGGGCCCGTTGAGCAGGCGGAGACCGCAGGCAACGGCGTGATGTCCCGCCTCGCCTGCACCCTGCACACTGCCTCGGGGCGCGTGTTCGTCAAGGGCACCCGCCTCGATGACAACGCAGCATGGATGTACGACTACGAAGCTCGGGTTACGAAATGCGCGCCGCGCGCGCCGCGCCTGCTCTGGCAGGTAGAGGCGGGTGGTTGGCTGCTCACCGGGTACGAGTTCATCCACGGACATCACCCGAACCTCGCCCCCGGCTCGGCCGATCTCGCCCCGCTCGTCGACACGCTCAGCGCTATGTCGGCCGCCCCATGGCCCGAGGCAGTCCGCAAGAAGCCGCTACCGGTGCGGTGGGCCGGTTTCTTTCCCGCCGACCGCCCGCACGACATTGAAGGCGGGGCACTCGTCCACACGGACGTGTCCCCGTTGAACATGCTCGCCACCGTCGACGGAATCCGGCTGTTGGATTGGGCAATGGCCTGCCCGGGGCCGGCTTGGGCCGATACCGCGTTCTCAATCGTGCGGCTCGTCCATGCCGGACACACGCCCGAGCAAGCCGAGGAGATCGCCCGCCAGGTACCGGCATACCGCGCAGCGGCTCCCGCTGCCGTCACCACGTTCGCCGACACTGTGTGCGCCGTCTGGGAGAGCCGGGAAAAGTCAGACCCGCTCCCGCACCGTGCCCCGTTGATCGCTGCCGCGGGCGCATGGGCAACTCACCGCACGCTCACCATGGCATAAGTACGGCCCCGCCACTGGGCGGGGCCGTACGAGTCTTAGCGTTGGTCGATGCGGCGTCATGCCTCGGGGGCGGGGCCTGCGAGCCGGTCGTACAAGGCTTCGAGCGCGTCCCCTGCGCGCTGCGCGGCGTCATGCAGGGCGAACAGGACGCGCCGGACGATCGCCGACGGGTGCCCGCCGTTCGCGCGCACCTGCGCGTCGAGATCGCGCACCAGAGCGCGCAGGACCTCACTCGCGACGGTCGGCCGGGATGACGACCGCACCGTCGGCTCGTACAAGTCTGCGGGCGCCTTCCGGTCCCTGATTCCACGAGGGCACCGTCGGGGCGCTGCTGTCGCACAAGCTGCGCCAGGACGAGGAGCGCCGCGAGTGGGGCAATGGGTACACCGACCACGGCCTCGTGTTCGCCCGCGAGGACGGCGCCCCGCTGCGCCCGGACGACGTGACCAAGCTGTTCTGCGCCCTGGTCGACGAGGTGCGATTCGAGGACGACGCACACCTGCCGGACACCGAGCGGCAGAAGCTGCGCCGCTTACGGCTACACGACCTGCGCCACGGGCAGGCATCGCTCATGCTCGCGGCCGGCGTCGAGATGGCCATCGTGTCGAAGCGGCTCGGCCACTCGACGATCACGATCACGTCCGACACGTACTCGCACCTGCTCGGCGGAGTCGGACGGGACGCGGCCGAGAAAGCCGCCTCGCTCATCCCTCGTCGCCGCAAGGAGCAGACGCAGCCCGGACCCAGCGAGAACGGATCTCCGGACCAGCGTTCCCAATCCGTTCCCAGCCAGGCCCCCGAGGCCCCGTACGCGCTCGCTCCGGAAACGACAGAACCCCCGTTGACGCAGGTCAACGAGGGTTCCGACCCCGAGGGGTCTGGTAGGCCGTGTGGGACTCGAACCCACAACCAACGGATTAAAAGTCCGCTGCTCTGCCAATTGAGCTAACGGCCCTCGACACAACACCCCTGAGCATAGCGGGAGAGATCCCCGGAGCCGATCGGGTATCCGATCCCGGCCGCGTCCCCGGTGCCCCGCCGTGGTGCGGCGGGGCACCGGGGAGGTACCGGTACTCCTCCTGTCAGCTCACGTAGTAGCCGGCGACGTCGGCGATCAGGTTCACCGAGCCGGCGTTGTTGTAGAAGCTGACCTT
>NZ_BMWB01000045.1 GCF_014651015.1 Streptomyces xantholiticus
CGAGCACGGACGGATCGCGGACGTCCTGCCGCTCTCCCCGCTCCAGCAGGGCCTCTTCTTCCACGCCCAGTACGACGAGCAGGCCGAGGACGTCTACACCGTGCAGCTCGCCCTCGACATCGAGGGCCCCCTGCGGGCGGAAGCCCTGCGTGCCGCGGCCGGGACGCTGCTCGCCCGCCATGCGGGTCTGCGCGCGGCGTTCCGTCACGAAGGCCTCGACACCGCTGTGCAACTGATCCCCGAAAGCGTCGAACTCCCCTGGGAGGAGATCGACTTCACCGGTGTGCCGGCCGAGGACCGCGAGGCCGCCGTACGCGACTGGGCCGACGAGGACCGGGCCGTGCGCTTCGACCCTGCCCGGCCGCCGCTGATGCGCTTCGCGCTGCTGCGGACCGCTGCCGAGCGGCACCGTCTGGTGATCACCAACCATCACATCCTGCTCGACGGCTGGTCCATGCCCGTCCTGGTCAAGGAGCTGCTGGCCCTCTACGGCCACGAGGGCGACGGCACCCGTCTGCCCCATGTGACCCCCAACAGGGACTATCTGACCTGGGTCGCCGGCCAGGACCGTACGGCCGCCGAGACCGCCTGGCGGCAGGTGCTCGACGGACTCGACGAGCCGACCCTGGTCGCTCCCGGCGGCCGGGACGGCAGCCCGGCCGCCCCCGACCGGGTCACGGTCGACCTTCCCGCCGCGCTCACCGCGCAGCTCACCGCTCTCACCCGGACCGGCGGGGTCACCCTCAACACCCTGTTCCAGGGCGCCTGGGCCATGGTCGTGGGCCAGCTGACCGGCCGCGCGGACGTCGTGTTCGGCGGCACCGTCTCCGGCCGCCCGCCGCAGGTCCCCGGTATCGAGTCCATGGTCGGCCTGTTCATCAACACCCTCCCGGTGCGGGTCACCCTCGACCCGGCGCAGCCGCTCGGCGCCCTGCTCGAACGGCTGCAGGAACAGCAGGCCGGGCTCATGGACCACCAGTACCTCGGTCTCACCGACATCCAGCAGGCGACCGGGCTCGGCGAACTCTTCGACACCCTGGTCGTGTTCGAGAACTACCCGCTCGACGCCGACGTACTGGAGATCGGACACGGCCTGTCGGTCACCGGCATCGAAGGGCACGATGCCACCCACTACCCGCTGATCCTCACCGCCGTCCCCGGAGAGCGGCTGCAACTGCGGCTGGACTTCCGTACCGACCTGTTCGACACGGTCGCCGCCGAGGCCCTGATGTCCCGGCTGGTGCGGCTCCTGGAGAACGCGGCCGAGCTGTACGACCTGCCGGTCGGCCGGATCTCCCTCCTCGGCCCGGAGGAGCGCCACCAACTGCTCGTCGCCTGGAACGACACCGAGAGCGACGAGCGCGACGCCCGGCCGGTGCCCGCGCTGTTCGGCGACCTCGCCGCGTGGTCGCCGTCCGCCGCGGCCGTCGTCGGTGACGCCGGCACCCTGTCGTACGGAGAGCTCGACACGCGCGCCAACCGGCTCGCCCATCGGCTTCTCGCCGCGGGCGTCGGCCCGGAGGACCGGGTCGCGCTGCACATGGAGCGTTCGCCCGACCTGGTGGCAGCCCTGCTCGCGGTCCTGAAGGCGGGCGGCGCGTACGTGCCGCTCGACCCCAGGTTCCCGCAGAGCCGGATCGCCCACATCCTTGCCGAGACCGGCGCGACGGTGCTTCTCGTGGACTCGGCCGACGCCCTTCCCGGCGCGGCGTCCGGGCTGACGGTGATCGAGGTCGGTGCGGCCCTGGCCGATGCCGGCGCGCCCTCGCACGACCCGGCCGTCACCGTGCGTCCGGGGCAGCTGGCCTACGTGATGTTCACCTCCGGCTCCACCGGTGTGCCCAAGGGCGTCGGGGTCACCCACCGCGACATCGCCGCGCTGGCAGCCGCCCGCCGCTTCGAGGACGGGCACGAGCGGGTGCTGCTGCACTCGCCCACCGCTTTCGACGCGTCCACCTACGAGTTGTGGGTCCCGCTGCTGGGCGGCGGCCAGGTCGTCGTCGCCCCGCCCGGGGACCTCGACGCCGTGAAGCTGCGCGAGATCGTCGACCGGCACGGGGTCACGGCCCTCTGGCTGACCGCCGGCCTGTTCCGGCTGATCGCGGAGGAGGGGCCCGGCTGCCTCGCCCGGGTCCGCCAGGTGTGGACCGGCGGTGACGTGGTCCCTGCCGCGGCGGCCCGCCGAGTGCTCGAAGCCTGCCCCGGCCTCGTGCTCGTCGACGGTTACGGGCCGACCGAGACCACGACCTTCGCCACCACCTACCGCGTCGAGTCGGCGTCCGAGGTGCCGCGGTCCCTGCCGATCGGCCGGCCTCTCGACGGCCTGCGGGTGTACGTACTGGACGCGGCCCTGCGTCCGGTGCCGGGCGGGCTCGCCGGCGAGCTGTACATCGCCGGCGACGGCCTGGCCCGCGGTTACCTCGGCCGGCCCGGCCTGACCGGCGAGCGGTTCGTCGCCGACCCGTACGGCCCGGCCGGAAGCCGGATGTACCGCACGGGTGACCTGGTGCGCTGGAGCGCCGACGGCCAGGTCGAGTACCTGGGCCGCACCGACGACCAGGTGAAGGTCCGCGGCTTCCGGATCGAGCTCGGCGAGATCGAGGCCGTGCTCGCCCGCCACACGAGCGTCGCCCAGGCCGCGGTGATCGTCCGTGAGGACCGGCCGGGCGACCAGCGGATCGTCGCCTACACGGTCCCTGCGGAAGGCGCCGCCGACGACCCCGCCGCGCTGAGGGAACACGTGGCCGCCGCACTGCCCGAGTACATGGTGCCGTCCGCGTTCGTCGCGCTGGACACCCTTCCGCTGACCGGTAACGGCAAGGTCGACCGCAAGGCGCTGCCCGCGCCCGAGCTGGGCGCCGCGTCGTCCGGGCGGGGGCCGCGCAACGCCCAGGAGGAGATCCTCGCCGGGCTGTTCGCCGAAGTGCTCGGCCTGCCCGCGGTGTCCGTCGACGACAGCTTCTTCGACCTGGGCGGCCACTCGCTGCTGGCCACCCGTCTGGTCAGCCGCATCCGCTCCGTCTTCAGGGCCGAACTCGCCGTCCGGGCCCTGTTCGAGGCGCCGACCGTGGCCACCCTCGCCGGCCGCATCGCCGGCGCGGGCGGCGCGCGCAAGGCGCTCACGGCCCGGGAACGGCCGGAGGAGATCCCGCTGTCCCCGGCCCAGCGCCGGCTGTGGTTCCTGAACCGCTTCGAAGGCCCGGGAACCACCTACAACCTGCCGCTGGCCCTCCGGCTCACCGGCGAGCTCGACGTGGCGGCCCTGAACGACGCGCTCGCCGACGTCGTCGCCCGGCACGAGAGCCTGCGCACCGTCTTCCCCGAGGTGGACGGGCGGCCCCGGCAGCAGGTGCTGTCGGCCGGCGCCGCGAGGCCGGCCCTGCCGACCGAGGACGTCACGGAGACCGCACTCGACGCCGTGCTCCGCGAAGCCGCCGCCGAAGGCTTCGACCTCGCGTCCCAGCCGCCGCTGCGCGCCCGGCTGTTCCGGGTCTCGGCCACCGAGCACGTGCTGCTCGTCGTGGTGCACCACATCGCCGGCGACGGCTGGTCCATGGCCCCCTTCGCCCGCGACCTCGGCCTCGCCTACGACGCCCGGCGCGGCGGCGCCGCCCCCGCGTGGCAGCCGCTGCCCGTGCAGTACGCCGACTACACCCTGTGGCAGCGGGACGTACTCGGCGACGAGACGGACCCGTCCAGCCCCCTGGCCCGGCAGATCGACCACTGGCGGACGGCCCTCGCCGGGCTGCCCGAGGAGCTGTCCCTGCCGGTGGACCGGCCACGTCCGGCCGAGGTCACGTACCGCGGCGAGAGCATCCCGCTGCGACTGCCGGCCGACGTCCACGAGCGGATCGTCGCCGTCGCCCGGGAGAACCGCGCCAGCGTCTTCATGGTGGTGCAGGCCGCCCTGGCGTCGCTGCTCGGCCGCCTCGGCGCCGGCGAGGACATTCCGGTCGGCAGCGTGATCGCCGGCCGCACGGACGAGGCGCTGAACGACCTCGTCGGGTTCTTCGTGAACACCCTGGTGCTGCGCACCGACCTCTCCGGCGACCCGACCTTCCGCGAACTCCTCGAGCGGGTACGGGAGACGGACCTGGCCGCCTACGCCAACCAGGACGTGCCGTTCGAGCGGCTGGTCGAGATCCTCAATCCGGCCCGTTCGCTCGCCCGCCACCCGCTGTTCCAGGTCATGCTGGCCTTCCAGAACAACGCGGAGGCCACTCTCGACCTCGACGGCGTGCGGGCCGCCGCCCTGCCGATCGGGCTCGCCGCCGCCAAGTTCGACCTGCTCTTCTCCCTCGAGGAGAACTTCACCGAGGACGGCGCACCCGCCGGACTGAGCGGCGTCGTCGAGTTCTCCGCCGACCTGTTCGACCGCGCGACCGTCGAGGCGGTCGGCGACCGGTTGGTCCGTCTGCTCGCCGCCGTCACCGAGGCGCCCGACACCCGTATCGGCTCCGTCGACGTACTCAGCGGCGAAGAGCGGCACCGGGTGCTCACGGAGTGGAACGACACCTGCCGCGACGTCCCGCCGGCCACCGTGCCCGAGCTGTTCCAGGCCCAGGTCGCCCGCACCCCGGACAACCCGGCGGTCGGGCACGCCGGCCGGGAGATCGGATACGCGGAACTCGACGAGCGCGCCAACCGGCTCGCCCGTCTGCTGATCCGGCGCGGCGCCGGACCCGAGCAGTTCGTCGCGCTCGCCCTGCCGCGCTCCGCGGACGTGATCGTCGCGCTGCTGGCCGTACTGAAGTCCGGTGCCGCCTATCTGCCAGTCGACCCCGGCTACCCGGCCGACCGCATCGCCTTCATGCTCTCCGACGCCCGGCCCACGCTGGTGCTCACCACCAAGGAGGCGGCCGCAGTCCTCCCGGAGGGCACGGAGGCGCTGCTGCTCGACGACCCGGAACTCCTGCGCGAACTGGTCGGACTGCCGGGCAGCGCACCGGCTGACGCGGACCGGGTCCGCCCGCTCACCCCGGACAACCCGGCGTACGTGATCTACACGTCCGGATCCACCGGCCGCCCCAAGGGCGTCGTCGTCGCCCATCGGGGCGTCGCCGACTTCGCGGCCTGGGCGGCCGCCGACATCGGCCCCGAGCGGCTGTCCGACGTCCTCGCCTCGACCTCGCTCAACTTCGACGTCTCCGTCTTCGAGATGTTCGGACCGCTGCTCAGCGGCGGCCGTATCGAGGTCGTCCGCGACGTGCTCGCCCTGCTGGAGGGCACGGAGGAGCGCTCGTACAGCCTGATCAGCGCGGTGCCCTCGGCCCTCGCGCACACGATCGGCCAGGGCGGCCCCGCCCGGTTCGGCGCCGGCCTCGTGGTGCTCGCCGGAGAGGGCCTGTCCGCCCACACCGCCGACGCGATCCGGGCCGCCGTCCCCGGCTGCACGATCGCCAACATCTACGGGCCCACCGAGGCGACCGTGTACGCCACCGCCTGGTACGGCGACACGGACACCGACCGCACCCCGCCGATCGGCAGGCCGCTGCACAACACCCGCGCCTACGTGCTGGACGCAGGGCTGCGCCCCGTGCCGCCGGGCGTACCGGGAGAGCTCTACCTGGCGGGCACCGGGCTCGCCCGGGGGTATCTGAACCGTCCGGCGCTGACCGGCGAGCGGTTCGTCGCCGACCCGTACGGCCCGGCGGGAAGCCGGATGTACCGCACCGGTGACCTGGTGCGCTGGAGCGCCGACGGCGAGATCGAGTACCTGGGCCGCACCGACGACCAGGTGAAGGTCCGCGGCTTCCGTATCGAGCTCGGCGAGATCGAGGCCGTGGTCGCCCGCCACACGGGCGTCGCCCGCACCGCCGTCGTCGTCCGCGAGGACCGGCCGGGCGACCGGCGGATCGTCGCCTACGCGGTCCCCGCCGAAGGCGCCGCCGTCGACGCGGCCGCCCTGCGCGACCACGTGGCCGCCGCACTGCCCGAGTACATGGTGCCGTCGGCGTTCCTGTTCCTGGACACCCTCCCGCTCAACCCCAACGGCAAGCTGGACCGGCGCGCGCTGCCCGCACCCGACTTCGGTTCCGAGGCCGGCGCCGGCCGGGCGCCGCGCACCGAGCGCGAGCACACGCTCTGCGCGCTGTTCGCCGAAATCCTCGGTGTGGAGCGGGTATCCGTCGACGACAGCTTCTTCGACCTGGGCGGTCACTCCCTGCTGGCCACCCGGCTGGTGAGCCGGGTGCGGACGCTCTTCGGCGCCGAACTGGCCGTCCGGGCACTGTTCGAGAGCCCGACGGTCGCCGCCCTCGCCGAGCAGCTCGGCGACAGTACGGAGGCACGGCCGGCCCTGGTCGCCCGGGTGCGCCCGGAGACCGTCCCGCTGTCCCCGGCCCAGCGCCGGCTGTGGTTCCTGAACCGCTTCGAGGAACGCAACGGCACCTACAACCTGCCCCTGGCCGTACGGCTCACCGGCGAGCTCGACCCCCGTGCCCTGCGCGAGGCGCTGGGCGACGTCGTGACCCGTCACGAGAGCCTGCGCACCGTCTTCCCCGACACCGACGGGCGTCCCCGCCAGCTGGTACTGGCGCCCGAGCAGGCGCGGCCGCAGCTGCCCGTGTCCGAGTACGACACCGATGCCCTGGCCGCGGCCGCGGCCCAGGACTTCGACCTGGCCACGGAAGCGCCGCTGCGCGCCCGGCTGTTCCGGGTCTCCGCGACCGAACACGTCCTGCTGGTCGTCGTCCACCACATCGCCGGGGACGGATGGTCCATGGCCCCGCTCGCCCGCGACCTGGGCGCGGCGTACTCGGCCAGGCGCGGCGGCACGGCCCCGGTGTGGCCGCCGCTGCCGGTGCAGTATGCGGACTACACGCTGTGGCAGCGTGACCTGCTCGGCGACGAGGACGACCCCGACAGCGGCCTCGCCCGGCAGACCGCCTTCTGGCGGCACACCCTCGCCGGGCTGCCTGAGGAGCTGGCGCTCCCCGCGGACCGGCCCCGCCCCGCGGAGATGAGCTTCGGCGGCGACACCGTCCCGCTGGAGATCCCGGCGGAGGTCCACGAGCCGCTGGCGCGGCTCGCCCGCGACAGCCGGGCCAGTGTCTTCATGGTGGTGCAGGCAGCGATCGCCGCCCTCCTCGGCCGGCTCGGCGCCGGCACCGACATCCCGATCGGCTCGCCGATCGCGGGCCGTACGGACGAGGCGCTGGACGACCTGGTCGGATTCTTCGTCAATACGCTGGTGCTGCGCACCGATGTGTCGGGCGACCCGACCTTCCGCGAGCTCGTGGAACGGGTCCGCGAGACCGACCTCGCCGCCTACGCGCACCAAGACGTTCCCTTCGAGCGGCTGGTCGAACTGCTCAATCCGGAGCGCTCCCTCGCCCGCCACCCCCTGTTCCAGGTGATGCTGTCGCTCCAGAACAACGCGGAAGCCGGCCTCGAGCTCGACGGGCTACGGATCGAACCCCACGACACCACCGTGGACGGTGCCAAGTTCGACCTGTCCTTCCAGCTGGCGGAGCGCTTCGCCGAGGACGGCAGCGCCGCCGGCATCGGCGGACGCGTCGAGCTCGCCACCGACCTGTTCGACCCGGAGACCGTCCAGGAGCTGGCCGAGCGCCTGGTGCGGATGGTCTCGGAACTGGTCGCCGACCCCGACCGGCGCCTGTCCTCGGTGGAGGTGCTCACCGAGGAGGAGCGCCACCGGGTCCTCACCGAGTGGCGCGGCACCGAGCGGGACGTTCCCGCGGCGACGCTGCCGGAACTCTTCGAGCGGCAGACCGCGCGGACCCCGCACGCCACGGCCCTCGTCGCCGGCGGCACCCGCCTGACCTTCGCCGAACTCGACGCCCGCGCCAACAAGCTGGCGCGGCTCCTCATCCGTCATGGCGTCGGCCCCGAGCAGTACGCGGCCGTCGCCCTGCCGCGCACGGCGGACCTCGTCGTCGCCCTCCTCGCCGTGACCAAGGCGGGCGCAGCCTACGTCCCCGTCGACCCGACGCTGCCGGCGGACCGGATCGCGCTGCTGCTGCAGGACGTCGGGACCACGGTCCTGCTCACCTCACAGGACGCCCGTGACACGGTCCCCGCGGACCGTGGCGGCATCAGCCTCGAGGTCGACGCGCCCGCCGTCGTGCAGGCGCTGGAGGCGCTGCCGGGCACCGCGCCCGACGACTGCGAACGGATCGCCGCCCTGCGGCCCGACCACCCGGCCTACGTGATCCACACCTCCGGCTCGACCGGCCGCCCCAAGGGCGTCGTGGTCGCCCACCGCAGCCTGACCAACCTCCTTCACCACCACTTCGACGAGCTGTACGCCGACGTCACCGCGGACGCGGGCCGGCCGCTGCGCGCCGCCCTCACCGCCGCCGTCTCCTTCGACGCGTCCCTCGACCCGCTGCTGTGGATGGTGGCCGGTCACGAGCTCCACCTCGTGGACGACGACACCCGCCGCGAACCGGCGGCGCTCATCGGCTACGTACGGGACACGGGCATCGACTTCATGGAGCTCACCCCGTCGTACGCCGAACAGCTCGTCGCGGAAGGCCTCGTACGGGACCCGCAGGCCCGGCCGCGGATCCTGGCCCTCGGCGGCGAGGCCGTGAGCCCGGCGCTGTGGCGGGAGCTGGCAATGACGCCCGGCATCACCGGGTACAACCTCTACGGGCCCACCGAGACCACCGTCGACGCCGTGACCGCACGCACCGGCGAGACGGCACGGCCGCTCATCGGGCGCCCCGTCACCAACAGCCGCGTCCAGGTGCTGGACGAGGCGCTGCGACCGGTCGCGCCGGGCGTGGCGGGTGAGTTGTACATCGCGGGTGCCGGTCTGGCCCGGGGCTATCTGCGCCGGCCGGCGATGACGGCGGAGCGGTTCGTCGCCGACCCGTACGGCCCGGCAGGCTCGCGGATGTACCGCACCGGGGACGTCGTCCGCTGGACCCGTGACGGCGAACTGGAGTACCTGGGCCGCACCGACGATCAGGTCAAGGTGCGCGGGTTCCGGATCGAGCTCGGTGAGATCGAGTCCGTACTGTCCCGCTACGAGGGCGCCGCGCAGGTGGCGGTGGTCGTCCGGGAGGACCAGCCGGGGATCAAGCGCCTCGTCGCATACGTCGTTCCGCGCGCCGGGGAGCTGGATGTGGCGGCGGCCCGCGCCCATGTGGCGCAGGCGCTGCCCGAATACATGGTGCCCGCCGCGTTCGTAGCACTGGACACTCTGCCGCTGACCGCGAACGGCAAGCTGGACCGGCGCTCGCTGCCGGCACCCGAGCTGACCAGCGGCGGCAGCGGGCGGGCCCCGCGCACCGAGCGCGAGGAACTGCTGTGCCGTCTGTACGGCGAACTGCTGGGCGTGGAGGGCGTGTCGGCCGACGACAGCTTCTTCGAGCTGGGTGGCGACAGCATTGTCTCGATCCAGTTGGTGAGTCGTGCCCGTAAGGCCGGGCTGGTGTTCTCGGCGCGTGAGGTGTTCCAGCACCGCACCCCGGAGGCTCTCGCCGCTGTCGCCGTCTGCTCTTCCTCGGTTTCCGCGGAGGTCCCGGAGGCGGCTCTGGGGCTGGTGCCCGAGACGCCGATCGTGGCGTGGCTGCGTGAACTGGACACGGAGGTGGACGGGTTCAACCAGGCGATGCTGGTGCAGACCCCGGCGGATGCCACGTACGACCGGATCGAGTCGGCGCTGCAGCGTGTGCTCGACCGCCACGACGTGCTGCGCTCGCGGCTGGTGCGCGGCGACGACGTCTGGAATCTGGAGGTGTCCGGGCCGGGCACGGTGCGGGCCGCGGATGTGCTGAGCCGAGGGAACGGTGACATCGCCGCCGAGGCGCGGGCCGCTCAGCGGCGACTCGCCCCCGAGGCGGGTGTGATGGTGCAGGCCGTCTGGTTCGAGGACGCTGGCCGGCTGCTGCTGATGGCCCACCACCTGGTGGTGGACGGAGTGTCCTGGCGGATCGTGCTGCCGGACCTGGCCCAGGCGTACGAGGGTGCGGAGCTGGAGTCGGTGGGGACCTCGTTCCGTCGCTGGGCGCAGGAGTTGCGTACGTCGGCAGCGGAGCGGGCGGGCGAACTGCCGCTGTGGCAGGACATGCTGGCGGGTGTTCAGGATGCGCCGCTCGGTGCTCGTCCGCTCGACCCGGCCGTGGACACCGCCTCGGCGGTCCGCCACCTGTCCCTGACGCTGCCGGCCGAGGTGACCGCTCCGCTTCTCACGCGTGTCCCCGCCGCCTACCGGGCGGGTGTGAACGATGTGCTGCTGACGGGCTTCGCGCAGGCGGTGGCCGCGTGGCGGGGTGACGGCTCGTCCGGCGTCCTGGTCGACCTGGAGGGTCATGGTCGCGAGGATGTCGTCGGGGGTGTGGACACCTCTCGTACGGTGGGCTGGTTCACCAGCATGTTCCCGGTCCGGCTCGACGCCGGGCACGCCACCGATCCCGGCCGGGCGCTGAAGGCGGTCAAGGAGCAGTTGCACGCCCTGCCCGACAACGGCATCGGCTACGGGCTGCTGCGCCACCTGAACGCGGAGACCTCGGCCGTGCTTGCCGAGCTGCCCTCGCCGCAGATCGGGTTCAACTACCTGGGCCGTTTCGACGCCGGTGACGGCACCGGCACGGAGGCGGCCGACTGGTCCCTGCGTTCCGACGCCGACCTCGGCGACGGCCGCGACCCGAAGGGCCGTGTCGCCCACGTGCTCGACGTGAACGCCGTGACCATCGAGGGTTCCGACGGCCCGTGCCTGGTGGCCGACTGGTCATGGCCCGAGGACCTGTTCTCCGAGGACCAGGTGCGTGCGCTGGCCGAGGGCTGGTTCGACGCGTTGCGTGCGCTCGCACGCCACGCCGCCGAACCGTCCGCCGGTGGTCTGACCCCGTCCGACCTGCGTCCGCTGGTCTCCCTCACCCAGGAGCAGATCGACACCCTGGAGGCCGAGCACGGACGGATCGCGGACGTCCTGCCGCTCTCCCCGCTCCAGCAGGGCCTCTTCTTCCACGCCGTCTACGACGAGCAGGCCGAGGACGTCTACACGGTCCAGCTCTCGTTCGACATCGAGGGCACCGTGGACCGTGAGGCGCTGCGCGCCGGCGTGCGGACGCTGCTCGCCCGCCACGCGAACCTGCGGGCGGCCTTCCGGCACGAAGGCCTCGACGCCCCGGCACAGATCATCCCCGCCGACGTCGAACTCCCCTGGACCGAGACCGACCTGAGCGGCCTTGCCGAGCAGGAGCGCGCCGAGGCCGTGGAGCGGCTGACCGCCGAGGACCGGGTGCGCCGGTTCGACCTCGCCGCGCCCCCGCTGATGCGGTTCACCCTCCTCACCACGGCGCCCGACCGGCACCGGCTCCTCGTCAGCCACCACCATCTGCTGCTGGACGGCTGGTCCATGCCGGTCTTCCTCGGCGAACTGTTCTCGCTGTACGGGAAGCAGGGCGACGGAGCCTCGCTGCCCCAGGTCACCCCGTACCGCGACTACCTCGCCTGGGTCGCCGGCCAGGACCGCACGGCCGCCGAAGCCGCCTGGCGGCAGGCCCTCGACGGACTCGACGAGCCCACCCTCCTGGCCGCCCCCGACCCGTCCCGTCCGGCGGTGCTTCCCGTCCGTACGCGGCTGGAGCTCCCGGAGGAGCGGACCGCGGCGCTCGCCCGCTGGGCGCGGGCACGCGGCGTCACCGTCAACACCGTCGTCCAGGCGGTGTGGGCCATGGTGGTGGGCCAGCTGACCGGCCGTGCGGACGTCGTGTTCGGCGGCACCGTCTCCGGACGCCCGCCGCAGGTCCCCGGTATCGAGTCCATGGTCGGCCTGTTCATCAACACCCTCCCGGTGCGGGTCACCCTCGACCCGGCCGAGACGCTCGGCACGCTGCTCGAACGGCTGCAGGAACAGCAGGCCGGACTCATGGACCACCAGCACCTGCCGCTCGCCGACGTACAGCGAACGGCAGGCCACGGGGAACTCTTCGACTCGCTCGTCATCTTCGAGAACTATCCGCTCGACGCCGACGACCTTCGCAGGTCCGCCGGCGGGCTCGGCATCGTCGGCGGTGACAACCACGAGAGCACGCACTATCCGCTCAGCCTCACCGTCAGCCTCGGCCGCTCCCTCGGGCTGGACCTGGCACACCGGCCCGACCTGCTCGACCAGAGCCGTGTCGACGCACTCGCCGCCTGCCTGCTGCGACTGCTCGGCGAAGCCGCGGACCACGCGGAGCAGCCCGTGGGACGCCTGCGGCTGCTCGCCCCGGAGCACGAGCGGCAGGTCTTGGGGGAGTGGGCCGGCACCGTCGAGACCGAGGCCGCCCCGGCGCTGCTCGACCTCTTCGCCGAACGCGTGGCCGCCACGCCCGACGCCCTCGCGGTCGCCTCCGGCGCCGAGCGCCTGTCGTACGCCGAGCTGGACGCCAGGTCCGACGAACTGGCGCGGGAGCTCACCGGGCGCGGTGCCGGACCCGAGAAGTACGTCGCCGTCGCACTGCCCCGTTCGGCCGGCCTGCTGGTCGCACTCCTGGCAGTGCTCAAGTCCGGTGCGGCGTACGTGCCCCTCGACCCGGAACACCCGGCGGAGCGGCTCGGCTACGTGCTCGAGGACGCCCGTCCGTCGCTGCTGCTCACCACCGCGGAGACCGCAGCCGCACTGCCCGCCGGCGACACCCCGCTGCTGCTGCTCGACGCCCCGCGGACCGGCCAGGCGCCCGAGGCACCGCGCCCGCCGACGGCCGAGGGCCGCAACCCGGCATACGCGATCTACACCTCCGGGTCCACCGGCCGCCCCAAGGGCGTGGTCATCTCCCGTGAGGCGCTGGACAACTTCCTCGCCGACATGTCCGCACGGGTTCCGATGGACGGCACGGACCGGCTTCTCGCCGTCACCACCGTCTCGTTCGACATCGCGGCCCTGGAGCTGTACCTGCCGCTGCTCGCCGGCGCCGGGGTGGTGATCGCGACCAAGGACGAGGTTCTCGACCCCGCAGAACTCAGCGCGCTGCGTGACGAGTACGGCTGCACCGTCATGCAGGCCACCCCCTCGCTGTGGCAGACGCTGCTCGCACACGGGCCCTCCGTCCTCGACGGGCTGCGCATGCTGGTCGGCGGCGAAGCCGTATCGGGAGGGCTGGCCGGGGCGATGGCCGCGGCGGGAACGGCGCTCAACGTGTACGGACCGACGGAGACCACCATCTGGTCCACCACGGCCGTGCTGGACGGCACCGCCTCCGCCCCGCCGATCGGCCGGCCGATCCGGAGCACCCGCGCGTACGTCCTCGACAGCGCCCTGCGCCCCGTCGCACCCGGAGTGCCGGGCGAGCTGTACCTCGCCGGCTCTGGTCTGGCCCGTGGCTACCTCGGCCGTCCCGGCCTGAGCGCGGAGCGGTTCGTCGCCGACCCGTACGGTGAGCCGGGCAGCCGGATGTACCGCACGGGTGACGTGGTGCGCTGGGGCGACGCGGGCGAACTGGAGTACCTGGGCCGTACGGATTTCCAGGTGAAGGTCCGCGGCTTCCGCATCGAGCTCGGTGAGATCGAGTCGGTGCTGGCCAGGCACGAAAGGGTCGCCCGGGTCGCCGTGGTCGTCCGCGAGGACCGGCCGGGTGTGAAGCAGCTGGTGGCCTACACGGTCCCGGCGGGCGAGGCGCCCGACACCGCCGATCTGCGGACCTACGCCGCTGCCGAACTGCCCCACTACATGGTCCCGGCCGCCTTCGTCGTCCTCGACGAGCTGCCGCTGAACACCAACGGAAAGCTCGACCGCAAGGCGCTGCCCGCCCCGGACTTCGGAGCCATGCCGGCCGGCCGCGCCCCGAAGGGGCCGCGCGAGGAGCTGCTGTGCCGGCTCTTCGCCGAGGTCCTGGGCCTGCCGGAAGCGGGTGCCGAGGACAGCTTCTTCACCCTCGGCGGCGACAGCATCGCCTCCATCCAGCTGGTCGGCCGGGCCCGCCGGGCGGGTCTGGTGCTCACGCCGCGCGAAATCTTCCGGCACAAGACCCCGGCGGCACTCGCGGCCGCTCTGCCGCAGAGCGCCGCGGAACGGATCCTGGCCGCCGATCCCGAGGGCGCCGACCCGGCGCTCGGGGCCGTGCCCGGCACGCCGATCATCCGCTGGCTTCGCGAACTCGGCGGACAGATCGACGGCTTCAACCAGTCGGTGGCCTCGCCCGTCCCCGGCGACCTGACGCTGGAGCAGCTCACGTCGGTGGTCCAGGCCGTCCTCGACCACCACGACGTGCTGCGCGCCAAGCTGGTGCGGACCGACACCGACTGGGCGCTGCACATCCCGGAGACGGGGGCCCTGAGTGCCGCGGACGTGATCCACCGCGTCGACGTCACCGGCCTCGGCGAGGAAGCGCTCGCCGCGGCCGTCGACACGGAGGGACGCGCGGCGCAGAACCGGCTCAGCCCCGACAACGGGCTGATGGTGCAGGTGGTCTGGTTCGACGCCGGCCCCGACGCCCTCGGCCGGCTGGTGCTGATCGTCCACCACCTGGTGGTCGACGGCGTCTCCTGGCGCATCCTGATGCCCGACCTGATGGCCGCCTACGAGGCCGTCACGGCCGGCCGACAGCCCGTACTCGAACCGGTGTGGACCTCGTTCCGGCAATGGGCGAGGGGATTGGTCGCTGCTGCCGCGGCACCCGAGCGGGTGGCCGAACTGTCCTTGTGGGCCACCATGCTGGCCGACCATCAGGAGACGCCTCTCGGTACCCGCGCGCTGGACCCGGCGCGCGACGTGGCCGGCACCGTGCGCGAGCTCACCGTGACGCTGCCCGCGGACATCACCGGCCCGCTGCTGACCACCGTTCCCACCGTGTTCCGCACCGGGGTCAACGAGGTGCTGCTGACCGCGTTCGCACTGGCGGTGACCGAGTGGAACCGCGACCGGGGCCGGCCGGACGGCGGTGGGGTGCTGCTCGACCTGGAGGGCCACGGCCGGGAGGAACTGCTCGCCGGGATCGTCCCGGACGCGGACATCTCCCGCACGGTCGGCTGGTTCACCAGCCTCTTCCCGGTCCGGCTCGACCCCGCCGTGCCGGAGGCCGACCGGGCAGAGGTCCGGGCCGGCGGCCCGGCCGTCGGCCGCGCCCTGGACCGGGTCGCGGCGCAGCTCGGCGCACTGCCCGACAACGGCGCCGGATACGGCCTGCTGCGCCATCTCAACGACGGGACGGCGCCCGTGCTGGCCGCCCTGCCGACGCCGCAGATCGGCTTCAACTACCTCGGCCGCTTCGCCTCCGGCGACGGCGAGGACAACGGTGACGGCGGCCTCGGCGGCAGCGACGACGCCATGCCCGCCGCGCACGCCCTGGAGCTGAACGCGCTGACCCAGGACCGGCCCGACGGGCCCCGCCTGGTGGCCTCCTGGTCCTGGCCCGGTGAGCTGTTCAGCGAGGAAGAGGTGGCATCGCTGGCCGACGGCTGGTTCCTGGCCCTGCGCGCCGTGGTGACCCACGCGGCCGACCCCGCCGCACGGCAGGCCGGCGCCGCGGCACCGCAGAGCGCCGCGTCGGTGGCGCCTCTCCTCGATCTCGACCAGGACGAGATCGATGCATTCGAAGAAGACCTCGGGTTCTGAGTGGAGATAGCGAAATGACAACGTCGAAGCCGCGGCTCGAGGGCATCCTTCCGCTCTCCCCGCTCCAGCAGGGCCTGCTCTTCCACGCGCAGTACGACACGACCGGCCCGGACGCCTACACCATGCAGTTCGTCCTCGACATCGAGGGCGGCCTCGACATCGGGGCCCTGCACGCCGCCTGTGCCGGCGTGCTGCGCCGCCACTGCGGACTGCGGGCCGCCTTCCGGTACCGCAAGAACGGCGAGCCCGTGCAGCTCATCCCGTCCGAGCTGGCCCCGGACTGGACGTACACCGACCTGTCCGCGCTGCCGCCCGCCGACAGTGCTGCGCAGGCCGCCCGGCTCGTCGCCGAGGACCGCGCGCGCCGCTTCGACCCGGCGCGGCCGCCGCTGATCCGCTTCACGCTGATCGGCCTGGGCGACGGCCGCCACCAATTCGTCCTCACCGCCCACCACATCCTGATCGACGGCTGGTCCCGGGCACTTCTGCTCGGTGAACTGTTCGAGCTGTACGGCCTGTTCGCCAAGGGCGACGACGAATCGGCGCTGCCGCCCGTCACCCCCTACCGCGACTACCTCGCCTGGGTGGCCGCCCAGGACCGCGCCGCAGCCGAGAAGGCCTGGCAGCAGGTGCTGGGCGGGGTGGAGGAGCCGACGCTGCTCGCCGCGCCGGACCCGTCCCGCGAACCGGTGGCGCCCGCCGGCGCGAGGGTCGAACTGTCGCAGGAGCGGACCGCGGCCCTGACCCGGTGGGCCAGGGAACGCGGCGTCACCGTCAACACCGTCGTCCAGGCGGCCTGGGCGATGGTGCTGGGGCAGCTCACGGGCCGTGCGGACGTCGTCTTCGGCGGCACCGTCTCCGGCCGCCCGCCGCAGCTGCCCGGCGTCGAGTCCATGGTCGGGCTGTTCATCAACACGCTCCCCGTACGGGTCGCCCTCGATCCCGCGGAGACGCTGGGCGCGCTGCTCGACCGGCTGCAGGACCAGCAGGCCGGGCTGATGGACCACCAGTACCTCGGCCTCGCCGACATCCAGCGGCTCACCCCGGTCAGCGGCGAACTCTTCGACACGCTGCTGGTCTTCGAGAACTACCCGGTGGACACCGATGGCCTGCGCCGCGCCGCCGGTGGTCTCGGCGTCGTCGACGGCCGCAGCCACGAAGGCACCCACTACCCGCTCGGCCTGATGGTCCACGCGGGCAGCACCCTCGCGCTCGAGCTGAGCTACCGGCCCGACGTCCTCGAGCCGGCCGCCGCCGTCGCCGTGGGCGAGACCCTGCTGCGGGTGCTGGACGGCTTCGAGACGGCGCAGGACATACCCGTCGGACGGCTGGACCTGCTCACCGCCGGCGAGCGCGAGCTGGTCCTCGACCGGTGGATCGACACCGCGCATCCGGCGGCGCCCGAGACGCTGCCCGCCCTCTTCCGGCGCACCGCCGACCGCCACGCCGACGCCATTGCCGTCGAACACGGCGACAGCAGCCTCAGCTACGCCGAACTCGACGCCCGCGCCAACAGGCTGGCCCGGCTGCTCGTCACCCGCGGCGTCGGACCCGAGCGCACCGTCGCCCTGGCCGTCGCCCGGTCCACCGAACTGATCGTCGCCCTGTGGGCGGTCCTCAAGGCCGGCGCCGCCTACCTGCCGGTCGACCCGGCCTACCCGGCCGACCGCATCGCCCACATGCTGAGCGACGCGGACCCGGTCCTCGTCCTCACCGACAGCGCCACCTCGTCCGCCATCCGGGCCGCCGTCCCCGACGCCGACGCGCCCCACCTGGTACTCGACAGCCCGGACACGGTCCGGGAACTCGGCGCGCTGAAGGACACCGACCTCGACGACGGAGAGCGGACCGCCCCGCTCTCCCCGCTCTCCCCGGCGTACGTCATCTACACCTCCGGCTCCACCGGGCGGCCCAAGGGCGTCGTCATGCCCGGCGCGCCGCTCGCCAACCTCGTCGCCTGGCACGAGGACGTGCTGCCGGGCGGACCCGGCGTGCGCACCGCCCAGTTCACCGCCATCAGCTTCGACGTCTCGGCGCAGGAGATCCTCTCCACCACGCTCTCCGGGCGCACCCTCGTCATCCCCGACGAGGACACCCGGCGGGACCCCGCCGCGTTCGTACGGTGGCTCGACGAGCAGCGGATCGCCGAGGTGTACGCACCCAACCTGGTCATCGACGCGCTGTGCGAGGAGGCCACCGGGCAGGGCCTGGAGCTGCCCGCCCTCGCGCATCTGGCGCAGGCGGGCGAGGCGCTCGTGCTCAGCAAGCAGATCCGCGACTTCCACCACGGCACCGGCCGAGTCCTGCACAACCACTACGGCCCGACCGAGACCCACGTCGTCACCGCGGCCACCCTCCCCGCGGTCCCGGACCGCTGGCCCGCCCGGCCGACGATCGGCCGCCCGATCCGCAACACGCGCACCTACGTCCTCGACGGCGCCCTGCGCCCGGTGCCTCCGGGCGTGCCGGGCGAGCTCTACCTGGCCGGTACCTGCACGGCCCGCGGCTATCTGAACCGGCCCGGCCTGACCGGCGAACGGTTCGTCGCCGACCCGTACGGCCCGCCCGGCAGCCGCATGTACCGCACCGGCGACGTGGTGCGGTGGACGGCCGACGGCGAGCTCGACTACCTGGGCCGCAGCGACCACCAGGTCAAGATCCGCGGCTTCCGCATCGAACTCGGCGAGATCGAGGCGGTGCTCACCGCGCACCCCTCGGTCGCCCAGGCGGCCGTCATCGCCCGTGAGGACCGGCCCGGCCTGAAGAGCATCGCCGCCTATCTGGTGCCCGCGCCCGGGTCCAGCGTGCCGGAGACGGCGCAGCTGCGCGCGTACGCGGCCGACGCGCTGCCCGACTACATGGTGCCCTCCGCGTTCGTCACCCTCGACAAGCTGCCTCTCACGCCCAACCGCAAGCTGGACCGGCGTGCGCTGCCCGTACCGGAAGGGGCGAACGCGGAGGGCAGGGCGCCGCGCACCGACCGGGAGGCACGGCTGTGCGCCCTGTTCGGCAGCGTGCTCGGCCTGGAGCAGGTTTCGATCGACGACAGCTTCTTCGACCTCGGCGGCCACTCGCTCCTCGCCACCCGGCTGGTGAGCCAGGTGCGGACGGCGTTCGACGTGGAGATCGCCGTCCGCGTCCTGTTCGAGGCGCCCACCGTGGCGGAGTTCGCCGAACGGCTCGACGCTGCCGGCCGGGCACGTAGACCCCTCACCCCCGCACGACGCCCCGAGCAGGTCCCGCTGTCGCCCGCGCAGCAGCGGCTGTGGTTCCTCAACCGGTTCGAGGACGCCGGCGGCAACTACAACCTGCCGCTGGCCGTACGCCTCTCCGGCGAACTACGCGTCGGGGCGCTGCGCGCCGCGATCGCGGACGTCGTCGGCCGCCACGAGAGCCTGCGCACCGTCTTCCCCGAGGCGGACGGGCAGCCTCACCAGGTCGTCGTCGACACCGAGCGGGCCGTGCCCGCGCTTCCCGTGATCGGGGTCGCGGAGCAGGATCTGGAGGCCGCACTCGCGGCCGCCGCGGGCAAGCGGTTCGACCTCACCACCGAAACGCCCGTTCACGCCCGCCTGTTCGCGCTCGACGGCACCGAGTACGTGCTGTTGCTGGTCGTCCACCACATCGCCGCCGACGGCTGGTCCATGGCCCCGCTGGCCCGCGACCTGAGCGAGGCCTACCGGGCCCGGTGCGCCGGTGAGGCCCCTGCGTGGCAGCCGCTCCCCGTCCAGTACGCCGACTACACGCTCTGGCAGCGTGAGGTGCTCGGCGACGAGAACGAGCCGGGCAGCGAACTGTCGCGGCAGGTGAGCTTCTGGCGCGCCGCGCTCGACGGCGTCCCCGAGGAGCTCAGTCTGCCCGCGGACCGCCCCCGGCCCCCGGAGACCAGCTACCGGGGCGACACGGTCGAGTTGGAGATCCCCGCCGATGTGCACCGGCGGCTGGCGGCCCTCGCCCGGGAGTGCGGCGCGAGCGTGTTCATGGTCGCGCAGGCGGGACTCGCCGCACTGCTGTCCCGGCTCGGTGCGGGCACCGACATCCCCATCGGTTCCCCGATCGCGGGCCGCACCGACCAGGCCCTGGACGACCTCGTCGGATTCTTCGTGAACACGCTGGTGCTGCGCACCGACGTGTCCGGCGATCCGACGTTCCGTCAGCTGATCGAGCGTGTCCGGGAGACGGACCTGGCCGCCTACGCCAACCAGGACGTGCCGTTCGAACGGCTGGTGGACCTCCTCAACCCGGAGCGCTCCCTGGCCAGGCACCCCCTGTTCCAGGTGATGCTCTCCTTCCAGAACAACGCGGAAGCCGGCCTCGACCTCGACGGACTGCGCTCCACCGGCGAGGCCGTCGGGCTCAGGACGTCCAACTTCGACCTCTCGGTCGTCCTCGAGGAGCGGTTCGGCGCTGACGGCACGCCGACGGGTGTCGCCGGCGGCATCGAGTTCGCCACGGACCTGTTCGACCGGGAGACGGCGGTCGCGCTCGCCGCCCGGCTGGTGCGGATCGTCGGCGAGCTCGTGGCGGACCCGGACCGGCGGCTCTCCACGGTGGACGTGCTGGACGAGGACGAGCGCCGGCGGATCCTCGTCGACTGGAACGACACCGACCATGACGTGCCGCCGTCCACCCTGACCTCGCTGTTCGAAGAGCAGAGCGCCCGCACGCCGGACGCCACCGCCCTGGTCTTCAAGGACGCACGGCTGACCTTCGCGGAGCTCAACGGGTGGGCGAACCGGCTGGCACGCCGGCTTCTCGCGAGCGGGGTACGCCCCGAACAGCCGGTGGCCGTCAAGCTGGCGCGCGGACTTGAGCACATCGTGGCCCTGCTGGCGGTGATGAAGACCGGCGCGGTGTACGTCCCCGTCGACCCGGCGTATCCCGAGGACCGCATCGCCCACATGCTCGAGGACGCCCGGCCGGCCGCCGTGCTCGACGACCCCGCGGAGCTGCACGGCCCGTGCCTCGCGCTGCCCGCGCACGACCTGACCGACGACGAGCGGGGCGGCCCGCTGCGCCCCGGCAACGCCGCGTACATCATCTACACGTCGGGTTCCACGGGGCGTCCCAAGGGTGTCACGGTCGAGCACCGCAGCATCGTGAACCTGCACCACGACCACTTCGGCCGGCTCTACGCCCCGCACATCAAGGACGCCGGGCAGGGCCCGCTGCGCGTCGCGCTGGCGGCGTCCTTCTCCTTCGACGCCGCGTTCGACCCGCTGCTGTGGATGATTGCCGGACACGAACTGCACATCGTCGACGACGAGGCCCGTCACGACGCGGGACTCCTGCTCGACCATGTGCGGCGGGTCGGCGGCTTCCACCACGTCGACACCACCCCGGCACACTTCCAGGAGCTCCACGACCTCGGTCTGACGGCCGACCCGGCGACGCGGCCGCGGATCGTCAGCCTGGGCGGTGAGGCGCTGGGTGAGGCCCTGCGCGAGGAACTCGGGTCGGTGGACGGGCTGGTCACCTACAACCTCTACGGTCCGACCGAGACCACGGTGGACGCGCTGGGGCAGCGGATCGACGAGGCCGGCCGCGTGCTGGTGGGCCGGCCGCTGAGCAACTACCGGGCGTACGTCCTCGACGAGTTCCTGCGCCCGGTGGCGCCCGGCGTGGCGGGAGACCTGCACATCGCGGGCGCCGGTCTCGCCCGCGGCTACCTTGGCCGGCCCGACCTGACGGCCGAGCGCTTCGTCGCCGACCCGTACGGCCCGGCAGGCTCGCGGATGTACCGCACGGGCGACCTGGCCCGCTGGACCAGGGACGGCAGGATCGACTGCCTGGGCCGGGCCGACGACCAGGTCAAGATCCGCGGCTTCCGCGTCGAACTCGGCGAGATCGAGACCGCGCTGGCCGCGCGCGCGGACATCGCCCAGGTCACCGTCATGGTGCGGGAGGACCGCCCCGGCATCAGAGAACTCGTGGCCTACGCCGTACCGGTTGCCGGCCGGAGGCTGCCCGACGCCGAGGAACTGCGCCGCGGCCTCGGTGAGCGGCTGCCCGACTACATGGTGCCCACCGCGTTCGTCACCCTCGACCGGCTTCCGGTGACGGTCAACGGCAAGCTCGACCGCAAGGCCCTGCCCGCACCCGGCCCGCGCACCGGCGCCGGCGGCCGCGCCCCGCGCACGGCGCAGGAGAAGGCCCTGTGCGACATCTTCGCCGAGGTGCTCGGCCTGGAGCAGGTGTCGGTCGACGACAGCTTCTTCGACCTCGGCGGACACTCCCTGCTCGCCACCCGGGTGGTCAGCCGGGCCCGGTCGAAGCTCGGCGCGGAACTCGCCGTCCGGACCCTCTTCGAAGCGCCGACCGTCGCCGCCCTCGCGGCGCGCCTCGGCGACGCAGGACAGGCCAGGGAGGCGCTGACCGTACGTGAGCGCCCGGCCGAGATCCCCCTGTCGCCCGCGCAGCGCCGGCTGTGGTTCCTCAACCGCTTCGAGGGTCCCGGCGCCACCTACAACATGCCGATGGCGGTACGGCTCACCGGCGCACTGGACACCGACGCGCTGACGGCCGCCCTCGGCGACGTGGTGGTCCGGCACGAGAGCCTGCGCACCGTCTTCCCCGACACCGGTGGTCGGCCGCGGCAGCTGATACTCACGCCCGAGGAAGCCCGCCCGACGCTGGAGACGGCCGTCTTCGACCCCGAGGCGCTGGCCGCGGCCGTCGCTCGGGGCTTCGACCTCGCCTCCGAGATCCCCCTGCGGGCAAGTCTGTTCACCGTGTCCCCGGACGAGCATGTGCTGCTGCTGGTCGTGCACCACATCGCGGGCGACGGCTGGTCGTTGGCTCCGTTGGCGAACGACCTGTCGGCCGCGTATGCGGCGCGGTGGGGTGGGGCGGCGCCGGCGTTCACGTCGTTGCCGGTGCAGTACGCGGACTACACGCTGTGGCAGCGGGATGTGCTGGGTGACGAGGACGACCCGGTGAGTGAGCTGTCGCGTCAGGTGGACTACTGGCGTGGTCAGCTGGCCGGGGTGCCGGAGGAGCTGGTGCTGCCGGTGGACCGGCCGCGTCCGGCGGAGATGAGCTACCGCGGCGACACGGTGAGCTTCCGTGTGTCGCCCGAGACGCACGAGCGCCTGCTGCAGGTGGCCAAAGAGTCGCGCAGCAGCCTGTTCATGGTGGTCCAGGCCGCCCTGTCGCTCCTGCTGTCCCGGCTGGGCGCGGGCGACGACATTCCCGTCGGCAGCGTCATCGCGGGTCGTACGGACGAGGCTCTGGACGACCTGGTCGGCTTCTTCGTGAACACGCTGGTGCTGCGTACGGACGTGTCGGGTGATCCGACGTTCCGTGAGCTGCTGGAGCGGGTGCGGGAGACGGACCTCGCGGCGTACGCGAACCAGGACGTGCCGTTCGAGCGGCTGGTGGAGGTGCTCAACCCGGAGCGTTCCATGGCCAGGCACCCCCTCTTCCAGGTGATGCTCGCCTTCCAGAACACGGGCGAAGCAACCCTCGACCTCGAAGGACTGCACATCGCTCCCGAGGACATCACTCTCGACGCCGCGAAGTTCGATCTGTCGTTCACGTTGGCGGAGTCGGTGGGGGGTCTTGAGGGGAGTGTGGAGTT
>NZ_BMWB01000046.1 GCF_014651015.1 Streptomyces xantholiticus
GCGTGCCGATCAGCGGACGCTCGGCCTCCGCGAGGGCGGCGGCCGGGACGTCCTTCAACTGCTCCTTTGAGGCCTTCTCCTCGCCCTCCATGGTCTTGCCGCCGCCGGCCAGCAGGTAGGGGGCCTTGGCGTGTGCGTGGTCGCGCAGCGACATGATCAGCAGCTTCGGGGACAGCGGCTTGCCGGTGTTCCAGGCGGGGCACTGTGACTGGCAGCGGCCGCACTCGGTGCAGGTGGAGAAGTCGAGGATGCCCTTCCAGGAGAACTGCTCGACCTGGGAGACACCGAAGGTGTCGTCCTCGCCCGGGTCCTCGAAGTCGATCTCCTTGCCGCCCGACGTCATCGGCTTCAGCTCGCCGAGAGCGGACTCACCGGTCGCGTTGCGCTTGAACCAGATGTTCGGGAAGCCGAGGAAGCGGTGCCAGGCCACACCCATGTCGGTGTTGAGGGAGATGGTGATCGCCCAGATCATGGTGGTGCCGAGCTTCACCATGGCAGCGAGGTAGGTGAGGTTCTGCAGCGTTGAGACGTCGAGGTCATGGAAGGCGACGACCAGGGGGTACGAGGCGAAGTACGCGGCCTCGTAGTGGTCGACGTGGTGGATCGCACCCTCGAGCCCGCGCAGGGTCATGATCGCCAGACCGATGACGACGATGACGTACTCGACGAAGTACGCCTGCCAGGCCGTGGAGCCGGCGAAGCGGGACTTGCGACCGGCCCGGGAGGGCAGGTTGAGCTGCCGGATCGCGATCAGGACGATGATTCCCACCGTCGTCCCGAGCGCGATGAACTCCGTGTACAGCTCGTACGGCAGCCATCCGCCCAAAATCGGCAGCACGAAGTCGGCCTTGAACAGCTGGCAGTACGCCGTGAGGATGGTCAGGCCCAGGGTGAGGAAGCCGACGGCGACGAACCAGTGGGCAATGCCGACGATGCCCCACCGGTTCATCCGGGTGTGGCCGATGAACTCCTTGGCCAGCGTCACGCTGCGCGCCTGCCAGTTGTCCGTGCGGCTGCCCGCAGGGACAGGCTGACCCAGCCTGACGAACCGGTAGATCTGCGCGACGGCTCGGCCGATCAGTGCGACACCGAGCACGGTGAGCACCAACGACACAATGATCGCGGTGAGTTGCATGAGGGCTCCTCGGACCTGCGAGAGCGGGGATTTGCGGATTACTAAGCGGTAACTTTGCTTTCAGGGTGACATTACCCACGGCCGCAGGCCCCATGAAGGCGCACGGCTGGTGATCTGTGTCGCTGAGGGCGCCCTGGCTCTGCACCGGAGCGCCGTCAGCGCATCTCATGGCCCGGATCGCAGGTGTCGGTACGCGCCCCAACGGCGTGAGCAGCACGACGGCTCGGACCGTACGGCGGATGACCTCAGCGGGCCCCCGCGGTCTCTGTCTGCGAGGAGCCGGCAAGTGACCCGTGGACGAGTAGTTGCACGATCTCCATCAGCTGCGGGTGGTGCGGTCGGTAGTCGGGGTTGCGGGAGCGGGCGAAGAGCAGATCGAAGAAGGCCTGGGCTATGTGCGGCGCCGGCAGCCGCAGGGACTCCTCCTCCGGGCCCAACAGGGCCGCGAGAGAGGCGACGACGGAGTCGAAGGCTTCGCGGACCTCCCGCATTCCCCCGGCGGAGGCGGCGGAGTACCGCCGTGCGCGGCCGTGGCCTCCTGCCTCCAAGTAGGTGATCACCGTGCCGACACGCGTCAGGTACGCCTCCAGTACTCCGGCAGCCGCGACGAGTCGCGCTGTCACGGGGGCGTCCAAGGGAATGTCGGCAAGCTCGTACACGACGTCGTCGGAGCGTGCTGCCTCGGCCATACAGGCATCCAGCAACTCGTCCTTGTCGCTGAACACATGAAAGATCGTTGCCTCGCTGATGGCGGCAGCGCGGGCGATCCTGCCGGTGGTCACAGCCGGGCCGTGTTCCGTGATCAGTGAGAGTGTGGATCGGACGATCATCTGGCGGCGTAGTTCCGGGCTCATGCTCGGAGCCCGCCGCCGCCCGGGAGTCGGGCCGGTCATAGGCCAATGTTACTGATCAGTTGCTAACTTGGTCAAACGTGTGTCCCGGCATCCCGGCGACCCACCGCTGCTCGAACTGCGCGCCCTCGCCCCTTGTCCGGTACCCGAGGGCGTCGTCCGGTCGATACCCGACGACGCCTGCTCGGGCCCCGCGCCGGCCCCCTCCGCCGGATCAGTGGAGGGGGACGGCAGCGGGCACGGTTGCTCGTGTGCAGGGGCGACGGGCAGTGCGCCCGATGCCGGATCAGACCGTCTGGTAGCGCCCGGTCGGCCGGGGCAGACTCAGCCGGTCGCGCAGGGTGGCCCCGCCCTGAGCTGCCTGCTCAGCGGGGCCGTCCGCTCGCACTGCGGCCGCGAGGGCAATCACGGCCTCGTGCGCCGTGCCTGCCGCGCCGTCGGGGGCGAGCAGGGTGAAGCCGTCCGCGACGCCCGCGTCGAAGAGTTCCCGCAGCCGGCCGGCCGCGTCTGCGCTGCCGTCGACCGGCCAGTCGAGCAGCACCGCGACGTCGTCCGGGTCGCGTCCGGCCGCCCGGACCTGATCACGGACCGACTCCCGGAGAAGGACGGGGTCCTGGCCGTTCCGTGCCGGGAGAAGGACGACATCGGCGGCGCGGGCGGCGAGCGCGAAGTCGTCGCCGTCCGCGGCGCGATGGACCAGGGGAGGGTGCCCCTGCGGTGGACGGGCGATGTTCAGCGGCCCGGCCACGTCGAAGCACTCACCCTTGTGGTCGAGCGTGTGAAGCTTCTCGGGGGTGAAGTAGACACCCGACTCGCGGTCCCTGCGGAAGGCGTCGTCGTCGAAGCTGTCCCACAGGCCGGTCAGTACGGTGACGAACTCCGAAGCCCGGGCGCGCCGTGCCGCCGCCGACTCGGTGCCGGACCGGCTGTAGTTGGCCGACGCGTCGGGGTCGGCCGTGGTGATCGGCTGCCAGCCGGCGCGTCCGAGGGTGATGTGGTCGATCGTGGCCAGGGTCCGTGCCACGTGGTAGGGCAGGGCGTACTCGGTGGAGACGGCGGCCACGAGCCCCACGGTGCGCGTGCGGACCGCCAGGGCGGCTGCGAGGGTGCCGGCCTCGAAGGAGGGATCGCCGGCCGGGTCGTGAGAGGCCGACTGCCGGTCGTGGAGCAGTAGCGCGTCGATCCCGGCGTCCTCCGCCGCCCGGGCCCTGTCGAGGACCCGCGCGAAGGCGCCCGCGTCGGCGGCCTGCGAGTCACCGCACGTGGTCTCCGGGGCGGTGAACAGCTGTGTGAACAAGGTGATGTGACCACCGCGGCGGCTCATGCGGCACCTGCCTGGAGCGCCGGTTCGCCGGTTCTCGTCGCACCGTCGGAGCAAGGAGCGACCAGCCCCAACTTCTCGCGCAGGGTGCCGTCGGTGTACTCGTCCTGCACCAGCCCGCGCCGGCGCAGCTCAGGCACCACATGGTCGACGAATGCATCGAGTGAGGAGGGCAGGTGGGGGAAGTCCACGACGTAGCCGTCGGCGGCACGCTCGGTGAACCCGCGCTCCAGGTGGTCCGCCACCTGCTCCGGCGTACCGGCGAAGAAGTCGGCGACCTGGCGCAGGGCGAGTTGGCGCAGTGTCAGGTTCTCCCGGTGCGCCAGCGACGTCCACATCCTCCTCGTGCTGGAGGAGCGGTTGGAGGTCGGAATGTCCGGGACCGGCCCATCGAGGGGATAGCGCGTCAGGTCCAGGTCGCCCAGCTGCTCCTGAAGCGCCCGGATGGCCACGATGTCGGGTACGAGGTCGTGCAGTTCATTGATGAGGCGGCGCGCCTCCTCCTCCGTGCCGGCCACGAGGGGTTGGACACCGGGCCAGATCTGGACCCGTTCCGGGTCCCTGCCGTGTGCGGTGACCCGTCGCTTCAGGTCCGCGTAGGTCTCCTGGCCGTCCGACAGTTGCGTGTGCCGGGTGAAGATCACCTCCGCATGCCGTGCGGCGAACTCGCGGCCCACGGGCGAGGCTCCGGCCTGGAAGATCACGGGACTGCCCTGAGGGGAGGCCGGCAGGTTCAGCGGGCCCTGGACGTCGAAGAACTCGCCGCAGTGCGCGTGCCGTGACTCCCGAGCGGCGCCGGCCTGGGGCCCTGTGGCCCACAGCCGTTTGGTCACGCCGATGAACTCCTCGGCGCGGACATAGCGCCGGTCGTGCTCCATGTGCTCGGGGTGGCCGAAGTTACGCGACTCCCAGGGGGCTGCGGAAGTGACAACGTTCCACCCGGCTCGGCCGCCGCTGATGCGGTCAAGGGACGTGAACCTGCGGGCGATGTCGTACGGCTCGTTGTAGGTGGTCGTCGCGGTCGACGCGAGCCCGATGTGGTCGGTCCCGGCCGCGTAGGCGGCCAGCAGGCTCAGCGGCTCGAAGTGCTCGTTGCGTGCGGTCTTGCTGATGTGCTCGACGTCGGTGCCCCAGAGGGCCACCACGTCGGGCACGAAGAGGCAGTCGAACATGCCCCGCTCGAGTGTGCGAGCGCACGCCAGGTGGAAGGCGAAGTCGAGTTGGGCGTCGACCGGAGTGGACGGATGCCGCCAGGCGGCGATGTGCGAGCCGGGGCCGTCGATGATGGCCCCGAGCCTCATCGTGCGTTTCTGATGAACCATACGATCTTCCCTCCGCTGGAGTTTTCTGATGACGGGACTTCCGCAGGGAACTCGCCTCTCCGCTGCCGTTCCGAGAGGTTACTGCGGATCGACCGTACTAGGTGATTGAGCGCCTGTCCGGTCCATATGAGGCATGGGGTTCTGAGCGCGCAGAAATTCACTGCAGGTATGGAGAGCGGCGGGTGAGGTATCCAAGCCGGTCGTCCCGGGTGCTTCGTCCGCGCACGTAGTCGCTGCGTGGATCGGTCTCTCTGTGTTGCTGAAACCCAGCTGAAACCGCAGCATGACATACTGGCCAGTAATCGGCGGGATGTGCTAGCGATGCAATGTTGATCAGTGGCTTGTGAAGCGGTCTTTCTTGGTAAACGTGGGCAGTTTTCATCGGGGGGGCATGGTGGCGTGTTCTGATGCGGAGAACGCGGTCGCGCTGAGGCCGGCCGTGCCCGCGGTCGGCCGTGGCCAGGCGGGTACGGTCCCCTGTGTGCGCAGCGTGGCAACGGCCGACGGATGTGCCGGCCGCAGCTTCGGGAAACGCCTGAGAAGGTTTGTGTGACGCCTCGCCCGATCTGTGTCTGCCGTCAATCGGCCGTCCCGGATCGGTGATTCCAGCGGTGCAGTCCCGGCAAAGTGTGAAGTCCTTCTGGATTCTGTGTGTGATGTGACCCGGCCTGTGTGCGTGCACGTTTTTCTGGTATTTCTTGAAGGGGTATCGCCGTGAGTGGTGAAGCTGTTTCCGAGCGTGGCGGTCGAAACGCCGGTGCAGAAATCGCGGTCGTCGGATTCTCATGCAGAGTTGCCGGCGCGGCGACTCCCGACGAGTTCTGGCAGCTCCTGAAAGACGGTCGTTCTGAGGTAAAGGAATTCCCCGTCGCCCGACGGGCCGATCAGGGCCCGGACTTTCCCGACCTGCCAGGCGGCTACCTGGAGAGCGTGGACGGGTTCGACGCGGATCTCTTCGAGGTGTCACCGGCCGAAGCGGCCGCGATGGACCCCCAGCAGCGCTTGGCGCTGGAGCTGAGCTGGGAGGCGGTGGAGCACAGCGGCGCTTCTCCGGACGCCCTGCGGGGCACCCGGACCGGCGTCTTCGTCGGGGCCATCAACGACGACTACGCCGCACTGCTGCACCACCGGGGAACGGGCTCGGTGACACGCCACAGCCTGACGGGCACTCAGCGCAGCTTCATCGCCAACAGGATCTCCTACCGCCTCGGCCTGCGCGGGCCCAGCGTCCTGGTGGACTCCGGCCAGTCCTCCTCCCTCGTCGCGGTGCATCTCGGGGTGCAGAGCCTGCTGCGTGGCGAGTCCGACGCGGTACTGGCGGGAGGTGTGAACCTCATCCTCTCGGAGCACAGCACCAGCAGTCTCAAGCACTTCGGCGCCCTCTCGCCCGACGGCCGCTGCTACACCTTCGATGCACGCGCCAACGGCTATGCGCGAGGCGAGGGCGGCGGATTCGTGCTGCTGAAGTCCCTTGAGCGGGCCGTCGCCGACGGTGACCGGGTCCTGGCAGTCATCGAAGGCAGTGCCGTCAACAACGACGGCGGCGGTGACGGCCTGACGGTCCCCAGCGCCGCGGCCCAGCACGAACTGCTGCGGGACGCGTGCGACGCGGCCGGTATGTCGCCCGCCGACATCCAGTGCGTCGAACTGCACGGGACGGGCACCAAGGTCGGGGACCCACTGGAGGCTTCTGCCATCGGGCAGGCGCTCGGCGCCGAACGCTCCGACGACAGGCCCGTACGGGTCGGTTCCGTCAAGACGAACATCGGCCACCTGGAGGCGGCGGCCGGGATCGTCGGACTGCTGAAGGTCGTCTCCTGCGTCAGCCGTCGCGAGCTCGTCCCCACTCTCAACCAGGAGACCGGGAACCCGCGCATCCCGTTCACCGAGTGGAACCTCGAGGTACAGCGCGCACACGAGCAGTGGAGAGGCGAGAACGGCCGGCTCATCGCCGGTGTCTCCTCCTTCGGGCTGGGCGGCACGAACTGCCACGTGGTCATCGGTGACCCGCCTCCTGAGCTGCGCGGCGGACACCAGGGCCAGAGCGGCCAAGCCGGTCACGGTGGGGAAAGCCCCTCGGAGCCGGTACCTACTTCGCCCACGACGCGGGGCCCCGTCCCCTGGCCGATCTCGGCCCGCGGCGAGGCAGCGCTGCGCGGACAGGCGGAGCAGCTGGACACCCATGTGCGGCAGCGCCCGGAGGCCGATGTCCACGCCGTCGGCCGCGGGCTGGCGGCGGGCCGGGCGCGGTTCGAGCACCGGGCCGTCGTCGTGGGCGAGGACGGCCCGAGCCTGCGTGCCGGCCTCCGGGCGGTGTCGGCGGGTGCCGGTGCCGCGAACGTGGTCCGCGGTGTGGCCGGTGACTCGCGTGCTGATGGGGATGCCGAAGCACAGAGCGGAGTGGTGTTCGTCTTCCCCGGCCAGGGGGCGCAGTGGGCGGGCATGGCGGTGGGACTCCTCGAATCGTCCCCGGTCTTCGCGGAGCGGATGGCGGCGTGCGAGGCGGCGCTGTCGCCGTACGTCGAGTGGTCGTTGGCAGAGGTGGTACGGGACCTGGCCGATGCGAGCCGGCTCGACCGCGTCGATGTGGTGCAGCCGGTGTTGTGGGCGGTGATGGTGTCCCTCGCGGAGGTGTGGCGGTCGACGGGCGTCGAGCCGGCCGCGGTGGTGGGGCACTCCCAGGGCGAGATCGCGGCAGCAGTGGTGGCGGGAGTCCTCTCTCTGTCGGACGGTGCCAGGGTGGTGGCGCTGCGCAGCCGGGCGATCCGGCAGGACCTGTCCGAGCGGGGTGGCATGGTCGCGGTCTCGACGGGAGCCGCAGCGGCGGCAGAGCTGATCGCCGAGTTCGGCGGGCAGCTGTCGGTCGGTGCTGTCAACGGCCCGTCGTCGACGGTCGTGTCCGGCGCACCACGAGCGCTGGAGGAGTTGTTCGCCCGCTGCGAGTCCGAGGGGATCAGGGCCCGCAGGGTGCCGGTCGACTACGCGTCGCACTGCGCCGAGGTCGAGGTCGTCCGCGACGAGGTGCTGCGCGAACTGACCGGGATCACGCCCGCGCGGGCGGAGGTTCCTTACTACTCGACGGTGACCGGTGGACCGGTCACCGGGAGCGAGTTGGACGCTGAGTACTGGTACAGGAACCTGCGCCAGACGGTGCGATTCGAGGAGAGCGTAAGGGCCGCGGTCGCGGACGGGTTCACCCGTTTCGTCGAGGTGAGTGCCCACCCGGTCCTCGTGACAGGGGTGGAGGAAACACTCGAAGCGGCCGGTGTGGGCGAACACGGCCTGGTGCTCGGCACGCTCCGCCGCGACGAGGGCGGCTGGGACCGTTTCCTGCTGTCTGCCGCCGAGGCGTGGACCCGCGGCGTCGACGTGGACTGGAGCGCGCTGCTGGGCCCGGGGCCCAGGGCGACCGGCCTGCCGACGTACGCCTTCCAGCGCCGGCGGCACTGGCTGGACACGGCTGCCCGGAGCCGGACTGTGACCGAGCCCGAAGGCACCACAGCCCAAGGGGCACGGGCGGGGGGACCGGAGCAGGAGGTGCAGGCTCCCGCAGGTGATGTCACACCCGAGCGGGTGGCGGATCTCGTACGGGACGAGGTCGCCGTCGTACTCGGACACTCGTCGTCCCACGACATCGACATGGGCCGTACGTTCAAGGCGCTCGGCTTCGACTCCGTGGCGATGGTCGACCTGCGTAACCGGCTCAGGGCAGCGACCGGTGTCAACCTGACCACGACGGCCCTCTTCGACCACCCCACACCGTCCGCGACCGCGACTCACCTCAGGAGCCGGCTGCTCGGACTCGACGAGGCAGCGGCCGAGGGGCCCGCCGAGCGGGCCGCCGGCGGCGCCGACGACGAGCCGATCGCGATCGTTGCGATGGCATGCCGCTTCCCCGGCGGTGTGGAGACGCCCGAGGACCTCTGGGACCTGTTGATCGCCGAGCGGGACGTGATCGGGGACTTCCCCGTGAACCGCGGCTGGGACCTGGAGAACCTGTACGACCCGCAGTCGGAGCGGCACGGTACGAGCTATGTGCGGCACGGCGGGTTCCTGCACGACGCGGGCGAGTTCGACGCGGACTTCTTCGGGATCTCGCCGCGCGAGGCGCTGGCCATGGATCCGCAGCAGCGGCTGCTCCTGGAGACGTCCTGGGAAGCGCTGGAGCGGGCCGGGCTGGATCCGTCGTCGCTGCGCGGCAGCCGGACCGGTGTGTTCCTCGGCGCGATGTTCCAGGAGTACGGGCCGCAACTTCAGCACGGCTCGGAGGAAGTCGCCGGGCACCGGCTGACCGGCGGCACGATCAGTGTGGCTTCGGGCCGCGTGGCGTACACCCTGGGCCTGGAAGGCCCCGCTGTCACCGTGGACACCGCCTGCTCCTCCTCCTTGGTCGCCCTCCACTGGGCGGTGCGGTCGCTGCGATCGGGCGAGTGCTCGATGGCGCTCGCGGGCGGCGTGACGATCATGCCGACGCCCGGCATGTTCGTGGAGCTCAGCCGCCAGGGCGCCCTGTCCCCGGACGGGCGGTGCAAGGCGTTCTCGTCGACGGCCGACGGCACCGGATGGGCAGAGGGTGTGGGCGTCCTTCTGGTGGAGCGCCTGTCGGACGCCCGCCGCAACGGTCACCAGGTGCTCGCCGTCGTACGCGGTAGCGCCACCAACCAGGACGGCGCCAGCAACGGCCTCACCGCCCCCCACGGTCCGGCCCAGCAGCGCGTCATCCGCGCCGCGCTGGCCGACGCGGGCCTCACGCCCGACGACGTCGACGTCGTCGAGGCGCACGGCACGGGCACGCAGCTCGGTGACCCGATAGAGGCGCAGGCTCTGCTGTCCACGTACGGGCAGAGGCGCCCGGGAAGCCGGCCACTGCGGCTGGGGTCGGTGAAGTCGAACATCGGGCACACGCAGGCGGCGGCGGGTGTGGCCGGAGTCATAAAGACGGTGATGGCGATGCGCCGCGGCATGCTGCCGCGCACCCTGCACGTGGCCGAGCCGTCGCCGCACATCGACTGGACCGCGGGCGCCGTCGAACTGCTCACCGAACCGCAGAAGTGGACGGCGGACGGGCGTCCGCGCAGGGCGGGGGTGTCCTCGTTCGGCATCAGTGGCACCAACGGGCACGTGATTCTCGAAGAGGCTCCTGGCGACGCGCAGGTCCGGTCCGCACGACCGGCTGCGGCCGACGCGAGTGGCGGCACGGGCCTTGGGGCCGCCGGCGGCCCGGTGCCGTGGGTGGTGTCGGGCAGGTCGGAGGAGGGGCTGAGGGCGCAGGCCGGACGTCTCTCTGCGTTCGCCCGGGCGCGCACGGACATGTCCGCGCTGGACATGGGCTGGTCCCTCGCGGCGTCGCGTGCGGTCCACGAGCACCGCGCCGTGGTGCTGAGGGCCGACCGGGACGCGGGCCTGGCCGGCCTGTCGGCGCTGGCCGGCGGACAGCCTGCCGCAGGAGTGGTCACCGGCGCGGCGGACGTCCGCGGCCGGGTCGTGTTCGTCTTTCCCGGCCAGGGCTCCCAGTGGCAAGGCATGGCGGCCGAGCTCCTGGATTCCTCAGCGGTGTTCGCCGCCCGGCTCACTGAAGTGGACGCCGCGCTGGGCAAGTTCGTGGACTGGTCGGTGACCGACGTACTGCGCCAGGAGCCGCACGCCCCCTCTGCCGAGCGCATCGAGATCCTGCAACCGGTGCTGTTTGCGGTGAACGTGTCCCTCGCCGCGGTGTGGCAGGCCTCCGGCGTGCAGCCCGCCGCGGTGGTGGGGCACAGCCAGGGCGAGATCGCCGCCGCCCATGTGGCGGGGGCGCTGTCGCTGGAGGACGCGGCGAAGCTGATCGTGCTGCGCAGCGGCCTGTTCGCCCGCGAGCTGGTCGGCAAGGGCGCGGTCGCCTCGGTGGCACTGCCCGCGGACGCTGTGGAGGAGCGGCTCACGCCGTGGCAGGACCGGCTGGTGGTCGCCGGGCGCAACGGCCCGCGGGCGACGACGGTCGCGGGCGACGTCCCGGCGCTGGAGGAGTTCGTGGCCTCCTGCAAGAAGGACGGGGTCAGGGCACGGATCGTGGGATCGACGGTGGCCTCGCACTGTGCGCAGGTCGACCCCCTGCGCGAGGAGATCCTGGAGCTGTTCGCCGACATCACGCCGGTCAAGGGCAGCGTTCCGTTCTATTCCACGGTCACCGGATCCGTCCGCGACGGCGAGGAGCTGACGGCCGGGTACTGGTTCGACAACGCCCGGCGACCGGTGAACTTCGAGGGCACCGTGCGGACCCTCCTCGCGGACGGATTCCGGTTCTTCGTCGAGTCCAGTGCGCACCCGGTGCTGACCACGGGCGTGCAGGCGACCGCCGAGGAAGCGGAGATAGAGGCGGTGGCGATCGGTTCGCTGCGCCGTGACGAGGGCGGCCCCGCCCGATTCCTGACGTCGCTGGCGGAGGGATACGTACGAGGGCTGCCCGGTGTGGAATGGAAGGCCCTGTTCGCGGGGGCGGACGCGCGGCTGATTGAGCTGCCGGTGTACGCCTTCCAGCGCCGCCGCTACTGGCTGGGGACCACGGCCGAAGGCACCGGCGATCCGCGCCGCCTCGGCCTCGGCGCCGCCCACCACCCGCTGATCGGTGCGGTGGTACGGTCCGCCGCCGGTGGGGACGCCCTGCTGACGGGCCGCCTCTCGCTGCAGACGCACCCTTGGCTCGCCGATCACACCGCGATGGGCGGCGCGCTGCTGCCGGGCGCCGCGTTCGTGGAGCTTGCCCTGCGCGCGGGCGACGCGGTGGGATGCGACCGGCTCAACGAGCTCACGCTCGAGGCCCCGCTGGTCCTGCCCGAGCGCGGCGGCGTCCAGGTGCAGGTCGCCGCCAAGGCCCCGGACGCCGACGGGCGCAGCCACGTGGCGGTGTACGCACGGCCCGAGGCCGAGGCGGACGCGGACCCCGACGAGCCCTGGACCCGGCACGCGACCGGCCTCCTGGACATGGCGGACACGGCACCGGACGGCTCGGCCGATCCGACGGCCTGGCCGCCGCCGGGCGCTGAGCGCATCGACCTGGACTCCTTCTACGAGAGGGCCGCCGACGCCGGCTACGGCTACGGGCCCGCCTTCCAGGGCTTGCGAGCCGCCTGGGGCGTCGGCGGTGAGGTCTACGCCGAGGTGGCCCTTGGCGACGAACAGAGGACCGATGCCGGCAGGTTCGGCATCCACCCGGCCCTGCTCGACGCCGCGCTGCACCCCGCCCTGCTGAGCGCGCTCGACGACCAGCCCCCCGTCCTGCGGCTGCCGTTCGCCTGGCGCGGCGTCGCACTGCACGCCGTGGGCGCCGCCTCCGCACGCGTACGGGTGGCCCCCGCCGGTGCGGACGCGGTGTCCGTGACGATCACCGACGCCACCGGCGCACCGGTGGCCTCAGTGGATTCACTGACCTTGCGAGCGGTGTCTCCGCGGCAGCTCACCGGCGCCTCGGACGCCGGCCGCAACGCGCTGTTCCGCACCGTGTGGACACCGCTGCCCGATCCCGGAGCCGCCCGGGACACCAGCGGCCTGGTCGTGCTCGGCACGCCGCGGACCGGCCTGTTCGACACGGCCGGGCACGCCCCCGATCTGGCGGCGCTGTACGCCGACGGCGCCGCACCGGATGTCGTCGTGGCCACCTGCGGCCCTGCGGGAAGGGACCTCGCGGCCGCCGCGCACACGGCGACGACCGACATGCAGAGGCTCGCCCAGGCGTGGCTCTCCGAGGAGCGCGCCGCGCGGAGCGTCCTCGTGGTGGTGACCCGAGGAGCCGTGTCCGCGCGGCCCGGAGAGGACGTCGTGGACCTGGCGCACGCCCCGGTGTGGGGCCTGCTGCGGTCTGCGCAGTCGGAGAACCCCGGCCGCTTCCTGCTGGTGGATGTCGACGACCTCGACGCCTCCCGCGAGGCCCTGGCCACCGCGGTCATGACGGCGGTGGCCGCGCAGGAGCCGCAGCTCGCGGTCCGTGAGGGCACGGCCCTGGTGCCGCGCCTGACCCGGGCCCCGGCACCCGGACAGGACGACTCCCGGGCATCGTTCGGCCCGCACGGCACCGTACTGATCACTGGCGGCACCGGAGCCCTCGGCGGACTGCTCGCCCGGCACCTGGTCACCGAGCACGGAGTGCGGCACCTGCTGCTCACCAGCCGCCGTGGCAAGGAGGCGCACGGCACGGCCGAACTGGTCGCGGAGCTCACCGAGTCGGGCGCGGAGCATGTCGAGGTCGCGGTGTGCGACGCGGCCGACCGCGAGGCTCTGGCCGCGGTCCTGGCCGCCGTCCCAGCCGAACGACCGCTGACCGGCGTGGTGCACGCGGCCGGCGTGCTCGACGACGGCATGCTGACCTCCCTGACCGCCGAGCGCACGCAGCGAGTACTGCGCCCGAAGATCGACGGAGCGCTCAACCTGCACGAACTGACCCGCGGCCTGGAACTGTCGGCGTTCGTCCTGTTCTCCTCGATCGCAGGCACCTTCGGCAACCCGGGCCAGGCCAACTATGCGGCCGCCAACGCCTTCCTGGACGCCCTCGCCCAGCACCGGCGCGCCCAGGGCCTGCCCGCCCATGCCCTGGCCTGGGGCCTGTGGGCGGAGTCCGGCGACATGCTCGGCCATCTCGCCGATCACGACCTGGCATGGATGAAGCGTGCCGGTGTCCGGCCGCTGCCGTCCGCCGAGGGCCTGGCCCTGCTGGACACAGCGGTCACGCGGGACGAGGCACACCTGATCCCCGTACGCCTGGAAATGGCCACCCTGCGCACCGAGGCGGCCTCCGGTATGTTGCGGCCCCTTTTCCGTGGCCTGGTACGGCCGCAGGGCCGCAGGGCCACCCCCACCGCAGAGAGCACCGGGGGCACCTCGCTCGCCCAGCGGCTGTCCGGCCTGGCCACGAACGAACAGAGCCGGGTGCTCCTCGACCTGGTGCGTGCCCAGGTCGCGACCGTCCTGGGGCACGCCGACAGCAGCACGATCGCCGCGAGCCGCCCGTTCCAGGAGATCGGCTTCGACTCGCTCACCGCGGTCGAGCTGCGCAACCGCCTGAGCGCGGCCGTCGGGCAACGCCTGCCCGCCACGCTCGTCTTCGACCATCCCACGCCCGCCCTGATCACCGAGTACCTGCGCGTGGAGCTCCTCGGTGCCCCGCCGGCGACCACGGCCGTGCCGCCGCGGCCCGTGGTCCCGGGCGGCGCGGCGGAGGAGCCGATCGCCATCGTCGGCATGGCCTGCCGCTACCCCGGCGGCGTCGGATCACCGGACGACCTGTGGCGGCTCGTCGAGGACGGCGGCGACGCGGTGTCGTTCTTCCCGACCGACCGCGGCTGGGACGACGGCCTCTACGACCCGGACCCCGACTCGGCCGGCAAGACATACGCCCGAGAGGGCGGATTCCTTTACGACGCGGGCGAGTTCGACGCGGACTTCTTCGGGATCTCGCCGCGTGAGGCGCTGGCGATGGACCCGCAGCAGCGGCTGCTCCTGGAGACGTCCTGGGAGGTGTTCGAGCGGTCGGGCATGGACCCGACGACGCTCAGGGGCAGCTCGACGGGCGTGTTCACCGGCGTGATGCATCACGACTACGGCGCCGACTCCGAAACCCCCGCGGGCCTGGAGGGCTACGCGGTCACCAGCACCCAGGGCAGCGTCGCCTCCGGTCGCATCGCCTACACCTTCGGCCTGGAGGGGCCCGCGGTGACGGTGGACACGGCGTGCTCGTCCTCGCTGGTCGCCCTGCATCTGGCCGTGCAGGCACTGCGTTCGGGCGAATGCTCGCTGGCGCTCGCGGGCGGTGTGACGGTGATGGCGACGCCATGGGTGTTCGTGGAGTTCAGCAGGCAGCGCGGCATGGCGCCCGACGGCCGCTGCAAGGCCTTCTCGGCGGCGGCGGACGGCGCGGGCTGGTCCGAGGGCGTGGGCGTGCTGCTGGTGGAGCGCCTCTCGGACGCCCGCCGCAACGGTCACCAGGTGCTCGCCGTCGTACGCGGAAGCGCCGTCAACCAGGACGGCGCCAGCAACGGCCTCACCGCCCCCAACGGCCCTGCGCAGCAGCGGGTGATCCGTGCGGCGCTGGCCGGTGCCGGATTGTCGTCCGCCGACGTCGACGTGGTCGAGGCGCACGGCACGGGCACCACGCTCGGCGATCCGATCGAGGCACAGGCGGTCCTCGCCACCTACGGCCAGGACCGCCCCGCCGACCGGCCGCTGCGGCTCGGATCGATCAAGTCGAACATCGGGCACGCGCAGGCGGCGGCGGGTGTGGCGGGCGTCATCAAGATGGTGCAGGCCGTGCGGCACGGCGTGCTGCCGCGGACCCTGCACGCCGACGAGCCGTCCCCGCACGTGGACTGGAGCGCCGGCGCGGTCGAACTGCTCACCGAGAGAGCCGACTGGGCCACCGACGGACGCCCGCGCCGGGCCGGTGTCTCCTCCTTCGGAATCAGCGGCACGAACGCGCACGTGATCATCGAAGAGGCTCCGGAAGAACCGCGGTCCGAGCAGGAGCAGGAACCGGCAGGGACGACCACGGACGCGACCGGGGACACGTCGGCCGCCCTTCTGCCTTGGCCCGTCTCCGGTCGGACCGAGGCAGCCCTGCGCGCCCAGGCCGAGCGGCTCGCAGCATGGGCGGGCGCCGAAACCGGCCTGCGCCTGCCGGACGTGGGTCACTCCCTGGCCACGACGCGGGCACACCTCGAACACCGCGGTGTCGTGCTGGCATCGAACCGCACGAAGACCCTGGCCGGCCTGACCGCGCTGGCCGACGGGCTGCCTGCCGAAGGCGTGGTCACCGGGACGGCTCCCGAGGAGCCGGGCCGGGTCGCCTTCGTCTTCCCCGGCCAGGGCTCGCAGTGGCAGGGCATGGCGGCCGAACTCCTCGAGACCTCGCCGGTGTTCGCGGCCCGGCTCGCTGAGTGCGACGCGGCGCTTCGGCCGTACACGGGCTGGTCCGTCACCGACGCGGTCCGTGGCGGGCAGGGCGCGCCGCCGCTGGACGACGTGGTGGTCGTGCAGTCCGCGCTGTGGGCGGTCATGGTGTCGCTCGCGGCCCAGTGGCAGTCGCTGGGCGTGCGCCCCGACGCGGTCATCGGGCACAGCCAGGGCGAGATCGCCGCCGCGGCGGTCTCCGGCGCGCTGTCGCTCGACGACGCGGCGAAGGTCGTGTCGCTGCGGGCGCAGGCCATCGCCCGGAATCTGTCGGGCCGGGGCGGCATGGTGTCCGTGCCGCTCCGCGCCGACGACGTCCGTGAGCGCCTGGCCCGCTGGGGGGAGCGGATTTCCGTCGCCTCGGTCAACGGCCCGCGCTCCACGGTCGTCTCCGGCGAGCCGGAGGCCCTGGACGAACTGCTGGCCGCCTGTGAGGCCGACGAGGTCCCCGCCAGGCGGATCCCTGTGGACTACGCCTCCCACTCCGCGCAGGTGGAAGCCATCCGCGAGGAGGTCCTGGCGGCCCTCGCCGACATCGAGCCGCGTTGCGGCGAGATCCCGTTCTACTCGACGGTGACCGGCGGCCTGTTCGACACCTCGGGTGCGGACGCCGAGTACTGGTACACGAACCTGAGGCAGGAGGTCAGGTTCGACGAGACCGTGCGCGCGCTGCTCACCGACGGCTTCGGCTTCTTCGTCGAGTCGAGTGCCCGCCCCGTGCTGACCATCGGACTGGAGGAGACCTTCGAGGACACCGGCTCCCGCGCCGTCGCCCTCGGCACCCTGCGCCGCGACGAGGGCGGCTGGGAAAGGTTCCTGACATCCCTGGCAGAGGGGTACGTGCACGGCCTGCCCGTCGACTGGGACGCGGTGTTCGCCGGTGCGGACGCCCACCGTGCCGATCTGCCCACGTACGCGTTCCAGCGGGAGCGGTTCTGGCTGGACGTCCCGGCCCGGCGCGGTGACGTGGCGGGCCTCGGTCTGGCCGAGGCCGGGCATCCGCTGCTGGGCGCGGTGGTGTCCCTGCCGGACGACCGGGGTGCCCTGTGGACCGGGCGGTTGTCCCTGGCGGAGCAGCCGTGGCTCGCCGACCACGCGGTCTTCGGTTCAGTGGTGCTGCCCGGCGCGGTGCTGGTCGAACTGGCCCTCCAGGCCGGTGGGCGCGTGGCCTGCGGCCGCCTGGAGGAGCTGACGCTGCAGCAGCCGCTGGTGCTGGGCGACGCCGGCGGTGTGCGGCTGCAGGTGGCCGTGACAGGGGCGGACGAGGCGGGGCGGCGTGCCGTGACCGTGCACTCGTGCCCTGACGGCGGTGGTGCGGACGAGGCCGTGCCCGGCGGCGAGACATGGACGCTCCACGCCACGGGAACCCTTGTCGACGGCGGCGGCCCGTTCGCCGCGGCCGACTTGGCGGCATGGCCGCCGCGCGGCGCCGAGAAGGTCGACGTGAGCGATCTGTACGACCGGCTGGCGGATCAGGGCTACGGGTACGGCCCGGCGTTCCAGGGCGTGCGGACCGCCTGGCGGCGCGGTGCCGAGACATACGCCGAGGTGGCGCTGCCCGGCGTGGTGAGCGGGCAGGCCGCGGGATACGGCGTGCACCCGGCGCTGCTGGACGCCGTCTTCCACATGTCGATCGACCTGGGTGCCGAGGAGGTACGGCTGCCTTTCATGTGGTCCGGCGTCGAGGTCTCCGGGGCGAGCACGTCGCCGGTGGTACGCGTGGCCTTCCATCCGGCGGCAGACGGCGAGCTGTCCCTGCGGGTGGTGGACGAGGCGGGTACGCCGGTGCTCTCGGTGGACCGGCTGGTCACGCGACCGGTGGCGCGGGAGCAACTGCGCGGCGCGGGAGGCGCCTTGCGGGAGGCGCTGTTCGGCATGGAGTGGGCACCGGGGCCGAGCGGCTCGCGGACCTCGACGGAGTGGAGCGAGTGGGACGCCCTTGACGAGGCAGAGGCTGCGCCCGGGACGGTGCTGTGGCCGCACGGTGGTGCGGCGGGTGAGTCCGTGTCGGCAGCAACGGCCCGTGCGCTCGGTATCGTTCAGGAGTTCCTGTCGGCCGAGCGGTTCGCGGGCTCGCGCCTGGTCATCCTGACGCGCGGCGCCGTGGGCACGTCCGCCGACGAGCGCGTCACCGCTCTGACGGCGGCTCCGGTCTGGGGCCTGGTGCGTTCGGCGCAGGTCGAACACCCGGACCGGCTGGTCCTGGTGGATGTGGAGCCGGGCCTCTCCCCGGCCGCGGAGGAAGCCGCTCTGCGCACCGCGCTGCGGGGGGCGGAGCCGCAGGTCGCGGTCCGCGGCGGCAAGGCCCTGGTACCGCGTCTGTCCCGGATCGAGGCGGGCAGGCAGGACACGGCCCGGCCGCGGTTCGATCCGAAGGGAACCGTGCTCGTGACCGGCGGTACGGGTGGTCTGGGCGCCCTGGTGGCCAGGCACCTCGTGTCGGCGTACGGGGTACGGGACCTGCTGCTGGTCTCGCGCCGTGGCAAGGCCGCCGACGGCGTGGACGCACTGGTCGCCGAACTCAACCGGTCGGGCGCGCGCGTCCGCGTCGAGGCGTGCGACGTGAGCGACCGTGCCGCGCTCGCCACGCTGCTTGCCTCCGTTCCGCAGGACCGCCCGCTCACGGGTGTCGTCCACTCCGCCGCCGTGCTCGACGACGGCGTGATCGAGGCGCTCGACGCGGAGCGGCTGGCGGGCGTGTTCCGGCCCAAGACCGATGCGGCGCTTCACCTGCACGAGCTGACAGCGGGCCTCGGCCTCAGCGCGTTCGTGCTGTTCTCGTCCTTCGCCGGAGTGGTCGGCAGCGCGGGCCAGGCCGGCTATGCGGCGGCCAACGTCTTCCTGGACGCCCTCGCACACGAGCGGCGTGCACAGGGGCTGCCTGCCGTCTCGCTGGCCTGGGGCTGGTGGGGTTCCGACGGAGGCCTCACCGGAGGCCTGTCGGACGTGGACCGGGGTCGGCTCTCCGCACTCGGTCTGGCCGAGATGTCCGGCGAGGAGGGGCTCGCCCTCCTCGATGCGGGCCTGGCGGCCGACCGTGCCGTGGTGGTTCCGGCACTGCTCGATGTGGCAGGGCTGCGGAGGCGCGGCGTCGAGGACGTCCCCGTCGTGCTGCGGTCGCTCGTGCGCGGCGGGCCACGGCACGCCCAGGACCGGATCGCGGAAGCGGGCACCGTGGAGGGGCTTGCGGCACGCGTGGCCGGCCTGAGCGAGGCCGAGCGGGAGCGGGTCGTCCTGGATCTCGTACGTGGTCATGTGAGCGGAGTGCTCGGCTACGGGCCGGGCCGGCTCGTCGACCTGGAGACGCCGTTCAAGGCTCTCGGCTTCGACTCCCTGATGGCGGTCGAACTGCGCAACCGCCTCAACCGTGCCACCGGGCTGCGCCTGCCGGCCTCCCTCGTCTTCGACCACCCGACCGTCCAGGAACTGACCCGGTACGTCGTGACCAGGCTGGAGCAGGAATCGGGGCCGGGTACGGGCGCCGGGGCGGAGCCGATCCTCGCGGACCTCGGGAAGGTCGAGCAGGCGCTGACCGGGACGGACCTCGGCGGCGACGCGCGACAGCGCATCGCGGAGCGCCTGATGGATCTGCTGACCCTCTCGGGACCCGAGGGCGACCCGGTCGGGCCCCTCACGCAGGCGGACCCGGGCACGGACGGCGAGGACGGCGGCGGCACGGCCTTCGTCGACCAGCTGGAAGCGGCGACCCCGGACGAGATCCTCGACGTCATCGAAAAAGAGTTCGGAAATCTCTGATCGGCTCCCCACCCCCGGCCCATCTGAACGCACGTAGCGGAGTGACCCCACATGACTGACAACAAGAACCTGCTGGGCACGTTGAAGCGGGTTGCTCGGGAGCTGCACGAGACGCGCCGGCAACTCCAGGACTCGGAGCGGCGCCGGAGCGAGCCCGTTGCGATCGTGGGCATGGCCTGTCGCTACCCCGGGGGCGTCGGCTCGCCGGAGGACCTGTGGCAGCTGGTCGCACATGCCGGCGAAGCCGTGTCGGACTTCCCCGATGACCGTGGCTGGGACACCGACGCCCTCTTCGACCCCGACCCCGACCGGCCGGGCCGGAGCGCCACCCGCAAGGGGGGGTTCCTGTACGACGCGGCGGAGTTCGATGCGGGTTTCTTCGGGATCTCGCCGCGTGAGGCGCTGGCGATGGACCCGCAGCAGCGGCTGTTGCTGGAGGTGTCCTGGGAGGCGATCGAGCGGTCGGGCATGGACCCGAAGTCTCTGAAGGGCAGCCGCACGGGAGTCTACGCGGGCGTGATGTACCACGACTACGCGGCGGGTCTGCCGACCGTCCCCGACGAGATCGAGGGCTACTACGGTACGGGGACGGCCGCCAGTGTCGTCTCCGGCCGCGTGCCCTTCACCCTCGGCCTGACGGGCCCGGCCATCACGGTCGACACCGCGTGCTCGTCGTCGCTCGTCGCGCTGCACCTGGCCGTGCAGGCGCTTCGCCGCGACGAGTGCTCCCTGGCGCTCGCCGGCGGTGTGTCGGTCATGTCGAGCCCGGTCATGTTCGCCGAGTTCAGTCGGCAGGGTGGTCTGTCGGCGGATGGCCGGTGCAAGGCGTTCGGTGCGGGGGCGGACGGTACGGGCTGGTCCGAGGGTGTGGGTGTGCTGGTCCTGGAGCGTCTGTCGGACGCGCGGCGCAACGGTCACCAGGTGCTTGCGGTGGTGCGTGGCAGTGCGGTGAATCAGGACGGTGCGAGCAACGGGTTGACGGCTCCCAGTGGTCCGGCGCAGGAGCGGGTCATCCGCGAGGCCTTGGCCGACGCGGACATGTCGGCGGAGACGGTCGATGCGGTGGAGGCGCACGGGACGGGTACGAGGCTGGGTGATCCGATCGAGGCGCAGGCGTTGCTGGCGACGTACGGGCAGGGGCGGGGGGAGGAACAGCCGCTGTGGCTGGGCTCGTTGAAGTCCAATCTCGGCCACGCGCAAGCCGCGGCGGGTGTGGGTGGCGTCATCAAGATGGTGATGGCGATGCGCCATGGTGTGTTGCCGCGGACGTTGCATGTGGGGGAGCCGACGCCGCTGGTGGACTGGGATGCGGGTGCTGTCGAGCTGCTGGGTGAGGCCAGGGAGTGGCCGGAGGTGGAGGGGCGTCCGCGGCGGGCGGGTGTGTCGTCGTTCGG
>NZ_BMWB01000047.1 GCF_014651015.1 Streptomyces xantholiticus
ACGAGGAGACCTGCATCGCCGAGGTCCGCTACCTGCTGTCGATGCTGCCCTCGAACAACCGGGAGAAGCCTCCGCGTTCCACCACGTCCGACCCCGCCGACCGGCGCTGCGAGCGGCTGCTCGACCTCGTACCGCTGGACGGCAGCCGCCCCTACGACGTGCGTGCCGTCATCGAGGAACTCGTCGACGACGGTGAGCACATGGAGGTCCACGAACGCTGGGCCACCAGTGTCATCACCACTCTCGCCCGGCTCGACGGCGAGGTCGTCGGCATCGTCGCAAGCCAGCCCCAGGCCCTCGCCGGGGTGCTCGACATCCACTCCTCTCAGAAGGCCGCCCGCTTCGTCCAGCTGTGCGACGCGTTCAGCATCCCCCTGGTCACCCTCGTCGACGTCCCCGGCTTCCTGCCCGGCGTCGACCAGGAGCACGGCGGCATCATCCGCCACGGAGCGAAGCTGCTGTACGCGTACTGCAACGCGACCGTCCCCCGGGTGCAGGTGATCCTCCGCAAGGCGTACGGCGGTGCGTACATCGTCATGGACTCCCGCTCCATCGGCACCGACGTCTCCCTCGCCTGGCCCGCAAACGAGATCGCGGTCATGGGCGCGGAAGGGGCCGCCAACGTGGTCTTCCGCCGCCGGATCCAGGCGGCCGAGGACCCGGACGCCATGCGCGAACAGCTCGTTAAGGAGTACAAGGCCGAGCTGATGCACCCGTACTACGCGGCCGAGCGCGGCCTGGTCGACGACGTCATCGACCCCGCGGACACCCGCTCGGCGCTCATCGGCGCACTCGCGATGCTGCGCACCAAGCACGCCGACCTGCCGTCCCGCAAGCACGGCAACCCACCCATGTGAGGAGACACCGATGTCCGCATCGGCACTCGAAGGCCCGCTGGGCCCGTCCCTGTTCCAGGTGATCAACGGCTGCCCCACCCCGGAGGAGCTCGCCGCCGTCACGGCGCTCCTCGGCGCTCTCTCCACGACCGCGGCCACGTCCGCCGCACGCGAGCCGGAGACGGACGAGCCCGCACCGGCCGCCTGGGGCCGGCCGGAGAGCTTCCCTCCGGCCTCCTGGATGGCGAGGCGGTGAGCCGGCCCGGCGGGCCCCGAATGGCAGCTTGCTGACGTCGTCGTTGCGGGGCCGGACGGCGCCCTGTTACTCAGTGAGGAAAACGGCGAAACCGGTCGTACAGGTACGGCTGCGGCCGCGATCAGGAGGCAGCTCGTGCTTCAGGTGGTGTTCCGGATCCTGGGGCCGTTGCACGTCAGCGCCGACGGGCGGCCGGTCGTGCTCCAGGGCGCCCGCCAGCGCACCATCATGTCGATGCTGCTGCTCGCGCCCAACCGCGTGGTGTCCGTCGACACCCTTGCCGACGCCGTCTGGCGCGGCAGCCCGCCGGCCACCGCCCGCAACCAGATCGCCATCTGTGTGTCGGCACTGCGCAAGACCATCAAGAACGCGGTCGGCGTCGAGGACATCCTCGTCACCAGCCACCCCGGGTACATGCTCTTCGCCGGCGAACACCGCATCGACGCCGTCGAGTTCGAGGAGCACGCCGCCAAGGGCCGGGAAGCGGCCCGCCGCGGCCGGCCGGAAGAGGCCTGCGCTCTCTTCGAGGAAGCCCTCGCCATGTGGCGCGGCCCCGCACTCGAAGGCATCTTGGCCGAACGCGTCGAGGCGGAGGCCGCCCGGCTCACCGAGATGCGCCTCGACGTGTACGAGGAGCACGCCGGACTCCGCCTCCAGCTCGGCCAACACCGGGAGATGATCGGCGAACTCAGCGCCTTCGTACGCGAACACCCGCTGCGGGAGCAGGCCAAGGCCCACCTCATGCTCGCCCAGTACCGCTCCGGCCGCCGCGCCGAGGCACTGGAGACCTACCGCGACGGACAGCGCCTGCTCGCCGAGGAACTGGGCATCGACCCGGGCCCCGCGCTGCAGGAACTGCACGAGGAGATCCTCGCCGACTCCCCGAAACTCAGCCTCCCCGCCGAGACGGCCACGCTCGTACCCCCCACCACGGTCCCCGCCCACCTGCCGCCCAGCGTCGCCTCCTTCACCGGCCGCCGACCCGAACTGGCCTCACTGGACCGGCTGCTGGACCACCAGGACGGCAGCGCGCTGCCGGTCGGCTCCATCACCGGCACCGGGGGCGTGGGCAAGACGGCCCTCGCCGTGCACTGGGCCCACCAGGTCGCGGCCCGCTTCCCCGACGGCCAGCTCTTCGCCGACATGCGCGGCTACGACGCGGAAGAGGCGCCCCGCAGGCCCGGCGCCGTACTCGACAGATTCCTGCGCGCCCTCGGCGTGCCAGGGCCGCAGATCCCCGCCGAACAGGTCGAGCGCACCGCTCTGTTCCGCAGTGTCCTCGACGGCCGGCGCGTGCTCATCGTGCTCGACAACGCCCGCTCCTTCCAGCAGATACGGCCGCTGCTGCCCGGCAACGGGCGCTCCTGCGTCCTCGTCACCAGCCGCGACAGCATGGGCGGCGCGCTCGCCGGCGACTACTTCTTCGTACCCCTGCACCTCGGCTCCCTCGAACAGGACGAGTCCATCGCACTGCTCTCCCGTGTCGCCGGTGACGACCGCTTCAGCAGCGACCCCGTGGGTGCCGCCCGCCTCAGCGCACTGTGCGACCGCCTCCCGCTCGCACTGCGCATCGCCGCCGCACGCCTGGCCGCCAAACCGCACTGGTCGGTACGGACACTGGTCGCCCGGCTCGAGGACCAGCACCGCAGGCTCGACGAACTCAGCATGGACGAACGCGGCGTCCGGGCCGGTCTGCGGCTCAGCTACCGCGATCTGCCCCCGGACACCGCCCGCATGTTCCGGCTGCTGGGCACCCTGGGCGTCCCGGACTTCGCCGCCTGGGCGGGCGCCGCGCTGCTCGGCATCGACCCGGTCGACGCGGAGGACCTGATCGAGCAACTCGTCGACGCCCAGCTCCTGGAACCGCTGAGCGCCACCACGACCGGCCACGTCCGCTACCGCTTCCAGGACCTGCTGCGGCTCTTCGCCCGCGAGTGCGCCGAGGCCGAGGACAGCGAGGAGGAACGGCTGGCCGCCACCCGGCGCACCTGCGCCGCGTGGCTGGGGCTGGCCGGCGAGGCACACCGCCGCGTGTACGGCGGCGACTACACCGTCATCCACGGCCAGGCCCCGCTGCACCCACTGCCCGGCCATCTGGTCGACAGCCTGCTGGACGACCCCATGGAGTGGTTCGAGAGCGAACGCTCCTCGATCACAGGCCTGGTGGACCAGGCGGCCAGGGAGGACGAGTCCGCGTACGCCTGGGACCTGGCGATGACCAGCGTGACCCTCTTCCAGAACCGCAACTATCTGGAGGACTGGCGCCACTGCGGCGAACGCGCCCTCGAAGCGGCCGTCCGCATCGGGGACAGGCTGGGCGAAGCCGCGATGCTGCACTCCCTGGGCACCCTGGAGATCGTCCAGTGGGACCACGACTCGGCGCACGAACGCCTCAGCCTGGCCCTGCGGCTGTTCGAGGAGCAGGGCCAGGATCAGGGACGTGCCCTGGTGCTCCGGAACCTGGCGCTGTGCGAACGCCATCGCGGAGACATGGAGCGTGCCAGGCAGATGGGTCACCGGTCGCTGGAGATCTTCCGTGCGGTCGGTGACCACTACGCCGAGGCCCATGTGCTGGGCCTGTTGGCGCAGATCGAACTGGAGCGGGGCGACCCGCAGGCGAGTCTGGTGCTGTCCTCGGAAGCGGTCGCCAGGAGCCGGGGCCTCGGGACCGCGAGGGGAGAGGCGCAGAGCACCGTCAGGCTCGCCGAGGCCCTGCTGCATCAGGGGGACGGTGAGCGTGCGGAGGAGGCCTCCCGGCGTGCGCTCGAACTCGTCAGGGGCAGTGGTGACCGCCGGGGCGAGGCCCATGCGCTGCGCACACTGGGCGAGGCGCTGTGGCGCCGTGGGAAGACCGAGGAGGCCGAGGCGGTTCTGCGGGATGCGCTGACGACCTCGGGCAAGGTGCCGGACCGCTATCTGGAGGCGCGGGCGGCGGTGGTACTGGGATGCGTGCAGGCCCTGCACGTGGACCGGGCCGGTGCGGCGGGCAGCTTCAAGGTCGCGGAGGACCTCTTCGCCGATGTGGGGGCGCCGGCCTGGCAGGATCGCTGCGCTCAGCTGCTGGCGGTGCTCGGCGACGGCGAACACCTCGACGAGCAGCGGCTGTTCGCGCTGGTCCGGCCCTGACGCGGGGGTGGCCGGGCATCAGGTCCACGGGTCGTCCAGGGCGGAGGCGGGGGCGCTCGTCCAGGGGTCGTCGCCGAGGGAGGAGGCCGGGGCGCTCGTCCAGGGGTCGTCCTTGGGAGCGACCGTCCACGGGTCGTCCGCGGCCACGGCCCGCGCTGGCGGCTCCGCGGCCGTTACCAGCGCCCCGGCGCCGCCCACCGCGCCCGCCACCGCCAGGAGAAGAGCCGCGCCGGCCGCCACGCGGCCCGCCTTCGCGGTCGCCGGGCCGGACGTGGCCGAGGTGATGAAGCTCCTCATGGTGATCCTCCTGTGGGCGAGGCCCGTGTCCGGGCCTGTGTACGAGTTCCGACTCCGCTGTGGCGTTGGTGCCCTGCGGTATGCCATGAACGTTACGGACGCCTGTTTTTGAGGCTCTTTCGGATCGATTTCGTCAGCCGGAAATCCAACCGATGTCGATGAAAAAGGCCAGCTCAGTAGCTTTCCCGGCAGTTGGCCCGGCGACCGGAACGGGCCCGCGGAACGGGGGAGGCCCGCATGGACTTCCAGATCCTCGGACCCGTGTCGGCCGAACTCGACGGCCACACGGTCGCGCTCGACGGCAGCAAGCAGCGCACCACGCTCGCGGCCCTGCTCCTGGCCGACGGCAAGGTCATGCCCGACGAGCGGCTGACGGCCGTCCTGTGGGGCTGGGAGCCGCCGGCCACCAGCACCAGGCAGCTCTACACCTATGTGTCCCGGCTGCGTACCCGGCTCGGCCCCGGCCTCTGCCTGGAGCGCCAGGGCCCCGGCTACCGCATGGACATCGGCGACGCCACGCTCGACTGGTTCGCATTCCGCGCGCTCGCCGGCACCGGCCGCGCCGACCTCGTGGCGCAGCGGTACGAGGGGGCCGAGCGCCGGCTGGCCCAGGCCCTCGCGTTGTGGAGCGGACCGGCCCTGACCGGCGTCACCGAACATCTGCTGGAAACCGAGGGGCCCCTCATGGAAGAGGCGCGCCTCGCCGCACTGGAGGACCACGCAGAGGCGGCGCTCGCCCTCGGCCGGCACATCGACATGATCCCCGCGCTCACCCGGCAGGTGACACTGCTGCCGGTGCGCGAACGGCTCCGCGGCCAGCTGATGACCGCACTGTTCCGCAGCGGCCGTCAGGCCGACGCACTCGCGGTGTACGAGGACGGGCGCAGGGCACTCGCGGACGAGCTGGGCATCGACCCCGGACCGTCGCTGCGCACCCTCCACCAGGAGGTCCTGACAGGGACGCTCCCACCGCCCGCGGCACCGGAACGGATCGGCGTCACGGTCGCGGCGCCGACCGTCCCGGCCGCCGGTCCGCCCCGGCAGGCCGCCGGGCAGGGGCCCGCCGCCCCGGCGCGGACCGGGCTCCCGGACGGTCCCGGCCGGCCGGCCCTGGTCCCGGCGACGCTGCCCTCCGCCCCCGCCGACTTCACGGGAAGGGCCGTCGAGACCGAGGAGGTCCTCACCGCGCTGCGCGGGCACCAGGACGTCGTGATCACCGGCGCCTCGGGCACCGGGAAGTCCGCCCTCGCGCTGTGGGCGGCCGAGCGGTGCCGGGACGAGTTTCCGCAGGGCCGGCTCTACGCGGATCTGCGCACCCCGCGCGGTGGCCCCCGTCCACCGGCGGAAGTGCTCGGCTGGTTCCTGCGCGCCCTGGGCATCGCACCGGAGCGGACGCCCTCGGCGCTCGACGAGCGGATCCAGCTGTACCGGACGCTGCTGGCGGGCCGGCGGATGCTGGTCGTACTCGACAACGCGTGCGACGACGCACAGGTGCGTCCGCTGCTCCCCGGAGAGGGCGCGAGCCGCACCGTCGTCACCGGCGTCCGTTCCCATCTGGCGTCGCTCGAAGGCACCCGGCTGGTGCGGCTCGGCCCCTTGGCGCCGGCCGACGCGGGGCGGCTGCTCGCCGCTGTCGCGGGCCCAGGACGCTTCACCGCGTCGCCCGAGGCCGCCGCGCGCATCGCCGAGTCCTGCGACCGGCTGCCGCTCGCGCTGCGCATCGCGGCGGCCCGGCTGGCGGCGCACCCGCACTGGCCGGCCGAGCTGCTCGCCGGCCGGCTGGCACCCCCCGAGCGCCGGCTGGCCGAACTGCGCCTCGGCAGCCTCGACGTAAGGGCCGGGCTGCGGAGTGTGGTGGACCATGTGGAGTCGGCCACCCGGGCGGCGCTCGGTGTCCTGGCGGCGGCCGGCCTGTCGCGGCTGACCGCAGGGGACGCCGCCGCGCTGCTCGACACCGGGCCCGACGAGGCGGAGGAGGTGCTGGAACGGCTGGTCGACGCCCAGCTGCTGGAGGCCTGGAGCGTCGACGGCGACGCGCGGCTGTGCTATCGCTTCCTGCCGCTCGTCCAGCTCTTCGCCCGGGCCGAGTGTGCGCCCGAAGCGGTCCCGCTGACCCTCCCTTCCTGACGCTTCCTCAGCTTTCCGGCCTGCCGGCCGGCCGCTCTCACGGCCGGCCGGCGGGCAATGCCTCGTTGGGGGTTCAGCCGCAGCCGCCGGCGTGCCCCTCGTCCAGGCCGTATCTCGGTATACCCGCCTCGGTGTGCGGGCCCTGGGCGGCCAGTGCGTTCAGGGCGTCGACGTAGTCCGCCAGCAGTTCGGCCCACGGGGTGGAACCGTCCCGCAGCAGCAGTTCCTGGTCGACCGTTCCTTGTCGCTCGATTTCCGCCAGAACTTCCAGCGGGTGCTGGACCCGGGACGGGCCGGTTTCGGCGTCGAACATTATTCCTCCTGTAGATGAGTCCGGGTCCCGTTCAGGTCCCGCACCAACAGGTTCGGCCGCCTCGCCATATGAATTGTCCGGCGCGTGTGTACGCGCGGATGCAGGCCGGTACAGCTCCGGTACAGATGCCGTACACGGAATGCGGGCAGCCTGATTCCATGGACAGTCACATCACGCGAATCGTCGTCGTGGGCGGCACGGCCGCCGGCTGGACGGCCGCCGCGCGGCTCGCGGCCGCATTCCGCGAAACCGTCTCCGTCACCGTGTTGGAGACGCCGTCACGGGCGGATCACCAGGAGACAGGGCAGGTCACGGCCCTGGGCTCGCAGATCCAGCGGGACCTCTTCGACCGTCTCGGGGTTCTCGAGGACGAATGGATGCGGGCCTGCTGCGCGTCATTCAATGCGGCTGTCCGTTACGTCAACTGGCGCACCGGAGGAGCGGCGGAAATCGCGGCCCGCACCACCGTGAGCGGGGGCGTGGATCATTTCTACGACCCGTGCGCAGAAATTCCGGAGTGCGAGGATTCGCTGCTGTCCGAGCACTGGCAGTACCGCAGGATGAACGGCGAGACGGTCGAGCCTTTCGACTACGCCTGTTTTCGTGAGCCGCCCTTGATGGACGCCAGGAAGTCCCCGCGCTGGCTGGACGGTCGGGCCGCCGTACCGTACGGCTGGCATGCCGACATCCATATGTTCACGGAATATCTGCGAAATGTGGCGACCGGCCGATTCGGTGTCCGGGCGGTCCGCGACGAACTGCTCCACGCGGAGCGGGACGCGGACGGAATGATCACCGTGCTGCACACCGCCGAAGGCCGTGCGGTGCCGGGGGAGTTCTTCCTCGACTGCACGGGAGCGGAGGGCCTTCTGATCGCCGGGACGCTGCGGGAGCCGTTCGTCGAGGCACAGGGCCGGCTGCTGTGCGACAGCGCGGTCACCGTCACGGTCCCGCACGACCACACCGTGCACGGCATCGACCCCTTCACCACCGCCACCGCGCTGCCGGCCGGATGGTCCTGGAAGATGCCGGTGCCGGGCAGGTTCGGTGCCGGGCACGTCTACGCGCGCGAGTGGACGGAGCCGGACGAAGCGGTGGGCACCCTGTGTGCCTTGTGGGGTCTGCGGCCCGAGCGCACCGCCGTGCGGCACATCGCACTCCGGACCGGGCGCAGCCGCCGCGCCTGGGTGAAGAACTGCGTCGCGGTGGGCACCTCGGCCTGCTCGCTCGAGCCGCTGGCGGGCGACACGCTCGGCGGCGTCCTGGGCGCCCTCGACCGGCTGGTACGCGACTTCCCGTCCCGTGACGACCGGGAAGGCCCCGCGGCGCGCTTCAACCGTGCCACCGAGACCGCCCACGCACGGGCCCGCGACTTCGCCCAGCTGCTGTACCGCACCGCACCCCGGGCGGACACCCCGTTCTGGAGGGCCCAGCGGGAACTGCCGCTCTCCGCGGAGCTGGAGGAGTGCCTGGCCGCACACCGGGCGGGCCTCGCCCCGGACGCCCCGGAGTTGACATACGCAGGCGTGCTGGCGGCGCTGGCACCCGGCAGGTCCGCCCCCCGGGCCGTCCTCGCCCACCGCCAGGACGCCCGTGACGTGGCCGACGCCCACTTCCTGCGGATCAAGCGCCAGCAGCAGATCCTGCTGGAGACACTGCCCACCGCACAGCACTACCTGCAGCGGCTCCACACCCGTCCCACGCCCCAGCCGGCCGGGGCAGGTCCTCTCTGACCTTGCCGACTCCCGGTTCGGGCCAGACCCGTGCACCGCCTACCCTTGTCGCATGACCGCGCAGGACACCCACCACCGCAGCTACGAGATCCGCACCTACGGGTGCCAGATGAACGTCCACGACTCCGAGCGGCTGTCCGGCCTGCTCGAGGACGCGGGGTACGTACGCGCACCCGAAGGCGCCGACGGCGACGCCGACGTCGTGGTCTTCAACACCTGCGCGGTCCGTGAGAACGCCGACAACAAGCTCTACGGCAACCTCGGGCGGCTCGCCCCGATGAAGTCCAGGCGCCCCGGCATGCAGATCGCCGTGGGCGGCTGCCTGGCGCAGAAGGACCGCGACACGATCGTCACCAAGGCGCCGTGGGTGGACGTCGTCTTCGGCACGCACAACATCGGCAAGCTGCCGGTGCTGCTCGAGCGGGCCCGTGTCCAGGAGGAGGCGCAGGTCGAGATCGCGGAATCGCTCGAGGCCTTCCCCTCCACCCTGCCGACCCGCCGGGAGTCGGCGTACGCGGCATGGGTCTCGATCTCCGTGGGCTGCAACAACACCTGCACCTTCTGCATCGTGCCGGCGCTGCGCGGCAAGGAGAAGGACCGCCGGCCCGGCGACATCCTCGCGGAGATCGAGGCGCTCGTCGCCGAGGGCGTCAGCGAGATCACCCTGCTCGGACAGAACGTCAACGCCTACGGCTCCGACATCGGCGACCGTGAGGCCTTCAGCAAGCTGCTGCGTGCCTGCGGCGGCATCGACGGCCTCGAGCGGGTCCGCTTCACCTCGCCGCACCCGCGGGACTTCACGGACGACGTGATCGCCGCCATGGCCGAGACGCCGAACGTCATGCCGCAGCTGCACATGCCGCTGCAGTCCGGCTCCGACACGGTCCTCAAGGCGATGCGCCGCTCCTACCGGCAGGAGCGCTTCCTCGGGATCATCGAGAAGGTGCGCGCGGCCATCCCGCACGCCGCCATCTCCACCGACATCATCGTGGGCTTCCCCGGCGAGACCGAGGAGGACTTCGAGCAGACCCTGCACACCGTGCGCGAAGCCCGCTTCGCGAACGCCTTCACCTTCCAGTACTCCAAGCGCCCCGGCACGCCCGCGGCGACGATGGAGGGGCAGGTCCCCAAGGAGGTCGTGCAGGAGCGCTACATGCGCCTGGTCGCCCTGCAGGAGGAGATCTCCTGGGAGGAGAACAGGAAGCAGGTCGGCCGCACCCTCGAGGTCATGGTCGCCGAGGGGGAGGGCCGCAAGGACGGTGCCACCCACCGGCTCTCCGGCCGCGCCCCCGACAACCGTCTCGTCCACTTCACCAAGCCGGACGCCGAGGTGCGTCCCGGCGACGTGGTCACCGTTGAGATCACCTACGCCGCCCCGCACCACCTGCTGGCGGAAGGGGCGGTGGCCTCCGTGCGCCGGACCCGTGCCGGTGACGCGTGGGAGAGGCGCAACACCGCGGAGTCGGCGAAGCCCGCCGGCGTGATGCTCGGCCTGCCCGCGGTGGGCGTCCCCGCGCCGCTTCCGCCGGTGACGGGCGGCTGCGCGGCATTCTGACGAGCTGCGGGTACGGCTCGGGCTCCCGTGAGGGCCCGTCCGTCGGCGCTTGGTGTGGTCCGTCGGCGTTTCTGGAGAACACCGCCCAAAGGGCAGGGCGGACGGCATGGACTGCTCCGGCGTCACGGGTGAACGAACCCGCGTGAGGCCAACGTGACGCCCGCGCCACGGGCGCGCGGCATCGTCGGTTGCGGGACGGGCACACGGTCGGCGGTCCGGAGGGAGGACCCCCGCGGACTAGGCTGCGGATCATGCTCGTAGCCGCCGCCGTGTGTCCGTGCCCGCCGCTCCTCGTGCCGGAGGTCGCCTCCGCAGCCGCGCCAGAACTGGACGCGGTCCGTGCCGCGTCCGCCGACGCCGTGGCCGTGCTCGCGGCGTCGAGGCCGGATCTGCTCATCGTGGTCGGGCCGGCCGGGCAGGCGTACCGCGGACCGCACGCCGCGGGCGCTGCCGGCTCCTTCCGGGGGTTCGGCGTGGAGCTCGACGTACGGCTGGGTGAGGGGGCCGGGCAGGAGCGGGCGCTGCCGCCCTCTCTCGCCGTCGGTGCCTGGCTGCTCGACCGCAACCGCTGGGGCGCCGCCCCCGTCGAGGGGCTCGGTGTCGGTGAGTCCCTCGACACCGGGCGCTGCCTGGTGGTCGGACGGGAACTCGCCGCCCGCGCCGAACGAGTGGCGCTGATGGTGATGGGCGACGGCAGCGCCTGCCGCACACTCAAGGCACCCGGGTACCTCGACGAACGGGCGGTCGACTTCGACCGGCGGGCCGCCGACGCACTCGGCGCGGCGGACGTCGAGGGCCTCAAGGCCCTGGACGAGGTGGCGGCACACGAGCTGAAGGCGTCCGGCCGCGCCCCCTGGCAGGTCCTCGCCGGGGCCGCGGAAGGCGCCGGCCTGGGGGGCCGACTGCTCCGCGAGGACGTTCCGTACGGGGTCGGCTACTTCGTCGCCGCCTGGTCGTAGGGCGGTACGGGAAGAGGACGGCCGTGGAGCGTGTCGCTCCACGGCCGTCCTCCGCCCTGAACCGGTCCGGTGCTCTCAGGGAGCCGGCGGTGGAGCCGGCGGCGTCGTCCCCCGGTCGTCCCTGTGCGCGATGCGGCCCAGGGCGCCCTTCGCCTTGCCGGTACCCGTCTCGATCTTGCTGCTGTACTTGCCCTTGGTCTTGTGGTCGACCGTCCTGGCGGCTTTCTCCAGGCCTTGCCCGATCCGGCCCTCGTGCTGCTGGGCGAGGTGGGAGACCTTGTCCTTCGCGGGGCCCAGCTTGGCCTTCAGGTTGTCCAGGAAGCCCATGGAGCACCTTCCCTCGTCGCGGGAACTACTTGCGGGCGCCTTCACCGGCCTCGCTGTCCGCCGCGTTCTCGGCCGACTGCTGCTTCGGAATCTCCACCGCCTCGGTCGCACCGCTCTCGTCGACCGCTGCCTGAGCGGGTGCCGCGCCGTCGGTCACCGCCGACTCCTCTGCCGGAGCTTCCGCCGGCTCCTGGGACACCGGAGCCTCCTCGACTGCTGCGGGCTTACTGCGAAACCATGAGAAAACACCCATATCCACTCCATAGCCTACTCGTGCGGGCGAAGTTCCGCGCCGCTCGGAGCGTTCTCTTGCGTCTCGCACGGGCACCGGTACGAAAACCGGCATGCGGAACCTCACAACAGGGAACGACGCCGCCGGTCCGCCGTCACCTCGCTCGTTCGGGGACATGCGTGCGGGTTTGGGAGACTGGGTCAGTGAGAAGTGCAGCTCCCGCACCGCGGGTCATCGCCGTCGTCGGTCCCACCGCAGCCGGAAAGTCCGATCTGGGGGTTTTCCTCGCCCGGCATCTGAACGGCGAGGTCGTCAACGCCGACTCCATGCAGCTCTACCAGGGGATGGACATCGGCACCGCCAAGCTGACGACGCAGGAGCGTGGCGGAGTGCCGCACCGGCTCCTTGACATCTGGGACGTCACGCAGACCGCGAGCGTCGCCGAGTACCAGCGATTGGCACGGGCGGAGATCGACCGGTTGCTCGCGGAGGGCCGCACCCCGGTACTCGTCGGTGGTTCCGGACTCTATGTCCGCGGAGCGATCGACGCCCTCGAGTTCCCCGGTACCGACCCGCAGGTGCGGGCGCGCCTGGAGGAGGAGCTGTCCGTACGCGGCCCCGGCGCTCTGCACACCCGGCTGGCCGCGGCCGACCCCGAGGCGGCCCGCGCCATCCTGCCGAGCAACGGCCGCCGTATCGTCAGGGCCCTCGAGGTCATCGAGATCACCGGCAAGCCGTTCACCGCCAACCTCCCGGGTCATGACGCCGTCTACGACACCGTCCAGATCGGCGTCGACGTCGCACGGCCCGAGCTCGACGAACGCATCGCCGTACGCGTCGACCGGATGTGGGAGGCGGGCCTCGTCGACGAGGTGCGCGCGCTCGAGGCACAGGGGCTCCGGGAGGGGCGCACCGCCTCGCGTGCACTCGGCTACCAGCAGGTGCTCACGGCACTCGCCGGCGGGTGCACCGAGCAGGAGGCGCGCGACGAGACGGTGCGCGCCACCAAGCGCTTCGCCCGCCGCCAGGACTCCTGGTTCCGGCGCGACCCGAGGGTGCACTGGCTGAGCGGCGCGGCCGGTGACAGGACGGAACTTCCGCAGCGCGCGCTGACGTTGATCGAACGAGCGGTCACAGCCTGATCACGTGATGGCATCGGGACGCTCCGCCCGTCCTTCCGGCCCCCGGGGGCGTGCCATCATCGAGCATCGATCGACAGTTGAGTCCGAGTTGGGAGGGCGCGTGGCGATGGAGGCCGGCCCTCGCGACACGGAACAGCAGCAACGGCGGAATACGACGGACGGCCCGTCCGGCCTCAGCCCCGACGGGCCCGAGGAGCAGGACCTGCTCGCGGACGAGGTCGAGGTCGAACTGCGTCCGCAGCGGCGTCTCAGGATCTGGCAGCTCGCCCCCATCGTCGTCCTCGCCGCCGCCGGCTCGCTGATGTTCGCCTTCCCGCTCGCCTTCGGCACGGGCGACGGAGGAGCGGTCGTCGCCATGCTGGGCCTGCTGATCAGCTGCTGCGCCGCCGGCTGGGGCGTGACGGCGGCCCGCCGCGTCGGCCACACCTGGCCCGGCCTGCCCTCGCGCGGGTCCGACGAGCGCCCGGACTGGCGAGTGATCGCGCTGTACGTGGGCGTCGCAGTGGTGCTCGTCGCCTTGGCCGTGTGGCGTGTGGCGCGGCTGAGATGACCGGCTCCGGCCGCTGTCGTACCGTCCCCGTACGATGGGGGACGTGAGCACCTCGCAGACGTCGCCCCTCCCCTTCCTCAAGGGCCACGGGACCGAGAACGACTTCGTGATCGTCCCCGACCCGGACAACGCGGTCGATCTGCCCGCCGCAACCGTCGCACGGCTGTGCGACCGCCGGGCCGGAATCGGCGGCGACGGGCTGCTGCACGTGGTGCGGTCCGCGGCCCACCCGGAGGCCCGGCACATGGCCGGTGAGGCCGAGTGGTTCATGGACTACCGGAACGCGGACGGTTCCGTCGCCGAGATGTGCGGCAACGGCGTCCGGGTCTTCGCGCGGTACCTCCAGCGAGCAGGCCACATCGACGCCGGGGACATGTCCCTCGCGACGCGCGGCGGGATCAAGAAGGTCCACATCGCCAAGGCGCCCTCCGGCAGCGGCGCCACGGGTGGTGACATCACCGTCTCCATGGGGCGGGCCGTGCTGCCCGAAGAGGGTGTCACCGTCTCCGTGGACGGCCGCAGTTGGCCGGCGAGGAACGTGAACATGGGCAACCCCCATGCGGTCGCCTTCGTCGAGGAACTCGCCCATGCCGGAGACCTGCTGACCGTGCCGCCGTTCACCCCGGCGTCGGTCTACCCGGACGGGGTCAACGTGGAGTTCGTCGTGGACCGCGGCGACCGGCATGTCGCGATGCGCGTCCATGAGCGCGGCTCGGGCGAGACCCGCTCCTGCGGTACCGGCGCCTGCGCCGTCGCCGTTGCCGCCGCGCGCCGCGACAACCTCGACCCGGCCGTCACGGGCGCTCCCGTCACCTACACGATCGACGTGCCCGGCGGCCGTCTCGTGATCACGGAGCGACCGGACGGCGAGATCGAGATGACCGGCGGTGCCGTGATTGTCGCCGAAGGGACGATCGACCCGGTTCTCCTCGAAACCGAGAGGCCCTGACGCTTCGCTCGAATGGGTGATCCGTTTCACGCTGAGCGAGAGCCGGACTGCGCCACGTGGTGGGCTCGGTAGCATCAAGCACCGGCCCGGAGGCACGCCAGTCCTCCCCACCGCCGGTCGAAGCTGCCGGAGGTGCCCCATGAGCGCAGAGGCCACCAACCCAGGTGCCCACAGCCGCAGGCGCGGCCGTCCGAGGATCGACCTCCGCAGGCTGGGCCGCGCCGCACTGCTGGGCCCCACGGGCCGGGACCGGCTGCCCGACGCGATCGGCCATGTCGTGGACGCGCACCGGGCGCACCATCCCGACGCCGATCTGGCTCCCCTGCACAAGGCGTACCTCCTGGCGGAGGCTTCCCACCGCGGCCAGTTCCGCAAGAGCGGCGAGCCCTACATCACCCACCCCCTCGCCGTGACCCTGATCCTGGCCGAACTGGGCGCGGAGACCACCACGCTCACCGCTTCGCTGCTCCACGACACCGTCGAGGACACGGAAGTGACGCTCGATCAGGTGAAGACGGAGTTCGGCGCCGAGGTCGGTTATCTGGTCGACGGCGTCACCAAACTGGAGAAGGTCGACTACGGCGCCGCCGCCGAACCGGAGACCTTCCGCAAGATGCTCGTCGCCACGGGCAACGACGTCCGGGTGATGTCGATCAAACTCGCCGACCGGCTGCACAACATGCGCACCCTGACGGTGATGCGCCCCGAGAAACAGGCGCGCATCGCCAAGGTCACCCGCGATGTGCTGATCCCGCTCGCCGAACGGCTGGGCGTCCAGGCGCTCAAGACCGAGCTGGAGGACCTGGTCTTCGCGATCCTGCACCCCGAGGAGTACGAACGGACCCGGGCGCTCATCGCGGAGAACGCCACCTCCTGCACTGCCCTCGCCGCCTTCGCGGACGACTTCCGGGCCGTCCTGCGCGAGGCGGGTATCAGCGCCGAAGTCCACATCAGACCACGGCACTTCGTATCGGTGCACCGGGTGTGTATCAAGCGTTCGCAGCTGCGCAGCACGGACTTCGGCCGGCTGCTGATCCTGGTCTCGGAGGACGCCGACTGCTACGCCGTCCTCGGTGAACTGCACACCTGTTTCACGCCGGTGATCTCCGAGTTCAAGGACTTCATCGCGGCACCGAAGTTCAACCTTTACCAGTCCCTGCACACCGCCGTCGCCGGGCAGGACGGCGCCGTCGCCGAAGTCCTCATCCGTACGCACCAGATGCACAAGGTCGCGGAGGCCGGGGTGGTCGCCCTGGGCAACCCGTACGTGCCCGTGGACGGTGCGGAGCCGGCGGACGGCGAGCGGGCCGACCCGACCAGACCCGGCTGGCTGTCCCGGCTGCTCGAGTGGCAGCAGTCCACCCCGGACCCGGACACCTTCTGGACGTCTCTGCGTGCCGACCTGGCGCAGGACAAGGAGATCACCGTCTTCGGCGCCGACGGCCGCGCGCTCGGCCTGCCGGCCGGGGCGACCTGTGTGGACGCCGCCTACGCGCAGCACGGCGAGGCGGCGCACGCCTGCATCGGCGCGCGCGTCAACGGCCGCCTCGCCACCCTGAGCACGGTCCTCGGCGACGGCGACACCGTGCACGTCCTGCTGGCCCAGGACAGCGCCTCCGGACCGTCCCCGCAGTGGCTCGACCACGCCCGCACCCCGGCGGCCCGTATCGCCATCACCGGTTGGCTCGACGCGCACCCCGAAGTCGCCGCGGCTCCCTCTGCCGCACCCCGCCGTCCCGTCCCGCTCCCCGCCGGCCGGCCGGCCTCCGCGAACGCCGTGGTGGACCTGCCGGAGGTGACGGTACGGCTCGCCGGCTGCTGCACCCCCGTACCGCCGGACGCGGTCATCGGCTTCCCCGTACGCGGCGGAGCCGTGACCGTCCACCGGCAGGAGTGTCCGGCGGTGGCGCGTATGACCGGCGTGGGCCGTGAGCCGGTGCCCGTGCGCTGGGGCGACGCAGGCGAATGCCGGGTCACGCTGATCGCCGAGTCGTTCGGCCGGCCCCGGCTGATGGCCGACCTCACGGAAGCGATCGCGGGGGAGGGTGCCGCGATCGTCTCGGCCACCGTGGAGCCGCCGACCCAGCAGCGGGTACGGCACACCTACACCCTTCAACTTCCCGACGCGGCCGGGCTCCCGGCACTCATGAGGGCCATGCGCGATGTGCCCGGGGTGTACGACGTGAGCCGGACCCAGCATCCGGCGGCCACCGCCTGACCTCGTTCGGGTGGGCGCGCCGCCGCGCGTTGCGTGCCACCGCGGTCCACGCAGGAGGCGCTGGTAGCGGTAGGGCATGCTGCACACTCCCCGGCGCCGTCTGCGTGCCGCCCTGCTGGCCGCCGCGTCGGCCACCCTTGTCGCCGCGACCCTGCCCTCGCCCGAGCCGCTCGGCATCGGCGACGGGCTCTTCCCCCAACTGGGCAACCCCGGCTACGACGTTCTCGAGTACGACATCGCCCTCACCTACGAAGGCCGCAACAACAAGCCCCTCGAAGCCGTGACGAAGATCGACGCCTGGTCGAACCGGGGGCTCGACCGCGTCAACCTCGACTTCACCCACGGCAAGGTCCGCGCGGTCATGGTGAACAACACGCCTGCCGACTTCACCACCGTCGGCGAGGACCTCGTCGTCGACCCGCCCGCGAACATCCCCGCCGGCTCGCGGATGCAGATCACCGTCACACACACCAGCGACCCGCGCGGACCCCAGGACGCCGGTGGCTGGGTCCGTACCCGCGACGGTCTGGTGATGGCCAACCAGGCGGACGCCGCGCACCGCGTCTTCCCCTCCAACGACCATCCGTCCGACAAGGCGTACTTCACCTTCCGCGTCACCGCGCCCTCGGACATCACCGTGGTGGCCAACGGGCGACGGGTCGCCAGGGCCTCCACCGGCGAGCAGGCGTCGTGGGTCTACCGCACCGGCCACCCCATGGCCACGGAGCTGGCCCAGGTCTCCCTCGGCCGTTCGGCCGTCGTCGAGCGGCAGGGCCCGCACGGGCTGCCCCTGCGCGACGTCGTCCCCGTCGCCGACCGCGACGCGCTGGAGCCCTGGCTGAAGAAGACGCCGGCCCATGTCACATGGATGGAGGAGAAGGTCGGCCGCTACCCCTTCGAGACCTACGGGGTGCTGATCGCCGACGCCCGGACCGGCTTCCAGCTGGAGACGCAGACGCTGTCGCTCTTCGAGCGCTCCCTGTTCACCTCGGGCACCTTCCCCAAGTGGTACATCGACTCGGTCATGGTGCACGAGCTCGCCCACCAGTGGTTCGGCAACAGCGTCTCGCCGCGCACCTGGTCCGATCTGTGGCTGAACGAGGGGCACGCCAGCTGGTACGAGGCGCTGTACGCGCAGGAGAAGTCCAAGCGGCCGCTCGAGGCCCGGATGCGCTCGGCATACGAGCTCTCGGACGTATGGCGGGCCGCGGGCGGGCCGCCGGCGGCGCCCGCCGCGCCGGCCCCCGGGAAGAAGCTCAGCATCTTCCGGCCGGTCGTCTACGACGGCAGCGCACTGGTCCTGTACGCGCTGCGGCAGGAGATCGGCAAGGCCGCGTTCGAGCGCCTGGAGCGCACCTGGGTCCAGGAGCACCAGGACGCCACGGCGACCACGGAGGACTTCACACATCTCGCATCGAGCATTGCAGGGCGTGACCTGTCCGCGTTCTTCCAGGGCTGGCTGTACGGCAAGAAGACGCCCCCGATGCCCGGGCACCCGGATTGGCGCAGCCAGGCCGCCGAGGACGGCGCCGCGGAGTAGTGCCCACCGCTGAGGCCCGCTGCCCGCGGTGGCCCGCTGAACCCGGTGAGGGCCGACGAGAGCTGTCGAGAGCCGTGGAGGGAGGGCCGCTGATAATCGGGGTGACGGCCCCGGCAGGCGCGTGCGACCATCGGCAGGTCGGCGCGCCGCTGCCAGACCGGGACCCACGGGGGAATCTTCCCGGGCCCTCACACGTTGTCATTGACACCGGAGCACTCCGGCACATTGCCGGCGAGTCCGCTCTTCACATCGACGTAAGGATCCAATGACCTCCTCTTCATCCCCTTCCCAGGAAAAGCAGAGCTTCGCGGAGACGCGCACCGAGAGCCTTCGGGCCGATGCCCTGATGGAAGAGGACGTCGCCTGGAGCCACGAGATCGACACCGAGCGGGACGGCGATCAGTTCGACCGCTCCGAGCGTGCCGCTCTGCGGCGCGTGGTGGGCCTCTCCACGGAGCTCGAAGACGTCACCGAGGTCGAGTACCGTCAGCTGCGCCTGGAGCGCGTCGTGCTCGTCGGCGTCTGGACCTCGGGGACCGTGCAGGACGCCGAGAACTCGCTGGCGGAGCTGGCGGCCCTGGCCGAGACGGCCGGTGCACTGGTTCTCGACGGCGTCATCCAGCGCCGTGACAAGCCGGACCCGGCCACGTACATCGGTTCCGGCAAGGCGCAGGAACTGCGGGACATCGTGCTCGAGTCCGGGGCCGACACCGTCGTGTGCGACGGTGAGCTCAGCCCCGGCCAGCTGATCCAGCTCGAGGACGTCGTCAAGGTCAAGGTGGTCGATCGGACCGCCCTGATCCTCGACATCTTCGCCCAGCACGCCAAGTCCCGAGAGGGCAAGGCGCAGGTGGCCCTGGCGCAGATGCAGTACATGCTGCCAAGGCTCCGCGGCTGGGGCCAGTCGCTGTCCCGGCAGATGGGTGGCGGCGGCGGTGGCGGCATGGCCACGCGTGGTCCCGGTGAGACCAAGATCGAGACGGACCGGCGACGGATCCGCGAGAAGATGGCGAAGATGCGCCGTGAGATCGCGGAGATGAAGACCGGCCGCGACATCAAGCGGCAGGAGCGCCGCCGTAACAAGGTGCCGTCCGTCGCCATCGCCGGTTACACCAACGCGGGCAAGTCGTCCCTGCTCAACCGTCTCACCGGCGCCGGTGTCCTGGTGGAGAACGCACTGTTCGCCACCCTCGACCCGACCGTCCGGCGGGCCGAGACGCCGAGCGGCCGCGGCTACACACTGGCCGACACCGTCGGGTTCGTACGGCACCTGCCGCACCACCTGGTCGAGGCGTTCCGTTCCACCATGGAGGAGGTCGGGGACTCCGACCTCATCCTGCACGTGGTCGACGGGGCGCACCCGGCACCGGAGGAGCAGCTGGCCGCCGTGCGCGAGGTCATCCGCGACGTGGGTGCGGTGGACGTGCCCGAGATCGTGGTGATCAACAAGGCGGACGCGGCCGATCCGCTGGTGCTGCAGCGCCTGCTGCGCGTCGAGCGGCATGCGATCGCGGTGTCGGCGCGGACCGGAGCGGGCATCGACCAGCTGATCCGGCTGATCGATTCCGAGCTGCCGAGGCCGCAGATCCAGATCGAGGCGGTTGTGCCCTACACCGAGGGCCGACTGGTCTCGCGGGTGCATGCCGATGGCGAAGTGATCTCCGAGGAGCACACCACGGAGGGCACGCTGCTGAAGGCACGGGTGCACGAGGAGCTGGCCGCGGCCCTGTCTCCGTATGTGCCCGCGGCCCACTGACGCGGGAGCCGCCGCCTTCTGAGCACGGCGAAAGGCCCG
>NZ_BMWB01000048.1 GCF_014651015.1 Streptomyces xantholiticus
GTTGCCCTTGGTCTCCGACTCCTTGGCTCCACTGTCCGTCTGGTCGCCACACGCGGTCAGCAGCAGGCCGAGACAGGCAATCGATGCGCCGACCTGGGGCACACGTCTGAATACAGAGGATGAGGACATGATCGAGCTCCACTTTACGTCGGGGACTGGGGGAAGTGTTGTGCACGGTTTGCCGCGGCCGGCGGCGGCAAGCAACGCGCGGGAAGAGGTGTGCCGAGCCGGCCGGCACTGATCCGGCATTGCCCTTGTCCGGCCGGCCAGGCCTCCAGCAGTGCCGGACCGGGTCTGCCTCACCACCCACCGTTGCGATCACCACCTCGCCGGCAGGACGAACGGCGGCGTGGGTGAGCGCCGTGCACGTCATGCTCTGGATGCTCAGGGGGTGACCCAAGGGTTGAGGCAGGCGGAACCACACGACGACGGTGATCCACGGACGGTTGTCAGTGGCACACGGTCGGCATCGTCCCGTTCCGGGGATCCGCGGGACGGGTACCCCGGTGCGGCGTAACGATACGGTCGTGATCGACGCCCGACAACGGCGATACGTTGCACGTCGTGGGCTGATTCGTTGCATTTTTTCGCCGATCGAGGCTGATCATTGCGCATCCTTCCGTGCGACCGCCGAGGGCCGCTGGGCGGCGCCGAAATCCTCGTTGCCCACGCCCCCGCCGCCCCGCAGTGATGAAGCCCCGGTCGCCCCTCTGGAACGCACCCCAGGCGCCTTCGCAGAGGTAATGAAGGGCGGTGACCGCGACGGCGCGGCCGTCGACCCCTCCGCCACAGCGTGTGAACAAGGTCCCGCAGCTTCCACCGTCGGAGAGTCACCTACTGATCGTCGTGTCGTAGCGGCTGATGGCTCCGGGGCTCTGCGCTGTAGCCGGGCGTGCGCTATCCACAAGGGCGAGCTGACCGATGAACGGCACTGGTTCCGCCGGGAGTTACGGCTTCATGCGGCCGAGCTGTTCGCTCGAGGCAGCGCGGTGATCACCAAGGAGCTACAGGTCTGCGTCCGGTTTCCGGGCCGCTAAGGGCCGATGCGACTGGTCGGCTTCGGTGCCGAGGCGCCGTCCGTCGTTCAGCGACTGCCGGATTGCGTCTGCGGCATGACCCTGGGTCGTGATCACCGCGGCGGCCCTGGTGCGGCCCCGTCGGCGGCAGGCGAGTCGCCGCCGTTCGGAACACAGCCGTCGAGCAGAGCGTCCAGACCCGCGGCGAGTCCCTTCGTTCCCTCACGCTCGGCGAGGTCGGCGGTGGCCGCACGGAGCCGGGGCAGTTCCTGCGCCGACATCCGGTGCAGGCCGAGTCGGAACGCCGGATCGGACTCGTCGGGAGCGTCCACCATGGCCCGGAGCTCGACGAAGACATAGCCGAGCAGCCAGGCGGTGTATGCCCGATGGGTTCGTGCCGCGGCGGCGTCGTCCAGACCCGCCTGTTGCAGCAGGACCAGGACCCGCTCGTGGTCCCGGAGTACGGCCGGAGGGCGGCGTGCGAGAGGGACTGCCAGCATCCGTGTCGCCAGCAGGGGCACGGCGTGGGGGTGGCGCAGGGCGACCAAGTAGGTTTCGCGGGCGATGTGGTGGAGTTCCGTGCGCCACGCGGGAGACGGCCGCGAGGCGTTCACGGTCGGGGGCCCCGCCTCGCGGGACTCAGCCGCCAGCACGTCCTCCAGCTCCATGTACAGCGCCTCGACCAGGCCGTCCAGCAGAGCTTCCTTGCCCGCCGCGTACCGGTACAGCGCCATGGCCTCGACGCCCAGCTCGGCGCCCAGTCGTCGCATGCTCAGCGCCCCGAGCCCCTCACGATCGACCACTTCCAGAGCGGTGGCAAGGACCCGCTCCCGGCTCAGCCGCCCGTAGCGGCCCCGATCACCGGCACGCCGGCCCGCGCCCTGCCCCGTCTCCCTGGTCATGTGTCGCCTCCAGCGGCGGGATGAGCCTTTCGGCCTGACCCCCTTGACCATATGCGGTCCACGGTAGAAAGTGTACGTATACATCGTAAATATACGAAGTACGGATACAGGCCCAGATTCCGGCATATGCGATCGCCGCAGCTCAAGGCGCGGCCATAGGCCCGACGCGGCCCAAGCCGACCCGCTCAGTACGCGACCGATCACGGAGCGTTCTCATGGCCCCCAGGCGCCTCGCAACCTCCAGCGACATCAGTGACACCAGTGACGGCAGCGTCATGTCCGATTCGGGGACTGGGACGCCACTGGAGGCACAGATCCGGAAGCTCTCCGGTGGACGTGTCGCACGGATCACGCCGGAAGGCCCCATCTTCAGGTGGCGCCCGCCCACTCGGTCGGTACGCCCCGACACCTTCGTGCGCGTGCTGTCCGGCGGGGACCAGGCCGTCGTCATCGGACTGGCCGTCAGCTGGGCGCTGGCCTTCACCTGGTTCTGGGTGTGGTGGCTCGCGCCGGAGCACCGGGTCGGATGGGCCGGACTGATCGTCAACAGCGTCCTGCTGCTGTACCTGACGGCACTCCCCTTCTATTTCCTGTTCACCGTCAGCCGGCTGAAGCGGGTGAACCCCGCGTTGGAGGTCCCCGCCCTGACCGTCGCCTTCGTGGTGACCCGAGCCCCCTCGGAAGAGTGGTGCACGGTCCGCAGAACCGTCGAAGCCATGAAGGCCCAGGACTTCCCCCATCCGTACGACGTCTGGCTGTGCGACGAGGACCCCACCGAGGAGATCGTCCAGTGGTGCCGTCGCCACGGCGTCCATGTGTCGTGCCGCCGGGACGTCTCCGCGTACCACCGGACCACCTGGCCCCGGCGTACCCGCTGCAAGGAAGGCAACCTCGCCTACTTCTACGACCGCTGGGGCTACCGCGACTACGCCGTCGTCTCCCAGCTCGACTGCGACCATGTCCCGGCCCCCACCTACCTTGCCGAGATGGTGAGGCCGTTCGCCGACCCGGCCATCGGGTACGTGGCCGCTCCGAGCGTCTGCGACGTCAACGCCGCCCAGTCGTGGTCCGCGCGGGGCCGGCTGTACCGGGAGGCCGTCTGGCACGGAGCCGTGCAGCTCGGCCACACCAACGGACTCGCACCGATGTGCATCGGCTCGCACTACGCCGTCCGCACCGCCGCACTGCGCGACATCGGGGGTCTCGGACCGGAACTCGCGGAGGACTTCTCCACGACGCTGCTTCTCAACTCGGCAGGCTGGCAAGGGGCATTCGCGATAGACGCCGAGGCACACGGCGACGGGCCGCTCACCTTCGCCGACATGGTCACCCAGGAATACCAGTGGTCCCGCAGCCTCACCACCATGCTCTTCAGTCTCATCTGGCACCACCTGGGCCGTATGCCCGTGCTGCCCCGTCTGCGTTTCGCCTACGCGCTGGGCTACTACCCGCTGCTCGCACTGACCGTCCTGGCCGGAATGTCACTGCCGCCGATCGCGGTGGTCACCGGACTGCCATGGATGAACGTCAACTACTTCGACTTCCTGCTCCACTTCTGGTTCATGCCCCTCTGGGTCCTCCTGGCGCTGCTCCTCATGCGGCGCTGCGGACTGCTGCGCCCGCCCTCCGCACCCGTCATCAGTTGGGAGATCTGGCTGTTCGCCCTCGCCCGCTGGCCCTACATCGTCTGGGGCGTCCTGGGGGCGGCGCGGCAGCAGCTGCGCCCGCGGCCGGTGGTCTTCAAGGTCACACCCAAGCAACGCAGCGGCTTCGAACCCCTGCTGACCCGTCTGGTGCTGCCCTTCGCCGTTCTGGCGGTGTCACTGGCCGGCGTCACCCTGTTCGGAGAGCTGATGCGTCCCGCGGTGGGCTACGTCTTCCTGTCGCTGCTCGGCGCTGTGCTCTACGGGGCGGTCGCACTGGCAGTCCCCTTGCTGCACGTACGGGAGACATCCCGGGCGACCGGCACGACGTTCCGTACCGCCCTCGCCACAGCGAGGACACCGCTGCTCGTCGGTGTCGTCTCCATCGTCCCTTCCATTGTGGCCATCACGTTCTTCCTCGCCTACGCGGCCGCTGTTCTCGGCTGGTGAGCCCCTGTGTCCGCAGTCAACCATTTTCATGAACTTGCAAAGGAGAGGCCCGTGCCAACACCCTCAACCATCCTGATCACCGGTGGAGCGGGCTTCATCGGCAGCCACACCTGTGTCGAACTGCTCGATCACGGCTACGCGCTGGTGGTGGTCGACGACTACTCCAACAGCTCGCCCCAGGTCTTCTCCCGGGTGCAGAAGGTCGCCGACTGCTATCTGAGCGCCGTCTACCGACTGGATCTGCGCAACAGGCACGCGCTCTCCGACGTCTTCGAGCATCATTCCGTGGACGCGGTGGTGCACTTCGCCGGGAAGAAGGCCGTCGGCGAGTCGATGCGGAAGCCGATCGAGTACTACGACACCAACATCGGCGGTACGACCGCCCTGCTGCGAGCGATGGACGAACACGGCGTGCACCAGATGGTGTTCTCCTCGTCCTGCTCCATCTACGGCGAGACCGACAAGGTGCCACTGAACGAGCACGATCCGGCCCGGCCCACGAACCCCTACGCCGCATCGAAGTGGGCGTGCGAGCAGATACTCGCCGACGTGTGCCGGCTCCGTCCCGAGTTCAGCGTGCTGTCCCTGCGCTATTTCAACCCCGTGGGTGCACATCCCAGCGGCCTGCTCGGCGAGTCCCCCCGTGGCGGCGACGTCAACCTGATGCCTCGCCTGGCACAGGTCGCCGACGGCGAGCGGAAGAACGTCACGGTGTACGGCAGCGACTACGCCACCCGGGACGGCACCGGGGTCCGTGACTATATCCATGTCATGGATGTCGCCGAGGCACACCGGGTGGCACTGGAGCATCTCGACGACGCACCCGGAATGCGGGTGTTCAACCTCGGCGTCGGATCCGGCACTTCCGTCCTGGAACTGCTGGCCGCCTTCGGCGAGGCATGCGGAAAGGAGATCCCGTACACCGTCGAGGACCGCCGCCCCGGCGACGTGAGCGAACTCGTGGCCGATCCCCGCGTGGTCGCACACGAATGGGGCTGGCACCCGACCCGTAATCTCGCCGCGATGTGCAAGGACGCATGGCGGTTCCGGCAGCTCAACCCCCTCGGCTACGCGGACTGAACCGTCCGCCCTCATCAAGGAGAACGACATGCGGATGACAGTCATCGGCACCGGATACGTCGGGGTGGTCCATGCCGCGTGCATGGCGGACATCGGCCACGAGGTCCTCGGCGTGGACATCGACGAAGAACGGGTCGCGGCCCTGACCGCGGGGCACGCACCGATCTACGAGGCCGGCCTGAACGCAATCCTCGCCCGTACCGTCAAGTCGGGACGGCTGCGCTTCTCCACCTCCACAACAGAAGCCGCCCGGTTCGCACGCCTGCACTTCGTGTGCGTGGGAACCCCGCAGGTGCCCGGCGGTGAGGCGGCCGACACACGCTACGTCGACGCCGTCGTCGACGGCATGGCACCGCATCTGCAGCCCGGCAGCCTGATCGTCGGCAAGTCCACGGTGCCCGTCGGCACGACCGCCCGCCTGGCCGCACGCCTGCAGGCCGTCGCACCGCACAGCGAGATCGCCTGGAACCCCGAGTTCCTGCGTGAGGGGTTCGCCGTGGCCGACACCCGGCGTCCCGAACGGATCGTCGTCGGCGTCGAGTCACGGCGTGCCGAGGCGACCCTGCGGGAGATCTACGAGCCCATGCTGATCAGCGGAGTCCCCTTCTTCAGCACGGACCCCGCCACGGCCGAACTCGTCAAGGTGGCGTCGAACGCCTTCCTCGCCACCAAGATCTCCTTCATCAACGCCATGGCCGAGGTGTGTGACGCGGCAGGCGCCGACGTGGTGACGCTGGCCGAGGCCGTCGGCCAGGATTCGCGCATCGGACACCGGTTCCTGCAGCCCGGTCTGGGCTTCGGCGGCAGTTGTTTCCCGAAGGACATCCGTGCCTTCGCGGCGCGCGCCGAGGAACTGGGGGTCGGCGACTCGATCGCCTTCCTCCACCAGGTCGACGAGATCAACACCCGGCAGCGGCGTCGCACGGTGGACATGGCACGGAACCTGGTGGGCGGCTCCTTCACCGACCGGCGCATCGCGGTCCTGGGAGCGGCCTTCAAGCCCGAAAGCGACGACGTGCGGGACTCCCCCGCCCTGGATGTCGCGGCGTCCATGCGGCGCGTGGGCGCCGAGGTCCGGGTGCACGACCCGGAAGCCGTCGACAACGCCCGGCGCAAGTTCCCCGGGCTGCAGTACACCCTCGACGTGCCCAAGGCGTGTGAGGACGCGGATCTCGTGCTGCATCTGACGGCATGGCCCGAGTACCGCGAGATCTCCCCCGCCGAACTCGGCCCCGTGGTCCGCAGCCGGAAGATCCTCGACGCGCGGGACACCTTGGACGCCGCCTCCTGGCAGTCGGCGGGCTGGACGCTGAGCGCACTCGGCCGTCCCCGGATCAGCGGCGCGTACGCCGCCTGAACGCGCGAACTCTGGAGGAGTCATGTATGTGGTGGTCACTGGTGGGGGCGGATTTCTAGGGTCGCACCTGTGCGACGCCCTGCTACACAGAGGAGACCGGGTCCTGTGCGTGGACGATTTCTCGACCGCTGACCCGGAGAACACGGCACATCTGAGAGGACACCCAGGTTTCACCTTCGTCCGCGCCGACGTCACCGCCGCATTCGACGTGCCGGGACCGCTGGACGCCGTGGCGCACCTCGCCAGCCCCGCCTCGCCGCCCGACTACCACCGCCGCCCCCTGGAGACGCTGGCCGTGGGCAGCAGGGGGACGGAGAACGCCCTGCGGCTGGCGGTCCGCCACCACGCACGTTTCGTCCTCGCCTCGACCAGCGAGGTGTACGGCGACCCGGTGGTCCACCCCCAGCGGGAGGACTACTGGGGGAATGTCAACCCGGTGGGGCCTCGCAGCGTGTACGACGAGGCCAAACGGTTCGCCGAAGCGCTGTCCATGGCGTACCGGCGCAGCCTGGCCGCGAACGTCGGCATCCTGCGGATCTTCAATACGTACGGACCGAGGATGCGCCCCCACGACGGCCGGGTGGTGTCCACCTTCATCCGGCAGGCACTGGACGGCGAACCGCTCACCATCTACGGGGACGGAAGCCAGACACGGAGTTTCTGCTACGTGGACGACCTGGTCCGGGGCATCGTCGCCATGATCGACTCGGATCTTTCCGGGCCCTTCAACCTGGGCAATCCCAGCGAGCGGACGGTACGGGAACTCGCGGAACTGGTGCGGGAGACGACCGGTTCGGCCTCGGGACTGGAGTTCCGTCCGCTGCCCGTGGACGATCCTGCGAGGCGGCGTCCCGTCATCTCGCGGGCGCAGCATGAGCTCGACTGGTTCCCCCAGGTGACGATCGAGGAAGGCCTGCGGAACACCGTGGGATGGTTCAGGTCCAGGCGCGGCCGCTCCTCGGCGGGTCGAACGGCCCGGGAGTCCGTAGGGTGCTGATCGGGATGCGAAACCGTTCCGCTCGGCGCCCGGGGCGCTGCCGCCGGTGCATTCTCGCGGCCGCGCCGGCGGCGCTCACGGCTGCTCTCTTCGCAGGCTGCGCCGGAACTCCGCATTACACACCCGCCCGCAGTTACTACGTGAGTCCCGACGGCGACGACGACAATGACGGCCGGTCCCCGGGGCAGGCGTGGCGGTCGCTCGCACGCGCCGACGCAAGAGCCTTCGAGCCCGGCGACCGGCTGCTGCTTCGGGGAGGAGGCCGTTTCCCGGGCTCGCTCAAGCTGGGCGAGGACGAGGCGGGCCGCGCGGACAGGCCCGTGGTCGTCAGCAGCTACGGCGGCGGGAGGGCCACGATCGTTGCGGACAACACGCCGGGCCTCAGCGTCCACAACACCGCGGGGGTGGAAATCCGGGAGTTGGCGATCGTCGGCGGGAACGGCGCCTATACCTCTCACGGTGGCGTCCATGTCTACAGTGACAGGCCCGACGGCGAGAGACTGCGGCACGTGTCGGTTGCCGAAGTGGAGGTTTCCGGTTTCCACATCGGCATTCAGATCGGCAGTGCCAGTCGGACGACCGGCTTCCAGGAGGTACGGATCAGGGACTCCGTACTGCGGAACAACAAGGACATCGGGCTCCTGGCGTACGGTCCGGCAACCCATGAGGAAGCCCCCACCGGATATGCCCACGAGGATGTGGTGGTGTCGGGGGTCGAGGCGCACCACAACGCGGGTGACCCCCATGCCGCCGATCGGCACACCGGGAACGGCATCGTCTTCGGCAGTGTCCGGGGCGGGCGGATCCAGGACTCGAGTGCTCATGACAACGGGGCCCACGCCTCGACCGAAGCCGGGGAGGGACCGATCGGCATCTGGAGCTACGACTCCACCGACCTTCTCATGGAACACAACCGCAGCTACCGCAATCACACGGGCTCACGGGTCGACGGAGCAGGCTTCGGGCTCGACTCGAACGTCTCGGATTCGACCGTTCAGTACAACCTTGCATTCGGTAACGACGGCCCGGGATTCCACGCGTACACCAGCAAGAAGAACGACGCCCACAACGACAATGTGTTCCGCTTCAACCTCAGCAGTAATGACGCACGTAAATGGCCGGAGAAAGGCGCAATCCATGTGCACGGAAACGTGATGCACGGGCTTCAGGTGTACAACAACACCGTGGTGATGACCGACGCAGTGCGGGCCGGCCCCGCCGTGCGCGTGACCGCCGAAGGCCGGAACATGACTTTCCGTAACAACATCCTCGTCACGGACAGTCCACTGCTCATCGTGGCGGACAAGGCGTTCGGGACCGGACAGGCCCTGTGGCAGGGGAACGACTATTACAGCACCGCCGGCCGCGGGGTCGTGCAGTGGGGTGGCAAGACCTACTCCGGTCTCGCGGAGTGGCGGTCCTCCACCGGTCAGGAGATGACGGACGGCCGGAAGTCGGGCTTCGAGGCCGACCCCTGCTTCAGAGGAGGGAAGGCACCGGTGGTCAACGAGGCGAGCGACGCCGCTCTGTTGGTGCCCGTGTGCGACGCCTTGGCTGACAAGGGCCTCGACCTGCGCTCGCTGTTCGGGATCGATGCGGGCGGGCAGGACTACTTCGGCGAGGCGCTCGGGCGGACGATGCCGGTCGGAGCCGCCCTGATGGAGACGGACGGAGCGAGCCGCGCCGACGGGCGGGACTCATGACCGCCCTGCCGGGCAGCGTGGTGCCCCCCAAGGCCGCTTCCGAGGAGGGTGCCATTCCCGAGATGCACCAAGGGCCTTCCGCGCCTAGCCTTGAAATGGAGACCCTGCAACTCCCAGGTCGCCACGGGTAGTTCTGGTCGAGCGGTCCTCGTCCGCCGTTGGCGGTTCCACGACCTTTGGCAGGGTGGTCGATGCCCATCCACCGGTTCCCTCCCGCGTGAGGAGGCGGTTTCCTTGACGCGGATCCACCGGTTGATGGCTTGCTACCTCGCCTTCGTGGTCCCCTGCACGGTGCTGTATCTGACCCAGCCGGACCGGCGTACGACCATGTGGGCCGCCATGGGGCTCGCCGGCGTCGTCGCCATCCTGTGGGGAATCCACATCAACCGGCCGGCCCGTCGCTGGCCCTGGCTGGCGCTTGCCGCCGCAAACCTCGCCTTCACCGCGGGCGACACCGCGTACAACATTCTCAACAGCTTCTTCGATCAGAGCAACCCCTTCCCCTCGGTGGCGGATGCCTTCTACCTGTCCACCTATCCTCTGTTCGCCGCCGGACTCATCGGTTTCATCCACTACCGCTGGCCGGGAAGAGACTTGCCGAGCCTGCTCGACGCGCTGGTTTTCACTGCCGGTCTGGCCGTTCTCCTCTGGGTCTACCTGATCGGTCCACTGAGCCAGGCGGAGGGAATGACCTGGATACAGCGCGCGATCTCGATCGCCTATCCGCTGGGCGATGTGCTGATGCTGACGATGCTCACCCGCCTGCTCGCCTCGGGTGTCCGCATCGCGCGCAGCATGCAGTTGCTCACCCTCGGCACCGTGGGCATCCTCGTTTCCGACGTGCTGTACGGGCTGCTGCAGTTGAAGGGCACCTGGCAGGTCGGTACCCCCATGGACCTGGGCTGGGTGGTCTTCTTCACCGCGTGGGGTCTCGCCGCACTCCATCCGACCATGCGGGACTTGACCGAGCAGGTGCCCCGGCCCGGTTCGCCCACCTCCCCGCCCAAGCACAGGCTCGCCCTGCTCGCGGTCGCCTCGCTGGTGGCGCCCGGCATTCTGCTCTACCAGGCCCTTCGGGGCGAGGTCAGTGACGCCGGCGTCATCGCCGTGTTCTCCACGGCACTGTTCCTCCTCGTCATCCTGCGGCTCGCGGGCGCGGTGGGAGTCCACCGGCAGGCCGTGGCCAGGGAACGCGCCCTGCGGATGGCCGCCGCCTCACTGCTGACAGCGGTCAGACCACGCGAGGTGGCCAACTCCGTCGAGAAGGCGGTGAACGCGCTGTTCGGGCCCGGCGTACCGCACAGGACCGTGCTGCTGGCCTCGGAGGGGGACAGGGGCCTGTACGCCGTGCACACGGAGTCACAGGCGTGGGACTGGAGGATCAGCCGGGCCGGCGACGCCGGGCCCAACCTGGTCTCGGTGCTCAGCAATCACCAGGCGCGGCTGGTGCCGCTCGGTGAACTCGACCGACGCGTGGTCGCCGGTCTGCACAATGCAGAGAGCGCGCTGCTGTGTCCCCTGGCCCTGCCGGACAGGCCGACCGGGGAACCACTCGTCGGTGCCCTGTTCGTGGCGGGCCCCGAACGCAAACTGATGGAGCTGTGGAGTTCGCTGGAAATCCTGGCCTCCCAGGCGGCGCTGGCGATGGAGCGGGTCGGACTCAGCCAGGAGGTCAACCGCCGCAACAGCGAGGCGTACTTCCGTACGCTGGTGCACAACGCCTCGGACGTGATCCTCATCCTGGACGACGACAACACCGTCCGGTACGCGAGCCCGTCGGCCGACGGCATGTTCGGCCGCAACCACCTCATCGGCACGATATTCACGACGCTGGTCGATCCGCGGGACCGGGAGCGGGCGTGCCGGGCGCTGGCGGGAATGCGGGTCACGGGTGACCATGACATGCACGAGGACTGGCGGGTGCTGAGGCCCGACGGACGGCGCACCGACGTCGAGGCCCGCTGCAGCAATCTGCGCGAGGACCAGACGGTCCACGGACTCGTCCTCACCCTCCGGGACGTGACCGAGCAGCGTCAGCTGGAGCAGGAACTCACCCGCCGGGCCTTCCACGACTCGCTGACCGGCCTGCCCAATCGCGTGCTTCTCCTGGAGCGCATCGAGCGGGCACTGATGCGTGACCGTCGGGAGTCGACCATCGCCTGTGTGCTCTTCATCGACCTGGACGACTTCAAGGTCGTCAACGACACAATGGGCCACACGGTGGGGGACGAACTCCTGACCGCTGTGGCTGCGCGGCTCTCGTCGACGCTGCGGCGCAGTGACACCGCGGCCCGGCTGGGCGGCGACGAGTTCGCGGTGCTGATGGAGGGGGCGAAGGTACCGCTCGATGCGGAGGTACTGGCCACCCAGGTCATCCAGACTCTCAACCAGTCGTTCCCGCTGTCCGACGGCATCGTCAGCGTGTCGGCCAGCGTGGGCATCGCCACTGCGCTCGACAGTGCGGACGGGGAGGAACTCCTCGGTCACGCCGACCTCGCCCTCTACGCGGCCAAGTCCGCGGGGAAGCGGCAGTGGCGCAGATACCAGCCCGCCCTCCATGCCGACATGCTGGAACGCCACGAACTCCAGGCCGGCCTGGCCACTGCGGTCTCACAGGAGGGTTTCGCCCTGCGCTACCAGCCCATCGTCGACCTCGGCGACGGCCACGTCGTCGGTTTCGAGGCGCTGGTCCGTTGGCCGCATCCGCGGAGGGGCCTGGTGCCACCGGACGAGTTCATCACGCTCGCCGAGGAAACCGGGCACATCATGCCGCTCGGTGCCTGGGTACTGGAACGTGCCACGGCGGACATCACTCGCTGGCAGCAGGCGGCTCCACGGCCGATCCCGCTCTGCGTCAACGTCAATGTTTCCGCGCGCCAGTTCCGGGACCCGGGGTTCCTGGACGAGGTGCGTCGCACACTGGATTCGGCCGGGCTGGAACCGGGGTCGCTCACACTGGAGCTGACCGAAAGCGTCCTGATGCGCCGGGACGAACAGATCCAGGCCGTCATGAGGATTCTGAAAAACCTCGGCGTGAACATTGCGATCGACGACTTCGGTACGGGATTCTCGTCATTGAGCTATCTCAGAGAGTTTCCGATCGATGTCCTCAAGGTCGACAAGTCCTTCATCGACGACATCTGCGTGGACACCCAGCAGGTGGCACTCGTCGACGGGATCGTCCGCATCGCCGACACCCTTGGCCTCCAGGTCATCGCCGAAGGCATCGAGGAGTTGGCGCAACGTGATCTGCTGACAGCCATGGGCTGCCGTTTCGGGCAGGGCTATCTGTTCGCCCGTCCCATGACGGCGGACCAGGCGGAGACGCTGCTGAGCGGCGGGCTGCAGACCCGGACCGCCGGTCTGACCGACAAGACGGGCCGAACGGCGCAACGGCAGCCGAGCGGCCCTCCGCCCGAACTTCGGGCCGCCGGTCACATGTTCCCGCAAAGCGTCCCCTCCGGGACCGGGAATGAGGAAAAAATGCGCAAAGCGCCCCCGGAAGCACGAGGCATAAGGCACGACCCGAGATGGGGAGACCTTGAACGCCTCCGCCAGACCAGTCCCATGAGCGACGCGGTCCTGGACGAGGTCGACGGACGACACATTCGCTGCGGTGACCGATGGCTGACCGATTTCGCGTCATGCAATTACCTCGGCTTCGATTTCGACCCGGAGATCATGGCGTCGATCGAACCGCACGTGCGGAAGTGGGGCACTCATCCCAGCTGGTCACGGATGATCGGCAACCCGCAGCTCTATCCTCGGATCGAGGAAAGGCTCACCGAACTCCTCGGCGCACCGGACACCTTGGTCCTCCCCACCATCACGCTGATCCACGCTTCGGTGATCCCGGCCCTGACCGGAGAGGACGGGCGTGTCTTCGTCGATGCGGAGGCACACCGGACGGTGTACGACGGCTGCCTCGTCGCCCGCGGACAGGGTGCGTCCGTGCGTCGGTTCCATGCCGACCGCCCCGACGAACTCAGGGAAATGCTGCGGGCCGCGCCGCCGGGGTCCGCCCGGCTGGTGTGCCTGGACGGCGTCAACAGCATGACGGGAAACCTGCCCGACCTGGGGGAACTCGCCGGGGTGTGCCGGGACCTGGGCGCCACACTGTACATCGATGACGCGCACGGCTTCGGAGTCATCGGTGAACGCGGTCCTGACGAGACATCACCTTATGGATCCCGCGGCAACGGCATTGTCCGCCATCTCGGCGAGACCTACGACGACGTCCTTCTCGTCAGCGGTTTCTCCAAGGCCTACTCCTCGCTCCTCGCCTTCATCGCCCTGCCCACCTGGCTCAAGGAGCACCTCAAGGTCGCCGCGGCACCCTATCTCTACTCCGGGCCTTCACCCACCGCCTCCCTCGCCACGGTGCTGGCCGGGTTCGACGTCAACGAGCGGCGCGGGGACGCCATTCGCGCCGACCTCCACCGCAAGACAGCCGATGTCCTGAACCATGTGCACCGGCTCGGCGTCAGCACCCCCAACGTCCACGGCATGCCCATCATCGAGATCCCGCTCGCCGACGCCTCCGACATCGACGCGGCCGCACTCTTCCTTTGGGACAAGGGCATCTATGTCACGCTGGCGGCCTATCCCCTCGTTCCCCGTCACCGTGTCGGATTCCGTATCCAGGTGACGGCGCTGAACACCGACGAGGACATCGAGCGGCTCAATGACGCGCTGACCGCCCTGACGGAGCGGTTCGAGTTCCAGCCCAGGCAGTGAGGCCCGTATGAGCGACCCTCCCGCCGGGAATCGTGGATCGACCCGCAACCAGGACGTGGACTGGGGCAGATGGCCGGTCCAGGACTACCTGGCCGAGAACTACCGCGAACTCCATCCCTGTGACGCCGCGGTGATCAGACACCACTCGGGCTTCTACCGGCAGTTCGCGCCCGGGTCCATCGAACGCTCCCTCGAATTCGGTGCCGGGCCGAACCTGTACCCCCTGATGCTGGCCGCCGCCGCCAGCCGCCGTGTCGAAGCAGTCGAGCTCGGCGCCGGCAACGTCACCTATCTGACCCGTCAGCTCCGCGAAGGCCCTGACGAGAGCTGGCAGCCGTTCTACGCGCTGTGCCGCCGGCTGGATCCAGCGCTGCCCTGCGCCCTGACCGACGCGCTGTCCCGCGTGCACATCGTGCACAGCGATGCACGATCGGTCCCACGCGGCTCCTACGGCCTCGCCTCCATGAACTTCATGGCCGAGAGTGTCACCGAGGACCTGGACGAGTTCACCGAGTTCTGCCGCTCCTTCGCCGAGTCCGTGCGCCCGGGCGGCTACCTCGTCGCCTCGTTCATGGAGAACATGCCGAGCTACCGCATAGGGAAGGCGTCGCGCTGGCCGGGCTGCCCGGTGGACCGGGCGGCTGTGCACAGGGTCTTCGCTCCCTTCACCGAGCGGCTCACGGTCACCCGCATCGACACGGATCCCAGCCTGCCCGACTACGGAGACACCGGCATGGTGCTGATGAGAGCCGTCAGAACTCGGCAGTCACGTCCCGCGGGACCCGGTAGCGAGCGTTCACCGATGCGCCACTCGGAGAGTCCAACGCCTTCCTCAGGGTGAAGGCCGTGTCGACCAGGGCGATATGGCTGAACGCCTGAGGAGTGTTGCCGAGCTGCCGGCGCCGCTCCGGGTCCCACTGTTCGGACAGCAGACCCACATCGTTGCGGATGTCCAGGACCCTCTCGAAGGTCTCGCACGCCTCCTCCACACGACCGGTCGCGGCGAGCGCGTCGGCGAACCACAGCGAACACGCGACGAACGTACCCTCGGGCCCGTGCAGCCCGTCCACGCCGTGCACCCCCTGCCGGATGTGCGCATAACGGCGCAGGAACCCGTGGTCGTCCAGCCCCCTGATCGCCTCGACGGTGCTCAGCACCCGCTCGTCATGGGCGGGGAGAAAACCGAGCTTCGGGATCAGCAGCACCGAGGCGTCCAGCGCCTGGGAACCGTAGGACTGGACGAACGACCCCTGCCCGTCGTCCCAGCCCAGTCTGCACACTTCTTCGTGCACCTCTCGGCGCATCTCCCGCCAGCGCCCGTCCGAACCGTTCATTCCCAGCATGTGCGCCATGCGCAGCGCGCGGTCGGCAGCGACCCAGGCCATCACTTTGGAGTGGACGAAATGTCGCCTGGGTCCACGCACCTCCCACAATCCCTCGTCGGGCTCGCGCCAGTGCTCACCGAGGTAGCTCATCAGAGAGTTCACCAGGCTCCACATGTGGTGCTGGATGGGGATGCCCGCGCGCAGCGCGAGGTGGAGCGTGTCCAGCACTTCGCCGTAGACGTCCAACTGGAGCTGGTTCACCGCCGCGTTGCCGAAGCGCACGGGCTGGGAGTCCTGGTACCCGGGCAGCCACAGGGCCAGTGACTCCTGGAGCCGTCGCTGTCCCCCCAGGCCGTAGAGCGCCTGCAGGTCCGCCGGATCGCCCGCGATGGCGCGCAGCAGCCAGTCCAGCCATGCCTCCGCCTCGTCCCGGAACCCGCTGCGCAGCAGACAGGACAGGGTGAGGGTGGAGTCGCGGAGCCAGCAGAACCGGTAGTCCCAGTTGCGTTCACCTCCGATACATTCCGGCAGGGAGGTCGTGGGGGCTGCGACGATGCCGCCCGTGGGCTCGTAGGTGAGCGCCTTCAGCGTGATCAGCGAGCGCACCACCGCCTCGCGCCAGGGGCCCCGGTAACGGCACTTGGCCGCCCAGTCCTCCCAGAAGTCGACGGTCCTGCGAAGCGCGGCATGCGGGTCGCCACAGCCAAGTACGGACAGGTGGGAAGGCGACCAGATGAGCATCAGGGCGAGATGTTCCCCCGCCGAGATCCGGAAGTCGAAGAACGTGCGGTCGTCGGCCTCGTGGACATGCACCTGCTGATCGGCACCCAGCCACACGGAGTCCGGGCCCGCCACCGCGAGGGTGTACGTCTCCGTGGAACGCATCCAGGGGACTACTCGGCCGTGGTGGAAGCGCAGTCTCAGCTCTCCCCGCATGTCGACCGTTCCCGAGAGGCCTTCGATACGGCGCACCAAACAAGGCGAACCGGCGCGCGGCGGCATGAAGTCCGTGACCTTCACGGCGCCTGAGACGGTTTCCCAGAAGGTGTCCAGCACCAGGGTCTCCCCCCGGTACGCCCTGCGGTTGCATGTTCCCGCACCCGCGGGCGAGACCCGCCAGTACCCGTTGTCCTGCGTACCGAGCAGGGCCGCGAAGCAGGCGGGAGAGTCGAAGCGGGGCAGGCACAGCCAGTCCACCGACCCGTCCCGGCCGACAAGGGCAGCCGTCTCCAGGTCGCTGATGATGGCGTAGTCCTCGATCAGCCTGGGCATCGGGGGACATCGCCGTAACCTCTTGGAGTCACGGTGACAATTTTAGGATCGGCACCCGTAGGTCGCACCCGGTCACGTGTTGCCCGAGTCCGGAGCGTCGCACGCCGTCTCCAAAGCGCCCAGCAGCGGGTCCCGCCACTGGTCCGTCCCATGCGTGCTCGCGACCGCCGCTCGGCCGCCGCCCCGCCCGGAGGCGTCTTCCGCGTCCCGGGCCGACTCATGAGGTGTCCCACTCCCGGCCGCTGTTCCGGTCCCGCTCCACGGCCCGCACTCCGGGCAGATAGAGGAAGGCCAGGGTGACCACCGCGCCGATGACGCCGGCACCGATGAATGTCCTGCGCACCCCCACGGCCGCGGCCACGGGAGCCGCGAGGGCGTAGGAGAGCGGCAGGAGCGCGAGCGAGACGAACCAGTCGACGCTGGATACCCGACCGAGCAACTCGGCGGGTACGAGTCGCTGCTTCGCCGTCGCCCAGGCAATGATCCCGGCCGTCTCCAGCCCGTTGACCACGGCGCAGGTGACGGCGAGTTGCCAGCTGCTGGTGGCGAGGCCGTATCCGGCGACCCCGAGAGTGGCGAAGGTCCACGCCCAGTACATGAAGGTGATGAACCGGCGGGGCAGCCCGGACTGTCCTACGATCACCGCCGCAAGGATGGCGCTCACGCCGCCGCTGGTCAGCACCAGTCCCAGTTCCGTCGCCGACCCGTGCAGCACGTGTTTGACCATGTACGGCAGCAGAACCTCGGTCGGGCCGAGAAACAGCAGGTACGCGAAGGTGGCCGACACGAAGGTGCCCCAGAGCCAGGTGTTGGCCCGCACATAGCTCAGGCCCTTGCGCAGGTCCTTCCACAGCGAGTCCCGCTCCTGGGCATCGTCAGGCGGCAGGGGCGGAAGACAGGCCAGGCACACTGCGGAGATGACGAAGGTGAGAGCGTCGAACCCGAAGGCCCAGCCCGGTCCCACTCCCGCGACGAGCCCGCCGCCCAGGGCGGTGCCACCGATCTGTACGGCTGCCGGCCGGACGAACTGATCGAGTGCGTTGGCGCCCACGAGTTCCGACTTGGGGACGAGAGTGGGCACGGTGGCGTCGAATGCCGGCGGGAAGAATCCGGATGCCGCGCCGTACACCGCGACCACGCAGATCACGTGCCACAGTCGCAGAGTGCCCGTCAGCGCGAGGATCGCCAGCACTGCCAGGCACGCTCCACGGACCAGATCACTGGAGAGCATCACCTTGCGACGGTCGAGGCGGTCACTGACGACACCACCGACCAGCACCAGCGCAATCTGCGGCGTGGCCAGTGCCACACCGACGACGGACATCGCGCTGGGGGTGCCTGACAGCGTGTAGACCTGCCATGCGAGCGCGACGAGCAGCACTCCGTCGCCCAGTAGCGAGACACTCATCCCGATCCAAAGGATCCGGAAGTTGCGGTGGGCAAGCGGCGTCAGCAAGCGTACGCGGCGGCCGCGCCCCGCAGTGTCGAGGATCCTCATTCAGGTCCTCGGGCCGAGAGGAACATCGCGCCTGTCTCCATGAGCCGCACGGTGGGTAGGGGCGACCTCGACGACAAAGTGACGGCCGCTGCGGATGTGCCTGTCACGGACCCTGGTGAGAACGGCTTGCACACCGGGCAGGACTGCCGCAGTCGGTTGGATCCATCCCACCGGGGGGATCGTGTCACACCGTCGCCGAGCCACGATCCGGCCACAGGTTCCTCCTTCCTCGCGCCGACCTGACGTGCTCTCAAGGGCTGCGATGAAAGGGCGGCGCCCTGACAGACACGGGCCGGTCGTTGTGCCTGATGCTGTTGATGAGGCGTGCCATGCGAGGCTCACACGTGGTGCGGGAAGTTGTTCCCCGTGATCCACCGTCATCGGACGGGGAACGGGCAACGCTGGTCACCTGCCGCTTGCCCGGGGCCGAACTGCCCGTGGAGTCAATGGCCTTGCCTGTTCCACCTCTTCGATGCCCTCGACAGTCACCCGGAGGCCGAGTGTGTCGGCGTACGCACAGTACTCGCAGTCGCGCGATGTGCCGCTCATCAACACGGATGTCGTCGTCGCAGGGGACGCATGTGTGGACGGATGAGAAAACTGCGGCCTAGGTTCTGTCCGGCGGATCACTGATTGAGTGGTGTCGTCCTCGTGGACGTTTCCATGGACATGG
>NZ_BMWB01000049.1 GCF_014651015.1 Streptomyces xantholiticus
GCCCGCGCTGGCGGCTGAACTCCACGAAGACCGTCGGGCCGGCCATGACGGTGACGCCGCCGGCCAGAGCCATGGTGCACTCACCGTTGCGCAACGACTGGACGGCCAGGTGAAGGGCGACGAGCGACGACGAGCACGCCGTGTCGATCGTGACGGCGGGGCCTTCGAGACCGAAGGTGTAGGCCACCCGCCCGGAGGCGACGCTGCCCGAGCCTCCGGTGGTGAGCAGGCCCTCGACGCCCTCGGGCAGTTCACGCGGCCCCTGGCCGTAGTCGTGGTACATCAGGCCGGTGAAGACCCCGGTCCTGCTGCCGCGGACCGTCGCGGGGTCGATCCCGGCGCGCTCGAAGGCCTCCCAGGAGGTCTCCAGCAGCAGCCGCTGCTGCGGGTCCATCGCCAGGGCCTCGCGGGGGCTGATGCCGAAGAAGGAGGCGTCGAAGTCGGCTGCCTCGTGCAGGAAGCCGCCGTCGCGCGCGTAGGTCTTGCCGAGGCGCTCGGGGTCGGGGTCGTAGAGCGAGTCGACGTCCCAGCCACGGTTGGAGGGGAACCGGGAGATGCCGTCCCGGCCGGAGGCCACCAGCCGCCACAGGTCCTCCGGCGAGCGCACCCCGCCCGGGAGGCGGCAGCTCATGCCGACGATGGCGATCGGCTCGTCGACGTTGGCCGCGGTCTGCCGCGCGGTGACCGCGGCCGTCGCCCCCGGGACCTCCCCGAGCAGCTCGGTGCCGATGTGCCGGGCCAGGGCGACGGGCGTGGGGTGGTCGAAGACGAGGGTGGCGGGCAGACGCAGACCGGTGGCCGTGGACAGCCGGTTGCGCAATTCGACGGCCGTCAGGGAGTCGAAGCCCAGGTCCTGGAAGGCGTGCGCGGGCCTGACGGCCCGGGGCGAGGAGTGCCCGAGCACGGCGGCGACCTCGGACCGGACCAGTTCCAGGACTGCCTCCTCGCGCTCGTCCCGGGCCAGCCCGGCGAGGCGGTCGGCCAGTGATCCGTCGGTGGCGCCTTGGGCGGTGCCGCGCGTGGTGACGCGTATGAGTCCGCGCAGCAGTGCCGGTACGGCTCCGGCCGCCTGGTTCCGCAGGGCGGTGGTGTCGAGGCGGACCGGTACGAGCACGGGCTCGTCCGAGGCGAGCGCCGCGTCGAACAGCCGCAGGCCCTCCTCGGTGGAGAGCGGCAGTACGCCGGAGCGTGCCATCCGCGACCTGCCCGCCTCGTCGAGGGCGTCGGCCATGGCGCCTTCCTGCTCCCACAGGCCCCACGCCAGCGAGACCGTGGGCCGGCCCTGGGCGCGGCGGTGCCGGGCGAAGGCGTCGAGGAAGGCGTTGGCCGCGGCGTAGTTGCCCTGGCCGGGACTGCCGAAGACGCCCGCGGCGGACGAGAACAGCACGAAGGTCGTGTCTTCGCCGGCGAGCTCGTGCAGGTTGAGCACGGCGTCGGCCTTGGGCTTCAGGACGGCGTCCATGCGCTCCGCGGTCAGCGCGACGATCACGCCGTCGTCGAGCACGCCGGCGGTGTGCACGACGGAGTCGACCCGCGTTCCGGCCAGCAGCCGGGCGACGGCGTCGCGGTCGGCGAGGTCGCAGGCGGCCCACGTCGCCTCGGCGCCGAGCGCGGTGAGTTCGGCCTCCAGGGCCGCGGCGCCCGGGGCGTCCGCGCCGCGGCGGCTGACGAGCAGTAGACGGCGCACGCCGTGTCCGGTCACGAGGTGCCGGGCGAGGGTTCCGCCGAGCGCGCCCGAGGCGCCGGTGAGCAGCACGGTGCCGAGGCTCGAGGCCGCGTTCTCGGTGAGGGAGGAGGCGGCGTCCTCCGCTGCCGGGAGGGCGGCGCGGGCCAGGCGCGGTGCGCGGCTCTCTCCCTCGCGCACGAAGACGTGGGGTTCGCCGGAGCGCACGACGCCGGGCACGAGTTCGGCCGCGTCGTCCGGGCGGTCGGTTTCGAGCAGCACGATCCGGCCGGGGTTCTCCGCCTGGGCCGAGCGCACCAGTCCGCCCGCGGCGGCGTGGGCGAGGTCGTCGCAGCGCGCCACCAGCACGAGGCGCGGCGTCCGGTCCTCGGCGAACCACCGCTGGATCAGCTGCAGCACCTCGGCGGTGACCGCGCGCACCCGCTCGCCCTCGGGCGCCCCTTCCGGGCCGTCGGGGCACGGGACCACGACCACATCCGGCTGCGACGGCGCGTCGACGCCGGCCAGTGCGGCGGCGGTGTCCGGGGCGTACGCGACCGTCGTCCCCTCCGCGTCGCCGGACGGCAGGGTCAGCGGCGCCCACTCGATCGCGAACATCGCGTCGCCGGAGCGCTTGCGGAGCTGGTCGGCCGAGATCGCGCGCAGCGTCAGCGACTCCACGGACGCCACCGGTTCGCCGGCGGCGTCGGCGACGAGCAAGGACACCGTGTCCGTACCGGCCAACGACAGTCGCACCCGTACGGTGGACGCACCCGTGGCGCGCACGGACACGCCGGACCAGGCGAACGGCAGGAGCGGCCCGTCCGCTTGGGGCACCAGGGAGCCCTCCGCGCCGCCCGCGCCGATAGCGTGCAGCGCCGCGTCCAGCAGCGCCGGGGGCAGGAGGAAGGAGCCCGTGTCCGTGCCGTCGGGGAGGGCGACCTCGGCGAAGACCTCGTCGCCCGCGCGCCAGGCGCTCCGCAGGCCGCGGAACGCCGGGCCGTAGGCCAGGCCGAGGCCGGCCAGCCGGTCGTAGAAGCCGTCGAGGTCGACCGGCTCGGAGCCCGCCGGCGGCCACGCCGTGAGCGCCTGGCCGGCTTCCGGGGCGCCCGCCTCTTCGGTGACGAAGCCGGTCGCGTGCCGCACCCACGGCAGGTCGGTGTCGTCCTCGAGGCGGGAGTGCACGGTCAGCGGCCTGCGGCCGGAGCCGTCGGCCGCGCCGACCCAGACCTGGACGGCGACGCCGCCCTGCTCGGGCACCACCAGGGGCGCTTCGAGGGTGAGGTCCTCGAGGAATGCGCAGCCGGCTTCGTCCGCGGCACGCACGGCCAGTTCGACGAATGCGGTGCCTGGCAGCAGCACGCTTCCGAGCACGGCGTGGTCGCTCAGCCACGGGTGCGTGCGCAGGGACAGCCGGCCGGTCAGCAGCCGCTCGTCGCCACCGGCGAGAGAGACGGCGGCGCCCAGCAGCGGGTGGTCGGTGGAGCCCAGGCCGGCGGCGCGCACGTCGCCGGGCGCGGCCGGGGAGGCGTCGAGCCAGTAGCGCTCGTACTGGAAGGCATAGGTGGGCAGTTCCACGCGCCGGGCGCCGGGAAAGAAGGCGTGCCAGTCCGGCGAGACGCCGTGCGCGTGCAGTTCGGAGACCGCGGCGACGAGTGCGGCCCGCTCGGGGCGGTCGGCGCGCAGGACGGGCACGGTGACGACATCGCCGTCCAGGCAGCCCTGGGTGAGCGCACTGAGGACGCCGCCGGGTCCGATCTCCACGAAAGTCGTCACACCCAGGTCGTGCAGGGTCTGCACGCCGTCGGCGAAGCGCACCGCCGCACGGACGTGGCGGACCCAGTAGTCGGCGGTGTAGGCGTCGACCAACCGGCCCGTGACGTTGGAGACGACCGGGAGCTGCGGCTTCTGGTAGGTCAGTCCATGCACGACCTGCGCGAACTCCTCCAGCATGGGGTCCATGAGAGGCGAGTGGAAGGCGTGGCTGACCTTCAGGCGGGACGTCTTACGGCCCTGCTGCTTGAAGTTCTCGCCGATCGCGATGGCAGCGTCCTCGGCGCCGGAGACGACGACGGACTGCGGTCCGTTGATCGCCGCAATGCCGACCTGCTCGGTGAGGTGCGGCAGCACTTCGTCCTCGGTCGCCTGCACCGCGAGCATGGCCCCGCCCGTGGGCAGCGCCTGCATCAGCGCAGCACGGGCGGACACCAGCTTCGCCGCGTCCTGCAGGGACAGCACTCCGGCCACATGAGCGGCCGCGATCTCACCGACCGAGTGACCGGCCACATAGTCGGGCCGCATGCCCCACGATTCGAGGAGCCGGAACAGCGCCACCTCGACGGCGAACAGCGCGGGCTGGGCGGCACCCGTGAGGTGCAGCTCCTCCGAGTCGACGTCGATCGCGGCGTCGAGGAGTGCGCAGACCTCGTCGTACGCGGCGGCAAATGCCGGGTAGGACGCGTACAGTTCGCGCCCCATGCCCAGGCGTTGGGAGCCCTGGCCGGAGAAGAGGAACCCGACGCGCCCGCCGGTGCCGGAGTCGCCGCGCGCCACGCCCGGGGCCGGGGACCCGGCGGCCACGGCCCGCAGCCCCTCGGCGAGCTCCGCGGGTGTCTCGCCCTGCACCACAGCGCGGTGCTCCAGGGCCGTGCGCGTCGTGGCGAGCGAGAACGCCACGTCCAGCGGTGAGGCATCGGTGTCGGTACGGGACAGCAGGCGTTCGGCCTGGGCGCGCAGGGCTGCTTCGCTCTTGCCGGAGATCACCCACGGCACCGGCCCGCCCTCGGCCGGGAGTGCGGCCTCGACGGCGACGGCTTCGGTGTTCTCCGCGCCTTCCTCCGAGGCCTCCGGGGTCGTTGGGGCCTCCGCGTCCTGGGTGAACGCGTCGGCCGACGGAGCTTCCTCGATGATCGTGTGCGCGTTGGTGCCGCTGATCCCGAAGGAGGAGATGCCGGCCCGCCGCGGCTGGTCGGAAGCCGGCCAGGGGGTGGGCTCGGTCAGCAGCCGTACGGCGCCCGCCGACCAGTCGACGTGCGGGGACGGCGCGTCGACGTGCAGCGTGCGCGGCAGTTCGCCGTGGCGCATGGCCATGACCATCTTGATGATGCCTGCCACACCGGCCGCGGCCTGCGTGTGGCTGATGTTGGACTTGATGGAGCCCAGCCACAGCGGCTTGTCGTCGGGGCGGCCGTGCCCGTACGTCGCGAGCAGCGCCTGTGCCTCGATCGGGTCACCGAGCCGCGTGCCCGTGCCGTGCGCCTCCACCGCGTCGACCTGTGCGGTGGTCAGCCGGGCAGCGGCCAGGGCCTGGCGGATCACCCGCTGCTGGGAGGGGCCGTTGGGGGCGGTCAGGCCGTTGGAGGCGCCGTCCTGGTTGACGGCGGAGCCCCGTACGACCGCGAGCACCTCGTGCCCGTTGCGGCGGGCGTCCGAGAGGCGCTCGACCAGCAGCAGTCCGGCGCCCTCGCCCCAGCCGGTGCCGTCGGCACCGGCGGCGAACGCCTTGCAGCGGCCGTCGGGTGCGAGGCCGCGCTGGCGGCTGAAGCCGACGAAGGTGGCGGGGCCGACCATCGCGGTGACGCCGCCCGCAACGGCCAGCGAGCACTCGCCGTTGCGCAGCGACTGGACGGCCAGGTGCAGGGCGACCAGGGAGGACGAGCAGGCCGTGTCGACCGTGACAGCGGGGCCTTCGAGGCCGAAGGTGTAGGCCAGCCGGCCGGAGGCGACGCTGCCCGAGGTGCCCGTGCCCAGGTAACCCTCCAGGTCTTCCTGGGAGTTCTGCAGGGCGGCGAGGAACTCGTGGTTCATCACTCCGGCGAACACGCCGGTCCTGCTTCCCGCCAGCGAGGCGGCGTCGATACCGGCCCGCTCGAAGAGTTCCCAGGACGTCTCCAGCAGCAGCCGCTGCTGCGGGTCCATCGCCAGCGCCTCACGGGGCGAGATCCCGAAGAGGCCGGCGTCGAACTGTGCCAGGTCGCGCAGGAACGCGCCCTCGCGGGCGTAGCTGGTCCCGCGGTTCTCCGGGTCCGGGTCGTAGAGCGCGTCCAGGTCCCAGCCGCGGTCGGCCGGGAACTGCGAGACGGTGTCCCGGCCGCCGGCGACCAGCTCCCACAGATCCTCGGGCGAGTTGACGCCGCCCGGATAGCGGCAGCTCATCCCGATGATGGCCACCGGCTCCCCGGCGGCGTCCTCGTAGTCACGAAGGCGCCGCCGGGTCTCCTGGAGATCTGCGGTGACTCGCTTCAGGAAATAGCGGAGCTTGTCCTCGTTCGCCACCGGAATCGTCCCTCCCCCTTGCAAACACTTAACGGAATTCGGCGAGGGGCCCCGGGACGCACCGGAACCGGAACGGTCACGAGATCCCGAATTCCTTGCCGAGCAGATCAAATACTTCGTCGTCCGTGGCCGATTCCAGATCACTGCCCGGCCCATGGACTTCCGGTACCGACGCCTTGCTGGATTCACCGGCAATCGCCAATACCACCTGGAGCTTTGAGAGGACCCGGTCGCGAGCTTCGCTCCCTGACAACTTTGTGACCAATTCTTGTTCGACCCTGTCCAGGTCAGCAAGTAGGGAATCCACTAGGGCTGGTTCGGCCGCCCCGGCCGTCTGTGTGAGCACGTGACGGGCGAGGAGTGCGGGTGTCGGATAGTCGAAGACCAGCGTCGCGGGGAACCGCAGCCCGGTGACCTTGTCCAGCCGGTTGCGCAGTTCGACGGCCGTGAGGGAGTCGAATCCGAGGTCCTGGAAGGCGTGTTCCGGCCGGACCGTGTGGGCCGACGCGTGGCCCAGGACCGCGGCCACCTCGGCCCGGACCAGGTCCTGCACGGCCTTGTCCCGCTCGGCTTCCGGCAGCCCCGCGAGGCGGTCGGCCAGCGAGGACGCGGAGGGCACGGCAGCGGCCTGCGCGGTCCTGCGGGCCGTGGCCGGCACGAGAGCACGCAACACCGCCGGCGCTTCACCGGCGCGCAGCGCACCGGTGTCGATGCGGACCGGGGCGAGCACCGCCTCGTCCGAAGCCAGTGCCGCGTCGAAGAGCCGCAGCCCCTCCTCCGGCGGCAGCGGCAGCACACCGCTGCGCGCCATCCGCGCCCGGTCGGCCTCGGCGAGACCGTCCGTCATCGCACCGGACTGCTCCCACACGCCCCAGGCCAGTGAAAGCGCGGGCAGGCCCGCACGGCGGCGGTACGACGAGAAGGCGTCGAGGAAGGAATTCGCCGCGGCGTAGCTCGCCTGACCGGCGCTGCCGACGATTCCGGCGACGGATGAGAACACCACGAAGGCGGCCAGGTCCGTTTCCAGGGTGCACTCGTGCAGATTCAGCACGGCGTCCACCTTGGGCCGGAAGACCTCCCTCATCCTTTCCGGTGTGACCGAGGCGACGACCCCGTCGTCGAGAACACCCGCGGTGTGCACGACGGCCGACAGCGGATGGCCTTCGAGCGCGAGCCGGTCCAGAATTCCGGAGACGGCGTCCCGGTCCGCAACGTCACAGGCCGCCCAGCGCACCTCGGCGCCCCAGGCGGTCAGTTCGGCCTCCAGCTCGGCGGCACCGGGGGCCTCCGCGCCCCGGCGGCTCGCCAGCAGGAGCCGGCGCACCTTGTGCTCGGACACCAGGTGCCGGGCGACGAGCGTGCCCAGCGAGCCGGAGGCGCCGGTCACGAGGACGGTGCCGTCGGCGAGATCCGGCCGGCCGGTGGCAGCATCGGTGACGGCGTCGGCAACGGCGTCGGCAACGGCGTCGGTGGCCTTCGTCAGGCGCGGCACGAGGACGTGCCGGCCGCGTACCGCGAACTGCGGCTCACCGGAAGCGACCGCGGCAGGCAGCACGCGGACCGCCGTCTCGACGTCCTCAGCCTCCACCAGCACGATGCGGTCCGGGTTCTCCGACTGTGCAGACCGTACGAGCCCCCACACCGCAGCGTGAGCCAGGTCGCCCGGACGGGTCACCAGCGCCAGCCGCGCAGGACGATCCTCCGCCAGCCACCACTGCACCAGCTCCAGAACCTCACTCGCGATGCCGTGCACCTGCTCCGCGGAGTGCTGACCGGACCCTGCCCGGCACGGCACGACCGCGACGTCGGGAAGGACCGGTTCGGCGGACAGAGCGGCCAGGTCCGCGTAACTCCGTGCGTCGAGCCCGCCGGCAGCCTCGGTGAGGGTCACCGGCTGCCAGGCCAGGCCGAACAGCGAGTCGTCGGCACGCCTGCCGGAGCCGGCCGCCTTGAGCAGCTGTTCCCGCGACACCGGCCGCAGCGACAACGAGCCGACCGTGGCCACCAGGCCACCTGCGGCATCCGCCACGGTCAGCGACACCGCGTCGGTGCCCGTCCGCGAGACCTTGACCCGCAGCGCCGACGCCCCGGCGGCCCGGACACTCACCCCGGACCAGGCGAAGGGCAGCAGCGGCCCGTCGTCGAGGGGGACGAGCCCGCCCGCGCCGATCGCATGCAGCGCCGCGTCCAGCAGCGCCGGATGCACGGCGAACGAGCCCGCCTCCGTGCCCTCCGGCAGGGCGACCTCGGCGAGGACGTCATCCCCGCTGCGCCACACCGACCGCAGACCCTGGAAGACCCGGCCGTAGCCCAGCCCGAGTTCGGCCAGGCCCTCGTAGAACGCCGTCAGGTCGACGGCCTCCGCGCCCACCGGCGGCCACGCGCCGATGTCCGCACCGTGCGGCTGCTCGGGCAGTGCGTCCGTCAGGAAGCCGACCGCGTGCCGTATCCACGGCGCGTCGTCCGGAGCGTCGTCCAGTCGCGAGTGCACGCTCAGCGCGCGCCTGCCCGGCTCCTCTTCCTCGGCACCGACCCACACCTGCACGGCCACACCGCCGCGCTCCGGGACGATCAGCGGCGCTTCCAGCGTCAGTTCCTCGATCTGCGCACAACCGGCCTCGTCGCCCGCGCGCACCGCCAGCTCGACGAGCGCGGTACCCGGCAGCAGCACGCTGCCCATGACCGTGTGGTCGGCGAGCCAGGGGTGGGTCTTGAGCGAGAGCCGCCCGGTGACCAGGAAGCCGCCGGCGCCCGGCAGCGGGACCGCCGCACCAGCCAACGGGTGCTCGGCCGCACCCAGCCCGAGTCCGGTGGCGGCAGCACTGGCGGTGAACTCCTCGGGCACTTCGAGCCAGAAACGCTCGTACTGGAAGGCGTAGGTGGGCAGGTCGACGCGGCGAGCGCCGGGGAAGAGCGCCTGCCAGTCCGGGGAGACGCCGTGCACGTGCAGTTCGGCGAGCGCGGCGGTGACGGCCTGCTGCTCGGGGCGGTCGGCACGCAGTACGGGCACGGTGACGACGTCGTCGTCGAGGCAGCCCTGGGTGAGGGCGCTGAGGACGCCGCCGGGGCCGATCTCGACGAAGGTGCTCACGCCCAGGTCGTGCAGGGTTTGCACGCCGTCGGCGAAGCGGACGGCCTCGCGGACGTGGCGGACCCAGTACTCCGGCGTGTACGCCTCGGCCAGACGGCCGGTCAGGTTCGAGACCACCGGAATCAGCGGCTCGCTGAAGGACAGACCGCGGACGACCTCGGCGAAATCCTCCAGCATCGGATCCATCAACGGCGAGTGGAACGCATGACTGACCTTCAACCGCGACGTCTTACGACCCTGCTGCGTGAAGACCGCGGCGATCGCCAGCACGGCGTCCTCGGCACCCGAAATCACTACGGACTGGGGCCCGTTGACCGCCGCGACACCCACCCGCTCGGTGAGGTGCGCCAGCACCTCGTCCTCGGTCGCCTGCACGGCAACCATCGCACCGCCCGCAGGCAGCGCCTGCATCAACGCAGCACGCGCCGACACCAACCTCGCCGCATCCTCAAGCGACAGCACCCCAGCCACATGAGCGGCCGCGATCTCACCAACGGAGTGACCCGCCACGTAATCCGGCCGGATACCCCACGACTCCAGCAGCCGGAACAGCGCCACCTCAACAGCGAACAGCGCAGGCTGAGTACAGCCGGTCCGGTTCAGCTCCTCGGAGTCGACATCGACCGGCGCGTCCAGCCGCGCACACACCTCGTCATAAGCCGCGGTGAACGCGGGGTACGCCTCGTACAGCTCGCGCCCCATCCCCAACCGCTGCGAACCCTGCCCCGAGAACAAGAACCCGACCTTGCCCCCGGCGCCCGGCTCGCCCACGACGACCCGGGCGGACGGGGATCCTGCGGCCAGCGCACGGAGCCCTCCCAGGAGTTCGTCCCGGCTCGCACCCACCACGGCAGCTCGGTGCTCCATCGACGAGCGTGTGGTGGCGAGCGAGTAGCCGATGTCGGCCGACTGCAGATCCGTATCCGTATCCACGTCCGAGAGGGACAGCAGGCGCTCCGCCTGTGCCCGCAGCGCCGCCCCGGTCCTGCCCGACAGCACCCACGGCACCACCGCATCCGAGGCCGGCGTCGGGGACGGCTCGGCTGCAGCAGGCGCCTGCTCGACGATCACGTGCGCATTGGTTCCGCTGATGCCGAACGACGACACCGCCGCGCGGCGCGGCGCGTCACCCGCGGGCCACTCCACCGCCTCGGTGAGCAGCCGCACCGCGCCTGCCGACCAGTCCACATGCGGCGTCGGCTCATCCACGTGCAGGGTCTGCGGCAGCAGACCGTGCCGCATCGCCATCACCATCTTGATCACGCCACCGACACCGGCAGCGGCCTGCGAGTGGCCGATGTTGGACTTCAGCGAGCCCAGCCACAGCGGCCGTCCCTCCGGCCGCTCCCGGCCGTACGTGGCGATCAGCGCCTGCGCCTCGATCGGGTCGCCGAGCCGCGTGCCCGTGCCGTGCGCCTCCACCGCGTCGACCTGGTCCGAGGACAGGCCCGCGTTCGCGAGGGCCTGCCGGATGACACGCTGCTGGGAAGGACCGTTCGGCGCGGTCAGACCGTTCGACGCACCGTCCTGGTTCACCGCCGTGCCGCGGACCACCGCCAGCACCTTGTGCCCGTTTCGCCGGGCATCCGACAACCGCTCCACCAGCAGCACGCCCGCGCCCTCGGCCCAGCCCGTACCGTCCGCACCGGCCGCGAACGCCTTGCACCTGCCGTCCGCCGACAGACCGCGCTGACGGCTGAACTCCACGAACGTCGAGGGAGTCGCCATGACGGTGACGCCGCCGACCAGGGCCATCGAGCACTCGCCGCTCCGAAGCGCCTGAGTCGCCAGGTGGAGTGCCACCAGGGAAGACGAGCACGCCGTGTCGACCGTGACCGCAGGCCCCTCAAGCCCGAACGTGTACGAGACGCGGCCCGAAGCGACGCTGCCCGCGCTGCCGCTGCCCAGGTAGGCGTCCATGCCGTCCGGGGCCGTCTTCACCCGCCCGCCGTAGTCGTGGTACATCACGCCGGCGAAGACACCGGTCCTGCTCCCCCGCACCGAGACCGGATCGATACCGGCCCGCTCGAACGCCTCCCACGACGTCTCCAGCAGCAGCCGCTGCTGCGGGTCCATCGCCAGCGCCTCACGCGGCGAGATCCCGAAGAAGGCCGGGTCGAACTCGGCCGCCTCATGGAGGAAACCGCCGTGGCGCACATAGGACTTGCCGGAGCGGTCGGGGTCGGGGTCGTAGAGGTTCTCGACGTCCCAGCCGCGGTCCTCGGGGAACCCGGAGATCCCGTCGCCACCGGACGCGACGAGGCGCCACAGGTCCTCGGGCGACCGCACGTCACCGGGGAACCGGCAGGCCATGCCCACGATCGCGATCGGCTCGTCCGTCCCGGCGACCGCGGCGACCGCGGCCTCGGACTGCTCCTGGACACCCAGCGTCTCGGCCAGCAGGAAGCGGGAGAGCGCGGCGGGCGTCGGGTGGTCGAAGACCATGGTCGCGGGGAGCCGCAGTCCGGTCGCCGTGTTCAGGCGGTTGCGCAGTTCCACCGAGGTGAGCGAGTCGAATCCGGCGTCCTGGAAGGCGTGTTCCGGCTGAACGGCCTGGACGGAGGCGTGCCCGAGCACGGCGGCGACCTCGGTACGGACGAGGTCCAGCACCACCTTCTCGCGCTCGGCCTCCGGCAGCGCGGCCAGCCGCCGGCCCAGCGTTCCCTTCGGTGCCGTCTGCGCCGCCCGCCGCGCGAGGCCCCGTACGGGGCCTCGCAGCCCGCGCAGAACCGACGGCACCGTGCCCTGCAGGCCGCCGAGATCCAGCCGCAGTGGGGCGACGGTCGCCCGGTCCACGGCAAGCGCCGCGTCGAGCAGCCGCAGTCCTTCGTCGACGGTCATCGGGGCCAGGCCCACCCGCTTGAGCCGGGTGCGGTCCGCCTGGTCGAGCCGGCCGGTCATGCCGCTGTCCTGCTCCCAGAGGCCCCAGGCCAGCGAGGTCGCGGGGAGGCCCTGGGCGCGGCGGGATTCGGCGAAGGCGTCGAGGAAGGTGTTCGCCGCGGCGTAGTTCCCCTGCCCGGCGCTGCCCAGGGCTCCGGACACCGACGAGAAGATCACGAACGCCGAGAGGTCGCTCGTCAGCTCGTGGAGGTTCAGTACGGCGTCGACCTTCGGGCGCAGCACCGCGTCCATGCGCTCCGGGGTCAGAGCGGCGATCACGCCGTCGTCGAGGACGCCGGCCGTGTGCACGACGGCCGTCACCGGCGTCTCGGCCAGCACCGCGGCGAGGGCGGTCCGGTCGGCCGCGTCGCAGGCCGCCCAGCGCACCTCGGCGCCCCATGCGGCCAGCTCGGCCTCCAGCTCGACCGCGCCGGGGGCTTCCGCGCCGCGCCGGCTGAGCAGCAGCAGACTGCGTACGCCGTGGGCGGAGACCAGGTGCCGGGCGACGATTCCGCCCAGCGCACCGGACGCACCGGTCAGCAGGACAGGACCGGCACCGAAGTCCGGCGTGCCGGCGGCTGCCCCGGTGGCCTTCACCAGGCGCGGTACGAGGACGTCCTGGCCGCGCACCGCGAACTGCGGCTCACCGGAAGCGAGCGCGGCAGGCAGCACGCGGACTGCTTCCTCGGTGTCCACGGCCTCCACCAGCACGATCCGGTCCGGGTTCTCCGACTGTGCAGACCGTACGAGCCCCCACACCGCAGCGTGGGCCAGATCTCCGGGGCGGGTCACCAGCGCCAGCCGCGCCGGACGATCCTCCGCCAGCCACCACTGCACCAGCTCCAGCACGGCATTGGTGACTTCATGGACCTGGGTGGCCGTGTCCGTGGCCGTGTCCGTGGCCGTGTCCGCGTTCGCGTTCGCGTTCGCGTTCGCGTTCGTGTTGGCGTCCGTGTCGGAGCCTGTCGGGCACGGGACGACTACGACGTCGGATGGCCCTTCCGACTCCCGCAGTGCGTCGAAGTCCGCGACGGACTCGATCACCAGCACGTCGGAGGCGGCGGGCAGCGCGAACGGCATCCACTCCAGCCCGAACAGCGGGCTGCCGTCACCTGCACCGCGCAGTTGCTCCGCCGATACGGCCCGCAGCGACAGCGACTCGATCGAGGCCACCGGATCACCGGCGCCATCGACCACGACCAGAGTCATCGAACCGGTGCCCGTCCGCGACAGCTTCACCCGCAGCATGGCCGCACCGGCCGCCTGAACGGCGACGCCGGACCATGCGAACGGCAGGGCCGGGCCGTCGTCCAGCGAGACCAGCCCACCGGCGGCCAGGGCGTGCAGAGCGGCGTCCAGCAGCGCCGGGTGCAGGGCGAACGAAGCCGCGTCGGCTGCCGATTCCTCCGGCAGTTCCACCTCGGCGAAGACGTCGTCCCCGCCGCGCCACACGGACCGCAGGCCCTGGAAGACCGGACCGTAGTCCATGCCCGCAGCAGCCATGCCTTCGTAGAACGCCGTCAGGTCGACGGCCTCCGCGCCCACGGGCGGCCATGCGCCGATGTCCGCCGCGGGCGGCGCCTCTGCCGAGGACAGCACACCGGTCGCGTGCCGCACCCAGGAACCGTCTGCGACGCGCGAGTGCACGCTCAGCCGCCGCCGGCCGGACTCGTCCTCCGGTCCGACCGCCACCTGCAGGGTGACGCCGCCGCGCTCGGGCACGACCAGCGGAAGTTCCAGGGTGAGGTCTTCGATCCATCCGCAGCCGACCTCGTCGCCCGCCCGGACCGCCAGTTCGACGAACGCGGTGCCGGGCAGCAGAACGGTCCCGTTCACGGCGTGGTCGGAAAGCCACGGGTGGGAGTCGAGGGAGAACAGCCCGGTGAGCAGGACCCCTTCACTGTCGGCGGTCGCGATCGCGGCACCGAGCAGCGGGTGGTCGGCCGCCCCCAGACCCGCAGCCCGGACGTCACCGGGTGCTTGGGGTACATCGAGCCAGTGGCGCTCGCGCTGGAAGGCGTAGGTGGGCAGGTCGACGCGGCGAGCGCCGGGGAAGAGCGCCTGCCAGTCGGGGGAGACGCCGTGGGTGTGGAGCCGGCCGACGGCGGTGACGATCGCGTACCGCTCGGGGCGGTCGGTGCGCAGTACGGGGACGGTGACGACGTCGTCGTCGAGGCAGGCCTGGGTGAGGGCGCTGAGGACGCCGCCGGGGCCGATCTCGACGAAGGTGCTCACGCCCAGGTCGTGCAGGGTCTGCACACCGTCGGCGAAGCGGACGGCCTCGCGGACGTGCCGGACCCAGTACTCCGGCGTGTACGCCTCGGCCAGACGGCCGGTCAGGTTCGACACCACCGGAATCAGCGGCTCGCTGAAGGACAGACCGCGGACGACCTCGGCGAAATCCTCCAGCATCGGATCCATCAACGGCGAGTGAAACGCGTGACTGACCTTCAACCGCGACGTCTTACGACCCCGACCGGCGAACACCTCGGCAACCTCGGCGACCGCGTCCTCGACGCCGGAAATCACCACGGACCGCGGGCCGTTGACCGCCGCGATACCCACCTGCTCGGTGAGATGCGCCAGCACCTCGTCCTCGGTCGCCTGCACGGCAACCATCGCACCGCCCGCAGGCAGCGCCTGCATCAACGCAGCACGCGCCGACACCAACCTCGCCGCATCCTCAAGCGACAGCACCCCAGCCACATGAGCGGCCGCGATCTCACCCACGGAGTGACCCGCCACGTAATCCGGCCGGATACCCCACGACTCCAGCAGCCGGAACAACGCCACCTCAACAGCGAACAGCGCAGGCTGAGTACAACCGGTCCGGTTCAGCTCCTCGGAGTCGACGTCGAGCGTGACATCGAGGTGGGCGCGGACCTCGTCGTAAGCCGAAGCGAACACCGGGTACGCCTCGTACAGCTCGCGCCCCATCCCCAACCGCTGCGAACCCTGACCCGAGAACAAGAACCCGGCCTTGCCGCCCCTAGCACCGCCCACCGGAGCAGCACCGGAAGCAATCGCCTCCAGCCCCTGCCGCAACTCGGCAACGTCCTCACCCACGACCACCGCGCGACGCTCCAGCACCGCACGCGACGTGGCCAGCGAGAACCCGACATCAGCCGGCCCAGCACCGGCACCCTCCGCGTCCATGAAGGACAGCAGCCGACCCGCCTGGTCCCGCAGCGCCGCCTCACTCCTTGCCGACAGCACCCACGGCACCACCGCATCCGAGGTCGGCGTCGGGGACTGCTCGGCTCCAGCAGGCGCCTGCTCGACGATCACGTGCGCATTCGTACCGCTCACACCGAACGAGGACACCGCCGCGCGGCGCGGCGCGTCACCCGCGGGCCACTCCACCGCCTCGGTGAGCAGCCGCACCGCGCCTGCCGACCAGTCCACATGCGGCGTCGGCTCGTCCACGTGCAGGGTCTGCGGCAGCAGACCGTGCCGCATCGCCATCACCATCTTGATCACGCCACCGA
>NZ_BMWB01000050.1 GCF_014651015.1 Streptomyces xantholiticus
GCCCGCGCTGGCGGCTGAACTCCACGAAGACCGTCGGGCCGGCCATGACGGTGACGCCGCCGGCCAGGGCCATGGTGCACTCACCGTTGCGCAACGACTGGACGGCCAGGTGAAGGGCGACGAGCGACGACGAGCACGCCGTGTCGATCGTGACGGCGGGGCCTTCGAGACCGAAGGTGTAGGCCACCCGCCCGGAGACGACGCTGGACGCGCCGCCGACCAACCGGTGTCCTTCGACGCCTTCCGGCGTCCGCCGCACGTCGGCTCCATAGCCCTGGTAGGCCATGCCGACGAAGACGCCGGTCCGGCTGCCGCGCAGCTGTCCGGGGGTGATCCCGGCCCGCTCGAAGGCCTCCCAGGAGGTCTCCAGCAGCAGCCGCTGCTGCGGGTCCATCGCCAGGGCCTCGCGGGGGCTGATGCCGAAGAAGGAGGCGTCGAAGTCGGTGGCGTCGTAGAGGAAACCGCCGTCGCGCGCGTACGTCTTGCCGAGGCGCTCGGGATCGGGGTCGTAGAGCGAGCCGACGTCCCAGCCACGGTCGGACGGGAATTCCGAGATGGCGTCACCGCCGGACGCCACCAGGTCCCACAGGGCCTCGGGCGAGTCGACGCCGCCCGGCAGGTGGCAGCTCATCGCCACGATGGCGATGGGCTCGTCGTCGGCGGCGGCCGCGTGCCGATCCTGCGGCGCGGCGGCCTGTGATCCGAGAAGCTCGCGCTGCAGGAAGCGGGCGAGCGCCGTGGCGTTGGGGTAGTCGAAGACCAGTGTGGGCGGCAGCGCGAGGCCGGTCGCCGTGTTGACCTTGTTGCGGAGTTCGACGGCGGTCAGGGAGTCGAAGCCGAGGTCCTTGAACGCCCGGTCGGGCTCGACGTCTGCCGCCGAGGCGTGGCCCAGGACGGCCGCGACGTGTGCGCGGACCAGGTCGATCAGGGTCTCGGTGCGCTTGGCCTCCGGCAGTCCGGCGAGCTGGGCAGCCAGGGGTGCGGTGCCCGCGGCGGCGTCGGCGGCCGGCGCGGCGGACTCGGCGCGGCGCGTCTCGGGCAGCTCGGACAGCAGTGCGCTGGGGCGGCCGAGGGTGAACGGTCCGATGAACCGTTCCCAGTCGATGTCGGCCACAACGGCCGCGGTGTCGTCGCAGTCCAGGGCGCGCTGGACCGCGGTCACGGCGAGCTCGGCCGGCAGGGAGATGACGCCGCGGCGGCGCAGGTGCTCCTCGTCGGCCTCGGTGACCATGCCGCCGTCGGCCCAGGGGCCCCAGGCGATCGCGGTGGCGGTCAGGCCCTCGGCCCTCCGCCGGGCGGCGAGCCCGTCGAGGAAGGAGTTGGCGGCCGCGTAGGCGGTCTGCAGTCCGCTGCCCCACACGCCGGCGATCGAGGAGAAGAGGACGAAGGCGTCCAACTCCCGGTCGCCCAGCAGTTCGTCCAGGTGTGCGGCACCGCCGGCCTTCGCCGCGATCGTGCGGGCGAAGTCGGCCGGGGTCAGCTCGTCGAAGGGGGCGAACTGTTCCACGCCCGCGGCGTGGAACACCGAGGTGAAGGTGTGCTCGGCGAGCAGCGCCGCCACGGCATCGCGGTCGGCGACGTCGCACGCCGCGAGGCTGACGCGTGCTCCCAGCTCTTCCAGTTCGGTCTTGAGGGCAGCCGCGCCGGGGGCGTCGGCGCCGCGGCGGCTGGTGAGCACCAGGTGCTCGGCACCGGCACCGGCGAGCCAGCGGGCGACGTGCCCGCCCAGCGCCCCCGTACCACCCGTGATGAGCACGGTGCCGCGCGGCGACCACTGGTGTCCGGCCCGGCCGTCGCGGCGGGCGGCGCTACGGGTCAGCCTGCGGCCGAACACTCCACGGGCGCGGATCGCGACCTGGTCCTCGGCCGACTGGCCGAGCACCGCGGCAAGACGGCCGGCGACCCGGTCGTCGACGGTCTCCGGCAGGTCGACCAGACCACCCCAGCGCCGGGCGTGCTCCAAGGCGAGGGCGCGGCCGAAGCCCCCCACCTGGTTCTGCACAGCGCTGGGCGGTGCGTCGTCCGAACGGCCGGTGACCGCCGCGCCCCGGGTGGCGCACCACAGCGGCGCGTCGATGCCCGCATCGCCGAGCGCCTGGGCCAGTGCCACGGTCTGCGCGAGGCCGCGGGAGAGCGCGGGGTGCTCGGGCGGGGCGTTCTCGTCGATCGCGAGCAGCGACAGGATGCCGGCAAGTGATCCGGCTTCGGCCGCGCCCCGGGTCAACTCGGCGGCCAGGGACTCGCGGTCGGCGTCCGCGCCGACCGTCAGCGGGATCAGGCGCGCGCCGCGTCCGGCGAGTGCCGCGCGGACCGTCCCGGCCCACCCGTCGCCCTCGGGCGCGGCGAACAGCCAGGTGCTGCCGGAGAGGTCGCCGGAGACCAGGCCCTTCAGCGGCTGCCAGGTGAGCTGGTAGCGCCAGCCGTCCACGACGGCCTGCTCGCGCCGCTGCCGACGCCAGGCGGACAGCTTCGGGACCACGACGTCCAGTTCTTCGGCGCTCAGCCCCAGCGTGGCGGCGAGCGACTCGGCGTCCTCGCGCTCGACGCTCGCCCAGAACTCGGCGTCGACCGCGTCCACGAGGGCCGCCTCGGCCTCCGGGGCATCCAGCCAGTAGCGCTGCTGCTGGAAGGCGTAGGTGGGCAGGTCGGTCTTCCGTGCACCGGGGAAGAGCGCCTTCCAGTCCGGGGAGACGCCGTGCACATGCAGTTCGGCGAGCGCGGCGGTGACGGCCTGCTGCTCGGGACGGTCGGCACGCAGTACGGGCACGGTGACGACGTCGTCGTCGAGGCAGCCCTGCGCCAGGGCGCTGAGGACGCCGCCGGGGCCGATCTCGACGAAGGTGCTCACGCCCAGGTCGTGCAGGGTCTGCACACCGTCGGCGAAGCGCACCGCCTCGCGAACGTGGCGGACCCAGTACTCCGGCGTGTACGACTCGGCCAGACGGCCGGTCAGGTTCGAGACCACCGGAATCAGCGGCTCGCTGAAGGACAGACCGCGGACGACCTCGGCGAAATCCTCCAGCATCGGATCCATCAACGGCGAGTGGAACGCATGACTGACCTTCAGCCGGGACGTCTTACGACCCTGGCCGGTGAACACCTCGGCGATCGCGGTGACCGCGTCCTCGGCACCGGAAATCACCACGGACTGGGGCCCGTTGACCGCCGCGATACCCACCTGCTCGGTGAGATGCGCCAGCACCTCGTCCTCGGTCGCCTGCACGGCAACCATCGCACCGCCCGCAGGCAGCGCCTGCATCAACGCAGCACGCGCCGACACCAACCTCGCCGCATCCTCAAGCGACAGCACACCGGCCACATGAGCGGCCGCGATCTCACCCACGGAGTGACCCGCCACGTAATCCGGCCGCACGCCCCACGACTCCAGCAGCCGGAACAACGCCACCTCAACAGCGAACAGCGCAGGCTGAGTACAACCGGTCCGGTTGAGCTCCTCGGAGTCGACGTCGAGCGTGACATCGAGGTGGGCGCGGACCTCGTCGTAGGCCGCGGCGAAGGCCGGGAAGGCGTTGTAGAGTTCGCGTCCCATACCGGCCCGCTGCGAGCCCTGGCCGGAGAACAGGAACCCGGTCTTGTCCCCGAGGCGGCCCGTACTCCGGAACACGGCCGCTGACGGGGTGCCCGACGCCAGTGACCGTAGGCCTTCGGTTAATTCCTCCAGGCTCTCGCCGACGACGGCCGCCCGCCGGTCCCAGGCGGCGCGCGTCGTGGCGAGGGAGAAGCCGATGTCGGCCGGCGACCGGCCGGGGCCGCTCTGCAGGAAGGCGAGCAGGCGCTCGGCCTGGGCCCGCAGCGCCGCGTCGCTCTTGGCCGAGAGCACCCACGGCAGCGCCCCCGCGGCGGTGGCCTCGATGGTCTCCTCGTCGAGGGCAGGGGCCTGCTCGATGATCGTGTGGGCGTTGGTGCCGCTGACGCCGAAGGAGGAGACGGCGGCACGGCGGGGGTGGTCCGACTCGGGCCACGGGACGGCCTCGGTCAGCAGCCTGACGCCGCCGGCCGTCCAGTCGACCTGGGTGGTCGGCTCGTCGACGTGCAGCGTCTGCGGCAGCACGCCGTTGCGGATGGCCATCACCATCTTGATCACACCGGCGACACCGGAAGCCGCCTGCGTGTGCCCGATGTTGGACTTGATGGACCCCAGCCACAGCGGCTGGTCACCCGAGTGCTCCTGGCCGTACGTGGCGAGCAGCGCGTCGGTCTCGATCGGGTCGCCGAGGGTGGTGGCCGTGCCGTGCGCCTCCACCGCATCGACCTGGGAGGCGGTCAGCCGTGCGTTCTCCAGCGCCTGCTGGATCACGCGCACCTGCGACGGGCCGTTCGGGGCGGTCAGGCCGTTGGACGCGCCGTCCTGGTTGACGGCGCTGCCGCGGATGACGGCGAGCACGTCGTGGCCTAGCCGGCGGGCGTCGGACAGCCGCTCCAGCAGGAGCACGCCGACTCCTTCGGACATGCCCGTGCCGTCGGCGGTCGAGGAGAACGCGCGGCAGCGGCCGTCGGGCGACAGGCCACGCTGCGCGCTGAACGCGATGAACGTGTTCGGCGTGGCCATCACGGTCACGCCGCCGGCGAGGGCGAGCGAGCACTCGCCGCGGCGCAGCGCCTGGGTGGCCAGGTGGAGCGCCACCAGCGAGGACGAGCAGGCCGTGTCGACGGTGAGGGCCGGGCCTTCGAGGCCGAGGGCGTACGAGATGCGGCCGGAGACCACGGCCGCGGTGTTCGCGGTGACGAGGTGGGCCTCGATGTCGCTGTCGCCCTGCCGCTGGAGGTAGGCGTGGTCCTGGCCGTTGGTGCCGACGAACACTCCGGCCCGGGTGCCCCGTGCGGTGGCGGGGTCGATGCCCGCGCGTTCGAAGGCCTCCCAGGAGGTCTGCAGGAGCAGCCTCTGCTGGGGGTCCATGACCAGGGCCTCGCGGGGGGAGATCCCGAAGAACGCGGGGTCGAAGTCGGCGGCGTCGTGGAGGAAGCCGCCCTCGCGCACGTACGTCCGGCCCGTCCGCCCGGGGTCGGGGTCGTAGATCGCGTCCAGGTCCCAGCCGCGGTCGGCGGGGAACTCGGTCACGGCGTCGCCGCCCGAGGAGACCAGGTGCCACAGGTCCTCGGGCGAGCTGACGCCGCCCGGGTAACGGCAGGCCATCCCGACGACGGCGACGGGCTCGGTGTCCTTCGCCTCCAGCTCACCCAGCTGCCTGCGGGTGTGGCGCAGGTCCACCGTCACGCGCTTGAGGTAATCCCTGAGCTTGTCGTCGTTCGACATGTTTTACGTCCTCTGTAGCAGTGCGTGAGAAGAGTCAGAGAGACCCGAGCTCTTGGTCGATGAGGTCGAACATCTCGTCGTCGGTGGCGGCGTCGATCCGGTCGAAGTCGCGGTCGGTGCCGGGGCCGGCGTCGGCGGAGTTGGCCGCGGTGTCCTGCTGGATGTCGGTCCACTTCCAGAGCAGCGCCTTGAGCCGGGCGGTGACCTTGTCCCGTACCGCGTCCTGCAGGTCGAGCGCGGCGAGCTGGGCTTCCAGCCGGTCCAGTTCGTCGAGCACCGGCGGGGTTGCGGCGCCGAGGTCGAGGACCAGGTCCTTGTGCAGGAGCCGGGCGATCGCGACCGGGTTGGGGTGGTCGAAGACGAGCGTGGACTTGAGCCGGAGCCCGGTCGCGGCCTTGAGCCGGTTGCGGAGCTCCACGCTGGTCAGGGAGTCGAAGCCGATGTCCCGGAAGGCCGTGGTGGGTTCGATCCGGGCCGCAGTGGCGTGGCCCAGGGCGGCGGCCGCCTGGTTGCGGACCAGGTCCAGCAGCACCTTCTCCTGGTCGGCCTCCGGCATCCCGGCGAGGCGGCGGGCCAGGGCGGGGGTGCCGGCGGCCGCGGCCCCCTCGGCCGTGCCGCCCGTGTCGCCGACGAGGCCGCGGAAGACCGCGGGCATCATGCCGGCGCGGGCCATGGAGCGCAGCCCCGCGACGTCCAGCCGGACCGGCACGATCACCGGCCGGTCCGCGGTGAGGGCGACGTCGAACAGTGCCAGCCCCTCCGCGGAGGTGAACGGCACGACTCCGGCCCGGCCCATGCGGTTGCGGTCGGCGTCGGTGATCCGGTCGCCCATGCCGCCGTTGTCCGTCCACAGGCCCCATGCCAGCGAGGAGCCGGGCAGGCCCGCGGCCCGGCGCTGCCGCGCCAGCCCGTCCAGGAAGGCGTTGGCCGCTGCGTAGCTCGCCGCGCCCGCGCTGCCGAGGACTCCGGCGAGGGAGGAGAAGAGCACGAACGCGGAGAGGTCCAGGTCCTTGGTCAGCTCGTGCAGGTGCAGCGCCCCGTCGGCCTTCGGCCGCAGCACGGTGTCCAGGCGCTCGGGGGTCAGCGCGGTGATCACGCCGTCGTCCAGGGCGGCCGCCGCGTGCACCACGGCCACGAGCGGGTGCTCGGCCGGAACCGAGGCCAGGAGCTCCGCGAGGGCGTCCCGGTCCGCGATGTCGCAGGCGGCCACGTCGACGTGCGCGCCGAGCTCGGAAAGGGCGGCGACGACTTCGCCGATGCCTTCGGCGGCGGGGCCGCGGCGGCTGACCATGAGCAGCCTCCGTGCGCCGCGTTCCGCCACGAGGTGCCGCGCCAACAACCGTCCGAGGCCACCGGTCGCGCCGGTGAGCAGCACGGTCCCTTCGGGGTCCCACGCGTGATCGGTGGGCTCCTCTGACGGGGCGATCCGGGCGAGGCGCGGTACGAACAGCTTGCCGTCGCGCACTGCGGCCTGCGGCTCGTCGAGGGCGGCGAGCGCCGCCACCAGCGCGGGGTCGACACCTCCGTCCGCGACGAAGTCGTCCGCGTCGACGAGCAGGAGCCGGTCCGGGTGCTCGGACTGGGCCGACTTCACCAGGCCGACCACCGCGACGTGTGCGAGGTCCGGCGCCGCTCCGTCCAGGTCGACGGCTCCGCGCGTCATCACCACGAGCCGCGCATCGGAGAACCGCTCGTCGGCGACCCACTTCTGGACGGCCGACAGCACACCGGCCAGCAACTCGCGTGTGGCCGAGGCGGCACCGCTCTCGCTCGGGGCGCAGGGCAGGAGCACATGGGCGGGCGGGGCCGCACCGTCGTCGACCGCCTCACGGAGCGCGTCGATGTCGGCGTAGGGGCCGTCGCCGCCGAGAACCGCCCACTCGGCCTCGGGAGCGGAAGCAGCAGGGGCGGTGTGCTCGACCCAGTCGACCTCGAACATCCAGTCCTGCTGCGCGACGCGCGACGCAAGCAACTGCTGCGGAGACACCGTCCGCGTCCGCAGGGAGGCCACCGAGGCGACAGGAGCACCGTCGGTGTCGGCCAGTTCGATCGCCACCGCGTCGCCGGCAGCGGGCCGGATCCGTAGGCGCACGTTCGCTGCTCCCGGGGCGTGCACGGACGTGCCGCTCCAGGCGTAGGGCATGAGCACCCGGCCGGGATCGCCGGCACCGTCGAGCGCCAGGGTGTCCAGGACGGCGTCCAGCAGTACGGGGTGCAGGCGGTAGCCGTCCGCCCGGTCCCGCTCCGCGAGAGGCAGCGCGGTCTCGGCGTACAGCTCGTCCCCGGCGCGCCAGGCGGCGCGCAGGCTCGGATGGTTCTCGACGTCCACCGGCTCGGCGCCCGCCGGCGGCCAGATCACCATATCGAACTCCGCCGCCGGAGCACTGCGGGTGAGTTCTCCGGTGACGTGGCAGACCCACGCCTCGTCGGCGCCTCCGGCGGCGGCCCGGCTGAAGACCCTCACCGACCGCCGGTCGGTGTCGTCGCCCGCGCCGACCTGGACCTGGATGCGGACGGCGCCCTGTTCTGCCAGGACCAGCGGGACGTCCATGTCGAGCTGTTCCAGATGCGGGAACCCGGCCTGCCGGCCCGCGCCCAGTGCGAGTTCCACGAACGCGGCGGCGGGGAGCACCGGCACCCCGCCGACCGTGTGTTCCGCGATCCAGGGCGTGTCGGCCGGGGACAGCCGGCCGGTGAACAGCACGTCCTGTCCCCCGGCGGTCTCCACCACCGCGCCGAGCAGGGGGTGACCGGAGGAGTCCAGGCCCGCCGAGGAGACGTCGGGCGCGACCGTGCCTTCGAGCCAGTAGCGCTCGCGCTGGAAGGCGTAGGTGGGCAGGCCGACGCGGCGAGCGCCGGGGAAGAGCGCCTGCCAGTCCGGGGAGACGCCGTGCACGTGCAGTTCGGCGAGCGCGGCGGTGACGGCCTGCGGTTCGGGGCGGTCGGTGCGCAGTACGGGGACGGTGACGACGTCGTCGTCGAGGCAGGCCTGGGTGAGGGCACTCAGCACACCGCCGGGACCGACCTCCACGAAGGTGCTCACGCCCAGGTCGTGCAGGGTCTGCAGGCCGTCGGCGAAGCGGACGGCCTCGCGGACGTGGCGGACCCAGTATTCGGGCGTGTACGGCTCGGCGAGACGGCCGGTCAGGTTGGAGACCACCGGAATCCGGGGCTCGCTGAAGGACAGACCGCGGACGACCTCGGCGAAATCCTCCAGCATCGGATCCATCAACGGCGAGTGGAAGGCGTGACTGACCTTCAACCGCGACGTCTTACGACCCTGGCCGGCGAACACCTCGGCGATCTCGACGACCGCATCCTCCGCCCCGGAGACCACGACAGACTGCGGGCCATTGACCGCCGCGATACCGGTCTGCCCGGTCAAGTGCGGGAGCACCTCGTCCTCAGTGCCCTGGATCGCCACCATCGCACCGCCCGCAGGCAGCGCCTGCATCAACGCAGCACGCGCCGACACCAACCTCGCCGCATCCTCGAGCGACAGCACGCCCGCCACATGAGCCGCCGCGATCTCGCCCACGGAGTGACCGGCCACGTAATCCGGCCGTATGCCCCAGGATTCGAGGAGCCGGAACAGCGCCACCTCGACGGCGAACAACGCGGGCTGGGTGCACCCGGTCCGGTGAAGCGTTTCAGCATCGACATCGACCGGCGCGTCCAGCCGCGCACACACCTCGTCATAAGCCGCGGTGAACGCGGGGTACGCCTCGTACAGCTCGCGCCCCATGCCGAGGCGCTGCGAACCCTGCCCCGAGAACAAGAACCCGACCTTGCCCCGGGCGGCATCGGCGCGCCCCGTCACCACATGCGCCGCGGGATTGCCTGCTGCGAGTGCGGTCAGCCCTGCGCGCAACTCGTCCTCGTCGGCGCCGACCACCGCAGCCCGGTGCTCCAGTGCCGACCGGGTGGCCGCCAGCGAGAACCCCACGTCGGCCGGCGACGCGGCCGCGAGGTCCACGGACGACAGCAGCCGCTGCGCCTGCTCGCGCAGCGCCTCGCCGGTCTTCCCGGAGAGCACCCACGGGAGCACCGAGGTCCGCGGCCGCAGCGGCTCGTCGGCCGCCGCACCTCCACCCCCGGCCGTGTCGTCGGCCGGTTCCTCCGCCGCCCGTTCGGTCGCCTGCTCAAGGATGACGTGCGCGTTGGTGCCGCTGATCCCGAACGAGGAGACCCCGGCCCGACGCGGGTGGTCCGACTCCGGCCACGCGGCCGCCTCGGTCAGCAGCTCGACCGAGCCGGCCGACCAGTCGACCTGCGGGGTCGGCCGGTCGACGTGCAGCGTCCGCGGCAGCACTCCGTGCTGCATCGCCAGCACCATCTTGATCACGCCGGCGACACCCGCCGCAGCCTGCGTGTGGCCGATGTTCGACTTCAGCGAGCCGAGCAGTAGCGGCCGTTCGCGGTCTTGCCCGTAGGTCGCCAGCAGCGCCTGCGCCTCGATCGGGTCGCCGAGGTTCGTGCCCGTGCCATGTGCTTCGACGGCGTCGATCTCCTCGGCGGACAGCCCGCCGTCGGCCAGCGCCTCGAGGATCACACGCTGCTGCGAAGGACCGTTCGGCGCGGTCAGACCGTTGGACGCGCCGTCCTGGTTCACCGCGCTGCCCCGGACGACAGCCAGCACCCGGTGGCCGAGCCGGCGGGCGTCCCGCAGGCGCTCGACCAGCAGCAGCCCGGCGCCTTCGGACCATGACGCCCCGTCCGCGGCCGCCGCGAAGGACTTGCAGCGGCCGTCGGAGGCGAGGCCGCGCTGGCGGCTGAACTCGACGAACGCGCTCGGACCCGCCATGACCGTCACACCGCCGGCGAGCGCCATGGAGCACTCGCCGCTGCGCAGTGCCTGCACGGCGAGGTGCAGGGCGACGAGCGAGGACGAGCAGGCGGTGTCGATGGTGACCGCGGGGCCCTCGAAGCCGAAGGTGTAGGCGATGCGCCCGGAGGCGACGCTGCCGGAGTTGCCGGTGCTGAGCAGCCCTTCGACGCCGTCGGGGAGGACGCCGGGCGTGAAGCCGTAGTCGTGGTACATCAGGCCGGCGAAGACGCCGGTGCGGCTGCCCTTGAGGGGAGCGAGGTCGATGCCCGCGTGCTCGAAGGCCTCCCATGCGGTCTCCAGCAGCAGCCGCTGCTGAGGGTCCATCGCCAGGGCCTCGCGCGGTGAGATCCCGAAGAAGTCCGCGTCGAAGTCCGCCGCGTCGTGGAGGAATCCGCCCTGCCGGGTGTAGACCTTGCCCGGCTGCTCGGGGTCGGGGTCGTAGAGCGAGTCGACGTCCCAGCCGCGGTCCTCGGGAAACTGCGAGATCGCGTCGCCGCCCTCGGCCAGCAGCCGCCACAGCGCCTCGGGGGAGCCGATGCCGCCGGGGAACCGGCAGCTCATGCCCACGATGGCGATCGGCTCCTGGTCCCGGGCCTCCAGTTCGCGCACGCGCCGCCGGGCCTGGCGCAGGTCGGTGGTGGCCCGCTTGAGGTAGTCCCGGAGCTTTTCTTCGTTCATCATCGGTGTTGCCCGCCCCTTTTGGCCTGCGCAGTTCAGGAGATGCCGAGTTCGCCGTCGAGGAGCTCGTACAGCTCCTCGTCGCTCGCCGAGCTGAGGTCGTCTTCGTCCTCGGCTCCGCCGGCGCCTCCCGGATCGGCCGGCTCGTTCCCGTTCCAGCGGGCGAGCAGCGCCTGGAGACGCATGTTGATCTTGATTCGGGTGATGTTGCCGACGCTGTCCGCTCCGGCGCCGTCGAGGGCGGCGGCGAGGCGGTCGATCTCGTCGAACACCGACACCGTCCCGCCCGTGCCGCCGGGGAGGTCCTTCAGCACCCTCTGAGCGAGCGCCGTCGGCGTCGGGTGGTCGAAGACCAGCGTTGCGGGCAGTCGCAGCCCGGTGGCCTTGTTCATCCGGCTGCGGAACTCCACGGCGGTCAGGGAGTCGAAGCCCAGGTCGCCGAAAGCCTGGTCGGGCTGGACCGACTTGGCAGAGCTGTGCCCGAGGACGGCGGCGACCTCGGACCGGACCAGGTCCAGCACCACCTCTTCGCGTTCGCTCTCCGGCAGGTCCGCGACCCGCTGCGCCAGCGGTACGGCGGCTGCCCGGTCCGTACGCCGCGGCCGGCCGCCGACCAGCGTCCTGAGCAGCGGCGGCACCGGGGCGGCCGCGTTCCGCAGGGCGGCGATGTCCACCCGTGCCGCCACCACTAGGGGCTCCTCCAGCGCGAGCGCGGCGTCGAGGAGTTCCAGGCCGTCCTCATCGGACAGCGGCACGACGCCGCCGCGGGCGAGCCGGGTCCGGTCCACTCCGCCGAGGTCCTCGGTCATGGTGCCGGTCCGCTGCCACAGGCCCCACGGCAGCGACACCGCGGGGAGTCCCTGCGCACGGCGGCGCCCGGCGAAGGCGTCCAGGAAGGCGTTGGCGGCTGCGTAGTTCGCCTGGCCGGGGGTGCCGAGCGTGCCCGCGAGCGAGGAGAAGACGACGAACGCCGATACCTCGCCCGTCAGCTCGTGCAGGTTCAGCACGGCGTCGACCTTGGGGCGCAGCACCGCGTCCAGGCGCTCCGGGGTGAGCGAACCGATCACGCCGTCGTCGAGGACACCGGCCGTGTGGACCACGGCCGTCACCGGCATCCCGGCGAGTGCCCCGGCGAGGGCGTCGCGGTCGGCCACGTCGCAGGCGGCCCAGTGCACTTCGGCCCCCGAGGCGGCGAGCTCCGCCCGGAGCTCCGCCGCACCCTCGGCGTCCGCACCGCGCCGGCTCATCAGCAGCAGGCTGCGCACGCCGTGCTCGGCGACCAGGTGCCGGGCGACGAGTCCACCCAGGGCGCCGGACGCGCCGGTCAGGAGCACCGTTCCGGTTCCGAAGTCCGGGGCGCCCTGCGGGGCGTCGGCGGTGGCTCTGGCGAGCCGGGGCAGAAGGAGCGTGCCGCCGCGCAGGGCCGCCTGCGGCTCCTCGGAGGCGAGGAGCCGGGGTACGGCCGTCGCCACGGCCTGCTGCCAGTCGGTGTCCCGGTCGGTGTTCTCGTCGGTGTCGAGGAGGACGATGCGGTCCGGGTTCTCGGACTGCGCCGACCGCACCAGGCCCCACACGGCGGCCTGTGCCGGATCCGCCGGTGCCGGGTCGTCGCCGGCGGCGACTGCGCCCCGGGTCACGAGCACGAGGCGGGCGGCCCGGTCCTCGGCCAGCCACACCTGCACCAGCCCGAGCACCTCGGCCAGGACCTCCCGGACCCGCTCGGCCTCGGAGCCCGAACCGGCGGGGCAGGGCACGACGACGGCGTCGACCTCCGCCTCCGCCCCGGGCTCCGTCTCCGGGGCGCGGAGGAGCAAGGCGATGTCGTCGTAGGCGCGTACGGCCGGGCCGTTCGCCTCGGACGGCGCGGCGAGCGGCGCCCACTCCACGGTGAACAGGGAGTCCCGGGAGCTCGTACGGAGCTGGTCGGCCGACACCGGGCGCAGCGTCAGCGATTCCACCGAGACGACGGGCCGACCCGTGCCGTCGGCGGCCTCCAGCCGTACCGCGTGGCCGCCGGCCTGCGAGAGCCGTACCCGCAGGGCGGCCGCTCCGGTTCCGTGGACCGTGACGCGGGACCACGCGAAGGGCAGCAGGGGCCCGTCGGCTGCCGGTACGAGCCCGCCCGCGCCCAGCGCGTGCAGGGCGGAGTCGAGCAGGGCCGGGTGCACACCGAACGCGTCCGCGTCGGCGTGTGCTTCGTCGGGGACGGCCAGTTCGGCGTAGACCGCGTCGTTGCCGCGCCAGGCGGCGCGCAGCCCCCGGAAGAGCGGGCCGTAGCTCAGGCCGAGGTCCGCCAGCCGGTCGTAGAAGCCGTCCAGGTCCACCGGCCGCGCGTCGGCCGGGGGCCAGCTGCTCAGGTCGGTCCCGGAAGGGGTCCCACCGGTGGCGAGGGCTCCGGTGGCGTTGCGGATCCAGGGGCCTTCCCCGGCGCGCGAGTGCACGCTCAGCGGGCGGCGGCCGGAGTCGTCCTGGGCGCCCACGAGGACCTGGATCTGGACGCCGCCGTGCTCGGGCAGCAACAGCGGTGCCTGCAGGGTGAGCTCCTCGACCAGGTCGCAGCCGGTCTCGGCCGCGGCGTGGGCGGCCAGTTCGACGAAGGCCGTGCCGGGCAGCAGCACCGTGCCCAGCACCGCATGGTCGGCCAGCCAGGGCTGGGCCTGCAGCGACAGCAACCCGGTCAGCAGGTGGCCGCCGGCGTCGGGCAGTTCCACCGCCGCGCCCAGGAACGGGTGGTCGGCAAAGTCCAGTCCGGCCGCCCGTACGTCGCCGGCGGGCGCGCCCGCTTCCAGCCAGTACCGCTCGTGCTGGAACGCGTACGTCGGGAGGTCGACGCGGCGGGCACCGGGCAGGACGGCGTTCCAGTCGATGGCGACGCCGTGCGCGTGGGCCTGGGCGAGGGACAGCAGCAGCCGGTGCCGGCCGCCGTCGCCGCGGCGCAGCGTCGGCACGACCACGGCCTCGGCCTCGGCGGCCTCGATGGCGTCCTGGATACCGGCCAGTTGCACGGGGTGCGGGCTGACTTCGACGAACACGTCGTGCCCGTCGGCCAAGGCGGACCGGATCGCGTCGTGGAACCGCACCGTCTGCCGCATGTTGCGGTACCAGTAGCCGGAGCCGAGCTCGCCCGCATCCAGCTTTCCGCCCGTCACCGTGGAGTAGAAGGGCACGGTGCCGGGGAGGGGGCCGATACCGGCGAACCCCTCGCCGGCCTGCGTTTCGACCCGTTCGATCTGCGGCGAGTGCGCGGCGTAGTCGACGGCGACCTTGCGGGCCTGGATGCCCTCCTTCCCGCAGTACGCGAGGAGTTCGTCCAGGGCGTCGGTGTCGCCGGAGACCACGACGGTGCCGGGCCCGTTCACGGCGCCGATGTCGAGGCGGCCGGCCCACCGGCCGACCAGTACCTGTACTTCCTCTTCCGGGAGCGTCACCGAGACCATGCCGCCGCGGCCCTGGAGTTCGCGCACGGCGAGGCTGCGCTGCGCCACGATGCGCGCCGCGTCCTCCAGGGAGACCGCTCCGGCGATCACCGCCGCGGAGACCTCGCCCTGGGAGTGTCCGACGACCGCGTCGGGGGTCACGCCGAAGGAGCGCCACACCTCGGCCAGCGCGACCGTCATCGCCCACAGCACGGGCTGCAGAACGTCGACCCGGTCCTGCTCGACATCGGATGCGCCGCGAAGCACCGCGGTCAGCGACCAGTCCACGTGCGGCGCGAGGGCGCGCTCGCAGGCGTCGATCCGGTCGCGGAAGACCTGCGAGGTCTCCAGCAGTTCGGCGGCCATGCCCGCCCACTGCGACCCCTGTCCGGGGAAGACGAAGACGGTCTTGCCGCCGGCGCGTGCGGTGCCGGTCACCACGCCGGGCGGCGTGGAGCCGTCCGCGACGGCGGCCAGCCCCTGCCGGAGCTCCTCGGGGGTGTCCGCGACCACGACGGCGCGGTGTTCGAAGGCCGCCCTGGTCGTGGCCAGCGAATACGCCGCATCGGCCGCGGTGGCCGCAACGTCGCCGTCGGTGTCGGTGTCCGCCAGGAAGGAGGCGAGGCGGGCGGCCTGCGCCCGCAGGGCTGCTTCGGTCCTGCCGGAGAGCACCCATGGCACGAGCGTGCCGGAGTCGGGCGTGGGCGGCGGCTCCGCCGTCGCGGGTGCCTGCT
>NZ_BMWB01000051.1 GCF_014651015.1 Streptomyces xantholiticus
TGCGTGAACTGCCGGTGCTGGACGAGTCGTTGGATGCGTCGAGTCCGCGGGTTTCGGTGTCGCCGTCCCATCCGGCGTATGTGATCTATACGTCGGGGTCGACGGGGCGGCCGAAGGGTGTGGTGGTTCCGCATGCGGGTTTGGCGAGTTTCGCGGCGGCGGAGGTGGAGCGGTTCGCGGTTGACGGTGACAGTCGTGTGCTGCAGTTCGCGTCGCCGAGTTTCGATGCGTCGGTGCTGGAGTTGGTGATGACGTTCGCGGCGGGTGCCGCTTTGGTGGTGCCGCCTGCCGGTCCGCTGGCGGGTGAGGTGCTGGCCGGGGTGCTGGAGTCGCAGCGGGTGTCGCACGCTCTGGTGCCGCCGGCGGCGCTGGCCAGTGTTCCGGCGGGGGAGTATCCGTTCTTCCGGTCGCTGGTCGTGGGTGGTGAGGCGACGTCGGCGGAGTTGGTGGACCGGTGGGCTCCCGGTCGGCGGATGGTGAATGCCTATGGTCCGACGGAGTCGACGGTCGCGGCGACCATGTCGGTGCCGCTGGTGGCGGGTTCGGGTATGCCGACGATCGGCACCCCCATTCCCAACACTCGTGTGTATGTGCTGGACGAGGCGCTGCGGCCGGTGCCTGTGGGTGTTGCGGGTGAGTTGTACATCGCGGGTGCGGGTCTGGCGCGGGGGTATCTGCGCCGGCCGGGGCTGACCGGGGAGCGGTTCGTGGCCGATCCGTACGGTCCGGCGGGTTCGCGGATGTACCGGACGGGGGATGTGGCGCGCTGGACGCGTGAGGGTGAGCTGGAGTATCTGGGCCGGGCGGATGATCAGGTCAAGGTGCGTGGGTTCCGGATCGAGCTGGGTGAGATCGAGACCGTGCTCGGTGCTCATGCCGCGGTCGCGCAGGTGGCGGTCGTGGTCCGTGAGGATCAGCCGGGGATCAAGCGTCTGGTCGCCTACACCGTCCCCACCACGGGCTCCGACCTGGACACGGAGGCGCTGCGGGCGCATGTCGCGGCCGTTCTGCCGGACTACATGGTGCCCTCCGCGTTCGTCGCCCTCGACGCCCTCCCGCTGACCGCCAACGGCAAACTCGACCGCAAAGCCCTCCCCGCACCCGAACACGACGCCCCCGTCGGCGGCCGCGGCCCGCGGTCGGCGCACGAGGAGGTCCTGTGCGAGCTGTTCGCCGAGGTGCTCAAGGTGGACAGGGTCTCCGTCGACGACAGCTTCTTCGAGCTGGGCGGCGACAGCATCACCTCCATCCAGCTGGTGAGCCGGATCCGCAGCGTCCTCGGCGTCAAACTCAGCAACCGGGGCATCTTCGAGACGCCCACGGTCGCCCAGCTGATGGACAAGCTCGGGGCAGGCTCCGACAGCGACGGCTTCGAGGTGCTGCTGCCGCTGCGCACCGGCGGCGAGCGGCCTCCGCTCTTCTGCGTGCACGGCGCCGGCGGGCTCGCCTGGCCCTACTCGTCGCTGCTGAAGCACATCCCGGCAGAGTTCCCTCTCTACGGTCTGCAGGCCCGCGGGCTGGAGGGCCGCGGCGGGATCGCGACCGGCGTCGCGGAAATGGCGGCGGACTACGTGGAACAGATCCGCGCGGTCCAGCCGTCGGGCCCGTACCACCTCGTCGGCTGGTCGTTCGGCGGTCTGGTGGCGCACGAGATCGCCACCCTGCTCGCCGAAGCCGGGGAGAGGGTGGCGCTCCTCGCCAACCTCGACCAGACGCCTTACGACGAGACCTGGGAGGGCGACGACTACACGCTCCCCACCGAGCGGGACGTGCTGGAGACCCTGCTCGACTTCGTCGGCCACGACCTGGCCGACCTGCCGGAGGGGCCGCTCGACCACCAGTGGGTGATGGAGGTCATCCGTGGACGGGACAGCGCGCTCGGCAGCCTGGAGGAACACCACATCACGGCGTTCATGCAGGTCGGTATCAACAACCACGAGCTCAGTGCCGATTACCGGCCGCGGCGCTTCGACGGCGACCTGCTGTTGTTCGTGTCCACGGTCGGCACGGACGACCCGGCGCGCAAGACGGCCGAGTCGGTCGGCTCGTGGCTGCCGCATGTGGCGGGCGCCATCAGCACCCACCCGGTGGACGCGCACCACGGGCACCTGCTGCAGCCGGAGCCCGCCGCCGAGATCGGGCGGGTCCTCCACCAGAAGCTCATCGAACTCGGCTGACATGCGGCCGTATTCGGACGAAACCAACGCAACGAAACGGAGTGGGCCGTCATGGAAACGGCAATAACGGCGGAAGGCCTCCGCAAGCGCTATGGCGACCACCAGGCGCTGAGCGGTATCGATCTCTCCGTCCCGGCCGGGACGATCCTAGGGGTCCTCGGCCCGAACGGCGCGGGCAAGACCACGACCGTGCGGATCCTGGCCACACTGCTCGAACCGGACGAGGGCCGGGCCACGGTGGCCGGGTACGACCTCGCGAAGCAGCCGCTCCAGGTGCGTCGCAACATCGGCCTGACCGGCCAGTACGCGGCCGTGGACGAGCGGCTGACGGGCCGGGAGAACATCGAGCTGATCGGAGTCCTGCTGCACCTCGGGCGCCGCGCGGCCAAGGCGCGGGCGGCCGAGCTGCTGGAGCAGTTCGGGCTGACCGACGCCGGTGACCGGATGGCGAAGACCTACTCCGGCGGTATGCGCCGGCGGCTCGATCTCGCCGCCAGCCTCGTCGCCAGGCCGCCGGTGCTCTTCCTCGACGAGCCGACGACAGGGCTGGACCTCACGAGCCGGCTCGCCCTGTGGGGGATGATCCGCGAGCAGGTGGACAGCGGCACGACCGTGCTGCTCACCACCCAGTACCTGGAGGAGGCAGACCAGCTCGCGGACAGCATCGTGGTCATCGACAACGGCAGGGTCATCGCCGACGGCACACCCGACGAGCTCAAGCGCAAGGTGGGCGGTGAGCGCCTCGAGGTGTCGGTGGCCGACGCCGTCGACCTGCCCGCGGTGATCCGCACACTGGCCGCCGTGTCGCCCGCCGTCCCGGTCGTCGACGACGAGACGCGCACCGTGTCCGTCCCGCTCACCGGCGGAGTGGCCACCATCGCGTCCGCGGCGGCCGGGCTCGAGACGCTTGGCATCGAGCCGGAGGACTTCGCGGTGCGCCGCTCCTCCCTCGACGACGTGTTCCTCGCGCTGACGGGCCAGACCGGCAGGGCCGCCGCGTCCGACACGGCGGGCGACGGCAAAGAGGCCGGCCAAGGACCGGTCGCCGCAGTGAGCAACTCGAAGCAGAAGGAGAAGGAACCGGCATGACCGAGGCACTGAGCGACTCATTCGCCCTTGTGGGCCGTCAGATGCGACACATCCGGCGGATGCCGGAGCAGCTGCTCGGCATCACGGTCATGCCGGTCGCGTTCGTCATCGTCTTCGGATACCTCTTCGGCAGCGCGATGCAGGTACCGGGCCAGGGCGGCTACAAGGAATACATCATGGCCGGCATCTTCGCCCAGGTGATGCTGGCCAACATCACCACCACCGCGGTCGGTGTGGTGAACGACCTGAACAACGGTCTGGTGGACCGCTTCCGCGCGCTGCCCATCTCCCGCTCGTCCGTGCTCATCGGCCGCACCGTCGCGGACGCCGTGCTGGTCACCTGGACCTGCGCGGTCATGGCCCTCGTCGGCTTCCTGATCGGCTGGCGGGCCCACAACGGCATCCTGCAGACCCTCGCCGGCTTCGGCCTGCTGCTCCTCATGGGCTTCGCGATGTCGTGGCTGGGCGCGCTGATCGGGCTCACCCTGCGCAACGTGGAGACGGTGAGCGCCCTGTCCGGCGTCATCATGATGCCGCTCGCGTTCCTGTCCAACGCCTTCGTGCCGCTGGACGGGCTGCCGAGCTGGCTGCGCGCCATCGCGGAGTGGAATCCGGTGAGTTCGGTGGTGTCCGCCAGCCGGGAGCTGTTCGGCAACGAGCAGGGGGCCACGGGAGGGGCGTTCCCGGCCCAGCATCCGATTCCGACGGCGCTGACCGTGCTGGTGGTACTGCTCCTGGTGGTGGTGCCGCTCGCCGGCAGGGCGTACCAGAAGGCGGCCGCGCAGCGCTGAGGCGCCAGGCCTCCGGTACGCGCGTTACGACGGACGAGAGCCCGGCCCCCCAAGGCGGGGGATCCGGGCTCTCGTCGGGACGCGGACAGGGCGCCGTCAGCGTCTTTGACCGCCGACCATCAGGAAGAGCACACGCATCACCAGCACACAGCTGATCACCAGCAGGTTGTAGCCGAAGAGCTCGAACAGTCCCAGACCGTCGCTGATCTGCGGCCCGCCCGATGTACGCAGCAGCTGCACGCCGACCAGGCCGATGACGCCGCCGAGGAAGGCCAGCAGCACCTCGTGCACCAGGGAGCGGACGAACCGGCGGTCCTCGGCGTCGCGAAACATCCGTACGCTTACGGCAAGCTGGCCGCTCTCGACCGCACCGCCGATGCGTTCGATGCGCCGGGGGAGCCGGCGCAGCATCGGCACGAGGCTGATCAGCTCCTCGGTCAGCGTGCGTCCGAGCACCTCGGGCCTGAGCTTGTGCAGATGTTGGGTGACCGCGAAGGAACGGGCTTCCGTGACAATGTCGAAACCGGGGACCAGCCGGTCGAGGGAGCCCTCCATGGTGGCCAGGGCGCGGAAGACGGCCGCGATCTCCGGCGGCACACTGATCCCGTAACGGGAGACGATGGCGAAGAGGTCCGCGAACATCTCCCGGTCCGGTTTGATGCCGGGTGCGAAGTGGCGGGCCAGGAACTGGCCGAGGGCCCGCTCCAGTTGCCTCTCGTCGATGTGCTCCGGCTGCGCCACCAGTTCCAGCAGACTGTCGCAGAGGCCGGGCGGGTCGCCGCGGTGCAGGGCGAGGAGCATGCTGCGCAGCGTGGAGCGGAGGGAGCGGTCGATGCGACCGACCGAGCCGAAGTCGAGCATGCCGAGCCGGCCGTCCTCGAGCAGCAGCAGATTGCCGGGATGCGGATCGGCGTGGAACACCCCGCTGGTCATGATCTGGCCCAGCAGGCATTCCAGCATCGCGCGCGCCAACGCACTCCGGTCGAGGCGGCGCTCGTCGAGGGCGGACGACACGTTGTTGAGCGGGATGCCCTCCATCCACTCGGTGACCAGGACCCGACGGCTGCACAGTCCTTCGTGGACGGAGGGCACCCGGATGACGGAGTCGCCGCCGGACGACTCCTCGATCGCGGCCCCGACGGACAGGGTGTTGCGGGCCTCGATGCGGAAGTCGAGTTCCTCCTGGAGCGAGACGGCGAAGCCCTGCGCCAGGGCCATGGCCCCCACGCTCCGGCCCCAGTCGGAGTGCAGTTCCACCTTGGCAGCGAACCGGTAGAGGATGTCCAGGTCGTCGACGACGATGGAACGCGCGCCGGGGCGCTGCACCTTGACAGCCACCTGCTCGCCGGTGTGCAGCCGTGCCCGGTGCACCTGGGCGATCGAGCCCGCGGCGAGCGGTTTGTGGTCGAACTCGGCGAACACCTTCTCGGGCGGCGCGCCCAGCTCCTCGGCAAGCACCGTCTTCACGGCGGGCCAGGGCTCCGGCGTGGCCTGGTCCTGGAGCTTGCTCAGCTCCTCGATGAACTCGGGGGGCATCAGGTCGTACCGGGTGGACATCACCTGGCCCAGCTTGACGAACGTGACCCCCGCCTCCTCCAGCGCCTGCCGCAGCGAGGGCGCGAGCAGGGCGCGTTCGGCGGGCGCGCCCGGTCCGCGCCGTGACTTGCCGCTGAAGAACCGGCCGAGTCCGTGGCGGACGAATATCCGGCTGAGCCGGGCGTATCTGCGGGTACGGGCGAAGCGGCGGCGCACCGCCTGCGGCAGCCGCACCAGACCGGGCAGTGTCCCGCTGGGGATCACCACCTCCGTGACCGCCAGGAAGGCCATGGCGACCAGCAGAGACACCCCGATCTCCAGGGTGATCAGCGCCAGCGGCTGCACATCGCGCAGCGGCCGGCTGATCAGGGTGCCGGCGGTCAGACCGACCCCCGCGGTGAGTACGGCGCGTCCCTTGCCGATGCTGATGCCGAGCAGCCGACGGGCGCCGGAGGCCAGGCCGGTGAGGAAGACGGTGAGGGAGAGCGCGGCAAGGAGGATGAGTACCGCGGTGTTCATCGCTCCCGCCTGCGCCGCAGGTGGTAGGAGACGGTGACCGCGGCGAGCAACGGCCCCCACAGCAGCAGCGGTGCGTAGCACCAGCCCATGAACGCACGGTGGGCGCCTGTGAGGGTGCCCTCGTCGACGGTGTCCCACAGCATCCACTGACTGAACGTCACCAGGGTGATGATCAGGGCACCGAGCGCCGCCGGCACGACCGCGGCCATCGGACGGACCGGTCTGCCGCCGATGAAGGGGATCCAGCGGGGTGCGACGAGGCCCCAGTTGCCGACCAGTCCGAGGGTGAGCAGGGCGGCCGCCTCCTGAGCAACCGTGATCAGCGGAAGGATCAGATAGCCGGCGCCCGGGATGTCGTAGTCCGTGCGCAGCACCTCGTCGCTGTAGCCGACCGGCAGCCCCGCGGCCATCGCGAGGCGCCACAGCGACGACGGGAGGGCGACCAGGGGTACGGCGTGAGCGGCCCAGCGGGCCCAACGGGGCGGCGGAGGTGTGGTGATGCTCGGCGGCTGACCGGTGGCGCTGCTGGTTTCTGTGGTCATGAGCGTAAGACTGCCCATCATCTCGTATGCGGTACAACCGGCCGAAGCCCGGCACACCCGGGGCCGTTGACGGATGACTGGGTGTGTCGGGCGGAAGCCGGTCGAGCGGTCGTGCGGGCGGCCGGCCTGGTGGCCGGCCGCACCGTCAGATTCGGGCGTGGGTGTCGGAGTCGGCCGTGTCCGGTGACCCGGAGTCCGCGCCGCCGGCCGGCCCGTCGTGCGCCGGCGCCACGCTGCTGCGGCCGCCCGGCCACCAGGCCCGGCCGCCGAGCAGTGTGGTCACCGCCGGAACCAGCAGCAGCGCCATCACGAAGGCGGTCAGCAGAATGCCGAACGCGACCGCGAAGCCCATCTGCTGGAGCATCGTGTTCTCGGCCAGCAGCAGCACGCCGAAGGTGCCGGCGAGGATGACCGCCGCCGCGCCGATCGTGGAGGCGGAGTGGGTGATGGCGCGCCGCACGGCGTCCGCCGGGCTGCTGCCGCCCCGGATCTCCTCCCGCAGCCGGGCCACCATGAGGATGTTGTAGTCGGTGCCGATCGCGACGACGAAGAGGTACACGATCACCGGCAGGGTGAAGAGCAGCCCCTCCTCGCCCTTGATGTTCTGGAACAGCCACACCGTGGAGCCGAGGGTCGCGCCGAAACCGAGGCCGACGGAGAGCATCAGATACCAGGGCGCGACGGCGCTGCGCAGCAGCAGGCCCAGGATGATCATGATGGCGACGCCCGCGACCGGGAACACCAGCGAGTAGTCGCGGTTGGTGGCGTGCTGGATGTCGGCGAGAACCGCCGACGTGCCGCCGACGAGGACACGCGTGCCGTCCGGGGCCGCCTCGTGGGCAGCGTCCCGCAGGGTGCCGGAGACGAGGTCGATGGCCTCTTCACTGGCCGGCTTCTGCTTCAGCACCACACCGAACTGGGCGACGTCGCCCCGCGGGCCGAGCGTGGCGGGGGTGACCTGCCCGAGTCCGGCCTCGCGGAGCTTCTTCCCGTACGCGTCGATCCCGGCCCGGTCGAGCCGGCCGCCGTCCTTCGCCTCGACGAGCACCCAGGTCGGGTCGGTCTGGCCCGCCGAGAAGCCGCGCTGCAGGTCCTCCATCGCCCGGACCGACTCCAGGTCCTTGGGCAGTGAGCCGCTGCTGTCGAACTGAGGGGTGAAGCTGAAGACGCCGACGGCGAGCACCGCGAGCAGCCCGCCGGACACGGCGGCGACACCGCCGGGACGGCGAGCGGTCAGCGCTCCGACCCGGTGGGCGAGGCCGTGCCCGGGCTGCTTGCGCCAGGCCTTCGACGGCCAGAACGCCTTGGTCCCGAGCAGTGAGAAGACCGCCGGTACCAGCGTCAGCGCCGCGACGAGCGTCACGGCCACGGCGATCGCCAGCGCCGGGCCCATGGCCCGCAGCATGCCGAGACTGGACAGCGTCAGCGCCAGGAAGGCGATGATCACCGCGCCCGCCGCCGAGGCGATGGTCTCCCCGACGCGGGCCACGGCCTCGCCCATGGCCTCCTTCGGAGGACGGCCCTCCCGCAGGAACTCCCGGTAGCGGAAGAGCAGGAAGAGGATGTAATCGGTGCCGACGCCGAACAGCACCACGATGAGGATCGAGCTGATCGTGGCGTCGGCCTGCAGTCCGCCCAGCTCGGCCGCGCCCGAGATCAGTCCGACCGCCACGCCGAAGACCAGCCCGATGATCAGCACCGGCAGGATCGCGATCAGCGGGCTGCGGAAGATCACCGCCAGCAGCACCACGATCAGCAGCAGCGTCGCCATCATGATCATGGCGTCGGTGTCGCCCGAAGACTCCTGGGTGTCCAGCGCGGTCGCCGCGGAGCCCGTCACGCCCATTTGCAGCGACGTGTCCTCGAGCAGCGGCTTCGCCTTCTCGCGCAGTTCCTTCACCGACTCGATCAGCTCGGCGTCGTACGGGTTCTTCGTGGTGGCGACGATGTTCGCCAGCGCGATCTCACCCTTGGGGGAGACGGCCTGCGGGCCGGTCTCCACCTTCTTGATCTTCTTCAGCCCGGCCTTCTGCAGCGCCGCGGCGACCTCGGCCACATCGGCCTTGTCGGCGTCGGTCAGCGCGCCCTTGTCCGAGCGGCGGAACACCGCGATGGAGGCGGGCTGTTCCTGCTGGGGGAAGGCCCGCTCCTGGACCTCGCCCGCCCGCACCGACTCGTAGTGGGACGGAAGGAACTCGGCCTGGTCGCTGACGGGCTGCAGCGGTGGGGCCAGCGAGGCCGCCGCGATCGCGGCGATGAGCCACGCGAGGATGGTCAACCAGGGGTGTCTGACGGCGGACCGCCCGATCCTTCCGAACATGGTGCTCCTTCGAGGGGCTTGCCAGGGCCACACGATTGTGGGCTCCCGGCAAGCCGGACACTCGCCGCAGCCGCGGTATCTGGCAGCAACATGCCGTCACACCGCCGACCGGATCACTCGCAGCCGCGCTGCCAGTTCCAGCCTATGAAGCTGTGCTTCAGCTCGACCTCGAAGCGGCAGGACGCGGTGCCGTCCGCCTTCAACGTCACGTAGGAGTGGTGCGAGTTCGCGTACCAGGCGCCGGAGGGGTCGAAGATGCCCTGGTAGGAGAATTCGGCGTGAGCATCGTTGTTGGAGACCGTGCAGTCGGTGAGACAGTCGGCGCTCTTGCCGGACGACTTCAGCGACCAGCCCGCGTTCCACGGTTCGCGGTTCCATTCCTGGGTGGCGTCCGTGGACACGGAGGTCACCGCGGTGCCGTCGGCGGCCCAACTGGACGTCGTGTAGAGGCCGGTCATCCGGATGTTGCAGCAGTCGTACATCTCGGACCGGCTCCTGACCTGCCGGGTACCTGAGGCGACAGCACCGCTCGTGGTGCCGGCGGCCGCGCTGTCGGCGACGGCCGCCGCGCCCTCGGCGCCGGACTTCGGGACCAGCCGAGCCGGGCCGAGCAGCGGCTTGCAGTCGGGGCCGATGGTGACCTGCTGCCGCACGGCCATGCCGACGGGCGGCACGGCCAGCGATCCGGTCAGTTTCACGTCCTTGCACGCCTGCGCGTCCCGGGGGCCCGCCGGGGCGCCGTCCGTCGGCGCGGCGGACGCCGGGACAGCCGTCAGGGAGAACAGACCGGCCGCGACCGTGGCGGCGAGTGTCATTCGATTGCGCAATTCCCTTGCCTTTCCTCACGTTTCAGCCAGGGGAGCGTATCCGTGCCGCCCGGTATCCGAATCGTGAGAAAAAAGGTTGGCATGAAGCTGACAACCCCCGTTGTCGTCGAAGGGTATCCGCACTCCTGGCACTTTCATGACAGCGCCGTTGTCCGGCGGGCGGCCGCGACGGAAAGTGGTGGTCGATATTCGGATAAGCGTTCCGTCGGTGCGACAGAGGGGTTTCCTCGTGGGCGTTCATCACATGTTCGAGGCCCCGATATCCGTGCGGGAACGCCCCGCCGGACTCGTCGGCCGGCTCGCCGTCGACGAACCCGAGTTCCAGCTCCGTATGGCCGACGCGCTCGACGAAGCGGAGAAGTGCCTCCAGGACTGCGCGAACAGCGCTCCGGATCCGCGCATCGCCGCCCTCACCGGACATCTTGCCGCCGCCGGCGGGAAGCGGCTGAGGCCGCTGCTGGTGCTGCTCGGGGCCGAGTTCGGCGAACCGTGGCGGGACGGTGTCACCCAGGCGGCCGTCATCGTCGAACTGGTCCACATCTCCTCGCTCCACCACGACGACGTGATGGACCGGGCAGACACCCGCCACGGCGTCCCCAGCGTGCATGCGCGCTGGGGCGAGCGGGCCGCCGTGCTCAGCGGCGACTGGCTGCTCGCACGGGCCGCCCAGCTGGCAGCCGGCCTCGGGGCCGAAGCCGTGCACCTGAACGCGCAGACCGCCGGCCGGCTGGTGTCCGGGCAGCTGCGTGAACTGACCGGCCCCGCACCCGGCGAGGACCCCGTGGCGCACTACTTCCAGGTGACGGCGGGAAAGACGGCCGCGCTGCTGTCCATGTCGCTGGGGATCGGCGCCGTCCAGGCCGCCGCGCCCGCCTCGTACGTCGCTGCCCTCACCGAGTACGGCGAGCAACTCGGTGTCGCGTTCCAGATCGCCGACGATCTGCTGGACCTCGCCTCGCCCGCCGAAGTCACCGGCAAGGAGCAGGGCAAGGACCTGCTCGCCGGGGTTCCGAGCCTGCCCGTACTGCTGGCCCGCTCCGGTGAGGACGCCGGCGACCGTGAGCTGCGCGCCCTGCTCGAGACCGGCCCCACCTCCGACCCCGCCACCCACCGTCGCGCCCTGGAGCTCTTCGGCCGTTCACCGGCGACCGCCGAGGCGGACGCGCTGATGCACGAGCGGCTGGACCGGGCGCGCACGGCTCTCGACGTGCTGCCGGACCTCCCGGCCCGCCGCGCGCTCGCCGGGCTCTGCGATTTCGTGGCCCACCGGACCGCCTGAACCGACGAAGGAGTTGGTCATGACGATGCACGAGCGGGTCGGTGAACTCGCGCGGATCCGGGGCGAGGTCCTCGACGGTGGGCCGCGGGCGACCGGGGCGCAGCATGCGAAGGGGAAGCTGACGGCCCGGGAGCGGATCGCGCTGCTGTTGGAC
>NZ_BMWB01000052.1 GCF_014651015.1 Streptomyces xantholiticus
CCCCACACCCTCCTCACCCACATCACCCAACGCGCCACCCACGTCTGGCAACACCAACCCCACCGGCCGGCCCCACCCCAGGACACCGCTCCCGCTCATCCAGAAAGCCCCTCAGCTGTCCCGCCCCGCCGCCTTCTACTGAAAGCCGGCACCGGAACCCTCGCCGCCGCAGCACTCACCGGGGCCGGCATCTGGACCTGGCTCAACACCAGCAGCAAGGGAAACGGCAACAAACCGGCAGGCGGACCGGCACCCGACGTGTCGCCGGCCAAGAAGGGCGACTGGCTCTGGCGGGTGCCGCTGAACACTTCGAAGTCCGTCCCCCAGCCGCCGAGACCACTGAGCTTCGTGGCCTCCGTCGCCGTCTCGGACGCCGACGGCGTTCGCGTCCTGGACATGAACCGGGGAGGCGTCGAGATCCCGTCGCTGGGCAAGGCACCCATGCACCGCTGCGCCTCCGACGAGGAAAGGCTGTACACCAGCGAAGCCCCCTCCTCGGGCGCCGGACCGCTCACCATCAAGGTGACCGACCTGGTGTCACGTGATCTGACCGCGCGTTCGACCGAGTTGAAGGACTGCAACGGCGCGCTGCCGGGAACGCAGCTCCTGTGCGGCCAGGAGGGCGTCGTCTACATCGCCGCCGGTCAGGGGAAGCCGACGGGCGGAGCACTGGGCTTCGGCCCTGACCAGAAGTGGTTCCTGATGGCCGTCGACACGCAGACGGGCAAGACCGTCTGGCGCCGGCCGCTTCCTTCGCGACCGGTGGCTTCCCAGCGGCTCCACTTTCTCGCCGCCAGGGTGATCGACCACGAGGAGACGTATCACCTCGTACTGCTGCGGGAGTCGCCCCAGGGCAAGGTCACCCTCGCGGTGCACGACGCCCGGACGGGGAAGCTCAGATGGGAACAGCCGCTGGAGGTCACCGACCCGGACGACGTCCAAGGCCTGCTGGAAGTCGATCTGGTCCACGTCTACCCGCCGACGGGGCCCTTGCGCGCACTCGCCCTCAAGGACGGCAGGGAGGTGTGGAGCTACGGCGTCGGCCGGTCCCGGGGTCGTACCGGACCACCTGTCATCGGCGACTCCCTGTTCGCCGTGGAAGAAGGAACGGGCCTCGTGGCGCTGGACTGGGTCACCGGCGACCTGGTGTGGCGGGAAACAGGTGGTCAGAGCACGGATGCCGACCTCACGATCCCGCCGGTGACGGGCTATCGGGGCGTCTACAGCTACGACCGCAAGGCCGGCCTGATGAAGGTGGTCGACGTCGCCACCGGCAAGGTGGCCAGAACGTACAAAGCACAGGGCGACCGCTTCTACGCCCACATGGGCATCCCGGAGCGGCTCATCGCCGTGGGCCGGGACTTCATCGCGGGCTACGAGATCGCCTAGCACCGGCGTACGCGACCGGCCCCGCGCGACCACCCGACCACCCGAACGCCCTGGCAAGGACCTCGTCCCACAGCGCATCCGACAACGAGAAGGCATCCCTTCATGCGACCCCTCGGCACCGGCGACCCGATCCGGCTCGGCCCCTACCGTCTGCTCGGCATCCTCGGTGAAGGCGGCATGGGAAAGGTGTACATCGGCCAGGACGCCGCAGGAACCGCCGCCGCAGTAAAGGTGCTACGGCCCGAAATGGCCCACGACCAGGGGCTCGCGCAACGCTTCGTGCGCGAGGCCCGGATGGCGCAGGCGGTCACGAGCAAGGGCGTGGCGCGGGTCCTGGGCGCGCAGACCGAAGGCGGACGGCCTTGGATCGCCACCGAGTTCCTGGCAGGTCCGACGCTCGACCAGGCCGTCGGGGCGCACGGCCCCTTCGACGAGGCGACGGTTCGTGTGCTCGCCTCCGCCCTGGTGCGCACGCTGGCCGACATCCACGCCGCGGGGCTGATCCACCGCGACATCAAACCGTCCAACATCGTCCTGACATCCTCAGGACCGCGGATCATCGACTTCGGCATCGCCCGCCCCGAGCACGGCCTGACGCTGACGACGACGGGCCAGGCGCCGGTCACCCCCGGCTACGGCGCCCCCGAGCAGGTGCTGGGGCAGCGGGTCGGGCCACCCGCGGACGTGTTCTCCCTCGGTGCCGTACTCGTCCACGCGAGCACCGGCGAGCAGGCGTTCGGCGGCGCGCACGTCGCGGCGGTGCAGTACGAAGTCGTGCACGGCGCACCCCGTCTGGAGCATGTGCCGCAGCAGCTCGCACCGCTGGTCGCGCCGTGCCTCGCAAAAGACCCCGCTCAGCGACCGACACCTGCGCAGATGTCGGTCGTGTTCGCCCGGACACGCGGCGCGGGCCGTATCTGGCGCCACGGTCCGCTGGCCGCCGACATCACACAACGTGAGCGTACGGTCCACCAGATGACCACCTTGGCCTCGGGCAGCGGCGCATCGCGGGGCATCTCCCGGCGCCGCCTGGTCACCGCGCTCGCCGTGGGCGGCACGGTCGTCGCCGCCGGCGGCGGCGCGGGGGCGTGGTGGCTCAAGGGGCGTGCGGAAGCGGACCCGTTCGCCCTGCCGCCTGCGGCCGGCACACCGGAGGCGGACAGCGTGCCCGAGTCGACGGGGCCACCGGAACCACTGTGGGGGCCGGTCCGTGCCCTCGGCAAGGGCTCCACCCAGGTACTGCCGGTGCGGGACGTGCTCCTTGTGGCCGGCCCGGACGGAAGTCTTGCGGCGCACGGCGTCACCGACGGCAAGCAGCGCTGGTCCGCCCCCGGTATCGACACGAAGGCAGGGTTCCTGTCCCTGTCGGACGCGCTCGTCGCAGCCGTCGACACGAAGGGACGCCTGGTCGCCTTCGTCGCCTCCAGCGGTGAACGCCGCTGGACGGCTCCGGCAGACGCGCACAAGCTCCTCGCGACCGACGAGTGGGCCGTCTACCTCAGCACCAAGGAGGGCCGTCTGCGCAGCATCAGCCGCTCGGACGGCACGGTCCGATGGACGGCTCCGACGGAGGCGGACCTGCTCACCGAGCGTCGGCCGACCGGCGTCGCGGCCAAGGGGCGCCTCGTCGTCGCCACCCAACCCGGTCAGGTCGTCGCCGTCGACTCGGCCGACGGCAGTGCCGTATGGAACATCGCCGACCAGGCCTCGGTGGACCTGGCGCTGATCCAGCCGACGGTCCTGGGCGACACGGTCTTCCTCAACGGTGCGTCGCTGACGGCCCGCAACCTCGCGGACGGCATGGAACTGTGGGGCAAGAGCGAGATGGTCGACGGCAAGCTGCAGCCCTCGGGCCCGCCCTTGGTCCACACAGACACCGTGTACACGAGCCAAGGCCCCTATGTCCTGGGGTACAAGGCCACGGACGGGACCGAGGTGTGGCGGTCCCCCAAGTCGTACTTCATGTACAGCCCCATCGCCGTGCAGGGCGACACCGTGTGCGCCATGAACCCCAGGCCCGCCGGGACGGACGGCGTCGAGGTACGGGCCATGTCCCACGACACCGGCAAGCAGGCCTGGACACACACCCTGCCGGCGGACGTCGGGAGCTACGGGATGGACGGGGACGGAAACCGCATCTTCGTGGTGGCCGGGGAGCAGCTCACGGCGCTTCCGGTCTTCGGCTGAGGCGTTGCACTCGCCTGCGGTACGAAGCCGTCCTGGCCTAAGTCCTGCCGCGCGGCAAACCCGGTCGGGTCGGAGGTCCTGGCGGCTGAGGTCCGTACCGTGCAGGCGGGCGGGGTGGTCGGAGGTCGATGCCACCGTCGGCAAGCACGTCCCGACGAGCTGCCGTTTGGGCCGATTCATTGCAGCTGCGCACGATTGGGGAGCCGTTTCCGATAAGGTCGGGCCGCGCAGGCCTGCCCTCCGGTCGCACGCCCTCGGGTCGCCTGACGACCGAGGGCCAAGGAGGGCCGACGGGGGTACGGAGGATTCTCGACGTGACGTTCGACGAGGAGTGGGCCGCCGCCCGGGCCGGGGCTTCACAGACCGTGGCCATGCGGCTCAACCAGTCCGACGGGGAGCCGGGACAGGGCGGCGGAGCCAAGGACCTGACCGTCAACCAGGACGATCTCGGGGCGGTCGGTCACGATGCCTACGAGCTCCACGGCAAGCTGTCACGCGACGGTGACCATGCCAGGCCGACGACCTTCAACGCCGCGATCGCCCTCACGAACGGCAACTTCGCCAGCGGACCCGCGGTGCTGAAGGTGCACGACCGGTGGAACAAGCAACTGCGAACACTGCTGGACGCATGCGCTCAGATCTCGAACCACCTGGACCACAGCAAGGCGAGCCACGCCGGCAACGACGCCGACATCGTCGGCCGCTTCACCTCGGTGTCCAAACTCAACGAGTACTTCGAATAGACCGTCGGGGGAAGCGCAGTGCTGCAGTTCGACGACGTCGTCAACGCTCCCGTCGGCAAGCTGAAGGAAGCCGTCGACGACTGGGCGGAGATGGTGACCAAGCTGGAGAGACTCGCCGACGACGCCCGCCTGGGGATGAAGGCCAAGTCCGACAAGGCCGACTGGAAGGGCGTCGACTCGGACATCACCAAGCCGTTCATCACCGAAACGGCCAAGGAGTTCGACGACGCGGCCGCCCAGGCCAAGGGCATCAAGCTGCTCCTCGAAGACGCGCACACCTCGTTCAAGGCGGCCAAGGACGCACTCGTCAGGATCAGGGACGAGGAGGGGCCGGCCGCCGGAATCCACGTCGACGCCCAGGGCAAGGTGAAGCCGCGTCACTCGCTGGAGGACGACGTCACGGCACAGCACGAACCCGGATACGCGGAAGCCCTGCGGAAGCAGAACGAAGCAGTCCGGTCCTGGCAGCGGAAGATCGACCGGATGGTCGAGGACTGCTCCGACGCCGACGAGTCATTGAAGCGAGCCCTCGCGGCGAACGTCACGGACGACCACAACTTCACCGCTCCCAGGCACAAGAGCCTCGACGCGGAGCAGGTGGATCGCGCGGCAGCTCTCATGGAGAAGGTCACGGGGCCCGGCGGCACGGCGCGCAATGCGGCCGCCCTGAAGGAACTCGCAGACCTCATCGACGACAACCGCGCCGATCCCGAGTTCTCCGCCGCCTTCTACCGGAAGCTGGGCGCGGAAGGAACCCTCGAGGCCTACACCAAGATGTCGCTGGACGCGACATCGCTGGGCCAGGCCGGCCAGGACCGGGTGAACATGGTGCGCGGGATCCAGAACGACATGGGCGCGATGCTCGGCCTCGCCACCCGGACCTCGACCCCGAACCACCTCGACGCCACGTGGACGACGCAGCTCATGCAGGCGGGCCGCAAGGAGATGGACGTCTCGGCCTTCACGGCCCCGGGTACCCAGGTGTACGGCTACCAGGCCTTGGGAGCGCTCCTGCGGGAGGGGACGTACGACAAGGAGTTCCTCACCTCCGTGGGCCGCGACATGGTGGCCGTGGACAAGAAGACCCCTGGCCTCTGGGAACAGAACATGCCGCTCAGCAGGACGATGGCTTTCAACCTCGACGAGGAGGGCGGCAGGGGGTTCAACCCGCTCACCGGACTCATGGAGGCGATGAGCAAGAACCCCGAGGCATCAACGGCGTTCTTCAACGAACCGGTCCGGGAGGACACCAACAACGACGGCATCGTCACCCTGTCGGACGCCGCGATCAAGGGCAAGGACACGCAAGGCGTCGTCGACCACATACTCGACAAGAAGCCGACCGCGGACTGGTACGACGCCACGGTCGGCGGAGAGACCAACCCCGGCCAGACGGCGCTGGGCAACGCGCTGGAAGCGGCTGTCACCGGCCGCGTACCGGGCGACGAGGACGCACCGCCCGTGTCGCACACCAGGGCCATGAGCAGCGTCATGGAGCAGGTCGTGGCGAAGATCGGCGCGGACCCGTCTCTTGTGGCAGCGAAACCCGGTGACCCGTCGGGCCCGCTGAGCGCTCTCGCCCCGCAGTTCGGCAACATGGCGGCCGAGTACATGCCGGACCTGCAGGCCACGGCCGAGAACGGCGCGGACCAGATCAAGCCGTTCGGGGAGCCGGCCGAGTTCCGCAAGGACGAGATGGCCGCGTTCCTGGGCGCAGTGGGCCAGGACCCACAGGCGTACGGCGCGATCACCAACGCGCAGCAGGCGTACACGACGGCACTCGTGTCCGACGTGTTCCAGAACCCCGAGAAACACGGCGACACGGGCGAAGCCGTGCGCAATGCCGTCCACCCGGGCGGCGAGATCGCGGGCATGATGACGGAGGCCCGAGCGCAGGCCGTTCACGACGCGAAGACTCACGAGGCGGCGGAGTACAACGCGGGCGTGGCGGAGAACGCCAAGTGGACGAATCGCATCATCGACGCGGTGGGCGGCAAGTACCTCGAGATGTTGCCGGTGGGGGGTGACGTGATCATGTGGGTGAAGGAGGACATCACGGAGTCGGCGGTGAAGAGCGCGGAGCAGGATAAGTCGTACGAGTCCCGCCGCGAGTCCGCGTCCGGCTACGCAGACGCTGAAGGCGCGGCAAAGGAAGCGGCCAGAAGCGCCGTTGAGAGCGGCGCCAGAGGATCCGGCCTCTCGGCTGATCAAATTGAAGAATACCAGGGTTCGGCCTCAACACAGATGGGGATGGGTCACTCCGTCGGCCGTGACATGGTGGCCAGTTCGCAGCCGAAAGGAAGTTAAACGTTGCGCCGACCACGTCACGTTTCTATCGCCGTTTCGACCTTCGCGTTCATGATGCCAATCGTGACCGGTTGCTCCAACGGCGAGGCCAAGGCCGTCCCGGAACTACCAGGACGCATCTGCTGGGACGTTTTCGCCAGTAAGGATCTGATTCCCTTCCTGCCCAGCGGCGACAAGGTCACGATTTCAGCGAGACCTTTCGCGCTTGCTGAAGACCTCGACTCGACGACATGTTCTCTCGACATCGACGGCCGTACCCAATTCCAGGCGTCTGCCAGGTACGAGAACTTCGAGCGAGGCATCGACTGGTCCAGCTATAAGAAAGCCGACCCCGACCCGATTGACGTAGGAGAAAAGGGCATCATCTGGTACAACGGCGCCGCGTCCTACGTTGCGTGTGAGCCCTCCAAGACACCCTCGACCCCCGGGAAGTACATCGACCTGCACCTCAGCACCTTTGACCCACCGGAGGACGAGCAGCCTCGCAAAGCACTCCCCACCCTGCTGAAACAGTTCGTGGCGTTCGCGCAGCGCGAGCTGAAGTGCCAATGACGGCCCCGCCAGGGGCCTGGGGTGCTAGTTCGAGTTCTTGAGCGTGGGCTCGGACTTCAGACCGCCGAGGTTGTCGCACTTCAACTGCCGTGCCAGCGCGACGGACGCCGAGTGCACCACCGTGGCGTCGGCGTCCCGCAGTCGCCCCTCGTCGCCTTCGGGCGGCAGCGCATTGCGCACCTCGGTCTGGATGTACGCCGGGGTCTCCTTCGACCCGGCGAGTTGTTCACTGGTGCAGGCGAACCAGAGGAACGCGTACTGAGTGCCCACCGACGCACGCTCCCCCATCTCGTACGGCGTCAGGCTCTGCGCGATCTCGTGCCCACCCTGTGCGGTCTCGGCGTCGGAGAGGCCGAACGTGATGCGTACATCGGCTGGACCGCCCGAGGCCTCCTTCGAAGAGACCGCACACAGGTCGGCTTCCACGCCCGGCCCGGACGGCGGGCTCAACGGCTTCCACCCGGCAACGAGTGTCTCGGCAGCGCTCCGGACATCGTCCTCGTCCGTCGAACGAAGCTCTGAGCTCCCGGTCAGCAGGGCCAGCGCCTTCAGGGCATTGGGCGACATGGCGCCGCCGCAGATCGCTCCGGAGGCGGCAGAGCTCGTCGTCTCGTCCGGTCCTTCACCCGCGGTCCCGTTGCCGTCGCCGTCGCCGTTGCCGTTGCTGCACCCCGCCGCGCCGGCGCAGATGACCGCTGCAACGGTCACCGCGCCCAGCACGTACCTACGGTTCCTCACGAGATCCCCTAGCCACCGGTCTCAGGGTCCTGTCCCTGCTGGTCTTCCTTCGAGTTGCCCTTGATGTAACCGAGGTCGGCGGCCTGCTTCAAGTCCATTCCGAAGTCACTGTCGGGTTTGATCTGATGCCGAGCCATGAAGTCGTTGAGAGCTGCCTGCGAATTGTCCTCGCCCGCCGTGTAGATATTGGTCCGCTGCTCTCGGATCTGGTCCTCGATCTTGTCCTTGTGCTCTTCCTGAGCCGCTTCGGACCAGTCACCGATGAACTGTCCGGCCAGCTGCTCCGCCGCCGCGCTGCCCTGGTCCATAGCCAGAGGAACGAGGATCGCCGCTGCACCTGCAGCGGCCGCCGTGGCGGGCAGGAACGCGACTCCGGCCGCGATTGCGGCGCCGGTACCGAACTGGATCCATCCGGACCGCTTCTCGAGGGCCTTGTTGTACTCCTCGTCCTTCTTCATGTTCTCGGCGGTGACCTGGTCCGCGCGGGACTGGTCGAGCATGCCCTGCACCTCAGCACCGGTGTACACGGCAGACCTGGCGGCACCTGAATCGATCTTGCCGTCGGCACCGACCGCCTGGGTGTCCAGCATGCCGTTGGTGTAGATGCGTTCGGCCGCCGCGATCGAGGCGTACGAGTCGGGGTGCTGTCCCAGCGTGCTGAGGAAGCTGCGTGCGTCGCCCTGCCCGAAGATCGCGTGCTTGTGCTCCTCGCCAGGCTTCGGGGCGAACATGCTGTCCGTCTTGTTGTCGTTCAGCGCCCAGTTGATGTCGTCGATGTAGCCGGCGCCCATCCGGCCCAGGCTGTCGGCCATGGCTTCCTGATGCTTGAGGAGCCCCGCGTCCCCGCCGTACTTCGTGACGACCTCCTTCATGATCTCGGCGGTCGTCTCGTCCCGGACCAGTTTGGGAGTCGGGTCGTCGTATGCATGGCCGAGCGTCGCGGACTCCAAGGCGTGCCCGAACGCATCGGGCATGTAATTCATCGACTCCTCAGCCGCATCGGGGTCATGGCCCACGATGTCCGGGAACGACTTGTAGTCCTTGTTCCCGAAGTAGTCCAGGTAGCTCGTTATCTCCTTGCCGTCCGCGTCCTTCGGAACGCCGCCCTCATAGGTGCCGTCCTCGTTGTACGCCTTCGGCTCGGAGGAGAAGAACTCCTTCGACGCCTCAGGGCTGTGGCCGAGCGCCTCGAGCATGCTGATGACCGGGTCGTAGCCCGCCCCGTGCTTTCCGGACGGGTTGAGGGGATGCTTGTCGTAGCCGAGCATGTTCTTCGTGTCGGCGAACATGTAGGGGTCCTTGGCGTGCAGCTGAACCACGTGTTCGGCGATCGGGTTCAGGAACTTCGGGTCGTAGTTCCCGTACCGCATGATGCCGCCGAGCAGCTGATACCCGTAGACACCGTTGTAGTCGTGCTTGGCCAGCGGGATGCGCTCGGTGCCGAGCTTGCGCATCTCGTCGCCCCACTTCTGGGTCCACTTGTCGTCCTTGCCGGTGGGGTCCGTGGCTGTGGCAAGGTTGAGACCGAGGTTCTTCTGGAGCTCCTGGACGTCCTTCAGACGTTCCTTGTCCTGCTCCGAGTAGTCGTACGTGTCCGTGGAGAGCTGCCCGAAGAACGCGAGGGCACCCTTCGGGCCGAGACCGTCGTAGAAGTTCCGCGAGAAGATCTTCGAGTCGTGATTGTCCTTGAGGAGTTCGTTGAGTTGCTCGAGCTCCTGATGCGAAAGGTCACGGCCCTTCTTCGCGAGGTCGACCGCCCGCTGGGCCTCTTCGGCGTCGATGCTGCTGTACTTCGGTGCGCTGAAGTTGTGCTTGTCGCCGGTGATGTTCGCCTTGAGCGCGTTCGACACGGCGACATCGGCGTCGTCGCACGTCTCCACGATGGCGTCGACGCGCTTCTGCATGGCCTCGATCCTGGCCTTCTGCGCTTGCAGCGCCGGACCGTAATCCGGGTCACGCATCGCAGCCTTGTCGTCCTCCAGCGGATGCTTGGCCGCGACCTTGCCCTGGGCCGTGATCACCAGGTGCTGCGCCGGCGCCTCGGTGTCCACCAGCTTCTCGAGGTCGTCCTTCGCCTTCTTGAACGCCTGGTACCCGTCCGACAGGATCTGCTTGATCCCCTTCGCGGCCTTCGCCGCGTCGTCGAACTCCTTGGCCGTCTTGTCCACGAACGGCTTCGTCACCTCGGCGTTCACACCGCGCCAGTAATCGTCCTTGGCCTTGGCCGCCATGGTCGAGCTCGCATCGGAAGCAAGCGTCTCAAGGTCGGTCGTCATCTTCGACCAGTCGTCCACCGATGCCTTCAGCTTGTCGAGCGGAGCGTGATACACGTTGTCGAACGTCAGCATGGCTCCCCCGCCTTACTTCAGGTACTCGTTTATCTTCGACGTGCTCAGAGCCGCAGCGATGTCCTTCTCTTCCTTCGCGTGCGACGCCGCGCTGTAGTCGAGATGATTCGAAATGTTCGCGCAGGCATCAAGAAGTGTCTTCAGCTGCGAGCTCCACGTCTCGTGCACCGTCGCCATCGCGGCGCCGGTGCGGAAGCCGTTGACGGTCATCATCTGCGCCGCTTCCGACGTGCTCGCGTTCGCGTGCTTCCCAGTCGTGTTCAACCGGCCGTGCAGGTTATACGCGGCGCTACCGATTGCGCCCAGCTTGTCCTGATTGACGCCGAGGTCGGCGGTACTGCTCCCAGCACCGCCCTCTGCGGGCAACTGGTTCAGGCGCGTGCCGACGTTCGCAGTTGACCCGGTACGCACTGAAGACCACTCGGTATCGAACGACATGAATCCCCCGGAACACATGCAAACGACAGGTGACGCGTCAACTGATTGACGGCCGGACTACCCTACGACGGAATCGGCGCGGGCTTAACTGTCCGCTCAGCATTTCCACATCCAAGTACCCGACCGGCCTGCGGTCGTCGACCGCACCCTCGGTCATCACGCAGGGGCCCCCGCCGGTAGGCTCCAATGCCGTAGTTGGAGCTCGGGGGGATTCGCAGATGAAACGTGTGCTGGTGATCAGTGTGAATCGGTTGACCGCCCGCACCGGCCCATCGTCAGGGGCGGTCGCTCCTCAGGCATTTGAGGTCTGAGGCTGATGTTGTCCCCACTGACCCACGACGATCCCGTCACGATCGGCTCGTTCACCCTGCT
>NZ_BMWB01000053.1 GCF_014651015.1 Streptomyces xantholiticus
TGAGGGGTGGAGTTGACCGGTACTAATAGGCCGAGGGCTTGTCCTCAGTTGCTCGCGTCCACTGTGTGGTTCCCGGGTTGCGAACAGTCGCACCGGTTGAACCAGCTCCACTTATCAATTGAAGAGTGTGCTTGTTCGCTAGAACCCGATAGGGTTTCGGTGGTCATAGCGTTAGGGAAACGCCCGGTTACATTCCGAACCCGGAAGCTAAGCCTTTCAGCGCCGATGGTACTGCAGGGGGGACCCTGTGGGAGAGTAGGACGCCGCCGAACAATCTTTCAGGACCCTTGGTCCAGCGTTCACGCTGGACCAAGGGTCCTTTTTGTTTTGCCGAGAATGACGAAGCGCGGCCGCCGGGCGGCTGCGCGAGAATGACTGTAGTACCCGAAGACAGGAGTCACACCGATGTCCCCCAACTCTTCCGACGATCGTCCGGAACGCGAGCCGCGTCGCAGGGACGGTGGTGACAGGGGCGGCTTCCGCGGCGGTCGCGACGACCGGGACCGTGGCCCCCGTCGTGACAACGACCGTGGTGACCGAGGTGGCTTCCGTCGCGACGACCGTCGTGATGACCGCCGTGATGACCGTGGTGGTCGTCCCGGTGGTACCGGTGGTGGCGTCCGCCGCGACGACCGCGACCGGGACCGCGGTCCGCGTCGTGACGACGACCGTGGCGGACGCCCGGGTGGCGGCGGCAGTGGCTTCCGTCGCGACGACCGTCGTGACGAACGAGCCGGCAGCTTCCGCCGCGACGACCGTTCCGGTGACCGGGGCGGATACGGTCGCGGAGACAACGACCGTGGTGGGTACCGCGGTCCGCGCGACGAGCGTCGTGATGAGCGTCCGGGTGGCTTCCGCCGTGACGATCGTCGTGATGACCGCCGTGATGACCGTGGTGGTCGTCCGGGTGGTACCGGTGGTGGCTTCCGTCGTGATGACCGGTCGGGTCAGAGTGGTTACCCGCGTCGTGATGACCGGCAGGGTGGTTTCCGTCGTGATGACGACCGTGGTGGGTACCGCGGTCCGCGCGATGACCGTCGTGACGAACGAGCCGGCAGCTTCCGCCGCGATGACCGTCGTGACGATCGTCGTGATGACCGCCGTGATGACCGTGGTGATGACCGCCGTGATGACCGTGGTGGTCGTCCCGGTGGTACCGGTGGTGGCTTCCGTCGTGATGACCGGTCGGGTCAGAGTGGTTACCCGCGTCGTGATGACCGGCAGGGTGGTTTCCGTCGTGATGACGACCGTGGTGGGTACCGCGGTCCGCGCGACGATCGTCGTGATGAGCGTCCGGGTGGCTTCCGTCGCGACGACCGTTCCGGTGACCGGGGCGGATACGGTCGCGGAGACAACGACCGTGGTGGGTACCGCGGTCCGCGCGATGACCGTCGTGATGAGCGTCCGGGCGGTTTCCGTCGCGACGACCGTCGTGATGAGCGTCCGGGTGGCTTCCGTCGCGACGACCGTCGTGATGACCGCCGTGATGACCGTGGTGGTCGTCCCGGTGGTACCGGCGGTGGCTTCCGTCGTGACGACCGCTCCGGTGGCAGCGGCTACGGCCGGCGGGACAACGACCGCGGTGGCTTCCGCGGCCCCCGCCGCGACGACCGCGACCGGGACAGGGACCGCGGCGGCTACCGCGGTTCCCGTGACGACCGCGGAGACCGTGGCGGCCACGGCCGTCGCGACGACCGTGACCGTCCCGACCGCGAGCCCATCAAGCGGCTTCCGATCCCCGACGACGTCACCGGCGACGAGATCGACAAGGACGTACGGCAGGAACTGCAGAGCCTGCCGAAGGGTCTCGCCGAGGACGTCGCCCGCAACCTCGTCATGGTCGCGAACCTGATCGATGAGGACCCCGAGCAGGCGTACGCCTACTCCCGGATCGCGCTGCGGCTCGCCTCCCGCGTCGCTGCCGTGCGTGAGGCCGCCGGCTTCGCCGCGTACGCGACGCAGAAGTACTCCGAGGCCCTGGCCGAGTTCCGCGCGGCCCGTCGGATGACCGGCACCGTGGAACTGTGGCCGGTCATGGCGGACTGCGAGCGCGGGCTGGGCCGGCCCGAGCGGGCGCTCGGGATGGCCGGTGAGCCGGAGGTGCAGAAGCTGGACAAGGCCGGCCAGGTCGAGATGCGGCTCGTCGCCGCCGGAGCCCGCAGGGACATGGGGCAGTTGGATGCCGCCATCGTGACGCTGCAGAGCCCCGAGCTCGCCTCCAGCTCCGTGCAGCCCTGGACCGCGCGCCTGCGCTACGCGTATGCCGACGCGCTCCTCGCGGCGGGCCGGGAAAACGAGGCCCGTGAGTGGTTCGCGAAGGCGCTCGAGGCCGACAAGGACGGCGCCACCGACGCGTCGGACCGGCTTGCCGAGATGGACGGCGTCGAGTTCGTCGACGTCCTCGACGAGCACGACGTACTCGGCGACCGCACCGATGTCGACGACGTGAAGACCGACGGCACGGCCGCCGGCTCCGAGACGGAGCCCGACACGGAGCCCGACACGGACAGGCCGGGCGACCAGCCGTAGTCGGCGAACGCCGACGGCACACGAGTAGGGGCGGCGCCCGGTCCACGGGTGCCGCCCTCACCGTTTCCGGCCGTGCCCTCAGTCCAGCGCGAGGCTCCTGAGCACCAGTCCCGTCGCCGGCTTCGGGCCGAACGACGTCGACTTGCGCGGCATGGTGACGCCCGCGAGCGCCAGTTCCCGCACGACGTCCTCCTTCACCGGGTGCATCAGCACCACCGTTCCGCCGACCCGCTCCGCCTTGGTGACGGCCGCCTGGGCGTCGTGGATGTAGGCGATGTGCTCGGGAGCGTCCGGGATCTTCCAGATGTGTTCCAGCAGCGTCGCGTGCAGCACCGTCGCGTCCAGGGTGCGCCAGGCCTCGGGGCGGCCGCCCGGCACCGTGCGGTCGAGCAGCCCGGGGTCAGGGTGGTCGGCGAGGTGGAAGCGGCCGTCTCCGGCGAGGAGGAACGCGTTGCCTTCGGCGGCCGCGCCGGCGAGGGCGTCGAGGGCCTGTGGCAGCGGCCCTTCGAGGGGGCGGACGCGGAAGGAACCGGCGAGGGCGGCGAGCGCCTTCGTGACCGGCAGACGGTGCAGCAGCCGGTGGATCGCCCGCACCTGCAGGGGATAGCGCGCGGTGTCGATCAGCAGCACCAGACCGTAGTTCCAGGGGCCGGGCGTCGGGTGTTCCGCGCGCAGCCGCAGATAGGTCGCCCAGCGGTGGTGGCCGTCCGCGATCATCGCCTGATGCCGTATCAGATCACCCTGCACCTCAGCCACTTCGCCAGGATCGGTGAGGCCCCACAGGCGGTGGCTGAAGCCGTCCTCCGTGGTGGTGGACAGCAGCGGCGAGCGCGGGACGGTGCGTTCGATGACGGCCGTCGTGCCGACGGCGTCGCCGCCGCTGCGGTACGTGAGGAGCAGCGGCTCCAGGTTCGCGGCGGTCGTGCGCATCAGGTCGGCGCGATCGGCGACGATGTCCGGCATGACGTCCTCGTGCGGAAGAACGACGCCGGCGGCCGGTTCGGACAGTGCCAGCGCCCCGATGACGCCCCGCTGCAGAACATCGCCCCTGCACTGCTCGTACACGTACAGGGCGGGCTCGTCGTCCGCTGCCAGGACGCCGTCCGCAAGCCAGCGTTCCAGGGTCTGCGCGGCCTGACTGTGGGGGTCCTCGGCGGCGCGGGCCTGGGGGAGGATCAGCCGCACGATGTTGTACGGGTCCGCCGACTCCAGGTGGTGCAGGCCGTCGGGCCTGACGACCACGTCGTACGGCGGCGAGGTCACGGCGGCGAGGCTGCCCACCCGCTCGGGGACATAGCGCAGTCCACGGAACGGGATCAGATGCAGACCGCCATCGGCCGCAGGACCTTCGTTGTTCATCAGGGCATCGTAAGCGTGTGGAAGCGATGCGCGATGATCGGGGGAGCGGACTCCGTACCGGGAGCGACCCGGAGCAAGGGAGCCGCAGAAGCAGTAGCAGCTACAGAGGAGCGGAAGCGGATGAGCCAGCAGGGCACGAACCGGCCGAGCGGCAGCGTGCGGGCGCTGAGCGAGGCGTACGACACGGCCCTGCTCGACCTCGACGGGGTGGTGTACGCGGGCGGTGAGGCGATCACGTACGCCGTCGAGTCGCTGGCGACGGCCCGTGAGCAGGGCATGCACCTGGCGTACGTCACGAACAACGCGCTGCGCACGCCTGATGTCGTGGCCGCCCATCTGACCGAGCTCGGCATCCCGACCGAGGCCGGTGATGTGATCAACTCCGCGCAGGCGGTGGCCCGGCTGATCTCCGAACAGGTGCCGAGCGGGGCCCGTGTGCTGGTCATCGGCGGCGAAGGGCTGAGGGTCGCCCTGCGCGAGCGCGGCCTCGAGCCGGTCGAGTCGGCGGACGACGATCCGGCGGCGGTCGTGCAGGGATACGGCGGGCCCGAGCTTCCCTGGGGCCGGTTCGCGGAGGCCTGTTACGCGATCGCCCGCGGTGTGCCGTGGTTCGCGTCCAACACCGACCTGACGATCCCGAGCGCGCGTGGCATCGCGCCGGGCAACGGGGCGGCCGTCGAGGTGGTACGCATCGCCACCGGCGCCGAGCCGCAGATCGCGGGCAAGCCGCTGCCGCCGATGCACAAGGAGACGATCCTGCGCACCGGGGCGAAGCGGCCGCTGGTCGTCGGCGACCGGCTGGACACGGACATCGAGGGGGCGTTCAACGGGGGAGTCGACTCGCTGCTCGTCCTGACCGGGGTGACCGACGCGGCGCAGCTGCTCGCGGCGGTGCCGCAGCACCGGCCGACCTACGTGGACGCGGATCTGCGGGGCATGCTGACCGGCCAGCCCGAAGTGGCCGAGGCGGACGGCGTGTTCCGGTGCGGAGGATGGGCGGCATCGGCGCGGGGCGAGGAGTTGGCGCTGGACGGCGAGGGCGAGCCGTTGGACGGGCTGCGGGCGCTGTGCGGAGCCGCGTGGACGAGCGCGGGTGACGGTTCCTGCGCGCTCGATGCCGGGAAGGCGCTGGCGCGGCTGGGACTGTAGGGGACGGCCGCCGGCGGCTGCCTCCTCAGGGATCACTGTGCGAGGGTAGGCTAACCTAACCACGTGTTGGTCGACAGTCCCCCGAAACGGAGCGCGGAGCCGATATCCGCACCGGCGACCCCGAAACGGTACGCCCTGCGTGCCGCGGGGCTGTTGGTGTCCTGCGGTGTCCTGCTGCTGATCTGCGTCGCGAGCATCGCCGTGGGGGCCAAGTCCGTACCTCTCGCCGACGTATGGGGCGGGCTGTTCCACAACACGGGCACCGGCAACGACGTGATCATCAGGGACGTCCGCCTGCCGCGGACCCTGCTCGGGTTCGTCGTCGGCGCGGCCCTCGGCGTTGCCGGCGCGGTGATGCAGGCGCTGACCCGCAACCCGTTGGCCGAACCGGGCCTGTTGGGCGTCAGCGCCGGCGCCTCGGCGGCCGTCGTGTCCGCCGGCAGCTTCCTCGGCGTCACCTCGCTCACCGGCTATGTGTGGTTCGCGTTCCTCGGCGCCGCCGTGGTCTCCGCCGCCGTGTACGTACTCGGCGGCAGCCGCGGCGCCACCCCGGTACGGCTCGCGCTCGCCGGCACGGCCGCCACCGCCGTCCTGTACGGCTACATCAACGCCGTCCAGCTGCTGGACGCGGCCGCGCTCGACCGGCTGCGCTTCTGGACGGTCGGCTCGCTCGCCTCCGCGGACATGGAGACCATCGGGAAGATCGTGCCGTTCGTCGCCGTCGGCCTGGTGCTCTCCATGCTCCTGGCCAGGCCGCTGAACGCGATGCAGATGGGCGACGACACCGCGCGCTCGCTCGGCGCACACCTGACCCGTACCCGCATCCTCTCGATGATCGCCATCACCCTGCTGTGCGGGGCGGCGACCGCCGCCTGCGGGCCGATCGTCTTCATCGGCCTGATGATCCCGCACGTCGTCCGTGCCGCCACCGGCCCCGACATGCGGTGGATCCTGCCGTACGCGGCCGTCCTGTCGCCCGTGCTGCTGCTCGGCGCCGATGTCGTCGGCCGGGTCGTCACCCGCCCCTCCGAGCTGCAGGTCGGCATCGTCACCGCGCTGATCGGCGGGCCGGCCTTCATCCACCTCGTACGCCGTAGGAGATTGGCTCAGCTGTGAAGGCCGTGAAAGCACTGCGCACGCCGGGCGGGCTCTCCCTGCGCATCGACTCCCGGGCGGCCGGAGCAGTACTGCTGCTCGCCGCCGCCGCGGCGGCCGTCGCGGTCGTCCTCATCGGCAGCGGCGACTTCCCGATGTCGTTCGGTGACGTCGTCGGCACACTCCTCGGAAACGGCACGGCCGCACAGGAGTTCATCGTCCAGGACGTGCGGCTGCCGCGGGTGCTCGTGGCGCTGCTCGTCGGCGCGTCCCTCGCACTCAGCGGCGCCGTCTTCCAGTCCCTGGCCCGCAATCCGCTCGGCAGCCCCGATGTGATCGGCTTCTCGCAGGGGTCGACCGTCGGCGCGCTCACCGTGATCGTGCTCTTCGGCGGCGGTTCGCTCGCCGTGGCGGGCGGCGCGGTCGCGGGCGGACTCGTCACCGGCATCGCCGTCTACACACTCGCCTGGAAGCGGGGAGTGCAGGGCTTCCGGCTGGTGCTCGTCGGCATCGGCGTCGCCGCCGTCCTCACCGCGCTCATCCACTTCCTGATCACCAAGGCCAACCTCGTGGACGCCACCCGGGCCACGCTCTGGATGACCGGGTCGCTCGACGGGCGCGACTGGGCGCAGGTGTGGCCGCTGGCGGGGATGTGCGCGGTTCTCATGCCGCTGGTGTTCGCGCACGGGCGGCCGCTGCGGATGCTGGAGATGGGCGACGACGCGGCGTACGCGTTGGGCGTCCCGGTCGAACGCACCCGGGTCGTGCTCATGGGCTCCGGCGTGCTGTTCATCGCCGGAGCCACGGCTGCGGCCGGCCCCATCGCCTTCGTGGCCCTCAGCGCGCCGCAGTTGGCGCGCCGGCTCACCCGCTCCCCGGGGCCGAACCTGGCCTCGGCCGCCGTCATGGGCGCGGCTCTGCTCCTCTTCGCGGACTGGATCGCCACCAACGCCTTCGGCGACCGCATGCTGCCGGTCGGCGTCGTCACCGCGGTGCTCGGCGGCGGATACCTCCTCTGGCTGCTCGTCACCGAGCGCAGGGCGGGCCGGATATGACGCCGCACCGTGCCGCCACCCCGACCATTGACCCCAGGAGTACGACGACGATGCAGCGCCAGCGCCTCACCGCGGAATCGGTCACCCTCGGCTACGACCAGCGGGTCATCGCGGAGGACCTGTCGCTCGAGATACCCGACAACTCCTTCACCGTGATCGTCGGCCCCAACGCGTGCGGCAAGTCGACGCTGCTGCGGGCGCTCTCGCGGATGCTCAGGCCGACGCGGGGCCAGGTCCTGCTGGACGGGCACGTCATCCACTCGATGCCCGCGAAGAAGGTGGCGAAGACCCTGGGGCTGCTGCCACAGTCGTCGATCGCCCCCGACGGGATCACGGTCGCCGACCTCGTGGCGCGCGGGCGCTACCCGCACCAGGGGCTGCTGCGGCAGTGGTCGCCCGAGGACGAGCGGATCGTCGAGGAGTCGATGGCCGCGACGCGCGTCGGCGAGCTGGCGGACCGCTACGTCGACGAACTGTCCGGCGGGCAGCGTCAGCGGGTCTGGATAGCGATGGCCCTCGCGCAGCAGACACCGCTGCTGCTGCTCGACGAGCCGACGACGTATCTGGACATCCAGCACCAGCTGGAGGTGCTCGACCTGTGCGCCGAACTGCACGAGGCGCAGGGGCGGACGCTCGTCGCGGTCCTTCACGACCTCAACCAGGCCGCGCGCTACGCCACGCACCTCGTCGCGCTGCGCGACGGCAGGGTCGTGGCGGAGGGGGCACCGGGGGAGGTGGTCACGGCGGAGCTTGTGGAGCAGGTCTTCGGCGTGAAGAGCCAGATCATCGACGATCCCGAGTCGGGGACACCGCTGGTGATCCCGGCGGCGCGGAGGGGGATCGGGGTGCGGGTGGGGTGACGCACGGGCCGCGGCGGGTGCGGGGGCCCCTGCGGCCGGCTCGTGCCCCTGCCCGCCGCTTCCCGAAACCGGGGGCTCCGCCCCCGGACCCCGGCCGCCCTGCGGGTGTTGTTTCGGGTCTCTGCTCCGACCCGTCGCGCTACGGGCGTTGTTCAAGGTTTCGCTCCTCGCCCGGTGCGTCTTGCGGATGTTGTTCGGGGCTCTGCCGTCATCCGGGCTGCGCCCCCGGCCCTCTGTGGGCGTACCGGCCTCGGACCCTCGGCCGCAGGCCTGCGCCGCTCCGTGTGGCCCCCTGGGCTCCGCCGGCCCTCCGTGATGCCTCCCAGGCCCCGCTCTGGCCCCAGGCCTGGCACGGGCTCTCCATGGGGTACCCGACGGCATCCGGGCCCGCCCGGGCCCTGTGTCGGCGCCTGCCGGGCCCCGCCGGGCTCGCGCCGCACTGCGCGGGATCCCCAAGCTCCCTCGACGACTTGGCACCACTATTGCCCGGTCCCTCCCACGGCGCCAGGCATGGGGGAGTGCCCCCGGAGGGGACGGCATTTCAGCCCTGTCGCGGTTCGAGGCGCGGGGGTTCGGGGCGAGCCCCGACGGAGTGGGCACGTTCCCGACTCGCTGGGCATCTCCCAATCGCCCGGGCGAGGCGCAGGGGAGCGGGGCGGAGTCCCGGGTCGGTGGGGGCGGGGTGGGGGAGAGCAGCCCGGAGGGCTAGTGTCCTGCGCCAGTAGTTGATCGTTAGTTTTTGTGTGACTTCTGCTGCTGGTGCGTCAGTTCCACGTCGGGGCCCGAAACTGGAGCCGTTGCTGCTCTCTGATGAGGAGCGGGCGGTGTTGGAGCGGTGGACGCGTCGGGCGACGTCGGCGCAGGCGCTGGCGCTGCGCGCACGGATTGTGCTGGCGTGCTCGGGGCCGGAGGTGCCGCCGATCGTCGCGGTCGCCCGGGATCTGCGGGTGGCCGCGGACACGGTCCGCAAGTGGGGGCGGCGGTTCCTGGCCGAACGGCTGGACGGGCTTGTTGACGAGCCCCGGCCGGGCCGGCCGCCCAC
>NZ_BMWB01000054.1 GCF_014651015.1 Streptomyces xantholiticus
CCCAGGACCACGACGCCCTCGGCGACCCGGACACCGTCCTCGTCCTCGCCTCCTGGGAGTACGCCGGACACGGCCACACCCCCGGTGAGTCCGCCCTCGCCGCCTCCATCGCCCGAGACATCCAACTCAACCGCGAAACCGCCCGCGAAGCCCTCGCCGCCCTGGAAGGAGACCGGTCGTGAGTGACCCCCTGCTGACCGTCGAGCAAGCCGCCGAACGCCTCGGCACCACCGCCCGTTTCCCTCGGCGGCTCATCGCCGAACGGCGGATCGCCTTCGTCAAGGTCGGCCGCCATGTGCGGATCGCGGAAAGCGTCCTGGACGCCTACATCGACGGCAACACCGTCCAGCCCATCCGACGTCGCCGCGCCCGCTACGGAAGGGCTGCCTGATGGCCAACAAGAAGGGCACCCGCCGGCGCTTCGGTGCCGTCCGCCAGTACCGGTCCGGCCGCTGGACGGCGAGCTACCGGGGCCCCGACGGGCAGGAGTTCCGAGCGCCCGAGACCTTCGAGACCAAGAAGGACGCCGAGGTCTGGCTGTCTCAGATCGAGGCGGACCTGACGCGCGGCAACTGGCAGGACCCGGACGCCGGTGCCGTGAACTTCAAGGAGTACGCGCTCCAGTGGGTCGACGAGCGGGGTCTCTCCGCCACGACGGACGAGCTGTACCGCCGACTCCTGCGGCTGCATCTGCTGCCCACCTTCGAGGATCTGGACCTCGGCGAGATCACCGCGCCTCGCGTCCGCACCTGGCGGGCCGAGCGGCTGGCGTCCACCGGGGCCGCCACAACCGTGGCCAAGTCGTACCGGCTGCTCAAGGCCATCATGGAGACCGCGGTCGATGACGAGCTGATCCGCCGCAACCCCTGCCGTATCAAGGGCGGGGGCAAGGAGTCGTCCGCCGAACGGCAGATCGCCACCGTGGACCAGGTCGACGCGCTCGCCGACGCCCTCGGTCCTCGCTGGCGGCTCATGGTCTACCTCGGCGCGTACGGTCCGATGCGGCCGGAGGAGCAAGCCGAGCTGCGGCGCAAGGACGTCGACCTGGACGCGATGACCGTCCGCGTGCGCATGGCCGCGCCCGAGCTGACGACCGGCCGCCGCGCTCCCGGCGACACCAAGTCGGAGGCAGGCAAGCGGATCGTGGTCCTGCCGGCCTTTCTGCGGACCGACCTCCGACGGCATCTCGACCGGTACGCCGAGGAGGGACCGGACGGACTTCTGTTCGTGGGGGAGAAGGGCAAGCCGTTCCGGCGGTCCACCTTCGGGCGGAAGTGGCGTCGGGCCCGCACCCTCGTCGGCATGCCGGACGGCTTCCGCTTCTACGATCTTCGTCACACTGGGCACACCCTCGCGACCCGTTCCGGAGCCACGCTCAAGGACACGATGGTGCGCGCCGGGCAGTCCTCGGAGAAGGCCGCGCTGATCTATCAGCACTCCGACTTGGACCGGCAGCAGGAAGTTGCAAGCGGGCTGGATCAGCTGGTGCGCGCCGCTCGCCAGAAGGGCAAGGAGAAGCCTTCTGGTGCGGATCTGGTGCAAGGCGCTTAGTGCGGTCCAGACAACAAGAAAGGCCCGGGTCTATGACCTGGGCCTTCTGCGTGGAGCGGGTGACGGGAATCGAACCCGCGCTCTGAGCTTGGGAAGCTCATGTTCTACCATTAAACTACACCCGCGCAGCGGACCGGTGATCGGTGCCGCATCGTCGCACACTCTACCTCATCGCTCGCCCCACGGTGTATTTCGCCGTGGGGTGTTCGTCGTTTCCGGGGGGCGGACGCGGCTGCGGGGGGCGGGAGTTGGGGCGTACGGTGGCGGGGCGGAGTGCCGCGTGCGGTGGTGTCCGAGGTATCCCCTAATGTGAGCTTCGTCCGCATTCGCTGGGGAAGGGGCCCGATGGACTTGATGGAGCGCACCGTCGTCCGCTGTGCCGAGGGGCATGTGTTCAGTACCGCTTCGTTTCCGTTGCAGCAGCTCGGGACCGACCGGATCGGGCCCGGGCGGCTCATCCGGTGCCCGCGGTGTGCGCGGCTGAGGAGCGCCGTGCCTGTGGCGCAGGGCGCACAGCACAAGCAGTAAGGGCGGAGTGAGCGCGCGGGCAGGTGTCCGATTGGGGGCCGCCCGCGCGCTCTGCGTATCCTCGGGGCGTGCTTCTCTCAGACAAGGACATCCGGGCCGAGATCGACGCCGGACGCGTGCGCATCGATCCGTACGACGAATCCATGGTGCAGCCCTCGAGCATCGATGTGCGGCTGGACCGCTACTTCCGGGTGTTCGAGAATCACCGCTATGCGCATATCGACCCCGCCGTCGAGCAGAGTGACCTGACCCGGCTCGTCGAGCCGGAGGGGGACGAGGCGTTCATACTCCACCCCGGCGAGTTCGTGCTGGCGTCGACCTACGAGGTCATCTCGCTGCCGGACGACATCGCGTCGCGGCTGGAGGGGAAGTCCAGTCTCGGACGGCTCGGCCTGGTGACGCACTCGACGGCCGGCTTCATCGACCCGGGGTTCTCCGGGCATGTCACGCTCGAGCTGTCGAACCTCGCGACGCTGCCGATCAAGCTCTGGCCGGGTATGAAGATCGGGCAGCTGTGCATGTTCCGGCTGAGTTCGCCCGCGGAGGAGCCGTACGGGAGCGAGCGCTACGGCTCGCGTTACCAGGGGCAGCGCGGGCCGACGGCCTCCCGCTCGTATCTCAATTTCCATCGGACCCAGGTGTGAGGACCGGAGCAGGGGCATGAGCGACGTACGCGAGAACCTGACCTACGAGAAGTTCGGCGGCGCGATCCGCGAGCTGGCGCAGACGATCGCCGACGACGGGTACGAGCCCGATGTCGTGCTGTCCATCGCGCGCGGCGGTGTGTTCGTGGCCGGCGGGCTGGCGTACGCGCTGGACTGCAAGAACATCCACCTGGTGAATGTGGAGTTCTACACGGGCGTGGGGACCACTCTCGAGATGCCGGTCATGCTGGCGCCCGTGCCCAACGTCATCGACTTCTCCAACAAGAAGGTCCTCATCGCGGACGACGTCGCCGACACCGGCAGGACGCTCAAGCTCGTCCACGACTTCTGCCTGGACCATGTGGCGGAGGTGCGGTCGGCCGTGATCTACGAGAAGTCGCAGTCGCTCGTGAAGTGCGAGTACGTCTGGAAGCGCACCGACGACTGGATCAACTTCCCGTGGAGTGTCTTGCCCGTAGTACGGAAGTCTGGCGAACCGATCACTCCGTCGAAGGAAGCGCTCTGACCTGCCGCTCTTCTCTGGATGCGGTCGGCCGTTGGTGCCCGCACTCCAAGGCGGCGCCACCTTCGTCAAGCACCTCAAAGTCGAGGATCACCTTGTAGGGGTCAGCGTCCTCATAGAGCCACACGGTGATGTGGTCAGCCGCGACGGCCATGGAGAACTGGACATCGACCCCGGCGACAGTCGGTGTGACGGTGAAGACCTCCCCAGGCTGCAGCCAGAAGTCTTCGCCGTACGGCTCGATGAAGAGGCTGACGAGATTCTCACCGGCGTTCTGCACCGGAAGCCCTTTCTTCATCCGCGTCGCCACCTTAGAACTGCCTCAATCGGTGCGTGTGAACGTAATGAGGTCACAGACGTCCGGGTCGCCAACGAACTCATAGAGATGAGGCTTCTCCCGGCTCCCGCCGACGTAGACGCCGCTCCCGTAGTTGCCGCCCTCCGTCTCGCTGTCCCAGTAACCGCTGATCTCGCGGAAGCTGAAGGAGACGGGCCAGTCGGAACTGTCAGCGGGAGTCAGCTCCCAAGTGCCGTTACCGGTTCTCTCGGGGTCGCCCGTGGCGCTCTCAAGATCGATGGGCCATCCGGCCGTGGTGAACGATCCGTCCTTGTTGAGGGTCAAGGATCCGCCAGCGGGACTGCGGTAGGTGCCGACCAGGTCTTGGCTGCCAAGTCTCTCGGGCCGCTGACCCTCGCCTGGACATGGCGAGTACCGGGCGAAGCATCCGGTAGTGGTAGCTGCTACAGCCAGGATCAATGTGCATGCCAGGCCGAAGAGCCGTCGGTTCACTTCCCGCCCCCTGAGACATCGAGTTGGATCAGTGTCCCACTGAGGCGTCCGGACTGCACGGAGCGGTCAGTGCCCGCGATCGACGGGTTCCGTTGGTGGAAGAAGTGCAAGGACGACCCGGCCTGGCCCCCGACTGGACCACTGCTTTGTAAGCGAGGTGGGGCGAATTGGGGCTTGGCTTGGGCAACGTTGGCTTCGGAGCATGCGGCGTTGGCGCACCGCCGGTCGCCGTCGTTCCCCGTGAGTCCCCGCTCCATCTGGCACGACTGTGGCACGGGCTGACCCTCTCAATGCGAACTATCGGCGGGGTGGTCGCTGAGGTCTGCCGGGCAGGCCGCTCGGCTCCTCGGGTGCGTTGAAGGTCGGCTGCGGTCGCTGTGGTTGCTGTACTTCGCTGCTGCACGGCAACAGCTTCGGAGGGCTCAAGGTACGGCCCAGGGGTAGGCAGCGATGTCACCGTGGGTTCAAATCCCACACCCACCGCAGGTGACCGGCCCCTGACCGGGCAACTCGGTGAGGGGCCGTTCTCATTGGCGTTGTCCGCCAGCGACCGCTGTTCCCCGCTGTTTCCCGGCTGGACGGGCACGGGAAGGGCACGGCCACCTTTAGTCCGCAGACCGTTGAGCGGCTCGGCTGGCGTGCGCCGGATACCACCGTGGGCAGTTTCGGCGGGCTCCGACCGACCGGTGTGGAGGGGGGCGACCTCGTGTGGCCTAGTGACGACGAGGGACTCCGGGCCTGCTCCTATGCTTCGACCATGGCTCTATGGATGTACTGGGAAGTCTCGGCGATCGCCTCGGCGGGTGAGGATGTGGGCGACATCGAGGGCGCTGTAGAGGCTCTTGATCGGTCGGTGCAGCGGATTCAGGAACGAGCCATGACCCCTAGGGAGGCTGCAGTCCTACATGAATCGGCGCGAGTCATCCGCGATCAGATGCTCAGCGATGGGCGCGCGGCCGTAGAACGGGGAGAGCGCTGGAGGGCCAAGGTGGAAGCAGTCGGAGTGACGCTGATTCCGCGCAGTGGGTAGTGGACCGATTACGTGATGGTTAGACACATGTGTGAGGTCGGCGGAACGGCTTTGGCCGGTGTCCTGCCCGGTTTGGGGTCGGGCATGATCAGGGGGCCGTACGCTTGCCGGCTACTCGGGCAGGCTTGTCCCCTGCCCGCAATGTGTCCGAGTGGCCCCCTGGTCTTGCTCGACGCGGGTCCCGAACCGGGGAGGTGGGTAAAGCCGTGGAGCCGTCCGTCCCTACCCCCGGCCTGGTTCTTTAGCCCCCTTGTGGGCGCGGGCGGGCGACGACGTGCGGGCCCGGTGGCGTAGACATTGAGGGGCAAGCGCGGCGGCGTCCGGCCGGCGCCGCCGCCCCATCGGGCACCGGTGCGGCAGACACAACAGGTACATGGGAAGAGGCCCCCGCCGAGCCGGTTCAGGTGCGGCGGGGGCCTTCGCGTGCGTAGGTGGCTCAGATCGTGCCGAGCTTGATGATCGACAGCAGCGCGATCATCTGGATCGCCGACGCGCCCAGCGCCTTCGGCCACGGCAGGTCGTGCGACTTGCTGATCATCGATGTGAACAGCGCGCCCGCCGCCAGCCAGGTCACCCAACCGAGCAGCTGCACCAGGGAGTTCTCACCGCCGAGGAAGAGGGCGACGACGAGGCGCGGCGCGTCCGTGATGGACATGATCAGCATCGAGAGGCCGACCGTCGGCTGCCAGGAGCCGTCGCCGCCGAGCTGGCGCGCCAGGGTGTGGGTTACGGCACCGAGGACCAGGCCGCTGATCACGAACGCGACGCCCGTGACGAGCACGTAAGGGACGGCGTTCGAGAGCGTCGCGTTGATGACCTCGTCGCGGGGCTCGTCGAAGCCGAAGATCGCGAGCGCGCCGTAGAGGAAGGTGACGACGAGCGCGGGGCCCCAGACCGGGTAGTCGCGCATCTGGAGGAACGTCGGACCGGGCCGCAGCACGATGCCGCTCAGGAGCTGCTTCCAGTGCAGGCGCGGGCCCGCCGGGGCGGCGGGCGCGGCGCCCGCGCGGTAGGTCGCACCGCCGTCGTAGGGGTCGTCGTGCACGCTGAACATCTGCGTGTGGCCAGGGTTGTTGGCCGCGTACGGGTCCTGGGTCCTGCCGTACTGGGGGTGCGGTTCGCCGAAGTACTCCGGCTCGCCGTGCCCGCCGCCCTGGGGCCCGCCCGCCCGGGGCCACTGCTGCTGATGCGTGTACGGCGGCGCAGGGGCCTGACCGCCGCCCGTATGGGGCGGGGGTGCCTGCTGCGCCTGCTGTCGTTGCGGGGTGCGGTTGTCCCGGCCGCGTCCGATCCTGAATCCAGCCACGTCATCGAACGTACCCGGTCCGCGTGCGTGAGGTGGCTGAGGACCGGGAAGCCGAGGCCTTTGCTGCCGACCTGTGACATCCCTTAGGGGAACCCTGGGGGGTCTTCCCCAGGGCGCCCGAGAGCAGGTCAGAGGCGGGCCCTGGCCTCCCGACGGAGCGTCAGGGCAGGAAGATCGACGTGCTGAAGGTGATCAGCGGGCGGGCGCCGGCCGGGTTCTTCGTCGCCGCGTACAGAGCGATCACGTCGGCCCGCTCGCCGCGGTGCGTCCGCGTCACCATGTCGGGCCGCTCGTCGCCGTCGAAATCGGCGTGCACGAGCACGTCCGTCACCGGTTTCGTCTCGCCCTCCGGGAGCCCGGGTGCGGGCGGGGCCGTGACCGCGTCGAAGGTGTAGCGCCCGCCCGGGCGGGCGGGTCCGGTGGGTCCGCCGAGCAGGAGCTTGCCGCCCGCGCCCGGAGTACGGGTACGGGGCAGGACGACCAGGTCGTCGGCGCCGTCTGCGTCGGTGTCGGCCGCTCCCGCGGGCGCCGCGAGCGCCGGGCCGCCGCCTGGGACGGGGGCGGCGGCGGTGCGCGGGGCGCCCTTACGGGAGAACGGGCCGCGCAGGAAGCTGACGCGGTCGGCGGAGGCGGTGACGGCCAGGTCGGTGCTTCCGTCGCCGTCGAAGTCTCCGCAGACGGGGTGGTCGGGCCAGTCGTTGCCGTAGCGGGCCTGCTCGGGGATCCGCAGGACGACGGCCCTGCCCGTGATCCCGGTGGGGGAGCCGAAGAGCAGCTGGAGCGGTACGGGCGGGCGCCCGATGCCGTCGTACGGTGGGTCCGTGGCCACGATCAGGTCGGTGTAGCCGTCCTTGTCGAGGTCGCAGGAGGCCTCGGCGTCGAAGGCGGCCGGCAGGACGCCCTGGACCTCGGCGCCGTGCTCACGCGGGGTGAGGAGCTGCCGGACGGCGGGATCGAGGGCGCTTGCGGCTCCGGTGGCGGAGTTCGAGCCGGTGTCCGCGCCGGTTTGCGTGCCGTAGACGATGCCGATGCCCGAGTCGTCGCCGTGGCTGTCGGTGGGGGACTTCACCAGGTCGTTGAGCACGAGGTCACGGTGGCCGTCGCCGTTGAAGTCGGAGGGGAGGCGGCTGCCCCTGCCGCGCGGCACCGGGAGCGAGGGGGTGGTGGCGCGCCCCGCGAGGGGAGCGGTGTCGCCGTTCTTGGTGGCGGGGCGGTCGGGGGTGGTCCCGCACCCGGTCAGTGCCGTCAGCAGCACCACGGCTGCACAGAGCGCCCCCGCGGCCGTCCCCGCACCGGCTCGTACCCGCACGACCCACCCCCGTATCGCCGTCATCCGCTCTCCCGGTCGCCCCACGATGCTCGTGCGAGCGGTCCGGTCAGGGCAATGGGCGGCGCGTGATCGAAGGTCAAAGGTTATCCGGCGGCCGCCCCGGTCCGGATGTGTGAGCGGCCGGGCCCTTCCCACGGGAACGCCCCGCCCGGGTCCTTCCCAGGGAACGCGCGGTTGCCGTGCCCCCGTACGCGCGAGTGGCCGGTCCTGCCCCCGAGGCAGGTCCGGCCGCTCGCTGTTCTCCCGTGGAGGCGCGTCTCTCCCGTGGAGTTGTCCTTCTGTGGGGACGGTTACTTCACCGGTTCCGGTTCCGGCGCGCCCTCGGGCTGCGTCTCGGGCGCGGGGTCGGCCGGTGGGGTCTTGACCGAGTCGAGCAGCAGCTGGGCGACGTCGACGACCTGGAGGGACTCCTTGGCCTTGCCGTCGTTCTTCTTGCCGTTGACGGAGTCGGTGAGCATCACGAGGCAGAACGGGCAGGCGGTGGAGACGATGTCCGGGTTGAGGGAGAGGGCTTCGTCGACGCGCTCGGTGTTGATGCGCTTGCCGATCCGCTCCTCCATCCACATCCGGGCGCCGCCGGCGCCGCAGCAGAAGCCGCGTTCCTTGT
>NZ_BMWB01000055.1 GCF_014651015.1 Streptomyces xantholiticus
AAGTCGACCACCGGCTGGATCGCATGGCAGGGCAGGAGCGGGATGGTCTTCTCAGTCATGCCGACACACTAGTCAAAGTTGACTAGGGTGTCGCCGGGATACGAGCATCGATCCAAAAGAAACGGCCTCGGCGCGCAGTCGCTCACTCAGTCAGCGCAGTGGCTTTTCGTCTCTCCTTGGCTGCTGGCCTCCAGCCCCAGCCCCCACGCAGCCGTGCAGCCGCGACAGAGGCGCTGTCCGTCAGGGTCGAACGGGCATCCAGGAAGTGGTTCGGCCGAACCACTTCGTAGATACGCCCTCGAACGGGAGTCCCGGAAGTGTTTCGGTCGAAACACTTCCCGAGTCCTACTTGCCTCACTTGCCTGAAGTCAGATCGTCCTGTCTGACCTGCGTGAAGTGCCTTAGGGTCTGCGTGACGTCGTGATCAATCAGTTGCCTTCAGCAGGTCGTTGATCCAGATCATGGAGGCGCGGAGGTGGAGGCCGGCGAGGTAGCTCTCGGGTGTCTTGTCGTATCGAGTCGCGATGCCCCGCCAGGCTGTCAGCTTGTTGATCAGGCGCTCGACGGTGTTGCGCCCCTTGTAGAGTTCGGCGTCGTGGCGTGTGGGCTGGCCGCCCCGGCTGGCTCACGCAGCCGCTCGGGGTACGGGCCGTACTCGCCTATCGGCAGGAACGGCTCGATCAACTTCCACTGCTCGTCGGTGAGTTGCCTGCGCGCGTCACGATCGTCCTCCTACCGGATCCGGCTTCCAGACGAATCCGGATCAGCAAGATTGATCACGACGTCACACAGACCCTAGGGCTCTCCGGCTTCTTCGTTCTCGAGGACAGCGCTGACGATGTCACGGTGGAAGCCGCGGATGTGGCTCTCCACGAGGTCACCGGCTCGCTCGGCATCCCGGGCGGCGATGGCGTCGTAGATGGCGTGGTGCTCCGCCCGCAGCCGGGCGGCGACCGCTTCCCAGTCGGAGAGCTTGTGGAACGCGGTGAGCAGGGTGTGCCGGACGGCATTGCGGACGGCGATCGTCATGTCGGCCATCAGGCGATTGCCTCCGGCCTCGGCGATGGCGACGTGGAAGTCGGTGTCGCAGTCGTTGAACTCCTCGCGGGGGAGCACCTCGTCCATACGGGCGAGCGGAGTGTGCATGCGCGCGAGATCGTCAGCGGTGGCGCGTCCGGCGGCGAGGCGGGCGCTCGACCGCTCCAGCGTGGCCCGGGCCTCGACGACGTCCGCAAGGGGGAAGTTGGCCAGCGCCATGTGCAGCCGCAGAAGCTGAGTGAGACCCTCGCTGGGCATGGCGGCGATCACGCTGCCCGAAGCCGGTCCGGTGCCCACACGGGACCGGAGGACTCCCTGCGCCTCCAGTACGCGCAGGGCCTCCCGGACGGCGGCTCGGCTCACGCCGAGGAGCTCGACCAGTTCGCGTTCCGGTGGCAGCCGGTCGCCCACGCCCAGGTTGCCCGCCAGGATCTGTTCCTCGATCCGGGCGAGTACCAGCTCGAAGGTCCGGGAACGCGGCACCGGCTCCCATGCCGCGGTCGACTCAGCCATGGAAGGCCCTTTCACCCTGTGTATCGGTCGGATCACGGCGTGGTGAGACTCCCCGTGTTTGTCGTTCTGATCATAGCTTGAGGAGCCCGGGCTTTGGTCTGACCAAACAATTTATGTCGGCACACCTCTGGACAGGGGGGTCCTGGCGTGCCTAGCGTTTGAGGTAGCCAAGACATGGTCTGACCAAGCTCCCAATGTGAGGGTCGCATGTATCTTCCCGATCTGTCCCCCGTCGCCGACAGCCTCGCGCTCTCCTCGCTCGTGGCCGCTCTGCCGCTGATCACGCTCTTCGTCCTTCTCGGTGGGCTGCGGATGAAGGCCCATTGGGCCGGCCTCGCCTCTCTGGCCGTGGCCGTCGTCATTGCTGTGGCGGTCTACGGAATGCCCACGGATCTCGCCCTGCTGTCGGCGGGCCAAGGGGCGGCGTTCGGCCTCTTCCCGATCATGTGGATCGTTGTCACCGCGATCTGGCTCTACCAGCTGACGGTTGTCAGCGGCCGATTCGAGGACCTGCGTCGGGCCTTCGGCCTGATCAGCGACGACCCACGCGTCCAAGCGGTGATCATCGCATTCTGTTTCGGCGGTCTGCTCGAAGCCCTGGCCGGATTCGGAGCCCCAGTGGCGATCACGGGCGTCATGCTCATGGCCTTGGGCTTCGCTCCCATGCGGGCCGCGATCACCGTGCTGGTCGCCAACACCGCACCCGTGGCGTTCGGTGCGATCGGGATCCCGATCATCACGGCGGGGAATCTCACCAAGATCCCCTACACCGAGATCGGTGCCTATGTGGGCCGCCAGACCCCGCTGCTCGCCCTCTTCGTCCCGCTTCTGCTCGTGGCGCTCGTCGACGGCCGCCGCGGCGTGCGCCAGACCTGGCCCGTCGCGCTCGTCTGCGGCGCGGTGTTCGCGCTCGCCCAGTTCGTGAGCGCCAACTACATCTCCGTGGAGCTCACCGACATCATCGCCTCGCTGGCGGGCCTCACCGCCGTGGTCCTCTTCCTCCGGGTGTGGCACCCGAAGGGCGGTGCGCAGGCCAGAGCCGCCCTGCGAACAGAAGGCGAGTCCGAGCTGCCTTCCGGCGAGGCAGGAGCCGGGCGAACCGACGGATCGGACGCGGGAGCAGACGATGGCAAGCCCTCGGGCACATCCGGACGCGCCGGTACGACGACCCGGATCCAGCCGGCCCCCGGCGCAGGGACGAAGGAGGGGGCCAACGGCGGCCGTGTGGTGATGGCGTTCCTGCCCTACCTCATCGTGATCGCGGTGTTCTCCGCCGCGAAACTGTGGACGCCGTTCAAGGAGTTCCTCACGACGACCGATCTCAAGATCAGCTGGCCCGGGCTGGACGGACACGTCCTCACAGCGGCAGGCAAGGTCTCGGCCACCACCGTCTACACCTTCCCGTGGCTGTCCTCCCCCGGCACGCTGCTCCTGCTGTCCGGGCTGGTTGTCGCCGCCGTTTACCGGGTGAGTGCGGTCGCAGCCGCCCGGGAGTTCGCAGCAACGGTGTACAAGCTGCGCTGGGCCCTGCTCACCGTCGCCTCCGTCCTCGCGCTCGCCTACGTGATGAACCTGTCCGGCCAGACCATCACCATCGGCACGTGGATCGCCGGGACGGGTGCCGCGTTCGCCTTCCTCTCGCCCATTCTGGGCTGGTTGGGCACAGCGGTCACCGGATCCGACACCTCGGCCAATGCCCTCTTCGCAACCCTGCAGCAAGCTGCGGGGGACAAGGCCGGCCTGGACCCGACGTTGCTCGTCGCGGCCAACACCTCCGGCGGCGTCGTCGGCAAGATGATCAGCCCGCAGAACCTCACGATCGCCGCCACCGCGGTCGGCCTCGTGGGCCGGGAGTCGGCCCTGTTCCGAGGCGCGATCAAGTGGAGCCTGCTGCTCCTGTTGGCCATGTGCGTGCTGGTCTACCTCCAGTCCAACCTCCTTGCCTGGATGCTGCCGTGAGCACCATCGCACCGCTGTCGCACACCGGAGGACCCACGCGTACCGGAGGAACCATGCGGATCGCTCTGTTCATCACCTGCTTCAACGACACCCTCTTCCCGGCCACGGGACGGGCGACGGTGCGGTTGCTGGAGCGGCTCGGCTGCGAGGTGGAGTTCCCCCAAGAGCAGACGTGTTGTGGTCAGATGCACTTCAACACCGGCTACCAGCGCGAGTGCGAACCGCTCGTGCGGCGCTTCACCGAGGTCTTCGCCGACTACGACGCAGTGGTGACACCGTCCGGATCATGCGCCGCCATGGTGCGCGAGTACCACGGCCGTGTCGCCGAGCTGTCCGGCGACGCCCGCCTGTCAGCCGCTGCGCAGTCAGCACCGAAGGTGTACGAACTCTCCGAGTTCCTCGTGGACGTCCTGGGCGTCACCGATGTCGGGGCCTACTTCCCGCACCGGGTCACCTACCACCCGACATGCCACTCACTGCGCATGCTGGGCGTGGGGGAAAGGCCACTGGCCCTGCTGCGGGCCGTGCGCGGCATCGATCTGGTCGAGCTGCCCGCGGCCGACCAGTGCTGCGGCTTCGGCGGCACCTTCGCCATGAAGAACGCCGACACCTCGGTGGCGATGTGCGCGGACAAGGTCGCACATGTGCTCCAAAGCGGCGCCGAAGTGCTGTGCGCGGGCGACAACTCCTGCCTGATGCACATCGGCGGGGTGCTGTCCCGGCTGCGCACCGGCGTCCGGACCCTGCACTTGGCCGAGATCCTCGCCTCGACCGAGGAACAACCGCCGGCGGACGCGCCGCCGCCCCCGTCCGGGTCCCGGTGCACCACGCCGGCAGCGGAGGTGAAGTCCCGGTGAACGACACGACGTTCCTCGGCATGCCGGCGTTCCCCAGCGCGGCGAAGAGCGCTCTCGACAACGCTCAACTGCGCCGCAACCTCGCGCACGCCACCGACACCATCCGGGGAAAGCGGGCGCACGCGGTGGGGGAGCTGGACGACTGGGAGGAGCTGCGCGAGGCGGGGCGCGCCATCAAGGAACGCACCCTGCGTCACCTGGACCGCTATCTGATCCAGGTCGAGGAGCGGGTCACCGCGGCCGGCGGACACGTCCACTGGGCGCGCGACGCCGAGGAGGCGCGCCGCATCGTCATCGACCTCGTCCAGGCCACAGGGGAGCGGGAGGTGGTCAAGGTGAAGTCGATGGCCACCCAGGAGATCGGCCTGAACGAGGCCCTGGCCGACGCCGGCATCTCCGCGTACGAAACCGACTTGGCCGAGCTGATCGTCCAGCTCGGCCAGGACCACCCCTCGCACATCCTGGTGCCCGCAATCCACCGCAACCGTGCCGAGATCAGGGACATCTTCGTGCGCGCGATGGGCGACTACGGCACGGCGGCACCCGCCGGTCTCAGCGACGATCCGCACGCACTGGCGGAGGCAGCACGGCGGCACCTGCGGGAGAAGTTCCTGCGGGCCAAAGTCGCCGTCTCGGGAGCCAACTTCCTCGTCGCCGAAACCGGCACGGCGGTGGTGGTGGAGTCGGAGGGCAACGGACGGATGTGCCTCACCCTTCCAGACACGCTCATCTCCGTGGTGGGCATCGAGAAAGTCGTACCCACCTGGCGGGACCTGGAGGTCTTCCTCCAACTCCTGCCGCGTTCCTCCACAGGCGAGCGGATGAACCCCTACACCTCGACGTGGACCGGTACCGCCGCCGACGACGGACCCAGCACCTTCCACCTGGTACTCCTGGACGCCGGACGAACCGACACCCTCGCCGATCCGATCGGCCGCCAGGCACTGAACTGCATCCGCTGCTCGGCGTGCCTGAACGTCTGCCCGGTCTACGAGCGAGCCGGCGGCCACGCCTACGGATCGGTGTACCCCGGGCCGATCGGTGCCATCCTCACCCCCCAGCTGCGCGGTACGACGTCGGCGGTGGACCGCTCCTTGCCGTATGCATCGACGCTGTGCGGAGCCTGCTACGAGGTCTGCCCCGTCAAGATCAACATCCCGGAGGTACTCGTGCATCTGCGTGCCAGGGTGGTGGACGACAGCCGCCGACGACGTATCCCGACACCGGAGAAGCTGGCCATGTCCGCCGCGCGCTGGGTGCTGTCCCACCCGTCGCGGCTGGCGGCGGTCCAGCGCGCGGGCTCCGCGGCCGGGCGGCTGGCGGGTCGGCGTGGACGCATCAGCCGTCTGCCCGGCCCGCTGTCCGCTTGGACCGAGACCCGTGACGCTCCCGCTCCGCCGACGGAGACCTTCCGGGCCTGGTGGAGGAGGAACCGGTGAACGCACGCGATGACGTACTGGCTCGCGTCCGCCGCGCACTCGCGGACGTGCCGGACGACGAAAGGCCGCAGGACGTGCCGGTGGACCGTCGCTACTCGGCGGGCGGCACGCCCCCCGCCGGACCCCCGGACCTGGTGCAGCTGCTGGCGGAACGACTCACCGACTACGGAGCGTCGGTCCGGCCGGTGACCTCCGACGAGGTCGCCGCGGCTGTCGCGCAGGCCGTCTCCGCCCGCGGTGCCCACAGCGTGGTGGTGCCCCGTGGATTCCCTCCGCAGTGGCAGGCCGCGCTGGCTGCGGAGCGGGTACTGACTGACGAACCGCGGCTGCCCGTCGAGCAACTCGACCGTATCGGCGGCGTAGTCACCACCGTCGCCACCGCCATCGCCGCCACCGGCACGCTTGTCCTGGACTGCGGTCCCGGCCAGGGGCGGCGGGCCCTCACCCTGGTGCCCGACTACCACCTGTGCGTGGTACGCGCCGAGCAGATCGTGGCGTCCGTACCGGAGGCCTTGGCCCGGCTGGCCCCGGTTCGACCGCTGACCTTCATCTCCGGCCCCTCGGCCACCAGCGACATCGAACTCGACCGGGTCGAAGGAGTGCACGGACCACGCACGCTGCAGGTCCTGGTCATCAGTGATCCCCCCAATCCCCTTGGTACCCCCCTGGAGTCATGATGCCCTCTCTTCACCAGCAGAGGCGCCGGCCTCCCCCGACAGCGCCGGACCGTCAGGTCCAGCACGCGGAGGCCTCCCATGCCATCGCCGTCTGTACATTGCCTGCCGAGGAATGGGCGGTGCCCCGTGCCCGCAGTTTCACGAAAGGCCATCTGACGGCCTGGCGCATCGGTGACGAGGTCGCGGAAGCGGCACGACTCGTCGTCTCCGAGCTCGTCACCAACACCGTCCGGCACAGCGGTTCCCCAGAGGTGAGACTGCGGCTGGCCCGTTCCCGCACGCAGGTGCGGATAGAGGTCCTCGACAGCGGACGCTGGCGACCCCCCGCGCCTCCGCCGCGGTGCGGGGAGATGGCGGAAGGCGGACGCGGGTTCGACCTGGTGGACGCAGTGGCCCAGCGTTACGGAGTACACAGCACGCCGTCCGGGACCTGCGCCTGGGCGCTGCTTCCCGAGTCGCCCCTGTCCGGCGGGCCCACGGCGCCCGCTCATTGAGCGGTTCGCCGGCCAGGAGACGGATTCCGCGCCGTGGCACCGGAGTCCGTCCCGCCCACGAGAGGATCCGCACAACCCAGCGAACTGAGCTTGCCGGGACGGCCGACAGGTCGAGCACCCGATCACCCCGCAGGAGAAGGTCAGCGCGATCCACACCCTCTTACGGGACGATGAAGTCGACGCGGTCGAAGCAGGCGCTCACCCAACGCGCAGACGGGCCAAGGCCAAAGACGCGGCATCCATCCCGAAGGGCGCTCTCGGCTCCGACGGGCCGGTCGCCCCCTACGCCCGCGCCGTCGCGAGCACAGCGCGCACGTCACCGCGCGGCGCGGGCTCCCCCGCGTCCGGCTCACAGGACTCCAGGCGCTGGAGGGCTGCTTCTCCCATGCGGCCACATCACCCACCGCACTGCCTGACACGGCCCCTCAGAGGGCCGCCCGTCGGCCGAACCCACCGGCGTACCCCGCGGGCACGGCCCGCCGGTGGCGGTCTGGCGACGCGACCGGGTTCTTCGGGAGCCGGCCGACCCGACCGTCTCCCTTCCGCGTACGGCGGCTCGGCTGGTGTCATCCGCCGCTTCCCTCGAATGGCCAGACGCCGACGCCCGCCCCGGGCAGACCGGGGCGGGCGTCACACCGAGGTGGCTGAGGCTCAGGCGGGGGTGATGTTCTCCGCCTGCGGGCCCTTCTGGCCCTGGACGACATCGAAGTTCACCTTCTGGCCTTCCTGGAGCTCACGGAAGCCCGAGCTGGCGATGTTCGAGTAGTGGG
>NZ_BMWB01000056.1 GCF_014651015.1 Streptomyces xantholiticus
GGTGGGTCCCGGCCGGGACCCACCCCTCACGCGTGCCGCCTCCGGGTCAGAAGAAGACCGAGCGGCGCTGCACCAGCAGTCTGTAGAGCGTGTGCTGGATCTGCTCCCGCACCTGGTCGGTCAGATTGAACATCAGCATCGGGTCCTCCACCGCCTCCGGCGGATATCCGTCCGTCGCGATCGGCTCTCCGAACTGGATCGTCCACTTCGTCGGCAGCGGCACCGCTCCGAGCGGCCCGAGCCAGGGGAACGTCGGGGTGATCGGGAAGTACGGGATGCCCAGCAACCGCGCCAGCGTCTTCGCGTTGCCGATCATCGGGTAGATCTCCTCGGCCCCGACGATCGAGCACGGCACGATCGGCACACCCGCCTTCAGCGCCGTGGACACAAAACCACCACGCCCGAAACGCTGCAATTTGTAGCGCTCGCCGAACGGCTTGCCGATGCCCTTGAAGCCCTCCGGCATCACGCCCACCACCTCGCCGCGCTGCAGAAGCCTTTCAGCATCCTCGGCGCAGGCCAGGGTGTGGCCGGCCTTCCGGGCCAGTTCGTTGACCACCGGCAGCATGAAGACCAGATCCGCGGCCAGCAGACGCAGATGACGGCCTGCCGGGTGGTTGTCGTGGACGGCGACCTGCAGCATCAGCCCGTCCAGCGGCAGCGTCCCCGAGTGGTTGGCCACCACCAGCGCGCCGCCCTCGGACGGGATGTTCTCGATGCCCTTCACATCGATCCGGAAGTACTTCTGGTACATGGGCCGCAGCATCGACATCAGCACCTGGTCGGTGAGCTCCGCGTCGTAGCCGAACTCGTCGACCTCGTACTCGCCCGTGATCCGGCGCCGCAGGAACGCCAGTCCGCCGGCGATCCTGCGGTCCCATCCACCTGGCGCCGCCCCGTGCCTCTCCTGCGCGGTGGGACGGGCCTCGGCGGCCTTCCGCCCGTCGCGGGCCGCCCCTGCAGCGTCCGCGGCCCCTGCCCCGCCCGACACGCCCTGGGCCGCCGAAGCTCTGTTCACCACCGGAGCGGCGGCCGACTGCACCGGCGGTGCGCCCGCGCCGTCTGCCGCGCCGTCGCCGGCCTGCGACCCCGGCAGCGGGCTCACCACGGCCTCCCCCGCCGCCGCGGGTTCAGCCATGCGGCGACCGCCTGCCGGGGAGCGCCGCCGCACCGGGCGCTGCGTACCGCCGCCGCGCGACCGGTCGTCGTCGAACGGAATGACCTTGGCGTCCGCCATCGTCGGCTGCGCTCCTTATCCGGGCTGTCCGCTGCTGTGCGTCGTCTGCATGACCGTCTGCCCGCCGGACGCGGGGGCGACGCCCTCCCCGAGGGGCAGGGCCGCCGCGAACCGGTCCACCGCCTTGGCGAGCATCGAAGGCGGCAGCAGCCCCGGCCCGCGGCTGCGTGCGAAGTCCGCGAACGTCTCCGCCGTCGTGTACTTCGGCCGGAAGCCCAGTGTCTCGCGCATCTGAACGGTGCTCACCACCCGGCCGTGCGTCAGCAACCGGATCTGCTCGGGCGAGAAGTCGGTGATCCCGATCGTCCGCAGCGCCGAGCCCACCCAGGTGACCGCCGGCAGCAGCACGGGCAGCGTCGGCCTGCCGAGCCTCCGCGAGCACTGCGACAGCGTCAGCACACCGTCCCCGGCGATGTTGAAGGTGCCGCTGTTGAGCGTGCCGCGCCGCGGCTCGTGCAGGGCGATCCGCAGCACGTCGATGACGTCGTCCTCGTGGACGAACTGCAGCCGCGGGTCGTACCCGAAGACGGTGGGCATCACGGGCAGTGTGAAGAACTCGGCGAGCGGCGAGTCGGCGCACGGTCCGAGGATGTTCGCGAAGCGCAGCACGCAGACCGCCACGTCGGGCCTTCGCCGGGCGAAGCCGCGGACATATCCCTCGACCTCCACCGCGTCCTTCGCGAAGCCACCGCTCGGCAGGGACTTGGGCGGCGTGGTCTCGGTGAAGACCGCCGGGTCGCGCGGGGCGGAGCCGTACACACTCGTACTGGACTTGATCACCAGCCGCTTGACGGTCGGCGACTTCTGGCAGGCGCCGAGGAGCTGCATGGTGCCGATGACATTGGTCTCCTTGACGGCCGTACGGCCGCCGGCACCGAGCGGCGTACCCGTCACGTCCATGTGCACGACCGTGTCGACATCGTGCTCGGCGAGGACCCTCCCGATCGTGGGCCGACGGATGTCCGCGCGCACGAACTCCGCACCGCCCAGGTGGTGTCCGGGCCCCACGGCGTCGACCCCGATCACCCGGTCCACCTCGGGATCTCGCTGGATGCGCCGCACGAGGCGGCCACCGAGCTGCCTGGCCACTCCGGTGACGAGCACGACCTTGCCCAAGATCAGCGCCTTCCCTTTGGGCGTGTCCGGCCCTGTCCGCCGGACAGGGCCTCGAGTCCTGGCGTCACCGTAGCGCGTACCTGTTGCGCTGTGACGACTGCACGACGGACTTTTGCCACGTCGTGCCGTGTCGGACCAGAAACGCCTCGGCCCCTCCACCGTGCGGTGGAGGGGCCGAGGCGCACGTACAGCTGCCGCTTACTTCTTGTTGCGACGCTGAACGCGGGTGCGCTTGAGCAGCTTGCGGTGCTTCTTCTTGGCCATCCGCTTACGCCGCTTCTTGATAACAGAGCCCACGACTACCCTCGCTCACTTCTCTTCACTCGGTGCGGGGCGTCTGGGCCCACACGACCTACGTCGGCCTAGCCTACCTGCCGCCGAGTGAGGGACGTAATCCGAGGGGAATCGTCCGTGCTCCGTTACGCGGATTCCACCCCCACGAAGGATTCGCGGAGATACTCGTGAACCGCTTGCTCCGGTACCCGGAAGGACCTCCCCACCCGGATCGCCGGCAGATGACCGCTGTGCACCAACCGGTACACGGTCATCTTCGACACCCGCATCACCGAGGCAACCTCCGCCACGGTGAGAAACTTGACCTCGTTGAGAGGCCTCTCGCTGCCAGCAGCCATGACCCACCTGTACCTTCCGCACCCGACGCGCACCGGCTTCCCCTCCGGTGACTCTTCGTCGCTGTGCGCTCACTGTCCAGACTAGGGGCGGGTGATGCAAGTGGGGAAGAGGAGCAGCGATCAGGCCCCTACTGTGACAGACACGCCAGCTCGAGCACATGGCGCGTCAACGGCCGGTAGAAATCGGACCGTACGGCGTCGTCAAGCGGAACCGCGACCGACACCCGGCCCTCCGCCTCTCCGACGAACAGCGCGGGATCGTCCGTGTCGGCCAGCCCGATGGCCTCGACACCCAGTTGACCTGCTCCGCAGACCCAGCCGTGATCGCCGACGACCAGATCCGGCAACGGCCCGCCGGCGTCAACGGCCGCCTGGAGCGCGACCCTGACCGGCAGGGGGGAATGACTGTGCGCGCCGACCTCACGCGCTCCCGGCTCATGGAGAACGGCCACTCCCGCTACGTACTCGAGGCTCAGCGTGCGTACGCCGAACCGGGTCGTTATGTCGACACATCGCCCCTGCGCCGGTGTGAGTACGGAGCAGCCCGCCGCCGACACCGCGTCTGCCAGGTCGGCGTAGAACCCGAGCAGCCGGTGCGGGTGTCCGGTCCCGAACAGCACAGAGCCACCCCGGGCGGCCACCGACCCCAGCCGGTCCGCGAACGCGGCGAGCCTGCCCAGGGTCAGTTCGGGGTCGATGACGTCCGCGCCGCTCACATGCTCCGGATCGGCCGACACCCCGCACCGGTCGGCCATGAGCGCGACGACGTCCCGCACACTCCAGTTCCACCGGGGGTCGAGGCCGAGGGTGACCCGCGGATCACGCGCGACGAAGGCGCGATAGCTCCGCAGACTCGTCTCACGGGAGGTGGCGACTTCACCGGCCAGCCGCGACGCCAGCAGATGCGCCCGCAGCGCTCGGGTGCTCAACACCCTCCCGATGCTGGCGCACGCGGGTGCCCACCACAGGGAAACCCGGTGCAGCCCGCACAGTTGGCGTAACGCACGTATGTCGCACGCCGCACGGGACGGCGAACTACGCCAACAGGCCCCGCAGCGGAAAGGCCGCACGCCTCGTCGCCAGCACGGCCTGGTCCAGCCGGTCGGCAGGGTCGTAGCCCTCCTCCCAGCCGCGCCACGCCACCGGCCACCGGCCGTCCGTCATCCATCCCGGCGCCAACTGCCGTGTCTTCGCGTAGACCTCGTCCCGCCACGACGACGGGATCACCGACTCCGGGTCCACCGGCTCGTGCGCCGCGATCCCCACCAGATGCGTCCACGACCGGGGAACGACGTCCACCACCGCGTAGCCACCGCCGCCGAGCGCGACCCACCGGCCGCCCTCCACATGCTCGTGCGCCAGCGCGTGACAGGCCTCCTGGACCGCACGCTGTGCGTCCAGCGACACCGCCAGGTGCGCCAGGGGGTCCTCGAAGTGGGTGTCCGCGCCGTGCTGGGTCACCAGCACCTGCGGCCGGAAATCGGCCAGCAGCTCGGGCACCACCGCGTGGAACGCCCGCAACCAGCCTGCGTCGCCCGTGCCGGCGGGCAGCGCCACGTTCACCGCGGAGCCCTCCGCGGCACCGGACGCGCCCGTCTCCTCCGGCCAGCCGGTCTGCGGGAACAGCGTCCGCGGATGCTCGTGCAGCGACACCGTCAGCACCCGCGGATCGTCCCAGAACGCCGCCTGGACGCCGTCCCCGTGGTGAACGTCCACATCGACGTACGCCACGCGCTCCGCGCCCAGCTCCAGCAGCCGCGCGATGGCCAGCGACGCGTCGTTGTAGATGCAGAACCCGGACGCGCTGCCGGGCATCGCGTGGTGGAGGCCGCCCGCGAAGTTCACCGCATGAGCGGCGTCCCCCCGCCACACGGCCTCCGCCGCGCCGACGGACTGACCGGCGATCAGCGCCGAGGCGTCGTGCATCCCGGCGAACGCAGGGTCGTCGATCGTGCCGAGGCCGTACGACTGGTCCGCGGCCTTCGGGTCGGCCGACGCCGCCCGTACCGCGTCGATGTAGTCCTCCCGGTGCACGAGCCGCAGTGTCGATGCCCCGGCCGGCTTCGCGGCGACCAGTTGCATCGAGCGGTCGAGCCCGTACGCCCGCACCAGCCCCATGGTCAGCGCGAGCCGCACCGGATCCATCGGATGGCTGTGCCCGAAGTCATACTTCGTTACCGCCTCGTCCCACATCAACAACCCGCGGCCGCTCATACCCGCCACCGTATCGGGCGCTTCCGTCGCCGAACGACCTGGCATACACCAACGTCACCAGGATCAGCACCATCGGCACGAGCATCGCCCCGCGGTAGCTCCAGACGTCGCCCAGGACACCCACGAGAGGCGAGCCGACGAGGAACCCGACGTAGTTGAAGACGTTCAGCCGGGCCACGGCGGAATCGCTCCGGCCCGCACCCGGGAAGAGACGGCCCGCAGCCGCAAACGTCTGCGGCACGATCACGCACAGACCGAGCCCGAGCAGCGTGAAACCGAGCATGCCGACCCAGGCCCCCGGCGCTACCGCGACCACGGCGAACCCGGCCGCCGCCAGCACCGCCCCGCACCTGACGACCGCCACGGCCCCGAAACGCCGCACACCCGGGTCGCCGACCGCCCGGCCGACGAGGGTGGTCACCATAAAGGCGTTGTAGGGGACGGTGGCGAGCTCCTCCGAGCCCCCGAGGACGTCCTGCAGATACTTGGCGCTCCAGTTGGAGACCGTCGAGTCCCCGATGTACGCGAAAGTCATCACCAGGCAGAGCGGCAGCAGCAGCCGGAACGCCAGGGTGTCTCCGGCCGGGTCCACCTCGCCTTCCTGGACCACGGCGCGGTCCTCGTCGACGTACCACCGGCTGCCCGCCAACGCCGCCGGTACGAGCACCACGACCACCGGCAGGTACGAGACGACCAGCGCCAGGTCCCAGTGCGCGCCTGCCCAGGCGAGCGAGGCCCCGACGATGCCGCCGAGGCTGTACGCGGCGTGGAAACCGAGCATGATGCTGCGGCCGTAGGCTCGTTGGAGGCTGACGCCCAGCATGTTCATCGACGCGTCGAGCGCCCCGACGGACAGCCCGAACACCCCGAGGGCGACGGCCATCTGCCACAGTTCGTCGCCGCCCGCGACGCCGAGCAGGGACAGCAGAACCACGGGCTGGGTCCAACGGAGCACCGCACTCACGGGGACTCGCCGCACGACGCGCTCGGTCAGCGCGCTCCCCGCCCCCGCAAGGACCGGCACGGCAGCGAGGAACAGCGGCAGCAGGGCGTCCGATATCCCGTACAGCTCCTGTATGGCCGGGATGCGGGTCACGAGCAGCGCGAACGCGACGCCCTGCGAGAGGAAGCAGAACGCCAGAGAGGCACGTCCGTGGCGCAACCGCGGATCTGTCATGGCCGCACAGCGTATGCCCGGGTCCTACCATGCGGTAGACAGATCACACGAGCAGTGCGGGCAGTTCCGTCATCGCCCGGAAGTGACCATGGGCGCCGTTCAGTTCGTCCTCAGCCGTCATGGCCGTGAAGCCGTACACGTCCATTCCCGCCGCCAGGGCCGCCTGTACGCCGAGCCGGCTGTCCTCGACGACGACGCACCGCTCGGGGGACACACCCATGCGCTCTGCGGCGTGGAGGAAGAGATCCGGCGCCGGCTTGCCCTTGCCGACGTCCTGGGCGCTGAAGACGATGCCGTCGGTGAACCACCGGTCCAGCCCCGTCCTGCGGTGCCCGACCCGAATGCGCTCATGGCTGCCGGACGACGCGACGCAGTACGGCACGGCGTCGGCCTGGAGCTTCTCCAGCACCTCCGTCACCCCCTCGACGGCGCTCAACTCCCGCTCGAAAGCGGCGAAGGTGCGGGCGTGAAGGGTGTCGTCGAAGTCCGTGGGCAGAGCCTGTCCGGTCCGCTCGCGTATGAGGTCGTGCACCCGGTGCACGGCGGCGCCCATGTAGTCGCGCAGTGAGTCCTCGTACGTGGTGGGGTGACCGAGCTCGGTGAGATAGCCGGCCAGGATGGTGTTGGCGATGGGCTCGCTGTCGACGAGCACGCCGTCGTTGTCGAAGATGACAAGGTCATAGCGCATGCGGTCGACCCTATCGATCGTGGAGAACCTTGAACGCAGAAAAGCCCCGGAACGGTGTTCCGGGGCTTTCCCACAATGATTGTTCGGCGGCGTCCTACTCTCCCACA
>NZ_BMWB01000057.1 GCF_014651015.1 Streptomyces xantholiticus
ACGTCCCGGCGGGGCGCGGTGACGTGGCGGGCCTGGGTCTGGCGGCCGCCGGGCATCCGCTGCTGGGTGCGGTGGTGTCGCTGCCGGACGGACGCGGCACCCTGTGGACCGGGCGGTTGTCCCTGGCGGAGCAGCCGTGGCTCGCCGACCACACGCTGCACGGCTCCGTGGTGGTACCCGGAGCCGTCCTGGTCGAACTCGCCCTCCAAGCCGGCCATCAGATGCGCTGCCGGCATCTCGGGGAGCTGACCTATCACCGGCCCCTGCTGCTGTCGTCCGAAGGTGTCTCCCTCCAGCTCCTGGTGGCGGAGGCGGACGACGACGGCAGGAGCACGGTGGAAGTCTTCGCACGGCCCGGCGACGCGGCCAACGATACGGAATGGACCCTGCACGCGTCCGGCGAGCTGATTCGGACCGCCGGTACGGCGAAGCACGAAGGCGCCCTCGGCGACGTACGCCCCGGCCCCTGGCCGCCCGCCGGCGCCACCGCCCAGCCGGTGGACGAGGTGTACGAGCGGACGGCACGGTCAGGCGTGGGCCTCGGCCCGGTCTTCCAGGGGCTGCGGGCCGTCTGGCGTCGCGGCGACGAGACGTATGCCGAGGTCGCGCTGCCCGAGCCGATGAGCGAATCGGCCGCGGCCTACAACATGCATCCGGCGCTGCTGGACGCGGTGGCGCGGGTCGCCGCCGAGGGCGGGGCTGCCGAGGCCGAGCTGGCCTCCGCCTGGTCGGGAGTCGAATCCTTCGCCGTGGGTGGGTCGTCCGTACGCGTGAGTGTCGTGCCGTCGGCCGACGGCGAGGTGTCGATAGCCGTTGCCGACGACACCGGTGCGCCGGTCCTGTCGGTCGCGAGGCTGGCCACCCGCCAGGTCATGCAGAAGGAACTGCGTTCCGCGGACAGGGCGTTGCGGGACGCGCTCTTCGACGTGGAGTGGACCCGGGTTCAGGGTTCCTGCGCGCCGCCGACGGGCTGGAGCGAGTGGGGCTCTCCGGAAGAGGGCCCGGCCGTTCCCGAGCTGCTCGTCCTGCCCCACAGCGGGGAGGCGGATCCCACGGCGGCAACGGCACGCGCCCTGACCGTCCTGCGTGACTTCCTGTCGGACGAGCGGTTCGTCGATACGCGTCTGGTGGTGCTGACGCGCGGTGCTGTGGGCACGCGCCCCAAGGAGGGCATAGCGGATCTGGCGGCGGCCCCGGTCTGGGGCCTGGTGCGCTCCGCGCAGGCGGAGCACCCCGACCGGCTGGTGCTGGTGGACGTCGAGCCGGGCCTGGACGCGGTCGCCGAGGCAGCCGCCCTGCGCATCGCGCTCGGCACGGCAGAGCCGCAGGTCGCCGTACGCGGCGGCAAGGCCCTGCTGCCGCGTTTGGTGCGCACCAAGGGGCCGTCGGAACTGCGCGATGAGCGGCCGGGTTTCGGCCCGCAGGGAACGGTCCTTGTGACCGGCGGCACGGGTGGTCTCGGCGCGCTGGTGGCCCGGCACCTGGTATCGGCGTACGGCGTACGCGAGCTGTTGCTGGTCTCCCGGCGCGGCTCGGCCGCCGAGGGTGTGGACGAACTCATCGCCGGTCTTGAAGAGTCGGGTGCCCGCGTCCGCGTCGAGGCGTGCGACGTGAGCGATCGCGCCGCACTCGCCGCGCTGCTCGCGGCCCTCCCCGAGGACCGGCCCCTCACCGGCGTCGTCCACTGCGCGGGTGTCATCGACGACGGCGTGATCGAGTCGCTCGACGAGGAGCGCCTGGCCCGGGTGTTCCGGCCGAAGGTGGACGCGGCGCTGCACCTGCACGAGCTGACGGCGGACCTCGGCCTCAGCGCGTTCGTGCTGTTCTCCTCCGTGGCCGGTGTGTTCGGCGCGGCGGGCCGGGCCAACTACGCCGCCGCGAACACCTTCCTGGACGCTCTCGCGTACGAGCGCCGCGCGCAGGGTCTCACTGCCGTGTCCGCCGCTTGGGGACTGTGGGAGGAGGACCGCGGCATGGGCGGCCACGTGACCGGGGCCGACCTGGCCCGGATCCGGCGGGAGGGTGCTGTCGCGATGTCCGCGGAGGAGGGGCTCGCGCTGTTCGACGCGGTCCTCGCCCACGACCGGGAGCTGTGCGTCCCGGCCCGCCTGGACCTGGCCTCCATCGCCGGGGCCGGCTCCCCGCCGCCGCCCGTGCTTCGGCAGCTCGTACCACCCGCGCGCAGGCACCTCGACGCGCAGGGCGCCTTCCGGCAGGACGACGCTCCGGTGAACACCGCCGAGAAGCTTGCCGGAAACCTGGCCGGGCTGACGGAAGCCGAGCAGATGCGTACCCTGCTCGGCCTCGTGCGCGGCCATGTCGCCACTGTCCTCGGGCACGCCGACCTCGAGGCGGTCTCCCCCGACCGGGGCTTCCTGGACTCCGGTTTCAGCTCGGTGGCCGTGGTCGAACTACGCAACCGCCTCAGCAGGTCCACCGGCCTGCGCTTCTCCGCGGTCACGCTGTTCGACCACCCCACGCCCCGGGCCGTCGCGCGGCATCTCCGGGAAAGGCTGGCCCCCGACTCCGTCACCGGAAACGGCCCGGCGGTCACCGGCGCGGAACTCGGCAGGACCGACGCCGCGGACTTCCGTGCCGCCCTGTCGGCCGTTCCGCTCGCCCGCCTCAAGGAGGTCGGCGTCCTGGACGCCCTGCTGCGGCTCACCGGATTCGACGGTGAACCCGACGGGCGGGCCGGCGCCGCCGACCCCACGGCCGTGACACCCATGACGCCGGAGTCCATCGACGCCATGGACCTGGACAGCCTCGTCGACATGGCGATCAACACCGACCTCTGAACAACCTTCGGGAGTTTGCTGATGGACACCACCGACGATCGCGTCGTACAGGCGCTGCGCGCGTCGATCAAGGAAACCGAGCGGCTGAAGCAGCAGCACCAGCAGCTCGTGGAGTCACTGAACGAGCCGATCGCCATCATCGGCATGGCCTGCCGCTTCCCCGGCGGGGTTGTCTCGCCGGAGGACCTGTGGCAGCTCGTGGTCGACGGCGGCGACGCGATCGGCCCCTTTCCCGACGACCGTGGCTGGGACCTCGAAGCGCTCTACGACCCCGAGCAGCGCCGCAAAGGCACCCTCTACGTGCGAGAGGGCGGCTTCGTCGAGGGCGCCGCCGACTTCGACGCGGCGTTCTTCGGTGTGAGCCCGCGCGAGGCCACCGCCATGGACCCGCAGCAGCGGCTGCTCCTGGAGACGGGTTGGGAGTCCTTCGAGCGGGCCGGCATCGACCCGACCGGCCTGCGCGGCTCGGACGTCGGTGTGTTCTCCGGCACCAACATCCAGGACTACCAGTCGCTGCTGCTGACCTCTCCGGGCGCCTTCGAAGGACACGTGGGCACGGGCAACGCCGCCGCTGTGCTCTCCGGCCGCCTCGCCTACACCTTCGGCTTCGAAGGGCCCGCGGTCACCGTCGACACGGCGTGCTCGTCCTCGCTGGTCGCCCTGCACCTGGCCGCGCAGGCTCTGCGGCAGCGGGAGTGCTCCCTGGCCTTGGCGGGCGGCGTGACGCTGATGTCCACCCCGATGGGCTTCGTCGAGTACAGCGGGCAGCGAGTGCTCGCCAGGGACGGGCGCTGCAAGTCGTTCGCCGGGTCCGCCGACGGCACCGGGTTCTCCGAGGGCGTCGGCATGTTCCTGCTGGAGCGGCTCTCGGACGCCCGGCGCAACGGCCGTCGCATCCAGGGCCTGATCCGTGGCTCCGCCGTCAACCAGGACGGAGCGAGCAGCAACCTGACCGCTCCCAACGGTCGTGCCCAGCAACGCGTCATCCTTCAGGCCCTGGCGAACGCTCAAGTCTCCTCGGACCAGGTCGACGTCCTGGAGGCACACGGCACCGGTACCGAACTCGGCGACCCCATAGAGGCGGAGGCCCTGCTCGCCACCTACGGCAAGGACCGCACGCCGGAACGCCCGCTGTGGCTCGGCTCCGTGAAGTCGAACATCGGGCACACTCAGGCCGCCGCCGGACTTGCCGGAGTGATCAAAATGGTCCTGGCCATGCAGCACGGCCTGGTGCCCAGGACAGTGCATGTCGACGAGCCGTCGCCGCACGTCGACTGGGAGTCCGGCACGGTCCGCCTGGCGACCGAGCCCGTGGCCTGGCCGGAGAACGGGCGGCCGCGTCGCGCCGGGGTGTCGTCCTTCGGCATCAGCGGCACCAACGCGCACGTCATCGTCGAACAGGCCCCGCCGGACCCGGCTGCCATCGAGCCGGCGGCGCGGACCGCCGAGCCCGACGGCCCATTCGCGTGGACGGTCTCCGGGCGCAGCGACCAGGCGTTGCGCGCCCAGGCGGAACGGCTCGCCGCCCACCTGCGCGATCGGCCGCAGCTGTCCGCGGCGGACGTGGCCGTGTCGACCGCGGGCCGCACCGCCTTCGAGCACCGCGCGGTCGTGGTCGGCGGCGACCTCGCCGACCTGGAGGCCGGACTCGCGGCGCTGGCCGCCGGGCGTGAGGACGCGCGCCTGGTCAAGGGCGTGACCATCCCGTCGGGGCAGACAGTGTTCGTCTTCCCCGGACAGGGCTCGCATTGGCCGGAGATGGCCGGGCGGCTCCTGGAGTCTTCGGCGGTGTTCCGCGAAAGCATCGACGAGTGCGCCGAGGCGCTCTCCGCGTACGTGGACTGGTCGTTGACGGACGTCCTGCGTCAGGAGCCGGGGGCGCCCTCGCTGGACCGCCTGGACGTGGTGCAGCCGGTGCTGTTCTCCATGATGGTGGCGCTCGCCGAGGTGTGGCGCGCGCACGGTGTCGAACCCGACGCCGTCATCGGACACTCACAGGGCGAGATCGCCGCCGCGTGCGTCGCGGGCGCGCTGTCCCTGCAGGACGCGGCCCGCATCGTCACCCTGCGCAGCGTCCTGCTGAACCGGCTGACCGGCAAGGGCGCCATGGCGTCGTTCCTGCTCTCCGCCGACGAGGTGGCGCGGCGCATCGAGCCGTACGGCGACCGGCTGTCGATCGCCGCTGTGAACGGCCCCACCTCCGTCGTGGTGTCCGGCGAGCCGGAGGCAGTCGGCGAACTGGTGGCGACGTGCCTGGCCGAGCGGGTGCGGGCCCGGAAGGTGCCCGGCGCGACAGCCGCCGGTCACTCCGCGCAGGTCGACGCGCTGCGCGGAGAGTTCATCGAGGGCATCGCCTCCGTCTGCCCGCGTCGTGCGATTGTGCCCTTCTACTCGACGGTTGCCGGGGAAGTGGTCGACACGGCCACCCTCGATGCCACGTACTGGTACCGCAACCTGCGCGAGCCGGTCCTCCTGGAAGGGACCGTACGCCGCCTCCTGGCGGACGAGCACCGGTACTTCATCGAGATCAGCCCGCACCCCGTGCTGACCGTGGGGCTCCAGGAGACTTTCGAGCAGGCGGGCACGGCGGCCACGGCCGTCGGCACCCTGCGCCGCGACGAGGGCGTGGAGGCCCGCTTCCTCACCTCGGCCGCCGAGGCGTACGTACGGGGACTGCCGCTGGACCTGGGCCGCCTGCCGCAGCTGTCGGGTGCCCGCCGTGCCGACCTGCCGACCTACGCCTTCCAGCGCAGGAGGTTCTGGCCGGACGAGCGGATCGCGGCAGCCGCCGCAGTGCCCCTGCGGGACGGCGCGATGGCCACCGCGGACGCCACGCGCGCCGGACACGACGACCCGTCCGCGGTGAACGACCCCGGACAGGTGCTGCGCCGCCTGGCCGAACTGCCCCACGAGGAGCACGACGCGTTCCTCGTGGATCTGGTGTGCGAGCAGGCCGCCGCGGTCCTCGGCCACGGCTCGGCAGCGGAGATGGAGCCGGCGCGGCCCTTCCAGGAGCTGGGATTCGACTCGCTGACCGCGGTCGAACTGCGCAACCGCCTCGGCGCCGCACTCGACCTCGCTCTGCCCGTCACCCTGGTCTTCGACCATCCCACGCCGCGGGACCTGGCCGACCACCTCGCGTCACAGGTCGAGGGAACGCTGCCGGGCCCGGGCTCCGCCACTCGTTCCGAGGCGATCGGCCACCTCGAGAAGTTGGAGGCCGTGCTCGCCGAACTGGGTGCCGACCCCGGCGAGAACAAGGAGATCGGCCTGCGGCTGCAGCGCATCCTCACCGAGTGGACGCAGGCCCGTGAGGCAGCGAATGACGCGGTCGGGGAAGCCGAGGTGAGCAGCGAACTGCAAGGGGCCTCGGACGAGGAGATGTTCGACCTCATCGGCAAGAAGTTCGGGATCTCGTAGATCGGTCATCGCACCGCAGTCCGACGAATCAGGTGTGAAGGGTGTGAAGGGGCCGGCATGGCTGACGAAGACAAGCTCCGCTACTACTTGAAGCGGATGGCCGCCGAACTTGAGGCGACGCAGGAACAGTTGCGCGAGGCGACGGCCATGCGCAGCGAACCCGTCGCGATCGTGGGCATGGCCTGCCGCTACCCCGGAGGCGCCGACACCCCGGAGCGGCTCTGGGAACTCCTGGCGGCGGGCGAGGACGCGGTCGGGAAGTTTCCCGACGACCGCGGATGGAACGCCGGTCCCACCGACGGTCCGTATGCCGCGGAGGGGGGGTTCCTGTACGACGCGGCGGAGTTCGATGCGGGTTTCTTCGGGATCTCGCCGCGTGAGGCGCTGGCGATGGACCCGCAGCAGCGGCTGTTGCTGGAGGTGTCCTGGGAGGCGATCGAGCGGTCGGGCATCGACCCGAAGTCTCTGAAGGGCACCCAGACCGGGGCGTTCCTGAGCACCAGCTATCAGGAGTACCTGGCCCGGCTGCAGCAGACCGGGGCGGCCGTCGACGCGTTCAAGCTGTCCGGGAACTGCGTGAGCGTGGCATCCGGCCGGGTCTCGTACGTCCTCGGGCTGTCGGGCCCCGCGGTGACGCTGGACACGGCGTGTTCGTCGGCTCTGGTCGCAGTACATCTGGCGGCGGACTCGCTGAGGCGCGGCGAGAGCACCTTGGCTCTCGCGGGCGCCGCCACGGTCATGGCCACCGAGGGCATGTTCGTGGAGTTCGATCGGCAGGGTGGTCTGTCGGCGGATGGGCGGTGCAAGGCGTTCGGTGCGGGGGCGGACGGTACGGGCTGGTCCGAGGGTGTGGGTGTGCTGGTCC
>NZ_BMWB01000058.1 GCF_014651015.1 Streptomyces xantholiticus
ACCGCCGAAGAAATCCTCGAATCCCTCGCCCGCTTCTGCCGACGGATCTCCGGCGCAGGACACTAGCTCGTCTCGGCCTCCAGAGCGCGGCGAGTATGAGGCCCGTAGACACCCAGCGGATCGCGGTCGATGCCCCGGTCCCACTGGTAGAGCTTGACGGCCTGCTCCACGTCCTCGTCGAACCGTCCGTCGGCCTCGTCGTGCGGGTACAGCTCCAACTGCCTCAGCCGCAGCTGGAGCTCGGCCACCGCCGGGCCGCTGTCGCCGCGCCGCAGTGTGCCGCCGCCGCCCGGTCGCTGCGACGGAGCCTCCGACACCGTGCCCGTGGCCTGCGCCGTCGACGGCGGGACGGAGGGGGCGGCGGGCGCGTCGGCGCTGCCCGGCGCCGCACTCGGTGTTGCCCGCGACGGCGTAGGAGAGGGCGAGGCGGACGGGGACGCGGATGCCGACGCGGACGGCGCGGCGGACGCGGACGCGGTGGGGGAGACGCTCTCCGAGGGCGCGTCCGGCTCCCCGCTGGCGCTCGGTGCGCTGCTGCGGGTGTCCGGCGGCAGGGCGCGGTCCCGCTCGTCGCCGCCGGAGAACAGACCACCGGCGAACGCGGCCGTTCCCGCCACGGCGAGGGCCGCCGCCCCGACGACGATCCCCGCGAACGCACGGCCTCGGGGGCGGGGTTGCGCCCCGGGATCGGCGACGTACAACTCGAGCTCGTCCGGGACGTCGGGCACCGGCCCGCCCCCGCCGACCCGAACGGTGATGTCCCCGACCGTGGCCGCGGCGCTCCCGGTTCGGGTGTCACCCGGCGCGGCGGGCGGCGGCATCGGCCCCGGCGGGCCGCCGCCTTGGTACTCCTCCCGGTGGGCGGTGCCCGCTCCGGAGTCGGCAGGCCCGTGGCCGGCCGCACCCGGGTTCCCCAGCGGCGGGAGCACGGTTGTCTCTGCTCCCGGCACGGGTGCGGCCGCCTGGGTGCCCGGCGCGGGCGTCCCGTCCCCCACCGGCGCGAATCCGCCCCGGTGGGCGGCGGGGTGGGCGTGCCCGCCGCCTGCGGTCCCGCCCGGCGCACTCACGGTCTGCGGCGTTGTCGGCGCCCCGTCCGCGTACGGGGCGAACCCGTCCGAGGGCGTGGGGCGCCCCGGCTCGGCTCCCGCGCCGGGTCCGGCCGCGCCAGGATGCCGGGGCAGAGGCAGCGTATCGGGGCCGGGCCCGGCCCCGCCCGCAGCGTCCGGCAGGGTTGCCGGCCCCACGCCCGGCGCGGCCGGCAGCGGTGCCGGTCCCGCGCCCGGCAGGTGTCCTGGTCCTGCGGTCGGCGTGGCCGGCAGCGGTGCCGGTCCCGCGCCCGGCAGGTGTCCTGGTCCTGCGGTCGGCGTGGCCGGTATGGGTCCTGGTCCGATGCCCGCCGCGCCCGGCAGGGGTCCTGGTCCTGCGGTCGGCGTGGCCGGCAGCGGTCCTGGTCCTGCGGTCGCCGCGCTCGGCAGCGGTCCTGGACCGATGCCCGCCGCGGCCGGTAGGGGCCCTGGTGCCGTGCCCGCCGTGCCCGGCAGCGGTGCCGGCCCCGCGGTCGGCGCGCTTGCCGCGCCCGCCGGATGCGTCGCCACCGGCGCCAAGTCCGCGAAGGGGGCGGACCCGTCCGGGGACGCGGCGGGGCCCGGCCCGGTCGCCGGGTCCCCGGACGCTTCGGCGTCCTCCTGCAGGCTCTTCAGCGTCACGTACGGTCTGATCCGCAGTGGATCGAAGTTCTCCGCCGCCGCGATGTCCGCATCGCGTTCAGCCCGCAGCGCGGCCCCCACGCGCTCCGCGCAGTTGCAGCCCGGTGCGGCGCTGCCGTCCCGGTTGCGCGGTCTGGCGCACTCCGGGCATCTGCTTCCGGTCATTGCCGGTCCCCTCCCCATCGAATGCCGCCGATTATGCAGCCGTCCCATGCGACACCCAACGCCCCATCGGCCTCAGCACGTCTCTCGGCAGGCCATACGCGGACAGACCCACCACGATGGGACGGAACAGTGCGCCACCGGACCGAGGAGATCGGCATGGCCCAGGAAGTGAGCACCGCGCAGGCGGGGGCCGTCCCCGAGGGGCAGGACCGGCGGACCGTCCTCGTAGCCATCGGCGCGCTGCTGCTGGGAATGCTGCTCGCCGCCCTCGACCAGACGATCGTCGCCACCGCGCTGCCCACGATCGTCAGCGAGCTCGGCGGCATGGACCATCTGTCCTGGGTGGTCACCGCCTACATGCTGGCCTCGACCGCCGCCACCCCGCTGTGGGGCAAACTCGGCGACCAGTACGGCCGCAAGAAGCTCTTCCAGACGGCCGTCGTCGTCTTCCTCATCGGCTCCGCCCTGTGCGGCATCGCCCAGAACATGCCCCAGCTGATCGCCTTCCGCGCGATCCAGGGACTCGGCGGCGGTGGGCTGATGGTCCTGTCGATGGCGATCGTCGGCGACCTCGTACCGCCCCGCGAACGCGGCAAGTACCAGGGGCTGTTCGGCGCGGTCTTCGGCGCCACGAGCGTCCTCGGGCCGCTCCTCGGCGGCTTCTTCACCGAACACCTGACCTGGCGCTGGGTCTTCTACGTCAACCTGCCCATCGGCGTCGTCGCGCTGTTCGTCATCGCCGCCGTACTGCACATCCCGGTAGGGCAGACCCGGCACACCATCGACTACCTCGGCACCTTCCTCATCGCCTCCGCCGCCACCTGCTTCGTGCTCGTCGCCTCCCTCGGCGGCACGACCTGGGCCTGGGGGTCGGCACAGATCATCGCGCTGGCCGTGCTCGGAGCCGTGCTCCTGATCGCGTTCGTCGCGGTCGAACGCAAGGCGGCCGAACCGGTGCTGCCGCTGAAGCTGTTCCGGATCCGGACGTTCACGCTCGTCGCCGTGATCAGCTTCGTGATCGGCTTCGCCATGTTCGGCGCGATGACCTACCTGCCGACGTTCCTCCAGGTCGTCCAGGGCGTCTCGCCGACCATGTCCGGTGTGCACATGCTGCCGATGGTGTTCGGCCTGCTGATCACGTCCACCGCGTCCGGGCAGATCGTCAGCCGCACCGGCCGCTGGAAGGTCTTCCCCATCCTGGGCACCGCGGTCACGGCACTCGGACTGCTGCTGCTCCACCAGCTCGAGCAGGCCGGCTCCACCTGGCAGATGAGCGTGTACTTCTTCGTCTTCGGTGCGGGACTCGGCCTCGTCATGCAGGTGCTCGTCCTCGTCGTCCAGAACGCCGTCGGCTACGAGGACCTGGGCGTCGCCACCTCCGGTGCGACGTTCTTCCGCTCCATCGGTGCCTCCTTCGGCGTCGCGATCTTCGGCACGATCTTCACCAACCGTCTGGAACACAAGCTCACCGACGCCCTCGCCGGGCAGCAGGTCCCGCCCGGGGCCGGGCCCGCGGAGCTGGCCGCCGACCCGCGTGCCATCGCCGAGCTGCCTGCCGACCTGCGTCCGTCGGTGCTCCAGGCGTACTCCACGGCCATCACCGACGTCTTCCTGTACGCCGTTCCGGTCGTCGCGCTCGCCCTCCTCATCGCCTGGTTCCTCAAGGAGGACAAGCTGCGCGCCTCCGTGACCGCCCCCGACCCGACGGAGACGCTGGCCTCCAACCCGGTGGAGCGCTCCTCCCACGACGAGGTCGCACGCGCGCTGTCGGTGCTCGGCTCCCGCGAGGGCAGGCGGCACATCTACGAGAAGATCACCGAACGGGCCGGTTACGACCTGCTGCCCGCCTCCAGCTGGCTGCTGCTGCGCATGAAGCGCCACGGCGCCGTCGAACCGGCCCTGCTCGCCGAAGTCACCCCCGTACCGCTGCGCTCGATCACAGAGGCCACCCGCGAGGTGGAGGGACGTGGCCTCGCCCGCCGTGAGGGCCTCGGCCTGATGCTCACCGGCAGGGGAGAGGGGGTGGCCGGACGGCTGTCGCAGGCGCGCGAGGGCTCGCTGGCGGAGCTGCTCGGCGATTGGTGGGGTCCGGACCGGCCGACCGACCTCGTCCAACTGGTCCACGAGCTCAATCTGGAGCTGTGCGGCTCCGACGACGAACGGCCGCACAGCCCGGAGCCGCACCGCGACCACGAGGCCCCGCACCGCGGCCGCCACGTCGTCTGACCGCCCGGATCCGGCCGAGCCGACGGCTCACAGGTCCTTGCCGTACCAGATCTCCATGTACGGCCCCGTGCAGTACGCCGGAATCTCCGCGTAGCCGTGCCGGACGTACAGCGCACACGCCTCGACCAGGTCCAGGCGGGTGTTGAGCACCATTCGGCCGGCGCCGAGTACGCGGGCCTCCTGCTCCAGCGTCTCCATCAGCAGCCCCGCACCCCCCAGACCGCGGAAGTCGTGCCGCAGGAACACCCGGGTGAGTTCGGCGCGCCCCCCGTCCAGCATCAGCACCCCACCGCAGGCCGCCGCCTCATCGCCGTAACGGCCCACGACGAACCGGCCCGTCGGCGGCGTCAGGCGCCGGGCGCCGTCGCCGGTGAGCCCCTCGTCGACCTCCTCGGTGGTCGCCGGCCGGCCCCAGTAGCGGCTCGCCACATCGTGGTAGTACGCGCGCCGCAGCGCGGTGGCGTCGGGGGTGTCGAAGGGCTCGGGGGCCATGGTCCACGCGGTCATGGTCCCTCTGTATCCGGCGCGCTCGCTGTTTGGCCAACCATTTCCCGGTTACTCGCAGCAATGCACGCTCGCGAACAGCGAGCGTCCGCCCAGGGTCAGACCCGGAAGGTGAGTCATGTCAACACTGACCACAGTTCTGATCGTCGTCGCGGTGGTCGTGGTCCTCCTGACCATCGCCGGCGCGCTCCACACACGCCGCCGAAGCGGACAAACCGGCGGCCGGCGGGCACTGCGCCGACGCTTCGGACCCGAGTACGACCGGGTCCTCGCCCGCCACGACGGCGACGCCAAGGCGGCGGACCGCGAACTCCACGACCGCGTCCGGCGCCACGGAGACCTCACGCCCCGGCCGCTCGCGCCCGGCGTGCGCGAACAGTACGACGCCGAATGGGCCGCCGTGCAGGAACGCTTCGTCGACTCCCCGCGCAGGGCGGTCGCCGATGCGGACCAGCTCCTCGGCCGCCTCGCCGGTGACCGCGGCTTTCCCGCCGCCGGCCGTTACGAGGAGCAGCTCGCTGCCCTCTCCGTCCACCACCCCCGCCACATCGAGGGCTACCGCGAGGTGCACCGCGCCGCACGCGCCGACTCCGAACCCGGTACGGAGGGCCTTCGCGAGGCGATGGTCGACGCCCGCGACCTGTTCGACGACCTGGTCGCCGACCGCGCCGTCGACCACGGCCGCCACCGGCACGGGCACGGGCACGGACAGGGGAACGGGCACCGGCGAGGGCACATGCTGCGGCCACGGGGGAGCGGCGTGTGATGCGGCACCAGCAGCGTGAGGACCTGCCCCCGACTGCCGTCCCGCCCGGTACCTTCGGCGACGCGGGTGAAACCCACGCCCCCGCCGCGCCGAGCGGGCGGGACGGCAAGCAGGCCGAACGCAGCGCGTCCCACTCGGCCCGCCCCGGGCCGGTGGACGAGCCGCTGCGGCCGGTCCTCGACCCGGGCGCGGCCCCGCTGCTGCCCCAGGACGAACGCGCCCGGCTCGAACAGCGCCTGCATCGCGCGGTGGCCGGCTTCGTGGACGACCCGCACCGGGCCGTCGCGGAAGCGGCCGAGATCCTCGACGACACCGGCGACCGGCTCACCGCGTCCCTCGCGGAACACCGGCAGACGCTGCGTGCCTCAGCGGATGCGGGCGCGGACAAGGACGACACGGAGGAGCTGCGGCTCGCGCTGCAGAGGTACCGCGAGGTGACGGAGCGGCTGTTGCGGTTCTGACCGTCGGTCCCGGCCGGTCGTCCGATCGGGCCGGCCGGGCCGGTCGGTCAGGCCTTGGGCGCGGCCTGCTGAACGACCTCGAACGACCACACCGTGGACCCGGTGGCGGCGGGCTTGGGACGCTCGCCGCCACCGCCCTGCGCGGCGCCGCCCTGGTGTGCGGCCTTCATCGGCCCCTCCATCCACGCCTGGAACGCGGCCTCGTCACGCCAGCGCGTGTACACCAGGTACTGGTCGGTCCCCTCCACGGGCCGCAGCAGCTCGAACCACTCGAACCCGTCGGAACTCTCCACGGTGCCGGCACGGGAGGCGAAGCGCTTCTCGAGGACGTCGCGCTGGTCGGCGGGGACGGTGAGGACATTGATCTTCACGATGCTCATGGCACCATCTTCCCGCACCGGGCCTTTCCCGGGGCTCCGCCCCGGTCCTCGCTCCACGGGGGGTGCCTCTATGTCCTTCGTCAAGGCGCCCCTGTCGGGTTTGGGGTGGTTGGGGTTATGCGG
>NZ_BMWB01000059.1 GCF_014651015.1 Streptomyces xantholiticus
GCGTGCCGATCAGCGGACGCTCGGCCTCCGCGAGGGCGGCGGCCGGGACGTCCTTCAACTGCTCCTTCGAGGCCTTCTCCTCGCCCTCCATGGTCTTGCCGCCGCCGGCCAGCAGGTAGGGGGCCTTGGCGTGTGCGTGGTCGCGCAGCGACATGATCAGCAGCTTCGGGGACAGCGGCTTGCCGGTGTTCCAGGCGGGGCACTGCGACTGGCAGCGGCCGCACTCGGTGCAGGTGGAGAAGTCGAGGATGCCCTTCCAGGAGAACTGCTCGACCTGGGAGACACCGAAGGTGTCGTCCTCGCCCGGGTCCTCGAAGTCGATCTCCTTGCCGCCCGACGTCATCGGCTTCAGCTCGCCGAGAGCGGACTCACCGGTCGCGTTGCGCTTGAACCAGATGTTCGGGAACGCCAGGAAGCGGTGCCAGGCCACACCCATGTCGGTCTTGAGCGCGACCGTGATCATCCAGATGAAGGACGTCGCGATCTTCAGGCCGGCGAAGAAGTACGTGAGGTTCTGCAGGGTGCTGACGTCCAGCCCCTGGAAAGCCGAGACCAGCGGGTACGAGATGAAGAACGAGGCCTCGTAGCTGTCCACGTGGTGCTGGGCGCCCTCCAGGGCGTGCAGCGTGAAGATGCAGACACCGACGATGAGGATGACGGCCTCGACGAAGTACGCCTGGCCGGTGTTGGACCCGGCGAAGCGGGACTTGCGGCCCGGCTTGCCGGGCCTGTTCAGCTGCCGGACGACGATCAGGGTCAGAATGCCGAACACGGTCATCGTGCCGAGGAACTCGACGAAGACGTTGTACGGCGCCCAGTCACCGATGATCGGCAGGATCCAGTCGGCCTTGAAGAGCTGGCCGATCGCGTTGACGATCGTCAGCAGCAGCGAGAAGAAGCCCACCGCCACGAACCAGTGCGCGACGCCGACGATGCCCCACCTGTTCATGCGCGTGTGGCCGAGGAACTCCTTGACCACGGTGAGGGTGCGCTGGGCGGGGTTGTCGGTCCTGGTGCCTGCGGGCACGGACTGGCCGAGCCGCATGAACTGGTAGATCTGCAGGATGGCACGGCCGAACAGCGCGACGCCGACCGCGATGAGAACCAGCGACACAATGATCGCGGCGAGTTGCATTTGGGGCTCCTCGGGCCTGCGAGGGTTGGTGATCCAGCACTGCTACTAAGCGGTAACTTAGTCGCTCCGTGCTGAGCGTACCCAGTTATTCCGGCGCACTGTAGCCGCGCACGCGGTGATCTGTGTCGCTCAGGCAACCCTGACCGGGGTCACCGGGGCGGCGTGGACGACGCGACGTCCGGCGACCGCCACGGGCACCGTGCGGGCCAGGATCATCAGGTCGAGTCCCAGCCAGTATTGCTCCACATAATGCAGGTCGAGCACGGTCATTTCCTCCCAAGGCATCTCGGAGCGGCCACTCACCTGCCACAAGCCGGTCATTCCGGGCCGTACGGCGCGCCGGGCACGCTCGGGTCCGAGGTCGTCGTGGGTGGCGCCGGGGGCCAGGGGATGCGGCCCCACCAGCGACATCTCGCCGCGTACGACATTGAGCAACTGGGGGAGCCGGTCCAGGCGGTGTCGGCGCAGCACCCTGCTCACCAGGGACCCCGGGCGCCCGGTGCGAAAGGTGCACATGGTGAACGTGCGGCCGTCGAGGCCCATCCGCTCCCGTCGCTGCAGCACGGGGCCCGGTGATGTCACCGCCACTGCCGCCGCGGCCGCCAGCAGGAGCGGTGACAGGGCCAGCAGGAGGAGCAGACCGCCCGTCAGGTCCACGGCTCTCTTCGCTGCCATGGCGTGCCCCCTTGTCCGCGTTCAACGTGAATGACTGTTCTTGACCACTTTTTCGGAATTGACTCTCCCAGACGCGTGCGTGCCGAAAGTGGTGCGCCACGCGCGGGGTGAAGTGTCGACGGTTGAAGAGCTGCACGTAAGAGCCGGATAAAAGTTGAGTGGGCTCGACTCAGGTCTGTTGACTCAGGAAAACGAGTCATGCATCCTTGAGCCAGTTCCACTCAAGTCAGTCGTTGGAGGAATCGAAATGGCACGTGCGGTCGGCATCGACCTGGGCACGACTAACTCCGTCGTCAGCGTTCTGGAGGGCGGCGAGCCCACCGTCATCACCAACGCCGAGGGCGCCAGGACCACGCCGTCCGTCGTCGCCTTCGCGAAGAACGGTGAGGTGCTGGTCGGCGAGGTGGCCAAGCGCCAGGCGGTCACGAACGTCGATCGGACCATCCGGTCCGTCAAGCGCCACATGGGCACGGACTGGAAGATCGAGCTCGACGGGAAGAACTTCAACCCGCAGCAGATGAGCGCCTTCATCCTGCAGAAGCTGAAGCGCGACGCGGAGTCCTACCTGGGCGAGAAGGTCACCGACGCGGTGATCACCGTCCCGGCGTACTTCAACGACTCGGAGCGCCAGGCCACCAAGGAGGCCGGTGAGATCGCCGGTCTGAACGTGCTGCGCATCGTCAACGAGCCGACCGCCGCCGCCCTGGCCTACGGCCTGGACAAGGACGACCAGACGATCCTCGTCTTCGACCTCGGTGGCGGCACCTTCGACGTCTCGCTGCTGGAGATCGGCGACGGCGTCGTCGAGGTGAAGGCCACCAACGGTGACAACCACCTCGGTGGTGACGACTGGGACCAGCGTGTCGTCGACTACCTGGTCAAGCAGTTCCTGTCCGGACACGGCGTCGACCTGTCCAAGGACAAGATGGCTCTCCAGCGTCTGCGTGAGGCCGCGGAGAAGGCGAAGATCGAGCTGTCGTCCTCGACCGAGACGTCGATCAACCTGCCCTACATCACGGCCTCCGCCGAGGGCCCGCTGCACCTGGACGAGAAGCTCACCCGCGCCCAGTTCCAGCAGCTGACGTCCGACCTGCTCGAGCGCTGCAAGACCCCGTTCCACAACGTCATCAAGGACGCCGGCATCCAGCTGTCCGAGATCGACCACGTGGTCCTGGTCGGCGGCTCGACCCGGATGCCCGCCGTCGCCGAGCTCGTCAAGGAGCTCACCGGCGGCAAGGACGCCAACAAGGGTGTGAACCCGGACGAGGTCGTCGCCATCGGCGCCTCGCTCCAGGCCGGTGTCCTCAAGGGTGAGGTCAAGGACGTCCTGCTCCTCGACGTGACCCCGCTGTCCCTCGGTATCGAGACCAAGGGCGGCATCATGACCAAGCTCATCGAGCGCAACACCACGATCCCGACCAAGCGGTCCGAGATCTTCACCACGGCCGAGGACAACCAGCCGTCCGTGCAGATCCAGGTCTACCAGGGCGAGCGCGAGATCGCGGCGTACAACAAGAAGCTCGGGATGTTCGAGCTGACCGGTCTGCCGCCGGCCCCGCGCGGCGTCCCGCAGATCGAGGTCTCCTTCGACATCGACGCCAACGGCATCATGCACGTGACCGCGAAGGACCTGGGCACGGGCAAGGAGCAGAAGATGACCGTCACCGGCGGCTCCTCGCTGCCGAAGGACGAGGTCGACCGGATGCGCCAGGAGGCCGAGCAGTACGCGGACGAGGACCACCGTCGCCGCGAGGCCGCCGAGACCCGCAACCAGGGCGAGCAGTTGGTCTACCAGACCGAGAAGTTCCTCAAGGACAACGAGGAGAAGGTTCCCGGCGAGGTCAAGACCGAGGTCGAGACCGCCCTCACCGAGCTGAAGGAGAAGCTCAAGGGCGAGGACACCGCCGAGATCCGCACCGCCACGGAGAAGGTCGCCGCGGTGAGCCAGAAGCTCGGCCAGGCGATGTACGCCAACGCCGCGCCCGAGGGTGCCGCCGCCGGTGCCGAGGGCCAGGCCGGTGCCGGCGCGGAGGACGACGTCGTCGACGCCGAGATCGTCGACGAGGACAAGCCCAAGAAGGACGGTGCCGCGTGACGGAGGAGACCCCGGGCTTCGAGGAGAAGCCCGACGTCCCCTCCGGCGCCACCCCTGACGACGCCGCCGAGACCGCCGAGACCTCCGAGCAGGAGGGCCCGGCGGCCCCGGCAGGGGACGCAGCAAAGACCGCCGGTCTGACGGCACAGCTGGACCAGGTCCGTACCGCTCTCAGCGAGCGGACGACCGACCTCCAGCGTCTCCAGGCCGAGTACCAGAACTACCGCCGGCGCGTGGAGCGCGACAGGGTCACGGTCAAGGAGATCGCCACGGCGACCCTTCTGACCGAGTTGCTTCCCGTGCTCGACGACATCGGCCGCGCCCGGGAGCACGGGGAGCTGGTGGGCGGGTTCAAGTCGGTGGCCGAGTCCCTCGAGACGGCCGCCGCCAAGATGGGCCTGCAGCAGTTCGGCAAGGAGGGCGAGCCCTTCGACCCGACGATCCACGAAGCCCTGATGCATTCGTACGCGCCGGACGTCACAGAGACGACGTGCGTCGCGATCCTGCAGCCTGGGTACCGCATCGGCGAGCGCACGATCCGCCCCGCGCGGGTGGCGGTCGCCGAGCCCCAGCCGGGTGCGGCGCAGAAGGAAGAGAAGCCGGCCGACGAGGAGAGCGGTGGCCCCGACGAGGGCTGACGCAGGAAACGTCCGGGAGGAGGGACGTCGATGAGCACGAAGGACTTCGTCGAGAAGGACTACTACAAGGTCCTCGGCGTCCCCAAGGACGCAACAGAGGCCGAGATCAAGAAGGCGTACCGGAAGCTCGCCCGCGAGTTCCACCCGGACGCCAACAAGGGCGACGTCAAGGCGGAGGAGCGCTTCAAGGAGATCTCCGAGGCCAACGACATCCTCGGTGATCCCAAGCGGCGCAAGGAGTACGACGACGCCCGGGCCCTGTTCGGGAACGGCGGCTTCAGGGCGCCTGGCGCCGGCGGCCCCGGCGGCACCTTCAACTTCGACCTGGGCGACCTCTTCGGAGGCGCCCAGGGCGGGGCCCAGGGTGGCGCGGGCGGTTTCGGCGGGGGTCTCGGGGACGTGTTCGGCGGCCTGTTCAACCGGGGTGCCGGCGCTGGTGCGCGGACGCAGCCGCGCCGCGGCCAGGACATCGAGTCCGAGGTGACGCTCAGCTTCACCGAGGCGGTCGACGGGGCCACGGTCCCGCTTCGGATGTCCAGCTCCGCCGCCTGCAAGGCCTGTTCGGGCACCGGCGACAAGAACGGCACGCCACGGGTGTGCCCGACCTGTGTCGGCACCGGCCAGGTGTCGCGCGGCGGCAGCGGCTCCTTCTCGCTGACCGACCCGTGCGTGGACTGCAAGGGCCGCGGTCTGATCGCCGAGACCCCCTGCGACGTCTGCAAGGGCAGCGGCCGTGCCCGCAGCTCGCGCACCATGCAGGTGCGTATCCCTGCGGGTGTCTTCGACGGGCAGCGCATCCGGCTGCGCGGCAAGGGCGCCCCTGGTGAGCGCGGCGGCCCGGCCGGCGACCTGTACGTCGTCGTGCACGTCGACGCCCACCCCGTTTTCGGCCGCAGGGACGACAACCTCACCGTGACCGTGCCCGTCACCTACGCGGAGGCGACGCTCGGCGGCGAGGTCAAGGTGCCCACACTCGGCGGTCCGCCGGTGACGTTGAAGCTGCCGGCGGGCACGCCCAACGGACGTACCATGCGCGCCCGCGGCAAGGGCGCGGTCCGCAAGGACGGCACCCGCGGCGACCTGCTGGTCACCGTCGAGGTCGCCGTGCCCCAGGAGCTCAGCGACAAGGCGAAGGAAGCGCTGGAGGCCTACCGCGAAGCCACCGCGGGCGAGGATCCGCGGGCGGAGCTGTTCCAGGCCGCGAAGGGAGCTTGATATGGACCGGTCGGGGCGCAGTCGCAACCCTTACGAACTGACCGACGAGTCGCCGGTGTACGTCATCTCGGTGGCCGCGCAGCTGTCGGGCCTGCACCCGCAGACACTGCGGCAGTACGACCGGCTGGGTCTCGTCTCCCCCGACCGTACGGCCGGCCGGGGCCGGCGCTACTCGGCCCGCGACATCGAACTGCTGCGTACCGTACAGCAGTTGTCGCAGGACGAGGGCATCAACCTGGCGGGTATCAAGCGCATCATCGAACTGGAGAACCAGGTCGCGGCTCTCCAGGCCCGGGTCGCCGAACTGTCGGCGGCCGTGGAGGGCGCGGCTGCGGCGATGCAGCAGCGCGAGGCCCAGGTGCACGCCTCGTACCGGCGCGATCTCGTGCCGTACCAGGACGTGCAGCAGGCGAGCGCTCTGGTCGTGTGGCGGCCCAAGCGACCGGAGTAGTACGGGCGGTCGCCGGGACGGGTCTGTCGGCAGCCCGGGGACGCTCGCAGGGCCGGGAGGCGGAT
>NZ_BMWB01000060.1 GCF_014651015.1 Streptomyces xantholiticus
TGGACGAGGTGCTGGCCGCATGCGAACGCGACGGGATCCGGGCCCGCCGGGTCAACGTGGACTACGCGTCGCACACCGCGCAGGTGGAGACCATCGAGGCCGACCTGCTGCAGGTGCTCGCCCCGGTGCAGCCGTCGAGCGGGAGCGTGCCCTTCTACTCCACGGTCACTGGTGGGTTCATCGACACCGCCACGATGGACGCCGGCTACTGGTACCGGAACCTGCGCGCCCAGGTCGGTTTCGAACCCGCCGTCCGCGCCCTCATCGACAAGGGCATGGGCTGCTTCGTCGAGGTGTCGCCGCATCAGGTGCTGACGATGGCGGTGGACGAGATCGTCGAGGCACAGGACGCCGTCGGCCGCGTGGCCGTGGTCGGTTCCCTGCGCCGCGACGAGGGCGGACCGGCCCGGTTCCTGCTCTCGCTCGGCCAGGCACACGTCGCGGGTGTGCGGATCGACTGGGAGGCGGTGTACGCGGGTACCGGGGCGGAGCGTGTGGACCTGCCCACCTACGCCTTCCAGCGGGAGAAGTACTGGCTGACCCCGTCCGCGCAGGGCGGTGACGTCGCGGCGGCCGGCCTGGACCGGATGCGGCACCCGGTCCTGGCGGCTGCCGTGCAGGTTCCCGAACGCGACGAGTGGGTCTTCACCGGTCGTTTCTCCACCGAGTCGCAGCCGTGGGTGCGCGACCACATGGTGCTGGGCGCCGTGATCGTGCCGGGTGCCGCGCTCGTCGAACTCGTCCTCGCCGCAGCCCGGCACCTCGGCTGCGAAGCCCTCGACGAACTGACCTTCGAGGTCCCGCTGACACTCGACGAGGGCTCCGCCCGGCACATCAGGGTCACCGTCGGCCAGCCGGACGAGGACGGCCGCCGCGAGGTCGCCGTCCACTCCCTCTCCGAGACCGGGACCGGACCGGACGACGCGCGACAGGTCGTCAGGCACGCGCGCGGCCGGCTGGCCCCCGAGGCCGGGCCCGCGGAACCCTTCCCCGCCGCCTGGCCGCCGGTCGCGGCCGTCGAGTCCTCCGCCGACGCCCTGTACGAGCGGCTGGCCGACATCGGACTCGACTACGGCCCGCTGTTCCAGGGCGTCCAGGCGGTATGGCGCCGCGGCACAGAGGTGTACGCCGAGATCGCCCTGCCGGAGGGCACCGCCGTGGACGGATTCGCCGTCCACCCCGCCCTGTTCGACTCCGCGCTGCACGCCAGCATGATGGACAAGGACACCGGCTCCGCTCCGGACCTGCCGTTCTCCTGGTCCGGGGTGCGGTGCGGGCGTCCGGCGTCCTCCCGGATGCGCGTACGCATCGCCGCCGCCGGAGAATCCGCCTTCCGCGTCGACGTCGCCGACGAGAACGGCGACATGGTCGTCGCCGTCGACAGCCTCGCCCTGCGCCCCGTGGACCCGGCCCAGCTGACGGGCGGCCGAGGCGAACAGAACGCACTGTTCCAACTGGAGTGGGCACCGATCACGGGAACGCCGTCCCAGGCCCGCATCGCGGTCCTCGGCGATCTGGACGCACCGGGTGAGCACTTCGCCGACCTGCCCGCCCTGGAGGCCGCGCTCGCCGAGGGCACCACGAGCCCCGACCTGGTGCTCGCCGAGATCGCGACCACGGCAGCCGCCGACCCCGCCCAGGCCGCCAACGCGGTCGCCGAGAACACCCTCGCCCTTGCCCAGCGGTGGCTCGCCAGCGAGTGGCTGGGCGAGGCCACCCTCGTGGCCGTGACGCGGCGCGCCGTCGCCGTCGGCGCCGAATCCGTGGACCTGGCCCAGGCACCGGCATGGGGTCTGCTGCGCAGCGCACAGACCGAGCACCCCGGCCGCTTCGTGCTGGTCGACACGGACGCCGACGCCCAGCCCGACTGGAGCTCCCTGGCCGGTCTGGACGAGCCGCAACTGGCCGTACGCGGTGGAGCACTGCTCGCGCCCCGCCTGGCACGGCCCGTCGCCGGGCCGTCCGGTCGGACGTGGCGGCTGTCCAGCACGGGGAAGGGCTCCCTGGAGAACCTCGCCGTCGTGCCCTCCGACGGGGACCGGCCACTGGGCGTCGGCGAGGTCCGCGTCTCCGTCCGGGCCGCCGGCCTCAACTTCCGCGACGTGCTCATCGCACTCGGCATGTACCCGGGCGACGCGCCACTGGGCAGCGAGGCGGCAGGCGTCGTGATGGAGGTCGGCTCCGGCGTCACCGATCTCAAGCCCGGCGACCGGGTGTTCGGGCTGGTGATGGATGCCTTCGGCCCCGTCGCCGTCGCCGACCGGAAGACCGTCGCGCCCATGCCGCAGCACCTCACCTTCACCGAGGCAGCCGCGATACCCGTCGTGTATCTCACCGCGTACTACGGCCTGGTCGACCTGGCCGACCTGCGGGCGGGCGAGAAACTGCTGGTGCACGCCGCCGCCGGTGGCGTCGGCATGGCCGCCGTACAGCTGGCCCACCACTTCGGCGCCGAGGTCTTCGCCACGGCCAGTCCGGCCAAGTGGGACGCCGTACGTGCCTTGGGAGTACCCCTGGAGCGCATCGCCTCCTCGCGCGACCTCGGCTTCCGCGACACCCTCCACGAGGCAACCGGTGGTTCCGGCGTGGACGTGGTGCTGAACTCACTGGCCGGCGAATTCGTCGACGCGTCACTGGAACTGCTGCCACAGGGCGGCCGCTTCATCGAGATGGGCAAGACCGACATCCGCGACCCGGAGGCCGTCGCGCACCAGTGCGCCGACGTGCGCTACCGCTCCTACGATCTGATGGAGGCGGCGCCCGAGCGCCTCCAGCAGATGCTGGTCGAGATCGCCGACCTCTTCGAACGCGGGATGCTGTCCCCCTCGCCGATCCGCGCCTGGGACGTGCGCCGGGGACAAGAGGCCTTCCGCTTCCTGCGTGAGGGCCGCAACGTCGGCAAGGTCGTACTGACCGTTCCGGCGCCCCCGGACCCCGAGGGCACCGTGCTGATCACCGGTGGCACCGGCGGGCTGGGCGCCCTGTTCGCCAAGCACCTCGTCACCAGGCACGGCATGCGCCACCTGCTGCTGGTCAGCCGCCGCGGCCCCGCCGCCGACGGCGCCGCCGAACTCGTCACCGAACTGGAAGCGCTCGGCGCCCGCGCGCGAGTCGCCGCCTGCGACGTGGCCGACCGCAAGGAGCTCGCCGGTCTGATCGACTCGCTCGAGCGCCCGCTCACCGCTGTGATCCACACGGCCGGTGTGCTGGCCGACGGCGTCATCGAGTCGCTGTCCCCGGAGCAGGTTCGGCACGTCATGCGGCCAAAGTTCGATGCCGCGTGGCACCTGCACGAGCTGACCTCGCGGATGGACCTGTCCGCGTTCGTGCTGTTCTCCTCCGCCGCCGGGCTGCTCGGCAACGCGGGTCAGGCCAACTACGCCGCTGCCAACGCCGCCGTGGACGCGCTCGCTGCCATGCGGCAGGCGGCCGGTCTGCCCACCCTCTCCCTTGCGTGGGGCCTGTGGTCCGACTCCACGGGAATGACCGGTGAGATGGACGAGGCCGACCTCGCCCGCATGGAGCGCACCGGCATCGGGGCGATCTCCAAGGACCTGGGCATGGAACTGTTCGACCAGGCCCTCGGCTCCGGAGCGGCCCTGCTGGCCCCGGTGCACCTGGACCTTGGCGCACTGCGCAACCAGGCCCGGTCCGGCATGCTGCCCGCCTTGCTGCGCGGTCTGGTGCGAGCCCCCGCGCGCCGTGCCGACAACTCCCGGTCGCTGGCGCAGCGGCTTGCCGGAGTGCCCGCTGCCGACCGCGAGCAGGTCGTGCTCGACCTGGTGCGAACCCAGGTCGCGTCCGTGCTCGGCCACGCTTCGGCCACCGCCGTCGACCCCGAGCGTGCCTTCAAGGAGCTCGGCTTCGACTCCCTCGCCGCGGTCGAACTGCGCAACAGACTCAGCCAGGTGGCCGGCATCCGGCTGCCCGCGACGCTGGTCTTCGACCACCCCACCCCGATCGAGGCCGCGCGGCGCATCCTCACCGAGGTCGGCGGAGCCGCCGACGGACCGAGCCGCTCACCGCTCGACGAGGAGCTGCAGCGGCTCGAAGCACTCCTGATTGCCGTGGCCGGCCACGAGCAGCAACTCGCCGGCGCGGAACCACGCCTGCGCTCGCTCAGCAACCGGCTGCGGACCCTGCTGAGCGCCGCCGGGTCCGGCCACGACGACACCGACGACACCCTCGACGACACCCTCGACGACGAACTCGACTTCGTCTCCGACAGCGAGATGTTCGACCTGATCGACAAGGAGCTCGGATCCGCATGACCGGAAAGACTGACGACGGCCGGAGCGGATCGATGGGCACCGACTCGATGAACGACCAGCAGAAACTCCGTACCTACCTGCGTCGGGTGACCGCCGAGCTGCGCACTGCCAACCGCAGGGTGCGCGAACTGGAACAGCGTGACGTCGAGCCGATCGCGATCGTCGGCATGAGCTGCCGGTTCCCGGGTGGGGCGAACTCGCCGGAGGAGCTGTGGGAGCTGGTGGCGTCCGGTCGTGACGCGGTGGGCCCGTTCCCGGCCGACCGCGGCTGGGACCTGGAGGGGCTCTACGACCCGGACCCGGATCGGCCCGGCAGCGCCTACGCCAGGGAGGGCGGGTTCGTCGACACCGCCACCACGTTCGACGCGGACTTCTTCGGGATCAGCCCGCGTGAGGCGCTGGCCATGGACCCGACCCAGCGGCTGACGCTGGAGGCGTCGTGGGAGGCGCTCGAGGACGCCGGCATCGACCCGACGACACTGCGGGGCAGCGACACCGGCGTGTTCGCCGGCACCGTCTCCTCCGACTACGGCCCGTCGACGCTGCCGGAGCTGGAGGGGTTCCGGGTGACCGGCACCCAGAGCAGTGTGATGTCGGGCCGCGTCGCCTACAGCCTCGGACTGGAAGGCCCGGCGGTCACGATCGACACCGCCTGCTCCGCCTCCCTCGTGGCCCTGCACCTCGCGGCGAACGCGCTGCGGGCCGGTGAGTGCTCGCTCGCGCTTGCCGGTGGTGTCACGGTGCTGGCCGGACCGTTCCTGTTCGTCGAGTTCAGCCGTCAGCGCGGCCTCGCGGGCGACGGGCGGTGCAAGCCGTATTCGGCGTCCGCGGACGGGACCGGTTTCTCCGACGGTCTCGGCCTGGTGGTGCTGGAGCGGTTGTCGGACGCCAAGCGCAACGGGCGGCGCATCCTTGGTCTGATCCGCGGCAGTGCGGTGAACCAGGACGGTGCCAGTAACGGTCTGACCGCCCCGAACGGTCCGTCGCAGGAGCGGGTGATCCGGCAGGCGTTGGCGAGTGCGGGGTTGAGCCCGGTCGAGATCGACGCGGTGGAGGGTCACGGGACGGGTACGAAGCTGGGTGACCCGATCGAGGCTCAGGCGTTGCTGGCGACGTACGGCCGTGAGCGTGACGGGGATCCGTTGTGGCTGGGGTCGATCAAGTCGAACATCGGTCACACGTCGGCAGCTGCCGGTGTCGCGGGTGTGATCAAGATGGTGATGGCGATGCGGCACGGGATGCTGCCGCCGACGCTGCATGTGGATGAGCCGTCCCCGCACGTGGACTGGGAGTCCGGCCAGGTAAGGCTGCTGACCGAGCCCCGGGAGTGGCAGGTCGAGGGTCGTCCGCGTCGCGCCGCGGTCTCGTCGTTCGGCGTGAGCGGTACGAACGCGCACATCATCGTGGAGGAGGCGCCGGCCGAGGAGCCGGTGGCGGTCGAGCGGACCGCGCCGGCGGCTCCGATGCCGGTCGTGGTGTCCGCACGCAACGACGCGGCACTGCGGGCGCAGGCGCGGCGGTTGCGGGAGCTGGTGGCCGCCGATCCGGACGTGTGCGTCGCGGACATCGGCTTCTCCTCCGCCACCACCCGCGCGTTGCTGGACCGGCGGGCGACCGTGGTGGCCACGGACCGCGCAGAACTGCTCGCCGGCCTGGACGCAGTGGTCTCGGCCACGCCGGCTGCGGGTGTGGTGGAGGGGCAGGTCGTCGGTTCGGGTGTGAAGCCGGTGTTCGTGTTCCCGGGTCAGGGTGCGCAGTGGGTGGGCATGGCGGTGGAGTTGCTGGATGCGTCGCCGGTGTTCGCTGCGGAGATCGCCGCGTGTGGTGAGGCGTTGGCGGAGTTCGTGGACTGGAGTT
>NZ_BMWB01000061.1 GCF_014651015.1 Streptomyces xantholiticus
CGGAATAAGACCGGTCGTTCACAGCGTCCTCGCTGTGATTGCCACCCCGCAAGCGGGATGGACTTTTCAAAGGAACCTCGACCATCCGAAGATGGACGGGGTATCAACATATCTGGCGTTGATTTTTGGCACACTGTTGAGTTCTCAAGGAACGGACGCTTCCTTTGTACTCACCCTCGCGGGCTTTCCTCCGGGCGCTTCCCTTCGGTCTTGCGTTTCCAACCTTACCAGATCCGTTTTCCGTTCCGTTTCCGGTTCGGAATCCATTTCCGGTGGCCGCTTGGAGGGCCTTTCGCCTTTCGGCTGCCCCGACTTTATCAGAAGCATTTCGGCCGACCTAATCGGCTTGGTGATCCTGAAGGAATCGGGAATGGGCTCCGCGGAAATCGCTCCCTGCGAAAGCCAGACAGACTTTAAAGGTTCACCGTCGAACTTGTCCAGTCCGACTCAACCGTTAAAATCTACCTCCCCAGCCGTCCCGTGTCAACGGGTCTGCGGGGCGAAGAGGAGACTAGCAGCTCAGAGGCCCCTCACGCACATCACGCCGCCGTTGGCAGCTCTGCGCTGCGGTCCGGCTCCTCCACGTCGCCCATGTCCCCGGCACGCGCGGCCCGGCCGCCCAGGATGTAGACGTACGCCAGGAACGCCGCTTCGGCGACGATGCCGATGGTGATGCGTGCCCAGGTGGGTAGGCCGGACGGGGTTACGAAGCCCTCGATCAGGCCCGAGACGAACAGCACGAATGCCAGGCCGATCGCCATGCCGAGCGCGGCACGTCCTTGTCGGGCGAGCGCGGTGCGGCGGGTCTGCGGGCCCGGGTCGATGACCGTCCAGCCGAGCTGCAGGCCCGTGCCGGCGGCGACGAAGACGGCAGTGAGCTCGAGCAGGCCGTGCGGAAGCACCAGCCCGAGGAAGACGTCGAGGCGCCCCGCCGAGGACATGAGTCCGATACCGACGCCCAGATTCAGCATGTTCAGGAAGAGGATCCAGAGGACCGGGAGGCACAGGAACGCGCCGAGGGTCAGGCACATGGCTGCTGCCTGGGCGTTGTTCGTCCAGACCTGCGCCGCGAACGAGGCGGCGGGATGGCTCGAGTAGTAGGTCTCGTACTCCCCGCCTGGGCGGGTCAGCCGGCGGAGCTCTTCCGGTGCTCCGATCGCGGACTGGACCTCTGGGTGGGTGCCGATCCACCAGCCGATGACGGCCGCGAGGAGCGTGGAGAGCACGGCCGTCGGTATCCACCAGTGCCGGGAGCGATAGACCGCTGCGGGAAATCCCGCGGTGAAGAAGTTGGCCGCGTCCTTCCAGCTCGATCGCCTGGTGCCGGTGACGACGGCACGTGCACGTGCAACGAGCTGCGTGAGCCTGGCGGTGAGTGCCGGCTCCGGGGCGCTGGACTGGATGAGCGAGAGATGGGTGGCCGTGCGCTGGTAGAGAGCGACGAGTTCGTCGGCTTCCGCGCCCGTCAGGTGGCGACCCCGGCGAAGGAGGTGGTCCAGGCGGTCCCACTCGGCGCGGTGGGCTGTGACGAAGACATCGAGGTCCATGGTCGGCTGCTGCTCCAGGCACTGGGTGCATTGCGTACGGTCCGTACTACTTCACTGCTGCGACACGCTGCCGGTCAGCTTGGCAGACTGAGGCATCAGGGGGCAGGGAAGGCCGGAGAAGACGAAGGGGGCAGCAGTGAGCGGGCTAGTGACGGGGGATGCGGTCGTACTGGGGCTGCAGCCGGCGAGGCTGCCGAGCCGGGCTCTCGCTCTTGCGATCGATCTCGTCGTCGTGTGGGCGGCGTATCTGATGGTCTCGATCGGACTGGCCGTGGCGACGGCCTCCCTGGACGAGGCAGCGGTGATGGCCGTGTCCATTGCTTCGTTCCTGCTCGTTCTCGTGGGTGCGCCGATAGCCGTGGAGACGCTCAGCCACGGGCGTTCGCTCGGAAAACTCGCCTGTGGGCTGCGGGTGGTCAGGGACGACGGAGGGCCGATCCGTTTCCGGCACGCTCTGGTACGCGGGGCGATGGGAGTGGTCGAGGTCCTCTTCTCCTTCGGCGTCATCGCTTGTATCGCTTCACTGGTGTCGGCGCGGGGCCGTCGAGTGGGGGACGTCTTCGCCGGGACCCTCGTCGTGCGCGAGCGGGTGCCTGCGGCCCGCGGTCCGATGGTGCCGCCTCCGCCGCCGCCTTGGTTGGTCGGCCGGTTCGGCGGGCTCGACCTGTCGGGTGTGCCGGACACTCTGTGGCTGGCGATACGCCAGTACCTGACACGTATGAAGCAACTCGACCCGGCGGTGAGCTGGTCCATGGCGCAGCGGCTGGCCGGTGATCTGGCAGCGCGCACGGGAACGCCTGCCCCGGAGGGCGTCCCGCCGGCGGCATATCTGGCAGCCGTGGTGAACGAGCGGCAGGCCCGCGACGCCCGGCGGGCGTTCGCCGCGGCCACGTCAGGCACCGCGTCGAGTTCCGCGCCGGCGGCCGCGTTCGGCCCGGCTCCGGTCGCGGAGGCGGTCATGCCGGTCGCCGGCCCGGCCACGGGGCCCGATTCGACGACGGCGCACCCCGCGCCTGCCCCCCACCCTCCGCAGGCCGAGCCCTCTGCCGACCTTGCCGACGTTCGACCTCCCGCGTCGCCGAGCGGCTTCGCCCCTCCCGCATAGCTGTCAGCGGAAGGTCGAGGGAGGGCTTTCGAGATCCTCGAGCTCGATACCGGGGGCCGCGAGAACCACGTCCCCAGCGATGTGAACGACATGCTGCTCGCCCGTGTCCAAGGCGCTGACCTGGTATTCGTCCACTGTCAGAGGGCCGTTGTCAGTGGTGTGCGCTTCACTCTTCACCAGCACCCAGGACTGGTCGACGGTCAGGGGTGCCAGTACGGGGTCGGTGAAGGCGACCAGGCGGACGCGGGTGGCTGGAGCGCCGGGTGCGAGGCGCAGCAGGCGCGAGGTTGCGACGAGGAAGGCCGGGGAGGTGCCGGTGAAGGCGTGGGCAGGGGCGTTGCCTTCACGGGCGTCGGTGCCGGTGGGGTCGGTGCGGACCCAGGTGACACCGTCGATCGCCGCACCTCGGACCTGCCAGTTCGCTGCGTGGAGTTCGAGCCGGATGGGGCGGCCCAGTTCGTCGAGGGCCAGGTCGACAGAGCCGGCGTCGTCGCCGGAGGGGGTGGTGGTTCGGGAGACGTAACGCCAGCCGGACGGGCCGGGGGCGCATTGGAAGTGTTCTTCACCGAGGGGGGTGTGATCGTGCGGATCGTGAAGCGAATAGCGGCCGCGGGGCATGGGGGCGTGGGTGTCCTTGTGCGGTGAGGCGTCAGCCGGAGCCGTTCGAGGAGGGTAAGGGGCAGGCCCCCGACACGGGGGTGCGGGGGCCTGCCTGGTACTTGCTCGGGTGCGCACTGCTCGGTGCGTGTGCTCAGATCCTGCTCCGGGCCGGCTGATCGAGGCAGCCGTGCCCGCTCAGGCGCCGTGCTGCGCTGCGATGATCAGTAGCGGTAGTGGTCGGGCTTGTACGGGCCGTCGACCTCGACACCGATGTACGCGGCCTGCTCCGGGCGCAGGGTGGTGAGCTTGACGCCCAGCGCGTCCAGGTGGAGGCGGGCGACCTTCTCGTCGAGGTGCTTGGGGAGCACGTAGACGTCGGTCGGGTAGTCCTGGGGCTTGGTGAACAGCTCGATCTGGGCCAGGGTCTGGTCCGCGAAGGAGTTGGACATCACGAACGAGGGGTGTCCCGTCGCGTTGCCCAGGTTCAGCAGGCGGCCCTCGGACAGGACGATCAGGACCTTGCCGTCGGGGAAGGTCCAGGTGTGCACCTGCGGCTTGACCTCGTCCTTGACGATGCCGTCGATCGACGCCAGACCGGCCATGTCGATCTCGTTGTCGAAGTGACCGATGTTGCCCACGATCGCCTGGTGCTTCATCTTGGCCATGTCCGAGGCCATGATGATGTCCTTGTTGCCGGTCGTGGTCACGAAGATGTCGGCCGTCTCGACGACCTCGTCCAGCGTGGTGACCTGGTAGCCGTCCATGGCCGCCTGCAGGGCGCAGATCGGGTCGATCTCGGTGATGATCACCCGGGCGCCCTGGCCGCGCAGCGACTCGGCGCAGCCCTTGCCGACGTCGCCGTAGCCGCAGACGACGGCGGTCTTGCCGCCGATCAGGACGTCGGTGGCGCGGTTGATGCCGTCGATCAGGGAGTGCCGGCAGCCGTACTTGTTATCGAACTTCGACTTGGTGACCGCGTCGTTCACGTTGATCGCCGGGAACAGCAGGGTGCCGTCGCGGTGCATCTCGTAGAGACGGTGGACACCGGTGGTGGTCTCCTCCGTCACGCCGCGGATCTCGGACGACAGCTGCGTCCACTTCTGCGGGTTCTCGGTCAGGGTGCGGTTCAGCAGCCGCAGGATGTAGCCGTACTCCTCGCTGTCCGCGGTGGAGGGGTCGGGGGCCGCGCCCGCCTTCTCGAACTCGACGCCCTTGTGGACCAGGAGGGTGGCGTCACCGCCGTCGTCCAGGATCATGTTCGGGCCGCCGGTGGGGGTGTTCGGCCAGGTCAGGGCCTGCTCCGTGCACCACCAGTACTCCTCCAGCGTCTCGCCCTTCCAGGCGAAGACCGGGACGCCCTGCGGGTTCTCGGGGGTGCCGTTCGGGCCGACGGCGATGGCCGCGGCGGCGTGGTCCTGGGTGGAGAAGATGTTGCAGGAGGCCCAGCGGACCTCCGCACCCAGCGCGACAAGGGTCTCGATGAGGACCGCGGTCTGGATGGTCATGTGCAGGGAGCCGGTGATGCGCGCGCCGGCGAGCGGCTGGGCGTCGGCGTACTCCCTGCGGATCGACATCAGGCCGGGCATCTCGTGCTCGGCGAGAGTGATCTCCTTGCGGCCGAAGGGGGCGAGGGAAAGGTCGGCGACCTTGAAGTCCTGGCCATTTGCGACGGTCGACATGCGAGCTGCTCCTCGTGGTTCGGGTCGAGGTGGTTACGGCTGGCTCTGCGGCGCCCTGGACGTTTTATCCGCTACGCACCGCACACGCGATACGGCACGGGACGGCATACGAATGCCCGGGAGTCCGCAGGACAGTCCGTCGGAGGCCCTCTCTCCCTCGGTCGGTCCGCGCGGGACCGCCCGACCGCCATCAGCAGCGACGTCTGACCGGTTACGAATCTACACCGATCGGCCCAGCCGACCCCAGCCCGCCCGGGCTCGCATTCCGGCCAGTCTCGGGGGTTCGGTTTCCGAGCCACCACCGGCAAGGTCGCCGACCGCGAGGCGCTGGTGCGGCTTGCGCCCGGCCGCGAGGAGCAGGGCAGCACGAGGATCGGTGAGGAGATCGCCGTGCCGCGTGCCGAGACCGATGCCGTCACAGCGCCGTTCGTCGGCTTCGCACGGTGTCCGGAAGGCGTGGAACCGGTGCGCGTAAGGCGTGGCCGGTGCGCGGAAGGCGTGATATCGGGGTCGTCGGCAGGCCCCAGGGCCAGGTTGATCTTCACGTTCACGGTCCCGGAGGCTGCCGCGGGCGACGAACATCTGCGCCTCGCGCCATGTTGTCGTGCAAGCCGATGGACGCCGGGTCCGTGAGCGTCTGACGGCGGCCCCGGACTCGGCCGGGGGACTCTCTCCGTGCTCAGGGATCGAGAAGTAGCGAGATCGAACGCCAGGGGAACGAGAGGGGTGGGGCCCCGGACCGTCGCGGTCCGGGGC
>NZ_BMWB01000062.1 GCF_014651015.1 Streptomyces xantholiticus
TGAGCGGGCAGCACCGCCGCTAGAGCTTGCGAAGTCCACTGAGCACCCTTTCGAGCAGTGTCACATCTGGCTGGCCGCCGGCGGACTCGTCGCCGCCGGGCTGGTGGATGGCGACAAGTCCGGCCTCCGCCAGGTCGGCGACGAGGATCCGGGCAACGCCGAGGGGGATGGAGAGGAGCGCCGAGATCTCGGCGACCGACTTGATCTCGAAGCACAGCCGGCAGATCCGCTGGTGCTCGGGCAACTGCCCCTGCAACCGGCTCGGATCGGCCGTGGTGCTGACCAGCGCCTCGATGGCGAGCTGGTAACGCGGCCGCGTCCGTCCGCCGGTCATGGCGTACGGACGGACCAGCGGATTGTGCCTGGCGGGCCCGGCTGTCGACGCGTTCGCGGGCCCCTGTGCCCGCCGCGGCGCCACCGGCTCGGTCCTGTGCGGTTGCGGCTGACCGTACGGAGAGTCGTAGGACTGCGCGTAGGGCGACTGCGGCTGCTGATAGGGCTGCTGCGCGCCGTGCCTGCCCGGCGTCGAAGGATAGTTGAAGCGGTTGTCTGTGTGCTCACCGTGGGGCTGATGGCCGCCCTCGTAAGGGCGTCCGCCTGGGGGTGTTGCCACAATTCCTCCTCCGACTGCCTGACGCCGGTCCCTGTCCCTGTGGAGCCCGCGCCACCGCACCTTAACGGTGCGGTGGCGAGAAACGCACTGTCTGTCTACTGATCAAGAAGCCGAGCGCTCAGTTGAGCAGGCTTCCCTGGAGCTCCGCACGCAGGTCAGGGGTGAGGACGCTGCCCGCACGGTCGACCAGGAGTGCCATCTCGTAGCCCACGAGGCCGATGTCGGCCTCCGGGTGGGCGAGGACGGCCAGCGAGGAGCCGTCGGAGATGGACATGATGAAGAGGAAGCCGCGTTCCATCTCCACAACCGTCTGATTGACGGCGCCGCCTTCGAAGATCCGGGATGCACCCGCGGTCAGCGAGGTCAGACCGGAGGCCACGGCCGCCAGCTGATCGGCGCGGTCGCGCGGGAAACCTTCGGACATCGCCAGCAGGAGTCCGTCGGCGGAGACCACCACCGTGTGGGACACCCCAGGGGTGTTGTCCACGAAGTTGGTGATCAACCAGTTCAGATTCTGCGCCGCCTGGCTCATCGGGCTCACACTAACGCTCCTGGTTGTAGGTACTGCCCGGGCCGTGGCCCGGTCCGTTCGTGTCCGTTCCCGCGCTGCGTCCCTGCTGGACACCGCGCCGCAGGTTGCTCAACCTGCCGCGCACGTCCTCAGGGGCGCGGGAGACCTGTGGGCCGCCCTGCGGGGTCTGCTCGGCCGTGCCCTCGATCAGGTTGGCCTTGGGCACCCGCCGGGGGAGACCGGACGAGGTGACCCCGCCCGCCTTCGGGTCGCGCAGCTTCTCCGCCCGCTGCCAGCGCTCGTCGTTCTTCGAACGCCAGGAGTCGGTGTCGGAGCCGCCACCGCCGAAGCCGGCCGTGCTGCCGGCTTCCGCGGCCTGCCCGCTCTGCCCCGCGGACGGGGCCTGCTCGGCGGACCGCTGCTGCCACTGCGGCTCGGACTGCTGTGCCGGCGGCTTCTGGCTGCTGCCGCGCCGGGGAAGGCCCGCATCCGTCAGCTCGTGGCTGCTGCTCGGAGACGGTCCCGGACGGTCGAAGCCTACGCGTTCTTGGGCATTCGCGGGAGCGCCCGGCGAAGATTCCGATTCCGTCCGGTACTCCGGCTCGTACGCGTCCTGGTAGTTGCCCTGGTCGGCCCACTCCGCCTGGTGGGACTGGGTGTCGTACTGGCCGTCGTACTGCTGCTCGGGAGACTGCGGCTCCTGGTATGTGGCTTCCGCATATGCGCCCTGGAGCGCGTCCTGCTGCTCCGTGTGCTCCGGGTAGCCGCCGGCCGCAGGCTGGTACGTCTCCTGGTAGCCGCTCTGGTACTCGTCGTACCCGCCCTGCTGGTTCTGGTCGTACCCGCCCTGCTGGTTCTGCTCGTACGCCGGCTGCTGGTTCTGCGCGTAGCCCTGGGCGTACTCCTGGCCGTACTCGGAGCCGTACTGCTGCTGCGACTCCTGCTCCTGCTCGTACGACGCCTCGTCGCGGTACAGCGGCCGCTCGCCGCCGTGGGCCTGGGCCTCGAGGGCCGCGCGGCGCTCCTCGCGCATCAGGGAGCGGCCTACGGGGTCGAGCTGCGAAGCGTTGCCCTCGGAGGGCTGCTCGTAGCGGGAGTCGTCGAAGCCGAGCTCGGCCGCGGTCCGCATCGGAGCGGCCTCGAAGGACTGCTGCTCCGGGATCATCTGCGAGACCGTGAAGTCGTCCTCGGGCAGCGCCTCGCCACCGCCACCGTGGGTGATGGCGTCGGGGAGCATGACCAGCGAGGTGGTGCCGGCCTGCTCGCCGGAGGGGCGCAGCTGGACGCGGATGCCGTGCCGGTCGGCGAGGCGGCCGACCACGAACAGGCCCATGCGCTGCGAGACGGCGGCGTCCACGGTCGGCGGGTTGGCCAGCTTGTGGTTGATGTCCGCGAAGTCCTCGGCGGTGAGGCCGATGCCCTTGTCGTGGATCTCGACCATCACACGGCCGTCGGGCAGCCGGGTCGCGGTGACGCGGACCTTGGTCTGCGGCGAGGAGAACGTGGTCGCGTTCTCCAGCAGCTCTGCGAGCAGGTGCACGAGGTCGGTCACGGCCTGGCCGTGGATGTCCGTCTCCGGGACGCCGCTGAGCTCGATGCGCTCGTAGGACTCCACCTCGGAGGAGGCGGCGCGCAGCACGTCGACCAGAGGCACCGGCTGGTTCCAGCGGCGGCCGGGCTCCTCGCCGGCGAGGACGAGGAGGTTCTCGCCGTTGCGGCGCATACGGGTCGCCAGGTGGTCCAGACGGAAGAGGTTCTCCAGCTGGTCCGGGTCGGCCTCGTTGTTCTCCAGGTCGGTGATCAGGGTCAGCTGGCCCTCGATCAGCGACTGGTTGCGGCGTGAGAGGTTCGTGAAGATCGCGTTGACGTTGCCCCGCAGCATGGCCTGTTCGGCGGCGAGCCGGACGGCCTCGCGGTGGACCTGGTCGAAGGCGCGGGCGACTTCGCCGATCTCGTCCTGGGTGTTGATCGGGATGGGCTGGACGCGGGTGTCCACGCGGCCCGGCTCCGTACGGGAGAGCTGGTCGACGAGCATCGGCAGGCGCTGCTCGGCGATGCCGAGGGCGGCGGTGCGCAGCTGGCGCATCGAGCGGCTCATCTGGCGGGCCATGAGGCCGGCCAGGATGAAGGCGGCGAGCAGGGCGATGACGACGATGGCGCCGGTGGTGACGGCGTCGTTGCGGGCGTCGTCGGAGATCGCGGCGGCTTCGTTCACGGCCCGGTCGACGAGATCGTTCTCGATCTCGGTGTAGCCGTCGAACTTGGCGGTGGCGGCACCCATCCACGTCTGGGGCGTGACGTCCTGCTGCTTCAGCTCGGTCGGGGAGACGCCCGAGCCGATCGCGGTGGCCATGCCGGTGAAGACGGAGCCGTCGGGGCCCTTGGGCGGGTTCAGACCTGCGGCTGCCAGGCGCTTGCCGCCCTCGGTGGCCTTGCCGGTCATGATCTCTTTGAGCCGCGCGGTGTCGGCCTCCGTGCCGCCGGAGACGTACTCACCGATCGCGATCTGCTCGAGGTAGTTGTACGAGTTGAAGGCGACCGTCTGGCGGTCGAACACACCCTCGTCCTTGCTCGGCCGCACCAGGAGGTGCATACCGATCGAACGCTGCAGTGACGCGGCGGCCTTGGCGAGCTGGACCGCGTAGACGGTGCGGCCGTAGCTGGTGACGTTGCCGGTGCCGAGGCCGAGCTCGTTGGAGAACTCCATCAGCACGTGCTGGATCTTGACGTAGCCCTCTTCGGTCTGCACCGGGTCGAGCGCCTTGGTGTAGGCCGCCTTGCGCAGATCGGCGAGCTTCGGCTCCTCCTGCCGGAACAGCTGGAGACGGCGGTCGAGGCCCTGCCCGTCGGGCATGTCCGCGACGGCCTCGTCGAACTTGACCTTGGCCGCGTCGGTGGTGTCGTACGCCTCGGTGACGACGGTGACCTGACGGGCGTCCTGGCTGGTGGCCAGCAGCAGCGGCTGTGCGGTCAGGTCACGCTCGTTGAGGAGCGCCTGGCCGTACTCGGAGGCGGCGCGCACGATCAGCGCCGTCTTCTCCGCGTCCTGGGCCTCGCTCCAGGTGTCGATCGACTGCTTGACCTGGAACCCGCCCATCATCAGACCGACGAGCACGGGTATCAGGAGGATCGCGTTCAGCCGGGTGGGCACCCGCCAGTTGCGCGGGGACAGCCGGCCGGAACTGCTGCCGGTACCGCTGGATCGGCCGACGGCCGGGGAAGTGCCGGAAGCTCCCGACGCATCCGCAGGCGACGCCGCTGTGCGCGACGGCGGGGTGAAGTTGCCCCGCGCCTGCTGCTCTGCGGAGCTCGTATTGCTTCGCCTCACTCGACCAACAACCTCTCGGCGTCGGCACCTACGCTGTGCCGTGTTTCGTTCAGAGCCGTGCTACTCGGCAGTTCGACGAATTCCAGCACGCCGACCGGCCCCATTCCAAACACTCGGAATCATCGATTCCGGTGGCTCATGCCCTGCACAAAACGGGCATAAAAGAACGAGCCCCGTCAAATGGCGAGGCTCATGTGAGCACAGTGGTACCGCCCGTGTGCGCCGGGTGTCCACTGTGCCGGAATTCTCTGTCGAAATGTTATGAACACTGAGGCGGGCCGTGTCAAAAGACACAGCCCGCCTCAGCGTCAACTACGACAACTGCCGTATTGCGCTGTCTACTTGACCAATCTACTTGAGACGGGCCATGAGTGCGTGTTCGACGAGTGTGATGAGTGCGCTCTTGGCGTCGGCGCGGTGGCGTGCGTCGG
>NZ_BMWB01000063.1 GCF_014651015.1 Streptomyces xantholiticus
GTCCGCCAGTGGATCGAAGCCGTCATCGACACCCTCAAGGGCCAGCTCAGCCTGGAACAGCACGGCGCCAGAACCCCAGCCGGAGCTTTCGCCCGCACCGCTCAACGCCTCCTCGCCCTCGCCACCGGCATCTGGCACAACTGGACCACCGCAGCAACGGTCAAGCGCTCGCTGATCGCCTACGACCACTGAAGACATCGGACTCATTCATCTAGCGTGCGGGCCATGAGCGCTTCCCTTGCCCACCCGCGTTTCGCCGAGGCCCTCTGCGCGCTCGGCCCGCACGACGTCGAGGTCCGCCGCTTCCCGGACGCCACCCGCACCGCCGCCCAGGCTGCCGCCGCGATCGGCTGCGACCCGTCCGAGATCGTCAAGTCGCTGGTCTTCGCGGCGGACGGCGTGCCGGCAATGGTCCTGATGGACGGCTCGTCGCGGGTCGACGTCGAGCGGTGCGGCACGAGCTGGGCGCCGCCGCCGTGACTCGGGCGGACGCGAACCTCGTCCGGGAGACCACGGGTTACGCGATCGGCGGCGTGCCGCCCTTCGGGCACGTGACGCGGACGCGGGTGCTGGCCGACCGGGGGCTGCTCGACCACGACGTGGTCAGAATCGCGGCGGCGGGCGTGATGGTGGTGGGCATCGGGCTGATGCTGCAAGCGGGGTGAGCCGTCGCGGCGACCCGCGCGTCCACGTTCGGCGGGCACATCCCACACGCTGTGATCAGTCGCACACTTGATCTAATCATCTGCGCTCCCGGCCGGCTTCGCATAGCGTGGTCCATGCCCAACTCGCTTCATTCAAAGGGGGATTACATGCGTGCCACCATGACCAAGCGGCTACGCGCGCCCTCGTCGGTACGCTGACGGCACTGGCCGTCGGCGTGCCCGCCGTGAGCGCTGTGGCTGCCGAGATCAGCGGCAGCCGACTGCCCTTCAGCGTTGCCACCGCGGGTAGCCGTGAGGACGGCGACCGCTGGCGGGGCGCCGGAAGCGGCCACGCCAAGGCCTGTGGCGATGTGCCGGTCAACGACACGCGGACGTTCAGCGCCTACATTTACGAGGACCGGAGCTTCCGCCCCGACCCGCAGATCGCCAGCACGTCGCGGAGCTACCGCTCCGGGTACGGCTGCGGTGCCTACAAGGGCACCAGCACCGGCAACAAGTACTACACCAAGGCCACCTGGGCGGGCATTCCCGGGAGCCGCGCGACCGGTTACGTGAACGCCCAGAACTGATCAGGAAAACCGTGTCACCTCACAACAGCACCGCCGCCACCGGCACCGAGCCGGTGGCGGCGGTCGCCGGCGTTTCGATCCGTTACGGTTCGACGACCGCCCTCGACGACGTCACACTCGCGTTCTCCGCAGGGGTCACCGGCCTCCTGGGGCCCAACGGGGCGGGGAAGAGCACCCTGTTGTCCGTACTGAGCACGGCCCGCAGACCCGGGTCCGGCACGCTCACCGTCCTCGGCGAGCAGGCACCGAACGGAGCCGCCGTGCGGCGGCTTCGGCAGCGGATCGGGGTGCTGCCGCAGTCCTTCGGCTTCTATCCCGCCTTCACCGTGCTGGAGTTCACCGAATACGCGGCCTGGCTGCGCAAGGTGCCGTCGGCGCGGCGCCGCCAGCGGGCCCGTGAGGCGCTGCGCCTGGTAGAGATGGAGCAGTACGCGGACCGCAAGATGGGGGCGCTGTCCGGTGGCATGCTCCGGCGGGTGGGCATCGCCCAGGCCATGGTCAACGAGCCGGCCCTCGTCCTCCTCGACGAGCCGACGGTCGGGCTCGACCCCGCGCAGCGCGTCGGTTTCCGCACCCTCATCCAGGGCCTGGGCGAGCGGTGCGCCGTCGTGATGAGCACGCACCTGGCCGAGGACGTGGCGCACGTGTGCGACCGGGTGTCCGTCCTCCTCCAGGGAAAGGTCCGCTTCACCGGTACGGTTGCCGAGCTGTGCGCCCTGCCCGGGGAGAGCCCCGAAGTGGGCGGGGCGTCCGTGGAGGCCGGATATCTCCATCTGGCCGGGTCGGAAGCGGTGACGAGCTGATGCGCGTGCTGCTGACCGAGATGCGCCGCGGCGAGGCCAAGTGGGTCGCCGGACTCATGGGCGCGATCGGCTGCTACTACTTCCTGTCCGAAAGCCCCGCCCAGAGCGACTGGATCGGCTGGTGGACGCAGACCAGCCTGCGGGTCCAGCTCTTCGCGGTCATCGTGATGGGCTCGCTGATGAGCAGCGCCGCCGCGTGGGCCGCCGGGCGCGCCCACCGCCATCAGGTGCGGATCTGGGCCGACACCACCGCCCGCAGCGGCTGGACGCAGTCGCTCGTGCTCTGGCTCGCGGCCTGGCTGTGGTCCCTGATCGCCTACGGCGTCCTCACCACCGTGGCGTTCGCCCGGACCGCCCAGGTCAGCGAGACCGGCGGGCCGGTCTGGACGCCCCTGCTGCTCGGCGCCTCGATGCTGGCCCTGCAAACCGGCGTGGGCGTGGCCCTGGGCACCGCCCTGCCGTCCCGGGTCTGCGCGCCCTTCGCCGGAGTCCTCTGGTACGGCCTTTTCGTCGCCCTCCCGTTCGTACCGACGAGTCCGCTCAACAAGCTCTTCCCCGCGATCGACGAGCACTGGGACACCCTGTTCGAGCCGAACACGACGCGCATGCTGGTCGCCATGGCGTGGTGCCTGGCGCTGGGCCTGGTGCTGCCGGCCCTTCCGGCGCTGCGGCGGAGCGCCACCGTGCGGCCCCGGCCGCTGCCCCTCGTGGCGCTCGGGCTCGTCGCCCTGACGGCCGGCGGCGCGCTCGTCGCCTTCCGCACCCCGGTACCGGATTCCTACTGGGCCGTGCGCAAGGCGCAGCCCTCCCAGGCGGCCTGCGCCACCAGTGGCCGTACGACGGCCTGCCTGTGGCCGGAGGACCGCCACCTGCTGCCCCGCGCGGAGGCCGCCGTCCGGCACGTCGACACGGGCCTGGGCACCCTGTCGGGCCTCAACCGCGGCTACTACGCCACGGGCCTGGAGCTTCCCCGGGGGCACACCGCCGAACTGCCGCTGACTTCCCCCGACATGAGCGAGGAGGAGCTGACCGACGCCATGTTCACGGCCTCGCTGCCTCAGCCTCCGCCGGAGTGCGAGCCCCACCTGCTGAAGGAGACCGGAGGTTACCCGGAGACCTTCCTCTTCGAGGCCGTGGTGCGTCACCGGCTCGGTGCCCCCGTCGAGTACTACGGGGACGACTTCGGCGCGGCCCTCGAACGCGTCACCACCGCCCCGCGCACCGAACAGGACCGCTGGATCGAGGCTTCGGCCGGCCACATCCGAGCCTGCCGCCCCGTCCCCGCACTCCCGCCGGCGCCCCGGGCCCGCCCGTGAACGCCGCCCTCGCCTACGCGCGCAGCCGCGGCCTGCCGCGTGCCGCCGCCATCGGCGCGGTCATCGCCTCGGCGACGGCCCTGCTGGCGCAGCAGCGCGTCGCCGTACCGGAGTTCCGCTACCTCGTCGACTTCAGCGTCCCGGTCGCCGAGGTCGCGCCGGTGGCGTACGCGGTGGTCCTCGGCACCACCCTGTTCTCGCCCATGGGCGACCTGGAACAGACCGCCGCCCAGCCGATGCGCCGTCACCGCGCCGTCCACCTGTCCGTGCTGCTCGGCCTGGCCGTCGCCCTGAGCACCCTCCCGCTGCTGGGCGGAGCGACCGGCGCGGTGCTCGGCGCGTCCGTACGCAATGTCGTCGGCCACCTCGGCCTGGCCATGATCAGCGCCCGCCTCTTCGGCAGCGGCCTGTCGTGGTTGCTCCCCCTGGGCATGCTGGGCCCCACGCTGCTGCTGGGCGTACGGTTCGACAACACGCCCGAGCCGTGGGCCTGGTCGCTCCACCCCGCCTCCGGGACCTCGGCCGCCGCCGTGGCCGTGTCGCTGTGGGTCCTGGGCGCGATGGCGGCGGTGACGGGGCAGCCGAGGCGGACGGAGCGGGCCGAGCAACGCTGAGTACGGAAACCGCTAGATGAATGAGTCCGATGTGTGTGCTGGTCGCGACCATGGCGAAGGGCGCCCGTTGGTCAGTGTGTGAAGACAAACCTGGACGCCCTTCTGGCGGCACTGTACGTGTTCATCGACGACCACGTGGCCCCGCGTCGCCGGATCGGGCGACCCCCGAAACTCACGGACGCCTAACTGCTGTGCCTGGCGGTCGCCCAGGTCCTGCTCGGCTTTCCCTCCGCCCGGCACTGGATCCGCTTCGCCCACGCCCGGCTCGGGCACCTCTTCCGCTACCTGCCCCAGCAGTCGGCCTACAACAAGCGCCTCAACGCCGCCGGGCCGCTGATCAGCCACGTGATCGAGGCGCTGGCCCGGCAGGTGCCCACCTGGAACGACAGCCTCCGGCTGATCGACTCCACCCCGCTGCCCTGCGCCGCCTCCCGCGAGACCGTCAAGGGCTCCGGCCTGGCCGGGCACGCCGGATACGGCTACTGCCGCAGCCACTCCCGCTTCTTTTGGGGCTT
>NZ_BMWB01000064.1 GCF_014651015.1 Streptomyces xantholiticus
ACGAGGAGACCTGCATCGCCGAGGTCCGCTACCTGCTGTCGATGCTGCCCTCGAACAACCGGGAGAACCCGCCCACAGCCTCCTGCGACGACCCGGCCGAGCGGCGCAGCGACGTCCTGCTGGACCTGGTTCCCGCTGATGGCAACCGGCCCTACGACATGGCGAAGGTGATCGAGGAACTCGTCGACGACGGCGAGTACCTCGAGGTCCACGAGCGCTGGGCCCGCAACATCATCTGCGCGCTGGCCCGCCTGGACGGACAGGTGGTCGGCATCGTCGCCAACCAGCCGCAGTCCCTGGCCGGAGTGCTGGACATCGAGGCCTCGGAGAAGGCCGCGCGCTTCGTGCAGATGTGCGACGCCTTCAACATCCCGATCCTCACCCTGCTCGACGTGCCGGGCTTCCTGCCCGGCGTCGACCAGGAACACGGCGGCATCATCCGCCACGGCGCGAAGCTGCTGTACGCGTACTGCAACGCGACCGTCCCCCGCATCTCCCTGATCCTGCGCAAGGCGTACGGCGGTGCCTACATCGTCATGGACTCGCAGTCCATCGGCGCGGACCTGACCTACGCCTGGCCGACGAACGAGATCGCGGTGATGGGCGCGGAGGGCGCGGCCAACGTCATCTTCCGCCGGCAGATCGCCGACGCGGAGGACCCCGAGGCGATGCGGACCCGCATGGTCAAGGAGTACAAGGCCGAACTCATGCACCCGTACTACGCGGCGGAGCGCGGCCTGGTCGACGACGTCATCGACCCGGCGGAGACGCGATCCGTCCTCATCGCCTCGCTGGCGATGCTGCGCACGAAGCATGCCGACCTGCCGTCCCGCAAGCACGGCAACCCTCCGCAGTAACCCTGCGACTGGACTGGAGCCCCAACCATGAGCACTCCTACCGATCCGTCCTCACTGCTGCGCGTCGAGAAGGGCCACGCCGAACCGGAGGAACTGGCAGCCATCACCGCGGTGCTGCTGGCCCGCGCGTCGGCCGCCCAGCCCGACGCGGCCCCGGCGCACCGCGGCCGCACGACGGCCGGCTGGCGTCGGCTGGAGCGGCAGCGCGGCTTCCAGCCCTCGCACAGCTGGCAGGGCTGACGCCCTGACGCCGGAAGGCCCCGCGCACCCCACGAGAACTCAAGCCCCGGGTGCGCGGGGCCTTCCGCCTCTCGCCGCGGGATGTGTGCCCGGACATCGGGCCGGCCCGGCTGTCAAGCCGTCACCGGAGGTCATCGCGGAGGTCACCAGGCTGCGGGCGCCCCGTGGAGCGGTCGTGTACGCCGTTGACGGCCGGGACGCCTCCCGCGCATCCCAGGCGCCCCCACAGGCCGGACTGCTGATGGTGGCACTAGCCCTGCGGGACGTCCTTGACGAACACGATCCCGTTGCTGTCCGCCAGGTGGGCCGGGTCAAGCGGGGAGTAGCCGAACCAGGGGGATACGCGGGGAGCGGGCCGCGCGTCGCCGAGGGCGGTGGCCAGCCGCGCGGCGTCGATGACGTAGCGGTCCTCCGGGAGCGCGTACAGGAGTCCTTCGACGGTGTCCGGCGGCGGCGTGTCCACTCCCTGGTGCCGGATCGTGCCGAGGGCCGTGGCCACGAAGGCGTACCCCTCGCCGAGCCGGGCGCTCACCAGCGCACCGGCGCTCCACCACTCCAGCGGCATGCCGCCCATCCGCATCGTGCTCTTCTCCCGCTGGAGATGGGAGTTGTGGGCGTGGACGAGTGCCGGGCCCCGAGCGGCGACGGCGAGGAGGTTGTGGGCCATCATCTGGTCCCGCACCCCCACCAGCCGGGTCATGCGGGCCGGTGAGGTGTCGGCCATCCAGTGGTGATAGCGCAGCAGGCCGGTCGCGGTGCGCCCGTACAGGCGCGCCCGGTCCCAGTCCTCCCGCGACGTCGCCGTGATCAGGTGCGGAGTCTGCGCGTCGAGCAGCGCCACCAGATCGTCGGCGAGCAGCCGCAGCTCCCTGGCCTCGGCCGACTGCCCCCCGGATTGGGCCGGGTCCATCATCGCGGCGGGATCGGTCCACCGGTCGTCGGAGCCGAGCAGGCGGTCGAGTGTTTCCGCGGTGCAGGGGAGCAGGTCCGAGTCCACACGGGCCGCGAGGTAGCCGTGGAGTGCCGTGAGGGCCTGCCGGGGGCTCGCGGCGCCGGTGATCTCCAGCGGGCCGTCGAAACCGGCGAAGCGGAGCCGCTCGGACGCGGGCCGGCCGTCGTTGTAGGCGCGCATCCAGCGCACGAGCTCGCGGTTGGCCGCGGAAGTGCCCCAGCCGTGGCTGAATCCGTGCTCCATGACCTCGTCGAGCGTGCCCGTGCCCGAGGTGACGTGGTCGTCCACGAGCAGGCCCATCATGCAGTCGCTCTCGATGGCGATCGTCCGGTAGCCCTCCTGCTCGACGAGCTGCCGGAAGAGCTCGTTGCGCAGGTCGAGCAGAGAGTCCTGGCCGTGGGTGGGCTCTCCCAGGGCGAGCAGCCGAGGCCGGGCCGGGAGCAGCCTCATGACGGCGGCAGCCTCGACGACATGGGCGGTGTCCTTGATGTCAGTAGCCATGCCTTCAACGGTATCGTTGAACCTTGGATTGAAACTTTCCCTCGATATCCTCGGTCCCATGGGCCGAAACCTTCAAAACGGCGAGAGACTCAGGCCGGTTGATCTGGCACGCGGGAACGGTCTGTCCACGCAGGCGATCAGGAACTACGAGGAGGCCGGCATCCTTCCGGCCGCCGGTCGCACACCCCACGGCTACCGCACCTATACGTCGCTGCACGCGGGGGCCCTGCGCGCGTTTCTTGCCCTGGTGCCCGGCCACGGCCACCAGACGGCGACGTCGATCATGCGGGCCGTGAACCAGGGCGCGGTCGACGAGGCGTTCCGTCTCATCGACGGGAGCCACGCCCAGCTCCTCGACGACCGGCGGACCCTCCAGGCCGTGGAGAGGGCCCTGCGCGACCTGGAGCCCACCACGGTGCCCGAGCCCGGTGTGGGGTCCGAGCCGGTCGCGGTGTCCGGGCCCGGCGCCACGTTCATCGGGCCGCTGGCAGCCAAGCTCGGAATCCGGCCCGCGACGCTGCGCAAATGGGAGCGCGCCGGGCTGGTGCGCCCGCGCCGCGACCCGCGGACCGGGTACCGCGTCTACGACGAGGCCGACGTACGGGACGCCCGGCTGGCCCACCAGCTCAGGCGGGGCGGCTACCTGCTGGAGCAGATCGCCCCGCTGATCGCCCGGGTGCGGGCGGCCGGCGGGCTGGAGCCGCTGGAGGCCGCACTGTGCGACTGGCACGCTCGGCTGTCCGCCCGCGGGCGGGCGATGCTGACCGGGGCCGCAGAGCTGGAGGCGTACCTCCGCGAGCGCGGATGAGACTTCGGTCGCCGGCCGAAGAGAACAAGAGTGACCATCCGTTGCGTCCCGGCCGACCACCGCCGATGCCGGCCCGGTCCGGGGTGAGCCCTACTCCTCATCGACTGCGGCCGGATCGCCCAGGGGCCACAGGTCGGGTGGATCGGGGAGCCGGAACGAGTACCGGCCGAGCATGTCGATGTGATGCCTCAACGCCGGCGGGGCCGGCGCTTGCCCGTCTTGTGGGGGCTCTGCCCCGAAGCCCGCGCCTCGGTCGCCGACGGGGCCGGATCCGCATCCGGCGGCGGGCGGGTACGCGGAGTCAAGTACAGCCGCCCGCAGCTGCCTTGGCGTGGAGCGGCCGATGCGGCCTGTCCGAGCGCACTCCCACGGCCGCCGGGCCGAAGGGAGTTGAGGTCCCGCGCGAAGTGCGGTATGGGGTCCGGGGCTTGCCCCGGTTTCGGGAAGGGGGGTGGTGAGGAACAGCCCCGAGCAGCGGCCCCCGGACCCGGTCCCGCCCTTCCCCTGGCGCACGGAAACGGCCCTCGAGGCTCCACAGGAGCCTCGAGGGCCGTTTTGCGAGGGCCGGCAGGGACCGGCCCCAGCGGCTACCGCAGGCGCGCCATGAGTGCGTGTTCGACGAGTGTGATGAGTGCGCTCTTGGCGTCGGCGCGGTGGCGTGCGTCGG
>NZ_BMWB01000065.1 GCF_014651015.1 Streptomyces xantholiticus
ACGTCCCGGCGGGGCGCGGTGACGTGGCGGGCCTGGGTCTGGCGGCCGCCGGGCATCCGCTGCTGGGGGCGGTGGTGTCGCTGCCGGACGGACGCGGCACCCTGTGGACCGGGCGGTTGTCCCTGGCGGAGCAGCCGTGGCTCGCCGACCACACGCTGCACGGCTCCGTGGTGGTACCCGGAGCCGTCCTGGTCGAACTCGCCCTCCAAGCCGGCGAACAGGTCGGAAGCGGCCGCATCGAGGAGCTGACACTTCAGCAGCCCCTGGTGCTCGCCGGTACCACCGGGGTTCGGCTGCAGGTGGCCGTGACCGGTTCCGACGAGGCCGGCCGGTGGACCGTGACCGTGCACTCGTGCCCCGTCGGCGGCGGTGACGCCGGTGCGGGCCTGCTCGACGGCGAGGAGTGGACGCTGCACGCCACCGGGACACTGGCCGCCGGCGGGTGGCTCCTGCCCGCTCCCGACCTGGCGGTGTGGCCGCCGCCCGGCGCCGAGAAGACCGACGTGAGCGATCTGTACGACCGCCTGTACGACCAGGGCTACGGGTACGGCCCGGTCTTCCAGGGGCTGCGGGCCGCCTGGCGACGAGGCGAGGAGCTCTTCGCCGAGGTCGCGCTGCCGGAGACGGTGACCGACAGGGCCGCGTACGGAGTGCACCCGGCGCTGCTGGACGCCGTATTCCACGCCGCGATCGGCGCGGACGCCGAGGAGGTGCGGCTGCCGTTCGTGTGGTCCGGCGTGGAACGCGCCGGTGCGGGCGCGGCGGTCGTACGAGTAGCGCTGACGCAGTCGCCCGACCGTGAGCTGTCCGTGAGTGCGGTGGACGAGTCGGGCGCGCCGGTCCTGGCGGTCGAACGACTGGTTGCCCGGCCGGTGGCGCGGGAGCACCTGCGGGCCGAGGGCCGGGCCCTGCGGGACGCCCTGTTCGCCGTGGAGTGGAGGCCGGTCCCGGCGTCGACGGAGGTTCCCTCGGACTGGGGTGAGTGGGACGCGGCGGAAGGGGACGCGACGGAAGGGATTGCCGGGACGCCCCCTCAGGTCGTGTGGGCCCACGGCGGTGAGGCCGGGGAGGGCGCACCGGCGGCCACTGCTCGAGCTCTGAACGTTGTTCGCGAGTTCCTGTCGGACGAGCGGTTCGTCGATACGCGTCTGGTGGTGCTGACGCGTGGTGCTGTGGGCACGGGCCCCAAGGAGGGGATAGCGGATCTGGCGGCGGCCCCGGTCTGGGGCCTGGTGCGCTCCGCGCAGGTGGAGCACCCCGACCGGTTGGTGCTGGTGGACGTCGAGCCGGGCATGGACGCGGTCGCCGAGGCAGCCGCCCTGCGCATCGCGCTCGGCACGGCAGAGCCGCAGGTCGCGGTCCGCGACGGAAAGGCCCTGGCCCCGTGCCTCGCCAGGACCACGGCACCGCAGGACACCGGCGCCGCGACGGCGGGTTTCGGCCCGCAGGGAACGGTCCTTGTGACCGGCGGCACGGGTGGTCTCGGCGCGCTGGTGGCCCGGCACCTGGTATCGGCGTACGGCGTACGCGAGCTGTTGCTGGTCTCCCGGCGCGGCTCGGCCGCCGAGGGTGTGGACGAACTCATCGCCGGTCTTGAAGAGTCGGGTGCCCGCGTCCGCGTCGAGGCGTGCGACGTGAGCGATCGCGCCGCACTCGCCGCGCTGCTCGCGGCCCTCCCCGAGGACCGGCCCCTCACCGGCGTCGTCCACTGCGCGGGTGTCGTCGACGACGGCATCCTCGAGTCGGTGACGGCCGACCAACTGGCCGCTGTCATGAGGCCCAAGGCCGATGCGGCGCTGCATCTGCACGAGCTCACGGCGGACCTCGGCCTCGGCGCGTTCGTGCTGTTCTCGTCCTTCGCCGGTGTGGTGGGAGGAGCCGGGCAGGCGAGCTACGCCGCCGCGAACACCTTCCTGGACGCCCTGGCGCACGAGCGGAGTGCACAGGGGCTGCCTGCCGTCTCGCTGGCCTGGGGCTGGTGGGGTTCCGACGGAGGTCTCACCGGAGGACTGTCGGACGTGGACCGGGGTCGGCTCACCGCCCTCGGGCTGACCGCGATGTCCACCGAGGAGGGCCTCGAGCTCTTCGGAGCAGGTGTGGCTTCGGAGGCCGCACTGGTGGTGCCGGCGCTGTTCGACGTCTCCGGGCTGCGGCGCCGGGGCGCGGAGAACGTGCCGGCGGTGCTGCGGTCGCTGGTGCCGAGCGGGACGCGGCGCACGCGGGCCCAGGCGGGGCGGAGCGGCGGCGCGGACCTCGCCGACCGGATCGAGGGGCTGGCCGGGGCCGAGCGGCTGCGGGTCGTCCTGGACGGGGTGCGCGGCTACGCGAGCCAGGTGCTGGGCTACGGTGCGGATCGACTCGTCGGTGTCGACGTGCCGTTCAAGGATCTGGGTTTCGACTCGCTGATGGCGGTCGAACTGCGTAACCGCCTCAACCGTGCCACCGGTCTGCGTCTGTCGGCCGCCCTCGTCTTCGACCACCCCACGCCCAGGCGGATCGCCGAGTACCTGACGCGCGAGTTCGCGGGCCGGACGCGGAAGCAGCCTGTTCTCTCGGCGGCGTCGACGGTCGCCCCGGAAGACCCGATCGCGATCGTGGGCATGGCCTGCCGCTACCCCGGAGGGATACGCACCCCGGACGATCTGTGGCAGTTGGTTCTCGACGGCCGGGACGCCATCGGCCCGTTTCCCGACGACCGCGGATGGAACGTCGGTCCCACCGACGGTCCGTATGCCGCGGAGGGGGGGTTCCTGTACGACGCGGCGGAGTTCGATGCGGGTTTCTTCGGGATCTCGCCGCGTGAGGCGCTGGCGATGGACCCGCAGCAGCGGCTGTTGCTGGAGGTGTCCTGGGAGGCGATCGAGCGGTCGGGCATGGACCCGAAGTCTCTGAAGGGCAGCCGCACGGGAGTCTACGCGGGCGTGATGTACCACGACTACGCAGCGCGGCTGCGGGACATCCCGGAGGGCCTTGAGGGCTTCCTCGGATACGGCTCCGCAGGCAGCGTGGCCTCGGGCCGGCTGTCGTACTCGCTCGGGCTGTCGGGCCCCGCGGTGACGCTGGACACGGCCTGTTCGTCGTCCCTGGTGGCGATGCATCTGGCGGCGGACTCGCTGAGGCGCGGCGAAAGTGACTTCGCCCTGGCCGGCGGCGTGACGGTGATGGCGACGCCCGGAGCCTTCGTGGAGTTCGGTCGGCAGGGTGGTCTGTCGGCGGATGGGCGGTGCAAGGCGTTCGGTGCGGGGGCGGACGGTACGGGCTGGTCCGAGGGTGTGGGTGTGCTGGTCCTGGAGCGTCTGTCGGACGCGCGGCGCAATGGTCACCAGGTGCTTGCGGTGGTGCGTGGCAGTGCGGTGAATCAGGACGGTGCGAGCAACGGGTTGA
>NZ_BMWB01000066.1 GCF_014651015.1 Streptomyces xantholiticus
GGTGGCCGGACTCGACGACGACGCCGTCGTCCATGAAGACGAGTGCGTCGCCGACCTCGCGGGCGAAGCCCATCTCGTGGGTGACGACGATCATGGTCATGCCGTCCTCGGCGAGACCGCGCATGACGTCCAGGACCTCACCGACGAGTTCCGGGTCGAGGGCGGAGGTCGGCTCGTCGAAGAGCATCAGTTTCGGCTCCATCGCCAGTGCGCGGGCGATGGCGACGCGCTGCTGCTGGCCGCCGGAGAGCTGGGTGGGGTAGTTGCCGGCCTTGTCGGCCAGTCCGACCCGGTCCAGCAGGCGCAGGGCCCGTTCGCGGGCGACGGCCTTGGATTCGCCCTTGACCTGGACGGGGGCTTCCATGACGTTGGCCAGGGCCGTCATGTGGGGGAAGAGGTTGAAGCGCTGGAAGACCATGCCGATGTTCCTGCGCTGTGCCGCGACCTCCTTCTCCTTCAGCTCGTAGAGCTTGTCGCCCTTCTCGCGGTAGCCCACCAGCTGTCCGTCGACCGACAGACGGCCGCCGTTGATCTTCTCCAGGTGGTTGATGCACCGCAGGAAGGTCGACTTGCCGGAGCCGGAGGGGCCGACCAGGCAGAACACCTCACGGGGTGCGACTTCCAGGTCGATGCCCTTGAGGACCTTCACATGGCCGAACGCCTTGTGGACGTCCTCGGCCTTCACCATCGGCTGCGTCGACTGGGACTTCATACCTTCACGCCTCCGACGTTGCTGTGCACACGGAACGAGGACAGCTGCTTGCGCAGACGCTGGAGGGGCGTCGGGGGCAGCGAACGGCTCGAACCGCGGGCGTAGTACCGCTCCAGGTAGTACTGGCCGATGCTGAAGACGGTCGTCAGCAGCAGGTACCAGAGCGAGATCACGATGTAGCCCTCCATGATGGCCAGCGTCCGGGAGCCGAATTCACGGCCCCGCAGGAACAGCTCGCCGTAGCCGATGGCGAAGGCCAGCGAGGAGGTCTTGAGCATGTTGATGAACTCGTTGCCGGTCGGCGGGATGATCACCCGCATGGCCTGCGGCAGGACGATGCGGCGCATCGTCCGGCCGCCCTTCATGCCCAGCGCGTGCGCCGCCTCGGTCTGGCCCGCGTCGACCGACTGGATGCCGGCCCGGCAGATCTCGGCCATGTACGCGGCCTCGTTCAGGCCGAGCGCCAGCAGCGCCGCCACGAACGGGGTCATGACCTGGTTCATCTCGTCCTTGTAGAGGAAACCGAGGTCGAGGTACTCGAAGACGAGCGAGAGGTTGAACCACAGCAGGATCTGCACCAGCACCGGAGTACCGCGGAAGAACCAGATGTAGCCCCAGGCCACGGCGGACAGAACCGGGTTGGGCGAAAGCCTCATCACCGCGAGGACCGCGCCGAGGACCACACCGATCACCATCGAGTAGACGGTGATCTTCAGGGTCTCCCAGGCGCCCCACGCGAAGGTGCCGTTGGTGATCTGGTCACCGACCACGCTCCACTGGATCTGGGCGTCCGCGAACGCCCGCACCAGCAGTGCGAGGAGCCCGAGCACCACGACGGCGCCGATCCAGCGCCCGTAGTGGCGCACCGGAACCGCCTTGATGGAGCCCGCGGGGGCCTTGCGGGGGGAAGCACCGCTACCGCCGTCCGGTGGGACGTCGGACGGCACCTTGTCGAGGGGGTCAGTCACAGGGTTGCTGCCTTACCTGGTGGAGGGGGTGGCGACCGGTGGCGGTCACTTGCCGGCGTTGACGGTGGCCTTGTCGATGGCGCCGCTCTCGGCCTTCCACTCCTTGAGCACCTGTGCGTACGAACCGTCGTCGATGATGTGCTGGACGGCCGCCTGCAGGGCGTCGCGCAGCTGCGTGTTCTTCTTGCTGACGGCGATGCCGTACGGCGCGGCGTCGATCTGCTCGCCGACCACCTCGAAGAGCTTGCCGCCACCGGCGTTCAGCTCGTTGTAGAGGGCGACCGGGAAGTCGGTGATGACCGCGTCGGCACGCTTGGTCTGCAGCTGCGTGATCGAGTCGGTGTCCTGGTCGGAGATGAACGGCTTGATCTTGTCCGAGCCGCACTTCTTCTGCGTCTGCTCGAGCAGCGTCTGGTTCGCCGTGCCCCGCTGGGCGGCCACGGTCAGACCGCACAGGTCATCCAGCGTGCTGATCTTCTCGGGGTTGCCCTTCTGGACCAGAATCGCGGAGCCGGCCCTGAAGTAGTTGACGAAGTCGGCGCCGCCCTTGGCGTCCTGCGTCGCACCCTGCTGACGCTCCTTGGTGTCCGTCATCGACGACATGACGATGTCCGTGCGGCCGTTGTTCATGCCCAGCACCAGCTGGTCGAACGTGGCGTTCTCGAACCGGAACTCGACACCGAGCGCCTCACCGAGCGCCTTGGCGATATCGATGTCCACACCGGCCGGCTTGTTGCTCTCGTCCATGAACTCCATCGGCGCATAGGCGATGTCCGAACCCACCTTGATGACGCCCTCGTCCCGGATCTCCTTCGGCAGCTTGTCGGCAAGCGGCGCCGCGGACGCG
>NZ_BMWB01000067.1 GCF_014651015.1 Streptomyces xantholiticus
AACTCCCTTGTGGCAACGGTGTTTTCAGGGCTCTCGGCGCTGGTCATCGAGGATGTGGCGGACGACGCCGAGATGATCCGGGTCTTGGCCCGGACCCGGGATGTTCCCTTTCCCTGCCCGATGTGCGGGGTCCCGACGGGGAAGGTGCACGGATACCACGTCCGGACCGTTGCGGATGTGCCGGTCGATGGCCGCCGGGTCGTGGTCAACGTCCGGGTACGACGTCTGGTCTGCCCGGTCCTGGGCTGTCGGCGGCAGACCTTCCGCGAGCAAGTCCCTGGGCTGATCGAGCGACTTCAGCGCCGCACCACGCGTCTGACCAGCCAGGTCTCGGGCGTGGTTAAGGAGTTATGCGGCCGGGCGGCTGCCCGGCTCACCCGGATACTGGCCGTGCCCGTATCGTTCGCCACCGCCCTGCGGGTGCTGCGGGGAATCCCCCCGCCGACGCTGCGGATCCCGAGGGTGATCGGGGTCGATGACTTCGCCCTGCGCCGCCGTCACCGCTACGCCACGATCATCATCGATGCCGAGACCGGGGAACGCGTCGATGTCCTGCCCGACCGCGAAGCCGCCACATTGGAGGCGTGGCTGCGCGGGCGGAAAGGGATCGAAGTCGTGTGCCGGGACGGCTCGGCCACCTACGCCGAGGCGATCCGCCGGGCCCTGCCCGACGCGGTGCAGGTCAGCGACCGCTGGCATCTGTGGCAGAACCTGTGCAACAAAGTTCTGGCCGAGGTCCGCGCCCACGCCCCCTGCTGGGCCACCGTCAACCCGCCCCGGCCCGGCGGCGTCCGCGAGCAGACCACCCGCGAGCGCTGGCACAAAGTCCACGCCCTCCTCGACTCCGGCGTCGGCCTGCTCGACTGCTCCCGCAGACTGAACCTCGCCCTGAACACCGTCAAGCGCTACGCCCGCATCCCTGAACCGCCCGCGGATCGCATCGCCCCCCGCTACCGGCCCACCCTTGTCGACCCCTACCGCGACCACCTGCGCCGACGCCGGTCCGACAACCCGGCCGTTCCCGTCACGCACCTCCTGCACGAGATCAGGGAACTGGGCTATACCGGCAGTGCCAACCTGCTGGTCCGCTACCTCAATCAGGGCCGCGCCGAAGGCGACCGCCCCGTGACAACCCCGCGCCGCGTCGCCCGGCTCCTGCTCACCCACCCCGAGCACCTGTGGACCAAGGACACCGACCTGCTCGGCCTCGTCACCGCGGCGTGCCCGGAGATGACCGAACTCGCCCGACTCACCGGCGAGTTCGTCGCGTTCCTGACCCCGGCCCAGGCTAACGACGACAAGCTCACCCAGTGGATCGCCACAGTCCGCACCGCTGGCCTGCCCCACCTGCACAGCTTCTGCAACGGCCTCGAACTCGACCGCGCCGCCGTGAACGCCGGCCTTACCCTGCCCCACCACAACGGCCGGACCGAGGGCGTCAATACCCGAACCAAGAAGATCATGCGGCAGATGCACGGCCGAGCAGGATTCGACCTC
>NZ_BMWB01000068.1 GCF_014651015.1 Streptomyces xantholiticus
ACGGGGCTTCCATATCCGGCCTATCAACCCAGTCGTCTACTGGGAGCCTTACCCTCTCAAGGAGGTGGGAGTCCTCATCTCGAAGCAGGCTTCCCGCTTAGATGCTTTCAGCGGTTATCCTTTCCGAACGTAGCCAACCAGCCATGCCCTTGGCAGGACAACTGGCACACCAGAGGTTCGTCCGTCCCGGTCCTCTCGTACTAGGGACAGCCCTTCTCAAGACTCCTACGCGCACAGCGGATAGGGACCGAACTGTCTCACGACGTTCTAAACCCAGCTCGCGTACCGCTTTAATGGGCGAACAGCCCAACCCTTGGGACCGACTCCAGCCCCAGGATGCGACGAGCCGACATCGAGGTGCCAAACCATCCCGTCGATATGGACTCTTGGGGAAGATCAGCCTGTTATCCCCGGGGTACCTTTTATCCGTTGAGCGACGGCGCTTCCACAAGCCACCGCCGGATCACTAGTCCCGACTTTCGTCCCTGCTCGACCCGTCGGTCTCACAGTCAAGCTCCCTTGTGCACTTACACTCAACACCTGATTGCCAACCAGGCTGAGGGAACCTTTGGGCGCCTCCGTTACCCTTTGGGAGGCAACCGCCCCAGTTAAACTACCCATCAGACACTGTCCCTGATCCGGATCACGGACCCAGGTTAGACATCCAGCACGACCAGAGTGGTATTTCAACGACGACTCCACCTGAACTGGCGTCCAAGCTTCACAGTCTCCCACCTATCCTACACAAGCCGAACCGAACACCAATATCAAACTGTAGTAAAGGTCCCGGGGTCTTTCCGTCCTGCTGCGCGAAACGAGCATCTTTACTCGTAGTGCAATTTCACCGGGCCTATGGTTGAGACAGTCGAGAAGTCGTTACGCCATTCGTGCAGGTCGGAACTTACCCGACAAGGAATTTCGCTACCTTAGGATGGTTATAGTTACCACCGCCGTTTACTGGCGCTTAAGTTCTCAGCTTCGCCCCACCGAAATGGAGCTAACCGGTCCCCTTAACGTTCCAGCACCGGGCAGGCGTCAGTCCGTATACATCGCCTTACGGCTTCGCACGGACCTGTGTTTTTAGTAAACAGTCGCTTCTCGCTGGTCTCTGCGGCCACACCCAGCTCACACTGCAAGAGTGATCACCAAACGTGGCCCCCCTTCTCCCGAAGTTACGGGGGCATTTTGCCGAGTTCCTTAACCATAGTTCACCCGAACGCCTCGGTATTCTCTACCTGACCACCTGAGTCGGTTTAGGGTACGGGCCGCCATGAAACTCGCTAGAGGCTTTTCTCGACAGCATAGGATCATCCACTTCACCACAATCGGCTCGGCATCAGGTCTCAGACTATATGCACGACGGATTTGCCTACCGTGCGTCCTACACCCTTACCC
>NZ_BMWB01000070.1 GCF_014651015.1 Streptomyces xantholiticus
ATGGGGCGTGAATTGCACGCCGCTTTCCCTGTCTTCGCGGAGGCGCTGGAGGAGGTCGCCGGGCACTTCGACGCTCAGCTGGGGATGCCGCTGCTGTCGGTGATGTTCGCGCCGGACGGTGACCCGCGGGCGCGGTTGCTCGAGGGGACGGAGTATGCGCAGGCGGGGATCTTCGCTGTTGAGGTGGCGTTGTTCCGGCTGGTGTCGTCGTGGGGTGTGCGTCCTGATTTTCTGATCGGTCATTCGGTGGGGGAGATCGCGGCGGCGTATGTGGCCGGGGTGTTCTCGTTGCCGGATGCGGTGCGGTTGGTGGCGGCGCGTGGCCGGTTGATGCAGGGGTTGCGGGTCGATGGGGGTATGGCGGCGGTCGAGGGAACGGAGCAGGAGGTCGGGGCCGCGCTGGTGGCGGACGGTTGTGGCGGCCGGCTGGAGGTTGCGGCGGTGAACAGTGCTTCCTCGGTCGTGGTGTCCGGTGATCTGGACGTGGTGGAGGGGTTCGCCGAGCGGTGGAGGGCCCGGGGGCGCCGGGTGAAGCGCCTGACGGTGAGTCATGCGTTTCATTCGCCGCACATGGACGGCATGCTGGAGGATTTCCGGAAGGTGGCGCAGTCACTGGAGTACCGGGCTTGCCGGATTCCTTTGGTGTCGAATGTGACGGGTGCGCTCGCGGACGCCGAGCAGTTCTGCTCGCCCGAGTACTGGGTGCGTCATGTGCGTCGGCCTGTCCGTTTTCTGGACGGGGTGCGTGCGTTGGAGGCCGAGGGTGTCTCGGTCTATCTGGAACTCGGTCCGGACGGGGTTCTGTCGGCGCTGGGCCCGGACTGTGTGTTGGAGGCCGGGGACGAGGAGAGTCCGGTGTTGTTCGCGGCCGGGCTGCGTGGGGAGGGCGTGCCGGAGCCTCGCGCGCTGGTGGAGGCGGTTGCCCGGGTCCATGCTCATGGCGGCGGGGTCGACTGGTCGGCGGTGCTGGGCGCCGGTCCGGTTGTCCGTGATCTGCCGACGTATGCGTTCCAGCGGGAACGTTTCTGGCTGGA
>NZ_BMWB01000071.1 GCF_014651015.1 Streptomyces xantholiticus
TGCCGTTGACCACCGGCACGATCACCAGGTTCGCAGCGGTCTGGCCCGCCACCACGTTCAGGTTGGACGCGCTGGTGCGGGTCGTGCCGTTCGGGTGGACGGAGACGTAGCTCGTCGCCGTCGGGCTCGTCGCCGTCACATTCATGACGACCGCCGTCACACCGGTGGCCGGGACGCCGTTCCTGCCCGTCACCTGGAGCGTGACCGTCTGCCCGGCACCCACCTTGGCCTGCGGCACGCCGAGTCCGACACGGGTGTCCATGAACCGCGTCGGCGTCAGCGGACGGTAGGTCGAACCGTCCGCCACGGAGGTGAAGTAACCCGCCACATCCGCGATCAGGTTCACCGAACCGGCATTGTTGTAGAACGACACCTTCCCGTTCACCACCGGCACCACCACCAGGTTCGGAGCCGTCTGGCCCGCCACCAGGTTCAGGTTCGACGCACTGGTGCGGGTCGTGCCGTTCGGGTACACGGAGACGTACGTCGTCGCCGTCGGGCTCGTCGCCGTCACGTTCATGACCACGGCCGTGACCCCGGACGCGGGAACACCGCCCTTGCCGGTCACCTGGAGCGTCACCGTCTGCCCGGCACCCACCTTCGCCTTCGGCACGCCGAGTCCGATGCGCGTGTCCATCAGACGGTTCGGTGTCACCGGCTCGTACGTCGAGCCCTCGCCGGACGCCGCGAAGTAACCCGACACGTCCGCGATCAGATTCACCGAACCGGCATTGTTGTAGAACGACACCTTCCCGTTCACCACCGGCACCACGACCAGGTTCGGACGCGTCTCACCGGCCTTCACGTTCAGGTTCGAGGCACTCGTGCGCGTCGTCCCGTTCGGATACACGGACACATAGGTCGTCGCCGTCGCGGTCGTCGCGGTCACGTTCATCACGACCGCCGTCACCCCCGACGCGGGCACCCCGCCGACGCCGGCCACCTGCAACGTGACCGTCCGCCCGGCACCCACCTTCGCCTGCGG
>NZ_BMWB01000072.1 GCF_014651015.1 Streptomyces xantholiticus
TAATGGGCTCGATACTGGGCGTTTCAAAGCGGGTACCGGAATATCAACCGGTTGTCCATCGACTACGCCTGTCGGCCTCGCCTTAGGTCCCGACTTACCCTGGGCAGATCAGCTTGACCCAGGAACCCTTAGTCAATCGGCGCACACGTTTCTCACGTGTGTATCGCTACTCATGCCTGCATTCTCACTCGTGAACCGTCCACAACTCGCTTCCGCGGCTGCTTCACCCGGCACACGACGCTCCCCTACCCATCACAGTCCCCGTTGGGGGTATGTACTGCAATGACACGACTTCGGCGGTACGCTTGAGCCCCGCTACATTGTCGGCGCGGAATCACTTGACCAGTGAGCTATTACGCACTCTTTCAAGGGTGGCTGCTTCTAAGCCAACCTCCTGGTTGTCTCTGCGACTCCACATCCTTTCCCACTTAGCGTACGCTTAGGGGCCTTAGTCGATGCTCTGGGCTGTTTCCCTCTCGACCATGGAGCTTATCCCCCACAGTCTCACTGCCGCGCTCTCACTTACCGGCATTCGGAGTTTGGCTAAGGTCAGTAACCCGGTAGGGCCCATCGCCTATCCAGTGCTCTACCTCCGGCAAGAAACACACGACGCTGCACCTAAATGCATTTCGGGGAGAACCAGCTATCACGGAGTTTGATTGGCCTTTCACCCCTAACCACAGGTCATCCCCCAGGTTTTCAACCCTGGTGGGTTCGGTCCTCCACGAAGTCTTACCTCCGCTTCAACCTGCCCATGGCTAGATCACTCCGCTTCGGGTCTAGAGCGTGCAACTCAAACGCCCTGTTCGGACTCGCTTTCGCTACGGCTTCCCCAC
>NZ_BMWB01000073.1 GCF_014651015.1 Streptomyces xantholiticus
TGGCGGTGCATCTCCTGCTGGCGCAGGCCGGGCACGGCCGACATGATTTCGCGCGGGGGCGTGTAGACCTTGTTGTGGCGGCCCAGGTAGCACGGGTCGTGGTAGGTGATCAGGCCGTCGACGGGCGTGATCGGGACGAGCCTGCCCTCGTCGATGAGGTGCTGCAGCAGCTGGGTGTGGTGGATGACCTCGAACTCGCCGCCGAGCTGCGGGTATTCGTTGGCGATCGTGTTGAAGCAGTGCGGGCAGGTGGCGACGATCTTCTTCGCCGACTTCGGCTTCTTCGTCGACTCGTCCTCGTCGTCCTCGCCGAAGGCCATGTTGAGCATGGCGACGTTCTCCTGGCCGAGCTGCTGGAACAGCGGCTCGTTGCCCAGGCGGCGGGGCGAGTCACCGGTGCACTTCTCCTCGCCGCCCATGATCGCGAACTTGACGCCCGCCATGTGCAGCAGCTCGGCGAAGGCCTTGGTGGTCTTCTTGGCGCGGTCCTCCAGGGCGCCGGCGCAGCCGACCCAGTAGAGGTAGTCGACCTCGGTGAGGTCCTCGACGTCCTTGCCGACGATCGGGACCTCGAAGTCGACCTCCTTGGTCCACTCGACGCGCTGCTTCTTGGCCAGACCCCAGGGGTTGCCCTTCTTCTCCAGGTTCTTGAGCATCGTGCCCGCCTCGGACGGGAACGAGGACTCGATCATGACCTGGTAGCGGCGCATGTCGACGATGTGGTCGATGTGCTCGATGTCGACCGGGCACTGCTCGACGCAGGCGCCGCAGGTGGTGCAGGACCACAGGACGTCCGGGTCGATGACGCCGTTCTCCTCCAG
>NZ_BMWB01000074.1 GCF_014651015.1 Streptomyces xantholiticus
CGAGTGGGGGCACAGTGATCGACACTGACGGCGTGGGCGTCTTCCTCGGCCTGGACGTCGGCAAGAGCACGCATCACGGGCACGGGCTGACCCCGGCCGGGAAGAAGGTCTTCGACAAGCCGCTGCCGAACAGCGAACCGAAACTGCGGGCCCTCTTTGACAAGCTGCGCGACAAGTTCGGCACTGTCCTCGTGGTCGTGGACCAGCCCGCCTCGATCGGCGCCCTCCCGCTCGCGGTGGCCCGCGACGCGGGCTGCCAGGTCGCTTACCTGCCCGGACTGGCCATGCGGCGGATCGCCGACCTTTACCCGGGCGAGGCCAAGACCGACGCGAAGGACGCCGCGGTGATCGCGGACGCCGCCCGCACCATGCCACACACCCTGCGTTCGCTGGAACTGACAGACGAGATCACCGCTGAGCTCACCGTGCTCGTGGGTTTCGACCAGGACCTCGCAGCCGAGGCCACCCGCACCTCCAACCGGATACGCGGCCTGCTCACCCAGTTCCACCCCAGCCTGGAGCGAGTCCTCGGGCCCCGCCTCGATCACCAGGCCGTCACCTGGCTACTCGAACGCCACGGCTCTCCGGCCGCCCTGCGCAAGGCGGGCCGCCGCAGACTCGTCGAACTGATCCGCCCGAAGGCCCCCCGCATGGCCGCCCGGCTCGTCGACGACGTATTCGACGCGCTCGACGAACAGACCGTCGTCGTCCCTGGCACCGGCACCCTTGACATCGTGGTCCCCTCCCTGGCCCGCTCGCTCGCGGCCGTCCACGAACAACGCCGGGCCCT
>NZ_BMWB01000075.1 GCF_014651015.1 Streptomyces xantholiticus
GGCCCGGCGTCCGGTGGGGCCGGCTCTCGGTGGCCGTCGCCCACGACTTCCGCCGCGTCCTGTACTCCCCGGCGTGGCGATGGACGCCTTCCTGTCCGTGTCCGGCCGCGAAGTGGCCTTCAGGTGCGCTTCGTGTCAGCGCCGGGGGCACGGAGAAGGCCGCCTCCCCGGTGCTGCGGGCCGCCGGCCCGGCCTGGTCCCTGACCGCGGACGTCACCGGCGCCGACTACGTCGAGCTGGTGGCCTCCGACGGCGGGGACGGCAACGGCAACGACCACGCCGACTGGGGCGCCGCCGCTTCCACTGCGGGGGCTGATCACGCCCGGCGGGCGGCCCGGTACGGTGGGGCCGCCCGCCCGGATTAGCCCAAGCAGCGCACAGGACGGGACTCGGCTGTGACGTGATTCTCGGTCGGCGAGCTTGTCGGACCTCAACAAAGGGCGACCCGCCTGAGCTGGTGGTTGGTGCTCTGTGCGGAATGGTTCTGTCAAAGGCCGACAGGAGAACGGGCAGGAGACTGTACAGAGTCAACGGCGGAGTTTCCTTGGTCGGATCCGTAGGGTCGATGCATGACCGTTTTGGACGAGACCACCAGCGAGCCGAGCGACGCACGTGGCCGCGTGGCCGAGCTGCACGAGATCCGTGAACAGGCGCTGCGCGGTCCGAGTGAGAAGGCGACCGGGGCGCAGCATGCGAAGGGGAAGCTGACGGCCCGGGAGCGGATCGCGCTGCTGTTGGAC
>NZ_BMWB01000076.1 GCF_014651015.1 Streptomyces xantholiticus
ACCGTCGGCCGGATCTGGCGGAAGTTCCAGCTCAAGCCGCATCTGACGGACACCTTCAAACTGTCGACGGACCCGTTGTTCGTGGAGAAGGTCTACGACGTCGTCGGCCTGTACTTCAACCCGCCCGAGGGCGCGGTGGTCCTCTCGGTGGACGAGAAGTCCCAGATCCAGGCTCTGGACCGGTCGCAGCCGGTCCTGCCGATAATGCCGGGCATGCCCGAGCGCCGGACCCACGACTACATCCGTAACGGCCTGACCACCTTGTTCGCCGCGTTCGATGTCGCCACCGGCGAGGTCATCAGCGCCCTGCACCGCCGGCACCGGGCAGCGGAGTTCAAGAAGTTCCTCATCAGGATCGACAAAGAGGTGCCCGCGCATCTCCAGATCCACCTGATCTGCGACAACTACGGCACCCACAAGACCCCCGCGATCAGGACGTGGCTGGCCAAACACCCTCGGTTCCAGATGCACTTCACCCCGACCGGCTCCTCCTGGATCAATCAGGTTGAGCGGTGGTTCGGCTTCCTGGCCGACCAGATGATCCGCCGCGGCGCCCACAAGAACGTCCAGGCCCTCGAAGCCGACATCCGCGCGTGGGTCAAGAACTGGAACGAAGACCCCAAGCCGTTCATCTGGACCAAG
>NZ_BMWB01000077.1 GCF_014651015.1 Streptomyces xantholiticus
TCGATGATGGTGTGGGCGTTGGTGCCGCTGACACCGAAGGACGACACGGCGGCACGGCGCGGGCGGTCCGACCCGGGCCACTCCACGGCCTCGGTCAGCAACCGCACCTCACCCGCGGACCAGTCCACGTGCGGCGTCGGCTCATCGACGTGCAGGGTCCGGGGAACGACGCCATGACGCATGGCCATGACCATCTTGATCACACCCGCCACACCCGCGGCGGCCTGCGTGTGGCCGATGTTGGACTTCAGCGAGCCCAGCCACAACGGCCGGCCCTCGGCACGCTCCTGACCGTACGTGGCGATCAGCGCCTGCGCCTCGATCGGGTCGCCGAGCTTGGTGCCCGTACCGTGCGCCTCCACGACGTCGACATCACCCGGGACGAGTCCGGCGGAGGCCAGCGCCTGGCGGATGACCCGCTGCTGCGCCGGGCCGTTCGGGGCGGTCAAACCGTTGGACGCACCGTCCTGGTTCACCGCGCTGCCCCGCACCACCGCCAGCACCCGATGCCCGTTGCGCTCCGCGTCGGAGAGCCGCTCCACCAGCAACACGCCCACGCCCTCGCCCCAGCCGGTGCCATCCGCACCGGCCGCGAACGCCTTGCAGCGTCCGTCGGGCGACAG
>NZ_BMWB01000078.1 GCF_014651015.1 Streptomyces xantholiticus
CGAGGGTTCGTTCCGTGAGGTGGAGCAGTTGCGCCGGCACCGGGCGACGGGTTTCGGTCTGGAGGCGAAGAAGCCGTACACCGATGGTGTGGTGACGGGCTGGGGGACGGTCGAGGGCCGGACGGTCTTCGTGTACGCGCATGATTTCCGGATCTTCGGTGGTGCGCTGGGCGAGGCGCATGCCACGAAGATTCACAAGATCATGGACATGGCGATCGCGGCGGGTGCGCCGCTGGTGTCGCTGAACGACGGTGCGGGTGCCCGGATCCAGGAGGGTGTCAGTGCTCTGGCGGGTTACGGCGGCATCTTCCAGCGGAACACGCGTGCCTCGGGTGTGATCCCGCAGATCTCGGTGATGCTCGGTCCGTGCGCGGGTGGTGCGGCCTACAGCCCGGCGTTGACGGACTTCGTGTTCATGGTTCGTGAGACGTCGCAGATGTTCATCACCGGTCCGGACGTGGTCAAGGCGGTCACCGGCGAGGAGATCACCCAGAACGGTCTGGGTGGCGCCGACGTGCACGCCGAGACGTCGGGCGTGGCGCACTTCGCGTACGACGA
>NZ_BMWB01000079.1 GCF_014651015.1 Streptomyces xantholiticus
CTCCTGCCGTGCTCACCAGCACGCCGCCGGGGCCCGCAGGAAAGCGCCGCGCATCCCGAAAAAAGATCAACGCCCCGGCAGCACCGCCCCGACGAGGGACTCGGACGATCACGGGGCGGGCTGACCTGCAAGATCCACCTGGCGGGTGAAGGCGGACGCCGCCCACTGGCCTTGCTGATCACACCGGGCCAGTGGGGCGACGCCCCGCAACTCATCCCGGTTCTCGAACGCATCCGCGTCGCCCGTCCCAACGGTGGGCACCCACGCACCCGGCCGGACCACCTCGGTGGCGACAAGGCGTACTCCTCCCGCCGTAACCGCCGCTACCTGCGACGACGGCACATCAAGCACACCATCCCCGAGCCGAAAGACCAGCGGGCCAACCGCCAACGCCGCGGCAGCAAAGGGGGCCGGCCCACTGGCTTCGACACCACGCTCTACAAGCGCCGCAACGAAGTCGAGCGGACGATCAACCGGCTCAAGAACTTCCGGGCCGTAGCCACGAGATACGACAAGCGCGCCTACGTCTTC
>NZ_BMWB01000080.1 GCF_014651015.1 Streptomyces xantholiticus
AGCCGCATGAATTTCAGCTACGGGGGTCTTACCCTCTACGCCGGACCTTTCGCATGTCCTTCGCCTATCCATACGGTTTCTGACTCGTCCCACGGCCGGCAGACCGCAGAAGAGAGATCCCACAACCCCGTATGCGCAACCCCTGCCGGGTATCACACGCATACGGTTTGGCCTCATCCGGTTTCGCTCGCCACTACTCCCGGAATCACGGTTGTTTTCTCTTCCTGAGGGTACTGAGATGTTTCACTTCCCCTCGTTCCCTCCACACTGCCTATGTGTTCAGCAGCGGGTGACAGCCCATGACGACTGCCGGGTTTCCCCATTCGGAAACCCCCGGATCAAAGCCTGGTTGACGGCTCCCCGGGGACTATCGTGGCCTCCCACGTCCTTCATCGGTTCCTGGTGCCAAGGCATCCACCGTGCGCCCTTAAAAACTTGGCCACAGATGCTCGCGTCCACTGTGCAGTTCTCAAGCAACGACCAGCCACCCATCACCCCGCCGCTCACG